>OX639965.1 GCA_951828235.1 uncultured Gammaproteobacteria bacterium
CTCAAGCCACGCGGCTCGTGGCGAGACCCAAACGGAACTCGACGAGCTCATCGCGGATTGGACCGCGACCAAGGACGCCGCTGAGCTGGAGGCGCTGATGTCGGAGCACGGCGTTCCGTCGGGCAAGATTTACCGGGCGCCGGAAATGCTTGAAGACGCGCACTTCAAGGCGCGCGAGGCCATTGTTTCGGTCATGCATCCGAAATTCGGCGATTTGAAGATGCAGAATGTAGCGCCCAAGCTGTCGCTCACGCCCGGGCAGATCAGGACGCCGGCGCCGGAGATCGGACAGCACAACGACGAAATCTACCGCGGCCTGCTCGATTACGACGACGCCAGGCTCGCCGCGCTGAAGGAAGGGGGGATTATCTGACGATCATGGTGGAACTCGACCAGGACTACAGCCAGGCCGGATTCGGCGGCTCGCTCAAGCCGGGACAAAGTCCCGCACTCCTTATCATCGACTTTGTTCGCGCCTACCTGGACCCCGAATGCTCGCTCTATGCGGGCGTGGAGGAAGAACTTGCCCAGGCGGTAAACCTGCTGGGCGAGTGCCGCAAGGCGGGCATACCCGTTTTTCATACCTGCGTGGAATATGACGCCGCCGGTACGGAGGGCGGCGTGTTCTACCGCAAGGTGCCGGCCCTGGCCAATCTGGTCAAGGGGTCGCCGTACTGCGCCTTCGGCGAAGGCCTGGAGCCTGCCGAGGGCGAAGTGGTGATCGTGAAGAAATACCCCAGTGCGTTCTTCGGCACCCACCTCGCGGCGACACTGTCCTCGCTGGGCGTCGACACGCTGCTCATCTGCGGATTGACCACCAGCGGCTGCGTGCGCGCATCGGCCGTGGATGCGCTGCAGCACGGTTACATCCCGGTGGTGGTTCGCGAGGCCACCGGTGACCGCGACGACCGGCCGCACGAGGCGAACCTGTTCGACATCAGCAAGAAATTCGGCGAGGTCATCGGCATCGACCAGGCCCGCCAATACCTGGATTCACTATGATCGGCCCGATCGCCTGCGTAACGATTGCCGCGCCCGATCTGGGCGCGATGGAAGAAGCCTACGAACTGTTGGGCTACCGCGCGACCGGCGGAGGCCGGGTCCCGGGGGAACTGGCGAAGTTCTGGGGCGCCGAGGCGGTCGAAGGCGCGCAGTTCCTGCTCATGGCGCCGGCCACCACGACCGGCTTTCATTTCCGGTTCGTGGAACAACCGGCAATGGAGGACTACGCCGCCTATCGCTGCTGGGGGTGGAACGCCGCCGAACTGATGGTCCAGGACACCGATGCGCTGGAGAAGCAACTCCTGGGCACTCCCTTTCACATCCTGGGGCCGCCCGCCGACCTGTCCATCACCGACGCCATCCGCGCCATGCAGGTCCAGGGTCCCGCAAAAGAATTCCTTTACCTCACCATGTTCAAGCGCAGAACGGAATTCGACGTGCCCGAGGCCGTGGATTTCGTCGACCGCACCTTCATCGTGATCCTCGGCGGGCCCTCGGTGGAAATGCTGGGCGACGCCTGGGGCGAGCGCTTCGGACTGACCTACGGCGAACCCCGGCCGGTGCGGATCACGGTCATGGGGCAAGTTTACGGGCTGCCCTACGATCACCGCTTCATGCTGAGCACGATGAGCCTTGCCGGAAGCAACCTGATCGAACTCGACTCCATGCCGGAGAACGCCGAGCCGCGCCCTGTTCGCGACGGCTGGCTGCCGCCATCGATCAGCATGGTGAGCTTTGTTTCCGATTCGCTGGGAGAGCACACGCTGGCAGATCAGCAGGGCGCACCCTATTTCGGTCGCGAAGCCGGCATGTGGCGCGGTCCTGTCGGAGAGTGGGTGGAGCTGATCGCGCCCGCTTAAGTCATCCGCGATCTCGTGCTATTCTCATTCAAGCCGTCCTGGGAGTGGGGGCATGTCCTCCACGGCATTGCCCTCACAGCGGTCCCGCCCTCCACGAAGGCGAGACGCCTTCGCTCCCAGGCGCAGACGACAGTTGACGCTTACAGGAGGCATAAGAAATGTTTCGAAACGTTCACGCCTTGACACCCGACGCCGATCACGATGAAGCCTCTCGCATGGACTTCGTCCGTGCTTTCCGGGCCCATCTGTCCGGCACCATCATGCCCGGCAACTTCTCGCTCTACGAAGAGAAGATCAAGCCGGCCATCGAAAAGGAAACAGGGCGGCCGCCGCAGCATCGCGACGAAATTCGCAAGAAGATGAAACACGAACCGTACTACCAGATGTGGAGCGCGATGACACGGCGCAGCCAGGAGATGATGTGGGACGCCACGGTGGATACCGTCGAACGGCAGCTTCCCGAAATGATCGAACGCTACCGCGCCACCAACGGCGATGCCGGCGGCAGCCTGACGCTGAATCCCGACCTTGAGATTCCACGCTATCACTCGGTGCACGACATTCACATCCAGCCCGGCGGTTATCACACCGACCAGGTCCCCGACGACATCACGGCCGGCGCCCTCTACGAGACCGGCTTGCAGATGTACATGGCGGGAGGCTGGGGGCCGGAGGCGGATTTCCTGGGCCGCATGCTGTGCGAAGGCATGCGCGGAATCTGGCCGGATTTCAAGCCGCGCCGGATTCTCGACATGGGCTGCGGGGCGGGCAACAGCACGCTGCCCTGGGGCAGGGCGTTTCCCCAGGCGGAGTTGCACGCCATCGATGTGGGCGCGCCGATGTTGCGCTACGGTCACGTCAGGGCCGAGTCGCTGGGTGTGGCCGTTCACTTCAGCCAGCAGAATGCGGAATGCACGGATTACGACGATGGCAGTTTCGACCTGATCGTCTCGCACATCATGCTGCACGAAACGTCCAAGAAGGCCCTCCCGCGGATCTTCGCCGAAACGCGGCGGCTGCTGAGCAGCGGCGGGCGCATGTTGCACTTCGACATCCCCCGCGGCGACACCCTCTTCGATCAGTTCATGCACGACTGGGAGAGCTACAACAACAACGAGTCCTTCGCCCGCTGCATGACCGACATCGATCTCGTCGCCGAAGCGCGCAAGGCCGGCTGGCCCTCCGACGAAGTAGGACTGCAGCTGATGAAGCCCGAGCTGGATATCTCGCAGCGGAATTACTCCAAGGAGGAGATGAGCTTCAAGGTCCTGGCCGGGACCCGGGCATGATCTCGGGCGAGGACGCGCCCCGCCTACGCCGCACCGCCAAGGGGAAGCGCCCGCGCTACTTCTCCGATCCTGCGGTCGACCGGCTGCTGGGTATCCTCATGACTCTGGTCGGGGAAGTGTCGGTGCTGCGCGACCGCCTGGACAGCGTGGAGCGGCTGATCGAGAAAGGCGGCCTCTTCAAGCAGGAGGACATCGACGGCTTTCAGCCGGACGAGGAGGCGGAAGCGGAAAGGGAGAACGCACGCCGCCGCTACGTGGAACGCGTCATGCGTGTGGTGCAAAACGAGTACGAAGAAACAACCCCGGTGGCCGCAATGCCGCCGGTCGCTGAAGTACACAGCCAGTTCGAGGAAGGCAAACTCTAATAAGTAAGGAAGGCGAGACGCCTCCCATCCCGGACTCGCCGCAGGCGCTCAGGCTTCGTTATCCGCCGCGCGTAACTTCAGGCCGGCCAGGTCCGCCGTCATCTGGATCTGGCAGGTCAGCCGGCTGTTGGACTTGCGCTCGAGGGCGCAATCCAGCATGGCGTCTTCCATGTCGTCGATGGGGGGCAATTTGTCGACCCACTCCTCGTCGACATAGCTGTGGCAGGTGGCGCAGGCGCAGCAGCCGCCGCATTCCGCCACGATCCCCTCAACGTCGTTCTCCAGCGCAATCTCCATGAGAGTGCAGCCTTCCGGAACCTCGATATCGCGGGGATTCCCCTTGCAATCAACGAAATGCACCGTGGGCATTGAAATACCCCTTCCTCAAACGTTTGTGGCGGGTCAGCCGCCGTACTGGGCCAGTCGGGCCTCGAGGTCGCTGCGCCGCTTGACCTCTCTCCTCAGGTAGTTCTGCCACTGTGTGGCGGTCCTGCGGGTGTCGCTGTCGCGCGCCGCCCGTGTGAAGGCATCGCTCGCATCGTCGAACTTTTCCTGTTCGAACAGGCACTGTCCCAGCAGCATATAGGTCCTGCCCTCGCTATCCAGTTCCCCTGTCTGCAGGGCCTGGCGGGCCGCCGAAGCACAGTCGGCGTAATCGCTCAGGGCGTTATAGGTTTCCGCCAGCCGCACGTAGAGATCTCCCTTGTCCTCCATGTCCTCCTCGCTTTCGGCTGCCTTGCGCATTGGTTCAAGCGCCTTGCGGTCCTCCCGCGCCAGCTGCCAGGCTTGCGCCAGGATACGGTAATTCACAGCCGACTCTTCGATGGCTCCGCTGTCGAGCCCGTTCTGCATTACGACCGCCGCCTTGTAGGGGACTTCCGCCAGCATGAACAACTGGGCCATGGTCACCAGTTCGTTGCTCCTGTCCAGGAGGTCCTGTTCGTAGCAGCTCCAGAATGCGGCCAGTTGCCTGGGCTCATCCTCCACAATGGAATAAAGGCCCTGAACCTGCATCCAGTACTGCTTCTTGGGCCAGTTGGTCAGCAGTGTCTTGCTGACTTCCAGGGCCTCGTTGAATTCCTCCAGCTCCCAGTGCGCGGCCAGCAGATAGCGCCACCAGTTCTCCTCGACCTCGTTGCCCGTCTGCCTGGCCCTTTCTATCGCAAACTGTACGTTGTCCAGCGCATTGCGCCAATCCTCCATCTGGAAGTAGGCCATGGCCAGAAGCATGTAGTCCTTGGGAGCCGGACTCTCCTGGGAATCGATCCATCTGCGCGCAAAATTGACGGCCTCCGGATAGTTCTCCACCTGCATGTAGAGCTGCGACAGCGTTCTGATGGTCTGGTAATACAGGCCTTCCGGGATTTCCCCTGGGCCGCCGATCTCGATTACGCCGAGGAAGGATCGGATCGCGCTGGGAAAGTCTTCCTTTTCAATGTGAATAAAGCCGTAGAAATTGCTGGTCTGGGCGCGTTCGTAGGGCGTCAGGCCGCGAAGTTCGGTGATCTCCTGCAGCATTGCTTCCGCAGTGGCGTAGTCCTCGAGTTCCAGCGCCTCCTGCGCCCTGGAAAAACGCCTGTGCACCCGTTCGCTCATGGCCTCGGTGCGCCGCGTCTTCTGCTCCTCCTGCTCTCCTTCCTGCGCCTGGGCGAATCCCGCCGGCGCAAGCAGCGCGAGGCCGACAAGCCCCGCGAAGATCATGTTGAACCTCGCGCTCACGGCGTCAATCTTCAATCTGGAAGGTTATCCTGTGCCGCAGCCCGGGAACGGCGATCGCCGTGCCGTTTACCACGCGCGGCTTGTACTTGAACTTGAGCAGCGCCTGCACGGAAGCTCGCTCGAACAAGGAACTCGTGCACTCGATGACGCTCACATCCGCGGTAGTTCCCAGCGGCGTAACGGTGAACTGGAGATCGCAGTAGCCTTCCAGCCCGCGTGACTGCGCCCGGCGCGGATACATGGGCGCCACCTTTACGATCGGCAGATAATCGCCCTCGGCCAGGCTGAAATCGCCCAACTCGCTGTCCAGGCCCACATCCAGGTTCGGGTTCGGCGCCGAAACCGCCACGGCGGAGTCGAAGTCGGAATTGTCCATGTCCTGCTGAGGAAGGTCGGGGGGCTGGTCATCCACTTCGGGCGGCCGTTCGGGCTTCTCTTCCTTGCGCTCGATCGTTTCCTCTCTCTTTACACGCACGAAGTCCACGAATCGCGCATCGAGCGCCTCGGTGATCGCCGCCTGGCCGGTGGCGATCAGGAACTGCATGACCCACAGCAGGGACAGCGCGGCGAAACTTCCGATGGCCAAGGCCACGAAATAGCGCCCGACTCTCCGTTTGACTTGTTTCTGGTCTGTCATCTTGCCACCTCCACTGCTAATCTTCGATTTCGAATGTAAACCTGTGTCTCAGGCCGGGCACGGCAATCGGCGTGCCGTCCACGACGCGAGGCTTGTAGGTAAATTTGCGCAAGGCCTGAACCGAATTGCGCTTGAACAAGGGGCTGCTGCATTCGATCACGCGCACGTTTGCCGTCGCACCCTGCGGAGTCACCGCAAACTCAAGATCGCAGTAGCCTTCCAGTCCACGGGATTGGGCTCGCCGCGGATATACCGGCATCACCTTCATGATCGGTGCGAAGTCGCCCTCACCGGGGATCAGCATATCCAGTTGTTCAATGACCTCGCCCACTTCAGGTTCGGAAATCGCCGCCGACACGACCACTGCGGAAGAAACGCCCTGCCCGACAACAGATTGGGGCCGAACGGGTTTTTCGGGTGGGGGAAAATTACAGTCAATAATTCCCGGGTCGTGAATCAATGAAGGGTCTCGGTCGACAGCCCCGGAGTATTCGAATCTCGTATCCACGGTAATCGCCGCCTGGCCGGAGGCGACAAGAAACTGCATCGCCCAAAACAGCGAGAAGACGCCGATGCAGCCCGCGGCCAGAGCCACAACATAACGCCCTGCGTTTCGCATGACTTGCTCCGGATCTTCCATTTTTCCGCCTCCTTCGCTGTTCATTACAAGCGAAGTCTACAGCTGTCCGCGCGTGGTGGCATACACCGCCGACGCCGCCCCTGGCGCGAACCGCCCCTGGCGCGGGCCGCGTCAGTCATCGCCGGCCGCAATCTTCACATCGAAGACGCCGGCTTGACGGGCAGCGTCCATGACGCCGACCAGGGTTTCCGTATACGCCCGCTTGTCCGGTCGAATGATAACCGAACCTTCGGGGTTCTCGGCATGCAGGCGCTCAATGTTCGCCCGCACCGCCCGTGGGTCCACGCGCCGCTTGGCGATCCAGATTTCGTTCGCCGCGCTGATAGCCACCAGGATATTGGCCTTCGCCGTAACCTGGTCAGGGGGCGCGTCGGGCCGGTTCACGTCGAGTCCGGCCTCCTTGATGAAGGAAGCCGTTACGATGAAGAAGATCAACATGATGAACACCATGTCCAGCATGGGCGTCAGGTTGATCTCCGTCTTGTCTTTTTCGCCTGCGGCTTGAATGATGGATCTGCGCATTGGTGCTTTCCCCAAGTAACCTCTAGTGTCGTGTCCCGGAAATACATAAGCAAAGTCGTTCGATTTTAGCGAGGATGGAATCGGCGGTGGCGACCCAGGCGAAGGGGCTGGCATGGGCATTGTAGTGTTCCACGAATTCGTTGATTTTGCGGGTCAGTTCCTTGACGTTGGAGAACGAGCCGCGGCGGATGGCCTGTTGTGTAATGAGGCCGAACCAGCGTTCGACCTGGTTGATCCACGAGGCGTAGGTGGGCGTGTAATGCAGGGTGTATCGGGGGCGGCGGGCCAGCCACGCCTTGACCTTGGGATGCTTGTGGGTGGCGTAGTTGTCGACGATGAGATGGACATCGAGGTTTTTGGGCACGCTGGCGTCGATATGGCGCAGGAAGGCGAGGAACTCTTGGTGGCGGTGGCGCCGTTTGCACTGTGCGAGCACTTCGCCGGTGGCCACGTCGAGGGCGGCGAACAGGGTGGTGGTGCCGTGGCGGACATAGTCGTGAGTGACGCCTTCGACGTAGCCGAGTCCCATGGGCAGCATGGGCTGGGTGCGCTGAAGGGCCTGGATTTGGCTTTTTTCGTCCACGCACAGCACCACGGCGTGATCAGGCGGGTTCAGATACAAGCCGACGATATCGCGCACTTTCTCGATGAAGAAGGGGTCGTTGGAGAGTTTGAAGTGGCGTTGGCGGTGCGGTTGCACGCCGAACAGGTCGAACCAGCGTTGCACGGTGGATTTGGAGATGCCGGTGTGCTCGGCCATGGCGCGCACGCTCCAGTGCGTGGCGTTGGGGGGCTGGGATTGAAGGGCGGTATTGATGACCTCCGCGACCCGCTCGTCTTCGTGGGCGCGCGGCCGTCCGGGGCGCAGTTGGTCGCGCAAGCCTTGAAGGCCCTGTTGCAGATAGCGGCGGCGCCATTTGCCGACGGTCATGGGGTTGAGTTTCATGCGCTTGGCGATGGAGGCGTTGGGTTCCCCATCGGCGCAGGCCAGCACGATCTGGGCTCTCCGCACGATGCCGTGAGGCAGCGAGCGGGAGCGGGCGATGCTCAGCAGTTGGTTCTTCTCGTCACGGTTCAAGGTGACAGAAGCAATAGGGCGGCCACGCGGCATGGGCGGACTCCGAAAATAAACACGCCCATTATTATATTACTTATTTACGGGACAGCACACTAGCGTGGGTATTCGGCGTCAGCGATCCATGGTCCGTTGTTCTTCAGGGCCTTCCATTCCCTCGCCTCCTCCGCCCCGTTACAAGCGAAGTCTACGCCTGCCCGCACAAGGTGCTGCGGTTCGCCCCCGGCGTAAATCGCGTCAGTCATCGCTGGCCGCTATCGACACGTTGAAGACACCGGCCTGACGGGCGGAATCCATGACTCCGACCAGGGTTTCCGTGTACGCCCGCTTGTCTGCCTGAATAATAACCGAACCCTCCGGGTTCTCCGCGTGCAGGCGCTCTATGTTGGCCCGCACCGCCCTTGGATCAATGCGCCGCCTGTCGATCCAGATCTCGTTCGACGCGCTGATGGCCACCAGGATGTTGGCCTTCTCCTGCCGCACGGCGGTGGGGGCGTCGGGCCGGTTCACGTCGATCCCGGCCTCCTTGATGAAGGAAGCCGTGACGATGAAAAAGATCAGCATGATGAACACCACGTCCAGCATGGGCGTGAGGTTGATCTCGGCCTTGGCTTCTTCCCCGGCGGCCTGAATGATGGATCTGCGCATTAGTGCTTACTCCAGTTAATCCCTTGCGTGCGGACCAGGTCTCAGTGATCCATTGTCAGGTGCTCTTCCAGGTCCTCCACCTCGCGGTCGGCGCGCCGAGTGAGGTAGGTGGTCCAGAAGACTCCCGAAAGGGCGCCCACCATGCCCGCCATGGTGGGGATTGTTGCCTTGGATACGCCGGACGCCATGGAACGCGGGTTGCCGCTGCCGGCAATCGCCATGACGTCGAACACTTCGATCATTCCGGTTACGGTGCCCAACAGCCCCAACAGCGGACAAAGCGCCACCAGCGTCTGCACGATCGGCAGCGAGCGGCTCACGGCCATCTTGAATTCCGAGATCATTCGATCGCGGATCTGGTGGGCCTCCCAGGACTGGCGTTCGTTACGCGCTTCCCATTCATCGTAGATGGCGCTGCGCCGGTTCTTCAGCTCCACCTGGTAGAACACCAGCCGTTCGAAGACCAGCATCCACATCAGGAAGATGGTCAGTGCTATCAGGAACAGGACATCTCCGCCCAGTTCCATGAAATCGCGGATCGCCTCGAACGCGTCGTAGAACCAGCTAAACATGGTCAACGAATCCGGTCAGTCAAATCCCCCGACTCCGCGGCGCTAGGCCGGCGCCTTGTGCTGTGCTTCCGAATGTTCGGCCACGATGCCGGTGCTCTGCTCCTGCAGGATCTGCACGATGCGGCGGCTGCGCCCGCTCACAACGGTATGCAGCAGCACCATGGGTATCGCAACGCTCAGGCCCAACACTGTAGTGACCAGCGCCTGCGAAATGCCGCCCGCCATCAGCTTGGGATCGCCGGTGCCGTAAAGCGTGATCGCCTGGAAGGTCTTGATCATTCCGGTTACGGTGCCCAGCAGTCCCATCAGCGGCGCCACTACGGAGATGATCTGTATGAACAGCAAGGCCCGATTCAGCTTGGGCGTTTCCTTGAAGATGGCCTCGCCAAGCTTGAGTTCCAGCGTCTCCGTGTCCACGTCCTTGTTGTCGTGGTATACCGCGAGCACCCGTCCGAGCGCATTGTCGTCGGAAGGCGTGGAGCTTCGAAGCTGCGCCGTTACCTTGCGGCTGGCCAGCGACAAGTTCACCAGTCGTTCCAGTGAAATCAGGAGTCCGATGATGCCCAGGGCGATAATTAGATAACCCACCAGGGCGCCCTGCTGTATACGCTCCACCAGGTTCGGGCGGCCGACCAGGGAGTTGAGCACGCCGCCCAGCGTCGGGTCCAGTCCGAACCGCACGACATCACCGGAATCCGCGCCGAGAAGGTCTTCCGTGCTGCCGGTAAAGCGGCCGGCCTCAGGCTGGCGGCCCAACTCGGTCACGTTGCCGGTTTCCTGGCGATAAGTCAGGTACTTGCCGTCGGACACGATATTGAACAGGCCGACCCGCACCACTTCGGTCGGCTCACGTTCGCCGCCCAGCGAGATGACATCCGTGTTGAAACGGACGACTTTCGCCGACTCGGTCATTTCCCGCTGCAGCTCCCACCACAGCTGCTCCATTTCGTCTATGGAAGGCAACTCGATTCCCGATCCCAGCTTCTCCACGAGCGAAGTCAGGAATGCCGATCGTTCCGGGTACTGCACATTGGTAACCGAGGATTCGAACTTGGACCGCGCATCGCCGGCGACCTGCTGGGTTACGCCGAACAGTTCCTTCAGTGCGCCAAGCCGTTCGTCGCGGGTCTGCTTCAGCGCCGCGATGCGGCGCTCGTTCTCGCCGTAGGCGTTCTCGAGGCGCTGACTGCGGCGCTCCTCCGCGGTCTTTTCCGCATTCGCCTCGTCCAGCAGCCGTTGCTGCTCTCCACGAGCCTGGCGGAATTGCTCCTCGCGGGTGCGCATTTCCTCGTTATCGCGGACGGCGCCCTGCTCCACCAGGCGCAGCAGTTCGTCCAGCGTAAGGGCTTCCTGCGCCTGCACGGGTACCGCAAGCAGCAGGCCCAGCATCGAGCCGGCAATTGTTCTTGTCATCGTCATTTATCCAGCCTCCGGCGCGGCGACAGGCAGCAGCAACAGGTCAGGGGCAACCTGCTTGCGCGCGACCCGCAGGCCCTGGCGCACCTGGTTGCGGTAACTGCCGTCCAGATCGACCCAGGACCTGGAATCGTGGTCCCACATGCGCGTCGCGCTCAGGTCCGCGGTCTGATAAACAAGCGAAACGCGGCCGATGCGCAGCACATCCACTTCCAGCGTTCCGCCTTCATGGTCCACCGAGGCCTTGTAGGCTTCAATGGTGCGTCCATAGTCGTTCTCGATCTGGTATGCCTCGAGAACCTTGCGGAATTTCTCGGCAACCGTGACGTCCTCGCGCTCCATCAGCTCATAGAGTTCGCCTACCCGGCTGCGGCGCTCATCCAGCAGGAAGGGCGAATCCGCCTCGACGAACATGTCCAGCGACTCGATCATGCGCACCATCAGCGGCAGCATCTGGCGGCCGGTTGCCTCGACTTCGTCGATGGCCTGGTTCAACTTGCCGATATCGCTTTCCTGCCGGTCGATCTGCCGCTGCATCAGCGTATTGAAGACCTTCAGACCTTCGAGTTCCTTCAGCACCCGCTTGTATTCCGTCTCCAGCGAGTCCGTCTCCTTGACAATGTCGTCGATCCGATTCTGGGATTGCCTGCCGGCCTCCGCCCGATCGGCCTGAACGTCCTCGATCTCCTCCAGCGTCGTGGCTCCCGCCAGCGCGGCTGCAGCCAGCAGCGCCCCGGCGCACAACGACCCCCTAAGAATTGGCTTCATCAAGAGCTCCCCTTGTACATCCCAAAGCAGGTACATGACCACCAGGCGGGTTCCAAGAGACCGGCCTGATGCAAGGCACGGGATATTAGCACAGCTTGGACTTGACGCGTTTTTCGTGAGCGTGACAGCGGGGCGCGGCAAGGGCCCTAATTTGCAGCCCCGTTCTGGCCGGTCGCCTGTCCCTCCGCCCGCGCCGGCCTTGACATGCGGGCTGCATGGCGCATAATCCGCGCACATGAACGTTCGCCGCCCAGCCCTGAGGCTCCACGCAGCCGCTATTGGCCTGCGTCCGGCTGCGCTCGCACTGCTTGCGGGGCACCTAAAGCGGGGTAAGGAATAGGCCCGGGCAACTGAAAACGCCTCTTTTCGAACCCCGCTAACCGAACACCGGATGCGGGGTTTTTTCTGTGGGCATACCACGACCTCATGAGAACCTCAATATGAACCAGCAAGCCGATAAGGATCGCGTTCGCATTTTCGACACCACCTTGCGCGACGGCGAACAAGCGCCTGGCTGCAGCATGACGCTGCGCGAGAAGCTCAAGGTGGCGCGGGCGCTCCGTGACATGCGGGTCGACATCATCGAGGCCGGCTTTGCCGCGGCCTCGCCGGGTGACTTCGAATCCGTGCGGGAAGTTGCCAGCACGATCAAGGGGGTCACGATCTGTTCGCTGGCGCGCTGCCACGAAGGCGACATCGAGCAGGCTGCCAGGGCCCTGGAACCGGCGGCCCGCAAGCGTATCCACGTGTTCGTCGCGACCAGCGAGATACACCGCAAGTTCAAGCTGGAAATGGAGCGCGAGGAAGTCCTGCGCCGCGCGGTGGAGGGCGTGCGCCTGGCCAGGCAGGCCTGCGACGACGTGGAGTTCTCTCCCGAGGACGCCTCGCGCACCGAGCCTGAGTTCCTGACCGAAATCGTCAGCGCGGTCGTGGAGGCTGGCGCCACCACGGTCAATATTCCCGACACCGTGGGTTACGCGATGCCGGAGCAGTTCAAGGAGCTGTTCGAGCATCTGCGCGCCACGGTTCCCGGTATCGAGGACGTGGTGTTGAGCGCCCACTGCCACGACGACCTTGGCCTTTCGGTCGCCAACAGCCTGGCGGCCGTGGCGGGCGGCGCCCGGCAGATCGAATGCACCGTCAACGGGATCGGCGAGCGCGCCGGCAACTGCTCCCTGGAAGAGGTGGTCATGGCGCTCAAGGTGCGCGCCGATTTCTTCGGCCTGAAGACCGGGATTGAGACCACCGGACTCTACCCCGCCAGCCGGCTGGTCTCCAGCGTCACCGGCATGCACCCGCCGCGCAACAAGGCCATCGTGGGCAAGAACGCCTTCGCGCACGAAGCGGGCATTCATCAGCACGGCATGCTCAAGCACTCCCAGACCTACGAGATCATGCGTCCCGAGTCGGTGGGCATGCACCGCTCCAACCTGGTGCTGGGCAAGCACTCCGGGCGGCACGCCTTCCGCGACCGCACCCGCCAGCTCGGTTTCGAACTGAGCGAGGACCAGCTGAACCGGGCGTTCATCGAATTCAAGAAACTGGCCGACCGCAAGAAGGATCTGTTCGACGCAGACATCGAGGCCCTGATCGTGCACAAGGACAGCGCCGCGATGGGCCCCTGGCGCTTGCGCGAACTGCGCATCAACACCGGTGGCAGCACCCTGGCGGTGGCGGCCGTGCGCCTGGAACACGACAGCGGGGAACAGCGCGACGAGGCGGCCGTGGGCGACGGTCCGATCGACGCCACCTTCAAGGCGCTGGAACGGGCAACCGAAATGAGCGTCGAACTGATCCACTTCGACGTGCGCAGCGTCACGACGGGCGAGGATGCACAGGGCGAGGCCACCGTTACGGCACGCTGGGGCGACTCCTCGTATCGCGGCCGCGCCGTCAGCACCGACATCGTGGAAGCCGGCGCCGAAGCCCTGCTGGAAGTGCTCAACCGTGTGCTGCGCGCCAAGGCGCGGCTGGATTCCGGAAAAGCCGCCAAACGGGGGCCGCGCAGGCGCCTTGGGCCGTAAAATCGCGGCGAGCCGCAGTTTTCGGCGATTCCTTCACCTACTGGAGATCCCAAAGTCATGAGCGCACAAGCGGAATGGATCTGGCACGACGGCGAAATCAAGCCGTACATGGAGGCCCAGACGCACGTCATGACGCACGCGCTGCACTACGGCACCTCGGTTTTCGAGGGCATTCGCTGTTACGCAAGCCACCTGGGGCCGGTAATTTTCCGGCTGCGTGCGCATACCCGGCGAATGTACAACTCGGCCAAGATTTACCGGCTTAAGATTCCGTACACGCCGGACGAAGTGAACGACGCCTGTCGCCAGGTCATTGCCCGCAACCAGCTGTTTGAAGGCGCGTACATCCGTCCGATAGCATTTCGCGGCGCCGGCGACCTCAGAATCCTGCCGTCGGCCAGCGTTCCGGTGCATGTTGCGGTCGCCGCCTGGCAATGGGGTTCGTACCTGGGCGGTACGGACGACGGCGTGGACGTATGCTGCACATCCTGGCAACGGGTGGCGCCCAATACCGTGCCTGCATTGGCCAAGGCGGGCGGAAATTACCTTTCGAGCGTTCTGGTCACGCTTGAAGCCCAGGAGAACGGCTACGTCGAAGGACTCGCAATGACCCATGACGGACTGGTCAGCGAAGGCGCGGGCGAAAACGTCTTCGTGGCGGTGGCCGGCAAGCTCTACACCCCACCCTACTCCGCCTCCATCCTGCCTGGGATTACCCGCGACACGGTGATCAAGCTGGCCAGAGGGTTGGGTATTGCAGTGATCCAAGAGGCCCTGCCGCGCGAGGTGCTCTACATCGCGGACGAAGTGTTCCTGGCGGGCACGGCGGCGGAAATCACGCCGGTTCGCAGCCTGGACCGCCTGACCATCGGAAACGGCAAGCCCGGCGAGCTGACCCGGGCCCTGCAGGACGCGTTTTTCGGGCTGTTCGACGGGCGCACGGCCGACCCACGCGGATGGCTGGAGCCGGTGGAAGGCATCGAGCAGGAGGACTGATCAAGATGCCGGAACAGACCCTGCTCTCAAAGATCTGGGACGCGCACGAAGTCGTCCCCGAAACGCCGGACACGCCGGCGGTGCTCTACATCGACCTGCACCTGGTGCACGAGGTCACGACGCCGCAGGCCTTCGACGTCCTGCGCGCGAGCGGACTGCCGGTGCGCCGGCCGGACCGCACGCTGGCGACCATGGACCACTCGACGCCGACGGAGCCGGCTTCCACCCTGGAGGAACTGGAGAAGGTAGCGCTGCCCGCGGCGGCCGCCCAGGTCCGCGCCATGATTGAGAACTGCGAGGAGTTCGGCGTGGAGCTGCGCGGGCTGGACAGTCCGGAACGCGGAATCGTGCACGTTGTGGGCCCCGAGCAGGGCGCCACCTGGCCCGGGCACACGGTGGTTTGCGGAGACAGCCACACCAGTACTCACGGCGCCTTCGGCGCGCTGGCCTTCGGCATCGGCACCACCGAGGTGGGCCACGTGCTTGCCACGCAGTGCCTGCTGCAGCGCAGGCCGGGGGCGCTGGCGGTAAACGTGAGCGGCCGCCTGGGTCCCGGCGTGACTTCCAAGGACCTGATCCTGGCGATCATCCGCAAACTGGGCGTTGGCGGCGGAACCGGGCGGGTCCTGCAGTATCGCGGCGAAACCATCCGGGCGCTGACCATGGAGCAGCGCATGACCATGTGCAACATGAGCATCGAGGCCGGCGCCCGCGCCGGCATGGTGGCCCCGGACGACACGGCCTACGAATGGCTGTACGGGCGCCCCATGGCGCCGGCCGGCGCCGAATGGGACGCTGCGCTTGCCGGCTGGCGCGAACTCGAGGACCGCGGCCATGCGGAGTTCGAAGGGGAAGTGAGCCTGGATGCCGGCCAACTACGCCCGATGGTGACCTACGGCACCAATCCCGGAATGTCGGCGCAGATCGACGAACCGGTGCCCGGAAGCGGCGTTCCCGCCATCGACAAGGCGCTGGCCTACATGGGCGTGGAGCCGGGCAAACCGTTGCAGGGACGCGAGGTGGACATCGTGTTTCTCGGCAGCTGCACCAATTCCCGGATGAGCGACCTGCGCTCCGCCGCGGAACTGATGCGCGGACGCCGGGTGGCGGACAGCGTGCGCATGCTGGTGGTGCCGGGATCGCAGATCGTAAAGCGCGAGGCCGAGGCCGAGGGCCTGCACGAGGTTTTCCTGTCGGCGGGCGCCGAATGGCGCGAAGCCGGCTGCTCGATGTGCATCGGCATGAACGGCGACACGGTGGGCGCCGGAAAACTCTGCGTCAGCACCAGCAACCGCAACTTCGAAGGCCGGCAGGGACCGGGCGCGCGCACCGTCCTGGCCAGCCCGCTGACCGCTGCGGCCAGCGCCATACGGGGCCGCGTGGCGGACCCGCGCGAGCTGATGGACGGCTGAGCGAGGGAGCGTCATGGAAAAAATCATCCGCATCCAGTCGCGCACGGTCGTCCTCGATATCGACAACGTCGACACCGACCAGATCATTCCCGCGCGCTACCTCACGACCACCGGGCGCGACGGCCTGGGAGAGGCGGCCTTCCATGACTGGCGGTACGCCAAGAGCGGGGAGCTCAACCCCGATTTCGTGCTCAACCACGCGGAGAACCGGGGCCGCACCATCCTGATCGCGGGCGACAACTTCGGTTGCGGCTCCTCCCGTGAACATGCCCCGTGGGCACTGCTGGACATCGGGCTCAAGGCCGTGATCAGCACCAGCATCGCCGACATCTTCCGCAACAACTCGCTCAAGAACGGCTTCGTTCCGGTCGTGATCGATGAGAAGCCCCACCGCTGGCTGCTGGCCAACCCGGGAGCGGAAATCGCGATCGACCTGGAGCAGGCGCAGGTCGAACTTCCCGACGGGCCGCCCTGCCCGTTCGAGATTGACCGTTTCGCGCGCTACTGCCTGATGAATGGCGTCGATCAACTCGGTTACCTGCTTCAGCAGAGCGACCGGATCAGCGCCTGGGAGGCCAGCCATTGACGTCCCTCATTGCCGTTCTTCCCGGCGACGGAATCGGGCCGGAGGTCATGTGCGCGGGCCTGCGCGTGCTGCGGGCCACGGCTGCCCGGAATTCGCTGGATATTGAAACGCGCGAAGCGCCGTTCGGCGGCAGCGCGCTCGAACAGCTCGGCAATCCCTTCCCCGCTGCAACGCGCGACCTGTGCCTTGAGGCCGACGCGGTACTGCTGGGCGCGGTCGGCCTTCCGGGCCCGCCGCCGGCGGATCCGGCCCTGCGCCCGGAACAGGGCCTGCTGAATCTGCGCGCGCTGCTCGGCGTCTACGCCAACCTTCGCCCGATACGGCCCTTGCCGGGCGCTACCGACGCCTCGCCGCTACGCGCGGACAAGCTGGCCGACGTGGACCTGATCGTCGTGCGGGAGCTCACCGGCGGCGTCTATTTCGGCGACAAGCAGGAAGGCGACGACAAGGCCAGCGACCTGTGCAGCTACAGCAGCGAAGAAGTCGAGCGGGTCGTACGCTATGCCGCGGACCTCGCGCGCAACCGCCGCGGCCGGGTGACTTCCATCGACAAGGCCAACGTTCTGGCCACCTCGCGCCTGTGGCGGACGGTTACGAGCCGCGTCATGGCCGACGAGTTTCCGGAAATCGAACTTGAGCATCTGCTGGTGGACGCCGCGGCGATGCGTCTGCTGACCCACGCCGCCCGGTTCGACGTCCTGGTGACCGAAAACATGTTCGGCGACATCCTCACTGACGAAGCTTCGGTACTGACCGGCTCGCTGGGAATGGCGCCTTCGGCGTCCGTCGGAGAAGGCCGGCGGGCCCTGTACGAACCCATTCACGGCACCGCGCCGGATATCGAGGGCCGCAACGTGGCGAACCCCTGCGGCATGATCCTTTCCGTAGCGATGATGCTGGAATTGAGTCTGGACAGCCCCCGGGCCGCGCGTGAGGTCGAAGCGGCAGTCGCCGCCGCCATCGCCGACAACGTGCGCACGGCGGACATTGCGGGCGAAGGGCCGGCCGCGTCAACGGAAGAATTCACCGACGCGGTGCTGGACCGCCTGAAACCATGACATCGAAATGGAAGCGCAGCGAGCGCGTACAGATCGCAGTACAGAAGTCCGGCCGGCTCACCGAACACTCACTGGCGCTGCTGAAGCGCTGCGGCCTGCGGCTCACGCAAGGCGCCGACGAACTGCTGGTGGTGGCGGAAAACATGCCCGTGGACGTGCTGCTGGTGCGCGACGACGAGATTCCGGGCCTGGTGCGCGACGGCGCCTGCGACCTGGGCGTCGTCGGCCTGAACGTGGCCGAGGAGCAGCGGCTGGGGCTGGAGAGCGGCCAACCCGCCCCCGCGAGCATCCGCAGCCTGGCGTTCGGCGATTGCCGCCTGTCGATGGCCTATCCCAGGGACGGCGAGGCGCGTCGGGTCGGCGATCTTGAGGGTCTGCGCGTCGCTACGAGCTACCCGCGTCTGACCGCACAGTTCCTTGCCGGAGCCGGCGTGGATGCGGAAGTTGTCCCTTTCTCCGGCGCCGTGGAACTGGCGCCGCGCCTGGGCCGCGCCGAAGCCATCTGCGATCTGGTTTCCAGCGGCAAGACACTGGCGGCCAACGAGCTCAGGGAAGGCGAAACAGTGCTGGAGAGCCGCGCAACGCTGCTCCTTAGCCCCGCTGAATTACCGGCCGCGCGCAGGGACACGGTCGAACTGCTCAAGCGCCGCATGGACGGCGTCATGCAGGCCCGCGAAACCAAGTACATCATGCTGCACGCACCGCGCGCCGCGCTGGCCACCATCGCGCAGCTGCTTCCCGGATCCGAGGCCCCCACCATCATGCCCCTGGAAGGGCGCGATGACCGCGTGGCCGTGCATGCGGTTTGCCGGGAAAGCGTCTTTTGGGAGACGCTGGAGGCCCTCAAGGATGCGGGCGCCAGTTCCGTGCTGGTATTGCCGGTGGAGAAGATGCTGGAATGACGCCGATCCCGCCTCTCTACCACTGGAACGGCTTGGACCGGCAACAGCGTCGATCGGTCCTCGAGCGTCTGGCCGCTCCCGCCGACCCTGCGCTGGCGGCGCGCGTGAAGGACATCATGGAGCAGGTGCGCACCGGCGGCGACCAGGCGCTCAAGAGGCTGGAAGCGGAGCTGGACGGCGTGGAACTCGACGGGATCGAAGCCGGCGAAAAGGAGATCGCGGAGGCCGGCGATCTCCTTACTGGACGACAGCGCGACGCGATTCACACCGCACTGGAGAACATTCGCGCCTGCCACGCGGCCCAGAAGCCCGGGGACACCCGCACCGAGCCGGTTCCCGGTGTGGTTTGCGAGCAGCGATATCGTCCCTTGCATGCGGTCGGCTTGTACGTGCCGGCCGGCTCCGCCCCCCTGCCCTCCACGGCCATGATGCTGGCCGCGCCGGCGCAGTTGGCCGGCTGCCAGCAACGTATTCTTTGCGCGCCGCCCGCCGCCGACGGCAACATCGACCCGGCGATCCTTTACGTGGCGCAACAATGTGAAGTGCACCGCGTGTTCAAGCTGGGTGGGGCCCAGGCAATCGCTGCGATGGCCTACGGCACCCAAAGCGTCCCCCGGGTCGACAAGATCTTCGGGCCCGGCAGCCGTTGGGTTGCCGCAGCCAAGCAGCGGGCGGCGATGGAGCCGGGCGGACCGGCGCAGGATCTCCCCGCGGGCCCGACCGAGGCCATGGTCATTGCCGACCACAGCGCAAACGCCGAATTCGTCGCTCTGGACCTGCTGAGCCAGGCCGAACACGGAGAGGACGCACACGTACTGCTGCTTTGCCTGGACGAGAAGCTGGCCACGGCGGTCCAGGAAGCCATCGCCGGCCAGTTGCGCACCCTACCCCGCACCGACGTGCTGGAGAAATCGCTGTCGTCCGGCGCCTTGCTGGTCGTGGATTCCCTGGATATGGCCGTCGAATTGGCCAATCGCTACGCTCCCGAGCACCTGCTTCTGCAGGTCGCGGACCCGCGCTCGCTGATGGCGACAATCCGCAATGCGGGCGCCGTGTTTCTCGGGCCCTGGTCGCCGGAATCCAGCGGCGATTACTGCAACGGCGCCAATCACGTGCTGCCCACCTATGGAAGCGCCCGCTGGGCCAGCGGCCTTGGGCTTGCCGATTTCTACAAGCGCATCAGCGTTCAGGAACTTACGCAGGAGGGCCTGGGGAGCATTGCGGGCTCCATTGCCACGCTGGCCCGCACCGAGGGACTGGAAGCCCACGCGCGCGCCGCGGAAGTGCGCCGGAGGCTGGAACCATGAAACAGGAATACCTTCGTGCCGGCGGCAAGAGGCTGAAGCGCTCCCTGCCGTCGGCCCTGGTGCTGGGACTGCTCGCCGTCACGGCGTCGGCGGACTCCACGGTGCTGCGTTGCGGAACGCTGGTCGATGTCGAGCGCCGGCAACTGGTTCGGCAGCAGGACATCCTCGTTGACGACGGCGTCATAGCAGCCGTCGGGTCCGAGCTTGCCGAGCCGGACGGCGCCACCGTCATCGACCTCGGCGGGCATTACTGCCTGCCCGGCCTGATCGACGCGCACACGCACCTGATGCCCGGCGGGAGCGGCCTGAATTCTTCCAGCGCCGAAAAAACACTGATCGCGCTCAAGAACGCGCAGACGATGCTGCAGCATGGCTATACGACCCTGCGCATACCGGGTGACGGCGACATCGGCTTCGGATCCATCGCCCTGCGCGACGCGATCGCCGAGGGCCTGTTCACGGGCCCCCGAATGCAGGTGGCGCCGCACTTTCTTTGCCCGCTCGGTGGGCATTGCGACCGCAACGCCCTCGCTGCGGACAGCGGGGTGCCGACGGCGGCGCATGTCATCGCGGCCGGCGAAGACGCGGCCCGCGAGGCGGTACGCCGCGAACTCAAGTACGGAGCGGACTGGATCAAGGTGCATGCGACTGGCGGCATCATGTCCACTGGCGACGATCCTTGGGTACAGGCGTTCACCGACGCCGAGCTCGCCGCCTTCTCCGACGAAACCCACCGTCACGGCAAGAAGATCACCGCGCACATTCACGGGGCAGGCGCGGTCAAGTCCGCGGTTCGGGCCGGCTTCGACAGCGTGGAGCACGGCACGCTGATGGATGACGAGGCCATCGAGATGATGGTCGAGTCGGGAACCTGGCTGGTGCCGACCGTCTATGTGCTCGATTACCTGGTGGAGAGTACGCAATCGCGCCGGATCACGCCTGAAATCATGGCCAAGGCCCGAGCCGTCGCGAAAATCAGGGACGTCAGCTTCAGGAAAGCCTATGAGGCAGGCGTCAGGATGGCCGTGGGCTCGGACCAGGTTTTCCCCCACCGGCACTCCGCCAGGGAGTTCGCCGCGCTGGTCAGACAAGGCGTGACACCGATGGACGCCATCGTCATGGGAACGATCAACGGCGCCACGCTGCTCGGTCTTGAAGACGAAATCGGCAGCGTCGCGGTGGGCAAGCAGGCCGACATCATCGCCGTGCCCGGCAACCCGCTGGAAGACATTTCGGTCCTGGAAAAAGTCGAGTTCGTGACGCTCGGCGGCCGGATCTTCCGCAACGACTGAGCACCGCGCCGGAAACCGGGCCGGCCCTCAATCCGCGAAGAATGGATGGCCGGCCACCGGCGGGCGCGGCATATTCCCCGAAGGCTTGCGCAGGGTCAACTCGTCGAACAGCAGGTCCGGAACCGATACGCTTACAAAATTTCCCCAGAAATCTGGAATGCCCGATTGAAAGCCGGATCCCGGCGAGGGATAGATGAATGTGTACAGCGTTGATGAATCCGAGGCGGCGACGATTTCCTTGAACATGGAATCCGCGATTCCCGAGAATTCCGCGGCTTGCATCAGTTCCTCGCGTCCGTCCCGATAGACCTTGTAGGCCAGGGTGGCGTCGTCGACGCCGGACTTCGATCCGGACGCATTGGAACCAGAAACCGGCGGCGGCCGATACCCGGGGTTGCCGAGCCGCCTGATGACGACTCCGAACTCCGCCTGCCTTTCTTCAACCAGTAACATCAACTCGGCGAGCATCTCTTCGCGGCTCAAGCCTCGCCGCGAAGTTACGAGCAGGTTGCTCGGCGCCGCTCTCCGACCGCGCCGGTTACCGGTGCTGGCGTTCACACCCCGCACCGGGTTTCGCGTCGTGAGCAGCGTCTTGAGGACGCCGTTCTCCACAAGGGACGTGGACCCGGCCGAGATCGCCTCGTCGTCGACGGCATAGCCGCCAAGGAAACCTTCACTTCCGAGCGTGGCGTCGTCTCTCACGCTCAAGCCCCTTGCCATCACCCGCGCTCCGAGTTTGTCCGTAAACGGGTTCTCCGTCTCGCCGGTAGAAACAGAAACGCCTGGCGGAAGGTCCTTGAATGGCGCGCGGGTCCCCACCATTCTCGGCGCCAGCAATTGCGCGACCAGCTCCGCCGCCGCCTGTCCTTCGAACAGCACCGGCCCGATATAGTTGTCGATTGAGGCGGCGGACCGCCGCGCGGCAAGCCCCTGCCCCATCGCGGTCACGCGGGCGGTCAAGTCTTCCTGGCCGGCGATTTCATCCCAGGATGCTCCGTATGCCGCCACGAAATCGCTCAGGACTGAACCGTCGGGCGCCTGTGTATGGGCCACCACGTTCAGGTAGGCTGCAGGATCGTTGCGGATAAAGGACGAGCCTTCGCTGTTCACGTAGTACGTCCGCCGGTAGCGAACGGCGGCCCGCGCCCCGGACTCCATGACGTGCGGCATCCCCGTAAACAAACCCGACAGGCGCCGCACGAGCGATTGAACTTCCGTCAGTGGCGGCAAGCGACGGTCCGGCTCTTCGATGTAGACGTACGGTTCCGCGGGGCTCAAGTCGCCGAGTTCCTCGGAGGCTGTCTGGCTCTTGAAGGCCGCTCTCTTTGCGGCCAGACTTTCCAGCGCTTTCTTGTAGGCAGTATCCGTCGCGAGCCAGATCTGCCGCCGCAATTCGACCATGTCGTCTTCAAGCGGCAACAACGCGGTGGTCGGCGAAAAACGGTCCCACAAGGACAGTGACAGGAAGTTCGTATTGTCGAAAGAAGAATCACCGACGCGCACTTCCACCGTCAGTCGCCGCGTGCGCCTGGCCAGGCTTGGCAACAGTGCGCCGAAGCTGGCCTGGGTACCCATACGCTCGGTATCCCGAACGGTGTAAGAGACAAAATAGGGGGCCTCCAGGTCCTCCATTCGAAGCTCCGCGACCGTGCGCGCCAGTTCGTCCCGCATGGCCCGCATGAGCGCATCCTCGCCCGACGCCGCCAAAGCGGGCAATGAAAGACAGAAGACGAAACCGAATATTGCCCAACGCAATGGCATCTTCATGAGCGCACCAGCCTCACTGAATCAGGCTAACCTGGATCGGCGGGTTCGAGCGGCGGCGGCAGCAGCGGGGGACGGTCCTGGGACTTGGATTTTTTCTGCACTTCGATCTGGGAAACGAGTATGGAAGGCGAGGCCGCGGAAACCGGCACTGCGCCCGACTCGGCGCCGCAGATGCCGTTGAATACCGCAACCTGGTCGTCCCCCGCCACCACGCGGCTCAAGGTGGTCAATGGCGTGCCGATCAGGTCCACGCCCCGAACCAGTTCCTCGCTTCCGTCGGGATATACCCGGTAGACCACCAGCGGCGTTACGTTGAACGAATTGGGCAAAATGCGGCCAGTGGTCGTGAAACCGCCCTGGATCTGCTCGAAGCGCAGCCCGAAGGGCTTGCCCTCCCTTTCTATATCCGCAACCAGCCGCGCGTTCAGTTCCTGCCTGGAAAGCGGCTCGGCTACTTCCACAATCAGATTGGACTGCCTTGAGACGGTCTTGTGGCCGGGCTCCTTGCGACCGTGTCCATTGGAGGAAGCAAACCCGTCGATGGGAGAGCGCGACATGAGAAAGTTCCTGAGTATCCCGTCTTCAATGACTGTCACGCGCCGGGCTTCGATGCCCTCGTTGTCGAAACGATAGGCGCCGGCCAGATCGGTTTTCCCGTAGTGCCAGACCGTGGGATCGAAGTAGACCGAAAAGCTTTCCGGCAGCAGGCGCGCGCCGACCTGTTTCCTGAACGTCTGGCCTTCAGACTCGCTCTTTTGCCTGTGCCCTTCGACCCGATGACCCAGGATCTCGTGAAAGAACACGCCGCTGGCTTCTCCTGCCAGGATCGCCGGCCCCGTATAGGGATCCACCAGCGGCGCCTCTCGAAGCGCAAGCAGAGTGGCGATCATTTCGGCAACGTCCTGTTCCACGGTCCGGTCGTCGGGGAGCCCGGCCGGATTGAGCGCGAAATAGCTCAGGTAAAGCGGCAGTTCCATGCCGTCGTCGGCCTTGGTCCGGGCGGAAACAAAGAGCCTGTAGGCCGTCTGCGAGGATCGCAGCGCCGAATCCTCGCTGTTGACAAACCAGCGCGTCTCCACTGCGGCTTCGAACCGGGCCCTGCCGTCGTAAATCTCTCCGTGTTCGGCAAACGGGGCCGTATAGCGCTCCACTTTCCCTTGCCACTGACTCAAGTCCGCCTCAAGCGGAGGCATCGCCTCGACCATCCTGAACGCCGGCGCGGGAGAGAAGTCGCCGGCCTTGTCCTCTTTTTCCACCTTTACCTGCACGTCGGTCTCAACGCGGGTGAACCGCTCCAGCGCGCGCTTGTAGTGCTTGTCGGTGTGCGACCAGAGCACTGCGCGCATCGCATTGGCGTCATCTTCAACGGGAACCTGGACAGCAGTCTCGGGAGCTATGCGAAAAAACACCCGTTGATCGCGTAGCCGGCGAGTATTGTCGAGTTCGTAATCGCCTACTCGCAGATCGATGTCGAGTGTGCGCATGTGCCCCTTGTCACTTGCCGTCAATGCGCCGAACTCGGCGGCAACGACGAAACCCCTGGTTTCGGTAATCTCGTAGCTGAGGAAATAAGGAGGCACTTCCTCGTTCCCGAGCGCCTGCATGGAGCGGTCGAGTTCCGTCCGCATCGCCTGGAGCAGGACATCTTCCTGGGCCTTCAGAGGAAACCCGGTAAGCGCGAGAACGCCAAGATAGGCGGTCATCAAACGCCGCGCATGGGGGGGAGGCGAATTCATAGGACGATCACTAGCATATCGGTTCAGCCCCAGAATGAATATAGCACATTCCACGGCGCGTCGGACGGGTTCGGGCGATGCCGACGCGCAGCGTGAGAAACGCCTCGGAGCGGCAGGAAATTTACAATTATTACAGCGTCTTATGGTACCATTCGCGCTTTGCGTGCGCACTCCGGGAATCAGGTACAAGAACCGATGAGCTGGATCACATCATTGGCGCGGGAAGCCGTGCAGAAGGGTCGGGCCTACAAGGCGCCGACAACGCCGAGCCTGGCCCGGCTGCACGCCAACGAATTGCCCTGGGCGCCCGATTACGACCCGGCGCCGGGCAAGCTCAACTATTACCCGCTCCTGTACCCTGCGGAGCTGACCGAACGCATGGCCGAACACTACGGCGTGCGGCCGGAGGAAGTTTCCGTGACCCGCGGCAGCAGCGAGGGCATCGACTGCCTGTACCGGGCCTTCTGCGAATCCGGGCGGGACAGTGCGATCTTCTGTCCTCCGTCATTCGAGATGTTTCGCTGGTACGGCCGCTTGCAGGGCGCGCGGGTCCTCGAAGTCCCCTTGCGGGCCGAAGACGGCTTCTCGCTCGACGTGCCGGCCATCAAGGCGGTCTGGTCCGATGATGTAAAGCTCCTGATCCTGTGTTCCCCGAATAACCCCACGGGCAATCTGATGGACCCGGATGACCTCCTGGAACTGGTGGAACACGCTCGGGGAAGAACGGTCGTGGTGCTTGATGCCGCCTACTGCGAGTTCGCGGGCCAGAACCCGGGCGCCGAGTGGATCACGGCCCACCCGCACGTCGTGGTCCTGCGCACGGTTTCGAAGGCCCTGGGGTTGGCTGGAGTGCGCTGCGGCGCCTTGATTGCCTGCCCGGAGATTATCGGGCTGATCCGCCGCGTACAATCGCCCTACAGTTTCTCCGCCCTGTGCGAGCACACCGTGCTTGAGGCCCTGAAGCCGGAAAACCTGGCCAGGATGCAAGGCCGCACGGCACTTGTCATCAAGGAGCGCGAACGCCTCGGCCCACAGCTTGCGGATCTTCCCCAGGTAACGACCGTGTATCCCAGCCGCACCAACTTCGTGTTACTCAAAGTCGCCGACGCCGATGGCTTCACCGCCGCGGCCCGCGACGGCGGCTACCTGCTGCGCAGAATTCCCGATGAACCGGGGCTTGAGTCCTGCGTGCGCATAACGCTGGGCACGCCGGAGCAGAACGACGGCCTGCTGGCGACGCTAAGGGCGGCGGCATGAGCGCGCGCATCGCATTCGTGGACCGTGACGGCACCCTGATCGAGGAGCCGACCGACTTCCAGGTCGACAGCCTTGCGAAGCTCAGGCTGGCGCAAGGCGTCGTGCCCGCGCTACGGAAATTGCAGGATGCCGGCTTCGAACTGGTGATGGTCAGCAACCAGGACGGGCTCGGCACCGACAGCTTCCCACAGGAAGACTTCGACGGCCCGCACGAATTCCTGATGACGCTGCTCGCCTCCCAGGGGATCGAAATTGCCGAGGTCTTCGTTTGTCCGCACGTTGCCGAAGACGGCTGCGAGTGCCGCAAACCGCGCACCGGCCTGGTGAACGAGTTCATGCGCACGCGACCGGTGGATCGCGACGCCAGCGTGATGATCGGCGACCGTGACACCGACATGCAGTTCGCCGACAACCTGGGCGTACGTGGCTTCCGGGTCGACGCCGGGCAACCGGGTAGTTGGGAGCAACTCGTCCGCGAGATCGTCGATGCGCCGCGGATCGGCCGCGTGCGCCGCAAGACCCGCGAGACGGACCTGATCGTGGAAGTCGATCTCGACGCACCGCCCGGAGCCGAAGTGGCCACCGGAATCGGTTTCTTCGACCACATGCTGGAGCAGCTGGCCAAGCACGGCGGCTTCGGGCTCAAGCTCAACTGCAAGGGCGATCTGGAGGTGGACGAGCATCACACTGTCGAGGACTGTGCCCTGGCGCTGGGCGCAGCCCTGAAGGACGCGCTCGGCGACCGGCGGGGGATCAGCCGCTTCGCTTCCGAGCTGCCCATGGACGAAGCCGACGTCAAGGTCCTGCTGGACCTGTCCGGGCGCCCGTGGCTCAAGTTCAGGGGCAAATTCGCACGCGAGAGCGTCGGTGGACTGCCGACCGAACTGGTCGAGCATTTCTTCCGTTCGCTGGCGGAGGCCAGCGGCGCCACGCTGCATATCCGAGTGCGCGGCGAGAACACCCACCACATGATCGAGTCCTGCTTCAAGGGCGTGGGAAGGGCCCTGCGCCAGGCGATTGCGCGCGAGGGAGGCGGCATTCCCAGCACCAAGGGCGTCCTGTGAACGCGGATGCGGCCCGGGTGGACCGGGACGTGGCGCTGGTGCCGTGTCACGCCCGTATCGGCGCATCAGAGCGCGCCTGACGTGTCCCTGCAAGGCGCAGGCGGCATGGAATACTCGCTGTATTGCAAACGGCTGCAACGCAGCAGGGGCGCGTCAGGCGCGCTCCCGAAGGGCGTGTCTCCCGTTGCCCGCGGCCGCGTTGCGCCCCATGGCAATGGGAGGCGCCATTCCCGGCGGGACGCGTCTTGCCGCGAACAACGGGAGACACGCTGATGCGCCGATACGGGCGTGACACGGCACTAGTGGATTGCGGCGGCGCCAACATTGCGTCCCTGCGGTTCGCCCTTGAGCGCCTGGGCGTGCAGGCGCACTTCACGCGCGACGCCCGCAGGATCGAAGCCGCGGAGCGGGTACTCCTGCCGGGCGTAGGCGCCGCCGGGGCCGGCATGGGAAGGCTGGCCGACGCGGGCCTCCTGGAGCTCATACCCCGCCTGACGCAACCCGTGCTGGGTATCTGCCTGGGGATGCAGTTGCTCTATGAGGGCTCCAGCGAGGACGATACGCCCTGCCTTGCCGTCATACCCGGTCTGGTTGAGCTGCTCGAAGCTTCTCCCGAGCACACCATCCCGCACATGGGGTGGAACCAGGTGGATCGGCGCGCGGATTCGCGCCTGTTCGACGGCATCCCGGACGGTTCCTGGTTCTACTTCGTTCACAGCTACGCCGCATCGCCCGGCGAGCACTGTGTGGGCGACACCGAGCATGGCCGCCGCTTCGCTTCTGTCGTAAACAGGAACAATTTCTTCGGCGTGCAGTTTCACCCGGAACGTTCGGGGCGGCACGGGCAGCGCCTGCTGAAGAATTTCCTTGAACTTCCGTGGAACTGATACCTTCGATCGACCTGATGGGCGGACGGGTGGTGCGCCTGCACCGCGGCCGCTTCGATGACGCGGTCTTTTATTCGCACGGCGCCCTGGAACTGGCCCGGAACTGGTCGCGCCTGGGCGCCCGCAGCCTCCATGTGGTCGATCTCGACGGCGCACGTTCGGGGCAAAGGGAAAACGCCGCCATTGTTTCCCGCGTCGTGGCGGAGACATCGCTCGCCGTTCAGGTGGGCGGCGGCATACGCGACGGCGAATCCCTGGACGCGGTCTTCGCGAGCGGAGCAAAGCGGGCGGTGAGCGGCAGTGCGCTCGCGGAGGATCCTTCTCGGGCGGGCCGCTGGGTGAAACGCTACGGTTCCGGTCGCCTGGTCGCGGCACTGGACGTGCGTGCCGGCAACCAACCCGAAGTGCTGACCCGGGGGTGGGTGCGCGAGAGCGGCCACTCCCTGTGGGAACTGCTGAATCTGCTCCTGGACCAGGGACTCCGATGGTTTCTGTGCACCGATGTCAGCCGTGACGGCATGCTCAGCGGCCCGAATACGGACCTGTACGCCGAGTGCGTTGAGCGCGCGCCGACGGCCTCGTTCATCGCCTCCGGCGGCGTATCGCGGGCGGATGACCTCAAGGCGCTGGCCGACACCGGCGTGGCGGCGGCGGTCTCCGGCAAGGCCCTGCTGGAAGGGCGCATCAGCGCCGAGGAAGCCGAACAGTGCTGGCGCGGCGGATAATCCCCTGCCTCGACGTGCGCGACGGCCTGGTCGTCAAGGGCGTGCGTTTCCGCGGGCACCGCGTGATGGGCGAGATCATGGACCTGGCGCGCCGTTACCGCGAGGAACACGCCGACGAAGTCGTGTTCTACGACATCACCGCCAGTCCGCACGGCCGTTCCGTGGACCGAAGCTGGATTCTGCGCGTGGCGGAGGTACTGGACATTCCCTTCTGCGTGGCCGGCGGCATCCGCGATGTCGCGGGGGCCGAGGAAGTACTGATGAACGGCGCCGACAAGATCTCCGTCAACAGCCCGGCGCTGGCCGATCCTGACCTGATCGGCGAACTGGCCCGCCGCTTCGGCTCGCAATGCGTGGTGGTGGGAGTCGACAGCAGCGGTGGCGACGGCCGGTGGCGGGTGCATGAGCTGACCGGCGACCCGTCGCTCAGCCGCGAGGCCGGGCGCGATACGCTGGACTGGGTCCGCGAAGTCCAGGATCGGGGCGCGGGCGAAATCGTGCTCAACTGCATGAACATGGACGGCGTGCGGCAGGGCTATGACGTCGAACAGCTGTGCGCGGTGCGCGACTGCTGCAGCGTCCCGCTGATCGCCTCCGGCGGCGCCGGGGCCCCGGACCACTTCGTCGAAGTCTTTCGCCGGGCGCGCGTGGACGGCGCGCTGGCCGCGACCGTATTTCACTCAGGACAGATCGCGATCCCCGATCTCAAGGAGTACCTGGCCACCCGCGACGTGGCGGTGCGCGAATAGGGGTCAGCGGCGGGAGCGCAGTTCCTCCAGGACCTCGGCGAGCGAAACGCCGGAGCCTTCAAGCAGCACCAGCAGGTGATAGATCACGTCGGCCGCCTCGGCGCGTACCGCCCGCGGGTCGCCGCCAGCCGCCGCCAGCGCCAGTTCCACCGATTCCTCGCCGAATTTCTGCGCCACCCGCTGAATGCCTTCGCCCAGCAGTCTTGCCGTGTAGCTTTCTTCCGGCGCCGCCCCGGCGCGCGAGCGGATAACCGCTTCAAGCTCCAGTAGGAAGTCCGCCGAAGCGCCTCTGCCTTCGATGTTCACTCAATCACCTCCTCCGCGGCGGGTTCCCGCAGGTTGTAATTCGAGGCCATTACACGGCCGTAGGCGCCGGCGTTGGCGAACAGCAGCACGTCGCCCTCGCGGCACTCGGGCAGCATGCGATCGCGAGCCAGCACGTCGCCGCTCTCGCAGATCGGGCCGACCACGTTCACCAGCCGCGTCGCCGGTTCCTCCAGTCTGCTGAGGTTGTGCACCTCGTGGTAGGAACCATAAAGCGCCGGGCGTATCAGCGAGTTCATCCCGGTTTCCACGCCCACGTAGCGGGCGCCGCTCTTGCCCTTGACCTGGGTGACCCGCGCCAGCAGCACGCCGGCCTCGGCCACGACATAGCGGCCGGGTTCGAGCCAGAAATCCAGTTCGCGGGGCGCGTTTTCGCGGCAGCGCGCCAGGTCCCTGTCCAGCTCCGCAAGGTCCAGGCCACGCTCGCCGCCGTGCTGGGGTACGCCCAGTCCGCCGCCGAGATTGATCACGCGGACATCCGGAAAGTGCTCCAGGCACTCGAGCAGCGTCTGCGCGATCGGGGACCAGGCGCCGGGATCCATCACGCCGCTTCCCATATGGGCATGCAGCCCGGTAACCCGAGCGCCGGCCGCGGACGCGGCCTCGGCCGCGCGCCGCACTTCGAATAACGGAACCCCGAACTTGGAATGCACGCCGGCAGTGCGAACGTGCCGGTGCAGCCCGCGCCCGACACCGGGGTCCAGGCGAACGAACAGGTCCTTTCCGGCGAACAAATCCGGCCATTCCAGCAGCACGCCGAGGTTGTCCACCGTCAACTGAACGCCGGCTTCCAGTGCCTCGCCGTACTCGGACCGCGGCGCGAAGTTTGGGGTAAAGAGGATGCGTCCCGGATCGAGCTCCGGGAGCAGCTCGCGCAGCAGCCGAATCTCTCCGGGCGACACGCACTCGAACTCCAGGCCGCTGTCGCGTACGCGCCTGAGCACGCCGGGATTCGGGTTGGCCTTGATCGCGTAGTAGACGCGATCTATCGATTCCATGCCCTTGAGCCGCTCCGCCTGCTCCGCCACACGGTCAAGACTGTAGGCATAGGTCGCGCCCCGCTCCGCCGCAAGCTTCAACAGTTCGGCGCGCCGCTCGACCCACCATGGCGCGTCGGCGCCGGCGGACGCGACGGGCGCCGGCTCGGTCAGTTCCTCCCAGGCGGGACCGAACAGTTCGTCGCTGGCCTCCGGCACGATCAGCCGCCCATGCAGACGCTGCGCCAGCCTGCGGGCCTGTGCCGGCTCCACCACGAAGCTGATGTTCAGATCGCTGGCCGCCTGGCTCAACAGGTGAATCGGCTGTTCGCGAAACGCCTCCAGCGCCGGCCCGACATCGTGCAGGACCGCCCGGATGCGCCGTCCGACGAGCGTCACTACGCTGGTATTGGTAGTGACCTTCACCTGGCCTATGCGCTCCAGCTCGGCCCGCAGCCGGGCCATCAGCGCGGGGGTGAGCGCCTCGGGATCGGTATCCAGCGTAACGGTCACGTTGCTTTCCGAAGTGGAAACCAGGTCCACGGAAAGCCCGAGGTCGCCGAAGCAGGTGAACACGTCCTTCAGAAAGCCGACCCGCCGCCACATGCCCAGCGTTTCCAGCGACACCAGCGGGACGCCGCTGCGCAGCATGACCGCCTTGACCCTGGCGCTGTCCGGTTCCTCGGCCGGACCCACGCTGGTGCCGGGCAGCTCGGGATGCAGCGTGGACCGCACGGTCATGCCGATGCGGCTGTCGCGCAGCGGGGCGATCGACAGCGGATGCAACACGCCGCCACCGGACGTCGCGATCTCCTGCGCTTCGGCGTAACTGAGCCTGCGCAGCAGCCGCGCGCCGCTGATCACCCTGGGATCGGCGCTGAAAATGCCGGGCACGTCAGTCCAGATTTCAAGGCGCTCAGCGCCGATGGATGCGGCCAGCGCGGCCGCCGAAACGTCCGAACCGCCCCTTCCGAGCAGCACTTCCTCGCCTTCGCCGTTGCGGGCGATATAACCCTGTGTCAACGGCACTCCCGGAAGACTCTCGAGTAACGCAGCTGCTTCGGGATCGTGCTCGTGCTCGCAAACGGCGTGCAGCATGGATTCGCGTTCGCTGGCCCAGTCCCGCGCCGTTGCCCGCAGCAACCTCGCCGGATTCACCGGGGAAATCCGGATGCCCTTGCGTTCCAGCACCGACGCTGCAAGCCGCCCGGCAAGCCGTTCGCCCAGCGCCAGCACCTTGACCCGCGCCCGGTAGCCCGCCTCGCCGGTCAACGCTATGCCGCGGAGCAACTGCGCGAGGTCTTCCAGATCCGGTCCCAGGCAGCCGTCCGCATCGTCGATATTCATTTCCCGGGCCAGCTCGCGATGCCGATCGCCCAACTCCTTCTCAAGGCCCCCATGCTCGTCGCGCCGCGCCAGCTCGATCAGGGCTTCCAGGTCGTCGGTAACGCCGGCCACGGCCGAATGCACCACGATGGGCCTTGCGCCCTGCTCGCGACGGCGGCGCACCAAGCGCGCGATCGTGTCCCAGCCGGCAGCCGTGGCCACGCTGGCGCCGCCGAACTTGAGCACTACCCAGGGCGCGCTCATGAGCTCAGTACCTTGCCGGGGTTCATGATCCCGCTCGGATCCAGGACGCGCTTGAGCGCACGCATCACCTGGAGTTTCACCGGATCTCCGAGCCGTTCCAGTTCGTCTTTCAGCAGCACCCCCACGCCGTGTTCGGCGCTGAAGCTGCCGTCCATGGACCAGGCCAGCTCACGAAGTTCGGCGCTCAGCAGCCGGCCCTGCTCGGAGAAGCGGTCCGGGTCGATGTCCCGCGGACAGGGAACGGAATAATGCAGGTTGCCGTCGCCCACGTGCCCGAACGGCAGCGCCTCCGCGCCGGGAAGGCGTTCGCGGCAAACCTCGCGCGCCGAATCGAGGAACTCGGCAATGCGTTCCGGCGGCACGGCCAGGTCGTGGCGCAAGGCCGGGCCCGATCGCCGCATCGCCTCGGGAACGCCATGGCGCAGGCGCCAGATCGCATCGCGCTGCGCTTCGCTGACCGCGCATACGGCGTCGAGCAACTCGCCGCGCTCGCGGGCCGACTCAAGGAACTCGGTGAAACGTTCGGCCAGCAGAGATTCCTCACCGGCGCCGGCCAGTTCCACGCACAGCAGCCAGGGCGCATCGATGCCCCCGGGAATCGGGACGTCCTCCAGGTGCTCCTCGCAAAGCCGCGCCGCGCCGCGTGAAATCAGTTCGAAGGCGTTGAGCTCCTCTCCAAGCGCCGACTGCGCCGTACGAAAGAGCGAGACGGCCTGATCGGCCGTGGCCACGCCCAGGAGCGCGGTAATCCATGCCTTTGGACGCGGGTACAGGCGCAGCGTCGCCGCGGTGATGACGCCCAGGGTCCCTTCCGACCCGATGAAGAGTTGTTTGACGTCATAGCCGGTATTGTCCTTGGCCAGCGGCTTCAGATCGGACAGTACCCGGCCGTCGGGCAGCGCGACTTCCAGCCCCAGCACCATCTGGCGCGCCATGCCGTAGCGCAGTACGTGAATACCGCCGGCGTTGGTGGCCAGCACTCCGCCCAGTTGGCAACTGCCCTCCGAACCCAGGCTCAGGGGAAACAGGCAGCCCGCCTCATCGGCGCGTTCCTGCAGCGTGGCCAGCACGCAGCCGGCCTCGGCCGTCAGGCTGCCGGCGCCGAGCTCGCGCACCCGCCGCTGCCGGTGCAGGCTGAGCAGAATCTCGTTCGCCTTCGAATGCGTGCCACCGCACAGCCCGGTGCGGCCGCCCACCGGCACCACGCCGACGCCCCGGGCATTGCAGGAGGAAAGAACGCGGGCGGTCTCGCCGGCGTCCTTCGGTGCTACCAGCAGCCGCGACCTGCCGCGGTAGCGCCCGCGCGGCTCTTCCAGATAGGGCTCAAGCAGCGCAGCGTCGGCAACGCAATGCCGCTCGCCGACTATTGAGGCAAGCTCGCGGTGGACGGTCTGCGCATTCATGGCTCATCCCGGGTTTCCGGCGGCGAGAATTCCTCTTCGAACAGTCGCCAGGAAACAAAGAACAGCGCCGCCAGGACCGGCCCGATGACCAGTCCGGAAAACCCGAACACCGACAGTCCGCCGAGCGTGGCCAGCAAAATGACGTAGTCCGGCAACTGCGCGGTGCGTCCAACCAGCATGGGCCGCAGCAGGTTGTCCGCCAGCCCCACCACAAGCACCCCAACGATGACCAGGATCAGTCCCTGTACCCACATGCCGGAGGCGAACAGCCAGATTGCAATCGGCGCCCACACCAGGCCGGGCCCCACCGCGGGAATGACCGACAGAACCCCCATGAGCACTCCGAGAAGGACCGGGCTGCCGATGCCCAGAAGCGCCAGCGTAATGCCGCCGAGTCCGCCCTGCACGGCGCCGATCGCGATCAGGGAAGTTACGCTCACCCGCGACACGGTCGCGAACTGGCCCAGCAACTCGTATTCGCGCTCATCGCCCAGCGGCAGGATGCGGACCAGCGAGTCGACGAGTTTCTCGCCGTCGCGCACGAAGAAGAACAGCAGGTAAAGCATGACCGCCAGTTGCAGCATCAGCTTGAGTGCGCCCTGCCCGGCGGCCACCAGCCCGGTGGCCGCATAACGGGCGGCGTTGCCGACCATGGAGGTCAATCCGGAACGCAACTTTTCGAAATCCAGGCCGAAGTTGTCCAGGACCTCCCGCACCCAGGGCAGCCAGGAGCCGAGCGTATCCAGGACCGCCCCCGGGTCCAGCACACCCCGCTCGACGGCGGCGTAGAACTGGCTGGCCTCGCGCACCACCGCCCAGCCCAGCAGCAGCACCGGCGCCACCACGCCGGCCAGCACGATCACCAGAATAATGGCGGCGGCCAGCGACCTCCGGCCCCACATGCGTGGCAGGAGGCGCCGGTACAGCCCGTGAAACAGGATCGCCAGCACCGCGGCCCAGAAGACCGCGAGCAGGAGGTCGGTCAGCAGCAGGACGAACGCCGCAGTGACTGCGGCCACCAGCACTAACAGGGAACTACGCTGCACTACTTGGCGCATGATGGAAACGAAGACGAGTAACGAAAATGGTCGGGGCGAGAGGATTTGAACCTCCGACCACCTGCACCCCATGCAGGTGCGCTACCAGACTGCGCCACGCCCCGGACCGGGTGCAGATTCTATCGCGTGGCGGCCGCGCTAGCGAAGCAAACGGTGCAGTTCCTCCAGCTCGACACGCATCTGGCGCACGAATTGCTTCAGATGACTCTGGTCCTGACGCGAATCCTCTCCTTCCAGGCGCTGGCGGGCGCCGGCCAGCGTATAGCCTTCAACCTGCAGCAGATGCCGGATCTGGCGGATCAGCATGATGTCCTGCGGTTGATAGTATCGGCGTCCGCCGCGCCGCTTGGTGGGGTTGAGTTGCGGGAATTCCTTCTCCCAGTAGCGCAGCACATGTTGCTCCACTTGGCAAAGCGTGCTGGCCTCGCCGATGGTAAAGAGGCGTTTCGCCGGAATCGGCGGTAGCTTCAGGTCCCGGTCAATCTGGTCCAGCACCCGCTTCCACCAGCTGCCTCAGTTTCTGGCCCGCGGAAAAAGTCACTACTCTGCGTACGCTGATCGGAATGCTCTCCCCGGTGCGCGGATTGCGGCCGGGCCGCTCGCCCTTGTCGCGCAGGTCGAAATTGCCGAAACCCGATATCTTCACGCGGTTGCCGTCGACCAGCGCGTCGCTGATGCTCTCGAACACCGCATTGACGACCATCGCGCTCTCCTGCTTGCTCATGCCGATATTGGCGTGCAGGGAGCTGACGATCCCGGCGCGGGTAAGCATGTTTCGTTTCATTTCCGAACGCCGAGCCCAAACTTCTCCACGAGAAGGGACACGACCTTCCCAACGGTGCGGTCCACTTCCCGGTCGGTAAGTGTGCGCGAAATTGACTGAAAAATCAAGCCTAAACCAACGCTTCTTGCATCAGAGTTCAAACTCTTCCGGTCCTCGTACAGATCAAAAACGATCACCTCGCGCAACAATTCGCCGGCCTCCGCGCGGATGGCGATCGTGAGATCGCCCACATTCACCGCGGGCGGCACGACCAGGGAAAGATCGCGGCGCACGGCCGGATAGCGGGAAACCGTGGTAACCCGGGCAGGACGGGACTTCAGCACAGCATCCAGACGCAGCGCAAACAGCTGCGCCGCCGGGCTCCCCTCGGCAAGTTCGGGATGCAGCTCACCCAGGCAGCCCACTTCATCCTCGCCGCGAAGAATCCTGACCGCGCGTCCGGGGCGCAGGGCGGGATGTGCGGCCGTCCGAAAATCGAATTCCCCGCCGGGATCACCCATTCCGAGGATGGCCTCCACGTCGCCACGCGCGTCGAAAAAATCCGCGTCGCGCCTGCGAGCGCCCCACTGTTCCGGCATCGCCCCGCCCGCCAGCAACCCGGCCAGCCAGGTTTCCTCGCGGATGTCGTCCGGCGCACCGGAAAAGCAAACGCCGATTTCAAACAGGCGGGCGTCCGCGGCCCCCCGGTCGCGATTGGCCCGGTAATTGCGCAGCAGTCCCGGCCACAGCGACCGGCGCAATACCGACAGTTCTCCGGACAGCGGATTGGCCAGCTCGAGCTCCTTCCCGGCGGAATGAAACAGTTTGTGCGATTCCTCGTCCAGGAAGCTGTAGTTCAGGCACTCGTAGTAGCCGCGATCGACCAGCAGCGCCCGCACCCGATCCGGATCGAGTTCAAGCTCGGTGGCCGCGGACGGATGGGCGCTCCATTTCGCCGGGATCTCGGGAATGTTCTCGTAGCCGTGAACGCGCGCGATCTCCTCCACCAGGTCCGCTTCATTGGCCACATCGAACCGGAACGAGGGCGGCGATACCCGCCAGCCCCGCTCGTGGGCTTCCACGGTCATGGTCAGACGGCGCAGAATGCCGGACACGTCCTCGTCCGGCAACGCCACCCCCAGCAGCGCGGCCAGCCGCTCCCGCCTCAGCTCGATTGGCTTGCGCGGCGGCAGGTGGCCCTCGGCCAGCGAATCGATCACCGGCCCCGGCGTCCCGCCTGCCGCCTTGAGTATCAGTTCGGTCGCGCGCTCGATGGCTTCGACCTGGCCGGACGGGTCCACGCCGCGCTCGAACCGCAGGGAAGCTTCCGTCTGCAGCCCCAGCCTGCGGGCCCTTCCGGCAACGGCGGCGGGCGCAAAGAACACCGACTCCAGCAGCACACCGGAGGTGTCGTCGCCGACGGCGCTGCCGAGCCCGCCCATGATGCCGGCGGCGGCCACCGCCCGCTTTTCGTCGGCGATCACCAGCACGTCGGAATCCAGTTGCAGCTCGCTCCCGTCCAGGAGAGTCAGCGACTCCCCCTGCTCCGCCCAGCGTGCGCAGAGATCGCCGTCCAGACGCCTGAGGTCGTAGGCGTGCATCGGCTGACCCATTTCGAGCATGACATAGTTGGTGACGTCCACCAGCAGGTGCTGCGGCCGTTCCCCGGCGGCGGCAAGCCTTTGCCGGACGAACCCGGGCGTTTCGGCGGAGGGGTCGAAATCTTCGATCACGCGGCCGGCAAAGCGCGGGCAAGCCTCCGGCGCAAGCAGCCTCAATTCCCTGCGCGCATCGCCTTGCGCGGCAATCGCCTTCACGTCGTTTGCCGCAAGAGTCGCCGAAAACAGCGCCGAAACCTCGCGCGCCACGCCCCGGACCGAGAAGCAGTCGGCCCGATTGGGCGTCAGCGCGAGCTCGAGAACGCGTGATCCATCGGGCCCGGAAGCAAGGCCGTCGACTTCCACGCCGGCCATGGTCAGCTGGTGGGCCAGGACCTCGTCGTCCACCTCCGGATCACACCACTCGCGCAGCCATGCAATATCGATCTTCATGGCGCGAACTGTCCCAGGAACCGGGTGTCGTTTTCGAAAAAGCGGCGAATGTCTCTTACGCCGTAGCGCAGCATGGCCATGCGTTCCACGCCCATGCCGAAGGCATAGCCGGTATGACGCTCCGGATCCACTCCCCCGTAGCGCAGCACTTCCGGGTGCACCATTCCGCAGCCGAGAATCTCAAGCCAGCCGCCCTCGCCCCAGCGAACGTCCATTTCGGCGGAAGGCTCGGTAAAGGGAAAGTACGACGCGCGGAACCGTACCTCCACCTTGCGCTCGAAGAAACGTTCGGCGAATTCATGCAGCAGCGACTTCAGGTTCGCAAGGCTCACGCCCTCGTCGACCGCCAGTCCCTCGACCTGGTGAAAAACCGGCGTATGCGTCTGGTCGGAGTCGCGCCGGAACACCCTGCCCAGGGATATGACCTTAAGCGGCGCCCCCTCGGCCAGCATGGTCCGTATCTGCACCGGAGAGGTATGGGTGCGAAGCAGCATGCCGGACGGCAGGTAAAAGGTGTCGTGCATGGCCCTGGCCGGATGGTTTTCGGGCATGTTCAGCGCGGTGAAATTGTGGAACTCGTCTTCCACCTCCGGCCCGGAGCGGGCGCTGAAACCGGCGCCGGTAAGGATGTCGCGAATCCTCCGGATGGTGCGCGTGATCGGATGCTGCGCGCCCGGCCGGATGCCGCGTCCCGGCAGCGTCACGTCGATGCCGCCGGCCTTCAGTTCCTCGTCCAGGCGACGATCGCCCAGGGCCTGCTTGCGCGCCTGGATTGCGGCGCCTAACGCGTTCTTGGCTTCGTTGACCGCCCTGCCCGCCGCCGGTCGCTCGCCGGGCGGCAATGAACCCAGCGCCTTGAGTTGCGCGGTAATCTCGCCCTTGCGTCCCAGCAGCCGGACCCGGAGCTTTTCCAGCACGTCCGGCGTGGCGGCGGATTCAATTTCCGCGAGCGCCTCGCGAACCCTTTTCTGAAGCTCCCCCATGAGTGCCGCATCCAACGGCTAGACGAACACCAGTGTCGTGTCAGCCGGTCAAGCCGCCGCAGCGCGCTTCGCCAAATCGGCAAACGCCTCCTGGTAATGGACCGCGATATGGGCCAGGACCTTGCGGTCCAGCTCGATTTCCGCCTTGCGCAATCCGCTCATGAAACGGCTGTAGGACATGCCGTGCTGGCGCGCCGCGGCGTTGATGCGCACGATCCACAGCGCGCGAAAATTGCGTTTGCGCTGACGCCGGTCCCGGTAGGCGTATTGACCGGCCTTGGTGACGGCCTGGCGCGCTACCCGGTAGGAGCGGCTGCGCGCGCCCTGGTAGCCCTTGGCCTTCTTCAGGACCTTCTTGTGCCTTGCATGCGTGGTGACGCCACGTTTGACCCTGGCCATATTGAATTCCGCCTCTGAATCGTTTCCGGTGGGTGTGCTGGCCGCCTGCGGTGAGCCGGAACCCGTCTACGCGTAAGGGAGAAGCCGCTTGGCGTTCTCCACGTCCGCTTTGGCTACCGTCGCCGGGGAGCCCAGCTTGCGCTTGCGCTTGCTGCTCTTCTTGGTGAGGATGTGGTTGAGATGCGAGCGCGCCCTCTTGAACGAACCGCCCCCGGTTCGCTTCAGGCGCTTGGCCGCACCGCGATTGGTTTTCTGCTTTGGCATATCGTCTTTAAGGCTCTCAATCGGCTCAATTCTTCTTGCGCGGCGCCATCACCATCGTCAGCTGCCGTCCTTCCAGTTTCGGCTCCTGCTCCACCATTGCGACTTCGCTGAGGTCGTCGCGCACCCGCTCCAGCAACTTCGCTCCCAGGTCCTGGTGCACCATTTCCCGTCCTCGGAAGCGCAAGGTGATCTTGGTCTTGTCGCCGTGCTCGAGAAACCGCAGCACGTTGCGCAACTTGACGTCGTAATCACCCTTGTCCGTGCCGGGCCGCAGCTTGATCTCCTTGACCTGAATCTGCTTCTGCCGCTTCCTAGCCGCGTGAGCCCGCTTGTTCTGCTCAAATACGTAACGGCCGTAGTCGAGTATCTTGCAAACGGGCGGGGTGGCGTTGGGGTCCACTTCCACGAGGTCCAGACCTCGTTCCTGGGCAGTACGAAGCGCATCCTCGCGTTTCATGACGCCGATCTGTTTGGAATCTTCGCCGATTACGCGAAGCTCGTAGGCTTCGATCTCCTCGTTGCGAAGAATCCGCTTCTTTTGAGCGATATTGATATCCTCCGGGCAGCTAAGTTTTCATCAACCCCTTGCAGAGCGTCCTTGCTTCAAGCCGCAACCCCGGCCATGAAATCATCCAGAGACATGGCGCCGAGATCGCCGTCCTCGCGGGACCGCACGGCTACATTGCCCTCCTGCGCCTCACGATCACCGAGAACCAGGAGGTAGGGAACACCCTGCAAAGTGTGGTCGCGGATTTTATAGCCTATCGTTTCGCTTCTCAAGTCGGCCTCGGCACGCAATCCCGCGTCCTGCAAGGCATTCAGCACCTGCCGGGCATAGGTCTCCTGGCGCTCGGTAATGGCCAGCACGACCGTCTGCACCGGCGCCAGCCAGAACGGAAACTTGCCGGCATAGTGCTCGATGAGAATGCCGAAGAAACGTTCCAGCGAGCCCAGCAGGGCCCGGTGAATCATGATCGGGCGCCGACGCGCGCCGTCGGCGGCCACGTATTCGAGATCGAAGCGTTCCGGTAGATTGAAGTCGAGCTGCACTGTCGAGCACTGCCATTCGCGGCCGATGGCGTCCTGGATCTTGATGTCGATCTTGGGGCCGTAGAAGGCGCCCCCGCCCGGATCGACCTCAAAGCTCATCTGCTTTTCCCGTAGCGCCGACTCCAGCGCGGCGGTCGCCCGGTCCCAGATTTCCGGCGTGCCGACGGCCTTTTCGGGTCGGGTCGCCAGCACCGTTTTGAGGTCCTCGAAACCGAACGCGCCGAAGATTTCCAGCGCCAGGTCAAGGATGCGCAGGATTTCCTCGGTGATCTGGTCCTCGGTGCAAAAGACATGGGCGTCGTCCTGGGTGAAGCCGCGCACCCGCATGAGACCGTGCAGCGCGCCCGACATCTCGCGCCGGTAAACGGTCCCCAGCTCCGCCCAGCGCAGCGGCAGTTCGCGGTGCGATCGCAGCCGGTTGCGGTAGATGAGAATGTGAAAGGGGCAATTCATTGGCCGCAACTGGTAGCCCCTGCCCTCCTCCTCCACCGGCGAATACATCGACTCGCGGTAAAAGTCGGTGTGGCCGGAGCGGTCCCAGAGGTCCTCCAGAGCGATATGCGGCGTGTACAGCAATTCGTAGCCGGCCCGCCCGTGCCGCTCGCGCCAGAAGTCCTCGATCACCCGCCGGATACGGGCGCCCTTCGGATGCCAGAACACCAGCCCGCCGCCGGCGTCCTCCTGGATGCTGAACAGGTCGAGGTCCGTGCCGATGCGGCGATGGTCGCGCCTGGCGGCTTCTTCCAGGCGCTTGAGATAGGCCTTCAGCGACCTGGAATCGGCCCAGGCGGTGCCGTAGATGCGCCGAAGCTGCTCGTTGGAAGAGTCCCCGCGCCAGTAGGCGCCGGCGGTGCGGGTCAGCTTGAAGGCCTTGAGGTGCCCGGTGGACGGCACATGCGGGCCGCGGCAGAGGTCCTTCCAATCGCCCTGGCCGTACAGCGTGATGGCCTCGTCAGCGGGAATGCCGGCGATGATTTCGGCCTTGTAGTGTTCGCCGATGGACTTGAAGAACTCCACGGCCTCATCGCGGGCAACGGTCTCGCGCAACACCGGCAAATCGGCCTTCGCCAGCTCCTTCATGCGCTTCTCGATGTGCTCGAGGTCTTCCGGAGTGAAACCGCGCTCGTAGGAAAAATCGTAGTAGAAGCCGTCCTCGATCACCGGCCCGATGGTCACCTGGGCGCCGGGGAAAAGCTCCTGCACGGCCTGCGCCAGCAGGTGCGCGGTGGAATGCCGCAGTATCTCCAGGCCGTCAGCGTCCCTGGAGGTGACGATCGCGACATCGGCATCGTTCTCGATGCGGAAATCGGTGTCCACGAGCTGCCCGCCGACCCGCCCGGCCAGCGCCGCCCGCGCCAGACCGGGGCCGATATCGGCGGCCACTTCGACCACGCTGGGAGGCTCGTCGTAGGAGCGGCGGCTGCCATCGGGAAGCGTAATTTCGGGCATCCGGCGATTGTACGGGAGATGCGCCGGCGCAGTTCCATCCCTGGCTGCGCCGGCGCTCGCTCGGGCCCCTGCGTCATGGGGCCCCGGGTTCCCCCGCCGCTTTGGGGGGAGGAGGGGTCTATTCTTCGGCGGCGGGGTCTTCTGATTGTTCCTTTTCTTGGCGGTGCAGACGCCTGGACATCTGCCTTCCGCGGTCCATGCCGCGGCCACGGTTCATGCCGCGGCCGAAGCTTCTTCCCTGAGCGCCGCGCCGCATGATCGCGCGTTTTCTCATGCCCTCGCGCCTTTCGGAGAGCTGCGCGTTCTGCTCGTCGGTCAGCACTGCGGAGAGCCGCTCCCGGGTGGACTCGTTGATCGACTTGATCTCCTGCCACCGGGCCCGGCGTTGCTCAAGGGCCGCCTTGCGCTCTTCCCTTGACTGCTCCCTCAAGGCTTCTCGCTGCGTCTGCGCCTCGGCAAAAATCTCGTTCACCTGCGCCGTCTGCTCGTCGGTAAGCTCCAGCATCTCGCCGAGCCTGTCGGTCCGCTGGGCAGCGGGATCGTGGGCCTGGGCGGCGGTGGCGCCGAACGCCAGCAGCAGCGCTGCGAACGTCGTCAGAATCTTCCTCATCGGTCTGTCTCCCTTCTAGAGCTTGTGGCCATGACGGCCTCTGTCGCTTTATGGATGCCGCAAACCGCAAGACGGTTGCGTTGGCATTGCAACTTCCCGAACTCGAGGTGGGGATGCCCAAACCCTGTCTGGCGCAGAAGGCCCTGCAGCTATGGATCAGAGGCGATCAGGGCCAGGACGCGGAGGGGGCTGCCGGAGCCCTCTTCGAGTTTCAGTGGAGCCGTTATCAGCACCGCCCCGGTCGCGGGCAGGCGATCCAGGTTGTTGAGGCATTGCAGGCCGTACTTGCCGGCGCCGTGCATGTAGTAATGGCAGGGGAAAGGCGGGTTCAGGCGCTGCGCCTGGCCGCTGTCGGTGCCGATGGTCTCGGTGCCGAAACCCAGCACGTCGCGCTCTTCGACCAGGAAGCGGACGCAGCCCACGTCCGGCCCCGGCGTGTGCTGGCCGATCTCGTCGTAGTTCTGAAACGCCACCGGATCATTCACCCGTCGCGCCCAGCCGGTGCGCATCAGCACCCAGGCGCCCGCGGGGATCCGGCCGTGCTCCGCCTCCCAATCCTCGAGGCGGCCGCGGGTCAGCAGGAAGTCGGCGTCCCGTTCGGCGTCCTCGGCGCAGTCCACCACGCAGGCCGGGGCGATCATGTGCTCCGGCGGAATCGTGTCCACCGTGTTGTTGGGCAGCTCGCGCCCGGATACCCAGTGGATGGGCGCATCGAAGTGCGTTCCCGTGTGTTCGCAAAGCGTGAAGTTGTTCCAGTACCAGGCGGGACCGCGGCCGTCGTAGCGTGAAATCTCTTCACTCCGGTACGGCAGCGCCTGGCCCATTTCCGGCGGCAGGCTGAGCTGGGGGAAGGACGCGTTCAGTGTGTGCGTCAGGTCGACGACCCTGAGCTTGTCCGCGGCGATGCCCGCCAACAGATCCTGTAGCAGGTCGTTCAAAGCGTCAGCGAACCGACGGAGGTGCCGCCGCAAACGTACAGTGTCTGCCCGGTCACGAAACCGCTGGCGCGGTCCAGGAAGAACATGGCGGCCCGGGCGACGTCCTCTGGACGGCCCAGGCGACCCAGGGGGATCGACGAGGCCAGGCGGCTGGCGCGTTCGCTTCCGGGACGGACGACGTCATCGAACATTTCGGTGTCGGCGATCGGCCCCGGCAGAATGACGTTCGCGGTCACCTTCAGCGGCGCGAGTTCCAGCGCCCAGGTTCGCGCCAGGCCCAGCATCCCGGCCTTGGTGGATGCGTACGCAGTTCGCCCGGCCAGCCCCACGACCGCCCGGCTGGACATGAGCACGATGCGGCCCCAGCCGGCCTCGCGCATGCAGTCCAGATTGGCCTGCACCATCGCCACCGCGGCGCCCATGTGCAGGCGGGACAGTGCATCCATGTCGTCCTGGGTGACTTCCGGCAGCGGCCTTTCGCGGATCACGCCCGCGTTGTGCACCAGGCAGTTGGCGGGGAAACCCTCGGCAGCTTCCCGGAAGGCCTGGCGGGTCGCATCCGGATCGGCAAGGTCCACCGCGACGGACTTCACGCGGGGCGATTCCGCCGCTGCCGGGCGGCGGGAAAAACAAACGACCTCCGAGCCCTGCTCCGCGAGCATCTTGACCAGGCAGGCACCGATTCCGGAACTGGCGCCGGTAAGCCACACGCGCGGCGCGCTCATTGCGCCTCCAGCGCCAGTTCGCGCTCCAGCACCTTGGGGTTGTCGCGCCAGCGCTCGACCCATTCGCGGGCCACGTCCCCCGGATAGAGGTCTTCGACACCGTCGCGCAGGCCGAGGACAATGTCCCGGGCCAGCCTTTCCGGCGCCAGCTTGGGCGGCGGCATGGGCTGGTTCCATTCCTCGTCCACGGGACCTGGGAACACGTTCATTACGCGGATGCCGGAATCCTGCATTTCCGCGCGCAGGCACTGCGAAAGCGAAAGCGCCGCTGCCTTGGATGCCGAATAGGTGCCGTGCGGGGGATAGTTGCTCAAGGCATACACGCTCAGCACGTTGACCCAGGCCGCCGCCGATGCGCCCCCATCGGCGGCGCGGGACCGCATTGCGGGGCCGAAGGCCTGAGCCAGCCGCAACAGGCCCAGGTAGTTGACTTCCATCTCTCGCCGGGCAAGCTCGGCGCCGGCCCGGGTCGCGATTCCTTCCGTACGGTGCACCTCGGCATTGTTGATGAGAATGTCGACCCGTGCGCCGATCTCCGCCCCGATGCGCATGACGCCGCGTTCGTCCGTCAGGTCCAGCGGCACGACCGTTACCTGCGGCAGCTTCCCGACCGCTTCCTGCCCATCGTATTTCTTCCAGGGCTCGGCCTGGCCCACCCAGATCACCGCCGCGCCGGCCTCCGCAAGCTCGTGAACCAGCGCCTGGCCCACCCGGCTCTTGCCGTCCGTCACCAGGACCTTGCGGAACCTGGGATCGCAAGAAAATTCGCCGTTCCGTGGATCTGTGCTCATGTCTCGTGTATCGCCGGTGGGCAGCGCCACCAGCACGCCTCTTCCCGCCTTGTCCAGTTTAGCCGTTACCCGCACCGGCGCGGGCGGTGGCGGGCATTCCTGGTGCAGGTGAGCCACCACTACCGGTCCCTCCTCGAGGCGCAACAGCCCCAGGCGCCAGGGAAGGCGCTCGCGGTAAAACGGATCGTTGCTGTGATGCAGCTTCGTGTGGGTCAGGAGTTCCCCCCGGCCCGACATCGGCGTCCACAACAATTCCCCGGAGAGGCAGGCGCGGCAACTGTCCACCGGCGGATACTGCACCTGCCCGCATTCCTCGCAACGCTGCAAGGCGAAACGCCCTTCGGCCGCCTGCGCAGTCAGGCCCAGGGCGGCGCGGCTGCGCGGCATGGGCGGCGTCAGCGGCTGCCGAGTGCGCAGGACAGGGTTCTTGAGCCTGGGTCTTGAAGACATTTTCTAGCGGCCCGTGGCGGAACCCCGCGTCGCACCGAGACTGGCGAGACGCCCGCCTGGCAAGGCGCGAGGAGCGAGAATATTTGACATATTTGAGCGACAAGCAACGCTGTCCAGGCGGGATGGATCGCCAGTCGAATGCAGCGGGGCTTTTGCCACGGGCTGCTAGGGGCGCGCAAGAACCGCGGCGGCGCTGCAGAGTCCGCGATCGTAGTTGATCATGCCGAACCCGGAGACCGCGCCATGCGTAGCGTCCGCTACCTGCCTGCCGAGCGGGCGGCGCAAGAGCTGGCGCATGGCCTCGACGAGCCCGAGGAAGCCTCCTGCCGCCCCTGCCTGGCCCATCGATAGCTGTCCGCCGCAGGTGTTCAGCGGGCAGTCGCCGTCATAGGCGAATTCGTGCTCGCGGACAAAGGCCGCACCCTCTCCGGACGGACAGAAGCCCAGTTCCTCGATCTGCATCAGCGTAATCACGGGATAGTCGTCGTAGGCCTGGAAAAAGTCCATGTCGTCGGGCCCCACGCCGGACTGCTCCCACAGTTCATCGCGATCGGCCTCCCAGCCACCGCGCACCTGCACCGGGTCGTCCGGAAAGGCGTTGTGCCGTTCGATCGCGCCCAGCAGCCGCACGGATTCCAGCCCCAGGGCATCGGCGCGCTCCGCAGTCATGACCAGGTAGGCGTCCGCTCCGGCACACGGCATGACACAGTCGAACAGGCGCAGCGGTTCGGCAATCATTCGCGCGCCGAGATAGTCATCGAGGTCGAGCGGCTTGCGGAGTAACGCATACGGATTGTCCATGGCATTGCGCCGCTGGGCCACGCACAGCTTGCCGAAATCCTCCCGTTGCACTCCGAACTCCCGCATCCACCAGTCGGTGATGAAGGCGAAGCTGGCGTTGGGGCCGCCCGACCCATACGGATATACGGCATCCTGGGCGAAGCGGCTGAAGGTTGACAGGGTGCGCCGGAAGGTGTCCACATGATTCGTGTCGCCGGCGATGCAGGCGACGATTTCCGCGTCGCCCGACTGTACCGCGCGCGCGGCCCGCCTCAGGCAGACGACGCCGGAAGCGCCGCCCATGGGCACATGGTCCAGCCAGCGCAGCGACATTCCCAGGTGCTGCGTCAGGCCGACCGCGGTGTCCGGGGCGAGGGTGAAGCTGGATATGCCCAGGCCTTCGATGTCGTCCTTGTTTAGCCCGGTATCCTTCAGCAGCCCCGCCAGGGCCCGGGCGATCCACCAGTGCGCGTCGCGAGTGGAGTAGCGCCGGTAGGGCACGGTCACCGGCGCGACCAGTGCGACGCCTTTGTAATCTTGACGGGTCATGTTGCGCGCGAGGCCACCTGGGAGGGAGGGAGGGACGCCTTCGTGGAGGGCGAGACGCCCTCGCTCGCAGGGTTCGGCGAAGGCCGCTTCATTGCGCGCGTGTCCACGCAGTCGCCGCGCTCTCTCAATTCCGCGGCCAATGACTTCAGCGCCGCCCTGTCCAGCTTTTCCGTGGTGGTGTGGGGCAAGTCATCCACAAACGTAACGTACCCGGGCGCCTTGAAGTAGGCGAGCCGCGTGAGGCAATACCGCACCAGCGTTTCCGCCAGCGACTCCGCCTCGCCGGCTTCCCCGCTTCCGCCTTTGGGTCTTATGCAGGCGAAGACTTCATCCCCGCGTATTTCGTCAGGCACCGCCACAACGCCCGCTTCGGCAACGGCATCGTGGCCGGCCAGGATTCCTTCCACCTCCACGGCGGCGATGTTCTCGCCGCTTCGTCGGATCATGTTGCTCTTGCGGTCGATGAAATGCATGTCGCCATCGGCGTCGCGCGCCACGATGTCGCCGGTATGGAACCATCCGCCCTCCCAGGCCGCTTCGGTGGCTGCAGCGTTCTTGAAATAACCCGAGAAAAAACCCAGCCGGGGGTCGCTGCCCGCATGGCGCACCCACATCTCGCCCGGCTGGTCCGCGGGCGCTTCTTTCGCCTCGTCATCGACGATGCGAACGTCCACCGCCGGCAATGGCCGGCCGAAACAGGCCGTTCCGCGCTTGCGCGGCTCGTGGTTCGCGATCATCGCGGCGCTCGCACCGGTTTCGGTCATCGCCCAGGCCTCCACCAACGGGAACCCGAAGCGCTCCTCGAACGGCACGTGCTGGCGGCTGCCGACGCCGGCCCCGAACCCGAAACGCACGCTGTGCCGGCGCTCCAGCGGATCTTCCTCCAGCTTGAGCAGGATCGCCGGCATCACGCCCAGGTAATGAACGATGGTCGCGCCCGATTCCCTGACTTCCCGCCACCAGCTATGCGGGTGAAACCGGTCCAGGGGAACAATGCAGCCTCCGTTGGCCAGCATGACCATGGTCGAGCAGGCCATCGCGTTCATGTGGTGCATGGGCAGCGGCGTGATCAGGCAATCCCCTGCCTTGTCCAGCGCGCACAAGCCGCCCAGCGCCGTGTACCAGTCGCCGATGATCGTGAAATAGCGGTTGCCAAGCATGCAGCCCTTGGGCTTCCCCGTGGTGCCCGAGGTATACAGGAGCGCGCATTCGCGATCGGCGGCATCCTCAGGTTGCCGACCGACCCCGGACCGCGATCGCAGTCGCGGCAACTCCTCGCCGGGCGCGCACACCGGCACGTTAAGCCCTTCCTGCCGCACCACCGCCTGCAATTCGTCCACGCGCTCCGGCAAGGCGATCACCAGCCGTGCTTCACTGTGCGCCAGCGCATAGCCAAGCTCCGCGGAGCGCCAGGCCGGATTCAGCGGCGCGGCCGATATGCCCAGCGCGTTCAGCGCCAGCCAGTGCAGAAACATCTCCGGGCGGTTCTCCAGCAGCAGCGCCACGCGTTGCGGAGCGCCGTCCGCCAGGCTCTCGAATTCGTTGATAAGCGCCTGGGTGCGATCCCACGCCTGCGCATAGCTCAGATCGCCTGGCTCGATCCCCGTACGCTCAGCCGTGTCCCGGGTAATCCGCAAGAACGGCTTTTCGCCGTGCCGTCGAGATGCCTCCTCGAGGCCCCGCGCCACGGTGCCCGAGGCCGCGATGCTCACAGGAAAAGCTGTATCGACGGCAGCGCCGCGTCGCGGTTCAACAGTTCGATGCGCTTGACCGCGATCCTGATTTGACCGTCTTCCCGGCGCAATGTGTGATGCGCCACGCCTCCCAGCGTGAACTGCTCGTCCAGCCGGGATTCGAGGTAGACGAAGGGCGTGCGCAGTTCGTATTCCTGTGCCTCGTCGTCGCTCCGCACGGTTTCGGGACGCTGCAGGACGTGCTGGCAAAAGCTCGGCTGCTGCTGCGAATGCGACAGCGGGTTCTTCAGCCGCTCGATGCGCACCTTGAGCAGGAACTTGTCCTCGCAGAACAGCGAAGTGTGGCTGTGCGGATCCGGCTGACCCCGCACCAGCGGCATCCAGTACAGCGCGTCCTCCGCAAACAGCTCGTACCACTCGTCCAGCCGCTTCTCATCGATCAGCCGCGCCTCCCGATACACAAACCGCACCAACTCCCCCTCCCCCGGTCCTCGGCCCTTCATACCTTAATCACCCGGCGCCGGCGTGAGCCTGCTCTCCGCCCCCTGTCTCGCGGGAGTGTCGGCGACAGGGAAGTCGCCGCCAAGCCCCATGGATGGGTTCATGCGTCTCCCGCGAGACAGGGGGCGGAGAGCAGGCGGGATCGTCATGCGGCGGCCTTAGGCGGAAGCATGTATTTGAGCCAGGCGCGCATCTGGCCGCGCATCGACACCTCGCTCGTGCCGTTGTAAACGCCGGCGATGCCCTCGTTCTCGGCAGTGTCGTAGTTGCGATGCAGGCTCACCCACTCGTTGCCCTCCGCATGCAGCCCCTTCTGTATCTCGCTGTAGCAGTGCAAATCGTCGTGCCCGACCACCGAAGTGGGGGCATTGATCAGCCGCGAATACGTCATCGTGCGCTTGAGCAGCTCTTCGGGCGCGCCCGCCAGGCGAAACGTCCAGCTTTCCAGCACCGTCCTGTTCGCCGCCAGCGGCCGGGCCACGCGAATCGCCTGGATCGCGCCTTTGATCGTGAGGCTGGGGAAGTAAACCGTGTTGTGGCGGTTTTCGCCCAGGATGGCGCGGGCGCGATCCTCGCCGTAGGTCTCGAACATTTGCCGCTCGTATTCCGCCACCGCCGAGTACTTCGAGTGGATCGAGAACTTCACGCCCGTGTACGAGTGGCCGTTCTCGTAGATCCTCACGCCCATCCCGTCGAAGAAGTCGTAGTCGTTCACGAAGGGCGCAAACTGCTGCACCACCATCGGCGGGGTCCCGTCGTCGCCCTCCTCCTCCCAAAGCCGCTTGGCGATACCCGCCGAGGACTGGTGCGCCACCATCGGGTGCATGGCGTCATTGAGGTTCTCCACGAACATCTTCCAGTTGCAGTCGTGGTCATAGCGCAGCACGCCGCCGGCGATCTCCAGCCGTCCCTCCGGCGAGCGGTCGGCCATATTGTCGATGGAGCTCAGCGAATCGCCGAAATACTCGCGAAAATCCGGGCCCTCGTTGCTCAGGCGCACGAACACAAAGCCGCGGTAGATCTCCACGTTGGGTACCTGCGCCAGTCCCTGCCAGTGGGCCGAATCGGAAATGTTCGTTTCCCGGTAGCCGCCCTTCAGCGGAACGGTCCTCAGGCTGCCGTCGAGGCGATAGGTCCAGCCGTGGTACGGACACCGCAGCGTGCTTCCGCAATTTCCTTCGACCGCACTGACCACCCGGGTGCCCTTGTGCGCGCAGCGGTTCAGGAAAACGCGAACTTCCCCGTCGCGGCCCCGCAGCATGACCAGCGGCGAGCCGGCGATTTCCGCGGTATAGAAGTCGCCCGGCTTCGGAACCTGACTGTCGTGACCCATGTAGATCCAAGTGTTGCGCCACAGGCGCTCAAGTTCCAGCCCGTAGAGTTCCTCGGAGATATACAGGTCGCGATGCACGGCGTCGGGCCGGACCAGGGCACGCAGGGACTGAGGATCGCTTGCGTAGTGCTTACCGTTCACCGTTAAGAACCAGGAGGCTCCGATAGTGGAATTCTATGCGTACGCACGCTCACAAATCGGAGCCCCGGATAACAGCGGAAAAATACCACCGCGTGCCTGACGGTCTGTCCTCGCGACGCTCTCAGTATGCCGTAACCGAAGCGGCGACAAACAGGCACAAGTGATTGAGGAGTCAGCGTCATAATGCCTTCAAGCTGTTGGCGCGGCTCTCAATGTCGGCACACTGCTCCATAAGCGCATCGAACGGTTCTCCCTCGTCAAGCAGCATGCCATCGGCCTGCATTCTTGCGTAATCGTCCGCGAGCACCGCATGCGCCGTCCCGGACGGGATGAGTCGCAAGCCACCGGACACCGCCGCCTCATAGTCGATCCGCTCGCCGCGGGCATCGTTTTCGGTGAAAAACATGGTCTTGTGGCGGGCGACGGAGCCGGCGAGTTCACGGTCGGCCAATGCGCTCGCTACAATCCCGGCTTCGTCGAGCCGCGCAAGATCGTGCCAGTGCCGCGAAAGACGTTCGCCACGCCGCCGTTCCTGGCGGCAATAGACGTGAATGGCAGTCGCCTTCTCCCAGAACGTTCGCTCCGCCAGCATGGCGCAGGGGCGTGTCTCGGGAAACATGAGATCGGGCAGAAACGCCGCCGCGTCGCAGACGACAGGCCTGCTCGCATGCGGGTCGCCGGTTGATCGAGCGCCGAATTCGAGCTTGACCTCTGGCCGCACAAAGTCGATTTCCTCAAACAGCGACTCGTATCGAACGAAGAGTCGGTCCTCGTCGGCGTGCACGTCCGCAGTGAAACCGGCGTTCGCCAGTCCTTTCCTCACAACCGGCAAAGCCTGGTCCCGGACCCATTCATCGAGGCGTGCGCGGATTGCGCGCGTCCAGCGCTTCTGCTGACTGCGCGTGGGTGGAAGCGCCTCGTCGCCAGTGTCCGCCACCAGGTCCGGCGCGAACGCCCGGATGTCGTAGGTGATGTCGACATCTTCGGAGAATCGTCGGATCGCTTGCCACACCTTGGACAGCGAAGTGCCGCCCTTGAAGATCAAGTGCTCCGCAAAGGGCGCGTGGAACAAAACGCCGAGTGTTGCGACAACCCAGATGTCCTTCTCCAGCAGATGCGCCTTGTGGACGCTGGCGCGTTCCACGACCTCCAGAGCATCGCGACGTTCGGTGTCCGACAGGTCCTGGTAGCGTGCTTCAGCCATGCGGCAGACGCGCGCTGACAGGTTCGGCTATCCAGTTCGGCATCAACGCGCGCGCGATCGAAAGCTCGTTGAGATCTTCCGCGGAGAGCGTCGGCAAAACTGTCTCCAAGCCGTCCTCGACTTCCTCGGGGCCGAGCCATGCCAGGGCGCGGATGACGTTTCCCGCCGTGCGGTGCGGCGCCGCCAGTTGCCAGCGCGGAGCGTGGCGCAGTTCGACCTCGTGTGCCCCGAAATGCAACCGGCGGCTGGGACCCGACGTAAGATAGACCATCCGGACGGGATTCTGGGTGGTCAGGCCCAGACAGTTGGCTGCGGACCCGCCGCACGGCACGACCGTCTCACCCCATAGCCCGGACAGCGCCGCGAGCGCCTGGCCGATTCTGGGCCCCCTTACACCGAAACGGGTCTCGACAAGGCGCATGTACACGCCCTGGCAGATGCGCATAAGCTTGCCGGAACGGGCGAGGCGCGACAATGCTTGGTCCACCGCCGCGCGTTTTCCGAGGTGAAGCAACGCACCCGGACACAGCGGCGTGGCCTCCGGAAGGCTTTCGGCGTGCGCCATGATGCGCTGTGGGAGGCTGCGCATGGACTGTGTCTCCTATCGTGATGTCAGAAATCTATGGACCAGAATACCATCACTCGGCGTCGTAGTGGAATTCACGGGTGACACGGGCACTCGCGGTTCGCTATAGCCCGGGGGCGCCTGGTGTCGTTCGTGAATGGCCCGTCGAACCGACGGATATGATTACGCCTCTTTGGCTTCTCTGAAAGTTCGCACCATGAAGAGACTGCTGCGCGCAATTGGATTGGCGCTGGCGTGGGCGGCAGGCGGAATTGTCGGCTTGCTGGCGCTGCTGGCACTGGGTTTCCTGGTCGCCAAGCCCACGGAAACCGTTCGCTTCTTCGGGCAGTTCGCCGGCAAGCGGCCCGGCCACATGCAGCTGGTGCCGGGAAGCCCCGAAACACCCCTGCCGAAAGCCTCGTTAGGCGAGAGCGCCCTGTCCATCGAGAGCCTGCAGGCGGCGCTGGACTACGGCGCCGAGACCGGCTCCGATGCGCTGATCGTATGGCGCAGCGGTCGGATTCAGCTTGAGCACTACTACGAAGGCGCGAACGAAAACACGCTCACTTCAACACAGTCCATGCACAAGTCGGTGGTCGCCCTTCTCGTGGGAGTCGCCATCGCCGACGGACACATTGCCTCGGCGGACGATCCCGTCAGCTATTACCTTCCCGAGTGGGCTGGCGACGAGCGCTCGGCGATCACGATTCGCCAGGCGCTCTGGCAAAGCAGCGGGATTGATTTCCCCACCTTTGCCTTCGGCAGCCTGGGGCCGATGATGGGCCTGCTGATCGGCCAGGACATGCGCCCGACCACTCTGGCGCAAACGGCGGTGGAGCCGCCGGCCACGAGCTTCGAATACAACAGCATCAATCCGCTGATCCTCGGCCTGGTGATCGAAAACGCCACGGAGCGCCCGTACACGGACTATCTTTCGGAGGCGCTCTGGAAGCCGCTGGGGGCCGGCGACGCCTGGGTGCAGATGGATACCGCGGGCGGCATGGCGCGCAGTTACTGCTGCCTCGACATTCCCGCGCGCGGTTGGCTGCGGCTGGGCCTGCTGCACCTCGACAACGGCCACGCGAACGGCCGGCAGGTGGTGCCGGAGGAATGGATCGCGGCAATCCGCACGCCCGGGCCCAACAATCCGAACTACGGCTTCCTGACGTGGCTCGGCAACGAACACGTCGAGCAGCGCGTCTACAACTCCAAGGCCACGCTGCGGGGCTATCATTCCGAGCCGTTTGCGGCCGATGACGTGGCCTATTTCGACGGTTTCGGCGGGCAGCGCGTATATATCATTCCGAGCGCCGACATGGTGATCGTGCGCACCGGCGCGCTGGCGACCGATTGGGACGACGCGCGTCTTCCCAATCTTTTGCTGGCGGGGCTGAAATGAAAGGGAGCAAGCCAATGAAAAAAATGCTGGGGATTTCCGCCGCGGCGCTGCTCGCGGCAGGCGCGATGGCCGCCGAAGGGCAGCCGAATACGCAAATGACGCCCGAGGATATCCAGGCCCGGGTGGACTGGGTCAACGAGGTGGAGGCGCAGGATTTTCATTTCTGGCGGCGCTGGCGTGACCAGCCCGACCAGACTGCTTTCCGCCAGCCCCAGACCTGGTACAACCCCATGATCCTGGTGGATGGGGGCGTTTCGCAGCCGTTCTTGCCAAGCGCCGAACCGGGCGAGCCGGCCACCATCGACTCGGGGGCGATCGCCGCTGCTTCCGGCTATGCGATGGAACGCGAAACGCAGGCCTTCATGATCTATCACAAGGGCAAGATCCGTCATGCCGAGTTCATGGAAGGATTTCACGAGAGTTCGCCGATCAGTTCCCATTCCTGGGTGAAGACCCTGCACGGAATCGTCGCCGGCTTTGCCCTGGCTGACGGCGACATCGAGAGCCTCGACGACCCGGTCGAAAACTACATCCAGGAATGGAAGGGCGATCCGCGCGGGCAGATCACGGTGCGCCAGGTGCTGCATAACACGACCGGCCTGGAGCTTCCGTTCGGCGAGCGCGGTCAGGGGCCGCAGCCGTACTCCAAAAGCATGCAGCTGGTGGAGGGGACCGACATTTACGGCACCGTGCTCTCGTTCGAGCTGGTAGACGAACCGGGCAAGACCTTTGCGCACAACAATCCCAATACACAGCTCGCCGGCATGATCATTCACCGGGCCACCGGCAGGAACTTCGCTCACTACCTGGGGGAGAAGCTCTGGCGGCCCATGGGCGCGCAGCGCGGCGCCATGCGCCTGGACGGCCTTGAGGGCAATGTCATCTCGTATTGCTGCTTTCTGTCGGCACCGGCGGACTGGATGCGGGTGGCCCACTTGCTGATGAACGATGGGCGGCTGCCCGACGGCACGCAACTGCTTCCGGACGGCTGGGTGGATGAGATGCTCACCGGCTCGGAACCCAACCCGAACTACGGTTTTCAGATCTGGACCGACACGGTCTTCATGGAGCGGCGCCCCTACTACCCGAGCATGCCCCCGAACTTCGCCAACTATCACTCGGAGCCCTTTGCCGTTGACGACCTGTTTTACCTGGACGGCGGGGGCAAGGTGCGGGTCTGGATCAGCCCCGGGCTGGACCTCATCGTGCTGCGGATGGGCTACCCGCCGCCCCGCGACAAGGGCTTCGACGAAGCCTTCATTCCCAATATGATCATTCGCGGGATTCTTCAGGTTGAACGGCCGCCTGAATGACGAGAAGCCAGAACAAGACACGTCAAACCAGCGCCAGCGTCGATGCGTTCCTGGCTGCCATCGAAAACGAGCGCCGGCGGGAAGACGCACGAAGGGTCAAGTCGATGATGGAGCGGATCACCGGCTGGGAGCCGAAAATGTGGGGGCCGAGCATTGTCGGCTTTGGCGAATATCACTATCGGTACGACAGCGGCCGCGAAGGGGACTTTCTCGTCACCGGTTTCTCGCCGCGCAAGAAAGCGCTTACCATCTACATCATGCCGGGGTTCACGCGCTACGACGCGTTGATGGTGAGGCTGGGCAAGTTCAAGACCGGCAAATCCTGTCTTTACATCAACAAACTCGACGACGTGGATCTTTCCATACTGGAAGAACTCATCGGGTCATCGGTGAAATACATGGTCGGGAAATACGGAGCGACATGATATGAAACGCGTCGCAGCGCTCATCGCCCTTGCCGCCATCGTCTGGCAGCTGCCGACTTCCCCCGCCGGGGCGCAGGAGCGTCTCACGCGCGAGACGCTCGCCGGGGCCGACTACGTAAGAGGACGCCTCGCCTTTCAGCAACGCTGCAGCGCCTGCCACACGCTGGCCGAAGACGCCTTGCACCTGGCCGGGCCCAACCTGTGGCAGGTGATCGGCCGGACCGCCGGCTCGCGGGAGGAATTCAGCTATTCCGAAACGCTCAAGAAGGTTGAATTTGCCTGGACGCCGGACCGGGTGGACGACTGGCTCGCCAACCCCGACGGCTACCTGCCCGGCAACACCATGCTCATTCCCGAACCGGTACCCGACCGCGACCGCCTGGCCATGATCTCGTTCATGATGATGGAAACGGGCGGCGCGGACTGGCCACGTCCGGAAATCGACATTGCCGCCCTCGAAACGCCCAGGGGCCATTCGCCCGCCGAGCGCTTTCCGAGCTTCTGGAACCACCTGATGCACAACACCACCCACTACCGCTGGGTGGACGAGGAGCAGGAATTCGCCTTTGACGCCTATTTCAACAAGGACGGCTCGGTCAACTCCAGCATGGAAGGCGTGGACGGGTTCTGGCACATCGATGACCGCGACTTCTTCTGCTACGCCCTGCAGGGACTTCCCATAAGACCAAACTACTTCGTCCAGTGCTTCCCGGTCGCGGCCATGGCCATTCCGCGCTTTTCCGAGCAATTGTGGCAGTCGCCCATGTACGGCGGGGCGATTCTCTACGGCGGAATACTGCCCGGGCGGCCCACGAAATAATCAAGGAGACACCATGCTCAAACGCATACTCAGAGGACTTGCCAAGACCGGCAAGTGGATTCTGATCGTCATCGCAGTGATCGGCATTCTGTTTTTTCTGCCTGCGCGGTTCGGCTGGTACGGCATCTACGCCAAGCGCTACGCCATCTCGCTGACCGGCAATCCCATGAGCCCCGCGCGCGCCTGGTACGACCCGCAGGAGCTTGTGGCCGGCGGCGACACGATCCCGCTGGAGGCCTGGCCGGAGGCGGATAACCCGATCGATCCCGCCGTCTACCGGGAAGCGGCCACGTGGGCCGGGCAGCAGGACAGCGATTCGCTGGTGGTGCTCTACAAGGGGCGGCTGGCCCATGCCAGTTACTTCAACGACCAGACCGCGGAGTCCGAATTCAGCACCCATTCGCTGACCAAGGTCCTGACTTCGATAATGGTGGGCCACGCCATCGCCGACGGCCACATGGAGTCGGTCGATCAGCCGGCGGCGGATTTCCTCCCGGAATGGGACACGGACGAACGCCGCGCCATTACCGTCCGCGACCTTCTGAACATGGCCGGGGGCCTTGAGGAGACGTTCGCCTTCTATCCGGGCTCGGCGCGCCTGGCGCGGACCATGGGTACCGACATCGTCACCGCCAACCTGGACGTAGGCATCTACGCGCCGCCGGGAACGGCCTTCTCGCACGCCAATCCCAACAGCCAGGTGGCCGGAATCCTGGTGGAGCGCGCTACGGGCAAGCGCTTTGCCGACTACCTTTCGGAAAAGCTCTGGGCGCCGCTGGGGCTGCGCGATGGCTGGCTTCTTCTGGACCGGGAAGACGGCATGGTACATACCGACTGCTGCATGTGGACCGCGATCGAGGACTGGGCGCGGATCGGCCAGGCCCTGATGCAGAACGGCTGCTACGCGGGCCAACAGGTGATTCCGGAAGGCTGGGTGGATGAAATGACCAAGCCGTCGGCGGCCAACGAGAACTACGGCATGCAGCTCTGGCTGGGGACCTCGCATGAGCCCCTGCGCAAGTACGATCCGGGTATCGAGTTCATGGGCAACCTGCACTCGGAGCCGTTCGTGGCCCGCGACGTCTTCTTCCTCGACGGCGCCGGCGACCAGCGGCTGTACATGATTCCTTCGCGGGAACTCGTGATTCTGCGCACCGGCAAGGACGGGCCGGAATGGGACGACGCCGTGCTGCCCAATCTGTTTACGGTGGCGGTGGACTCGTTCAGCGGCCAGTCACCGGACACCTGGCCGACGCGCGCCGACCTGAACGCCGCCTGCCTGAACTCCACCGCTACCTGAGCGGCTCACTTCAACGTAGCGGCTCTGATCAAAGTGGCTGAGACTGCGAGGCAGGCCGGCGTTTCGCCACGCGCCTACGACGCGCTTCCCGCGTCGATGCGAGATGACGTACACACCCTGCGGTCTCTGCTGGGAAAAGTAATCGCCGAGGACCGCAGCGCAGAATTCGTGGACCGGATCGAAGAGATTCGGGCTCTTGCCAAACGCGCGCGAAGAACACCTGAAACGGCTGATTGCGGAAATCCAGCACACCGACGAGGTTCGCCAACGGCGTCCTTCGCCGCTGGACGAGGCAAAGTGGGGGTTCGGCACGTCAGTTGTGAAAGCAAACGAAAACGATTACGATTCCGCAACTCCGCCTCGAGAATTATCGATGCTAACCCTGATCGAACGACGCAGCGAAATTGTCCGGCTGACAGAGACAAGGGGCAAAGTTAATGTCGGGGAGTTGGTCAGGCAACTCCAAGTCTCAGCCGTTACGATTCGCAACGATCTCAACGCGTTAAGCAAAAAAGGGCTGGTAGTGCGTTCCCGGGGCGGGGCGATAGCAAGCACCCGGCTGGCACGTGAACTGTCCGTCCAGGAAAAGTACAAGGAAAACCTGCCCATCAAGCGGCGCCTCGGGAAAGCCGTAGCCGACCTTATCGACGAGGAGGTGCGGAGCATCCTGTTCGACTCCGGCACCACGACCGAAGAAGTAGCGCTGTGTCTTGTCGGGCGCTCCAACCTTACTGTGATGACCAACGGGCTCAACGTCGCGTCCGCACTGGCGAGCGCTGAGGGCATCGATCTACTGGTGACAGGCGGTATGCTGCGAAAGAAATCCATGTCGTTCTATGGAAGGCAGGCCGAAGAAAGCCTCCGTTTTTTTCATTTTGACCGCCTGATTCTCGGGACTGACGGCATTGACACGAAAGTGGGAGTTACGACGCACTTTGAGCCCGAGGCCAGCTTGAATCGTGTGATGCGAAGCGTAGCCACTCAAGTCATACTGGTAGCGGACTCCTCCAAATTCGGCAAACGCGGGCCGCACGTCATATGCCGGCATACCGACATCGACATGCTTGTGACGGATAACGGCATCGCCGCGGACACCTTAAAGACGCTGCTTGATGCCGGCGTAGATGTACGCGTAGTCAGTGACCCACCGTAAGCGGAGCGGCCGCCGCGGCGATTTTCCTTTCGCAAGTTTATGATTTGCCGTTAACGAAAGGTTGTAAAATATAAATCTTTGGTGTTATGCTTCCGGTTAGTTGTGCAGGACGAACTGAAGCAGTCCCTCTGACCGGCTGACAGGCGCAATTCGGAGGATTCGGGAGCCCGGCTTCGGGACACTCCCGCAAGACCCGGCGGCACATTGCCAACCACCAGCCAGGCTGATTCATGACACTGGGCAGCAGGAACAGAACCAACACGGTGGCCATGCTGATCATCGGTGGCCTTTTTTTCATATTCGGATTCGTTACCTGGCTGAATGGTGCTCTGATCCCATTCCTTGCGATTGCGTGCGAGTTGAGTCACATGCAGGCGTATCTCGTTACTCTCTCCTTTTACATCGCCTACACTGTCATGGCTTTGCCGATGTCCCTGGTGTTGCGCCGAACCGGGTATAAAAGCGGTTTGGCCCTCGGCTTCCTGCTGATGGTCGCCGGGGCGCTGGTTTTTGTTCCCGCCGCCCTGCTACGCACTTACAGCCTGTTCCTCGCCGGCCTGTTCGTGCTGGGCACCGGCCTGGCTATTCTCCAGACTGCCGCCAACCCCTACGTAGTGCTGATCGGCCCGGCTCGAACCGCGGCGGTCCGAATCAGCCTCATGGGTTTACTCAACAAGGGCGCGGGGATTATCGCTCCCTTGGCGTTTACCGCCCTGGTGCTGACTGATGTGTCCCGGTTCGACGAAGCGCTCCTGAATTCACTTTCACCCGCAGAAAAACTGCTCCAACTTCGTGAACTTTCGGCTCGGCTCATTGAGCCTTACCTCATCATGGCCGGGATTCTGCTGTTGCTGGCAGCCTATATCAGGTTCTCTCCGTTGCCTGTTCCCGAATTTCCCGATGAGGGCAGATCCGGCGGGCAGCGGCGCAGTATTTTGCGTTACCCCAACTTGGTTCTCGGCGTAGTCGCACTCTTCTTCTATATGGGAGCAGAGGTAGTGGCCGGCGATACGATCGGCCTCTTTGGCCGCGATCTGGGCGTCTCGCACTTCGGTCAGCTTACCGCATACACGATGGCGTTCATGATGCTCGGCTACCTGCTGGGCATCATCGTTATCCCGCGCTGGATAACCCAGGAAAAAGCACTGTCGGCATCGGCGGGCTTAGGTATCTTGATGTCCGTCCTGGCGCTGACCGGGAACCTGGATTCGGATCGGGTCTGGTCGGTCACGCTCGCGTGGACGGGATTCGGGGCCATTCCCGACGCTGTCCTGTTTGTTGCGCTGTTCGGTTTGGCCAACGCGCTTATGTGGCCGGCCATCTGGCCGATGGCTTTGCGTGGCTTGGACAAGAACGACACCGGAACAGGTTCGGCGTTGCTCATCATGGCCATTGCCGGAGGAGCCATCATGCCGATCGTGTTCGGGTGGATTGCCGATTCTTCCACAGACCCCCGCGCCGGTTACGGAATCATGATTCCCTGTTACCTTTTCGTTCTCTATTACTCGGTGGCGGGACACAAACTTGACCGCTGGCCATCACGAACACGCTGAGGGAAACGCTTGATGGCCGCCGAGGATACCTTGAACGAGGTTCTGGATATTCTGACAGAAAATCAGCGCGGGCGCCCCGTGGGTATCTACTCCGTGTGCACTGCCCATCCCCTGGCGCTGGAAGCGGCCATGATCCAGGCAAAAAGGGATCAAAGACCGCTGGTAGTCGAGGCAACCGCCAACCAAGTCAACCAGTTCGGTGGGTACACAGGGATGCGCCCGGATGATTTCCTGCCGTTCATTGCCCGGATTGCCGATCACGCAGGACTCTCGCTCGACCGGATCGTGCTGGGCGGAGATCACCTGGGACCGGTATGCTGGACCCGCGACAAGTCGGACGCGGCAATGGCCAAAGCGCGCGACCTGGTGATGAGATACGTGGACGCGGGCTTTCTGAAGATCCATCTCGATACCAGCATGGCCTGCGCAGACGACACCGAACACCCGGGCGACGCAATAGTGGCCGAGCGCGCGGCGGAACTCTGCGAAGCGGCCGAACGGGCCGCGGACGCCCGCCGAATGAGCGCACGGCCGGTTTACGTAATAGGCACCGAAGTGCCCGCGCCGGGAGGGGCCAGGGACCCCGTCGAAAAGATTGCGGTTACTACGCCGGACCGTGCGAAGCGGACCATCGACGTACACCGGACGGCGTTTGCCGACCGTGGCCTTTCCGGCGTGTGGCCACGGGTAATCGGACTTGTCGTACAACCGGGTGTGGAATTCAACCACTCCTCGGTTCACGCTTACGATCCCGGCAGCGCGGGGAAACTCAGCCAGGCGTTGAATGATCTGCCGGGGCTCGTCTATGAAGCGCATTCAACGGACTATCAGCGTCCGGAATCCTATCGCGCGATGCTCCGCGATCACTTTGCGATTCTGAAAGTGGGCCCGCAACTTACATTTGCGGTCCGCGAAGCACTGTTCGCGCTAAGCGCGATCGAAGCGGAACTGCTCGGTGAAAGCGCATCGTCCGGACTGCGCGCCGTATGCGAGCAGGCCATGCGACATAGCCCGGCGCAGTGGATGAGTCACTATCCGCAACAGGAGCCTCAAGCCAGATGGTACCGGCGATACAGTTACAGTGATCGTATCCGATACTACTGGAATTGCCCGGAAGTTTCCGAGGCGGTCAAGCAATTGTTCAGCAATCTTTCAGGTACTCGCATTCCCTTGCCATTGCTGAGCCAGTACCTGCCTTTCCAGTACCAGGCCGTGCGTCGCGGAGAACTGGCCCCGGCGCCTCGCGACCTCGTCATTTACCAGGCGTTGCAGGTCGCGTCCAGATATTCGAACGCATGCCGGGGCATCGCGTAGTGGACTCAGGTTTACGACTCCCGCCATTCGGCGGCCGGGCACGGGGATGAGCGCAGGCGTGGACCGATACCTGGGGCTTGAGAGCAGCCTGCTCATGAACAGGAGCAGCCTTTGGACGGCGCGCGAAATCTGCCAGCAGCCGCGCGTCTGGCGTGAGGCGCACGCCCGGATCATCGAATCACGGCAGACAATTGATGATTGGCTGGCGCCCAGGCTCGCGGCGCCCAATCTGCGGATTCTTTTGTGCGGGGCGGGAACTTCCGCCTACATCGGTGACACGGTTGCAGCCTGGCTGCGGAAACAACGCCGTAATTCGACGGGCCGCCAGATTGCGTCCGTAAGCACCACGGACCTGGCCGCCGACCCGGCTCAATATCTGCTGGATGACATCCCGACACTCATGATCTCGTTCGCACGCTCCGGCGACAGCCCGGAAAGCGTGGCGTGCATCGAGCTTGCGAACCAACTGCTGTCCCACTGTCATCACCTGATACTGACCTGTAACCCGGAGGGCCGCCTGGCGGCATGCGCGCGAGAACACAGGAACATGCTGTGCCTGACGATGCCCGAGGAAACCAACGACCGTAGTTTCGCCATGACGAGCAGCTATACAGCAATGCTGGTGTCGTGCCTGAGCATTTTCACGCCGAATCGGAGTCAATTGGAGCGGGTAGCCCACTGGACCGAAGAGCTGCTTGACAGCGGCGCCGCAGGCGTCGCGAGCCTGGCGCAGCGTGATTTTCGCCGCCTCGCAGTGCTGGGCGCCGGCTGCCTGTTGGGCGCCGCCAAAGAAGCGGCGCTGAAGTGCCTGGAGTTGACCGCGGGCGGCGTGGTCGCGATTTATGACTCGCCACTGGGGTTTCGGCACGGACCGAAAATCATCATTGACGATTCCACCCTTGTCGTTCACCTGAAGTCCGGTGACCGGCACACGTCATTGTACGACGAGGATCTTCTCGCTGAACTGCGCAGGGACGGCCGTTGCGCGGCAATAGTGGAATTGAGCCCGACTGCGCTGGCGGGGCAAACGCGGCCACAGGAAACGGGCGCGTCCCCCCTGGACGACGTTTGGCTGTCCCTGGTCTATTCGGTCTATTGCCAGATGCTCGCGTTCCACAAAGCCATGGCGCTGGGCGTTGCGGCGGACAGCCCCTGTCCATCCGGAGAAGTCAATAGAGTGGTTAACGGGGTCAGGATATATCCCTTCAAGCGGCCGGACGAATTTGAGGTGGGCGTCTGACATTGCTCTACGGTCTGGACATCGGTGGCACCAAGTCGGAGTTCGCTGTCTTCGACCATGATCTGAACCGCGCCCACACACACCGAATCGCCACACCGACAGGCGATTATGACGAATTTCTGCGGACAATCAGCGATGTCGTTGTACGAGCCGACGCTCAATTCGGGTCGGTGGGATCCGTCGGCGTCGGGCTGCCGGGCATCGTCGATCAGACCGGCAGGTCCTTTTCGGCAAATGTCCCGTGCCTTACCGGTCGTAACGTTAAGGCCGGACTGTCCCGGGCCTTGGGCCGGGAGGTCGCCGTTATCAATGACGGCCGAGCTTTCGCCTTATCGGAGGCTAACGGAGGCGCCGCCAGCAACCATGAGCGCGTTATCGGCGCGATCCTGGGTACGGGCGCCGTGGGCGGCTACTGTGTGCGCGGGCAGTTGCAGACCGGCAGAGACGGAGTGGCGGGCGAATGGGGGCACTTGCCGATCGCGGCTACCGTGCTGGAGCGTCACGCCCTGCCTCTTTACCGCTGCGGCTGCGGCGCCTCCGGGTGCATAGAGTGTTATGTATCCGGCCCAGGATTCTCGCGAATATACAAGCACCTGACAGAGTCCCGCCTGTCGGCCCTGGAAATCGTTCGCTGCATGCGCGAAGGCGCGGAGTCCTGCGCGAAGGTGTTCGACATCTGGATCGACTGTCTGGCCAGTTGTTTTTCCCAACTGATACTTCACGTCAATCCCGATATTATCGTCATCGGTGGTGGATTGTCCCGTATTTCTGAACTCTACGATCGCCTGCCTCAGGTCTTGTCCGTTCATTTGTTCGGCGACATCCAACCGCCCGCGATCGTGCCGGCAAGGTACGGCGATGCCAGCGGCGTGCGGGGCGCGGCCATAGTCGGCGCCCGGAATTCCGGAACCGCTACCGTCTAAGCCGCACTGTTACCGCACCTGTGCTTCGTGACGCTTCGGCAGGCTGTAGCGATCCTTCCGTTCGTTACCTGAAGAAATGCGAACGACACAAACATAGAACGATGCAAACTACGGCTTTGACCAATGCCACGGTATTCACAGGCGAGACGGTGCATGAGAACTGCTCGATTGTCATCGAGCGGGGGATCGTCAGGCGCCTATTGTTGAATGGTTGCTATACGGAGGGTACAGCGGCTGTAACTGACGTTAAGGGCCGCGTCCTGGCGCCGGGTTTCATTGATATGCAGGTAAACGGTGGAGGCGGCGTACTGTTCAATAATACGCCCACCGTGGAATCTCTGCGCATAATGGGAAACGCACATTCGAGGTTCGGCACCACCGCCTTCCTGCCCACCCTGATCAGCGACCATTACGAGGTAATGCGCGCCGGGCTGGACGCCGTCCGGCGAGCAAACCAGGAAGCAGTACCGGGTGTGCTGGGCATTCACCTGGAAGGGCCATTCCTCAGCGCGGAGCGGAGAGGCGTTCACGACGCCACCCGATTCAGGACGATTGACGACGAAGCGATGGAAATCATCACGTCGCTGAGGCCGGACCTGGTGACCTTGATAACTCTGGCGCCGGAAATGACAACGCCGGACGTCATCGCTCGCCTCTGCAGCGCCGGCGTGATCGTGTTTATGGGACATTCCGCGGCTAACTACGAGCAATGTCAGGCGGCCCTGAATGCGGGTGCCAGTGGTTTTACGCACCTCTTCAACGGCATGACGTCAATAGCGGGCCAGGAGCCTGGCCTCGTGGGAGCGGCCCTGGAACCGGGAGAAAGTGCCTTCAGCATTATCGCGGATGGTCACCACGTGCATCCCGCAGCTTTTCGGGCCGCATTAAACGCCGCCGGGCGCGGCCGTGCGGTACTGATAACGGATGCAATGCCGACAGTCGGATCCAGGGAAAAAGCGTTCGAGCTGTATGGCAAACCGATCGAGCTGCGCGAAGGCGTGCTGCGGGATTGGCGCGGTTCTCTCGCCGGATCGCATCTGAACATGATTGACGCGGTGCGCAATGCCATGCATTTTGCGAAGTTGGACTGCTGGGAAGCCCTCCGGATGGCTTCCTGCTATTCCGCGCGGGTGCTGGGCGTTGAGAGTCATCGCGGGTTTATCCGTCCAGGCTATGCCGCCGACTTCGTCGAGTTGGACGAAGACATGAGCCTTCATCGGACCTGGGTTGCGGGAAAGCCTATACCGGCAATGTAGAGACGGCCCCTGGCGCATCCATACTCGTGCGGCCGCACGGCAATATGGTGGAGCGATTCTCCACTCCGATTGCTTTCCGGACGCCTGCTCTGAGCCAGGATTGAGTATCCTTGTTTTCAAAATTCGAAAATTAAAGAAACTTTATCTGGATTACGTATTCCTGTGTTTTGGGGTTTATTTGAAATAATATGGTATATTACAAAATCATATGAAAGTTTCATTTAGGGGAGACATCATATGAGGATATTCAAGATAATCGGCGGCGCCTCGCTGGCATTGGCGCTCCAAGTGGGCAATGTGCAAGAGACGACGGATGACGACAGAATGGATCAAGTTCATTCAGAGGATCTTGAGGAAATCGTCGTATATGGTCGGTATCAGGAAAGTCTGAGACGGTCTCTGGACCAAAAGCGATTCGCCGTAGAAGTAGTAGAAGCGATTTCTGCCGAAGATATCGGCCTATTGCCCGACACTACGATCGCCGATTCTCTTGGCCGTTTGCCCGGCATCTACGCGCTTAAGGATCGCGGTAATGACAGTCTGATCGTTGCTCGAGGATTGGCGCCAGGACTTTCAATCGGCACCCTGAACGGCCGCGAACTTGCTACAGCGGAAACGGAGCGCACGGTCCGTTACGAACAATTCCCGTCGGAACTCATAAGTGGCGCCCAGGTCTACAAGACGCAAAGCGCAGACACGATCGAAGGCGGAATTGGGGCATCCATCGATATGCACACACTGAACCCGCTGGACTTCACTGAACGTGGCGCCACGCTTAAGGTCGCGGGTCTATACCATGATCGAGTAAAGGACCGGCCGCGGTCGGAGGAAACCGGTATCCGCGCAAGCGGATCCTATTTCGATCAATTCGCCGGCGACACGCTGGGACTTGCGCTGGGCTTCAGCCGGAACGACCAACCCTCCGTGGTATCCCACTATGACAATTGGGGCTGGAACACCTTCTCAAGTGCGGATGTCGACGACGATGGCAATCCCGACTATGCGCCTTGGGGTAACGGCCCCGTTATTCTAGCGGGTTCGGAGCTTCGAACCAGCGTATTGGCGAAAATGCAGTGGCAGCCCACCGAAAGGTTTGCGCTTGCGGCCGACATGTACTACACGGATTGGAATATCCGGGAAGATGAGGACAACGTTTGGAACTGCTGCTGGGACAATTGGAACGATTGGCAGGATGCGGCCGGTGGTTTCACAGATGAAACGGTCATAAACAACTACGTGGTTGCCGGAACGATTTCCGCAGGCGCCCAGTACCTGACGCAGGTGGCCTCTCGCTGGGTCCAGAATAATTCAACCATGGCTGCTGGGCTAAGAGTGGAATTCGATGCGGGCGGCTGGGGCGTCGAGGGTGATTTGTCCCGTTCGGTCGGTGAGCGCGACAACGTTTGGCGTGGCATTAACTTCGCGTATGCTGGGCCGCCGGTTACGGTTCGCTACGATTTTCGCCCGGACAGGCCGGTTACGACTTACATAGACGACAGTGCGGCGCACGTGCTCGACCTCAATAACTACAATCCAGGCGCCATGGCTGTCTCAAGCGATGCTGATCTTGAGGACACGATCGATGCCCTGCAATTATCGCTGACCCGGTCCTTTGACAGCGCCGGCTTCACCGACATTGATCTCGGTGTTCGAGTCAGCCAAAGAGAGAAAAACCACCGCTCGCGCGGGTGGAGTCAATCGCCCAACGTAGCCACGATTCCACAAGCGGTTCTCGATTCGGCGTTGGGGTACGAGTTGGACGGACAACTGCAACTGATACAAGTCAATTTTGATGTTGCGCAACAGGAGATCTTCGGCGGCCTGGATGATGCGAATCGACCATTTGACCCCTCTAGCGGCTGGGGCGTTACCGAAGACACACTTGCCGCATGGGTGAAGCTTGGCCTGTCGGGAGCGTGGGGGCCGGTCCCGGTGAGTGGCAATCTTGGCGTGAGATATGTCGATACCGAGCAAGAGGGCACGGGCACCGAATTTGTGGACGGCGTACCCCAATCAATACGCGAAGGCAATGACTACCAGAAGGTCTTGCCGAGTCTGAATCTGAACTTCGAATTGTCAGAAACCCAACTCTTGCGGTTTGGTGTGGGAAAGTCTATCGCAAGGGCCCCAGTTGACCAATTGCGACCTAATCGATCCATCACATTGGATATTTCGGGCTCACCCTTCTTCAGCGGTAGCGGTGGTAACCCGACGCTTGAACCATTTGAAGCAACGTACGCGGACGTTTCTTACGAATGGTATTTTGCTGAAGATGCACTCTTCGCACTGGCGCTTTTCTACAAAGACGTTAGCACGTACATAGGCGTTACGACCGATCAGTTCGAGATCGACGGTACGGCGGCGATGATCTGGCGACCCGTTAACGGTAATGGAGGGGACATATCCGGTTTCGAAGTGACCCTGCAGACTGCGTTGAACGCTTTACCAGGCTTTCTCCGCGACTTCGGTATCAATCTGAACTATGCATACCTGGACACCAACATCCTCGAGGACGCGCCAGTCGACGATCCCTTACCGCTTAGTGGATTGGCCCGCGACAATTTTTCCGCAGTACTCTGGTACTACCTGGGCGGATTCGAGGCGCGTGCGTCTTACAGTTACCGTAGCGATTCAACGGTGCTGATTCGCGGTGGGCTGCAGACGCTAGAAAGCGCATCGTACGTTGACGTTAGCCTATCCTATGACGTTACCGACAACGCGCAAGTCAAAGTGGACCTCGGCAACCTTACGGACCAGGGGGTTCGAGCCCATGCGAATCGCAATCCGGCAACTTTGGGCCGTTACCGGGAATACGGGCGCAGGTTCAGCATCGGCCTGAACTATAAATTTTAGCCCTCACGCGAAGGCGACTCCGACGACATGCCCCCTTCTGCAAGGGAGTTCAACCGGAACGCTGAGAGGCTATCGACAACGATTTGGAGTTATAGAACGTGAAACTTCGTGCAGCCGCTCGCGGGCCTGAACAAGCAGATCCGGTGCTTGGCCGGCCATGAGCGCTTCGTTGGAAAACGAGTCCACGGCTGTCTGCAGCGTGAATCGCAGGTCCTCCCGGTTGCATCGGGCGATCGCCTCTCGCAGTACCTGAATCTTCTCGAAATCTTCAATCCCGTCCCGAAGCAATTCCGAGCGCACGCTCGGCACAACAGTCATGCTCGCATCGTTGCTGCTTCGATAGACGATAGAAAAATCACCTGCCGTAAATCGTCCATCACGCAAATCCAGCGGGTGGCAGGTCTTCCAGTTGTCGAATGCCCAACGCAAGTACCCGTGATGCCCCCGAGCCAAGGCATACCATGGAATGGCCGTCATATCGGCCGGATTGGCATCGGCGGCGACAAAGCTGTTCGGGCGCTTGTTCGAGCAGCTCGTGTAGAACGTCGTAAGCTGGCCCTCATACGTTTCTACTTTCGGTTCAGTTTCGTAATATCCCGAAACGTCATACAAACTCCCGATAACGCGCCTGTTCGGCGCATGACCATAGGCCAATCCGATTTTCCAGTCCTCATCGTTGAATCGAATCAGTCCGATTGCGCGCTCCATTTCGTCTTCGGGGACCTCATCCATGTAGAGGACCGTTTTTTCAAACCATCCCCTCTCCTTAAGATGCGCTTTGAAATCAGTAAGAAAATTGTTCCACAAGGCATTGTAGATTCGCGATCCTATCGGCGCTTTGAATACTCTTCTTTCCCCGCTGGCGGCGTCCCGGAAGGGTATTTCATCCCCGTTCCATCCAACCGGAGAAAAAGCGCTGATCTGCCCGTCAATGCCCCAGGAGGCCATCCGTCTGACGTGTGCGTCAAAGACCGAATAGTCGTATTTCCAGCGCTTGCCGTTTTCCAGCGCTATCCATTCGATCATTGATGGCGCCGCGAGGGACCCGTCTTTAATGTAGGCGGTAACGACGCGTTGGCCCAATTCAGCCAGGTAGCGATAGAACGGCTCCACGAGGCGATAGTGGCCATCGGACCAGACTTCAATCGTCCTTTGAGGGTTTACGTCGTTGTATCGGTCCAGCACGGAAACGGGAAACTGCCACAAGTCCAGATGAAATTTTCTCTTCGAAGGCAAGGGCAGTTTCCAGGTCGAGACCTGGAGGGACACTTTCAGCCTCGCCGGTGCTTTCCCGTCCGACCGGATTGAGATCGTGCCGAAGTAGCGCCCGGGGTCTGCGTCATATGGAATATCGATCGAAATCCACACAATGGCCGGATAGCCGGGTGGGTGATCCGGCGACGGTTGCGGCTGCAGCGCGTCCGACAGGTGTGCAATCTCGTTTCGAACGAGGTAACCGTCGCAACCGCGCGCCTCTATGTCGCCAACTACGAATTGGGGGTACCGGAACGAAACGGCGGCGGCAATGGTGTCTCCCCACTCCGTACTGAAATCGGTTGCCTCAATGGAAAGGCGTCTTCCGCCGGTAATGCCGCTGATAAGAACCTGTTTCTGAAGGCGCTCGCCTCTCCAGCCCGCCGCGTTCCATCGCTTTTCTCCCGACAATGCCGGGGGAAGATCTCTTTGAAACCATTGATATTCGGATTCAAAGCTTGCAGCAAATACTTGAGCAGCTTGCGTAGCGTTCTGCTCAGTGGCAGGTAGCGCAACGCTAGCGCCGGCGGAGGACTCCGGCCCGCCCGTGTCCCGAATCTCCATGGTGAAGCGCAGCCAACCCGCGTCGGACACCGCATATTTGTCGTCGTCATCATGAGCCCATAGCGTGTAGGCCGTTTTTTTCAAAGTGACCGTTGGCGCGCCGCCCAGGACGCGCTTGAACCGATTGAAAGTCAAACAGCGCGGCAGGCTGGCGGGATGAAAGCTGTAATCACTGAGATCGCCATCATGCACCGAAGGGTCGATATTGCACCCGGTGGCTTTGGGCAGGACTACATCGGGTATGGCCACGCCCATGAACAGGACCATGTCCGCTATGCGGGCGCAATCGGCGAATTCCGGAGCCGCGTCGTTCTGCGCCATAGCCGTCTCGCCCCAGAACACGAAAATAAGCGCGAATGCAAACGCGCCGATCATGGCTGCACGTCCTTGCCGGTTCGCAATTGTTGCGATCCTGGCGGCGTACCGAACGGTTTTCATGGGCTGCGGCGGAGCGCCGGCTTTAGTGCGTCAAATAGGAAAAATCGCTTGGCCAGTCACCGAACACGCGGTAATTCAGCCCCATCGCCTCATACCGTTGACATTGGACGTGGAGGCGCTTTTTAAAGTTGTCAAGGTCCTTCGCGCCCTTCGGGCTCCAGGCAATTTCGGCGAGCGCGGACAACCTCGGGAAAATCATGTATTCGTAATACTCGTTGGTCTTGACGAATTCCGTCCAGAGGTTGGCCTGCAACCCCATAATCCGGGACTCTTCTTCCTGCGAGTACGTGTCCGGGACGGGTTCCCATTGATGAATGAGCTCGAACGAATTGGGGCCGTTGTCGTTGCCCTCCCAGGGGGCGCCCGGCTCTCCAGGTCCATTGGGATAATCGAAATACAGGTAATTGGTGGGCGAAATAATTACCCGGTGCCCTTTCCTGACCGCGTGGTCGCGGGCTTCGGGCCGCAGATGCAGCCACCACTGGACGATCGTATTCGGGTTGATTTCGAACTCGACTATGTCGTCCCATCCAATGGGCGTGTAGCCCTTTTCCACAATGAAATCAGCAACGAAACGGTCGAAGTGCCCTTCGACTTCTTTCAGATCGGTGTAGCCGTTTTCCTCCATAAAGGTCCGAATTCCCGGAATGTCGGCCCAACGGTGATCACGAACCTCATCGCCGCCGAAATGTAGGTATCCGGACGGAAAAAGCTCCATGACCTCAACCAGCACATCTTTGACGAACTCGTAGGTTTCCGCGTTTGCAGGGTTGAACGTCCTGTGTCCGTCAAAGAACTGGGGATAGGCTCTGGCGGCCGCCATCGAGTGCCCGGGCATATCGATTTCCGGGACTACCATGATGTGATGCCGCGCCGCATGCTCCACGATTTCCCGAATATCCTCTTTTGAAAAATACCAGCGTTCGGGTCCCTCCGGGTTGGTTCGATCTCCGATCGCTCCCACAGTCGTTAGCCTGGGGTACTTTTCAATCTCGATTCTCCAGCCGGGATCGTCCGTCAGATGCAGATGCAATACGTTGAGCTTGTGAACAGCCATTGCATCGATCGTCTTCTTCAGCTGCTCTTTGGAGAAGAAGTGACGAGAAACGTCGATCATCAGACCTCTCCATCCAAACCGGGGACGATCGGTGACCTCTACCAGGGGAAGGAGAAGTTCGTCCATTCTCAAGGCGCCGGCGTTATTGGAGTACACCTGCGGCGGCAATAACTGAAGCAGCGTTTGAACCCCGTAGAACAACCCGGCCGGATATGCAGCCGTAATGTCAATCCTTGTCCTTGAGACAGTGAGCCGGTAGCCCTCCCTTCCCGGATCGAACGGCCTGTCCGGCGTCAACGGCGAACCCAGGCGAAGAGCTATCCTGGTCGATAAGCCATCATCCGATTCCCATTCGCGAATCGGTATCGCGTAACCTGAAGCCTTACGAAGCCGCTGAGCAAGATAGGACGACGCCTTGCCGGCGTTCGGTCCGGCGATTATGTCAGTGTTGTCGCCGATCAGAAACGAACCTGCTGATCGTGTTACAGACAACGGCTTTGGAATAATGGGCCACTCAGGTTCCTCGCCCGTCGCGCACAGGCAGACGCTCGAAAATATCAAGGCGCCGACGGCACACGTTATGCGCAAACTCCGATCGTTCATTCCAACCCGGCTTTTAGCACAATATAACGAAAGTTTCAATAAGTTTTGAAAATTCTGAAAAGCGCCGAAGCCGATATGAAATGTTCCCGTGACGTTCGAACTCTATCTTCAGGCCGACCTCAGCGTGGCTCACTGACCCCGTGAGCAGGCCCAGTGGGGTCGAATTCCCCCGCTTCACGGCGCAGGCTGCTAGCGTCCGCCGGCCTGCGCCAGGTCGTGGCCCACACACAGCGCCACGCATCCGCCGGCGCTGACGGATTGCGCCGGCACGCTTAGCTCGGCTGCACTGCGCCACAACAGAAAGGCCCCTTCGTGCAAATCGAGATCGTGTCGCGCGCCGTCCTCCGAAACCTGAAGGCGAACGTCGCCGGAGACGACGAACAGCCAGGGCGGCGACTCGTCTCCCCTGATTCCGAAGGGTTGTTGCGAGCCGGTCCAGTCGGCGGGAATGTGCACCAGGCTGACAGCGCCGGAATTCTCGACGGCTTCGGCCAGGGGCTTGGCCTTCCAGCCCGCGACGGAGGGATGCTCCAGCCAGGCGACCTCGCCGGTATCGAAGAGCCGGGCATCGGAAAAATCGGTGCGGTCATCATCGGCGCTGTCATCGAAGGCCAGTTCAACTGATTCCACCGGCGCATCCGGTTCGGCCACGCCGGTGCCCGGGCCCGTGTTCCAGTACAGCAGCACGCACCCGGTTTCGGACAGGGGTTCGGGCATGAGCCCATGAATGCTCTTCGGCGGCCGGTCCATGAACAGGTGGCGGCGGAACACGATCATTTCGCCTTCGTGGTCCCTGGTCGAGGAAAACTCCCAGTGCGGAAAGTCGCCGGCCAGAGCGTAGGCCCGTTCCGTCACCGTCCTGTGGTAATGGCGGTGCGGCAGCTCAAGCACCTCGGGTATGGCGCCGGGCGGCACGTAGTCCATACGGACCTCGGACCTGGTGGCGTCGTCGAAGACCAGCAGCCGGCGTTTGAAACCCGGAATGCCCGGATTGTGCTCCCAGGGAACGGCATTCGTATCAATAAGGCTGAACGTGGTGGTCACTCGGCTTCTCCGCTGCAAGGCCCCCGACCGCGCCAGGGGGACCTCTCGATGATAGCAACAGCGCTCAGACGACGCCGTAAGCCAGCATGGCTTCGGCAACCTTCGTATATCCGCCGATATTGGCGCCCCGGCAATAGTTGATAAACCCGGACTCTTCTCCATGGCGGACACACTGTTCGTGAATGTGACGGATGATGTCGCGCAGCCTCATATTGACCTCTCCACGCGACCAGCTGAACCGCTGGCTGTTCTGGCTCATCTCCAGGCCCGAAACCGCGACGCCGCCCGCATTGGCGGCCTTTCCCGGCATGTGAGGCACGCGGGCCTTCGCAAAGAATTTCATGGCTGCCGGCGTAGTGGGCATGTTCGCGCCTTCGGCGATTGCCCGGCAGCCGCCTTCCACCAGGCTACGCGCGTCGGGCTCATCGAGTTCATTCTGCGTGGCGCAGGGAAAGGCCAGATCGCAGGGCACCGCCCAGGGGCGGGCGCCGGCATGGAAGTTGCAGCCGAATTCCTGCGCATACTCTTCGATTCGGCCGCGCCGCGACAGCTTCAGGTCGTGCACCCAGGCAAGCTTCTCTATGTCGATTCCCGCCGGGTCATGCACAAAACCGGACGAGTCGGAAAGCGTCACGACCTTCGCGCCCATGTGGATCAGTCGCTGGCAGCAGTGCAGGGCCACGTTTCCGGAACCCGATACGACGCAAGTCTTGCCTTCCAGGTCCTCGTCGTGAAGCGTCAGCATCTCTTCCATCATGTAGACCACGCCGTAGCCGGTTGCTTCAGGGCGCAGGTAAGAGCCGCCGAATTCAAGCGCCTTGCCGGTCAGCACGGCTTCAAAGGCATTCTTCAGGCGCTTGTACTGGCCGAAGAGATACCCGATTTCCCGCCCGCCGACCCCGATATCACCCGCCGGCACGTCAACGTTGGGGCCGATGTGCCGATGCAGCTCGATCATGAAGGCCTGGCAGAAACGCATGATCTCCGCATCGGACCGGCCCTTGGGATTGAAATCGGACCCGCCCTTGGCGCCGCCGATGGGCAAACCGGTCAGGCTGTTCTTGAAGGTCTGTTCGAAGGCGAGAAATTTCAGGATGCTCTGGTTGACTGACGGATGGAAGCGCAAGCCGCCCTTGTAGGGACCGATCGCGTTGTTCCACTGGACGCGGTAGCCGCGGTTGATATGGATCCGGCGCTGGTCGGTTTCCCAGCATACGCGAAAGGAGACGACCCGGTCCGGCTCCGCGAGCCGCTCGAATATTCGCGCCTCGCGGAACAGCGGGTTTTTCGCCTCGAAGGGAATGATGTCCGTGGCGACTTCGTGCACCGCCTGGTGAAACTCCGTCTCGCCGAGGTTCCGCCGTACGACCCCGGACATGAACGATTCGAGCGCGCGATCCTTCACCCTGCCTACTCTAACGCGTCGGCAAGCCCCAGCAGGCTTTCGACGTTATGGGCCGCGCGATGCTCGTGCACGGCGGGCAGCAGCGCAAGCACGCCGCGGGCCCGCGGCTGGAAATCCTTGTAGCCCAGCAGCGGATTCAGCCATACCAGGCGCTTGCATGAACGCCGCAAGCGCGCGGCCTCGAAACGCAGTTCTTCGACGTAGGCCCGCTCCAGGCCGTCGCTGAACAGCAGCACCATGCCGGGCCGGGCCAGCACCCGCCGCGACCATTGCCGGTTGAACTGGCCAATGGCGGACGCGATGCGCGTGCCCCCTTCCCAGTCCGGTGCGGCATTGAGCGCCGCGGCGGTCGCCACGTCCCCATCCCGCCCGCGCAGCTCGCGGGTCACCCGGGTCAGGCGGGTTGCGAAAACGAACACTTCGACGCTGCGGCGGGCGCTGCACAGCGCGTGGGCGAAATGGATGGCCATGCGTGCATAGGCCGTCATGGAGCCCGAAACGTCGAACATCAGCACCAGCGACAAGGGTTCGTCCCGGCGCGCCTTGCGCTTCAGTTGCGCCAGCTCGCCGCCGGATGCCAGGCCCGCCCGCAGGGTGGCCTGGAGGTCGATCCGCGGTCCATGCGCGGCAGCCTTATAGCGTCTTCCCTTGCGCTTGGGACAGAGCACGCCGCGTCGCAGCAGTTCGCGCGCCTCGGCCTGTTCTTCCGGGGTCATTTGCGCGAAATCCTTGCTGGCAAGCCTTTCCTGCGGGGAATAGCCGGCGCCGGCAACGGCACGCTGGGCGCCCGGCGCTGCAATCAGGCTGGATGCGCTGTCCATGGCCCGCAGCAGGCGCAGAGCGCCGGGCGGCGGCTTGACCTCGCCCAGCGAACGCAGACCCGACTCATGCAGATCGCCAAGCCGTGCAAAGGCCGCGGCATTGCCGAAGAACATGGGAAAAGCGCAATCGAACAGCACGCCCTCGGCGGGACTGACGGTCAGGACCGAGCGCAGCGCAGCGGAGAACTCGGCGCGGTTGCCGATGTCGATGCGCTTCGCGGCCTCAAGTGCCAGCGCGCTCTTGCCCACACCCAGCGGCAATCCCGCCGCGCGCAGCGTGCGCACGAAACTGACGATGCGATGCGACAGGGCCGGGTCGCTCCTCCCGGGAGCGAGAGCGTCCCGCTTGATCACACTGAGGCCGCGAGGAGCCGGTCGACAACGGACTCGTCGACCTGCTCCAGGTCCTCCTGGTACTTGAGCAGGGCGCCGAGTGTCTCCGAGACCGCTTTCGTATCGACTTCGCGAGCGCCCATGGCCATGAGCGATTCCGCCCAATCCAGCGTCTCGGACACGCCCGGCGACTTGAACAGGCCTTCCTTGCGCAGGCCCTGAACGAAGCCGACAACCTTGGCGCGAAGGGCATCGGGCAGTCCCGGCACGCGGGCCCGAAGTATGCGGTCCTCGGCGGATTGCGTCGGGTAGTCCAGCCAGCAGTACAGGCAGCGGCGCTTGAGCGCGTCGTGAACCTCGCGGGTGCGATTGGAAGTCAGCACCACGATGGGCGCCTCAGGCGCCCGGATCTCTCCCAGTTCGGGAATGCTCATACGGAAATCGGACAGAAATTCGAGGAGATAGGCCTCAAACGGCTCGTCGGCCCGGTCCAGTTCGTCAACCAGAAGCACGGGCGGTCCGTCCGGACAGGGCGACAGCGCCTCGAGCAGCGGGCGTTCGATCAGAAACTCGCGCGAATAGAGGTCCCCGGACATATCGTCCACGCGCTCCTCCGCCTCGGCCAGACGAATGGCCAGAATTTGCCGCGCATGGTTCCATTCGTACGCCGCCCCGGCCAGGTCCAGGCCCTCATGGCACTGCAGGCGGATGAGCCGGCGCTTGAGCGCCGCGGCCAGCGCGACGGCCAGTTCCGTCTTGCCGACACCGGCCTCTCCCTCCAGGAAAAGCGGGCGCTTGAGGCTTAGCGCCAAAAAAACGGCAGTGCTCAGGCGGTCGCCGGCGACGTAGTTCTGCCCTTCCAGCAGGCCGCACACCTGCTCCACAGATCCGTATGCAGCATTCAAGTCAGTTGAACCCCTTTGCACGGCCGTGGGGGAATAGTGGCCGCTCATGCCCCTTCCTGCCGGGAGTGTCGGAGCCAGTGGGCGCCGATGACCAGGCGCTCACAGCGACGCCAAGCTCCATGGATGGATTCATGCGGCTCCCGACAGGAAGGGGCATGAACGGCCACCCACCTGTACGGGAACAAGCAAACCTCATTCGAGGGCCATTGCAACGGCGCGGCGGGCCATCACGCCCACCAGGTGCGCGCGGTAGTCGGCCCCGGCGTGCATGTCGTCGTTCAGGCTCGCCGCGGAAGCGGTCAACCCATCCAGCGCGACTTCGGAGAATTCGTCGGTGAGGGCGTCCTCGAAATCCTCAAGGCGGTAAACCGATGCGCCGGCGCCGGTCACGGCCACCCGAACACCCGTCTTGAACTGCGCCACGCAAACGCCCACCAGCGCGTAGCGCGTGGCGGGATTGGGGAATATTGCGTAACCCGCCCGCTGCGGTATCGGGAACAGCACCTGGGTGACCATCTCTCCGCGTCCCAGCGCCGTCTCGAACATCCCCGTAAAGAAGTCGTCCGCGGAAATCTTGCGCTTGTTGGTGATGATGGTGGCGCCCAGTCCCAGCGCTACCGCCGGGTAGTCGGCCGCGGGATCGTTATTGGCCAGCGAACCGCCCAGCGTTCCCCGGTTGCGCACCTGCGGGTCGCCGATCGACTCCGCCGCGTGCGGCAGGACCGGAATCGCAGCGCGCAACTCCACGTTCTCCGCGACCTCCGCATGGGTGGTCGTGGCGCCGACCTGCGCGCCCTTGCGGTTCAGCTTGATACCCTTGAGTTCGCCGATATCCGCCAGGTCGATCAGTTCCCCGGGTTCATTCAGGCGCATCTTGAGCGCCGGCAAAAGGGTCATTCCGCCGGCCAGCAGCATGGCGTTCCCGCTTGCGCTCAGGCGCTTGGCCGCGTCGCGCACGGAACCCGCGCGGTAGTAATTGAATTCGCGCATTGCTCTTTCCTCCTCTACCCGCCGGACCGTGCGGCCTCAATCGCCTGCCACACGGCCTGCGGAGTGGCCGGCATGTCGATTTGCCTGACGCCCAGCGGGCGCAGCGCGTCGAGAACGGCGTTGATGACAGCCGGCGGCGCGCCGATCGCGCCGGCTTCGCCGCAACCCTTGACGCCCAGGGGGTTGAAGGGCGTGGGCGTACAGCGCGTCGCCACGACGAAATTCGGCAAATCGTCGGCACGCGGCATGCAGTAGTCCATGTACGAACCGCTGAGCAACTGGCCTTCGGGCGTGTACAGGCAATGCTCCAGCAGCGCCTGCCCGATGCCCTGCGCCAGCCCGCCGTGCACCTGCCCTTCCACCACCATGGGATTGATGATGTTGCCGAAGTCGTCGGCGGCGACAAAATCACGCAGATCGACCTGGCCGGTTTGCCGGTCCACTTCGACTTCACAGATGTAGCAGCCGGACGGGAAGGTGAAGTTCTCGGGATCGAAAAATGCGGTCTCTTCCAGTCCCGGCTCCAGTTCCTGCAGCGGATAGTTATGCGGCACGTACGCCGCCAGCGCGACATCCCCGAAGGACACCGCGCGGTCGGTGCCGGCCACCCGGTACTCGCCCTCGGTGAACTCGATATCGTCGGCCTCCGCTTCGAGCAGGTGGGCGGCGATCTTGCGTCCCTTCTCCTCCACCTTGTCGATGGCCTTGTAAAGGGCGGTTCCGCCGACGGCCAGGGAACGCGAGCCAAAGGTCCCCATTCCGAACGGGATTTCGCCGGTATCGCCGTGAACAACCTCCACGTTGCCGAAATCGATACCCAGGCGCTCCGCGACGATCTGCGCGAAGGTGGTCTCATGGCCTTGGCCGTGACTGTGGGACCCGGTCAGGACCTGCACGCTGCCGGTGGGATGTACCCGAACGGTGGCGACCTCGTAGAGCCCGGCTCGCGCGCCCAGTTGCCCGGCGGCCTGCGAAGGGGCGGCGCCGCAAGCTTCGATGTAGAAGCACATGCCGCGGCCGCGCAGCTTGCCCCTGACCTCGCTCTGCCTCCGCCGTTCGGAAAACTCATCGTAGGCGTTCAGCTTCCTGGCAAGATCCAGGCAGCCTTCAAAATCGCCCGAGTCGTAGAGCTGCCCGACCGGTGACTGGTAGGGAAACTCGTCGGGCTGGATGAAATTCAGCCGGCGCAGTTCGGCCGGGTCCATGTTGAGCTGTACCGCGGCTTCATCCACGGCCCGTTCGACCGCGTAGCAGGCTTCGGGGCGTCCAGCGCCCCTGTACGCGTCGGTCGGGGTTGTGTTGGTGAACACGCCCTTGACGGTTACGTAGATGTTGGGGGTCCTGTAGACCCCCGCCAGCAAAGGTGCATAGAACACGGTGGGAATGGCCGGTCCGAAAGCCGACAACCATCCGCCCAGGTTGGCGACAGTGTCCACCCGCAAGCCGGTGAACCGCGCTTCGGCGTCCAGCGCCAGTTCCACGCGGGTCACATGGTCGCGCGCCTGCGCATCGCCCAGGAACGACTCGCTGCGCTCGGCGGTCCACTTCACCGGCACGCCCAGCCGCCGCGAGGCCCAGCACACAGTCAGCTCTTCGGCGTAGTGATAGATCTTCGACCCGAAGCCGCCGCCGACGTCCGGCGCCACAACCCGCACCTTGTGCTCCGGCATCTTCAGCGTGGCCGTACACAGCAGCAGACGGTTGACGTGCGGGTTCTGGCTGGTGGTGTACAGCGTGAGCTGACCGGTGGCGGTATTGAAGTCCGCCAGGCTGGCGCGGGGTTCCATGGCGTTCGGCACGAGGCGATTGTTGACCAGTTCCAGCGATACGACGTGCGCGGCCTCCTTGAAGGCCTTGTCCGTGTTCGCCCTGGCGTCCGGCGCCATGGCCGCCGGCAGCCACTCCCAGTCGAAGCACAGGTTGCCGGGCGCGCCTTCATGAATCTGGGGCGCGCCTTCCTCCAGCGCGGCCGTGGCGCTGGCCACCGACTCCAGTTCTCCGTAGTCCACGTTCACCATCTCGGCGGCATCCCGGGCCTGGGACCGCGACTCGGCCACGACCACCGCCACCGGGTTGCCTACGTAGCGTACCCGGTCGGTGGCCAGCCCCGGAAACTCGGGCTCATGGGCGGGCGAACCGTCCCTGCTGGTTATGCCCCAGGCCACGGGCAGCGGTCCGACGCCGTCGGCCTGCATGTCCGCTCCCGTCAGCACGGCCGTAACGCCCGGCATCTTCAATGCGTCCGCCGCGTCCACGCCGCGCACCTCGGCATGCGGGTGGGGCGAGCGAACGAACCAGGCATACTGCTGCGAACGCAGGTTGATGTCGTCCACATACCGGCCCCTGCCGGTAATGAAGCGCCGGTCTTCGGTGCGTGGCGCCGAGACGCCGATTCCCATTTCGCCGCTCATGACGCCTCCTCATCCATTGCAACGGCCGCCGCGCGCACCGCCTTCACGATGTTGTGATAGCCGGTGCAACGGCACATATTGCCCTCCAGCCAGTCACGCACTTCGACTTCGCTGGGCCGCGGGTTTCGGCGCAGCAGATCGAGCGCGCTCATGATCATGCCCGGCGTGCAGAAACCGCATTGCAGGGCATGATGCTCATGAAACGCCTGCTGAACGGGATGCAGTTCGCCGTTGCTGGCCAGGCCCTCGATCGTCTCAACCGTTCGCCCCTCGGCCTGCGCCGCCAGCATGGTGCAGCTCTTGACCGAGACGCCATCGACGTGAACCACGCAGGCGCCGCACTGGCTGGTGTCGCAACCCACGTGGGCGCCGGTCAGTCCGAAATGGTTGCGAAGCAGATCCACCAGCAGCGTCGCGCCGGTCGCCTCGGCATCGACACTCCTGCCGTTCAGCGTGAACGAAACCTTTGCGTCCATTCCAGCCCCTCCTTAACTTGCGATTATTTTTTCCGGCTATCGCCGGCCCATGCCGTGCTGCCCCGGCACAGCACTGCCGATAATAACGCTTCCATTTGAGAGGCGCGAGAGTATCCCCGGGCCCGCCATGATTCGAGTGCGGAAATGCACCCGCTCCCCGCGAAAAATCACCAGGTCAACGACAGGAAAAAAGCCAGCGCGCCCAGGACGATCAGTACGGCCAGGGCGACCCAGCGCAGCACGCGGTTCTCGAAGACTCGGCGCATTGCGGTCCCGAACTGCGACTCGCCGGTCCGTTTCGCCGCCGTGCCGGCCGGCAGCTTGCCGTCGAGCACCCGCGCGAAACGCTCGAAGAAGTTGGCGGCAATCTTCCGCGTTATGCCCGACAGAAGGCGGGACCCGACCTGTGCGAGTTTTCCTCCGAGTTGCAACTTCGCTGCATAGCTGAGGCTGGTTCCGCCCTTGCCGTCTTCTTCCAGGCGCACGTCGGCCTGGCCACGGCCGAATCCGACCGGCGCCCTGGCGCTGCCTTCCAGCCGGTACGAGCGTGGCGGATCCGGATCGGCAATCCGGATTTCGACGGCGAATCGTGCGCTGACCGGGCCGATATCGGCCTGCATGGCAGCGCGGTACTGATTCTCGCCAACCCTTTCAAACGATTGGCAACCGGGCACGCAGGCGCCCAGTACTTCGGGATCAATGAGCGCCGCCCACACGTGTTCCCGCGGGTGCGCCAGGCTTTGTTCTCCCTTGATTTCCATCTTTGCGGCCGAATCCGGGCGCTATCGTAACCGCAAGCCTTGTCCTGATGGAGAGTATTCGACAATCCCCAAAACCGGAGGCTGCAATATGCCGGCCATGCTGGAATAATGCCGGCATGGCAGTAAAGCGCGGGATCTGGAACAGGCTGGCGAGCGGAGAGCTGTCAAGCGAGCAGGCGGTCGAGCGTTGCATTGCGCGCTACGGGAGGCGCGAGAACGAAGTGCGGGCGTTCGCGGCCTTCGACGCCGAGCGGGCGCTGGGCGAGGCGCGCGCGAGAGACCGGGAGCGCGAACTGCGCGGGCCGCGCAGCGTACTGCACGGGCTGCCGTTCGCGGTCAAGGACGTGATCGATACCGTGGACCTGCCCACGCAGCGCAACTCGCCGCGCTACGAGGGCCGCCGGGCCGAGCAGGACGCCGCCTGCGTGCGCCTTCTGCGCCAGGCCGGCTGCGTACTGCTGGGCAAGGCGGAAACCGTTGAATTCGCCGGCATCGGCCGCAACCCGCTCACCACCAATCCGCATGACCCCGCGCGCACCCCTGGAGGCTCGTCGGCTGGCTCCGGCGCCGCCGTTGCCACCGGCATGGCGCCCATGGCGCTGGGGACGCAAACCGGCGGCTCGGTGATCCGGCCGTCGTCGTTTTGCGGCGTGGCCGGATTCAAGCCCACCTACGGACGGGTACCGGTGCAGGGACTGTGGCTGCACGCACCCAGCCTCGATACGGTGGGCTGGATGGCGGAGGAGGTGGAACTGCTGGCGCGGACCGCAGAAGTCCTGAACCTGGGCCAATGGCAGGCACCCGAAGACGGCCGTAGCCTGCGCATCGGGCTGTACCGCACGCCCTACTGGCCGGACGCGGAACCGGCCAGCCGGGCGGCCGTGGAGACCGCCGCCGAGAAGCTGGCGGAGGCCGGCCACAGTGTAGATACGGTGGACGAGATCCCGGCCGCCGAAAACCTGAACGAGTGGCAGGACGTGATCATGCACGGCGAGGCGCGGATCTCGCTGCTGGCCGAACACGGCGCCGGCAAGCAGGGGCTGCACGAGGACATCATCGAGGAAGTCGAGGTCAACCGCGGGATCACGCCGCGGTTGATGGCCGAGGCCTACGACGGGATCGGCGGCCTGCGTCCGGTGTTCGACGCGCGCCTGGCCGATTACGACGCCTGGCTTACGGCTTCGGTGCCGGGCGAAGCGATCCTGCGCAGCGAGGGAAACGGCGAGGCCACGTTCAACCGGCTGTTCACGGCGCTGCACCTGCCGTGCGTGACGGTTCCGGCTCAGAAGGGTCCGGCTGGTCTGCCGGTAGGCGTGCAACTCGTAGGCGCGCGGTTCGCGGACATGCAGGTGCTGGCGGTGGCCGCGGTGCTGGAAAAATTGCTGGCGGACAAGTAACTCTTAACTTGAATATCACTTAAGGAATACTAAATAATATATTGATATATTTATATTTTATATCGGAGTTTCTGGTATAGACTCAACGCCGTTCAGTTCCTCCAGACGCGACAACTGTTCGAACAGTTCAGCTGCGAGTTCGGCCGGAACTGCTCCGGTAGCCGTTGCGCAATCCATGAACTTGGCGCGCAACTCGCCCGATGAAAGCGGGTTTTGCCCGTGCCCCCGGTAGCGATGGACCGGTTGGCTCTCGAGTTCGGTTCCGTCGTCAAGCACAACTCCGACAGTGTCCTGGCGCGCTCCGACCGGGTAAACCGGATCGTCGTCCGGTCCTTCGCTGCGCTCCACCTTGCGCATCAAGGTCTGCATGTCGTCCCGCCGCACACAATCGTCGCGCATTTCCGCAAGTCCCAGGCGCCCGAAGATCAGCGGCGCAGCGACCGCGAACTCCAGACTGAACTTGGCCTGCATGGCGTCGACCGGTAGCCGGAACTGCATGACCGAAGAGTGCCCCTCGCTGACGCGCGCAGTCACCCGCCTGATCGCCGCGGGATCCGGTCCGTGGTCGACGCGCAGTTGCAGGGCCGCGTCCACGCAGCGCTGCGCCGCGCCCACCACCGGGTAAGGCTTGATGTTCAGCCCGTGCTCGCCAATGTACCAGTCATGGCCGAGTTCGGGCGCTGCCGAGGCGCGGTCCACGCGGCCCGACGGCGATACCGCCTGCAGCAGGCCCCCTGCCCCGTCCAGCGCGTGGGCCCCCGCGTCCAGTCCGGCCAGCGCGCGCCGAACCGCCACAAGACCGGCCTCGGCCGCGCGCGCGGCCTGGTAGGGCTTGGCCTGGGTCCCGAAGTTGTCCATCACGCCGCCCCCGGCGGCCGCCGCCAGCCCCAGCGCATTGCGCGTTTCGCCGCGCGACATGCCGCGCAGCCGGCAAAGGGCGGCGGCCGCACCCGCCGGGCCATAGACGCCGGTCGGGTGCCATCCCGCACCTTGCATGTAGTCCTTCTCACGCCGCGCCAGGACGCTCCAGACTTCGAACCCCGCCAGGTAGGCCTCGACCATGCTGGCGCCCGAGGCCCGCACCACTTCCGCTTCCGCAAGGATCGGCGGAACCAGCACGGCGCTGGTGTGATTGGCGAAGGCGTAGTCATCGAAATCGAGCGCGTGTGCCGCGGCCGAACCGATCAGGGCGGCGGCGGAAGCGGGTATTCGATCGTCGCTGAGCAGCAGGCGGGATTCGGGATTGCCTCCGCCGTCGGACTTGAGCAGATTGCGCACCACCGGCTGGTCCGCTCCGGCGAGGGCGACGCCCAGGCAGTCGACGAACCCGGTCACGGCGACTCGGCGGGCCCCCTCCGGAGCGCGCGCGGGGAGGTCGCCGCACAGGAAGTCGAGTATGGATTCGGTCAGCGCGCCCATGGCTGCCGGAACCATACACGACCTGGTAACGACCTGCGGTTTTCGCTGGCACGGTTAGAGGGCTCTTCCGGGAGACGCATGAATCCATCCATGGAGCTTGGTTCCGCCAGCCCTGGCTCACACACTCCCGGAAGAGCCCTCTAACCGTGCCAGCGCGCAAGCCGCAACCGGCAATGTGCGAAAATTCGCCGTCCTAAATCAGGCGCGCGGAGAGGCGCGGGCATCTTGGCGCGTATCGGCATCGACATCGGCGGAACGTTCACGGACCTTATCGCCTCCGGCCGCGACGGGCAGGTGCTGGCGACCCACAAGCTCGCCTCTACCCCTCGGGACCCGGCCCGCGCCGCCATGCAGGGCGCCGAGGAACTGCTGCGCAAGGCGGGGCTGGATTTCGCCGACATCGAGTTCTGCTGTCACGGCACCACCGTCGCCACTAACGCGCTGCTGGAGCGCAAGGGCGCGAAGACCGGCCTGATCACCACCCGCGGCTTTCGCGACGTGCTGCACATCGGGCGCAAGAACCGCCCGTACAACTTCTCGCACTACCAGGAAATCGCCCGCCAGAGCCGTCCCCTTTCCCCGCGCCGCTGGCGGATGACGGTGCGGGAGAGGATCCGCGCTCCCGCCGGCGAAGTCGAAGTGGCGCTCAATGGGGACGACGTGCGCGAGGCCATTGAGCGTCTCAAGGACCAGGGCGTCGAATCCGTCGCCGTGTGCTGCCTTTTTTCCTTCCTGAACCCGGAGCACGAAAAGCGCATCGCGGAAATCGCCCGGCGCGAGTTCCCGGAAGCCTACGTCACCGCCAGTCACGAGATTGCGCCACTCGTGCGCGAATACGAGCGCTTTTCCACCACTGCGATGAACGCCTACGTGGGCCCCGTGACCGGCCGCTACGTGCGGCGCTTCGCCGGCGCGCTGGAGGAGGCCGGCGTGCCGGCGCAATTGCGCCTGATGACCTCCGGCGGCGGCATGGTCGCGCCGGCCGAGGCCTACCGGCGGCCGGTGAACCTCCTGCTTTCCGGGCCGGTCGGCGCGTTGATCGCCGGCATCGAGGCCGGCAGGGAGATCGGGCGCAGGAACGTCATCACACTGGACGTGGGCGGCACGTCCGCGGACATCGGCGTGGCGCCGGACGGCGAAATGCGCATGCGCAGCCTGCTCGATACGCAGGTAGGCGACTATGACGTGATGACGCCCATGGTGGACATCGCCACGCTGGGCGCCGGCGGCGGTTCGATCGCCTGGCTGGACCCCGAAGGCATGTTCCGCGTGGGTCCGCAGAGTGCCGGCGCCGATCCCGGCCCCGCCTGCTACGGCAGGGGCGGCGAACAGTCCACCGTAACCGATGCGCTGCTGGTGTGCGGCTGGTACCGCCCCGCCCACCTGGCGGACGCCGTGCCCACGCTGAAGCCGGACCAGGCCCGCGAGGCCATCCGCCGGCGCGTTGCGGAGCCGCTGGGCCTGACGCCGGAGGACGCCGCCGGCGGCATCTTCGATATCGCGGTCAACAACACGGTCGAAGCAATGCGCCTGGCCAGCGTGTCCAAGGGCTTTGACCCGCGCGAATTCACGCTGATAGCCTATGGCGGCGCGGGCGGGGCCTTCGCCGCGCCGGTGGCCGGGGCGCTGGCTATCGGCGAAGTGCTGGTCCCGCCGCATCCCGGCGTAGGCGCGGCCGGCGGGCTCCTGTGCGCGCAGGTGCGCTACGAATTCAAGGCAACGCTGTGGAGCGACCTGGAGGATCTGAACTACAGGGCGGTCTCGGACCAGTTCGATGAAATGACGCGGGAGGCCACCGGGCGGCTTGCAGGCGACGGATTCGGCGCGGATGAAGTGCGCCTGAAACTCTGGGCCGAGTGCCGCTATGCCGGCCAAGGCAACGAACTGGCGGTGAAGACACCGGCCGGCGAAATCAATGCCGCGTGGGCCGGGGCGTTGCGCGCACGCTTCGATGCCGAGCACGAGCGCGCTTATCTGCGCGCATACCCGGACATGCCGGTGCGGGTCATCAACCTCGGCGTATCCGCCTACGTGCCCGGCAAGCCTCTCGTATCCGCGCACGCCGCGGAAACGGCCGCCGTGGACGCCGAGCCGCTGCTGACCGCGCCCTGCCGCTTTCCCGGCTTGACCGATCCCCGGCCTACCGACTTCTATCGCCGGTCCCGGCTCAAGCCGGGCCACCGGATCGAAGGCCCCGCCATAGTTGAGCAGTCCGATACCACCACCGCAATCCCTCCGGGTTGGCGGGCACGCGTGGACCGCTACTCCAACCTCCGGCTGACCCCCGATAAAGAGGGTGTCCCCGCCATTTCGGAAGGCGGGACGCCTTCCCTCCCGGCATGAACCTCTGGCCCGGACTCGACCAGGCGCGTAGCACAGGCTTGGGCCGGCACGGCGAGCGGCGCTGGAACCTGGTGGAGGTCGACCCGGTCTCGCTGCAGGTGATCGGCGGGGCCCTGCACTCCATCGCCTACGAAATGGCCGAACTCCTGGTGCGCATGGCCTATTCCAGCGTGATGCGCGAATCGCGCGACATCGGCGCGGCGCTGCTGGACTTCGACGGGCGGCAGTTGTGCGAGAGCGATTCCACCCCCATGCACTGCGGCTCACTGCCCGCCTACGTGCGCGGCATCGACCGAAAGCACCGCGGAAACTATCGGCCCGGCGACGTCTATCTCCATAACCACCCGTATCACGGCGCCTCGCACAGCCCCGATTACGGCGTGCTGCTGCCGCTGTTCGTGGGCGACGTACACGTCGGGTTCGCCGGCTGCACCGGCCACATGGTGGACATCGGCGCCGCCGACCCCGGTTTTTCCGTGGACGTGCCGGACTTCTTCGCCGAGGGCCAGATCCTGGACGCGGTGAAACTGCACGCCGCGGGGGAGCGGCGCGAGGACCTCTGGTCGCTGATCATGGACAACGTGCGCACGCCCGAGGCCAACGCCGGCGACCTTGAGGCGATGATCGCCTGCTGCCGGCTGGGCGAGCAGCGTTTTGCCGGGCTGGTCGCTCAGCACGGCCTGGACCGCGTAATGAGCGCGGCCGAAGAGTGGATGAACTACGCCGAGCGGCGGATGCGCGCGCGCGTCGAGGAGCTGCCCGACGGCGAATACGCCGCGCCCGACGCCTGGCTGGAGGACGACGGCAAGCATTTCGGCAAGCCGCTGAAGATCGCAACGCGCGTGCTGGTGCGAGGCGGGGACATCTGCGTGGACCTGACCGGCTCCACGCCGCAGACCGCCACCGGCTTCAATTGCCCCTTCGAGGGCAGCGTGCTGCCGGCGGTGAACTTCGCGGTGCGCGCCCTGTTGCTGGACGAGACCGCAGAGGGCGCCGGCGTGCCTCAGAACGACGGCGTTTTTCGGCCGGTCTACGCCCACGCTCCGAAGGGCAGCATCTTCAACCCGATCTACCCGCGAGGCTGCGAGGCCCGCTTCACCCAGATCAACCGGATTCCCGACCAGGTACTGCTCGCGCTCAGCGAGGCCCTGCCGGAGCGGGTCACCGGGGGCAATTCGGCCAACGTCTCCTGCTTCGTGTATTCGTTCGAGTCGTATCGGGGCAAGTACCAGATCAACGTGGAGATCAACGAGGGTTCGTACGGCGGCCGGCACGGCCGCGACGGACTTGATGCCGTGGATACGCTGATGGCCAATACCCGCAACAACCCGCTGGAGGAAATGGAACTGTCGGTGCCGATGCTGTGCGAACGCTACGAACTGCGCGACGAGGCGCCGGCGCCGGGACGCTGGCGCGGCGGCATGGGCGCGGTCAAGACCTGGCGCTTTCTTGATGGCGCGGCGGTGAGTTCCACCGGCGACAACCGCTCCGGCGACCCGCCGCGCGGGATCTTCGGCGGCGCCGACGGCCTGCCCGGCCAGGTGAAGGTCAATCCGGGCACCGGGCGGGAACAGGAACTGCCGGCCAAGGTATCGCACGCCCGTTTCGACGCCGGCGACCGGCTGGAGATCACGCTGGTGTCCGGCGGCGGTTACGGCGATCCTCTCGAGCGCGATCCGCTCAGCGTGGCCGCCGATGTGCTCGACGGGCTGCTTTCCAGCGAGGAGGCGCGCAAGCACTACGGCGTTGTGATCGACCCCGACAGCGGCGCGCCGGATGAGACCGCAACCGCAGCGTTGCGCGCCGGGAAGGAGGCGTCCCGCCCTCCCAAGGAAGAACGCTCGTGACCGTCGCCGGGAACGCGCGCAGCCTGGCGCTGGCCAAGGAACTGCTGGCGGTGGCCGACACGCCGCTTGCGGAGCGCGACCTTGGGCAGATCCGGAACCTGATCCTGGATCACCTGGGCTGCTGCTACGCCGGTTCGCTGCTGGCCTGGGGCCGGCGCCTGCACGAATGGGCAACGCCGCACGGTGGTTCGGGCAACGCTCCGCTTCTGGCGTCGAACATGCGCCTGGCCCCGGCCCTGGCGGCGTTCGTGAACGCCACCTCGGCCCACGGCCTGGAACTCGACGACACCCACGACGAGTCCGTCAGCCACCCCGGCGCGGCCGTGATCGCCTCCAGCCTTGCGCTCGCCGCCCACCACGGGCTGGACGGGCGGCAACTGGCAGCGGCGATTTACGCCGGTTACGAGGCGGTAGGGCGGGTGGGTGCAGCCACCAACGCCGCGGAGACTATCGAACTGGGTTTTCATCCCACCAGCCTGTTCGTCGGCTTCGGCGCAGCGGCGGCGGCAGCCGTGCTACTCAGGCTCCCGCCCAGGGAACTGGCGCGCGGCTGGGGGCTGGTCCTGTCCATGGCCGGCGGTTCCATGCAGTTCAGCCAGGAACCCGAAGGCACCACCGTCAAGCGCCTGCACGGCGGCTACGCAGCGCTGCATGGCGTGATGGCCGCGGAACACGCCTCGCTCGGCATCGCCGGGCCCGAGCAGGCGCTGGAGGGCCGCTACGGTCTGATCAGCAACTTCGGCGCCAATTCCGATCCCGAGCGGCTCAACCGCCCCCACCCCGACGGACCGGAGATCCACCGCATCAGCTACAAGCCCTACCCCTGCTGCCGCCTGTTTCACTCGACGCTGGACGCACTCGCCGAGGTTACCGGCGGTTTCAGCCTGGATCCGCAGGAGATCGATTCCATCGTGGTGGGCGGTCCCGACATCATGGTTACCCAGCACATGCTGCGCCGCCCGACCTCCGAGATGGCCGCGCAATACAGCCTGCCGTTCACGCTGGGCGCGGCGCTCTACCACGGCCCGAGTTCGGTGGCCGGCTTCATGGGAAAGGCGCTGGAGGACCCGCGCACGCTGGCGATCGCCGACCGCGTCGAGGCGGTGGCCGATGCCGGCATGCAGGCGGCTTTCCCCGCACACTTCGGGAGCTGGCTTGAACTGAAGGTCCGTAACGGCGAGACGCGCCGCTCGGACGTGCTGGACAGCCTCGGCACACCGGCCAACCCCATGGATCGCGCCGACCTGATCGCGAAGTTCGACAGCCTGACCGCCGGCGACAACGGCATCCGCGGCCAGGAGGTTGCGGCACGGCTGGACAACCTGGCCGGACTTCGCCTGATCGATTCCCTTCTTACGCCTTTCTGCTCCTGAATTCGCTTATGTCCAAAGAACGCACCACCGCCTACCCGGTCCCGGCCGAACAGTTGCAGGCCGACGTGGCCCTGCTGCTCGACACCATCGCCGCCGGCGACGTGGCGATCGCACCGCTGGACGTCGCCTACGCCGTCAACGCCTGCACCGAGCCGGGAATCCGACGCATCTACGCGGCCAAGAAGCGCAGCTATGAGAAACCGGGCGGATTGTTCGCCAACACCGCCATGAGCCGCGCGATCCACATCATGGAGGACTGGAAGCACGACCTGGCCGAGACCATCGTGCGCGAGGAGGACATCCCCTTCTCCATCGTCGCGCCGTTTCGCACGGAGCACGAGTTTTTCGCCCGCGTCGATCCCTTCGTGATGCAGTCGTCCACCAAGGCCGAGACCATGGACATGCTGCTCAACGCCGGGCAGTTCCACAACGAAATCGCGCGCCAGTCATGGAAGCGCGGCATGCCGGTATTCGGATCGTCGGCCAACACGTCGCTGCAGGGCTCGAAATACCGCTACGCGGACATTGAGGCGCCGGTGCGTGAAGCGGCCAGCGTGTATTTCGACTACGGGCTGTCGAAATACGCCAACCCGCAAGGCCACTCCAGCACCATTATCGACTTCCGCGACTTCAGCGTGATCCGCGTGGGCGTGGTGTTCGACAAGGTCGCAGCCGCCTTTCGCCGGCACGGCAAGGTACGACTCAAGGTGTGAGTTCCGGGAGCGAAGGCGGGACGCCTTCGTGGAGGGCGGGACGCCGTGAGGGCAAGGCCCTCGCTGACGGGGATTAGGTTTTGCACGCGCAATCCGTGTAGGTATTGCACGCGCAATCCGTTATCATGCGCTGGTTTTGGCGGCCGCAGGGGCCGCCGTATTCCCTATGAACCATCTAACAGGAGAAGTACGCATGAAAACTCGTTTACTGCGGCTATCGCTGGCCGCACTTATCAGCGGCTGCATGATGACCGCGGCAAACGTGGCGGCGCAGGAGAACATCCTCGAAGAGATCATCGTCACCGCGGAAAAACGCGAAGCATCGATCCAGGACACCGCCCTGGCGATCACCGCCGTGAGCGGCGACCTGCTGGAGAACGGCGGGCTGGATGAAATCGAGGACCTGAGCCTCGACGTGCCCTCGCTGGTATTCAGCCGGGCGGGCGGCGAAGCGCAGCTCTACATCCGCGGCGTTGGCACCAACCTGTTCGGCATTGGCCAGGACTCTTCCGTAGCCGTGCATCAGGACGGCGTTTACCAGGGCCGCGCGCAGATGGGGCTGAACCAGTTCCTAGACGTGGAGCGCGTCGAAGTCCTGCGCGGGCCACAGGGCACGCTCTACGGCCGTAATGCAACCGCGGGCGTGATCAACATCATTCACCGCGCACCCGGCGATGAGCCCGAGGGCTATGTGAACCTTACGCTCGGCAACTTCAACCGCTACGACGGCGAAGCGGCGTATGGCGGCCCGATCGGCGAGAACGCGGGCTTCCGCCTGGCGGTGCGCTACGGCAGCGATGGCGGCTTCACCGAGGACCTGGACCCCAGGGGCGGCGACGAAGTGGACGGCGGCGAGACCATGGCCGCCCGCGCGACGCTCACCTTCGCGCTTTCCGACACGATCAATGCAAAGATCATCGGTGACTACACCGATTTCGACGGCGACAACCGCACCATCCGCCCGCGCGGCAATCTGCACCGGTCGGCGGCCGAAGGTGCCCAGGCCCTGCCGAACTTCGACCAGACCCGCAACGAGGTGGACAGCTTTCAGCAGTGGACCATTGGCGGCATTACCGCCGAGGTGACGGCGGATCTGGGCGGCGGGCTGACGCTGACCTCGATTACCGGCTACCGCCAGTTCGAGGACAGCTTCCGGTTCAACACCGACGGGACCGAGATCTTCGTGACCCAGACGCATTTCGAGCGCGACACCGACCAGTTCTCCGAAGAGATCCGCCTGGCCTGCGACTGCCCGGATTACGAGTGGATCGCCGGCCTCTACTACTTCACCGAAGACAAGGAAGAGGCCCTCGGGCTTCCGGCCATCAACTTCGGCGGCGCATTCAACATTTTCGCCACCAACAAGACCGACGCCTGGGCCGGCTTCGGCGAGCTGACCTGGCATTTCAGCGATCGCCTCGACGGCATCGTGGGGGTGCGCTACAGCAACGAGGAGAAGGAGGACTGGAACCTTCGCGGCCTGAACCCCGGCAATTTTGACGGACTGTTCGGCGCCAGCGATCCCATGGACCTGGTCCTGAATTTCGGCGGCCGCAACAGCACCGACGACTGGAACGCATTCACGCCCAAGCTCGGCCTGAAGTTCGACTACAGCGACAACATCCTGCTGTACACGACGCTGACCCGCGGGTTCAAGTCCGGCGGCACCAATTCACTGGGCCCCGAACCGGCATTCGATCCCGAGTACATCTGGAACCTGGAAGTGGGCGCCAAGTCCACCCTTGCCGACGGCAGGGCGATCGCCAACGCGGCGGCCTTCTACTACGACTACACCGACCTGCAGGTTTCGACCTTCACCGAGGGCACGGTGCGCGTGACGAACGCGGCCGAAGCCACCGTGATGGGCCTGGAGGTGGATGTCTCCGCGGTGCTTTCCGACCAGTTCACCTGGGACACTTCCGCCATGGTCCTCAGCGCCGAGTATGACGATTTCGTAAGCCGCTTCGGGTTCGTCGACACTCCGGCCGGCCGCATGCCCAACGTGATCAACGTCGAGGGCAACAACCTGGTCAACGCGCCGGAGCTTTCAGTCACGTCAACGCTGAACTACAACGCCGACATCGGACCCGGACAGTTTTCCGCCCTGGCCCAGATCGCCTACCGCTCTCAGGTCTATCACAACCAGTTCAACGAAGCCGAAGTCGGCCAGGACAGCGTCATGCTCGCCAACCTCCGTGCCGGGATTACCTTCCTGAACGGCGTGGAAGTGGCTTTCGTGGTGCGCAATGTGCTGGACAAGGAGTACTACCAGAACTCGGTGCGGTTCACTTCGCTGAACGACCGGTCCAAGGACCTCGCCGGCATCGGCGCGGCCCTGGGCTACCCGGGCGAAGGCCGCTCCCTGGCGCTGCAATTGCACATGGGCTTTTGAATAGGGAGGGCGCCCCGCCCCTCCCCTGGAGCGAGGGCGCCCCACCCCCAGGGAACGAGGGCGTCCCGCCCTCCCCCACAGGTAAAGCATGAGCCGCAGGAGTTGGTACGTCGTAGGCGTCCTCACGGTCGCCTACACCTTCTCGTATATCGACCGCTCGGTGCTGGGCCTCATGGTGGGCCCGATTCGGGCCGAACTGGGCATCAGCGACACGCAGTTCAGCCTCCTGCAGGGCTTCGCTTTCGCAATCTTCTACACGCTGCTGGGCATACCCATCGCCTGGTTGGCCGACCGCGCCAGCCGCCGCAACATCATCTCCGCCGGAATCGCCGTCTGGAGCCTGATGACGGCCCTGTGCGGCCTGGCGCGCACCTTCGGCGCGATGTTCGCGGCCCGCGTGGGCGTGGGCGTGGGGGAAGCGGCGCTGTCGCCGGCCGCCTACTCGATGATCGCCGACCTTTTCCCGCGCGAAAAGCTGGGCCGTGCGCTGGGAATCTATTCGTCCGGCGTGTTCATCGGCATCGGCTTGAGCTTCATCCTGGTCGGCAAGCTGATCGGGATGCTGGATACGGTGACGCTGCCGGTCCTGGGCGAGCTCACGCCCTGGCGGCTGACGCTGATCATCCTCGGCGTCCCGGGCCTGGCCATCGCCGCACTGTGTTTCACCTTTCGTGAGCCAAAGCGGCTTGGCGTCAGCACCGGCGGCGTGCCCTTGAGCGATGTGGGCGCCTTTTTCGGAAAGAACGCAAGCCTCTATGTGCTGCATTTCGTTGCGTTTTCGATGCTCACGCTACTGTTCAATGCGGTCATGGCCTGGTTCGGCGAGTACCTGATCCGGATCCACGAGATGAGCCGGGGCGACGCCGGCTGGTACATCGGACTGATCGTCACATTCTTCGGAGGCTTTGGGATCATTTGCGGCGGGCTTCACGCCGACTATCTCAAGCGCCGCGGCGACAACGGCGGAGCGATCCGCTCTTCGCTGCTGGCCGCCTCAATCGTGCTGCCCCTGGGCGCCGGCGCCACCCTGATGCCCAGCGGGGAATTGTCGCTGTTGCTGTTGGCGCCGCTGCTGTTCTTCTCAAGCTGGGTGTTTGCGCCCGCCACCACCGCGCTCCAGCTTTTTTCGCCGCCGAACATGCGCGCACAGTTCTCGGCTGTGTACCTGTTCGTGGTTAACCTGACAGGGATCGGCTTCGGCGGCACCGCCGTCGCGCTGATCACTGACTTCGTGTTCCACGATGACGGCATGCTCCATTATTCCATCGCCATAACCGCCGCGCTGAGTGGGACCCTGAGCTTGTTGCTGCTATGGCGCCTGCTGTCGATTTACCGTCGTGGCATGGACGAACGCGAACGGCAGATCGCCGCCGAGAGCGCCTCTTGACCCGGATCGCGCTCGATATCGATCACGTCGGCCTGGTGGGGCCGGATATTCACGGCACCGTCGCTGCGTTCCGGGCGCTGGGCTTTCGGGTTACCAACCCCGTAGAGCTGATGGGCTCGGCTCCCGACGGCAGCGAAAGAAGCCTCGGCCAACAGAGTGCGCATTTCATCTTCGGCTCGACGTACGTGGAACTGAGCGAGGTCACGCGGCCCGGGCCCGACCACCACCTGGCCGCCTGGCTGGAGGGCGATCCGGCCATTCGCATCCTGATCCTTCGGGCCGCGGACATCGACGCCGTCCGCGAGCAGGCTGTGGCTTCCGGACAGGATCCCACGCCGGTGGGCGAAGCCAGCCGGGCGCTGCACTACGCCGACGGCGCTGTGGCGCGCTTCAGGTGGCTGGCGCTGCCGCCGGAGAACTTTCCCGAAGCGTTGTGCGGTTACGTGCAGCACCTCACGCCCGAGCTGGTGTTCTGGCAGAAGATGAACGCGCACCTCAACGGCGCGGTCGAACTGACCGGCATGACGCTGCACGCCACGGACACGGGCGATGCCGAGCGCCGGTTCTGGCCGCTGAGCCGTGCGGACGCGCCGGAGTGCCTGGAAATCAGGCAGGCCGAAGGCGATTTCAGCGACTTTACCGCCCTGCACCTGCGCACCCGCAGCCTCGATCAGACCGCCGACACGCTCGCTGCGGCCGGCAAACCGTACCAGCGCGACGCGGGCAAGCTGACTGTCCAGGCCCCCGGCGTCCTCCTTCAATTCTCCGAATAGCCCGGGAAGGCGGCGTCCCGCGCTCGCTCCCATGGCGTAAGCTACGCCGATAGTGTGCTGTCCCATGAGTTCGTTGCCTTTCAGAGCGGGCCTGAAGCGTCAATGCAAGGCGACGTCCGCAGGGAATACTGCCTGTATTGCCCAGGGCGACAACGCCGCAGTGGCGCTTCAGGCCCGCTCCCGAAGGGCGCGTCCCCTGTGGCCCGTGGCCGCGTTGCGCTCCTTGGCAATGGGAACCACCATTCCCGGCGGAACGCGCCTTGCCACACGCCACAGGGGACACGCTGAAAGACAACGAACTCATGGGACAGCACACTAGTCCGGAGGGAGGCCAGACCAATCGACAGGCTTAAGAATTTTGGCGCCTGGTACGCGGTGATTTTGCTCACCTTCGCGTACACCTTCGCGCTGATCGACCGATGGATCATCGGCCTGATGGTGGGGCCGATACGGGCCGACCTGAATCTGAGCGACACCCAGTTCAGCCTTCTGCAGGGCATCGCCTTCGCCCTGTTCTACTGCACCATGGGCATACCCATCGCGCGGCTGGCCGACCGTTCGAACCGCCGCAACATCGTGGCCGCGGGCATTGCCCTTTGGAGCCTGATGACCGCGCTCTGCGGGCTGGCGCGGAGTTTCGGGTCCCTGTTCCTGGCGCGCGTGGGCGTAGGCGTGGGTGAAGCCGCGCTGGCGCCCGCGGCTTTCTCGCTGATTACCGACCTGTTCCCGCGCAATAAGGTCGGCCGGGCGATCGGCACCTACCAGACCGGCCTGTTCGTGGGCTACGGACTGAGCGTGATACTGGGCGGCTGGCTGGTAGGCACGCTGGAACAGGGCCCGCCGCTGGAATTTCCGCTGCTCGGAGAACTGTCCGCCTGGCGGGCAACGCTGGTGATCGTGGGCCTGCCAGGCCTTGTGATCGCCCTGCTATGTCTTACCTTCCGCGAACCCGCCCGCCACGGCGCCGTCGAAGGCGGCGTTCCGATACCCCAACTGATTGAATTCCTGAAGAAGAACATTGCGATTTACGGCAACCTGGTTTCCGCGTTCTGCATGCTCTCGCTGCTCTTCAACGCGGTCCTGGTGTGGGGCGCGGAGTACTTCATTCGGATTCACGAAATACCGCGGGCCACGGTGGGACTCAGGCTGGGCCTTGTGGTGGGCACGTTCGGTTGCATCGGATCCATAGTCGGCGGCCTGCATGCCGATTACCTCCACCGTCAGGGCGATCGCGGCGGAACCATCCGCTCGGCCATACTGGCCACTATCGTGCTGGTGCCAACGGCCGCGGCGACTCCGCTTATTGCCGATGCCAATTACTCGCTGGCCATGTACGCGCCTTTGCTGTTCTTCGGAAGCTGGGTATTTCCCCCCGCGGTGATCACGCTGCAACTGTTCACGCCGCCGTCCATGCGCGCCCAGACCAGCGCGATCTACCTGTTCATCGTGGCTCTCGTGAGTATGGGCTTCGGCAGCACATCGGTGGCGCTGATCACGGACTTTGTGTTCGCCAACGACCTAAAGCTGCACTACTCGATGGCGATCGTCGGGGGGATCAGCGGCCTGCTCGGCCTGTTCTTCCTGTGGCGCCTGCTGCCCATCTACCGCAAGGCCATGGCTGCTCGTAACCTGCCCTGATCCGTGCAAACCGAGCTTTCCGTCGCCCAGGCCGAGCGCCTCATCCTGCAGACTGTGCCCATCTGGCCGGCCGAGCCGCTTGCGCTTGACGCCGCAGCTGGCCGCGTCCTTCGTCAGAACGTACTCGCGGAACGCGACCTGCCGCCCTACGACCGCGCCACCATGGATGGCATTGCCATCGTCTGGCGCTCCTGGTCGTCCGGACAGAGGGAATTTCCGCTCGAGGGAGTGCAAAGCGCCGGCCAGGCCCCCGGCGCCCTGTCAGGCGCGGGCGTGGCATGGCGAATCGCGACCGGCGCGGCGATTCCCGAGGGCGCCGACACCGTCGTTCCCGTGGAGAGACTCGTCGAAACGAATGGCGGGATTCGCATGGACGACGCCTATCGCCCGAAACGGGGCCAGTTCATCCACAGACAAGCGTCGGACCGCCGGGCGGGCGCCCTGCTCCTGAAGGAGGGCCAGCGCATCGGCGGAGTCGAGATGGCGCTGTTGAGCGCCAACGGCGTAGCGCGGCCGCGCGTCGCCCCGGACCCCCGTATCGCCCTGGTCTCCACCGGCGACGAACTCGTCGGGCTGGACTCCCGTCCCGAAGGCTGGCAAGTGCGGTCCAGCAACGGCCCCGCCATGTCGGCCCTGCTAAAGCGCCATGGCTTCGGCAGGGTGGCGGCCATGCATGCGCCCGACGATCCGGAAGCGCTTGCGGAACGTATCCGCGAAGCCCTGTCCGAAAGCGATGCGATGGTCTTGAGCGGCGGCGTTTCGAAGGGCGCCCGGGACTTTGTGCCCGGTGTTCTGACCGAAATGGGCACGAGGCCGGCGCTGCATCGCGTGCGCCAGCGCCCCGGCTTCCCCCTGTGGTTCGGCATGCACGGCGAAAAACCCGTCTTCGGCCTGCCGGGAAATCCCGTCTCCAGCCTTGTCTGCCTGCGCCGCTACGTCATCCCCGCCCTCGGCAAGGCGCAAGGCGCTCGTCCCGCCACCGCTGCTTACGCCACATTCACCAAAGCCGTCACTTTCAAACCGGCATTGACCTGGTTTCTCCCGGTGCGGCTTTCAACCAGCAATGAAGGGCAGCTGCTCGCTCAACCGCGCCAGACAAACACCTCGGGCGATTTCGCCTCCCTCGCCCAAACCGATGGCTTCGCCCAGCTTCCCGCAAACCGCAGCCACTTCCCCGCCGGAGCAACGGCACGCATCTTCCGCTGGAACGGCTAGTCCGGCCGGCCTTGCCTGTTGCAGACAAACCTTGTCTTGTAACAATTGGTAAGTCCAGTTAGGATGGCGGGACTTTCAACAAGCTGCGAATTTCTCGACGGCAACTTGTTGTAGATGTGTGGCTTCTTTTTCCGGCGGCCCATCAGGGATTGCCGGACCGGGTTGTGACAGATTTACCCGAGGCCTTGCGACTTACGCTGCGCACTGCGGCCCAGTCGTCGCCGGAGGGTCTTCCATGACCAAGTCCCATATCACCTTCCCGTTCGCATTCGCACTGCTTCTTTCCGCGCCCCTGCTCACGCCGGTCGCCACCGCGCAGGATGCCGGCGCCCAGAATGAACTGATCATCGAAGAGATCATCGTTACTTCGCGCAAACGCGAAGAGTCGCTGTTTGAGGTGCCGCTGACTGTTACGGCGTTCGGCGCCAGCGACATCGAGACCATGGCGCTGGATGAATTGCCCGATATTGTTGATTTCTCCCCGGGCTTTCATTATTCGGAGCACTCGGTCGGCAGGGGCGGTCGCTTCAACCGGCGTCTGATCTTTCGGGGCATGAATCCGCGAACAGACCGGCAGACCCGCCAGGGCGCAACCGTGTTCATAGACGGCGCTCCAATACTCGGATCCGAGATCGGCAGCACTGAAAACTACGAGCGAATCGAAGTAATCAAGGGCCCGCAGAGCGCTTATTTCGGACGCTCGACGTTTTCCGGCGCAATCAACGCCGTCACCAAGACACCGGGCAGCGAGTGGGCCGGCAGGATTTCGGCCGAGGTGGCCCGGTTCGGCACCTCCGATATGGGCGGGCAAATCGAAGGGCCGCTTGTAGCAGGCAAGGTTTCGTTTCGATTGAGCGCTCGCCAGTACGAGACCGACGGCGAGTACCGCAACTCCGCCAATGCGACACAGCGGCTGGGCGCCGAGTCCACAAGAGACATTGCGCTGTCGTTGTTTGCGACTCCGACCGACAATTTCAGCGCCAAGTTCAGATTCCACCAGTGGAAGGATGACGACGGTCCGTCGGCCAGTGCGGCGATCAACATCGCGGACAACCCCGAATTGTTCAACTGCATGCTATCCGGCCGTGGGGCCGGCGGGGGCGCGTGGCTGTGTGGCGAGGTGCCGTTTCTGGGCCACGGGAATATCGGCATGGACACAACCCTGACTCCGGAACTTCAGGCAACATTTTTCAACGATACGATCAGGCGGGCCTTCATTTTTGACGTGCCGCGCGAGTTCGGCCTGGAACGCAACGCCCACGAAATCAGCCTGGTGCTGGACTACGAATTCGCCAACGGTCTGACACTCTCATCGATTACCGCCGCGCACGAGAACGAGTACGTGAGTTTCGAGGACTTCGATCGTCGTCCGACAGCGGGCCTGATCGGCAACTACCTGGTCGCACCCTCATCGGCGGATTCGTACAGCATGTCCCTGACTTCGAACAAGGACTTCAGTCAGGAGTTTCGCCTCAGTTCCGCCGCCGACCAGCGGCTGCGCTGGATTGCCGGCGTGAGTTACACGGAGATCGAGGCCAGACTCCAGGGCTTCTCCGCACTTTGGGGAAGACAGCCGAACCCGAATCCCAATGTGAGCACCTTCGACCCGCAAACATCGGCTGTCTTTGCCGCCGCCAGTTACGACATCAATGACCAGTTCACGCTCAATGTCGAGGCGCGTCATCAGCGCGACAAAGTCATTGAGGGCACGGTCGGAAGCACACCGCTGGAGAATACGTTCAAGAGCTTCACGCCACGCGTGATTCTGGACTGGAAGCCCAGGGAAGGCACAACCTTGTATGCAACTTTTGCACAGGGAACCAACCCGGGCCAGTTCAACGCCGGTCTCCTCCAGCTCACTCAGGGTGAACTGGACCAGATTGCCGCTGCCGGAGGCGGCGGGATTTTCGTCGAGGAGGAGGAGATTACGAACATTGAGTTCGGCATAAAGACTTTCTTGTGGAACGACCGGGTCCAGATTAGCGCGGCCGTTTATTTCTCGGACTGGGATAATGTCATCGCTCCGGAAATCATCACGTACATCAATGCCGCCGGTGAATCCGACAGTGTTCAGGTCAACGCAACAGGCGGCGTGGCCAAGCTGTCCGGCCTTGAATTGCAGGGCACAGTGCTTCTTTCGGAGAACCTGGTCGTCGACGGGACTTTCGGCTACAACAAGTCCGAGATAAAAGACTTCGAGAGTCCGGACGCGCTGAACCTGTTCGGCGACCGCACTATCGATGGCCTAGACAACGCCTTTTCACGGTATCCCGAGACCAGCGGTACGCTATCGCTCACCTATCAGGACCAACTGCCGTCCGGGCGCGACTGGTTCGCGCGAGGCGATGTGATCTATCGGGGAAACACCTGGATGACCAACGCCAACGTTACCGAAACCCCGTCATTCGCGACCCTGAATCTCAGGGTGGGCATGGAAATGGAGGCCTGGCGGATAGAACTGTACGGCACCAACGTGCTCAAGGAAGAAGGCTATACCAATCTCCAGTTGTTCCCCGATCTTTCCGGGCTCAGCGGCCCCTTTGCCCGGATGATGATGGCGGGTCTGCTCCCAAGGCCTTCGTACGGCATACGGACCAGCTTCGAGTTCTGACAGTCGCCTTGTGAGATTGAATCAGCGGTAGGCGCCGTAGCCGGTCATCTCCGAGACGTCGGGGTAGAAGATTCCCAGCGCCGCCTGGTTATTTGAGCGGGTCGAGAAAATGATGGCGCCTTCCCGGGTGACGTCCAGGTTGGGATTGTCGGCCTGGCGGGGCTCCGGGAAATAGGTGAAGGCTTCCGTGTCCGGGTCGAACCGGACCAGGGCACCACCCAATCCGCCGTCTCCGAACCAGATCTTGTCATCGTGGTCCGCCACGATGCCGTAGGGCATTGATGCCTTGACGGGGGTGAAGGGCAGGATGTCGTATTCCCGTTGCTCCCCGGTAACCGGATCCAGCCGGCCCAGCCTTCCTGAACTGAACACCGAGTACCAGATCGTGCCGTTTGAGTCCGCCGCCAGACGGTTGATGGCGCACGGTTTCATCAGCGACGGGTATTCCGTGAACCTTTCGGTTTCCGGATCGAAACTCGCCACGGCGCAGCCGAACAGTTCCGCGAACCAGACGATGCCCTTCTGATCGACTTCTATCCCGTACGGGAAGGAGTGCGGCGTGGGAATTTCCCACAGCGTGATGCTTCCGGTCTCGTGGTCCCATTTGCCGAGCTTGTTGCCGCGAATCGCGGTGAACCACACGTCGCCGTTCTCAGCCATGTGCGGGCTGTGGCCGCGGATGTTGCCCACCACGCCCCGCTCGTCCACCACCACGCCTTCGGGATCCATCGGGTAGCGGTCGATCTTCCCTGTCTCGGGATCCAGCCGCCCCAGGTGCTGCCCCTGGAATTCCGCCCAGAACACATGGCCGTTGCGGTCTATGGTCAGGTCATGCGGAAAGATGTACGACCAGACCGAATCCGGATCACCCTTCTTCTTGCCGTACATGTCCGTTTCGGGATTGTTCTCGTCATAGCCGATGGGAAAGTGGCTCCACTGCCCTGTGCGCGGATCGACGCGGCTCAAGCCGATCAGGCTGTTCGAACCCCAGATATTCCCGTCGTTGTCGATCATCGGCCGGTGCAGGCGATGCTTGAAGGGCTCGTTGGCGGATCTCAGGGACAGGTCGGCCCCCGGATGCAGTGGAGTCAGGTACTCGATGAACATGGCCGAGGCCAGCGTTTCTTCGTCCAGCGGATATTCGACGTCCAGGCGCAATACCCTGGCCGGGCTGTCCGGGCCGAAGTTGTTCGTCAGGTAATCCGCGAGGATGTCGTGCTCCTCGTCGGTAATGCTGCGGGTTGAATCGGGATCGGCGAACGGCCCGCTGGGATCCATCATGAGGCCGACCATGGCGTGCCACTGCGGACGTCCCATGCGGTGCGCCGGCAGGAAGGAATGGCCGTGGCAGGTCAGGCAGGAAGGCTCGGCCAGGTCCCTGCCCGGCCCGGGCGGATACATTTCGTCATAGGAAACCAGCTGCGCGTTGCCGCCGACGCCGCCGAACTGCGGCCCCGGCTTGGAACTGTCCTTCAAGGTCAGCGGATTGTCCGGTCCCGGGGCCATCGCGAGGTCAAGCTCGATATCACCCTCGCCCTGGATCCTCAGCATCTCGTGCCGCGACGTCAGGCCGTCTTTCTCGGCCCAGATCCGGTAGCCGCCGGGCAACAGGTTGGGAGCGCGGTACTTTCCGTTGTGCGTAAACACCGTGTACAGCATGTTCCGGTCGAGGTTCTTGGCATAAACCTGCGCCGCGGTGAACGGCGTGTCGGCCGATACCGTTCCGGTGAGCGTGGAAGTGCCGGGAATTGCGGGTGCGCCTAGCGCCCAATCGGCGCCGAGCGCCATGATCAACACGGCTGACACGACAAATCGGCGTGTACCGCGGAAGAATTTCCAGTTGGATGATGACATCGCCCGGTTTCCCCAAGGTAGTGATAATGCAGCCTGCGCATCCCTGAGGCTTCCCGCATGGTCGCACGCGCATTGGGGTTTGTAAAGGATTGCCGGCCCACCTAGAATGCGCTTTCAATTCACCCGGGCGGATGGGCAATTTCCTGCCCCGAGCCCTGCAAGGACATTGCGATGAAAGCCCTGATCTGTCTTGATTTTGAGAACGATATCGTCCACTCCGAAGGCAAGGTTTCGGGCAAGGGCTACGCGGCCTTCGATGCCGAGCACGGCACCCTGGCGCGCGTGCGTCTCGTCCAGGACCGGTTCCGCGCAGCCGGCCTGCCGGTGGTTCACGTGCGGGTCGGTTTTTACCCCGGATACGCGCAAAGCCCAAAGGGATCCCCGCTGATGGGGCAGGCGCACGAATTCGGCGCTTTCGATCTCAGCGGCTGGGGCGGGCAATTCGTCGATGAAGTCGCACCCGAGGGAGAGGAACTGGTCATTACCAAGCACCGGGTCGGCAGTTTTCACGCGACGCCCATGGAACTGTCACTGCGCAACATGGGCGTAACGCATGTTTACCTAGCCGGCGTCGCAACCGATATGGTCGTGGAATCAACAGCCCGGGAGGCGCATGACCGTGATTTTGCGGTCAGCGTGATTTCCGATTGCTGCATCGCGGCCAACGAAGAAGACCAGCAGCGCAGCCTTGAAAACATGCGCAAGCTGGCGACCATACTGACGAGCGCCGAGATCGAACTCGACTAGCGCCCGTCGGCATTTCCCCTCGCCTCTATCGTCAGCTGCTGTCGGCGGGCTCCTGGGGCAGCTTGTAGCGATTCATCTTCAGTCGCTGGCGGATCACGACAACGGCCAGAATTGCCAGAGCGCCCAGCAGGATCATCAGTACGGGCCGGCTGGCCACAAAAGCCAGCCAACCATCCGCCGCTTCCACCAGTATCAGCGTCTGGCGAATCGAACGCTCGAAAATCGGTGTAAGAATGAAGCCGATCAGCAGCAGGACCGAAGGAAACTTGTACTTCGCCATTATCCAGCCGACAAGCCCGAACACGAACATCAGCTGCACGTCGAACAACGAGCCGCGCATCGCATACGCCCCGGCGGAAGCCAGTACCAGCACGGCCGGAAACAGCAGCCGCTTCGGCACCGACACCATCTTCTTGGCCAGCGGTATGAAGCCCAGGCCGACCAGATAATTGACCAGGTTGGCGAGCAGCATAGCGACGAAAATCGCGTAGATCGGCGCCGGGTTGTCGCGAAAGGCGATCGGGCCCGGCGTGATCCCCTGAATCAGCAGCGCGCCGAGTATTAGAGCGGCCGCCACGTCGCCCGGAATGCCGAAAGCCAGCAGCGGAATCAGGTTGGATCCGCCCACCGCGTTGTTGGCCGCCTCCGGCGCCGCAATGCCGTGCAGGGACCCTTTCCCGAATTCTTCCGGCCTGGCCGCGGTCCTTCGCGCCTCGTTGTAGGCGATGAACGCCGCGACCGTAGAACCGAGCCCCGGCAAGGCGCCCGTGATGGTGCCGATTGCCGAGCTGCGAAGAAGCGTGGGCAACAGCGCGCGCCGTTCCTTGCCGGACAAGCGGTTATCTTCCGGCCGGGACGAGAACTTCATGGTTCGTTCTCCAAGACGCCTGACGGGTTGCTCCAGTTGCCGGAAGACTTCCGAGATTGCCAGAAATCCGATCAGCATGGGGATCAGGCCGATCCCGTCGAACAACTCCGCGTTGCCGAATGTCAGGCGCGGCGTGCCGGTGATGGGGTCGAGCCCGACACACGCGAGCAGCACGCCGGCGGTAATCGACACGATCCCTTTCCAGGAACTGCCGCGGTGCAGCGATATCAGGCTCAACAGCGCAAAGAACACCAGGATTGCGTACTCGGAGGGGCCAAAGCGGATTGCTACCGCCGCCAATGCGCCGGCGCCGAAAATCAGAACGATGTCGGAAAACGAGTCGCCGAATACCGAGGCGAACAGCACCGTGTGCATCGCCTTGCCGCCCTTCCCCTGGCGCGCCAGGGGATTGCCGTCGATGACCGTTGCGGCCGCGGCCGGCGTTCCCGGGGTCCGAAGCAGGATGGCCGGTATGCTCGACCCGAACAACGATCCCTTGAACATGGCCAGCATCATCGGGATGCCCACCCAGGGGTCGAAGTAGAAACTGAACGGCACCAAAAGGGCCACGGCCATCGCGGCGGTCAATCCGGGAATGGAGCCGAGGATCTGGCCAAGCACGATGCCGAGAAGAATTCCCGCCAGGGCGTTGAAGTTGAGGGCCAGCGAAATGCCTTCGAGGATGTTTTCCACGGTGGCGACAGCCCCTAGATCGGCAGGCCCGGTATCAGGCCGAACCTGGGCAAACGCACGTTCAGAGCAAACTCGAACAGCAGGTAGATCGCCGCCAGCAGCAGGGCCGGGAACAGCACGATGATCCAGGGCCTTCGCTCACCGAGCAGCACCGTCAGCAGGACCGCCATGCAGATGCCGCCAAGATAGAAACCCGCCAGGTCGAAACCAAACACGGCAAACGCCAGGCAAATCAGCCACGCGCCGAACGGTATTCGTGCAAGACCCTCTCGATCCCCATTCGGCCCAGCGGCAGCCGGCGGCGCGACGAACGAGCGGTACAGGCCCCAGGCGAGCGCCACAACCATTCCCACAGCCGCAAGTTGCGGCATGAAGCGAGGAGACAGGCCCGTGCCCTCGCCGGCGGCGCTCAGGCCGATGTCCAGCGGCAGGATCCAGAGCCCGAACACCACCGCCGCGGCAAGCAGACCACCCAGTGCGATGGATTCCGGGCGGACCCGCATCACTCGCCTTCATCCAGAGAGCGCAAGGCCTCGCGCGCAGCCGAAATGTCTCCCAACACGTGGCGCTCGAATTCCTCGTGGCCCAGGTAGGCCACCTTGCCGTTCAATCGGCCCGCGATATCGGAGAAAGCCGCCGACGCCGTAACAGTGCGTATGACTTCGTCCCACCGGGCGACCACATCGTCGGGCAGTTCCGCCGGTCCGGCCAAGCCGAAGAATATGGTGGGCGCCAGCGGATAGCCGAGTTGTTCGTAAGTCGGCACGGACGGCAATTCCGCTATCGGCTCGGGGCCGATTTCAGCCAGCACGCGAACGTCGCCGGCCGCCAGCGCACCGGAAAAGTCGGAGATGACGCCCATATCGATGGTTCCGCCCAACAGCCCCGCCAGGACCTCGGACGAACCCTGCATCGGAACGAACGTGGCATCCACGCCTTCCTGCCGGAAGGCCGCCAAGGTCGCCACATGGGGCGCGCCGTTGATGCCCGCGCTGGACCAGCGCAGCCGGCCGGGATTGGCCCTGCCGAACTCGAGCAATGCGGAGAACGATTCAAACGGTGACCCACCGCCCACAAGCACCGGGTGAACGGACACGACGTATCGCGCCAGGTAGGTAAGGTCCTGCACCGGGTCGTAGGGGACGTCGAGAAAATTCGGCGCCATCACGACCGGGCTGGTCGAAATGAAGGCCAGCGTGTAACCGTCGGCGGCAGCGCGCGCCACGGAACCGACCCCGATGGTGCCGCCCCCGCCGGTGCGGTTCTCCACGAAGATCTTCACGCCGAGGATATTCGCGGCCTGCGCGGCAATGGCGCGCGTGAACGTGTCGCCGCCGCCTCCGGGCGCATACGGCACGATGATGGTGACCGGCCTGGACGGGTACTCGTCGCTGCCCGTGTGCTCGGCACAAGCCGCCACCAGCAATGCCGCAGCGACGATCGGGATGGCGAACGTCCGGTGCAGGACGCGGCCGCGGGTCCATCGAGCCGGGGAACTCATCATCAAACCGGCGCTATCCGCGCAACAGCTTGCGGGCAATCTGCATGCGCTGAATCTCGTTGGCTCCGCCGCCGATCTGCCCGTGGCGCAGGTAACGGTAGAAAAGCGTGAGCGGCAACTCCAGCGATTCGCCCATCGCGCCATGAATCTGGATGGCCTTGTCGAGCGTCCGCGCGCCCCACACCATCGAGGTGAGTTTCACCATCCCCGCCTCGGTGCGTATGTCCTCGCCGGCATCGGCGCGGGCCGCCATCTGGTAGGTGAGCGAGCGCAACGCCTCCAGGTCGATATACATGTCCACGAGGTGCCATTGGATCGCCTGGCGCTCGGACAGCGGCTTGCCGAAGGTCACGCGGTTCTTCGACCACTCGATCGACATGTCCAGCGCGCGCTGCATCTTGCCCAGCGCATACGGCCCGCGCAGGAGCCGGTCGTGGATCGTCAGCCAACGCTGCCCCAGCCGGAAGCCGTTGCCGACTTCACCGAGCACGTCGGACTGTGGCACCCGGCAATCCTCGAAGTGGACGATGTACTGCGACGCATGCGGTCCGAGCCAGGTCTTGATTCCCGGCTCCTCGACCAGCATGCCGGGATTGTCGCGCTTGACCAGGAACATGGTGATGCCGCCGCGCTGACGTTTTTCGGCGTCGGTCACCGCCTGCACCATGATCATGTCGGATTCCGCGGCCCCCGAAATCCACATCTTGGTGCCGTTCAGCACCCAGTCTTTGCCGTCCTTCACGGCCCGCGTCTGCATCATGCCGCCCGGGTCGGAGCCCGCGTTAGGCTCGGTCTGGGCAAAGCAGGTGGTCATGTTGCCCTCGATGACCGGCTTGAGGAAGCGGTCAACCTGGTCCCCCTCGCACTGGTAGAGGATGTTGGCGACATTCGCAAACGGAAACGGCACCGCGGTGTAGTTGAATTGCTCGAGAATGGCGATCTGGGCGAGCATCGACAGTCCGGATCCGCCGTATTTTTCCGGCACCATGAGATACCACAGGCCGGTGTCACGCGAAATATCCACCAGGTGATTCACAACGTCGGGACCGAAGACCCTTTTCAGGTTGGTCGTTTCCTTGATGCCGAAGGCGTGCGCCGGATGGGGCAGGAACTCGGCCTCCAGCGGGATCAGCTCGTTCCTGACGATGCGTTTCGCAAGATCGACGATCTCCTGAATATCGGGCGGCAACTGAAAGTGCCCATTTTCCATCCGGGTGCTCCTGATACTGCCGGCGCTCCGGCGCCTAGCCTCCTGTCACGACGCTAGCCGCGCAACGTTTCCATTTGCGCCAGATAACCTTCCGGGTTCACCCTGGCGTCGATCAGCGAGGGTCCTTCGTTCCTCAGGGCCTCCGCGACCGCGGCATGGTAATCGTCGGCATTATCCACTCGAAAACCCCGGCCGCCCAAGCTTTCCATTGTCGCCGCGAAGTCCGGCGGCTTCCAGCGGACTCCTCGTTCGGGCAAGCCGCGTTGCTGCTGCTTGATGTCGATCAGCGACAGGGACTGGTCGTTGAACACGACGACTACGATCCGGGCCGCCTGTTGCACGGCCACCGACAATTCGCCCAGGCACATCAAGAGCCCGCCGTCCCCGGTAAACGCAACGGCCGGGCGTTGCGGCTCGTGCAGGGCGGACGCAATCGCCGCGGGAAGGGCATACGCCATTGTCGCCAGGCCGTTCGAAATGAGGACATCCTGCGGCCGCGCCGCCGGCCAGAACGCCATGGCGGAGAACATGTGCGCGCCCGCATCCACCGCGATGCGCGGCAAAACGCCCGCGTCGCGCGCCGCGCGCGCCGCCAGTTCCACCACCTGCTGCGGTCCCAGACCAGCGCATTGGGGGTATTCCAGCCGCGCCGCCAGCCGCCGGCGCAATTCGGCGATTTCGGAAAGCCGCCAGTTCGATTCGGCCAGCCCGGCGTTCAAGCGCTCCAGTGCGGCAGCGATCGGACCATATAAGCCCGCGGCAGGCTCTACGTAGTGGACCGGATGCCGAACCTCGGCGATGTCCACCACCGCGCATTCGTAACGCCACGGAATGCGCAGCAGTTCGACCGGGTCCAGGCCCACGAGCACGATGAGGTCGGCTTTTCCCACACATTCGGACTCGGCATTGCCGCTGGTGAAAATGCCGACGTATTGCTCGTGCTGATCGTCCAGTACGCCCTTCGCCTTGTAGGTCGTGAGCACCGGGCAGCGCAACGCTTCGGCCATGGCCCTGAGCCGGGGCGCGACGCCGCCCCCCCTGGCCTCCAGGCCGGCGACGATGACCGGCCGCGACGCGTTGCGGATCAATTCTCCGGCCCGGTTCAGCGTATCCGCGGCGATGCCGGCTTCCGCAATGCCCGGTTTACCCCCCGAGCGGCCGGCGGCGACCGCCTTGCGCCCGTGCGGGCCGGCAATCTCCACGTGCACCGGTCCGAAGGGCGGCGTTTTCGCCAGCTCGATCAGGTCACGAATCTCTGTCGCAACATCTTCGGTTTCGAGGCGGCTGCTGCGCTTGGCGACCGGCGCCAGCATGCCTGCCTGGTCAAACACCTGGTGGGTAACATAGCCGCTCTCCTGCGCGCTGAACCCGTCCGTGATCAGCATTACCGGCGAACGATCCAGCGCCGCGCAAGCCACGCCGTTGGCGGCGTTGGCCACCCCGGGGCCCTTGGTTGTAAGCGCCACGCCCAGCGTGCCGGCCAGGTCGGCCGTTGCCGCCGCCATCATCACGGCGGCGTTCTCGGTGCGAGTCAGCACGAACCCGATGCCCCTGCCGGCTGCCGCTTCCATCACATCCAGGCTGCTGCCGCCCCCGGGCACGCCGAAAATGCGCTCGACGCCATGCGCGGCCAGGGCGTCGGCAAGCAGTTCGGCAATCGTCGCCTGCTGCATCAGCCGGTCGGGAGGTCGATGATGAGATTGAGATTCGCATCCACAGTGGCCCTCGCGCCCGGCGGCACGACGGTAGTGGATTCGCGTTCCTCAAAAATGCACGGCCCTTGGAATGTGTCTTCCGCCAGGAGGCTGTAGCGATTGTAGACAGGCGCTTCCACAAACCCGGCCTCCGGTCCGAAGTACACCTGTCGCTGCCCCTTGCGCGCATGCGCGGGCTCGGGCGCACTGCCGGGGGCCGACGGTTCGATGGAAGGGCGCCGGCCCGACACGGTGACTCTCCAGGAGACGACTTCGACCGCCATGTCGCGCTCGACCCGGCCGAACTGGGTCTCGTAAACCCGCTCAAACGAACGGCGAATCGCCGCGCGATCGCATGCCTTGAGCATCTCGTCGTCCACCGGAGCCTCGACGTCGTAGCCCTGGCCGATATAGCGCATCGCCGCCAGGTATTCGACGCGAACACTGTCCCCTTCCGCGCCGGCGGCCGAGAGCAGCTCGCGGCCGTCACGCTGCATGCCCGAGAGCATCGCATTGATCGCGGCAAAATCCAGCTCGTCCAGCGGCATGACGCCGCCCTGCACGAACGTGAAAGAGGTGGGCGAGACGAGGAACCCGAACGCCGAAGCAACGCCCGCGGACAGGGGGCATACCACGCGGGGCAAGGACATCTTCATCGCAATATTGCAGGCGTGGACCGGTCCGGCGCCGCCTATCGGCAGCATGGTGTAGCTGCCGATGTTCCGCGCCTTCTCCAGTGCATGGATGGTGGCCGCCTGGGCCATGTTCTCGTTGACGGTCTCGTGCACCGCCCAAGCGGCTTCGGTGACGGAAACGCCAAGCGGATCGGCCAGGTTGCGGGCCAGCGCCCCGGTGGCCGCGTCAACATCGAGTTGCATGTCGCCGCCCAGAAAACTCCCGGCCGCGAGATAACCCAGCACCAGGTCCGCATCGGTGACGGTAGCGTCGAGGCCGCCCCGCCCATAACAGGCGGGGCCGGGGTCGGCGCTGGAGCTCTCCGGCCCCACCCGCACCAGCCCGAGATGGTCCACCGTGGCAATGGACCCGCCGCCGGCGCCGGTCTCGATCATCTCGATGACGGGAATCTTCAGCGGAATGCCGCTGCCCTTCTTGAAACGATAGACGCGGGCAACTTCGAGCTCGGTCGTGCGCAGCGGCTCGCCATCATCGATCAGGCAGGCCTTGGCGGTGGTGCCGCCCATGTCGAAACACAGGATGTCGCGGTGGCCGGCCAGTTTGCCGATCGCGGAAGTCGCCTGCACCCCGCCGACCGGGCCCGACTGCACCAGCCGGATCGGATGGGCCACCGCGGTCGACTGGTGAACGGTGCCGCCGTCCGACAGCATCAGGTAGAGGTCGCTTTCAATGCCCATCCGGCGCAAACCATCGGTCAAGCGCCCCAGGTATCGCTCGAAGATCGGCAGCACATAGGCGTTGCAGACGGTGGTGTAGCTGCGCTCGTACTCGCCGATTTCCGGCATCACCTCGCTTGAGATGCAAACGACCAGATCCGGCACTTCCCGAAGGATGATTTCGCGAACGCGGTGCTCGTGCACCGGGTTGCGGAATCCGTGCAGCAGCGAGATCGCCACCGCATCGACGCCGGCCGCCGCGATCTCGCGAGCAACGGCCACCACCGCCTCTTCGTCGAGCGCCTGCAGCACGTCACCCTCGGGGCTCACGCGTTCCGGGACCTCGAAGCGCCAGTGCCGTGGCACCAGCGGCCGGGGCATTTCCATGAACAGGTCGTAGGTGTCGTAGCGCCACTCGGTGCCGATCTCCAGGATGTCCCTGAATCCGGCGGTGGTGATCAGCGCGACCCCGGCGCCGCGACGCTCGATGATCGCATTCGCGACCAGGGTGGTGCCGTGAATGAGGTGCCCGACCTGGCCCGGGCGCGCTCCGTTCCGGGCGAGGATTTTCTCCAGCCCTTCGAGCGCGCCCATGGACGGATCCTGCGGCGTCGTGAGCACCTTCTCGGTGAAAAGTCGGCCGCTGCGCGAGTCGAGCATGACGAGGTCGGTGAAGGTGCCGCCGATATCGACACCGACACGAAATGGCTCAGTCACCGCGCCTTCCCTGGTCCGCCGCCCCTGAGCCGTACGCGGCCGCTGCGCCCGCCGGCGTCACCAGTCCACTCAACAGGTCTGCTTCCCGGCTGGCCGCATCGCGCTCCCGCGGCGCGCCCAGGCCACCCCCGCCCGGCGTGTCAAAGGTCACTTCGTCGCCGGGCTCAAGATCCTTGCGCACCTTTGCCGCGATCCGCTTGCCGTTAACGTAATCGCGACCAGGCGAGCCCGGCGAACCGCCCAGCAGGCCGCGCGGCGGAAACCGCACCCGTTCGTGACGAATGGTCATCGTGACGGGATGTTCGGACGTGACCCTGAAGGCCACCCGCTGCGCCGGTCCACCGCGATAACGCCCGGCCCCGCCCGAGTCGGGAATCAACGATTTCTCGGTAATCAGCAGCGGCACGCTGTTCTCGAAGTGTTCCACCGGCACGGTCGCCACGTTGCTGGGAAAACTGAGGCAGGCCGGACCATCCTGGTGGGGCCGCGCGCCGTGCCCTCCGTTCATGAAGAACATCTTCACGAAACGCCGCCCGTCGCCGTGGCGCCCCGAGAAATAAACGTTCCACAGCGGCGAGCCGCAATCGGCGATTACCCGCTCGGGCATCACTTGCGAGAGCGCGCTGAAAATCACCGGCGGCAGGTAGTGCCCCGACAGGTGCCGCGCCCAGATCGGGGCCGGTCTGAGCGGATTGATCAGGCAGCCCTCGGGCGCCGTTATGGTGACCGGCCGGAACGAACCGTCGTTGTTGGGCGTGGTGGGATCGAAGGCGCACTTGATCGCATAGGCGCTGTATGCGCGCGTGAAGTTCATGGCCGAATTGATCGGCCGGCTGATCTGCGGCGAGGTGCCGGAGTAATCGACGCTGAGATTGCCGCCCTCGATGCGGATCTCGCAGCAGATGGTCAGCGGTTCCTCGAAACCGTCGACCTGGATGCTGTCGCTATATACGCCGTCGGGCGCCGCCTCGATGGCCCGCCGCATGGCCGCCTCGGACCGGTCGAGAATCTCTTCCACCAGCGCATCGAGGTCGTCGATGCATTCGTCGTCGAGGATTTGCAGCAACTTTGCCTGGCCCATTTCGTAGGCCGCGAACTGGGCCCGGATGTCACCCAGCGTTTCTTCCGGGGCGCGCAGGTTTTCGCTGATGAAAGCAATGACGTCCTCGTTTTCCGTCCCTTCGCGAACGATCTTGCAGACCGGTATGGTCAACCCCTCTTCATGCGAATCGCGCGCGGTGACGGAGGGCGCGCCGCCGATGTCCACCGTGTGGAATACGCTGCCGATAAAGCAGATCAGGCGCTTGCGCCGGAAAATCGGGCGCACCATGGTGATGTCGTTGAGATGGCCGGTACCGTGATAGCCGTCGTTGGAAATCAGGACATCTCCCGGATTGAGCGACGACGCGGGATAACGCCGCAGCATCACCGCCAGGGTGCGCGGCATGGTGCCGATGAAAGAGGGAATACTGCGCGACGATTGCGCGAACTGGCGACCCCGGCTGTCCATCAGCCCCACGGCCAGGTCCCAGTTGTCGCGCACCACCGACGAGAACGAAGTCCTCACGAAGGTCTGGGCGGTTTCGTCCATGAGACCGTTGAAGCGGTGCCATGCAACCCCTAGCTGGAGCGCTGAAAATCGTTCTGCTGGCAAGCGGGTTTCCGGAAGCTGCTGTCTGTATTATGAACCGGTTGAGTCCGGGACGGTCTTTGGGATGCAGAAATACCAGTTGTACATCGACGGCGCGTGGGCCGATCCGCTCTCGGGGGAGTGGATGGAGACGATGAATCCGTACACGGGCCAGGCGTGGGCCCGCATTCCGCGCGCCGGCGCCGCCGATGTCGAGGCCGCTGTGGAAGCCGCCGACCAGGCGTTCACGCAAGGTGAGTGGCCCGGACTGAATGCCACACAGCGCGGGCTCAAGCTCAGAAAGTTTGCGGAAATCCTCACCGGCGAGGCCGAACGGCTGGCGGAAATCGAGGTGCGGGACAACGGCAAGCTGCATGCCGAGGTCCTCAATCAGTGCCGCTACATGGCCCAGTGGTTCCACTATTACGGCGGTCTGGCCGACAAGATCGAAGGTTCGGCGCCGCCCATCGACAAGCCCGATGTGCTCAACCTGACCCGCCACGAGCCGCTCGGCGTGTGCGCCTGCATCACGCCCTGGAACTCGCCCTTGCTGCTGCTGGCCTGGAAGGCCGCCCCGGCGCTGGCCGCGGGCAATACCATTGTGGTCAAGCCGTCCGAATACACCTCGGCCTCGACGCTGGAGTTCGCCGCGCTTGCGGAGCAGGCTGGCATTCCGAAGGGCGTGATCAACGTGGTCACGGGACTCGGAGAAGAAGTCGGCCAACCACTGGTGCGCCACAAGAAGGTGCGAAAAATCGCGTTCACCGGCGGTGAGACCGCCGGCGCGCGGGTCAATACCGACGCGGCCCCCGGGTTCAAGCGGGTCACGCTGGAACTGGGCGGCAAGTCGGCGAATATCGTCTTCGAGGACGCCAACCTCGACCAGGCGGTCAACGGCGCCATATCCGGCATTTTTGCCGCCAGCGGCCAGACCTGCATCGCGGGATCCAGGCTCCTGCTGCACGAGTCCATTCACGATGAGTTTCTTGAGCGCCTGGTCAGCCTGGCGGGCGAGGCGCGCATCGGCGACCCCATGTCGCCGGACACGCAGGTGGGCCCGATTACGACGGAACCTCAGTACCGCAAGATTCTCGACTACATCGAGATCGCGAAGAACGAAGGCGCCCGCCTGGTGCTCGGCGGCGGCAGCGTTCCGGCCCCGGAGGGGAACCAGGGCTTGTTCGTGCAGCCGACTGTTTTCGCCGACGTCACCAACGACATGCGTATTGCCCAGGAAGAAGTGTTCGGCCCGGTCCTCGCGGTGCTGCGCTTCACAGACGACGAGGAAGCGATCGCCATCGCCAACGACGTCAACTACGGGCTGGCGGCCGGCGTGTGGACCGAGAGCCTGCGGCGGGCGATCAAAGTGTCGGAGCGCCTGGAAGCCGGGACCGTGTGGGTCAACACTTATCGCTCCACCAGCTACACGACGCCGTTCGGCGGCTACAAGGCCAGCGGCCTGGGCCGGGAGAACGGGATGGAGGCGATAAAGGAATACCTGCAGACAAAGAGCGTCTGGTATTACTCCGGCGGCGACGTGGCAAACCCCTACACGCGCCGCTGAGACAAGGAGGGCGTCCCTCCCTCAATGAAGGCGAGACGCCTTCGCTCCCGGGCTGACCTTTACAAGTAAACTGCGCCATTAGCCACGGCAAGCGGAGCGACCGAACAATGAATTCACTCACGAGACTGACGACAGCGGGGTTCTGCCTGCTGGCGTTGATCGGCTGCTCCGAACAGTCGTCCGGCCCCGGCGGGTTCGCATCCGCCGAAGACGATGGGCTGGCGCGCCTGTCCGGCAAGGTGGACGGGACCATCGAGGGCTTGCTGCCCGTGGTCTATGCCTACAACAAGGACAAGATCCTTGCCTACACCGTATTCGTCGTGGATGGCGAATACCGCGCGGTCAAGATGATTCCCGGCAGCTACGACGTGACGATTCGCCCGGCGATCGACCAGCTAGAAGGCTTCGACCCGCAGACGGTCAGCATCGAACTGGCGGCCGGCGATGAAGCCGAGGTAGATTTCTCGCTGACGGGCGTCGGCCCGATTGTCGACTACGTCGGCGGCGTGGAATACCCCAATGCGGAAATACTGCCCTACGACGAGGTCTATCCGCCCGGGCGGGGCCGCGAAATACTCGAGCGCACCTGCCACGGCTGCCACAACGTCAATTTCGTCCCCTACAACTACCCGCGCGCGTATTCCGGCGGGCGGGCGCCGAAGAACAAGGAAGCCTGGGCCGTATCCGTCGACCGGATGCACAAGGGCCCGGCATTCGGACGCCTGGGCAAGGCGACACTGATGGATCCGAAATACCTGCCGCCCGAGGACCGCGACATACTGGTCGACTACCTGGCGGAGCACTTCCCGCCCGAGCGGCCGCCCGTGGTGGTGCAGCTCACCCGGGAGCCTGAACTTGATCTGGAAGCGCTCAAGAAAGCGATGTACATCGAGTACATCTACCACGAATCGGACGAATACGATGTCTGGCCGTGGGCGCACCAGGTGGACTTCGACCTGGACGGCAACGTCTGGCTCGCCTACACCGCCTGCTGCATCGTGAAGTTCGATCCGCGCACCGGCGAGCAGACGGCATTCGAAGGCCACGGCGGCGGACACGGCATCGCGGTGGACCAGACCGACGGCACGGTCTGGTATTCGGGCGATGTCGTTCGCCATCTCGATCCGAAGACCGGCAAGGTGGACCACTGGGTGGCCGAGGACCGTGGGCTGGGCAGCAACACGCAGATCTTCGACTCGAAGGGCAATCTCTGGCTTTCATTGCTCGGCGGCGGCGCGCTGGGCAAGTGGGACCGGGCCACCGACTCGATCGTCTATTGGGAAGTGCCGGTGCTGCGCAGCCGCCCGTACGGGATCATCGTGGATCACAAGGACAAGGTGTGGTTCGCCGACTATCACAACGGCGGCGTCACGCGTTTCGACCCCGAGACCGAGGAGTTCCGCCACTACCCCCTGGTCGAGGATGACGCCGCCACCTCGATACGCCGCCTGGGCGTCGATTCAAAGGGCATGATATGGGCCGGCACCTGGGGCAACCGCGGGTTCGACAACGCGATTCTTTACCGGGTGGACCCGGACACGGGTGAAGTCTTCCGGCGCAAGATGGGCGTACCCTATGCGGCCACCTACAACGCGGAAGCCGACAGCCAGGACAACATCTGGGCCGCCAACGACAACTACCTGAGCAAGTACGACCAGGTAGCGGACGAGTTCACGCACTATCCCATTCCGGTGCGCTCGGACACGCTCAAGACCACCATCACGCGCGACGACGGCATCTGGTTCTTCTATCGCAACGCCGGCAAGTACGCAGGCTACGGCGGCAATATAACGGTCCTGTATACCGACAAGGACAACATTCCGACGCTCGGCGCCTATCACTCCGAGACCAGCGCCGGCTACCAGTTGAGCGGCTACAGCGGGCCGCCGTCTCCCCCGGTGTTGGGCGAGGAACGGCCGGTGCCCCTGGGCGCCCTGAATGCCGAGGAATACATCGATTTCGCGCTGGAGAATGGCCTGCTGGACGAAGCGCAGGCCGCCGTCATGAGAGCGAGCCAGCCTGGCGCGGATGCGGTGGACGAGCGCCTGGAGCGGGCCGACTAGATAAGCGTTCGCCACTCCGGATGGTCGCTTGTCCTGGCCCGGACCAGGTCGAAGTAATCCTGCCGCAGCCGGTCGGTTAGCGGACCGACCTTGCCATTGCCGACCGGCAGGCGGTCGATTGAAGTGACCGGCAGGATTTCCTGGCCGGTGCCGCACAGGAAGGCTTCCTCGGCGAAATAGAGCTCGCTGCGGTCAATCGTGCGCACCTCGGCGGGCTCACCCGTGAGTTCTCGGTAGCGCGTGAGTATCGTGTCGCGGGTAATGCTCTCCAGTATGTTGCTGTCGGTGCTCGGCGTGATCAGTTTCCCGTCGCGGACCATGAAAAAGCACGCGATCGGCGCCTCGGACACCCGTCCGTCCGGCGTAAGCATCAGCGCGCCGTCGTAACCGTCCACCCTGGCCTGATGGGCGGCCAGGCGGGCGTTCACGTAGTTTGCCGTGGTCTTGATGCGCGGCGGGCTGGCATTGTCCGCCAGCCGCTGCCATGAACTCACGCCCAGGCTCATCCCGGTGGCGGCAAACTCCGGCGTCTTCCTCGGCATGACGGCGGCCGTAAAGCCGATCGGGCCGGTCGTCGCAAGCAATCCGGTCCCCTCGATATAGACCAGCAGCCGGAAATAGGCGTCGGTATCCGGCTGGTTGGCGCGGATCAGCCGGGTGAGGCATTCGGTGAGATATTCCGCCTCGTAGCCGCCGTCGAACCGCATCAGCTTCATTCCCACCTGCAGGCGGCGCAGGTGGTCGTCCAGCCGAAACAGCGCGAACCGGCCGCTGTCAGGCAAATGGTAGGCGCGCACGCCCTCGAAAACCGTTGCCGCGTAGGTCACGGCAAGGGAGAGCGGGTGCAGGCGCGCGTCCTCCAACGGCATAAGTTCACCGTTCATCATGATGAGCTTCGGTTGCCACATGGCCAGGACTCCCTCTCCCGCTTTTGCCGGTCGGCACTCAGGGACGCCGGTACCGAATTGTGCTCAATGGTGGCATGAGCGGCGCGGCTGTCAACCTGAAAGCTAGTCCAGGAGGGCAGGATGCTGTGAGGGCAATACCCTCACAGCCAGGGGGGCGCCCTTCCTCCCGGAGAGAGCGCATACACTTGGGGCTCTGGCTGGATTGTGGTGCCTGACTATGCGTAATTGTGTTGCAGCGGGGCTTTGCCTGCTTCTTTTCGCCGGCTGTTCCGGAGAGCCCTCCGGTCCCGAAGCGCCTGCCGCCTCGGAAGACGACGGCCTCGGGCAATTGTCCGGCAAAGTCGCGGGAACCGTCGAGGGTTTGCTCCCGGTGGTGTACGCCTACAACACCGACAAGGACCTGGCCTACACCGTGTTCGTCGTGGACGGCGAGTACCGGGCAGTCAAGATGATCCCCGGCCGCTACGACGTGACGATACGCCGCGCGGTCGATCAGCTCGAGGGATTCGACAGCCAGACAGTCAGCATCGACATCGGACCCGGCGATGCGGCGGGACTCGATTTCTCGCTGACGGGCGTGGGCCCGGTGGTCGATTACGTCGGCGGCATGGACTACCCGAATGCCGAGATCCTGCCCTACGACGAGGTCTATCCGCCGGGGCCGGGGCGAGACATTCTTGAGCGCGCCTGCCACGGCTGCCACACGATTCAGCTGTTTTCCTACAACGACGCCTCGCGCGCGTATCCCGGCGCGCGGGTGCCCAAGACCCGTGAGGCGTGGGCGGTCACCGTCGATCGGATGTTCCAGGGCCCGGCATTCGGCCGGCCCGGCAAGGCGTCGTACTTCGACCCGAAATACCTGCCGCCGAAGGACCGGGACATCCTGGTCGACTACCTGGCGGAAACCTTTCCCCCGGACCGGCCGCCGGTGGTGGTGCAATTGACGCGGGAACCCGAACTCGACTATGAAGCGCTGAAAAAGGCCATGTTCGTCGAGTACGTTTATCACGAGTCCGACGAATACGAGGTCTGGCCGTGGCCGCACCAGGTGGACTTCGATCTCGACGGCAACGTCTGGCTGGCCTACAGGGCCTGCTGCATTGTCCGGTTCGACCCGCGCACCGGCGAGCAGACGGCTTTCGAGGGCAACAGCGGAGGCCACGGCATCGTCGTGGACCAGACCGACGGCACGGTGTGGTTTTCAGGCGATATGGTCAACCGACTCGATCCCGAAACCGGCAAGCTGGACCGATGGGTTATCGACAACCCCCTGCTGCGCAGCAACACCCAGATCTTCGACTCCAGGGGCGATCTCTGGCTCTCGCTGCTCCCCGGCGGCGCACTCGGCAAATGGGACCGGGCGACGGACTCGATCGTCTACTGGGAGGTCCCGGTCATTCGCAGCCGCCCGTACGGGATCATCGTCGACCATAAGGACCACGTGTGGTTCTCCGACTATCACAACGGCGGCTTGTCGCGTTTCGATCCCGAAACCGAGGAGTTCCGGCACTACCCGGTGGTCGAGGACGACGCCACCTCGTCGATACGCCGGCTGGGCGTCGATTCAAAGGGCATGATCTGGACCTCCACCTGGGGCAACCGCGCCTTCGACAACGCCATCCTGTATCGCCTGAATCCTGAAACTGGCGAGGTGTTCCGGCGCAAGATGGGCGTTCCGTACGCCGCCTCGTATAACGCCGAAGCAGACGTCAACGACAACATCTGGGTGGCCAACGACAACTACCTGACCATGTACGACCAGGAAGCCGACACCTTCACCCACTTCCCCATCCCGACCCGTTCCGATTCGCTCAAGACCACGACCACCCGCGACGGCGGAGTGTGGTTCATCTACCGCAACGGGGGCCGGTTCGCGGGATACGGGGGCGCCGCGGCCGTGCTGTATCCGGACAAGGACAATATCCCCACGCTGGGCGCGTATCACTCGGAGAACAGCGCCGGCTACCAATTAAGCGGCTACGACGGGCCGCCGGCGCCGCCGGTGCTGGGGGAGGAGCGCCCGGTTCCGCTGGGCGCGCAGAATACCGACGAGTACATCGACTTCGCACTGGCCAGCGGGATTGTGGACGAAGCGGAAGCTGAGGAGTTGCGGGCGACCCAGCCGCGGCCGCCGGACGCAGACGTGCAGGAGCGCATCGAACGCGCCGACTGATCAGGAAAGGGAGTCGAGGACCCGGGCGAGTTTCTCCACGAGTTCTCCGATGTGTGACTCATCGGCGATGAGCGCCGGGCACAGCGCTATGGTGTCGCCGGTAGTGCGCACCAGCAGGCCGTTGTCGAAGCACAGCCGGAATGCTTCCTGGGCGCGCGCCGTAGGCTTGTCCGGCACCGGCTCCAGTTCCACTGCGCCCAGCATCCCGAAATCGCGGATGTCGATAACGTAGGGCTTGCCCTTGAGCGCCTGCAGCGCGTCCCCGAGCAGCTTGCCGGTTTCCCTGCCGCGCTCGAACAAGCCCTCGTCGCGATACACGTCCAGCGCCCCATGCGCGGCCGCCACCGCCAAAGGGTGGCCCGAATACGTGTAGCCGTGCGCGAACTCGATGAGCTGCTCGGGACCGTGCATGAAGTCGTCGTAGATGTCGCGCCGCGCCAGCACCGCGCCCATCGGCGCCGCGCCGCTGGTGAGGCCCTTGGCGAGCGTGATGATGTCCGGCTTCACGCCGAAAGTCTGCGAAGCGAACGCCTCGCCGGTGCGCCCGAAGCCCGTGATGACCTCGTCGAAGATCAGCAGGAGCCCGTGCTCGTCGCAAATCTCGCGCAGCCGCTCCAGGTAGCCCTTGGGCGGGATCAGCACGCCGCCCGAACAGGCGATCGGCTCCACGATCACCGCGGCGATCGTCGAGGCGTCGTGCAGCGCCACGATCTCCTCCAGTTCGTCGGCCAGGTGCGCGCCCCACTCCGGCTGTCCGCGGCTCCAGGCCTGGCGCTCGAGATCCTTCGTATGGCGGATATGGTCCACGCCCGCCAGCAGCGCCCCGAACAGCTTGCGGTTCGAGGAGATGCCGCCCACCGAAATGCCGCCGAAACCCACGCCGTGATAGCCAGTCTGGCGCCCGATCAGCCGCACCCGCTGACCTTCGCCGCGCACCCGGTGCCAGGCGATCGCGATCTTCAGCGCGGTATCGACCGACTCCGAACCGGAATTGGTGAAGAACACGCTGGACAGGCCCTCCGGCGCCATCTCCGCCAGCCGATTCGCCAGCTCGAAGGTGCGCGGGTAGCCCATCTGAAACGCCGTGTAGTAATCAAGCTTCGCCGCCTGCTCCTGGATAGCGGCCACGATATGCGGATGGCAGTGCCCCGCGGCGCAGCACCACAGCCCCGAAACGCCGTCGAGCATCTGCTCGCCCTCATGCGTCGTGTAGTACATGCCCTGGGCGCCGACCACGAAACGCGGGTCGCGCTTGAACTGCCGGTTGGCCGTAAACGGCATCCAGTAGGCCTGCAAATCGGGCAGGTCCGTCATCACACTCTTGCTGGTATCCATAGGCCGGTAGCCTACCAGCCCGAGCCCCGCGCGCCCACCCCCTTGCATGGACGCCTTCGTTCCCGAGGTCAGCCCCCTCGATCCTCCAGGAACCGGCCCAGCTGGTGCATGCGTTCGTGCAGCACGGTGACGATACCGATATCACCGTTGGTCAGCCACTTCCAATATACGTAATGTTTCTCGTAGCGGAAGAAATAGCCGTCCACGCTGAATTCCGCCGGAACCGGACGTGATGCGACCCCACCGGATGCGATCCTCTCGAACGCATTGAACAGGCCGCTGATGTAGATATCAGCCCGGGCTTCTCCCCAACGCTCGAATGAGTATCGGTAAATTTCGTCGATGCGAAGTGCGGCCGATCCCTGGACGCGCACAACGGTCATGGCTCGACCCGAGCCTTATTCCTGGCAATAACGTGGGATGCGGAAAGCGGATGATACGAATCATCCGGTGCTGCAAAGGCGCGGGTCAATTCAGCTTTCAATCGCTCGAAAGCCTCGCGCTCCGACCGCTTTTTGTCGCGCCGGATCAGATCACGCACATACTCGCTCACGTTCTCGTAAGAGCCGTTCTCCCCAACATTGGCCGACACGAAGTCGCGAAGCGCACCACCAAGCCGAACCGTCATAGTTGTAGTACGTGGCATAGGCCGGTTCCCGAACAAAGTGTGTGCAATATAACCAATATTCAATACACAAGCAAACACTCCGCCCGTCACTTACAATCGAAGCAAAGTAACTTGATGAGTGTACCGCTACGAGGTACACTCAAGCGTGATTCGACGATTCAAACACCGTGGACTTACGCGACTTTACGAGAGAGGAGACACCAGCAAAGTGCGCGCAGACCACGCTGAGCGAATCGCCCTCGCCTTGGCAGACCTGGATAGCGCCAACAACCATGAAGAATCCACCCCACCCAGGCCTTAGCATCAAGGAAAATTGCCTTGAACCGCTGGGTTTGAACGTCACCGATGCTTCAAGAATCCTGGGCGTAGCACGGCACTCGCTCTCGCGCGTACTGCACGGACACGCGGCCATATCACCGGAAATGGCCGTACGGTTGGAAAAGGCCGGATGGTCCAATGCAGAGTTTTGGCTCCGCCGGCAAGTCGACTACGACTTGTCCAGAGTGCGAAGGAGAGAGGATCAAGTTAAGGTAGAGCGGTATCTGTCTCAGCCAACAACGTGATTTCGTATTCGATCGCACCCAAAGCGTCCCGCACCCTCCCCCTGGGAACGAGGGCGTCCCGCCCTCACCAACTGAACTAAAATCTCGGTAATCACGGAGGGCGCGAACTTGGGCGAGAAGCCGGACACATTCCTGTCGCTGAGTATTGCGGTGCTGACGATTTCGGACAGCCGCACGCTGGAAACGGACGATTCCGGCGCGCTGCTGGTGGAGCGCATCGCGGGCGCAGGCCACAAGCTGCACGAGCGGCGGCTGGAACCGGACCACCGCTACCGCATTCGCGCCGTGGTGTCGCAGTGGATCGCCGAAGAGGACATCGACGCCATCATCACCACAGGCGGCACCGGCCTTACCGGGCGCGACGGAACGCCCGAGGCGGTTGAACCGCTGCTCGACAAGGAGATCGAGGGCTTCGGCGAGATGTTCCGGGTGCTGTCCTACGAGGACATCGGCACGTCCACGCTGCAATCGCGCTGCCTGGCGGGCCTGGCCAACGGCACCTTTATCTTCTGCCTGCCCGGCTCGCGTAACGCCGTGGCCACCGGCTGGGACAAGCTCATCGAGGCCCAGCTCGACGCCCGCACCCGCCCCTGCAACCTGGCCGAGCTCAGGCCGCGGCTCAGAGAAACGTAGTGGCGCTGCTGCAGATCCACCAGTTCCCCTGCCTGTCGGACAACTACGGCTTCCTGATCCACGAGCGCCTGTCCGGCCTGACCGCCACCATCGACACGCCCGACGCGAAGGCCATTCACCGCGAGCTCAAGCGCAAGGGATGGCGCCTTACGCATATCCTTAACACGCACCACCATCCGGACCACGCCGGCGGCAACCTGTGGCTGAAGGAGCGCACCGGCTGCGTCATCGTCGGCCCCAGCGCCGACGCCGCGCGCATCCCCGGCATCGACCTCCAGGTGGGCGAAGGCGAGACGCTGGAATTCGGCAGCGCCGAAGCGATGATCTACGACACCCCCGGTCACACCAGCGGCCACATCGTCTATTACTTTCCCCACGAAGACGCCGCCTTCGTGGGCGACACGCTGTTCGCCATGGGCTGCGGCCGCCTGTTCGAAGGCTCGCCCGGGCAGATGTGGAACTCGCTGCAGAAGCTGATGAACTGGCCGGGGCGCACGCGCATCTACTGCGCGCATGAATACACGCGCACCAACGGACGCTTTGCGCTCACCGTGGACCCGGAAAATCAGGCACTGGTCAAGCGCATGGAAGAAGTGGACCGCCTGCGGGCCGAGGGCCGCCCGACCGTGCCCACCACGATGTACCAGGAGAAACGCACCAACCCGTTCCTGCGCCCGGACAGCGAGGGAATCCGCGTGCAACTGGGCATGGAGGATGCCGACGACGTGGAAGTGTTCGCGGAAGTTCGAAGACGCAAGGACCGCTTCTAGAGGGCAAGGCTATGCAAGGAACTACACGCAGGCGACTGATACAGGGGATTGCCGCGGCGAGCGTCGTGCTTCCCGGGCGCTGGCCAGGGGCCCGGGCGCAGTCAGCAACCGCTTCCAGCACCGGGCTGATACTCGGCAAGGGCCCGGAGGGCTGGTGCGACGAAGCCAAGAACGGCGGCGCGACAGTGCGCTGGAACGACGACGATGAGTCCTGGTGGATGTGGTACTACGCCCGCGACAACAACTATCCCGAGGGCGTCGCCCCCGCTTTCGGCACCGGCCGGATCGCGCTCGCCAAGTCCGCCGACGGCATCGCCTGGGAACGCTACAAGGGCCCCCTAACCGGTGGCGCAATCATGGACTGGAGCGACGACCCGGAGGCTTTCGATTCCACCCATATCGGCAGCGGCGACATCCTGCGGCACAACGACGAGTGGCTGCTGTGGTATTTCGGCGGCGACAGTACGACGCCAACGGAGCTGGGCGGACACCCCGTGTCGGAAGGCTATCAGTTCAAGGGATACCGGTGCCGGCCCGGCATCGCCCGCAGCAAGGACGGCATTCACTGGACGCGCATTCGCGGCGCCGCGACCGGCGGCGCTTCGGTGGACATCGGCGACAACATCTACGGCGCCTTTCCCAGCGGCATCCACGACGGCGAGCGCTTCCTGATGTACTACACGACGCTGTCGCCGCGCATCGTTTACTGGGAAACGAAGGTCGCCGAGTCAACCGACCTGGTGAACTGGCGGGTGCTCGGCAACATTCAGTGGAGCGCCGATCCGGCCCGCTGGGAGCTGGGCGGATCGAACACGCGCCATATCCTGCCGAACCCGGACCCCGCCGGGCGCCGCTGGCTGATGCTCTATACCGCGCTCGACGCCCGTTTGCCGCGCTATCCGCGCGTGATCGGGGCCGCGGAATCGGACGACGGCCTGCTCTGGCACCGCAAATTCGACGATCCCGTTCTCCACATGGGGCCGATAAACAACTTCGACAGCGGCGGCGTCGCCTACCCGCAGCTCGTACCGCACGACGACGGCCGGCTGTTCATGTATTACTACGGCTTCGCCCACGTCCTGAACACGATCGAGCCGACCCGCGGGATCGGCCTTGCGATCAGCGAGACGGGCAAGCTGACGGACTTCCGGCGCGTGCGGACCTAGCAGCCCGTGGCAGAAGTCCCGCGGGCTGCTAGCGCCGGATCAGCGACATCGCGTATTCCGCGATGTGCCGGTTGAACTTTTCGGAGTCAAACCAGAACGGCATGTTGCCGGAATCGGCGTAAACCGACACCTGGGCCTGCGGCAGGCGGGCCGCGATCGACTCGATCTGCTCGCGGTTGGCCAGTATGTCCCTGCCGCCCACGATGAACAGCACCGGCACATCGACCGCTTCCAGCAGGTCGCTGTTATCCGAGCGGTGCTCGCGATTGAACACCCGAACGTAGTGCGGCGTCATCATGGCGGACACGCGCAGCATGTCCATTTCGACCGCCGGCAGCTCGCCTTCCCCGATAATCAGGTCCAGGTAGCCCTGCGTCCATTCCATGAGCGTTTCCGCGTTCGCCGACGTCGAACGCGCGATCTGCTGTTCGCGTTCCGGCGTCATCGGCGACTCCGGCCGGGGCACGAACCCCGCATTGCTGCTCACGAACACGATCCCGCCGATGGCGTCGGTCCCGTAATAGCGCACGTAGTCCAGCACGAAATGGCCGCCATAGGACCAGGCGACCAGCAGGGGCTTGCCGGAGCCAGCGCCGCCGCCCGAGCCGCCGGCTTCGAGCGCCGCCTTGATGTCGTCGGCCCAGAGCTGCATGTCCAGGTAGTGCCCGGCCTGCGGGGGCTTGGCCGAGGAGCCGTGCCCGCGCATGTCCAGCGCGGTCAGGTGAAACTCGTCGGCGAGTCCGGACTGCAGTTGCTTGTGCCAGTTGAGCGTGCTGCCGAGAAAGCCGTGCACGAAGACGATGCGCGGCGCGTCGGCGCGGTTGTTGCTCGTGACCGCGATCGGCAGCCCCCCTCCTCCCTCGATCATCTGCGTTCGAATCGCATCCGCGTGCGTCATAAACGAAATCAGCACCAGGAAAAATCCCAGCAGGTAGCGCATGGCGTCCTCCAGCCTTAAGCCCGCTCCCATTGTCAACGACGGCGCGGTCGCCCTCAAAATGCAGGTTCGACATTCATTGATAAGCGGTTTTTATGCGACACGGACGCCGGCGCGCGATACGATGAACTTATAGCGCGCATCGGAGCGTGGAGAATCCACACGCATGACTCAGCTTCCGGCCAGCGGCATCAACCGGCGAACGCTGCTCGCGGGAGTGGGCGGCCTGATCAGCGGCGCCGCGTTCGCGCGCGGCCAGGCGGACGATCCGCAAACAGGCGCGTCCGAGGCCTACACGCCGGCCGGCTTTCCCCACGCCTTGCCCGCGGAAGCGCTGGAGGAACCGCTCGCCACGCTCGAGCAGCCGGGAGCGCTGGACCTCGACGATCCCCAGGGCCTTCGGCTGGCGCGCATCAAGACCTCGTTCAGCCTCAACGGCGACTACGCCTACAGCGCCTACATGACCCGGCATTTCGTCATGCCGCCGGACCGGACGCCCTACCCGCTCGTCAACGAGCTCGAACTGAACGTGTCCTTCCTCACGACCGGCGGCCCGGAGTTCCGCGAAGAATACGAGCAGGGCAAGCTGATGCTGCACGGCTCGTACACGCGGGCATTCCTGGATGCAACCACCCTGCGCCCCGTCGACACAATCGAAGTGCCCGCCATGAACCGGGAGCTGACGCTTGCGCCCACGCAGTTCGCGCTGAGCATCCCGATGGACCTCGCCCCGGTCCCGCACGACCCCACGCTCACCGAAGATCTCAGGTGGTACCGCTTCGGCGATGACGTCCACTTCACCAACATCGCGCTTTTCACCCCCACCGAGTCGCGTCCGCCCCGCATGGATACCTCCGTGTGGCAGGTGAAGCACGCCCACCTGATGGACCCCGCGCACCTGCGGCTCAAGGCCAGCTACTCGTTCACCGCATCGTCCTACGCCGCGCTTTATGCCTGGACCGGGCTGGACGTCGACGACCCCACCCGGATCGTCACCAGCAAGGCCGGCATAAAGGTGCACACGATCGAAGAACTGCCCGCTCTGGTGCGGGAACGGATTCTCGCAAAGCACCCCGAGCGCGTGCCCCGGAAATAGCACTCGCCAAGAGGACCCTCCAATGAGTGACACCAACGACATCCCCGAAATCAACGAACAGCGGCGTGACGTCGTTCGTTCGCTCAGCGCTATCGCCGGCATGACCGCCTTGAGCGGCCTGGTCCGCTCGGAGATGGCCCGGGCCCAGGAAGAAGAAAGCGACCTCCTTCCCAACGGCCTCCCCCGGTCGTCCGCGACCGCCGAACCGGCCGTCGTCGAGTTCGACCGCCCCCTGGATCTCACCGATCCGAGCGACGCCTGGTACGCCAAGATCAAGGCCACCAACAACCTGGCCGGGGCAAAGACCTATGTGCCGATGTTTTCGCGCGCCTATATCTGCCCGCAGGGCGCGCCGGCCCACCCGGTGTTCGGCCACTGCGGCCTGTGGACCTGGCAGTTGCAGAAGGCGACGACGGACGAATTCGAGGACGCCCGCGAAGGCTCCATGATTCAGCGCGCGCTGTACACCGGAACGATCCTGGACCCGTACACCTTCGAACCCGTCGAGCAGCTCGAGAACCCCTACACCGGCGAGACCATCACCGTGGAGGATTCGGTGTTCGCCATGAACTACCTGCTGCACCCTATGGGCGGCGGCCGCGACATCGATATTGCCGAGTTCTACAACCCCGACGAGAAGCCGGATACGCCCTACGTCCGCTTCGGCGACGAAGTCGCGTTCGTGCTGGCCGGCCTGTTCCAGGGCGAGGGCGACTACCAGCCCCGGGCGGATTCCTCATGGTGGACCACGAACTACGCGCAGCTCATCGATCCCGAGCAGCCGCTGGTGGAGACCCGCTACAACTTCACCGGACTCATGCGCGCCTGGGAGCGTCCCTGGCTGGGCGTCGAGAAACCCGACGAGACCCAGTTGCTCTGGGCCGTAGAGGGCCGCAAGGTCCATTCCATCGACCGCATTCCGGACCTGCTGCACAAGCACGTACTGAGTAAGTACGACGACCGGGTCTGAGCTCCGCGTCCGCCCGTTGGGCCGCAGGGCGCCGCAACCCCGCCGCCGGCCGATCGGATCACGGCCCGCCGGCCAGCGCCGCGGCGATATATCCGAACGGGTCCTCCGCGATTTCCGGGTAGTGGCGTTCGAGCAGCTCGAGGGAAGCCGCCGGCACGTCGTCCAGCGCAAACAGCTTGGCTCCCCGGGCGCGTGTGTACAGGCCGCCAGGGCGGTCGCTCATTTCCATCCACGGCAGCCAGTCCGACACGATCTCCAGGTGCAGCGTTGAGGCAACGCGCGGTGCTTCCGCATGCAGGTCCGCGGTTCGGCCACGGTAATCGATGAACTCCGTCGAGGTGAAGACCGGCGCGCGCGCCTGATCGGGCGTGACCGCGACGCGTTTCTCCACCTGCACCCAGGTGTCGCCTCCAATCGCGCGCGGCGGCTGAACCGACTCGGCGACGCGAATGCCGGCCGCAGACGTGCGCTCGGTCGGCCCGACCTTGGCATGGAACGACGTCACGGCGACCGGCGCGGGCACGATTACCTCGACTTCCCGCGACGTGTAGGGGTTGTGCCAGATTCCGAGCCGTTCGCCGCTCACGAGGTCGGTGTAGAAGACCACTTCCAGCGTATCCACGCGATAACCGCCCTGCTCCGGATAGCTGATCCGGGAGAACCCGATCGTGTTGGTGTTCCAAAGTGGCGTGAGTTCATTGCCCTCGCGTCCGTATTTGACCCCCAGGATCGACCAGATCACCTCGCCATCCACCCCGGAATAGACCAACCGCAGGTACGAGCGCTGTTCCTCTGCCGAAAGCGCGCCGGACGCCGCTGCCGCACTGCCGGAGAACAGCCGCAACGGGCCGAGGGCCAGAAACCCAAGGCCCGCCAGCGAGATCAGCCTGCGACGCGACACGCTGGTCGTGGGCAATTCATAATTTTCAGGACGCGAATTTGACCGAGCCATAATTCATAATTATATTAATCCGTGCCTTCTCATGAAATTCGACATCAAGCAACTGCGCCACTTTGTCTGCGTGGTGGACACGGGCAACATCACGCGCGCCGCCGAATTGCAGTACATCACCCAGCCGGCGCTGACGCGCAGCATCAAGAAAATGGAGGAGCGCATCGGCGCCAGGCTCCTGATTCGAGGCCCCCGCTCGATCACGCCCACGGAGGCGGGACGGGTCCTCTACCGCTACGCAAAGATCATCATCAACCAGGCGGAACGCGCGCTTCTGGACGTCACCGCGGTATCCAACGGCGAGCAGGGCCACGTCCATATCGGGATCGCCGCCCTGTTCGCCCCTACCCTGATCAGCCACCTCATTCCTCACCTGACGGCGAGGTTTCCTTCGCTTCACGTGCGCATTACCGAAGGCTTCTTCGAAGAACTCGTGGCCGGCCTGGTGGAAGGCGAAATCGACGTGCTGCTGTCCAACTTCCCGCCGGGCGTCGTGCCCCCGGACGTGATCCTGAAACCGCTGTTCGAAATCCGCACGGAGTTCGTGGTCGGCGCTTCCCATCCGCTGGCGTCCAGGGAAGACATCACGGCGGAAGACCTGAGGAATGCTCAATGGGCCATCATAAAACATCCGCATATTGTTGATTTCCTGGATAAATTTTTCGCAGCGGAATCGCTCCCTCCGGTTTCCGTCGCGATCGAGGCAACCTCGCTCAACACGCTCAAGTCGCTGGTCCTGCTCGGACAGTACGTGGCCATGCTGCCGCGCCGCTGGATCGAAGAGGAGCTCAAAGAGGGCGAGATCAAGACCATACGCATGGACGGCTCCGCGCTGGTGCGCGAGGCCGGCCTGGTCCTGCGTCAGACCGACACCCAGCGGCCGACGGTGGAGAACATCATCCCGGTCATCGAGGAGTCCTGCCGCGAGTGGCAGATCGACCGCTGAGACAAGCATAGGAACACGAGAACCATGACCATCCTGCTGACCGCCGCCAACGGCCGCACCGGCCGCGCGGTACTAAAGGCGCTCGCAAACGCAGGCGCCGAAGTGAAGGTGTTCGTGCGCGACGAAGGCCAGTGGCCCGCGCTGAAGGAACTCGGCGCCGCTTCATTCGCCCTCGGCGACATGGAGTACGCGTCCACCATCGACGCCGCGATGGATTCCTGCGACGGGATCATCCACATCGGCCCGCCCATGCATCCCAACGAGGTCGAGATCACCGGGCGCTTCATCGGCGCCGCCCGGTCCCACGGCCTGTCGCGCTTCGTCTATTACTCGGTCATGCACCCGCTACGCCGAGCAGTGCGCCATCACCGCCTCAAGCTGGACGCGGAGGAAGAGTTGATCGAGTCCGGCCTGCCCTACACCATCTTGCAGCCGATCCGCTACATGCAGCACCTGGCGATGATCTGGAAGAAGGTCCTGGACACGGGCGTTCATGCGATGCCGTTCAACGTTGACCTCAAGTTCAATGTCGCCGACCTCCGCGACCTCGCCGAAGCCACCGCGATCGCGGCCACGCAGCCGGGGCATCTCTACGCCACCTACGAGCTGGCCGGACCGGAGGCCCTGAGCCAGCGCGACATGGCCGGGGTGATCAGCCGCGTCCTGGGGCGGGAAATCCGCGCCGAAGCGGTGAGCCTTCAGCAGGTCGAGAAGAACGCCCGCGCCGCCGGCGCGAGTGACGACCGGGTGACGCAGATGCTCACCATGAACGAGCACTACGACCAGTTCGGCTTCCACGGCAATCCCAACGTCCTGCGCTGGATCCTCGGCCGCGAGCCCAACACCTACGAGAACTACGTAAAACGCCTGGCCGCCCGCTGAGGGAGTGAGGGCACTGCCCCCACGGCGTCCCGCCCTCCGCAAAGGCGTCCCGCCTTTGCGCCCCGGGGGAGGACGGGACGTCCTCGCCCAAGGGGCGCCCCTCAAACGCGGTCCGGGTACTTCTCCACCAGAACGCGCTTGTGGTAATCGGGAATGTCCTCGACGCTGTGATACTTCCTGCCGATGGCGGAATCGACCAGCATCTCGCCGTCTTCGTGAGAATAGCCCGTCCACGGCTTCTCATAGGCCTTGCTTACGCCCGTAAAGCTGTAGGCCGACTCGATCAGGTCCTTTTCCGGGTCCATCAGGTCGGCGTAGGAACAACGCCACTGGAGTTCGGTGAAGCGGGGCTGATGAAGACCGGGCTCGCTGTAGGTGCCGCCCATGAACAATATGGCGTCATCCCCCCATTGCTTGATCAGGGTCAGCCTGGCGGCGTCCGGATCGTCGTCCATGAACTCCGGTTCCTGCACCAGGCGTGAGCCGCCCGTGGGGTACAACAGAAACGTCTCGATGGAAAGATAATCCTCGAGTTCCATCGCTACGCCGTTAAAGGGATTCACGAGACGCTCAACCGGCTCCATGGTCTTCGGGTCGAGATAGAGCGCCGTATACACCGTACGCATCACCATGGAGCCTTCCGGCGCATCGGGAAATTCAGCCGGGTCCGGCACCTGGAGCTGCCAGGTGAACATCGCGGCGGAACCCAGCAACACGCCGCCGGGCGTGTTGTCCCTGGCAAGAACCTTCCTTATGAGCATCGGCACGTAAGTGCGTTTACCGGAAAGATTGTTGGACATTTTCATTCTGGCGAGGCGGTTGTGCCAGGGATCGCTGGTATCGAAGTTGCCTTTTTCGTCGGCGATCCAGGGGCGCCCGTCCATTTCGTTGTTCTCGAACCGCTTGGGGCGATAGTACGAACTGAACACACCGTCCCGGTAGACACCCTCGGAATCCTTGTCCTCCTCCTGGGCGGCGAGCGGGCTGAGGCTGGAGCCCGCCAGTATCCCCAGTGTCCCGCCTAGTGCAGCGAGCATGCTGCGTCGCACGGGGTCATGATGGCTGACGGGATCATGATGGTCCGCAGCCTCTGCGGCATGGTCCGGAGCTTCGGTGGCCTGATGTTCACGGGTGGTGTGCTTTTGCATTGGACGGCTCCGTTTGGGCTGCATCGCCGGTCGAATATAGCAGCCTGGAGGGAACGGGGGCGGGACGCCCCCTTTCCCGGGGAGAACATGAGTACGCCGTATGTCGTCATGCATTTTTCGCATCAGGCCCCGCGCAACTATGAATTACACTTTGGAACGACGGCTTTGGGAGATTCAAGAATGACCAATCATGCAGTTCGGACTCGGATAAGGGGCCGTACAGGAACTCGGACGCGTTTGGTCTTGCCCACCGTAATGGCCGTCGCCGGAATGCTTGCCGGCGACCTGGCCCTGGCCCAGGACGATCTCCTGCTCGAAGAGATCGTGGTCACCGCCCGCAAGCGCGCCGAGAGCCTGCAGGATGTGCCGCTTTCGATCACGGCGATCTCCGGCGTCGAGCTGGAACGGGCTTCGGTCTATGCGCTCGCCGACCTCGCCGAAATCACGCCCGGTCTGACCTATCAGAACATCGGCGCATTCAACACCCCCACCATTCGCGGCCTGTCGCAAACCAGCCAGGGCGGCCTGCAGGGCAACGTGGGCGTATTCATCGACGGCGTATTCCTCAACAACCGCTCGTCACTGGAGTTCGGCGTGCTGGATCTCGAGCGGATCGAGGTGGTCAAGGGCCCGCAGGGCGCGCTCTACGGGCGCAACACCTTTGCCGGCGCCATCAACTACGTCACCCGAAGCCCCTCCACCGAAGACATCAACGGCAGGCTTTCCGCCGAAATCGGCAACGAGGGGCGCTGGGAGATCGGCGGGTCGGTCAACTTCCCGCTGGGCGAAAACGCCGCGGTGCGGCTGTTCGCCGCAACCAGCGAATTCGACGGCACGATCACCAACGCCCGCGACGGCGGCAAGCTCGGCGGCTACAACGAACGCTCTTCCTACGGCGCGTCGCTGATGTTCGACCCCAGCGAGGACCTGAGCATCAGGGTTTTCGCCGCGCGCACCGAAATCGACGAGGACCAGCCGCCGCTGATCCTGGTGCCGGTCGCACGCAATGACTGCGGCGCCACCTACAACCTGCCCGACGGCCGCGTATTCAACTCGCTGTACTGCAGCGGATTGCAGGCAGGCGACGCGCCCAACCTCAACGGGCTGGGCAACGGCCAGGCCGGCGATTTCACCCTCGCCTACCTCAACGTCGAATACGACCTTGGATTTGCCACGCTGACCGCCAATATCTCGTACTCCGAGTCGGAATACTCCACCCTGTTCGACAACGTGTCCAACCCGGTCGCCGAAACGCTTCCGCTTGGACCATTGGGTTTTTCGGCGCAGTTCTTCACCAATTCCAGCGGCGACGTGGCGGACCAGGCGTCCTACGAAGTCCGGCTGGCCTCCAACGACGACGGACCGCTGGGCTGGCTGATTGGCGGCTCCGTTTTCGATACGCTCACCGGCAGCGTGCTGTCGAGCATCTCCACGCTGCTCGACAACCCCAGCGAAATCGGCCGGATTTCGTTCGTGCCTAATCGGCTGGACACCGACGTGAATGCCGTTTTCGGCTCGGTTTCCTACGCCCTGGACGACAGGAACAAGGTGAGCGCGGAGGTTCGCTACACCCAGGAAGACCAGTTCCTGGAGCGCACCGTGATGATTTTCTTCATTCCGAACTTCCCGACTTCCGTCACCTCCGCAGCCTCGGAGTTCAGCTACACCACGCCGCGCCTTACGTACGAATACGCCTGGAATGACGACACGCTGCTGTACGCATCGGTGGCCCGCGGCGTCAAGACCGGCGGCACCAACGGCGCGGCTTTCGCCGACACGCCGTATGCGGACTACCTGGAAGAATCGAACTGGACCTACGAAGCGGGCATCAAGACATCGATCCTTGATGGCCGCGGCGTGTTCAATGCCGTCGTTTACTCGGTCGATTGGACCGACCTGCAGATTCCGGCGCCGCCGGACCTGCAGATCGGCACCGCGATCGTCAACGCCGCCGGCGCTACATCCTCGGGCATCGAGATCGACACCACGATCAACGTGACCGAGAACCTCGCAATCCGGGGCGCCGTGACCTGGCTGAATCCGGAATTCGACGAGGGAACGGTGGATGCGGCCATTTCACCCCTGTGCGGCGAGCGCGCCGTCATTCCGCCCACCGTGGCGTGCAGCACGGAGGTCGGCGGCCAGCAACTGCCGCGCACGTCCGATTTCCAGTACTACCTGGGCGGCACCTACACCTGGCCGAACCTCATTGGCGGTTTCGACGCCTACGTGCGGCTGGACACCAGCCACCAGTCCGGCAAGTATTCCTTAAGCCTCAATCAGCAGGACCAGGGCGACATCAACCTCACGAACCTGCGCATCGGACTGGAATCGGAGCGCTACGAGATCGCGCTGTGGGCGGAGAACCTGTTCGACGAGGAATACAACGACCGCGTCACGGTCACGACCGACCCGGCCGCCGGCTTCGCCTGCGCCGGCTGCGGCATCACCGTGGCCCGCTTTTACCCGGCCAACACGAGGACCTACGGACTGCGCGCCACCTGGCGATTCTGACAGCGCGGCCTGAGGCGGCGCGCGACGGATGGCGCGCTGCTGGTTGGGATGCAGCGCCCGGCGTCTAGAGGAAGCGGTCCGGGAAGCGCTCCATGACATGCGTGCGAATGAACGACGGCATCTTCGCCGGGTCGTGCGTCTTCATGCCCGTCAGATGCACCAAAGTCCTGAGTTGATATGATATGAGTCCAATCTCATCCAATTGCCGAAATCGCAGCTTTCGTCGGAGGACAGCGAACATGGCAAAACGCGCAAGCCTGTTGATCAGCGAACCAAACGAGAAGTGGATTCAAGCACAGATCGGCAGCAAGGAGTTTTCCAGCCGTAGCGAGGTGCTGAACGACCTGATCCGCAAGGCTCGGAAGACTGAGGCGATCCGCGAGCGGCTCAGGTTGGCCGAAACATCGACCGAGGAGCGTGGCTGGGTGACAAGAACGGCGGATCAAATGCTGGACGGCTTCAAGGAAAGCGCCCGTCGAAATGGCGAACTATAGGCTCGCTCCCGAAGCGGCCCCAATGTGCTGCGATGGACCCTGGGCCGCGAGCCCAATTCCTTCGAGAACTACGTAACGAGACTGGCAGCGGGAAGTGCGGGGACTGCATCGTAGCGGGGCCGCAAGGTGGTTTCCCGTTCTAGCCGAGCCAATGCGGGCAGCAGCAGGGCATCCACGGGAATTAGCCTCCGATTCACCGGGTCAATGCCGAGGCTCAGTATTTCCAATGTGACGGCGCCCAGCAGCGGCAGCGCTTCCTCGTCCCAGAACACCACGGGCGAAACATCCGCCTTGCCGTCAATCCGCATCCAGGTTCTCCCGAAGCGGCGCTCCACCCGGCTGCCGTCCGCAAGCATGAAATGTCGAGTGGCGTGAGCATCGACGTCGAGCCGCTCCAATAGCGACGCAGGCAAGACCGTGTAGGTCGCCCCCGAATCAACCATGGCCTCGATTGTTTCGAAGCGGTGACCCGAGGGGTCCCCCACCTGGAGCTGCACCGAGAATGTGCCCATGCCTTCGCGACCTCGCAATCAATCGGCCTGAATCAGCGTAACACGGCGCGCAGCAAGGGATACGTGCGCCCTACTTGAGAAACGGGATGCTCAGCAGGTAGTTCGGATCCTTGTCGTCCGCCGCGCGAATGGTCGCCACGATCACCATGATGAACCAGAAGACCACGTAGCCGATGAGCAGCGGGAGGCCGATCAGGACGATCACGAGAAGTCCCATTCCGATCATGTAGATCGTCGAACTGATCTGGAAGTTGAGCGCCGCCTTGCCGTGACGGTCGATGAGCTCGGACTCCGGTTTCTTGATGAGCCAGAACATAAATGGTCCGATCACGTTGCCAAGCGGGAAGACCATCCCGGCAAGTGCCGAAATGTGCAGCAGGAGGGACCACGTTCGTTCATCGGTTGTGGAAGCTGGCAGGGGGCTAACGGGGGTATCGGTCATGATGCGGCATACTCTTGTCGGTACTTTGAAGACACTATAACTGCCCGCCCGGCGAAGCCAAAGCCGAGGCCCGCGGCGCCCGGCCAACCCACGGTGGAGATCATGCTCGGTACGCTTGGCTGCGGGAAGCAATGCGCTGGCGCGTTGCATCGTCCAGCCGCTTCAGATCGCGGGATGCGCGGGAGGTATACGCAATACTCCTGGTCAGAGTTCCAATTCCTGTTTGAGTTGATCGGAAGAAATCACCTGACCGTCGTCAATGTCCTTCCAGGCTCTATCCAACTCCCTCTGGAACTCGTCGGTCAGTTCTTCGTCTTCTTCCGGTACGCTCATCAGGAACTTGAGATATGGATCGCCGCGGTCCTTAAGGTATTCCAGATACCGCACGGCCGCCTGCATCTCCCCTTCCGGAAGTTGCTCAATAAGCTCTGCCAGCCGATTCTTGTTCTGCGTATCCATATGAGCCTATTCTAACCATGCGACTTGATCGACTGTGACTGACTACCGAAGGAGGCACCATGCGCATGCAGGGCAGATATGATCTGGCACGCGAACGCCAGCGGCAGGCAGCGGCATGAAGTTTCGCAAGGAGTATCGCGGGTGACGTTCCGGTTTGAGGCATGTTTACATTCCATCAACGCCTGACTGATTTCCACCGCGCCTGGCGCTCCATCCTGCCGCTGCTTTTCCTGGCGGCGGGCACGGCGCATGCCGAAAACGAAACGCGCTACCGGCTCGATGTCGGCATCGAGCCGGCTACTCATCAGCTCAACGTGTCCGCCGTCGTCGAACTGCCGCCCGAGTTTGCCGGACGCTCGGTCGAGTTTCTCCTGACGTCGGCCCTGCAGATCGAAGACTCCGCCCCCAAAGTAACCCGCCTGCCCTACGAGCAAGGCGGCTTTACCGGCATCAACGGCTCCAGCGTGGTGCTGGGGCGACTCGACGCGATCGCGCGCTACCGGGTCACGCTGCCCGAGGGTTCGAGCACGCTCAGGCTCAGCTACGGCGGCACACTGAACTTCCCGCTCAGCTCCCCCGAGGAGGAATACGCCCGCGGCCTCTCGGAAACCGCGGGCACGGTCAACAGCGATGGCGTCTATCTGGCCGGTGGCACGCTGTGGTACCCCTACTTCAGCGATGAGCTGGTCCGTTTCGAGCTCACCGCCGCGGCGCCCGACGGCTGGCACCTGATCAGCCAGGGCAACGGGTCTTCGCGCGACGAGGCCGGACAGGCGCACTGGGACTCGGGCGGCCTGGTGGACGAGATCTACCTGGTCGGTGGCCCGCTGACCCCGTACGAAAAGGCCGCCGGCGCCGCGACGGCCCAGGCGTACTTAAGAGAGCCCGATCCGGCGCTGGCCGAAAGATACCTTTCCGCCACCGCCCGCTACATCGAGATGTATCGCTCACTGATCGGGCCCTATCCGTACGGCAAGTTCGCACTGGTGGAGAACTTCTGGGAGACCGGTTACGGCATGCCGTCGTTCACGCTGCTGGGGCCGCAAATCATCCGCTTCCCGTTCATCCTGACGTCTTCTTACCCCCACGAGATCCTGCACAACTGGTGGGGCAATTCGGTGTTCGTCGATTACCCCACCGGCAACTGGTGCGAGGGACTGACGGCCTACATGGCCGATCACCTGATGAAGGAGCAGGCCGGCCAGGCGGCGGAGTACCGGCGCGATACGCTCAAGAAGTACCGCGACTTCGTCCGTGACGGCCGCGATTTCCCGCTGACCGAATTCCGCTCCCGGCACAGCGCCGCCACCGAAGCCGTCGGCTACGGCAAGACGCTGATGGGCTTTCACATGCTGCGCCGGCAGCTTGGCGACGAAGCGTTCACGACGGCGCTCGCGCGCTTTTACCGCGAGCACCGCGGCAGCAAGGCGAGCTTCGGCGATATCCGCGCGCAACTGGAACAAGTTTCCGGACAGGACCTCAAGCGTTTCTTCGAACAATGGGTGGAACTCCCCGGCGCCGCCGACCTGCGTCTCGACGCGGTCGAGGTCCGGGCCACCAACGGCGGTTTCGAAGTGACCGGCGTGCTGCGACAGGTCCAGGCCGGCGCGAAATTCGCACTGCAGGCGCCGCTGTCCCTCACCACCGCCGATGGACTTCAGACCCAGGTGCTGAGCGTGACCGGGGAAGCGACGCCGTTCTCGTTCGGGACCGCCGCCCGCCCCCAGGTACTGGAAGTCGACCCGCAATTCGACCTGTTCCGGCTGCTGGATGCGCGCGAAACTGCGCCGTCGATCGGCCAGGTGCTCGGCGATCGCAAGCTCGTGGCCATCCTGCCGGCAGCCGCGGACGAAGCGACCCGCGCCGCGTACCGCGAGATGGTCGAACGCTGGCGAAGCCCGACGCAGAAAATGACGATCGTGCTCGACTCCGACGTCGACGCCGATGAACTGCCGGCCGACGCCGCCGCCTGGGTCCTGGGCCGGGACAACCGCTTCGCCCAGGCCCTGTTCCGGTCAGACCTCGCGCTGGGACTGACGGTCAGCGACACCGGCCTCAAGTTCCAGGACCGGGCGATTCCCGCCGCCGGCCACTCGACCGTGGCGGTGCGCCGGCATCCCGCGAACGTCAACAAGGCCATCGGCTGGATCGCCGTCGATCCCGTCGAAGCCTTCCCCGGCATCGCGACCAAGCTGCCCCATTACGGCAAGTATTCCTACCTCGCTTTCGAAGGCGACGAGCCGGCCAACATCGCCAGCGGCGAATGGACCAACAGCGATTCGCCGCTGCGGGTGGACCTGCGCAGCGCCGAACAGCGCGCCGCCGGTCCGACAACCGCCGCGCCCCCGCCTGCCCGCAAACCGCTCGCCGAACTTCCGGCGGTCTTTTCCGAAGAACGGCTTAAGCAACACGTCGACTACCTCGCCTCGCCCGAAATGGAAGGCCGCGGGCTGGGCTCCACGCAACTGGAAGAAGCCGCCGCCTACATAGCCGGCGAATTCGCCGACGCCGGCCTTGCAGCCGCAGGCGACGACGGCGGCTATCTCCAGGGCTTCGCCGTCGTGGAGGGTGAAGACGGCCAACCGCACCGTGTACACAACGTCATCGGCTACCTACCTGGGACTAATCCCGCCTATGCCGACCAGGCCGTATTGATTACCGCCCACTACGACCACCTCGGACGCGGCTGGCCCAATGCCCGCCAGTCCGATGTCGGCCAGATCCATCCCGGCGCCGACGACAACGCCAGCGGCGTGGCGGTACTGATCGAGCTGGCGCGCAACTTCGCCGCCGGAGCGCCCCCCGAACGCAATCTCGTATTTGTAGCGTTCAGCGTTGAGGAAGCGGGACTGCTGGGCTCGCGCTACTACGCGGAGCACCCGCAACCCGCGCCGCTGGAAGGCATCGTCGGCGTCATCAATCTCGACAGCGTGGGACGCCTCGAAGACCAGCCGATATCGGTGCTGGCCACCGGCACCGCGATGGAGTGGCCGTTCGTATTCCGCGGCGTCAGCGCCGTGACCGGCATCCCCAGCGAAAGCATCGCCGGCGCGGCCGCGTCATCTGACCAGCGAAGCTTCATCGAACGCGGCGTGCCCGGAGTGCAGATCTTCACCGGCACCCATCTCGACTATCACCGCCCCACCGACACGCCGGACAAGATCAACGCCACCGGCATGGTCAAGGTCGCGACATTCGTCAAGGAAGCGACAGGCTACCTGATTGGGCGCGAGGAGCCGATGGTGCTCGTGGGCGGCACGGCAGCCGAAGGTTCCGAGGGTTCCGATGACCGGCCGACCAACACCGAAGGACAGCGACGCGTGTCTTTCGGCACCGTGCCGGACTTTGCCCACAATTCCGAGGGGGTGCGGGTGGAATCGGTAGTGCCCGGCTCCCCGGCCGAACTGGCCGGAATACAGGCCGGGGACGTACTGCTGGAGATGAACGGCGAGAAAGTGGCCGGCCTGGGCGCTTTTTCCGACTTCCTCAAAACCCTGGCGCCGGGCGATAGCGTCACCGTGACGATACTGCGCGATGCGCAGAGGACCAGAGTCGCTGTTACGGTGACGCAGCGCTGAGACAGCATCCACGATGAATCATGCGTCTTCGAGAGAGCAAAGTGATGCTCGTACGAATCGCTCAGATCATATGGGCCGGAGCGCTCCGGACCCAACACGGGAGATCGAACGCGTCTCTCGGCTGGCTTTCCTTGCGCGCCTGCTCGCTGACCGCCCAATCGACCGCCTCATCCTCGCCCTGGACGTCCTGCGTCCGGATGACACCGGCCAAGCCGAGGTCTATGCTGAGCAACGGCCTGCAACCAGCGGCTATGTGCATTGCCGTGCCATTAGCCGGTGCGGGTTTACCGTTTGAGCCGGCGTATTCTGCTCCCCTGGTTTGTTGCCCTTCCTGGGATCATCGGGGGACCGACGACTCCAATTGCCATGCGCCATGCGCCAAGCGCACTAGTAGGCACTGACTTGAAACAAGGCGATTGTCCGCGACATCATTGCAATGTACTCAGAATGCGCTCCAAAAGGTCAACTATTCGTATGAGATCCGGCACGGAAATCCGAGGCCCTCTATTGTGAGGAATTTCAACATCCTGAATGGCCCGGTTCGGAGGCACCGGTCAGCTCCATCAAAACATCGCGGGTGCGATTCCAGCTGTGACATCATTCCTAGAAGTCCGGATAAACGCCGCTGCATCGAAATAGAACACGAGCGATGCAGAGTACAAAGAACTCAATTCAGGTCGCAAGGAGTGCCGCCCGTACTCGTGCAAGGGTTTCCTCCCAGGATTCTGAATCGGATGCATCAGGGAGTTGAGGTTGGATCTTGCTGAAGTGTTCGTGGAGCATTACGCGTGATAGGCGATCCTGTTGAAGAAGTTGGTTAAGCGCAGCCTTTTCGTGACTATCAAACCCGTGCCTTACACAATTGGCAAGCTCGGCGAGCTGCGGTGGGACTACTCCAGGCTCGCCTTCGCCCAACCTGTATTGTTTCAGTAGCGAGGGTAAGCTGAACGCATATGCAAGGCTGGGAATAATTCTAATGACAAATTTCCGCGCCCCTGCGCAAAAATTAAGCTTTGTTGACCCCACACCGAGTGCGATTTCAATCTCCCGCAGTGGACGCCCACTCATCCAGATAGCGGTAAGCTTGTTCAATATCGGTACTGCGTATTCACCGCGATCTTGATCTTCCTCTATCTGATTGAAGGGCTTTCCTAACAAGTATTCAAGATCCTTAGGCCGAATAATTTGATCGAGAAGACTGGGGACGTCGGTCAGCCAAGCAAAGAACCAAGTGCACCATTCAGTTACGGAGGCCGTTACGGAGGGGCTGGAATATTCAAGCCGTTGGGCAAGACTGCTTACGACATTTACCGACACACCGACTGTGGCCGCGATTCCGCGATAATTGGTGTCATTTTCTTCCTCGGTTGCATGGCGCTCCAGTAATACCGTCGCCGCCTCGATTCGCGCCTCGAGCCAAGCATGGTCTTCACCTTGGCGAGCACGAAACCCGCACAGTGATCGCTTTACAGACCATGATAGGCATTCAACCGATTCGTCGATTACCCCGCTGCCAGCCATCTTGGCGACACAGTATTGCTCCAAGGCGCCCGCATCGACTGGATTCGAATGAATGCTATCAAGCACAGCAGTCAGCGGGTCGTCGATAGTTAAACATTGATCGGACTGCCCAAACACTTTGTGCAGTTCTGCCCAATGCGGCCCAATCTTCGCTTCCTCGTAGTTAAATCCCACCACCTTGCCAGGAACGACCAGTACTATGCCGTTCGCGATGTGGCCGGCGCGGCCGGCGCGACCGGCGGCGTTGAGAAGCTCCTGTGCCTTCAGGATTTGGCGTTGATCACTATTCCTGTCGAACCTGCTGTCTTCCGCGATTATTACAAGCTCACTTGGAAGGTTCATCCCCTGAGCTACGGTTGACGTGGCGGTCAGAACTTCTATGCCATCCGAACGCTCATAGAGGCTTTCGACGAGTCTACGTTCCTCTGGCAGGAGCAATCCATGATGAACAGCTGCGCGGGCCTGCAAATGGTCATTTTGCACGCGGAGAAAAAGATGTATGTCCCCACCCAATTCCCGGCGTGCAATATCGTGAAGTCTACGTTCGCGTTCGGAGAGATGAATAGAAGTCGAACCGAGAAGCTTGGAGATTTTGTCCGCTGCGCTGTTCGCGTTTCGAATGTTCTGAAAAAAGACAAGCGTTCTAATGCCAGATTGTGCGGCAGCCGCAGCAATTGCTGAAGAAACGACCCCGGAATTTGGGGTCATTCGCCAGTATTTATTGATACCGAGCAGCGGCTTTTGCTCAAGGAGTGGCAAAAATGCATAGTCGGTCTGTTCCTTCGTGGCCCAAGTTTGCTTTAAGCTGAATAAACCAAACGGCTGCGCTGGAACCTGTCGTTTGACAGAGTTTGGGACCTTCGTGGTCGGAGCATCCTGCCGGAGATGTAGAAGCTTAGAGACCAGATCGGCGATCTCCCGATATTCATAAACGACGCAGCCTCGTAACTGTCGGGTAGGCTTCCAAGGCAGCAACAGCGAAAGGCACCGGCGTTCCGTCAAGTCTGCGATCCATTTGGCAATCTCCTCACTGTTCTTCATCATTGCCGAGAGCAACATGAGGTCCGCTCCAGCCGCGAGTCTCGCGAAATACAGCACGCAGAGCATTGCATCCAACGCCCGACGGTCAGTTCCGACTTCATTTGGATGCAGGAGGTGACATTCGTCAAACACCATGAGGCCGGCCTCTTTGAAAATCGAAGCATCGAAGCTCATTCGCGCCAAGCAGGCTTCAGGCGTCATGACAAGAATGTCCGGAGGACTATCCTCGACCAATGGAAATCCGGCTTGGTCCAGAAACTCACGACGAACATTCGCCGATGGAAAAGCGTGCGCGAGCGAGTTTCGCGTCTGATCCACAAGTGCGTTCGTTGGGGCCAGAAAGACCACCGACCGATTGCGTAGTAGCGTTGCGGCTATCTTCAACTCAGCTAGCGTCGATTTGCCTGCGCCCGTGGGAAAACCGACCGCAGCAGATACTCCAGGTTCAAGATAGCCCTTACGAATCGCTTTGCGATGATTGCGCCAAAGGATTGGTCTCCTTTCTGCAAGCTGCTCTACGTACGCCTGCCATTGGGTAGGATCAATACCATTCGGAGGAGGGACAGCGACCACGCGGCCACGAGACAAATCACCTGCAACAGCGCAAAGTAAAGAAGCCAGGTGACTGGGACCGGAAAAACTACTCACCGGTACGTTACCCATACCCTCCGCCTCCAAATCGACTACGTACGTGCAGAGGGTCTTGACTTGCTCGAATATCTCAATCGGAATCTCACTGGAAGCTGACGAGTTTGCCCGGAGCATTTCCCGAGCGAGCACCCGTACCCCCTTCAGGATCATCAAATATAAGGCTGAAACGGCGGCGTCGGCAGCGCTTAGCCGTCCTACCGTTGCTTTAGGCGGCAGCTCATATTCCGCTGCCTCGTTTGGACGTCCCTGAGCAAGAGCCCGTAGGGCCAAAATCAGAGTGCGTTCTACAGGATCGTCCGTCTCCGCTTCAACACGCAGCGACATTTCCAGCGCGTCCGCCCAAGCTTCGGCAACCAGAAAAAGCAGCATCGCGGCAATGTCCGCCGACACACTTCGCGCACCTAAATGCGACCGTGGGGACTCCGGTTTGCCAATTTGTTCGGCATTGAAGACAAGTTGGTGCGCTGTTGCCGCAACAAATGCGGCGGCCTCGCGCTTATCCCGGTTCGGGGATACCGATACAAGCGCTTCATTGGTGAACGCCAATTGACGAGCGTAGGAAACAAGTCTCGCCAGCTCCTCATCACTGGCGTACTCACCGGTTCGCAATCGGAACCGTGCCGTGACGATTTTGGCGTAGAGTTCGGACAGTCTATCGGGCAAGTTTTCCCTGTCGAGTCCCTCAAGAGGTGGCGTTCCCCGGATAAGATTGGCGGTTGTCCGGTCAAACATCGGCGACGGCCATTCTTTCCGCTGCTTTGAGCGCCTTTTTCGCTATCCGTTCCATCCAGGAACGCAACTCGGCGACATAAAGCGTATCCGCGCATCGGCGCGATACACTACCTGAAACGACTGTCGAGTAGCCCTTGAAAAGGCGCTTACGACCGTTCGCATCATTGTGAGAATTATCAACCGTTATCGCAACGCGGTATGCTCGCGCTTGGCTCCACAGAACTTCCTTAACCGCCTGATCGGGGTCGAGTTCGGGTCTAGTAATCAAGAGAGTGCTGACCTCTGCCGTAAGCAGATTGTCTCGAGTTCCACTCTCCAAATCTGAAAACTCCTTCCAGACTTGGTCACGAATCGTTTTTCTCGGATTAATTGTGGCTTTCTCTTCGCAAATCACGACTTTTCGGACTGTCTGGGACTCATGATCAATTTGTACTTGAAGTCCGTCAAATCCCTTCTCTGCATGCTGCATATGAGGCGGCGCAATCAACGAAGCCTCATTCTGAATGTGTGCGGCGATCCAGCCGATAACCTGAAACAACCAGCCATCGCGGTGATAGGGTTCCGAACACTTCGGAACCGACAATAGCTGGCGAGCTCCCTCAAGCGCCGTCGGTACTGGCACAACTTCGGCGAAATCCGTCTCAGCCAGGACATGCTCAACATGACGGTACTGGCCAAGTGCAACGCTTGCTACTAACTCTGCGAGTTCGTCCTCGTTGTCTATTGACCAATCAAATCCGGCCCACCGCTCACCGTTCTTGATCGACCTGAAGGAAATCACCATTTCACTGGTACCCCCCAACTAGCTGTCTTTCCTCTCAAGACAATGTGACGAGATGCGTCTTTTCGATACCTTGAAAGAGTGGATAGGAACCCCAACGATCAGGGTTGCCGGATCCGTATGGTACTCAAAAGAGTCGGCTACTTCACGAACACCTTCTTTCCACATTTCGACGTGATCGAATTGGCACGACGCGCGATATGAGGCCTGCTCGAATCTGACCGATATTGAGATTCTATCGGTGAAGAATCGCTTCGGCTCTAAACGTCTACGTCTCTCTACGGAGATGCGCCGGACGACTCCTGCCTCCATCCTCTGGGAGAGATTCTGTCGGTTTCTCGTCCCACAATAGGCCCGGGTGAGGGATTCGATAGTAGCTGTCACGCGGTTTTTTTGGACGCTTCGCGCCCCCATCGACCGTATCCTTTGAGTCGAACCTCACCTTCGCGCCGAGAAGGTATTCCTCATTGACCTCCGCGCAGATCCATTTGCGTTCGAGACGCTCTGCCACCTCGCCTGTTACACAGCTACCTGCAAACGGATCCAAAACAATATCGCCCGGATCCGTCGCGAGTCGGATGAAGTACTCGGGAAGCGACGCAGGGAACCGTGCGGGATGCGCGGGAATATCGTTCTCAGCACAGTACCGTAGGTAGCGACTATTGCTCTCCGTATTGGGAACGGCAATAAGGTTAGGGGGAATCGCGGCTCCGTTGTCCTTGGAGAACTTCTCGCTTATGTCATGTCCTGAGGGCCGCAGCTTGGCCTTGTAGCCGTGGGCCAAGAGATCCCTCATGCTGTCGCTGTAAGGTTGTAGAACTCGCCAGTTGCTGGCCCGTGGCCACGAAGACTTTGCGAGCCACCAAACGGTGTTCACGGCATCCTTGACCCGAATTCTCCGAATATTCACCCACTCTGCTGGGGTCGGCAGCTTAGATGGATTCCACCAGTAGAACTCTTGTGCCAGTTGGAAGTCATACTCCTCACACAGCATGATGAGTAGCTTAAAGTGGTAAAGGCTACGTACGGGAATTCCCGGCTTCCATGCACCACCGAGGTCAATTACAAGACTTCCGTCATCCTTGAGTATGCGATGGAACTCCACCGCGAAGGAACGGAACCACTCCAGGTACGCGTCCTCTTGTTCATTGCCGTAATCCTTCTTCCGGGTCAGCGCGAACGGCGGGCTCGTAAGTATCATTTCAATTGACGCATCTTTGCAGCGAGCCATCACATTCAGGCTGTCGTCATGATGGATGCTGCCGAGCCGCGTTTCGAGCCAAGCCGTTGATTCTCTAGGTGCCATTCCTATTTCCTACTAGTCATGCTCATAATGCAACTTGCTTGACGATGTTTGACCTCGATGACCCAAAACGCACTCGTCCCAACATCATATTCGCGCTGCAAAGAGGCCAAATTGGGTCACCCGAGCCTGTCCCGAATCGCTACTGGCGTTCGTCTCCACTTGGCGTGCTACCACTAGGCGCTGAGCCCAATAGCTAAGTTCGTGCTGCAAGATGTCCTCGAAGTCCACGATCAAGGGTAACCCGAAGGGCTTCGGAACAGGCACACGTCCAGTTTCGTGCCGGCTCACAGCCACAATCGAGTGGTCGAGCAACTCTTCAATTAGCGCCATTTGCCGATAACCGCGCGAGTATCGGACCAGTTGACCTACAGCGCTGCGGAGTGAGTCCGCACCGTCGCTTTCCCTGTTTGAAGAATACTTGACCTCGACGACCGACACGACCTCACCTTCAGAGTCTAGTACGACGAGATCGGGACGATCGGCTCCGGACGTTAAACCGTAACGTTTCAGCAGCTTCCCAGTCAGCTCTTCCGAAGGCTCAGGCACCGGTTCCTCATAGCCTTTCGTGCGTGACTGCCAATGCACCTCGTAGCCACCCACGTGGCTGATCGGCTCACTTCCGCCTCCAAGGAAATTTAATTCGAACGGCTGCTCTAACGCGCCCGATAAAGCCTTGGTCACGGCAAGGCCGACCGCCAGCTCGTAACGCCGCCAATAGTGCAAGGGACCGAGCAACGTATCATTGAGGAGCTTAGTGACCGAGTCTGTATCGCCCGCTTCGATCAACTCAAGGTCTCGGTACGCATTGCAGGCAAGCACGTAGAGCTTTTGGCGCGCCCGGCTGGCTTCCTTCACTGCTTGCGGTCCCGGGCGGCGTGTCAAATCTATCCTCTTTGTCGATTGGAGGATGGCATCGTAGCGCCGAATTTCCTTAAGACGGGGCTTGTGTTGTTTGATGGCTGCCCTGTACGACGCGCCTTTGGGCAGCAAGTCGTCGAAATGCAGCGCGAGGCGCCACGCACTTTCCAAGACCCAGGTCAGCACGCGATTGGGTCCAGATTCAAAGGTCCGAGCTGGCTCGTGAAAAACGGTTAGGGTCGGTTGCCCCGTCACTAGGCGTCGGAGTAATGTCGCGCGTGCGTCAAAGCGTCCCCTCACTCGAACATCGTCCTCGTGCCGACGTGTTTCCAACACAGCCTGGATTTCGTGGCGATGCTGTGAGAGATGACTGACCAGCTCACGCACCGATTCGGATATCGCCCAGTGCAGACGCAGCAGTTCGGCATCGCGTTTCTGATCGATAGTCGGGTGCATGATCCCGACCTTTGTGGCATTGCGGAAGTAGCGTAGCAGGAACCGTGTTAGATAGTCGTTAATCGCACTCTCTTGGCTACTCTCCGTCATACTGCCAACTCGACCAGACGCTCTTCGACCACACGGCTCACATTACCCTCTTCTGGCAATTGGAGTGCGTTTCGGATTTCAGTAGCGATGTCAATCGCGGCCTTGTGCTGGATACCATCGAGCATCGGCAGAACGTACATGTAGAAGCCGTCGAGATAGGCTTTTGCTTCGTCTTCGGATGGCGCGCGCAAGAAATTGATTTCGGGTTCGATCTCCTGAACCGTCTTGAGCATGTCGAGAATCGGTGCCGGTCCGATAGCGCGTGCCACATTCACCGCGCGCCAAATGCGTGCTAAAGCCATGTCGCTAGATGGTTCGGCTTCTTCACCTACTAGAGCCCATTGACGCATGATCGCCAGTAGGAAGCCCTGCAGATCCGCCGGAACGTCAACGTAAATCCAGCTAAAGCGACGCATGAGCGCGAAACTCATTTGATATAGCGCCGCCTTATCGATCGAGTTAATGGTCGCGATAATCCGCCATCCTGGTTTTGGCGCAAACTCGTGCTCCGCCGTTCCTGGCTTGGGCTTCGGAAGAATTACGTAGGCTTGGCTCCCTTCGTCGGCCACATCGACGCGGTATGGCAAGGTAGTCTTTTGCTCGCTCAACACTGTGAAAAGCGGCCCAATCACCTTGTCAATATCGCAGCGGTTTAACTCGTCGATAATCAGCGGCCGGTCGAAATTCTGAAGCAGCACGCCCGGAATAAAACGGACTGTCCCACCGCTGACCGGTTGGTAGCCCCCGATAACGTCCTGGGATGTCCAGTCCGCCGAGCCTGTAATCATTGCATAGGTATCGTGCAGCATCCCCGAAACTAGCTGCGCCAACGTCGTCTTACCCGTCCCTGGCGGCCCATACAGCATGAGATGTTGTTTACCTGCCGAAAGTGCCGCATTGAGTTGGCGATAGACCGACGCGTCGATACCGATCAGTTCCTTGAACTCCGGAATCTCTACGGGTTCCAAGCTGGTCGGGCCAATCGTTTCTTCTGCAGCCTCCGCAGCTTCTTGCGCGGGTATCGCCGCTGCAACGCGGGCGTAGGTTTCACCCACATCCTCAATAAGCCGCTGCCGGTCCTGTTCATCCAGGCCGCGATAAATTGGTACGTTAACCGGCATCGCCTTGCAGTCCTTCTTCTCGTCGCGCGGTCGATGCTGGGTGTGCCGGTGCGACATGAATCAGCGCAGCGATCGCTTCCGTTGCTTCAGAATACTTGATCCCTCGCGGCAACTCCGCCGCTACGAATTCGTTGTCGTCTTCCTGGAGAGTTATCAAGCCTGCGGCGACGTAATCCTGGCCTCGGCCCATGTAGTTCAGCTTGCCGGTCGTTTCGTCAAACTCGTCAAACAGCTGGCCAGAGGAACCAGCGGGCAATGCAGGCAAGAAACAGTGCAGTAGTAGCCATTCCCAAGTCTCGTAGAAAACGAATTTATTCTCCTGCAGCTTGATGGCAGGAACAATACGCGTCGTGATTGCCCCGCTCGTCCCTTGCGCTGTATTGGCGAACGCTATCCTGCGCGCACCGTGCTGGTCCGGCACCCGCGCTATCACGCGGTCTTCGTCCAATTCCAGATGCAGGAGCCAGCGCAGCGGCTTATTGGTCGCATCGGCCGGGTTTCCCCAGAATCCTGTCGTTTCATCGACCGGCTTACAGCTCTTGAGTGTCTTTTTCTTGCTGCCGCATTGACGCAGTTCTAGGTCATAGGCGCTCAGCACCCTCTTCAGCTCCGCACCGATTGCAGTTCGTGCTTTATCGCGGATGCCCGTGAACCACTGCGCGTGGATAGGCGGTCGGTAGAAGTCGAGTTCCTTAGTACCAAATTCCTCCTCGAAGCCCCTGCGTAGATCGCTGATCGCGTGGTCCAGCTCTCTGAGGGGCGGATTGCGGCCTCTCGGCCGCCGCTCCTCGGGCAACCGATGCTTGAGCGCATCGACTATCTGTCGACGGTGGTCGTTGCTCAGATTCCGTTCGAGATGACCGGGAAAAAGAAAATACAGGATCGCGTTGCGCACTGGACGCCGGTCCGCGTTCTCAATATCGTCGAGCCATGCAATGAATCGCCAAGGAACGTCCGTCGCCATCAATTCGTTACGCTCTGCACTTGGCAAGGCCTTCCACTTGGTAATGACTTCCAGGATGAAGCCAAACTGCTCGTATCGGCGGGTCAGATAGGCTGTTCCGGGGTGGCCTACACCCTTGAGCGCGTCATTGCTTAGAAAAGGCGTCTCTGGAAGATCAGTTCCCGACCATTCCCACACTTCTTTGATTTGCGCGCGTTTCGTTTCTGGTCGGGTTGCGCGAGCGATCGGAAACAGAACAAGCAGCCAAACCATCTCGGCCGCCAACCGAATTACTTGGTTGGGGGCGTCTTCCAGCTGCTCCCTCAGCTTTTCGAAAAAAGTCCGCTCCGTGCCTTCGATTGGGTTTCCGAGAAACCGCTCCTTCAGATCCTGGATGTTGTCTAATGTCCACACGGCTTCGTCACTAAATAGCGAGCCATCGGCCAAAAAGCAGCGCGCGCGCCACGCGTCAGAAGCACCAAGCACGGCACCTATGTGATCCTCGCCTATCCAGCGCGACATCAACTGATCCTCGAACTATTCATTTCAGATATCCCCCACGAGAAACGCCGAGGGCGTTGGCGATCTTGCAAATATTGACGAGGCTAATTTTGTGCTCCCCTGATCTTTCCACGTTATCCGGTCCACCCGAGCGGAAAATAACGCGGCCACAAGAGGTGTCGAGTCCTGCTGAATCATATCGACGCTTGAGCAATCGGAAAGTCATGTTGCAACCAATTCTGAACAGATTCTGAATTCTTCAACTTATGTACTCGCAGGAGTTCAACTATGTCAGTGCCTGCCAATACGATGATTGGATGTTTATCCTCTCTTATTTCCTTATAGGCTTGAAGACCCACATAGCTTGTTGTTACCAAGATTCCAAACTGTCTATGACGCAACCGGGATATGAGTCGTGAAACCTCTTTGACTCCAACTCCATTTGTAATGTCCTTGCATTTCGCTTCAAGTGCAAAGTCTATCTTGATTGAAGAGTCGCCTGTGCCAACTCGATACTCCCCAACGCCATCACGACCGCCATCTCGCGATGGCCTCGTTAATTCGAGTCTTGTGATTTCTGGCAGAAGCAATCTTGCAAGCGCACAAGCACAACGCTCAAAAGCAAAGCGATCCGATTTGAAATAGCTATGAATTACTTTAAGGATTGCGAGTCCATCTGAATCTTGGGGAACTTGTTCGATTTTTTTCCGGTATTCAATTGGTCTTTCGCAGCGCAAAGGATGTATTTTCCCAGTTCCTACCCATTCAGCCCACACTTTTGGTGTGTTGCGAGAATGCGGGTCGCCGGCAATTATGTCCGCTACCCAAGCACGGGAGAGCAAAGGAGTGTCGAGGATGGAGAGACGAGCGCGATAATTCTGAAATCTCTGTCCCTTTGAATTCTTCCAAATTGCAACCAGATCTTCTGCCCCTCTTAGATCGGTGGTTCCGGGAACGGCAAGGCCCAAGAACACTACGTCGCGCCACTCGCCCGTATTCTCAAAAACCAGAATCGGTGGAACTCGCTTCCGACCATCATTGCCCCGACCAGACAAACGAAATATGTGGTTCAGTATTTGATTGCCTTTTCTTGGGGTCTTATGCAACGCAAGACCCGGTTTCTTGTTGTCGCCGTAGTAGGTATATGCACCAGTCTCAATGTCAAGCGTGTCCGGCCAGTTGGGATCCTTCCTCGATGAAGTAAGCACCAAGAGATCGAGACTTTCATCGAGCCGACCACGATACCGAAAACCACCACCTGAACTGACCTGCAATAGGCGTGGTAGCGGGTCGTCACCCGCATTGCCCTTCCGGCCGCCACGGTAAACTGAGTCAACAACAAGATCTGCGGAACCAAGCTCCGCGAACGGCACGGTTTTCATGCAAAGTTAGTATTGTTATTGTTTCGTGCCGACTGTACCGGTCATCACAGTCTCAAGCAAACGCAGATCAATACGTATTGTTTTCGCGATCAGCAGGATCTGAGGAGTTTCAAACGCGCGTCACTCTCCACGTCGCGCCAGCGCAACACTTGCCGCACGTTTATTTCAATCTGGATTGCAGTGTGTGAGGGGAGGAAGTTTGACGCCCCGAGTATCTATCCTTACTATCATCGCCGTGCTCTCCTCTACCATTAGCCGCTCCATGCAGGCCTGAACTTACGCGCCTGCCCTTTGGTTTGGATAAATGACTGACATCGTCGACAGCAAGCAGAGAAGCCAGATGATGTCCAACATCAAGGGCCTTGACACCAAACCCGAGATCGCCGTACGTCGGATCGCACACGCGCTTGGTTTCCGTTTCCGTCTCTATCGGAAAGACCTTCCTGGACGGCCCGATCTGGTCTTTCCCCGTTACAGGGCTGTTGTATTCGTGCATGGCTGCTTCTGGCACAGACACCGCGGCTGCCGATACGCCTACTCACCAAAGTCCAGAGTTCGATTCTGGACTGAGAAGTTTCGAGGCAACGTCGCGAGAGACCGTAGCAACGTGGACTCGCTATGCAAACTTGGATGGCGAGTATTGATCATCTGGGAATGCCAAACGCGCAGCAGTGCATGCGTTAAGAAAAACCTCTTGGACTTTCTCACCCCGACCAATTCCCAAACAAGCATTGCAGCAGCACAGTGAGGGGATGTGATATTTTCTGCGGGGCAGGAGGCAGTAGCGCCGGAGCCAGGGCCGCGGGTATCGAGATGGTGGCCGGCATCGACATGTGTGCCACTGCGACAGCGACATACGCGGCCAATTTCCCAGATGCCCATGTTGTGACCAGCCGGCTGGAGGAAATCGACATCCGCTCCTTTCAGGAGCAGGTGGGCCGGATCGATATCCTTCTCGCGTCGCCGGAATGTAGCAATCACACCTGTGCCAAGGGATCTGCGCCAAGGGACGAATCCAGCCGCGCTACGGCTATGCATGTCATCGAGTACGCTCGCGCGCTCAAGCCCCGATGGCTGGTTCTCGAAAATGTCATCTACATGCGTCCATGGTCGAGGTATGACGAGTTGAAGCAACGTCTCCGAGACCTTGGGTTTCACTTGGAACAACATGTAATTGACGCGTCCGACTTCGGCGTCGCGCAGAAACGGCGACGATTGTTTCTCGTGGGCGACCGTAAAGGCCCACCAAAGCTGAAGCTTCGCAAACGCCCCGGGCGACGAAAGTCCGCCAAGTCCATAATGGACTCCGCTGGGACGTGGAAGACCACCCCTCTGTTCAAGGAAACGCGCGCAGGAGCGACCCTTGAGCGGGCCAAACGGGGGTTCGAGGCGCTGGGTGCGCAGACTAGTTTCCTAGTGGTCTACTATGGCAGCGATGGAAGTGGCGGCTGGCAGCCGCTTAGTCGTCCCCTTCGCACGATAACCACCGTGGATCGATTTGGGCTCGTCGAGCACGACGGCGAGACTTGGAGACTACGCATGTTGCAGGTACCGGAACTTAAACGCGCCATGGGTTTTGGCGATGACTTCCAGTTCCCCAAAGGCACGCGCCGTGACAAGATTCGCTTGCTGGGGAACGGCGTATGCCCGCCCGTGATGGAAAATGTGGTCAGGTCACTGGTATCGGGCGCCTGATGACAGTATTGGCGATGCCTCGCCTACACCAGTCGCTTTTTCTACCTAAAGGAAATTAGGCCGCGGCGGCCACCGTAACTGTCAGTTTCGTGAGTCAAGTCATTCAACCCTTGCTCACGAAGGGGGTAAACGGGCTTGCCGCCTTCTAAGGAAGCTCTGACCAAGTCTGATTCTGCGACAATAGATCCTATTCTGTCTTGTTGAGGTTTGAGGGATGCATCAAGCGAGTTTTGCGGAGTTGGAGCACGACATGAAGAAGCGCCGGACGCGGCGGGAGCAGTTTCTTGAGAAGATGGATGGTTTGATTCCCTGGTCGCGCCTGGAGGCTCGGATTGAGCCGTTTTATCCGAAGGCGGGCCGCGGGCGGCGTCCGTATCCATTGAGTTCGATGCTTCGGGTGCATTGCGTGCAGTTGTTTTACAACGTCAGTGATCCGGGGATGGAGGACTTGCTGTATGAGGTGGAGTCGGTGCGTCGTTTTGCGGGATTGCGTCTGACGGGTTCTTTGCCGGACGAGACGACGATCTTGAACTTTCGTCATTTGCTGGAGAGGCACGGTCTGGGCGGTGTGCTGTTTGAGGAGATCAACGGTCATCTTCAAGCGCAGGGTCATCGGCTCAAGCGTGGGACGATTGTGGACGCGAGCATTATTGACGCAGCGAGTTCGACGAAGAACCAGTCGGGGGAGCGGGACCCGGAGATGCGTCAGACGAAGAAGGGCAACCGTTGGTATTTCGGGATGAAGGCGCACATTGGTGTGGATTCCGAGTCGGGTCTGGCGCACAGCCTGAAGGCGACCTCGGCGAACGTATCGGACGTGGCCACGGCGCCCGCTCTGCTGCACGGCGGTGAGGAGCGGGTGTGGGGTGACGCCGGTTATCAGGGTGTGGGCAAACGCGAAGAGAACCGGGATAAGGAGGTGGACTGGCGGGTGGCGATGAAGCGCGGCCGGCGTCGCCGGCTGGACCCCTCAGGGCCGGAGGAGGCCGCCGAGCACCGCAAGGGGTCGGTGCGTGCCAAGGTGGAGCATCCTTTCTTGTATGTGAAGCGTCACTTCGGCTACTCGAAGGTGCGTTACCGGGGCCTGGCGAAGAACACGCAGCGCATTGCGCTGCTGCTCGGCTTTACCAATCTGCTGATCGCGGGCCGGTATGCGGCCGCCTGACATGGGATACGTGCGTCTGCACACCGAGCGGGGCGGCAAGAACCCCGCCTATCAAGCTGATTTCAGACACCGAAACGGCGCCGGAGCCATGAAAAAACCGCCAACCCGCCTCCCCAAGCAAAATTTGGGGCCTTGTTCAGACCTTCCCTAATTCATTCCGGGATGGCGAAACTGGGCGACGAGCATTTTTTGTAACAGGTATCCTACTTTGCGAGACCAACACCGCAGGAAAATTCAATAGCGCTATGCTAGAAAAATTTGCCTAATACCCGCATAGCTCGGATGCGGCTGTCAATGCCGAAGTAAATTCCCCAATTGGCCGCTTTCAAATGGAACAGGTGGCTACTTTGCTTTGGAATACGCAAACCAGCTACGTGAACGTCCTAGCGTACAAGGGAAACCAAGGAAGACGGCCATCCCGTGGTCTCTATTGTCGGGGCTGACATTGCAAAACTCGTGCGAAGAATCAAGCTCGACGACTCGCCTACTGCCCGCACTTGGCTCAAGCGGATCTTTTAGCTCGGCAGAAAAACCGCAAACTGTGTGCGGCACCCGATCAAGAGCTGTAATGAAACAGACTGGCTAATGTCCTGACTGGTTTCTGCATCTCCCCCCGCCTCACAGATGTCCTTATTCGTACGCTGGACTTTCCCCCAATTTTCCGGCGAAATTCTCAATTGTAGGAAATAATGCCCGGACGAAATCCGTGAACGTGCAGACGTGTCCCAATTTCCGAGATTAACGGTTCTCGAAGTCTGTACAAGACTTCAGCACCTCGCAGCTGCGCCACCGTCAGCGTCACTGCAAAGTGCCAATTAAAGACCAGTCGAACTGGCTCATTGCCGAGTCTCGTTTCCGGCGACAGATACTTTGCCCCGTGATCCTTGGGCTTGAACACGCTGAGAAACCTGCTTGGTACCTGCAATGCCAGACAAACACGCCTCATATCGCTACCGTGCTGCTGTGACTGGTCGCACGCGGCGCGATAGCCGATGAGCACCCATTGACAGGCGGCGAGCAGTTCGTTTCGTTCCTCATTCTTCTGCTGGTCGCTTTCCAATAGCTTGAGGTACGTTCCTACCAGTCCGTGATCACCGGTGCCAAATATCGTCTCAAACGCGTCCCCTCCAAGTGTGGGGCTGAGGGTGGAAACGGCACCTCGGTCTCCCGCAACAACACCTGAAAGATCCCTGAACGACACTAGCGTACTCGCGTTAAGCGCTGCCTTTTGTTCCGACGTTACCTCGGCAGGCTCATCCAGGTCGGGCAACGCGCTCATCCAACGATCTATTGCCTGAGCACGACGGCTCGCTGTCGCATTAATAAGCTGATCCAGCAATATGGGACCTAGGCCCTCGTTAATTGCATAGACTCTATCCGCTTCAACGTTGTCTTTTCCTACAGCGGCTTGCGCCACGGCAAGCAGGATGTTTTCCAATTCCGGACCAGACTCTCCCAGAAAACATGCCTCTCTTTGAACGAGATCAACAAGCGATTCGATCACATCGCCTGCCGCTGCCCGTGCAGTATCCTCCCAGTTCAATAATGCGGAAACCTGTGGAGATTCGTTGACGATCTCCTGTATCCGCGTCGTCAATTCCTCGAAGTGGTCTTCGGAAATGTCGTCCTTCTCAGCGCCGCCTAAAATGAACGGAGTCTTGTCCAAAAAAGCTGAGGTCGCAGGGGGTGGTATGTCCGGGTATTGAGAAGAAACGTGCCGAAGAAAACCTTCATGCTCATCCCCGTGCGATGACCAGATGATCAGCACGTATGGTCCGTTTCCCGGTCGAATAACAGCTTCTAGAACACCTGCCGCTATGTCATACAACATCGGACCGCGCGGAGTTCCAGGTACGTAGTGCAGATCGAAAAACAGCAGTCGAACTGCATTTAGCTCTCTCCCGATGTTCAATTCTCCGTCTTCAAAAGGCAGAGCTAGAGAGGCTGCGCCCATTTTTTGAATGCACCGGTCAATGGCACCCAGGTGTTGCTCGTTATCGTCTGTTACCACAATCGAGGGTTGCGGGATCATTTCCTTTCCTCCCTGAAAACCATAGCGACTACAGCACCGTCGGCCCATTCCGGCACGTCAACATCCCGCCTGTCTGGAAACTCCACCGACCCTTTGCAGAGCTGCATTGCGATTGACGCGTAGTACAGACCGAGACCTGAGCCACCCGGCTTCTTGTGAACAAACGGTTGACTCAGCTCGTACGGATCCGCGTTGAATCCCGGTCCGTTATCTGCAACGAGCAACGCTGGCCCGCTTTCAAAATCGTCCGAGATCCCTATGAAGAGCCGCCGCCTGGGATCTTCATCGTCATCCGGAAACCGCACTCGAAGCCAGTAGAGGGCATTGTCAACAAGATTGGTCAGCGTGCCCAGCAGCAGGTCGAACGCACCGTATACCACCAGCTCCGAATTCTCCTCAGGGAGTCTGTACTGCACCTGCACCTGGTGGCGCTCGAACCGACGCCCGCATATGGCGCGTCTCGCCATACGCCTCACCAGTTGCCGCACAGCAGTTGTCCTTGAGCCTCCCCGCTGAAGTAATCCGGAAATTGTCTCGAATGCTCTCACCAACTCCCTTGCGTTCCTGGCCAACTCAGCGGCATCCACTCCTGCCCTTATTGCGTCATAGAGCGCCTGAACTCCTCTCCTTACCTCATGGATGACCAGCGAAAGATTGATTCCAGCCATGCCTGCGCGCAGAAGTATGTCCTTCATCTCCTCGTAGTCGCTCTCAACCTTATCCAACAGCGGGATCAACTCCTCCGCCTGACCTGTGTCAATTATTTTCCTTCGAAGCTCTGCCAAAGGCTTTTCGACGGGGACATCGAAAATTTCCTTTTGCTGATCGATCAGTATCTTCAGTCTGCGCTTGTCTCCGACCCGCTCCATCTCGAACTTTTCAACGATCGCGAGCACTGTCTTCCGAAATTTCTCAAAAGTCTCGTTTTCTTGAAATCCCTCTCGATTCGTCTTTTCTGTCAACCCCGTACTGCCTTCCAATGACAATTGAACTCCGCCCAGCACAATATTCCTACTCAATCTCTCCGTCGGCCTCTGAACACGTCGCAGATCCAGTGAAAGCCAGTCGTCGCCCGGCTCTCCATAGCTGTAGACGCGAATACCATCCCTGTAGACCCTGATCCCGGCCTGATTGCCCAGAAAATTCCTTAGATTGCGAACCTGAGGGTAGAGGTTAAGTATCTTCCTCTCGCCGTCATAGGCAACAAACTCTCCAGAGACCGAGCCTATTCCCTCAAGCAGGTCCGCATCATGAGTGACTTTTCTCTCTGTCTCATGGGGAAGAAGCAGTCGACCGTCGCGTGCTCCTTCCATCCTGCCCTCCATTTGCTTATTCAGGGAAGGCGGGGGTATGAAAGAATAGTTCCAGGAAAAAACCCCCGCGTTGAGCTCAAAACTGAACCGCCAGGGAGCGAATTCCATTAGGTCCGATGCAGAGGGTATGTCTTCCAACCAATCCTCATGTTCAGGGACCTCCAAGACCGTTACAAAGTGTCCTTCTTCCTCAAAGGGCGAGCATATCCCGGTAACGGCGCGGCAGAGATTTCGGATGTCCCCCCGCGACCACTCTAGTTTTCTCAGGCCCGAGATCCTGATCAGCGTCCCTGTTTGATCATCCCCGAAGACAGTTGGCTTCTTGTTCTGATTGATATCGACCTGGGTCTCCGCAAGATACTCGGAACTCATGAGTTCATCCCAGTTCTGAACTACACGGCACTCGGCGTGTCCCTCTCGCCGCGTAATGACCTCAATTTTTCGGCCCAGCTTGTAGCATGCAATGCGGCCGACGCCTTTTTCTCCCAGAGGCAGCCGGCCAAATCTTGGCGTGCGGTGTCCGGCCTCCCGCTGCTTCTTTCGATGATCACTTCCGATTTCAAGCCACTTTGTCGCGATTGTCTCAACATCCATGCCTTCGCCGTCATCCTGAACACAGATCGTAGGATCCACGTCCAGCAAACCCGTAATGCTTACCTTCGCCACAGACGCGTCAGCGTCATAGGCGTTCTTCACTAGTTCAAATATCGCCAAGTGATCCTTCCCAATTAGCTGGTCACCCAGCAAGGAAAGAATCCTTGATTTGGCCCTGAAGGGAACACTCCTAGTGACGGTTTGTGAGTCTAGCTCGCCCATTGGCAGTTCAACTTCCCAGGCACGAAGACAAGCACTCGGCTCGCAGGCTGCAGCGGCCCATTAAGCGACACGACCGGTCGGTAGCAAGTCTAGCCAGGATATCCCCGTTTCTTACCGCAACCGGACCCGGTGCCCCCCGGCGCAGCCTTCGCCTGCAGCGCCAGCCATTTGCCGGACCCTTTCTCACCGAGAGCTTCATCCACCGACCTCCGCAACGCGTTCAGCATTCTGACCTGTCCCGTGGTCGGTCTCGTCTTATCGATTCCCACGTTTGCCACCCTCCGTGTCTCGCCCACGGGGATGAATTGCTGCGTTAATGATACCCGGTCGGACCAGCGCTACTGATTCACTTCCGGCCGAAGTCGTTGGCAAAAGCCATTGTGAATCAGAACCCGGCTCAATCTAGCAACTTTGTGCAGGAACTCCGGTGCCCCGAGCAGTACGTGCTCTCAACGCACAACCCTTGTGTTTCGTCATGCCGGGTACGATGCCAAGGTAAAGAATCACCGGGCTTCGGTCTTCGTATGCCGCCCGAAGCCATTGGTTGTCGGCGGCGTTCGGGTCATTCCACATAAAGACATAGTCGATCGCGTCGTCGCCTTCGAAAATCTGGCGGTGGACTTCTCGCTGATGGTCGTGCCAGACCTTACCGCCCGGGCGAGGAAACACAGTCCTGCTCGAGAGCAACTAACGCACGCTCCTCGGCTTGAAGATCCCGCGCTGCGGGTTCACGAGGGGGACGCGCTGGTTGTTGAATTCGAACCCGGAGCGCAACTCCTTTTGCGTGAGGTGGTCATGCATTTTGCTCAGGAGCCTGACGCGCTCAAAGGCGGCGAGGCGCATCAGGATGTCGGTGTCGCTGGAGCTCACGCGGTGATTTTGAATTCGGCGGAGGATTCCTGACCGCGAGCATACAGGCACCGACAGATTCTGGCTTGTCCAGAAGAAAAATGCCCGCGTTTCGCCACAAAACTTGTATCGCTTGGGACGATCGCCTGGCCGAGTTCCGCAGGCCTGTCGAGTGCGACGAAACCTGCGTCGGGGGACAGGAGGCCAAAAAGGGCGCGCCGATGGCGCCAGCACGATCGCCACACCGTAATGCCCGACCCAATTGCGTAAACCGCTGAAGTCTGCCGCCTGTTCCATTTGAAGCCTGCCACGGACCGGAGCAAAGCTGCCACCGTCGGTTGCATAGCGACGCGGGTTTTGCATTATGGCCCGGAACGGTCGTGATTCGTCAACCGGGATTGTCGTTTTCGCATGGGTTCTCCTTTCATGTTGATCGGGTAGGCGTTGTGGATCAGCCGGTCCAGTATGGCGTCGGCCAGGGTGGGATCGCCGATGGCAGTGTGCCATTGGTCGATGGGTAGTTGGCTGGCGCCGATGGTGGCACGCCGACCGTGGCGGTCTTCGAGCACTTCGAGCAGGTCGCCTCGCGCATACGTGGTCATTGTTGTACGGGCCGACGTAGTCCGGGTTAAACGAAATGGAGAAGTCCGCGCCCATTCGGGGCCAAAGGCATGTTGGCAACAAATAGAAATGTCCGGTTTTAGAACAAATAAACTGTCCGGTTTGGGGGCGGCGCTCCACAGCGCCTGAAGGACGGAGTCCGAAAGGCGCTGTGGAGCGCCGGGCGGGCCTTCGCCCGCTACGCCGCGGCGCGCCATTCATCCTTCAGCTCCTCGCCGTTTTCCGCATACCGGGCCAGGCGCCGGGGGCCATGGCTGATCGTGAGGGTCCCGTCCATGTGCCGGCGCAGCTTGACCTTGGCCTTGATGTAATGGCAACGGTGCCGATCGGCAGGGATCTGTAAGGTCAGGCCGTCAAAGCGCACGCAGTTGTCGCGGCGAACCACCCGCTCGTATTCCTGGCACAGCATGTCATCGAGCACGCCCGGATCGCGAAGCGCGACAAACGCCGAGCCGGCATCTTTGGGCGGCTGCATGAACTCCTCATTGAAGGCCGGGCGGTAGACCTCTTCGATATACCGGTTGGCCTCGGCCATCGTCGTGATCGACAAAGCGGCCAGCTCCTTGGGCAAGCGCCCCTGATGGGTGCGAAAGGCGCGTTCCGAACGCCCCCGGGCCTCGGGCGAATACGCCGGGATCATCTCCACGCCCAGCTGCTGCATCGCCCGTCTGAACTGGGTGAGGTGGGCCTTGTCCACCTGGCCGCCGGCTTCGGGCGTGTTCCAGTAGTGCGAGGCCCGGTCCGTATACAACGAACAAAATAGACCGCGAGACTCGATCACGTCCCGAACGCCGACGAAACTGCTCATCGTGCCTTCCTCCTCGCACAAGAACATCGAGTAGTGCTCAGAAGTGGCGTCGTCCATCGTCACAATCAGGTCCCATTCCTGGCCCTGAACCCACTCATGCGAGCTGCCGTCCTGATGCAGCATCATCCCCGGCCAGGGCGCCCGCTCACGACGCTTGCGGTGCGCGCCCTTGCGCGGGGACTTGGCCACCGCGCCGGCCGCCTGAAGATGCGTGCGAACCCAGTTGTAGCTGCGCGTCCCCCCATCGCGGCGATACCAGGCGTAATAGTGCTTCACGCTCCAGCCCTCGTGGCGCCGGCGATACCGGTCCACCATCCGTAAGACCTCGTCCACCGGCGCCCGACGATGCGAAATCTGACTCATGCGCTTGTCCAGCAAACCGTCCAGTCCCTCGGACTCATAGCGGTGGATATAGCGCCGAAAGGTCCGCGTGCATACCCCCAGTAACTCCGCCGCCTGAACCTGCGTCAAACGCCGCTCTCCCCATCCCGAATAGGCTTCTTCAAATCGCATCCGTCGTGTCTCCTGTAACCATTGGGTCCGTCTCATCCACCGCCACCTTCCGTCCAAAAAGGTCGACAGCAAAACCGGACAGATCATTTGTTACAAGGGCGGACAGTCTATTTGTTCCTAACAATTCGGGGCCAAAGGCATTGATACATTTTGCGGCGAAAGAGCATAATGTCTTAGACTGAGCCGACCTGAGCTTGGGACGAATTTACCATGGCGGATCAAGAACGGTCGAAACGAGTCCCACAGAATCCTGAGCCAGAGGTGAATCCTAGGCTTACTCAACAGGCGAAGCCCTCGAGGCCCGAAGAAGCAAAACCGGAGAGCACGGATAAGGGTGCCGGCCCCTACCGGCGGCCTTTCATGAAGAGAACAGACTTCCCGTACGTCGTGACCATGTTGTTCGCGTTTTTTGCATGGGCTGTTACGCACGCGGTCGACCGCTTGATAGTACTTCCGCTTGTCAAGCTCACACAGACCATCGAGGAACAGGAGGACGGCCACTACCTAACATTTGAATTCAAGAACATCACGAGCAACGTTAATTTCCGGAACCTGACCATCAGAATCCTCGGCGAGAATGAGGCGAACCGATTTTCCAAGCCAAAGCCGATTGTTATCGGCAGCGGCTGGATCGCCGACGCAAAACTCTTCGGCAATCGCGACGGTATTAAACTAGAGTTTCCAAGTTTCCACCCTGGTTGGAGACTGGAGCTGACGACGGTTATGACTGGAGGGGGGGCGCCCACGGTTCATCTGGAAAGTGCGGACGTGCCGACGATACTTGAACCCGTTGGTCTGCGAACAGCGCTGGTCGAATGGGAGCTGCACATCATCGCCTCATTGGCTGGCCTTGCCCTTATGTCCATCATCGTGTGGGCGACGAAACGTTAGCGATCCTGGGAATGGAGAGGAGGCTGAAATGAGAGCATCTTTGCTCCTGGGGCTGGTTCTGGTCGTCACTGGGGCTCCGGGCAGTTCGCTCGCGCAGGGGCAAAATCTGTCGGTAATCCGCACCGTAGCGGACGATGACACAAATAGGGGAATAAGGTGCAAAAAAATTTCGCTGATACGGACTAACGGGACGTGGGAACAGTTCGGAGCCAGCAACTCGGAAGGCATAAAGGTAATTCCCGTCGGCCGAACCGAACCGTGCTACGATGGAATGGTTATTGAAGTGGTTCCAGATACAGCCCGCTACGTGAAATCCAGAAAGGATGTGGAATGCACCAACCCTGAAGTAGTGCGGGTTTTGCCCTTTAATCGCCGCTTAATGGAAAATCATGAAACCAATAATCTGCTTCAGAATATTGACAACCTAGCCGCCACCGACGCCCCCGCGCTCGAGGCGCTACTATATAGCGACATCTCCGGTCAGGTCGCACTCGCTGACCAGAATCTGTCCCAAGACTATTACCAGCGGGCGCAATCCGCGTTGGCGAACGCTACCGGCTTTCCCGGTGAACCAGTGGGGGCGGATGGCGGCCGCATATCGGAGTTCACCATGCACTTGATGCAGTATCAGCAATCAGTGGGACTCAAACCTACCGGAATACCGAATTACGAAACTTTCGCAACCGCAGCTGACCGCGATATTGGCTCGTTTCGTCACGCGGTCTATGCCGATCCGGGGGATGTTGCTAGAAGAAGCGAACCAGCATGCTTGCGGCTGACTTCGAGCGATGTCATGACCGGGGGAGAGTCAACACTCGTGACGGCGCTAGTCCGCGCCGCGGAGGAAAGGGAGAGCGCCGGGGAGTACGGTAAAGCAGCGCTGTTCTTCAATGAAGCGCATGCTCGCGTTGACGGTAACACAATGATGTCCGTCTATACAGAACACCTCGTTTACGAGAACGCCGGTCGCGCGTTGAACGTGCCAGTTCCTGTTCTGTGCGACCCCATTCAGCGTCGGTTCGTGATGTCTCCCGCAATGGTCGAAGCGATACGTGCTCGCCAGCAAGTGGAGCCAACTGGCATCCTTGATTATCAGACCCTCCGGAGTCTCGCCAACATTGACGTGGGGCCTTTTCTCGCTCGTCAGACAAACTGACGCAATTGGCCCGCATCCGTCACCGATTGCTCTAATCGCGCAAATTTGCCTTTAAGGATGGGGTTCGTTGGGCTGGATGCGACTGAGGAGTCATGAACCGGTAGCCGGCTGCGCTTGGATGGCGTTTCCCAGGCCGTTTCGGAGGCACTTTTTTGGTTTCAGCTGATGGTCAAGCGTAGGTCACACTCGGCCAGAGCTCTCGCCGAGTGTGATAGGACTATCGCGTCTACACCCAAGATTGAGGGTACTCCCAAAAACTGGGCCACATTGGATGCGATTTCTGACAAACTCTAGACGAAGAGGGAGGATGTCGGATGAAGCGCAAGCGCTACTCGGTCGAGCAGATCGTCGCGGCCGTCAGGCAGCACGATTTGGGGGTCTCGGCGGCGGATATTGCCCGTAAGCTCGGGATTGCCGAGCAAACTTTTTACCGCTGGAAGAAGCAGTATGGCGGCCTGGAGCCGTCGGAGGTCCGGGAACTGAAGCAGCTCCGCGAGGAGAACGCCAAGCTCAAGCGCCTGGTGGCGGACTTGAGCCTGGACAAGGTGATGCTGCAGGACATCGCGGGAAAAATGTATGGTCCGCTCCCGGTTTGCAACAGCATTCGAAGATCTTCGGCAAGACGGGGCTGCGATAATGTATCCGGCCTGTTGATGGATCAGTCTTGATCCTGGCCCTGATGGAACTCCGTGCCGGTGACGTCCTCAAAAATGGTTCGATCTCGGGGATCGTTTTTTTCTGTCAGGTTGCGCACCGGGGGATTGCCCTGTTGCCATTCACTCCTAAGGCTGTCGCAGAACTCCTGGGAATCGGTTGGTATAACTTCTAAGCGGCTTGGGGACGATAGATCGTCTCTTGGCTCAACACCGCCCAACTGATGCGCGCCAGCTTGTTGGCCAGCGCCACCACAGCTACATTCCGGTGGGTGCGTGTCTCCAGCGCAGAGACCCACGCACCGAGCCGGTGCCGATCGCGGTGCACGTGAAGCACCACCGAACGAGCGCCGTGGATGAGCAGCCGCCGCAGATAGGGATTGCCCCGTTTGGTGACACCAAGCAGTCGTGTTTTGCCGCCCGTGGAGTGTTGCCGTGGCACCAGGCCAAGCCAGGCAGCCACCTCTCGGCCGCTTTGGAACTCCGAGCCGTTGCCGATCGCAGCGACCAGTGCCGTGGCGCCTAGCGGTCCAATACCCGGAACGGTCAGCAAGCGCCGGCAGTCATCCCGATTGGCGGCGATGGATTTAATCTGCCGGTTGGCTTCATCGATCATGTCCTCCACCAGGTCCCAGCGGCTCGAGAGCCGCGCGAGGATCGAGCGCATGGGCGCAGAAAGAGCGTTCTCGGCGTCTTCGAGGATGCCGGGCAAGTCCTGTCGTAGCGCCGGTCGGCCTTTGTCGACGGTCAGCCCGTTTTCCAATAGAAAGGCGCGGATCTGATTGACGATGGCGGTGCGGTCGTGTACCAGGCGCTCACGGTAGCGGTGCAGGGCTTGAAGATCCAGCTGCTCGGCGGACTTCACCGGCACGAACCGCATGGTTGGACGGCGAGCGGCCTCGGCGATGGCTTCCGCATCGTTGAAGTCGTTCTTCTGTGATTTGACGTAGGGCTTGACGAACTGCGGCGCAATGAGCTTGACGGTCAATCCCAGGTCCTGCATCCGTCGCGCCAGAAACTGTGTGCCCGGGCAGGCTTCCATGGCGGTCAGATCAGGCGCCAACTGGGCCATGAGCGCCATGAGCTTGGAACGCCGGACTTTCCTTTGCAGGATCGGCTCGCCTTCGCGGTTGGTGCCAACGAGGTGGAACCAGCATTTTCCGGCGTCAATGCCCAGTGTGTAGATGGTGTTGTTCATGGTCTTCTCCAGTCAAGATAGCTACCGTGATTATGGGTGGGAGCGGACCATTCCATTAATGGTAGGCGCATCGCAACGCCGCTCGGCGGTGCGCTATCTGGCAGGGCGCTACTCGGTGAGCGAGCGGCGCGGTTGTGAAGTGACGCGCACCGCCCGCAGCACGTTCCAGTACAAGTCGATCAGGCCGTCTCAGGAGTCGCTGCGGCAGAAGATCCGGGACCTGGCGCTGAGCCGGGTCCGGTACGGCTACAAGCGCATCCACGTGATGCTCAAGCGCCAGGGGATCCACGTGAACAAGAAGCGCGTCTATCGCCTGTATTGCAAGGAAGGCCTGCAATTACGGCCTCGGCGGCCCAGGCGGCATGTCAGCGCAGCAAGCCGGCAACCGCCACGCACCAAGCCGCGGGCGCCGAACGTGGCCTGGTCAATGGACTTCGTCAGTGATCAGACCGTCGAAGGACTGCGCTTTCGAGCGCTGACGGTCGTGGATGTCTTCACGAGGGAGTGTCTGGCCATTGAACCCGGCAAGAGCCTACGAGGCACCGATGTGGTCAATGTCTTAAGTCGGATCACCAAGGAATGTGGCGCTCCGAAGCGGATTTACTGTGACAACGGCAGCGAGTTCGTCGGCCGGCTGGTTGATCTGTGGGCTTATGCCAACAGCGTGACCATGGAGTTCTCCCGGCCCGGAAAGCCCACGGACAATGCGTTCATCGAGTCGTTCAACGGAAGTCTCCGGGACGAATGTCTCAACGTGCACTGGTTCGATGATTTGACGGACGCCAAGGAGAAGTTGCAAGCTTGGCGGCGAGAGTACAACGAGAGCCGGCCTCACCGGTCTCTCGGTGAGCTCTCGCCCTTGGAATTCAAGGCCCGATGGGCCGAAAACAGGTCAGAAATTCGCTGACGATCTGGCCCAGGAAATGGGGGCCCCTCAAGATCCGAGATTTTCTCGGATCGAATGGCCCAGAGAAGGGGGCAAGTCCAGAAACCTTCAAGGCTCAGGAAGTTGGCACGTTGGAATTCACAACTAAGCTAGTTTCGATGTCTGGGCTAGCACGAACGAAGGTAGCAAGTTTGGAAATGATCATATTCGCCAGTGCTTCTCGCTCATCACGGGATAACGTATATAGAAGGTCCGTCTGTGCGATCCGATGCATCACTAAATTGTACGCCTGCGAGAAGTGAAGGAAGCCCTCAATCTCAAATAATTTTGCGTTATTTTCTGAATCGACTGCAACGGGCTCTTTTAGACCATACCTTTCTGCCATTTCTGTGTTCAGCGTTATGTCTGAGTTCGGCAAGGACTCAAGTGCTCTAGAATTCCTGGATCCAGAGTGCAACTTAGTCACAGAAACAGATACACTCTCGACAGCTCGTGGCCGGGAATCGAAAGGTGTCGCGCCCATGTCGCACCGGACAGTCTTAGCAGTCATAACGGTGTAAGTTGGGACACCGTTTCTCTCTAACACATCGAAATCGATGTCAAATAATTTTCCACGCGAATAGATCGGAATCGTTGCAGTAAGCCCCAATCCGTTTCCAAGAATTTGAAGTCCAGTGTTTACTTCTGAGTCGATCGAAGCTACACAGAATATACGATCCAATGGTCCTGACGCGAGATCAAATGCGCGCTCAAGTATTTTTCGCCCCTCGTCGAGCGATAGGGTGTTCCAATTCAAACCTGAAGAAATCTCTACCAGTAACTCATCTTTGGTGAGCTCATTGACTGGTCTGAATGTCCAAAGACCAATTGGGCCTCCCCTCAGATCCGGTTTTCCATTGGAGTAGGACTTGATCAGCTTGACTGGGAATTCAGTCTGCTCATTCGGGAACTCTACGACATACGTTTTTTCTATAAGATCGCTCTTCTTAATTGACAGATTTGCTAACGCGTCTGTCCTATCCAAATTGTAGAGCGCAACAACATTCACATTGCCATGCCTTTCAGTATTGCGAAAATTTCCCACAATCTCGACAATCACGCCTGCATTGCGGGAAAAAACGTCGCGACGGCGATTCGTTTCGACTCGATCAAAAAGATTTACTTCCTGCATCGCGATCGCGTATCGCTTCCCTCGTTCCATACGAAAAATTAGCGAGTCGTGTGTCTTACCTGCAACCCCGCTTTCCGAGTGGACATCGCAATATTGACCTCCCAAACCACGATGTGCGTTTACATGGCGGCATTCACCGACTTTAACCACCGAGCCAACCCGCAAGTAACCGATGCGTTTACCGGCAGCCCTGCCCTCCGAATCGGTCCAGCGTAGATTCCTTGAAGGAATAACGAACGCACCTTCCTTGATAATGCCCCACTCAAATTCGAATTCACTTTCGGCAAGAAGATTCCCGCTCAGCACAAGAACTCCAGCAAACAAGAAGAACGCAAATCTCATTTTGCACCTCTCAACCCTGCTGCCAATCAATAATAGCGTTACTATAAAACTAAAAGCAGGGGGATGCGCCATCCCGGCGCCGTCGTCGACGGAAGTAAGTCAAGCTCAAGCCGTATCTGGGCAAGGTTGTCACTGCTGAAGTAATACTCCCCATTTCTTGGAGTGACCCCCTGAGGTTGGACACTTTGGCGGCGGGGTTTTGCCAGTAGGCTTGCTGGGCCAGGAGGATCTGACTATGGCCCGTCGTCATCGCAGTTACAGTCTTGAGTTCAAGCGCCACGTGGCGCAGCAGTATCTATCCGGTGAGATCCCCCTTGCCCGACTGGCGCGTCAGCACGACATGTGCCGGTCGCTGATTCGGATTTGGGTGGCCAATTACGAGGCGCGAGAGTTTGACGATGAACAGGTGCAAGGCGATGTGCTGGCCCGCTACGAAGCGCGGATCGCGGAACTTGAGCGCAAGGTGGGCCAGTTGGTCATGGAGAACGACCTATCGAAAAAAGCCCGCCGAGCGGTGGAACAACCCAGCGGCGCGATGGCCTCTGTCGTGAGCTGTCACTGCTGAAGTAATACTCCCCATTTCTTGGAGTGACCCCCTGAAGTTGGACACGAGGGCCGTGAGATTTAGGCCGCTTGCCGAGCACGTCGTTCCTCAAAATCCATCGGGCTGAGATAGCCCAGTGCCGAATGGTGGTTGCGCATTGGGCCGAATGGAATCTCCCAGCGACAGACTTCGATGTGTCAAGAGAGAAATCATCTGCGTTTAGCTATATTTGGATGCGTATACGAAATTTTCCGCAAACGCATAACATTCAAGAATGGGTAGCAATAGGAACCTGAATTGAGCGGCGTCAACGAAATCAACAATCAACGGCGCGACATCGTCCGTTCGCTCAGCGCTGCCGTCAGCATGGGCGCGTTGAGCGGACTTGTGGGGCCGAAAACGTCAGTGGCGCAGGACGCCGGCGGGCGACCTCGTGCCCAACGGCCTGCCCCACGCAGCCGCTACCGGCGAGCCGGCCATCGTCAAATTTGACCGGCCGTTCGACATGAGCGATCCCCTCGAGGCGTGGTACGCGAAGATCAAGGCCACGAATAACCTGGCCGGTGAGAAGACCTATTCGAGCCGGTGGAGGAACTCGAAAACCCCTATACCGGCGAAGTCATCGCCGTCGAGGACTCCGTACCCAATTGCTGTGGAACGTCGAGGGCAAGAAGATCCACTCCGTGGACCGCATTCCGGACTTCGTTCTCGAGTACTTGCTGGGCAAGTACGGCGACCGCCTCTTAATAGCCTGACGGCGCTCCGGCGACAGTAGCGCCGCCAACCGCTTCAGGGACGCAGCCCTTGTTCTGTTCCAGCCGCACCAGGGCCTGCCACTTGGCGTGGTTGCGCAATCTGTCTTTCTGGCGCATGACCCTGGCAGGATTCACGGCCATTGATGCTGGGTAAACGTCGTAAATGGTGTACGGGGGTTCAGTGTGGGTCACGGCAAAAGACTGAACGCTATCGGCCGCGTTTCGGCTGGAATAGCCTTGCCGCCACTTGGGATCGAGTTCGGCTTCGACGGTCAGGCGCTCCGCTTGCAATTCGATACAGCCATGCCCGGCATATTCTTCAAGGTATGTGGTCCGGTACTGCGAGTGTGCGCATCCGGCCAGAGCCAGGACGGCGAGCGCAGGCAGGTACTTCTTCATTGCTCTAAAGAATACCAGCGGCAACGACCGGCACGGGGGCTTAGTTCGCAGGAACCGGTTCGATGCAGCGCGGGCCTTCGTGCGCGGCGTTGTTGACCCAGCGGCTGACGGGCCGGACCGTGATGGCCTCCGCCGAGCAAGGATCCAACGCGACGTCCTCGCCGGCTAGCCAGGGGGCGAATGCGTCTTCGGGCAGGATGACGGGCATGCGGTGGTGGATGGGCTTCATCGCCTCGTTGGCCTGCGTGGTCAGCACGGTGCAGGTTTCGATGGCGTCGCCTGGCGCCGCGTTCTGCCCGGGAGCGACGTTGTAGCGCGGGGTCAGTTCCACGGGTTCGCCGGGCAGGTTCATGTAGTCATGGACCTGCTGCCAGGAAAAACGCTGGGTGAATCGTCCGCACATGCTGGTTCACACCTCATAGACCGACTCGAATCCGCCGAAGATCATCCGCTTGCCGTCGAACGGGATCGGGTTCTTGTCCGGATCGAACCGGCTGTCGGTCTTCGCCAGGTCGTGCATCCGCGCCATCGCCTTGTCGCGAGTCGCCTTGTCGGGCCACTCGATCCAGGAAAAGGCAACCGTTTCGTCATCTTTCGCCTTGACCGCCTTGCGGAAATCGGTGTGCTTGCCGTGGGGCACGTCGTCGCCCCAGCATTCGACCACGCGGGTGGCGCCGAGCTCGATTAAAAGGCCATCGAAGCCGCGCGCGTGGTCGATGTAAGCCTGCTTGTTGGCGGTCGGAACCGCCATCACGAAACCGTCGATATAACCCATGTCGATCCTTCCGGGGTGCTATTGCCCCCATTCTGCTGAATCAGGGGCTTGCGTCCATGCGCCGCGCGCGATGTTCGCCTGCCTGGTAGAGGAACAGTTCATGAACGGCGCCGCTATCGTCGCGCAGGAATTTGATCTCGGCATCCACGACTTTCAGGAAGAACCGATCCGTATCCATGGCGAAGGCCGGGAATGCCTGCTGGCCGGTAACCTGAACAAACAGCTGAGATTCTCGAACTGACACCGTCATCGCCAAGCCTGGCGCCAGTTCATATTCGCCCTCGTAATCCTTCAGGACCTCGCTGTCGACAGGGATTTCCACGCGTTCCCCGGTTCCGAGTTCATCTTCGACGCGGGCCGCGTTGATCGCCAGACCGCCTTGAACGAACTCGATGCCCGGAGACGAACCATCTGATGGAACAGCAAACGTCACCCGAACCTCCGCGGCAGCGAATTGGAACTGGCGGTCGCCCTCGTGCGTCAGTGGAAATTCGCTCTGCCCCGTGGCCTGGCCGAACAGCTGACCGTCTCTCTCCGAGAACGTAAGGAAAAAGCCCGGACTCAATTGAAACACGCCGGTGTACGGCGAAAGATCGACCGCTTGCGCGCGCTGCGGCGGTGCGAACAGCGACATCCCGAGCTCGGTCACCCAGGCGTAGTCGGAAGACGCGGCAAGGATCAGCCAGCCCTTCGATTGCGCGGGATTCACCGCCAGAAAACTGGCGTACCCGCCTGTGCCGCCGTTGTGCCAGTAGACCGTGTTCCCGTCGCTGTCCGAGGCAATGTGCCAGGCAAGGGCGGTCTTGTGCCCTTGCTGGCGCTGCTGCGTCGCCAGGATCGCTCTACCCACGCCTGACGCATCCGCTTCGAAATTGGACTGTATGAATTCCATCAGATCGTTTGCGGATGAAACGACTGCGCCGGCGCCGGCCATTGCGTCAAAGGTCCACGCCGGCACCACCGCTCCGTTGCTGTATCCGGAGGCCATGTTCGAGTCCGTTTGCTGCGAATAGGCCGCGAACGACCGGCCCATGCCCAGTGGCGCAAGGATGTATTCCTCGATCGCATTGGGGTAATCCGTTTCCGCGGCATCGGCCGCGATGGATCCCAGCAGGCCGAACCCCAGATTGGAATACGCGTAGTCGTTTGTGAGCGTCTCGGGATCGAATGAGCGCAGAAAGGCGGTCAGGTCACCGTGGTTGTAGTCCGCATACGGATCAAGGCTGTCGCTCGGGGACAAGTTGGAGGGCAAACGGGGCAGCCCCGATGAGTGGGTCGCCAGCGAACGAAGCGTGATTGCCTCTACCGATTCGTTGCCGAACTGCAATTCCTTGAGGTAGCTGGAGATGGGTTGATCCCAGTCAAGCCGGCCCTGCTCCGCCAGCCGCTGAACGAGTATGGCCGTGAAGACTTTCGTGATGGATCCGATCTCGAACAGTGTCTCGCCATCCGGTTCCTGCGACCCACCGGGCCTCGTCTGCCCGTAGCCATGGACGGCGACATCGCCCCGGTCGTAAATGCCGAACACGGCGGCGCCGATCGCGCCGCGGCTCACCGCGTTGTTGATCCCGTCGTGTATATCCCCCGAGGCGGCCGCCTGCCATAGGGGGCTCAGGAAGACGACAAGCAGAGCACAAGACGTTCGTATCGGCAGAGCATTCATGGAGCCAGACCCTGGACGGATCGCCGCTCGGCGGCAATGGCGTTGGCGCTGTAGCGCATTAGCTGGGGAACGCCGGCGCCAGGCAGCGGCATGAAACTAATGAGCGATTGCTTCTCGCCGGCCTGACTGCAACCTGGTCACAGTAGCGGCATCGCTCACTTCCTGGCCGCAACCCCTGTTCTGCTCCAGTTGCACCAAAGCCTGCCACTGTTTTCGGCCCATCGGGACCTAAATTCCAAGGGCGAGAGCTCATCGAGAGACCGGTGAGGCCGATTCTAGATTCATTCCCGCTTCGAAGCCACATATGAGTCTACGCTCCGATTGAATTGGCTGGACTATGGTGAGTCAGGAGGCCTTGCGTGCTTTTCTCCAAACCGCCGAACACACCAATACCAGAGATTCCTCCTAATCAAGTTCATCCCGTCCTCCTTCAAGACTTGCCGAAAAATCTTGTCGGCGATCTTCCGGTGCTTCATGAGTAAATCCCCTGTGCGAATGGCTTGGTAGAGAGCGTCGTGTATAAGGCTGCCTCGCATGGCATTAGATGTATCGAGCGTTGGTCCCGACGGACCGTCCCATGCATAGTTCTCGGAAATCACCATGGAATCTTGGCCAATCTCATACCATTCCTTCTTTACGTTAGCGTCGAATTTGGCAAAGGCCGGGCTCTCGTAATCATAGGTCGAACATAACTCGTACTTCCATGGAATTTTCCAATAGGAGATGCCGTAAACCTCCCTGCATTCGATTTTTTCCATACTTTTCTTCCGTTCCAGTCAGAAGGCTCTACCCGTCATGGCCGGAACCACTGACACTTTGCGGGGGGTTCAGGCTCGATGAGGAAAGGCGGACTCTAGCAAACAGACTCACGCGTCGCCAGTCAAGACAATCTTTCAAGGCAGCAAATCTGCTCCAATTAGAATACGGTGAAGAATCAGGAGTTGACTGGGAGTAGAAATGGACGAAGGGAACGATTCGAAGGCTTTTGGCTGGAGTGTTCTGGGCTTGGCCACCCTTGTCGCCGGACTCCTGGGATGGGTGAGCGCGGGGTTTGCGCCAATTCCATTCGAGGAAAGCCCAGGCGGAAAAGCTCTGACGGCGCTGGGAACCTTGTTGATTATTGCCCTGTTCGTTGAACGGGCGCAACAGGTCTATATCTCGGCCTGGCGAACGCTGGGGCGTGAGCAGATCGACGCGGAGATCGCTGAACTTCAGAAAACGGGTAGTGATGCCGCCCGGTTGCGAGAATTGCAGTCCACGCGGCTGGAATATCGGCACAAGACTCGGCAAATGGCATTTCTCGGCGGAATGATTCTGGGCATCCTTATTTCCTTTGCCGGCCCGCGCATCTTGGCGGAGGTGATGAGTGTTAGCCAGTCAATGGAAACATGGCAGGCTACTATCTTTCATGGAGTAGATATTCTTATCACCGGAGGCCTCATTGGTGGCGGCTCCGAAGGGATACACAAGCTGGTCACCTTGATTACCGACTTCCTGGATCAGACGCGCGCTCGAGCCAAGGCGAATTCAGGCAGCAATTGAGTGTGTAACGCGGGCTGGCCCCTATTTCAGTCCATTAGGATGCGGCAGGCATGACCAAGCCTCTTGTTTCCAACATTGGAGCTGCGCTTGATCTCGGCGAAGACGTCGCGCAAAAGCTAAAGGAAATTGCCGAGAGAGACCTGATCGACGAGCTGGCCGATGCGCTCGTGGATGATCGGCCAAAGCTATCGAGCGCGCTGCGTCGGGTGCTTTCGGCAGCCGGGGTCGGAAAGATACAGGAGTTTCTCGAGCGAGCAGCCGAATCTCTGGAGACCAACGAGCTGCTTAGTCAGCTAACGGGGCCGGTAGCGAAAATCCCCCAAAAGGGGATTGGCTGGGCCTGGCAGTCGAAGATTCAGTCCGATTTGTCGAAAAAGGGTTCGGTAGCGCCGGCACTGAAGGGTAACGCGAAGGCGGCCGGCAGGATACGGCCGGGGCCGGGATACTCATTCACGGGAGCGCTGGGGGTTACCGGCGCGGTGAAATCGCCTTTGCCTTTCGGTTCTGTTTCGTCCAGGGCCGAGCGCTCCGGCCAGAGTTCTTTGCATGTGGATTTCTCGCATCCGGGCAGCATGCGCGTGGTCGAAGCGGCGTGTATCGATCTTCCGGTAATCGCGCGGCTCAGCGAACCCCTGGAACTGGCGAACACCGAGGCATTCCGCAAAGCAACCCTTGAGTTCTCCGATTCAGTGCGCCTGGGCGCGGAATTCAAGGCATCTAATTCGCTGGTCGGCGCAATCGGCGCGAACGGCGCGCCCGTCTCCCTCGGGCTTCAGACACGCTTGCGTTACGCGGTTGATTGGACCCGGAAGGGCAGCTTCAAGCTCCGTATTCGACGCATCAAGGGCGATCGGCTGCAGTTGCGCCTGACCGACACAGATTGGGAAAGGAACCGGCGGTCGCTGTCGCTGGGCGCGGACGTGCGTGTGCGCGGACTGCAAAAGGCAGTGGCGCCCGTGATGCAGAGAATCACGGAGTTGCCCGAGGGGCTTGAACAACTGATAAGTGCGTATTCGCAGCCGAGCAAGATATTCGAGCAGAAATTCAAGGAAAAGATGAAGTCGCTGGACGCTCCGGCGCAAGAGTTGCTGGGCGTTGTATTCGGCAGTCGTGACGCGGAGGATCTGGCCGATGGCCTGGCTGGCGTCGTATTGGACGCGACGCGCTTGAGGGCGGAAAACTGGGCAAAAGTGCTGGACGGCGAGGTCGATGACGTCATTGAAAAAGCGTTTGCGAAGGTCGAATTCGCGTCGGATCGCGCAGACGACATCGCCACCCTCGTAAAGCGCAAAGCGCGCGACGCTCTTGAATCGCTGAACAACGAAATGGAAGAGAAGCTCGCGGGCGTGCTGAAGGCCCAGGGTAGCACCGAGACCATAGCTGCAGCGTTGGCGCAGTTTGCCGAAGCTCACGAGGATGCTGCGGAGGAGATGGACAAAACGGCGGCGGCTTTGATTACGCCTCTTAGGAAGCTGCTGTCCCATTACCGCGCGACGGAAGAACGACTCCAGGGTGCAGTTGACGCCGTGGCGAAAGCGAAGCTCGCGGTGCGATTTGCGCGGGTCGTGTCCCGAGAAAGCAAGACCCAGGCGCTGCTGGTATTCGACCTGAATCCGGGGGACGCGCAGGCAGGAGAACTCTATCGCGAGATGCTGGCCGGAGACTTCCGGGCAGCGATGCAAGCTGCCGCCGACAGCCCGAATGGCGCCATTACTCTGCGGGACAGCGTATTCAAGCACGTGTTCGATGATGATGAACAGTCCGGGGTTACGTTCAACCTCTTCGGCCTGGAATTGGGTTCCGAGCGCAAGCTCTCGGCACAGATCAAGGTAGAGCATGACCTGGGCGGACAGATCAATGTTTTTGAAGCGGAAGGCTCGGTCTCGGAGGAAGTCGCAGCTTTCGGCGAAGGGCAGTCGATGCGCGTAGACAGTGTTCTGAACTTCCTGGCCACAGCCAATTCGACCGACGCTCTGGCAGTTCAACTCAATTACTCGGACGCCGACCTGACCGATGGCGAAATGCGGGAATACGTGCAAAGCCTGGAGGACGCCGGACTCGTCGCGCAGGGGGCGGCGGTTCGTTTGGCCGAAAGCGATGCGGAATTTGCCGTCCTCGATGGCGCCGAGCGCCTCGTGAGCATAGACACGCTATTCGCGCTGACTCGCGCGGCGTTGCAGAAGATCAGCAAAGCAAGTGATGAACACATCATTCGTATCGCGATCCGCCAGCAGCTTCAAGCCTACGGTCGAATAGAGTGGGCCTCGGATTCGCTTGACCTTTTCGCGGAGTGTCTGGGTGATTCCAACAAGGTGGAACAGCGCATCTACGAGTTGCGGCGATTCGGCAGGCGTCTTCTCGAAGAAAAACTCGGACTCGCAAACAGCGTGCGGAGTGAGCAGGCGCGGAAAATCAGGTGGTTGGCTTGGGGCATAGCGGATCGGGCCAAGGCATTAGCAAGCTTCATCGATAACTGGCGGCAGTTGAACGGGCTTCGATCGACCATAGACCAGCGCAGCGGAGTCCCGGACGAAACTCAGCTGGCTGAAGCGCGCAAGCTCCAGTCGGACGCGCTGGCGGATCTTCGATCCTGGGTCGATGCCCGCGGCCCTTGGGAAGGCGCCGATCGCGAGAACCTCTCCCCAATTGCAGCCGCCTTCCTGGCTTCGCTGCGAGAGTTGTCCGGGCAAGAGACGGAACTGCTGACCCCCATCCTCACCTGCACCATTGACGGTCAGTCCCAATACACTGCCATTGCCTGATACGTCTGCCGAGTTAGTCAAGCTCGTTCACAACTTTGTTCAAAAGAACTGGAAACCTTGGCTGAAATTGCAGAATATTGCGTTTCTCGTATAAATAAATATCATTTTCCGAATATTCTTTTCGTCTTTCGTATATTATTTAATCCCATAGCTTTCCAAATTCGTAACTGCGGCTGATATTCGGCGCGCACGCAAAGATCTGCGGGAGGCATCAAATGCTCGTATCTTTCGATGTGGAAAACTGGACCTGTTTCCGGGACCGTCAGCAATTCAGCATGGAGGCCACCGGAAGGACGCCGGACGAATTAGCGTTCGACACAAATGTGAACAGGTACCCGCGGCTTAACCGGGTGTCGGCGATTTACGGCCCCAACGGCAGCGGCAAGTCGCGTTTCGTTGATGCGCTTGCCTTCGCGCGAAGACTCGTTCTTGAGTCGGCGCAGGGAGCGCAGGCCGGCGATTCAATCGATACCCGACCTTTTCTGTTCGATATCGAAACGCGCACTGAACCATGCCGTTTTGACTTCGTCTTTATTGAAGACGGCGTAGCGTATGAGTACGGGTTTGCGGTGGATTCCAAGCGAATCCGGGGGGAGTGGCTGCGCGTGCGCCAGCCAGGCGGGCGTTGGCGGAGATGGCTGATCAGGGAATATCACCCTCATACCAAGGCCTTTAGCTGGGTGTTCGGCGGGAGCTTCCGCGGGGCCCGCAGTACTTGGCAAGAGGCCACCAGGGACAATGCGCTTTTCGTTTCGACAGCGGTGCAACTGAACAGCGCCTCTCTTCGCCCGATTGTCAACTGGTTCCGTAATCTGGCCATAGTCGGACCAGGAGGGGTCTCGCCCGATTTCACCTCCATCAGTCTTCAGGAAGAACCGGAATTCCAGACGCGTCTGGTCCAGTTCCTCAAGCAGGCGGACATCCTTGTTTCCGAGATTCGGGTGCAGGAACAAGAAATTGATGCGGACGAAATCAGACCGTACCTGCCCGCAAGAATTCTGGAAAACATCGGGGATCTGGAAGGAGCGACAATCCGGATACCGGAATTTGGGCTTCCGGTGAAGGGGCACGATGATCTCGCTTACCTGGAACTTGACGAGCAGTCGGATGGAACCCAGCGAGTTTATTCGTTCTCCGGTCCCTGGCTTGATGTCGTGGATCGCAGCCGGGTTGTTTTTGTGGATGAGTTGGACCGGAGCCTGCACCCGCATCTCGTCCAATTCCTGATCCGGTTTATCAATCGTCCGCGAGCTGCAAGCCGAAACAGGGCGCAGCTCGTAGCCACCGTGCACGACACCCTGCCGCTTGAGGATGCGCTCGACAGAACGCAGGTATGGTTCACGGAGAAGGGGCTGGATCAGGCTGCGACGCTGACTCCCCTCTCCAGCTATCGACCAAGAAAAAACGAATCTCTGCGACGCGGATACCTGAGCGGCCGCTACGGCGCCATTCCGAACGTCGCGGAATTCGAAGCAATTGAGTGATCAGTCCGAGCCTCGAATCAGGCGCCGTAAACCGGGACGCCAAAGTCGGGATCGATGCCGATCAGATAGGCGTCGAAGGCTGCGTGATGGATCTTCGACAGCGGTAATCCGTTGGGGACAACGGGCTGTCCCAACTGCTCGTCGGCGTCAGGAATGATGTGCGCGGCGTCGAGCAGCCGTTTCTCCGGCAGGCCGGAAAGCGAACAGCGACCCCGATAGGCACTGATCACCGCCTCGCGGAACGACGCCTGGTGAAGCCGCGCTCATGCTGATAAACAAGATTGACACAGAAGAATACCGCGAGAACGGTACCGCTCTTTATTTGGAATCGTGCCGCGCAGGGTCGGGTTTCTGAGGGGGTGGCTTGTAGAAACCGCTCCTTAAGCCGTCGACATGCTCGAACAGGTCAGGAGAAATGCTGTGCCAGAGTGGATCTAGCACAAATTGCATGCCTTCCCGCCGGGCCAGTTTGGCGGCGGGAACGAAATCAGCGTCGCCGGAGACAAGAATGATGACTTGAGCCTGTCGCTTCAAGGTAATTGACGCAATATCCAAACCAATACGCATATCAACCCCTTTCTGCCGCAAGGTAGGTGCAAAGTCATTGTCCGCAAGTTGTTGGACGGCAAGACTACCCCTCAGTAGCTCTTTCTGCGGTTCAGCCTTAAGAGTCCATGACTGACTAGGGTCCTTGCGTACCTCACCCAGTCGTACGGCAAGATTCGGTGACCCGCGCAAGGCTTCGAACAACTCATTCCGGAACAGTGCTTCCGGAGTGCTTGAAAAATCTATTGGGTGCTTGTCTATAGGTGTGTGCCCCTTTCTTTCATAGGGCCACGCGTCGTAGTAGAAAGCTCGATACAGAAGCTGAAGCGGGTTCTTTGCCTTGTACACTTCATTAAGTTGGCTCAGGTGCCCTCGTATCAACTGGCCTACAGCTTTGGCAACGTCGACAGCTTCGATTGCGCAAATGTCCGGACGTACCACGGGAAGTCGTTTTAGAAAGTAGCCGCCGTCGATGAGAATCGCAGCCTTGATCATTTCCCTATGCGTCCTTGTCCTAAATGAAAAGCCCCGAGGGATCGGCCTTGCTCAAGATCACCAACCGTAAACAGGCTGGGAGCATGGCTTACTGCCAAGGGGCGAATGCTCGAATACTAGATAAATTACACGCTAACGTCAATCGCCTAAAAGGGTGGCTTTTGGTAAGAAAAGGCTAATGCTGAGACTGCGAAAGTAGTATTCCCCATTGCTGGTGGCCACATTCATTTAGAACGGTTGGCCCGGTAGTAGTTCATTGAACTATCCCGCTATACACGCGGACCACCTCGCCGGTATCAGGAGATATTGATACTATTAGGATATCCCCGACGGGGCCGGCAATGTCTACTGCAACGTTCCAAAGTCGCACCAGGTTGGAGTCAGAGTCGAGGTCGTAGCCCATTTCGGCGGAAAGGACCGTCAGGGTTACAGGCACGTCGCTCCACTCGGGATTGTCCGGTTCCATATTTTCGGCGAAGCGGGCCGCAACATTCAGCGCAATGGCTTCGGCTTCAGGCGCGAGCGCTCAACCGGTTTCGCTCTCTTGGCCTTGCTCGACCGCAGCCGGTTGCCCGTCAGCAAGAGTTTCGGAAGTCGCGGGAACTGCCAACTCGGATTCGGCGCTCATGGCCGGACCCTGCGGGCCGCCGGCGAAGAAAACGTAAGCAACGGCGCACAGCACCGCAACCAGCGGAACAGCAACCCAGGCAAATTTATTTTTCATATTTCAATCCCCTCCAAGCGTGACATGTACTTCTTCTTGGGTGGCGGGGGCGGGGGCGCCGGCTTCATCGCGTTCGCGGGATTGGGAGAAACACCATCCTGAGCAGCTACTCGAATCTTACGAGGTGAGGGCGCTACAGGTGGACGCGGGGGATCCACGAGCACCTGCTGGGCAAGTACGGCGAACGCCTCTCAATAGCGTGGCGGCACTCCGGCGACAGTAGTGCCGCCAACCGCTTCAGGGACGCAGCCCTTGTTCTGTTCCAGCCGCACCAAGGCCTGCCACTTGGCGTGGTTGCGCAATCTGTCTTTCTGACGCATGACCTTGGCAGGATTCACGGCCATGAATTCTGGGTAAACGTCGTAAATGGTGTACGGGGGTTCAGTGTGGGTCACGGCAAAAGAATGAACGCTATCGGCCGCGTTTCCGCTGGAATAGTTTTGCCGCCACTTGGGATCGAGTTCGGCTTCGACGGTCAGGCGCTCCGCTTGCAGTTCGATACAGCCATGCCCGGCATATTCTTCAAGGTATGTGGTCCGGTATTGCGAGTGTGCGCATCCGGCCAGAGCCAGGACGGCGAGCGCAGGCAGGTACTTCTTCATTGCTCCAAATAATACCAGCGGCAACGACCGGCACGGGGGCTTAGTTCGCAGGAACCGGTTCGATGCAGCGCGGGCCTTCGTGCGCGGCGTTGTTGACCCAGCGGCTGAAGGGCCGGACCGTGATGGCCTCCGCCGAGCAAGGATCCAACGCGACGTCCTCGCCGGCAAGCCAGGGGGCGAATGCGTCTTCGGGCAGGATGACGGGCATGCGGTGGTGGATGGGCTTCATCGCCTCGTTGGCCTGTGTGGTCAGCACGGTGCAGGTTTCGATGGCGTCGCCCGGCGCCGCGCTCTGGAGAGAGCGTGGCAAGGGGGTGTTTTCGGGCACGCGCCAGCTTTCCCACAGCCCGGCGAAGAACATGAGCCGGCCGTCCGTAAAGTCGACGAGCCAGGGCTGGCGGACGGTTCCCTGCCGGACCCATTCGAAGAACCCGTCGGCGGGAATCAGGCACCGTCTTGAGCGGTAGGCGGCCCTGAAGGCCAGCTTGCCGGCCACGGTTTCGGAGCGGGCGTTGATCATTCGGTAACCCATGTTCGGGTCCTTCGCCCAGGCCGGCAGCAGGCCCCAGCGCAGCATGGACAGGCGACGGCCGTCGTCGGACGCCCGAACCGCCGCTACCTGCTGCCCGGGAGCGACGTTGTAGGCGGGGTCAGTTCCACGGGTTCGTCGAGCAGGTTCATGTAGTCATGGACCTGCTGCCAGGAAAAGCGCTGGGTGAATCGTCCGCACATGCCGGGTCAAATATCATAGACCGACTCGAATCCGCCGAAGATCATCCGCTTGCCGTCGAACGGGATCGGATTCTTGTCCGGATCGAACCGGCTGTCGGTCTTCGCCAGGTCGTGCATGCGCTCGTATGCCGCAGGCTACATGGGCACCGCGACGCTACTGTTTCTTGCTTAGCGAAGCATGAGCTTCCAGCGAATGCCAGGGAATCAAAGTTCCTTGCGACCATTGCTGCAGTTCATCACCGCCGTAGGCTACCGCAATATTGGCCTGTAACCCCATTTCATGGAAGTGACTTTGTACGCGACGCACACCGTTGAACATTCTCGCAGCTGGCGTGGCGGAAGACTTGCATTCCAGCAGGAGAAAATTACCCGGGGATTCGATAACCAGGTCCGTTTCAACACGGTTTCTCTCATTGTAGAAAAACAGTCCATGAATCTGGCCCACGCAGTACCGCAGCTTTACGATTTCGGACACCACCCAATTCTCGAAAATCTGTCCGCGCAACGGGTGCGAGCGGAGTTGCCCGGGCGATTGAATGCCCAATAGCCAGCAAACCAGACCGGTGTCGTGGAAGTACAGCTTGGGCCTCCTGGTCAGCCGCTTTTTCACGTTGCGAAAGAACGGCGGCAAGCGAAATACGACGAAACCGGTCTCCAGTAAATCAAGCCATTTCCCCGCCGTAACGTTTGATATACCGCAATCGTCACCGAGGGAGTTCAGGTTCAGGATGCATGCAGCACGCCCCGCAGCCAGCCGGAGAAAGTGCTGAAACGTGGAGAGATTGCTCTCCTTGATCAGGCCGCGAACATCGCGTTCGATGTACGTACTCACGTAAGCGCCATACCAGCGCACAGGATCCATCCCGGGATTCCCCAGAACCTCGGGGAAACTTCCGGCGAAGAGCGTGTCCTCCAGCCCGAGCGGCGGGGAGGGGAAGCGCGTGGCTTCACGCCAGCTCAGAGGCAAGAGGTAAACAACGTCGGTACGCCCGGCGAGTGTCTGACTCACCTCTTTCATTAACTCAAGGTTTTGCGAACCAGTCAGAATCCAGCGGCCGGGTTCCGAATCCTCGTCAATGATTCCTTGCAGGTAGGAAAGCAAGTGAGGCGCGTGCTGAATTTCATCCAGGATTGCTCCGTCGCTGAAATCACGCAGAAATCCCAATGGGTCGAGTCGGGCTCTTTCCCTCACGTCCAGGTCTTCGAGCGATGCATACCCATGGTTGGGGAACAAGTGGCGACAAAGCGTGGTCTTGCCGCTTTGGCGAGGCCCGGTAAGCGTAATGGCCCGGAACATTTCGGCAGACTTACGCAACAAAGCTGCGAGATCTCGCTCAATAATCACGGGCAAATTATAACAATATAGTTGGGCAAATACAAAGTTCTACTAATACATTACCCACTCATTGCGCAAGCGCTAGATTCCACTGAGGCCTCTCGTTCTCGTCGAGGAGCAACTGCCTGGAAGCAACACTTCCATGGGATTTTCCAGTAGGAGACGCCAAAGACCTCCCTGCATCCATTTTCTCAAACCTCATAGACCGACTCGAATCCGCCGAAGATCATCCGCTTGCCGTCGAACGGGATCGGGTTCTTGTCCGGATCGAACCGGCTGTCGGTCTTCGCCAGGTCGTGCATCCGCGCCATCGCCTTGTCGCGAGTCGCCTTGTCGGGCCACTCGATCCAGGAAAAGGCAACCGTTTCGTCATCTTTCGCCTTGACCGCCTTGCGGAAGTCGGTGTGCTTGCCGTCGGGCACGTCGTCGCCCCAGCATTCGACCACGCGGGTGGCGCCGAGCTCGATCAAAAGGCCATCGAAGCCGCGCGCGTGGTCGATGAAAGCCTGCTTGTTGGCGGTCGGAACCGCGATCACGAAACCGTCGATATAACCCATGTTGAACCTCCCGGGGTGCTATTGCTCCAATGCTGTTGAATCAGAGGCTCGCGTCCTTGCGCCGCGCGCGATGTTCGCCTGCCTGGTAGAGGATCAGTTCATGAACGGCGCCGCTATCGTCGCGCAGGAATTTGATCTCGGCATCCACGACTTTCAGGAAGAACCGATCCGTATCCATGGCGAAGGCCGGGAATGCCTGCTGGCCGGTAACCTGAACAAACAGCTGAGATTCTCGAACTGACACCGTCATCGCCAAGCCTGGCGCCAGTTCATATTCGCCCTCGTAATCCTTCAGGACCTCGCTGTCGACAGGGATTTCCACGCGTTCCCCGGTTCCGAGTTCATCTTCGACGCGGGCCGCGTTGATCGCCAGACCGCCTTGAACGAACTCGATGCCCGGAGACGAACCATCTGATGGAACAGCAAACGTCACCCGAACCTCCGCGGCAGCGAATTGGAACTGGCGGTCGCCCTCGTGCGTCAGTGGAAATTCGCTCTGCCCCGTGGCCTGGCCGAATAGCCGACCGTCTCTCTCCGAGAACGTAAGGAAGAAGCCCGGACTCAATTGAAACACGCCGGTGTACGGCGAAAGATCGACCGCTTGCGCGCGCTGCGGCGGTGCGAAAAGCGACATCCCGAGCTCGGTCACCCAGGCGTAGTCGGAAGACGCGGCAAGGATCAGCCATCCCTTCGATTGCGCGGGATTCACCGCCAGAAAACTGGCGTACCCGCCTGTGCCGCCGTTGTGCCAGTAAACCGTGTTCCCGTCACTGTCCGAGTCAATGTGCCAGGCAAGGGCGGTTTTGTGCCCTTGCTGGCGCTGCTGCGTCGCCAGGATCGCTCTACCCACGCCTGACTTATCCGCTTCGAGATTGGACCGTATGAATTTCATCAGATCGTTGGCGGATGAAACGACTGTGCCGGCGCCGGCCATTGCGTCAAAGGTCCACGCGGGCACCACCGCTCCGTTGCTGTATCCGGAGGCCATGTTCGAGTCCGTTTGCTGCGGATAGGCCGCGAACGACCGGCCCATGCCCAGTGGCGCAAGGATGTATTCCTCGATCGCATTGGGGTAATCCGTTTCCGCGGCATCGGCCGCGATGGATCCCAGCAGGCCGAACCCCAGATTGGAATACGCGTAGTCGTTTGTGAGCGTCTCGGGATCGAATGAGCGCAGAAAGGCGGTCAGGTCACCGTGGTCGTAGTCCGCATACGGATCAAGGCTGTCGCTCGGGGACAGGTTGGAGGGCAAACGGGGCAGCCCCGATGAGTGGGTCGCCAGCGAACGAAGCGTGATTGCCTTCACCGATTCGTTGCCGAACTGCAATTCCTTGAGGTAGCTGGAGATGGGTTGATCCCAGTCAAGCCTGCCCTGCTCCCCCAGCCGCTGAACGAGTATGGCCGTGAAGACTTTCGTGATCGACCCGATCTCGAACAGCGTGTCGCCATCCGGTTCCTGCGACCCACCGGGCCTGGTCTCCCCGTAGCCATGGACGGCGACATCGCCCCGGTCGTAAACGCCAAACACGGCGGCGCCGACCGTGCCGCGACTCACCGCGTTGTTGATCCTGTCGTGTATATCCGCCGGGTCAGCCGCCTGACACAGGGGGCTCAGGAAGACGACAAGCAGAGCACAAGACGTTCGTATCGGCAGAGCATTCATGGAGTTAAACCTTAGACGGATCGCCGCTCGGCGGCAATGGCGTTGGCGCTGGAGCGCATTGGCCCAGGAGCGCGGGCGCCAAACAGCGGCATGACTTCGTTTAACCGGAGTCAAGCGGCTCTAGCGGTATAGCGCTTGCCATTTGGACTTTTTCTTTACGTATTGATGTAAGGTAAAGACATATCTATAATCTCTTGCTTAACTGGCCAGATTCGTGGAATCCGATCATGCCCAAGATCAGCGCCAAGCGCCAGATCACCCTTCCAGCCCATCAATGCCGTCTGGCCGGCATTGAGCCCGGAGACGAGTATCGCAGCTTCGTTACCGACCGGCGTATAACGATCGTTCGCCAGGCGCCCGGCAGCGCGTGGGGATGTCTTGAGCATCTTGAGCCGGACGAGACGGTGTCCGAAGAGCAGTCGCGTCAGGACGCACTTGAAGCGAAACGCGCGCGCCCGTCGTGATCGCGGTCGATACAAACGTTCTGCTGCGGTACCTCCTGCGCGACGACGCCACGCAGGCGCAAGAGGCGCGTCAGCTGTTCGAAAGCGGCGAGCGCGTTCTCATTACGGACGTCGTGTTGGCGGAAGCCGTGTGGACTCTGCTTGGGCGGCGCTACCGGGCAGCCAGGACCGACGTCATCGCTTTCGTGGGGAGTCTGCTGCAGGAACCCAACGTGCGCTTCGAGGACGATGAAGTGATCTTCAGCGCCTTACAGGCCTATCGTGAAACCGAAGCGGACTTCGCCGATGCCCTGATCGTGCACAAGGCGCTGAAGATGGCGCCGGTCGACGATGGACTGCATTCCGTCTATACCTTCGATGCGGACGCCTTGCAGTTGCCCCATACCGCGGCGCCGCAAGCATCATCGCAGAGCAGGTGAACCGGCCGCGCAGGAGCGGCAGCTCCATCGCTCCCCACCCCATGAGCCTGGGGATTGCGGTCCTTGCCCCTATGTTGCTGATCTCCGCATGCGCATGGGCAGAGCCCGTCATCGTCAGGGACTGCGAATCCTGTCCCGAGCTTGTCGTGATTCCGGCGGGCGGCACATTTGTCATGGGTGCGGAAAAGGCCGAGGGGCTGGCCTGGGGCATGCCCGAACTCATGGCATCGCAGGAGGCGCCGGTCGCCACGATCACGATTGCCCGCTCCTATGCCATCGGTCGTACTGAAGTCACGCGGGGCCAGTTTGCGGAGTTTGTGGAAGAGACGGGCTTTGAGACGCTGGAAGGCTGTTCTCACCTCACCGCTGAGGGCTGGCCCACGCAGCCGGGGCTCTCCTGGCGTGATGACAGCATCGGCGGTTCCGATGACCATCCGGTGCCGTGCCTGCGGCGCGCCGAGATGCTGGCCTACCTGGACTGGTTAAGCGTCAGGACGGGACATGCCTACCGCCTGCCCAGCGAGGCGGAATGGGAATATGCCGCGCGGGCCAATTCGAAGTTTCCTGCGTTTTGGGGTGAAGACTGGACGCGAGCCTGTGCATTTCAAAACGGCGCTGACCAGGCGTTCGTAAAGGTGGCCCCGAACATTCCCTACGGTCAATTCGCGGATTGCGACGATGGATATGCGTTCACGGCACCCGTCGCCAGCTTCGAGCCGAACGCCTTCGGTCTCTACGATGTTGCGGGCAATGTTTCGGAATGGACAGCCGATTGTTATGCCACGGGGCACGCGGACGCGCCTGGGGATGGCACTCCCTATGACATGCGCCCCTGCGGGGCGTGGGTGGCCAAAGGCGGATCCTGGGCCGGCTTTCCCGGGTTGTTGAGGGTGGCGACACGCCTGCCCATACGCGCGGCATCGGCGGGGTCGGGTTTCGGTTTTCGCGTGGCGCGCGACGTCGTCGTCCTAAGGCAACAACTGACCCTGCACTGACCCGGTTCCCTGTTACTGCGGCGGCGCGGCTATTGCGAGTGCGCGTCCGGCAGCTCATAGAGGATGATGAGATTGCCGTCCCAGTCATGGAACCCGGTTTCGATTCCAACCTCCTGATCGACAGTCACGAGCGTTTTCTCACGCAGCATGCTTAAGCCCATGCCGGGCAAGGCGGCCCTGATTGCGTCCAGCCGGCCATTGGCATTGATCACCACGCCACCCCGGCGAATTTCGTCTTGCGCTTCCAATGGCAGGTCGGTTACTTCGTAAATCCCAAGAATGCGGCTCTGCAGGGGGCCGGCATTGAGCGTCGCGAAGCGCGTGCGAGCCGTCCTGGGAACATTGAAGAGGTCGTAAGCCAGGGAGTCGGCGTCCTGAACATTTTCGGTATCAATTTGCATGCCGAACAGATCAATCCAGATCTTGTACGCCCTCTCCAGGTCCGAAACCACGATGTTGCCGCGTCTGAAATACACTCCGTCAAAGGCTGCATCGCCCGCAGGATCAGCGACATCAGCACCTGGATTCTCGACGGCGCCGGGCGCGCACGCGGCGACCAACAAGACCAGTGTGGTGCAAATTGCGCTTCGCGTATTCATGGAAAAAAGATCCGCAAGGCTCATGCTAAACAGGTGCGGCGCGAAACCTTCATTATTTTACCGCCCACTATGGACTTGGCAGTTAGGCGGCAACTCGTCGAGCGCCGGAGTGCGGCGTTTGGACCGGAGTTCAGTAGGCCGCCTCGTAGATCCGCAAGGCGTCCTGCTCGCTCACCTTTCGCGGATTGTTGACCAATAGGCGTTGCTGCTGCATGGCGTCGCGTGCCAGCATCGGCAGGCTGTCTTCCGGCACGTTCAGTTCCCGGAGCTTCGACGGCATCATCAGCCGGTCCACCAGCGCTTCGAAGTAGTCAGGCAGCGACTCCGAAACCGCGTCGTCGGAAGCGCTGCCCTCGCCTGCCCCCAGCATGACGATCCGGGCAAGTGTCGCGTAGGAATCCGCCGACGTTTCGTAGTTGAACCGCAATACGTGCGGCAGCACCAGCGAGTTGCTCAAGCCGTGCGGAATGTGGAAGTGACCGCCCAGCGGATAGGCGAGCGCGTGGACGGCGGCGACAGGCGCGTTGGCAAAAGCCTGTCCGGCCAGGAGCGAGCCGAACAGCATAGCCGTGCGCGCTTTCAGGTCTTCACCGTCGTGCACGGCGGTTTCGATATGGGCCGACATCAGTTTCAACGCCTGGGTCGCCAGCATGTCCGAATAGGGATTCTTGTGAATCGCGCTGGTGAAAGACTCGATCGCATGAACCATGGCGTCGATTCCGGTCGCGGCGGTTACCTGCGGCGGCAGGCCGACGGTAAGCTCAGGATCCAGCAAGGCAACGTCGGGCAGCAGTTGCGGCGCGATTACCGCTGCCTTGGTCGTGGCCCCGGTCGTGATGATGGATATGGGCGTCACCTCGGAACCGGTCCCGGCGGTAGTGGGAATCTGAACCAGCGGCAGCCTTTCGCCGGTGAGGTTGCCGATTCCGTACGCGTCCGAAAGCGCCTGCGAGGAATGGCACAACGCAGCGATCAGCTTCGCTACGTCCATCGAACTGCCCCCGCCCAGCCCGATCACCGTGTCTATATTCCCGGCGCGCGCGCGGCCAAGCGCGTCCAGCACGATGTCTTCCGGCGGGTCTGCCCGAACGTCGTCAAAATCGAACACTCCAGGCCCGCGTCGGACAGGCTGCTCAGCGCCGCCTCATGCAGCCCCGCCGCAATGATTCCGGGATCCGTCACCAGGAACACTCTGCCGGCGGACAAGGCGGCGCAAATCTCGCCGAGCTGGCGAATGGCGCCCGGCTCACAGACGATCGAGCGCGCCGTGTTGAACCGTAGCGGCCGGATGTCTCCAGAAGTCATTGTTCCGCAATGGCCCTTGCGAGGGTCTGGACGCTGTCACCCGCGACATCCAGCACGCCGAAGGGCATGAAGCCGTGGAATGCGGACGCAAAGTGCGTTGCGCTCACCCGCACGCCGCTTTTCTCCAGCTTCTCGGCAAACAGTTTCCCCTCATCCAGGTTCGGGTCGTGTCCGGTCGTGATGATCGTCGTCGGCGGCAGCGAGTCGAGGTCGGGGATGAAAATCGGCGAGACCAGCGGGTCTTCGGTGCTGGTGTCTTCTTTCAGGTACCACTGCTTCGCGGCCGACAAACCCGCGCGCCCGACCAGGTAGTTTCCGTCGCCGAACGAAATCCGCGATGTGTAGGCTTGGTGATCGTCCCGCAGGTCGAGGAACGGATACAAGAGATAGAGCGAGTTCACACGGTGGTTCGTCTGCCGCGCAATCTGCCATGAAACGGCCGTCGCCAGCGCTGCGCCGGCGCTGTCTCCCATGGCGCCGATCCGGGCGGGATCGATTCCCAGGGCTTCGCAATTCCCGAAGGCCCAGAGTGCGGCCTGGTAGCAGTCCTCGTGGGCGGCGGGAAACTTGTGTTCCGGAGCCCGCCGAAAATCGACCGAGAGATAGTGCGCCCCGGTCTCCGCACACAAGCGCCGCACAAATCCATCGTAACTGTCGACGTCGCCGACGCTCCAGCCGCCGCCATGAAAGAACAGCACCAGTTTCCCTTTTGAATCGGCCGCGGCGTGACTCCCCCGGTAGAAGCGGGCCGGGATTTCCCTGTAACCGGTCGGAATCCGAACGTCCTGGGTTTCCACGCCGTTGGCCGGTTCCCCCAGGAAGGTCTCCATCAGCGCGACCGTGTACCTGCGGCCGATGCGGACCGGGTCGGTCTCGGACGCCAGGATTCCCATCAGGATGCCCTGGGCATTCTCGAGCAGGTCGGCGCACTGCCGGTCGATCATCGTTTTCGCCCTTCGCCGCGCTTCAATCGAAGCGCAGTAGAAACCGTATATCGTACAGGCGGGGCGCACCCATGAAGGCCGTTGCCACGCCCGAGAACTCCGCGGTGTTGAAGCTCTGGGCGGCGCGCGCCCTGTCCGTCAGGTTCGTGCCTCCCAGACGCACTTCCCAACGCTCATCGCCGCCGGAAATCGATACGAAAGCGTTCACGTAGGTCGCCGCGGCAACGGCGAGGTTGGGAGAATCCGTCGACTCGTTGGCGTGGTCGCCCTTGTAGGCGATATCGACATGCACCGTCCCGGCGAGGCCCGGCGTGAGCTGATCCGAGTAGGTGATGCCGAGGAAGGCGGTCAAGTCGGGCGCGTTCGGCAGACGCCGCTCGCTGACGTCGGTGAGCACGCCGGCAACCAGGGTCTCGAATTGCTCGTATTCCGCATTCAGGTAGCCGACGGAAGCGTCGATCGAAAGACGGTCGTTGGGCCGGTAGGAAACCACACCCTCTATGCCGTGAATCTTCGCCGACGCTGCGTTGGTGAAGAGGCTGACGAACTGCCCGGTCACGGGGTCCTGGCCAAAGCCGTTCAACTGCAGGTCGTTGTAGTCGTTGTAGAAATACGCGGCCGAGTAGCTGAAACGGTTGTCCTGCGCCCTGCCCTTGACGCCCGCCTCGTAGGTCCAGACGGTTTCCGGATCAAACGGCTTGAACTCGGCACTTCCAAACGCCCGTCCCGGGAAACCGCCGCTCTTGAACCCGCGCGAAACGGAGCCATACACCGTGACGCCGTCGTTCGGCTGGTACGAAATAACCGCACGCGGCGTTACCGCGTTCCAGTCCTGTTCACCTTCCAGGTACTCGCCGGGAAACCCGACGCCGGCCAGGAACGGCGGCTGATCCAGGCTCAGGGACAGCGTGGGGTCAAAGAAGAATTCGCCGCGCCGGGTGACCTCTTTTTCGTCATTGGTGTAGCGGGCGCCAATCTCGAAACTGACCGTATCCGAAATGGGAAAAGTAATGTCGGCAAACGCCGCCATCGATCGCGTGCGCTGGTCGCTTTCGCCGTATCCGCCCGATGGAACTCCGACGCTGATAAGCGGGAAAAAGAAGCCGAAGAACTCGAATGATGCCGAAGCATCGTCGAACCCCGCGAGCACGACATCATCGTCGTTGAACAGGAAAACGCCGCCCGTGAACGACAGGCCGCTGTCGCGTTCAAATGCGACCCTTAGCTCCGTGGAAAACTGGTCGTCGTCTTCATAAACCGGAATGTCGAGGACCGGATAAGGTGTGCTGTCGGCATCCAGAACGAAATCCCAGGAGAGCTTGCGGTAGGCGGAGATGCTTTCCAGGTACCAGTCGTCGCTGAACTGCCACTTGATCTTGATCGACGCGCCGTGCGTGGTCAGGTCGGCAAGAACATTCGCGGTGCCTTCGACAACATACGGCGACCCGAACGCTTCCTCCGTTGGCAGGTACGTCCTCGGGCTGAACGGGGCGCCTACGGGATCTTCGAACAGGGTGAGCGGCGTTTTCCGGATCGGTGTCAGCGAGCGGTCCGGACGCTCGAATTTTCCTTCCACGCGGAACGACAGAGTCAGGTTGTCGCTCGGCTCGAAGTCCAGGCCGGACCGGAATGACAGCGTATTGGTGTCGCCATCAGTCCCGCCAAGTACCGCATTCTCGGAAAACCCGTCGCGTTGGATTCCGGAGACCGCGATTTTCCCCTTCCAGCGGCCGTCGCTGCTCAATGGTCCGCTCATGCGGCCGTTGTATATCCTGGCTGCGAGGTTTCCGGCGCCAACCTCCGCGAAAGCTTCAAATTCGTCCGACGGCTGGCGGGTGATCAGCTTGACGGCGCCGCCGGGGGAATTTCGGCCGTACAGCGTGCCCTGCGGCCCGCGCAGGACCTCCACGCGCTCGATGTCGAACAATTCCACGAAGGCGGCCTGGGTACGGGCAACGTAGACGTCGTCGATATAAACGCCCACGCCCGGCTCGACAAACGGCAAGGAGTCGTTCTGCCCGATGCCGCGCAGGTAGACCGCGGCATTCGAGGAATCGCTTCTCTGGAAATGAAAATTCGGCACCGCATACTGCACCTGGCGCATATCGGTCGCCTGCAACTCGCGAAGCTGACGCTCGCTGAAAGCCGAAACCGAACCCGGCACGCTCCATAGCGACTCCTCCCTGCGACGCGCGGTGACGATGATCTCGTCGATCACTCTGGCCTGTCTGTCGCTCGCCGCCTCTTGAGCGACACCTGCGTTACTGAAATCGAAAAAAGCCAGAACGGCGGCAGTGCTGGCGAGGGCGACCGGCCGGATCCGGCCAAACGTCTTGTTGGGCCACATGATGCGATTACTCCATTTGTAGCTGTGTGTACAGCAAATCGGATATTTCCCAATCCGTATTTGACGATTGTCCCAAGTGGTCCGCAATGACAAGACAGGTCATTTGAAAGGGACAATTGTGGCCAATGCCGTGCTACTGTATGGACATGCCGAATTACAGCCAGCATTTGCGTTCGGCGAGCGGTCCGGGTATTCCGTGCGTGGACGACTCGCTGTTCGAACCGCTGGCGAGAGCGGCCCTGCCCAGCGGCATCGACCTGGCCGCCGTACTGCGGCAAATACAACGCCGGCGGGACGGCGAGAACGATGAACTCGAGCCCGTTCTGGTTTCCGACTACTTCAGGCTTCTCGGGAAACTGGCCGAGCTGACCCGCGACGAGACGGTGAAAATGTCAAAGCGGCCGCTGTTGCCGGGCGCGTTCCATTTCGTGATGTCGCAGGCAGCCGGCTCGAAGCGCTTCGACGGCATGCTGCACAAGTTTGCCAACGGGTTCAATCTGTTGCACGGCCGCGTCTACAACCATGTAATGACACAGGGCGACAAGCTGATCTACGCCATCGACAACAAGGACTTTCCCACGCCGTTCGAGTTGACGGCCCGCCAGTTGCACAGTTTTCTCGAGTGCATCGTGATCCTCATGCACACGCTGTTCGGCATTTGCGCGAGCGCCGGAATCGATTCGTACCTGCTGAAAGTCACGACCAAGCGGCGCCTGAGCGAGTCCCGCAGACAGGCGGGCAAGCGGCTCAACCAGCTGGCGTACTGGGGCGTGCCGACCGCTTACGGGAGCAAACACTACGCGCTGATCTACGACTATGCCGTCGCCGCCTTGCCGGTAAAGCTGCAGCCGGCCGCACTGCCCCGGCCAAACGCCATCTTCGGCGAGGTGGCCAACCTGATCGAGAGCAATCTCAGGGTCTCGCCTGTCAACGTGCCGATCGTGGACCGCGTCGTCGACTTGATACTGACGCAAACCGTGTCCGCCAATGAGCTGGCGCAGCAGCTCAATCTCAGCGCCAGGACCCTGCGGCGGCGCCTGGCGGAATCCAACACCTCGTTTCAGGAGGTCCGGCAACGGGCCCTGAACGCACGCGCGAAACGTCTGTTGTCCCAGAATCTCCTCGCCGGCGAAGTCGCCGAAAAACTTGATTATTCCGACGAGAGGAGCTTTCGGCGGGCATTCATCTGCTGGAACGGGATTTCTCCGGCGAAGTTTCGCGCCGGAGCATGAGGTTGCCGGCGCCATGAACGGCCATTTCTTCGACAGCCATTGCGGACTGAAGTTCTTTTTCCGTGACTCGCCCGCCTCGTCCGACATCGGCCTGGCCCCGTTGGTGTGTCTGCATGGCCTGACCCGCAACAGCGAGGACTTCGTGGAACTCGCCGGGCACCTCAAGCCTTCCCGGCGCGTGCTTGCCCTCGACTTCAGGGGCAGAGGCCGTTCGGATTTCGACCCGAACTACCGGAACTACTTTCCCACCACGTATGCGAACGACGTCGTCGAATGGCTGGACCACCTGGAAATAGAGTCGGCGGTCTTTTGCGGCACCTCGCTGGGCGGCATTGTGACCATGGTCCTGGCCGAGCAGGCACCGGAGCTGTTTGCGGGCGCCATCATCAACGACATCGGCCCGGAAGTCGCCATGGCCGGCATCATGAGAATCGGCCAGTATGTGGGCAAGCTGAAGCCGGCCGAGGATTGGGGCGACGCGATTGCCAACACGAAGATCATGTTCGAAGTCGCCTGCCCCGACGCCGATGCCGCCACCTGGGACGCCATTGCGAGGCGCACCTACCGCATCGGCGCCGACGGCAAGCCGGTACTCAAATCCGATCCCAATATCGGCAAGGCGTTCCAGGAGCGTGGCGGTTCACCCGCCGACCCCTGGGGCCTGTTCGAGCAACTCGGACAGTTTCCCCTGCTCGCCCTGCGCGGCGAGACCTCGGACCTCCTGGCCCCGGAAACTCTCGTCGAAATGGCCGAACGGGTCCCGTCCCTGGTCACCTGCACCGTCGCCAACCGCGGGCACGCGCCCTGGCTCAACGAACCCGACGCGCTCGCCGCCATCGATCGCTTCCTGGCGTCGGTCCCCTAGTTAACAGGTAGCCCCGCGCCGAACTGTTAGAGTGCCCCGTTGTTCCGTTGGCGGTTGGAGTGCTCGATGGAGGCAATCATGCGGTTGGCAGGCGTATTTGTTGTGGTGGCGACATGTTTTGGGGTAGCACAGGCTGGTGCCCAGGAGGTCGGCGAGGCCTTTCGGGACTGCGACCATTGTCCTGAAATGATCGTCATTCCGTCAGGAACGGCAGTGCTTGGCTCGGAGCCGTGGACGCAAGACCGTAAGGGAAACGAAGGATTCGTTCGCGAAGTCAGCATCGGCTACAAGCTGGCCGTTTCGAAGAATGAGACCACGCGAGCGCAGTACCGCATATTCATTGAATCCACGGGTTACGAGTCCACGCACCTGGAGCCTCGCGTGGGGTGCAATACGTGGACCTATGACCGGGTTATCGGCTATGTCCTTGAACATGACTGGGACAAACCCGGTTATGACCAGCGCGAGAACCATCCGGCGATTTGCCTGAGCTTCGAAGATGCGACCGCCTACGTCGCCTGGCTTGCGGAATTGACGGGCAAACCTTACCGGCTGTTGTCCTCAACGGAGTTCGAATACGCCACGCGGGCCGGAACCCGCGGGCCGTGGTTCTGGGGGCCGGCAAACGCCGACGCCTGTGAATATGCGAACGTGGCCGACGATACTTTTCGCCGGCTTTACGACTACGCGCCGGTTTTTGCCTGCGACGACGGCTACGAACGGACCGCGCCCGTTGGCGCCTTCAAGCCCAATCCCTGGGGCCTGTACGACATGCTGGGAAACGCCTGGGAGTGGACGGAAGACTGCACGCATGACGACATGTCGGGCGTGCCCACCGATGGCCGTGCGTGGCTCGAAGAAGACGATGGCCGGTGCGATTTTCGCGTGCCGCGGGGCGGAGCATGGGTCTCCGGAACGGACTGGACGCGCGCGGCGGCGCAAGCCAACGATCATTACTACTACCACAGCCAGTTGATCGGATTCCGTGTCGCCTTGACACTGGAAGACTAGCTATTGCCGTCCTGATCCATGTCGACGGCAACGCCTCGGCGGTGATTGGCGCAGGAAGCTTCCTGCTATTGCGTCGCCGCCATCACCCGGGCGCTGCGAAACGAGACCAGCCTTCTCTGCCGGTCGTCCCATAGCGCCAGGGGCACGCACTTGAAGCTCTCCCACATCGTCAGGCGATTGACTCTACGCAGTTCGGGGATGTCCCTGAGGCACTCGTAGAGCCGATAGCTGGGAATGCGGCTTCTGAGATGATGAATGTGATGGATGCCGATATTGGCGGTGAGCCAGCGCAGGGGCGCGGGCAGGTCGTAGAAGGAACTGCCTTCCAGCGCCTGCCGTCGAAAATCCCACTCTGCCTGGCTGTCCCATTCGGTTTCGCTGAACTGGTGCTGCACGTAGAACAGCCACACGCCGATCGTGCCGGCGAACAGGATCGTCGCGAGATGGACGACGACGAACGTGATGGGACCCACGACCAGCGACGCGGCAACGGCGATGCCGGCGATGGCGGCGTTGGTGCTCATCACGCTTATCCACCCGTCCTTGAGGTCGCGGATCAGTTCCAGCGGCAGGCGGTGTTTCAGGACGAAAATAAAGGTGGGCCCGAGCCCGAACAGCACGGCCGGGTGCCGGTAGACGCGATACAGAAATTGCCGCCGCGGGGTTAGGCTCCGGTATTCCTTGACCGTCAGAGTGGCGATGTCCCCCGTGCCGCGCCTGTCCAGGTTGCCCGAACTCGCATGATGGCCGTCATGCAGGCGGCGCCAATACGCATAAGGAGTCCAGCAGAGCACCCCGATGACGCGGCCCACCCAATTGTTCCACTTGCGGCTGCGGAAGAAGGAACCGTGGCCGCAGTCGTGCTGGATCATGAAGAGGCGAACAAGAAAAACGCCCGAAGGTATGGATAGAAGCGCAAACAGCCAATGCCCGTAGGCGACGCCGATCAGCGCCCCCAGCCAGCAACTAAGAAACAGAACCCCGGAAACGCAGAGTTCCCAGAGCGCGCGGCCCAGTCGTGCCTGACAGTATTTGGACAGCCTGGCGGCCAGGTGCGAGAGTTCTTGCCCGGCGCGGGCGGAAGGATCATTCATGAAGTATCGATGGCAATAAGAAAACCCACCGCAACCCTAAACCATTTGACGCTCGCGGTCACTACCGGCTGTTCGAACAGGGTCTGGTCATGGACGCTGTCTTGACATGTCTTGACATGTCCACCTAAACTCGCGCGATGGCTGCTATCAAGATCAGTTCGAAAGTCGAGCAGGCACAGTGGCGCGCGCTGCAGGAACTTGCCCGGGAGTCACACCAGACGATCTCCGGATTATTGACCGAGGCGATCGGCGACTACGTGCGCAAGCGCCGTCTGCGCCCGGTGGTGCTGGACCACCTGGAAGAATCGATGGCCGAGAACGAGGAATTGGGCCGGCGCCTTGCCGAGTGATCGCATTCTGTTCCTCTCGGTGGACGAAGCCATCGAGATTCACCAGCGGCTCATCGACAGGTTTGGGGGATCGCCCGGGATTCGCGACAGTGGCATGCTCGAAAGCGCACTGTACCGGCCCCAGACGGGATACTACGAAGACCTGCCGGCGCTGACCGCCGCCCTGTTCCAGTCATTGCTGATGAACCACGCATTTGTCGACGGGAACAAGCGGGCGGCTTTCTTCATGACCGACACTTTCCTGCGCCTCAACGGCTGGAGCCTCTCGGTGAATCCGGCGTCCGCCCACAGCTTCATCGTGGGCATGCTCGAAGCGGGCGACTGCTCCTACGACAACCTCCTCGACTGGATCAAGCAGTCGCTGACGGAGCGCTGACCGATCCCAAGGGCGCACTCTTGATCGAGGCGTTTCGAGGCGTTTCGCTTGACAACAAAGCTGGCTAGATGAATAATCTAGCCAGCTTTGAAGAGCAGGAAAAACCTCATGGTTCAGTGGCCGCTTCAGGACGCCAAGAATCGATTCAGCGCCGTAGTTGACGCCGCGCTTGCCGGCGACCCGCAGCAGGTGACCCGACGGGGCAAACCGGCCGTCGTGGTGCTTTCCGTGGACGAGTATGAGCGCCTTTGCCACATGGAAAAGGCGGCGGCGCCCAGCTTTGCCGATCTGCTGCTGGCAATACCCCGGGACGGCGAGGAATTTGATCGTCTTCGTTTGCCCGACAGATCGCTCGATTGGAGCCCGGTTGGATTGGGGCAGGTCGGATAGCAAATTGAGGCCATTGGCTAAGTGACCAGCGCCCGTTCGTCTTGACGCCCAGCATTAACATGGAGCGTTATTCGCAAGTTGCCGTCCAGCGCCGCGAGCATCTTCATCAGCCGGTCCAGCGTGAAGCGTCCAAGATCGGCATTTCGGATACGCGAAAAATCTGCAGCCGCGAAATCGGTCAAGGCACTCGCCTTTCGCACCGACAATGCGCGGTCGTCCAAGGTCATGATGATGCGGGCGGCGAGAACCGCCTTGGCGTGCTTCAGGTCCGCTTCCGGGTCGCCCAGATCGCGAAACACATTGCCGCTTCCTTCCACCAGTTCAATCTCGGACTCGCTCATGACAATACCTCCCCTTTCAAACGGGCCAGACGGGCCGCGATCAGATCGATCTCGGGCTTCGGCGTCCTGATCCCGATTTTCGACTTCTTCCGGAATGCGTGGACCACCCAAAGGCGCCCGGCCAGCTCCGTGACGTAGACCACTCGCCAGGCGTCGGTCCGGTGCCGGATGGCGATCTGAAAGACGCCCGGCCCCAGACCCTTCAACGGCTTGGCGATGTCCGCCTTGCCGCCCTCGGCCGCGATCGTCAGGGCGGCGGTCGCCCTGTCCCTCACCGCCTCGGGAAACGTGTCAAACACCTTGCGCGCCGCCTTGATCCACCCGATGGGCCTCGAATTCCTGCTCAAGCCGTATGTTGTCATATGTGACGACACCCTTCAAGGCGGCGGTGGACAATGGACCGCCGGACGATCCCGCCCATACCTGAAGAAGCGGTGCGGCGAGCAGAGCGCTCGCTGTGTGGCTTCCCTCCGGCGCCGGCGGTTGCATCGCATTGTTCCTGTGCGTAAACATTCGCACGGGTCTGGACCACGTACACTTTGCGTCCCGATGGATAGACACGCACACCGAAGCCCGGCAGCCCGCGGTCCCAGAACACCGCGTCCTTGCCGTCGACCGCGAGGCGGTCCACGATTCGCTTCGAGAGGGTGAGGTATTGGCGTTCGGGCATGTCGTCGTTCGTCGATAGGGCTGGTCTAGCCGCTTTCGGCAGTGCGCGTTCGCGTAAGCATACCGAAAGCGACTGGCCTGAAATGTGAGCGTATTACAGCGTACGGTGACGCGGATGCAAGAGGGAAGGAGGTTAGGGAATTGATTTTTTATAGAGATATTACAATAGCTTATGCTTTAGCTGCGCGAGTGAGCGCACGGGAGTCGGGGAACCGAATTCAAATATGTTTCTGATCGACACGGATGTCCTGTCCGCATTGCGCAGGCGAGAGCGCTCCCCGCAAATCGCCCGCTGGATGTCGCGACAAAGAGAGGGAGACTTGTATCTCAGCGTTGTGTCCATCGGCGAGATCGAACGGGGAATCATCCGCCAGGAGCGCTCCAAACCGGAATTCGCGCGAATGCTGGGTCTGTGGCTGGACAGCGTCGTCAAGCTGTACGGAGAAAAGATTCTGGGCGTGAATCTGGCCGTCGCCCGGAGATGGGGCCAGCTTTCCGCGAGGATCGGCCACGACAGCGCAGATCTGCTCGTCGCTGCCACCGCCCTTGAACATGGGCTGTCGGTGGTAACCCGAAACGTACGTCACATTCGGCCAACAGGCGTTCGCGTGATCGATCCCTCCGCCGAGGCTGACTAAACCCGCGCTGCGGACGCGGTACGGGTCAGCGCACGCGCTGACTCAGTCCCCGGGCGCCTGCAGGGAGGCGGCGGCCAGTCGAGCCAGGGCAGCGTGAAGGGCGGCGTACTCTTCCGGCGCGGAAGCTGCCATTGCAGTTTCCGCGGCGTCACGGGCTGTGAATTCTTCCGGCGCTACGTTCGAGAGTCTTGTGTTTGCATTGGACAGGGCAGCGAACTTGAGCGGCGCGGCCGCCGCCAGCGAAGAGGTCGCAGCATCGAGGACGGCCCCAGGCTCCCCCTGGTCCGAGGAGGCTGCCGCCGCATATGCAGCCGCGTAACTTGAGAATCCTTCCGGCGCTGCGGCGGCAAGTGATACTTCGGCCATATTGGCTTGCGCAGCCTCCTTCGGCGCTGCAGCGGAAAGCGCAATCAGGGCGCGAGTATAGGCAATGAATTCGGCTGGCGCCTCGGCAGCGAGACTCTGCTCGGCTGCCGCAGTCGCCTCGATTTCTGTCGGAGCAACGGCTCTCAGACTTTCGGCTACCGCGAGGAGGGCAGCCAGTTCCTCCGGTGCTGCGTCGGAAAGAGCCGCCATCGCGGATTCCATGTCCATGCCGCTTTCCGGGCCGCTGCTCCCGGCCGGAACGGTGGCCCTGATTGCAACGGCGGCGGCAACATTGAGCGTTTCTTCGGGCGCGACCGCCCCAAGTGCCGTCTCGGCGGCAACGAGGGCTTCAATAAGAGGAACTTCTCCGGAAGCGTTGCTGTCGTCGACAACGTCACCGGCCTCCTGGGCGGGGACACCGTGCGAAGACATCATCGCGGCCCCGATCGCAATGGCGCCATATCGGACTAATTTATTCATAACTCAAGGTTTTCCAGGCCAATCCGCACTATACCCGCACCACGTTCGTCCCGATGCTGTTGATGGGCTCGGCCCCGTCTTCGGTAATCAGCATGAGGTCTTCGAGGTGCGACGAGCCGCCCATTCCGGTGGCGCCCATGGGACAGTCCACGCTCAGGATCATGCGCGGCTCGAGCACGATGTCCTCGCGCGGCGGCGAGCCCATGGTGCCCACGTGGTCGGTGTGATAGAGCCCGACGGAATGCGGGCTGAACGAAATGGAGAAGTCGGCGCCCATCTTGCGCAGCGCCTCCTGGCCCATGCTGCGGACTTCCGAGAATTTCACGCCCGGCTTTAGGTTCTCGCGCACGTGGTCCCAGGACCTGGCGGTGAGTTCCGACACCTGTTGCATGTGCTTCGAAGGCTCGCCGATGTAGATCGCGCGGGCGAAGTCGCCGTGATAGCCCATGTATTCGCTTACGCAGTCGATCGAGAAGCACTGGCCTTCGCGCAGCATGGCCGAGTAGGTGGGCGAGCTGACCCGGTCGATGACCATGAACACGCCGCGCATGCCCCGCGCCGCGGCGGCCGCGAAGAAGACGGCGCGCAGTTCCCGCACGTCGGCGCCGGCGCGCACGGTGGAGGCGGCCTGCAGCGCGGCTTCGGCGTTGGCCTGGGCGGCATAGCGCATGAGTTGGATTTCCACGTCGGACTTCACCGGCCGGATGCGCCGCAGCGCGTCGTCGGCGCTTACGAGCGTGGCTTTTTCGGCGGCTTCGGTCACGTTGCGGATCACGGGTTGCACGTCGGCGGCGATCCGCCCGCGGGCTGCGCCGGTGTCCTTCAGGGCCTTGGCCAGCGCGTACTTGAGATTCGGCCGGGCCGCCTCCGAGCGCACGGCGCGCTCGACAATACTGAGCCGCGTGGTCTCGATGAAGTCCAGCGGTTCGTGCTCGATATCGGGATAAAGCGGCAGTTCGTCCAGGCCCAGTTCCGCGTCCTCCGTGTCTTCCGCACCCGGCGCGGCATACAGGTATGCGGGAAAGTCCGAGTGCCGGTGATCCATGGCGATGGTGTAGTAGTAGAGGAAGGTCGGCGCGATCAACGAAAGGCGCTGGTCCCGGTTGCGCGTGATCAGCGCGTAGACCCCGGGCGTATGGCCCATCTTTGTGGCCGTCAGATCCAGCCCGGTGGCGTGATAGACGTTCTTGCCGCCCCCCAGCACGATGGCGTCGAGTCCCAGCTCGGCCATGACCTTGTCGGCCTGCTCGAAGTTCATGCGCGGCCCGAGGATCGGCGGCGGCACCGATACGCCCATGCGCAGGCGCGCCGACTCGGCGGTCGCGCCAGCGGGCGAAACGAAACCGGCCGCTCCCGTGGCGGCAAGCCCTCCCAGCACGTGACGGCGGTTCATCGTGGACGGATCGGGCATCGCTTACTCCTCTTGCTGCATTAGTCCTTGATTCCGGGAAAATGCTAAGGTGCCGAGCTTTGCGTTGTAAAGGTGCAGGCGGTCTTGAAGGTTCTTTTTCTCTTTTTCTTGGTTGCTGTTGCAATGGCGCCGGCGGCAGGTTCCGGACAGCCGGACCCGGGCGAGCCGGGTTCCATCTTCACCGACTGCGCCGACTGTCCGGAGATGACCGTCGTTCCGCCCGGCGCCTTTCTCATGGGTTCGCCCGACTCCGAAGGCGGCAGGATGGACCACGAAGGCCCGCAAAGGCTCGTCACGATTTCCAAACCCATAGCCGTATCCCGATTCGAGGTCACGGTTGGCCAGTACGCAAGATTTGTTCAGGAGACGGGGCACGACTCCGGAAATGCCTGCGTGGTCTGGACCGGCGTCGAGGGAGGAGAAGTCGTCACGGGCAAGAACTGGCTGGATCCCAATTTTTTCCAGGCCGAGGATCAACCCGTGGTCTGTATTTCGTGGAACGACGCAAGGGCCTATATCGACTGGCTGAGCCGCACGACCGGCAAGCCGTACCGGTTCCTTTCGGAATCCGAATGGGAATACATGGCCCGCGCCGGAACCACGACGCGATATTTCTTTGGCGACAGCGAAGAAGAGATTTGCCGCTATGCGAACGTTCCTGACGTGTCCGCCAAACCGGATTCCAGGGGCTCCAACTGGCAGTACGTGAGCTGTGACGACGGATATGGCGTTCAGACCGCCCCGGTGGGTTCGTATGCCCCGAACGCGTTCGGGCTGTATGACGTGCACGGGAACGTCTGGGAATGGACGCAAGACTGTTATCGCGACAGCTTTGTCGGGGCCCCAACCGACGGCTCGCCGTGGCTTTCGAGTGAGTGCGAGGTCCGCGTGGTCCGAGGGGGAAGCCTGAGCGCTCCCGCCTATCTCAGCCGGTCGGCCGTTCGCTTTTTCGGCGCACTGGAGTTCCTGGACGAGAGCGCCAAAGAGGCGCTCGGCGAATTCCGCAACTTCAACCTTGGGCTGAGGGTCGCCAGGGACGTGGAATGAACCAGGCTGTAGCCACCCCTGCCCTTCGCACCGGAGAATTCGTTCCGCTCATCGCGCTGTTGATTTCGATCGTCGCGTTCGCGATTGACGGAATGCTGCCGGCGCTTCCGGCAATCGGCCAGGAACTCGGGGTGGCGCATCGCAATGACGTGCAGTTCGTCGTAACGGCGGTGTTCCTGGGCCTGAGTGTGGGTCAGTTCGCGTTCGGCCCGCTGTCGGACCGTATCGGGCGCAAGCCGGCCATACACGCGGGCCTGATCCTTTTCATGGCCGGATGTCTGATGAGCGTTTTCGCGCGCACCTTCGAGGTGATGATCGTGGGTCGTGTCCTGCAGGGCATCGGCGTATCCGCGCCGCGCGTCGTGACCATGGCGCTGGTGCGCGATCAGTACGAAGGGCGGCAGATGGCGCGGCTGATGTCTTTCGCCATGTCGCTTTTCATCCTTGTGCCCACGATCGCCCCGGCCCTGGGACAGGGGATCCAGTGGCTGGCCGGCTGGCGCGCTATCTTTGCGTCCTTTTTCGGCATCGCCGCTGTGGCGTTCGTGTGGCTGGCGATCCGGCAGCCGGAAACCCTGCCGGCCCGGCGCCGGCTGCCGCTGTCGCTGCGGGCCATCGGCGGTTCCGTAGTGGAGGTCCTGAAGATCAGGACTGCCTTTGGCTACACGCTGGCCGCCGGCATGTTGTTCACGCCGTTTCTCGCCTACATTAGCTCCGCGCAGCAGATCTTCCAGGATGTCTATGAGACCGGCGCGATGTTTCCCTTCTACTTCGGGTCGCTGGCGCTCGTTATCGCCGGCACTTCGTTTGTGAACGGGCGCCTGGTGCTGAAGTACGGGATGCGGCGGCTGTCCGGAATGGCCATCGTCGCCTTCACGATAGCTTCCGTCGTGGCGTGGGCACTTACCTTCGCCCTGGGCGGCGTGCCGCCGTTCCGGCTGTTCATGACCTACCTGCTGTTCGTTTTTGTGTGGACAGGCCTACTGTTCGGCAATCTCAGCGCGCTCGCCATGGAGCCGCTCGGCCACATCGCGGGCATTGGAGCGACCGTTGTCTCCTCCTTGCCCACGCTCATTTCGGTGCCGCTCGGCGCGTTCGTGGCCTACCGCTTCGACGGAACCCTCAATTCGCTGACGGCGGCGTACGCGCTGTTCGGAGCAGCGGCCTTCGGCGCGATGCGATGGGCCGGTGGCGGAAGCAGCCCGCAACCGGGCCGCGAATCCCGCTCCAGGACCGCTTGAATGGGACCGCTATTGGAGAACTGCAGGGATCCTCACCGCTCAAGCCTGGGGCGGAACCATTCGGCGAGTTCTTCTTCGCTGATCCTGCCTGCCGCGACGCCCTCCATCGTCTGAATCGCCTCAAGGCGATCGAAGCTGATGGCTTTGCCGTTGTCAACCAGGAAGACACGCGCCGTGACCCAGGCCGTGCGCTTGTTCCCATCATTGAAGCCGTGGTTTCTTGCCAATCCGTAGGCATAAGCGGCCGCCAGTCCGGCGGCATCGGCATCCTGGTAGAGGGATTTGTTTACGGGTCGGGCCAGCGCGGATTCGACAGCGCCCTCATCGCGAATCCCGGCCTTGCCTCCGTGCTCGGCGAGTTGCCTGTCGTGTATGGCGTAAACGACGCCGGCGGCAACCCATCGCCAGGCGTGCTCTTCGGCGCCGCTCATTTCGCCAGGGCGCGCAGCACCTCGCGGTCTTCATGCATGACTTGCTCGGCCTGTTCCATCTGGCGCGCGAATTCAGGGTCGTAGGGAGTAAGGCGAAAGGCATTGCCCGGGGCTTCGGTCAGGTACAGCTTGTCGCCCTTCTTGACGCGCAACCGCGCCAGGGTTTCTTTCGTGAGAATGATTCCGGCCGACGCGCCAACGGTGGTGATCTTGAAAGCAGGCATATCGCCCTCCGTCTATATAATGATCATTATAACTTTGACCGTTCCCCTGGATCCGAGCCACCCTGGATGTGGGAAATCCACACTTTGTCAGAAATCGCATCCGATGTGGCCCAGTTTTTGGGAGTACCCTCAAATGTTGACGTGGTAGAACCGCCGAAGGCCAACCGGCAGAACGTGGGCCTGCACTACCCGCGCCGCACGGCGGCCAATTTCGATGGCGGTTCCTGGTACCTGCGCTCCGTTTGCGTCTGGTAGGAGCCTTCAGAGCTCTACGGCGCTACGCCACCATGTCGTTGGGACTCAGGGCCGCGTTTGTTGCGCCTCGCGCAAGCGCTGAGCCTCCTCTAGTTGCCGCTCGGCATCGAGCCTGCGTTGGGTCTCGTAGTACTCGTTCATACCGGCCACCCCTCGCTCGGCGACCAGGTCATGAACCTCAAGCCATTGCGTCACCGTGCCTTCTTCGGCGTCTCGAAATTGCTGTTGCTCCGAGGTCGGCGACTGCAGAAGATTCCTGAGGGCTTCCCCGGCCCGTGGATGCCCTGAAACGGCCAACCCGAAGAGAGCGTACTTGCTCAGTACAAGATCATATTCCTCGTATGAATCCGCATACGCGACGATGCCCATCACGTTGCGTTCTCTCCATACGCCAGGCGTTAGCCCTTCGATCAGATAATCCAGGGCGCGTTTGCTGCCCGTGCGGCTGATCAGGTACCCCAAAGCCCTCATTGCTCCGTTGCGAGCTCTATTGTGGAGCCGGGAGATCGAATGTGTTTCTCCTTTCTCAATGAAGGCGATCAGCGCCTCAACCGCGCGCTCGTCGCCGACGACGCCAAGCAAGTATGCAGCACGGGCCCAATTCTCTTCCTGCTCGTCTGAATTAAGCGCCGCGATGAGCGCAGGCGCCGCTGTCGAATCGTACACGGTCAACAATTCTTTGTATGAATCCCCGTGAAATGCTTGACCTCGAATGTATTCACGTACATCGGGTTGCGGCGCTTGCTGCGCACACACGTTCGTTCCTATCGCGAGCGCCATGGCAAGGGCCATGCAGGCGGATTGCCAATTCATACAGGTTCTCCCATCATCGTAATTCGGGCCACAGGATATGCCGCGCCTAATCAAGTGGTCTGCGCATGGCATTGCATTCCCTTTGCGTCACCCGTCTAGCGGTTGCAACATTCCAGCCAAAACTAAGGAAATCTGGATTCGTGGGATGGCCAAGCAGCCACAAGGATTGATTGTGCCCGTACTCGTGCGCCCAGGTTAGACCTTCCCTAGCATTGACTCTCTCTACAATTATTCCGGCTGAGCCAGAGCAGCCCACAGTCGACATCGGCGCTGCTTCACCCCCGCACCAGTTGATCTCCTCGACAACATGCACACGACCAGGGACTGCATATACTTCGGCCTGCTCTGTCTCAGAGTCGATAGCGCCGTCCCCGACACTAAAGACTGATATGGCGCCGTTCCGTCGAAACGAAATAGCACAAGCTACGTCTCCTGGTCCATCGTATGTCTGGAGAAGTTCGGTTGCGAAGGGAAGTATCGTTGTATCGACAGTGGACGCTGACAGGCTGACGCTCGTATAGCGCGCAATATCAAGAAAGATCGGGCTGTGTTCAGCTGTGGTGGCGGTTCCCAGAGAGTCGTAGCCTATCCCCGCTAGATACCACCCGGTGCACCAGTGGGCGTACCAACAGTGGTTTGCGAAGACCAAATGCTGGATGAAGTGCTCTCCTTGCGCCGTCCATTTGCCGTGCACGAGGGGAGAGAAATCATAGCTCACCGTAGCTCGTTCGCTGTCGACGTCAATTCCCTTGGTAGTGCTGACACCAAGAGGCGAAATAGACTTTGCTCCTACTATTGGGTCATTGATCTCAAGCACCCAGATAGAACAGAATGGGGCGTAAGAATCATCCCAATTCCAGCGAGCACAAGACAAGGCGGATCGGTAGTCTCCGTCTTCTCTCCACGTTTCCGACATTCCGTGGATTGTATTTGATGCCACGGTGTAGCTAATGTTCGTATTCTTGTCGTATGCGAAACTCTCTTCATTGGCAAGAAAAGTCGCGACGCATAGGCACAAGATGACAGCGAATGATCGTAATTGCATGATTTACCTCGGTGACTCCCGGTTGCGTATAGCAGTTGCTCGGTCGTGCAAAGACGCCGGCCATTCTTCCGGGGGAAGGCGCCTCGCACTTGTGACCACCTTAATGGACGGAGCGACGACCGTCTTCACATGATTGTCCAGCCACATGAGTTGGGTTGGTCCAATAAGCTGTTCCAGGTATTCGCGATGCGAGTTGAAGAGCACCTGTTTTCGTGCTTCAAAGCGCTCATAAAATCCTTCCGGTTCCAGTTTCTCTCTGAGCGTAACCCCATACGGCAACTGGACCACACTACGAGGATCAATACCGGCGGGCAGTGGGGGCGCATTGCGAAGAGGAAACCGAGCCTGAATCTCCGAGCGAGCCTCCTCCTCAATGCTCGCAAGTTGCCACAGGTAGTCCTGTCCTGCCTGCAACACGGCATCGGCTTCAAAGGACTGCAGGCCTCGAAGCTCCTCCACCGGCGCAATCGATTTGCGCGAGAGCGAATCGAGGGAAGTGTAGAGCGCTTTCCAAGCACGCCACTCCGAGGCTGGTTTGTGCTCCGGCGGACCATCGGTCAACGGCACCGGCGGTCGAACCCCCGCCATGATGTCTTCCAGGGTCGGGAGATTCTCCGGCTCTGTGTCAACTCTTATTCGTGACGGACCACCAGAGGGCAGTTTCGCATCAGGGGCTGAATTTTCTTTAGTCCTGTTGTCGGCCGGAACTTGATTGCCGTCATTGGAATCAAGAAAAACCTGAATCGCAACTGCTACACAAACAAGGAGGCATACGAGCACTGACCAATGCGACTTTTTCATGCAGCCTCGCCCTTAACTAACTACAAGTAGGAACATCATTCCTCGTAGCCTGACTTCATAGGCCAATCCCTATCTCAAGGAAACGCAACGTAGTGAAGCAAAATCGTAAGCCATCGAAGGGCATTTTGCAACTGCTTGTTAGGAACATGCTTGTTAGGAACAGATCAATCGTCTCTACGTCCTGCCCGGAAAACACTGGCAAGTTTGGTTGCGGGACTCGCAATGCGTCTACTGAATTGCCCGCCACAAAGCTGCTATCGCCCGTGTTCTGGTAACCGGCAAAAGGCCTTTGCAATGCGATCCCGCTTGGGATGTTCACATTCCAGACCAAGTCAGCCCGGGTCGACTATCAACAAAATGTCGCCTATCTTAAGGCGAAGAGTCGAAATGGCTATTTCTTGTTGGCCATTGTAGGGCTGGTGATTTCGCCAGCGGCGTTCTGCCAAAGCTACGGAATCGTTGCCCAGTACATGATGACGCAGTCGCAACCGATTGGCGAAGACAATTCTATTGAGCGCTCAGTCCTGGGCTAGTTTGCACGAGATAGCGATGGTCGATCCTTGTTCAGGCTGGATAATACCCTTCTAATTGCAGACCCAGTTAAGCGCCGGTCATGGCGAGTGGATACTGCGAAACAAGTGGGGGTAGAACTCCGGGTTGACACGTTTCCCTCCCCGGACAGCCGTAACATGTGGAGCGACGGTTGGAGCGACGATTCTTCGGCGACTTCCGGTAAAGACTATCGTGCGAAGCCCTGTGAGCGGTATCCAGATGCGGGAACTGAGGCATATCAGGGAGAGGAGCTTTGATATCGATTCTTTCGAGCCGGAGTCGAGCGTAGAGATAGAGGTCCATGTCGTAGAAAAATAGGTCGGACATTTGATTTGGATGTGTTTTTCGCTCGCAAATACAACTTAGAACGGAAAACTTCAAGACAGAAGGTCGCTGGCAGGGTAATTGCAGCGCTTGGCTTGCTCTTGTGCTTGATTGCAAATGGCGAGGAAGCGCCGCGGCACTGGCCTACGTTTTCGGATGAACTTAGGTCGGGAGGTAAGGGCCCGCTTATGGTCCCAGTTGACGGCGGGGGCCGCTTCCAGATGGGCTGCGTTTCTGGGGTCCGGTGCCTGTTTAACGAGCCGGTTCACGAAGTCGTAATCAAGCGTCCATTTGCGATGTCGGTGTACGAGATCACGCGGGGAGAGTTCAGGAGATTTGTCGAGCACACCAATTATGTGACCGATGCAGAACGTCCGGATATCAAATGGCCGATAGGCAAGAAGCCCATCCCCCAAGTCCTGCGTGACAGGCTGGGCAGGTCTAAGCGCTCGTGCCTGGGCTGGTCCACGGGAGATATGCAAGCCCACCCTGAAGATCCAAGGCCGGAGCAAATCCGGCTCTGGACGTGGAGGCAACCCGGGTTGGTGCAGACCGATCAGCGCCCCGTTGTATGCATCTCGTGGGCAGATGCAATGGAATATGTCAAGTGGCTTGGGGCGGAGACGGGCAGACCGTATCGCCTGCCCAGCGAAGCTGAGTGGGAATATGTGGCTCGGGCGTTCCCGCTACCGCCGGAGGAGTACGAGGGCTCGCCTTCGTGGTGTGATCGCGATTCCCTAGAACCAAGCCCGATCAACTTCCTTGGAAGGCAGTTGATTGGCGGCACACGACCCAATGCGTTCGGTCTCTGTCACATCGGAAGTGGTGTTAGCGAGTGGACCGGCGATTGCTGGAACCGCACCTTCCGGGGCGCACCCCTAGACGGGTCAGCTTGGACGGCTGGACGATGCGAGGGTCGAGTACTTCGCGACATCATTATTGTCCGTGGTCCACCTCTTCACGAAATTCGGGGGAGAGGTCTAATACACACAACGAGAAATCATGTTGGAATTCGGATTGCAGCATCACCTATCGATTAGGCTTGGCTCAGGGAGCTTCGGCATCCTCGCAGAGGGATTTGTTTACGGGCCGGGCCAGCGCGGATTCGACAGCGCCCTCATCGCGAATCCCGGCCTTGCCGCCATGCTCGGGAGGTCAAAGCTCCAGTAGTGCGCCGATGGCGGCGCGTTCGGCGGATTCCATGGCGGCTTCCATGCCGCGGTTCGACACCGCCGTGTGTTCGCCGCAAAAGCGCAGGCGGCCGAAAGGATCCGAGAACGCAGGCAGGTAGGCGTGAAGCTGGCCCGGCCGCCATTCGGTCCATGCGCCCCCGGCGTACGGGTCCATGGTCCAGCTCTTGTAGCCCACGGCCTTGAGCATGCCCCGCGCCGCAGGCCGCAGGCGCTCGTACTCGCTTACGACGAGTTCGCGCGCCGCAGCTTCGCCGAGCTGGTCCAGCCGCTGGGCGGTGAAGCCTCTCGCGCGGGCGATCAGGCCGGTGATCTCGGGGCTGTCCGCCGACTGGCGCAGCGCGCGCACCTCGCCGAGCGGCGTGTCCGTCCACATGGCGAGATCCAGGCCGTCGTCTTCCCAGAAGTGTTTCTCGGCCTGCAGGACAGTCTTGGTGATCATCATTGAGGGCAGCACTTTCGTGGCCCGGGCGAGCACGGGCGGCAGGACGGGGTCGAAGCCGATCCAGCGCAGCGGGCTGACGGGCAGCGCACAGATCGCCTGCTGCGCCAGGTGCCGTTCGCCGTCGTCGGTGAGGACTTCCACGCCTCGCCCTTCCTGCGAAATCCCGGTAACGCGGCGCTGAAGCAGCACGTCGCCCGGCAAGGCTGCGGCCATGGCTTCCGGCAGCCGCTGGTTGCCGCCTTCGACCTTTGCGAAAAGCGTGCCCAACTGGCGCTGCACTTCGTTCCAGGCCACGCGGAAATACCAGGTCAGCACGGAACAGTCGTGGGCCGAGGTGCCGCGGCCGATGTTGGTCTCGTAGTTCTGCTCGATCGTGCCGTCGCTCCAGCCCACCGTTTTCAGGAACTCGTAGACCGACTCATCCAGGGAGCGGCTTGCCGGCAGCAGCCAGTCGTCGTGGCTGGCGAGAGGACTGTTCGCTTCCACGACTTTCTCGAAGAACCGCCGGCCGGGAAACTCGCTCTTCGAACCGTCCGGCAGCAGGTTGCGCGGATGCCCGGGCCACGCCGCGCGCGGAATGATCTCACCGTTCAGCGCGATTTCCGCCTTGGACAGTCCGCGCTTGGACGAATGGTCGATGAGGCGCAGGCCGAGCCGCCGGGCGGTGGCCTGCACGCGCGCGTACCCGCCGAGAATGCTGTCGCCGCCCGCTTCCGGCGCTCCGGGCAGGTCGTAGAAGCTTTCCAGGCGCCCGCCCAAACGGTCCTGGGCCTCCAGCACCGTCACCTTGGCGCCCTCCTCGGCGAGCAGCGAGGCGGCGTAGAGTCCCGAGAGCCCGGCGCCGATCACGATGACGTCCGACTGCGTCGTGGCACGCACGGCGTTGGGCCAGCCGAGCGCGGGCGCTACCGCGGCGAGGCTCAAGGCCTTTAGCGCGTCCCGCCGGCTGATGCGTCGTGTCATGAATTCGATTTCCGTAATCCGTCCGTGGAAAGAGTTTACGCGCTGGCGCCGGAGATGCGTGCCGACCCGGCGGTGCGCCCGGGCGCCGAACTTCCCCGCCGGCGCGACGTCTCGTACACTGTTGGCCCCTGTGGACCGCGATACGCGGTGGAGGGATTCGGGGACAAATGCCTAATGAACGCTGATCGGGCGATGCACCGCAGGCAGCTCCTGGGCATGCTGGGCGGCAGCGCGGTGCTCGCCGCCGGTTGGGGCGCCCCAATGCCGGCCGCCGCGGCAAAGGCCGCGAACGACCCCGAACTCGACCTCGAAGACCTGGGGTCGCGCGTTCGCACCTTCGTCAAGGCCAGCAGCCGGCTGGACTCCGGGAGGGTGATCTGGGCCACGCGCGCCGAGGTCTACGCCTTTCTGCCGCCCGACCGACTCGTGCCGGCCGTGCGGGTGAAGGGGTGCGAGCAGCAGTGGATCAGGCCGCTTTCCGACACGGAATTCCTGAGCTTCGACAGCCTGGTTAGCTACTACTGCGATTTCGAGAGCGATCTCGTGATGCGCGAATTCGACAACCCGTTCACGGGTGCGCGCAACACGGTCAGGCCCAATATCAGCCGCATGAGCGAGGGACGCGAGATCTCGCCGCGCGGCGTGGTCTATCGCGTCATGCGCGAGGCCTACCCGGATTTCTACGCCGACTCGGAATTCGACGTCGTGGTCCGGCATGTGGGCGAGACGGTGTCGTTCCAGGGCGAGAACAGGTGGCCGGACGAGTTCATCCGCCCGCCGGCCGGCTCGAAGCTCACGATGTTTGCCCGCAGCGCCGACCTCGCCGACCCGGACCGGACCCGCGTGCCGGCCAACTTCGCCGGCCACGTCCTGATGCCGTTTTTCCCGTGGATGGAGATGGCGGACCACGCTGGCCACCTCCTTTGGCACGTGCAAGGCTATAAGATCACCTCGCTGGACGAACTGGACGAGGGCTACCTTGCCGCTGCACGCGCCGACCTGGGCGACCGATTCGAACAGTCGCCGGAATTCGACAGCGAGCCGTCGAGGTTCGCGCGCCGGCTCAAGGCCATGGGGCGCCTGCCGTGATGGGAGAGAGGACGTCCCCTCCTCCGCGAAGGCGGGACGCCTTCGTTCCCCGGCGGAGGACGGGACATCCTCGCTCCCAGAGAAAAGGGGTTGAATGAATAACAACGAACAATTATTGCTTGATCGGCGCGGGTTGCTGGGCGCGGCCGGGCTGGGCCTGCTGCCGGGAATCGCGGGTTTCCTGCCCTCGGCAGGTTTCGCCGCGGACTTCGAGGACTCACCGGACCTCAAGGACGACTGGATGCTGGATCCGCAGAAGGCATTTCACAACTTCCTGCGTTCCATGGGTGACCTGTCGGGCCGGATCTCGCCGCAATGGTGGCGCGGCGCCTACCTGGGCATATACGCGGACCGCCATCCCGAAATGCTGTTCCGCCTGGAAGGATGCGAGATGAAACGCATAGTCGATCTCGGCGACGGCGAATACCAATTCCAGTACCGGATCTTCACCCTGCTCAAGGACCCCGAGACCAACGAGACCCTGAGCGGCCAACCCTGGCGCAACCCCGTTACCGGGGAGGAGCTCACCGTGGAGCCCAACATCTCCGGCGCGCAGCGGATCGTCTTCCTGGATGAGCGCGGCATCGTGGAAAGGGACGAGAACTCGGGCTTCGAGGCGGTCATCCATCTCATGTGGACCGCTCAGGGCGACTACGCGATGCACAACGGCTACAAGGACCGCCCCGAAGGGCGGCCGATTCCGATGAAGGAGTTTGCGACGGGCTTTCTGGGCCGGGCGGCGGCGGCCGATTTCGCCGCGCCGCGCCTGGAGACCCGGTTCAATTCCACCTTCGTCGCGCCGTTTCAGCGCTGGATGAACATGCCGGCCGACGCGGGCATTGCCGTCTGGCACGCCTCCGGGCACAAGGCGCGCGATGTCGAGAGCCTGCCGGCGGAGTACCTGGAGCAAATGCATCATTACCGTCCTGAAATGAAGGAGTGGATCGGCGAGGACGGCAAGGCGTGAGCGCGCCCGGCAACCCCGACCCTTCCGGGGCCAACCAGCTTGAGTTAAAGACGCCGCTGCACACCATGGCGGCCTTTGGGGTCGGCAACATTCCCGACAGCATCAAGAACTGGTCCTGGAATGCCTTCGTCCTGTTTCTCTATGCCCAGGTGCATGGCCTGTCGGGCACCTTGACGGGCGTCGCAATTCTGATTGCGCTCATCGTCGATGCCGTATCCGATCCTTACGTTGGCTTTCTGTCCGACCGCGCCCAGGGCTGGAAGTACGGACGCCGGCACACTCTGATGATGTTTGCCGTCGTGCCTTTCGGGTTTTGCTTCTATGCCCTGTTCGTGCCGCCGGAAGGGCTCGGTCAGGGCGGACTGTTTGCCTGGCTGCTGCTCTTCGCCGTTCTCAACCGGCTGTTCATTACCTTGTTTCATGTGCCCTACAAGGCCGTCGGCGCCGAGCTCAGCCGCGATATAAGCGTGCGCCCGAGAATCAAGGCTTTCGGCACCGTCGGGATGCAGGGAGCCCGCATCGGCCTGCCGCTGCTGGCCTTCGGCTACTTTTTTCTGGAAAGCGCTTCTTATTCGCGGGGACAACTGGACCCGGCCAACTACCCGCCCTTTGCCGCCGCCTTCGCCACGGTCGCAGTCCTTGCCATGATGATCAACATCGCCGGAACGCTCAAACCCGTCGTCGGGATCGAACGGCTGGAGCCGCCGAGGCCGAAGCCGCGCATCGGGCCGGTCGCGGTCCTCAAGGCCGTCATCTCGGCCATGACCGTAACGCCGAATGTCCGCCGTTCGCTAATGCTGGCCATCGTGGTGTTCTTCGCCATCAGTTCCATCTCGGTGCTGCGGGTGCACCTGATCACCTATCTGTGGCAAACGCCGGCCGACCTGACCGGCTGGCTGGCCTCGGCCCAGGCCATCGGCGCCGCCACCGGGGCGATTGTCCTGCCGTTCGCGGTCAAGACACTGGACCGCAAGCGTTGCATTGCGGTGGGCATGTCCGGATTCACCGCCCTGACGGCGCTGGCGGTGCTGCTGCCGGTATTCGGAGTGTTGCCGCCACCGGCGTCCCGGGAACTGGCCTGGGCGCTCATCGGCATGTTCATGGCGGCGGGAGTTTTGCTGGGCATATACCTGGTGGCCATCGCATCGCTGGGCTCCGATGTGGCCGACGAGCACGAAGTCAACACCGGCATGCGGCAGCAGGCGCTGATCAGCGGGTTCGGGAGTTTCGCCATCAAGACCGCAGGCGCGGTCATGGTGCTGTTGACCGGAATCTACCTCGATATCATCAGTTTTCCGGCGGGCGCGCCGGTGGGCTCGGTCCCCTGGGAAAAAGTGGAGGCACTGGCGTATTTCTCCGCCGGATTTTGCGTTCTGGGGTGCTTCCTGGTGCTGTGGGTGGTATCAAAGTTCGACGTATCGCTGGACAAGCAGCGGGAAATCAACCGGCGGCTGCAAGCTATGCTGAAAGCCGAAGGCACAAGTACGGCTTGAACCGGCAAGCCGGCGTGAATCAATCGGGAGCACTACGATGCTGATCATTTCGCAACGGGCCTGGAGCGCTACGGACACGGAGGCACTCGCGGCGCATGTGGAAAACGCAATGAAACTGGTGCGCCGGCGCCAGCTCGATCCGAAGGCGGAACCTCTTCTGCTGATACCGTGGGCGGCCCCCGCGGACGACGCCCCGGAACAGGACACGCTGCTGGCGGCGCTCGGCGACATTGCTTCCACCGAGAGCGTCATGCTCGCCGGGGCGGCCGGCGTGGCGGGCGAGGACGGGGTAACCACCATCGGCTTTCTGCTTTCGGCGGAAGGCGAACCGCTGCTCACCGTTCCGAAAATCTCACCGGACCTTGTAACGGGTTTCGGTGAGGACGCGACGGCGCCCGTGGGCCGCCCCGCGAATTTCAGGATCGCCAGCACCCCCATCGGCCAGGTGGGCATACTGCCGGGCGAGGACGTGCTGTTCTCGCACTACGCGCGCGCACTCACCTGGGCCGGCGCCGAGATCATCCTCAACCCGGTGGCCGAGGTCAGCGATCACCTGTTCCAGTCGCGCCGCAACGCCCGCCGGGCGCGCGCCTGGGAAAACACCTCCTTCGTGGCCGTCGCCGGCGCGCTGGGCGGCACGCCCCAGGGGCCAAGCTGCTCCAGCCTCATCGATTTCAACGGCGCTACCACCCACGCCGCCGGCGAGGCGGACCTGCTGCTGCCGGACCTCGACATCGAGCGGCTGCGGCGCCGCCGCAACGAGATCTTCGCCGTGCAGCCGCTGCATCTCAGGGCGAACCTCTACGCCGACGGCTACCAGCGGCTCATCGAGCGGCGTCCCGAACCGCTTTCGCGCCCGCCCAGGGGCCGTGAGGCGTGGATCGCCGAGTGCGAGCACCGCCTGGCGCAGAATCCCGCCCCGTCGCAGCCCGACCGCATTGAGCAATACGACGTGATCCTGACGCAGACTGTCGGAAAGATCATCAAGCGGGAACACGACGCGGACGATCTGCGCCGCAGGAACACGCAAAGGGCGCTGCGGCTGGCGGGACGGCTGGCGTCCAACCCCGGCATCAAGCTGGTGGTGATGCCCGAGTTCTTCATGCATGGCCAGGGGGGACACGGCTATCGCTCGCCCATCACGCTGCAGCGCCTGGCCATACGCTACCCGGGCCCGGAGATGGAGCTGCTGCAGGATTTCGCCCTCCAGCACAAGGTCTACGTGGCGGGTTCCACCTTCGAGATCGACGACAGGCTGCCCGGGCACGTTTTCAACTCCGCATTCATTCTGGATGACACCGGCAATCTCATTCATCGCTACCGCAAGATTCAGTGCGCCGACGTTTGGGGTTCGCTGCCCGACACCACGCCGAGCAGCGTATATGACCGCTACCTGGACATCTTCGGTTACGACTTCCTGTTCCCGGTGGCCGACACGCCGATCGGCAGGCTGGCGACCATGGTGTGCTTCGACCAGGCCCACCCGGAAATCGCGCGCATGATGACAAAATACGGAGCGGAAGTGATTATTCACCCCACTTCCGAAGGACATGGCAGCCAACGGTCGGGCTGGGATGCCGCGCGCGCCACGCGCGGATTCGAGAACACCGCCTACGTGCTGTCCGCCATGCCCGGCGCGGAGTTTTTTCATCACGGCAACGGCGAGTTCCCGACCAGCCAGATGCGCGGGCATTCGAAGGTCGTCAACTTCGACGGCACGATCCAGGGTGTGGCGGACGGGCCGGGAGGCTGCATTCTCACCGGCACCATCGACCTGAAGGCGCTGCAAAGGGCCCGCGCCAACCCCATGACGAACCTGCCGCTATGGGACGACCCGGAGGTCTATGCGCACATCTACGCCGGCGAAGTCGGACTGCCCAACAATCTCTGGGGACCGGATCCGCTGGAGAACCCGTACATCGGCTTCGGTCCGCTGAAGGAACGGCTCGATAGCTTCTACGCGCGAGGCGTGTTCGTCCGGCCGAGCGGTGTCGATCCCAACGCGCCGGTCACTTCCAGCCGCGTCTACGGCCCAGCCCTCAAACCGAAAGAGGCCAGGCGGCTGGCGGAGACGGACCGCCGCAAGGCAGAGTCGATCCAGGTGTAGCCACAACCTGGCGCCGATACAGTCCGGGAAATCGAACATGAGCATCAAGCGCAGACAGGTCCTCAAGGGAGCGCTATCGCTCTCCGCATTGTCGCTCTCCTACCCTCTGCTCAAGCCCTCAAGGAGCTTTGCGGCGGAAAAGTCCACGGTGGTGGTCATCGGCGGCGGGCTCTCGGGCCTGAACAGCGCCCTGCTGCTGTCCGACTTCGGCCTCGATGTGATCGTGCTGGAAGGCTCGCAGCGCGTCGGCGGCCGGGCCCGCACCGGCGACGAAGTGGAAACGCGTCCCGAATACGGCGCCAGCCAGATCGGCCGTTCGTATGCGCGGGTGCTCGACATGTGCTCCCGCCTGGACCTCGAGCTGATCCCCCAGCACCGTTTCATCATGCCAATGTCCAACCTTGTGGACGGGACCTGGGTGCGGTCCGGGGATTGGGCCGACTCGCCGGTCAACAAGCTGGCGGACAATGAGCGCGACATACCGCCGTCGCTGGTGGGCATGACCCTGCTCGGCCGGCTGAACCCGCTTAAGGAACTGGATGACTGGCTCTCGCCCGAGTTCTTCTCCTACGACGTCTCAATGCTTGAACTGCTGCGGAAAAGCGGCGCTTCGCCCGCCGCTCTGCGGTTCGCCAACTACTACCTGGACCTGCGCACAACTTCCAGCCTCGCCATCATGCAGGAGCGCACGCGAACCGTGTTCGACGCGAATTTCGGCAGGACGGAGTCGGAAGACACGGACACGGCGTTCGGCCTGGGAGGGACGAACGAAGAGCACGAGGAGATTCCCGCAATCCGCAACATCGCCGGCGGCACTTCGAGACTGCCGGAAGCCATGGCCGCGGCGCTCGGCGACCGGGTCCGCCTGGGCAAGGTGGCCGCGGCGATCGACATGTCCGGACCGGACGCCGAAATCCGCTGCCTCGACGGCAGCCGCTACCGCGCCGACTTCGTGGTGGCCGCTGTGCCGTTTTCTACCCTGCGCAATATTTCAGTGTCGCCGGGATTCGCAGGGCGCCAGGCCGAAGCGGTCCTCACGCTGGGCTATCGCGGCACGACCCGCGCGTATGGCCTTGTGGAGGAGCCGTACTGGGAAGAGGACGGGCTGGAACCGTCGTTCTGGACGGACGGGACCGTTCAGACGATGTGGGTGATGGAGAAGCGGCCGGGCGAGGACAAGCACCGGTTCATTCTGACCTTCACCGGAATGACCTCGGCGCGCATCGACCAGTTGCCGGACGACCAGGCGCTTGCCGTGATCGAATCGGAGATCGCCCGCATTCGCCCGGCTGCGGCCGGCAAGTTTCGCTTCATGGCGCTGTACGGCTGGCGCAAGAACCCGCTGATCCAGGGCTGCCGCCACATGTTCGCGCCCGGCCAGATCGCCCGCTTCGCCAGGGAAATGATCGTTCCGCACGACCGCCTGCACTTCGCGGGAGAACACACCCGGCGAATGGAGTTCGGGATGGAATCGGCCATGGAAAGCGGCGAGCGGGCGGCCTTCGAAATCCTTCAGCGGGCATGAATGTCATGGAAATCAGGAACACACTTGGCGCAAGCGTCCTGTGCGCGGTCATGTTCATTGGGATCACGGCTCTTCCCGCGACCCTGGCAGCCGACGACGACGCGCCGGCCAGGGAAACCGCAACGGCCGAGCCGCCGGACCCCCGGCTGGTTTCGCGCGGCAAGCGGCTCTACGTGTTCTGCCGGGCCTGCCACGCGACCGAGGAGGTCAAGGGCAGCAAGATCGGGCCGAACCTGGCGGGCATCCTCAATCGGCCGGCGGCGAGCCTTGAGGATTCGCTGTATTCCGATGCGCTCAGGCAGCAGGATTTTGTCTGGGACGAAGAAAAACTCGACACCTGGCTGCTGCGTCCCGCGACCCTGGTCCCCGGCACCTCCATGGCCTTTGTGGGCCTGCCCCAGGAGGCAAACCGCACGGCCATCATCGCCTACCTGAAGACCCTCTAGCCGCCCGTCGCGGAACCCCGCTCCGCACCGCGCCCCCGCGGCATCCAATCCGGGCGCCCATGCTATGCTCTTGATCCCGTGGTGAGCGGAGTCTTGCCGCCTGCTCCCCTACGGGAATCCTGTTGGCCGAACGGAGGGGACATCATGAAGGGCAGCATTCAATTCAACGCGCCGGCGGCCGGAAGGCTCCTTGCATTTCTTGCAGCCATCCTTGCGGTGCTCACGGCCCTTCCCTACTCCGCGGCGTTTGCCCAGAACGAGGCGCTGGAGGAGATCGTCGTGACCGTGCGCAAGCGTTCGGAGACGCTGCAGGAAGTTCCGCTTTCCGTCGTGGCATTCAGCAGCCTCGATATTGAGCAACAGAAGATTTCCAACCTCGATGACCTGGCGCGGCTGACTCCCGGATTCACCATGGACGACGGGTTCGGGTACGTGGACGCGCGTCCCGCGATTCGGGGGCAATCCAATATCCGTGGCGCCAGCCAGCCTACGCTGGGCGTGCTGGTGGACGGCATTGACATGCCCTACCGTGCCGGGCTGAACACCGAGACACTGGACATTGAACGCATTGAGGTCGTCAAGGGACCGCAAAGCGCGATGTTTGGCCGCGGCGTCCTTTCGGGAGCGATCAATTACGTAACCCGACGCCCCGCGACGGACAGCACCAACGGTTATGTCGAGATCGAAGGGGCGACCGACGGCCTGTATGAAGGGCGCGCCCGCGTGAACCTGCCGCTGAGCGAGCAATTCGCGGTGGCGTTCAGCGCCCGGTACAGCGACGCCGATGGCTTTTACAAGAACAATCTCACCGACGAAGGAACGGTTGGCGGACACGAGTTCAGCACTGTCGTGGCTTCCGCCCTGTGGGAGCCGAGCGCCAATTTCAACGCCTATCTTCGGATTTCCTATTCCGACGAATTCAGAGAGCAGCCGCAACGCCACATTGTGCGTTCCAATACGCAAACCGGCGCCAGGGCCAGCCAGGTATGGTTCATTGGCGAAGTTGAGGCCGACCCCGACCTGATTACACACAACTGCGACCACTGTGTCGGTCTGGATCGCCAATTCACCTGGACAAGTCTGGATCTGCAATGGGATACAGGCTTCGGAACCGTCAGTTCCGTGACCGGCATCACGAATACCGAGATGCACAATGATCAGGACTCGGACTTCGAAGGGATTTCGCCCGACATACCGGCCGGTCCGCCGTTCTTCAACAACCTTCGCCAGATCATTATTCGCGATATCGACACGATCAGCCAGGAGCTTCGTTTCACCAGCCAGGATGATCGTTCCTTTCGCTGGCTGGTCGGCGGCTATTTCTACAACCAGGAGAACAACGAAATGGGGCAGTCGCGCCTCGGCATCTATCCGAATGAGATCGCCCGCACCCCGTTCGTGTCTCAATCCGACGAGATCGAATCGACGGCCTTGTTCGGCCAGGCGTCATACGACCTGACCGATCAATTCACTGTTTCCGCGGAATATCGCTGGAGCCGGGAAGAGCTGTCCTCGAACGGCACACGGGACGGGCAGCCGTTCCCGCTCGATGAGACGTTTGAAAACAGCCTGCCGCGACTTACCGCGGACTACGAGTTTTCCGATGACGTCATGCTGTATGCCTCGGTCGCCAAGGGATCGAAGCCCGGCGGATTCAATACCGCACTGGGCGCGGGCGTCGGAACCCTGCCCCTGGAGCTCATTGCATACAAGGAAGAAAAAGCCTGGAGCTACGAGGCGGGAATGAAGTCGACGTGGCAGGACGGCAGATTGACCGTCAACGCCGCAGTCTTCTTCGTGGACTGGACAAACATCCAGATCGACGACCAGTTCATACATCCGGACGGCACCTCACTGGGCTTCACGAGCAACGCGGGCGAGGCCGAAGTCAAGGGATTTGAAGTCTCCGTCGAAGCATCCCCGACACAAAGCGTCGATGTCTCGCTGGGCTATTCAAACAATCCCGCGCGCGTATTCGACGCTCAGGACAGCAGGGCTGCGAGAGCCGGCATCGTCACGACCGGCGAGAGCCACCTGCCGTTCTCGTCGGATCACTCGCTCACGGCGGCCATCCGCATTCATGGAGCGGCAGGTGGCGGCTGGAACTGGTACGCCCAGGTGGACGGACGCTACGATTCGACCCAGTATGCGAGCACGGCCAACCTTGCCGAAACCGGGAGCCGCTTTTTCGCCAACTTGCGTGCCGCTGTCGAGAATGAAAACTGGTCGGTGCAAGGATACGTAGACAACTTGCTGGACAGCGATGATCCGGTCAGCATCCAGCCGTTCGTGAATACCAGGAACTTCGCACGCCAGTTCCTGGTCACTGTGCCGAATCCGCTGCAGGCCGGCGTTCGAGTACGCCGCAACTTCTAAGCTTGGAGTAGGCGCCGGCGCGGACGCGCGGCCGCGCCGAGGGCGCAGCGCAGCTAGAGTTGCTCTTGCGGCGACGCAGCGGCCGGAGCAAGCGCCGCTTCCGGGGCGGCGATGCTCAGCCGGTAGGTAGCGGCCAGGGCCAGCAGCAGGCAGGCGCCGGATGCAATCAGCGCCACGGCGGGACTGGTGCCGCGCGCCACCGCTCCCCACAACAGTCCGCCGCCGGCCAGGCTGGCGGTTCCCAGGGTGTAGATGAAGGACAGACCGCGCCCGCGCATACCCGGCTCAAGCTGCATCTGGGCGGCGACCATGATGCTGTTCATGCAGAACAGCCAGCTCGCCCCGATGCAGGCCAGCAGCGGCCCCGCCTGCAGCGGCTCGTCAACCACGCCGAACAGAATGATACAGACCGCGCTTACCAGAAGTCCGCCGTTGAGCCTGTTGTTGAGCCGCTTGTAGCCCAGCTTGCCGATAACGAACACGCCCAGCAGCGAGCCGGCGCCGAAGCAGCCGTACATGATCCCGTAGGTCTCGCTGTTGTCGAAGCTCACGGCCATAAGCGCGGGAATGGCCGCGGCGCAGGCGAAGAAGATGGACAGGCGGATGAGTATGTTGCGTTTCCAGGTCGTGCGCGCGGCGAACAGCGCGCCTTCCTTCACTGCGTCACGGAACCGTTGCGGTTTCACCTCCTGATCGCTCGTCTCCGGGCGATAGCGCATTCGCAGAAACATCAGAACGATCAGGGCCATGATGGCCGTGTTGAGCGCCAGGACAGCGGCCACGCCCAGGCCGGCGATGATCGCTCCCGCAAGCGCCGGGCCGACCAGGCGGGAACCGTTCTGAGCCACGTTGTTGAGACTCACCGCCGCGGGAATCTGGTCGGTGCGCACCATGTCCGGTATGAGCGCGGCGATCGCGGGCATGCGCATCGACAGCCCGATGGAAATCAGCGGCAGGCAGACCAGCAGGAGCAACGGCGTTATCCGCCCGGTCCATGTCAGCCAGAACAGTACGCCAAGGCTGAAGGCCAGCCAGGCATGGGTCCACATCATCCCGCGCCGCCGGTCCGAGAGGTCGGCAATGACTCCGGCGGGAATGACCAGGAACATGATCGGAAGCTGCAGGACCGTATAGACGGACGCGACAAGCAGGGGATCGGCATCGGTCATGACGCGCATCTGCCAGGCGCAGGCCACCTCCGTCATCCAGAACGCCGTCAGCGAAAGGGTGTTGGCCGACCAGAGCATGGAAAATCCCGGGTTGCTCAGGGGCGTCAACATGCCGGGCGGCTTGGCCGAATGACTCACAACCGCGCAATCATAGACTCTTACGGCGCTCATTCGATGCAACGGAGAGGTTCACTTCGCGGCCGACAGCGTCGCCCGAAGAGGCTTCGAAACTTGCACCAATACGTTTGGCGGTCTCCTGCAGCTGCGGCAGCAGTTTTTCCTTTTCAGCCTCCCGAGTCACAGCCTTCCGGATGTAGCGCGCACTCAAACTGGCCAGAATCTGCCCCCGTGCGAATACCGGCACGGCCATGGCTCCCCAGGAAATCGACTGTCTTTGAAGACGGCTGGTATCAAATCCCTGTTGCCTGATCCTGCGGAGGCGGCGCGCCACAGCGGCTGGGTTTCTGGCCGCCAAATCCTCCAGCTTTCGTGACTTCTGCAGTACCTGGATCAATATGTCGCGCTGCTGAGCCGAGCAGTAAGCCAGGTACACGCGCCCGGTGGCGGTGGACAACAATCCCACCCGCCGGCCGGCCAGGTAACGCCGTACCGCCAGCGGGCTGTCGGGATCGGTGGTCTCACGCAGCACCATTGAAGGACCGGACAGCGTTGCAATGGCAATGGGCCACAGCAATTCGGCCCCCAATTCCTTCATGTGCGGCTTGGCGCACAACGAAACCCAGGTTTCCTGTTCGAAGCCGCAACTCAGCGCAAGCACTCGTTCGGAAGGCCGGTACACATGGGTATTGGGATCACTCAGAACCACCCCGGCCTCGCAGAGCGTTTGAAGGAGCCGATAGCAGGTTGGGCGGGGAAGCTCCAGGGCGTCCGCGATTTCCGAGTTGCGGGCTTCCCCCAACGCATTCAACTCCTCCAGGATGGAGAGCGCCTTGATCGTCGTCTTGCTTATTCTTATCTTTTGCATTCGCCCCCAAGATTGAAATAGAACTGTCGGCGGCAGAGCCTACCAAATAATCCCCAAATATTTCACATAGTGACACGATGTTTGGGGGAGTGTGTTAAATTTCCCGGGTCGAGAGCCTTTGCGGCTCTTGGGGCCAAAGACTTGGGAGTGCCGGGATGAAGCCACAACACTTATTGATACCGATTGCCGCAAGCGTTCTTGCGTTTCCCATCAGCCAGCCGGCATTGGCCCAGGGCGTGCAACTCGAGGAAATCGTGGTCACAGCGCGCAAGCGTGACGAATCGCTGCTGGACATTCCGCTGACGATTTCCGCGTTCAGCGCCGAGCAGATTGAGCGCGCCGGCTACACCACCATCGCCGACCTGGTTAACGCGGTGCCGGGCGTAAACTATGAGAGCTACGAGGCCGAGGGACGCGGCGATTCACCCAGTTTCCGTGGCGTATCCACCAACACCGGCGACCCCACGCTTCAGAATTCCTCCAAGTTCATCGACGGCGTCTACGTGTCCGGTTCGCTGTACACGGTGATGCTGGACAACGTGGAGCGGGTCGAAGTCACCAAGGGCCCGCAAAGCGCCCTGTTCGGCCGGGCCTCCTTCTCGGGCGCCATCAACTACATCACCAAGAAGCCCACCAACGATTTCCAGGGCAATCTGCGGCTTTCGATCGCCGAGGAAAACGAATACCAGGTGAGCGGATCGCTGTCCGGGCCGATAGCCGAAGACAAGGTGCTGTTTCGCGTCAGCGCCGGCACCTTCAGCCAGGGCAGCCCCTATACCAACATCACCAACGGCGCGAAGATGGGACAGCAGGACATTGACTCCATCTCCGCCACATTGCGTCTGACGCCGTCGGAGCAGTTCACCGCCGACCTGATGGTGTCTTACACCGACGCGGAGTTTGGCGAAGCGGCGCGGGCAACGACCGCGCTGAATATGGGCGAGCTGGAATTTCCGGCCATTTCCGTGATCGGAGGCAATACCGATCAGCTGCCCAACCCCGGTCTCGACTCGGAGACTATCCGCGCCAGTTTGAACGTGAATTACGAGTTTACCAACGGTTACGAGCTAAGTGTCATTGCCGGCACCGGCAAGGAAGATACGGTCAACGAGTCGGACGGCAACTACGATCCCAATGTGAGTTCGTTTCTTTTCTTCCTCTGTTCCGGTCCCTACGCCGGTCCCGGATGCAGCATCTTTCAGACTGTAACCGAGCGCGAAATCGAGTCCAGTTTCGCGGAACTCCGCATTGCTTCCCCGGATGAGGGACAGTGGCGCTGGCTGGCCGGTGCCTCCTGGTTCGACGAGGATTTCAATACCGCCAGAATTCGTAATTTCCGCAGACCGCCGTCGTTCAAGACTTCTACCAGCATGTCGCTGTTCGGTTCAGTGTCCGTCGAAGTATCCGACAAATTGACCCTGAGTTTCGACGGGCGCCTCCAGGGAGAAGAAATTGAACTTACTGTCCCCGAAACCGGCCGTGATCAATCGGACGATTTCGATTCCTTCCTGCCCCGCGTGCTGGCCGAATATCAACTTGATGAAGGCACTTTGCTTTACTTCAGCGCGGCCAAAGGCAACAAGCCTGGAAACTTCAACCCATCCGCACCGCCCGGTTTTTTCATCGTGGACGAAGAGGAAATGTGGAATTACGAGTTCGGCACCAAGCTGTCCGCCCTGGAGGGCAGGTTGAACTTCCAGGCCGCCGGCTACTTTATCGACTGGACCAACCAGGTGTACCGCTTCAACGATCCGGACCCGAACTACGGAAGCTATTTCATCAACGCCGGGGAAACGGATGTAGTGGGCGCGGACTTTTCCGTGGCCGCCATCCTGAGCGAATGCTGGTCGGCTAGCCTGGGCTATAGCTGGATCGATACGGAATTCCAGGTCTTCGAGTCCAACAACGCCATCACGGTGCTGGGCGACGCCGATGTGTCCGGGAACGAAACGCCGCGCACGGCAGACAACTCGCTTTTCGCGTCCCTGCAGTACACCTCGCCCTTCAGCGGTTTTGGCGGCGAGAGCCAGGTATTTGCCGGAGTCGACGTGAGTTACCGCGGAGAGATGTTCATCGACGAACTGAATCTCGAAACGATCGAGCCGCGCACGCTGGTTAACGTTCGTGGCGGCATCGATACGGGCACGGTCCGGCTTACGGCCTTCGTCAACAACCTCTTCGACGAGGACGCGCTCACCACCGGGTTCCGGTTCGGCGCCGTGGCGCTGGTTGGCCTTCCCATGCCGCGCCAGGCGGGCGTGAGCGTAAACCTCGATTTCTGATGAGCGGGCCCATGCTGCCGGCCGTGGCGGGTTTTATCGCGGGGCTGCGGGACCTGCACGAGAACGAGCCCGACGAGGCGGCGCGCTGGAGCAAGGCGGCCGACCTGCTGAAGGAGCTTCTGGCCGATCCCGATCTCAAGACCCATGCCGAGAGCTGGCCGACCAGCCCCGCCAGGCTGGGCCTGGAAGGCAAGCACGCCAACCTGCTGTTTTACGAAGACCCGGACTACGGTTTCGTCATCAACGGGCTGATCAAGAAGCCCGCCGCGAAGACCACCGTGCACGACCACGGCCCCTCGTGGACGCTTTACGGCGTGCTGGACGGCGGCGAATCCGTGCTGCGCTTCCGTCGCACCGACGGCGGCAAGCCCGGCGACCTGCCAAGCCGCGCCGAGGTCGAAGCCACCGAAACCATGCAGGTGGGCGCGGGCCACGTGGACTGCATCGGCCCCTGGGAAATACACGCCGAATACAACGACGACCACGAGCGGGCCACGGCCGTGATCGTGCGCAGCCGGAAAAGCGGCACCTTCGTGCAGAACATCTTCTACCGGAAGGACGGCTCGGTGGAGCAGTACCACGGGCCGCAGCAGATTCCCTGGCGCCTTGGCTAGCAGCCCGTGGCAGAAGTCCCACTGCGTTCGACCGGCGATCCATCCCGCCTGGACTGCGTTGCTCGTCGCTTGCATATGCCCGATATGCGCGCTCCTCGCGCCTTGCCAGGCGGGCGTCTCGCCGTTCTCGGCGCGACGCGGGATTCTGCCACGGGCTGCTAAGCGCCGAGTGTCGGAAAACGTTTTCTCGCTTCCGGGCCCGTTCCGGGCGCATCGCATTGTCGAGATGCAGGGAGCGCTGCACGCGGCGGAATCCCTTTTCCCGAGCGCAACCCGCGAAGAACTGCGGGCCACCGCCGCGGCGAGGGACCCCAGACTTTTCGACCGGGACCGCGATTTCCTGGTCCTGTCCTATCACAGCATCGTGGTGCGCACGCCGTGCCTGACGATTCTGATCGACTGCTGCATCGGCAACGACAAGCCGCGGCCGCGCAACCCCAATTTTCACCAGCGCCGGGGCACCTTTCTTCAAGACCTGGCCGCCGCGGGCGTGGCCCCGGAAGACATCGACATCGTGATGTGCACCCACCTGCACGTCGATCATGTCGGGTGGAACACGCGGCTGGAGAATGGCGTATGGGTGCCCACCTTTCCCAATGCGCGCTACCTGTTCGCGAAACCGGAAGTGGAGCACTGGCAAAAGGTCCTGGAGACCAGCCCCGCGGACGAAGTCAACCACGGGTCGTGGGCCGACAGCGTCGCGCCGGTCTTCGAGGCGGGGCAGGCGGTTGTGGTGGGGACGGACCATGAAGTCGCCGACGGGATCGACCTGATCGGGGCGCCGGGCCATACGCCCGGCAACGTGATCGTCAGGCTTGAAGACCGCGGCGAGCGCGCCTACCTGACGGGCGACGTGATCCATCATCCCATCCAGGTCGAGCGGCCCGAATGGTCGAGTTGCTTCTGCTGGGACCCGGCAATGTCCGCGGAAACCCGCCGGAAAACGCTGAACACCGTCGCCGAAGACGACGCCTGGCTGCTGCCCGCGCATTTTCCGACGCCCACGGCGGGGAGGGTCCGCAGCACGGATTCCGGATTCCGGATGGCCTGGTGGGCATGAACAAGTGCGCGGTCCTGCTGCTTGGGCTCGGCCTGCTCGCGGGATGCGCGCCGGGCAATGCGCCCGTCGAAGCCCCGCCGTCGGCGGCCGACGCCGGCGCCGACGCGAATGCGCTCACCGTGCTCTCGGCCGATGGCGTGACCATTCATTACGACGACCTGGGGGCAGGCGAACCCGCGCTGGTTTTCGTGCACGGCTGGAACTGCGACCGCAGCTACTGGTCCGAACAGCTTGAGTACTTTGCCCGGTCCCATCGCCTGGTGAATGTGGACCTGGCCGGCCACGGGGAATCGGGGCTGGACCGCAGCGGCTGGACCATGCAGGCCTTCGGCGAGGACGTGTCCGCGGTCGTAACGGCGCTCGACCTGCAAAACGTCGTGCTGGTCGGCCATTCCATGGGCGGCAAGGTCATCGTGGAGGCCGCCAGGCAGCTCGGCGACCGCGTGGTCGGCATGGTGGGCGTGGACACCTTTCACAGCGGCGGCCGCGAAACGCCTCGGGACAGGCAGGAAGAAGTGTTCGGACAGCTAGCCGAAGACTACGCGGGCTTTATCGCGAACTTCGTGGACCGCACTTTCGTCGAGCAGAGCGACCCCGCCATCAGGGAATGGGTAAAGGCGGACATGGCCGCGGCGCCCTATGTGTCGGCGGTTGGCGCCCGGCGGGCCAGCGGCAGCTACGACGCCACCGCGGTGGTCGCATCGCTGGACGCTCCGCTGGTGCTGATCAACTCGGACTTCCTGCCGACGGATATCACGCAACTCGAAGCGAATGCGAAGCAATTCGAGTTTCTCGAAATGTCCGGCGTCGGGCACTTCCTTATGCTGGAAGACCCGGAAACCTTCAACGCCCTGCTCTCCGCGGTGCTCGCGGATATAACATGACCGGCACTTCAGGAGGCACAGGCGCAATGAGCTCAGCAATCAGCCGGCGGGATTTCGTAAAGGCGGGCGTGGCGGCTGGACTGAGCGCGCGCGTTGCCAGCGCCGCTACGGCCGGCGCGGACCCCGACGTGATCGTCATCGGCGCGGGCCTTTCCGGCCTCAACGCGATGCATTTGCTCGAAGAACTGGGCGTGCGGGCGATCTGCATTGAAGGTCGGGAGCGGCCCGGGGGGCGATTGCTCAGCCACGAGAGCGTGGCGGGCAACCCCGAATGGGGCGGCGATTCCATTCTCGGCGCCTACGCCCGGATGCAGGACACGGCCCGTCGCCTGGGCATTCCGCTGATCGATCATCACGCGCGCCGGGACATGTCGCCGGAAGCGCACCGCGACCCGGCCCGGGTGGAACTTGCGCTGAACGGGGAGGTCATTCCGCGTGACCAATGGTCCACGCATCCGCTCAATGTGATGCCCGCCGGCGCCCGCGACCGCTTTCCCGGGCGCGGTTATTTCCAGAGCGTGATTGCCGAGCACAACCCGCTGGCTTCATTTTCCGACTGGGCGAAGCCGAAAAGCGCCCGGTTCGACGGCTCGGCCTACGAGTTCTTCAAGGATCTCGGCTGGAGCGACGCGGCCATCGAGCTGAACTACAACACCAACGTGCAGTACGGAACTTCGGCCCACGATGTGTCCATGCTGATGTGGTACTTCGTCCAGGCCTGGTTCAAGCTGCAAAGCGACGTGGCGCGCGTCGCCTACAAGGTCGAAGGCGGCAACCAGCGCTTCACCGACGTCATGGCCGGCACGCTCAGCGGCGAAATACACTTCGGCAAGCGGGTCATCGGTATTCGCAACAACGAATCGGACGTGGAAGTGCACTGCCACGACGGCAGCGTGTACCGGGCGTCGCGCGTGATCTGCTCGCTGCCCATTCCCACCATGCGCTGGGTGAAATTCGACCCGCTGCTGCCGCCGGCCAAGGCCAAGGCCATTCGCACCGTGCAGGTGCAGAAGATCACCAAGGTCATCATGGTGCCCACGAGCCCGTTCTGGGAAGCGGACGGACTCAATCCCGCAATGTGGACCGATACGGACGCCGGCGAGATCCGCGCGTTACGCGAAGGCGAGGACTCGAATTCCGTGACCTGCCTGATGGCCTGGGCCCGCGGGCACCTGGCGGACCGCCTGGACACTCTGGGGCACGAGGCCGGCATGGCCCGGGTGCGGGATGCCTACGAACAGTTGCGCCCCGCCGCCAGGGGCAAGCTCGAACTCGCGGGCATGAAGTCCTGGCAGACCGATCCCTACGCCGGCGGCGACTGGGCGATCTGGGCGCCCGGGCAGGTAATCGAGTGCCTGCCGGCATTGATCGAGCCGGCCGGGCGGATTCACTTCTGCGGCGAACACACGGCCACCGCCAATCGCGGCATGGAAGGCGCCATGGAGTCCGGCGAACGAGTCGCCTTCGAGGTGTGGGACCTGCTGTAAGAACCCCGGCGCCTGGCGACCGGGCGCACTCAGTCCTGGCGGTGCATCGCTGGAGTCAAAGAACGACGAACGGATCGCGTTCGGTATTGAACGGCTCGTAACCGGACTTCGTGACCCGGAAGAGGTCCTCGTTGTGACCGGAGCCCCAGCCCACCTCCAGGTAGGGCAGATCGACGGTTAGCGTCATGTCTTCTTCCAGCACGTGGTCGAACGCCTCGACGCCGAACCAGTTGGGCATGCGCATGGGATTGTCGTCGTGCTGCAAGCCAACCGAGTGCGGCGTGACGAACACCGCGTGCGCGGGCATGCCCGCCTTGATCATGGTGTCCAGGCCGATCCGGCGCAGGGTTGAGTACTTCACGCCCGGCCGAATGGCGTCGAACACCGCTTCGCGGGCGAGTTGGTTGGCGCGCCGGCGCATCTCCACTTCCTTCGGCGGATCGCCGAAGAAAAAGGTGCGCGCGATGTCGCCCATGTAGCCCTTGTAGTTGCTGACGCAGTCGATGAGATACGGCTTGCCGGCCACGAGCACGCCGTCATCGGGAAAATTGCCCCCGGGCATGCCGGCGATGACGTTGTTCACGCGGTTGCCGCGTCTCGAACATTCGTAAAGAAAGATCTGCTCCACATCCGAATGGCGCATGCCGGGCTCCAGGGCATTGATCGTGTCCATGCAGGCCTCGCCGTTGTTCCAGCTGCCGAGCTTCTGAAAGGCCAGTTCCTGCGGCGTCTTGACCATGCGGATGAGCTGGAAGATGCCGTAGCCGTCCACGCATTCCACGTCCGGAAGGTCCGTTTGCGAGAGAAAGCGGGCGATCCGCATGTCGTCCACGGCGACACGGCCACGGGTGATCCCCTGGGCTTTCAGCGCGCGGGCCAGGCCCCAGGCGGCGCTTGCGGCGATGTCGTCGCGGAAGCTGTCCGAGGCCGCCTTCCAGCGCTGCTCGCGCGCCGTCAGTTCGACATCCTCGCGAAAGTGGTAGTGGCGGGTCGCCCCGCCCGTGGGTTCCTCCGGCAGGCCGTCGGTGTTGAATGCCGCCGCGTTCCACCCACCGTACCCATAGGGCATGAGTTCGGCCGTCTCGCGGTCCCGGTTGGCGATGTCCCAGGCCGCGGACGACCCGGAAACCAGGTAAATCGGCATGTCCGGATCCGGCGCCATGGTGGCGAAGCCGGGATACTCGGTAATGAACCGCACGCCTATCGTTCTGACGTTGGTCATGTAATAGACGTTGATGGGGTCGAGCGCGATGAGCCCGTCAAGCCCGTATTCCTCCATCACCGCGTAGGCGCGCTGCCTATTGATAAGCGCCCCGCCGTCGATCTCCGGCTTGGGCGGGACATGGCCCTTCGCTTTGTCGGCCGTCCCCGCAATTGCGGGCGCTGCCAGGGCCGAGGCAGCGAGCCCGCCAAGAGCCGTGCGTCGGTTCATTTTCATTTTCCCTCTCCCGGTGCCTGCCCTGTCCCGATGATACGCCCCGATCAGGCGATGTATTCCGCCAGATACTCGGCAGTCGTCTGAATACGGACGCCGTGGGTTTCCCGGGGCCGGTTCATGAAGCGCCCAAAATCTCGAATGTCGCCCGTCAGCAGGTGTGTGGCGCCACAGGCGAGCGCGGCCCGAAAAATCGGCTGGTCCTTTTCGGAAAGTCCCGCCAACTGCGGCACGCCCTCATGATGCGAACTCAACTCCAGCGCAGTCTTCATGGACTCCAGCGCCGGCAAAGTCTCGGGAAACTTGCGTTGCAGGTTGCGCCCCGCCTCTACCAGGGCAAACGTGCTGGTGTAGACCTCCCAGCGGCCCCTTTCGGCCAATTCAATGACCAGCGCAGCCTTTCCATGGGGATTGTGCGCCGCCGTGAATAGCACATTGGCGTCAAGAAAGATCCGATTCACGTACGGTTCTTGGACGCCCCAGTGATCTGCTGCCGCTCGTCGTCAGTAAGTCGGTCATCCCGGTCCCATTCAGCCACCTGCGCGTCGCTGTAGTAATCGACCTGCACGACGACACCCGGCTTGAGCACAATCTCGTGTCCCCGTTCCTCAAGGATGACCAGGTCGCCGCCCTTGATGCCCAGCCGTTTTCTAAGGCGGGCAGGAAGCGTGATTTGCCCACGGTCGGATACAACGGTTGTCTCAGCCATTTTTCTTGCCCCGAAAATTTTCCTGGGACGTTCAGCTTATCATTATTTCCGTATTTCCGTATTTCCGAGCTTGAGGCCGCCTGATAACCGGGCGGGCATCGGCGCCCAATACTCCACTTCGGATCACTAGTATTCGACCGGGATCTCGTCGAGGCTGCGCCACAGGTACCAGGAGGCGACGGATCGCCAGGGACGCCAGGGCTCCGCAAGGGCGATCAGTTCGTCGGATGTCAGGCGCTCTCCCGCGTTGTAGTGGCGTGCGATCGCTTTCTGGATGCCGATGTCGGTGACGGGCAGCACATCCGGCCTGAGCAGGTGAAAGAGCAGGAACATTTCCGCGGTCCAGCGGCCGATTCCCTTGATTTCGATGAGCGTGCCGATGACCTCCTCGTCATCCATTCGATGCCATGAATTGCCGCCCAGGGAGCCGTTCCTGAAATGCTCGGCCAGGTTACGCAGGTAGAAGGCCTTGCGCCGCGACAGGCCGCATTCGTGCAGTTCTCTCTCGGTTCGATTGCACACGGCTTTCGGTGTGATTTCGCCCACGGCCACGACAAGCCGCCCCCACACGGCCTCCGCGGCATGAACGGAGATCTGCTGCGCGACGATGGAGCGTGACAGCGAATAGAAGGCGTCGTTGCGCGGCTGCAGCACGGACTTCCCGGCGGCCCGGATGAGCCCGGCCAGCACCGGGTCGGCGCCCAGCAATGCCCGGCGCGCCTCGTTCCAGTAAGGGGCAGTGTGCTGACCTGATGCGTCCATCAGGCACGCATTCTGCCCCTTATTATGGGCGGCACGCGCTCTTTGCCTGGATGGGACGCACTCCCGCCCGGGGGAGGCCGTACAATTCGCAAGGTCCCACTGTCTGATCGGTGCCGACGCCCTCCTGACGCGCACGGCGCAGACACCCCACGAGGAAGAATGAGCCAGCCTGCCGCCACCCCTGCCCTGCGTACGGGCGAATTTGTGCCACTCATCGCGCTGCTGATTTCCCTGGTTGCGCTGGCGATCGACGCGATGTTGCCGGCGCTCCCGGCGATCGGTGAAGACCTTGGGGTGGTGCGCCGCAACGATGTCCAGTTCGTTATTACGGCGGTGTTCCTTGGCATGAGCATGGGTCAGATCTTCTTCGGCCCGTTGTCCGATCGAATCGGACGCAAACCGGCCATCCATGCCGGCCTCGCGCTGTTCATGGCCGGGTGTCTGATGAGCATATTCGCGCGCAGCTTCGAGATGATGATCGCCGGGCGCGTGCTGCAGGGCATCGGCGTGTCGGCGCCGCGGGTGGTGACCATGGCGCTGATGCGCGACCAGTACGCGGGTCGTCAGATGGCGCGATTGATGTCCTTCACGATGGGGGTATTCATCATTGTTCCGACAATCGCCCCGGCGCTGGGGCAGTGGATTCAAATGCTCGGGGGCTGGAGGGCCATATTCGCGGTCTTCTTTGCCGTGGCCGCGATCGTGTTTCTATGGTTTGCGATTCGCCAGCCCGAAACCCTTCCTTCGGAACGCCGCCGGCCGCTCTCCCCACGCGCGATCGGCAGGGCGGTGGTGGAAGTCGTCAAGATCCGGGTCGCGCTGGGATACACATTAGCCAGCGGCTGCGTGTTCGCGCCATTTCTCGCCTACCTGAGCACGGCGCAGCAGATCTTCCAGGACGTTTACGACACGGGCGCGCTGTTCCCCCTGTATTTCGGGGTGCTGGCGCTGGCCGTCGGTGCCGCGGCGTTCGTGAACGGCCGCCTGGTGATGCAGTTCGGCATGCGCAAGCTGTCGCGGGGTTCCATGCTGCTGGCCACCATCGCGTCGGTTGTGTGCCTGGGGCTGGCGTTCGCTTTCGAGGGCGTGCTTCCATTCTGGCTGTTCATGGCCTTCCTCTTTTTCGTATTCGTTTGCATCGGGCTGCTGTTCGGCAACCTTGGCGCGCTGGCCATGCAGCCCCTGGGCCATATCGCCGGCGTGGGCGCGGCTGTGGTGGCCTCGCTGTCCACGCTGGTTTCGGTGCCGCTGGGAGCTCTGGTGGGCTACACCTTCGATGGAACGCTATACGCGCTGATCGCCTCTTACGCGCTGTTCGGAGCAGGCGCGCTGGCCGCCATGAAATGGGCCGACGGAGGATGGAGGCCGAAGCGGCGCCGGGTGCTCCTTAAAGCCAGCGTCGATCTATAGCACGACCAGGAGAGCCGAGCGCGATCGCCATCATTGTGCCGCCATGGGCTCTGGAATTACCCGCAGACTCTCGAGCTCCGCCGCGTATGCAAGCCGGGTGTCCAGGCAAACGAACGGCAGCGGCGTAGCCAATTGCTCCTGCACCAGGAGAGCCGCACCAAGCTGGCCTGCGTCAGCCGCCCGTAACGGGTGTCGGGCAAGCAAGGCATTCGCGCGGGCGCGAACCGCCAGTATTTCGGTCACCTCGTCCCAGGTGTCGGCGAAGCGGGAGAATCGATCAAGCACTTCGCGGCGGCGCCTTCGGGAAAGCAGGCCTTCGCGGGTTCGCCGCTCCACCGCGCTGACAATTTCGGTGCGCGACCAGGCCCATGTAACAATGTGTCCGTCCTCGGCAAGTTGGCTGCGAACCGCGTCGCTGGTCGGCTCCGCAACGACCAGGGGAACCAGGGCGGATGCGTCCCAATACCTCACAGCCGGTCGGCTCGATCTTCCTTGAGCGCTGCCGAAAGGCTGGTGGGCAGTTGAATCGGAGCCTCGTCCAGGATGTCGGCCGCCTTTCCCTTGCCCGGCCGCAACAGACCGGTCCGGACGAGCATTTTCCGCAATCCGTCGCCGGTAGCTACCGGCGGCGCCAGTCGTGCAACCGGCGTGCCCCTGTCAAGCACCTGAACCTCGCCGCCACGCCGGACTTCACGAATGTAGCGCGACAGATTTGCCTTCAAGTCGGAAATCGATACCGTCGTCATGATGACTAGTATGATCTAATAACAATGACCTATCAATACTGAAAGGCCTGTCAGGGCGCCGCGCGTCACATGCCGACGAACTCGTTCAGCTTGTCGAGACGCTCAATCCAGGGATCGGTCCGCGAAATGACGCCGTCGGGCGTGAAGTACATGATGTTCTCATATTCCGCCGACAGCCATTGGGGCAGACCTTCGCCGTTGGGGTTGCCCGTGCGGGCGAAATTCGTCCAGTAGCGCATCATCTGCTGCGAAACGGCACGTTGCGTTTCGTCCGGATCGGTCGGGTCGAAGTGATCGCCGGTGAAAGTACCGAACATATACGGCAGGTCGCTTGCGTGATAGGCGCCATAGATCGGCTCGCCGTTCAGTTCGCGTCTTTCCACACCCACGCCGGGCATTGCGAATCGGTAGGCATAGACCGTATTGCCCGCTTTCTCATGCGCAACGGCAACGCCGCGGTTCTGCGCATGAAATACGTAGTCGCTGTACATGTATGTGTCGCGCTGCGTCTCATTGCCGTAGAAAGGCGTCATCGCATCGATCGCTTCATCGCTCATGAAGCGGGCCAGCTGATCGCGCCGCCCCTCCGATGGGGCCATCGAGAACTCGGAGTCGGTGGCGCCGATCATCAGGGGCACTCTCGCCGCGTCGCCCCGGTCGTAGACGGGCCACAGGTCGTCCGTAAGAACCACGCCGTCGGTGGCAAGGGAGATGAAGTTGCTGAAGTCGGTCGCCTCGACGATCTTCTCCGCGGGCTGGGCCCTGAGTTCGTCGAGGCTGGCCTGGGACATCCCGAGCCGTTCCGCCAGCTTTACGCCCATCTCTTCAATGGGCGCTTCGCCCTCGCCGGCCAGGGAAGCGACCCGCGGTTGCCCCCTGCGGCCGTATCCGGACTGTGAAATGCCTTTGGCAAACAACCCCCGGGCCGCCGGCGATGCGACCAGGGCAAAAACCGAGTAGCCGCCGGCGGATTCTCCGAAAATCGTCACGTTCCCGGGATCGCCGCCGAACGCCTCGATGTTGTCCCGCACCCATTCGAGCGCGGCGATCTGGTCCATCAGCCCGTAGTTGAACAGTCGCCCCCCGTCGGGGTCCTGTATCGACAGCTCCGGGTGCGCAAAAAAGCCGAAACTGCCGAGGCGATAGTTGATTGCCACGACAACCACTCCCAGGCGGGCCAGGTTGCCGCCGTGGTTCACCGGCCGGGAGCCCGAACCAGCCGTCAGCCCGCCGCCGGGAATCCATACCATCACCGGCAAATCCGCATCCGCGTTGTCCGGGCGATAAATGTTCAGGTAAAGACAGTCCTCGCTCCCGGGTTGAGTGAAGGCGTCCTCCATTGCAAAGCCTTCCGTAGCCGGCCGCTGTATGCACCGGTTGCCGTATTGATCGGCGATCAGCACCGCATCCCGAGCGAGCGCCGGCTGGGGCGCGCGCCAGCGCAAGTCGCCGGTGGGCGGAGCGGCATAGGGAATGCCCTTGTATTCAATCAGTCCCTCGGCCGCGGTCCCCTGGACCTCGCCCTCGGCGGTCGCAACCTTCTGATAAGACTGTGGCTGTTGCGCTGCGCTATCGGACGCCGGCTGCTGCCCGCAGCCGGCCAACAGCATTGCGCACGCGAGCACGGCCAATGCAGATCGGTTCAGCACCATTTTAGGCATGGCATCCCCTCCGGAAGTAATAGCGGGCGATTATCCGGCATCGGAGACGCCTGGGGGCCGAAATTGCCGAAACGCGGTCGGTTCCCAGCGTCGCAGCGCGACCAGAAAGCAGGTCCCGGTTGCCGCGGCGTCGGCCCGAACCTCGTCGCGCCGGGTCAGGTCGTCGAAGGTGTCCATCACTTCGGCGATCTTCGTGCGCAATTGGGCGCCGGACGCTTCCGACAACATGCCCCAGGAGAACCGGTGCAAGTCGCGGCCCGGATCGAATTCGCCGGAAAGGAATTCGTTCTGCACGCGGTCCACGAAGTAGCGGTGAATCGGCCCACCGGGCAGCCACGCGAAATTGCGCGCGATGCGCAGCCGTATGCGTCTAGCGGGGAGCATTTCGAGCAGGCCGATGCGATCGAGCCGCACCAGCAGACCGGTCAACTGCACCGTCGAAAACCCGTAGCGCTCCACAATCCTCTCGAACGTCCAGCGATTGAGCACGCACACGGTGACGAGCAGCAGCGCAGGGTCGCTCACAAGCTGGCGCTCCTGTTCCTCCGTCAGCGAAGCGACGCGAAGGCGTCTTTCCTCGGCAAGGCGGGCCAGTTCCAGTAGATCAATGCCCGCCAGGTCGCACACCTGCTCCAGCCTGTGCAGGGAAAAGCGATTGGTAGAGAACTGCCTCTTGACGCTGCTCAGGGACAGCCCGAGATGCTCGGCCACGTCCGCGTACGTGATGTCCCGGGACTTGAGGGTCTCTTTCAGTGCATTCACGAGACGCTTTGATTGAACCATAAGGTATCACCATTCAGGACTTTGCGGGTCAAAATTATGACACATTTGCGATTTTAGTTGCAGAAAGCGGTCTCTACAGCTAGTTTGCGACACATGATCCATTCACGGAGGACAGCCATGATTCTGCACTGGATTGTCGCCGCGCCGGCTCTCGCCCTGGCCCTCGCCGGGTGCACTTTTGCGCTGACGGCAAGCGAGGACAGCGCCTTGTTCGAAACCCACGAGATCAGCACGCCGGCAGCGCTGCACCAGACCGTCCTGGCGGGAGACTTCGACGGCTCCGGTCGCGCCCAGCTTGCCGTGGTCAGCGTGGACCCGACCCGGTCCGATCGCATACGGCTGATCGCGTTCGACGGCGGGGACTGGATTGCAACGCTTGACGATGCGCTCGACCCGCCTGTCCTGTTCGTGGACGTCGCAAGGATTGCGGGGCGCGATCGCCTCATCACCTATCGGCGGGCAAGCGTGATGTGGCTCGATCCGGAGTCGGGTGAGCAGCGGACGCTTGTTGACCTTAAGATCCCCTACCGCGCCTCCGCAGAGGATGGCATACCCCGGCTCGATATCGCACAGGACCTGAACGGCGATGGCCGCGACGACCTGCTGGCGCCGGACACCGACGGCTTCTGGCTGGCCCTGCAGTTGGAGGACGGATCTTTCGGCCAGGCGCTGAAGCTGGGTCCCGGCGAGCCCTTTGCGACCGCGAAAGCCTATGGGGACAAGCGCACTTACGCGCAGGTCGGGATCACGGCCGAGAACCTGCCCTGGCACTTAAGCCGGGTCCATCGTTTCGATTACGACCTGGACGGCCGCCAGGACCTGGTGTTCTGGAACGGGGATCATTTCCTGGTCTACCGCCAGGATGAAAGGGGAGGATTCGGGCAATCGCCGGACACCTTCGCGACCGAAGTGGAGTTCGACTTCGACGGCTCCTACGGACTCGCCTTCCAGTTCGGCGACGCGAGCGTGCCTTCGATGCTGCTCGGGTTCGGCCCCCGAACCGAACACACCGTCCTGCAGGGGTTTCATGATCTGAACGGCGACAACGTGGCGGATCTCGTCACCCTGTCGTTGGCCGGCCGCACCCCATTCCGGCTGCGCGGCCGCTACAACGTGCATTTCGGCCGCACCGGGCCCTGCGGCACGAGCTTCCCGGCCGATGCCGATGCTTCCTTCGACTCGCCGGGAAAGGCCGGCGGCTTGCAGCCCTGGGGTTATGCGGCACAGGATTTTCTCGATTTCGATGGCGACGGCGTGACTGATGCGGCCATCGCCGCCGTCGACATCGGCCTCGGGAACATGGCCGGCGCCATGATCGGCAACTCGATATCCATCGATCTCGCCTTTTACCGGATCCGGGCCGGGGAACACCTGGCGAAACCGGACTGGTCGCGGACCGTTCGCAGCCCGTTCAAACCCCTGGACAAGCGGGGCCCCCTGTTCCCGACGATTCTCACGGGCGACGTGGACGGCGACGGCCGTTCGGACCTGCTGATCGGGGAACGCTGGGACGAGTTGAGCGTGTTTCGGGGTGTAGCCGGACGCGAGCCGGTGGCCCGGCGGGCAATTACCGTCGCCGCGCCCATGCCGGGCGACGAACGCAACGCAAGGATTGCCGACCTCGACAACAACGGCAAGGACGATGTCTATATCCAGCACCCGTCCGACGACGGGCCGGGCCGGATTGTCGTGCTGATGGCGCGCTGAGCACAACGGCGAAGGCCGTCCGCGAGACATGCGAGGCCACGGAAGGTAAAGTGTCAGGCATGAGACGTACGACCCTGCGACTGCTTTTGGCCGTACTGCTGCTTGTCCCGCTCCATGCGCCGGAGCTGGAGGCAGGCGTGCTGCGGCGCGGGACCAACGTCGAACTTCCGTCCTTCGATCCGCAGTACGTGATCGGCAACTCCGCCGGGGCCATCATGTACGACCTTTTCGAGGGCCTGGTAACGCGGGCGCCGGACGGCAGCATTGTGCCGGCGATCGCCGCGAGCTGGACCATCTCCGAGGATGGAAGGGTCTATACCTTTCAATTGAACGAGAACGCGAAATGGTCCGACGGCAGGCGGATTACCCCCGAGGATTTCGTCTGGTCGTACAAGCGCATTCTCGATCCGCTGTCGGGCACCCGCGGGGCCAGCGCGCTGTTCCCGATCCTGAACGCCTGGGACATTTCGCTGGGCGAGAAGCCGGTCGATTCGCTGGGCGTCAAGGCGGTTTCGCCATCGACGCTGGAAATCACGCTCGATGGTCCGGCGCCGTATTTCATTCATCTGCTGGCCTCGTACAGCAATGCGCCCGTGCCGCGGCACGCCATCGAGAAACACGGCAGGAAATGGACGCAGCCCGGCAACATGGTCACCAACGGCGCTTACGTGCTCAACAAGGTGGTCACCAACACCTACTACCAACTGGTGAAGAACCCGCATTACCACGGCGCGGACAAGGTCAGCATCGAAGAGGTCTTCTATTACCCCGTCCCCTCGCCTACCACCTCGCTGAAGCGTTACCTGGCCGGCGAGCTGGACGTGATACTCAATATCCCGTCCAACCAGTACGAGAGCCTGCGCAAGACCCGGCCCGACGAATTCCGCCTGGCGCGGGGCATCGGCCTCTGCTACCTGGTCATCAACAACAACCGGCCGCCCTTCGATGACGTGCGCGTGCGCAAGGCGCTGTCGCTGTCCATCGATCGCGACGTCATCGTCGAGAAGCTGCTCAGGACCGGTGACGAGCCCGCCTATTCGGTCGTCCCGAACGCAATCTGGGGGAGCCCCGGCGAACCCCCCGGGTTCAGCGGGATGAACCAGGATGACCGCTGGGCGGAAGCCCGTAGGCTGCTCGCGGAGGCGGGTTTTGACCGCAGCAACCCGCTTCGATTCACTTTCAATTTCGCGCCGGTGGAGAAAGACCGGCGCCTGGCCGTGGCCTACCGTTCCATGTGGCAGCGCGCCGGCGTGGACGCCGAACTGGAGACCGCCGGCGCGCGGGACCTCATGAACCGGGCTGCGTCCAGGGACTACGAGGTGATGCGGCTGACGTACTACTCGATATTCCCGGATCCGGTCTCGTTCTTTGCACTGGTCAGGGGAGACAGTTTCCGCAACTATTCGGGCTATTCGGATGCCGAAATCAATGAGCGGCTCGTCATTGCCGACACCATCCGTTCACCGGAAGAACGCACGGCGTACTTGAGGGAAATCGAACGGCAGGTCATGGGCGACTTTCCGGTCATACCCACGTATTTCCAGTCCAGGGCCTTCCTCGTGAACAGGCGCGTGCAGGGCTGGCGGAACACCTATACGCCCAAGATGGCCAGGGACCTGAGCATTCGTGAGGCCCCCTAGACAAGGGAAGGAGAAGCAGGATGGGAAGTGACTCCGGCGAGCGCCGCGATACCGCCGATCTCGGTGACGTCAGGGAGGGCGATTTTTTCCTGGCGCTGAATGAAATCGACCAGAGCAATATCGATTTCCGCAAGGGGATTTCGGGACTGTGCCGGATCGTCCACTACGACCGGGACTTCAACGCCAAGGGCGAGCTCTGGACCGGCGAGTCGGGCTTGCTGGTCGGATTGTTGTACAACCCCAACGACCGGCGGCTCTACGCCACCAACCCGCAGGAGAACAGCCTGCTGGTCTACGACTCGGCAGGCGAAAAACACCGCCTGACGAGTTACCTGCCGGTGCGGCGTTACGGGAACATGGCGCTGGCGCAAAACGGCGACATCGTGATCGGCGTCCATTCGCTCTACGGCGCGCCCATCGAGGATGAATTCGGCGACGGCAAGCTGATCCGGTTCAATCCGCAGACGGAAGCCGTCAGCTTCTTCGAGGTGGAGATCGACGGCGGGCGCCGCGGCCGGCACTGCATCAGCAACCTGGCGATCGCACCCGATGACAGGACCATCTATTACGTCTCCGAGTCGGGCCGGCGCCTTTGCCGCTACGACACGGAATCGCGGCGGCAACTGGACGATTTCCTCACCTTTGGCGACGAAGACGCCCTCAGGACCTACGGCATGGGCGTGCTTCCCGGCGGCGAGGTGCTGATGGCCTGCAGCTCGGGCGCCGTCCTGTTCAGCCCGCAGGGGGCAGTCCTCAGGAACTACGACGTACCGTTCAACAAGGGCTGGACCCGCGCGAAACTGGCCCTGGACGGCGAGCATTTCTACCTGAGCAACTTCACCCAGGGGCTGCTGCAACGCAGAAACATCGAAACGGGCGAGGTGGTGAACGAGCTGAACACCGGGCTGAAATGCTCGATGCTCAGCCTGACCGAGTACCAGGCCGCCTAGCGCGAGACGCGCGACAACAAGGCTGACCGCCTTCAGGTTTGCCCGAGCGCAATCAGCTTCTCGCCCACATATTGGCCAAACGCCAGCGCCGGCGTTATCCCCATGCCGGCGACCGCGGCGGCGCCGAACAGTCCACCTCCGAGGATTTCGCCCGCCGCGTACAGGCTGCCGATCGGCCTGTCCTCCGTGTCGAGCACCCGAAACCCGGTATCCACCTTGATGCCGATACTGCCGCGCACCGCGTAGCTGGCAATCTCGACCGCGTAGAAAGGCCCGGCTTCGATCTTTTTCGGTAAATGCTTGCGCCCGAAGCCGTCCAGGCCGCTTTCGCAGGCTTCGTTGTATTCCCTGACGGTGTTCGCCAGGGCGGCCTTGTCCGTTATTCCGCAGCGATCGGCGAGCTCATCCAGGCTTGAGCCCTTTTTGACGGTGCGGCCGTTGTTGTAGAGCTTCTCCAGCGTTTCGCCGGACCAGCGCAGGAACACATTGGGCGCATTTGCGCGGATCGCCTCGTCAAAGACCAGCCAGGCGCGGTTGCCGGTCTGCTTGCGCAGATGGGTCGCCCGGTATTCGTAGCTCTCGTGGTCTTCGGCCATGAACCTAAGCCCTTCCTGGTTGACCAGGATCTCCCAGGGCAGCCGCACCTGCGGAGTCAGCCCGCCGATGCCGCAATAGCGGGGGTATTGCGTCGTGCTGTCGTAAATCCCGCCCATTCCCAGCGAAAAATTCTCCTCGTTCCAGGTTGCCGCGCCGATGGCCATTGCCGCCCTGATGCCGTCTCCTTTCGAGTGCTCCCAGGTGCCCGGATAAAGCGTGACGCCCGGATGCATCCGCTCGTAGAACTCCCTGTTTCCCGAATAGCCGCCGGTTGTCAGAAAAGTGCTGCGGGCGAGTATCCGCTCGCCGCTTTCGGTCGATATGCCTAGCGCGGCGCCGCCGTCATCGACCAGTATGTCGCGCATCGCCGTGTTCAGCCGAACGCTCACCAGTCCGTCTTCGACCAGCGGCTCAAGCAGATTGAAGAGCACCTTGCAGATGGACCGGCCGCGCTCGTTGCCCCAGTACAGCCTTGCCGCCGTGTAGGGCTCGTGCGCGTAGAGGATTCCGGGCACTTCCGGGGCCATTTCGAAGCCGTTCTCCTCCAGCCAGTCAATCAGCGGCCCCTGGATTTGCGTCGCCAGACGCAGGAACGCATCTTTGGCGGTGCCCCGGGTAATGCGAACAGCGTCTTCGTAGTGGTCCCGCCAGGAATCGGCAATGCCCTTTTCCGACTGGATCCGGGTGCCTGCGCCGCTCATCTGCCCCCAACTGATGGTGCAGGTGCCGCCCAGCGCGCCGGTCGCCTCCACGATGCACACCGTCCCGCCCCGCTGCGCAACGGCTATGGCGGCGGGAATGCCGGCCGTGCCGCCGCCGACTATGACGACATCAAATCTCGCCGAGCTCATCGATGGTTCGCGGGTAGCCCTTCTGGGTCATCAGCGCCTTCTTGCGGAAGAACCGCAACAGCCCGGAGGGCCCCATGCGGGAAGCGCCGAGACCGGAATAGTTGAAGCTCTGCTTTTCGCACTCGGTGGTCACCGACTGCAGCCCCGCGTCGTTGATGCTCATGCCGCCGCAGTTGATTCGCCGTGCGATGTTCAGGGCCTCTTCGTCGGTCTCGGCAAACACGGCCGCGGAAAGGCCGTAGTCGCTGTCGTTGCTGAGCGCTATGCCTTCGTCCGCATCCGAGAACTTCATTACCGGAATGACCGGACCGAAGGTTTCCTCGGTCATGATTTTCATCCGGTGGTTGACATCGCTCAGCACCGTGGCCGCGCACCAGTCCCCGCCGCCGTGATTCTCGATCTTTCCGCCGCAATGGACCGTGGCGCCGCCGGCCACCGCGTCGGCGAGGTGCTCCTCGATGACGGCTGCCTGACCGTCCCGTATCAGCGGGCCGATATGGCCCGAGTGCATGTCCGGGTAGTTGAGCCGCACCTTTTCGGCCCTGGCGACCAGAAGATCCAGGAATTCATCAAAAGCGCCTTCCTGTACGTAGACGCGTTCCATCGACAGGCATACCTGGCCGCTGTTGAGCACGCCCTGGCGCACGATGGCGTCGGCGGCCCTTTCAAGGTCGGCGCCCTCCATGACCATGGCCGGGTCCTTGCCGCCCAGTTCCAGGTAGGCGGGAATAAATCGCTCGCCTGCGGCCGCCGCGACCTTGCGCCCCGTCGCCACACTGCCGGTGAAGCAGATCAGGTCCACCTGCCCGACCAGGGCGGCGCCTGTTTCGCCGTCGCCCGGCAGTATCCGGAACACGCGGGCCAGGTCCGGCACGGCCCGGATGCTCTCCTCCAGCGGCCGAATGAATCGCGGCGTGACTTCGCTGGGCTTGAGGGCGACGCCACAGCCCGCGAACAGCGCCGGCAGCGCGTCGATGAGCGAAAGCGTCAGCGGAAAGTTCCAGGGACTGATGACGCCCACCGCGCAGTAGGGAACATACTGATTGGCGAGCACCACGTCGCTGTTCACTCGCGATACCTGCTCGCTGTCTGCGAGCAGTTCCGGCGCCTGCGCGCACCAGGCCTCGATTCTCCTGCCCACCCCCAGCACTTCGCCGCGCGAGAGCGAATAGCGCCCGGTGTCCGTAACCAGGGCTTCCAGCAGCGCTTCCCTGCGCTCCTGGACTGCCGCGCCCCACAGGCGCAGCACCTCGCTGCGCCCCTCGATTCCCAGCGCGTCCCATGCCGGCTGATGCTCGCGCATGTCCGCCACTTCGCGCTCCACGGCGCCCTCGGTGGTGGCCTGGAACTGGTAATCGACAACCCCCGTTCGCGGGTTGCGCACCGGAATCGTCCTCTCGCCCATCGTTTCTCCTCGACCGCTCCCGCGTCAGCCGCCGGCGTAAAGGGAATCCGGCGCCGGCCGGGATTCCGTTTCCAGCCCCAGCAGGGACTTGCCCACGGCCGACATGTTCGAAGCCCACTCCATGCTCTCGTGGGCCGCCATAGCGCGGATATCGACGAAGAAATGCTGGACCGGATTGCTGTCCAGGAGCCCTCGCGCGCCCATCTGCACCACCAGTCTCTCGGTGCACTCCAGTGACTTGCGCGCCACGTAGGCGTTGTTGCGGCACAACTCCGCGCGCTCCCTCCCGTTCGGCAGCCGGCCGCTTTCGATGCAGTCCTGCAGGGCGGCGGTGGACTGGTCCAGCAACAAGGCGGCAACCGCCAGCTCCGCGTTCGTCTCCGCCAGCCGCACCTGCACCTGGGTGAATTTCGCGACCTGGTGGCTGCCGATACCGCTCACCCACTTCTCCGTGATGTTCACGTACTCACGGTACGCGCCTTCCGCCGCCCCTACCAGTGCACCCAATCGTCCAGCGCGGTAATGCATCGAAAAATCGACGCCGTATAGCCGGTTTCCATGAACGGATTGCGGTTGGCCGGCAAACAGGTGGGCAGCGGAAACCAGGAAATCCCGGTGCACCCTGATACCGTCGGCGCGCACATTCGCGCATCCCGAGCCCCGCAGCACGCGGGCTTCGGCGTCTTCCATATCCAGTCGGGATGCCGGAATCAGCACAACGCAGGGACGGCCGTCGAGAGTGGACGAGGCCAGCACCCAATCTGCAGATGCGCCGGCGAGAACATTGTCCCAGCGTCCGTCGACCCGGTATCCCTCTTTCGTTGCGACCACCCGGCTCTCCACAGGCCGCCCGGCGCCGGCAATGACCGGACGCGAGTTCCGCGGCCACACCCGCTCCTGCGCGGCCTCCGGCATGCGCGCCACCAACACGGCGTTTACGCCGCAGGTGGCGATCAGCCAGCCGGCGGCGGGACAGGCCGAAGCCGCCTCCCGAGTGGCTGAAACGAAGTCGGGCCAGGCCGCTTCCCGCCCACCCCGGCTTTCGGGCTGCAGCAAGGCGAAGGCGCCCTCGTCGCGCAGCGCCGGCAAGAGTTCATCGGTACTGCGGCCCATGCGCAACTCACCGGCCAGCGCCGACAACGTTTCCATCAGGGCCCCGGACACCATCAGGCTTCGTTCAGATAGGGAATGTCGGTCTTCATACCCAGGATCTGCCTGGCGACATTCGTCATGTTGCGGTCCCAGTTGATGCCGATCTGCTGGCACATCGCGTGGATGTCCCGATGGTAGCGCTGGAGCGGCGCATCGGAAAGCGACTGCTGAAGGTCCAGTTGACGCACCATCCTGTCCACCGCCCGGCGACTCAGGCGGCAGGCGAAGGCCCGGTCGCGGACAAACGCCACCCTGTGCTCCATGGGAACCGGCAGCATCCGCGTCGCGTAATGGTTCTGCGTCTTCAGGACATTGTCCAGAAGCTGACCGGCCGCCCGCACCTCGGCGTCGGTTTCTCCCACCAGCATCTGGACGTACGGGTCGGCCAGGTCCTTGCCGGACTCCTTCAGTCCCTCGATGAACAGGTCGAAGGCCGCCTCCGCCGCGCCGACGATGGGCCCCATCAGGGCCGATCCGGCATAGGCACGGAAACTGTAGCTGTAGACGGGCCCTTTGCTCACTTTCGAGCCCGGCGGATGCATGGCGAACAACTCGGGCAGCGCCAGGGTCCGGTAGTCGGGCACGAAAACATCGTCCAGACGCACGGACTTGGAACCCGTTGCCCGCATGCCGGAAACAAACCAGTCATCGACGATCGAGAAACCCTCCCTGGGGAAGAGCATGTAGCGCTGCGGGCCGTCTTCTTCGCCGATGGGCGTGCCCCTGAGAAGCGCCCAGGCGGAATGATCGACCCCGCTGCAGAACGCCCACTGGCCACTGACCCGGAAACCGCCGGCCGCGCGCCGGACTTCCACTCCGATGGGAACCGCTCCGGTGGCGATCAGCACACCCTCGCCGCCGCCCCACACGTCGTCCTGCGCCTGCTCCGACATGCGTCCCACGTAGCCGGCATGCGAGCCGACAACGGACACCAGCCACGCCGTCGAGGGACATCCCGCGGCAATCGCCCGCCCCGCCGCGATCTGCGGGCCCCAGTTGAGGTTGTAGCCGCCGTATCTCTCGGGAATGAAGGCGTGCAGCAGGCCTGCACCCCTGACCGCGGCCATCATGTCGTCAGGCAGGACGCGCATCCGCTCGGCATCGTCCGCGCGCATCCTGATCTGCGGAACGATCGCCCGGGCCCGGTCGACAAACTCTTCTGCGGTCGGGACCTCGGGGCGCAATCCGGGAGTACCCGGCTCAGTCATGTCGCGACGAATGGAGAGCTTGGCCGTGCATTCTGGAAAGGTCAGCCTCCGCTGAATTGACCGTGTTTCAGGCCGTGCCGTGTATCATAACAATGCGCTCTGAGCACGATTTCAAGCCGTTCGGCGCTGCCCGCAGGAGAACGTGCATGTTGATCAACAACTGGTACGTTGCCGCTACCGAGGACGATGTCAAGGTCGGCCAGCCCTGCCGGGTAAAGATGCTCGGCCTGTGGTTTGCACTGTTCCGCAACAAGGCCAATGAAGTCATATGCGTCAATGACACCTGCTCCCACAGAGGCGGGTCGCTGGGCCTGGGCAAGGTCAACGACGGGCGGATCGCATGCAGCTATCACGGCTGGGAATACAACAGCCGCGGGCGTTGCACACGGATTCCCGCCCTGGGCGACGAGGTGAAGATCCCCAAACGCGCGCGTGTCGATTGCTACCCCGTCGAGATTCGTTACGGCTGGATCTGGGTGTTTTTGGGCGACCTCCCCGAAGACGAGCGCCCGCCCATTCCCGACAACTATCCGTACTACGACGAGGCGATGAAGAGCCGCGAGAAGTGGGGCATCGTGCACCTCAACTACGAGGTGCAATGCAACTGGGCGCGCAGCGAGGAAAACTCCATCGATGGCTCCCACCCCTCCTTCGTGCACGCCAGCTTCGGCAGCAAGCGGGACCCGAAGCTGATGCTGGTCGAGCCCGTCGCGCATGAGTGGGGCAGCAGCACCTACCGCGAGCGGCCGCCGGCCGAATACAGGAACCTGAGCGAGATGACCAAATCGGTCATCGACGAGAAACGCGGCAACAACAAGGCTTATACCTGGTTCAGCATTGTCGGGATATCGCACCTGATCGACATCAAGCGCAGCAACGGCGTTCGTCACATCACCTTCGCCGCCCGCACCCCGATCGACCAGGACAACACGCGCATCTTCAGCCACCAGGTGCGCAATTTCCTGACCGGTCCGGAACACGATGAAGAGCGGCTCCAGGGCCGGATGAAGGCGGCGGCCGAGGACACGGTAGTTTCGCAGAACGTCAATCCCCGCTACCTGCCCAGGACGATGTCCGGCGAGTTGCTGGTTGCGTCGGACCAGAACGAGGCGCCCTTCCGCCAACTGATCTACAAGCTGGCCAGGCGTGGCTGGGAAATCGACATCGACGAAGCGGCAAGGCAGGGCCGCTACAACGCCCTGGCGATTCCCTGCCCGCTGCGCCGCGAGAACCCAAAAAACTGGATCGCAAAGCCGATACCCACCACCAACCCGCGCCGGGACGAATGATCGTTCCGGCGCTCCCTTAACCAATCAGAAAGAGGAGATAGGCCCGGTGTTCACAAATGTCTGGTACGTCGCCGCGCGAAGCGAAGATCTTAACGAGAAACCCCTTAAGGTCCGCATGCTGGGCTGCGACTTTGTGCTCTACCGCGAGCCTGGCGGCAGGGCGGTCTGTCTCAGCAATGTCTGCCCTCATCGGGGCGGGAGCCTGGCGAACGGCAAATGCAAGGACGACGGATCCATCGCCTGCCCCTATCACGCCTGGTCTTTCAACGGCGAAGGCAAGTGCACGGAGATCGCCTCGCGCCGGGATGAGAATCCGCAGGATGTGGCTCCGGGCGTCAAGATCGACGCTTATCCCACGGAAGAAAAGTACGGCCTGATCTGGGCGTTTCTCGGCGACGAGCCCGAAAGCGCGGCGCCGATTATCGACATGCCCGAATATAACGACGACGGATTCCGCTCCACCACGCACAGCGAGGTCTGGGAAACCAACTATCACTGGGCGAAGTTTTCAAATCTCGATCTCGTCCATTTACCCGTCGTTCATGGCATCGAATTCCAGAACCAGGACAATCCCATTGCGCCGCCGCCGTTTGAGTTGACGGAAGGCGACGATGGATTCGACCTTGTGTATTACCCGACATCGCGTATTCGCAAGGGCGGGGAATGGGAAAAATTGCGCGACGGCGACGAAGCCAGAAAAGTAAAGTCGCGTATGAAATTCCGGGTCGCGGGGATCAGCCTTTACGGCAAGGTTGAAATCGGCGGCGTCGGCAGTGGCATGCACAACGTGTTTTATGAGTTTTCGACGCCGATCGACGAGCAAACGACGGCCATGCACTACATTTTTTTCCGTGACTTCATGCTGCAGCCCGAACTCGACAAGGAGCACCTGAAGCGGAATCTCATGCAGGTGCGTCAGGACAAGGCGATCGCCGAAGCGCAGCAACCCCGCATTGCACCAGTGGGGCCCGACCCCAACGGCTTTTACACCTACGATGAGGATTCAGAGATTCAGCTCTACTGGAACCTGATGGCCCGGATGCGTGAACGCGGCTGGCAAATCGATCGCAAGGCCTGGACCGAGGCCCTGGCTGACGGCCGCTATCGGACAATCCCCTCGCCTGTGCGCAAAAAGGATCCCAAAGGCTGGGTCCACGAGGCAGTGCCGCGCTATGCCAGAGGCACGACCTTCGACGGCGACGCCGGGAAAAAGTAGCCGCTCTTCTCTGCGCTCGGAACCGCAGGGGGTTTACACCGGGCGGCTGGCCAGCTTCTCCTGCAGCTTGCGGTAGTTCTCTTCGCGCTCCTCCAGGGAATCTTCCTGCAGGTCCTCCTGGAGTATGCGCAGCATGCGCCCGAGAAACGCCTGCCTCCAGGCTTCGCGCTGCGCCTCCACCTCGTCGTCGGGAACATAGCTCTCCAGGTCTTCCAGTCTGACCATGCCCTTTTCGGCAAGGATCCGGGACAGGGTGTCGTAGCGGTCATGCACGACGGAGACTTCGGCCGCAACCGCCACCAGCATGCTCAGCACGCGTTCCAGGTGCCGGTCACCCAGGGCGAACGGCCGTACGCCTTTCGGCGCCCGGGGGCGGGGCTTGAAGTCGTCCTTGCTCGCCATTGAGCGGATAACGCCTGTTCTCTGCCGCCAGGTGCCGTCAGCCGCAACTACTTGCGGGCGCCGAACCCCCACCAGCCGTCGCCCTTGCGGAACACGCCGCCGGGCGCCTGGGAATAGACCGGCCGGTCGAAAACGCGGTCCTCGTCAAAACCCGCCTCCACAGCCAGGGCCTGGACATCGGTCCGGGCCAGGATGCCCCAGAACGGCTCGTTGTTGTACCAGCTGTCCCAGTTGGCCAGGAACTGCGCAAACGGCGTGTCGCGCCGCACGGGCACCTCCACGTGCAAAAACACGCCGCCGGGCTTCAGGACCCGCTTCACCTCACGCAGGATATTGAGAATCGCCTGCCTGGAGGTCTCATGGAACAGGATGTGCGAGACCACCAGGTCGAAATTGCCGTCCTCGAATTTCATGCTTTCGGCGTTCTGCTGCGAGAAATGAATCCGCTTGCCCATGGATTCCGCCCGGGCGTGGGCGTAGCGAAGCTGCGGCGCCCCGAGGTCGATGGCATGGACTGCCGCATCCGGATAGGCATCCACATACGGAACGGTGCTGTTGCCGGACATGCAGCCGAGGTCCAGTATTCGCCCCGGATTCAGGTCCGGGAAGTTCTCCTTCAGGAACTTCGACCCGCTCAAACCCTTGTCATCGTTGTAGAGGCCGCGCAGACCGCGGCTGTAGGCGTACGAGCCGATGTCGGCCCGGGCGCCGGCGTAGACGTCGTCCCTTCCCAGTTCCTCGTAGTACGAAAGGGGTACGCAGTGCTGGTGGGACTCCTTCTGGTAATAGGGGATGTCCAGATTCGGGTCCAGCTCCAGGCTGCCCAGTTTCGCATCGCCGGAAATTTCCCGAAACCTCCGCACCAGGTCCGGCAGCTGGCGTTCGACGATACTGCCGGTGCAGTCCACGTACTGCTCCTGCTGGGAGCGGGAAAGCGCGGTCCACATCTGGTAGAACTCCTGCTTTTCCATTACTTCCCGCACTTCTTCCACGGTGGCCGGTTCGCGTCCGTGCTCGGCGACGAACGCCGGCTTGGCGTCGCGCTCGTAGATCAGTTCGTTGCCGGGCTTGAGTCCCTTGCGGGCGGCCCCGCTCAGCGAAACGAAGAAGCTGAGCCTCGATTGCTCCTCCTGAGAAATCTCCGGCAGCATGGCGTGGGGCCCCGGTTTCTTCATGATTCCCCCTTGAGGGACTTGCCCCTCAAACAGCGTGGCCTGTGGTGCGTTTCCTCATTATAGGGCCAGGGTCCGCCATCGGATCCGGACGTCAGGAACCCGCGCCCAGCCTGGCCAGGGACAGTTTGCCGACGGGAATCTGGGTGGTTTTCTGCTCGGTGAAGAAGTCCAGGCAGTCACGCACGCCATCACGGCCGACGCCGGAAGACTTATAGCCTCCGAAGGGCGCGCGCACCTCGCGCACCAGGGGGGTGTTGACCCAGACCGTCCCGGCGCGCAGCGCCTGAGTTGCACGCGTAATCGTGTGCAGGTCTTCCGACCACACGTAAGCCGCCAGCCCGAATTCCGTGTCGTTGGCGATGGCGATGGCCTCCTCCAGGCTGTCATAGACCTGAATGGCCGCGAACGGCCCGAAAATCTCCTCCTGGCAGACGCGCAAACCGTTCGAAGGCGCCAGAACCGCCGTGGGCTCGAAGTAGTAGCCGGCCTCGAAGCCTTCGGCGCGCTTCCCACCGACCAGCAGCTCGGCCCCCTCGGCCCGGGCGATGTCCACGTAGGAAAGCACTTTCTCGAAATGCTCCCTGAACGCCAGCGGTCCCATTTCGCAATCGGGATCCATGGGATCGCCGAGCCGGATCTGCCGGGCCCTTTCCACGAACCGCTCGATGAACCGGTCGGCGAGGGAGCGTTGCACCAGGATGCGCGACCCCGCCAGGCACTGCTGGCCGTTGTTTGAATAAATCGCCAGCAAGGCGCCGTCCAGAGCCTGCTCGAAGTCCGCCGTCTCGGTGATGATGTTGGCCGACTTCCCGCCCAGTTCCAGCGCCACCGGTGCGAGGTTACCGGCGGCCGACGACATCACCGAGCGGCCCGTTTCGGTGCCGCCCGTGAAGGAAACGAGGTCAACCCCGGGGTGTTCGACCAAGGCGGCTCCCGTCACCGGACCGCGACCGTTCACCAGGTTCACGACGCCATCGGGCAGGCCGGCCTCGTGCAGGATTTCCACCATGCGGGCCAGCGCCATGGGCGTGTGCTCCGACGGCTTGAGCACGCAGGTATTGCCGTAGGCGATGCATGGGGCCAGCTTCGTGGTCGCCAGCGACAGGGGCGAATTCCAGGGTGCGATCAGGGCTGCGACTCCCACCGGCTCGTGCGTCACCATGGTCAGGAACTTCCTGTCCTGCTGGTAGGTCTGGCCGGCCATCATGCTCAGGCTCTCGGCGAAAAGCTCGAAATTGCCGGTCAGTCGGTCCATTTTCCGGCCCCGGATCGTGCGGATGGGCACGCCGGTATCCAGACATTCCAGGACGGCAAGCTCCTCCGCGTTCTCCAGCAGCAGCGAACGCATCGAAAGCAGCACCTCCTTGCGCCGGGGAATGCCCATCTCGGGCCAGGGGCCATGGTCAAAGGCGTCCCGGGCCGCCGTCACCGCGGCATCGACCTCCGCGGCGGCCGCCTCCTCTAGCGTGCCTATGACGTCCTCGGTAGCCGGATAGATGATCGGGATCTCAATGCCCGTGCCGGCGACGCTTTTCCCACCGATGAAGCACCGCACCCGCTCCGGCACGGCAATCCCTTGCGGAAGCGCCGGTTTCGATTTACCGTTATCAGTCATCCAGTGTGCTGTCCCATAAATTCGTTGCATTTCAGCGTGTCCCCTGTGGATTATTTCACGGCAGACGGATGCAGGACAACGGGGCCGGGGGCCGGGCGGACAAGAAAGTGCTGAACTACGCATTGAGGCGTCTCCTGGTCGCCATCCCGACCCTTTTCGTCATCATCACCGCCTCGTTTTTTCTCATGCGCGTCGCGCCCGGCGGGCCCTTCGACCTGGTCCCGGACCTCGACCCGCTGCTCATCGAGAACCTGCGCAAGGCCTATGACCTGGACAAGCCGCTGTTCGAACAGTACGCGAACTACCTCGGACGGCTCGCGCAGGGCGACCTGGGGCCGTCGCTGGTCTACCGCGACAGGAACGTCGCCGAACTGATTGCCGAAGGCCTGCCAGTCAGCGCGCAGCTCGGTCTGACGGCCATCGCCGTCGGGCTGTTTTTCGGAATGCTGAGCGGCATCGTCGCAGCCTTGCGCAAGAACACCGCGGCCGATTTCACCGTCATGGCGATTGCGATGACCGGGGTGGCCATTCCAACCTTCGTCACGGCGCCGCTGCTTACCCTGTTTTTCGGCCTGTACCTGGGCTGGCTGCCGATTTCCGGCTGGAACGGCGGGCAATTCACGCACATTGTCCTGCCCGTCTGCGCTCTGGCGCTGCCCTCGATCGCGGGCATCGCGCGCATTACCCGGGGCTCCATGCTGGAATCGCTAAGCGCCCAGCATGTGCGCACCGCCCGGGCCAAGGGCCTGCCCGAATCGAAGATCATCATCCGGCACGTCTTGCGGCCGGCCTGCATGCCGGTGGTCAGCTACCTGGGGCCGGCAATCGCCGGCGCGATGACCGGTTCGGTGGTGATTGAGACGATCTTCGGCCTGCCCGGCATCGGGCGCGCCTTCGTCGAGGGCGCATTGAACCGCGACTATTCCCTGATTCTGGGAATCGTCATCGTCTACGCCTCGCTGATCATCCTGCTCAACCTGCTGGCCGACATCATCTACGGCTACCTGGATCCAAGGGTCCGACCCCGATGAGCGGGCCTGCCGCAATGGGTTACCGGGGAGGCGACGGCGACGCCGTTGGCGAGCTGCAGGGCCGCTCGCTCTGGAACGACGCCGTGGCCCGCTTCCGTCGGCACCGCGCGGCCATGGCGAGCCTCTGGGTACTGGGCGTGATCACGGTGCTGGCCGTCCTGGTCCCCGAGTTCTGGCCGAACAGCCTGGACGAAGTGAACTGGGACTACATTCAGTCGCCGCCCACCACCGAAAACCTCCTCTGGTTCGGCACCGACGTGAACGGGCGCGACATGTTCTCGCGCACCTTCTACGGCGCCCGGATTTCCCTGACCATCGGGGTGCTGACCACCCTGGTGGCGCTGATCGTCGGCGTGCTCTACGGCGCCATCGCCGGTTACAGGGGCGGACCGGCGGGCGACATCATGATGCGCGTGGTGGACGTTCTGTATTCCCTGCCCACGCTGTTTTTCATCATCATCCTGGTGACCATCTTCGGCAACAACTTCCTGCTGATCTTCATCTGCATAGGCGCCGTGGAGTGGCTGACGCTGGCGCGCATCGTGCGCGGGCAAACGCTCTCGATCAAGGAAAAGGAGTACGTGGAGTCCGCCCGGGCGGCCGGCCTGTCAACACCCACGATATTGCTGAAATACATCATCCCGAACGCGATCGGACCGGTAATCGTCTATGTGACGCTGCTGATTCCCATCAACATCATCGTGGAGAGCTACCTGAGTTTTCTCGGCCTCGGGGTGCAGGAGCCCTTCACGAGCTGGGGCCGTTTGATTTCCCAGGGCGCGAACGAGATCGGCACCGCTCCCTGGCTGCTCGTTATTCCCGCGGCCTTCCTGGTCGTCACCCTGTTCTGTTTCAATTTCATCGGCGACGGCCTGCGCGACTCGCTGGACCCGAAGGAGCACACCAGGTGACTGCACCGCTTTTGCACTGCGAGAACCTGCACGTGCGCTTCAGGACGCAGGACGGGGAAGTGCTTGCCGTCAACGGCGTGGATTTCGAAGTCCGACGGGGCGATTGCGTCGGCATCGTGGGCGAATCGGGCTCGGGGAAGTCGCAGACGGCGATGGCCCTGCTGGGCCTGCTGGCCGACAACGGCGTCAGCAGCGGCAGCGTGCGGTTCCGGCGGAAGGAAATCCTCAATGCGCCGGCGGAGCAACTCAACCGGATACGGGGCTCAAGGGTGGCCATGATCTTCCAGGACCCGATGTCCGCGCTGACGCCATTCATGCGGATCGGCCGGCAACTGTGCGAGGTCCTGCAGGAACATACCGCCATGAGCCGGCGAGAAATCACTGCGCGGGTGATGGAGGTCCTGGAGATCGTCCAGATACCCGAACCGAAGCGCCGCTTCGAAATGTATCCGCACCAGTTGTCGGGAGGACAGCGCCAGCGCGTCATGATCGCCCAGGCGTTGTTGTGCAAGCCCGATCTCCTGATCGCGGATGAACCGACGACGGCGCTGGACCTCACGATCCAGGCGCAGATCCTGGACTTCTTCAAGTCGTTGAAAAAGCGAACGACCATCGTGATCATCACCCATGATCTCGGCGTTGTCGCCGGGCTCTGCAATCGTGTCGTCGTCATGTATGCGGGGCGGATTGTCGAGCAGGGACCGATCGAAGAGATATTCATGGGGCCGCAGCACCCCTACACCCGGGCGCTGCTGGCAGCCGTCCCGCGTCCGGACTGGGATCCGGACAAGCCTTTGCCGATGATCGGCGGGCAACCGCCGCTTGCCACCCGCCTGCCGAAGGGATGCAGTTTCGCTCCGCGCTGCGCGCATGCAGTGGACCGCTGCCGACAGGAAACGCCCGAACTGCGCGGGCGGCAGCACCTCAAGGCCTGCCACCTGGACCTTCCGCAATGAGCAGAACACTTCTGAGGGTCGAAAACCTCAAGGTGTATTTCCCGACGCGGACCGAGGGCGGTATTCGGCGGCGCTACGTGCCGCTCAAGGCCGTGGATGACGTCTCGTTCACCGTCGCGGAAGGCGAGACCGTGGGTATCGTGGGGGAATCGGGCTGCGGCAAATCAACGCTGGCGCGGGCCATACTGCAGCTCATCAAGGCCACCCGCGGACGTATCGTCTGGCAGGGGGAAGACCTCACGAGGCTGGACCGCAAGGCGATGAACGAGAAGCGCAGGGACCTGGGCGTGGTGTTTCAGGATCCCCTCTCGAGCCTGAATCCGCGCATGACCATAGGCAACATCATCGCCGAGCCGCTGCGGCGCTTTCGTTCGGAACTGAGCCGCGAGGACATCAACGCCGCCGTCCTGGCAACGATGCAGGACGTGGGCCTGAACCGCGAATTCCTCAATCGCTACCCACATGAGTTCAGCGGCGGTCAATGCCAGAGGGTCAGCATCGCCAGGGCCATGATCCTGCGTCCGAAACTGGTCATCTGCGACGAACCGGTCAGCGCCCTGGACGTCTCGACCCGCACACAGACCATCAACCTGCTCAAGGGCCTCCAGCGCAAGCACGGGATTTCCATCATCTTCATCAGCCACGACCTGTCGGTGGTGCGTATCGTCTGTACGCGGATCATCGTGATGTACCTGGGTCATTTCGTGGAGATTGCGGACCGGGACACGCTGTTCGGTTCGCCTTCTCACCCCTATTCGCAGGCCTTGTTGAGCGCCATTCCCGTTCCCGACCTGCATTCGCAGGATGACGGCAAGCGGGTGATTCTCGAGGGCGAACTGCCCTCCCCCATCGAACCGCCATCCGGATGCGTGTTCAGGACCCGCTGCCCGATCGCCACGAACTACTGCATCAAGCGCGAGCCGGTTCTCGCGCCACGCGAGAACGGGGCGCGGGTGGCCTGCCACCACGTCTGAAACGGGTATTGCGTACAGGCCAATGGAACCGAACAATGAGAACGGTGACGCGGGCCCGACCTCGGGAAAGGCATTGACGATTCGTATTGACCCGCTATTGAAGTGGCTGGGCAGCGTTCGACTTGCCGAAACGCCGGAGGTCGAAGCCAAGACCAGGCTGCTGCTCGTCGACACGCTGGCCTGTGCGGTATCGGGACTGGGCAAGCCGGAACCGGCGGCGCTGGCGGCTGAACTGGCGCGGATTGCGCCCGGCCCGGTTCGCCTGCCCGGCGCGCAACAGGGCCTGGCCCCGTCGGAAGCGGCCTTTGTCCTTGGCCTGGCCGCCTGCTGGGACGAAGCATGTGAAGGGCTTGCGAGGGCGCACGGCCGTCCCGGGCTGCACGCTGTCGCCTCCGCCGTCGCCCTCGGAAGCGCGCTTGAATCAACGCTGGGCGAAGTTTTGCGCGCAATCGTCTTCGGCTATGAAATCGGCGGGCGCTTCGGCGAAGCCCTGCGGGTCCGCCCGGGCATGCATGTGGATGGAGGCTGGGGATCGCTGGCCAGCACGGCGGCCGCCTGCCGCCTGCTCGATGCGGACCTCAGGACGACGCAAGACGCGCTGGCGATGGCCGCCTGTCAGATGCCCTGCAGCCTGTACCTGCCGGTCGCCGAAGGCTGTACGGCGCGCAATACGTATTCGGCCCACGGCGCGGCCATGGGGATTTTCTATGCGAAATCGGCCGTTGCGGGAATCACCGCGCCGGCGGGGGCGTTTGACGCCGCCAATGTCCTGAACTTCAGCGCGAAGCAATCCGGCGCCTCAGCGTTGAACGACACGGAAGATTTCTACATTCTCGAGGGGTATCTCAAACCCTACGCCGCCGTTCGCCACGTGCACTACGGAGTGGCCTGCGCCGAGCGGTGGCGCAGGGACAATCCCGGCGCCGACCCCGGCGAGATCGAGGCCATCGAACTTCAGACTTACCGGGAAGCCGCAACGTACTGCGGAAACAGGCGCCCGAAAACGCCGATACAGGCCCAGTTCAGCCTGACCTACGGCCTCGCGTACGCATTGCGGACCGGAAAGCTGACCCCCGATGCCTATCTGCCCAAAGCGCTGGAAAACGAAGAGCAGCGGGAACTGGAGAGCAGGATCAGGGTGACGGTCAGTCCGGACATCCGCGACCGCGGCGCCGTGCTGCGCCTGCGCGCGGGCGGGCGTTCACAGAGTTACCGGGTGGAATCCATTTCCGGCGACATCGACAGGCCGATGAGCGCCGGGCAGGTCATCGCCAAGGCCCGCGAGTACATGACGCCCGTGATTGGTGCGGAACGGAGCCGCCGGATCATCGATGCAATCCTGAACGCCAGTCCGGACGAGCCATTCACGCTGTGACCCGCGCCAGCGACGCTCCGTGTCAAAGTGTCGCCAGCAGTTCCCCTGCAACGGCATCGAAGAGCGCCGAGCCCGACTTCAGGCCGGACTCGCGCAACAGCCACCAGGCGCCGCAGAGATTGGATGACAGCACAGGGCCGCGGAATTCCGGGCGAACGGTCCTGATGGCATCAAGCGTCACCATGCCCGTGCCCGACAGGACAATGGCGGAATTCTCCCTGGGCGCAAGGGTTTTTAGCGCCTTGACGACCTGGGGCGTCGTGGCTTCGTAGGCGCCGGGGCCTTCGCCTTCACCGAAGACACGCGCGATGGAGGCCACGCGGTAGCCGGCCGCCTCCCAGTAGCCCTTGCCCAATGAGGTCAGCCAGTCCGGGTACGGAGATACCAGGGAGATCTCCCCGCAACGCAGTGCCTGAAGCGCTTCATGAATGGCCAGGCTGGCCGTAATCACGCGCACGCCCGTCGCCGCGCTCAGGTCGGCGCAGAGTTCCCTGTCCCCTTCCGGCAACAGGCGATAGCAGGGGCCGGTGACGGCGATCAGCACCGATTCCAGCTTTAAGCCGCCGAAGGACTCGATGGCTTTTCGATAATGCTTTACGTACAAGCGGTTGCGCTCCTTCAGCGGCTTGCCGGACATGAGCGGCAGCCGCGACACGTACATGGTCACGCCCTGCGGAAGCAGGCGGGCCATCTCCGGCTCCACCGTGGGGTTGGCCGGAGGGACGACCACGCCCACCTGCCGGGTCATTGCGGGATCAGCCGGCAATGCTTTCCCCGCGCGGCTTCACGGGTGGGGCCATATCCAGCATCGATGCGGACCGGAGAAATTCTCGCGATTTGCCCGGATCGCCCGCGCAGTCGCGTACATCGCGAAGCCAGTCGCTTGCGTTGGCGACCCTGTGATCGGTGCGTGGAATGAGTTCGTTTCGTGCAATTTCATGCCGCTCCCGGGCACGCTGCTCAAGCATACTCGCCGGGCCACCCCTCAGCGTGTCTATCAGGGCGCCGGCGATCGCGTAGGCGTCATGAATCCCGCAATTCATGTTCATACCGCCGCGCGTATTGGTCAGGTGCGCGGCGTCGCCGACCAGGAAAATCCGGCCCGCCCGGTTTTCGGCCGCCAGCGCCCTGCTCACGGCGAAGATGTCGGTCGAAATGAAATCCGATTCGCGAAGGTCGGATAAGGAAAAGAACCTGCCGAGCTGTTCCCTGCGCCAGTCCGCTTCGAGCGCCTGCCGCTCGGTAATCTCTGCGGGGACCCTGAGAATGATGCGCCAGCAATCGGGCATCCGGAGCAGGCTGCAGGATCCTTCCTCGGTGAATATGTAACTGAGCGGCGCGATTCCGGGAACCACGGAGTCCATGTCCTGCCGCGTCATGACGCGAAGCACGCGCGTTTCGTAGGGTCGCTCCTCGAATTGAATCCCGATGCTGTTCCGGACCGCGCTGTGCGCGCCGTCGGCGGCGAAGAGCCAGGACCCGATGACCTTCTCCCGCCCGGACGCGAACCGGATGTCGGCGGCAACCTGCGAGCCCGCCGTTTCCGCGCCGACGACCTCCGCCCCGAATGTGACTTCAGCGCCCGGCAACTGCCTGAGCACCGCCAGGATTCTGCGAGTCAATTCCGCCTGTTCATAGTGCAGCCGAAAGGGAAAGGGCGTTTCCGCCGCCAGGTCGGACATGTCGAACCGGGCCAGCACCTTGTGCGCGGCGTCCCGGTACTGGATCTCGCGTACTACCCTGCCGGCGCTCACCGCCGTGTCCGCCACGCCGAGCTCATCCAGAATGGCCAGCGTGGGCGGATGAAACGTCGAGGCCCTGGACGCGCGGCTGAGCGCCCCGCGCTTCTCAAAGACCCGCACCGGTATGCCCGCCCTTGCGAGCAGCAGCGCGGTAACCAGGCCTACGGGCCCGGCGCCGGCCACCAGGACCGGATCATGCCCGGCTGTCGGCACTTTGCCTTCTCGCGAAGCCATGACTTTCGTGCATATGCAGCCAGGCGCTCAAACTTAACCCCGCAAGACCCTGTGATATAACCTGTAGCAAAGGCAGCGTACTGAATGATGCCAGTTCACGAGGGGGGATCTCATGAACACTCACCGTACGACTCTCACGATAGCAACGGTACTCGCGGGCCTGTTTCTTGCAAGCGATTTCGCCCTGACTGTCGCCCAGGCGCAGATCGAAGAAATAGTCGTCACCACACGCAAGCGCGAAGAGCGGCTGTCCGAATTACCGCTGTCCGTGTCGGCGCTGGGATGGGAGGACATCCAGAATCGCGGCGTGGAGCATCTGCTGGACCTGGCGCACCATGTGCCCGGCCTTGATTTCGAGACCACGGGCAGCATTGCCGGTTCGCGGCCGATTATTCGCGGCCTCAATCAGCAGACCCGCGTTGGCGACGAAGTCAACGTCGCGACTTTTGTGGATGGTGTCTACACCCCCGGGTTCAGCGGCTCGACCTCAATAGGTTTCGACGGCCTGGAGCGGGTGGAGGTCGCCAAGGGGCCGCAAAGCGCGCTCCAGGGCCGCAACAGCTTCGCCGGATCGATCAATTACATCACCCGACGGCCCGGAAACGAAGTCGAGTTCGGCGGCCGGGCGACGGCGGCGACTGAAGGCAAGTGGGATGCTTCCGCATATTTCGCGCTTCCCCTGGTCGAGAATGGGCTTGCAGTGCGTGTCGACGCCGGCGTTTTCAACAGCGGCGGGACGCACACCAACAGCATCAACGGCGACCGGCTCAACGACCAGGAATCCGGGTTTGTGCGCCTGAACGTCGTTTTCAATCCGAACGAGTCCCTGGACGGATTCTTCTCGCTCAGCTACAGGGACGACAGGATCTCACCGAGTCCGCGGGCCTTCGTCGCCGACGACGATCCGCGCCTGATCGGAAAGCCTGCCTCCATAAGCCCTTTCGAGCGCGGCGAGGCCACCGCGGCAGGCATTTGCAGAGACGGCCTGGGGGGCGAGATCGACTGCGGTATTCCCAGGTTGTTTGACGGCGAAGTGACCTCGCTGGGAGGCGAACTGTTCGCCGACCCGCTGGGCGTTGCAGGCGACCGGAACTCCCTTCGGGCAGTCCTGGAACTGGCGTGGGGCCTTGAAACCGTCACGGTCACCTCGCTCACTGGATTACAGGACCGCAAGGCCTTTACGTTTTCCGATGCCGATATATCGCCTGAGGGCACCTCGTTCTCCGGCATCGTCGGGCGCAGTACCCAGGCATTGCGCGGCGGGCCTGTGCTCGCGCAATCGCTGACGGGATCGGATGAAGACCGCTACGAAATCAGCCAGGACCTGCGGGTGCAATCCAACGGCGACAACACCCTGGACTGGCTGGCGGGCGTCTATTTCAGCAACGAAGACTTCGACGACAACCGCAAGCGTTGCTCCGACCCGCCGGTGATGTCGAGAAGCACGGTCTACACGCAGGGATGCCCGCCCGTGATCGACGAGGAGGTGAACCGCAAGAACACGTTCAGATCCGTGTACGGCGCCTTCGACTTCGATGCTTCCGAGAAGTTGAACCTCGCTGTTGAACTCCGCTATACATCGGAGAAAAAGGAGTTCAACGAGATGCAGAACGTTTTCCCGATCAGGGACCCGTCGAGTGACGATTATGTTCCGCCGCAGGGCCGATTCGAGGACACCTTCACCTTCCTGACGCCCCGGGGCGTCGTTTCCTACCAGCCGAACAAGGACACCCTGCTCTACGCGGTCGCCGCGCGGGGGGCGAAGTCCGGCGGCTTCAACTCCGGATCGATCTGCGTGGGTCCCAACGACCCCGGTCCGGATTGTTCGGTCGCCGAACGGCGTTTTGAAATCGAAACTAACTGGACCTACGAAGCCGGGGCCAAGGTCAATCTGTTCGGCGCCGCGCAAGTCAATGCGTCGTTGTTTTACACGGACTGGAAGGACCAGCAGCTCATCGCGGGCACGGAACTGGCGACGAGCAGCAGCCCCATCGTGCGCAACATCGAGGGCTCCACGGTGCAGGGCCTCGAGCTGGAGGCCTTCGTGACGCTGACGGAAGCCATAAGCGTCAATCTCGGGTACGCCTTTACCGATACCGAGTACGGCAACGCCTTCTCGACGGCGACGGACGACCTGGAAGGGGTGTGCGACATCCTGGAATGCGCGGTCATGGCCGACGACATGGGGGAAGGCCCGATCACCACGGGTGAAATCACCGGCAATCAGTTCTCCAGCGTCAGCAGGCACTCCGGCAACGCAGGAATCGCATTCGTCAGCCCATTCATGAACAGCGGCTATGACTTCTTCGGCCGCGCCGACGCCGTATTCCGCGGCAAGCGCTACATCGACGATTCCAACACCGGGTATATCGGCAGGCAGGTGACGGTGAATGTGCGTTTCGGCCTGCAAAGGGAAAACCTGTCCGTGCAGGGCTTTTGCAGCAACGTTACGGATGACGACACGCCGATCCGGACCTTTCTGCTGAGAAACTTCCTGGGCGTGCCGCACCGCGCAATACACGAGCGCGAGGGCCGCAAGTGCGGCGTAAGTTTCTCCTTCAGCTATTAATGCCGGCAAAACGAGCCGTATTCTGTTCTTGCCTTGAGGTCATCCCGGCGTAAACTGACAGCATGGAATGGATGACGGCAGTTGCCCTGGCAACGCTCATGATTGGATTGTTCGCATGGCTGCGCGCGGACCTTATGGGGATGCGCAAGGAGTTGCGGGCCGAGATAGCGGAGCAGGGCAAGGCCCTGCGAGGCGAGATAGCGGAACAGGGCAAGGCCCTGCGAGGCGAGATAGCGGAACAGGGCAAGGCCCTGCGAGGCGAGATAGCGGAACAGGGCAAGGTCCTGCGGGGCGAGATAGCGGAACAGGGCAAGACCCTGCGGGGCGAGATTGCGGAGCAAGGAAAGACCCTGCGGGGCGGGATAGCCGAGCAAGGCAAGACTCTGCGCGGCGGGATGACGGAGCAGGGAAAGACCCTGCGGGGCGAGATAGCGCTGCTGACGCAGGAAGTAGGCCGGCTGCGTGAGCGGATGGCTCACATGGAAGGTCTTCTTGAAGGCCTGCGCGAGGCGATTTCCGGAAAGCAGGTCGCCTGAATTAACAACCCGCCGATATTGGCCTATTACTCGATCAAGTCCGCTTTCTCCAGCGACCGCAGCATCGAGCTCTCCATCAGGAAGTCGGTCATCAGGCGGCGGTCGCCGGTCAGGCGCTGCAGTTCGTCCCACACCTCGGCTCTTTCCCTCCTGCCCTTCACCCTGTGGCGCCGGTAGTTCCGGTCGGACCTGACCTGCACCTCGTCGAGGGCGATTGAACGGCGCTGCCGCGAATAGCGATCCAGCAGCGATTCGTCCGCGTCTTCAAGGATGATCGCCCCCAGCTTGTCGCAAAGGTTGCGCGCATCATGAATGCCGCTGTTCATTCCCAGGCCGCCCGAGGGACTGTTCAGGTGCGCGGCATCGCCTGCCAGGACCATGCGCCCTGACCGGAAACTGTCTGCGATTCGCCGGTGAATGGTGTAGGCGCCCGCGTGAACGATCTCGTAAGGATCTTCTGTCGGGTGGATTTCCTGCAGCCGGGCCTGAACCTGCCCGGGCTGCAAGGCTTCCTGATGTGACTGCCCCGGTTTTGGAGAAAAGCCGACGCGCCAGACATCCTTCAGCTGCATCATGCTGAAGTGACTGTCCCGGGTCCAGCAGTAGTTGACGGACAGCAGGCCCTCGATTTGTTTGTCGAAGGGATAGCGCACCGCTACCGTAAGCGACGTTACCGGGTACGCCTCACCCCTGAAGTCCAGACCCATGGCCTTGCGGACCCGGCTCGTGGCGCCGTCCGCGCCGATGATGTAGCTGCCCCTGGCTGTGCGCTGTCCGTCCGGACCTTCCACCTCGGCTTTCACGCCGCCATCGCTCTGCGTGACATGGGTCACGCGAGTCCCGAACTGGAGCTCAAACAGGCTGTTGTCCCCCAGTCTCGAGTAAATCGCCCGCGTCAGCCGGAACTGCTCGCATTGCAGCCTGTAGGGATGAGAGGTCCTTTCCCGCAGGACATCCATATCGAATACGGCACATTCGCCCGTTTCGTGATTGCGGTACTGCCACCGCCTGCACTTCAGGCCATCCGCGAGTAAATCCGCCACGACTTCGGCGTCTTCGAGCACATCCAGCGTGGCCGGATGGAAGGTCGAGGCGCGCATGTCTTCGGGCAGCTCGTTCTCGGCCTCGAATACGGAAACCGGTATGCCGCTGCGGGTCAGGAACAGCGCGCAACTCAGCCCGACGGGCCCGGCGCCTGCAATCAGGACTCGATCGATTTCCGCCAAGCTAGCTGTCCGGCGCGGCACTGGTCCCGTTCATTCGGAGTCCCCGGGCACCGGGATGCTGTCCAGGAAGCCGTCCACGACCGCGCCAAAGGCGCTCCAGGGCGCCTCCCGGAAACTGTGGTTGCGCACGATGAATGACGGGCCGGCGAAAAAGTTCTCGTATTGCTGCTGGCGCGAACCGAACTCGCTTCCGTACATGTCCCAGGCCAGGCGGTAGAGCTTGACGCGGTCCACCGCGGACTCGTTTCCGGCCGCCCAGTAGTCCCGGAAAATGTCACGTGTCGCAGGGTTTTCCATTACCGAGATGTCGGCGGGCATCTGGAACACGCTGCCGCCGGACAATTCCCGCATCATCGCGATGATCTCGGGGTAATGCTCCTGGCACCAGTTCAGCGCGGCATACATGTAGCGGCGGTTGAAATTCACATAGCCATTGCCGAGCTCTTCATGGTCGTGTATCTGGCCCTGGATCATCCCGCCGAGCGCCGCTTCCCACGCGGCAAGCCTTCCGAGTTTCTCCGCCACCACGGGGATCTTGTCGACGCCGGCCGATTGCGTGATCTTGTGGATGATGCCGGCGATGAACTTCAGTTTTGCGTGGAAGCGCACATTGGACTGGTGGTTGCCGAGCGTGTGCGAGGCCGTCCGGACGTAGATCTCCCGCGAGAGCGCCGCGCGGTCGTGAACGAAAACGCGCTCCCAGGGCACCCGTACCTCATCGAAGATCAGCATCACGTCGCTCTCGTCGAAATTCGACGCCAGCGGGCTGTCGAACTCCGTGGCGGCATACAGCTCCATGGGCTTGCGGACCCACAGGGTCAGCCCTTCGGCATTCATCGGGACCGCGCAGGTGATGGCTTCCTTCTTCTTGTCATCCGAAATCGGCGTGAGGTTTCCGATCCAGACCTCATCACAGAAAACGCCCGCCGTGGCCAGCATCTTCATTCCGTTCAGGATGACGCCGTCGTCGTCTTCGCCGACTACCTGCAGCACGGCCTGGTATCCCCGGGTGTCGCCGAAGATGTTTTCGTTCTTGGACTGGGGAGCCGGATGCACGGCATACGAGGCATACAGGTCGTTCCTTCTGAGGTGCTCGTAGTAGTCCGTGACATTGCCCGAATACGAATCGCCGTCCCGGTCCAGTATTTCCGGATTCATCGCGAGCCCGGTCACGAAGCTGGCTACATGGTCCGGGCTTCGGCCGAAAAGACCGTACGTTCGTTCGGCGATCGCGTAGTGCGCCCGGGAGCGTTTGACCAGGTCTTCCTTCGACCGGGGCTTGAGGTAATAGGACGAGAATCTCTCGCCCTCCTCCTCGAACGACATCGGCTCGGCGTTGGCGGGGTCGGCCTTGTGGTCGAACAGCCCGGCAAGCGTCCGGGCGGCGCCCCGGAACGCCGGGTGTTCCACAACGTCTTCCACTTTCTCGCCCCCGATGTAGACGGTGCGTCCATCCTTCAACCCAGCCAGGAATTCCTTACCGGTACGCAGCATCTTTCGGGCTCAGAGTGGAAAGCTAGAATGAAGGGTTAAATCCACGCCTGACCGTCGAACCGAATGGTTGCCTGCCGGACAAGAAGAGGACGAGCATGTTGATGAACAACTGGTATGTGGCTGCCAAGAGCCATGAAGTGAATGCGGAAAAGCCATTGATTGTGCGTATGTTAGGCCAGAATTTCGTGCTCTTCCGCACTCCGGAAAACAAGGCCGTCTGTCTGACCAACACCTGCTGTCATCGCGGCGGCTCCATAGGCCGCGGCGAACTGGACGGGTCCGGACGCATCGCCTGCGGCTACCACGGCTGGAAATTCAATCCGCAGGGCCAGTGCGTCGAGATCCCCGCGCTCGGAAAAGACACCGCTATCCCGAGGCGCGCAAGGGTGGACTCGTATCCCGTGGAAGAGCATTTCGACTGGGTGTGGGTTTTCCTGGGAGACCTGGAAGAAAAAGAGCGTCCTGCGATCCCGACGACCGTTTTTCCCGAATACCACGACAAGGAAAACTGGCGCGTGGTCTCGATCGAGTTTGACGCCGACGTGAATTGGGCCCGCGGTCATGAGAACTCGCTCGACAGCGCGCACCCGGCGTTCGTGCATTCCCGTTTCGGCCGGCGCAGTGCGCCAAAGGTGCAGATCGTTCCCCTGGTCGAAAACGCCTTCGGGGGCCATAACGCCACCCGCGAACGGGTCCCGCCCAAGCACAAGCAGGTGAGCAAGGACATTGCCAGACTCGTGTCCAAAAAAAGGGGCAATACGATTGCTTCCACCGACTCCTACCTGGCCGGCATTTCGCACCGTATCGACATAACGCGGGAAGGCAACATCCGCCAGGTCACGGTTTCCGCGCGCACTCCGGTCGATCCCTGCAACACCCGGATCTTCATGCACCAGGTGCGCAATTACCTGATGGAGGAGGAGCACGATGAGGCGCGCCTCGACGGTATCCGGCTGGCCTTCCGCGAAGACTATGAAGCGGTCGCTTCGGTGGAACCGAAGTTCGTGCCGCGCTCCATGGCGCACCAGCTCCTGGTCGAATCCGACCAGCTCGAAACGGCCTTTCGCAGAGTGCTGTTCGAGAAGGTGAAGGCGGGTTGGGAAATCGATTTCGAAAAGCTGGAGCGCGACGGGCGCTACAGGCATTTTTCCATTCCTTCGCCGGCCCGCCGGAAGGACCCCAAGAACTGGGTCCACCCAGTGGTGCCCACAACGTTCCCGCGCCCGGATTAGCCAGTCAGTGCGACCGGCGCTGCATCGTCAGTAGTCGTACCAGAAGTTGTGCCAGGCTGCCTGCTTGTGCAGGTAGTCCGCGGCTTCGCGCGCGTTGTCCGGCTGGTAGTCGGTCCAGGTGTTGGGCTGATAGCGTTCTTCGTACTGGTCGAAGACGTGACGGTACATGCTGATGTGAAAATCGGGAATCCGGTGACGCTCGCGGTACGCCGCCATGTCGATTACCGCGCGGCGCCGGGTCTCGAAGGGGCCGGCCTTGGCCAGCACCTCGCCCTTGGGCCCGAATATCGAGGACCGTCCAACCCAGTCATTGCGCGGGGCGTTCTCCACGAAAAATTCCTTGTTTTCGTAGCCGATATTCAGTGAATTGTTCACCACCACCGTGTAGACGTCGTGGTGGTAGGAGCACATCTGGGTGTCCTCCCAGCGGAACCCGCCGGTTGCGGGGCGCACCAGGATTTCCGCGCCCTTGAGCGCCTGGGCACGGAACAGTTCGGGCTCGTACTGGACCGGCGACATCGCGATGTTCCCTATGTCGGTCCGGGCGACGGGAATCACGGCGTCCCAGCCGTACATTTCCACGAAACGGTCGAAAACGTCGTAAATGCAGGTCGTGATCTGCTCGCTGTGCCGGAACGTTCCCCGCTTGGCGCGCTGCTTCCAGTGCCTGTCGACGATATTGCCTTGCGGACCCACCAGGATTTGCATGTTCATCACGTGACCCGGCCAGTCCTCCTCCTTGATCAGGCAGCCGAAAGCGATATAGCAGTCGTATTCCTTCGCCTTGAGCGCAATGGCCTCGATTTCGCCGGACTCGGGATAGCGCGCCACTTTCAGGTATTGCTCGCGGTTCTTCCTGCCTCCTCCCTGCAGCGGGAACTCGTGGAAGCAGACAAGGTCGGCGCGTCCCTTGCCCTGCGCCTTGTCGATCGCGTTGAGCGTGTAGTCGAGGTTGTCCCGGATGAGCGGCTCCGGATCGTCCGGGTCGACCGGCCGGGTGCGCGTCTGCACGATGTTGATGGACACCTTGTCGCGGCGCAGGTCGACGGTCGGATAGGTGCCGTCCTTGCGCACCATCCGGGGAACGGGGATGTCGTTTCGAGTTGTCATGGCGCACCTCTGCGTTTGCAGCATCCTAAACGAAGGAGCTTATGCGGCGCTCATGTCGCCGGGCGAATGTTCGCCTTCTCCAGGACACGCTTTCGGTAGAGCAGGCAGAGCAGCACGGTCATCACAATAACGCCGGCGCCCAGGATGACCGGCCACGACAAGCCTATGAGCTCGGCCACGATGCCGAAGAAGAAGGTACCCAGTGCCGGACCGCCTCGATTCAGCATGAACCAGGAACTCATCACCCTGCCCCGGGTGTCCTCGTCGACTGCGTGCTGCACGAGCGATTGCGACGACACGCTGAAGACCACGTTCATGAAGCCGAGCACGGCCAGAAAGGCGCCCGCCACCCAGTATTCGCGCACCAGCGCAAACGAAGTCGCGGCCGCGGCAACGGCGAGACTGCTCAGCAATACGACTTTCATAAGACCGCCTGAGTGCTGTAACCGCGTCATGGACAGGCCGCCGAGGATGCTCCCTGCGGCGCTCATGGAGATCAATATGGACAGCCCCGCCATACCCTGGGCGAACACGGTATCCACATAGGCGGGCAGCATGAACATGATCGGGCGGGCAAACAGGACCATCACGGCCGCGAGAATGACCGTCATGAGAATGGTCTTGTTGCGGCCGAGATAGGTCATCCCCTCGATCGCCTCGCTGAAAGCCCCGGACTTGCGCCCCCTGGGGCCGGCGGTACGGCCCGCCAGGTCCGGCAGTCGAATCGCCGCAATGCAGGAAATGAAGACCAGAAAGCTCAAGGCGTTCACCAGCATCGCCAGGCCGATCCCGCTGAACGCAACGACCACGCCGGAGAGGATGGGACCGAGCAGTCGGGCCACGTGCAGGCTGATGTTGCCGACGGCTATGGCCGCGGTCTGCTGCACCGCCGGCACGAGCCTCGGCACCACGGCCAGTTTCGCCGGTTGCCCGAGCGACTGAGACATCGCCTGCAACGCCCGGATAATGCAGATGACGACAACATTGAGATGGCCGGTGGCGTAGATGGCGAACATGGCGAGCGCGCAGAGAAGGCCGCCGCCGTTGCTGAAGAGAATGAGCCGGCGCCGATCCAGGCGGTCCGCCAGCACGCCCCCCAGGGGACTGACCAGAAAAATCGGCACGAATTGAGACGCCGCCACGATCCCCAGCCACACCGTGGAATGGGTCAGTTCCCAGATCAGCCAGGACACCGCCACCAGCTGAATCCAGTTCCCGGTAAGCGACAGCACATTGCCCACCGAAAACAGGGCAAAGTTCCGATTGCCGTAAAGCTGCCTTACGGTTGAGATTTTCATCGCTTTCCAAGTCTAAACGGCGCTTCTGACAGGGGTGATATATACTGTTTTACCCGTAGACCGAGGCTGCTGCCATGAGGAAGTTCCCTTCTGCTTGTGGACATGCAAGACCCTTCGCCCTCGGATCGATCCTGTTGCCCCTTTCGGTGGCCCTGCTGGCGACAAGCTTGATACCGCTTTCAAGTGTGAGCGCACAGGAGGCGATACTGGAGGAAATCATCGTGACAGCGCGTAAGCGCGAGGAGCGGCTGCTCGATATTCCCCTTTCCGTGCAGGCCTTCACCGCGGAGGAATTGGCAGCGGCCGGCATTGCCGACCTCGAAGATCTCACTCTGTTCTCCCCTGGGCTCGACTACAACAGCCAGTCCAGCACTCAGTACGCTGGCCGCTACGTAACGTCGATCCGTTTCCGGGGATTGACAACGCAAAGCACACTGCCGTCCAACCAGGTAGGCTCACTGTTCGTCGACGGTGTCTACGTCCTGGGCGGGGCACAATCCATCGGCCTGGAAGATGTCGAGCGCGTCGAAGTCATCAGAGGCCCGCAGGCAGCGCACTTCGGTCGATCTACGTTCGGGGGCGCCATCAACTACATTACGGCTGATCCGTCCGATAGATTAAGCGGCAGGTTCTCCGCGGAGTACAGTTCCGATTACGGCAGCTACCGGGCTTCCGCCATGATCGAAGGACCTGTCGTGGAAGGCCTGATAAGCGGACGTATGACCGCATCGGGCTTCGTGAACGGCGCCTTTGAGACCGCCACCGATGGCGGCAAACTCGGAGAGGAAACTTCCGATGCCATCCATGCCAGCTTGCTCTTTACGCCATCGGAAACCGCACGAATCAAGTTGCGCGCCTCCTTTATCGAAGACGAAGACACACAGCCGGCCACCACCACGATCCAGTTCTTCACGAAGAGCAACTGCGCGGCAGGGACACCGCTGAATGTTCTGGATGCCTCGGGCACATCGAGGAACGTCACTCTGCAGGCTGATTACTGGTGCGGTGGATTACCGGAAGACGTGCGGGTTACTGCCAACACGACGTTTACGACGTTCCCGGCAGTCGGCCCATTTCCCGAAGTGGATATCCGCTCCCTGTTCGTGGAGAACAGCCTGGGAATCCCCGAAATCGACGAGGCGCCCTACCTGGATCACTTTGGACTACGCCGACAGACGCTCAGACTCGCGGTAACCTTCGATGTCGAAGCCTCCGAAAGTCTGAGCGTATCGGGCAATCTGGCATTTAACGAACAGGACATCCGGCAAATCGCCGATCGTGACTTTACGGATGCGGAATCGGTCTACATGGCCCCGCCGAACGCGTTTGAGGATTATTCCGGAGAGATTCGCGTACGCTACAACGCCGGCGGCAGGTTGCGCGGTCTGGTGGGCGTGAACTACTACCGGCAGGAGATTCGGGCTGCGTTCGCAAATGCCGTCGAGGCGACCAACGAACTTTCACTGGATATCCTGCCCGTGCCTTTTTCGCTTCGTGTAGTGGGAGCACAGAACTCGGGCAACGACGACGACAGGATCGAGACCTTCGGCATCTTCGGGTCCCTGGATTACGATCTTACCGAGGATCTGACGGCAACTGCCGAGGGTCGCTGGCAAAGCGACAAGGTCACCACCTTCGGCGGCCAGTTCCTCAACCCGGGCGAACCGGAATCACTGACATCGAAGAAGTTTCTTCCACGACTGATTCTGAGCTACCGGCCGCTTGACGACATGACGGCCTACGTCAGCTACTCGCAAGGCACGCTGCCCGGTCAGTTCAACGGGACCTTCCGCGCATTGCCGCCGGATGCCCAGGCCACAGTGCAGCAACAGTTTCCGGGTTTGCAGGAAGCGATTCCCCCCGAAGAACTTGATAACTATGAAGTCGGCCTCAAGCAGGTGCTCTTCGACGGGACGTTCCAGTACGCAGTCGCGGCGTACTTCATGGACTGGTCCAATATGAAGTCCGCGGTTACGTTTCTCCCGCCCGGCGCGACCGGCCTGCAGGGCGCATTGATTTCGGGCGCATCGGACGTGAGCGGTCTTGAACTCCAGGCCGACTGGCGGGTTCTGGACAACTTCCAGTTGGGAGCAACCCTCAATTACACCGATGCCGCGTACAAGGATTTTGCGATTTCGGGGGTCAATGCGCTCTTCGGTCTGTCCAACGCCGAGGGGTACCGTGTGGACGGAAACCAGTTGCCGCAATTCCCGGAATGGAGCGGCAGCCTGTCGGGCACCTATGCAGGAACCCTGAACACGAACTGGGATTGGTACGCGCGCGGGGACATATTGCACCAGGGCAAGGCCTATGCCGATCCGTCGAACCTCAACTGGATCAAGGCCTATACGCTGGTCAATTTCAAGTTCGGAATCCGCAGGGAAACAACCACTTTTGAACTGTTTGCCGATAACCTGTTCGATGAGGCGGGTTGGGCCAGTGGCGGGACGGGGCTGGACCTGGGCGTAGTTCCCGTCCTCTTCTCCAACCTGTTCATTCGCCGCGGCGCCACGGTAACCGCCTTGCGTGGCCGGGAAATCGGCATGCGCGCCACCTGGAACTTCTGAAGAACCCGAAATTCTCAGCGGCCATGTAAGCGGGCATGCCCGGGGCAGCGAGCACGTGCCTTGCGGCGCCCTTGCGCTCTAAGATAGCGAACCCATAACCCTTCGCAAGCAAAAGCGCGCGCTCGTTTCGGGGGCCGCTTCGGGGATAGGCCTTGCATGCGCGCGGAAACTTCGTCGGGACGGCTATGGCGTGCTTGGCATGGACCTCAACGAGGCCGCCGACCCTTCCGTCTTTGAACGCTTCGATAAGGTGGATGTGACCGACGAAGATGCCGTGCATGAGTGCGTGCAGGACTTCGGCATCCCTTCAAGAGGCCTGAGCGCGCTCGTTCATTGCGCCGGGATCAGCCAGTATGGCTCGGTGACGGAACTGGACTCGCACACTTGGGCCAGTATCCTGCAAGTCAACCTGACCTCGGCCTTCCTGGTTGCCCGCGCCGTCATCCCTCACATGCAGAAACACGGGGGCGGGGCGATAGTCACCATCGGCAGCGTGTACGGACGCCTTGCGCCGGAAGGAATGAGCGCGTACGCGGCGAGCAAGGCTGGAGTAGCGCAGCTGACCCGATGTCTTGCCGTGGATTATGCGAGCAGCAACATCCGGGCCAATTGCGTTTGCCCCGGTCTCGTGACGACCCGGATGACCTCGCACCTGAATGCCCCGGGAAAGGAGAGGATACTGGACGCAACGCTGAAGGCGCGTCCCATGAAGCGCGCCGGGACCCCGGATGAAATCGCCGAAACGGTCGCATTCCTGTGCTCGGAAGCGGCGAGCTACATCACCGGTCAGAACATATACGTAGACGGCGGTTTCACGACCGGAAAGCAATTGAACCTGTAGCCCCGGATCCGGGCTGGCCGGACGCAGCAATCGCCTCCTTGATCCAGCGCGCCGTGGCCGATGTCCCGATGTGGCGAACCTCGAGCCCCGATTGACTTTCATCCGCCCTGTCCACCAAGGCTTTGTCGGCCGTTACTAAGGCTGTGCCGGAGGCCTCGGCGCATGCGAGGTAGAGGCAGTCATAAACGGGATGGTCCATTTCAAAGGCCAGATGCGATGCCCGTTCAATGAGCACTTCGGCAGGATAAAGCGCAATCAGTTCGGTCAAGCTGCGCAATTCATTGAGAAACGGCTCCGGGTCAGCAATTTCGCCCCGGCGTACTTTCTTCCAGATCGTGTTGGCGAATTCCGGTAGCAATAGATCCGGAGCCTGAAATTCCATGTGCCGAGCCAGCAGTAGCCGTGATTCCCGGGACAAAGATTCCGCGACAAACCACTTGATAACAATGCTGGCATCGACGGTGATTCTCAACGCTTGCGGTCCTCGCGAAGCAGTTCGACACTGTCCGTCTGTTTGCGTTCGGTGGTCAGCGACCGGAGTTGACGTGTGCGATCGCGAAAATCCGCCAAGTGTCCAAGCGGGTCCGCTCGTTGCGTCAATGCATGGCGGATTTCTCCCTCGAGGGAGCGGTGATTTGCCTTCGCTTGCGCCTTCAAGGTCTCGATTACCCGATCATCCAGGTTGCGGATTGTCAGTGTGCCCATTGCAGGTCTCCAAAATGACTGCAATATGCTAGCAAACCGATTACATTTGCACAAGCAAGTGCCAATGGAGCGAAAGTGCCCGTTTCTTGGCGCCTAGTAACGCGAAGAAAGCGCCACGAAAGTTCCGCCGTTACGCTCGCACAGCACACGCATCAGGTTGGCGAAATGGGCGGCGCGCTCGATGGCGCCGCTCTCCAGGTGGACCGGAAATCCTACGCCGTGGATGCGAACCGGGCGATGGCCGTTGTGATTCGGCTTGTTGATGCGGTCCACGTAACGCACCAGTGCCTCGGCCGAGCGTTCGGGAAAGTCGTCGCCAAATACGTATACGCTCGCCTTTCTGTTGCCGTCATAAAAGGAACTGATGGCCTCTGCGATACCCTCGGCGGGATTGGAATCTGAAAAGGCCCGCCATACCCGCATACGTTGCATGATCAATCTGCGGAAATCCGGGGTGTCAGGAATCCACTGGCGCGCGAAAGCCGGAAACAGGTAGCGTCCCTCGTCGTTGAGCACCTGCAATCCCTTCACAATGGGATACACGCGTAAAGTTTCATTTACAAGGCGCTGCACCGCCGGCCATGCGTTCCGCACCATGCTGTCGGAAGTATCGATCACGAAGATGATGTACTCGGAATCTACGGGTACCCCCACGACCGTGCTGTCCTTGGGCAACGGTGTGTAGCTGGCCAGCAATTGCTGCATTTCGTCCGAGAGGTCCTGGCGTGCCGTTCGTAGATCGCCCATTTCCGCCCGGTTCGCCACGAGGGCGTCCAAGGTGGCAGTGCGACGAGCTTCGGCTTGTCTGACTTCGCTGCGCACAAGCCGAACATGCTCAATCCGCCGTCCGGTCTGGGCCCGTATCGGCTCGAGTTCGCGTGCCAGTGTCGAGCGCACGCTTCGCAGCTGGTTCGATTCGTGCTCCAGCGAGGCGATCGTTTGCTCCAGCTGCAAGCGTTCGCCAGCAGTCCTGATCGGTTCGTGGGATTTGGATACAACAAGCAGCAGTACTACCGCGCCGAAACCGCAGCTCACCACATCGAGAAACGAAAGATTGAGACCGTTGTTTTGCCGCTTGCGTCGCAGAGCTTTCCCTCCCGGACACTCAATAGTTTGATGCCTTGGCAAGCGAAAACGACGCGGGGCCAGCGGCGCTCAATCCACGACGTTTTCTCCGCCGTCGTCGAGCGCTTCCGGGCGCTTCCAGTAGGAATACTGCGGGGTCCAGTCCTGCGCGCCCATGCCGGCCAGGGCGAGGAGGCTCCAGAGCGAGCAGTAGAGGTCGCCGGGTCCGAAGACACAGGCGTTGAAGCGCAGAACCCGGTCCCCTTCCCGCTTGTAGACGACAGAGCCCGGGTAGTTGTCCTGACCGTCCACGACCGTCTGCTCCCGAATATAGGCGCCGCCGCCGTGCGAGGCGAGCCGGAAGCGCCAGCCGCGCTCATTGGCGAACCGCCGCTGCAATTCCGGCGGGTCCTTTGACAGCAGCACCACCGACATGGCGTTTTCCAGGTGCGGGAGAAAGCCGTTGAATCCGTCCGCCCAGACCGTGCAGTAGCGACACCCCTGGCCCATGTTGTGAATCGCCAGCAGCGTGTCCGTGCCGGCGAACAGTTCAAGCAGGCTCACCTCGCCCGACCCGCTGGCGAAGCGGTAGTCGGGGACCTCGGTGCCTTGGCTGTGCTTCAGGAGCTGCCCGAGCTCACCGGTGAGCTCAAAGATCTGTTTTTGTATTTCCGCGATTCTTTTTACGCTCATCTGACGTCCTTCCTCGTGTGCTGCCGGCGCCTCGCCATTATTTCACTTCACGTCAGGAGCCTTCGCTGTCCCGGGACTCGATCTCGACGCCGTTATGCACCAGCCGCGTTGACCAGGGAATCGGGTTGCGCATGGCATGGTGGGCCATGCAGGAGCCTGCCGCCTCTTCCAGCAGTGACTGAATCCGCTCCGCGGGCTCGGGGCTGTCGATGATGACGTGAGTCTCGACCATTTCGCACTCGCCCGTGGTCCGATGGCCGAGCTCGCGCATCGTGCCCAGTGTGGTCATGAACCGCACGCGCTGCTCCAGGCGCATCGAGGTGACCTCGATCCTGCGCGTATTGAGGATGTCGGTCATGTGCGTCATCAGACAAAAACCGATGCCGGCCGTGAAGAACGCCAGCGGCGGCGGAGCCTGATCGTCACCCACCGGTGGCTGCTCGTCGCAATACAGCGTGACGGGGCTGAAGCCTGGAATGTTGACCTGCACGGTCCCGGTCTTCTGCTGCTTGCTGTGCGCCTCGGCCACCATGTTGACCTCGAAACGCAGCGGTTCCGGCGGACGGGATTTTCTGAAGGGGCCGGCCTCGAACTGCTCGGGAACCGGGGTCTGGTCGGCCTGCTCGCCGACGAAGTAGTGCTGTGAGTGGAATTTCATAACGTCGGCAAGTCTAAGCGGGCAAGTGAGCAATCGGAAAGCCTCCGGGAACGAGGGCGTCCCGCCCGCCTTGAATCGTTGCTGAGTGGTATAGTTTTCGTGCAATTCAAAGCCAAGGAGGCTCTCATGGACGGAGAAGTATTAGCAACGGTATTCTCGATCGTGGTCCCCATTCTAGGCGCGATCCTTCTGGTCTGGCGGAATCTGCATCAGGATATTTCCGGCCTGGCCAAACGGGTTTCATCGATCGAACAGAGGATTGCCCGCATCGAAGGCTGGCTGGAAGGCTGGCGAACCCCTTTCCCGCAATCCGAGGGCCAATCCGGCGCCGGTTAGCCGGGCTCCTCGCGGGTCAAAAAGAGCCCGCGCCCGGGGCGGAGCATTAGTCGAGAAGGCGAGGAAATGTCGCCTTATCGTTCCGGTATGGGGACGTGGGCCTTTTTCTGCGGAACCGGCGCAGGTCTTGGGGCCGGCGCAGCCGGTCGTGATGCAGGCGCAGCGGGCCGTGAAGCCGGCGCAGCCGGTCGTGACGCGCGCGCTACGGGGCGCGAAGCCGGTGCTTGCCGACTCTTTTCGGAAACCCTTGGCCCTCTCGGCGCGAGCGTCTTGGGGCGGGCCACGCCCGGTGACCTGGACGCGGCCCGATTCGAGCGGGCAACACCCGGCTTGCTGCGCGCAACCGGCTTCGTGTCGGTCACGCTTGAAGCGGAACGCTTTGCATCCCGCGAACGACTCATACGCCGTGCATCGCGAGCATAACCGCGGGGCGGCGCCGCGAAAGGCCGCTGCCGGTAGGTCGGTCCGTAGATCACCCGGACCGGGTTCCCGGCCTGCCCCTGTGACGGATATGCCCTGCTGCCGATTTCGTCGTCATACACAAGGGGATCGGGGTATTCGTCCACGTCGCCAAGCGCAGCGGAGACATCAGCGGAATCGATTCCGGCCGATTGGGCCGCCTCCAGGGCATTGGTCAATTCATCGCGAAGCGCGGCGATGTCGTCGCGCAGCCTCTTGGCTTCCTCGGCGTTGCGTTCGGCCTCGGAAGCGGCGGCCTCGCCCAATTCCTGCATTTCACGGCGAATTGCCGCGATCTCGTCGCGCAGGTCGGCAGCGTCTCTGGAAGCTCGCCTGACGTCATCGTTCGTCGCTTCCCGGACGGCCCTCATGTCCTCGCGCAAGGCGGCGATGTCGTCGCGGAGATTCCGCGCCTCGTCAACGGCGAGTTCGAACTCGGAGACCACCGCCGCGCGCCGGGCTTCTTCTGCGGCGCGGGACTCGGCCTTCTCGGCATCATCCGGACCGGCGCACCCCGCGGCAACCAACACCAATCCAGCAAGCACAGTCGCCGTGTATCGGTTCAAGGTAATCATGAGTCTGAGTATAGCCCCAATAGCGCGCAGCCGGACTCCGGGCAGATCCGCTCATTGATTCATCGCCGCTACTGGAATAGCTTTGCATGCGGGGACCCGGCAGAGAACTGAACATGCCCGACAGAATCATCCGATTGTCCGCCCGCGACGTGCGTTTCCCCACGTCCGAGCAGCTGGACGGGTCCGATGCGACCAACAAGGACCCGGACTATTCCGCCACGTACGTTGTCATTGAAACTGAAAAGGGCAATCAGGGCTTCAGCCTGATCTTTACGACCGGCCGGGGCAACGACATCTGCTGCAAGGCCGTGGAAGCCATGAGCCATCTCATTGTCGGCATGGACTTCGACGAGATCCGGGCAGATATCGGGGCGTTCTACAACCATCTTCGATCCGACAGCCAGATTCGCTGGCTCGGCCCGGAAAAAGGCGTCGTGCACATGGCCGCCGGCGCGATTGCCAATGCCGTCTGGGACCTGTGGGCCCGCGCCGAGGACAAGCCGGTCTGGCGTCTGCTGGTGGACATGAGCCCCGAGGAGTTTGTGGACTGCGCCGATCTGCGCTATGTAGAGGATGTGCTGTCCCGCGACGAGGCCCTGGCCATTGTCGAAAGGCAGGCTGCAACCCGTGCCCGGCGAATACGCAGCCTGGAGGAAAGCGGTTATCCCGCCTACACAACATCGGCCGGCTGGCTGGGCTATGACGATGCCAAGGTCCGCAGGCTATGCCGCGAGGCCGTGAGCGAGGGATTCCGGCACATCAAGCTGAAGGTCGGCGCCAGCGTCGAGGACGACATCCGGCGCTGCCGGATCGTTCGGGAAACCGTAGGCGACGACGTTGTGTTGATGGTGGACGCCAACCAGGCCTGGGAAGTGAATGAAGCCATTGAATGGATGCGGCATCTTGCGCCATTCAGGCCCTGGTTCATCGAGGAGCCCACCAGCCCGGACGACGTCATGGGCCACAGGAAGATCAAGGAAGGAATCGGTGAGATTCAGGTGGCGACCGGCGAGCATTGCCAAAACCGTATCCTCTTCAAGCAGTTCATCGCCGACGACGCGATCGACGTGGTACAGGTCGACGCCTGCCGGCTTGCCGGGCTCAACGAAGTCCTCACCGTGTATCTGCTGGCCGCGAAGTTCGGCAAGCTTGTGTGCCCCCATGCCGGCGGCGTGGGTCTGTGCGAATATGTGCAGCACCTTTCGATGATCGACTACGTGATGATTTCCGGCGAAATCGGCGATCGGGTGATTGAGTTCGTGGACCATCTCCACGAGCACTTCGACGACCCCTGCGTGGTGCGCGACGGCGCTTACCTGGCGCCTGACGCGCCGGGCTTCAGCGTACGAATGCGCGAGCAGTCCGTTGCCGATTACGAGTATCCCGGCGGCGCCCAATGGCGGGCTCGGATTTCCAAAACCGAGGGGCCGGGAGGAGGATGAGCACCATGGTGCCGCGCATCGACGCCCACCAGCATTACTGGACCATCCAGCGGGACGACTATGGCTGGCTGAAGCCAGCACTGAAGCCCTTGTATCGGGACTATCAGCCCGCGGACCTGGCGCCGCTCCTGGCAGACGGGGCAATCGTGATGACCGTGCTGGTGCAGGCCGCGCCTACCGTCGCGGAAACCCGGTATATCCTGGAACTTGCGGACCGGAACGACTCGGTTGCGGGCGTCGTGGGCTGGATCGACATGAGCTCCGGAAGCGCCGCCCACGACCTGGCGGCACTCGCCGAAAACCCCAGACTCGTCGGCATCCGGCCCATGATCCATAACATCGAGGATCCGGCCTGGATCGTCCGGCCGGAACTCGCTGAAGCAACCGAGGCCGTCATCGAGCGCGGATTGTGTTTCGACGCCCTGGTGCGACCGGTGCACCTGCCCTACCTGCTTGAGTTCCTGCAACGCCATCCGGACCTCAAGACCGTGATCGATCACGGCGCCAAGCCCGACATCGCCGATAGCCGGTGGCAGCCCTGGGCGGACTCGATGTCCGAAATCGCCGAAAAAACGCGTGCGTACTGCAAATTGTCCGGCCTTCTGACCGAGGCGGCCCCGACGCAGGGCTATGACGAGCTTGAGCCCTACATGGCGCACCTGCTTTCCGTCTTCGGGCCGAAACGCTTGATGTGGGGCAGCGACTGGCCGGTCCTCAACCTGGCCGGCAACTATCGCGACTGGCTGTCCATGGCGGAACGCTTCCTGCTGCGCCTGGGACAGCAGGAGCAAGCGCAGGTGCTTGGCGGCAATGCGGCCCGCTTCTACGGGCTCGCGGCGCCCGGTTAGGACGCCGGACCAGACGGGCACCGATCGACTCATGGGAAACACGACAGCCGGCAAGGGAGCTTTGGTCGCGTTTTGCGGGATCGACGGCTGCGGCAAGACCACGCAGCTCAGGCTGGCGGAAGCGTGGCTGGCCGAGCGGGGCCAGACGGTGGTTTGCACGCGTCAGCCCACCGATTTCTACCGAAGTCACCCCACGGTTCGCCGCTACTTCCGAACCAATGTCGCGGAAGGCGGGATGCTGAACCTGGTGCGCTTGTCGGCGTCGGACCGGCGGCGCCACATCCTGGAAGTGATCGAACCGGCGCTGGCGGCCGGCAGCGTCGTGCTTTGCGACCGCTATTACTATTCGGCGGAGGCCTTTTTCTTCGCCCGCGGCATCGACCCCGAGGTGGTGCGGGAACACAACAGGGGCGTGCCCAAGCCGCTGCTGACCGTGTATCTCGACGTGCCCACCCGCGTTTGCCGTGAACGCATCCTGCGGCGCGACGGAAAATGGAGCAGCGTCGAAGAGCAGGAGGCCGGTTTCCTGGACAAGGTGCGCGCGGGTTTCGAAGGCGCCGACGACGAGACCTTCCTGAAACTCGACGGCCGTCAAAGGATCGCTGCCCTGCACCGCCAGATCACGAATCACCTGCGGGCGGGTATAAGCGACACCTGCTCGGACCCGAATCCCTAACGAAGAAATACCAGGACTTTCGCTCTTGTCAGCGTTCGAGCCAGGGGTTGAGAATCGCGACGCCCGCGGGCGCAAAATCGGGCTCGTTGCGCGTGACGACGGTTAAGCGATGGTACAGCGCGGTCGCGGCAATCAGCCCATCTATCGCGGGAAGCGGATTCTTCAGGCGGGCCGTCAGCCTGCCCCATTCATCCGCAACCTGGCCGTCGATCGGCAGAACACGTTGTTCGAACCACGCGGGCAGCTCATTCTCCAGCCACGTCGTAATTCGCGATCGCCGGCGGCTGCTTGCAAGACGCTCGACCCCGCGCCGGATTTCACCGAGGGTAAGAACGCTCAAATAAAGCGATTTCGCGGGCGTGGCGTCAAACCACCCGGACACCAGCGGCGAAGGGTTGTTCCTGGTCAGTTCCGATAGCGCACAGGTATCGATCAGAAAGCTCACAGTCGCGTATTGCGCGGCAGTGAGCGGTCGCGCTCCAGGTCCAACTCCACGCCGGCAAGCGGAGAATCGCCCAGGAACTCGGTAAGCGCAGGCTTTCCGCGCTTGCCGTTCAGCCGATCGTACTCATGCGCCGACAGCACGACGGCCGCCCGGCGGCCGTGCACCGTAATCGTTTGCGGCCCGGAATCAGCGCTACGTACCAGTTCACTGAACCGTGCCTTTGCTTCCTGAACCTGCCACGTTTTTGACATGTCGCCACTAAATCTGACCAGAATGACCAAATTATGTGAAACTGCGCTCCGCATTGCAAGCAGAAAACACGCGGTTCCCGTTGACTCTCGCGAGAAGCCGGCCTAAGCCGCGGACAAGCGTACTTTGAGAAAGCGGCTACACCGGCGGCAAGTGGGAATTGATAAAGCGGGTGACGGCGGCGTTGAACTCCGCCGGGAACTCCATGAACATCATGTGCGCGCCCAGCACGCACAATTCAACGCGCGGTGCGTTGGCTTCGATCCAGCGCCGGGCGGCCTGCCCATGTTCTTCCTTGACGATATGCAGCACCGGCAAGCGCCGAGCCACCTCCCTGGCGGTCTCCGTGTAGTCGCTGCGATTGACTTCCCGCAGCAACAGCGAAGCCGCGGGTTGCGGCGTGCTCATCGAGCTGGCAACGAATTCCTCGACGAACGCCGCGTCGACAGGCGGGTCAAGAAACATGGTGGGCGCGGCCATTCTCGAGAACTCCTCCCGTTGCGGCGACGCCATGAAATCTGCGAACTGCGCGAGTTGCTCCGGGGAGTTGATTGCCCAGTCGTCGGGCCTATCCCATGCCGCCTTGGGGGGCTGGTCGATATTGACGAACGCCCGAACATTACCGTATCCGAACTGCTCGAAATAGGAATAGGCGGCACAGGCGCCGGCCGACCAGCCCAGCAGGACCACGTCCTTGAGTTCCAGTGCATCCATCAACGCCGCCAGGTCCGCCCCGTGCTGCCTGTAGTCGTGTCCGGATTCGGTCCGGGATGACTTGCCATGGCTTCGCGGGTCGTAGGCGATCGCCCGGAAGTCCCCCGACAGCGGCCCCAGGTTCTCCCGGAAACACCCCGTATCCATGGTCCAGCCCGGAATGAACACCAGCGGCCGCCCCTGCCCTATGGTGACGTAGTGAATCTTCAGCCCGTCGGAGACTTCTACAAAGCCGTGCATGTCCCTTCGGCGCTGGATGACATGTGCCACACTATATCCAGCCGACCGGTCTCATCCAAGCCTCGGGAGGAGGATTCATGCCGCACAAGCCGACTGGCTTATCGATTCTTGCGTTCCTCCTATGCGGGTTGGCGCAGCAGGCAATGTCTGCCGAAACCCTGCGGACCCGGCAAGCGCAGCCCGGCGCAAGCCTGGTGACATACACCGAGGACAGGCAGGTCTGCATCGACCGCAACGCCAACCGCAACGCGTATTTCGGCGACCTGCACATCCATACGGCCTACTCGTATGACGCCCGTCCGCTGGGCACGAGAACTACTCCGGCCGACGCGTATCGTTTCGCCAAAGGAGAGGCCATTCCGATCCCGCCCTATGCCGAGGACGGCAGCGTGCTCATGACTCAGCAACTTGAGCGTCCGCTGGATTTCGCGGCGGTCACCGATCACTCCGAGTTCTTCGGCGAGATGAAGCTTTGTTTTGATGAAGACAGCGAGGTGTACGACGTCAACTCCTGCAGGTTCCTGCGCGGCGAAAGCGGAGAAGGGTTGTCGCCTTTCATTCGCATTGTCATCAGCGAAAACCCCGAGCGCGTGACGGAAATTTGCGGCGAAGACGGCTCGGACTGTCTTGAGGCCTCTCGTTCCCTGTGGCAGAGCACCCGGGACATGGCCGAAGAGTCTTACGACCGGACCTCGGCCTGCCGCTTCACCACCTTCGTGGGTTACGAACACACGGGCACGCCGAAGAGCAACAACTACCACCGCAACGTCGTTTTCCGGAATGACCGGGTGCCCGAGTACGCGATCTCCTACATCGAATCGCCCACGGACGTCGAATTGTGGGACCAGTTGACCGCGCAGTGCCTTGAGGGCGTCGAGGGATGCGATGTGCTGGCGATCCCGCATAACTCGAACTTAAGTTCGGGCGCCATGTTTCCGTCCTATATTTCCCGGTTCGAGTCCAGCGACACGGCACGTGAGACAGCCGAACTGCGCAACGCCATGGAACCGGTCATGGAGGTGTTCCAGCACAAGGGCAACTCCGAGTGCTTCAACGGATTGCCGAATATCCTCGGCGCCGAGGACGAACTGTGCGAGCAGGAGCAGGTGCGCAGCGTCGGCAGGCAGGCGTTCTCATTCACCGGCGCACCGACCGTTGTCCGGTTTTGTGAAGAAGGGGAAATCGGCACCCGCGGCTTTGTACGCACCGGGTGTATTTCGAAGAATGACTTCTTCCGCAGCATTCTGCTGACCGGCTTGCAGGACCAGGCCGTGATCGGCGTCAATTCCTACAAGATGGGCGTGATCGCCTCCACCGACGGGCACATTTCCACTACCGGCGACACGCATGAGCATGGCTGGCCAGGGCACCTGGCGCCGGAGACCGACTTCGAGACCCGGCTGTCCGACCGCGGGAGCTCGCCCTTCGGGCTGAGTGCCAATCCGGGTGGTCTGGCCGGCGTGTGGGCCGTTGAGAACTCGCGCGATGCCATTTTCGAGTCGTTGCGACGCAAGGAGGTGTTCGGCACTACCGGAACGCGCATCCAACCCCGGCTGTTCGCAGGCTGGGATTTCGCGGATAACGCCTGTGAATTGACCGACAGCGCGGCGCACGGCTATGCCCGGGGCATCCCCATGGGCGGCGACCTGAGCGACGGGCCTTCCGGCGCCGCGCCGCAACTCTTCGTGAGCGCGCTGCAGGACCCCGATGCGGCGCAGCTGCAGAAGCTTCAGGTGATCAAGGGCTGGATCGACGCCGGCGGTAAGGCCCACTACAAGGTCTTCGATGTGGCGGGGCAGCAAAACAGCGCGGGCGAAGTGGACCTGCAGACCGGGACGTGGAGCGGCACGGGGGCGGCGGACCTTTGCGCTGTGTTCAAGGACCCGGAGTTCGATCCGGCCGTGGCCTCGTACTACTACCTTCGCGCGGTGGAGGTACCCACCCTGCGCTGGAGCTGGGCGCAGTGCATCGCCTTGCCGGCGGAAGAGCGTCCGGACGCCTGCGATAACGATGCGCCCAAGACCATCCAGGAAATGGCCTGGACCTCGCCGATCTGGTACCTTCCGCCGGGCGGAGGCTAGCCGGGAGATTGCGACGCATGAAGGCGCGTACGAAAAAGACCCTTCTCGTGTTCCATCGATGGACGGGGATTTCGGCCGGGCTCATCATTGTTCTTGTCGGTGTTACCGGTTCCATACTCGTTTTCGAGGATGAACTTGATGTCGCGCTGAATCCGGACCTGTATAGCGCCGAGATTAAGGGAGATCGCCTACCGCTGGATGAGATCGTTTCACAAACTGTCCAGGCCCATCCGGGTTGGCAGCCTGCCTTTGTCTCGCGCATGGACGATGCACCAGGCAGAACGCTCACGGTCACGCTCCGGGATGCCGACGGCAACGAACGACAGGTGTTCGTCGATCCGTTCACCGCCGAAATCGTGGGCGAACGCTCCAGCCTGTCGTCCATGGCGCTGATCCGCAGGTTGCATGGCGATTTGACGCTTGGCGCGGTCGGCGAGAACGCACTCGGCCTCTTGTCGATCCTGCTGATGGTCATGTTCACCGTTGGGCTGGCATTGTGGTGGCCCAGAAAAGCGCGCGTTCCGGAAGCTCTTTCCGTGAGGTGGGATGGCGGATCGAATCGCGTCATACGCGATCTGCACAATACCGGCGGCGTTTACATGTTCGTCTTCCTGTTTCTCTCCGCCGTGACGGTTCCACCTATTGTCTGGAAGCTGACCGCGCCCCAGGTGGGACCGCCGGCATCCACCGCTGCGCCTCAGGTGGGAACGCCGGCAGCCGCCGCTGCGCCCCGGTCGGCGCCAGCGAATGCCGGGCCCCCCATGCCGGCACAAGCGGGTGGTCCGCCGCCGAGCATCCCCTGGCAGGTCGCCGCTGACGCCGCGCTGGAGGCCGTGCCGGATTCCTGGCTGGGTTTTATTCTTCGGCCGGCAGGACCTCAGCCCTTTTACCTGATACGGGTTTTCCCTCCGGGTGAAAACGCGGTCGCAGCGCAATCGACGGTTTTCGTCAACCGGTATACGGGTGGAATCATCCGCATATCCGCACCTGCCGCACCGACATGGATGTCATTGCTTTCCGCCGACTTTGCCGCAAGCCTGCACAGCGGCGCCGTAGCCGGTTTACCCGGCCGTCTGGTCATGTTCGTCGCGGGCCTGTTCTTCCCGGCGTTGTTCGCGACCGGTTTTCTGTTGTGGTGGCGCAGGCGAAAGGGGCGATGACACCACGGTCAGCGCCTCGCGTTGCGGCGCGGACGGCCGCTGATCCCTGATGATTCCGCGAATGATCGCGTTGGGAAGATAGGAATTGTCCCATTCGGTGTTGCCGTCGCGCAGCGGCGGCAGGCCGGTGCGCAGGATCACCAGGTCCTGGGAGGGAACGACGTAAACAACCTGGTTTGCGTTGCCGTCGAAAAGATAGAGGTCGGCCGCCAAATACGGTTCGCTGTGCAGGATTTGCGGCATGCCGCGGTCCGGATTGGCGAAGCCGCGCCGCTCCGTATACTGTCCGGCCACCCAGATGCTCAGGCCGAAATACGGGTTCTCGGGCGTGGGCGTGATCATTTCCTTTACGTAACCGTCCGGCAGAATCCGCTCGCCCTCCCATACGCCGTCCTGGAGCATGGCGATCGCCAGCCGCAGGAAATTTTCCGCCGGCGCCAGCATGCAGCAGCCCGAGTGCGCCATGCCTCCGGGCCGGTTCACCCAGACCGTGCCGCCCATCGCGCCGACCTTCTGCCAGATTTCCGTGCCCACGAACTCCGCGTACCGGCGGCCGGTGGCGCGCTCGATCAGCACCGCCACCATGTCGCCCGCGGCGTTGTTGTACTCGTAACGCGTGCCGGGCTCGTCGATGACGGGATATTCCGCGACGATGATTTCATCGTGGCGCGGATGCAGGAAAGTGCGGGATATCACGTCTTCCGGACCCTGCGGCGGTAGCTGCGGCAGAAAGCCCGCACGCATGTCCAGCAGGTGGCGAACGAGAATCTTCTCGCGCAGAGGATCGCCCTTCCATGCGCTCACGAACTCGGCCACCGGCTGATCAAGGGCGGCAATATCGCCCAGCATGAGGGCGCGCCCGATCGCGAAGGCCGTGACCTGCTTCGCGAGGGAATGCGAGATGATCGGCGCTGTGCGGGTATGATCGCCGAAATAGGTTTCGCGCTCGATCTTTCCGTTTCGCCAGACGATGAACGCGTTCGAGTTGTTGATTTCCGCATACCCTTGCGCGTCGTTCAGGGCCTGCTCCGAAATCGTGCGCTGCCCAGGCGCCGCGGCCGGAAGCGGAATCCAGCCATCGGCGCCGATCATCGCTTCCTGGTCGAAGTAAATCTCGTCCGAGGTCCTGCGCACCTGCGCCTTCTCGTAGCGCTGCATGTAGAGCGCTTCCTCTTCCGCCGAGAACATCAGCCGGCCCGGAAAGTAAGGCAGAGCGGTCTGTGCCTGCGCGGAGCAAGCAACCGCGCAGAACATCAAGACAGTAGTGCCCAGTCCTCTTCTCACAGCTCCAGTGCCCCAGTCCCGTTCCATGCCTCGTCCTGCGATAAGCTAACTGTTCCCTGGTATGGAAACCAGCACGAGTTTGCCCGGCCTTTTGCGAATTTGCATTATTGCAGCGTTCGCGCTGCTGGTCTCATGCAATAGTGCGCTCCGTGCAGAGCCGACCCCGGGTTCCGGCCCCGCAGCCGCTTGTGATGACCTGACTCGCCGAGCGCTGACCGGAATCGAAGAGCATGTGTGGGCGCCTCTCCAGTCATTGAGAAGCCTTGAACGCGAATGCGGGAGCCTCGCCGTATACAGGCAGATGCGGGCGCAACTGGAGTCGTTTGCGGGAAACCACGCGCAAGCACTTGAGTACTGGGACCGGAACTACCGCAGGCGCAACGATGACGCTGAGGCGGCCGATACAGCGCAGGGATTTGTTCGCGAAATCAAGGCCGAGAGCGCCGTTGCCTACATCGCCGAGCGTTCGTCGGACCAACAGATAGTCATGATCAATGAACGCCATCACGTCTCCAGCGACAGGCTTCTTACGCTGTCGCTGCTGGATCCCCTGTATCGGCAAGGTTTTCGCTACTTCGCCGTCGAGGCGGTCTGGCCGGGGGACGACATCAATCAGCGCGGTTATCCCACAAAAAACACGGGATATTACGTGCGCGACGTAGTGCTTGCGGAAATGTTGCGGCATGCGATCGCGCTCGGATACGAGATTGTGGCCTATGAGATGGCGGACTGGCAGAAGGACACGCCCGATTCCCGCAGCAAACAGGCCCGCCGCGACTATTGGCAGGCCCGCAACCTGTTGGACCGGACGCTGGCGAAAGATCCGGAAGCGAAAGTGCTGGTTCACTGCGGATGGGCGCACCTGCAGGAGCAGGCTACAGCCTCCTGGGAACCGATGGCGCACTTTGTGCGCGAAATCGCGGGCATCGATCCGATGACTGTCGACCAGACACGCCTTGGCGAGCGCTCGGAGCCCGGCCTTGAGCACCCCTTGCGAGTCGAGTCCGAGCGGCGGGGCTTGGCAGGCGTCGATCCGGTAATCTTGCTGACTGAGGACGGAGATCCCATACAGATTGGCACTGGCGTAGATCTTCGCGCGTTTTCTCTCCGCACTCAATTTGTCAACGGCCGCCCCGGCTGGATGGAAATGCTGGGCCGGCGGGCGGCCGTAACCCTGGCCGTCCCCGAGTGCCGTGAATCGGCCTGCATTATTGAGGCCAGAAATGCTGAGCGGGCCGACGAAGTCGCCTACGATCGCGTGGAGGCAGTCAGGCGAAACTCGATTGTCCTGTACCTTCCAATGCAAGCCGATGTCGAATTGCTTCTGTTCGATCTTGAGGGAAACGCAATCGGCAGGAGGCCTGCCGCCACGAGTTCCCCACCGCGGACATTGACGTCATGCTGGACGAGATAGAACAAGGCTATCTGAGGCGGTGATATTCGTTGATTCGAACGTCCCGGAATCGAGCGCCTGAGCAGATCACCGCGTTGAGCGTGCAGGAAAGAGGCGTTCGTCCCAGGATACGGGCTCCTCGGGGCCGACAAGTATGTTCCCAAATTCAGGGTGACGGCCATTGATAACGACATTGTTCTCCGTTCGCGCAACTACGGAAGGAACGATCAGGATCGCACTTCGATTCTGGCCATACCAGTCGCGGCCAAAGCGTCGAGCAGCCTCTCCACTTTTTTCGAGGCAGTTGGGGATGACTTTCTCCGTTACGGTTTCATAACTGGTACCGCCGGGAATGGTGATTTCAATAAATCGCTGGCCGCCGGGCAGAATCCCATTCCAGTGCGCCAGGGCTTCGAGCAGCGCGGTGGAGTAATTTGCGGACGCGTAGATGACCTCCGCGCCCACTTCATGCCAACGTCCCGCGACTAGCCTGGCGCCGCCGGTGCTCCAAATGGGAAAACGTCCTTGAGGGTCGCCGATCCGGTGCGCCCGCATGTTCCCGGCGAGGCGCCGCGGCATTGTCAGACGGCCATGCCGGCCTCTGCGCGGCGGATAAGGCTCACTACGGCATCGGCGCCCGCTGAACTGGACCGCGCAAGATCAAGGGGCGTACTGCCTTCCAGTAGTGGATGCGGACGGCTCATGAAGGCCTCGATAGCGTTACGGTCGCCATGAAACGCGCAGCTCACTGCGTCCACCACACGTCCGACTTCGTAGAGTCTTTCGCTATGTTCGCGAGAGAGTGATTTCCCGGCCCTGCGGGCACGCCGAAGGGTCGCTTCAGGAATTACCGGGCCCACTATGCTCCTGGTGCCCAATAGCCTGGCCAAAGCGTGTGCCGAACGAGCACGCAGACCTTTGGAGACTCTGAGCGCCAACTGAACGTCGCTGACATCTTCAGGTGTGTCCATCCCAAGCAGGTTCGCTACGCGAGTGGCCTCGCTCGCCGGCAAATTGGAGCGATCCGCATAGGCTTGAAAGTCCATCAAACTCTTCCTCTAACACTTCCGATCAAATGACGAGCATATCACGGTCAAATGACGATACGTGTGGCACTCTCCGTGCAAGCACTACACCAAAGTTTGGCAGAATTGCATGTGACGGCAACCGGGAATCAATTCGGGTACGCGGAGAAATCGAAATTCAACCGTGCCGTGCTTATGACGCGCCGTTCAAGCCCAGGTGAGCCAGGATTGCCGCGCTTCGGCGAAAATTGGGATAACGGGCGTGGTGCTGAACCTTGTCACCAATGGCGATGAAGTCGTAGCCGAGTTCCCCGCTGGCCCGTTTGTCCCAGATTCCGTCGCCGAAGTAGGTTCGCCGGCTCGCCTTTCGGCCGCCAAGCGCCCGCTTCTCGGCGATCTGCATTATTTCTGCGCGCGTGAGTGCGTCCGAACCTGATGCGAGGGGGACGGAATAGCGATCCAGGCCGGCGGCGCGAAGCTTCATCCGCGCCGTTTCCTCCCATCCTCCCGTGGCCAGCGCCATCGAGACTTCCGGACGTGACTCGAGTTCGGCCAGAAAGGCCCCGGCGCCATCAATCTGCGGCAGGCGCCCCTCCCTTTCATTCAGGTACTGCGAAACCAGTTCGGCAAAGACCGTCTTGACCTCGGAGTGGAAACGAAGCCGGTCGGCCTTCAGCCCCGCGTTATCGATGATTTCATCCAGGATGCCGCCGTCGGTCACATTTCGGTAAGCGGACCAGTCGTCGCCGATCTTCATCCCGAGAACTTCCCGGACGGCCTGCACATACAGCTCCGAGTCGAACTCGTGAGAATCCACGAGCGTCCCATCGATGTCGAACATGATCAGCTGCATCGCGAACGGCCCTTGGGAAGTTTCAATGCGATTGAACCCCGTGAACCCGGCGCGTATACACCATTCATGATCCCTGGCCCGTCCAGTTTCGGCGCCAGCCTGCAAACTCGGAGGGGTGAAGGCCAAAGCGGGCGCAATTGCCGGCGTGCAGGCTCAAGAGCTCTCGCTCAGCGATGTCGCGAAGACTCCTGCGTTCACCCGAGTCGATTTGCTGCCGTGACCAGGAACGGATATGCGCAACGGCCCGGGACTTGCCGAGGCGCCCGCGAACGATGCCGCCTATCACCTGACGCAGAGCCGTTCGGTGCTTCCAGCGCAGCGGGTCCGGCTCGCCGATCAGGTGTCGAACGTCGCTGTAGTGACTGGCGGCACGCTGGTAGGCAAAAATGAAGACTTCGCTCAAGAGTTGCCTGCGGCGCAGTTCATTTGCGCCCAGGACGGCTTGATTGTAGAGGTCTCGCGAAACGCCTTCAAAAGTCAGCGGCGCAAGCTTCGCCTTGATCAGCGGCATGTTGGCGGCCATTCGTGCGACCCGGCTGTTGGCGTCGTCGAACGGTTGCAGGTACGCAATCCGCACCAGCGTGAAAAACGACTGCTCGAAAGGGTCCCTGATCCGGGAAGCGGCTGCGAGAAATTGTTCAAAACCGCCCTCGATTTGCGCAGGTTCGCCCGGAGGCGAGTATGCGGAGCCGGCGCCGCGCGCCGGCGCACGGCGCAGGCGTCCCGCGGCCCTGGAATTCGCCAGCAGGTTGTCGGTCAACAGCGCGTGCAGGCCCAGGAAAGTGGCGCGATTGAAGCCAATTTCCCCGGACCCGCTTGCGAGGTAGTCGATCGCCGCCTTGTGGTTGAGAATCATCTGCGTTTCCTTAAGGCGCCTGCCTTCGGCTGCCTCACCGCTGTCAACCAGGAGCAACGTCTCCAGCAATGAATAGCTACTGCCTTCAAGGCGGCTTGAATTCCATGACAGGTCGGTCAGCAACATCTTGGTAGTCCGGTCGGAATAACCCTTCGCAGACTTGCCCTTGGCCCCCATTCTGCCGATGTCCATGAGGTATTGGCGTTGTTCCCTGGAGAGATAGAAGGTCTCGTCGGGCCGATAGGCCTTCAGGGATACGGGGTTGTAGCCGACCGCACGGCGCCGCTCGAGTGGTTGGCTGACGTATTGCTGAATCCTTGCGGTGGTCGGGGTCCCGGGCGGGGCGGGGCGGCGCCGAATCGCGCTTCGGACTGATGCCTGACTGTCTGTCAGCCTCTCCGGCCCCGGGCGATGCGGAAGATATCGCGCCCAGCGCCCGCTGCCCGCACGGTGCAGGCGCTTGCCATCGACCAGGTGTTTCAACCGGTACTGCAGCGTTCGGCGTGGCGGCGGCGCAGCGAGAACTTCGTGAATCTGCTGCGCGCTCATGCCTGCGGTCTGTTTCCCCACGGCCGCTACGATATCCCGCAGATCCTGTTCGTGAATGCGACGTGGCAAGTTGTTGATATATTGCTTATGGCACTTATCCGCAATATATTATATATATACGCAATAATCAATCCCATTTGCTGCTCTATTCCTGCGTGTATGGAATTCCAAACCGTTCAGGTACGTCGTACTCCTGTGCAAAGCCAAACGCGAGCCCGTCATTGCCGCCAGCCGCCGGCTGCCGATCCTGGTTTCATTGCTGAAGTAATATTCCCCGTGCCCTGGCAAGAATCCGGCCGGCATCGAAAGTCAATCTCGGGGAACCAATCCAATGAAACGCCTGACCCTTTGTGCCGCACTGGCTTTCTTGCTCTGTGCGGAGATCACCGTCGCACAGGATCCTTTACCACGCGCCCAAGCGGCCGACGTGGGCTTCACGGAGTCCGGTCTGGCCAATCTTGCGGCGTCCATGCGCGGTCTTGTGGATGACGGCCGGCGCGCTGGTGTGGTGTGGGGCGTGGTCAAGGACGGCAAGCTGGTGCAGCTCGAAGCCTATGGGCAGCGCAACGTCGAAGCGGGTTTGCCGATGGAAACGGATACAGTGTTCCGGATCTATTCGCAGTCCCGCGCGGTGACCGGAGCGGCGATCCTTACCCTGGTGGATGACGGCTCCATGGCTTTGGATGATCCCGTCGCCAACTATCTGCCGGAAATTGCCGACATGCAGGTGATTGCCGAACTCCGGCGCGATCAGGTGGTGCGCACCGTGCCGCAGGATCCGCCCATGACCATCCGGCATTTGTTCAACTACACCGCGGGTCTGGGCTATGCGCCCAGCTGGCCGGCCGGTGTGGGGATCGAACAGCGGGAAATAGTATCGCTCGACCACACCCTGGAAGACATGATCGACCTGCTCTCCACCTATCCTCTGTTGGCGCAGCCGGGAGAGAAGTGGATTTACGGTTATCACTCCGACGTGCTCGGCGCGGTGGCGGAGCGAGTGTCGGGGCGTGACCTGAATGACTTTCTTGCCCGCCGTTTGTTCGGACCGCTGGGCATGGACGACACCGGTTTCTGGGTACGGCGCGGTTCCAGTGATCGCCTCGCCGTGGTGTACGGACCCGATGACTCCGGTTCGCTGCAACCCCGGTCGGCGCTGCCCTCAAGTACCTATACGGAACCCGGCAAATTCTTCTCCGCTGGCGGAGGACTGGTGTCCACCGTTCCCGACTACCTTCGCTTCGGCCAGATGATTCTCAACGGGGGTGAACTGGACGGCGAACGCATTCTCAACGCCGGCACGGTGGCTGAGATGGGCACCAATGCCCTGGGGCCGGAGCAGGGTACCGTCTCCTTTGCCGATGGGTTCGTTCCGCCCAAGCCCTTCGCGGGTTATGGCTGGGGGTTGGCCATCGGCGTGCGTCTGGCCCACGGCGTGCATACAGTACCGGGATCGCCGGGTGACCTGGTGTGGGGCGGCCTCGCCAACACAACGTATTTCCTTGATCCGGTCGAGAACATCGTCGCCGTGGCCATGACTCAATACCTCGGGCCGGATGCCGACGAATTGGTCTTCCGCCTGCGCGAAGGCGTATACGGCGCACTCGCCCCCTGAGACCTTCTCGGAGCCCGTCATTGCTGACGGGCTTCCGGTCAGTTCACCAGGTTGTCGAAGTTGACGATCACCCTGAGGCCGTAGGTCCGGCGCTCGCCGAGATACGCGTTGTACTGGACGTTCGGCTGACCGACGAGGATGCCGGACACGTACTGCTCGTCGAACAGGTTACGCGCCCACAATTGCACCTCATAGGTTTCGCCGACAATACCGGCGGTGGCGTTGACGATGGTCCGCTCCGGCGCCCATGACAGGTTAACGGCCTCGGCGTATTGCTTGGACTGGTAGCCCAGGTCCGCGCGCAGGTAGTACTCCTGGGCAATGGCCAGCACCAGTTCATCACGCCACTCGGCCGATAGCGTAGCCTGCCACTTGGACTGGCGCTCCATCTGGTTGCCGCCGATATCGCCGTTGGTCGAGCACACGACGTCGTCGCACACCAGGGGCGTCCGCCCCCAGCGAAGGTCCCGTGTGCCGTCCTTGTACTTGGCATCACCGTAGTAGGCGGTGCCGCTGACGGTCAGGTTGGCGGTCAATGCAAGCGCGCCCTCCAGTTCGAATCCCGTAGACCTCACATCGCCGAGATTGCGGGTGATGTTGAGCGGCAGAATCGCCGGGTTTCCGGGATCCTGCGCCGTGATCTGCACGTCCGACCATTCAATCCAGAACAGCGATCCGTTCAACCGCAAGGCCCCGTCCATGAAAGTGTTCTTGCTCCCTATTTCAAAGGTCCAGTTCTGATCTTCATCAAACGTGCGGTTCTCTTCCAGGAACGCGCTGGGATTGAATCCGCCGGACCTGACACCCCTGGCAGCCGAAACGAACAGCAGCCGGTCGGCGCTCAGGTCGTACTCCCAGGTGATGCGGGGCGTAAACGACTTGAACTCGTTCTCGAAGGTCAACCCCGTGAATTCGGCCAATCCGCCCGTCCCGCCGGAGGCCAGGGCACCCTCGAACTTGTCGCTGGAGGCGTAGCGCGCCTCGAAACCGAAACGCGAACGCCCGTCCATGAACGAATAACTGAGCTCCACAAACGGAGAGATCGATTCTTCCGTTCGCAGTGTGCGCGAAAGAACGGCGTAAATGATGAACGCCGAGCCGTCCAGGATATCCACCGGCGCTGTCGGCACGCCGGACAGGGGCGGTAGCGTGGAGAAATTCGAGGTGCGAAAATCCTCGTTGTCCGTGTAATAAAGGCCTCCGGCGACGCGCAAAGGTCCGCCGGTGTTCCAGGAAATACGGATTTCATGCGAGTCCACCTCGAAGTCGCCTATCGGCCCGCTTTCGAAGACACAACCGGGCAGCGGAGAAGCGAAGGTGCAGCCCGGCAGGGTGTCCTTGTAGCCCAGCGTCTTGCTGTCGGCCTCCATCTGACCGAACACATACTCCACCTCAATCGCGTCATTGACACGCCAATTTATCGAAGCACGGAGGAACGACGCATTGAGTTGCCTGGCATATCCCCGCGGATCCGTGGCTACGTTGCGTACGAAGAGCTCGCCGCAATACAGCCGGTACCATTGACCGCCGCCGCCGAAACCGGGCGTTCCCGCAGGCCGGACATCGGGATTCCACTGGCCGCAGTTCAGATAGTGACTCTCCGCTTGCAGTTCAGCGAACCAGTTCTGGGCACGGTGCTCGCGGTCAAAGTCATAGTCGTAGTAGGAAAGATCGATAGTGAAGGCGTCATTCGGCGTAATGCGCACTGCCGCGGTGGCCACCGCACGGTCATACCCGCCCTGCCGGTCGTCGGTCCCCTGATCGAAGTCAATGTCCGCGTAGGGGTGCGGGTTCTCCCACGAGCCGTCGAACTCGGAATTGTCGAATCCCAGCAGCACCGAAACCACGCCGGGAACAATCGGCCCGGACACGGTGCCCGCCAGGTCGTAGCGCGAATGATTGCCGGCCACGCCGGTTACATTGATTTCCCACTCGTCGGAGGGCTTCCTGGGAATGTAATTGACCGCTCCCATGAACGCATTGCGGCCGTAGCGCGCGCTTTGCGGACCTTTCACGACTTCGATTCGCTCCATGTTGACGAAACCAAGATCCGTCACGTAGCTGCGCGGCAGGTATACGCCGTCGAAGAAAAACGACACGTTCTGCTCGGTGTTGCGGAAACTCGCCACCTGGGTCGTTCCGCGAATCACCGGCATGGTGCCGCCGGAGCCGCCGAAGTCCTCGAAGTTGAACCCGGGGGTGAACAGCGCGATGTCGCGCATCTCCTGGATGTTGCGCTTCTGGATTTCCTCGGCGGTGAACGCGGTAATGGCAAGAGGAATGTCCTGAATTACCTCTTCCCGTTTACGCGCGGTAACCACGATCTCCTCGAGCTGGGCCTCCTGGCCGAAGGCGATATTGACCTGGGTAGGTCCGAACAGGATTGCCGCGGCTACCGCCAGGCAAATCGGAAGTACGTTGGGATGTTTATTCATCAGTTCTCCTCCCATTCTCATGGGATTGGTTAATTCCTGGCCGGCGCGCTGGTTTTCAGGCGTTTCGCGTAGCGTGTATGGATCCGAGAAACCCCATGCCCTTCTTGGATTTGCGCACGGCAAACCCGGCATTCGCTATTTCATTGGGGAAATGCAGGTCCTGAAACTCGTAGCGCCACACCTCGTTGTTCCAGCGGTGGTCCCACCAGCGGCGGAAACTGCGATAGGGGGTGGGCGGGCGCTGTTCGGCCGGAAAGTCGATCGACTGAAACACGCCGCCCGGGCGGGTTATGCGGCGCACTTCCTTCACGATCGCCTTCGTTGCGGACGCCGGAACCTCGTGAAACAGGATGTATGCAAACACCATGTCGAAATGGCCGTCCGGAAAGCCGGTCTCTTCCGCCAGGGCCTGCACAAAGTGCACGTCCTTGCCGAGATCGGCCGCGCGCATGTGCGCGTAGCGGACCATCGGGCCGGAAACATCCACGCCCCAGACCTCCGCGTCCGGAAAGCGGTCCTTAAGCGCAACGGTCAGCCGGCCCGGGCCGCAACCCAGGTCGAGGATGCGAAGCAGGCGGCCGTCTTGTGGCGGTTCCGCCGTGGAAGCCACCAGCTTCTGCCGCTGGTCCTGGTCGTTGTCCCCCAGGCGGAAGTGATTGGTGCCGTAGTGATAGATGTAGCCGGCGAAGGGATCGCCCACATAGCCGCCCGGCTGGATGTGGATCTCGTGGGAAGCGTATTCCGGGACCTTGAACCCGGGATCCAGCGTCACCGAACCCGGGCCAGCCTTGTCGGCGGCGTCCAGCTCGGCCATGTAAGCATCGGCATTAGCGTGGAATTCGTCCTGAATCAGCTTCCAGCAGTGCTGCTGACCGGTGATCCAGTAGCGAACGCTGGCGCCTACGATGGGGTCGCCTTCCAGGACCGCCTGGACCTGCTCCAGCGGAACGTCGCCCTCGGGGTCAATCCCTTCGGCCTCGAAGATGGCGTTTGCCCGTTCCTGCGCGGCCCTGCCCAGCGGTCCCTGAGCCCAGGCCCTGAAACCGGTCAGGAACTCATGCCGGCTCTCCAGATCCAGGCTCGGCAGGCGCTCCTGCATGCCGACGGTGCCGCGCGGCTCCACGTCGTACGGCAGCGAAGGCTGAGGGGCTGTGGAGGCGCGTGCCTTGCGCGCAGCCGCAGTCGCGGAGAACGCCGCGGCCAGGCCGCCCAGTATCGTGCGTCGGTTCATCATGAGGCCTCACCTCCCTGCCCGGGAGCGGGCGCTTCCTGCCCTCTCCGGGGCGGATTGTCCGTGTCGTACCGATTGCGGAACTGCATCATCGGCTGGCCGTCGCCCGAGTAGCCCGCGGTGATCGAACCGAAGGTCCGCTTGATGAAGCTGTCGCGCTCGGCCCGCCAGGCGGCCTCCTCCTCGGCGCTGGGTCTATACCCCTCGATCATCTCGCGGGTCACCTTGCCGTGATCCTCCAGCAAGCGCTCCATGATCTTCATGCGCCGGGCTTGTACCCAGAGCTCGGTGCTCACGGATACCAGCGCCGTCATCAGATGATCCATCGCCGGATCCTTCATGAACGTGGCCTGGTCCGTGTCGGACTTGATGAAATCGGCCGTGTAGCCGGGATTGTCGGTCATTTGAACCCCTCCCACTCCACCGAACGAGTATACACGCGGAGGCAAAAAAACCCGCGTTGGAGCGAACGCATGGGGCACTAGTGTCGTGACACGACACTAGTCGCTACGCTGCGCGTATTCCTGTTCCTTCAGTCGCCAGGTGACTTCGCCTTCCGCGCCCTGCGTCGAAGAGGACATGACACTTCCTTCACTCTCCAGGTGGCAAAGCAGGCCTTCGACGACAGCGTAGGGCGGGCTTCCAAAGTTCTCGTCCAGTCCCATCCGCTCGTGAATTTCCGCGGCAGTAAGCCCGGCCGGCTGCCCATGGGAATGAAACAACACGTCCAGGATCGCTTCGTTCATGTGCGAAAGGCCGATCCGCGTCAGGTGCCTGATTCTTCCTGCGATGGTCAAGACATTCCTCCTGAGTGGACTGCGCCCGCAAGCGCCATGCCACTCCGATCAGAGCCGACATTGGGTAAATGGCGCGCCCGGAGAGATTCGAACTCCCGACCTTCTGGTTCGTAGCCAGATGCTCTATCCAGGCTAAGCTACGGGCGCGCAGCCGCGCATTATATTAGGCTGCGGGCGTCGGTCTCGGCGCCGGTTCGCGCTGACCCGGGGCGCAGGTAGATCCCCTCGCCGTAGAAGCGCTCCAGCGAGGCCTTCATCGCGGCGAAATTCGCATATGGGTTGTCCTGAGGATCGCCGGCCCAAAGATCGGCGGGCAGGCCGTGGCCCTTCTCGTACCAGTCCACGTAGCTGCGCGGCTCGTCCCAGACCGCCAGGTTGGCCGTGGCATTGGCGCGATAGCGTCGCAGCTCGGCCAGGTCCAGGTTGGCCTGAAAGCTCACCTTGCCCGAAGTGTCGGCCTCGCCGAGCAAGCGGCCGTCGTAGCCGATGATGCGCGTGTAGCCGCGCAGGAAGGTGCCCGGATGCACGGCGTGCGGGTCGAAATACTCGCCGCCCGGGCGCGGCGCGAGGATGTAGGCGCCATTGTCATGGGCCCGGGTCATGCGGCACTCCTCCCACGGCCGGCGGCCCGCGCCGTGCGGGTCGGAAGTGCAGTGAATGATCACTTCCGCTCCGCGTTTCGCCAGCATGTGCGCGGTCTCCGGCACCGTGTGGTCGAAGCACACCATGGCGGCGAGCTTGCCCAGCGGCGTGTCCACTACCGGGAAGAGCGCGTCGTAGCCCAGTTCTTCGACGAGCCGCGAATAGATGCTGCCAGGCGTCGTGTCCGGCAACTGCCCCCAGATGTCCGCGCAGTGCAGCTTGCGGTAGTGCAGTATCAGGTCGCCGGAATCGTTGAGGATGAAGGCGGAATTGAACACGCGCTCGGGGAAGCGAGAGTCCTTCTCGAATGTCGAGCCGGCCACGTACACGCGGTTCCTCTGCGCGAACTCGCTCAGGACGTCCGTCTCCGGCCCCGGATAGGTGATCGCAATGCGTTCCAGGGTCTTTGGCGTGCGCTTGCCGAAGCCGCCGGAGCCGGTCATGAAGAATTCGGGGAAGCACACCAGCCTTACGTTGGGGATGAAAGCGCTGCGGGCGGCCAGGCCGATGGCCTCGTCGAGGTTCCGGCGCAGGACTTCCCCGGGATTCGGCGTGTCCATGTGGATCACGCGAAACTCGTTTTGCACCAGCAGCGCCGAGTACTGGTCCTCGGTCGGCCCGTCAACGCGATTGGCCTGGGCCTGCGCGGCGATCCTGCGCGCGGCTTCTTTCCGCCAGCCGTCGCGGGTCTCCGGCATCGCCGGGGCGTCGGCCTCATCGGCAAGGGCGGCCTGCCGGTAGCCGGGGGCGTAGAGCATGCTGCGCATGTACACGGGCTGGTTCATGAACAGCGTGGAGCGCTTGCGGCGCAGAAACTCGATGCTGAAATCCGGCTTGAGGAAACTCTCGCCCTGGCCGGCCTCTTCAACCGTATGCTGGTCGTGCAGGTACAGCCCCGAAGCGCAGGGCAAACGCACGTTCACGTCGCCGGAAAGGCGTGAGTGCGGAGTGGCGACCGCGACGTAGGCGGAGCTTTCGTAGGCGCGCGTGCGGCGCGAGCGGCGGCGGCTGTCGAAACCGGCATCGCGGCGCTCGCGGCAGGGGTTCAGGATCACTTCGGCGCCGTTGTACACAAGCACCCGCGCGTAGTGCGGATACAGGACGTCCTCGCCGGCAAGGATGCCGATGCGTCCGAGCGGCGTTTGAACGACGGGCAGGTCGGCGGGCCTGCCCAGCTCGCAGGCCGTATCGCTGAATCCCTCGAGAATGTCCGGCGTGATCTTCGGGACGCGCAACGCCGTATAGCCGTCCGGCCCCACCACGAACCCCACCGTTTGCGGCTTGTCGGAATGGGCCGCCAGCACCGGCGCCGCGCCGGCAATGTACACCCCGTAGTATTCGGAAGACGCCCCAATCTCCGCGAGTAGTTCCTGCTCGGGGCGAACCGCATCGGGGGCCGCCTCGCCCAGGGGCAGCAGCAGCAATCCTCCGCTGATGTCGCCGAATTGCAGGGTGGCGGCCTCGCCCAGACTGAGCAGCCGCGCGCCGGCGGCCTCCGTGTGCCAGGGTTCCTGAGTGATGATGAGCATGCGCTTCTCCTGAGAGGGCTGTGTCAGTCCGCGCCAACCGCCCCGAGTTGCGGGATCCTGTGTTCTCCGATTGCGACGCTGACGTTTTTGGTTTCCATGTAGAAATCGAAGCTGTAGTCGCCGCCGTCGCGGCCGATCCCGCTGGCCTTCATTCCTCCGAAGGGCGTGGGCAGATGGCGCACGTTCTGGGAATTGACCCAGACCATACCCACCTCCAGATCCCTCGAGAGCCGATCCGCGCGGGCCGAATCGGCGGTCCACAAGTATGCGGCCAGACCGTAAGGCGTGTCATTGGCCTGCGCCAGGGCGTCGTCCTCGTCGGCAAAAGGCATTGCGGTCAATACCGGGCCGAAAATCTCCTCGCGGGCGATACGCATGTCATTGCTCGCCCCGGTGAACAGGGTCGGCTTGACGAAGTGTCCGGGCCAGGGAAGGTCCGCGCGCTCGCCGCCGGCGGCTATCGTGGCGCCTTCGGCCCGGGCGATCTCGAAATAGCCGGTTACCTTGGCCAGGTGCTCGGCATGAATCAGAGGCCCGACCTCGGTGTCCGGGTCGAGCGGATGGCCGACCCTGATGGCCCGCGCACGCTCCGCTACGCGTTCGACGAACTCGTCATGGATCGACTGCTGCACCAGCAGGCGGCTGGAGGAGGTGCAGCGCTCGCCGTTCAGGCTGTAGATCATGAACACCACGGCGTCCAGCGCCCGCTCGAGATTGGCGTCGTCGAACACGACGACGGGATTCTTGCCGCCCAGCTCGAAGTGCACCCGCTTGAGCGTGGGCGCGCCCTGGGCCATGATGCGTGCGCCGGTGGTCGACTCCCCCACAAAGGCGATGGCCCTGATGGCATCGTGCTCGGTCAGTGCCTTGCCCGCCTGCTCGCCGATTCCCTGCACCGTATTCAGGACACCCGGCGGCAACCCTGCCTCGGCGCATATTTCAGCCAGAAGCTGCGCTGTAAGCGGGCTCCATTCCGCCGGCTTGTGCACCACCGTGCAGCCGGCCGCGAGGGCCGGCGCGATCTTCCAGGTGGCCAGCATGAAGGGGGTGTTCCAGGGCGTGATGACGCCCACCGGGCCGATGGGCTGGCGCATCGTGTAGTTGTCATGCTCGCCGGCCGGCAGCGACCGGCCGCGGCGCGCATCGGGCGCGCGGTCGGCGAAAAACCGGAAATTCGTGGCGGCGCGCACTGCGGCGCCGGCGGTGAAGCGCAGCGCCTGGCCGGTGTCCATCGATTCGACCAGGGCGATCTCGTCGGCGCGCGCTTCGATCACATCGGCGATTCCGTGCAGCAGCGCGCCGCGCTGCTCGCCCGGCACGGCGGCCCAGCCTGCAAAGGCTTCGCGGGCGGCGGCACAGGCCGCGTCGATGTCCGCTTCATTGCCGGCAGCTACCCGATTGATCAGCGAGCCGTCCGCCGGGCAATGATTGGGGAAGGTTTCGCCGGTATCGCCCGCGCAGGCCTTGCCGCCTATGAAATGGCCAAGCGTGCCGGCGGCAAATCGTTCCAGGTACGAGCGAGCGCGGTTTATGTTGTCTTCAAAGGCGGTCGACACTTCAGGCAATCCCGGGATGGGTGGGCGATATTATCCGCCGCGAAACGGATCGCGCGCCAGTCTCGTCACATTGTTCTGCCATCCCCGCGGAAGCATGCGCCCCCTGAGCGCCCGCTTGCCCAGGTAGCCCTCCAGCGTCTGGCCGCGCAGCGTCATCTTGCGCTCGCCGCAATGCACGATCAGACGGTCGCGCAGCCCGATTACCGTCGCGGCGGCCAATCGTTCACTCTTCTTCAGTCCAATCAGAAGCACGCCCCGGCCGGACGCGGCCTCCGGTAATTCCTCCGCGGGGAACAGCAGCAGTCGTCCGTCCTCGGATACGGCTGCCACACGGCTGTCCGACTCCAGCGCCGGGACCGGCATCAGTGGACGGGAATCCTCAGGCAGGTTAAGGAACGCCTTGCCCGAACGCGAACGCGAGAACAGCTTGCCGGTATTGGCCAGAAAACCGTGACCACGGTTTCCGCAAACCAGCCAGCGCGATTGCGGATCGCCCCCGAGCACGCCGACAAAGCGGGCCCCGTCGGCCACGTTGAAACGGCTGGACAGCGGTTCCCCGTGAGTGCGGGCCGACGGAAGGCTGTGCGCCGGCAGCGTATAGACGCGCCCCTCGCTGCTCAGGAACACGACCTGCTGGTTCGACTTGCACGGCAGATCGCAGAGAAGCTCGTCGCCGGGACGGAAACTCAAGGACGCGCTGTCGAGTTCATGGCCCTTGCCGGTCCGGGCGAAACCGTGGCGCGACAGCACGACCGTCACGGGCTCGGCCGGCGTTACGTCCTCGTCCTGAAAGGCGGCGGCCGGCGGGGCGCTGTCCACGATCCGCGTGCGGCGCTCGTCGCCGTGCGTCTCGGCCAGCTTCCGGAACTCGTCGATCATGAGTCTGTCGAACTTCGACTTGTCGGCCAGTGTCGTGCGCAGCACTTCGCGTTCGGCCTCAAGTTCGTCCTGTTCCGCCAGCAGCTTCTCCTCCTCGATGCGGGCGAGGTTGCGCAAGCGAATGTTGAGGATGCCCTCGGCCTGCTCCCTGCTCAGCTTGAAGCGCTCCATCAGCCGGTCCCTGGGATTCTCCTCGTAGCGCACGATGCGGATGACCTCGTCCAGGTTGAGGTAGGCGATCATCAGGCCTTCCAGGACGTGCAGCCGCATGGAAACCTGGTCTTCGCGATGCTTCAGCCGCCGGCGCAGCGTGGCGCGGCGGAACTTCAGCCATTCCACCAGCATGTCGCGCAGGTCGCGCACCCGCGGGCGCCCGTCCTCGCCGATCACGTTCATGTTTACCCGCAGGGACCTTTCCAGGTCGGTGGTGGCGAACAGGTGCGCCATCAGGGCATCCGCGTCCACCCGCGCGGAACGGGGCACCAGCACCAGGCGCACGGGGTTCTCATGGTCGCTCTCGTCGCGCAGGTTCTCCAGCATAGGCAGGCGTTTGGCGCGCATCTGTTTCGCAATCTGCTCCAGCACGCGGCTGCCGGACACCTGCCAGGGCAATTCGTGGACAACCACGGCGCCTTCCTCGCGCTTCCAGGCCGCGCGCACCCGCAGCACGCCCTGCCCTTTGCGGTAGATCTCACCAATCTCCGCCGCCGGCGTAATCAGCTCTCCGCCGGTGGGGAAATCAGGCCCCGGAATCAGGCCCAGCAGCGTGTCGTATTGCAGCTTCGGGCGGGCGGCGATCCGCTCCAGCGCCACGGCCAGTTCCCGCAGGTTGTGCGGCGGGATATCGGTGGACATGCCCACCGCAATGCCCGAGGAACCGTTAATCAGCACGTTGGGCAACTGGGCCGGCAGGAGTTCCGGCTCCTTCAGCGTGCCGTCGAAGTTGTCGGTCCATTCCACCGTGCCCTGGCCAAGCTCCGCCAGCAGCGTCTGCGCGTAGGCCGTAAGGCGCGCCTCCGTATAACGCATGGCCGCGAAGGACTTGGGGTCGTCGACCGCGCCGAAGTTACCGTGGCCGTCGACCAGCGGGTGGCGATAGGCGAACGGCTGGGCCAGGTGCACCATGGCCTCGTAGCAGGCCGAATCGCCGTGCGGGTGGAACTTGCCGATTACGTCGCCGATGGTGCGGGCGCTCTTGCGCGGCTTGGCCGTGGCCGCCAGGCCCAGTTCGCTCATCGCGTAGACGATGCGCCGCTGCACGGGCTTAAGGCCGTCGGCCAGATGCGGCAGCGCCCGGTCCAGGATGACGTACATGGAGTAATCCAGGTACGCCTGCTCGGCGTACTCGGCCAGCGGCCGCGTCTCCGCATTCTCGCGCGGCACCAGGGTGAGTTGCGGGCCGCCCATCAGCCGGCGGCGAGATCGCCCTTGTCTTCCAGCCAGGCGCGCCGGTCTGGAGCCCGTTTCTTGGCCAGCAGCATGTCCAGCACCGCAAAGGCGTCGTCTCCCGCACCCATCTCGAGCTTGATCAGGCGGCGGGTATCGGGCTCCATGGCGGTTTCGCGAAGCTGTTTCGCGCTCATTTCGCCCAGGCCCTTGAAGCGCGTGACCGACACCTTGCGCTTTCTGAACCGGCGCAGCATCGCGTCGCGCTCCTCGTCGCTCAGCGCGTAGTGGGTTTCCTTGCCGACGTCCAGGCGGTACAGCGGGGGCATGACCACGTAAACGTGGCCCTGGCGCACCAGCTCCGGGAAATGCCGCGCAAACAGCGCGCAGATGAGTGTGGCGATATGCCGGCCGTCCGAGTCGGCGTCGGCGAGAATGCAAACCTTCCGATAGCGCAGATTGCCCAGGTCGCTGTCGCCCGCCTCGATCCCGAGCGCGACGGCAATGTCATGGACCTCCTGTGACGAGTTCAGATCTGCCGAATCCACTTCCCAGGTATTCAGGATCTTCCCGCGCAGCGGCAGTATGGCCTGGTATTCGCGGTGCCGGGCCTGGCGGGCCGAACCCCCGGCGGAATCTCCCTCCACCAGGAAAATCTCGCACTCCTCCGCCACCGTGCTCGCGCAGTCGGCCAGCTTGCCCGGCAGCGCCGGCCCGGAAACCGGCGAGCGCCGGGGTGTCTTGCGGGCGGCCTTGAGCCGCCGCTGGGCCGCCGCGATCGCCTGTCTGGCGATCCGTTCGCCCAGCTCCGAGTGCTGATTGAGCCACAGCGCCATGCGGCTGCGCACGGCCTCGGCCACGAATCCCGCGCAGTCCCGCGACGCCAGCGACTCCTTCAGTTGCCCGGAGAACTGCGGTTCGGCGAGCTTCACCGAAAGCACGAAGTTCACGCCGTCCCACACGTCCGGCGGGGAAATCTTCACATCCCGCGGCAGCAGCTTGTGAAATTCGCAGAACTCCCGCAGACCTTCGGTCAGTCCCGTTCGCAATCCGTTGACGTGCGTGCCGTGACGCGGCGTGGGCACCAGGTTGACGTAGCTGTCCTCGATCCGCTTGGAACCGTCTTCCGCCCACTGGACAACGCAATCGAGCGTTCGTTCCTCGCCGTCTTCCTGAGAGAATCGTAGGGGCTCGTCGGGCAGCCATTCGCCCTCGCCCGAGTGTTCTCTCAGATATTGCGCGAGCCCGTCCTCGTAGCACCATTCAAGCTCGGCATCATCAGCTTCCTGAACGAGCTTGACGGTCAACCCGGGACACAGCAGCGCCTTGGCCTGCAGCACGCGCTTCAGCGACGGTACGTGAAAACTGACCCTTGAAAAATACCGCGGGTCCGGCCAGAACCGAATCCATGTGCCGGTGTTTTTCCGGGCGACGGTGCCGACTGCTTCGAGGGCGCGTTCGGTCTCTCCGCCGGCAAACTCCATGTGCCATTCGCGCCCACCGCGACGCACCCGAACTTTGAGGCGCTCCGACAGCGCGTTAACCACCGACACGCCTACGCCGTGAAGACCGCCGGAATAGCGGTATTGTCCACGCGAGAACTTGGCCCCGGCATGAAGGCGGGTCAGAATCAGCTCCACGCCGGTCAGCCCCGTTTCCTCGTGCGTGCCCACGGGCATTCCGCGGCCGTTGTCCTCCACAGCCAGCGAGCCGTCCTCGTGCATCGTCACTTCGATGCGATTGCAATCCTTGTCGGCCAGCGCCTCGTCGACGCTGTTGTCGATCACTTCATGGGCGAGGTAGTTCGGGCGCGCCGTATCGGTGAACATCCCCGGCCGGCGGCGAACAGGGTCAAGTCCGCTGAGGACTTCAATGTCGTCAGCGCGATAGGCGGCTTTCATGCCGTTAGACCTGGAAATCCTTCAGTAAGGTCAGTCGGATGGAATCGGGAAACTCGATTCGACAATTGTAGCGCGGATGGTCCACGCGCACGGCCAACTGCTCCTCCGGGAAGTATCTGATGACTGAGGCCCTAGAGTCTCTGGCTACACCTCACTTGCTCGCATGCACACGAGACGAGTGCTACGCCAACGTCGCCGGGATCATGAAAGGTCGTAGCGATCCAGATTCATCACCTTGTTCCAGGCAGCCACGAAGTCGCTTACGAACTTGTCCTGCGCGTCATCGCATCCATAGACTTCCGCAATGGCCCGGAGCTCCGAACTCCAACCGAAGACGAGGTCCACCCGGGTGCCGGTCCACTTGACTTCTCCGGTCGCGCGGTCGCTTCCCTGGAAAATGTCTTCCGATGCGGCCGACGCCTCCCACCGAGTGTTCACGTCGAGCAGATTCACAAAGAAGTCATTGCTCAGGGCGCCGGGGCGATCCGTGAGAACGCCATGCTGCGACTGCCCGGAATTCGCACCCAGCACGCGCAGGCCGCCAACCAGCGCCGTCATCTCCGGAGCGGTCAGCGTCAGCATGAAGGCCCGTTCCACCAGCTGCGCTTCCGCCGATTCCTGATGCCCGCCCTGGAGATAGTTCCGGAACCCGTCTGCCCTGGGTTCCAGCACGGCGAATGACTCCGCGTCCGTCCATTCCTCGGACGCGTCCGTGCGCCCGGGCGAGAACGGCACCTCGACGCCGTGTCCGGCGTTCCTTGCCGCCTGTTCGACGCCCGCGCACCCGGCCAACACGATGAGGTCAGCCAGAGAGACTCTCTTCCCGCCGGATTGCGACGCGTTGAACTCCGACTGGACCTGCTCCAGGATCTGCAACACGCTCGCCAGCGAGGCCGGGTCGTTCACTTCCCAGTCCCTTTGCGGCGCGAGGCGGATGCGGGCGCCGTTCGCCCCTCCGCGTTTGTCGGTGCCGCGGAACGTTGCCGCCGAGGCCCATGCCGTCGAGACCAGTTGGGAAACCGACAGGCCCGTGTCCAGAACCCTTGATTTCAGGTCCGCGATATCCTGCTCGCCGATCAGCTCGTGGTCGACGTCGGGCACCGGGTCCTGCCACAACTGCGGCTCCGTGGGAACCAGCGGTCCGAGGTACCGGCTGCTGGGTCCCATGTCGCGATGCAGCAACTTGAACCACGCCTTGGCGAAGGCGTCCGAAAGATCATCCGGATTTTCGAGGAAGCGCTTCGAAATCGACGCGTAGTCCGGATCCATTCTCAGTGAGAGGTCCGTCGTGAGCATCATGGGGGCGTGCTTCTTCGAGGGATCGTGCGCATCCGGCACGGTGGCCACCTCCGAAGCGTTCTCGGGCTCGTACTGCGATGCACCGGCCGGGCTCTTCGTCAGCTGCCACTCGTACTGGTGCAGGTTCTCCATGAAGTTGTTGTCCCACTTCACGGGGTTTTCGGTCCAGGCGCCTTCCAGGCCGCTGGTGATCGTATCGCCGCCTTTCCCGCTGCCGAAGCTGCTCGTCCAGCCGAAGCCCTGCTGCTCGATAGCGGCGCCCTCGGGTTCGGCGCCGACGTGACTGTCGGGGGCCGCGCCATGCGCTTTTCCGAAGGTGTGCCCGCCGGCAATAAGCGCAACCGTTTCCTCGTCGTTCATCGCCATGAGCTTGAACGTAGTGCGAATGTTCCGGGCCGCTGCGCACGGGTCCGGCTTGCCGCCGGGCCCTTCCGGGTTCACGTAGATCAATCCCATGTGGTCGGCGCCCAGGCGCTCATCGAGATCTCCGTCTTCGCTGTGGCGCTCGTCGGCAAGCCACTCGTCCTCGGAGCCCCAGTCGGTCTCGTCGGCCTCCCAGACGTCCGGGCGCCCGAAGGCGAAACCAAAGGTCTTGAAGCCCATCGACTCCAGGGCGCAATTTCCGGCGAAGAGCATCAGGTCGGCCCACGATAGCTTGCGGCCGTACTTCTGCTTGATCGGCCAGAGCAGGCGGCGGGCCTTGTCCAGGTTCGCGTTGTCGGGCCAGCTGTTCAGCGGCGCGAAGCGATGGTCGCCGGAACCGCCGCCGCCGCGGCCGTCGCTGATGCGATAGGTGCCGGCGGCGTGCCAGGTCATGCGGATGAAGAGCGGTCCATAGTGACCGTAATCGGCCGGCCACCAGTCCTGCGAGGTGGTCATTACTTCTTCGATGTCCTGCTTCAGCGCACCCACGTCAAGGTTCTTGACCGCTTCGGCGTAGTTGAAATCCTTGCCCATGGGATCCGACGCGGGAGAATTTTCGCGAAGAATCTTCAGGCTCACCTGATTCGGCCACCAGTCCTGGTTCGAAGTCATCTCATCTTTCCTATGGCAATTTCGCGTGTATGTCGCGCCCTTCGAAAACCGAAGCGCGACCTCGATATTCTAGCCTCAATCGTCACCGGTTGAAGACCCGCAGGTTCATACGGCGCCGGCATCGGAAGGGGGATGCACAGATCGACGCGCATGCCGGAGCGCTTGTGGGGGTTCGTGTGAATAAGTACCCTCGCTGCCTCAACATCCGCACGAACGCAAATGCGACAAGGAGACGATCTTCATGGCTGTGAATTTCATTCCCGAGGGCTACCACTCGGTAACGCCGTACATGGTTGTCGGAAACGTCGACGAGCTCGTTGATTTCCTTGCGGCCGCATTCGGCGCCGAAGAAAAGGAACGGGTCCCCAACCAGGACGGCAAGACCGGCCATGCGGAGGTCCTGATCGGCGATTCCTACGTGATGATGGGCCGCGCGCAGGACGATTTCCCGCCGCAGCCCTGCATGCTCTACATTTACTTACCGGACACGGACGCCGCCTACGCGCAGGCGCTCGAGGCAGGGGCGAAATCCGTGCAGGAGCCTCAGGACATGTTCTACGGCGACCGCAACGCCATTGTGACGGACCCCACCGGCAACACCTGGTGCATCGCAACGCACCAGGAAACCCTGTCACCGGAAGAGCTGGCGAAACGGGCCGGGGAAAACATGCGCTAGACCGGGAACGAGGGCGTCCCGCCCGCAAACCCTTTACCCGGCTAAAATGCTAACGTGGAGGTCAAGCCCGAATGAGTGAAGAGAAACCGGACGAGGGCGTTCAGGGCCTGGAGCAAGCGCTGAAAGACCTGGAACAGATCGTCGTCAACCTGGAGAAGGGCGACCTGCCCCTGGCCGAGGCGATCAGGCAGTTCGAGCGCGGCGTGGAATTGACGCGGCGCTGTCAGGAAGTGCTCAAGGAAGCCGAACAAAAAGTCCAGGTTCTAAGCGAAGGAATGCTCGAAGATGTAGACCCGCTGACGCTCAGGAAACCGGGCGGCGAAAACGGCGGAGGCGGATCACTCCCTCTCTGAGCCGGCCGCGACCGCCTCGACAGCTTCCATTACCCGCAGCAGGTTCCCGCCCCAGAGCCTGGCGATCTCCTCTTCGGAGTAACCGCGCCGCACCAGTTCAACCGTTACGTTCAGCGTCTCGCCGGCGTTGTCCCAGCCCTCGATCCCGCCGCCGCCGTTAAAGTCGGACGAGATCCCCACGTGGTCGATCCCGATCAGCCCGACCGCATAGTCGATGTGATCGGCGAGATGCTTCACCGTCGCACGGGGCGGCATCCGGATAATTTCACCAAGGCGCGAGTAGTAGGTTTCACGCTGTTCGGCGGGCATACGGGCAAAGTCAGAGGCATTCCTGAGATTCATGTCCCGGTAGAGAGCGCCCATGGCCGCGGTCTTCTCCGGCGGAGTGGCGCGAAGGTACGAATCGAAGGCCACGATCTGCACCACGCCGCCCTTGTCCCGCATCGCCAGGAGCGCTTCATCACTCAGGTTGCGCGCATGCGGGAAGGCGCCCTTGGCGGCCGAGTGCGAGGCGATCACCGGCGCCTCGGACGCTTCGATCGCATCCATCGCCGTGGCTTCGGAGGAATGGGATATGTCCACCATCATTCCCAACTCGTTGGCGCGCCGGATCACCGCGCGGCCGAACTCGCTCAATCCGCCATGTTCGGCCCCGGAATCGTCCAGCGCCAGGTTGGGGACGGCGGAATCGCCGATGTCGTTGTGGCCGTTGTGCAGCAGTCCCAGGTAGCGCGCACCGAACCCGAACTGGACGTCCAGCAGGTCCAGGTTGCGGCCGATGGAAAAACCATTCTCGATACCGATAAGGGCAACGCGGCGACCCTCGGCGTTAATGCGGCGTACGTCCGCGGCGGTCAGCGCCAGTCCGATCCGGTCCGGGTAGTCAATATCGGTCATCTTGCGGATAGCGGAGTACTTGACGAAAGCGTCGGCCAGGGCGCGCGCATAGTTTGCCGGCGTGCGTTCCCGTTGCATTACGAAAATGATGAAGAACGCCGCATCCAGGCCGCCGCTTTCCATCCCCGGGAGATCGACCTGCTGGCCGGGCGGTCTGGCCTGCGCCGGATCGTAGGCTTCGGTGCCGAAATCGGGCGGGATGTCCACGTGGGTGTCGATCGTGATGATCCGCTCATGGATGGCCCTGGCGCTGGCCAGAAGTTCGTCCCCGGTTGCCGCACTTGCCATACAGGCTGTCAATACTCCCGAAAGAACAGCCGCAAGCCGGGCGCTCGCGTCCCTCATCAAGGTTGCCTCATCATTCCGAACAACGGTCGCCGGAAGGATACCGCAACCTGCCGCCATGCGATCCGCATGCCATCGGCGGCCTGAATCTGCGATTGCTTCCGCCGCCGGAAATGTTGTTGTACCATTTGCGAGGTTTCTTGTTGAAATTATGTCGGGGGGTCGCTATGAAGCGCGCAGTGCTCTCAACTTTTCCAGCCGCTATCTTTCTGTCGGCTTTCCTTGCCGCCGGCCCGGTGGCCGCCCAGGATGAAGACTCGGAAGAACAGGCTTCCGCGGGCGTAATTGATGAAATCGTGGTGCTTGGAACGCGCCGCCAGGAAGGACGGTCGGCGACAGCTTCGCTGGTGCCGGTCGATTACATCGGCGGATACGATCTGGGCAGTCAGGGACCGACCGACATGGACGCTCTGCTCTCGGCCTTGGTGCCTTCGTACAACGTGGATCAGCAGGCCATCAACGACGCGGCCACGCTGGTCCGGCCGGCGCGGCTGCGCGGGCTGCCTCCGGATTCAACCCTCGCCCTGGTCAATCGCAAGCGGCGGCATCGCGCCGCGGTCATCACCTTTCTCGGCAATGGCGTGGCCGACGGCTCGCAGGGACCTGATCTCTCCGCCATTCCGGCCATTGCGATCAAGAGCGTGGAAGTCCTGCGCGACGGAGCGGCGTCGCAATACGGTTCGGACGCCATCGCGGGGGTGATCAACTTCACACTCAGGGATGAGGCCGAGGGAAGCACAATCGCCGCGAAATACGGAAGCTATTTTGAAGGCGATGGCACCGGCTTAAGCGTTGCGGCCAACTTTGGCCTTCCGCTGACCGCCGACGGTTTCGCAAATTTCAGCTTCGAGTACAAGCAGTCCGACCCCACCGACCGCTCGGTGCAGCGCAGTGACGCCCAGGGCCTGGTGGACGCAGGCAACCGGTACATCGAAGATCCGAACTATCCGCATGTGTTCCATCCCAACGTCATGGTGTGGGGCGCGCCGGAATTCGAGTACGACTACAAGATGTTTGCCAATCTCGGGCTCGATCTGGGTAGCGGGCGCGAAGCCTATGCCTTCGGCAACTTCGCCAAGCGCAAGGTGGAAGGCGGGTTCTATTTCCGTAATCCGCACACCCGCACCGGCGTCTTCGCGGGCCCCGGCGCGACTGCAGACGGCAGAACCTATGTGACCCGGATTGTGGACGGCAGTCCCGTACGGTTCTGGGCGGACGACGTTGAGACCATGGTCCCGGAAGGCACGGTATTCGGCCCCAGCGTAAAGGTCGCCGATCTGTCGACCGGAGGCATCTGGGACGCCGATCCATGCCCACCCATTCGCATCAGCGGCAATGTGGCCAATCCCGACGACATCGCGGCGGTTGAGGCCAACCCCAATTGCTTCTCCTTCATTTCGGCGTTTCCCGGCGGCTTCGTTCCAAGGTTTGGAGGCATTTTGACCGACTATTCCGCGGCTTTCGGGGTTCGCGGCGATCTGGTCGGTGACTGGGCGTTCGACGCCAGCGCCGTGTTCGGCGTGAACGATGTCGATTTCACGATGCGCCACACCATCAACCCGCAACTGCTGGCCAAGCTGCCGCATGGCCAGAGAACGGAAATACCCATCAATTACTTCCCGGGCTCCTACACGCAAACCGACTACACGGTGAACTTTGACGTCACCAGGAACATGGTGATCGGCGGGCGGGACGCGCATCTCGCCTTGGGTGTCGAGCACCGCCGGGAGAAATTCAAGGTGGAAAGCGGCGGAGAAAACTCCTGGTTCCTCGATGACAGCCCCGGAGGGCTGGCCGAGCAGGGCTTCGGAATCGGCTCCAACGGGTTCACCGGGTTCGGGCCGCGGCTGGCTGGCGAGTTCGGCCGCAGCAGCTACGCAGCCTACGCGGACGTGGAACTCAATGTCAGTGACACTTTCACTTTTCAGGTGGCCGGTCGCTACGAGGACCATGCCGATATCGGCAACACCTTCGACGGCAAGGTGGCGGGCCGGTTTGATATCAGCGACACCGTTGCCCTGCGTGCGGCGGCCAGCACCGGCTTCCGCGCGCCGACAGTGGGCCAGGCGAATATCCTGAACGTTACCACGGCATTCACCGGCGGCGTGCTGGCCGATGAGGCCACCCTGCCTCCCACCCACCCGGCAGCCGCCATCGTGGGCGCCCAGCCGCTCACGCCGGAAGAGGCCGTAAACCTCACCATAGGCGCGGTAATCCAGTTGGACGCTCTCGACATTACGGTGGACTATTTCCACATTGAGGTCGAGGACAGGATCGCAAGAAGTTCAGAGAAAATCCTCACGCCGGCCAACATTCAACAGCTGTTGGCTGCGGGGGTTGCCGATGCCCAGGCCTTTACCGCCGTGCGTTTCTACACCAACAACTTCACTACCACCACCCAGGGCATCGACGTGGTCGGCACCTATCCCCTGTACCTGGGAACAGGGGAGAGCAATCTGAGCCTCGCGTTCAACGCGATCGACACCTCGGTGGATGAGCGCGACCCGGCCGTGATCAACGACAAACGGGTCATTCAACTGGAGGACAACACGCCGTCGACGCGCTTTACGCTTTCCTTCAACCATGCGCAAGGCCCCTGGGACCTGCTCGCCCGCGTGCGCTACTACGGGGACTATTCCGAGTTCACGCTCGATGACGGCAGTAACTTCCTCGAAGTGGACCCGAGTACCGTCCTGGATATCGAGGTTGGCTACCAGTTCAATGACTCTGTGAGTTTGATCGTAGGCGCGCAAAACCTGCTCGATGAGTATCCCGAGGAACGGTCCAATACTTCCGGGCTCATCTGGCCGGACACCTCGCCTTTCGGGTTCAACGGCGGTTACTACTACCTGAGAGCCATCTGGGACTTCTAGTCCCTGAGGCACTCCGTACGCTCACCGGCGCGCATGAAGTCGCGCCTGTGAGCGTATCTAGACAACAATCACGCGGTCGCCCGTGTCGTTGATCTGAACGCCGCCGTCGGCGGTGATCAGCGTAAGATCCTCCAGGTGGGCGGAGCCGCCCAGTCCCACGTTGCGTACCGGGCAGTCCACGCTGATGATCATGTTCTCGGCCAGCACTACGTCTTCCTTGACGTAAAAGGGACTGTCGGCGCGCCCGGGGTCGTCGGTGTGCATCAGTCCCACGCTGTGCGGCGTGAACGCCACGTCGAGGTCATAGCCGCCTTTCTTGAGGGCTTCGACGCCGATGGCGCGAATCTCCGAGTAGCGCAATCCGGGCCTTAGGGCTTCCATGATCGCGTCCCAGCCCAGCGCGATCGCGTCGGTGGCGTATTTCATCGAGCGCGAGGGTTCGCCCAGGAATACCGTACGGCCGTAGTCGCCGTGGTAATGAAAGCCGTGGCTCACGCAGTCGATCTGAAACGCCTGTCCGTCCCGGAACTCGCCGTCGCCGGTCTCCGCGCCGATCGTGTCCACCTGCATGAACACCCCCAGGTTGCCGCGTTTCGCGGCCTCCGAGTAAAACGCCGCGCGCAGTTCCTGGTACGTGGCCCCGGCGCGCGCCGCTTTCGCTGCCGCGAGCGCGGCCTCGGCATTGGCCTGGGCTGAAAACGCCATCAGCTCGATTTCCCGCGGCGACTTGATCGCCCGGATCCGGCGCAAAGCCCGGTCGGCGTGAACCGGAATCGCGTCAAGGCCGGCAGTCTCGAATATCGCGTTTACGACCAGGTGGTCCACACCGATGCGTCCGCGGTCCAGGCCCATGCCCTTGACGGCGTTAACCAGCGCCCAGCGCGCGTCGGCGCTGAGCTTCTGCCCCGACAGGGCGGCGTCCAGGGTGCTGCGGCGGTGCACTTCGATCTCCCGCAGCGCCACCTCGCCCTTGTCTTCGAAAATGTAGGCCGGGTTTGCCCGCGGCTCGCCGCCGTCGTTCGCGCGCCGTCCGTCCGCTTGCCGTCCCTTGCCGTCCTCCTTATGGCGTCTGTCCCAGCCGCTGAACAGCCAGGTCTGCAGCGGGAAATTGAAGTAACCGTCGGAGTAGGTGTAGTAGTAGATGAATTGCGCCATCACCAGGCCGGGCGCCTGGCGCTGATCTCTGGAGAGGAGCGCGTAGGCGGGAGCGGGATAGCCCATCTTGGCCAGCGATCCCCAGTGCCCCGTGAGATGGAAGACGTTGATCGGCTCTGCCAGGACCAGGCCGTCCAACTGCTCCTCTTCCATTACCCGGTAGGCCTGCTCCAGGTTCATCAGCGGCCCGGCCCGCACGCGTCCGACGCGCTCGGACAGGTTGTTCGGCGTCAGTTCCGTGGCGCCGGCGTTCGCTGGAGGCGCCAGCGCCGCTGTAGCGCCGGCCGCGCCGGCGGCGGCGATGCCGGTCTTCAGCATCTCGCGCCGAGTAATCATCCGATTACGGCTGACCGCTTATTCCAATTCTGCGGGACGGCAACGCCGGCTTTCTTCAGAAGTTGTACGACGCCCGCACGCCCCAGGCCGCCTTGTCGGGAAGCCCGGCGGTCAATATGCGGCGGGGCCCGAGATAGGCGAAGTCATGCAGGATCTGGTAGTTCGTAAAGGTCCTGTCGTCAAAGACGTTCTTGCCGAACACTTCCACGCGCATCGTGTCGTTCTCGACTCCTGCGCGCACATTCACGCGGTGGCTGTCGCCGGTCTCGGTAAGGTTCGGGTTTCCGGCAAAGCGGCTGCCTGTCATGATGTAGTCTACGCGGGCGTACCAGTCGTAACGGTCGGTCAGCTGATCCGTATAGGCAAGGCCCAGCGATCCCTGGTTTTTGGGGTTCTTCTGCGTCTGCTTGCCCAGTCCGTCCACGTTGTTGATGCCGAGCAGGACGGGGCAATGGCTGGTGCACGGGACTCTTACGATTTCCGAATCGTTGATGCTGAAGGTGGCGTCAACCCTGAGTTTGTCGGTCAGTGCCAGCGCGCCCTCGAACTCGAATCCATTCAGTTCGATCTTGCCGCCCACGGTCGTGAGACCGACGAAGTCGGTGGTTCCGTCGGGGGCCGTTACAAAGGCGCCCGAAGAGCTCTGCGCTTTCCAATCGGCCCAGTACACGGTTGCGGTTACCCAGGCGCGTCCTTCCATGAGGCTGCCCTTGAGACCCAGCTCAAAGCTGTCCAGTTCTTCTTCCGGTACCGTAAGACCGGCACCGGATTGCTGTTCGATCTGGTCCAGTTCCTGCTGTGACCGCCCGACCAGGTTCGCATTGAAAGTGCCCGGACGGGTTCCCTGGGCAAAACTGGCATAGAGAGTGATGTCCTCAGTTGCCTTGTAATCCACGATCACGCGCGGCGTAAAGCTGGTAAAAGTGTCCGACAGTTTCGACGCGCTCGTCGCGCCGCCTTCGGCTACCTTGTCCCATTGCTGGCGCCCTTCCACGCTCACGCTGAGCTGATCCGTCAAGTCATATCCGACTGAACCGAACAGGCCCGTCGTCCGGATGTCCCACGAGTTGCCGACACCCAGTCCCTGTGTCCAGAAAAGAAACTTCAGGCCCGTGGAGCGCACGCCGGTGGTGTCGAAATAATTGGCGCCCAACTGCCACCGCCAGCGCCCCTGGTCCGCGGAAAGCCGCAATTCCTGGCTGAAGTCCCTGAGGTCGCGGTTGTTCAGCAGTCCCGTGTCCCTGATGTCTCCGACACTGGCTGTGGCGCGGCGGTCCACGTCGTCCAGCACCATCCACTCGTTGGAGTGAAACGCTGAAATCGAGGCCAGCGAGATGTTATTGGTGAACTCGTAGTCCATGACCAGGCTGGCGTTCCAGGCGCGCCGCGCCATTCCGAAACCATCCAGAAACGGCGGGTCGAAAGGACTCACGATTCCGGGCCGCCCCGGAGTCGATATGCCGTTCAGCACGCCTTCCTTACTGCTGTTCAACTCGAAATCGGCATTGATCTCGCTCGCCTGGGGAAACGGTGCTTCGCCGCAGATCCAGGTATTGCCGCCATTGCGCTCCAGCAGCGTGGACCCCTGCGGATTGCAATTGAAATAGTGCTCGCCGTTGCCCTCGCCGTACGCGAAGGCCGCGCCGGGCCCGTCATCGTCCTGCCAGTGATGCACGCGCAACTTGGCGGAGAACTGATCCGTAGGCGTGGCGTACAGCGTAGCGGCCATGTTCCAGGTCTTGCGGGCGCCCAGCTTCTGATCGGGATTGTTGCCCAGCCGGTAGTGGCCGCTGGTGCGATAGGAACTGCCTGACACGCGATAGAACAATCCCTCGCTCAGCGGCCCTTCCACCTGAAGTCCGAAGTTGGTGGTCCCATACTGGCCCGCCTCGGCGGTGACCTTGCCGGTGAACTCTTCCGATGGCGTCTTGGTAACGAAATTGACCGCTCCGGAAAAGGTGGCCCGGCCGAAGTACGCGCTTTGCGGACCCTTGACGACCTCGACGCGTTCGGCGTCCTCAAGCCCGCTGATGACGCTGCCCATCATCGGAGCGCCGTCGATGAACACCATGGCCGGCTGGACGTGATCATCCTCGGTCTCAATGCGCATGCCGCGAATCACCAGAAGGCGGTTGGACCGGTCGCCGCGGCCGACCGAATGCTCGGCGAAAAAGAAGCCGGGCGAAAAGTCGACGAGATCCGCGAAATCGGTAATGCCCTTGGCGTCGATGTCCGCCGCGGTAATAGCGGTAATGCTCACCGGCACTTCAAGCAGGCTTTCCTCGCGTTTGCGCGCGGTCACCACGACTTCTTCGAGCACGTCTTCCTGCGCTTGCGCGGTCGAGACGATTCCGAGTCCGGCGGGTATTGCGACCACGCATGCCGCGACAAAACAAAAGAATACCCTTGACCTCATTTAAGTCCCCTCAAGAGTTGTGCGGGAAAGTTAGTCGATTCGACCTGTTGACCCGCCTCCCGAATAGCGATCGGCCAATTGGTATGACCACAATAGCACAGGTAGTGCGCTTGACAGAAATGCCCGCTCATGTTTTCCTTGACGTTGTGTTTGGCTACTTCGTAACTCGTTTTGAGTAGCGACGAAATTCCACTACCAGCCCTTCTGGGCATTTTCTTTTTGTTGCTGGCCCTGTCGGCCTTTTTCTCCGGCACCGAAACCGCGCTCATGCGGATCAATCGGTACAAGCTCAGGCACCGTGCCCGCGAGGGCCACCGCGGCGCGCAACTGGCGGACAGGCTGCTGGCCCGTCCCGACCGCTTGATCAGCCTGATCCTGTTCGGCAACAACCTGACCCATTTCTACGCCGCGTTCATATGGACGTTGCTTGCGTTGCGCGTGGGCGGTGTGATGGGAGCAATAGCGGGAACCATCCTGCTGACGCTGATCGTGCTGATCTTCGCGGAGGTCGCTCCCAAGACCTGGGCTGCGGCGCGCCCGGAAAAACTGGCGCTTGTGGCCAGCCGCGTGTATTACCCGCTTCAGAAAATCACCTGGCCGATCATCTGGGCGATCAACCTGGTTGCCGGGTTACTGGTGCGGCTGACGGGCGTGCGCCCGGACAAGGACGACGAGCAGGATCTCACCGTGGCGGAACTTCGTACGCTGGTGGCCGAATCCGGCCGCCGCATCCCCAGCCGGCGGCGGCAGATGCTGCTGGCGGTGCTCGAGCTCGAAGCGCTGACGATAGAAGACATCATGACGCCGCGCGGCGAGATCGAGGCGATCAACCTGGACGAGGAATGGCCCGAGATCATCCGGCAGTTGCGCGCCGGCGCACACTCGGTGTTGCCCTGCTATCGCGGTCAGCTCGACAACGTGGCGGGCATGCTGCATGTGCGCAAGCTGCTTCAGGCGAACGGCTCGAACGGGCTGAACCGGCGCCGGCTGGAAGCGTCGATCGAAACGCCCCACTACGTGTTCGAGCACACCTCGCTGACCCGGCTGTTTTCCGATTTTCACCGCGGCGCCGGCGCCACCTCGCTGGTGGTGGACGAGTACGGCGACATCCAGGGCCTGGTCAGCGTGCAGGACCTGCTGCACGAGATTTCCGGCGGCATGATCGGCGACAGTTCTCAGGAAGCGGAGGAGGACGAGGTTCAGCCGGACGGTAACGGAGGCTGGCTGGTGGACGCCGGCGCCAACATACGGCTGCTCAACCGGCGCATGAGCTGGCGCCTGCCTACATACGGCCCAAAAACGCTCAATGGCCTGATCCTGGATAAATTGGGTACCATTCCACAACAGGGACAACGCTTGGAGTTGGGCGGTTTCCCCATGGAAGTGCTGGAAACCTCCGAGAACGCCGTCGACCTCGTGCGCGTCATGCAGGCCGCGGCGCAGGCCGGTTCCACGACATCCGCCACGCAAACCGGACTCTAGAAATGCTCGCTATCCTCTCCCCCGCCAAATCACTGGATTTTGAATCGCGCCTGCCGCGCGGCCGCCACAGCGTCCCGGATTTTCTCGACGATTCCGCTCAACTGGTGGAGAAACTGCGCGAATTCAGGGCGCCTGAACTCTCGCGCATGATGGGCATCAGCGACAAGCTGGCGGAATTGAACGTCGATCGCTATTCGGACTGGAAGCAGCCGTTCAGCCGCAGGAACGCCCGGCCGGCGGTACTGGCGTTCAACGGCGATGCCTACCAGGGCCTGCGCGCGTGGGAATTCTCCGGACGTGATCTTGGCTGGGCGCAGCGGCACCTGCGCATTCTTTCCGGCCTGCACGGAGTCCTGCGGCCGTTGGACCTGATTCAGCCGTACCGGCTGGAAATGTCCACGCCATTGGGCACGGCGGCCGGATCGAACCTCTATGACTTCTGGGGCGATCGCCTGACCGTATCCGTTCGGGAAGCGGTGGCGGGCAGCGGCACGCCGGTGCTGGTGAACCTGGCGTCCAGGGAGTATTTCAGCGCGCTCGATCTTTCCGACGTGGGCGGACGGGTGATCACGCCGCGCTTCCTGGACTTCAGGAGCGGCAAGTACCGTTTCGTGAGCTTCCTCGGCAAACGGGCGCGGGGGATGATGGCGCGCTTCATCATCGAGCGGCGGATGCGCTTCGCCAAGGGCCTGCTGGCGTTTTCCGAGGCCGGATACCGCTACGACCCCGAGCGCTCGACCCGCGACCAGCCGGCCTTCATCCGCGACGCGCTCTAGTCCGGGGCACGCTCCCATGCGGCCACCGATCACGTTGATATGCGCCATGTTGGCGGTACTTCTCGCGCCTTATCACACAGGCAGCGCCGCCGATGAGGCCCAAACCGGCGCCGAATCCGGCGCCGCTGCCGCGATCGCAGCCGCAATCGAGGATCCGCTCCGATTGCGGGCCGATCGGGCCCGGGACGCCGACCGCAAGCCCGAAGCCATCCTGGCCTTCGCCGGCTTGCGTCCAGGCATGACCGTCCTGGATATGTTCTCCGGTGGCGGTTACTACAGCCAACTCGCGGCTTCCGTCGTCGGCCCCACGGGCAAGGTCGTTGCACACAACAATACGCCTTACGCCACGATAGCCCGCACACAGATCGAGCAGCGTTACGCAGATGGCCGATTGGCGTCAGTGGAGCAACTCCTGGGAGAAAACAACAAGCTGACCCTGTCTGCCGACACCTTTGATGTCGCGCTCCTTATCCTGTGCTACCACGACGTTTACTACATCGACGGTCAGCGTGGCTGGGAACGAATAGACCGCCCCCTGATGCTGGCCGAACTGTACTCCGCGGTAAAACCTGGAGGTGTCGTGCTGGTCGTCGACCACGTTGCCGAATCCGGCACCCCTGAAGACGTGGTGGCGGGGTTGCACCGCATCGATCCTGCCCTCGTCAGGTCAGATTTCAGTGCGGCGGGCTTTCGATTCGACGCGGAGAGCGACGTATTGTCAAACGACAACGACCCGTATGACGTCATTGCCATGTCCCCGCATGTGCGGGGACAGACCGACCGTGCTGTCCTGCGCTTCAGGAAACCGGCTAACCCCTGATGCAGCGTCCCCATTGAGGGGCCGTGCGACATTCCCGGCACTGGAAAATGGAGTCCGGCGATGAGAAACAGTCTCCTGGGTCTGGCGTGTGCGGTCATCTTGCTGGCGCCGCCGGCCCATGGCGATGATGGGGTCCTGATTTTCGGCGCCACGCGCAACACAGGACTGGAAATTGCGAAGATCCTGGTCGGGAATTATCAGGCTCAACCTGGAGCCGGAGTCCACAGGACCGGTTACACGCGGGGATCTGGCCGATATGGTCGTATGGGCCTATGACAACGACGAGTCCATCAGGAAGATCTACCACGTAGTCGGCGACGATCCGCTGGCGGTGGAACGAATGGACGATCCCAAGGAGTAGCCCTGGGTCATCCGCACCGCACTGGCCCGCTACTGTGACCGTGTCCGCCAGCTGAGCCCGGTCATGCGGTGTTTCTCGTCGATGTCGATGACCGCATCCGCATAATCCGGCATCGTTTTCAGCATATGGCGCGTCAGGCGCTCGTAATGCTGGACGAAACGGGCAAGTTCCGCATCCGACATCCCCGGCGGCTTCGCGTCGCCGCGGGGCCCGTCGCGAAATCGCTCGCGGAGCTTGTCTTCCTGCAGCGAGCGCCATTCGAGGACCCTTTCAAAGGAGGGAACTCGCAGCATGATCAGCAGGTCCAGGCGTGCGAACAACTCCGCGTAATCCGTACGCAGGCGATCGTTGACGCCCGTCCTCCAGGCCCCATTACCGTCCTCCGAGGCTTCCAGTTCGTTTACGGGATCGCTCAGTGACTCCGGCGCCTGCGGCCGGGCCCCCAGGCACCAACCCTCGAACAGCACGACATCCGCCGGAGCATCGACTCGCCGCCAGTCCTGCTCGGGCGCACGATCGTCGGTCGCCTTGTCGAATACCGGCACGGCGACTTTTCGAGCCGCACCGGGATGCGTCAGCGCATCCAGAACCCGGCGAGCCAGCGGAACATCGTGCGTGCCCGGAACGCCCCGCGTCGCCAGCAGCGGGTGCGCCCGGCGGCTCAACCGCCGGCGCCGGGCCTTTGTGAGGTAGACATCGTCCAGCGGAATGCAGACCGCGGAGAGTTGCATCCGCCGGCCCAGCCATTTCGACAGGAAACGCGCAAACGTGGTCTTGCCGGATCCCTGCGCTCCGCTTATGCCGACAATTATTGGCCGTCCGGTAGCGGTCCTGAGCCGTCGAATGCGCTCGGCAAGCGGGCCGGCACATTCCTGCGCGGTTCCGGCATAGTCGGCGGGCAGCCGGTGGCCCACGACAAGTTCTTCCGCCCAGCGCACTAGTGTCGTGTCACGCCTGTATCGCCGCGTTGTTCAGGCAGCGGACCGAGCCAGGGCTTCCAGCGCTTCGCCCAGGCGCTTTACGCCGATGATCTGCATGCCCTTTACGGGCTTGCGCGGGCGGTTCGCCGCGGGGATCACGGCGTGCCTGAACCCAAGTTTGGCCGCCTCGCGCAGGCGCTCCTCTCCGTAGGGGGCTGGGCGCACCTCGCCGGAAAGCCCGAGTTCCCCGAACAGCACCAGGCCTTCCGGCAGGGCCTGGTTCCGCACGCTGGACCATACCGCCGCCGCCACGGCAAGGTCGGCCGCGGTCTCGGAAACCCGCAGGCCGCCGACGAAGTTCACGAACACGTCGCGGTCGTAGGCTGCCACGCCTGAATGCCGGGCCAACACCGCCATCAGCATGGCGAGACGGTTGTGGTCCATGCCCGGGCTGACCCGGCGGGCCAGGCCTGCGCCCGCGTCGGATACCAGCGCCTGGACTTCCAGCAGCATCGGCCGGCTGCCCTCATGGCAGGCCGTAACGGCGCTGCCGGGCGCTCCGTCCTGACGCCCGGTAAGAAAGATCGCCGAGGGATTTCGCACCTGCTTCAGTCCCGCGGAATCCATCACGAACACGCCCAGTTCATTGACCGCGCCAAAGCGGTTCTTGACTGAACGCAGGACCCGAAAGCGGCTACCGGATTCGCTTTCGAAATACAGCACCACGTCCACCATGTGCTCCAGCATGCGCGGCCCGGCAATCTGGCCCTCCTTGGTTACATGGCCCACCAGCGTGACCGCGATTCCGCGGGTCTTGGCCAGGCGCACCAGGGCCGCCGTGCATTCTCGCAGTTGCACCGGGGAGCCCGGAGCGGAATTGACGTCGTTCAGGCTGAGGGTCTGGACGGAATCGATAATCAGCCACGCGGGCCGCTCCGACTCGACCGCCGCAAGCACGGCATCCAGGGAAGTCTCGGCGACGGCGCGTACGCCGGCTTCGGCAAGACCGAGGCGGCGCGAACGCAGGGAAAGCTGTTCCAGGGACTCTTCGCCGCTTACGTACAGCGTACGCGCGCTTGCCGGATTGCCACCGGCCACCTGCAGAAGAATGGTGGATTTTCCGATCCCGGGATCGCCGCCAAGCAACACGACCGAACCCTTCACCAGGCCGCCGCCAAGGACCCGGTCAAACTCGGCCAGCCCCGTGGGCAAGCGGTGGCCGGGTTGCGCGGACACTTCGTTCAGCCGCACCACCGCGGCGGCGGCGGGCTTGCGGGATTTCCCGCCTGAGCGGGCGGGTGCCGCAGGCGCCTCGCGCAGCGTGTTCCACGCGCCGCAAGCCCCGCATTGCCCCTGCCACTTGAGGCTCTCCGCCCCGCATTCGGAGCAAAAGTACAACGCGTTCTTCACGGCTTCGGCACTGTCCCGGCGGGGTCGGACACTCTTCAGGAAACGGCCATTATCGCCATGAATTCAATGTTGGCGGACTGCTGCTTGCCGAATATTCGTGCAAATGGCGCCCACCCGGAGGCGTAAATCGTATATTCTTGCGCTCTTCACGCGCCGAACGGTTACATAACCGGAGTGATTCCCAATACTGCTTCCAGCGCCCGCAAGTGGGTGGAGGAGGTTGCTCGCCTTACGCAGCCCGGACGCATCCACTGGTGCGACGGTTCGCGCGAAGAATACGAAGCGCTCCTGGCCCAGTTGGTTCGCGAGGGCGAGCTGATTCCCGTGAACGGTGGACAGTTCGAGGATTGCTACCTGCACCGCTCCCATCCTTCCGACGTGGCCCGGGTAGAGAACCTAACCTTCGTTTGCACGGCGGATCGCGAGGACGCGGGGCCCAACAATAACTGGATGCCCCCGGACAATGCGCATCGGCTGCTGGACGGGCTGTTCGAGGGCTGCATGCGGGACCGCGTGATGTACGTGATTCCCTATTGCATGGGGCCGATCAACTCGCCGCTTTCGCGCTGCGGCATCGAGGTGACGGACAGCGCCTACGTTGCGGTGAACATGTACCTGATGACACGCATGGGCGCACAGGCGCTTGCTCGGATCGAACGCGAGGGCGAATTCGTAAAGGGGATGCACTCGATAGGCGAACTCGATCCCAAGCGGCGCTACATCATGCATTTCCCGGAAGAATTGAGCATCCGAAGCTACGGTTCCGGCTACGGCGGCAATGCGCTGTTGGGCAAGAAATGCCATGCCCTGCGTATCGCAAGCTGGCAGGCGCGCCAGGAAGGCTGGCTGGCGGAGCACATGCTCATTGTCGAGATCGAAGACCCGGCGGGCGAGAAGCATTACCTGGCGGCCGCCTTCCCATCTGCCTGCGGCAAGACCAACCTGGCAATGCTGATTCCGCCCGATGCACTTGCGGGCTGGAAGGTGCGCACGATTGGCGACGATATCGCCTGGCTGCACCTGGACGGCGACGGGAGAATGCGCGCCATCAACCCGGAAGCCGGCTATTTCGGCGTCGTGCCCGGCACCAACCGCGAAACCAACCACAATGCCTTCGAGATGCTCCAGAGGGACGCAATTTTCACCAATGTAGGTCTGACCAGCGATATGGAGCCGTGGTGGGAAGGCCGCAAGTTCGGCATCCCGACGCTGAACTGGAAGGGGGAGCCGGTCAAGAGCGGCGAAAAGGCCGCGCATCCCAACTCCCGCTTCACCGTTTCGGCGCGGTGCAACCCCAGCTATTCCCCCATGGCCGAGCACGAGGCGGGCGTGCCCATTGCCGCGCTGATCTTCGGCGGGCGGCGCGCACGGCTGGCGCCGCTTGTCATGGAAGCGCGCGACTGGCGCCACGGCGTGCTGATGGGCGCCGCCATGGCGTCGGAATCCACGGCGGCATCCAGCGACTCCGGCAACGGACTGCGGCGCGACCCGATGGCCATGAAGCCATTTTGCGGCTACAACTTCGGCGACTACTGGAAGCATTGGCTGAATTTCAGCGGTCGCAGCGACCGGCTTCCCGGGATTTATCACGTCAACTGGTTCCGGCAGGACGAAGCGGGCAAGTTCCTTTGGCCCGGATTCGGCGAGAACCTGCGCGTGCTCCAGTGGATCCTCGACCGATGCAAGGGACGCGCCGATGCGCGCGAAACGCCGGTGGGCAATCTGCCGCGGCGCAGGGACCTCAACCTTCAGGGCCTCGATATCGCTCCCGAGGCCATGGACGGTCTGCTCGAGGTGGACACGGAAGGCTGGCGCGAAGAGATGCGAAGCATCGCCGAGCACCTGGCGCAGTACGGCGACCGCGTACCCTCTGAACTTACCTCCGAACACGCCCGAGTAGCCGCCGCCCTGAGCTAGCGGGGAGGGCGTCCCGCCCTCCGTGATGGCGAAACGCCTTCGTTCCCGGGGGGCTCAGGCAGCGTAGCGCAGGCGATCCGGCACGCAGCCCAACAGTACCTGTGCCTCGTTGGCAGGCGCCGACGCATGGCGCGCCAGCGACCGCCGCCAGGCTCCGGCCCCGGGTTTGCCCGAGTAAAGGCCCGCCATGTGCCGCGTGATAGCGCCGAGGCTTGCTCCGCGCTGCTTGCCGCTCCGGGCGTATTCCACCATGGCCTCAACCACCTGCACGCGCGTCCTGCGCCGCCCCGACGCGCCGGTCAGTCGGGTCAGAAGCCAGGGATTGGAATAGGCAACCCGTCCCAGCATCGCGCCATCGACCCGCTCAAGGTGCGAAGCAATCTCGCCAATGCCGCGAATCCCACCGTTGATGATGATGGACAGGTCCGGCATGGCGTCTTTCAGCCGGTAAACGGTGTCGTAGCGCAGAGGCGGCACGTTGCGGTTCTCCTTCGGCGAAAGTCCTTCAAGGATGGCGATGCGTGCATGCACAATCAAGGCGGCGACGCCCGCGTCCTGCATCGCACGGGCGAATTCCAGCAACTGCGGGAACTCGGGGCGGTGATTGGTGCCGATCCGGGTCTTGACGGTTACGGGCCGGCCCCCCGAATTCTCGCGCATTGCGGCTACGCATTCGGCCACGCGCTCCGGTTCATGCATCAGGCAGGCGCCGAAGCGTCCCGCCCGCACCCGCGAACTGGGACAGCCCACGTTCAGGTTGATCTCGTCGATATCGGCATCGGCAGCAAGCGCGGTTGCCTGCGCCAGCAGTACCGGTTCGCTGCCGCCCAGTTGCAGAGCCAGAGGGCGTTCCGCGGGATGATGCTTGAGGAAGCGGTCGTCCCGGGCGTGGACGACGGCCCGTGCATGGACCATTTCCGTGTAGAGGCCCACGCCGGGCGCCAGCAGCCGGTGGAAATATCGGCAGTGCCGGTCGGTGCGCTGCATCATGGGCGCCACCGACAAGCGGCAGGCCGCCGGGTAAGTTGCGGAATCAGCAGCCATCCATGGTGGCCTCCACCAGGAAACGAACTACTTCCCTAAGGGCTTCCTGTTCGCTGGCGCCGTCTTCCATCGCCTTCCTGTAGGTCGCCAGTTGCATGCTTGCGCTGGTGCCCCGCTCAAGGATGGTGCGGGCATGCTCGATCTCGGCCATGCAATCGAAGTACTCCGCGTCCTGGCGCACCATCGTGATCAACTCGTCCAGCAATTCGGAAAACGGCACCATCGTGCCCTTGCCGAAGTCAAGCAGACTGTCGGTGGGCCCGTAACGCATCGCCCTCCAGCGGTTTTCTTCCAGCAGCAACAGGTTGTAGCTGCGCCAGCGGCTGTTGCTGACCCGCAGGCGCCATAGCATGCGAATCAGGCAGACGGTGAAGGCCGTCATGCATACCGTGTCCTCCACGAAAGTGCAGAGATCGAAAATACGCGTCTCGAGCGTCGGAAAGCGCCCGCTGGGCCGTATGTCCCACCAGATCATCGAGGAATCCTCGATGACATTGGCTTGCACCAACGTCTCGATGTGGCGCTCGTAGTCGCTCCAGCCATTGAACTCTTCCGGCAGGCCGGTGCGCGGCAAACCGGAGAAGATGGTCAGCCGAAAGCTGCTCAGTCCGGTGTGGTCGCCCTCCCAGAAGGGCGACGAACCGCTGAGAGCAAGCAGGTGCGGCAGGAAATAGCGGAACTGGTTCATCAGGTCCACGCGCAGGTCCTTGTCCTCGATGCCCACATGAACGTGCATGCCGCAAATCAACATGCGCCGGGCGGTAGCCTGCATTTCCCTCTGCAGCGCAACATAGCGCTGCGACGGCGTTTGCTTCTGGTCCCGCCACAGGGCCGAGGGGTGCGTGGAAGAAGCGATGATCCGCATCCCGAACTGTTCGGCCACCGAACTGATTTCCCGCCGCTGCCGCGTCAGTTCACGGTGTACTTCGGCAACGTCGGCGCACACCGTGGTCGCGGTTTCCACTTGGGCCCGCATGAGTTCGTTGACGACCTGGCCGGTGACCTGTTCCTGGCAGGCGGGCATGAATCCGGCCGGGGGATCCACCGCCAATTCCAGCGTCTCCGCATCCACCAGGAGGTATTCCTCCTCAACCCCCAGCGTGAAGCTGGGTTGATCCCGAAGCAGACTCATGTCATTCCATCCAGGCCCAATCGGCGCCATTGTAGTGCGCCCAGGGCTCGAAAGCGTTAACCGGAAGTTGCCCCGAGGCGCTCCGCCAGCCAGTCGGGCACGCTTCTTAGCGCCTGTTCAAGTTTCGCGCCGTCCGGCCCGCCGCCTTGCGCAAAATCGGCCCGGCCGCCTCCCTTGCCGTTCAATAGCTCCGCAACCGCCCGCGCCAGATCGCGTGCCGGCACGCTGTCCTCGACCCCCTTGCTCACGCCGGCCACTATCCGCGCCTTGCTTCCATCGCGCGCACCCAACACCACAACGGCCGGTTCGTATCGATCGCGGTAGCGATCAACCGCGCCGCGCATCGTGTCCATATCGGCGTCGCCGTCGAGCTGCATTGCGATCAGGTTTATTCCGGCGATCCGCTCGACCGGCACAGTCCCCGAGCCACCCCCCTCCGCCAGGCGCGCGCGCGCCTGCGCGAGATTTTTCTCAAGTTCCCTGGCGCGTTTAATCAGCGCCTTCAGCTTGTCTTCCGAATCGTCGGCGCCGCCCTTGAGCAGTCCCGAAAGGCGGCCCATACGGTGGCGCAGGTCACGCATCCATTCGAAGGCCCCCGCTCCGGTAAACGCCTCGATCCGGCGCACCCCGGCGGCGACGGACGATTCGGACATGATGGCGAACAGCCCGATGTCGCCGGTTCGCCTTACGTGCGTGCCGCCGCACAATTCCGTGGAGTAGTCGCCCAGTCGAAGGACCCGAACGTTATCCGCGTAGTCTTCTCCGGCCATCGAGAGGGCGCCCGCCTCAAGAGCCTCGTCGAGCGGCATCTCGATGGTCTCGGCGGGCGCATTCGCGCGGATCTGCGCGTTGACTTCATCCTCGATGCGTTCAAGGTCGGCCGCGGAAACCGCTTCGAAGTGCGAAAAATCAAACCGCAGCCGATCCGGCGCAACAAGCGAGCCCTTTTGCGTGACGTGCTTGCCCAGGATCCTTCGCAATGCTGCATTCATCAGGTGGGTTGCCGAATGATTGAGAACGATGGCGCGGCGGCGGCGAGCATCCACGGCAGCGCTCACCCCCGCGTCCTTATGCAGACTGCCGGCGGATACAACGCCGATGTGGACCCTGCCTGCGGGGCCCTGCTGTGTATCGACAACCTCGAAGCAAAGGCCCTCGCCGGTGATCATTCCGGTGTCTCCGACCTGTCCCCCGCTCTCCGCATAAAAGGGCGTGCGATCCAGAACGACCGCCGCCCTGGTTCCCACTGGGGCCTCTACCACCTCCTTGCCTTCGGCCTCGATGTAGAGCACCCGGCCGCTGTCCTCCAGGCGCCCGTAACCCGTGAACTCGCTTGAGAGAACTGAGGGCGGGACGCCCTCTTTCCCAGGCAACCTGCTTTGCCGAACGTTCGCGGCCGAAGACTCCCGGGACCGTTCGCGTTGCTTTGCCATGGCCGCTTCGTAGCCGGGAGTATCGACCGACATTCCGCGTTCCCGCGCGATGTCCGCGGTCAGGTCGACGGGAAACCCGTAGGTGTCATACAGGACGAAGGCCATGTCGCCCGGGATCACCTTGTCATTGACCTTCTCCAGAGACCGGTTCAGGTAGCGCATTCCCTGCTCCAGCGTGGCCGCGAATCGTTCCTCTTCCGCCCCGAGCATCCGCTCGGCCAGTTCCCGTGACTCCGCCAGTTCCGGGTATGCCGCGCCCATCTCTTCGTATATCGGCCCGACCATGCGATGCAGAAAGGGCTCCTTCACGCCCAGATCGTGGCCGTGGCGGAGCGCGCGGCGAATGATCCGGCGCAGCACGTATCCCCGACCCTCGTTGGACGGGAACACGCCATCGCCCACCAGGAATGCCGCGGCGCGAGCGTGATCGGCGATGACCTTCAGGGAATTGGATTGGAGGTCGGCGGTCGATGTGATCTGCGCGGCAGCCGCAATCAGCCTCCGGAACAGGTCGATCTCGTAGTTGCTGCTGACGCCCTGCAGCACCGCCGCCATGCGCTCCAGTCCCATGCCGGTATCCACCGATGGCTTGGGCAGCGGCGTGAGCCTGCCATCGTCGTCGCGGTCAAACTGCATGAACACGAGGTTCCAGATTTCCACGAAGCGGTCGCCCTCGTACGCTCCCTCGCCGGGAGGGCTGCCCTCGATTCCCGGGCCATGGTCGTAGAAGATCTCCGAACAGGGGCCGCATGGGCCAGTATCGCCCGTGGACCAGAAATTGCTGCTTTCCCCCAGCCGCGTAATGCGCGAATCGTCCAGTCCCGCCTCTTCGCGCCAGCATTCGACGGCCTCGTCGTCGTCCTCGAAAATCGTGACCAGCAGCTTTTCGCGGGGCAAGCCCAGGTCGCGGGTCACGAAATTCCAGGCCAGGCGGACCGCCTCCCGCTTGAAGTAGTCGCCGAAGCTGAAATTGCCCAGCATCTCGAAGAAGGTGTGGTGGCGGGCGGTGTAGCCGACGTTTTCGAGGTCGTTGTGCTTGCCGCCGGCCCGCAGGCACCGCTGAACGGTAACGGCCCGCGGATGCGGCGGCTTCTCACGGCCAAGGAATATGTCCTTGAACTGCACCATCCCGGCGTTGGTGAAGAGCAGAGTCGGGTCATTGCGCGGAACGAGCGGCGAGCCGGGCAGATGCCGATGGTCGCGCGCCGTGAAGAACTCGACGAAGGAGGAGCGGATCTCGGCAGTCTTCATCGTCCGGCCTCGCTCAATACGGCCCGCGCCACCTGTCCCTCCGAAAAGCCGCGCCCGCGCAGGAACCTCGCCTGCCGCGCCATGTCCTCCCGGTCCCCGGGCGGCGCATTTCCGAAGCGCCGGCTGCGCGCGGCGTCCGCGCACCGGTCCCAATCGATTTCAGCTTCGCTCAGGACCGCGTCGATCAGGGGCGCGCCCACGCCCCGCTCCCTCAGTTGCGCGCGTATCTTGAGGGGCCCCTGCCCGCGCTCCAGGCGCGAACGCAGAAAGGCCTCCGCGAATCGTTCGTCGCTGACCAGGTCGCGCGCCGCCAGTTCGTCCAGCACGGCCTCGATTGTTGCGGCCTCGTGGCCACGCAAAGTCAGTTTGGAGCGCAATTCACGCAAGGAATGCTCGCGCCTGGCCAGGAGGCCCAGGGCGGTGTCCAGCAGGCCATCGAAACCGGCCGCAGGTTCAGGCACTCGCAGCCTCTGCCGGTTCCTCCGCCGCTTTTTCGTCCCCCCGGATCTGCGCCTCCAGTTCATCCGCCACATCCGGATTGCCGTGCAGATAGCTGCGTGCCTTTTCCTTGCCCTGGCCGATGTGGGCGTCCTTGTAGCTGTACCAGGCGCCGGACTTGGCGATCAGGTTCTTCGCCAGTCCAAGATCGATGAGTTCGCCCGCCTTCGAGATTCCGTATTGATCGCCGGTGAAAAGAATGTCGAATTCGGCCATCTTGAAGGGCGGCGCCAGTTTGTTCTTGACGACCTTCACGCGGGTGTGGTTGCCGATCACCTCGTCGCCCCGCTTGATCGCCCCGATGCGGCGGATATCCAGGCGCACCGAGGAGTAGAACTTGAGCGCGTTGCCCCCGGTGGTGGTCTCCGGGTTCCCGAACATCACGCCGATCTTCATGCGCAACTGGTTGATAAAGATCACAATGGTATTGGAGCGCTTGATGTTGCCGGTCAGTTTGCGCAGCGCCTGAGACATCAGGCGGGCCTGCAGTCCCACGTGGGTATCGCCCATTTCCCCCTCGATCTCGGCTTTCGGGGTCAGCGCGGCGACCGAATCCAGCACCACCACGTCCACCGCGCCGGACCGCACCAGCATGTCGGTGATCTCCAGCGCCTGCTCGCCGGTGTCCGGTTGCGAGACCAGGAGATCGTCCACATTGATGCCCAGGCGCCGCGCGTACACCGGGTCCAGGGCATGCTCGGCGTCCACGAACGCGGCCGTGCCGCCGGCTTTCTGGCATTGCGCAACCACGCTGAGCGTAAGCGTCGTCTTGCCGGACGCTTCGGGGCCGAAGATTTCCACCACCCGGCCGCGCGGCAGCCCGCCGATTCCCAGGGCCAGGTCCAGCGCCAGACTGCCCGTGGAAATGGCCTCGATGTCGTGCACCGCGCCCTCGCCGCCCAGCCGCATCACGGAGCCCTTGCCATACTGTTTCTCGATTTGCGAAAGCGCCGCCGCCAACGCCCGCTTGCGATTGTCATTCATGGTGCTCAAGTGCTCCCGCGTAGGTTCTCGTAACGTGATTATTCCACAGCCGCGAGGAAATGCACCGCGGCAATCCTCCGGCCTGCACCTGATATCGGCATCCGCGCCCGAAAGCGCCGAACGAGGACTTTTGCAATCAGTGCCGCACCGCCCCGTTCACGCGTCTGAGCAGCCCTTCGAGCGCATGCGCCACCGATTGCATGCGCACGGCGCGGCGGTCGCCGTCGAAATGCCTGCTTTCCGCCTCCCGAAGGCCGTTGCGGCCGGCCCAGGCAAACAGCACCGTGCCTACCGGGCGCGTTGCGGTGCCGCCCGAAGGCCCTGCGATGCCCGTCACCGCGAGGCTCCAGTGGGTCTGCCCAAGTTCAAGCGCGCCGGCAGCCATTTCCACGGCTGTCTCCGCGCTGACCGCGCCGAACTCGCGCAGCGTGTCGGCACTGACTCCCAGCAGCCGCTTCTTGGCGGCGTTGGAATAGGTCACGAAGCCGGCGTCGAACCATCCCGAGCTTCCCGGAAGGCCGGTGACTGCCTGCCCTACCCAGCCGCCGGTGCAGGATTCGGCCAGCGCCAGCGTCTCGCCCCGCTCAAGCAGCAGGGCCCCCAGTTCCCGTACCAAACGGCTAATCTCCCGCTCGTTCATTTCCTCCCCCTGTTGCCCGCTTCAATTCGAACAGCAGGTCCAGCGCCTCACGCGGGCTGAGATGTTCAGGATCGACAGCGGCCAGCAACTGCTCCGCCCCTGACCGGTCCTCGGGACCGGACGGCAGATTGTCACGGAGGTCGGAAACACCCTTTACCCCGGGATCGAGCGTGAGCGGCAACTGGGCCTGCGCACGTTCGCGCTCGATCAGCCGGCCGGAACGCCGCTCGAGATCGTCAAGCATCCGCCTGGCTGACGCGATCACCGGCCTCGGGACCCCGGCCAGCGCCGCTACCTGCAGGCCGTAACTGCGGTCGGCCGGGCCTTCCCGCACGGAATACAGGAACACCAGCGTGCCGGCGTGCTCGACGGCGTCGAGGTGGACGTTGGCGCAAGCCGGAGCGGTTTCCGCCAGCGCGGTCAATTCGAAGTAGTGGGTGGCGAACAGGGTGAAGCAGCGCAGCCGCTCGGCGATATAGCCTGCCGCCGCCCAGGCCAGCGATAGCCCGTCGTAGGTACTCGTGCCGCGGCCCACTTCGTCCATCAGCACCAGGCTCTGCCCGGTGGCGTTGTGAAGAATGCTGGCGGTTTCGGTCATCTCCACCATGAATGTAGAGCGTCCTCCGGCGAGATCGTCGCCGGCCCCGATACGCGTGAATATGCGGTCCAGCGGACCGATTTCCGCCTCCGCCGCGGGAATGAAACTGCCGATGTGCGCGAGAATCACGATCAGCGCGACCTGCCGCATGTAGGTGGACTTGCCGCCCATGTTCGGGCCGGTCACGATGAGCATGCGGGTGTCGTCGCTCAGCGCGAGGTCGTTGGCGATGAATTCGGCCTCCAGGGCGAGCTCGACAACCGGATGGCGGCCGGCCTTCAGGCGAATCCCCGGGCGCTCCGTGAGTTCCGGCCTCGCGTAGCCCAGTTCCAGCGAGCGGGAGGCCAGGTTCACCAGCACGTCGGTCTCGGCTACCGCGGCCGCCAGTTCCTGCCAGGACGCCAGCCACTGCGACAGTTTCTCCAGCAGTTCCTCGTAGAGCCTCACCTCCAGTTCCTGGGCGCGCTCGCGGGCGCCAAGCACCCGGTGCTCGAAGCGCTTCAGCTCCGGCGTGATGTAGCGCTCGGAGTGCTTGAGGGTCTGGCGTCGTATGTAGTGCTCGGGCGCTTCCTCCGCCTGGCTGCGGCGAAGCTCGATGTAGTAACCGTGCACCCGGTTATATCCCAGCTTCAGGTTGGCGATGCCGCTGGTCTCGCGTTCTTCCCGCTCCAGGTCCTGCAGGGCGGCGTCGGCATTGCTGCTGACTTCGCGCAACTCATCGAGCTCCGCGCTGTAGCCGGCGGCGATCACCTCACCGTCGCGAATCCTGGGGGCGGGATGCCCGGCAAGCGCCTCTACCAGGAGCTGCAGTCCTTCAGGAGGAGTTTCCATCCGTCCGGACAGGGTCTGCAACAGCGGCGCGTCCAGCGAGCGGAGGCGCCGGCGCATCGCGGGCGCGGACTTCAGGGCGGACCGGAGCAGTTCCAGGTCGCGCGGCCGGGCCGTGCGTATGGCCAGGCGCGCCAGCACCCGCTCAAGGTCTCCGACCGCGCGGATCGCCTCGCGCCAGCCCTCCTGCGCGTTGCGCAACTCGTCCAGCGCCTGGTATCTCAGCCGCAGCACGTCGTGAGAACGCAGGGGGCGATGTATCCAGCGCCGCAGCAGCCGGCTGCCCATGGGCGTGGCGCAACGATCCACGATGCCGGCCAGCGTGTGTTCGTCGCGGCCGGACAGCGAACGATCCAATTCCAGGTTGCGCCGCGTGGCGGCGTCCATCAGCAGCGCCTCGCCGGGGCGCTCGACGCTGAGCGTGCGCACATGAGGCAAGGCGCCGCGCTGCGTGTCCTTCACGTAATCCAGCAGGCAGCCGGCGGCGGCTACCGCCCGGTCCATGTCTTCGACGCCGAAGCCGTCGAGGTTATGCACCCGAAACTGGTCCTGAAGGGAACGACGCGCGGAGGAAGCGCTGAACTGCCAGCGTCGCCGTTCATGCATCGCGGGGCGGCCGGGCAGCGCCTCGGGCAGCCGCGCCCCTTCGCTGAACAGCAATTCGGCGGGCCGCAGGCGTTGCAGTTCGCCCTGCAATTCCTCCAGACCGGCGCATTCCGTGATCGTAAAACTGCCGGAACTCAGTTCCATCCAGGCCAGGCCGTAGCCGCCGTCTTTCTGGCACAGCGCCGCCACCAGGTTGTCGGACCCGCTGTCGAGCAGCGCTTCGTCGGTAAGTGTGCCCGGCGTTACCAGGCGCACAACTTCCCGCTTCACCGGACCGCCGGAGGGCGTGGGACGGCCGATCTGCTCGCAGATGGCGATGGACTCGCCCATATGCGCCAGCCGGGCTATGTAGGAATCGGCCGCGTGAACCGGAACGCCTGCCATGGGAATGGCCTCGCCGTTCGATTGTCCGCGACTGGTCAGCACGATATCCAGGAGGGTCGCGGCGCGGGTGGCGTCCTCGAAAAACAACTCGTAGAAGTCGCCCATGCGGTAAAACAGCAGCGAATCGGCATGCTGCGCCTTGATGCGCAGATACTGCTGCATGACCGGCGAATGTCCGGCCAGAGTCGGGTCACGCGACGCTGTTGTCGTCTTCATTCCCTAGCGGCTGCCGAATCCACGGCCGGCGGCGACCGCTTCGACCAGCCGCTGCGCCGGGGCCCAGCGCGCGCCGAACCGGTCATGGAACTCGCGAATGTCCGCAAGCACGGCGTCCAGCCCCTGCTGCTCGGCGTAGTGCATGGGGCCGCCGCGCCAGGCGGGGAAGCCATAGCCGTAGACATAGACGATATCGATGTCCGATGCCGCCCGGGCAACGCCTTCCTCAAGCAGCGCGGAACCGGTGTTGACCAACGGGTACATGCATCGCTTGACGATCTCGTCCGCCTTCGCGGGCGGTCCGCGGCGGTAGCCCAGTTCCCGCGCCAACTCTTCAATCAGGCCGGCAACTTCGGGATCGGACTCGGGAATGCGGCTGCCGGGGCTGTAGTTATAGATGCCGTGACCGTTCTTCTGCCCGAAGCGGCCCCGCTCGCAAAGGGCGTCGGTCAGCCGCTCGCCCGGCTTGCGCTCATCCGCCGGCTTGCCGGCCAGCTCACGGGCCCGCCAACCGAGGTCCAGACCCACCAGGTCGGCCAACTGGAAGGGGCCCATGGGAAGTCCGAAGTCGCGAAGGGCCGCATCCACCGACTCGGGCGGCGTGCCCTCGAACAGCAATTCGAAGGCCTCGTACATGTATCCCGCCAGCATGCGGTTGCCGATAAAGCCGTTGCTGTTGGCCGACCAGACCGGGACCTTCTTCATGCGCGATGCGAGCGCAAAGGCGCAGGCGACAGTCTCCGGCGTGCTGCGCCGGCCCTCAATGACCTCCACCAGGCGCATGATGTTGGCGGGGCTGAAGAAATGCATGCCCAGCACCTGCCCGGGCCGGTTGGTTGCTTCGGCCATGCTGTCGATGTCGAGATACGATGTATTGCTGGCAATGATGGCGCCAGGCGCAAGGGTTTCGTCAAGGGCGGCAAATATCTTCTTTTTCAGGTCCAGGTTCTCGTAGACGGCTTCCACCGCAAAGTCCGCCCGGGCAAGGGCGCCGTAGTCGGTGGTGGGCATGATCAGCCCCATGCAGCGCTCGGCGCCGCCCGGGGGCAGCCGGCCGCTCTTCTCCGAGCGCTCGAAGTTCCTTCGCACGACGCTCAAGCCCCGCTCAAGCGCTTCCTGGCCCGTTTCCAGCACGGTTACCGGAATGCCGGCGATCGCGAAATTCATGGCGATGCCGCCGCCCATGGTTCCGCAGCCGATCACGGCGCCCCGCTTGACCGCGCGTGCGGCGGCCCGGCTGGCGCCCCTGGCCGCGGCGCGTTCGGCGAAGAAAACGTGCGAAAGCGCCTTGCTCTGCGGGTCCTTCAGGCAACTGACGAAGCGGCGGCGCTCCTCGGCCAGCCCGGCCGCAAAGTCGTCGCGGCAGGCCACCGCCTGCTCGATACATTGCACGATCAGTTCGGGAGAATGGCGCCCCCGCATCTTGCGGGCAATCATCTGCCGCGCCCCGGCGAAGACCTCCGCCGCCTCTCCCGGCCGGGGAAGCTTTCCGGGTCCGGAGGAAATCTTGCGCGCCACCGCGCCGGCGCCAAGCAATTCCTGCGCGTAGGCGCAACCCGCTTCGGTCGGCTCGCCTTCAAGCAGCCGGTCGGCGAGGCCGATCTCAACCGCCCTTGAGGCGCCTACGGGCTTGCCGTCCAGGCACATCTGCAAGGCGTGCTCAACGCCGATCAGCCGAGGCGTCCGCTGCGTGCCGGCGGCGCCAGGCAGCAGCCCGATATTGACTTCGGGCAGGGCGAAGCGGCCGCGCCCGGAAACGGCGCGGTAATCGCAGGCCAGCGCCAGCTCCATCCCGCCGCCGTACGCGGCCCCGTCCACGACCGCTATGACGGGTTTGCGGCAGGCGTCCAGGGCGTCGCAGATGGCGTTCAGGGAAGCGTCGGGAGCGGGCAGCTCGGACAGGCCGAACTCCTTGATGTCGGCGCCCGCGCACCAGGTCTTTACGCCGCTCAACAACAGCACGGCGCCAACGGCGTCATCCCGCGAGGCGGCCTGGATTTCGTCCATGAGCGGCGCCCGCAGCTTTGCTCCCAGCGCGTTCACGGGCGGAGAGTGCATTTCCAGCAGCCGGACAGGTCCGCGATCGCTGATTCTCACCGTCATGCCCTGCCTCCCTGTACTTCGAGCACCCACTTGCCGGTTACCTGCCGATTGGCGAATCCGTCGAAGGCCTGCATGTAGTCGGCAAGCGGCACCTCGCGCTCGACGGGACAGCGAAGAGCGCCGCGGGCCGCCAGTTCCGAAAGAGCGTCCAGATTCTCCCTGGCCGTTCCGGGGTGACGGTCCGTCCAGGGGCCCCACAGCACGCCCAACACCGCCGCGGTCTTCAGCAGGACCAGGTTGAGCGGCAACCGGGGTATTTCGCCCGATGCGAACCCCACCACCAGGAAACGCCCGCCGGGTGCGCAGGCCCTGTAGGCGGACTCGGAATACGATCCGCCAACGGGGTCCACCACCACGTCGACGCGCCCGCCGGCGAGCCGCTTGAGCCTGGCGCGAAAATCGTCCCCGCTGTAGTCGATGCATTCGTTTGCGCCCATCGAACGCGCCAGTTCGAGCTTGTCATCGCCGCCTGCGGCCGCGATGACATGCGCGCCCATGGCGTGCGCCAACGCCACCGCCGCCATACCCACGCCGCCGCCGGCGCCGAGCACCAGGACGGTCTCGCCGGCCTTGAGCTTCGCGACCTGTTTGTAGGCGTGGTAGCAAGTCCCGTAGGTGATGCAAAAGCCCGCGCCCTGGGCGAAACTCATGTTGTCGGGCAAGCGCGCAACATGGTGGCGGGGCGCGAGGACCCGTTCGGCGAACATGGACTGCCCATGTACCGCCACACGGTCCCCAACAGCCAGGTCATCGACCCTTTCGCCCCGCGCCGTCACCACGCCGGCCGCTTCCCCGCCAGGTGTAAAGGGCACTTCAGGCCGCCTCTGGTAGCGTCCCTGAACCATCAGCAGATCGAAGAAATTAAGACCGGCGGCGCGCACTTCCACGAGCACCTCGCCCTCGGCGGGAGACGGCTCGGGTGTCTCGCCCAACGACAAGTCCGGCTGTTCGGCGTATCGGTTGCAGATCAGTGCGCGCATGCGGAGCGAATCCCCCCTTATACCCGGCAGATCAAACGTGCACGCCGCCGTCCACCAGCAGCGCCTGCCCCGTAACGTAAGAGCCCGCAGGCGAGGCGAGGAACACCACCAGACCGGCCACCTCATCCGGAGCGCCCATCCGTCCTAGCGCCGTGGTGTCCAGGAAGTTGTCGAGGGCCCCGGCATCACTCCAAAGAGCCCTGGAGAAATCGGTCCTGATCAATCCGGGACAGACCGCGTTGGCGGTAATGCCCTTGCGGCCGTACTCCAGCGCCAGGTTGCGCGCCATCTGGATCTCCGCGGCCTTGGACATGCCATAGGCGCCGATCTTGCCGTGCGCGGTCTGACCGACGTACGAGGAAATCAGCACAATGCGGCCGTGCCCCCGGCTTTGCATGTCCGGCACGACCAGGCGGCTCAGCCACAGGTTGGCGGTGACATTGCAGCGCCAAATCCGCTCCAGCGCGCTGTCGGAAGTGTCAAGCAAGGGGCCGAAATGAGGGTTCACGCCCACGTTGGAAACCAGAATATCGATGGCGCCGAAGGCCGCGCGGGTGCGGGCCACGAGGTCCTCCACCTGGTCCTTGTGATAGACGTTGCAGGGCGCTGCAATCGCGGTTCCCTTGCCAAACCGAAGGTTAAGCTCCTCGGCGGTCTGCTCGCAGGCATCCGCCTTGCGGCTGGACGCGGTGACCCGCGCGCCATGCTCCGCCATACGCGTGGCTATGGCCTTGCCTATGCCCCGCGTGGAGCCGGTGATCAGCGCCGTCCGGCCCTCCAGGTTGAACAGCTCGTCCATCGGGTTAACGGACCCCTGGGATCACGCGTCCTGCGATATCAGCATGAAGAGTTGCTGCGCCACCCAGGCCGGCTTTTCCTGGCCCTCGATTTCCATGGATTTCTCAAGCCGGATCACCACGCGGCCCGGTGCCCTTTCCCGGACCTCGGTGAGCGTGGAATGCACGCGTACGCGCGAATCCACCGGAACGGGGTTGATGAACCGCAGCTTGTCCAGGCCATAGTTGATGACAAAGCCGATGCCCTCAATTTCCGCCAACTCGGGGGACTCGAGGTGGACCGATAGCGCCAGCGTCAGGAAACCGTGCGCGATCGTGGATCCGAAGGGCGTTTCGCGCACCACCCGCTGCGGATCCACGTGGATGAATTGATGATCCACGGTGCAGTCCGCAAAGGCGTTGATGCGGGCCTGATCAACGTGAAACCACGGCGACGGAGTGAACTCGCGGCCTTCCCATTCCGTAAGGTTTTTGATCTTCACCGACTGTGCCTCGCTACCCCTGATTGCAAGCCAAATCCCGATACGAAGGGGTATAGTACAGGTTTTTTGCGGCAACTTGCCGGAGACTGGAGAATGAGCACGCAAAGCGTTGGTACCGCGGGCGTCAGGGGCTGGTTGACATGGGCATTTGCGCGCCCTCCCTTTATCGGATTGTTCCCGTTTGCGGTGTTCTTCATATCCCAGGGGCTCGGGCATTCGGTGATGATCCAGATGGAGGAATCCTTGGGCGACCCCGGCATGTATTACTTCGCGGGCGCCATGGGTCTGATTGGCGCCGTCTTGCTGTGGTACGGCATGCGCCAGGACAGCGAGGTGAGCGGCACCTGGCTTGGCTATTTCGCCGCCTGGCTGCTGTGGACGGGCTGGGTGGAATTCTCGTTCGTCTACTATGCGCGCTGGCTGGGCGTGGCGCCCCTGCTGGACGAGGCCGGAGAGGTGGCCACCAACCCGGAATACCTGGTCATGATGTCCTCCCTGGGCGTGATGCTCGTTACCCTTGTGTACTTCCTTTTCAATCGCGAGACCCGCTGCAATTTCTTCCGCTGGTGTCAGCGTTGGCTGGGCATGGGAACCGGCAAGCCCACCGAGGGACACAAGCGCAACTTCGCAGCGATTACGGCGCTGGAAACCATCTACCTGATCTGGTTCTTCTACCTGTTCCTGCTGCTGATCTACGACGAAAATCTGCTCGGCGACCGCCATCCGGTGACCTACGGAATTGCGGCGCTGAATGTCGTTTGGGCACTCTATCTGTTGCGCCGCCTGCTGCGTTTCCGGCGTGTGGCAACGGCTTTGCGGTATTCGATCGCAACCGCGATCATCAGCTGGAACGCGTATGAGTTCGTGGGCCGCTGGGGCTGGGTGGACGACTTCTTTGTCAACCTGGAAAAGTACGGTTGGCAGGTCGTCGCCGTGGCCGCTGTCTCGCTTGGCGTCGTGGCGCTCTGCCTGGGCATGCCGGCGGGCAAGAAGGAGCGCGAGCGCATGGCTGCGATGCAGCAGGAACTCAGCTCGAACTAGTGTCGTGTCACCACGCTAGGCGTATTTCGACCCCAACCGTTTCCTGCCGCTGACGCGCGGCATTCCAAGGGCGCTTGCTTATTCAATGAACATGCGATCTCAGTACTGCGGTGAACTCCGCGCCGATGCCGACGGACAACTGGTTCGGGTGTGTGGCTGGGTCAACGGCCTGCGCGACCACGGCGGCGTGATTTTTATCGATCTGCGCGACCGTGAGGGCATCCTGCAACTGGTGTGCAACCCCGACCAGGCGGACGTGTTCGCGGTTGCGGAAGCGGCGCGCGCGGAAAGCGTGCTCCAGGCTACCGGGCGCATCCGCATTCGCCCCGAGGGCACGGCCAATCCCGATCTGAAAACGGGCGAAGTCGAACTGGTGGCCGAAGCGCTGGAAATCCTCTCGGCCGCGCGCGACCTCCCCTTCCACCAGAGCGAGGGCGCCAGCGAGGAGCTGCGGCTGAAATACCGCTACCTTGACCTGCGCCGGCCGGAAATGCTTGACCGGCTGCGCCTGCGCCACAAGGTTTTCGCCGCGATACGCGCGTTCCTGGACCAACGCGGCTTCGTGGACGTCGAAACGCCCATGCTGACCCGCGCCACACCGGAAGGCGCGCGCGATTTTCTTTCGCCGGCCCGCAACCGGCCCGGGCGCTTTTACGCCCTGCCCCAGTCCCCTCAGTTGTTCAAACAGTTGCTGATGATGTCGGGACTGGACCGCTACTATCAGATCGTGCGCTGCTTCCGCGACGAGGACCTGCGATCCGACCGCCAGCCCGAATTCACCCAGCTCGACGTGGAAATGTCGTTCGTGGAAGAAGAGGACGTCATCGGACTGATGGAGGCGCTGGTGCGCGAAGTGTTCTCCGGCGTACTCGACGTGGAACTACCCGACCCCTTCCCGCGCATGGCCTACGCCGAGGCGATGCAGCGATACGCCAGCGATGCGCCGGACCTGCGCAATCCCCTGGAACTCGTCGAGTTGAGCGCCGTATTCAAGGATGCGGAGTTCAAGGTTTTCTCCGGCCCGGCCCGGGACCCGGGTTGCCGCGTGGCGGCGCTGAAGATTCCCGGCGGCGGCGCGATGACCCGCCGGGAGCTCGACGAACTGACGCAATTCGTGCAGGCCATGGGCGCGAAGGGCATGGCCTGGATCAAGGCGGCCGAACCGGCGCGCGGCCGCGACGGCATGCAATCGCCGGTGCTCAAGTTTCTGGCCGACGAGGAGATCGCGGAGCTGCTTGAGAAGACCGGCCCCGCCGATGGCGACCTGCTGCTCTTCGGAGCGGGAGAGGCAGCCGTAGTAAACCGCACGCTGTCGGCCCTGCGCGACCGGCTCGGGCGGGAACGGGGCCTTATCGGCGGCGGCTGGGCGCCGGTCTGGATCACGGACTTCCCGGGATTCGAATTCGACAAAGACGAGAGCCGCTGGAAAGCGCTTCATCACCCCTTTACCGCTCCCGGCGTGTCGGCGCCGGCCGAGCTGCTCGAAAGTCCTGCTGATGCCTCCTCGCGCGCTTACGACCTGGTGCTGAACGGCCACGAGATCGGCGGCGGCTCGATACGCATACACCAGCGGGACATGCAGGCCGCCGTGTTCGAATTGCTGGGGCTGTCGGCGGAACAGGCCGACCAGCAATTCGGGTTCTTCCTCAAGGCGCTGGATTACGGCGTCCCTCCGCATGGCGGTATCGCCTTCGGCCTGGACCGCTGGGTCATGCTGATGGCCCAGGCCGAATCGATTCGCGAAGTGATCGCCTTTCCCAAGACGCAGTCCGGCGCCTGTCCGCTCACCGACGCGCCCGCCGCGGTCGAACCGCGGCAATTGCGCGAACTGGGCTTGAGGCCGTTATAAAATTTCTCCCGGCCCCAAGACTGTTTCACTGTTCCCATGCCTATCTACGAATATGAATGCCGCGAGTGCGGGTACCGGCTGGACGCGCTGCAGAAGATGAGCGATCCGCCCTTGAACGATTGCCCCGAATGCAATCAGGCCGGCCTGAAGAAGCTCGTTTCGGCCCCGCACTTTCGGCTGAAGGGCAGCGGCTGGTACCAGACCGACTTCAAGAACAGCGGGCGGGACAAGCCGGACGGCGCGGGTAAGGACGCGGGCGGCGGCGAGAGCGGCAAGGCGGACGGCGCAAGCGAGACCGGCAAGGAAGGCAAAAAAGCCAAGGCGTCGGATGGCGCGCGCTCCGGTGAAGGTTCCGCATCCGGCGCCGAGGCCGCGTGAACAGTGTTTAGGAACTGGTGGCCGCGCTTGCGAAGAGTGCTGGTTGCCGGAGTGCTGGTCTGGGTTCCGCTGGGAATCACGGTGATCCTGCTGCGGTTCCTGATCAATGTGGCTGACCAGACGCTTGAGTGGATTCCGGAGCCCTACCGTCCCGAAGCACTACTCGGGCGTCAGATTCCGGGACTAGGCGTTGTGCTCAGCCTCTTGCTGCTGTTCGTCACCGGGCTGGTGGCGGCCAACGTGTTGGGCAAGCGCATAATCGGGTTCTGGGAAGCGGTGTTGCGCCGTATTCCAGTAGTCAAGACCATATACACGGCCGCCAAGGGCTTCCTGGAGATGGTCCTGAGCGGCAAGAGCGGCTCCTTCAGCCGGGTGCTGCTGATCGAATACCCGCGCAAGGGCATCTACTGCATCGCGTTCCAAACCTCCAGCACGGTAGGCCAGCTCGCCGCACACACGCCGGACTCGGTGTGCGTCTTCGTGCCCACCACGCCGAACCCGACTTCCGGTTTCCTGGTGGTGGCCCCCGAGAAGGACCTGATTGCTCTGGACATGAGCGTGGAGGACGCGATCAAGCTCGTCGTCTCCGTGGGCGTCGTGGTGCCGGACCCGGACAATCTTCCCCGTGCCGATGACGATGCCCCGGCGGAGCGCGCCAGCGGTGAGGCATGAGCAAAAGGCCGTGTGACGTAACGGTCATTTTCAGCACCTACCGGCAGCCCGAGTGGCTGAAAAAGACGCTTTGCGGCTTCGCCCATCAGACCCATCGCGACTTTGAAGTCATCGTGGCCGATGACGGCTCCGGCGAAGACACGGCCGAAGTCATACGCACTGCGCGAAACGCCACCGGGCTTGAGATCAGGCATGTTTGGCAGCGGGACCATGGCTTTCGCAAGTGCCGGATACTGAACAAGGCCATCGCCGCCACCCGCGGCGAGTACCTGATATTTACCGACGGAGACTGCATTCCCCAGCCGGAATTCGTGGCACGGCATCTGGACCTCTCCGAACCGCGGCGCTTCCTCTCCGGCGGACTGCTGCGACTGCCGCTTGGGCTGTCCCACAACATCCAGGCGGACGACATCGCGGCAGGCAACTGTTTCTCCGCGTCATGGCTGCGCGGTCGCGGCATGCCGCTGACGCACAAGCTGCTCAAGCTCACCGCCGGCAGTGGCTTCGGTGCGGTGCTGGACCGCATCTCCCCGGCCGCCGCCAGCTGGAACGGTCATAACGCGTCGGGCTGGAAGGCCGACATCCTTGCCGCCAACGGTTTCGACGAGCGCATGGGCTACGGGGGAGAGGACCGGGAACTGGGCGAGCGCCTGGAGAATGCGGGCATCCGCGGCAAGCGCATCCGCCACCACGTCACCTGCCTGCACCTGGACCATCCCCGCGGCTACGTCGATCCCCGGGCGCGCGCCGCCAACCTCGCCATCCGCCGGGAAACCCGCCGCACGCGCCGCACCCGTACCGCGCACGGCATCGCGCAACTGAAAGCCGCTTAGGACCCCGCGGCCGGTGCGGACGCGCCGGCTTCGGCCTTGGCCTTGTCGCCACCGATAAGAATCACGAAGTCATCCGGACTGTAGTACTTGCGGAAGGTCTCGTTGACGCTCTCGAGCGTGAGCCCCCTGTAGCGCTCGTGCATCGCTCCATACCACCCGGCATCGAGACCGTGTTCCGCCCCGGATCTCAGGATTCCCGCCAGCGCTCCGTCACTGGACCACCGGCTCAGGTCACCTGAAATCGCGCCGTCCACGGCGTCCTGAAGCTCCTCGGCGGTGAAACCGTCGTCAAGGACGCGCTGTAATTCCTCCAGCGCCCCGCCCCTGACCTTCGAGAGGTTCTCCGGGGCCGCGATGGCCTGAATAAAGAGCGTGCCGCTGTCGTCTCCCTCGCGGCTGGACGCGTTCATGCCGCCTCCCGCGCCGTACGACCAGCCTTCTTTCTGGCGCAGGCGATTGATCAGCCGGTTGCTCAAGCCCCCGCCGCCGAAAATGCGCGTGCCGATGGCCAGCGCGGCATAGTCGGAATCGCGAACGTTGAGGGGAATCGGCCGTGCGGCAACCAGGATCCCGTTGGCCTTGTCCGGCGTATCCAGCCATTCCTGCTGCGCCTGCACTGAATGGTGGTGGTTTGGCGCCGCCACATAATCCACCGCTGCCTCCCAATCGCCGAAGTATTCATTAAGGCGCCCTGCCAAAGCCGCGGCATCAACATTGCCCACGGCTGTTGCGATCGCTCCCTTGAATCCGACGTGGGATTTCCAGAATTCGGCCAGGGCGTCCCGGTTCATGTTGCGGATCATTTCCTCCTGCTCGTCCAGGTCCATGGCGTAGCGGAAATGGTCCGGTCCGTACGGGCTCAGGGCCTTCGAAAGTGCAATCGAGACCACGCTTTGCGGTTGGCCGCGCGCGCCCGCAATGCCCGCCAGCGCGGAGCGCTTGACTTCTTCGAGCTGGTCGGGGTCGAAGACCGGTTCCAGCAGCACGTGCGCCATGAGCGCCAGCGCCTCGTCAAAATTGTCCTCGTCGGTCGTGAGCGTGGCACCAATGGTCTGGCCACCGGCGCCGACGCCCAGACTGCTCTTCAGCCGGTTCCATTCCGTAGCCAGCTGGTCGCGCGTGTAGCGTGTCGTGCCGCGTTGCAGTTGGCCGACCGCGTAACCGGGCACGCCGTGCTTGCCCGCCAGACTCTCTTCACTGCCGAAAAACAGGTTCAGCGAGACGATGATCTGGTCGCCGCGCGACTTCTTCTCGATCGCCCAGAGCGAGCCGCCGCCGGCCAACTCTTGCTTGACGGTGCGGGCGCCGATGTTCTCCGGTGTGGGAACGAATTCTTCGCCCGCGCTCACAGACTGCCGACCCGCCATGGCGGCCAGTTCTTCGGTCTGGTCGCCGCGGGAAGCCACCAGGGCCCGGTCCGGGCTCTCGGTGGGGACGAACATGCCTGCGGTGCGGTTGCTGCGCTTGAAGTGCTGCGCCGCCGCCGCGTTCAGATCTTCAAGGGTAACCGCATCCAGTTGGTCCTTGTAGAGGAACAGGTAACGCCAATCGCCCGAGGCGATGCTCTCGGAGAGCCTGTTGGCGAGAAAGCCGACGCTCTTGATGGCGTTGTCATAGGCGGAAACCAGGGCGAGTCGCGCCCACTCCAGTTCCTCTTCCGTAATCGGTTCCTGGGCAATGCCTTCCGCGACCTCCAGCAAAGTGTCGAGCACCACTTGCGCGTCGCCATCTACCGGCACAGTCGCGCTCAGGGAAAAGAGTCCCGGAAACGCAAAGGAATCTGCGCGTGCGCTCGCGCCGGCGGCAATTCCCGGTTCGATCATCTTGCGGTACAGCCGTCCGCGGCTGGAATCGGACAGGATCCGCGCCACCACGCCCAGCGCCGTATTTTCCGCCGTAGCCCCTGCGGGAATGTGATAGGCCGCCATGACCTGGCTCTGCTCTCCTACCCGCCTCAGGGTCACCAGGCGCTCGCCGTCCTGGACCGGCTCGACGGTGTAGATGCTGGGCAACTCGCGATCCGGCGCCGGAATCGCGCCGAAGGAGTCGGCGATGATGGCGGCGGTTTGCCGGGGATCAAAATCGCCGGCCACGATCAGCGTGGCGTTGTCGGGCTGATAATGCATCCGGTAAAAAGCCTGCAGGCGTCCGATGTCCACGCCCTCGACGTCCGAACGCGCGCCGATCGTCGAGTTCCCATAGTTGTGCCACTCGAAAGCTGCGGCCCGGACGCGCTGATCCAGCATCCTTCCCGGGCTGTTCTCGCCGCGCTCCATTTCGTTGCGCACTACGGAGAATTCGGATTGCAGATCTTCGTAGGCGATGAACGAATTGACCATGCGGTCGGCTTCCATGCGCAAGGCCCATTCCAGGTTGTCTTCGGTGGGTTCGAAGCTCTCGAAGTAATTGGTCCGGTCCAGCCAGGTGGTGCCGTTGAATCCCATGCCGCGCTCGTTGAAGACCTTTGGAATGTCGGGGTTGTCCGGCGTGCCCTTGAACAGCAGGTGTTCCAGCAGGTGGGCCATTCCGGTTTCGCCGTAGTTCTCGTGCATGGAACCCACGTGGTAGGTCACGTTGACTGTCACCCGGGCCTGAGCATTATCGGGAAACAGCAGCACCTGCAGTCCATTGGGTAGCGAGTACTCGTGTATTCCTTCCACGCTCGTGACATACTCGAACCCGCCATCTCCGGCGGAAATGTCCAGCGGGTCGTCCGCCAGCGTGGCAGCCGGCAGCGCCAGCACCAGTAAAACGAGCATGAACTTCTTGCTTAATCTTTGCATTGCTTGATCCCTCCGAACATCATCGTCAAATACATGTCCGATGCGACGGTCCGCGTAAACGTTTCAGCATTTTCAATCCCGCGGCAGAACCGCAGGGCCGATATCTTACCCGGCGCTGGCGCGATCGCGCGCCGAGATGACGGTTTCCCCGTCCTTCTCGGCCACAACCAGCGTCTGCCCCGCCGTGGCGTCAGCTGACAACAGCCATTCCGCCAGCGGGTTTTCCAAACGATCGCGGATCACACGCTTCAGCGGGCGGGCGCCGTATGCCGGGTCGTAACCGAGATTAAACATGCGCATCCTTACGTCTTCCTTAACTTCCAGGCCCAGATCCTGTGCCGTGAGCCGCGCCGCAAGGCGATTCAACTGCAGGTCGACGATCGCGCGGATTTCATCCCGGGTGAGCGGCCTGAACACCACGATGTCATCGACGCGGTTGAGGAATTCCGGGCGGAATTGAGCGCGCAACGAGGCCAGGACGGTGCTCGTGATCTCTTCGTGCATCGCGCCGGCCAGCGACTGGATTTCGCCCGACGCCAGGTTCGAGGTCATGATGACGACGGTATTGCGGAAATCCACCGTTCGTCCCTGGCCATCGGTCAGGCGCCCCTCGTCAAGCAGCTGCAACAGGATATTGAGCGCGTCCGGGTGCGCCTTCTCCAGTTCGTCCAGCAGCAGGACAGAATAAGGACGCCGGCGCACCGCCTCGGTAAGCTGCCCGCCCTCCTCGTAGCCCACGTAGCCGGGCGGGGCGCCGACCAGCCGCGAGACGCCGTGCTTTTCCATGTATTCGGACATGTCCACGCGCACCATCGCGGACTCGCTGTCGAACAGGAACTCCGCCAGGGCCTTGCACAACTCTGTCTTGCCCACTCCGGTGGGGCCCAGGAACAGGAACGAACCGGTGGGCCGGTCGGGGTCGGAAAGCCCGGCGCGGGCGCGCCGGATGGCGCGGGACACGGCACGCACCGCCTCGTCCTGACCCACCAGCCGGCGATGCAGCTCATCCTCCATGCGGTTGAGCCGCTCACGTTCGCCGGTCAGCATTCGCGCAACCGGTATGCCCGTCGCCCGGGCCACCACCGCCGCGATATCGGCTTCCCCGACGCGGCTGGACAGCATGGCGTCCGCGGCGTCTTCATTCCCGCTCTCCTGCGCATCCCCGAGCTTTCGTTCCAGTTCCGGAATCAGACCGTATTGAAGCTCGGACATGCGCTGCAGATCCTGCCTGCGGCCGGCCTTCTCCAGCGCCAGACGGGCCTGTTCCAGTTGCTCCTTGAGGCCCGCGGCCTCCTGCGTACGGGCCTTCTCGGCCTTCCAGGTTTCCGAAAGTTCGGCGTGCTGCCCTTCCCGCTCGCCGATCTCGGCATCCAGGTCCGCCAGCCGCTGGCGCGCTCCATCATCGTCGTCCTTGCTCACGGCTTCACGTTCGATCTTCAGCTGGATGAGGCGCCGCTCCAGGCGGTCGATGGCTTCGGGCTTGGAGTCCATCTGCAGGCGAATGCGGGCGGCGGCCTCATCGATAAGGTCGATGGCCTTGTCCGGCAGCTTGCGGTCGGTGACGTAGCGCTGAGACAGGGTGGACGCCGCCACGATGGCGGCATCCGAAATCGTGACGCCATGGTGCACCTCGTAGCGTTCCTTCAGACCGCGCAGGATTGCGATGGTGTCTTCGACACTGGGTTCGTCGATCAGCACCTTCTGAAAGCGACGTTCCAGCGCGCCGTCTTTCTCCAGGTTCTTGCGGTATTCATCGAGGGTCGTGGCACCCACGCAATGCAATTCACCGCGCGCCAGCGCGGGCTTCAGCATGTTCCCCGCATCCATCGCGCCCTCGGCCTTGCCGGCCCCCACGAGCGTATGCAGCTCGTCGATAAACAGGATGATCCGACCCTCCTGCTTAGCCAGTTCCTTCAGCACGGCCTTGAGCCGTTCCTCGAACTCCCCGCGATACTTCGCGCCCGCGATCATTGCGCCCAGATCCAGGGCCAGCAGGCGCTTGTTCTTTAGTCCTTCGGGCACCTCCTTGTTGGCAATACGCTGCGCCAGCCCTTCCACCACCGCGGTCTTGCCCACGCCCGGCTCGCCGATGAGCACCGGGTTGTTCTTGGTTCGCCGCTGCAGTATGTGCATCGTGCGGCGAATTTCCTCGTCACGGCCGATGATAGGGTCGAGCTTGCCTTCCTCGGCCCGGCGGGTCAGATCGATGGCATATTTTTCCAGGGCGCCGCGCAGCTCCTCCGCGCCCGCCTCGTTGACGGTCTCTCCGCCGCGAACCTGGTCGATTGCCGCCTCCAGGCGCGCCGGATCCAGGCCGGCGTCCTTCATCAGGCGCGTGTGCTCGCCCTTGTCGCTTGCCGCGGCAAGCAGCAGGGTCTCGCTGCTTACGAGCGTATCGCCGCGCTTGCGCGCCAGCTTGCCGGCCAGGTTGAGCACCCGCGCCAGCGCCGCCGAGGCGTGCAGATCGCCCTCCTGCCCCTGGACGCTGGGCATGTTCTCAAGCGCCTCGCCGAGATCGGCCCGGAGCTTGCCCGTATCGGCTCCCGCGCGCCGCAACAGCGGCACGATGGCGCCGCCGTCCTGCTCGAGCAGCGCCTGAAGAACATGCAGCGGTTCGAGGAACTGGTGATTGGCATCCACGGCGGCGGCCCGCGCTTCGGACAGCGCTTCGCGAACGCGATTGGTGAATTGTTCCATGACCGGGATATAGCGCCCGGCGGCGCGAATTCAACCGCCGCGGTCCAGCCAGATAAAGGTGGCGTGCCGGGCGGAGCCGCCGTCGCGGCGGTAGGAATAAAAGCGGTCGTGATCGGAAAACGTGCACCAGCGCGCACCGTACACGCGCGTTATCCCGAGCCTGCGCAACTGATGCCGCGCCAGACCGGCCAGGTCGAACAGCCAGTGCGTGGTGTCCCTGCGGGCAAAGAACTGCGCCGAATCCGGCGTGCTCGTAGTGACTGCCCAAAAGACATCGGCGCCGACTTCGTAAGCCGGCCCGCCGATACCGGGACCGATCCACGCCATGAGGTCCGGCGCCCCGATCCCCTTGGCGCCGCCCTCGCACAGCGCGCTCACAGTCGCCTCGATCACGCCTGAAGCAAGGCCGTGCCAGCCGGCGTGGGCCGCGCCCACACGGGTCCCGGCATCGTCGCACAACAGGATAGGCAGGCAGTCGGCCGTGCGCAGCATGCACGCCTTGCCCGCGGTAAAGGCCACGCAGCCGTCCGCTCTTGCTTCGGTCCAGTCGCCGTCTGCGTCCACCACTTCCCTGCCGTGAACCTGCGACAGCCAGCGCGGGTCGCCCGGGACCCGCAGCATCCGCCACGCCTCGCCGGGACTCAAGCCGCGCAGGGTGCTGGCGGCGTGAACCGGCCGGGGCGCCGGCCATTCAGGACGAATCAACCGCTCCACGAAAATTCGTCCCATTCACGCTGCTCTCCCGCCAGACGCGTCAGCAGACCTCGTATGTCGTCGGGCAACGGAGCCTCGAAGGCGCATTCCCGATCCGTCGCCGGGTGCATTGCCTCGAGCCGGGCGGCATGCAGCGCCGGACGGTCAAACCCGGTTCCGCCCCGGGAATAAAGGAAGTCTCCGGCCAGCGGATACCCGGCGTGCGCCAGATGGGCCCGAATCTGATGCGTGCGCCCGGTCTCCAGGCGGACCGCGACAAACGCGTTGTCGCGAAAGCGCTCAAGAACGCGAAAATGCGTAATGGCCCTGCGCCCGCCGGGACGCACGGCCATACGCAGGCGGTCGCGCGGATGCCGCCCCAACGGCTGGTCTATGGTCCCGCCGGCCACCGGACAGCCGCGCGTTACCGCCCGGTATTCGCGGCCGATCCGCCTGGCCTGCAGATCCCGGGTAAGCCTCTGGTGCGCAGCGGCCGTGCGGGCCACCAGCAGTAGTCCGGTGGTGCCTGCATCCAGCCGGTGCACCAGCCCGAAGCGCGGCACAGCCTGAAGTTCCGGGAATCGGTGCAGCAAACCGTTCTGCAGCGTGCCGCCGGAATTCCCGGCGCCGGGATGCACGACCAGGCCGGCGGGCTTGTTCACCACGATCAGGTCGGGGTCCGCATGGTGCACGTCAAACTCCACGAACTCCGGCTCCACCGCACCCGCCGCCGCCAGTTCCCCGCGAATCTCGTATGCCTGTCCCGTTTGCACCGGGGAACGGGGCCGCAATGGACTGCCATTCTCCTCGCTGACCTGCCCGCGCTCTATCCAGGATTTGATCAGGCTGCGCGAATAATCCGGCAAGAGTCTCGCCAGCGCCGAATCCAGCCGCCGGCCCGCGAGATTCTCGGGTATCACCACCCGTTCTTGCACAAGTCGCTTCATCGAACCACAGTCCACATCTCCGCATCTTCGCAGAAAAAACTCGCGCCGGTGGCGATACTCGCGGATGTGAGCCCGCATGTCTGTTCCCTTCCAGTGACGCAGGCGCCAGACGGCTCTGCAGAATTGAAGGCTGGGGCTGACATGCTGCCGGGGCGCTCGTTATACTGCACGCTTGTCCGCAGCGAGAATGTTCTTGCGCACCGAAATGATCTCAGCTCGCAACTTCGCCGGGATTCTGCTCGTGGCGGCAGCCTGTGCCGCGCTGGCCGGCTGTGGCCGGGGCGACGAACGCGACGAACTCTCGGCAGCCAACGTACTGTACGAGCGCGGGCACGCCGCGCTTGAAGGCGGGGACTACCGCAAGGCCCTGCGTTTCCTCGGCACGCTCAAGGCGCGCTTTCCATTCAACCCGCAAACCCGCCAGGCTCAACTTGAGATCATCTATTGCCACTACCGGCTGAACGACCAGGACAGCGCGGTGGAGGCGGCGCGCGAGTTCGAACGCGAGAATCCGCGCCACCCGAATGTCGACTACGCCATCTACATGCGCGGCCTGGCCCTGTTTGCGCGCCAGCCCGGACGTTTCGGACGCCTGTTCCGGATCGACTACTCGCGGCGGCCCGTCCTTTCCGCCGGCGAATCATTCGACGCCTTTACGCAGTTGACCACGCGATATCCCGACAGCGAGTATGCCGCCGACTCCCGGCGACGCATGGTGTACCTGCGTAACCGCATGGCCCGCTACGAAAACCATGTGGCGGACTACTATCTGCGCCGGGGCGCCTGGATCGCCGCCGCGAACCGGGCCCGGTTCGCAATCGACAACTACCATGGATCGCCCGAGATCGCCGACTCGCTCAAGATCCTGGTCAGAGCGTACCGGAGGATCGGGATGGACGACCTGGCGACGGGCGCCGAGCAGATGCTGGCTACGAACTTTCCTGGCGAGCAGGTTGACGAGGAGCGGCGGCGGCGGCGCTTTTTCTTCTTCTAGCAGCGCGTGGCAGAACCCCGCGTCGCTCCGAGAACGGCGAGACGCCCGCCTGGCAAGGCGCGAGGAGCGCGCATATCGGGAATATGCAAGCGACGAGCAACGCAGTCCAGGCGGGACGGATCGCCGGTCGAACGCAGCGGGGCTTTTGCCACGGGCTGCCAGGAAGCGCGTTCAGTCCTCAAGCGGTATCAGCGCCGCGACCCGCTTGATGCGTCCCTGCTTGCCCGGCGGCCCGAGAGTTATGCAGGCCGCGGTCGGGCGCCTGATTTCGTACGCTCCGACAGAATAGCGCGCGTAGCGGCGACGCATCACGTCCTCGCACAGCAGCAGGCGGTACTCGCGCTCCAGGTGGCTGAACCGCACCCGCACAACATTCTTGTCGGAAGCCGGACGCCGCGTCACGTCCACGACGTAGCGGTCGAGTTCGATCAGCATCAACGAAGAATCCAGTTCCTGAGCCTCGGGCGCAAGAACGCGGTCGAAGGAACCGGCCTTGGTGCTGGTCTTGTCCGACCACAGCACCAGGGGTGAAGAGCACAGGTCGCCCAACAACTCGCGCGGGTAGATGCCCACCTTGCGCCAGCGGGGACGCTCGGCAACACGAAAATTCTCGTTCTGCGGAGGCTTTGGCGCAGCGGCTTCGACAGGCGCCAAGAAAACATCCAGTGGCCGCACAGGGGACTTGTTGCGAAAACGCACGGCGTTAAGCGACAAGGCGCCTCCCTTACGGGCCCCGCAAAGCCGCGCCCACGGGCCCAGCCGTTCGCCATCGAAATGCATCGCGGCCACCCGGAAGCCGCCGGCGGCTTCGTAGCGCGCCATGCAGAGAAATTGTCTTATTTCCAAAGCAGGCCCCAAAAAGCAGAGCATTTTATGTTTTTCGGGCCGAGGCACCAAACTCCGGGGGACCCAGGGTTGCCAGAACGGCGCGCAATTCTTCCGGCAAGGGCGCATGCAGGCGCAAGGCCCGCGAGGTCAGCGGATGACGCAGGTTGACTTCGGAGGCATGCAGAAATAGCCGCTTCAGCCCGATTGCCTGCTCAGGACCGCTCCGGGTCCGCCCATAGCGATCGTCGCCCAGCACCGGGTGGCCGATAGCGGCGGCGTGTACGCGAATCTGGTGGGTGCGTCCGGTAATCGGAATTGCGCGGACCAGCGTGGCCTCCCGCCAGCCCTGGCGAGGCAGGAAGCAGGTCTGCGCCCACTGGCCCGAACCCGCCCGGACCCGCCATTCGGGCCCCTCGCCGCGCGAGCGTTCCAGCGGCAGTTCCACCTTGCGTTCCCTGCCCTTCAGGCGTCCCCCGAGCAGGGCGATATAGGTCTTTCGGACCTCGTTGTCCCGAAATGCCTTGTGCAGGGCTTGCAGCGCGCGGGGTTTCCTGGCCAGCAGCAGGCAGCCGCTGGTGCCCCGGTCCAGCCGGTGCGCCAATTGCAGAAAACCCTCGCGAGGCCGGGCGGCGCGCAGCAGTTCCACCGCCCCCAGGCGGATCGAACCACCCGCATGCACCGCCAGTCCGGCTGGTTTGTCGAGAACGAGCATACCGTCGTCCTCGTACAACAGGTGCCGTTCTATCCAGCGCGCCCGCGCCGCCACGGGCGGCGGGGAACGCCGCTCGAGAAACGGCGGCAACCTGACCTCATCACCCGCGCGCAGGCGGTGGCCCGAGGATTTGCGTCCCCGGTTCACCCGTACCTCGCCGCGCCGGATCATGCGATGCACCCGCGCCAGGCGCATGGGCTTGAGACGGCCCGCCAGGAAGTTGTCCAGACGCCTGCCGGCATCGTCCTCGGAAACGACAAGCAGGTTGTCTTTCACCGGCAAAAGGCAATGCCGCCGGGGTATTCGGCCATGTATCGGTCGCCGGGCATGCCGTGCTATAGTAATCGCCGGCGCTTGAGGAAGGCGCCCGCGCAGCTTTCTGCGCAAACGGCAGGAATGGCCTGCCCGACCTGTTTCCAATTGCGGCGGAGGAACGCCGGTCTTACCGGATAGATTTCAGGGACCAGAACGTGCACGAGACGTTTGCCTTATGAATGACCTCTTCAGGCACTGCTGCCTGCGCGCCCTGTGGGCGCCGCCAGGCGCGGCTGCTGTGTGGCTCCGCCCGAACACACACGAGATTCACAATGAAAAGAATGCTGGTAAACGCCACCCAGCAAGAAGAGGTGCGCGTTGCTCTTGTCGATGGACAAGAACTCTATGACCTTGCCATTGAGCACAGGGAAAAGGAAGAAAAGAGGGGCAATATCTACAAGGGGCGCATTGCGCGCATAGAACCCAGCCTCGAGGCTGCCTTTGTGGATTTCGGCGCAGAGCGCCATGGCTTTCTCCCCCTGGAGGACATATCCCGCGAGTACTTCCTGCGGGCTCCGGAACCCGGCAAGCCGCTGAACATCGCCGAGCTGGTGGACGAAGGCCAGCAGCTCGTGGTCCAGGTGGAGAAGGACGAGCGGGACACCAAGGGCGCGGCACTCAGCACCCTGGTTTCGCTGGCTGGCCGCTACCTGGTGCTGAACGCCAATAATCCGCGTGGCGGCGGCGTTTCGCGCCAGGTGCGCGGGGAGGATCGTCAGGCTGTTCAGCAAAGGCTCGGAAAGCTCAAGATCCCCAAGGGCATGAGCGTAATCATCCGTACCCAGGGCCATGACCGAAGCACCGAAGAGCTGCAATGGGACCTGGACAACCAGTTGCAGACCTGGGAAGCCATCAAGCTGGCCGTGCTGGAACGCGACGGTCCCTTCCTGGTGGTTCAGGAATCCAGCGTGATCCTGCGGGCGGTTCGCGACTACCTGTCCGACTCGATCGCCGAAGTCGTGGTGGACGACGACGAAGCCTACGAGAGCATACGCAGTTTCATGAAGCACACCATGCCGCACTTCCTGGATCGGCTGCGCCGCCATGAGGGCGACGGCCCGCTGTTCAACCGCTACCAGATCGAGAGCCAGATCGACTCGGCATACCGCCGCCGCGTAGACCTGCCTTCCGGCGGCCAGATCATCATCGACCAGCCGGAGGCGGGCATCTGCATCGACGTCAACTCCGCCCGCGCCACGTCCGCCGAAGATATCGAACAGACCGCACTGCAGACCAACCTCGAGGCGGCCGACCAGATCTCCCGTCAGTGCCGCATACGTGACCTGTCGGGCCTCATCATGATCGACTTCATCGATATGCGTTCTTCCGGCGCCAACCGCCAGGTGGAGGAACGGCTGCGCCAGGCCACGCGCAACGAGCCGGCGAGGATCCAGATCGGACAGATTTCGCGCTTCGGAATTCTGGAGATGTCGCGCCAGCGACTGCGCACCTCTCTGGTCGACGTGACCCACGAGACCTGCCCGAGGTGCGGCGGCACCGGGCGAATCCGCGGCGTGGAATCGCTGGGCCTGCATGTGCTTCGGATGATCAGCGAGGAAGCGGGCAAGGAAAGCACGGCCAAGGTGGTGGCGGAGTTGCCGTTGGTCGTCGCCAATTTCCTGCTCAACGAAAAGCGGGCCATGCTCTCGCAGATCGAGGACGTATTTGAGGTGAGTGTCGTTCTGGTGGCCAACTCCGCCATGGAGACGCCCCAATTCGCGTTGCGCAGGGTTCGGGGAAAGGAAGACGACGACACGCCGAGTTACGAGATGGCGACCGTGACCGCTCCGCCCCCGGCATTGCTGGCGCCGACCCGCCCCAAGCCGCCCGAGAAGCCCGCAGTGGAACGAACGCTGCCGGATTCCGCGCCACCCAAGCGCAAGGCCAGGGCCGCAAGGCAGCGCAGCCGCCAGAAGAACCCGAAGAAGGGTTTCTTCACGCGACTCTTCGGGCTTGGCGAGAAAGAGGAAAAAGCGGACGCCGGCAAGGAGAAGCAGAAAACTCATCCTCCCAGGCGGTCGCGGTCCAGAGGCAAGGGCAAGCATCCCTCCAAGGGGAAGCGCGGCGGCAGGGGAAGAAGCGAGTCCAGGGCGAAAGGCGCGCGGCGGCCAAAACCGGATTCCAAGGCAAAAGGCCAGCAGAAGCCAAGAGACTCCAAGCCAAAAGGCGAGCAGAAGGCACCTGCTCCGCAAGCGGACGGTGCAGGCGGCCAGGGCCCGCGGCGCCGGCGGCGCAGGCGACGGCGGAGGCCCGCGGCGGACGCCCCGCCGCCCTCCTGATCAGGGAAACGCCTTGATCCGGGGCCGCCGGGCGGCCCTGCTCTTCAGTCGACTTCGGCGGTCAGCCAGCCGTCGGGCTGCCAATGCGAAACGCGCATCTCCACGCCCATGTGCTCCGCGTATCCAAGCAGGCGCGGCCGGGTCCAGTTTTCGTGAATCCATTCCTCGGTCAGATCAAACTGCCCGATCCTGTGGGAGGCGGCAAGGACGCGGGCGAAGGGTGAGCGCCAGCGGCGCTTGCCGGGGCTGGATTCGGTTTCCAGGCAGAGCTGATAGTGGCAGGCCGTGCGGTCAAAGATGCCGATCAGGGCGATCTCGTTTTGCCCGGTCTTCTCGACCAACGCTTTCATGCGATCGTTCAGCGGCGTCATGGTCTTGATGTCGTGGGCCACGTACTCCTCCATCACACCGTGGTCCTTGGCGAACTGAATGGCCTGAAGCCGCGCCTTGATCAGCGCGTCGTTGATCTCGTGCGGATAGGGCTTGGTATTCTTGAGCGTCTTGAGCACTACGGCGATCGACTTGCCGAGTTCGTCCTCCCGCCCTTCGACGCCGGTGTCGACACCGGTCCACGCATTCGGCGGCGGTCCGCCCATCGCCCCGGGCGGAGGCCCGCCGGCCGCTGAAGGCCGGGCTCCGGTTTCTTTGCGCAATGCTTGAACGCTCATGGATTACCTCGCTGAGAAATTGTTGGCGGAAGCGAAATATTATACGGAGCCTCGTGTCGGGCTCCGCCGCTACGCGAGAAGCCGCTCCACCCTGCGTACATCTTCGGGCGTGTCCACTTCCGGTCCGGGAGGGGGGTCCACGACTACCACTCCGATGCTCATGCCCAGCCACAGGGCCCGAAGCTGCTCCAGCCCCTCGACTTGTTCCAGTTCGCAGGGCGCCTCGCCCGTCAGCCGCTTGAGAACTTCAACGCGATAGGCATAAAGACCGCTATGGCGCAGAAAGCGCGGCCGGGAGGCGCCGGTCGGGTGGCTGGCGGGAATGCCTGCACGGCTGAAATAAAGGGCCCTGCCGGCGGCGTCCAGGACCACCTTGACCACGTTTGGGTTGGCGGCCTCGGCCGGGCCCGGCAGCGATGACGCAAGTGTCGAGAGATCGTCGCGGCAAGCCCTGGAGGCCACTGCGGCAATGTGCGCGGGATCGATCAAAGGCGCATCACCCTGGAGATTGACCACCACCTCGTCCGGTCCGAACTGAAGCTGCTCCGCCACCTCCGCCACCCGGTCCGACCCGCAGGCGTGATCGGCACGGGTCAGACAGGCGCGCCCGCCAAATTCTTCCACGCATGCGATCACGCGCTCATCGTCGGTGGCGACCACCACGGTTTTCGCCCCGCTCTTCCCGGCCCGGCGCCAGACATGCTCCACCAATGGCCGACCGCCCAGCGGCGTCAGGGGCTTTCCCGGCAAGCGGCTGGATGCGTAACGCGCGGGAATGACGATATGAAAAACGTGTTGCATCAGGGCGAGTTCACATCAGGTCAAGAATCCTGCGCATGATTCTTTCGCGCGAGCTTTCCGGCATTAATACCTCTGCGGGCGTCCACCACAGGTCCTTTCCCACGTGATCCGGGTACTTTACGGCGTCCTTGGCGGTCATGATCACCGGCAGGCCGCGCTTCAGCAGCGGCCCCAGGGAAACGCGCCCGTGATCCGGCACCCGCACCGGCTCCACGTCTATCCCGCAGGCCCTCAGCGCCGCGTGAAAACGCCGCGGGGCGCCGATGCCTGCAAGCGCAAGCACCCGCCGGCCGGCGAATTCCGTCAGGCGGCGCTGTTCGGCGCCGTCAAGCCGAAGCGCCCGGTCGATCCGCAACTCGAATTCAAGCCCCGGGAAACCGCTATTCGCGCCCTGGACCAGCACCTCGTCCACTACCTCAAGGCGTGCGCGGGGCTCGCGCAGCGGACCCGCCGGCAGCAGACGGCCGTTGCCCAGGCCACGGTCGCCGTCGACGACGCAAATCTCAAGGTCCCGCGCCATTCGATAATGCTGCAGTCCGTCATCCGACAATACGATTTCCGCGCCTCCCGCCACGGCCCGGCGCGCCGCGCCGGCCCGATCGACACAGACCCACACCGGGCATTCAGCCTGCTTTGCCAGCATTACCGGCTCGTCGCCGACCTCGCCGGGATCGGACTGCGGCGTGACCATCACCGGCGTGCGGTGCCTGCGTCCCCCATACCCGCGGCTGACGATTGCGGGACTGCGGCCCGCCTTCGCCAGGGACTGCGCGAGCCAGCCGGCGATCGGCGTCTTGCCGGTTCCGCCCACGCTGATATTACCGACGACGACCACCGGCGCGCCCGCGGAAAGCGAACGCAACCAGCCGTTTCGGTAGGCCGTTCGCCGCAAGGCGGCTGCGGCGGCGAACAGACCGGCCGCCGGGCAAAGCAGGGCGCTGAGCCAGCCACGCCGCTCCCACGCCTCCAGTGCCGTGTCAGCCGGCATTCCCGCTGTTTCGGAACTGCAGCCGGTGCAGGCTGGCGTATTGGCCGTCCCGGGCCAGCAGTTCGGCGTGCGGGCCAATCTCCACAATACGCCCGCGTTCCAGGACCACGATTCGGTCGGCGTGTTCCACGGTACTGAGTCGATGGGCGATGACCAGCGTCGTGCGGCCGCTCATCAGCCGGTCCAGGGCCTCCTGCACGTGGCGCTCGGAACTGCTGTCCAACGCCGAAGTGGCCTCGTCCAGGATCAGCACGGGCGCGTCCTTGAGCAGGGCGCGGGCAATGGCCACGCGCTGCCTCTCTCCGCCGGACAGGCTCAGCCCCCCTTCGCCCACCCGTGCGTCCAGGCCGTCCCGCCGGGATTGCACGAATTCCATGACGTGGGCGGCCCGGGCCGCGGCTTCCACGGCGTCCGCACCGGCGCCCGACAGCGAGCCGTAGGCAATGTTGTTGGCGAGCGTGTCGTTGAACAGCATGACGTCCTGCGTCACCAGGGCGATCTGTGCGCGCAGGGCCGGCAGCGGCCAGTCGTTCAGGGGGCGCCCGTCCAGCCGCAGTTCGCCGGCGTCGGGTTCGAAAAAGCGCGGGATCAGGCTGACCAGGGTGGACTTGCCGCTGCCCGAACGTCCCACGATCGCGACCCGCTCGCCCGGCTCGATTTCCAGCGATACGTCGCGCAGCGCCGCCGCGCCGTCGCGGTCATAGGAAAACGAAACATGGTTGAATTCCAGCTCGCCCCTGGCACGCTTCCCGGCGCGCACACCGGGCGGGGCGGCCGTGTCCACCTCCACCGCGCTGTCCAACAGGCCAAATACCGATTCCGCGGCCGCCAGTCCCCGCTGCAGGGAGGCATTCACGTTGGTGAGATGCTTCAGAGGCGTCATCAGCAACAGCATGGCTGCCATGAAACCGGTGAATTTCTCCACCTCAAGCCCTTCGGTGACGGAATACTGGGCGACGAACCAGGCTACCGAGGCTACGCCCACCGCGGCCAGCAGCATGGTGAGGCCGTCGCCTCCGGCACGCGCCATGATCAGCTTGAGATGCAGCCTCTTGTTGCTTTCGTTGGCCCGGGCGAAGCGCCTGCTCTCCCGCTCGGCGCCACCGAAAACCTTGATGATGCGGAGTCCGCGCAAGGCCTCGTCGGTAATCCGCGAGACCTCCCCCATGTTCTCCTGGATCCGGCTGCTGTAGCGGCGGAAATGCCGGGACAATACCCGTGCCGTCAGCGCGATCAGGGGAGCGACCACAAAGACCACCGCGGACAGGCCTGCGCTGGCGTAGACCATGTAGGCGACCAGCCCCAGCACGGTGAGACTGTCGCGAACGATGGTGGTGATTACCGTCGAGGCCGCGTCCGCCACCTGCTCGGCGTCGTACAGCATGCGCGACAGCAATTGCGCGCGCGGCCGCTGTTCCACCGCCCGCACCGGCATGTGCAGGAACCGCTCAAACAGCATTGCCCGGAGCTGCCCCACCGCCGAGCGGCCGATTCGCCCCAGCTGATGGGCCGACACGAAGCCGGCAACGCCGCGTATCAGAAACAGCCCCAGCACGCCAATCGGCAACCATCGTGCCCAGGCGCCTCCCGCGTTTACCAGCAGTCCCGTCAGCCTCTCGACGGCAACCGCGAAGCCGATTTCCGTCAGGGCGAATACCGCCATGGCCAGGACCGCAAGCAGAAAGCCGCGCCAATACGGAACTGCCAGCGAGCCGAGGCGTCTCATCGGAGTTTCGGGCTGCATGCTTCGAGTTTACCCGGCGCCGGCGGAGGATAGGTCCACAGCCGCGCATTGTCGCGGCGCCATTCCGCAGCAAGTTCCAGCGGACCGCCCTTGCGCGACTCGAACCGGATCGCGCCGCTTGCGCCCGTGTCCCACTGCCGGGCGCCCTCACGGGCCCAGCGCGCGACGACCGAATCCCTGGGGAATCCCCAGCGATTGAAGTAGCCGGTGGAATGCGCCACCAGCCGCGCACGCACCGCCTGCACGAAGCGGGGCGAAGAGGAACTGGCACTTCCGTGATGGGGCGAAACGACCAGGTCGAACGGTCCCTCGAGGCCCCGGTCCACGAGGCGGGACTCGCCGGAGGATTCCAGGTCGCCCGGCAGCAACACCCGCACGCCCGCAGCTTCCACAATCAGCACGCAGGAATCGTCATTGCCGCGCGATCCCGCGCCCGGATCCGGGTTCAGCGCCCGGAAGCGAACCGGGCCGGCGGCCCACGCCTCTCCCGTAACGCAGCGCAGGTAGCGGTTCGGCTGAAGGCCATAACGGGCCGGAGCGACGAGTTGCGCTTCGGGATGCGCCTTCAGGACGCTCGCGGCCCCGCCCGCGTGGTCGCTGTCACCGTGCGAGATGACCAGCGCATCGAGCCGCTGCGCGCCCAGCCAGGCGAGGACGGGCACGACGACGCTATCGCCGGCGTCACTGGTGGAATACCGGGGCCCGGCGTCGTAGAGCAGGTTGTAGTCCGGCGCCTGCACAAGCACGGCCAGACCCTGGCCCACATCCAGAACGGTGACCGCCAGATCCGCCTGATGGTGATTCCGGTCCAGTCCCAGCACCGCCGGAAGCAGCAGCAGCGGCGCGGCCCAGCGTGCCGGAGCCGGCCTGGGCGCCAGTAACCAGACGATACCGGCGATCGCCAGGAGGGCGGGCAGCAGGCCGAACTCCGGCGCCGCCCAGGATGCCAGTTCGAACTCGGAGAGCCGGGAGAGCATCGACATCACCTCGCCGAGCAGGCTGGCGCCGCTATGCAGCAGGAAAACGCCCACGGAAGGCCAGGCGACGGTCAACAGAAGTGCCGACAACAGTCCCGGAACGATCAGCAGGGAAAAGAGCGGAATCGCCGCCAGGTTGATTGCCGCGCCGATCAGCGAAACCTCGCCGAAGAAGACGAGAACCAGCGGCGCCAGCCCCAGGGTGATGCGCCACTGGGCGACGGCCAGCCGGCGCACCCTTGAAGATGCGGTCGAACGGCGCTGGCGGGGCGAACCGGAGACCGGCTCGCGCAGGCTCAGTACGCTGAGCGCCAGAAGGGCGACGGCGCCGAAACTCAGCCAGAATCCGGCCGAAAGCACCGCGAACGGGTCGGGCACGAGGACCACGATCAGGGCTGCGCCCAGGGCCGCGCCGAATCCTCCATACCGGCGCATCTGCGTAAAGACCAGAACTGCCGTAATCATCGCCAGGCTGCGCAGCGTGGAAACAGCAAACCCGGCCAGCGCCGCGTAGCTCAGGGCCGCCAGGAATGAAATCGCGGCGGCCGCATGGCGCGGCTGAACCCCGCCGGAAAAACGCCGTACAATTCGGCCCAGAGCCGAACCCACAAGCCAGGCGAACCAGGCCACGACACCCACATGCAGACCCGATATCGCAAACAGGTGCGCGGTGCCGGTCCGGCGCAGGGTCTCCCAGTCGTCATCGGCCAGCAAATGCCGCGCCCCGGTGGTCAGGGCGATGACATGGGGCAGCCCGGGATTGCCTTCAAGCCAGGTTTGCAGCCGCTCCACAAGGGCCGACCGCGCGCACAGCAACCGCGGACCCGATTCGCATCCGGCCACGCGTTGCGGCGCCGGCTCATCGCGCACATAGGCCGTTGCGCTCAGGTTCTGGCGGAACGCCCACTGCTCGAAATCGAAGCCGCCCGGGTTGTAAAGCCCCCTGGGGGCACGCAGACGCAGATTCAGGCGCCACGTTTCACCGGCGCCGGGGGGCTGGTGGCATTCGTACCAGGTCACCAGGATGCGCTCAAGCGGCGGCCCCTGGTCCGCGATATCGCTTACCCGAATTCGAAAGCGGCAGATCCCGCCCTCGGCGCTGGGAAAATCGTCGATCACCCCGGTCACGATCCGGTCCACCCGGCCGTCGGAGTCGGGCATGCGCTGGTGCAATCGCGTCCCGGCCAGCGAAAGAGCAACGGCCGCGCCCAGCAACACGACGCCCAGGAGCCTGCCCCGCATCGCCCACGCGCACAGCGCGGCCGCCGCCAGGAGGACGACGAAAAGGGATGGATCGGGCGGCGGCGGAAGGAAAAGGAAAGTCAGGCAGACGCCGGCCAGCCATGCCATGCCCAGCGGCAACATCAGCAACCGCAGCGGGGAGAGAGTTTCAGCCGCCTGCGTCGGCCAGCAGACCGTCGCGCAGGGCGAGGACCCGGTCCATACGCCGGGCGCGCTGCAGGTCGTGGGTCACGACCACCAGCGCGGTCCCCGTGTCGCGATTCAGCTTCAGAAGGAGTTCAAACACCCGTTCCCCGGATTCGGGATCCAGGTTGCCGGTCGGTTCGTCGGCAAGCACGACCGATGGACGGCCAATCAGTGCGCGAGCCACGGCCACGCGCTGACGCTCGCCACCGGAAAGTTTGGCCGGTCGATGCGTCAGCCGCTCGCTCAGCCCGACCTGCTCAAGCAACTCGCGCGCATCCGCCAATGCTTCGGATGTCCCGGATCTCCGGATCAGCAGCGGCATCGCCACGTTTTCCACGGCGCTGAATTCCGGAAGCAGATGATGAAACTGGTATACGAAGCCGATGTGGCGATTTCTGCGGGTGCCGCGTTCCGCGGGGCGCATCGCGCTGAAATTCCTGCCGTTGAGCTCGACCCAGCCGCGGGTGGGCGTATCCAGGCCGCCGAGCAACTGCAGCAGCGTCGTTTTCCCGGATCCCGAAGCGCCCACGACCGCTACGCGCTCGCCCGAGGAAATTTCCAGGTCCACTCCACGCAACACCTCCACGACCCGGCGTTGCTCGCGAAAATTCCTGACCAGCCCGTGGCAGGACAACGGCGTTGCATGGGCCGCAGGCTTCGCTTCGTTCACGTCAGGAGTCCAGGCGGGTGGCCGCGGCCGGGTCGGTACGGGCGGCGCGCAGCGCCGGATAGATGGTTGCGATCAGGGACAGCAAGAGAGCCAGCGCGCACACCATGATGACTTCCGGGACCAGGATGCGGCTGGGCATTTCATCCAGGCTGTATCCGGGGCTGACGACGCTGGTCTCCAGGAAGCGCTCTACGGCCGACGTGAGCGGCCCCGCCCATACCGCCAGGGGGATGCCCACGGCGAGCCCGAGCGCGATGCCCAGCAGGCCCGCAAAGCCCCCGTGCCCGGCGAACATCGCCATGATCGAGCGGGGCGTGGATCCAAGCGTCCTCAGGATGCCGATGTCCGGTGTTTTCTCACGCACGATCATTACCAGGCTGGACACAATGTTGAAGGCGGCGATCGCCGCAAGAAGCGTCAGAATGATAATGGTTATGCGTTTGGTCATCGCGATGGAATAGAAAAAACTGGCGTGTTCCCAGGTCCAGTAGCGCACAAACAGATTCCCGGCCCTAACGCCTGCGATTTCCGGCATCACCGTTTCCACCCTCCAGGGATCGTGAAGCATCACCCGAAGCCCGCTGGCGTCCTCGCCGAGGCCAAAGAGGCGGCGCGCGTCCTCATAATGTATCCATGCCAGCGAGCGGTCGAAATCGTTCATTCCCGCATGGAAGACGCCCGCCACTCGCAGGCGTCGCATCCGCGGCGCGACTCCCGCCGGCGTGCTCCAGCCCTGCGGCAATTGCAGCAGTACGTCGTCCCCGTCACTGACATCAAGACGCCTCGCCAGTTCGCTGCCCAGCACAATCCGCCAGGCGCCGCCCGTCAGCCCTTCGAGCCCCGTGTCGCCGGCAAGACCGCCCAGCGCCCGGAACGCAGGAACGCCGGGTTCAAAGCCCAGCAATTGCACTCCGGCAACGGCGTCCGGTGCGCTCAGCACGCCCTGCCCTTCGATATACGGCGCCGCCGACTCCACCTCCGGGTTGGCCAGGGCGGCGGCGCGCAGTTCGCGCCATTCGCTTAAATTTCCGGCAGGACCATGAAAGCTGCCGTGCGCCAGCACGCTGAGTATTCGCTCGCGCACCACCTGGTCGAAACCGTTCATCACCGACAGCACGACCACCAGCAGGGCCACCGCGGTCGCGACCCCCAGCATCGAAAGCATCGATACCAGCGAAACAAACCCCCCGCGGCGGCTCGCCCTGAGCTGCGCCGAGGCCATCCACAATTCGAACGCGCGCATAGTGGGAACAGGCCTAGTGTGCTGTCCCATGAGTTCGTTGCCTTTCAGAGCGGGCCTGAAGCGTCAATGCAAGGCGCCGACCGCAGGGAATACTGCCCGTATTGCCCAGGGCGGCAAAGCCGCAGTGGCGCTTCAGGCCCGCTCCCGAAGGGCGCGTCCCCTGCGGCTTGTGGCCGCGTTGCGCTCCTTGGCAATGGGAGGCGCCATTCCCGGCGGAACGCGCCTTGCCACACGCCACAGGGGACACGCTGAAAGGCAACGAACTTATGGGACAGCACACAAGCCTACTCGTAGCGCAGGATGCTGGCCGGGTCGACCCGCGCCGCTTGCCGCGAGGGGTACCAGGACGCCAGCGTCGACAGCAGCAGGGCCAGCCCGGTCACGGTAATCACGAGCGACGCGGTCAATTCGGCCGGCACGCCGGTGAGATAGAACGATTCCGCCGGCAGGAAGTCGAACCCGAAAAGGTTTTCGAGGAACTGCATCGCGGCGTCCACATTCAGCGTCAGCCAAACGCCCAGCGCGCCTCCCAGGCCCACGCCGACGATTCCCGCCAACAGGCCCTGCAACGAAAAAACGGCCATGATGGTGGGCGTTCGAGCCCCGAGGGTGGCGAGGATGGCGATCTCGCTGCGGCGTTCGTTGACCGACATATACAGCGTCGCGACGATGTTGAATGCGGCCACGGCGATGATCGTGAACAACAGCGCACCCATGGCGAGGCGTTCCAGCTCCACCGTCCGGAACAAAGCCTCATGCTGCTGCATCCAGGAACGCGTGGTCAGTGCGCTGGCGCGGACCCGTTCGGAGCCTGCAGCCCAGGTTTCCACCAACGCCGGCGTCTCATACGGGTCACTGCCGCTGACCTGTAGCGCGCTGACCCGCCCCTCAAGCCCGGCGAGTTCCGATACGACCGGCAGGCCGGCCAACGCCAGGCTGCTGTCGGGGCCGGCGTTGCCCGCGACGAATACCGCGCTGACTAGAAGGTCCCGCAGGCTTGGGGCCGCGCCGTTGGGCCGCGGGATCAGCACCCGGACGGTGTCGCCCACGCGAACGCCCAGCGTATTTGCAAGGTAGCGTCCGACTGCAAGCCCGCCCGTTTCAGTGTGGAGATCGGCGAACGATCCTGCAATGACCGACTGGCTGTACGGGGCCGCCTGCATTGCGGGGTCGGCGGCTAATCCCAGCAACTGTACTCCCGCATAGCGCCGCCTGGATACGAGCAGGGCCTCCAGCTCCACCACCGGCCCGACGCGCCGGACCCCGGGCAATGCCGCCAGTTCTTCCGCGATTTCGCGCCAGTCGCGCAGCCCGTCTTCGGCGACCACGCTCACCTGAGCGTCAAACCTGAGCAGCCGGTCGCGCAATTCCGCCGCGAAACCGTCCATTACCGAAATCACGACGATCAACGAGGCCACCCCCAGGGCCAGACCGACAACGGAAGCCAGTCCGATAAAGGAAACAAAGCGATTGCGCGTCGGTGCGCGCAGGTATCGCCAGGCAATGGCTAGCGCTAGCGGCCGGATCATCGTCACATTTTCCCACGAACCTTCGCCTGTTCGCCCTCATAATGCGCGCCGTATGAACGAAGTAAGGGCCGCCGGCCCCGCTTCAGGGGCAATTGGGCGCATTGTCTGGCCTGATGGGCCCGACGCCGGACTCAGGCTGCACGGCGTCAGCGCAGGCGCGGCGCCGCTGGTCTGCGCCGAACTGATTGACGGCGGCGCGGCGCCGTGCATCCTGATCGTCACGCCCGACCCCGGCCGCGTGGAGCAATTCATGCAGCAGGTGGCGTGGCTGCGCGGCGGCGACAACGGCATGACGCAACTGCCGGACCGTGAAACCCTACCCTACGACCTTTTCAGTCCGCACCCGGAGATTACTTCCCGGCGCCTGGAGACGCTGTCCGGGCTGCTGGCCCACGACGCGTCTCAATCGGTGCAGGCGCTGTTCGTCGCCGCGCCCACGCTGCTGGATCGCCTGCCGCCGCGCGCGCAGTTCCGCCGATGGCTGGGGGTCAGCTGCCATACCGGGCAGGAGCTGGACGTGGAAGACCTCAAGAGGAGACTCGAGGAAGCTGCCTATGTTCGGGTGCCGCTGGTCAATGAGCCGGGAGAGTACTCGGTCCGAGGGGCGTTGCTGGACATTTTTCCCAGCGGTTCACCGGCGCCCGTTCGCATCGAGTTCTTTGACCGCGAGGTCGACTCAATCCGGAGGTTCAATCCCGCCTCGCAGCGCAGCACCGCAACACTCGATTCGTTCAGGCTGCTGCCGGCCCGGGAACTGCCGCTGGACGCGGACAGTATCGACGCCTTTCGGGAACGGTTCCGGCGGCGGTTCCCGCAAAATCCCGCGCGCGCCGAAGTGTTCCGCAAGCTGGGCGAGGGGGTGGCGCCGCAGGGAGCGGAAAACTACCTGCCGCTCTTCTTCGAGCAAACCGAGACCCTGTGGGACTACCTTCCGCCGGACAGTGCCGTGATCCTCCTGCCGGGCACAGGAAGCGCCCTGGAGTCGGAGTGGGAAGCCATAGCCGAACGATATCGGCAGCGGGACGGCGACCTGGAACAACCGTGCCTGCCGCCGCAGGAACTCTTCGCGCCGCCCGGTTTGCACCAGGCCGCCGTAGCGGGCCTTCGCAGCGTCGATTGCCACGCCGACGCCCTGCCGGACATCGGGCCTCGGGCCAATTCGCAGAACGTCACCGCGCGGGCGGCGCCCAAGGTGCCGCTCACTCCCGGCAGCGACCGCACATCACTCGAGGCCTATACCGATACGGCCGGCCGGCGGGTGCTGCTGGCCGCGGAGACTGCCGGTCAACGCGAACTGCTACGCGAATTGCTGCGCGGCAGGCGGCTCAAGGCGCAGGACGTAGCGTCCTGGGGCGCTTTCCTCGCCTCCAGGTCGCCGTTGTGCCTGGCGGAGAGCCCGCTGGACCATGGGATCGTCCTCGGAGAGGACCTGACCATACTCACCGAGCGCGAACTGTTCGGCCGGCAACGGCCGCTCACCCGGCGCCGGCGGCGGGGTCAGCCCGCGCCCGAGGCGATCCTGCAAAGCCTCGCAGACCTTGTACCCGGGGCGCCGGTGGTGCATGAAGACCATGGAATCGGGCGCTATGAAGGGTTGCAGCACATGGACGTGGGCGGTGCGCCGGCCGAATTCATGCGCGTCAGGTACGCCGGAGACGACCGCCTCTATGTGCCCGTATCCGACATGCAGCTCATCACCCGCTATACCGGCGGCAGTATCGAGCACGCTCCCCTGCACCGGCTGGGCTCCGACGCCTGGGACCGGATCAAGCGGCGCGCGGAACGCCAGTTGCGGGACGTCGCCGCCGAGCTGCTGGAACTGCAGGCCCAGCGCGCCGCGCGCAGCATGCGCCCTATTGAGGCCCCGCCCGCGGAGATGAGCGCATTTACGGCCCGCTTCCCGTACCGGCTGACGCACGACCAGGAACGCGCCGTCGAGCAGGTGCTCGACGACCTCGCCGCCGGCCGGCCAATGGATCGGCTCATCTGCGGAGACGTAGGGTTCGGCAAGACCGAAGTGGCGCTGCGCGCCGCCTTCGCAGCCGTGCTGCAGGGCTACCAGGTGGCAGTCCTGGCGCCCACCACGCTGCTCGTCGAGCAGCATCACCGGGTGCTCGGCGATCGCTTTGCCGACTGGCCCGTCAGCGTGCAAATGCTGACCCGCTTCGGCGCCGGCCGCAGGAACGAGGAACTCGTGGAGCGGCTCGCGGACGGACGCGCGGACATTGTCGTCGGCTCCCATGGCCTTTTGAACCCCCGCGTGCGCTTCAAGCGGCTGGGTCTGCTGATAGTCGACGAGGAGCATCGCTTCGGTGTGCGTCAGAAGGAACGCATCAAGAGCCTGCGGGCGGGCCTGCACGTCCTGACGCTCACCGCCACGCCCATCCCCCGTACGCTGAACATGTCTCTGGGCGGCCTGCGCGACCTGTCATTGATCACCACGCCGCCGGCGGCACGCATGGCGGTCAAGACCTTCGTAACGCCGTGGCGCAACAGCCTCATCCGGGAGGCCTGCGAGCGCGAGCTGCGCCGTGGCGGCACCGTCTTTTTCGTGCACAACCGGGTTCAGGACATTGACCGCATGGCGCGCGAATTGCAGGCGCTGCTGGGCGAAGCGCGGCTGGAAGTGGCCCACGGCCAGTTGCCGGACGCCGAACTCCAGCGGGTCATGACCGACTTTTATCACCGCCGCTTCGATGTCCTGGTCTGCACCACCATCATCGAGAGCGGACTGGACATTCCCCATGCCAACACCATGCTGATCAACCGCGCGGACCGGCTGGGCCTGGCCCAGCTCCACCAGTTGCGCGGCCGGGTCGGGCGCTCCCATCACCAGGCCTACGCCTACCTCATCCGCCCGCATGAAAAGGAAATGACGGCGGATGCGCACAAGCGGCTGGAAGCGATCAAGGCGGCCGGAGAACTCGGGGCCGGTTTCCTGCTCGCCACCCACGACCTCGAGATCCGGGGCGCCGGTGAATTGCTGGGCGAAGAGCAATCGGGGCAAATTCAGCAGATTGGGTTCAGCCTCTACAACGACATGCTGGGCCGGGCCGTGGAGGAACTGCGCGCAGGTCCCGCCGGCCATTCGGGCGTCGCTGCGCGACCGCGCGCCGACATCGAACTCCATCTCGGCGCCCTGCTGCCGGAAGACTATATGCCCGACGTCAACCAGCGCCTGAGCTGGTACAAGCGCATATCGACCGCCGCGCACGCATCCGACCTGAACGCGCTGATGGTCGAGTTGGTGGACCGGTTCGGTCCGGCGCCCGAACAGGCCCTGAACCTTTTTCGGCAGGCGAGGATACAGCAGCGCATGCGGAAATTGCGCATACGGATGCTGCAGGCCGCAGCCCGCGGCGGCGAGGCGGAGTTCCATAGCGACACGCCGCTGGATCCCTTGCAGCTGGCGGCCCTGGCCCAGCAGCAGCCGGAGGAATTCGGCCTGCGCCCCCACGGGGCCCTCGCGTTCCGTGCCGACCTGTCGCGTCCCGGCCAGCGTTTCCGCTATGTGGAGCGCCTGCTTTCGACGCTGGAGCAGGCTCTTCAGTCCGAAACCGTACACTAGGGTCGTGTCTGGTCTCTGCCGTCGTATCCGAGCGAGCGGAACGCGCCGTTGCGGCGTGGCCGCCCTGGTTTGCCTCATGGCGTTCGTCCTGCTCGCCAGCGGGCCCTTGCAGGCCCAGGACGACGACTTCCGAATCGCCCTGGAGATGATCGTTTTCATGCAACTGGACCCGGAGAACAGCACCGAGGACCTTGTGAAAATACTCCCGGTTCTGCCGCCGTCCGCGGTCTATCCCGCGCCGGTGGAGTTGCCGGACTCGGGTCCGGCGACTCCGGACCCGCCGGCCGGCATTCTTGCGCTGACCCGCGGGCAATTCGCCCTTGAAGGCATCTGGCTGTCAATGCGCCGCAGCGCCGAGTACCGGCCGCTGGCGCATTTCGCCTGGGCCATGCCGGCGCAGTGGACCGGTCAGGCGATCCCGCTACGGCTGGATACGCTTGCCGCTTCGCCGCTCCCCTTCAGCGGTCTGGCGTCACTGGAAGAGGAGCGCTTCGTGCATCTTACGCTCGACCTGCGGATGCCCGCGGTTGACGGGGGAGACGGTGAATATCGGATTCAGGAACGCCGCCGCCTCCTGCTGGGGGAAATCCATTACTTCGACCATCCCCGCTTCGGCGCCATTGCGCGCCTGTTCCGCTATCGCCCGCGCCCTCAAGCGGCTGAATGAACGGATTCGTGGCCTGCGCCGGGCGTGAGCACCCGGCGCAACTCTACGCTCCCGGACGGAAACCCGTATCCCCTAGCCAGCGAACGAGCAAGTCGCGCGTTCGATCAAGCGCCGTATCCAGCCAGGCGGCATGTTGCTCAAGAATTCCGGCCGTATCGCCCGGCTTGTTCCGGCCGGCGGCATAGTTGCTTACCAGCGAAAGGGAAACATAAGGAATACCCAGTTCGCGCGCCAGCACCGCCTCCGGCATGAGCGTCATGCCCACGAGAGTGCATCCGTCGCGCTCCAGCCGGTCGATTTCCGCGGCGGTTTCCAGCCTTGGGCCCTGCATCACTCCGTAGACGCCCCGCACGAGGCACGCCGTCCCATGCGCGGCGGCGACCAGGCTGCCGCGTAACTTCGCATCGAAGGGATCCGCAAACTCGACAAACGCACTCTTGCCCGCATTGTCCCCGGCGAAGCTGGTTTCGCGCGAGTGGGTGTAGTCGATCAGGTCATGCGGGATAACGAGGGTCCCGGGAACGGCCTCGGCGGCAATGCCTCCCACCGAATGAACTCCGATAATGCCCCTGGCGCCGGCCTCGGCCAGGGCCAGCAGATTGGCGCGATAGTTGATGCGATGGGGCGCAATCGCGTATTCCTCCCCATGCCGATTCAGGTAGAGAACCGGCGTTTCATTCAGCCGGCGAACCTGCACCGGCGCGGATGGCGAACCAAAGGGCTGATCGCCTTGCGGCGCGAGCCGCACCGGCGGGCCCAGGCCCAGAGGCTCCGGTGGAGCCCCTGATACCAGCGCCAGCCCGTCAAACGACACTGACGATCAGGGCCCGATCGGCGCCGCGCATCCGGCGGGAAGGCCAATCATCGTTCAGGCGCTGCGGCGCAGCCGGGCAAGGCGAGCCGCAGAATCCGGGCCGGCAGCGTAGCGCCAGTCCCCGAGGAGCTCACGCACGCCCTCCGGGTCGTTACAGATGGGAAGCATGTCGCATCCGGCCTCCAGGGAGGCCGCCACGCGCTGCCCCAGATCGCCGGCCTGGCCCGCGCCGTGCATGGAGAGATCGTCGGCAAAGACCGCACCGGAGAAATTCAGGCGCTGCCGCAATTCCTTGCGGATCCACCGTGGCGAATAGCATGGCGTTGGATCGTCCACCGAGGAATACTGCACATGCGCTGTCATGACGGCGCTTACGCCCGCACCGATCAGCCGCTCGAACGGGGCCATATCGGCCCGCAATTCGCCGTAGTCCCGGCCGTCGACCGGCAATTCCGCATGGGAATCCGCCGCGACCCAGCCATGCCCCGGAAAGTGCTTGGCAACGCAAGCCATGCCGGCGGAGGAAGCGCCCCGCACAAAGGCCTCGCCGAGGGCCGCCACGACTTGAGGATCGCCATGCAGGGCACGGTTGCCGATCACTTCGCTCCTGCCGTAATCCACGTCCACGACCGGCGCAAAGCTGAAATCGATATCGACCGCCTCAAGCTCCAGCGCCAGCAGGCGCCCGCGGGCGCGGGCCAACTCCCTGGCGCGGCCGGGATCGGAATCGTGGACCTCACCGAGTACGCGGGCCGGCGGCAGTGCGGTGAAACCCGTACGCATGCGCTGGACCCTGCCGCCCTCCTGGTCGATGGCGACCAGCACAGGCCTGCCGGCGGCGGATCGAATGGCGGCGACCAGGCGCCGCATCCGGCGGGGAGAACGATAGTTGCGGCTGAACAGAATGACGCCGCCGACCGCGGGATGGCGGAGCAGGTCTGCCTCCGGCGCCGTGAGAACGTCGCCCTCGATGTCGATCATCAGGGGCCCCACTAGCGTTCGGTCCCCCTTACGGCCGGATGTCCACGCGGCAGCCGGGGGCGACCCGATCGAACAGGTCGATTACATCGCAATTGCGCATCCGCACGCAGCCGTGCGAGCGCGGCACGCCCATCGGTTTCGAATCGGGCGTGCCGTGGATGTAGATGTAACGTCGCATGCTGTCCACCCGGCCGTGCCTGTTGTACCCGGGCTGTTCACCGCAAAGCCACAGGATCCGGCTCAGCACCCAGTCCCTTTCCGGATGTTGCCGGGCCAGTTCTTCGGAATAGATTTCGCCGGTAGCCCGCCGCCCCACGAACACCGCCCCGGAGGGTTGCCCTTCCCCGATGCAGGCGCGGATGCGATGCCGGCCGCGCGGCGTTCCCATGCTGTCGGCCAGCTCTCCAGGCCCGTACCGGGACGTGGATACGGGCCATCGGGCCTGGACCTTGCCGTCCCCGATCAGCTGCAGGGTCTGTCGCGATAACTCGATGAGGACTTCAGCGGCCATCGCTCATGCGGTCCGGTTGGCTAGTGAACGGTCGCCGGTTCTTCCCTGGCGGCTTCCTCAGGCTGCGGGTCCGCGGCCGGAGGCTCTTCGTCCGAACCCGCATCCTTTGAAGTTTCCGCGCCCGAGGCCTCTTCCTGGTCCCCGGGTTCGGCTTCCAGCTTGAGGGCGAACTCCGCGAGGTGCTGTTCGCCGCTGGCCTTGAGCCCGTCGATCAGCAGTCCGTACTCGTCATCCAGGCTGTCCTGCGACAGGTTGCCCCGCAAATAGTCGAAATGGATTGACACCAGGTAGGTATTCAGCGCGTCCTCGAGGCAGTAGCGTCGAATGTCGCCGATCCGCCCTTCCAGGTAGGCATCCATGACGCTTGAGCCTTCCATCAGGTTCTTGCCGGGCAGGCCCAGCAAGGCACAGGCCTCGCGCAGGCTGGGGCGCCCGCGGCCCTGGAATCCGGAAAGCGCATCCATCAGGTCGGTATGACGCCAGTGGAATCGCGACAGGTAGTTATTGAATCGGAACGCCCGGTCGCTGACCCCGGTTTCCCAGTAGATCTTGGCCTGGACCTCGTGGCGAAGTGCGCGGAAGTTCAGTACCGGGAGGTCGAAAGCGGCGCCGTTCCAGGTAATCAGATCGGGAACGTAGTGCCCCAGGCCACGGAAAAAACGCATGATCAGTTCGGATTCCTTGGCGTCCTCGTCACCCAGCACCAGCGGCCGCACCCCCTCTTCGTTGCGAAGCACCACGCCAATCGCCACCACCTTGTGCTGGATCGGAGGAAGGAACTCCAGGCCGGTGCGTTGCTGATAGTGATGCAGCATGGCGCGCATCACCTCACCCTCGTCCAGCCCGTCCAGTCCGTACAGCCCCCGCCCTATTTCCGGATCAGGTACCGTTTCAATGTCCAGAACCAGTTTCGTACTCATCAATTGTCCCCCGACTGCCAGTGTCCCATCACGAAACGAGTATTGCCGTTGCCACAACCAGGCCGGCTTCATCAGTCAAACTCAGGTAACCGCCGCTGACGCCCGCGGCCGCGCACACAGCCTTGCCGCGTGCTGAAAAAATGATTTCGGGGCGGCCTCTGCGGTCATGCCGCACTCCGGAGTCGCGTACCCACATTCCGTGCCGGAAACCCGTACCCAGCGCCTTAACGATCGCCTCCTTGGCGGCAAATCGCATCGCCAGAAACCGCGCCGGGGTCCGTGAGGCTGCAAATTCGCGTTGTTCGGAATCCATCAGTACGCGGCGGACGAATCGATCGCCGAACCGCCGGTAGACGCGTTCCACGCGATCGACCCGCAGCAGATCCGTCCCGATTCCGTAAATCATCGTTGCCGCACCTATGCCTGCTCCCTCCCGCGGGCCGACCTCATAAGGCCCTTCATTCGCCGCACGGCCCCCGGGAAACCATCAAATATCGCCTGGGCAACGATAGCATGACCGATGTTGAGTTCCGCAATCTCCCCGATCGCCGCCACCGCAGCCGTGTTGCGGTAATGCAGCCCGTGTCCGGCGTTCACCACCAGCCCCAGCCCTGCGGCAAATTGTGCGGCGCGCCGGATACGCGCCAGTTCCTCCGCCTGGGCAGCCGCGCCGGCGGCGTCCGCGTACAGGCCCGTATGCAACTCGACCACCGGCGCTCCGGCTTCACAAGCGGCGCGCAACTGCGCCTCGTCCGGATCGACAAACAGGGAAACGCGCACGCCGGCGGCAGCCAGGCGGGCACAGGCGGAGGTAAGCAATTGGAGCTGCCCGCCAACGTCCAGTCCGCCCTCGGTAGTTAGTTCCTGGCGCTTCTCGGGCACCAGGCAGCAATCCTCCGGGCGCCATCGCTCCGCCAGCGCCAGCATTTCCTCCGTAGCCGCCATTTCCAGGTTCACGCGCACATCCGGCATCCGGATCAGGCGCTCCACGTCATGGTCCTGGATGTGGCGCCGGTCCTCGCGCAGGTGCACCGTTATGTAGTCGGCGCCGGAATCCAGCGCCTGCCGGGCGGCTTCAACCGGATCGGGGTAAGCGGTGCCTCGCGCCTGGCGCAAGGTAGCTACATGGTCGACATTCACTCCAAGAAGAATCGTCACCGTTAACGCCCTTTGAGGGGTTTATTTCAAACTGCCGCAAAGTCTGACATCCTGGCCGGGTATCCGCAATCCCGCCCGGTTCGGCATGGGAATCAACCTGTTTTGATTCAGCGCCAAAAGTTGAATAACGAATCTTGCTATTAAAGAATTGCAAATTCGGACGGCCTTGTCTGAAGGGGTGTCTTACTGCTGCTCTTGCATGATCGTGACTACTATTGTAATTTACAAGCGAAAGTTTAATAACGTATTCTGTTATTAACAAACCGCAAATAAGGACCGTGCCTGATGCAGCGGAAAGAGACTGGCAAATATTACGTGACCAGCGTCGCAGGTGAACAAGTCCGCGCCTTTGTGCCCGCCCCGCTACCGCCCAAGCCCGCCCTGGAGCCTCACGGTCCGCTGCAGCAGACGCTGGAGTCGGCCGTGCTTGCCCTCGGCCGGCTGGACAGCGTTGCAACGCTGCTGCCGGACGAGTCGCTTTTCCTGTACGCATACGTGCGAAAGGAGGCCGTGCTTTCGTCCCAGATAGAGGGCACGCAATCGTCGCTGTCGGATCTGTTTCTTTACGAACTTGAAGAGGCGCCCGGGGTACCGGTTGACGACGTGCGCGAAGTCTCCAACTATGTGGCGGCTCTCAACCATGGATTGCAACGCCTGCGAGAGGACTTTCCTCTGTCGAATCGTCTGATCCGCGAAATACATGGTGTATTGCTGTCAGACGGCAGAGGCAGCGAGAAAACCCCCGGCGAGTTTCGCCGCTCTCAGAACTGGATTGGCGGGACCCGGCCCGGCAACGCCGTTTTCGTGCCGCCTCCGCACACCGCTGTGCCCGACTGTATGACCGAGCTTGAACGTTTTCTCCACTCTGAAGATGACGGGCTGCCGGTGCTTCTTCGCGCAGGAATTGCCCATGTGCAATTTGAAACCATACATCCCTTTCTCGACGGGAACGGGCGAGTTGGCCGGTTGCTCATAACGCTCATGCTTTGCCATGCCGACATGCTGCGCCAGCCACTCTTGTACCTGAGCCTGTACTTCAAGCAAAACCGCAGCACCTACTACGACATGTTGAGTCACGTCCGTCGCACGGGCGATTGGGAAACCTGGTTGGTATTTTTCCTTGAGGGAGTCAAGTTAACGGCCGAAGGGGCGGTGTCGACCGCCGAACGCCTATCCAGGATGCTTCAAAACGACCAAAGTAAAGTCCTGGCAACCGGAGGACGAAGGACGGGCTCCGCATTGCGGGTGCATGACGCGTTGAAGGCGCAACCCATACTGTCGCTGCCCGCAGTTTGCCGCCACACACACTTGTCCTTCGCGACGGCTTCCGCAGCAATGAAGGTGCTTGCCAACAACGGGATAGCGCAAGAAATCACCGGAAAGCGACGCAATCGACTGTTCGTTTATGACCAGTACCTCTCCATCCTCAACGAAGGCACCGAAGTCTCATAAGCCAGGATATGCGCGCGCTCTGGGGCGCCCGTCTCCCTCAAACCGGGGCAGCCTGAGGCGGCAGAAGGAATGATCGGGCGGCTACTGCTTGAGGAGGGCCAGCAGTTGGGACTGGTCGAGGATTTCCACGCCGAGCTGTTCGGCCTTGGCGCGTTTGCTGCCGGCATTGGCGCCGGCCACGAGGTAGTCGGTCTTTTTTGACACGCTCGCGGTTACGCGGCCGCCCGCGGCGACGATTCTTTCGCGCGCCTCATCACGGGTCATGCCCTCAAGCGCGCCGGTCAGCACCAGGGTCTTGCCGTGCAGCGGCCCGGCGGATGGATCGGGAGCCGCTTCGTTTTCCGGCCAATGCAGGCCGGCCTGCAACAGCGCCTCGACTGCCGCCGCGTTCTTTTCTCCGGCGAAGAACGCGCGCACTCGTCCGGCAACGATTTCGCCCACGTCCTCAACCTCGAGCAGCTGCTCTTCGGAGGCCTGGCGCAGCGCGTGAAGATTGCCGAAACGGCGGGCCAGCGCCGCGGCCGTGACCCGGCCCACATCGCGGATTCCGAGCGCAAAGAGAAATCGAGCCAGCGTGGTGGACTTGCTGCGCTGGATGGCGGCGAGCAGATTGGCGGACGACTTGTCCGCCATACGTTCGAGGCCGTTCAGTTGCTCCAGCGACAAGGCATACAGATCCGCCGGATTCCGGGTGAGTCCCTTCTCTACCAACTGGCCTACCAGAACCTCGCCGAGTCCCTCAATGTCCATGGCGCCGCGCGATGCGAAGTGCATGAGCGCCTGGCGTCGCTGGGCGGGGCAGATCAGGCCGGCGGTGCAGCGGGCCACGGCTTCGTCTTCGGGGAGGGCAACCTCGGAACCGCATTCCGGACATTGATCGAGCAGCGGCGGGATCGGCGGATCGCCTTTTCGGCGCTCGGGCAGCGAGCGAACGACCTCCGGGATGACATCGCCGGCGCGCCGCACCACCACGGTGTCGCCCGCACGCACGTCCTTGCGGAGGAGCTCGCCGTAGTTGTGCAGGGTGGCGTTGCTGACCGTGGCGCCCCCCACGAAAACCGGCTCAAGGCGGGCGACAGGAGTGACGGCGCCGGTGCGTCCAACCTGGTACTCGATGGCGCGTACGGTGGTCAGTCTTTCCTCGGCCGGGAACTTTCGCGCCACCGCCCAGCGGGGCGCATGCGAGGATGCGCCGGCCTGATCGCGCAGGTCGAAGCGGTCCAGCTTGTACACCACGCCGTCCAGCGCGTAGTCAAAGCCCTCACGGCGCTTGAAAATCCTCTCGTAGTAGCCGGCGCACCCGGACACGCCGGCAACCCGCTCGACCTCCGGGCAAACCTTGAGGCCCCAGGACTCCATTTTTCGAAGCAACTTCGACTGACGGGAAATTGCGGGCACCTCATCGACACGGCCTACGCCGTGGGCGAAGAAGTCGAGCGAACGTTGCGCCGCCAGCGCCGGATCCTTCTGGCGCAGCGCGCCGGCTGCCGCGTTACGCGGGTTTACCAGGGCCTTGCCGCCCTCCTCCCCCGCCCGCTTGTTGTAGGCCTCGAACGCATGGAGGGGCATGAACACTTCGCCGCGCACTTCCACGCGCCGAGGGATGTCTCTGCCGGCAAGCCTCACCGGCAGCGACCGGATGGTCAAAGCGGAATGGGTCACGTCTTCTCCCGTACGGCCATCGCCGCGTGTAGCCGCGCGCACCAGCACTCCGCGCTCGTACAGCAGGCTCAAGGCCACGCCGTCCAATTTGGGTTCGGCGGAATACTTGCGCTCGCGCTCGTCATCAATCAACCCGGCGAGCCGGCGATCGAATTCCTCCATCTCCCCGGCATCGAAAACGTTTTCCAGCGACAGCATGGGCGCGCCGTGCTCCACAGGATCAAACGCGCGGCTGGGGCCCGCTCCCACCGACTGTGTGGGCGAATCGGGTGTTACAAGTTCGGGATGCGTGTGTTCAAGCCGGCGCAGTTCCCGGTAGAGCGCGTCGTATTCGGAATCGGGAATCTCCGGGTTGTCTTGTTTATGGTACAGGCGGTTGTGCCGGTGGATTTCCTCCCGCAGCCACTTCGCCCTTTCTGCCTTGCATGCGGGAGACGGATTTTCGGGCCGATCAGGCGGCGGCAAGACGCACGGCCTCTTCGAGGTCGACGGAAACGATTCGCGATATGCCGGGCTCCTGCATGGTCACGCCCAGAAGATAGTCGACGGCCTGCATTGTGCTCTTGTTGTGGGTTACCACCAGGCATTGGACGGCCTGCGACATCTCGCCGATCAGTTCGCAGAACTTCACCACGTTCACATCGTCCAGGGCCGCGTCCACCTCGTCCAGCATACAGAACGGCGCCGGGTTCAACTGCACCACGGCTACCAGGAAGGCGATGGCCGCGAGGGATTTCTCGCCGCCGGAAAGCTGGCTGACGCGCACGTTTCGCTTGCCGGGAGGATGCACGGCAAAGCGAATGTCGGCGGTGAGGATATCGTCGCCTTCGAAAACCAGGCCGGCCCGGCCTCCGCCGAACAGCCGCGCGAAATTCACGTCGAAGCCCTTGCTCACGGCCTCGCCGGTCTCCTTCAGCCGCGTGCGGGTCTCGCGGTCGATCCTGCGCATGGTGTTCTCCAGCGTCTCCAGTGCGCTGGTCAGGTCCTGGTCCTGGGAATCGAGATAGTCCTTGCGTTCCTTCAGTTCACCCAGTTCCTGCTCCGCGGCAAGATTGACCGGCCCGATCCGCTCGATCCGCCGTTCGATCTTCTCCAGTTGCAGGTCCAGCTCCTCGGCATTCACGTCCGCGGGCAGCTCCTCCAGGATCGCCTCAAGCTTGTGGCCCGTCCCGGCCATCTGCTCCGACAGGCCATCGCGGCGCACCTCGATTTCCCTTTGCTCCACGCGCGATTCGCTCAGCCGTTCCCGCTTCTCGGCCAGCCGCCGCTGGATTGCCGCGCGCCCCGATTCCTCCGTGGCCAGCGTGCTGTCGGCCTGTTCGCGCGCTCTGCGGGCCTCGTCAAGGCTCCGGTCGATCTCGGGTTTCCGCCTGAGCGACGACTTCAGGTTGCGCCTGGCCCTCTCCAGCGCCTCGATGGACTGCACGCGCAGCGTCTTGAGCCTCCCGATCCGTCCTTCAATATCGGTAATGTCCGCGGCGATCCGTTCGCAGGCGCGAACGGCCGCCTGTCGCTGCGACTCGAGCTCGGCCTCGCGGCGCTCCAGATCGCGGCTGCGCTCGCGGGCCCTGGCGGTCTGCGCACGCATCGCCTGTATGTCCAGGGCCGCATCGGGCTTGCGCCCCGCAACCGACTCCTGGTCGGCGACGGCGGTCACAAGGTCCTGGTTAAGTTCTTCCAGGCGGGCCTGCAAATCGGCGCGTTCGGACTCCTTCGAAGAAGCATCCAGGGCCAGCCCCGCGTAGTTCTCCGTGTCCTCCAGGACCTTCCTTAACGCAGCGATCTCCTCCTCCCGCTCCAGCGCGCCCTCGCCCTCCCGGCCGGCCACCCGCAGCCATCCCCGGCCCAGCCACACACCTTGCGGGGTGATCACGGACTCGCCCGCGGCGAGGTCCGCAATCATGGAAAGTGCGGTGGGCACATCCGGCGCGGTGCGAACGCAGGCGAGCCAGCCGGCGGCGGCGCCAGCTCCCCGCACCTCGCCCAGCAGAGTTCCGCCCTGCGCCGAAATCTCGCCGCCTTCCACGAGCATCAGGCCGGGGGCCGGTTCATCGGCCTGCGCCAGGAACGCCAGGCCCTCAACGCTGGTAGCCTCGACAAAGTCCCCCAGCACAAGTTCCACGGCCCGGCGCCAGCGGCGCGAAACCTTTATTTGCTGGGAAAGGCGCGGGCGATCCGCCAGGTCGCTCCGGCGCAGCCATTCCACAGCCTTTTCGCCGCCGCGCCGGCGCGCGGCTTCCTGCAGCGACGCAAGGCCTGCCAGCCGCTCCCGCAGCAACAACTCACGTTCCTGCCGCAGCGACTGAAGGCGCATTTCCGCCGCGTGCCTGTCCGCCTCCCAGCGCGACTGGCGGTCGACGGACTGCTCGGATTGCTCGCGCAGGCTCCGTTCTTCCTCGCGCGCCGCCATGAGCTCCGGCTCCAGTTCCGCCAGCGTCCGCCTGCGTCGCTCGCGGGCGCCTGCCTCCTCCTTGAGTTCGGCGCGCAATTCCTCAAGCCTTTGGGCCAGTTGCGTGAGTTCGGCCTCACGCTCACGGCCCAGGGCCTGCTGGGTGCCGACCGTATCCTCCAGCCCCGCGATTTCCGCCTGCAGCTCGTAATATGCGCGGTTTGCCTCGTCAAAGGCCGCCTGCGCCTCTGTCTGCTGCTCGCGCGCGGAAAGCAATCGCGCCTCCAGCCCCCGGTACTCCGCCTCGACCCGGGCAAGCTGGGTTTCGCGCGTGCGCGCATCGATCTTTGTCCCCTCAAGCAGGCTATCCAGGTCGCGAATGTCCAACGCCAGGCGTTGCGCCTGCACCTGCCTCTTCTCGTTCAGGTTCTTGCGATAGCGCCCCGCTGCCGACGCCTGGCGCTTCAGCCGCCGCAAACTGCTGTTCAGTTCCGCGCGCCGTTCCGCCAGCCGCTCAAGATTCTCGCGGGTACGCGCAATGCGCAAGGTGGTCTCACGCCGCCTCTGCCGATAACCTGAAACGCCCGCCGCTTCCTCAAGATAGGCACGCAGATCGTCGGGGCGGCCCTCGACGAGCAGGTTGATCATGCTCTGTTCAATGATTGCGTAACCGCCTATGCCGAGGCCGGTACCGGCGAACATCTGCGTGACGTCCTTGCGGCGGCAGCGGGAGTTGTTCAGAAAGTACTCGGATATGCCGTCGCGCCGAACCATGCGCCGCACGGTGATCTCGCTGTAGTCCGCGAACCTGGAATTCGGACCTGGTTCGGTATTGTCGAACAACAGCTCGACGGTCGCCGCCCCCAGGGCGGTGCGCCGGGAAGAACCGTTGAAGATGACTTCGGCCATCACCCCGCTGCGCAGCTGGCGGGCGGAGATTTCGCCCAGCACCCAGCGGACCGCGTCGATGATGTTCGATTTTCCGCAGCCGTTCGGGCCGACTACGGCAAGGGAATTCCTGGGAACCTCGATATTGACCGGGTCCGGAAAGGACTTGAATCCGGCCAGGCGGATTCTCTTAAGGCGCATTGCAAACGCTTCTCAAAAGCCGGGCAACTGGTGTAAATTCCCCTGCCATGAACTCCGTCCTGGAGACTTTCCCGAACCCGCGCACGGGCCGCAATTATACCATCACGGTGCGCGCGCCCGAATTCACCTGCCTGTGCCCGAAGACCGGCCAGCCGGACTTCGCGGAGCTAACGATCGACTATGTACCGGACGCCGTCTGTGTGGAATTGAAGTCGCTGAAGCTGTACCTGAATTCATTCCGCGACCACGGCGCGTTTCACGAGGCGGTCAGCAACGAAATCCTCGATGAGCTGGTGTCGCTCTTGCGGCCAAGCCACATGCGCCTCAGCGCCCGCTTCAATGTCCGCGGCGGCCTGTACACCACGGTCACGGTAGAGCATCGCGCGCCGGGCTGGGAACCTGATCCGCCCGCGGATTGAAGGGCGCGCCCAGGGAAACGAAAAACGCCGGAACGAGGGCGTCCCGCCCTCACCCAAAACACGAACAATCGGGGCTACGTTGCAGGGCGGGCAAAACGCTATAATTCCGCGCGCTCGCAAAACCATGCAAGACCAACTCATACACGGCATTCCTCCTTATCGCCCGAAAAAGGGTGAGAAGTACATGAACGACGCCCAGTTGGAGCATTTCCGCAAGATTCTGCTTGCCTGGAAGGCGGAATTGATGGGCGAGGTGGAGCGCACGGTGCATCACATGCGCGACGATGCAAGCAATTTCCCCGACCCGAGCGACCGGGCGACCCAGGAATCCGAATTCGGCCTGGAACTCAGAACGCGCGATCGGGAGCGCAAGCTACTGAAGAAAATCAATGCCGCCCTGGAGCGGATTAATGACGGCAGCTACGGCTACTGCGAGGAAACCGGCGAGGAAATCGGCCTGGAACGGCTTCAGGCGCGCCCCGTGGCGACGCTATCGGTGGAAGCGCAGCAGCACCGCGAGATGGCCGAGCGCCAGTACCGCGACCGCACTACCCGCTAGCCGGGAAAGAGGGCGGAACGCCCTTGATGAATTTGATATTTACCCACCTGGCGGGCGATAATCGCCCACACTATGGTCGATTATCCACTTTTGCCCCGAATTGCTTCGGCGTTGCTCAGCTCCGCACTGAACTCTTTCCCCGTGGTGGTACTCATGGGCGCGCGGCAAACCGGCAAGAGCACGCTGGCACAGTCCGATCCCTTCTCCCACAGGCGGCTCTATCTCACGCTTGATGACCTTCAATCGCACGAACGCGCGCGGCTCGCCCCGGAGGACTTCCTGCAAAGCGCGCCTCGGCTCACCGTCGATGAGGTACAGCGCGAGCCGCAACTGTTACGCACCATAAAGCGCGCAGTCGATAATGACCGCCCACGGCAGTTGGGGCGTTTTCTGCTTACGGGTTCAGCCAACCTGCTGCTCATGCAGCGTGTTTCCGAAAGCCTCGCCGGCCGCGCCGCCTATGTGAATCTCTGGCCAATGACCCGACGTGAGCGCATGGGCCTGGGAACCGCGGGAATCTGGTCGGAATTCTTCGACGTTTCGCCGCAGGACTGGCTCGATGTCGCGGCCGCAGGTAATGAGGCTCCTGCCGATTGGCGGCGCGAACTCCTTCAGGGCGGATATCCAACCCCGGCGCTGGAACTGCAGGACGACGCCGCCCGCGCCATGTGGTTCGACGCCTATATCCGAACTTATCTGGAGCGGGACCTTCAATCCCTGGCCGCCATCGGCAGCCTCATAGACTTCAGGCGCCTCATGCGCGCCGCATGTCAGCGTGTAGGCGGCCTTGCGAATCAGACGGAGATCAGCCGGGACACGCTGATTCCCCGCGCTACCGTGCAGCGCTACCTCAACCTGCTCGAAACCTCCTTCCAGCTCGTTCTCCTTCCCGCGTTCGCGATGAACCGCACCAAACGCCTTATCAAGTCCCCCAAACTCTATTGGAGCGACCCCGCGCTAGCCTTCTGGTTGAGCGGGGAGCAAACGCCTCGCGGCGCGCATTTGGAAAATCTCGTGCTCTCGGACCTCCTGGCGTGGAAAGGCGCGCAATCACCGGCGCCCGAAGTGTTTTATTGGCGCACGGCCACCGGCAAAGAAGTGGATTTCGTGCTCGAAATCGGGGACAGGCTGCTGGCGGTAGAGGTAAGGGCGACTGCCTCTCCCCGTCACCAGGACGGCCAGGGGCTACGGCTTTTTGGCGAGGAGTATGGGAAAGCCTGCGTTGGCGGCTTGCTGCTGCACGGCGGAACGGACGCTTTCTGGCTGTCCGAAGGCATTCTTTGCGCGCCCTGGTGGAAAGTGTTTTGAAACCCTCCGCCTGGCAATCCGGGATAGATGCACCGCTCCACAATCTTTGACAGAGACGGAACTACGTTCATTCGATTAGGGACGCTCTACCACTTGCGTGATATCAGATTCCATCCAGGAAGTTCTTGAGGTGCTGAATCGCGCCCGGCTCGTGCAGCATCGGCGCATGATCCGGGCGACTCCGGCGGGCGAGATCTTTGGGCCGACGTCATTCAATACCACGCCGCGAAACAGCCGTAGCCGCATATTCGCCATAATCATCGACATCAGGCCGCCCGTGGAGGCGGCGACGGGCGCGATGCGGCGCAATCCGAGCTGCTCAATGAGAGTGAACATGTCCGCCACGCAGCGCGCCGGCGTGTGGTTTCAGGGTTGCTGTCCCGCTGGGATTCTCCGCAGCGGCGCTAGCTGTAGCGAAGGTCGCCGAATCGGGTCCTTAGCACCCTCTTGAGCACCTTGCCGTTAGCGTTGCGGACAATGCCCTTGGGCTCGCCAGTAGTGCCGGAGCTGTAGATGATGTTCATCAAGTCATCGTCCGCCAACCGCTGCAGCCGACCGCCGGTCTCAGGAATGGTGCAAGTCGGCGTTGCTTGGCTAGGGTTATGAGCAGCACGCCGCGTAGACAGTTCGAAGAATCCCGCATGGGGTGGAATAGAATCGCCGTGATGACCGAATTGCGCAGTGCCGCAAGCGGCTCCTTGATACGGTCGGGCCATCCGAGACCCGTCTTGGCGGCTTGGATGGGCCACATGGAGCGTTACGGCGAAGTCTGGTACGAAGACATTGGCCGCGACTACTTTAATCAGGAGTACTGGTACCTGCTCGTCAGCGTCATCGTGCGCTACTGGCGCGGCGAGCTGATGAATGTGGGCGCCGCTTGCGCGTGCATGAAGACTGGCTCCATGCGAACCCGCGAGGCCCGCTTGCGCAGATTGCTGAATGCCCGCTGGATCGAAAAATCGAAAAGCGCGCCTGACAGGCGGCAAACCTGTGTGCTGCCGACCGCCGACATGCAGCGCATCGTTGGAGCGCATTTGCGGCGAAGCCTGATCGAGGCGGCGCGTTTCGCGCGCGAGGCAGACATTCTTGATGCCGTCGAGCCGCTGATCAGCTCTCTGGAGACCAACGGAGGCGCGTTGAACGAGACTCATCTGCTTCCTTGGGCCGAGTTTCTGGTCGAATACACCGACGATTGGAACGCCACTTTCGACAACCGCTTTCACACCGAGGAATACTGGCACCCGTTCGTGCACTGCCTGCTGGCGTTCTGGGAGGGCCGCCCGCTCACGATAGGCGAAGCCTGCCAAACCATGCGCACGGGCTCGAACCGCACGCGGGAGAGCCGCGTCGCCATTGCGATGATGCGAGACCTGCTGGTCAAGCGCAAGACCGAAACGGACCTGCGGACTCTGCTGGTGCTGCCGGCTCCCAGCCTGGAGCGCTGCCTGGTGGCCCATTTCGATCGCACGCTCGAACAGCTTGGGTGCCTGCTCCGCCATCTGCTCACCCGCGGGCGGGCGGATTGGCCCGCAGAAACTCCGTGAGCAGGCGAAGGAACTCCTCCGGCTTCTCGATGAACGGCGTGTGCCCGCAATCGGGGATAACCCGTTCCGCGACCTCGCCGCCGCGCCTCGCGTAGGCAGCCAGCACGCTGCGCGTCTGGCGCAGCATAGGCTGCGGCGGGCAGCGCTGCATGCCCGGCCAGCCGGGAATGTTGCCGAGCGCGCCCTGATTGGCCGCATCCAGCGCGCTCCGGTCGCTGATGATCGCGTCGTCGGCGCCGCGCAGCCACAGCACGGCCGGCTTGGGTTGGATCTCGGTAATCGCAGAGGCGTTGAAGTAGCGCCCCGACATCGCATTGACCACTCCGGTGTCGCCCGGGGCGAAACCCGGCCAGTTGCGCGTTGCCACGCTGTTACCCGGATACCACTCGTCACCGATCCGTGTACTCAGCACGCTGTCGAGCAGTTCTTCCATGGCGGCGGGCACGAACGGCGGCTTGAAGTAGAGCTGCTCCATCACCCGCCGCGGCGAAGTGACGCCGTCCAGTCCGCGGTCCTTGGCGGATAGTTTGGCCACGAAGTCCCCGTGAACGGCGCCCGCGCCCGCGCCCGCGCCATCCGCGAAGCAGAGGGTGCCGCGCTCATCGGCGGTGCCGCTGTAACCGAAGGGGGAGATGGGATCGACCAGGGCAACGCTATCGAGCGCCTCGGGCCTGCGCAGCAGCATCTTCATCGCCACGCCACCGCCCATGCTGTGGCCGATCAGATGGAAGCGCTCGATCCCGAACTCATCGATCGCCGCAAGGACATCGCCAGCCATGTCATCCATGCCCGTGCGGGCGCGCACGGGCAGCGGCTCGGTGTTCCCGTAACCCCGCAAGTCGGGCGCCAGGCAACGGAACTCCCCCGAAAGCGCGGCCATAGTCGAATGCCAGAAGATCGACGAGGACAAGTTGCCGTGGACGAGAACAACCGCTGGGCCGGCGCTGCCGGCTGTGCGGACGGCGACTTTGATCAAGGGCGTCTGCACCAGGCGCACTGGCAGCGCCGCTCCCGTGGGAGTCGCCTGCTTTGGGGCTGCCTTGCTAGGTTTCAATCAAAGCTGGACGTTCTTGGCCGTATTCGGGCCGCGCTGCGTCGGGAACGCCATGCCGCGTTTCAGTTGAAGCGATAGTTTGCCATCACGCGGTAGGTCCTCGGCGCGCCATGATAGGCGAGCCCCACGCCTGGGAAGGCGGTCAGGTCGAAACCGTGCGTGATGTAGGTCTCGTCCGTCAGGTTCTTCACGCCCAGGGACAGCGCCCAGCGCTCGTCGTCGTCCTCAAGCGAAACCGCGACGTTGTGCAGCGCATGGCCGCTCTGTTCGAGGGAGGGATGGTTGTTGACCTCCACGAAATAGTCGGAGCGCCAAGTCATGTCCCAGGCGAAGCGCACCTGTCCGAAGCCTACTGGCAACGCGTACTGAGCGGCCAGGCTGCCGGTCATGTCCGGCGCATGGATCGGGGTGCGCTCATCGGCGACATCGCGTTGCGACGCGTCGATGAATTCCTTGTAGCTGGCATCCAGAAAGCCGAGGCTGGCGCTTACCAGAAGGTTGGGCATCGGACGGGCCACGGCTTCCAGTTCCAGGCCCAGCATCTCGGCTTTGCCCGCATTTGTGAACACCGTGGCGAATCCCCCGCCCGGCGTCGCCGAAAAGCTGCTCAACTGCAGGTCGGTATAGTCGTTGAAGAACGCGGCGGCGCTGAACCGCCAGGAACCATCGTCGGCGCCCACCTTCCAGCCTAGTTCGAAGGTATCCGCGAACTCCGGATCGTAGGGCGCGGACTGCGTGCCCACCGCGTCTGCAGAAGACGCGCCATTGTAGCCAATGCGCCCGTCGAATCCGCCGCTCTTGAAGCCGCGTGCCCAGTTGAGGTACAGCATTCCCGCCGAATTGGTCGTGTATGCGATGCCGAGCTTCGGCGTGAGCGCGTCGAATCTGTCCTCAAGATTCAGACGAAGCGCAAAGGGGTTCAGCGATCCCAACTCAGGCGTGCAGGCATCGATATCCAGCGGCTGCGGACTGAAGGCCTGGCAGGCCTTGCGCTTCAAGCGGCGGATCTCGTCGTTGTAGCGCAAACCCGCCGTCAGTTCGACCCTTTCGCCCGCAAACCAGGAGACTTCGCCGAACAGGGCGGTCGCTTCGATGCGCTGATCGTTCTCGCTGACGGTGTTGTAGGGTAGGAAGAACCCGGCGCCGCCGGCGAAGTCGATGGGTTCGGAATTGCTGATGCCGTCGGGCGTGATGTCGTTCTCGGAGAACCAATACGCTCCTATCAACCCGGTCAGCGCGTCCCCCGCGGCGAAGGCGAGTTGCAGCTCCTGGCTGAACTGGTCCTGATCCTGATCCACCAATACGCCAAAAATAGGGTAGCCCGTCCCGTCCAGGTCGATATGGGTTTCGTGCTCTACCTCCCGGTAGGCAGTGATCGACTTCAGTTCCATGTTCGGCGTAACGGACCGCCGCACAACCAGGCTCACGCCCTGCACCACCAAGCGCTCCACATCGTTGAAATCCGCTTCGATGGAAAAGGGGTCGGCGGCGGCCGGATGGGTGGCGGTTGCCGCCACGAGGGTGGGTCCGGCGGTCACGCGCGCCGGGGTCACGGAACGCGCTGGTTCGTTCTCCGAGCGGTCCACGGCCAAGTTCACCGCCCATGCGGCGGAGGGCGAGTAGCTCAGTTGCGCCCGCCAGGCCAGACTGTCGCGGTCGCCGTCTATGCTTGCGGCGCCGGGATGAACGTTTTCCGTGTAGCCTTCGTGACTGCCCCAAGCCAGCGACATGCGGCCGAGCAAGTTGCCTTCGCCCAGCGGGCCGCTCAGCACCGCTCGCACTCGGCGCTCGCTGTAGTTGCCCAGCCCGGCTGCGACATTGACAAGCGGAGTGGCCGACGGGGGGGCCGAAACGTACTTGATGGCGCCGCCGATCGTGTTGCGTCCGTAGAGGGTGCCCTGGGGACCGCGCAGAACTTCGATGCGGTCCACATCGATTACATCCAGAAATGCCCCTTGCGCGCGTCCCAAATACACATCGTCGAGGTACACGCCCACGCCGGGATCGGCAAACGATAGCGAGTCGCGCTGACCGACACCGCGCACGTACACGACGGCGTTGGCAGCGTCGCCCATATGGAAGGCCAGATTGGGGACGATGCCCGAAAGATCGCCGAGGTCGTCAACCTGCATCCGGCCGAGGTCTGACGCGGTCAAGGCGCTCACCGATAAGGGCGTGTCCAGCAGGCCCTCCTCGCGCTTGCGCGCCGTAACGACAATTTCTTCAATGGCCGCAGCCTGACCTGCGTCGTTCTGCGCGACAACTGGCAGCGGACACAGCAGCGACACCCCAATAACAGCGAAGACGTGGCGTTTCATAGGCTTGCTCCCCAGTGCATCTCCAATGCTCGGCGAGGAAACAAGCCGAATCAATAACAAATTTTGTCGCAATTATCGCGGTCGTTTTGGCGCCGCGGCGGAGCGGCCACGAACACCCCGTGGCGGCAATAGACGAGAAGGGCGACCCAAAGGACGCCCTCCATCAAGGGAATACGCTAGCCTTGGACGCGGCGGCGGCGGCGCGCCCGGCGGCGGCCCGCGCCCTCGCCGGCGGTGTCTCCGCCGGCAGCGTCTGCCCCCTGAACCCCCCGCATGGTCAGCCGGATCCGCCCCCGGCCATCAACCTCCATTACCCTCACGTTCACACTGTCACCCACACTCACCACGTCGCTGGTGCGTTCGATGCGGCGGTCCGACATCTGTGAAATATGCACCAGGCCGTCCGTGCCCGGCAGCACCGTAACGAAGGCGCCATAATCCATGACGCTGGACACGGTTCCCTCGTAGACCTTGCCGACGTCGATCTCCTGCACGCGGCTGCGCGTGGGAGCCGGCGCGACGGAATCTTCGCCTTCGCCGTCCAGATTCCGCATGCTCAGCCGTATCCGCCCCTGGCGGTCGACTTCCAGCACCTTTACCCGCACCGCGTCTCCCTCGGACAGGCGGTCGCTGACGCGGTCCACGCGTTCGTCGGAAATCTGCGAAATGTGCACCAGGCCGTCCTTGCCCGGAACAATAGTGACAAAGGCGCCGAAGTCCATCAGCCGGGCCACTTTGCCGTCATACACCTGGCCCACTTCCACGTCGGCAACGATCATTTCGACTCGCTTGCGCGCTTCCCTGCCGGACTCGCCGTCGACGGAGGCAATCTTGACCGTGCCGTCGTCCTCGATGTTGATCTCCGCCCCGGTCTCCTCGGTAATCGACCGGATCACCGCGCCACCCTTGCCGATCACGTCTCCGATCTTCTCGCGGTCGATCTGCATGGTGAAAATGGACGGCGCCCAGTCGGAGATCTCCTCGCGGGACACGGCGATGACCTCGTTCATCGCGGAGAGTATGTGCAGCCGCGCGGTGCGCGCCTGTTCCAGCGCCTCGGCCATGATTTCCCTGGTTATTCCGTCGATCTTGATGTCCATCTGCAGGGCGGTGATTCCTTCCTCGGCGCCGGCCACCTTGAAGTCCATGTCGCCCAGGTGGTCCTCATCACCGAGGATGTCGGTCAGGACCGCGTAGCGGTCGCCTTCCTTGACCAGGCCCATGGCGATGCCGGCGACCGGGGCCTTCAGTTTCACGCCGGCATCCATCAGCGCCAGGCTGGATCCGCAGACGCTGGCCATGGAACTTGAACCGTTCGATTCCGTGATCTCCGAGACCACGCGAATCACGTAGGGGAACTCCTCCATCTCCGGCAGCACGGCGGCTATGCCGCGCCGGGCCAGCCGGCCATGACCGATTTCGCGCCGCTTGGGTCCGGTCATGAATCCCGTTTCGCCCACCGAATACGGAGGGAAGTTGTAATGCAGCATGAAGCGATCGCGGCTGGTGCCGTCGAGGGCCTCGACGATTTGCGCGTCGCGGTCGGTGCCCAGGGTGGCGGTCACCAGCGCCTGCGTCTCGCCGCGGGTGAACAGCGCCGAACCGTGCGTGCGCGGAAGCAGGCCCACTTCGATATCAAGAGGACGTACCGTGAAATTGTCACGTCCGTCGATCCTCTGCTCTCCCGAAAGCACGCGCTCGCGAACGAGGCGTTTCTCCAGTTGTTTCAACGCGCCCGAAATCTCCTTCAGCCTTGACGCTTCAGCATCGTCGGAGGACAGAGACTCGCTGACGCTCGCGCGAATCTCGCGAAGGGCGTCGTTGCGCTCGGTCTTCTCAGTGATGGTGTAGGCGGCGGAAATGTCCTTCTCGGCAGCCTTCGCCACTTCGGCCGCAATTCCTTCGTCTTCCGCCGGCGACTGCCAGTCCCAGGCGGGCTTGCCGGCCTCCGCGGCCAACTCGCTGATGGCTTCAATCGCCACTTGCATTTGCTCATGCCCGAACAGGACGGCGTTCAGCATCGTCTCTTCCGGCAACAGCTTGGCCTCGGACTCCACCATCAGCACGGCGCCTTCCGTGCCCGCGACCACCAGGTTAAGCCGTGACGACTCCAGTTCCGTGGCGGTGGGATTGACAATGAATTCTCCGTCATTCCATCCCACGCGCGCCGCGCCGATGGGACCCGCGCAGGGCAGACCCGAAAGCGCCATCGCCGCGAATGCGCCCAGCATGGAGGGAATGTCCGGATCGACCTCCTGGTTGTTGGACAGCACCGTTGCGATGACCTGAACATCGTGAAAAAAGCCCTTGGGGAACATCGGCCTCAAGGGGCGGTCAATCAGGCGGCAGGTGAGCGTCTCCTTTTCGGTGGGACGCCCTTCCCGGCGGAAGAAACCTCCGGGAATCCGGCCCGCCGCGTAAGTTTTTTCCTGGTAGTTGACGGTCAAGGGCAAAAAGCCCCGGCCCGGGTCCGCCTCCCTGGCTCCGACGACGGTTACCAGAACGACAGTCTCGGACATGCTCACTACCACCGCGCCATCTGCCTGGCGCGCCATTTTTCCTGCTTCCAGCTTTACCGTATGGCTGCCATACTGGAATTCCTTCGTTACGATAGGCACAGTTTCCTCGCTTTAATTGGTTTCGGCGCGCTCCTGGCGCGCAATTCATCCTTCTCCACGAATGGAGTCGTGCGTTCAATCCTTCCAGGTTCGATTAAAGGTTCCGGGATAAGTTCTTCAGCACCGACGGACTTGTGTGGGCGCCCCGCCCGCTCAACGGCGCAGGCCGAGACGAGAAATCAGCTTCGAATAGCGTTCCTGATCCTTGTTTCTCAGGTACTTGAGCAGCCGGCGGCGGCGATTGACCATGCGCAACAGGCCACTGCGGGAGTGGTGATCCTGCTTGTGCGCACGGAAATGGCCGGACAGCGCGTTGATGCGCGCCGACAACAACGCGACCTGCACTTCGGCGGACCCTGTGTCCGCCGTACCGCGCTGATATTCCTGCACGGTGGCGCTGATGTCGCTGGCGGTAAGTGGCATGCGGTAAGTCTTCAGCCCGTATTCAAGCCGCGTATTGTACTCTGATTTCGCGTTCAAACCGTGCCGGCCTGGGGTCTGAGCAGTCGGCGCGGGGCCACCTGGCCATCCGCCCCGGCTTCCCCTATGCCGATGAAGCCCTGGGCATCGGCATACAGTCGAACCGCGCCGGGCCGGACCCCGCGCGCCGCGGCCACGGGGTTTCCCCGCTGCAGATAGAAGCTCTCGCTCGCCGAAAGCCGGACCTCCGGCAAAGCCGAAACGGCGGCATCGGCCGGCAGAAGCAATGCGTCCAGCCCGGAATACCCTTTCTCCGCGCCGTTCTCGATTTGCTCCATGGTCACCATGCCCGATTCTTCGAAGGGAGCCACGTCCAGCCGCCTCAGGGCGCTGACGTGGGCCAGCGACCCGATTGCTTCGGCAACATCCTCGATCAGGGTGCGGACATACACGCCTCCTCCGCAGGCCACCAGGAAGACGGGTTCCGACGGCGAATACTCCTCCAGTTCCAACCGCCGAATCCGGATGCGCCGGGGCGCCCGCTCCACGGTTTGTCCGGCCCGCGCCAGTTCGTAGAGCCGCTTGCCCTTGTGCTTGAGCGCCGAATACATGGGCGGAACCTGCTCTATTTCCCCGATGAAACCGTTCAGGACCGCCTCCAGGTGCGATCGTCCCTTTGGCCGTTGCGCGGTCTCGCCGACGGTTTTTCCGGCCGCGTCCCCGGTGTCGGTCTTGGTCCCGAAGCAGGCGGTCACCCGGTACGTTTTTTCCGCCTTGAGAAGGAAGGCCGACAACTTCGTGGCCTCGCCCAGGCACAGCGGCAACATTCCGGTGGCGATCGGGTCCAGGCTGCCCGTGTGTCCCGCCTTGCGCGCAGCGAACAGGCGCTTGACCCGCTGCAAGGCGGCGTTGGATGTCATTCCGGGCGGCTTGTCGAGCAGGAGCAGCCCGGTTACGTCGCGCTTACTGCGCCCGGAGTTGGTCACTCCCGGGCCGCCCGGTCCCTGCGCACGGCGTCCTCGATCAGGCCTTCCAGCGCCTTGCCCCTGGCCACGCTCTCGTCAGGCACGAACCGCAATTCCGGCTGCCGGCGAAGTCGAAAGGAATCGCCGAGGCGCTTGCGCATGTAACCGCTGGCGGCCTTGAGCGAGGCGGCGGTCGTTTCCTCGTCGGCGGACCCGGGCAGATACCAGACGCGGCAGACGCTCAAGTCCGGGGAGAACGCCACATGAGTGAACTGCACTCCGCTCAGCCGCGGGTCGCGCAGTTCCGAATAGGTCATGGTGGCGAAAACGCGCAACGCCCGTGCGGACAGTCTTTGCGCGCGTGTGAATTCGCGGGGCACGTCCGTCAGCGGCTGGTGTTGTGTCCAGCTACTCCGGTGCGGGGGCCGATCAGGTCCTGGCCTCCTCCACGCTCTCGAAACACTCGATGATGTCGCCTTCGCGCACATCCTTGTAGTTGCGCACGCCGATACCGCATTCGGTTCCGGCGCGAACCTGCTCGACATCGTCCTTGAACCGGCGCAGGGACTCCAGTTCGCCCTCGAAAATCACCACTGCATCCCGCAGGACGCGAATGGGATTGTTGCGCTTCACCAGACCGTCGGTCACCAGACAGCCGGCGATGTCGCCGAACTTCGGTGAATGAAACACTTCGCGGACCTCGGCATTGCCCACGATGGACTCGCGCAGCACCGGCGCCAGGTGACCCTTGACGACTTCCTGAACGTCATCGAGGATTTCGTAGATCACGCTGTAGTAGCGCACCTCCACGCCGGTGGCCTTGCGCGCCTGCTGGCCGCCGGGATCCAGACGCACGTTGAAGCCGATGACGGCAGCGCCGGATGTTGCAGCCAGGTTGATGTCGGACTCGGTTATACCGCCGACACCCGACGAAACAAGGTCCACCTCCACTTCCTCGCGGCTCAGACGTGCGAGGGCATCGCACAAGGCCTCGACACTGCCGCGCACGTCGGCCTTGACCAACAGGCGCACGATCTTGGTCTCGTCTTCGCCGGGGAATGCGCCGGAGAAAGCCGGCTGGCCCTTGCGTTGAGCCAGTTGCTGCTCGCGGGTGGCGCGCGCGCGCCATTCGGCCAGCTCCCGCGCATAGCGCTCCGACGGGAATACGACGGCGTCCTGGCCGGCCTCCGGAGCACCGGAAAGTCCCTGCACGACGACCGGTACGGAAGGCGTGGCCTGCTCGATCTGCTTGCCGCTCTCGTCGCGCAATGACTGAACTCGCCCGTACTCCGAGCCTGCCAGCAGTATGTTTCCCTTGCGCAGGCGCCCCTCCGTCACCAACAGCGTGGTTACCGGGCCGCGGCCGGTCTCTATGCTCGATTCAATCACCGCACCGCGGGCGCCGCCCTTGCGCTTCGCCTTGAGTTCCAGCAAATCCGCCTGCAGCAGCACTTTCTCCAGCAGATCGTCGACGCCAGCGCCCGTAAGGGCCGAGATCTCCGCGACCTGCGTCTCGCCGCCGTACTCTTCCGGCGCCAGTCCCAGTACGTTGAGTTGGTTGCGCACTTGTGTGGGGTCTGCGTCTTCCCGGTCGATCTTGTTGATTGCAACCACGATAGGCACCTCGGCTGCCTGTGCGTGCTTTATTGCCTCCTCGGTCTGCGGCTTCACGCCGTCGTCGGCGGCTATGACCAGGATAACGATGTCGGTCAGGCGGGCGCCCCGGGCGCGCATCGCGGTAAAGGCCGCGTGGCCGGGCGTATCCAGAAAGGTAATCGCACCGTCTCCCGATTGCACCCGGTAAGCGCCGATGTGCTGGGTGATGCCGCCCGCTTCGGATCCGGCAATACTGCTGCTGCGCATGTAATCGAGCAGCGATGTCTTGCCGTGGTCGACGTGACCCATGATGGTTACGACCGGATCCCGCGGCTCCTCCTCCCCCGAAACCGTCACTGCTTGCTGAAGCAGCACCGTCTCTTCGCTGGTCTCGGCCTGGGCGACAACTTCATGGCCCATGGCTTCGACGATGATCATCGCCGTCGTCTGGTCCAGGGTATCGTTGATTCCGGCCATCACGCCTTCCTGCATGAGCTTGGCGATTACTTTCTCCGCGCCGACCGCCATCTGGCGCGCCAGATCGGAAACGGTGATCGAATCGGGAACTTCCACCGTATGCACGATGGGCGCGGCGGGCCGCACAAAGGCGTTGACGTTCTCCACCTTGGCCGTCGCATGGCGCCTTGCCTTGCGGCGACGCGTCCGGCGCGGGCGAACGTTGCCGGCGACGTGCAGTTCTTCCCTCGGCTGCGCCTTTCTCGGACGCGCGGCCTTCGAAACCCTCGACTGCTTGCGAGCGGCTGCCTCGCGGGCCCGGGCGGCCTGGGCCGCCTCCTCCCTGCGCTTCTCTTCCGCCTGGCGTTCGGCCTGCTCCCTCTCCAGGCGAGCCTGCTCCTGCGCCTGTTCCTGCTCAGCCTCCTGCTCGGTCTCCTGCTCGGCCTGCTTCTTGGCTTCCTCCTCGGCATGCGCCTCCGCCTGTCGCGCTTCCTCCTGTTGCGCCTCCTCTTGCTCCTTGCGCTCCTCCTCCTCGGCAAGCTGCCTCTCTTTCTCCTTTGCCTTCGCTTCCCTAGCGGCCTGGCTTTCCTTCTCCAGCCTGCGCGCCTCTTCTTCCTGGCGCCGCGCCAGAGCTTCGCGCTCCAGCGCCGCGCGGTTTACGAACTTGCGCTTACGCCGAAAATCCACCTGAACGGCGCGGCGGCGGCCCTGGTCAACCTGCACCACTTCCACGGATTCTCGGCGGGTAATGCTGATTTCGCGAGGTACCGCGGAGTCCTTGGTTGAGGACCCGCCGTGGCCGTGACGGCTGCGAAGGAAGGCCAGCAGTTCTTCGCGGGCCACGTCCGGCACTGTCTGACTGGCGTCGTCGAAGGTGTGCCCGGCGCGCTCAAGCTGGTCCATCAGGTGCTCCACCGGCACCTTGAGGTTCTCGGCAAGTTTGGCGACAGTCAGGTCAGTCATTTTCCGCCTGCGCTTCCTCCTGCGCTTCCTCCTGCTCGGCAAACCACGGCGCGCGCGCCGCCATGATCAGTTGACCGGCAGTCTCTTCACTGAGGTCCTCGACATGGTCGGCAAGGTAGTCGGCCTCCTCCCAGGCCAGGTCCTCGCGAGTGGAAACGCCCTGGGTGGCCAGCGAGTAAGCGAGCGCGCGAGTCATGCCTTCCACTTCGAAGAGGTCGTCGGCCGGGGTAGCCTGTTCCATTTCCTCTTCGCGGCTCAGGGCATCCATGAGCAGCACGTCGCGCGCCCGTCCGCGCAACTGGTCCACCAGCTGCTCGTCAAATTCCTCAATGGCGTAAAGCTCGGAGACCGGGGAGTAGGCAATGCCCTCCAGGTCGGTGATTCCCTCGTCCACGAGCACCTGGGCGACGTCTTCGCCCACCGACAGTTGTTCCCGGAACATTTCGATCAGCTGCCTGTTTTCCCCTTCGATCTTCGATTCGATTTCGGCGGGAGTCATGGCGTTCAACTCCCAGCCGGTCAGGCGGCTGGCCAGACGTATGTTCTGTCCGCCGCGGCCGATTGCCTGAGACACCATGGATTCGGAAACGGCGATGTCCATCCGGCGGTGGTCCTCATCCACCATGATCTGCACAACATCGGCCGGCGACATCGCGTTGACCACGAACTGCGCCGGGTTCTCGTCCCACAGGATAATGTCCACCCGCTCACCCGCGATTTCGTTGGTAACTGCCTGCACGCGCGATCCGCGCATGCCCACGCAGGCGCCCACCGGGTCGATCCTGGGTTCCCGGGAACGAACGGCGATCTTCGCGCGCGCACCCGGATCGCGCGCGGCGCCCAGTATCTCGATCAGACCCTGACCCACTTCCGGAACTTCCACGTTGAACAGGGCCATGAGAAATTCCGGGCTGGTGCGGGTGAGCTTCAGTTGCGGGCCGCGGGTCTCGGTAGCCACCTCGTAGAGCAGACCCTTGACCCGGTCCTGGGGCCGAATCGGCTCTCTCGGAATCATGTGTTCGCGCGGCACAAAACCCTCAACGCCGCCTCCCAGGTCCACGTAAACGCCGTTGCGATCAACGCGCTTGACTACGCCGCTCAGCAATTCGCCAATGCGGCCCTGATAGCGTTCCTGAATAAGCGCACGCTCGGCTTCGCGCACTTTCTGGTTGATGACGTGCTTTGCCGTATAGGCGCCGATATGGCCCAGGTCCATTCCGTCTATGGGCTTTTCCACAACGCCGCCGGGCTCAGCTTCGGGATCAATGCGCTGGGCCTCGCTGAGGCGCAGCTGGCGGGTGGGCGCCTCGATATCTTCGGCGTCTTCTTCCATGACCTCCCACTGGCGAAAATACTCCTGCTCGCCGGTGTGACGGTCGATGGCGACGCGAATCTCCACGTCTTCGGCGAGCAGTCGGCGGCGCGCGGCCGCCAGTCCCGCTTCCACGGCGGAAAAGACCACGTCCTTATTGATGGCCTTCTCATTGGACAGAAGCTCCACGGCTTCAAGAATTTCCTTGCTGCCAAACACCGGTCAGTCCTCGAAGCGAATATCAGGCGCCAGCCTCGCCACGAAGATGTCTTCGAGGTTCAGCTGAACCTTGCCGGTCCCGTCGTGGACGTCCAGTTCGATGACATCCCCTTCACGCGCCAGCAGCGTGCCGCCGAAATTCCTTCGGCCGAGATGCTGGCTGCGCATTCTCACGTGAATCCGGCGCCCCGCAAAACGATCAAAATGTTCGGGCTTTGCCAGCTTGCGGTCCAGGCCGGGCGATGAGACTTCCAGGTTGTAGTACCCCGGAATCGGGTCCTCGACATCAAGCAGGGCGCTGACCTGGCCGCTCACCCGCTCGCAATCGTCAAGGCCGATTCCCGCGTCCTGGTCGATGAAAAGGCGCAGCACCTGGCCGCGGCGCTCGCGTTTCAGCTCCAGGTCCGCCAATTCGTAGCCCATCGCCTCCACGCAGGGCGCCAGCAGTCCGTTCAACCTGTCCAGAATCATGTTTGCCATGCACAAAAAAGCCCCTCGCGGGGCCGTCGCAAAACCAAAGTGGTAGCGGGGACAGGATTTGAACCTGTGACCTTCGGGTTATGAGCCCGACGAGCTGCCTGACTGCTCCACCCCGCAACCGCGAGTCGGACGATTATACAGGAAAACGGCTTTTGAGTCGCCCGAAAACGTCGCCTGCGGCGCGATATCCAGAGGTGCTTTCCGCACCGAATCAGCGGTCGCGGGGTAGGCCAAATACTGTACACTACCGGGCCGCGACACACAAAAGCCGTATTGAGGTATCTCCTGTAATGACCGCCAGCACCTTCGCAGATTACTGCATCGAAAACAACAAGCGCTACGCCCACGACTTTGACAAGGCCGACGTGCCGCTGGCGCCGGGTCGCAAGGCCGCTGTTGTCGCCTGCATGGACGCCCGCATCGAGACCGGAAAGCTGCTCGGCCTCTCGGAGGGCGATGCGCACGTGATCCGCAACGCCGGGGGCGTGGTGACCGATGACGTGCTCCGCTCGCTGGTCATTTCGCAGCGCCTGCTCGGCACCCGGGAGATCATTCTCGTTCAGCACTCGGACTGCGGAATGCTGACCTTCCGGGACGACGACGTGAAGGACTCGATCGAAGCGGACACCGGTCTTCGTCCCTCATTTGCGCTGGAGGCGTTCTCGCATCTTGAGGACAACGTGCGCCAGTCGATTCGCCGCATCCAGGCATGCCCCTTCATCCCGGTAAAGGACAAGATCCGCGGCTTCGTCTATAACGTCAAGACGGGGCTGCTGGAAGAAGTCCTGTGATGGAGGCCGGCTAGGGCGTAGTCGGCAGCCAGCCGGTCCGGTCGGCCGCGCTTGACAACCCGGTCAGGCGCAACACCAGGTGCACGCGGTGCGCGCGCGGCGCACGCAATACCGGTGATACTATTCGGCCTTGCCGCGGCAGCCGAACTCCATGCAACCCCAGGAGGTTCAGCGCATCGGCAACCGGGAAACGCTTGGCAAGAGGGGAAATCATCATGGCGCAAACTGCCGACACAAACTACGCGGGCGTCTGGGACAATCGTCTCGGCTTCGGCAAGACGCCGGTCGTTATCGTTATCGACCTGTTGAAGGGCTACACGACCGAGGGTTCGCCGCTTTATGCACCTGGCGTAGTGGCTTGCCTGAAAGAGGTCCCCGATGTGATTGAGGCCGCCCGCGCCAAGGGCGTGCCGGTGATCCACACCCGGGTTCTCTATAACCCCACGAATTACGAGGACGGCGGCGTCTGGACGCTGAAGGCCCCGGTGCTCAAGAACCTGGTGCCCGGAAACCTGTATTCGGAGTTCTGCGACGAAGTCGCGCCACCGGATGAAGAAACGGTGTTGACCAAGAACTACGCAAGCTGCTTCTTCGGCACCAGCCTTTCATCCATCCTGGCTGCGCGGGGTGCGGACACGCTCATCATTCTGGGCTGCACCACCTCCGGCTGCATCCGCGCGTCGGCCGTCGATGCGGTCCAGCACGGCTACCGCCCGATCGTGGTCCGCGAATGCGTCGGCGACCGGCACGACGGTCCGCACGAGGCCAACCTCTTCGATATCCACGCCAAGTACGGCGACGTGGTGTCCAAGGCCGAAGCGCTGGAATACCTGCAGGGGCTGTAGCCGCGCAAACCCGCTTCAGCCAAGAAACCCATACTTAAGGAGACCAAAATGGCGAACCTGACCCAATCCCGGCACTACGACTACGTGCCGCTGATCGACCGCGAACCGTTCAGGCTGCCCGACGGAGCCCGCGTAGCGGTAATGCCCTACCTGAATATCGAGCATTTCCCGGCCGACATACCCGGCACCGCGCTGGTTCCGGGAACCCAGCAATTTAATCCGGACCCGCTGAACTACGGCTGGCGGGACTACGGCAACCGTGTCGGACTGTGGCGCATGACCGACCTGCTGGACGAATGCAATGCCCGCGCGACCGTATGTCTCAACTCGGAAATCATCCGCGAATACCCGCGTATTCTTGAGGAAGGCATGGCGCGCAACTGGGCCTGGATCGGCCACGGCGTCAACAACGCCCCCGCCAACTTCATCAGCAACATCGACGAGGACCGCGAGCGCGAGATACTGAGTGCCGTGCTGACCGCCATGGAGGAGACGATCGGCAGGCCTACCAAGGGCTGGCTGAGTCCGTTCCTGACTCACACCGACAACACGCCTCGGCTGCTGGAGGAGTTCGGCGTCGAGTACCTGTGCGACTACACCGCCGACGACCACCCCTTCCGCTTCAACACGCCGAAGAACAACCTGATTGCGGTGCCCTACACCGTGGAGCTGAACGACATTCCGGCGTTCGGCAACGTGGGCGTATCGTCCGAGGCCTTCGGCGACATGATCATCGACCAGTTCGACGTCCTGTACGAGGAAGGAGCGACCAACGCCCGCTGCATGCCCATATGCCTGCACACCTTCTGGGTGGGCCAGCCGAACAAGTTCAAGCACCTCGCGCGCGCTTTCCGCTACATGGCGAAGCACGAAGGCGTGTGGTTCACCACCGGCGACGACGTCAACGACTGGTACCGCGCCAACTTCATGTAGGAAGGCCTTGCGGGAGGGCCGGGGTAAGATTGCAGACATGACAATGCTCTACGGACACTGCAAACATGAATTACCGCCGCCTGATTCCCGTCATTTGCGTACTTGCGCTTGCCGCCTGCTCGAATACGGAGAATGACCCCGCCGGTCAAGCCGACCCCAACCGCTATACGATCACCGGCGACCTGTCGGCAACCTATCAGAACGGTGAGTTTGTCGTTTGGGTATCGAATCCTAAACAGGAAGACGCGGGCAGCGGGGGGATGATGTCGGCGGCCTCCATGTCCGGCGCCGGAAATTCCTCAACCGGCATCAAGGACGGATTGAACGTGCTTGCGGAGGCGCCGATCGTGAACGGCCGGGTATTCCTTGAGGGGACGGTGGAGACGCCTCGGAACGTGTACTTCTATGTCCTGAACGCGACCGGTCCCGGAGGAATGCGAATGGCGCCGGTAAAGGGCCAGTCTTTCGTACTGGAGCCGGGCGATCTGACCCTGACCATGGACGGCCGTGCAAAGTTCACCGTGGAGGGCGGTCATTACAACGACATCGTGATCAATTCCTGGCGACTCTCGCCCGAATACCTGGAGCACATGAACGCCTACAACCAGTCAGTGCAGGCCGTGGAAGGCGAGACCGAGGATGAACGGCGCGCCCGGGTGGACCGATCCAGCGAAATCTTCAATGAAATGCTGCAACTGGAGAGCCAGGGCCGTCAGCAGGTCGCTTTGGGCCATGACGACCCCCTGGCACGCAAACTTACCATTCAATCGACCTGGCTTCGGGGTCCGTGGATCACGGATGCGGTGCGGAGATTGGCGGAGCTTCTCCCCGATGATCCATGGGTGAGCGAGAACCTCGCTTCGGAAGAACAGTATGCCGCCAGCCGGGCAAAAGCCGCGTCCTTTGCGGTAGGCGCCCAGATCAGGGACTTCGAGGCCGAGACCCTGGATGGCGACATCGTGAGCGTGTCAGGCGCCAGCGACGGCAAGGAGATCATTCTTCTGGAGTTCTGGGCCTCCTGGTGCGGTCCCTGCCGGGCGGAAATCCCGCACATGAAGCAGGCCTATTCAGAACACGGTCCCAACGGTTTTGAGATCTTTTCCTTCACGGTCGACGACGAACGCGAGGACTGGGAGGAAGCCTCCCTGGAAGAGGACCTTCCCTGGATCAACGCAGGCATGGGCCTGGATCACCCGGCCACCGGGGCCTATGGGGTTACGGGCGTGCCGGCGAATTTCCTGGTGGATGCCCGCTCGGGCGAAATCGTGGCCCGAAACCTGAGGGGACACAAGCTCGACGAAGCGCTCGAGGAGTACTTCGGCGAGCAATCGAACGAAGGCTAGACCCGGGCCGGGCCCTTCCGATCAGGCGTCTGCGATCGCTTCGATCACCAGGTTCGGCGTGAGGATCTGCGGCAGGACCAGCGCGTCGCCGGACCCCGGCTTGAAGTAGAGATAGAGGGGCACGCCGGCGCGTCCGTGACGCAGCAGCACCTCGGTTATTTCCGGGTCCTCGTTGGTCCAGTCACCCACCATCACCTGGATGCCCTCGCGGGAAAAGAACTCCCTGACCGCATCGCTCTTCAGCGCCACGTTCTCGTTCACCTTGCAGGTAATGCACCAGTCGGCCGTGAAGTATGCGAACACAGGCTCCTGCTGCGAACGAAGCTCACTCAGCGCGGCAGCCGAATAGGCGATCTCGCCGGAAGCCACCGGCGCGCCCCCTGAATCCACGACCGCCCTGGGAAGCGCCCATAGGCTGAGCAAAACGACCGCCAGCCCTGCCACGCTTGCTCCCCGCCAGGGGCGCGAGAAGGTCTCGCCGGCCCTGCGGTTCCAGCCGAAGGCGCCCAGGGCCAAGGCCAGAGCGGCGATCAACGCCAGGGTCTGGGCGTTGATGCCGGCCAGATTGCCCAGCACCCAGTACAGCCAGATCGCCGTCGCGAACATGGGAAACGCCAGCGCCTGGCGGAAGCTCACCATCCAGGCGCCGGGCCGCGGCAGCAGCCGCTGCGCATCCGGCAACATCGCAACGGTGAAATAAGGCAGCGCGAAGCCCAGCCCCAGGGCCAGGAATACGGCCACCGTAACGCTGGCAGGCTGCAGCAGCGCATACCCCAGCGCCGGCGCCATGAAGGGCGCCGTACAGGGCGTCGCCACCAGCACCGCCAGGACCCCGGTAAAGAACTCGCCGGCCTTGCCCTGCGTGGCCTTGCCGCCCAATGCGCCGGCTCCGATATTGACTTCAAACACTCCGAGCAGATTCAGGCCCACGGCCACCATCACGAGCGCCAGGAACGCAACGATCAGGGGATTCTGCATGTGAAATGCCCAGCCTACAGCCTCGCCCGCCTGACGCAGTGCAATGATCAGAATCGCGAGGACCAGGAAGCTCACCAGCACACCGGCCAGAAACTGCAGGCCCGCGTTGCGAGCCACCTGCGGCTTCTCCCCGGCCATCTGGGCCACGCCCAGGGCCTTGAGACTGAGTATCGGCAGGACGCAGGGCATTAGGTTGAGGATCAACCCGCCGAGAATCGCAAAACCGATGGCTTGCAAGAGGCTCGGGCCGACGTTGCCGCCGCCGGCCGCGATTGAAGTGCCGGAACCCGCTGTGTCTCCGCCCGGTGCGGCGTGGCCGCCACCCCCCCAAGGACTTGAGCTCAAGCCTGCGGTCGCGGCATCCCCGGGGCCACCCGACTCATCGTCACGACGCGCCACAAGGCTGAACGTCTGCTGGGGAGCGCCTTCCATGTCCACGGAAATCACCAAGCCGGTTTCCTCGTACCGGGCCACCCGCGACCCGGCGGGAACGCTTACGCGCACACGATCGCTCCACAGGCTGACCTGCTGGTTCGCCGTGTGGTCGATCATGCCGGCGGCTGCCGGGAACAGGTACAGGTTCGATGCGTCTTCCAGTGACAGGGGTGTGGAAATGTCGAAGACCACCGAGTCGCCGTCCTGCGAAAACCGGGCAGGCCACTCCATCTCCTGCGGCTGCAGCGCCCGGGCGTCCGCGAAGGTGGCGGTCCGCCAATCCTCGCTGCCGGAATCCGGCCCGTCCCCGCCGCCCACCGGGATGGTCAGCGCAAGATTCGCGCGCTCCGGAATACACACCTTGTCATCGCAAACCAGCCAGGATGCCCGGGCCCTTATTTCGAGAACATCGCCGGAAACCGGTTGGGTCTGGGTAACGTCCACCAGGAGCAGTGTCGGCTCGTTGTAGCCATAGCTCATCATGGTCATGAATGGCACGAATCCCGGCGCCGGGAATTTGAGATCGCCGAATTCGAGCCCCTCGGGCGCGTCCCAGCGAAGACTCGCGGGCTTGCCGGCATCGCCCGGGTTGATCCAGTACGTGTGCCAGCCGGGGTCGGGACTGAGGTTGAGGCCCAGAGTGAACGGTTCGCCCGGCGTGATGCGGGTCACCTCCGCAAGCAATTCGGCCTGCGTATGCGCGGTCTTGACCGGGGCTGCCTGGACGGCCTGAAGCGCAGCCGACAGGAACAACAATCCTGCACAGGCCGCCGGAGTTCGCGCGACTTGCCGGTTCATTCGCGTTGACCTGGAGTCATTGCTTGATCGGTCCATGTCTGTAATTGCTCTGAATTCATCTTTGTCTAAAGCATAGCGCAGTCAGGCCCGGCCAACCTTACGATTTCCTGATACAACAGAGCGGCCGCCACCCTCTCACGGCGGGTTCCCTGACGGGTCGTCATCATCGGCGCCGTCGGCCGCGGCAATGACCTCGAGAAAGGCATGCCCGAACCGCTCCAGCTTGGCCTGCCCCACTCCATGCAGCTCGAGCATGGACTCGGGCGTGCTCGGGCGGGCCCGCAGGAACTCCTTCAGGGTTGCGTCGTGAAAGATCACGTATGGCGGCACTCCGGCTTCCTCGGCCAGTCGGGTCCGGCACGTCCTGAGCGCCTGCCACAGGGGCTCGTCCGCTGCCGCCATTTCCCAGGGCTCCGGTCGTGGCCTTGAGGCCCGTCTCGGCCTGGCCAGGCGAACTTCTTCCCGCAACTCGATGGTCTGCTCGCTGCGCAGCAGCGGGCGCGCCCGGGGAGTGAGCACGAGGGCGCCGTGGCGTTCGGCATCGACTCGCGCAAATCCCATCGCCACTACCTGGCGGACCACGGCATGCCATTGGCGCGCCGAGAGATCGCTGCCGATGCCGAACGTGGAGAGGTTCTGGTGCCGATGCCGGCGGACCTTGTCGGTGTCCCTGCCGCGCAACACATCAATCAGGTGAGCCGCTCCGAATCGCTGGCCGGCCCGCACGGCGCAGGACAGGAACTTCTGGGCCTCCAGTGTTCCGTCGAAGGTCTTCGGCGGGTTGAGGCAGTTGTCGCAGTTCCCGCAGGGTTGGGGGTATTGCTCGCCAAAGTAGGCGAGCAGCGCCGCACGCCGGCATTGCGTGATCTCGCACCATGCAACCAGTGATTGCAAGCGCGTTCGCTGCACCCGCTTGTGGTCCTCATCGGCCTCCGACTCGTCCACCATCTGCCGCAGCCTGACGACGTCCTGCAGGCCGTACGTCATCCAGGCCTCGGCGGGCTCGCCGTCGCGTCCCGCCCGCCCGGTTTCCTGGTAATAGGCCTCGATGCTCTTGGGCAGATCGCAATGCGCCACGAACCGCACGTCGGGCTTGTCGATTCCCATCCCGAAGGCGATGGTCGCCACGACAATCACTCCATCGGATCGCTGAAACCGCGCCTGGCAGCGCCGCCGTTGTTGGGCGGACAGGCCCGCATGGTAAGGCAGGGCGTCGAACCCTTCATTCCTGAGCCGTTCGGCCGTGGCTTCGACCTTGCGCCGCGACAGGCAGTAGACGATGCCCGCCTGGCCCTGGCGTTCACGCAGGAAGGCCAGCAAATCCGCCCCGGGGCCGTTCTTCATGCGCACCGTATAGCGGATATTGGGCCGATCGAAGCCGCTGATGAACCGCTCGGCTGCGGTCAGCCTGAGACGCACGACGATCTCCTTGCGTGTGGCCTCGTCCGCCGTGGCCGTAAGCGCCAGGCGAGGCGTCCCCGGAAAGTGGTCTTCGAGTACATCCAGTCCCAGGTAGTCCTGGCGGAAGTCATGACCCCATTGCGAAACGCAGTGGGCCTCGTCGATGGCGATCAGGGCGATTTCGATGCGGCGCAGCAGAGCCAGGGTGCCGCTGTCTTCGTTCAGCAGTCTTTCCGGCGCCAGGTACAGCAGGTCCAGCTCGCCGCCCTGCAGCGCCGCCCTGGTTCGCTGCCGCTCCTCATGGGACATGCTGGAATTCAGGAAGGCCGCGGCAACGCCGTGCTGGCGCAGGGCGGACACCTGGTCCTGCATGAGCGCGATCAGCGGCGAGATCACCACGCCGGTACCAGGGCGCAGCATCGCGGGAATCTGGTAGCAGAGTGATTTGCCCCCGCCGGTGGGCATCAGCACAAGCGCGTCGCGCCCGCGCAGGACCGCGCGGATGATCTCCTCCTGGTCGGGCCTGAAGGCCGGAAACCCGAATACTTCGCGGAGAAGCCTGCGGGCTGGATCCAGTGCCGTTTCCAAGGGAATTACCGCGGCACCGGCCGGCCCCGTCAGCCGATGGCGATGGGCCGCACGGGTGACCCCGAGGCGCCCACCGAGCGTAGCGGCAGGATGATGGTGCAGGACTCCCACACCTGGTCCGCGGCAAGTTCCGCAAGGTTTGCGTTCTGGATGTTGTGCACGCCGGACTGGGTGAGGTTGTGATGGTGGATCACGAAAGGCAGACCTCCAGGAGTGCCTTCGGGCGGACCCGCCTGGCCCATGAGCTGACCGTCGTTGGCCGGGTCGGTGAACGGATTGTCCAGCGCCACCAGCACCACACCCTTCTCGCCAAGCATCCTTGCCGCGTCGTACCCCAGACCCGGCCCCATCGCGTAGTACTGCGGCTGGTTCCAGTTGTCGCTCCAGCCGGTGTAGATATACACCACGTCTCCGGCAAGAATGCCGCGCCCGGCCAGGCCCTGGGCGGCCAGCATTGCATCGATGTCGGCAGCGGTAATGACCTGCCCCGGCTCCAGGGGCTCGCCCCCGCCCATGTGGCTGCGAGCGTCCAGCAGCAGGGCGCTGGTCACCAGCGGCGGCGCATGCTCGATGCCGAGCTTCAGCAAGGGGGAGTCGGGAGTCGGCTTGACGTCGGACTGGGCGTATCCCCCGTAGTACATGGCCGAATCGGCAGGCAGATCGCCTTCGCCCAGCCAGGGCTCCGGCAGCCAGGCGAAGTGTCCCAGTGCGTCCATCTGGGTTCCCTGGGCGCCCGGTTCTCCGCCGGTGAGGTGCTCGCCGTTGAAGGCATGGGCCGTATACGGGATGCCCACGGTGGGACGGTAGACATACTCGAGCGGCGGCGAGAACGGCGACTGGGGCATGGACATCGAGCGCGGGTGCGAGAGCTCGTAGACCTTCGCGCCGGGTTGACTCATGTGAAAGGCGCAGCGCATCCAGGTTCCCGGACCCTGTGTATTGCCGTTGCCGCGCTGGTCGCCCTGCTCCCAGGGGCCGGCCGGCGTCAATTCAACCGACTGCGCCCGCATCCCGGCCTTGGGATCGGCCGCCTCCTCAACTTCAGTCTGCGGTGCTGCGCAAGCCGAGATCATGGCAAGCAGCGCAACACAGGCGCCCGTTCTGCGATAAATCGAAGTCATTTGTTGTCTCCCTTGGCGCGGTCTCCGCCGCGGCCCCTGCCCCGGTAGCTTGCCACAAACATTGCCGCGATCACGATCGCGGGCAGCACGATCTGCACCAGGAAACTCTCCAGTGGCAGCCCGAGAATCATGGTCCGCGGCCCTCTTCGGCGGCGGCCGCGACCCCGCCTATGGCGATGGCGGGCTGCGTAAAGGAATTGACCAGCGCCATCGCAAGGCCGGCCACCAGCAGGCCGGGAATGCCCGGATGCAGAACCTGCGCCCAGCCCTGCCCGGCAAGCGTGCCGGCAATCCAGACCAGCGTGGTCAACACGCCGCATACCGACGAGGTCAATGCGGCCTCGGCGCTTACGCGACTGCTCACCATGCCGGCAATCAGAGGGAAGAAGAATGCGGCGCCTATGATCGCCACGGCGAAGGACACGATCCGCAGAATAAGCGCTACGTCGGGTATCGCCAGCACGAACGCCACGGCGCCCACGGCCACGATGGCCCCGCGCGATATCCACACGTAGCTGCGCTCGTCGCGTTCGACCCCACGCGGTTCGTCCACGCACTTGCGCACCAGGTCATGGGCCAGGGCCGAACCCGCCATCAGCAGCAGGGAGTCCGTCGTGGACATGGCGGCCGCGGCGATTCCGGTAAGCGCGAACGCGGCCAGCGCCGGAGCGAGGTACTGGCTGACCAGCGCAACGTAAGCCTGATCGGGCGAGGCCAGGCCCTCCCAGACCGTGATCCGGGCCACGGCGCCCAGGTACATGTTGCCGTAGAGCAGAAACACCATCACGATCAGCATGGTCCACGGCAACGATACCTGCGCGACCCATGAATCGCGTGCGGCGTACATCTTGGTGACCAGCTCGAGGCGCGTGCAATAGGCCAGCATCCAGATGACCTGCCAGGAAATGAAGTAACCCCAGCCCCAGGACACCCCGCGCAGGCTGGTCCAGCCGGGCGCAGCCTGCTCCACCTGCTGCATTACCCCGGTCCAACCGCCGACTTCCTGCAGCAACACCGGCCCGATCAGCAGCAGCCCGGCCCACATGAAGAAGAACTGGGCGATGTTGGTCCACACCACCGCCAGCAGCCCCCCGAGGGCGACATAGGCCACGAATATCAGGCTGCCCAGCGCCAGTCCCCACAGGAAGGGGATTTCGAGCAGTCGCTCCAGTATGAAGGCCATGCCCCGCAGCTGGGCCACCAGGTACACGACGCTGGACACCGCAACGACGATCGCGCTCCAGGCCCGCATTTTCCGGCTTGCATAGCGGTCGCCCAGGTAGTCCGGCAAGGTAAAGCCGCCGGACTGGCGCAACTTGCGGGCGAAGAAGAAGAAAACGATGGCGATGCCGACGGCGAACGCCAGAAAGGGCAGCCCCGCCACGCCCCCGAAGGCGCCAATGAACGCAACGCCGCTCAGTATGGAACCCCCGTGCATGATGGCCGCCACGTTGGCGAGGACCAGCACCCCAACGCCGAAACGCCGGCCGGCAACCCAGAAATCCTCGCTGGCGCGCTGTCCGCGGGAGGCGACCAGCCCCAGCACCACGACCAGCACCAGGTAGGCGGCGAAAATCGTCAGGCCCATACCGTCGGCGCCTGCTCAGCGAGGGCGCTTGCTGCCTCCCAGCCGCGCAATCATGCTGCGCAGCATGTGCTTGAAGTCCTGCTGTTCCAATTCGGGAAAATCCGCCAGCACGTCCGCCTCGCGGGCCTTGGCCACAGCCAGCAGCTTGACGACCCGGCGGCTGCCCCGGGGGGTGCAAACCAGCCGGGGCAGGCGTCCTTCCACCCGCGGTTCGTCCTCGGCGATCATCTCCTGGTCAAACAGGGCCCCAAGCGTGCTGTCGAGAATCTCCTCGGGCATCCGGATGATCCAGGCCAGCTCGTCGCGGGTGCAGCTCTGGTCGCTTAAGGTGGCCAGCACCCGCCATTCGTCGCGGGGAATCTTCCGTTCGTTCAGGTGCTCGTAGAACGGCAGGCCGAACAGGCGATAGGCCCGCGCCAGCAGCGGCAGGAGAAAGTCATCGACATAGCCGCCGGCGATTTCCGATTCGCCCGATTCCTGCGCCGGGCGCGGCATGGTAACCGTGTAGTCGCCGCGGTGAAATACCAGCGGGGTCCGGTCGTTGACCTCGAAATCCAGCACCTCCCCCACAAAGATCGCGTGATCACCGCCGCTGTAACGATGCACGTTGCGGCACTGGAAGGTGGCGGCGCAGCCCGCGATTACGGGCACTCCCCCAATGCCCTCGGCGCAGTCCAGTCCCGCAAAACGGTCCTCGACGTAGCGGGAAAAACGCTGCGACACCTCCACCTGGTCGGCCGCCAGTACATTGACCGCGAAGTAGCTCGCTTCGGCGAACACATCGAAGTTCGTTGAATCGTTCTTGAGGCTCCAGAGCACCATGGGCGGGTCCAGGGAGGCGGAATTGAAGCTGTTGGCCGTAAGTCCGATGCGGTCGCCGTTTTCCGCCTTCGCCGTCACCACCGTGACGCCGGTTGCGAACTGCCCCAGCGCCGCGCGAAACCCTTTTGTATCCAATTGCCTCTCCCGCCGCGCCCTAGTGTTCTTCCGCCGAATCGCGAAGGAACTCGCGCACGCGTTCCATGTAGCGCGTGCGGTCCTTGGAGTGGAATATCGCGCAGGCCATCCGTACGGGGTCGCCGAAGAAATAGGTTTCGTACTGCACCTGCCGCGCCGCGAAGGCCGACAGCGCCGTGTCCCAGGCCAGTCGGTACAAGGGGATACGGTCCTTCGCCTCCAGCCGCGCCGATTGGTAGTAGCGATGCACCTCCTCGCCGAGCGGACCCTTAAGGTCGGCTTCCGTGGGCATGGCCACCAGGCCGCTGGCGCCCAGCAGGCGGACGATTTCCACCATGCGCGGATAGAGGCGCGGGTAAAGGTTGCGGGCCGCGTCCAGCGGATCGAAAGCCGGAGTCATCATGCCGTGCTCGTTCAGCGCGGCGTCGGCCTCCGCGGCCCGCCGGAAGGCCTTCATGGTCTCCAGGTTGATCCAGATCTCGGCCACCTTCTCCTGCACATGCTGAAAGATCTCGATGCCCACGGCGTCGATCATCAGCGAAACCAGGCCCAGCAGGAACTCGGTCTTGGCGATGTTCTTGCAGATAACCTGGTGCGACATGTGAACCACCGCCGACGTGGCTGCGTAAGCCTCGTTGCAGGCCTTGACGTCGCGATACAGAAACACGTTCTCCCAGGGCACGAACACGTCGTCGAACACCACCAGCGCGTCCAGTTCCTCGAACCGCGAACCCAGTGGATGGTCGAAGTGACTGCGCCCGTAATCCACCGTTTCCCGGCAGATGAACTTCAGCCCCTCGGTCGCGTTGGGCAGGCAGAAGGCGAAGGAGTACGGCGCGTCTTCTTCCGGGTTCTTCAAGAGCGTGGAAGGAAACACCATGATCGAGTCCGAGATCGGCAGCGTGGCCAGCATGCGGGCGCCCTTGATCACCAGGCCGGCGTCGGTTTCCTTCTTCACGCGAGCCGCCAGGAACGGGTCGGCCTGTTTTGCGGCGCTGACGGCCCGATTGATCTGCGGGTTGATCAGCGTGTGCGTGAGCGCCAGGTCGCGTTCGCGCATCTCCCGGTGCCAGGCCCTGGCGTTCGCCCCGCCCCCCGGGTGCGCCGAATCCAGCCAGCCGGCGGCGGCCGCGTAGGCGCTCATCGCGCGGTTCAGGTAGCTGGGGTCGCGCCCCGCCATGCCGAAACTGAAATCCGCAAGTCGATGCATCGCATCGCCGACCCTCACGAGGTCCTCCCTGGTCTCGGGAATCATGAAACTCATGCCCACCGGATCGCCGGTATCCGGCGAGGGGAAAAGCAACTTTTCGGATTCCCTGTGCTGCAGATCGTAACGGGCTGCAAGGCTTCGTACTCCGCCTGCAATGCCTTCCTCGGTGGTGAGGTCTTCGACCTTCCGTCCCCGGTGCCACAACTCAATCGGAGACTCCCTGAGCGCCTGAATGAGCTCGCTGCCTGTTCTCGCGGGCAAGTTCGGATCCTGTTACGCGTGCTTCCTTTCGAACGGCCCATTCTAGCCCGAAGAAGCCTGGCGATACCGGCCCTGCCGGCGCCGGTTCCGGACCGCCGAAGCGGCGCGGATCGCGGGCGCCAGGCCGCATGCACGCCGCCTGCCGGAGGCCGGACCGCAACAGGCATAATGCCGCTCATGAACACCGAATCGAATCTGCAGGACGCCGTCGTGGCCGTACTGGGGCAGTTGCGGCAGAACTGGAACCGCATGGACCTCAAGGCAATGGCGGAATTGTGGGACACCTCCGATCCCAACCCCTTCTACCTGCCGGAGGAAGTCGAGGAGCCCTTGCGCGACTGGGACGCGATCCGCGCGTATTGGGACAAGACCATGCAGATGATCCCGCGCCTGAAGATGCGCATCTGGGATATCGCAGCGATTCCGGTCAGCGAAGACCTGGCCTGGGTCTCCTACCAGTTTCACTGGGACGCGAAAGCCGAGGGCTACGCAAAACCCGTGGGCGCCGACAACCGCGCCGTGGCCTTGTTTCGCAGGCTCCCCGAGGGCTGGCGCATCTGCCGCTACGTCGAAGCGCCGCTGGCGCCGATCCTGTATATGCGAAAGCTCTACGAGAACTCGGTGGACAAGGATTTCGGCTGACGTGACCGGCGCGACGACGGTCAGTCCGTCAGTTCAGCAGCCAGTAGCACATCGTTGAGATCACGAGAGCGCCCAGGAAATTGAGCGCCAGGCCCTCGCGGGCCATCTGCGGGACGGTGAGGCGCCCCGAACTGAACACCACGGCGTTTGGGCCAGTGGCGACCGGAAGCATGAAGGCGAAACTGGCGCTGATCGCCGCGGGCACCATGATCAGGCGCGGCTCCATGCCGGCGGCGATGGCGGCAGCGGCAAGTATCGGCATCAACAGCGAGGTGGTGGCGGTATTGCTGGTGATCTCCGTAAGGAAGGTGACCGCCAGGCAGATCAGCAATATCAGCAGCCAGGGCGCCCAGTCCGCCTGCGAAGCCAGGGCCGAGCCGAGGCTGGCGCTCAAGCCGGTGCTGGCGAAGGCGCCGGCAAGGCAGATGCCCCCTGAAAACAGCAGCAGAACGCCCCAGGGAATGCTCACGGCCGTCTTCCAGTCCAGCAGACGCCCGCCTGCCCCGTTCGGAAAGATGAACATCGCTACCACCGCGAGCAGCGCTATGCTGCCGTCATTGGCCTGATCCAGACCCAGAAGACCGGACCAGCCGCCGAAGGGTTCGCGCCGGGTCACCCACAACAATGCGGTAAGCGCAAACACAAGCAGCGTGCGCACCTCCTCGCCGCGCCACTTGCCGACCTCCGGCAACTGGACGGGCGCGCGCAGTTTGAGGCCCCGGGTCAGCCAGAAACCCGCAATCGGCAGCATGACGAGAACCACGGGCAAGGCCCAGCTCATCCATTGCGTGAATCCCAGTTCGATGCCCGTGCTTTCCTGGTAAACGCGCATGAAGATCAGGTTGGGCGGCGTGCCGACCGGCGTGCCCGTACCTCCGATGCTGGCCGCGTAGCACATGCCCAGCAGCAGCGGCAATGCCAGCCGCTTGTCGTCGCAGCCCTGAATGACGGCCAGCGCAATCGGCAGCAGCATCAGGGTAGTGGCCGTATTCGATATCCACATGCTGAGAAATGCCGCCGCTGCCATGAAACCGAACACCAGCCGGCGTCCGTCGCTGGCGCCGAAAAGATTGATCATCCCCAGCGCAATCCGGCGATGCGCTCCGCTCTTTTCCATGGCGGTGGACAGCATGAATCCACCCATCAGCAACAGGATCAACGGATCGCCCACCGCGGTCGCAGCCTGCGAGGGCGGGATGGCGCCTACCAGAGGGAGTAGCGCTATGGGAATCAGGGAGGTGACCGGAATCGGCACCGCCTCGGTGATCCACCAGGCCGCGCACAGCGTCGTGACCGCTACCGTCCAGGCCACGGCCGGTCCCGATTCGCGCATCAGGAGACCCGCCGCCAGGGCCGCCAAGGGCCCCGCAACAAGCATGATCCTTTTCAGCAAGCGCCGCCTACCCGGGACCGAAGGCGGCCCGGCACAGTTCCAGCAGCGGATTGGGCCACACACCGATCACCACCAGCGCCAGGCCATTGGCGCCCAGCATCACGCTTGTGCCCCAGCCGGGTTTCAGCGGCTCCTGCTCCCGGGGCGCCTCCATGAACATCAGCCGGATAATCCGCAGGTAGTAGTAGGCCCCGACTACGGCGAAGACCACCGCAACGACCGCAAGCGCCGTAAGACCCTGGTCCACCAGCACCATCAGCACCTGCCACTTGGCCAAAAAGCCCGCCAGCGGCGGTATCCCGATCATGCTCAGCATGATGAGCAGCATGATGAACGCCATCCCGGGGTGGCGGCGGTACAGTCCCCGCAGGCTGTCCAGCGGAGCAGCCTGTTTTTCCAGGGCGATGACCACCCCGAAGGCGCCGGCCGCCATGAGCACATAAATCAGGGTGTAGAAAAGCGCCGCGCTCAGGCCTTCGCCGCCGCCCGCGACGACGCCAAGAAGCAGGAATCCGACATGCGCGATTGCCGCCCAGGCCAGCAGCCGCGCGGCCTGTGTCTGGGCCATGGCCACGATGGTGCCCAGCGACAGGGAGGCGACCGCCATAACGATCAGCAGCAGGTTCCACTGCTCCTGCGAGGCGGAAATGCCGTCAACCAGCAGCCGCACGATAAGGGCGAAGGAGGCCAGCTTGGGGACGGTCGCAAGCAGCACGGCCACGCCCAGCGGCGGTCCTTCATATACGTCCGCCACCCACTGGTGGAAGGGCACCGCACCCAGTTTGAACGCCACCCCGGTCAGCACCAGGGCCGCGGCCACGTAAGCTCCAACGCTCTCCGGCGCAAGGGCCGCCGTTTCGCTCAGCAGCAGCGAACCCGAAAGTCCATACAGCAGGGACATCCCGTAGAGCATCGCGCCGGAGCCGATCGCCCCCAGCACGAAATACTTCATCGCGGCCTCCGCCGCAAGGGCGGAATGGCGCTGCAGAGCCACCAGGGTGTAGAGAGCCAGCGCCAGCAGTTCCAGCCCGAGATACAGGGTGAGCAGGCTGCCGGCGGACGCCGTTACGAAGACGCCCAGCAGCGCAAACAGGCCCAGTACGAAATACTCGCCGCGCAGCGCTCCGGCTTCGCGCAGATCACGCGGCGCATATACGAAGGCCAGGCCGCTCAACAGCACGCCGGCAAACTTCAGCAGCCGCGCCAAACTGTCCATTACGAACGCGCCGCCGAACATGCCGCCGTCCGCCGCCACGATGCAGGTCCAGCCCACCACGGCCAGTCCCGCGAGGCAGACCGCCTGCGTCACCAATGGCCGCTTCCTGCCTACCGCCAGATCCAGCAGCATCAGAACGGGAATCAGCAGCGCAAGCGCCAGTTCCGGATAGAGCGGGGCCCAGTCGGCCAGGTCGATCACCATGCGGCCGCCTTTCCGGCCAGCACCCGCCTGGCCAGCTCATCCAGCGACGGCTCCATCATTTCCACCAGCGGGTCCGGGTACAGTCCAAGGACAATGACGGCAAGGCCCATGCCCCCCAGCGCAATCAGTTCCCGCGTATCCAGGTCCTCAAGGGCCGCTACCTTTTCGTTCGCCACTTCGCCGAACACCACGCGCTTGATCATGTACAGGCTATATGCCGCGCCCAGCACCAGGATAGTGCCCGCACCCAGGGCGACCAGCGGCTGGGCGCGGAACGACGCCAGGATGACGAGGAATTCGCCCACAAATCCGGAAGTCCCGGGCAGCCCCGCGTTGGCCAGGCCGAACAACACAAGCAGGACCGCAAAAACCGGCATGGTGTTGGCCACGCCTCCGAAATCGTTGATCCGACGCGAGTGAACGCGGTCGTAGAGCACGCCGACGCACATGAAAAGGGCTGCCGAAATGAAGCCGTGGGAGATCATCTGCACCATGCCCCCGCCCATGCCCAGCGCCAGGAGCTGCTCGTTGCCGGCGCCTGCATAGGCCATGGGAATGAACATGCCCAGCGTCACGAACCCCATGTGCGCCACCGACGAATACGCGATCAGCTTCTTGAGATCACGCTGGGCCAGCGCAACGAATGCGATATACACGATGGCGACCAGCGAAAGAGCCACGATCAGCGGAGCGAACTGGTAAGCGGCGTCCGGCGTTACGGGCAGGCTGAATCGCAGCATGCCGAAGCCGCCCATCTTCAGCAGGATGGCCGCCAGTATGACCGAACCGCCGGTCGGCGCTTCGACGTGCGCATCCGGCAGCCAGGTATGTACCGGCCACATCGGCACCTTCACCGCAAAGGCGGCCAAAAATCCGAAGAACAGGAACTGTTGCTCGGTGAGCGTCAGCGGCAGGGCGTGCAGGTCGGGAATGGCGTAACTGCCGGCCTTCAGGTACAGGTAGACCAGCGAGACCAGCATGAACACCGAGCCCAGAAAAGTGAACAGGAAGAACTTGACGGTTGCGTAAATCCGCCTCTCGCCGCCCCATATGCCGATGATGAGGAACATGGGGGCCAGCATGAATTCCCAGAACACGTAGAAGAGCAGGCTGTCGAGCGCGCAGAACACGCCCAGCATCAGCCCTTGCTGAATCAGCAGCGCACCGTAATAGAGACCGGTGCGCCGGTCGATCGCACGCCAGCCGGCCACGACGGCCGCCGGGGTGAGCAGAAGCGTCAGGAGGATCAGCGCCAGCGCGATGCCGTCGATACCGAGGTAATACTCCACATTGAAGCGCTCGATCCAATCGTGTCGCTCGACGAACTGGTAGCCGCCGCCCGGCTCGAAGGCGCGCCAGAGGAAAAAGCCCGGGATCCACTCCAGCAGCGCAACGGCCAGGCACGACCAGCGCGCAACGGCTGCGCTTCGCGCCAGTCCGAGGATCAGCAGTCCGGCCACCACCGGGAACCACACGATCAGGCTGAGCAGTCCCGCTTCGGGCATCAGTCAAGCACCAGGATGACCCAGGCGATCAGCAGGCAGATGGCCGCCACCATCGCAAAGGCGTAGTGATAGAGCAGTCCGGTCTGCAGACGCCGCATGACGCCAGACCCCCAGCGAATCGTCCTCGCCAGCCCGTTTACCAGCAATCCGTCGATAAAGCGCGCGTCCGCCTGGTCAGCGGCGACTCTGGCCAGCCCCCGGGCGCCCGGGATAATGGCCCGCTCGAGCGCGGGATCGAAGCCGTAACCCAGTTTCAGCACGCGCCCTGGAACGCGCAGGACCGGCGCGGCCCGGCTGCGCCACCCAGGCCGCCATTCATACAGGACCCAGGCGGAAAGTCCGCCAATCAAGGCCAGCAGAAAGACCGGCGAGTACAGGCCATGAACAAAGAAGTCCAGCGTGTCCGCGCCCAGGTCCGGCGCGCCGGCAGTGCCCCCCTGCAGGTCAACAAGGGAAGACGCGAAATACTCGCCCAGGACCACCGGCTGGTAGGTGAACCAGCCGATCAGCAGCGAGGGGACCGCAAGAAAAACCAGCGGGACCAGCATCCACAAGCCACGCGGTTCCAGTTCCGAGACATGCGACGCGCCTTCCGGCTCGCGGCCATGGAACACCACGAGCACGAAGCGGGCGCTGTAAAACGCGGTAACGGCCACCCCGGCCAGCAGGCACCAGCCCGCGTATGCGCTGACCGGGCCGGCCGACTGGGTCACGGCCGAAATCAGCGCGTCCTTGGAAAAGAAGCCGGCGGTGCCCGGTATGCCGGCCAGCGCCAGACCGCCGATCAGGGCGGTTGCGTAGGTGATCGGCATCCGCCGATAGAGGCCGCCCATGCGCCGGATGTCCTGCTCGTGGTGCAGGGCGACGATGACCGCGCCCGCGGCCAGGAATAGCAATGCCTTGAAGAACGCGTGGGTAAACAGGTGGTAGATGGCCACTGAATAGGCCGAGACGCCCAGGCCGGCCATCATGTAGCCGAGCTGGGAAAGCGTGGACCAGGCGACGATGCGCTTGATGTCCTGCTGCACGATGGCCACCAGTCCGGTCGCCAGGGCGGTGGTTGCTCCAACCGCGAGCACCACGGAGAGCGCGAGCGGGCTGTATTCGAACAGCGGCGACATGCGGGCCACCATGAAGACGCCCGCCGTGACCATGGTCGCGGCATGGATCAGGGCCGAAATGGGCGTGGGGCCCTCCATCGAATCCGGCAGCCAGATGTGCAGCGGCATCTGCGCCGATTTGCCCATGGCCCCCACGAACAACAGCACGCAACCCAGGTCCAGCGCCGGCAGGCTGACCCCGGGCCAGACGGTGATTTCCTGAGCGGCCAGGCCGGGAGCGCCGCTGAAAACGACGGCGTAATCGAGCGAGCCCGCCGCGCCGCCGATCAGTGCGATGCCCAGCAGCAAGCCCAGGTCGCCAACGCGATTTACCAGGAAAGCCTTCAGGCTTGCGAAATTCGCCGACGGCCGCTTGAACCAGAAGCCGATCAGCAGGTACGAGGCCAGCCCCACCGCTTCCCAACCCACGAAAAGCTGCATGAAGTTGTCGGCCATCACCAGCAGCAGCATGGCCGAGGTGAAGAACGCGATCAGGGCGAAGAACCGCGCGTAGCCGGGATCATCCCGCATATAGCCGACCGTGTACACATGAACGGCCAGCGAGACCCAGGTCACCACGCACATCATCAGGGCGGTCAGGCGGTCGATCAGCAAGCCGAAGCTCAACTCGAACCCGCCGATGCTGAGCCAATCGAGCAGCTTTACGTTGACCGGTTCACCGTCAAGTTGCTCCAGCAGGGCCCAGATCGACAGGCAGGCGGACAGTCCCACGGCCAGGATCGGGAGCCCGTGCAGCAGGTTGCGCGGCAGCACCCTGGCGCCCAGCGCCACCACCACCGCCGCGGCCAGCGGCGCAAGCAGGATTGCTTCGTACATCATCCCTTGAGCAAGCTGAACTCTTCCACGTTCACGCTGATCCGGTTGCGGAAAAGCACCACCAGAATCGCCAGTCCTATCGCCGCCTCCGCCGCCGCTACGGTCAGGATGAAGAACACGAACACCTGCCCGGCCAGGTCGCCGAGGAAGTAGGCGAAAGCGATGAAATTGAAATTCACCGCGAGCAGCAGGAGCTCCACGCACATCAGGAGCAGGATCACGCTGCGGCGATTGATGAAGATGCCGCACACGGCGATCGCGAACAGGATCGTGCTCAGGGTCAGCAGGTGGGCGAGGCCGATCATTCGTCCTTCTCCGCCGGCATCCTGACCAGCCGCACGCGATTGGCGGGACGCACCGCAACCTGTTCGGATACCTTCTGCACGCGCAAGCCGCGGCGGCGGCGCAGGGTGAGCGTAATTGCGCCGACAATGGCCAGCAGCAGGATGTAGCCCGCAATCTCGAAGGCGTACAGGTGCTCGGTATACAGCAGCGTGCCCAGCGCCTGCGTGTTGCCCTGCTCGAAAACCAGCGAATCCTCCGGCGCCGCGATTTCCAGTCCGGACTGCCGCAGCCACCACACGGATGAGAGCTGCGCGGCCAGCAACAGGCCGACCACCACGCCCAGGGGCGCATAGCGCGTGAGCCCCTCGCGCATGCGCTCGACGTTGATGTCCAGCATCATTACGACGAACAGCAGCAGCACCATTACCGCGCCGACGTAGACCAGCACCAGGGCCACGGCCAGGAATTCCGCGCGCAGCAACAGCCAGATGGCGGCCGAGATGACAAAACACAGGACCAGGAGCAGCACCGAATGGACCGGATTGCGCGCCGTGATCACGCCCACTGCGGCGGCGATCAGAATGCCCGACCAGCCGTAGAAGAGAATGAGCGGGAAGATTTCCGGAAGCTGCTGCATGAGGACGCGGTTCAGCGGTAGGAAGCGTCGGCGCCGCGATCGGCGGCAATCTGTTCTTCGTATTGATCGCCGATCTCAAGCAGCCGTTCCTTGGTCAGGATGTTCTCGCCCCTGTTCTCCATGTGGTACTCGTGAATCCGGGTCTCCACGACCGCGTCCACCGGACAGGCTTCCTCGCAGAAGCCGCAGTACACGCACTTGAACAGGTCGATGTCGTAGCGGCTCGCGCGACGGGTGCCGTCTTCGTGAACTTCGGACTCGATGGTGATCGCCAGCGCCGGGCAAACCGCCTCGCACAGCTTGCAGGCGATGCAGCGTTCCTCGCCGTTGGCATAGCGCCGCAGGGCGTGCAGACCCCGGAACCGAGGCGATTGCGGGGCCTTCTCCTCCGGATACTGCAAGGTGACCTTGCGCCGGAAGAAGTTTTTAAGGGTTACCCGCAATCCCCGCAAAAGCTCCCAAAGCGCGAACGTGCGGAATACCGCCCGGATGCGGTCGCCCGCTCCTGGCCTGCTCCTGGAATCATTCATTTGAAAGGCCCAACCTGTAGTACGGACATGACGGCCTCCACGCCGATCCACACCAGCGTCACGGGGATGAACACCTTCCAGCCGAGACGCATGATCTGGTCGTAGCGGTAACGGGGAAAGGTGGCCCGCAACCACAGGAAGACGAACAGGAACAGAAAGGTCTTGGCGGCCAGCCAGAACAGGCCCGGCGCCGCGAGTATCCCCACCACCGCCCATTGCCTGCCGACGAGACCCGCAAAGGGCGACTCCCAGCCGCCCAGGAACAGCACCGCGGTTAGCGTGGCGATCAGAATCATGTTGGCGTATTCCGCCAGGAAGAACATGGCGAATGTGGCGCCGCCGTACTCCACGTGGAAACCCGCCACGATTTCCGACTCCCCTTCGGCCACATCGAACGGCGCCCGGTTGGTCTCGGCCACTCCGGAGATGAAATACACGAGGAACAGGGGCAAGAGAGGAAGAATGAACCAGTTGGCCACTCCCCCTGCCTGTTTCTCCACGATAACCCCCAGATTCAGGCTGCCGGCAGCCATAAGCACGCCCACCAGCGCGAACCCCATGGCGATCTCGTAGGCGACCATCTGCGCCGCCGAGCGCATCGCCCCGAGCAGTGCGTACTTGGAGTTGCTGGCCCAGCCCGCCAGGATGATTCCGTAGATGCCCAGCGAGGTCATGGCCAACAGGTAGAGCAGCCCGGCGTTCAGGTCCGCGACGGCGAATCCGGGGAACAGGGGCACCACCGCCCAGGCGGCAAGCGCCGGGACCAGCGACAGGACCGGCGCGGTGAGAAACAGCCAGCGGTTGGCGCGGCCGGGAATTACGATTTCCTTCACCAGCAGCTTAAGCACGTCGGCGAACGGCTGCAGGAGTCCGCGAAAACCCACCCGGTTCGGTCCCTGGCGCAACTGCATGAAGCCGATTACCTTGCGTTCCATGTAGGTGGCGTAGGCCACGCAGAGAATCACCACGACCGTGACCGCGAGAACCGCCAGCAGGTCGATCAGCGCACCAATCGCCTCAGGCGGCAAGAAACCAAGCCAGTTAGCAAGCAAATCGGCCATGCCAGGCTTCAGGCAGCCCTGCGCATCGCGGCAACCTGCTGCAAGGGCGCGGACCGGCGTACCAGGCCGTCCACCGAATACATCGGCAATTCCAGCCCGGCGTAGTCTTCGTCATCGAGAGCCAGTGAGCCGATTGCGGCGCCCCGGGGAGTTGGGTCGGCGGCGGCAGGCGCGCGTTCAATCCGCTGTTTCAGGTCCGCCAGGACCTGGTCCGTATCGGCAAAGCCGAAACCGTCCAGCCCCAGGCAATCCGCCAGCGCCCTGAGCACTTTCCAGGCCGGCCGGGACAGGCCGGGAGGCGGAGCTGCAGCGGCGAAGGTCTGCCAGTCCATCTGACCGTTGACCAGGGTTCCGGGAGTCTCCAGGAAAGTCGCGATGGGAAGCACGACATCCGCATTGCCGAGAAGCCAGGGCGACGCCCAGGGATTCAGTACGAGCACAAAGTCGGCTTCGCGCATTGCATAGCCGGCGCCGCCCACGCAGTCCAGATCCGGTTCCATGCCCATGAGGACCATTCCCGCAAGGGCCTCGCGGCTCATCTGCCCCGCGTTCACTCCGGCAGCCCCGCTTCCATTCGCCTCGCCGGGAATGACGCCGGCGAGGTGCAGACCCGCACCATTTCCGCCTTGCGTAACATGGCCCAGAACGGCGCCCGCGGCCGCTTCGGCGGCCGCTTCAAGCAACTCGGCATAGGCCGGATGGCGCATGGCGAGACCGCCCAGCCACAACGCCCGGCGCCTTCCCCTGAGCGCACGGCCGGCCAGTTGCCCGAGAGCGCGGGCCCAATCGCGGGGATGCTGCACGCTGCCCGTGCCGATCGGGTGCAGGTATTCCCGCTCGGCCAGGTCCAGGTAGCTGACCCGGGCGCCCGCCATGGCCGCCTTGCGAACCCGGTGAGCGAGGATCGGCGCTTCGCTGCGCAGGTCCGAGCCCACCAGCAGCAGCGAGTCCAGCGACTCCACGTCACTGAACCGCGTGCCCAGCCACGGCGCCGGGCCGGCCGGCGCGGTGCCGCGAAAATCGCGCTGCCTGAGTCTGTGATCGACGTTAGCCGACCCCAGTGCGCTCATCAGTTTCCTCAGGAGAGAGCCTTCCTCGACGGTTGCCGAAGGCGAGGCCAGCGCTCCCAGGGCCTGGCCGCCCCGCTCCTCGGTCACGCGCGCCAAACCCGCCGCGGCCGCCTCCAGCGCCTCTTCCCAGCCGGTCTCGATCAGCCGCCCTTGCCGGCGCACCAGGGGCTTTTGCAGCCGGTCCCGCACGTACAGCCCCTCGCAACTGAAACGATCCCGGTCCGAAATCCAGGTTTCGTTCACGGCCTCGTTCTCGCGTGGCACGATGCGCCGTACCCGCCCACGCAGTACGTGCGCGTAGAGCGACGAGCCCACGCAGTCATGCGGCGCCACCGTGGCGTGGGCGCTCATTTCCCAGGCGCGGGCGTTGAATCGGTAGGGCTTGTTGTTCAGCGCCCCGACCGGACACACGTCGATGACGTTGCCGGACAGTTCATGTTTCAGGGACCGCTCGACGTAGGTGGTGATTTCCATGTGCTCGCTACGGCCGGTGGCCCCGAGCTCCTGCACGCCGGCGACTTCCTCGCCGAAGCGTATGCAACGGGTGCAGTGGATGCAGCGGGTCATGTCGGTGGAAACCAGCGGGCCCAGGTCCGGATCGGGCACCGCCCGCTTTCCCTCCGAGAATCGTGAGATATCGCGCCCGAAACCCATCGCCAGGTCCTGCAGTTCGCATTCGCCGCCCTGGTCGCAAACCGGGCAATCCAGCGGATGGTTGATCAACAGGAATTCCATGGTTGCGCGCTGGGCCGCGATCGCCCGGTCGGACCGGGTTTCCACCTCCATGCCTTCAGCGACCGGCAGCGCGCAGGCAGGCATGGGCTTGGGCGCGCCGGCCACGTCCACCAGGCACATTCGGCAATTCGCCGCGACACTCAGCTTGGGGTGATAGCAGAAGCGAGGAACGTAAATGCCGGCCCGGTCGGTTGCCGCGATCAGCATTTCGCCGGCCGGGGCCTCGAGATCCTGGCCGTTGACGCTGAAGCGAACGCTGTTGTCAGCCATAGGTCGCCTCCCGCTGCGCGGCAACGGTCCGGGACTCACGGATCCTGGCCTCGAATTCACCGCGGAAGTGCTTCAGGAAGCTCTGGACGGGCCATGCCGCCGCGTCTCCCAGGGCGCAGATCGTGTGGCCCTCGATGTTGTTAGCTACGCTCAGTAGCAGGTCCAGGTCCGAAACCCGGGCCTGACCTTCAAGCATGCGTGTAAGCATCCGGTACAGCCAGCCGGTGCCTTCGCGGCAGGGCGTGCATTGACCGCAGGACTCCGCGTAGTAGAAGCGCGCGATGCGCCTCAGCACGCTCACCATGCAGGTCTGGTCGTCCATTACGATCATGGCTCCGGTGCCCAGCGCCGAACCCGCCTCGCTCAGCGAGTCGTAGTCCATGTTGCATTCCCTGATGATTGCCGCCGGAAGCACCGGTACCGAAGACCCGCCGGGTATGACCGCTTTCAGCCTGCGGCCCTTCCAGACCCCGCCGGCGTGCTCCAGCAGTTCGTTGAAGGAAACGCCCAGCGGCGCCTCGTAGTTGCCGGGACGCTCCACGTGCCCGGATACGGAATAGATCATGGTGCCGGCTGAATTGGGCGGACCCAGCGATTTGAACCACTCCGCGCCCTTTTCCACGATGGCCGGCACGCAGGCCAGGGTCTGGGTATTGTTCACCGTGGTGGGACGGCCGTACAGGCCGCTTTGCGCAGGGAACGGGGGCTTGAAGCGGGGCTTGCCGGGCTTGCCCTCCAGCGACTCCAGCAATCCCGTTTCCTCGCCGCAGATGTACGCGCCCGCACCCACGAAGGGATGCAGCTCGCAGTCGATTCCCGCCGCGCCCAGGCCGCGGCCGATCAGGCCCGCATCGCGGGCTTCATCCAGCGCATCGAGAAACCTCGGTACGGGCTCGCCCAGGAATTCGCCTCGAATGTAGTTGTAGCTCACCGTGGCGCCCATCGCGAATGCGGCCAGGGCCATGCCCTCGATCAGCACGTGCGGGTTGTAGCGCAGGATGTCGCGATCATGGCAGGTTCCGGGTTCGCTCTCGTCGGAGTTGCATACCAGGTAGCTGGGCTGCTCGCAGTCCCTGGGCATGAAGCTCCATTTCAACCCGGTGGGAAACCCGGCTCCGCCACGGCCGCGCAGCCCGGATGCCTTGACCGTTTCCAGGATCTGCGTCGCGTCCAGCTCGCCTGCCAGGACCTTGCGCCAGACACGGTAGCCGCCGCGGCTCTCGTACGACTGCAGCCGCCAGGGCTGTTCCGCTCCGGGCGGCGGCATGCAGATGTGAACCAGATCCATGTCCGTCAGCCCAGCCCCTCGATAATGCGGTCAGCCTCTTCGGGGGTGACATTCTCGTGGTAGCTGTGGTCCACCATCATCATTGGCGCGCCGGTGCAGGCCGCCAGGCATTCCTCTTCTTCCTTGAGAAAGATCCGCCCGTCGAAGGTGCTTTCACCCACCGAAATCCCCAGCCGGCTTTCCAGGTGTTGAAGCAGCTCTTCGCCGCCGCGCAACCAGCACGAAATGTTGGTGCAAACGGAAACGCAGTGCCGCCCCACCGGGCGCACCTGGAACATGGAGTAGAAGGTGGCGACCTCGTAGACCTGAATCGGCGGCAGCTCGAGTTCCTCGGCCACCTCGTCCATCAGTTCCACCGACAGCCAGCCGCCGTTTCCCTCCTGGGCAAGCCGAAGCGCGTCGAGAACGGCGGAACGCTGGCGCCCGCGCGGAAACCGGCCGGCCGATTCGCGGATGGCGGCGCGAGCGGCGACGGGCAGCAAGGTCTTGTCGCTCACGTCCCGGCGCACACTAGCGGTCAATCTCGCCGAACACGACGTCCATGGTGCCGATCATCGCCACCACGTCGGCCAGCATGTGCCCCCGCACCATCTCGTCCATCGCCGCCAGATGGGCGAAACCCGGCGCCCGGATCTTGACGCGGAACGGCTTGTTGGCGCCGTCGGACACCAGGTAGACGCCGAACTCGCCCTTCGGGTGTTCCACGGCGGCATAAGACTCGCCCTCGGGCACGCAGTAGCCCTCGGTGAACAGCTTGAAGTGATGGATCAGCGATTCCATCTTCTCCTTCATCTCTTCACGCTTCGGCGGCGCCAGCTTGTAGTCGTCCACCATGACCGGGCCGGGGTTGGCGCGCAGCCAGTCCACGCATTGCCGGATAATCCGGTTGGACTGCCGCAATTCCTCGACCCGCACCAGATAGCGGTCATAGCAATCGCCGTTGACTCCGACCGGAATGTCGAAATCCATGTCCGCATAGGCCGCGTACGGCTGCTTCTTGCGAAGGTCCCACTCCACGCCGGAGCCGCGCAGCATGGGACCCGTAAAGCCCAGGTTCAGGGCCCTTTCGGGCGAGACCACTCCGATTCCCACGGTGCGCTGCTTCCAGATCCGGTTCTCGGTCAGCAGCGTTTCGTATTCGTCGACGTGGGTGGGAAAGCGCCGGGTGAAGTGTTCGATGAAATCGAGCAGAGACCCGTCCCGACCCTCGTCCAGGGCCTTGTCGCGACCGGAAACCTTTTTCGCATCCCGTTGCGCCAGATGCCTGGGCATCCGCTCGGGCAAGTCGCGGTAAACGCCGCCCGGCCGATAGTAGGTGGCGTGCATGCGCGTGCCCGATACCGCCTCGTAGCAGTCCATAAGGTTCTCGCGTTCCCGAAAACAGTAGAGGAATATGGTCATGGCGCCCACGTCGAGGCCATGGCAGCCCAGCCACAGGAGGTGGTTCAGTATCCGGGTGATCTCGTCGAACATTACGCGGATGTACCGGGCCCTCGGCGGCGGTTCGATCCCCAGCAACTTCTCGATCGCCAGGACGTAGCCGTGCTCGTTCGCCATCATGGAAACGTAGTCAAGCCGATCCATGTAACCGATGCTCTGGTTGTAGGGCTTGGACTCCGCGAGCTTTTCGGTGGCGCGATGGAGCAGCCCGATGTGGGGGTCCGCGCGCACCACAACCTCGCCGTCCATTTCCAGGACCAGCCGCAACACGCCGTGCGCGGCCGGGTGCTGGGGGCCGAAGTTCATTGTGTAGCTCTGAAATTCAGCCATCGTCCGCCTGCCCGGCGCCGTTTGCGCCTTCGCCGGCCTCGGCCCTGAGCGCCGGCCTGTATCGATTGTCGTCGCGGATCACGCGCGGAACGAGCGTTCGCGGTTCTATGCTGACCGGTTCATACACCACCCGCCGCTTGTCTTCATCGTAGCGGACTTCCACTCTTCCGCTCAGCGGGAAATCCTTTCGGAAGGGATGTCCGATAAAGCCGTAATCAGTCAGAATCCGGCGCAGGTCGCCATGGCCCTCGAACACGATGCCGAACAGATCGAAGGCCTCGCGCTCGAACCAGTTGGCCGACTGCCAGATGTCCGCAACCGACGGCAATAGCGGCGGGTTCTCGCCCACGGCGAAGGTCCGCAGTCTGAGGCGCACATTCCTGCTCAGCGACAGCAGGTGATAGACGGCGGCAAACCGCGCCGGCTGCTCCCGTGCCTGCCGTTCGCGTTCCGACGCGGAACGGGTCGTGCTGGCGTCCGGCTCGACGGCCCGGCTGAAACCGGATTCGGTCGCCGCCTCGGTCCGCCACTGGGCCTGGCCGTAGCCCAGGTAATCGACGCCGCACACGTCGATCAGGGTCGTATAGAAAAAAGCCTCTTCGTCGTGCAAGGCCTTCGCGGTTGCCGGCAGGTCCGAAGCGTCGAGGTCGTAGCTCAATTCGCCGCAGGCCGATTCGCGCCGGCGCAGCACGCCGTCAAAGCGCGAGCGCAAGGCTTCGGCCATGGACTCGAGGCGGGAGGACATAAAGTGGTTCCGTCAGGCTGCGGAATTCGGACGCGCCAGCGCCTTGCTGTGGCGTATCTTGTTGCGCAGCTGGAGGATGCCGTAGAACAGCGCCTCGGCAGTCGGAGGACAGCCGGGAACATAAACGTCCACCGGCACGATGCGGTCGCAACCGCGCACGACCGAATAGGCGTAGTGGTAATAGCCTCCGCCGTTGGCGCAGGAGCCCATCGATATCACCCAGCGCGGCTCCGGCATCTGATCGTAGACGCGGCGCAGGGCCGGCGCCATCTTGTTGCAGAGGGTGCCGGCCACGATCATCACGTCGGATTGCCGGGGACTGGGCCGGAACATGACGCCAAAGCGGTCGAGATCGTAGCGCGCAGCGCCCGCATGCATCATCTCGACGGCGCAGCATGCCAGCCCGAAAGTCATGGGCCACATGGACCCCGTGCGGGCCCAGTTCAGCAGCTTGTCCAGCGAAGTCACGACAAACCCCTGCTCGCGCGCCTCGGCCAGCGTATCCGCCATTCCGTCGATGCGCGGTCCGGCCGGCTCTAGTCCCATTCCAGGGCCCCCTTGCGCCACTCGTAGACGAAACCGACGACGAGAACCAGGAGGAAGATTCCCATCGCGAGCAGCCCCTGATAGCCGATGGCGTCCAATGCAACCGCCCAGGGAAACAGGAAGGCGATCTCAAGATCGAAAATGATGAACAGGATGGCGACTAAGTAGTAGCGCACGTCGAAGCGCATTCGCGAGTCCTCAAACGCGTCGAAGCCGCATTCATACGGCTCCAGCTTGCGTGAGTCGCGCTGCCGGCGGCCCAGCAGCAAACCCAGGCCGAGCAAGGCAAGCGCAATGGCAAAGGCCACGCAGAGGTAAATCAGTACGGGAAGGTAATCGGCCGGCACAACTACTCGCTAAACGCTTTCTCCGTAACCCATAGTACAACTTGCAAGCTTCGCTGAGGGCGGCGCAGGGCCCTTGCGGGAGTGTGTGAGCCAGGGATGGCGGAACCAAGCTCCATGGATGGATTAACGCGTCTCCCGCAAGGGCCATGCGCCGCCCTCAGCGCGCCAGCCTGAGGAAATGCCGATGGCCGGACTCGAACCGGCACGGCTTGCGCCACTGCCCCCTCAAGACAGCGTGTCTACCATTTCCACCACATCGGCAAGGATAGAAGAGCTGCATCATTCCTGCGGGGTGCCGGGTAGCTCCGTGGGTTCAGCCGACGGCAGCTGCGGCAGGTCTTCATCATCATTCTCGGACACGGCTTCCTCGTCGGACGGGGCAACCTGCTCGATGGTGTCCAGCAGGCTTTCCTCGGGCCTGGGCTTGCCGACCCCGGTGAGGATGAGGCTGGTGGCAAAGAAGAGCGTGGCGAGGACCGCCGTGACCCGCGAAAGGAAATTCGCCGAGCCGCGCGCGCCGAACACCGTTCCGGATGCGCCCGACCCGAAGGCCGCCCCCGTTTCCGCGCCTTTTCCGCGCTGAAGCAGCACAAAAACAATAATCAGGGCAGCGACCACAACGTGCGCTGCCAGGAACAATTGCTGTAACAGAACGCTACCTCGCTATACCGCCGTGATGATTCGCAAAAAATCCTTTGCGTCCAAGGAAGCCCCGCCCACCAGGCCGCCGTCAATGTCCGGCTGGGCAAAAAGCGGGGCCGCGTTGGCGCCGTTTACGCTGCCCCCGTAAAGAATGCGAAGGCCAGCGGCAATTTTAGCATTGCTGCGGGCAATTTCGCCGCGCAACAGAGCATGCACCTCCTGCGCCTGCTCCGGTGTTGCGCTGAGGCCGGTACCGATTGCCCAGACCGGTTCATAGGCCAGGACCGCCCGTTCGAATGCACCGGCGCCGCACCGTTTCATTACCGACCCGAGCTGCTTCAGAACGACTGCCCCGGTTTGTCCCGCTTCCCGTTCGGGAAGCGTTTCCCCCACGCACAGAACCGGTATCAGCCCGTGGTCCGCCGCCCGGCGAAACTTCCGCGCCACCAGTTCGTCGCTTTCGCCGAAGGCAGATCGCCTTTCCGAGTGCCCGACGAGAACGTGGCTGCAACCGCAGTCGTCCAGCATGCCCGCGGACACCTGGCCCGTATGCGCACCCTGCTCGTGGCCGGATACGTCCTGCGCGCCCAGTTGAACGGCGATGCCGGCGGCCGACTGCGCGTCGTCCAGTACCCGGCGCACGGCATCCAGGTGGGGGTACGGCGGAAATATGATCACTTCCGGAAGGCCGCCGGCGGCTTCATGACTCGCGCCAGCCAACGCCGCGGCCAGTTCCCTCGCCGAAGCAAGGCTGCCGTGCATCTTCCAGTTGCCGGCTACGATCCGGCGCCGATCGCCCATGCTCCTGCGCCTCAGGCAGCCGGGCGGGCGGGACTCAGCGCCTGCGCCACGCCTTCGGCTGCCTTGTCCACGCGCTTGCGGTCGCTGCCCTCCGCCATGATTCGAAAGACCGGCTCGGTACCCGAAGGACGCACCACGATGCGGCCCTGGTTGCCCAGCAGGCGGCGGGCCGCGCGCAGAGCCTGTTTGACATCGGGGTCGCCCAGCCTGCCGGCGCCGTTTGAAGGCACGCTCAGGTTCGCTTGCTCCATGTGCGGCATGTCCACCGCCAGTTCCGCCAGCGAACAGCTCCTCGCCTGCATCACGGCCAGCACTTCCAGGGCGACCAAAAGGCCGTCGCCGGTGGTTGACTTGTCCAGGCAGAGAATGTGACCGGAGCTTTCCCCGCCCAGGACCCCGCCCTCATCGCGCAGCATGTTCACCACCTGGCGATCGCCCACCTCCGAGCGGCGGAAAGCGATGCCCTGCGCCTGCAAGGCCCGCTCAAGCGCCATGCTGCTGATCTGGGTGCCGACCACCGGACCGGCCAGTGTGCCGGACTGCCTGCGGGCCAGGGCCAGAATCAGGAGCAGCGTGTCGCCGTTGAGGGTCGCGCCGCCGGCATCCACCATGATCACGCGGTCGCCGTCGCCGTCCAGCGCGATTCCCACGTCGGCCTCCACCGCCGTCACGGTGCGGCGCAGGAGGTCCGGCTCCGTGGCGCCGCAACGGTCGTTGATATTGCGCCCGTTCGGCGAACAGCCCAGCGGCACCAGTTCGGCGCCCAGCGCGGTAAGCGTCGCCGGCGCCACCCGGTAGGAAGCGCCGTGCGCGCAGTCCACCACGATCTTCACGCCTTCAAGCGACATGTCCCCTGGAACCGTATCCAGGCAGTGCTGCTCGTAGCGCTCCCGCGCGTCGTCGACCCGCCGCACCTGGCCGAGCGCCGTGGAGTCCAGCGTAACCGCGGCGTCCTCGATATGGCTTTCGATAATCGCCTCTTCCTCAGCCGCCAGCTTGAAGCCGTCATGCTTGAAGAACTTGATCCCGTTGTCGCCGTAGGCGTTGTGCGAGGCGCTGATGACCACGCCCAGGTCGGCTTCCAGCTCCCGAGTGAGCAGGGCCACGCCGGGGGTGGGCAGGGGGCCGGACAGGCGAACGTCGGCCCCTGCAGCTACGAAACCCGCCTCCAGCGCCGATTCGAACATATAGCCGGAAACTCGCGTGTCCTTGCCGATCACGACCTTCCCGCCGCGCGGCAAGAGGGCGCGGGTGGCGGCGCCGGCCAGCCGCAACGCGAACTCGGCCGTCATGGGATGCTGCCCCACCGTGCCGCGCACGCCGTCGGTGCCGAAATACCTCATCTCACACTCCTTCTCATTCCCGCAGGCGGCATCACGGCACCTGTGGGCGTCAGCCGCCGAAATATTCCTCCCAGCGCTGATCAACCAGCTCAAAGGAGTCCGCGGCGCGTTCTTCCATCACGGTGCGGTTGTCTTCGGCGAAGACATTCGGACCGCCCTCGGCGGGCAGTTGCCGGGTGGCGTCGATCAGCATCTTGCTCGAAAGCGCGTTGCGGTGGGTGCTCGGATCGATCATGAAGGAAAAAGTCTGCCTGACCGTAAGGCTGGCCGGCCAGGGCTGCCAGCGCGTGGTCACCGCGTGCAGCACCCGTGTGAGGTCGGTGGGGTCCACGTCCTTGTCGAGGATGATGATCATCTTCTTGCTGAACCCGATCATCCGGTAGCCCATGATCAACAGCCCCGCTTCGATCCCTTCACCCGGCAGGCGCTTGTTGATGCAGGCGACCACCATGCTCGGTATTTCCGGCGGCATGTGCAGCTTCACGAGATTGGGCATGATCCGCTTCAGCCGGGCGAAATGCCCCACCTGCCACGGCCAGGTCAGATAGGCGCCGCCGATACCCGGCCAGATGTTGTAGACCCAGGGCTTTTCGCGGTGCGTGATGGCCTTGACCGTCATGAAGTGATTGGGCGCCGGTTCTCCGATGTAGCCCAGCATCTCGCCGTACGGACCCTCCATCTCCTTGTCGGTGCTTATTTCCCCCTCGATGACAATCTCGGCGTGCGCCGGCGCCATGAGCGAGTTCGTTTCGGCCTGGACCAGCTCCACCGGCTCGCCCCGGAAACCGCCGGACAGGGCGAATTCGTCGTCGCCCAGCTCGCCCACCCGGGTGCTGCTCATCATCCAGGTGATCGGATCCAGTCCGGTGGCCACGACGCAGGGAACGCTCTTCTTTCCCTGCGCGATGGCCTTGCGCATCATCATCGCGCCGTGATTCTGGCCGGTAAAGCAGATGCCCAGCTTCTGCGGACCCTTGACCTGCAGCCGGTAGGTGCCGACGTTGCGGCCGATGTCGGGGTCCTCCATGATCACCGAGCCCGTACTGATGAATCGTCCCCCGTCAGCGGGATTGTTCATGATCCAAGGAAAGCGGTCCAGGTCGGCGTCGTCGCCGAACAGCTTCACCTCCTTGCAGGGAGCGCCGGCCGCGTCGACTTCCACGGGAGGAATCTGCTCGAAACGATAGTCCTCGTTCATGTGCTTGATCAGTTCCTTCTCCACCACGTGGTTCATTTGGCGTTCTTCGTCGCTGAGATCCTCCACTCCCAGGCACATGGCCACCGTCTTGAAGCTGTTGAGGACGTTGCAGATGACGGGCGTGTCATACCAGCGGCCGTTCATTTTCGTGCGTTCCACGAGGAAAGCCGGAGCGGAGGTCCGCATCCGGTCTTCCAGGCGGTAGGAGAAAGCCGTCATCTCGAACTTGTCCTGGTCCATGTCCGGTATGCGAAGCAGCTTGCCCTGCTGCTCCATGGCTTGTGCATATTCTCTGAGGGAATTGAATGCCGACATGCTGGAAGTCCTTATTGGGTTACAGGCTTGGCCCTAGTAGCGGTAACGCTCGGGTTTGAACGGACCGGTTTCGGGAATGCCGAGATACTCGGCCTGCTCGGGAGACAGGCGGCTGAGCGAGGCGCCCAGCTTGGGAAGATGCAGGCGCGCGACTTTCTCGTCGAGGCGGCGAGGCAGCGTGTATACGCGGTTCTCGTAGTCCCTGCGCGTCAACAGCTCGATCTGGGCCAGTACCTGGTTGGTGAAGCTTGCCGACATGACGAAACTGGGATGCCCGGTGGCGCAGCTCAGGTTGACCAGCCGCCCCCCGGCCAGCAGGATCAGCCTCTTGCCGTCAGGAAAGATCACGTGGTCGACCTGCGGCTTGATTTCCTCCCAGTCGCAATCCTTCAGGCTTGCAACGTCGATCTCCACGTCGAAATGGCCGATGTTGCAGAGAATGGCCTGGTCCTTCATGCGGGACATGTGGTCATACGTGATGACGCCCTTGTTGCCGGTCGCGGTGACGAAAATGTCAGCCTGCCCGCAGGCCTCGTCCATGGTGACCACGGGGTAGCCTTCCATCGCCGCCTGCAGGGCGCAGATGGGATCAATTTCCGTGATCCACACCCGAGCGCCCAATCCCTTCAGCGATTGGGCGCAGCCCTTGCCGACGTCGCCGTAACCGCAAACGACGGCGATCTTCCCGGCCACCATCACGTCGGTGGCCCGCTTGATTCCGTCCACCAGCGACTCGCGGCAGCCGTAAAGGTTGTCGAACTTGGACTTTGTGACCGAGTCGTTCACGTTCATGGCCGGACAGCGCAGCGTGCCCTCCTCCTGCATCTGATACAGGCGATGCACGCCGGTCGTGGTCTCCTCGCTGAGACCCAGAAGCTCGTCGGCGAGCTGCGGGTGCTCTTCGTGGACGATGAGGGTCAGGTCGCCGCCGTCGTCCAGCAGCAGGTTGGGAGCCCACCCGCCGGGGCCGGTGATGGTGCGTGCGATACAGGCGAGATATTCCTCTTCCGTCTCGCCCTTCCAGGCAAATACCGGCACGCCCCTGCGCGCCATGGCGGCGGCCGCGTGGTCCTGGGTAGACAACCGGTTGCACGACGACCAACGCACCTCCGCGCCAAGATCCAGAAGCGTTTCGATCAATACGGCCGTCTGCACCGTCATGTGCAGACAACCGGTAATCCGCGCCCCGGCAAGAGGCCGCTCGCTGGCGTATTCCGCCCTCAGCGCCATCAGCCCGGGCATTTCACTGCGGGCGATGGCGATTTCGCGTTCGCCGAAGTCGGCCAGCGACAGGTCGGCTACCCGGTAGTCTTCGTGCAGGCGCTTTACGGCAGTCCGAGACACGCTAGGCGACCCTGGTTCCGCGGGCGTCGTCGGCAAGTTGCGCCACCCGGCCCGTCTCCTCCCAGCTGAAACCGCAGTCCTCCCTGCCGAAATGGCCGAAGGCGGCGGCCGGGCGATACGACATGCGCTTAAGGTTCAGGTCCCGGATAATGCCCTCGACGGAAAAGTCGAAATGTGCCTGCAGCAGTGCCTTGAGGCGCTCGTCGCTGACGGCGCCGGTGCCGAAGCTCTCGACGTCGACCGCCACCGGCTCCGGCTGGCCGATCGCATAACAGACCTGCACTTCGCAGCGCTCCGCCAGGCCGGCGGCGACGATGTTCTTGGCCGCATGGCGAACGGCGTAAGCGGCGGAACGGTCCACCTTGGACGGGTCCTTGCCGGAGAACGCGCCGCCTCCGTGCCGGGCCATCCCGCCGTAGGTGTCGACGATGATCTTGCGCCCGGTCAGTCCGCAATCGGCTTGCGGCCCGCCCTCGACAAAGCGTCCGGCCGGATTGACCAGATAGTTGATCGGGCCGGCCTGCCACTGGGGCCCCAGCACCGGCTTGACCAGCTGCTCGACGATCGCTTCCCTGAAATCCGGCGGGCAAACGCCCCGCGGGTAGTTGTCCGGCCAGACATGTGGGGCATGCTGAGTGGACAGAACGACATCGGTAACGGCAACCGGCCGATAGTCTTCGTAGCGCACCGTGACCTGGGCCTTGCCGTCGGGCCGCAGCCAGTCCAGTTCGCCCGACGCCCGCAATTCGGCATGCCTGCGCATCAGGCGATGCGCCAGGTCGATCGGCGCCGGCATGAGAGCCGGCGTTTCCTTGCACGCGTAGCCGAACATCATGCCCTGGTCGCCGGCGCCCAGCGGCTTGCCTTCGCCCGAGTTTACCCCCCGGCGTATATCGGGCGACTGCTTCCCGATCGCGTTCAGAACACCGCAGGTCGAGCCGTCGAAGCCCAGCTCCGAATTGTTGTAGCCGACGTCCCGGACCAGGCCACGTACCAGCGACTCAAGGTCCACCCAGGTCGACGTGGTGATCTCGCCGGCGACCAGCACAAAACCGGTCTTGACCAGCACCTCTGCGGCCACGCGCGCGTCCTCATCCTGCGACAGGATGGCATCGAGGACGGCATCGGAAACCTGGTCCGCCAGCTTGTCCGGATGGCCGTCGGAAACCGACTCGGAAGTAAAAAGAGAGGTCTTGGGCATGCGCTGAACCGTGAGATAAAGCAGCCGGTCATTATATGCACAAGGCGCCTGGCGGCGCCTTCAGGAATCCGGCCCTGGAGACGCTCGCACGGCCAGCGCACGCCCGTAAGCAAGGCGGCGCGGACACCCGGTGATTGACGCCGCAAGACGGGCCGCCTGGCGGGTCGGAAGTTCCTCGAGCAGGGGGCGGAGCACGGCATCCAGCGTCCGCTCATCCTGCTCTTGCGGGACGCGGCCGGCCACGACCAGCGTGAATTCTCCCCTGGCGACTATCGCCCCCGCCGCTGCTGCCGCGCACAGCTCGGCCAGGGTGTCGCCGTACGCGCTCTCGTGAACCTTGGTCAGTTCCCTCGCCAGAAACGCCATGCGTTCGCTGCCGAGAACTTCCTGCATGTCCTCAAGGGCTGCCGTCAGCCGATGCACCGCCTCATAGAAGACCAGCGTCTCGGGAACCGCCTCGAGCTGCTTCAGCCGCGCGCGCCTCGCCGCCTGCCGCGACGGCAGGAACCCCTCGAAGTGAAAGCGGTCGGCGGGAAAGCCGGCCACCGACAGGGCCGCCACCGCGGCGCAGGGTCCGGGCAGCGGGGTAACGCGGATGCCGGCATGCCTTGCTTCACCTACCAGCCGCATTCCCGGATCGCTGATCCCGGGAGTTCCCGCGTCGCTCGCCAGTACCAGGTCCTCCCCGGCGCGCAATCTTGCCAGGAGTTCAGGAATCCTGGAACGCTCGTTGTGGGCGTGCAGCGAAACCAGGGGAACGCGGATGCCGAGGCTGCGAAGCAGCGTGCCGGTCCGGCGCGTATCCTCCGCCGCCACGCAGGAAACGCGCCCAAGTACCGTCTTGAGCCGCGTGCTAACATCGTCCAGGTTGCCAATTGGAGTGGCGGCGACAAACAAGGCCCCCGCTTCTACAGGCGCGCCCGGCCTCGCCACTTTCGCAACCGCCATATGATCACCTCCGTGCCCGCCCACCGGCGCCCAGCCAGGCGCCCCGCAGCGTATCCGCCGGGACGCTGCGCCCGGTTTGCGGCGCTCGCAAGCATAGCGCTTATCGCATTCGCCGGCTGCACCCCCGCGGAACTGATGCGGGCTTCCAGCGAGGAGCTGGCGGCCCTGGGCGAACAGGCGCGTACCCTTTCCACCGCGGGCGATTTCGGCGCCGCCCGTCAAGTCTACCTTTCCATGATGCGCCGGGCGCCTCCTCAGGCGCGGCAGCAATACCAGATATTGGCGGCGCGGGAAGCCGGGCGCGAGGGCCGCAACAGGAGGGCGCTCAGCGAACTTTCGGCGATCGAACCGGGCGCCGAGTGGATCGGGCTTTGGTCTCTCGCGGCAGCCGAAAGCGAAAGGATTGTCAACGGCCCCGGCGCAGCCTATGAACGGCTTTCGGCTATCGAGCCCGACCGGTATCCCGACCTGGCCGGGGACCTGCTCAGGACCCGGTCCGAACTGCTTTTTTCTCTGCAGAGGCCGGTTCAGGCATTGCAGGACCTGACATTGCTCGGCGCGGGCTTTGCCGCAGGAGACGTTGATAGCACCGGATTCACCTGGTCTTTGCTGGGCGACTACCGTTCCCAGCTGACCACCGACGGTGTGGAGGGGGTTCCGCTGGGGTGGATTGAGCTTGCCTTGCTGAGTGACGAGCTTCGGGGCGATCCGACCGAAGCCGGCGCCGCCCTGCGGGACTGGCGGGAGAGGTTTCCGCAACATCCCGCCATCAGCCTGCTGGGCGACACGATAACGCCCGAGATTTGCCGCTCTACAAGTCGTCCTTCGCGCATCGCAATGCTGTTGCCCGGATCGGAACGTTACGCGACGGCGCGGCGGTCGTTGCGGGACGGCTTCCTGGCCGCCCGCTTCGCCCTCAAATCATCCTGCGCAGCGCCCGAGGTCGCATTCTATGAAGTCGGCGATCCCCTCGATGCGGCGCGCGCGTGGGGACGCGCGGTGGAGGACGATGCCGATATCATCGTGGGGCCGCTGTTGCCCGGTTCGGTCGAGAGGGTTGCGCAAGTCGCCGGGGAACGCCCGACGCTGGCCCTGAACCGTCTGCGTACCGGTTCTCCCCCTCCCGGTTTGGAGGAATTTGCCCTCGCGCCCGAACACGAGGGCCGGCAGGCGGCTCGTCACGCCCTTGGCCAGGGGCTGAAGCGCGCGCTTGTCCTGTACCCCGGCAGCGAGTGGGGGCGGCGCATCTACCGCAGCTTCGCCGAGGAGTATGAAGATGGCGGGGGCGAAGTCATTGCGCGTGAGCAGTACAGCCTCACGGCGGTGGACTATTCCGATCCGATCGGGCGACTGCTGAAGATCGGCGCCAGCACACGCCGGCATCAGCAACTGCAAAGGCGGCTGGGCAGGAGGCTGAGCTTCGAGCCGCGCCGCCGTCAGGACGCGGACCTCGTTTTCGTGGTGGCGCGCGCGGCTCAGGGCCAATTGCTCGTCCCGCAGTTGCGTTACAACTATTCGGGCGATTTGCCTATTTACGCCATTCAGAACATCTTCGACCCCGAACATCTCGACAATCGTGACCTGAACGGCGTGGAAATGCCTGCGCTGCCGCTGCTTGCGGATCGGCACGTGCAGGCGATGCATGGCGAACTATCTCCGGGCTGGCTTGCCTCCTCGGGGTTCAATGTTTCGTTGTTTGCGATGGGCTACGACAGCTTCAAGCTGGCGGTGTCCCTGTTTGGCGGGCCGGACAGGCTGGGCAAGGGCATTCGCGGACTTACCGGCGTGGTCTCACGCGCTCCCGACGGACGGCTGCAAAGGGAATTGGCATGGACTCGCGTCGAAGAAGGCAAGCTGAAGGCCGAACCGGCAACGCGCTAGACCGGGCGAGCACCGGACAGCGCCAGGGACGGGCGGCCGAGGATCTGGCCTGCCGCTACCTCAGAACACGCGGCCTGAAGCTGCTTGCCGCCAACTATCGCTGCCGCTACGGGGAACTTGACCTGATCATGTGCGATGGCGCTCAAGTGGTTGTAGTCGAGGTGCGCTCGCGGCGCAGCGATCGGCATGGCGCGCCCGAGGCTTCCCTGACCCGGCGCAAGAGACTCTGTCTCATGCGCGCCGCGCAATGCTTCATGCGCGACAATCCGCGATTCGACGGTATGATGCTGCGCTTTGACGTTGTGGGTGTTCTGCCTGGCGCCGAGCGCGCCAGGCTCCGCTGGATCCGCAACGCATTGCAATTTGATGGACGCTGATGCGGCAATATAAGCTTGACACGGCACTAGTCACACGCGAATTCGCCGAAAGCCTTGAGGCGAACAGGCGTGCGGCGAACATGCTGGCCGTCCCGATTGCGGAAGCGGCCGCACTGATGCTCGAATGCCTCAACGGGGGCGGCAAGATACTGAGCTGCGGCAATGGAGGTTCGGCTGCCGACGCCCAGCATTTCGCCTCGGAACTGCTGAACCGGTTCGAGACCGAACGCGCCAGCCTTGCGGCGATCGCGCTCACGACCGACAGTTCCACGCTGACCTCAATCGCCAACGACCGCAATTACACCGAGATCTTTTCCCGCCAGGTAAGCGGACTGGGCAAGCGCGGCGACCTTTTGCTGGCGATCAGCACGTCCGGCGCATCGCCCAATATCGGCGAAGCGGTGCGCGCGGCGCACCGGGCGGGCATGCGCGTGGTGGCGCTGACCGGCCGCGACGGCGGGCCGCTGTCAAAGGCCCTTGGAAAGGACGACATCGAACTGCGGGTGCCGCATACCCGCACGGCGCGCATCCAGGAGATTCACCTGCTTGCCATCCACTGCCTTTGCCGGCTGCTGGACGACGCGCTTACTTGACCAGTCTGAGTTTGGGCGTCCCGCGGGGCGGCGGGGTCGGCGACGGGCCGGCGGATTCCCCGAAAGCGGCGCCCAGCTTTTCCGTCAGCACGACACCCTGGCCGGTTTCCCGTGAAAAAATACAAAGCACCGCGTCCATGGGCACCGATACCCGGCGCGAGACGCCGGAGAAACGCGCCTCAAAACTGAGCGACTCCTTCCCCAGTTCAAGGTTGCGCGTGGCCTGATAACTGATGTTCAGCACGATGCGTCCATCCTTGATTCCCTGCCTGGGCACCGCAACGTCCTGCCGGTCGGCGTCGGCCACGATCTGCGGCGTGTCGCCGCGATCGGTAATCCACTCGTGCACTGCCCGCAGAAGATAGGGCTTGAGCGAAAGGTTCCCTTCTTTCATGCCGGGGCAAGCCTGCCGCGTGAACCGGTTTCGGCGCGCGTCGCCGTCAGGCGGCCAGCGGGCGCATGTCCCGCTCCAGTTCGGACAAGCCCTCCATGAAGGAGGGTCGGCCGAAGACCCTGCGCATATAGCCGTACAGAGCCTCGGCGCGTGGACCGGGATCGATCCCGTAGCTGCGCAGGCGCCAGAGCAACGGCGCGAGGCTGCAGTCCACGAGCGAGAACTCGTCGCCCAGAAAAAAGCGGCTGGATTCCACCGCTTCGGAAACCTCGATCATCGCCTCCCTTAGCTGTCGCCGCTCGCCTTCGCCGGCTTTCCTGTCCAGTCGTCCCGCCAGGTCGTAGAAATCGTTTTCGATGCGATGCAGCGCCAGCCGGAAATGCGCCCGGCGCTTGGGGTCAACCGGCATCAGCGGAGGCTGCGGAAAGCGCTCGTCCAAGTAGTTGATGATGATTCGCGAGTGATAGACCGCCAGCTCGCGGTCCACAAGAGTCGGTAGCGTGTTGTAGGGGTTCAGGAGTTGAATATCCGGCGGAAGATTGCCGTCTCGCACCTGGACAATTCGCACACCGATGTTCTTTTCCGCTACAACTATTCGAACCCGGTGACTATGAAGATTGATGGGACTGGAATACAGGATCATGGCCGGATTATACGCGCCGGATAACTGCCCCCAGAGCGCTTAATTTCTCCTCAATTCGCTCGTATCCGCGGTCTACGTGGTACACGCGGTGAATGACGGTTTCGCCCTCGGCGACCAGTGCGGCCAGCACCAGGCTCGCGGAAGCTCTCAGGTCCGTAGCCATGACCGGCGCAGCCTGCAGCTTGCGAACTCCGCGTATCAGAACCTCCCTGCCCAGCGGCTCGATGTCCGCGCCCATGCGCTTCAGCTCCGCCACGTGCATGAATCTCTGTTCGAAAACGCTTTCCCGAACCAGCGCGTGTTCGCTGGCGATCGCATTCAGGGCCGTGAATTGCGCCTGCATGTCGGTCGGGAAGCCGGGCCAGGGCGCCGTAACGAGATTGACCGAATGCGGCCGGCGCCCCCGCATGTCCAGCTCCACGAAATCATCGCCCTTACGGACCCTGGCGCCGGTGTTGCGAAGCGCACCCATGACTTCGCCGAGTGCAAGCGCGCCGCCGAACCGAACGACCACGTGTCCGCCGGTCATGGCGCCGGCAACCAGGTAGGTGCCGGCCTCTATGCGGTCAGGCAGAATCTCGCGACTGGCGCCATGCAGCCGCTTCACGCCCTTGATGGAGATGCGTGAACCCCCGGCCCCCGAAACCCGCGCGCCCATCGCGTTGAGGCAATCGGCCAGGTCGCGCACTTCGGGTTCGCGGGCGGCATTCTCGATTACCGTTTCGCCCTCGGCCAGGACCGCGGCCATCAGGATGTTTTCGGTTCCGGTAACCGTGGGCAGTGGGAGGTCGATGCGGGCGCCCTTGAGGCCGGCGCAACGCGCGGAAATATAGCCGCCCCGAATCTCGACTTCCGCCCCCATGCTGCGAAGGGCATTGACATGGATGTCGACCGGCCTGGCCCCGATGGCGCAGCCGCCGGGCAGCGAGACGTCGGCGCGCCCGAAGCGCCCCAGCAGAGGGCCAAGAACGAGGAGCGAAGCACGCATGGTGCGCACCAGTTCGTATGGCGCGGAAAACGACTCGGGTTCCTCGAGCGCTAGACTCGTCTTGCCAGGCGCCGAGCCATTGACTGTGGCGCCCAGGATCTTGAGCAGGTGCAGCATTGTGTGCACATCTCGCAGATCGGGAAGGTTGGCCAGTTCCAGCGGTTCGGAACTGAGCAGCGAGGCTGCCAGTATCGGCAATGCGGCGTTCTTGGCGCCGGATATGGGAACTTCGCCGTCCAGGCTTGCGCCGCCGGACACGACAAATTTATCCACGCGGCGACTCTTTTCCCTGCCCCGGCAGGCGCGCCCACTCCCCGGGTGTGTGGGTGCTTAATGAAAGGGCGTGGATTTCCCGGCCCATACGCGAGCCCAGCGCCTCATACACGATCCGGTGGCGACCCAGCGGGCGCAGTCCCTCGAAGGCATCGCTGACGACGGTAGCGCTGAAGTGCGTGTTATCCTCGCTCGCGACGCTGACCTCGCTGCCGGGCAGGTGCGCCGAAATCAGAGCGGAAATTTCCTCCGGTGTCATCGCCGGGATTTTACTTTCAATTAGTTCCAGGGGCTGCTAGCAATATGCCCGAACGCTACTAGTGACGACTCTCGCCTTATGGCTGCTTGCAGCCGCGGCCGGCCTGGGGCTCCTGGCTTACGGGGCCAGGCTGTTCATCCTGGGGGCCGCCGACGGGGCCAGGCGCCTACGGATCTCCCCGATGCTGGTGGGCGTGTTCCTGGCGGGCTTTGCGACCTCGATGCCCGAGGCGGTCGTCGCGGCGGTTGCAGCCTATCGGGACAGCCTGGAACTGGCGCTGGGCAACGCGGTGGGTTCCAATATCGCCAACATCGGTCTGGTGCTGGGCGCGGCCGTGCTATTCATGGGCATGCGGCCCGAACGGGGCGCCGGGAACATCGAGCTTGGCGCGATGTCCGCGATCACCCTGCTGGCCTGCGTGCTGCTCGCCAATGGGTACCTTTCGCGCGTGGATGCCGTGCTGCTGCTTGCGGCGCTTCCACTGGTGGGCTGGCTGCTCGTCCGGAACGCGGTTTCGAGGAACACGGCAGGGACACCGGCGGGCGAGGAACAGGCAGTCCGGCGCAGCCTTCCGCGCAACGTCGCGTACGCGGCCCTTGGGCTGCTCCTGCTTCTTGGAGGCGCGGAACTGCTGGTTCGGGCCGCTCAACAGGTCGCGGCGATTGCCGGCGTGGGAGAACTGGTGATCGGCGCGACGATAGTCGCCATCGGCACCAGCCTGCCGGAACTGGCCATTACGGTGGCCGGTGCGATCAAGCGCGAGGCGGAACTCGCCCTGGGCAACATCATCGGCTCCAATATCTTCAACCTTCTGGTGGTCGTCGGCGTGGCCGGGGCAATCGCCCCTTCCGGGTTTTCGCCGCAGCTGTTGACCCTGCACGTGCCGATGCTGCTGGGGTTCACCCTGTGGTTTGTCGCCCTGGCCGCGCTGTGCCGACGGCGGGGCCGGCTGGGGCGCGCCTGGAGCGTCAGCCTGCTGCTGCCCTTTGCGCTGTATCTGGCGCTGGTGATAGCGTTGACAGGCCCTGATTAGCCGTCACGGATTATCATGCCCGCCCATGCCTGAGAAGACACCGTTCATCGAGGAGGCGCGTCGGGTCCTGAGAATGGAAGCCCGGGCCGTGGCAGACCTCGAAGAGCGACTGGGCAGGGACTTCGACCGCGCCTGCCGGCTATGCCTTGAAAGCGAGGGCCGCGTGGTCGTTACCGGCATGGGAAAGTCCGGTCATATTGCCGGCAAGATCGCCGCCACCCTGGCCAGCACCGGCACTCCGGCATTCTTCATGCATACGGGAGAAGCCAGCCATGGGGACCTCGGCATGATTACGTCCGAAGACATCGTGATCGCGCTGTCGAATTCCGGGGAAACCGAGGAAATCGTGCGCCTTCTCCCGATGCTCAAGCGAGCGGGCGTTCCCCTGATCGCAATGACCGGCAAGGAGGATTCCACGCTGGCCCGGCACGCCACCGCGATCCTCAATACCCAGGTGAAGGAGGAAGCCTGTCCGCTCAACCTCGCGCCCACCTCCAGCACGACCGCGACGCTGGCCCTTGGCGACGCGCTGGCCGTTGCCCTTCTGAAGGCGCGCGGGTTTACCCCCGAGGAGTTCGCCCGCACCCATCCCGGCGGTCGGCTGGGCAGGCGCTTGCTGGTGCGGGTAGCCGACGTGATGCGCACAGGCGCCGACCTTCCGCAGGTTGCGCCGACCGCCTCGCTGGCCGAAGGGCTCCTGGAAATGAGCCGCAAGGGCCTGGGGATGACCGCGATCACGGACCAGAGCGGGCGGCCCCTGGGCGTGTTCACCGATGGCGACCTGCGCCGCGCCATGGATCGTGATGTCGACCTGAAATCGACGTCCATAAAAGATGTCATGACCAGGGGCGGACGATCGGTGGAGCCGGACCTGCTGGCTTCGGCCGCCGTGGCGGAAATGAAGCAGCGAAAGATAACGGCGCTGCTGGTTGTGGAGGATGGCTTCCTGGTTGGCGCTTTCAATATCCATGACCTGATGCGCGCCGGCGTGGTCTGATGCGCCCACCGGTGCCCTTGCGCGAGCGGGCAGCGGGTATTCGCCTGCTGGCCCTGGATGCCGACGGCGTGCTGACCGATGGGCGAATCTATATTGCGGACGCGAGCGGGAAGGAGTGGGCGACAGGATTCTCCGTCAAGGATGGCCATGGCATTCGCCTTTTGATCCGGGCAGGCCTGGAAGTCGCCGTAATTTCCGGCAGGGACAGCTACGGCCTGCGCCTGCGCCTGGGCGAGTTGGGAATCCGGCGTTCGGCGCTTCGCTGCCGGGACAAGCGGGCGGCACTCATGGAAATGCTGGCCGAACTCGAACTTCATCCGCGTCAGGCCGCCTTTGTGGGCGATGACGTGCCCGATCTGCCGGTCATGAGGCAAGCGGGGCTCGCCATAGCGGTAGCCGACGCGCACCCGGACATCCTGCGGGAAGCCGACTGGGTCACGGAGCTGCCCGGAGGTCACGGCGCCGTGCGCGAAGTTTGCGACTTTCTTCTGGCGGCGCAATCATGAGTCGCATGCGCCGCTATGCTCCGGGGTTGCTCCTGACGGGACTGGCCCTCGCAAGCCTGCTGCTTACCTACCGGAGCAACTCCATTTCGGCGCCGGAACAGGCGAGTCTTGCCGGGAACTATTTCTTTCGCGACGCCCGGATGACGCTGGCCGGAGAGGACGGCCACGCGGCGCTTGTCGTGACCTCCGGGTCGGCAACCCGGTCTTTACAGGATGCCACGCTGAAACTTGAACCGGTCTCGATCCGCAGGAGCGATCCGCAAGCCTGGTCACTGATAGCGGAATCTGCGGAAATGCCTGCCGAAAACTCCGAGATTGTTGCGCAGGGCAACCTTCGCATGACCTTTGGTCCCTCCGAAGAGTGGACCGCGACGGCCCGGAGCGCCACAATTCCCAACGACGGTAGCAGCATCACGCTCACCGGCAAGGTGCACGTCCACAAACCCCGCGGCGGCGCGGGCGGCTCGGCCATTTTCGGCGAGCACATCATCCTCGAACCGGGCAGCATGACGGCCCGGACCGATCGGCCGGTCCGGCTGCGAATCGGCGATTTCGAATTCGAGGCGAACGGCCTGAACGCGCAAATCGGCGAGCAACTCATTACACTTGAATCCGATGTACGTTCGATCGGAAATCCCTGATGCGAAGGTGTCTGTTTGAGCTAGTGCCGTGTCAAGCTTATATTGCCGCATCAGAGCGGGCGTAGCGTGTCCCTGCAAGGCGCAGTCCGCAGGGAATACTGCCTGTATTTCCAAGGTCTGCAACGCTGCGGGGGCGCGCTACGCCCGCTCCCGAAGGGCGTGTCTCCCCTGGCCCGTGGCTGCGTTGCGCCCCTGGGCAATGGGGGGCGCCATTCCCGGCGGGACGCGCCTTGCCACAAACCAGGGGAGACACGCTGATGCGGCAATATAAGCTTGACACGGCACTGGGCGTGATCGCGTTGGCGGCCATCCTGCTGCCGGCTGCCGCACACGCCCAGGACGGTTCCGACGAACCGGAATCCAAGCTTCAGATCGACGCGGGCGCCGGACGCTACGATGCCGCTACCGGTCGCATGACTCTCACGCGCGTCCAGATAAAGGAGGGAGGGTATGAAATCAGCGCCGACCAGGCCGACAGCGACTCATTCGACCTCAAGGATGCAACCTGGAACTTCCTGGGCAATGTGCGCTTTCGCGCGCTGACCGCCAGCCTTACCTGCGATTCGGCCGAACTCAGGTTCGAGGACGACCGGCTGCGCAGCGCCGTTGTGCGCGGCAACCCGGTTCGGATGCGCAATGACGGAGACGTGGTAATCGAGGGCAATGCCGCAAGCGTGGAGTATGACGCGGAATCGCAGTTGGTCAGCTTCATGGGCGGGGCGGTCCTTCAGACCCGGGCAAGCCGGGTCAGCGGGCAATCGATCACCTACGATCTTCGCAACGAGAGCGTGACGGTCAATCCACCGGAAGGCGAACCCGTCCTTTTTACTTTTGACTTCTTCACTTCCGATGAGGATGAAGAGCCTTAGAGCCGAAAGCATCTCGAAGAGCTTCGGTGAGCGGCAGGCCGTCCGCGAGGCTTCCTTCGAGGTCCAGGGGGGAGAGGTCGTTGGGTTGCTCGGACCCAACGGCGCCGGAAAAACCACGGCCTTTTACGTTGTCGCGGGACTGTTGAGTTGCGACGCCGGCCGAGTGCGGCTGGACGGAGTTGACGTGACCGGATTTCCGGTTCATCGCCGCGCACTGCTGGGCCTCGGTTACCTGCCCCAGGAAGCTTCGGTGTTCCGCAAGCTTTCCGTGGAGCAGAACATACTCGCCATCCTGGAATTGCGAACCGACCTGAGCCGTGCAGCCCGCGACGATGAACTGAATCGCCTTCTCGACGATTTCCAGCTTCACGGGGTACGCAAGTCAACGGGCATCAGCCTTTCAGGCGGGGAACGGCGGCGGGTAGAAATTGCCCGAACGTTGGCGAGATCACCCAGCTATGTCTTGCTGGACGAACCCTTCGCCGGAATCGACCCGATTTCGGTGAATGAAATCCAGGGGATCATCGCCGAGCTGGCCCGGCGCGGCATCGGCGTACTGATTACCGATCACAATGTGCGCGAGACGCTGGGCATTTGCAGCCGCGGATATATCCTGCATGAAGGCGTGGTGATCGCGTCCGGTCCGCCGGAGACCCTGCTCGAGGACCCCAAGGTTCGTTCCGTCTATCTTGGCGAGTCCTTTCGCCTGTAGGCAGGGCCTTTCAGCCCTGATTATGCGCCGACACCGGCGGCGCCATGACAACGCTTGTATTTTTTGCCCGAACCGCATGGGCAGGGCTCGTTGCGGCCGACCCGGGGCCGGGCGCGGCGGTAGGTTTGGACCGGGGCCGCCGCGCGCGGCGGCCGGCGGCGATTCGGGCGGGCCTCCGCCGCCTGCGGGCCTGCGGCCGCGCTCTTCGCGGGAGCCGCCAGCGCCGACGCTTCCTCATGCCGGAGTTTCAGTTGCCTGCTCGGCGCCGGCGCTTGAGCGACGGGCTTCTCCGCGGCCGAGAACTGCGCCCGGCACAGTGTCACCGTGACCTGCCTGGCCACCATGCCGAGCATTTCGGTGAACATTTCGAAGGCCTCGCGCTTGTATTCCTGCTTGGGATTCCGCTGCGCATAACCCCGAAGATGGATTCCCTGGCGCAGGTAGTCCATGGCTGCCAGATGTTCCTTCCAGTGATGGTCCAGTTGCTGCAGCAGGACTACGCGTTCGATATGGCGCATGACGTCCGGCGCAACCGACGCCGTCTTCTCCTTGTAGAGCCTGTCCAGCTCGCCGTCGATGCGTTCGGCCACGGCGTCCGGGGACAATTCGGGACTGGCCCTCAGCCATTCCGTGACCTGCGCGTCGGCGCCCAGTTCAAGCGAAAGCGCCTTCTCCAGCGCGGCGGGGTCCCAATCCTCCTCTGCGGCGTCCTCCGGCATGTGCTGCGCCACCAGATCCTGCACCATCTCGTCACGCATGCCCGCGACGATGTCGCTTACGTCACCCGTGCCCAGCAACTCGTCGCGCCGCTCGTACACCACGCGGCGCTGATCGTTTGCGACATCGTCGTATTCCAGCAATTGCTTACGCACATCGAAGTTATGCGCCTCGACCTTGCGTTGGGCACGCTCGATCTGGCGGCTAAGGAGCTTGCTTTCGATCGCCTCGCCTTCCCGCATCCCGACGGATGAGAGCATGCCCTGGGTACGTTTCGGGTCGCCGAAAATCCGCATCAGGCTGTCTTCCAGGGAGATATAGAAGCGCGATGCGCCCGGATCGCCCTGGCGCCCGGAACGGCCCCGAAGCTGATTGTCTATGCGCCGGGATTCGTGGCGCTCGGTGCCCACTATGCGCAGGCCGCCGGCCTCGATCACCCGCCGGTTGCGCTTGTTCCAGTCTTCCCTCAGGGCCTTTTTCTCGTCGTCCGGGGCCTCTTCGCCCAACGACTTCAATTCGGCTTCGAGGTTTCCGCCCAGTACGATGTCGGTCCCGCGGCCCGCCATGTTGGTGGCGATCGTCACCACGCCGGGGCGTCCGGCTTCGGCGATGATCTGGGCCTCCCTGGCGTGGTGTTTGGCGTTCAGCACCTGGTGGGAGATATCCACGCCTTCCAACATGCCTGACAGCAGTTCCGAGGTCTCGATCGATGCGGTTCCGACCAGTACCGGCTGCCCCCGTCCCCTGCTGTCCTTTATGTCCTCGACCACCGAGTCGAACTTGTCCCCGGCGGTAAGAAAGACCAGGTCCGGGTCGTCGCGGCGAATCATCTTCTTGTGGGTCGGTACGACCACGACTTCCAGACCGTAGATCTGCTGGAATTCATACGCTTCCGTATCGGCCGTGCCGGTCATTCCGGCCAGCTTTTCGTACATCCGGAAGTAGTTCTGAAAGGTAATCGACGCCACGGTGCGGTTTTCCTGGCGCACCGCCACCTTCTCCTTGGCCTCGATTGCCTGGTGCAGACCGTCCGACCAGCGCCTGCCGGGCATGGTGCGTCCCGTGAATTCGTCCACGATCACCACCTCGCCGTCGCGAACGATGTATTCGACATCGCGCTTGAACAGGTGGCGGGCCCTTAGCGCAGCGGTAAGGTGGTGCATGAGGCGCACGTTGCCCGCGTCGTACAGGCTCGCGCCGGCCGCGATCAGTCCCGACTTGCTGAGCAGCCCCTCGACGCGCTCGTGACCCTCGTCGGTCAGGTAGGCCTGCTTGGCCTTCTCGTCGAGCGTGAAGTCACCCCCGCCATCCTCCTGCTCCTGCCGCCGCAGGTGGGGCACGACCTGGTTCATGCGCCGGTACAGCTCGGTGCTTTCCTCCGCCGGGCCGGAAATGATCAGGGGCGTTCGGGCCTCGTCGATCAGAATGGAGTCGACCTCGTCGACGATTGCGTACGCGAGGCCCCGCTGCGCCTGTTCCTCGTCGCGCATCGCCAGGTTGTCGCGCAGGTAATCGAAACCGAATTCATTGTTGGTGCCGTAACACACGTCGCAACGGTAGGCCTGTCGCTTTTCCTCAGGAGACTGCTGGCTTACGACCACACCCACGTTGCAACCCAGAAAGCGGTATACGGGGCCCATCCATTCGGCGTCACGCTGCGCCAGGTAGTCGTTTACGGTGACGATGTGGACGCTTTCGCCTCCCAGGGAATTGAGGAAGGCCGGCAGCGTCGCGACCAGAGTTTTACCCTCTCCCGTGCGCATCTCGGCGATCTTGCCTTCGTGCAGCGCGATCCCGCCGACCAGCTGCACGTCAAAGTGCCGCAGGCCCAGGGTCCGCACGCTAGCTTCCCGCACCAGGGCATAGGCTTCCGGCAGCAGTTCTTCGGCGGCGCGTCCTTCACGGGCGCGCCGCCGCAGGGAGGAAGCGCGTTCCTTGAGACTTGCGTCCGATGACTCCTTGAGTTCCGGTTCCAGCGCGTTTATCCGGCGGGCGACTTTCTCGTACCCGGAAAGCAGCCGCTGATTGCGGCTGCCCATGATCCATTGCAGCGGATTCATTATCTAGGGCCTGTTAACGCTATGCGATGCCGCTGTGGCCCGCAGCCGGAAATCGGTAGTGGAGTCAGGGAGCCTTGCGGAGAAAATCAATCGGATTCACGGAAACGCCGTTGCGCAGGATTTCAAAGTGCAGGCTGCTCCCCGTTACCCGCCCGGTACGGCCCATTCGGGCGATTTCCTGGCCCCGCTGCACGTAATCGCCCACCGCAACGAGATTGACGGAGTTGTGCGCATAGCGGGAGACGTAGCCGCCGGCGTGACTGATTTCCACCAGCTCCCCGTAGGTGCTTCTGCGGCCTGACCAGGTAACGACCCCGGATGCCACCGCGTAAATGGGGTCGCCCATGGCGCCGTCGATGTCCACGCCATCATGCCAGTGACGCTTGCCCGAGAACGGGTCCTTGCGAAAACCCCGGTATGAGGTAATGCGGCGCGTTTGCACCGGCCACCCCGAAGGCGCAAACATGGAATCCGCGCCTTCCCGGGTAAGCGCGTCAGCCACCTCCTGCAACTCGCTGAACCGCTGGCCCATACGGGCCGTCAGGAGGTTCAGTTCGGCGATCAGGTCCACCCTGTCGCCGGCGACGACCGCCCCATAGTCCAGCGCAGGGCCGGAGATGTCGGCGCTCACCGGCTTGAACGAAGCTTCGCCGCCTATTTCCCCAAGTGACGTCTGCCAGGTTTCCATCTGCACCAGCGCTGCCTTCATTTCCGCGACGCGCGAAGCCATTTCGGCAATGCGGCGCTCCGCGTTCACGCGGGCCTCTTCAAATTCTTCGCTCTGCGCCACAAGAGCGGTCTGCAGCTTGTCCAGGCGGGCAATCACGGAAGGCATCGCCCGCTCCTGCAACAGGCTCCCGGCGAGATAGCTTCCGGCCGAACAGACAACCAGGGCAATGGCCCAGATGACGTTACGGTTCAACAGCAGGTTTCGAATATTCAAGTTCATGGCAATATCGCGATGCAGGGATTTTACGTCATGCGCCCCATCCGTACTCCGCCACGCAAGAACCGCCCCCAGAGCCTGGAATCCACGCTCGGCGACCTGGCGGCGCAGGCGCGCGACCAGGTGGCGCTCGCCGACCTGCTGCGCGAAGCATTGCAGCCGGGCCTGCGTGAAGGCTTTGCCGGCAGCGACCTTGATCCCGGCGGCACGCTGACGGTATTCGCCTCCGCCCCGGAATGGGCTGCCCGCCTCAGGTACGAGGCCGGCAACATGGAACTGGCCGCAGGAAACGGCGGCTGGCCGGTCAAGCGGGTACTCATCAAGTCAGCTCCGTAATACTTTCGAGATGCCCGGCCAACCCCGGCTGGCGCAAAGCGCCGGTACGCGCGGCCACTTCCGTAACCTCCTCCCAGGCGGAAGCGCGTTTCATCAGCTCCCTTACCAGGCGTGCGTTCAGCGTGTGTCCCGACCCGAAGCACCGATACCTGCCGATCAGGGGCCGGCCGAGAAGATACAGATCGCCCACCGCATCCAGCAGCTTGTGCCTTATCGGCTCATTCGCGTAGCGAAGACCGCCCTCGTTTACAACCCGGTAATCGTCGAACACAACGGCGTTGTGCAGGCCGCCGCCCAGCGCCAGGCCGTGCCGGCGCATGGTCGCCACCTCGTGAAGGAAACCGAAGGTGCGCGCGCGGCTTATCTGTTCGACGTAAGCGCCGGTGGAAAACTCGAACTCGTGAGCCTGACCGCCCCTGGCGAAAGCGGGGTGGGCGAAATCTCCCCGGTAGGAAAGCGTGAAGCCCTCGCCGGGCGACAGCGCCGCCCAATGCCGGCCCTGTTCCACGCGGACTTCCTCCAGCACCCGTACATGGCTTCTCGGAGTCTCCTGCTCCTCGACGCCCGCCTCTTCCACCAGCAGGACGAAAGCCGAAGCGCTGCCGTCCAGCGCGGGCACTTCGGGGCCATCCAGTTCGACCCAGGCGTTGTCGACGCCCATTCCCGCGAAAGCGGACAACAGGTGCTCCACCGTCGCCACCCGTGCCTCTCCGATCCCAAGGGTCGTGCCAAGGCGGGTATCGACGATGAAATCGTGACGCGCCGGAATGTCGGGCGCCCGGGACATGTCCTCGCGCCTGAATACCACTCCGTTGTTGGGAGCGGCGGGACGTAGTGTCATTTGCGCCTTGCGACCGCTGTGCAGGCCAATGCCGCAAACTGTGACAGTGCCGCGCAGGGTCCTTTGCCGGACAAGCGCTTGCCGGATGGAATCACCCATAAGTCACCGAATTATCGGCATTTTTGGGAATAATGCAAGCTTGCGCAAGCACGCGCGGCCCGTTCCGCAGCCGCGGCCCGTACGCCGATCGCCGACCCGGCGGGCCGGCGGCTGCCCAAAGGCGGCTAGAACTCGTAGCGGACGCTGACCCCGTATTCGCGCGGATTGCCGAGAAAGGCGTTGAATGTCTGCGTGGACCCGGGCCCGGTGCCGGAACCCTGCAACGGCGCGTCGAAGGCCGTTATGAAATACTCTTCACCCAACAGGTTGCGGGCCCATACGTCAACGGTCCAGCGCGACTCCCCTGGCCGTGACAGCATCAGCCTGGCGTTAACGACGGTAAAGGCATCCTGCTGCTTCTCGATGTCCAGGTCCGAACCGGTGTTGTGATCGCTGGTGTAGCGGGCATCCGCATGGAAGGCGCCCTCAAGCGTCCCGACCGGGAAACGCAGCGTGGCCCCGCCCACGCCGGTCCATTTCGGAGCGTGGGTCATCTGCTGCCCGGAACGCACCCCGTACTCGGGCCCTTCGCCGTAGCGCACGTCCGCATAGGTGACGCCGCCGAACATCTCCACACCTCCGATCACGACGCCGCGGGCTTCGATTTCGATACCCTTGCTGACTACCTCCGGAATGTTCAGGGCCTCAAAAGCCAGGCCGGTGAAGGTGGTCAACTGAAAACCGTCGAACTTCTCGTGAAACACGTTGACGTCCATGGTGGCGCGCCGGTTCTCGAACTCGAACTTGGCGCCGAGTTCGAAGGCGTCAACGGTCTCGGGCTGGAAAGCCCACTCGTGCACGCCCGGCACGTTGGCGGTCCCGGTCGTCAGCAGAGTCAGGATCGGGCTGATCAGGCCGGTGCGGTCCATATTGAAGCCGCCGCCCTTGTAGCCCCGGGCGTAGCCGCCGTACACCAGGTAGTCGCCCACCCGGCGGGACAGCCGCAACGTGCCGGAGATTTCGCTCTCGTCCTGAGAACCGGAATAGACTCCGTTAAGGGTCGGGTCCACGAAGGGGATACAGGCGAAAGCCGTGATTGTTCCGATGCCTGCGTTCACGTCCGGGTTGGTCAGCAGCGCCTGGCCTCCCTGCGCCAGTTGCGCGGCGCCGGGCAATAGCTGCTGTGCGCCGGCCTTGACCTGTGCCGCCCCCTGGGTGATCTGCGCCTGCAGCGCCGGGTTCGGAATCGCCTGAGTCGCCTGCTGGACGAAACCGTCAAGTTGCTGCAGGTACTGGTTCACGCCGCCGGCGTAGGCCTGCACGCTGCCCAGGTACGCCTGCATGGACTGGAGATATCCGAGCACTTGCCCGGCGAAGGGTTGGCAAACCTGGTCGTTCGACTTCAGGTCGGCGGCGATCGATTTGCTCTCCGAGGTATAGCGCAGGCCCACGGTCAATTCAAAGTCGTTGGCCATGGCAATGCTGTTGTGCGTGAACATCGCCCAGCTTTCGGAATTCTGCTCGAAATCGTCGCGGGAGCCGTTGCCGTAAAAAGTCCCCCTGGAGTATTGCTCATAGCTGGTCCAGGGATGGAACGGAAAGGCCGGGAACGGCGGCAGGCTGGCGGTCAGCTGCGGGACCGGGAAACCCGGCGGAAGGAAGGGCGCAAGGCCTGCGGCGAAGCCCGAGGCGCCCGCGGCGAGTTGCGCGGCGCCCAATTCAGTCGCCGCCGCGCCCGCGCCCAGTTGCGCGAAGCCCGGGCCCACTGCGCCCGCGATGCCGCCGGCGATGGCATTGGCGTAGTGCGTCCAGGTTGTACCGAACTCCAGGACATCGGTGTAGTTCAGGTCCTCATTCGCGTAAAAGGCGCCGACCAGCCAGTCCACCGGGCCGGCCTCGCCGTTGATGCGGATCTCCTGCGTCAGGGTCTCGAAACTCGTTGTGGACTCGCCGTAGGGACGCTCGCCGATATCGATCGTGGCGAAATCGATATCCATTCCGCGGTCCGTCTGCCAGTCCCGAAGGGCTGTGATGCTCGTCACACGCCCCAGGGCCGTGTCGGCGTTGATTTCCAGGGACACGCCGGATTCCTCCATGCCCTGGTAGTAACTGGAATTGGAACTGACCGTGGCCTTGCGGGCGTAAGGATCGAATGCGATACCCACGATGGAGGGGTTGCGGGTCTGCAGCACCGATACGGCCTGAACGATGTCGGCGGTGGGTCCGCGCACCAGGCCCACAGCGGCGCAGCACACTTCTTCGCGGGTAGTGTGGTCGGCAATCAGCCGGAAGCTCGTGTTTTCGCTCGGCTCATACACCAATTGCCCGCGCAGGAAAAGGCGGTCGCGATCATTGTAGGTACGCTCGTCGTTGGCGTCCTCGAGAAATCCGTCACGCTCATGCCACACGCCGTCCAGCCGCGCTGAAATCCCGCTGCCCGCGTCGCCTCCGCTCACGCCGGCCTCGACCCGGGTGGCGTCATAGGATCCGATGCTGATGTCCGCATAGGCGGATCCATCGGGATCCGGACCGGCCGTAATGATGCTGACCACTCCGGCCGAAGTGTTGCGTCCGAACAGCGTGCCCTGCGGGCCACGGAGGATTTCCACCCGTTCAACGGCCCCCAGCTCGTTGTATCCGACCCCGGCGCGGTTGCGGTATACGCCGTCCACGTACAGGCCCACCGCAGGCTCGAATCCCGGATTGTCGCTGTTGGTGCCAATGCCGCGAATACGCGCCGTGGCGCCGACCGTTTCTCCCTGTCCGGTATTCAGCAGCAGGCTCGGGGCAATACGCATCAGGTGATAGATGTCGGTCACCCCGCTCATTTCGATTTGCTCCGCGCCATAGGCCGAAACGGCCAGCGGAACCTCCATGATGGACCGCTCACGGCGCGTTGCCGTAACGATGATTTCCTCGAGAACCAGTCCGTAGCCGCCGTCGGTCTGTGCGTCTTCCTGCTGTGCCGCGAGAGGGGCGGAAATCAACAGGGAAAACAATAGGTAATAGGCGCGCATATTCCCCCCTTTTTCGCCCCGGCGCGTGGCGAAATACAAATTGGTACTTGCCGCCATATTACACCGGCTTTGCGCCGGCAGCCAAAATGCATCCGGCCCTGACACAGGGCCGGACGCGGGCCGAAGGCGCCGCCCTGTTCAGCGCGCGGCGCGCGGGGCCCCCGGCGCCGGGCTAGTCCACCTGTTTGCGCAGATGCGTGGGCACCGGATTGAAAAGATCCTTGCCGCGCGCATCGCCGCCGGAGCGCGCGCGCATGACGGCCGGGCGCTCCAGGCCCTCATAACTCGGTTGCGGCGACAGTCCCAGTATGCTGCGTTGCGGCTTGCCCGCGCGGAAGTCCTCCTGCGCTGCCCCGTAGGTGCCGGCGGCTCGAGGCTCCGCGCTGACGCTGCTGCGTGCCGGCTTTGCGGGCTTTTTCCCTTCCTGGTCCGACGCGCTCAGACCGGTCGCAACCAGGGTAACCCGCACCGCGCCTTTCATGGATTCGTTGACCACCTCGCCGAACTTGACCATGCCTTCGCGCGCCAGCATGGTCTGGAGCGAGTCGCCCAGGGACTTGAATTCGCGCATGCCCAGGTCGTTGCCGTGGGTGATGTTGACCAATAGCCCGCGCGCATCGCGCACATTGACGCCCTGCAGCAAGGGGCTCTGCATTGCATGCTCAAGGGCCTCGCGCGCCCGATCCTGTCCCGACGCCTCGCCCGCGCCTATGACCACCCTTCCCGGCTCCTGCATTACCTTGCGCACATCGGCCAGGTCCACGTTGATGCGTCCCGGACAGGTCAGGAGTTCGGCGATCCCGCGCACCGCATTGCGCAGCACCTTGTTCGACTCGCCGAAGGCCTCTTCCATGGTCACGTCACCTTCACCCTGACCGCAGAAATACTCGAACAGCTTCTCGTTCGGCACGGTGATCAGGGAGTGGGCGTGCTCGGCGAGCGCCGCTATGCCCTCGCCGGCAATCTGCCCCCTGGCCGGACCTTCGAATTCGAATGGGGTGGTCACCACGCCCACGATCAGCAGATCGCACTCGCGTCCCAGGCGGGCAATCTCCGGCGCCGCTCCGGTGCCCGTCCCGCCGCCCATGCCCGCGGCCACAAACACCATGTCGGCACCGTCCATAACGGCCTTAAGCCGGTCTTCATCCTCGAGGGCCGCCTCCCTGCCCCTGCCGGGGTCCGAGCCGGCGCCCATGCCCTGGGTAACCGCGCGGCCTATCGTGAGCTTGACGTCCGCGCCGGAGTTGGACAAGGCCTGTTCGTCGGTGTTGATGGCGACAAACTGCACGTTGCGGACGTTGGACTTGACCATCTCGTTGATCGCGTTGCCGCCGGCCCCGCCCACACCCACAACCTTGAGCCGCGGCGTCGCTCCCGGTTCGGACTTCACCAGCCTAATGTTCATGTCTTTTGCCTCCATTACTTTGCTCCTTCGCTTTTGCGAGCGATAGCAGGTGGTCAGAATTGACCCTTAAACCATTTCAATGCCGAGCGCAGGCCGCCTTTTCCGGACCTGGCCCCCGCCGCCGCGCCTTCGTCGCGCGGCTTGAGCGCGTACAGCAGCAGGCCCACGCCGGTGGCGTGTGCCGGGTTGCTGACGACCTCCTTCATGCCCCCGGCCCGCTGCGCGTAACCCAGGCGGACCGGCACACTCAACACTTCCTCAGCCAGCTCCACGGCGCCCGGCATGGCCGACGTGCCGCCCGTCAGCACTACGCCCGCCGCCGCGCTTTCGAGGTAGCCGCCGCGGTGCAGCACGTTGTGCACCAACTGGAACAGCTCCTCGTAGCGGGGCTCCACGACCCGCGCAAGGGCCTGCCTGGAAAGCTTGCGGGGCGGCCGGTCGCCGACGCTCACGACTTCGATTTCCTCGTCTTCGTCGACCATCTGGGCCAGGGCGCAGGCGTAGCGGATCTTGAGCTGTTCGGCCGCCTGCGTGGGCGTTCTGAGCGATTGCGCGATGTCGTAGGTCACCTGGTCGCCGGCGATGGGGATGACGTGGGTGAAGCGAATCGAGCCGCCTTCGAATACGGCGATGTCAGTGGTGCCCGCGCCGATGTCCAGCACACAGCAGCCGAGTTGCATCTCGTCTTCGGTAAGAATGGCGGTACCCGAGGCCAAATGTTCGAGCACGATGCGCTCGGAGCGCAGATTGCAGCGGCGGACACATTTCTCGATGTTCTGTGCCGCGCTTTCGCCCACGGTGATGATGTGAACATGCGCCTCGAGGCGCACGCCCGACATGGCGATGGGATCAAGGATCCCGTCCTGGTCGTCGACCACGTAGTCCCGGGGCAATACATGCAGCACCCGTTTGTCCGACGGCACAACGACTGCGCGGGCCGCCTCGATTACGCGCTCGACATCCGAATCCGAAACCTCATCGCCGCGCACGGCCACGATTCCGTGGGAGGTCAGGCTCTGTACGTGATCGCCGGAAATGCCCACGATCACATCATTAATCTGAACCCCCGACATCAGCTCCGCTTCACCGACGGCCTGGTCGATCGAACGCACGGTCGCTTCGATGTTGACCACCGATCCGCGCTTCATCCCCTGCGACGGACTCGAGCCGAAACCCAGAATCTCCAGTTCGCCGGATTCCGCACCCACCGCGGCCACGATGGCCGCCACCTTCGACGTGCCGATATCCAGCGCGGTCACGATTTCCTGGTCGCGCTTGCGTGTCATGGCGATCTTCCTCCCCGCGTGCCCGCGGTCGTGTTGAGACTGCGCCTGGCCACGGCGAGCCCGTTCGGGTAGCGCAAATCCATATAGGCAATCTCCGATCCCGGTTCCCCGGCCAGTTCATCGAGGGCCAGCAAGGCCCGCTGCAGCCTGAGATTGATGGAATCGGCGCCCAGCCGAAGTTGCGGCCCGCCCCGCAATTCAAGACGCCAGGCGCCACGCGCGTCCAGGATCAGCTCGTCCAGCGCCAGCGAGCGGGCGCCCAGCCGCGCGGAAAACGCTCGGTAGCGCTCCAGCATTACTTTTTCCTTTCCCTCGGGACCCTGCAGCAAAGGCAAGGTCCGGTTGATCGGCCCGCCGGGGTCGAACGCTTCGCCGGACTCGTCGAGCAGCGCCTGCCGTCCCCAGCGGGCGACGGGTCTGCGCTCGGTAATCTCGATACTCACGTCCAGCGGCCATTCCCTGCGCACCTGTGCGGAAGCGATCCAGTTGAGTTCCTCCAGCCGCCCCTGTAGGCGTTCCACCGGCAAGCGCAGCCAACCCCATGACGTGAAGGGCACTACCAGCGCCTGCAGTTCCTCCCGGGTGTGATGATGAATCTCGCCGTGAATCTGCACCGTGCGGATCGGCACACGGTTGAGCCCGGGCAGGCTGAAAACCGCCGCCGCGCAAAGAACCAACCCGGCCAGAATCGGAGAGGCGATCCTTCTGCGGCGTTTTCGTGTCCTTCTCATATCAGTGCCCGCCAGCGCCGCCGCCGCGGTCGAAGCTGGTCTCGAGAATCCGCCAGCACAACTCGTCGAAGGAAATGTCCGCCCTGGCCGCGGCCATCGGCACCAGGCTGTGTGAAGTCATGCCCGGTACCGTGTTTACTTCCAGCACCGAGTACGCCCGGGTGCGGTCGCGCATCAGGTCCACGCGGGCCCAGCCGCTCACATTGAGTTCGCTGATCGCGAGTTCGGCCATCCGGTTGATCTCCACCTCCTGATCGCGGTCCAGTCCGCTGGGGCAGAGATAGCGTGTCTCCTCGCTCTCATACTTGGTGTGAAAGTCGTAGAACTGCCCCTCGGGCGGGAGAATGCGTATTACCGGCAGCATCTCCCCCTGCAGCATGCTGGCGGTGTACTCGGCCCCTTCGATCCAGGTTTCGACCATTACGTTCTCGTCGTAGCGGGCCGCGAGGCGGAAGGCGGCAGCCACGCCCGAGGGTTCGTCCACGCGGGAAATACCAATGCTGGAACCCTGCCTGTTCGGCTTCAATCCGACCGGAAAACCCAGATCGTTCGCCGAGCGTTCGGCTTCCGGCAGGTCCCTGACCATGCGCCAGCCGGGAGTGCGCAGGCCCGCATGAACGAACACCAGCTTGCTCACATGCTTGTCCATGGCAAGCGCCAGCGCCGATTGACAGCTGCCGGTATAGGGCAAACCCAGGATATCCAGCAGCCCGGCCACCACGCCGTCTTCGCCTCCCGGGCCATGCAGGGCGTTGAATACCCGATCGTAGCCGCCGCCCCGCAGGGCCTCGACAAGCTCCGCCCCGCAAGCATCCACCGGCTCGACGTCCACTCCCCGGGACCGCAGGGCCCCGAGCACCGCCTCTCCGGTCCGGACCGAAATCTCCCGCTCGGCCGAATCTCCGCCCAGCAGCAAGGCAACCCGGCCGAACTCGGCCGCGCTGGCAACCTCATGGCGCATAGTCCCGCTCATGGCGCCGCTTCCGGAACGCCGCCCACGATCCGGACCTCGGGTTGCAGGGTAACGCCGCAGTCCGCCCTGACCCTGGCCTGAACCTTGAGAATCAGGCGTTCGATCTCGGCGGCCGTGGCGCCGCCATGGTTGACGATGAAGTTGGCGTGTTTCGTCGAGACTTCCGCCGCGCCTTCACGCAATCCCTTCAATCCCGCCTTCTCGATCAACTCGCCGGCAAAACTGCCGGGAGGATTGCGAAACACCGAGCCGCAGCTGGGCAGATTGAGCGGCTGGCGGCGGCGGCGCTCGGCCATAAGCGAACGGAGCCTGCCCGTCTGCGGGGTGGTTTCGAACTCGAAGCGCGCCGCCAGGAAGCACTCGTCCGCCGGCCCGTCAAGCTGCCGGTATCCGGGGCGGTACTGTCCGCGCGGCCGCCTGTGCACGACGCCGCCGCGATCCAGAGTTTCCACCGAATGCACGCTGTCCCAGGTTGCGCCACCGAAGGCGCCGGCATTCATCGCCAGGGCCCCGCCCACCGTGCCCGGGATTCCGGCAAAGAAATCGGCCGGCCCCAATCCCCAAGACGAGCAGGCCTTCGCCAGCGCCGTGCAAGGCAGGCCCGCACCGGCCTCGACACTGAATTCCGACCGCGTCACTTCGCGAAACGCCCGGCCCAGGGCCACGACCGCGCCTTCGATTCCCGCATCCCGCACCAGCAGGTTACTGCCCATGCCCACGAAGTAGACCGGCAGCGCCGGATCCAGGGCGCGCAGGAAATCAGCCAGGTCGGACCGGTCGGCGGGCACGAAAAACAACCGGGCCGGACCGCCGACCCGCCAGTGGGTGTGCCGGGACATGGGTTCGCCATAAGCGAGGCGCCCGCGCACGGCGTCAAGCTTCATGTCGGGCTCGCGGGCCGCTGCAACGCTCACGGGGAACCTCGCCCGCCGGCCTTGCCCACGGCGATCGTCGGCCCGCGCAGCCGCGCAGGCAGATTGGCGGCCTCGGCTCCTATGTCGCCGGCGCCCAGCGTAATTACCACATCGCCGTCGGCCACGATATTTCGCAGGGCGGCCGCAAGGCCCCTCAGGTCAGGCACGAAAACGGGTTCGGCGCCGCCCCGGGCACGCACCGCCCGGCAGATCGCCCTGCCGTCGGCGCCAGCAATGGGAGACTCGCCCGCCGCATACACTTCCGTTACCAGGACCCGGTCGGCGCCCGAAAGGACCGCGGCGAGGTCGTCCAGCAGATCGCGCGTGCGGGTATAGCGATGCGGCTGAAACGCCGCCACCACCCGGCGGCCGGGCCACGCCTCCCTGGCAGCCTGCAGGGTAGCGGCGACTTCGCGGGGGTGGTGAGCATAATCGTCCACCAGCGTTACCAGGCCGCCACCTGTGGCGACATCGCCCAGCAATTCGAATCTGCGCCTCAAGGGGCGACATTCCGCCAGCGCCTGGCGGACAAACTTCATGTCGATGCCCAGCTCGTCGCCAAGGGCCACAACCGCCAGCGCATTCAGGGCATTGTGGCGGCCGGGAAGATTGACGGTCAGCACCGTGCGGTCTCCGCCGGGCAGTTCCACCTCCATGCTCGACCAGAGCCCCTCCCCGCGCAGCCTTATGCCCCGGTAATCCGCATCCGGCGAAAAGCCATAGGTGCGGATCCGCCGCTGTACCCTCGGCAGGATATCGGCCACGCCCGGGTCATCTGCGCAGGCCAGAAACAGGCCGTAGAACGGCAGGTTGTGGGCGAATTCCACGAACGCCTGCCTGAGGCTTTCAAGGTTGCCCCCGTACGCAGCGAGATGATCGTTGTCAATGTTGGTGACGACCGCGACGACCGGCTGCAGGTGCAGGAAGGAGGCATCGCTCTCGTCGGCCTCGGCCACCAGGCAGGAGCCCCCGCCCAGCTTGCTGCGCATGGCGTTTCGCACCTGCCCGCCGACCACGTATGTGGGGTCCTCGCCGGCGCAGTCCAGCATCTCCACGATCAGATGTGCCGTGGTCGTCTTGCCGTGCGTGCCGGAGACCGCGATGCCGTCTCGCCTGCGCATTAGTTCGGCCAGGACGTCGGCCCGCGCCACCACCGGCAACCGTGCGGCGACGGCCGCCCTGAGTTCGACATTGTCCGAAGGTATTGCGGAAGAACGAACCACAAGGTCGGCGTTGCCCACCTGCGAGGCGCGATGGCCGTAATACACCTTGACCCCCAGGCTCTCCAGGTGCCGCGTGGCCCGGCCCGCGAACCGGTCGGAGCCCTGCACCTCGTATCCAAGGTTGGCCACAACCTCGGCCAGCCCGCTCATGCCCGCGCCGCCTATTCCGACGAAATGGATGCAACGCACCCGCTCGGTCAGCAACATCCTCATGCCCGCGCACCCTCCTTGAGACAGGCATTCACCACGTCTTCGGTAGCGCCCGGGCGAGCCAGTTCATGGGCCCGCAGGGCGCGTGCCAGGGCGCTGGCCCGGTTGGCGGCGAATACTTCGACAGCCTGCGCCAGAGCGTCGGCGGACAGGTCCCGCTCGGCGATCAGCGAGGCCGCGCCGCGGCGTACCAGGTACTCCGCATTCCGGGCCTGATGATCGTCGGCGGCAAGGGCGAACGGCACCAGGATGGCCCCCAGTCCCACCACGCTCAGTTCCGCCAGCGTCAGTGCGCCCGCGCGGCATACGGCGATGTCCGCCCATGCATAGACCTGCGCCATGTCCACGATAAATTCGCGGACGTTCGATTTGACCCCCAGCCGCCGGTAGGCGGATTCGACCTCGCGGGCTTCCGAACTCCCGGCCTGATGGAGCACGGTGCACTCGGCCTCCAGCCTCGCCAGGCCTTCGGGCACCGTCCGATTGAGAATCCGTGCGCCCTGGCTACCTCCAAGAACCAGGATGCGCAGCGGGCCGGAGCGCGCAGCGAACCGGGCCTGGGGCGGCTCAAGCTGAAGCAGCTCCCGGCGAACCGGGTTTCCGGTCTCGGTGCAGGGCCTGCGGGCGGGCAATGCTCCCGGAAAGGCCAGCAGCATGCGGCGGGCGAAATGCGATAGCAGGCGGTTGGCGTAACCGGCCACGGCGTTCTGCTCGTGAATCAGCAGCGGCACGCGGGCAAGCCAGGCCGCCAGGCCGCCAGGGGCCGAGACGAAGCCGCCCATGCCGAGCGCCACGCCGGGCCTGACGCGCCGGAAAATGAAAAAGGCCTGAAGCACCGCGCGGCCCACGCTGAATGGCGCCAGCAGCCAGACCAGCAACCCGCGTCCCCGCAGACCCGAAACAGTCAGCCATTCCATCACAACGCCGGCCGGCGGTTTGATGCGCGACTCGAGCCCGCGTCGGCTGCCCAGCCACACCACGTCCACGCCACGCTCCAAAAGGGCCTGGGCCACGGCCAGCGCCGGGAACACGTGCCCGCCGGTGCCGCCGGCCATGATCATCACGGGTCCCGCAGCCCGTGGCGGAAGCCGCGCTGCGTTCGACCGGCCGTTCATCGGCGGCTCTTCGACGGCATGCCCGGTTCCAGCGCCGCGTTTTCGCGGTCGATACGTAACAGGATGCCCAGCGATACCAGCGTGATCACGAGATTGGACCGACCGTAGCTGACCAGTGGCAGCGCAAGGCCCTTGGTGGGCAATGCGCCCATGTTCACGCCCAGGTTGACCAGCACCTGAAGTCCGATGCACAGGGCCAGACCAAGCGCGAAATAGGCCTGGAACATGCGCTTGCGCCGGGCGGAGGCCCGCGCCACGGCGAGCACCCGGGCCACCAGCAGGGCGAAGACCGCAAGCAGCGCCAGGCTTCCCAGCAACCCCGCCTCCTCGGCGATCACCGCGAATATGAAATCGGTATGGGCCTCCGGAAGATAGAAGAGTTTCTGCACGCCCGCACCCAGTCCCGCACCCGCCAGATGTCCGGTTCCGATGGCCATCAGCGACTGGGTCAGCTGCCATCCACTGTTCAGCGGATCGGACCAAGGATCCAGAAAGGAGTTCACGCGGGCGAGCCGGTACGGCGAAGTCCAGGCTAGCGCCGCGAACGCGGCCGCTCCCACCAGCGCCAGCGCACCCACATCGCGGAAGCGGGCGCCGGCGACAAACAGCACGCCAACAGACATGGCCATGATCAGTGCCGCGTAACCGAAGTCGGGCTGCCCCAGCAACAGGGCGGCCGCCATCGCGACCAGGACCAACGGCTTCAGCAGGGCGCCCATGCCTCGCTGCAGCGCCGCCCCGTGGCGGTGGGCATAACCGGCAACGAACATCAGGACCATCAGCCGCACAGGCTCGCTGACCTGCACCGATATCGAGCTGCCCAGGGTCAGCCAACGGGTACTGCCGTTTACTTCGCGGCCCATGCCCGGCAGCAGCACGAGCACGAGCAGCGCGATCGCCAGGAGCATCGGCAAAACCCCCAGGCGCTCCCAGAAACGGGAAGGAATCCGGTAGGCCAGGACGGCGCCGGACAGGCCGATAAGGGCCGCGACACCCTGCCGCGTCAGGAAGAAGAAGGGATTGCCGTAGTCGCGGGCGCCCAGTTCCAGTGAGGCGCTGGCCAGGGCAATGAAGCCGGCGGTCAGCAGGGTCCCCGCGGAAAGCAGCAGCCATCCGTCCACGCGGGCTTCCACGGCGTCGAGCGAGCGGGAATTCATGGTGCGCACGGCACTATCGCGCGAACGGCGCGCTCGAAGGCACGGCCCCGTTCCCGGTAGTTGCTGAACATGTCGAAGCTGGCGCAGGCAGGCGCCAGCAATACGGTCGACCCCGGGCGGGCGAGTTCCCGCGCGGCCGTCACCGCCTCGTCGAGCGTGTCGCTCCGTGAGACCGGGCATTGCGCACCCACCGCCCTGGCGATGCTTCCGGCTTCCTGGCCGATTGCGATCACCTGCACATCGCGCCCCATCAGCGCGTCACGCAATGCCTCATAGGACAATCCCTTGCCGGCGCCGCCAGCAATCAGGACCAGGGGATCGGGAACGCTGCGCACGGCGGCAGCCGCGGCGGCGGCGTTGGTGGCCTTGGAATCATTAATCCAACGAACGCCCGCCCACTCGCCAAGGGGCTGCATCCGGTGGGGCAAGCCCCGGTATTTTCCGGCGGCCCGCCGCATGGCCGCCGGAGTCAGCCCCAATACCCTGCCCATGGTGAGCGCGGCCAGCAGATTGGTCAATTGAAAACCATGTTGCATGGCGCTCTCGCCTACACGCATCAGGCGTGTCCTGGCGTGGCGTATTTGCGCCTGCGGGCCGCGGCCGACGATTCCGACGCGAGCCGCCGCGGGTCTGCCGACGCCATAGTCCAGCCTTGAACAGGATTGCGCGCACGGCGCCAACGCCTGCACCTCCGGTTCATCCGCGGGCACGACCACGTGCTTGCAGGAGAAATAGATGCGCGCCTTGGCCGCGGCGTAATCTTCAAGGCCGGCATGGGCATCCAGATGGTCCGGCGTGATGTTCAGAATCACCGCGGCTTCCAGGGCGATCGGCGCCGAGCGTTTCAGCTGGAAGCTTGACAGCTCCAGCACGCACACTTCATTCCGCTGGGCAAGCAGGTCCAGGGCCGGTGTCCCCAGGTTGGCGCCGGCCCCGGCCCTCAGACCGGCTTCGCGCAGCATGCCCAGCAGGAGGGTGGCGACGGTACTCTTGCCGTTGGATCCGGTGATCCCGGCAAGACGGGCGCGATTCGCGTCGGCGAAGACATCCAGATCGCTGATGACCGGCATGTTCCGCTCACGGGCCTGGCGAACCAGGTCGTGGTCGGTGGGCGCCCCGGGCGAGAGCAGCAGCCTGTCAACCTGCCCGGGCAGCTCGCGCAGACCGTCGCCTGCATGACAGGCTGCAGCCGGCATGGCGCGGCGTATCTCGGACTCCGCCGGGGGCCGGGCCCGCGTATCGCAAAAGACCGCCCCTTGGCCGGTGCGGGCGAAGTAACGGGCGCAGGAAGCTCCCGTCGCGCCCATGCCGAATACCAGCGTTTCGCCCATATATCGGCGCCTAGCGGATCTTGAGGCTGGCCACGGCCACCAGCGCGAGGATTACCGAGACGATCCAGAACCGCACGATGATCTTCGGTTCCGGCCAACCCTTGAGTTCGAAGTGATGATGCATGGGAGCCATGCGCAATACCCGTTTGCCGGTGAGCCGGAACGAGCCGACCTGAACCATCACCGACACGGCCTCCATAACGAATATGCCACCCACGATTGCCCAGGCCAGTTCCTGGCGAACGATTACCGCCACCGTGCCCAGAGCGGCGCCAAGGGCAAGGGCCCCGACGTCGCCCATGAAGACCTGGGCGGGGTAACTGTTGAACCACAGGAAGCCCAGCCCCGCGCCCCCCATGGCGGCGCAGATGACCATCAGTTCCCCTGCGCCCGCAACATGGGGAACGCCCAGATAATCGGAAAAAATGGCGTTGCCCGCTACCCAGGAAAACAACCCGAGGGCCGCGGCGGCAATCGCAATCGGCATGATGGCCAGTCCGTCCAGCCCATCGGTGAGGTTCACGGCGTTACTGCTGCCCACGATCACGATGTAGGCGAATAACGGAAACAGGACGCCCAGCGGCAGGTACAGGTCCTTGAAGTAGGGGATCAGGACCGAATCACGCGGCTCTCCGATCTGGCTCAACACTGCCAGGACCAGCACCGCCGCAATCGACTGCAGCACGAACTTGAGCCAGGACGGCAGTCCCGCGGAGGTGCGCATGGCGAGCTTGCGATAGTCGTCGGCAAAGCCGATCAGACCGAAACAGACCGTGCTTCCCATTACCACCCACACATACTGGTTTGCAAGGTCGGCCCAAAGGAGCGTCGAAACGAGCAGCGCAAGCAGAATCGGAACTCCGCCCAGCGTGGGCGTGCCGATTTTCGAAAAATGCGAACGCGGCCCGTCGTTGCGCACCGGCTGCTCCACGCTGCTGAGCCTGAGGCGGCGTATCACCAGGGGTCCCAGCACCAGCGACAGCACAAGGCCGGTAAGCGCAGCCAGGACCGACCGCAACGTGATGTATTCGAATACGCCGAATCCGGAATACCAGCCCGTCAGTTGTAGCGCCAGGTACTCAACCATGTTCCGTGTGCTCCCCGTCCAGTGCCCCGGCCGTCTCTTCGAGCACGGCCACTGCGCGTTCCATTCCCATGAAACGCGATCCCTTTACCAATACCGTCACTTCGGGCTTCAGATCTTCTGCCAGCAGCCGGCACAGGTCGTCCACGCCTGACCTCCAGTGGGCGCCGGCGCCGAAGGCCTCCGCGACCTCCCGGCTGTGTACGCCTGCGCAGTACAGCCGCTCCACTCCGGCCCGCGACGCCTCTTCGCCGACGCGGCGATGCCATTGCGCCGAATCCTGTCCCAATTCACCCATGTCGCCCACCACCAGCCAACGTTCGCCCCGCTGCCCCGCAAGCACGCCTATGGCCGCCGACATGGATGCCGGATTGGCGTTGTAGGAATCATCGATTAGACGCACCCCCGCGCCAGGTTCATGGACCTGCAGGCGCCCGGAAACCCCCTCATGCGCCGCCAGGCCCACGGCCATCGCGGCAAGGCCGCTGCCGGCCGCGGCGGCCAGCGCGCAGGCCGCCAGTGCGTTGCGAACATTGTGGGCCCCGATCAATCGGGTCCGCACGGGGGTCACGCCGGCCGGACAATGAAGTTCGAAACTGATCCCACTGTTGATTCCCGTGGCGTTGCTGGCGCGATAGTCGCCGTCGCCGCCGAACCTCAGGACCGTCCGCTGACCCAGCAGGTCCTGCCAGTAATCGGAAAACGGCGTGCCGGCGGGAATCACGCCCACGCCGTCCGGCGCCAGGGACGACATCAGCTCGCCCTTCTCGCGGGCGACGTCTTCCACGTCGCCCAGGCCCTCAAGGTGCGCCGGCGAAGCGTTCAGCAACGCACCGATCGTGGGCTGGGCTATTTCCGTCAGTCTTGCGATATCGCCGGGCCGGCTGGCGCCGAATTCCAGCACGGCGGCATTGTGCGTATCGGAGAGGTCCAGCAGCGTCAGCGGCAGGCCGATTTCATTGTTGAAACTGCGGCGCGACGCAAGCACCGCCTGCTTGCCCCACTGGGCACGCAGTATCGAGGCGGTCAGTTCCTTGACGGTGGTCTTGCCGTTGCTCCCGGTCACTCCGATGACGGGGATTTCGAACCGCTGCCGCCAGGTTCGCGCGCAGTCGGCAAGCGCGCCGCGAGTGTCCTTGACGATGATCTGGGCAACATCCTCGGGAAGCGGCCGGCTCAGGACCGCGCCGGTAGCGCCGCTGGAAACGGCCGCGGACAGAAAGTCCGCGCCGTCGAAACGCTCACCGCGCAGGGCAAAGAACAGGGCGCCGCGCGCCTGTGACCGGCTGTCGATGCTGACGCCCTCGAAATGGCCGTCGGGACCGAGCAACTTGCCGCCCATGGCGGTTGCCCATTCGGACAGGCTGCCGGCGATCATCCCGCCGCCCCCGGATAACTCGCCAACGCCTCGCGCACTACCGAGGCGTCCGAGAACGGCAGTACTCTTCCGCCGCTGACCTGGAAGGCTTCGTGACCCTTGCCTGCCACCAGCACGATGTCTCCCGGCCGTGCAGCGTGCAGGGCCGCGCGTATCGCCCTGCTGCGGTCCAGCTCCATCACCGCCCGCCCGGAGGCTCCCTCCAGGATCTGCTTGGCAATCTCGCGTGGGTCTTCGCCCCGCGGGTTGTCCGAGGTGATGAACAACCTGTTGGCCAGCGCGCCGGCAACGCGCCCCATCTCGGCGCGTTTGCCCGCATCGCGTTCTCCGCCGCATCCCATGACGCACCAGAGGCGGTGCGGCTTGCGGTCCCGCAATTCGCCGAGGACCGCCCCCAGCGCATCGGGCGTGTGCGCATAATCCACGAACGCGTCCGGCAAGGCGCCGCCGCCGAAATGCTGCATGCGTCCCGGCGGCGGGGGACAGTTCGCCAGGGCGCGCGCGGCATCCTCGCTGTCCACGCCCAGGGCCCGCAGCAGTCCGAAGGCAAGGGCCAGGTTGGCGCCGTTGAAGCAGCCATGAAGCCGGCTCTTCAACCTGAACCGGGCAGTGCCCTCGGCAAGTTCCAGGCGCAGGCCCCCGGCATCAGCTTGCGAGCGCCGCAGCGAAATGTCGGCCGGATTGACGCCTTCGCATGCAACGCGCAGAGCAGTGCCGGAGAAATGTTCCGCCAGACCGGCGCCAAAGGGGTCGTCGACGTTGATCACCGCCGCCCGCGGTTGATGCTCGACGAACAGCCGCCTCTTGGCGCTGCCGTAGGCATCGGAATCGCCGTGATAGTCGAGGTGGTCCCGCCCAAGCTGGGTAAACCCCGCAAGCCGCACGCGCAAGCCGCTGATGCGGTCCTGGTCCAGCGCCTGGGAGGACACTTCAAGAAACACGTGTTCTACGCCGTTATCGGCCAGGACCCGCAGCCGCCGGTGCAATTCATCCGGGTCGGGTGTGGTCATCGCGGAAGGCCACAGCTTGGGAGGGGGACCCCAACCCAGAGTGCCCATGGCGGCCGCGGGTCGGCCAAAAAAACTCATTGCGTACGCGGCCAGCCAGGCCACGGTCGTCTTGCCGTTGGTGCCGGTAACGCAGTTCACCGCGAGGCTGTCCGAGGGTCGCCCGTAGTAGGCGTCGGCAACCAGTCCGACCTTGCGCCGCAAGGCCGGCACGGCAAACCCGGCAACCTCGTCCGGCAGCGATGGCTCGGCCATGCCCTCGCCCGGTTCCCAGGCGACGGCAACCGCGCCGCGTTTCAGTGCCTGGGGCAGAAACTCGAGGCCGTGGCGTGCGCCGGCGCAGGCCAGGAAGAGTCCCCCGGACACGACCCGGTCGCTGTGCATGGCCAGGCCGCGAACGCCGATGGCCGGCGCCTCGGCGCCGACCGTCGCGAACAGCCGGCTCAGTTGCTCCGTGCCGCCACTGGCGCCGGCGTCGCTCATCGCGCCGCCACCAGTGTGCGGCCGGCCTGTGGAACATCGTCCATGGGCGCACCGACCAGCCTCAGCGCGCCGGCGACGACGCGGGAAAAAACCGGGGCGGCCACCTGCCCGCCGAAATATCCGTTAGCGGATGGGTCGTCAATCACGACCACCGCGACCACGCGCGGCCTGGATGCCGGCGCAAATCCGACGAAAAGGGCCGTATGCCGTTCCGAGTCGTAACCTTCGGGGCCGAGCTTTTCTGTCGTTCCCGTCTTGCCCGCCACCCGGTAGCCCGGCACCCGCGCCGCGGTCGCAGTGCCTCCGGGGCCGAGCGGCTGTTCCAGCAATTCCGTCATCAACGCGGCCGTGTGCGCCGAAAGCACGCGCACTCCGCCCGGCCGGTCCTCGGTGCGTATCAGGCTTACCGGAAGCGTCCTTCCACCGGTTGCCAACACCGCATAAGCGCGGGCCAACTGCAGGGCCGTGACGGCAAGGCCGTAGCCATACGCCATGACCGCCTGGTCCACCGGCTTCCAGTACTTGTAGTTGTCCAGCGATCCGTCGGCCTCGCCCGGGAACCCGCTTTCCGTGGCCCGGCCGAAGCCCACGCCGGTCAGCGTTTCCCAGAATCGATGGGGCTCCAGCTTCATGGCCACGGTCGTCGCGCCTACCTGACTGGAACGGCGCAACAGGGTGGCCAGGTCAATCACTCCCAGCGGAGTGCGATCCCTGATGATCTTCGATCCCACCCGAATATGGCCGGGCCCGGTATCGATCGGCTCGCCAGGCGTCCAGGCGCCGCTCTCCAGCGCGGCCGCCACGACCAGAGGCTTGATGGTGGAGCCCGGCTCGAACAGGTCCAGGGCCGCGCGATTGCGGTAATTGCCGGGCCGAAGCCGCCCCCGGTCGTTGGGGTTGAACGAAGGCTGGCTCACCATGGCCAGCACGTCGCCGGTCCACGCGTCCAGCATTACGATCGAGCCCGAGCGCGCATTGTGGTGCTCGACCGCTTCCTTGAGTTCGGAATGCGCGAGGTACTGGATCCTCAGGTCCAGCCCCAGCCGCAGGTCGCGCCCGCGCTCCAGCGGGCTGATGCCCGCTATGTCGCGCACGTGGCGGCCAAGCCGATCGCGAACGACCTGCTTGCGTCCGTCTCTTCCCTTCAGCCAGGAATCGAATGCAAGTTCCAGGCCTTCCTGGCCGTTTTCGTCAATGCCGGCGAATCCCACCAGGTGCCCGGCGATTTCCCCGGCCGGGTAGTAGCGGCGGTACTCCCTGCGCAGCTGCAGTCCCGGCGCCTTGAGATCCAGCACGGCCTGCGAGCGGCTGGGGGGCAAACCGCGTTTCAGCCACACGAATTCACGTCCCCGGGCGCGCTCGATCCTTTCCGCAAGCTGTCCGGCCGTGCCGCCGAAAACCTGGGCAAGTCGCGGCAGGTAGGGGCGCAACTTCTCCAGGCTGTCCGGATGGACCCAGAAGCTGTCTACGGGAGCGCTTACCGCCAGGGGCTGACCGTTGCGATCCAGGATGCGTCCGCGTCGGGCCACGATCTTTGCTTCCATAACCTGTTGCGCATCCGCCCGCGACTCCAGGAACTCGCTTTCCAGCAATTGCAACTGCACGGCACGGCCCGCGAGGAACAGTGTCGAGACCGCCAGGGCCGCCGCGCAAACGGCGAAGCGGATCCGGAAACCGCGCGGCACGGCCTGAGCGCGTCTGCCCAAGGCTTACCTGCTCCCCGCACCCGTCCCGGGCAAGGCGGAATCCGCCGATTGCACCTGCAGGAACACGATGTCGTGCCTTTCGGGACGCCGCATGGCCAGGCGTTCGCTCGCCTCGCGGTCGATACGGCGGTACCCCGTCCAGGTCGCGCGCTCAAGCTGCAACGCGCCCCATTCCACTTCAAGTTGGTCCCGCTCCCCTATGAGGTTCTGCATCGCCTGGAATTTCGCCCTGTGCTCATGGCGCGCGTAGGTGAGAAGAATGCCGCTTGCCAGCGTTGCAAACGCGAGGCCCAGCAGCAGCCAGGAGGAATAACGCCCGGTATTCACTGTTCGCCGAGGCCCGTCAAACGCTCGGCGACGCGCAGGCGGGCGCTTCGGGCGCGCGGGTTGCGCCGGCTCTCGGCGCGGCCGCAACGCTGCATCCCGCCTACGAGCCTGAGTAAAGGCCCGGCTGCCGAGGGGACAGACGGCAGCCGGGCAAGCGGAGGAGGCAAGCGCGAAGCATTGCGCATGAAGCGCTTCACGATGCGGTCCTCCAGGGAGTGGAAGGCGACAACGCACAGGCGGCCTTGCGGACGCAGGATTCCAACAGCCTGCGGCAGCGCGTCCTCGAGAGCCTCGAGTTCGGCGTTCACCTGTATGCGTAAGGCCATAAAAGTTCGGGTGGCGGGATGAATCCCGGACCTTGAGTTTCGCGCGACGGAGCCCACCAGCCGCGCCAGGCCGGAGCAGCTGGATACCGGCCGGTTTCGGCAGATCGCATCGGCGATCCGGCGTGCCTGAGGCTCTTCGCCGTAGCTTCGGATTACCCGCGCGATTTCGCTTGGGGGCGCGCTGTTCAGCCACTCGGCGGCGCTACGGCCCTCGGTGGGATTCATTCGCATATCCAGCGGCCCATCGGAACGCAGGCTGAAGCCGCGGTCCGGCTCGGTGAGTTGCGGTAGCGAAACCCCGAGGTCGAAAAGGATTCCGTGGACCCCGCCCCGCCAGCCCCTGCGTTCGATCGATTGGGCGAGGTAGCGGAAATTCCCGTGCTCGATCGAAAACCTGGGATCCTCTTGCTCAAGCGCCTGGCCGGACCGGACGGCTTGCGGGTCGCAGTCCAGTGCATGCAGGCGTCCGCTTGCGCCAAGACCCGCAAGAATCGCCCGGCTGTGCCCGCCGCGGCCGTAGGTCGCGTCCACATAGCGGCCATTGGGATCGAGCGCCAGTCCGCGAAGCGTTTCCTCCAACAGCGCGGGTTCATGCTCAAGCGCTCCGTCCGCACTCAAAGTTGCACGCCGCTCAAGGCTGCGTCCATGGCCTCGCTGGTGCTGACTTCCAGAGCCCTCTCGCGCCATCGGGCCGCATCCCACAATTCAAAACTGCGCCCGAGGGCCAGCAACGTGGCCTGGCGCTGAAGATCGCAGTAGTCCCTGAGGACCGGAGGCACGCGCAAGCGTCCGGCTGCATCCAGCATCACCTCGCTGGCGTACCCCACTATCAGCCTTTCCGCGTCCCGGCCACCCTTCCGCCCGGTCACATCGGCCTTGACTTTGGCAAAATCCTCCGGCAGATAGATGAGCACGCACCGGTCGGGGTGAACCGTGCAGATTACGCGCCCGTCACTGGCCTCGGCGACGCCCTGCCGGTAGCGGGCCGGAACGCCGAACCTTCCCTTGGTATCCAGGGTGACATTCGCCGGGCCTTGAAACATGTCCTATCCGCGTAGACCACAATCTCCCACAGACTCCCACTATACCCCAATTTAGTGCAATCGCAAGCATCCACAGGGGTCTTCCGCCACAGGGGTCTTTCGTTGACGGAGCAATCCCCCGGATGCAATATCGGTACGGAGGCATTCGATGTCGCCTCCCCTGCCCGAGGCGCCGCATGAGTCTCTACTACCTGCAGAAACTGATTTTCCATTTGAACCGGAACGAGCATGTCCGGCAGCGATACGAGAAAGATTTCGAGGAACTGATCGCGGACTATCCCCTGAACGAGGACGAGAGGAAGGCCCTGCGCGAGCCTGACATCGGGTTGCTTTATGTCATGGGCGTGAACGGTCAACTGCTCATGCACTACGCAGCCCTGCGCGGCTATGAGTGGGACGAATACCTTCAGGCCATGCGCGATGGCGTTGAACGGCACGGCCCGGTTCGGTCGGGCCTGTATGCCATGACCGAAACATGAGCCTCGTCTTCGCCGGCGTGTGCAGTCATGCACCCGGGATTACCGGACGCTACGAGCGAGCCGACAAGACGCTGCGGGAGGGCTTCCATGACCACATGCACGCCATGCGCCGGCGCCTGGAAGCGGCCCGGCCGGACGCGCTGATCGTCGTCGCGGCGGAGCATTTCGCCAACTTCTTCATGGACAACATGCCGGCCTACTGTCTGGGAATGGCCGACGGCTATGAAGGCCCGGTCGAGGACGAAGAATGGCTGGGCATAGCCAGGGCCCGAATCCCCGGCAACGCCGGTCTCGCCGAGCGGCTGGTCGGCGCGGTCCTGAACGACGTTGACGTGAGTTATGCGCAGGAGTGGAAATTCGATCACGGCGTGATGGTTCCGCTCCGCTTTCTTACGCCCCGCTACGACCTTCCCGTGATTCCCGCCAACATCAACTGCCAGGGCCCGCCGCTTACGCCCCTGAAACGCGCCTGGAAATTCGGCGAGAGCCTTCGCCGGGCCTGCGATGCCCAGCCTGAAAGGATCGCCCTGATCGGCACCGGCGGGCTGTCGCACTGGCCGTGCACGCCCGACTCGGGCAAAATCAACGAGGCTTGGGACCGCGAATTCCTGGAGCGCTGGGTCCGGGACGACTACGGCGGCTTGACCGGCTACAGCGACGCGGAGACCTACCGGGAAGCGGGCCAGGGAGGATTTGAAATACGCACCTTCGTCTGCGTGGCGGGCGCCACGGCCGGAAGCCCGCGGGAAGTGCTGTTTTACGCGCCAATACCGGCATTTGCCGTCGGCTGTACCGTGGGCGTCGTGCAGCTTTAGCCGGCGGGGATTTTCAGCACCTGCCCGACGCGCAGGCGGTCATTAGGCAGATTGTTGGCGCGGATCAGAACGGCAACCGGAATCCTGAAGCGCTGGGCGATTCCGCTCAGCGTGTCGCCGCGGCGGGCGACATACTGCTGTTCGGGCAGTTCGCCGGCCGCTACGCGCTGTGCGATCAGCGTGTCGCGTGGCGGATTTCGGTAGAAATATGCGCGAATTCCCGCCAGCATGGCTTGCGCCAGGTGTTCCTGGTAGCTGCTGCTGTTGAGCAGCCGTTCTTCCTGGGGATTGGAAATATAGGCGGTCTCCACCAGGATTGACGGCACGTCGTGAGCCTTGAGCACCGCAAACGGCGCCGTCTGCACCTTCGACTTGCGCACGCGGCCCACGCCGTGCAGGTGCTGCAGCACGTCGTCTCCCACTTCAAGGCTGGCGCCGATGGACGCGTTCTGCGACAGGTCGATGATCATGTCCGCTATTGTGGGCGGCAGGCCGTCCATCTCGATGCCGCCAACCCTGTCCGACGCGTTTTCGCGCCGCGCGAGCCGGCGGGCTTCATCCGATGAACCTTTTTCAGAAAGCACGTATACGCTGGAGCCGCGGACCCGCAGGCTCCTGACGGCGTCCGCGTGAACCGAAACGAACAGGTCGGCGTTGCGCTCTTGCGCGAGGGCGTAACGCCGGCGGAGCTGGATATAGTAATCGCCGTCGCGCGTCAGCATGGAAGACATGCCCGGCTCTTTATCGATCTGCCGCGCCAGTCGGCGGGCGATCGCAAGGACCACGGTCTTTTCCCTCGATCCTCCCCTGCCGATAGCGCCCGGGTCCTTGCCGCCGTGCCCGGCATCGATAGCGACCAGCACGTCCCGAACAGCGGGCTGAGCCCTTTCTTCCGCTGCGGCTTCCGACTCGACGCCACCGGGAAATATGTCCACGACGATGCGATGACCGCGTCCATCCTTGCCTGCCGCGATGCCAAAACTGGTGGCGGTAGCGGAAGCGTGAAGGTCGAACACCACCCTGAGCATGTCGCCCGGATGACGGCCGTGGCGTATGCGCCGCACGATCCCTGTTCCACGTTCGGGAAGCGAGGCGGCGAGACTGGCCGAATAGAGGTCCACGACTACCCTCGGCTGCCCGTCCAGCACCTCCAGCTTGTGGCTGCGCGCCTGATCCAGTTCGAGGACCACGCGGGTCTTGGAATCGTACTCCGCAACGCGGATGCTTTGTATGCGCGCGGGCGCCGCACTCAGGGTGCCGGTCAAGAGCCCGGCAACCAGCGCAACGGCAAGGCGATGGGCGATCATGGCTGCTGCTTTCTCGGCTTTCCTCGCTGGCGAGTATAGCCCCGACGGACAGCTTGTCAAGGAAAAACTCAAATATATTAGGAAGCTATTCTTAGAATTTAATTTGCTTCGTACATTGCTTCCAGTTCGGGGTGCGCCACCTTGCGCACGGACCGCAAAATCCGTCCGCCCGAACCTGAATTGGCCCGCAGACTGACCAGCCGGCCGGAGTCCGCATGCGACAGGTGAAGCGAAAGGTCGGGCGGGCCCAGGTTCCCCCGGGCATTTTCGAACCACTCCACCAGCATGACCCGGCAGGCCTCCCCGGACCTGTATTGAAAGCCGTCCTGAAGACCGAGTTCATCCAGTTCGCCCGAATGGCGCATGCGGTACAAGTCCACATGGAGCACCTCGACCGTCTTGCCGATGTCGAGGGAAATGGTGTACGGATGCACCAGCCCGTAGGTGGGACTGGTCACCGGCGATTGCACGCCCAGCGCCGCCAGCGCAGCGGCGGCAAGCGTCGTCTTGCCGGCCCCCAGTTCTCCGTCCAGGGCGATGAGCAGGGATGGCCGATCGACAGACTCGTCACGGAGCCCCCTGCCGATGGCCCGTCCCAGTGCCGCGAGGCCGTCGGCGCTGCAGGCGCTGAAAGCGGCCGCTGGTCCCGGCACGCCGTCAGGGCCCGTCAAGGCTCATACGTCCTCGTGCAGGCGCTCGGCGGAAATCGCGCGGACCCGCCTGTCCAGTCGCAGGCTTTCGGATCCCGCGTAGACGATGTCCATCCGGGTCAGCGAAAGTTCTTCCAGCGCGGTCTTCACGGTGCGGGTAATGCGGGGTGATGAGGTTCGACGGATTTCGAATCCGCGGAGCTGCCTGCCGCTCTTGGCAATCAGGTCCACCCTGGCGCCGGTGTGCGCCGCCCAGAAATAGAACTGCGTTTTCCGTTTTTCAAGGACACGGATCAGGTTCTCGAGCACGAAGCCTTCCCAGGACGCCCCCGACCTCGGGTGTCGCTCCAGCTCGCGCAGGTTCGATATGCCGAGACAGTAATGCAGGAGGCCGGAATCCCGAAAATACACCTTGGGCGACTTTACCTGGCGCCGGGGCAGGTTCGCGTGCCAGGGCTCGAGCCTGCGCACGATAAAGGCGGACTCGATAATCTTCAGATAACGGCGCGCAGTGTGATGCGAGACACCCAGCGAGCGCGCCAGCTCCGAACCGTTCCACACCTGCGCGTGGCAGTGCGCCAGCATGATCAGGAACCGTTCGATCCTGTCCGTCGGGGCATTGGAAGTCAGGCGATGGATGTCACGCTCCAGAAAGTCGCGAACGTAGCGATCGCGCCAGTCGTAGCTGTCCTCGTCGCTGCCGGCGCTGTACGAGCGCGGCAGACCGCCCCTTAGCCACAGCAGGTTCGCCTGGGGCACGGGAAGTTCCGCGGACAAGAGGCCGGGAAGCTCATAGTAGGCAGTGAAACCCGAGAGCGGCTCGAACTGCTCAAGCAGCTCCTCACTGGCGATGCTGCTTAGTATGAGAAATCGTGCCGGGTTCCAGGACCTCAGCGACAACTGCCGCACATCGGAAAGTACCTGAGGGGCACGGTGGATCTCGTCAAGGACAACCAGGCCCTGAAGGTTGGACAGGGCCAGCGTCGGATCTTCAAGCCTGGAGCGGTCGGCCGCCGCGCGCAAATCGAAGAAGTAGGAATTCGAGCGCGAGCGCTGCGCGAACTCACGCGCCAGCGTCGACTTTCCTGCCCCCCGTGGGCCCAGCAGCACAACGATGGGGTTGTTGGAGAACAGCCGCCGTAATGCCCTGATATGGCCGTCTCTCTCAATCATTCACTACATTCCGGAAATTTGGAATACGTAAGTCTAATTTTCTTTTAACTGTATTTCAAGTCAACGTAGCGGTACCATTAGTCCCCATGAATTCAATACATGCTTGTCCGCGCCTGTGCGCCCGCCACCACGCCAATACCGGGACGCTCCTCACGTGCGCAATTGCCGGGATTCTGTTCTTTGCTTCATCCCATGCGGAACAGAGCGGCGTTGCGCCGGTAACGGAGCAGCCCTGGCAGGAGGCCGTCGTCAGCGTCAGCGATATCGACCGCACGGGAAGGTTCTTTCTCGAGATCGGAGAATATGAGGCAAAGTGGCGCGGCCCACTCGATCCGTCCCTGGTCGCGGCCTGGGAATTGCCTGAGGCCGCATCGGGCGAGGCGCTGCTGCTCGGCCCCGCCGATTACGCGTCCGGGCTGATCCGGCTGGTGCGCTTCGACGACGCGGGACAGCGCGTGCCGATGCGCCCCGGCTCCAGGGCCTGGGACACCGGATGCTATTTCAGCATGATGGTGCGGATGAAAAACATGCCTGAGATCTACCGCAAGGCCATCGATCTCGGCTGGTGGACCGAGACCCCGATTACGAGTCTTTCTTTTCGCGGCTCCGATTTGCGGGTAGTGATCTACCGCGGGCCGGACGGCGTGCAGGTGCAGGGCTACGAGCGTCTCAAACCGCCCCTTCCCGACTCCATCCCGGCTTTCGAAACACTGACCGGCCCGTTCAACATCATGCAGATGGTCAGGGACCGGGACGCAACCCATGACTTCTACACGAACGTCCTTGGGTTTGGTTCCTATTACAAGGGCGATCCGTTCCTGGCGCCGGAGCCCACCCCCACGCCGCTGGGCATCCCCTTGAGCCTGACCACAACGGTTCCCTACCGCGCCGGCATCGTGGAAACGCGACCCGGAGAATTCGGGCGCATGGAATTTATCGAAGTCATGGGTATGAGCGGGTTCGATTACTCGGACCGCTGCCGGGCCCCCAATCTCGGAACCCTGGCGGTCCGCTTCGAAGTCGAGGACGCCGCCGAAGCCCGCGACCGGATACGCGAAAGGGGCGGCGCCATACGAAACGGGATCAGCCGCGTGCAGCTGGAACCTTACGGAAACGTTGACCTGTTCGCGGTGGAGACGCCCGACGGCGCCATCATTCAGTTCTACTCTGAACCCAACTGACGTTTTGGATTCTCAGCCCAAGATTTCTTTCCTGCGCCCCTCGCTCCAGACTAAGGCTGCGGATCCATACTGTCTGGTGCCGGGCTTGACGCCGGCTGGACCAATGACTGTGCGGAACGAATGTTCGCCGTTAGTTCAGGCTTCTTGTCCAGCTCTCTGCGAACGTCGCATTCTGACTGGATACCGTGCCAGAAACTGTCCGATTGCCGGAAAAAGGCGCCAATGAGAATTGACATCCTCGGAGTGATTGGACGGTCGGCCTGAACTATTTTCTCCAGATCATCGTGACTAACGCCGATGGCGCGGGCCATTTGCTGAATTGAAATGCCCATTGGCTTGAGGTATTCCTCCAGCAGTATTTCCCCAGGCGTGATTGGCAAACTCATACGATTAAACCGTCGAAGGCTGACATGGGCATACTCCTAATGATAATCCTCAATGGCGACGTCCTCAGGGCCGAATTCAGTCCAGCGAAAAATAATGCGCCATTGATCGTTGATACGAATTGAATGAAGACCAGCCAGATCGCGCCGTAGTTTCTCAAGGTGATTGCCGGGCGGAACGGCCAGGTCCGAAAGTCTTGAGGCTTGGTTCACTTGAATCAACTTCCGCAATGCGACACGAGAGATATTCGAAAAACGTCGATTCTTCTGCTCCACGAAGAGTTCTTCAGTGTCCTTGTTACCAAAAAGATCGAATCATGCCCAAATATCGATCATGTCATGTTAGCCGGCAAGATAGTTGCCTGCTCCCCTCGCTCAATTCCGGAAGCAAGAGACTTCGACGGGTTCAAGCCATCACGCAGCGCGTCAAGCAGGTCGCCGGCAATCATGCCTCGCTGACCGGCGACTGCCGCACGGTCACCGGCCCGGGCATGAATGAAGGCGGCCATTGCGGCCAGGTCTTCCGGTTCCGATGCGGGGAACTGCGCCCACAGGCCCGCCAACAGCCCGGTAAGCACATCGCCCATCCCTGCCGTCGCCATTCCGGGATTGCCGGCATCGACTACCCAGGGCGGTTTGCCGCTTCCCGACACCAGCGTGTTTGCGCCCTTGAGCAGCGTCACGCCACCGTAGCGCCGTCTCAGGGCCGCAAGGGCGTCCAGACGATCGGCCTGCACCCGGGCACTGGGGCGATCCAGCAATCGCCCCGCCTCGCCAGGGTGAGGCGTCAGGATTCTGGGGGCGGAACTCGCGCCGGCGCCGGCCGCCAGACCGAGGCTGTCTGCGTCCACCACGACAGGCAGCTTGCTTCCCTGCGCCGCCGCGAACAACTCGCGCGCCCAGGCATCTTGTCCCAGACCGCAGCCGACCGCCAGGACCGTAGCCCGTTCCAGCAGGGGGGCAAGGTCTGCCGCGCCGCGGGCGCCTCGCACCATGAGTTCGGGGCGTGAGGACAGCAGGGCGGCCGAGTGTTCCGGGTGCGTGGCCACGGACACCAGTCCCGCGCCGGCGCGCAGCGCGCCTTCGCCGGCAAGCCGGGCCGCGCCGCCCATTCCCGGCCCCCCGGCGATCACCAGCACATGCCCGAAGCGGCCCTTGTGGTCGGTGGCATCCCTGGGGGGAAGCATCGCCCGCAGCGTCTCTCCGGTAAACACGCGCAGCGCCGGCTCTCCGGCGAACCCGGTCTCCAGCTCCGCCAGTCTTTCCGGCGTGATCCGTCCGAGGGGCTCCAGCACCCGCCGTCCCACGTAATTCGGCGCATCACCCAGGAACAAGCCGCGTTTCTCAGCCACGAAGGTCACCGTCAGCGCCGAGCGGACCGCAGCCGTCATCGAGGCCCCGGTGTCGCCGTGCAGGCCAGTGGGAATGTCGACCGCCACGGCTGGCGCTCCGCCGTTGTTGACCGCCCGCACGGCTTCGAGATAACGCCCTCCCAGCGGGCGGTCCAGCCCGATTCCAAGCATGGCGTCCACGATCAGGTCGCAGCCGTCCAGCCCGGACCGCACCCACGGTCCCGCCGGCACGGCAGCTTGCCGCGCCGCCACGAACTGGGTGGCGGCATCACCCCGCGCACGACTGCCCGGAGACAGCAGCATGACCTTGACGTCGATCCCTTCCTGCCTTGCCAGGCGCGCCATGACGAAGCCGTCGCCCGCATTGTTGCCGCCGCCGGCCAGGACTGCCCACCGCCGGGAATCGGGAAAAATCTCGCGAACGCGTGCGTACGCAGCCTTACCGGCGCGTTCCATCAGCGTGTTGCTGGTGATGCCCTCGCTTGCCATCAGCGCGGCTTCCAGCGCGCGGACGGCGGCGGTGGAGTAAGCGGTGCGATAACTCATCAGCACGAATATTGCCCGAAATCGCTGCGCGTATCCGAACGGCGGAGGGTCAATCTATACTCTTGCACCCCATGCAACCGTCCGCCGAACACATGCGGATTGCGGCCCGGCTTCCGGCGCTGGCACGCGAATTCGGCTTCGAGCAGGCCGGGGTGGCGGGCATCGACCTTGCGCAATCCGAGGCGCGCCTGGAGCGCTGGCTGGAACTGGGGCGGCACGGAACCATGGGATGGATGGCGCGCCATGGACGCAAGCGCACGCGGCCTGCCGAACTGCTTCGCGGCACGCTGAGGGTGCTCTGCTTCCGCATGCACTACTGGTCACGGGAGGCGGCCCCGGCGCTGGCGGTGCTGGCCGACCCGGACAAGGCCTATATTTCGCGTTACGCGCTCGGCAGGGACTACCACCGCCTGATGCGCAGACGACTGCGCAGGCTGGCGGAGCGCATCGCCTCAATGGCCGGACCCATGGGCTACCGGGTTTTCGTGGACAGCGCTCCGGTCATGGAAAAACCGCTGGCGGCGGGAGCCGGACTGGGATGGATCGGCAAGCACACCAACCTGATCAACCGCCACGAAGGCTCGTGGTTCTTCCTCGGCGAGATCTATACCGACCTCCCGCTACCGGTGGATGACCCGGTTGGCGACCACTGCGGCAGTTGCCGGGCATGCCTGGACATCTGTCCCACGGAGGCCATCGTGGCGCCGTATCAACTCGACGCCCGGCGCTGTATCTCCTACCTCACCATAGAGCATCGGGGCCCCATTCCGCTGGAATTGCGGCCGCGCATCGGCAATCGCATTTTCGGCTGCGACGATTGCCAGCTGGTGTGTCCCTGGAACCGTCATGCGCGACCCACTGAAGAGGCCGCTTTCGCCCCGCGGCGGGGCCTGGACAACGCTGGCCTGACCAGCCTTTTCGCGTGGAGCGAGGATCATTGGCGGGAACGCACCCGCGGCAGCGCCCTGCGCCGCGCCGGCTATGCGGGCTGGCTCAGAAACCTCGCAATCGCGCTGGGTAATGCCACCCGCTCTGCGGCGGCGATGGAGTCGCTTCGCAAGCGCCTGTCGCACCCCAGTGAAATCGTGCGCGAGCACGTTCGCTGGGCACTCGAGAGGCAGGCAGGCGATCAGGATGCAGCGCCGCAGACCACGTTGTCGATCAGGCGGGCGGAACCGAGCCAGGCGGCGGCCAGTACGACCCACTCGCCCGCGGCCGATGCCGGCGGCGGGCCGAGATCGGCGGCCCGGCGCACGGCAACGTAGTCCGGCGCAAAGCCGGCATCCTTCAGCCGCGCCGCTGCCTCCCGCTCCAGTCCGGCAAAGTCGCGCTCGCCTGCCTCGATGCGCGCGGCGCAACGCCGCAGTTCGGCATGCAGGGCCGGCGCTGCCCGCCGTTGCGCTTCCGTAAGGTAGCGGTTGCGCGAACTCATGGCCAGCCCGTCCATCTCGCGCGTAATCGGGCCCTCGACCACTTCGACCGGCACATGCAGGTCTTCGACCATGCGCCGCAGAATCACAAGCTGCTGATAGTCCTTGCGCCCGAACACGACGGCGTCGGGCAGAACCATCAGCAGCAAACGAGCCACGACCGACGTCACCCCGGAAAAATGCGTGGGGCGGTATGCCCCGCACAGGTCGCCCGATAATCCGGGCACCTCCACCCGCGTGGGGTCTTCCAGGCCCCGGGGATAGACCTCGTCCTGCCCGGGCGCGAAAAGCAGGTCGACACCCGCCTCGCGCAGCAGGTCCGCGTCCGCATCCAGCTCGCGGGGATAGCGCTCGAAATCCTCGCCGGGCGCGAACTGCGTTGGATTGACGAATATGCTCACTATCACCCGGCCACGCCTGCCGGCCAGCCGGGCCAGGTCCATATGCGCCTTGTGCAGGGCGCCCATCGTGGGGACCAGCGTGACTCTCTCGCCCGCCTCCCGCCAGCGGCCGACCTGCGCGCGCACTTGCGCCTTGCTCGCGACTATCTGCACGGTCTAGCTGCTGGCTCCGGACACAGAAGGGTGCAGGAGCGACCGCACAGAACTGCCTGTTGCATTCGCGGAAAGCGTCAGTTCAGGAAAAACAGTGCTCGGGGGCCGGATATTCGCCTGACTTGACGGCCTGCACGTAAGCTTCGCAGGCCGCCTGCGGATCTTCCGCCCCGGTGATGAAATTGCGCACGAACCGCGGCAAGGGACCCTGGGTGATGCCGAGCATGTCATAGAGGACCAGGATCTGACCGTCGACGTCAGGTCCCGCGCCGATGCCTATGACCGGCACCCGGCAGTGCCCGGCAATCGCCCGGCCCAGCTCGTTCGGCACGCACTCGAGCAGGACCACGTCGGCCCCCGATTCCTCCAGCCGGCGGGCGCTGGCCACCATTTGCTCCGCCTGCGAGGGGTCGCGACCGTGCACCTTGAATCCGCCGATCTTGTGGACCGACTGTGGGCGCAGGCCGATATGCGCGCATACCGGGATGTCGTGCCGCGCCAGGTGCTCCACGATCCTGCACTGGCCTTCACCGCCTTCCAGCTTGACCATCATTGCCGCGCCTTCCTGCATGAGCCGCACGGCATTGTCCAGCGCCTGTTCGGGCTCGCTGTAACTCATGAAGGGCATGTCGGCCACGAGGAAGGCATGGGTCAGCGCCCGGGCCACGTGCCGGCTGTGGTAGATGATGTCCTCCACCGTTACCGGCACGGTGGTGTCATGCCCCTGTATGACCATGCCCAGCGAATCGCCCACCAGCACCAGGTCCACTCCGGACTGGTCCACCAGGCGGGCAAAGCTGGCGTCGTACGCAGTAAGGCAGGCGATGGGTTCGCGCTCCTTCTTCATCCGCGCCAGCGTGCTCACGTTCACCGGAGGCCGGCGCATGTCGCGCTGTTTCAGCTGAACGTACACGCGGGATGACCTAGGCTAGCGGGATTCGGAAACGCCGGGGCGCCCTGCGATGATCAGACGACCAGGCCGCTGGGATCAAAGTAGGTGCGGCCGGACCGGGCCTGTTCCATTTCGTTGAGCAGCAGTTCGATGTGCGCATCGTTGTTGACCAGATCAATGGCTTCGGTGTTCACTATCAGTACCGGCGCCTCGTCGTAGTCCAGTATAAATCGCGCCATCGCCTCGTTGAGCAGCTCGAGGTATTCGGAGCTTATGCGCCTTTCCATCGGAATGCCGCGGTTGGCGATTCGCTTCAGGAGGGTTCGAACAGGCGTTTGCAGGAAAAGCACCAGATCCGGCACCGGCGGATCGATCGCGACAGCCTCGCGCACCATATCGTAAACCTGCAATTCATCCGGCGCCAGCGTGCACTCGGCATAAACCCGGTCACGTTCCAGCAGAAAGTCGCTGATGCGGGTGGTCGGGAACAGGTCGTCCTTCTTGATGCGTTCGGCGAGTTGCGTGCGGTGGAGCAGAAAATAGAGCTGGGAAGGCAGCGCGGCCTGGGTGACCCCGTTGTAGAAGCGCTCCAGAAAGGGGTTGCCGTGCGGCGCCTCCACGATCAGCTCGCCGTTCATCCGGTCCGCCAGCAAGTGCGCGACCGTGGACTTGCCGGCGCCGATGCAGCCTTCGACAGCGATGTATCGGCCGCTATCGGACCGTTTTTTCATTTCCGTGCGAATTCCGTTTGCCGCCGCGGCCCGATTTCACGCGGCGGCGCTTCGACCAGGAACGCGAGGGCGCCAACCCTGCCCTCTTCTGCCAGTAGAGAACACACTGTTCGTCGATTTCACCCAGGCGCCGCCGCAGACACAGCAGGCGATAAGCCGGGCGGAACAGCGGATGCTTCAGCGTCTGGTTCACACGCCGCCGCGGCTGTGCCTCCAGCAGCGCTTGCCGTGCGAGCACGTCCTCCATGTCCGCCATCATTCTTTTCGTCGGCCGCAGTCCGTACTTGCTGTCCTTAACAATCCCGCGGAAGGCTTCGGTAATCTGCCTGTAGCGGGGACTCTTGCTGCCGCCGGCAGCCACGGCCCGTGAAGTGGGCCCCCAGTAGAACACGCACAACAGGAACATAAGGCTGGCGTGAGAACCCTCGCTCAGTCTCCTGTCGGTGGCTGCAAGGGCATCGTGAACAAATTCCCCGGCCTTAGGCTCGGACTCCATCCACGGACCCAGAAACGGAAACAGTTCGTCGAGCAGCCCGAAGCGGCGCAGCTGTTCAAAGCTGGCAACGGCATGTCCGGCAAGGAACAGCTTGCGTACTTCTTCCAGGAGGCGGGCAGTCGGCTCCGCCCTGAGCAACCGGGCCATTTCCGGAATCGGCTTCGAGCAACGGGCGTCCAGCTTGCAGCCCAGCTTGGCCGCAAAGCGCGCGCCGCGCAGCATCCGCACAGGGTCCTCCTCATAGCGAAGGCGCGGTTCGCCGATCAGGCGCAGCCGGCGAGCGGCAATGTCCTTGAGGCCACCGACGTGATCGATAATGCGCCCTTCGGCGTAATCCCAGTACAGCGCATTGATCGTGAAATCGCGCCTCAGGACGTCTTCTTCAAGGCTCCCGAATCGGTTGTCCCGCAGGATGCGTCCATTGTTTCCCCTGACCACCAGGCCCTTCGGGTCCGATGCTTCCTCGCCTGTTCCGCGAAACGTGGCGACCTCGATGTACTCGCGTCCGAACATCACGTGCGCCAGGCGAAACCGGCGCCCGATGAGCAGCACCCTGCGGAACAGCTTCTTGACCTGTTCCGGCCTGGCGTCGGTAACGATGTCAAAGTCCTTGGGCTTGAGATTCAGCAGCAGGTCGCGCACGCCGCCACCCACCACACAGGCGCGATAACCCGCCCGGTGCAGGCCGCGTAGCACCCTTGCAACGTTGGACGGAAGCTGCCGCGCCTGAATGCGCGGTTCGCCCGAATTGATTTTCAGCGCCGTTGTTTTGATCGAGTACGGGACTCCGACTGCGAATGTCGCGGCGCGCATGTGAAGCACGCCCTGCTTCGGCTGCCTATAATATCGCACGGCGAACGCGCCGCGCCTTGAGCGCACAATACGCTCCCTTCGTCTAGGGGTCAGGACACCAGGCTCTCAATCTGGAAACAGGGGTTCGATTCCCCTAGGGAGCGCCATATCCGCATACGACATTCGCTCAATCCGGGGCCCGGCGCCGGCGCAGCCGGTCGGCGCGTATCAGGAGCAGGATCACGGCCAGGCCCAGAAGGAAAGTAGGCGCCCAGCCCGCCAGCCAGGGCGGCAGCCCGTAGAGCTGGCCGGCTTCGGCCACTCCGCGGTTAGCCAGAAACCAGATCAGTGCGATGCCCAGGCCCAGCGCCGCCCGGGCGCCGCCTCCCAGGGTCCTTCTGTTGGTAAAGACCAGAGGTAAGGCAAGCACGCACATAAGCGCCACCGCCGCCATGGTCGCCAGCCGCGACTGCATCTCCAGCCGGAAGCGCTGACCGCTGAGCTGGTTCGCCTCCAGGTAGCGCGCGTAGCGCGAAAGGCTGCCGATTGTCATCAGGTCGGGGCGCAACTCGACGAGTTCGACGATATCGGGGCTCAAGCGCGTTTCCGTGACCCTGAGATCGCTGTACGACACCCGCGTGCCTTCCGCGCCGATCACGGTCTCCTCATAGCCTCCGAGTTCCAGCTTGCCGTCCTCGTTGATCCTGGCGGCCCGCGCCCGGCCGAAAGTGCCGATTCCGCCCGGCGCCAGACGGAACAGGAACGCGCTCGCGTAGCCCTCCCCTTCGCCGCCGGGCCGGAGATTCAGAATCAGGTCGCCGTCGCGCATCCACACGCTTTCACCCTGGGTCAGCGCCGGTGTCGGGTTGAGTGCGGCGGCCCGCATGCGTTTGCCCAGAGCATGCATGGGTGGGGCCAGCGACTCACCGAGGAACACGGCCAGCAGGAGAAACAGCGCCCCCGCGGCCCACACCGGAACCGACAGCCTTAGCACCGAAACGCCGGAAGCCCTGGCCACCGTCAGTTCGTTGTGAGCGGAAAAATTGCCCAGCGCAAGAAACGTCCCGATAATCGCGGCCGCGGGCAAGGCGTCGAACGCGAATTGGGGCATGCGCAACGCGGCATAGGCCAGGCCGTCGAGCAGCGTGTACGTACCCTGGCCCGCCATGCGGGACTGCTGGGCGAAATCCACGAACAGCGAGAGCGACATGAGCGCGCACAGGCAAACGAGCACCAGCGGCACCACGCCGCGCAGCAAGTATCGGTCGAGGAGCGTCATGCCGTGCGCACGGCGCGGATTCGCCGGCTGAATTGCTTGAGCCGATGCGAATCGCCCATCCCGAAATACGCGGCGGCCGCCAGGGCCAGCAACAGGTGAACCCACCACACGCCGAGCCACAGCGGCGTGATTCCCTGCGTGGCCCAGGAAAGCGCCGCGGTGACCAGGTTGGTATAGATCACGTACACCAGCAATGCCCAGGGCAGCGAGGCGAAGCGGCTCTGGCGCGGCAGCCGGCGGCTCAGGGGAAGCGCCATCACGGCCAGGATCAGCAGGACGAGGGGCGCGGAAAGGCGGCGCTGCAGTTCCAGCGACGATTCCGGATCGCCTCGCAACCACAATTCCGAACTGGGCACCGCGTCCATCTTCGTTGCCCCGGACTCCGCGTCGGGCATGATCGCCGGTATACCGTGCTCGGCAAAACGCACGATGCGGATCTGCGCCTCGCCCGGCCAGCCGTCGTACAGTACGCCGTCGTAGAAGGTCACCATGCGCACCATCGGGTCCGCGGTTTCCCGCAAGGCCATCCGATCGGTCACGATGATCTGCATGCGCCCGTCCACGCGCCTGTGGGCGAACACCCGGTAGAGCTGCCCCTGCTCGTCCGCCTCCTCGGAATACACCACTCCCTGGCCGCCCATGGAAACGAAATGACCCGGCTCCAGCCGGCGCAGGTCGCCCATGGAAGCTGCCTCCCGCTCCAGTTCATCCGCCGCGCTGCGCGCGGCGGGCGCCAGGTCCAGGGTCATCCAGCAGGCCAGCGCGGCCACCGGCAAGGCCAGCGCAAGCACCGGCCTGAGCTGGGAACGGGCGCCGTATCCGCAGGCCCGGATCACGGGCAACTCGCTGTCGCGGTACAGGCGCCCAAGTGCCAGGAGCAACCCGAAGAACAGCGCAGCCGGCATGATCACCGGCAGGTACTGCAGGCAGGTGTAGCCGATCATCGGCAGCACAGCGTCGCGGGGCAGGCTTTGCTCGGCTGCCGCGGACAGTATGCGAACGCACTGGTTAGTCCCCAGCAGGACCAGCAGAACCGCCAGCGCGCCGGTAAACGCCACCAGGCCCTCGCGAAAGATGTAGCGGTCCAGGATGCGCATCAGTACCGTGCCGCAACCCTGGCGTCATCCCTTAAGTGGCTGCCAAGGACGCCTTTCCCCTGCCCGTCCCGCCGGGGAGGCGCCATCCTGGCTCGGTTCCGCCATCCCTGGCTCCAACGCTCCCCGGCAGGACGGGCAGGGGAAAGGCGCAGGTTGCAGGCCTCAAAGGCAATAGAATGAGCCACCGTTACGGCCTGCGAGGAATGCCCTAAAGCAGCGCCGTTGGCCGAGTTTTCAAGAGGCGACCGCATGCAATTCGAAATCACCACGGAGAAGTTGAACAGTTTACAAGCTGACCTGGCGATAGCGCCCGTCTATCAGGACGGCACTCCCGCGAAGGCCACCGCCGGTTTGAGCGGGGGCATGCGCAAGCAGATCAGCGATGCGATGGCTTCGGGCGACATTCGGGGCAGGCCCGGAGATACGCTGCTTCTTACCCATACCGGCAGACTGGGCGTGCGCCATCTGCTGCTCGCCGGCCTCGGCAACAAGGACAAGCTTGATGCCACCGGCTGGCGCAAGGCGGTGGGGGCCGCCGCAAAGAGGGCCGAGCGGTCAAGCGCGAGAACGGTGGTCAACCTGATGGGGCTGGAAGACGTGCCGGGCATGGACGCAACGGGCAAGGCGCGGAGTTTCGCCGAACAGTGGGTCTACGCCACCTATCGCTACACGGCGACCCGCAAGAAGGCGAAAGACACGCGGCCGAAGGACCGCCGGCTCACCGTCGCAATCGATGGCGATGACGAAGCCGCGCAGGCGAAATCGGGCCTCAGGCAGGGTCGCGCCATCGGACGGGCCTGCAACTATGCGCGCGAACTGGGCAACCTGCCGGCCAACGTCTGCACCCCGGCCTACCTGGAGTCGGAGGCCCGCAAGCTGGCGAGCCGCAGCACCCGCGTAACCGCCGACATTCTCCAGGAAGAGGAAATGAAGGAACTGGGCATGAACTCGCTGCTGTCGGTTTGCGAAGGCAGCGAGCTGAGGCCCCGACTGATCGTGCTGCATTACCGGGGCGGGCCGGAAGATTCGCCGCCGGTGGCCCTGGTCGGCAAGGGCGTGACCTTCGACACCGGCGGGATTTCGCTGAAACCCGGCCGGGCGATGGACGAGATGAAGTTCGACATGAGCGGCGCCGGCTCGGTGCTGGCGGCCCTGCATGCCACGATCGAACTCAGGCTCCCGATCAACCTAGTGGTCCTGGCGGCGGCGGTCGAGAACATGCCCAGCGGGCGCGCCACCAAGCCGGGCGACATCGTCAAGGCGATGTCCGGCGAAACCATCGAGATCCTCAATACGGACGCCGAGGGCCGGCTGATACTGGCCGACGCGCTCTACTATTCGCTGCGCTACAAGCCCTCGAAAATCGTCGACGTCGCCACCCTTACGGGCGCCTGTCTGATGGCGCTGGGCAGGCACTACAGCGGATTGTTCGCCAACAACGACGAACTCGCCGAAGAACTGCGCAAGGCCGGCGAGAAGGCCAGCGACCCGGCCTGGCGACTGCCCGTGGGCCCCGAATACATGCCGGACCTGAAGAGCAACTTCGCCGACATGGCCAACATCGGCTCGCGCTTCGCCGGCGCCACGACCGCCGCCTGCTTCCTGTCGCGATTCGTCAAGGACGCGCACTGGGCGCACCTGGATATCGCCGGCACGGCATGGAAGACGGGAGGCGGCAAGGGCAGCACGGGACGGCCCGTGCCCCTGCTTACCGAGTTCCTGCTGGGCCAGTAGCCGGGCAGAGTTATGCGGGCTGACACCCGGTTGCGCGAAACGTGAGTCCGCCGGGCGGGCAACTGCCGGCGGAGCGCTACCGCCCGGCTGAACTGGAGGGCGAAGCCTACCGCCGCTGGGAGCAGGCGGGCTGGTTCGCTCCGAAGGGAGACGGGCCGCCCTTCTGCATTGTCATCCCGCCTCCCAACGTCACCGGCAGCCTGCACATGGGCCACGCCTTCCAGGACACGGTCATGGACGCGCTTACCCGCTACCACCGCATGCGCGGCGACTGCACACTCTGGCAGCCGGGCGTGGACCATGCCGGCATCGCTACCCAGATGGTAGTGGAGCGGCAGCTTGAAGCCGAAGGCCTGAGCCGCCGCGAACTGGGGCGCGAAGAGTTCGTCCGGCGGGTCTGGGCCTGGAAGGAGTCGTCCGGCGGGCGGATCGGTGACCAGTTGCGCAGGCTCGGCGCGTCTCTGGACTTCTCGCGCGACTGCTTCACGCTGGACGAAGCCCGCAGCCGGGCGGTCACGGAGGTTTTCGTGCGATTGCACGACGAGGGCCTGATCTACCGTGGACAGCGACTGGTGAACTGGGACCCCGTGCTGCAGACCGCCCTTTCCGACCTGGAAGTGGTGTCCAGCGAGGAAGACGGCCACCTCTGGCGTCTGCGCTACCCGCTGACGGACGGAGAGGGCGCCGTGGAGGTGGACACCACGCGCCCGGAAACGATGCTGGGAGACACAGGCGTGGCGGTGCATCCCTCCGACGATCGCTACCGGAGCCTGGTGGGCCGGATGGTGCGCCTGCCGCTGGTCGGGCGGGAAATCCCCATCGTGGCGGACGAGGCGGTGGACCCGGAGTTCGGCACCGGTTGCGTAAAGATCACCCCCGCGCACGACTTCACCGACTACGAAATCGGCCGGCGCAACGGCCTGCCTGCGATCAACGTGCTCACCGCCCGGGCCCGGATCAGCGACGCGGCGCCGGCGGAGTTTGCGGGGCTGGACCGGTTCGATGCCCGCAAGGCCGTGGTGGAGAAACTCAGGGAACAGGGGGCGCTGACGGGCGTGACCCGCCATCGCCATGTGATTCCGCGCGGCGACCGCTCCCAGGCCGTGCTGGAACCCTTCCTGACCGACCAGTGGTACGTACGCGCGGCCGCGCTGGCGGAACCTGCAATCGCCGCGGTCGAGGACGGACGCGTGCGCTTCGTTCCGGAAAACTGGGCAGCCACCTATTTCGAGTGGATGCGCAATATCGAGGACTGGTGCATCAGCCGCCAGCTCTGGTGGGGGCACCGGATACCCGCCTGGTACGGCGAGGACGGCGCGATTTTCGTCGGCCGCGACCAAGCCGAGGCGAGGCGCCGGCACAAGCTGCTGGACGACTATCCGCTGCGGCAGGACGACGATGTGCTGGACACCTGGTTTTCCTCGGCCCTGTGGCCGTTCTCCACCCTGGGCTGGCCCGAGGACACGCCGGAACTGAAGCGCTTCTATCCCGGCACGGTGCTGGTTACCGGCTTCGACATCCTGTTCTTCTGGGTCGCGCGGATGATCATGATGGGGCTGAAGTTCATGGGAGACGTGCCATTCAGGGAGGTGTACGTGCACGGCCTGATCCGCGACCACGACGGCGATAAGATGTCCAAGTCCAGGGGCAACGTGATCGACCCGCTGGACCTGATAGACGGTGTGGACCTGGACACGCTGGTGGCCAAACGGACAGCGGGCCTGATGCAGCCGCAGCTCGCCCCGCAGATCGAGAGCGCCACGCGCAGGCAGTTTCCCGAAGGCATCCCGGCATTCGGCGCCGATGCCGTGCGGTTCAGTTTCGCCGCCATGGCCAGCACCGGCCAGGACATCCGTTACGACCTTGAGCGAACCGCCGGCTACCGCAATTTCTGCACCAAGCTGTGGAACGCGGCCCGCTTCGTCTTCATGCAGGTCTCCGCCGGGAAGGAGGGCGGCGCGCCCGGAAGCAAGGACGGCGCGCCATCGTCAAGCGCCCACCTGGGACCCGCCGACCGCTGGATCGTCTCACGGCTGGGCAAGGCGCTTGCGGCAACCGGCGAAGGGCTCGAGGGCTACCGCCTGGACCTGGCCAGCCGCGCCATGTACGACTTCGTGTGGCGCGAGTATTGCGACTGGTACCTGGAGCTCGCGAAGATCGTGCTGAACGGCGGCGACGAGCAGGCCGCCGCGGTCGCCCGGCATACCCTGGTTCGCGTGCTGGAGGCCGTGCTGCGGGCGTTGCATCCCTTCATGCCATTCATCACCGAGGCCTTGTGGCGGCGCACCGCTCCGCTGGCGGGAACCAGCGGCGAGAGCGTCATGATCGCGCCCTGGCCGGAAGCCGATGAGTTTCCGGCGGACCGCGAGGCGGAAGCCGAAATCGAATGGCTGCAGGGATTCGTCCTGGGGATACGGCAGATTCGCGGCGAACTGGACCTGCCGCCCGGGCGCCGTCTCGAGGTGCTGGCGCAGGGCGCCGGAAGAGCCGACCGGGAGCGGATGGAATCGCTGTCGCGGCTTCTTTACCCGATCGCGGGAATCGAGAAGCTCACGCTCATCGACGCCGATGCCGAGGCGCCGCCCGCCGCCGCCGCCCTGCACGGCGAGCTTCGGCTTCTTACGCCGCTCGCCGGCGTCATCGACCCCGCTGCCGAACGCGCCCGCCTCGACAAGCTCCGCGGGCAAGCGGCAAAGGCCCTGCAGGCGGCCGAAAACAAGCTCGACAATCCGCAGTTCCTCGCCAAGGCCCCGCCGGCAGTTGTCAAGGGTGTGCGCGACCGCCGCGAAGAGCTGACACGCGATCTTGAGAGCCTTCAGGAACAACTGGAAAGGCTGAAAAACCTGGACTCCTGAACCGCCTGCGGCCAGTGCGCCGGATAGTACACTTGGCACGGTCCTGACCGAGGTGGAGTTGCAAGGTGGCCGAACGATCATTCGCCAGGGAAGTTGAACTGCTGCGCCTGACCGCGGGCGAGGAATTCCGCGGCGAGGGCATACTCGCAGTCACCAAGGCGCTGTTGCAATCCGGCGTGGCCTACGTGGCGGGCTACCAGGGCGCGCCCGTCTCGCACCTGATGGACGTGCTGGCCGACGCCGGCGAGATCCTCGACGAACTGGGCGTGCACTTCGAGTCCAGCGCCAGCGAGGCCACGGCGGCCGCGACCCTTGCGGCTTCCATCAACTATCCCTTGCGCGGCGCGGTCACCTGGAAATCAACGGTGGGCACCAACGTCGCCAGCGACGCGCTGGGGAACCTCGCCTCCTCCGGGGTCAAGGGCGGCTCGCTCATCATCCTCGGCGAGGACTACGGCGAGGGCGCCAGCATCATGCAGGAGCGCACCCACGCCTTTGCCATGAAATCGCAGATCTGGCTGCTCGATCCCAGGCCGCGGCTGGACAGCATCGTGACCGCGGTGCAGCAGGGCTTCGAACTGTCCGAAGCGAGCAATACGCCGGTCATGCTGATGCTGCGCATCCGCGCCTGCCACCTGTACGGGAGCTTTATCGCCAGCGACAATCGCCGGCCGCCGTTCACCGCCGAGGACGCGCTGGCCGCCCCGCAGCGCGATCCTTCCCGCATCATCCTGCCGCCGTATACCTACGAACAGGAACGCGAGAAGACCGAACAGCGCTGGCCTGCGGCGGTGCGATTCATCAAGGAGCGCAAGCTCAACGAATTCATCGACGGGCCGGCAAGCGAGCTCGGGATAGTGCTCCAGGGCGGGCTCTACAACGGCGTGCTCAGGGCGCTGGAACTGCTGGGCCTGGCCGACGGCTTTGGCGCCTCGCGCCTGCCGCTGTACGTGCTCAATGCCACCTACCCGCTTGTCGAGGAGGAATTCGTCCGATTCGCCACCGGCAAGCGCTCTCTGCTGATCGTGGAAGAGGGCCAGCCCGAGCATATCGAGCAGGCCGCCAACCAGTTCCTTCGCCGCGCCGACCTGCAGACGAAGGTCCTCGGCAAGGGCCCCTTCCCCATGGCGGGCGAATACACCGGATCTGTGCTCAAGGAAGGCATTCGGGCCTTTCTGGAAGAGTTCGGCCCCCGGCTGCTGAATCCGGTGACCGAGCAGCCCCTGCTTCCCGCCGCGCAACTTGCTTCGGCGGTGCCGGAAAGGCCGTCTGGCCTTTGCACCGGCTGCCCCGAACGTCCCCTGTTCTCCTCGCTCAAGCTGCTGCAAAAGGAAGTCGGACCGGTGCACGTGAGCGCCGACATCGGCTGCCATTCCTTCGCCAGTCTCGAACCCTTTAATCTGGGCGCCAGCATCCTGGGCTACGGGCTGGGCAGCGCGGCCGCATCCGCACTGCATACGCGAGGCAACAAACGTCCCTTGTCCATCATGGGCGACGGGGGCTTCTGGCACAACGGCCTGACCAGCGGCATCAGCAACGCGGTGTTCAATGAGCACGACGGCGTGACCATCATCGTGGACAACGGCTACGCCGCCGCCACCGGCGGGCAGTGGATCCCCTCGTCGGAGGCCGACGCCCCGCGCCGCACCGCCCGCCTTTCGATCGCCGACGCCGTGCGCGGCGTAGGCGTGCGCTGGGTGCGCAGTCTCAATACCTACGACATGAAGGACACGCTCAAGATCCTGCGCGAAGCCATGAGCACGCGGGAAAAGGGGCCCAAGGTGATCGTGGCGCAGGGCGAGTGCCAGCTCAATCGCGAGCGGCGCACGCGGCCGCTGCTCAACCGCCTGCGCAAGACCGGCAAGCGGGTGGCGCGCAAGCACTACGGCGTGGACGCCGACACCTGCACAGGCGATCACTCCTGCATCCGGCTTTCGGGCTGCCCGTCCCTGACCGTGAAGCCGAATCCCGATCCGCTGCGGCGAGCGCCGGTGGCGGCCGTGGATTACGACTGCGTGGGCTGCGGCGTGTGCGGCGAAGTCGCGCACGCGGCAGTACTTTGTCCGTCGTTCTACCATGCGGAACTGGTGGACAACCCCGGCGCGATCGAGCGGTTCATGCAGGGGCTGCGGCGCGTTCTGATCGGATTCCTGCAAAGACGCAGCCAGCGCAAGCGGGCGATGGCGTGGTAGAAGGAGAGACGCAGCCGCGCGTTTTCAAGCTGGCGATCGCCGCCCTGGGCGGCCAGGGCGGGGGCGTGTTGACCCAATGGCTGTTGAACGCGGCTGAAGCCAGCGGCTTCATCGCGCAGGCCACTTCCGTTCCCGGAGTCGCCCAGCGCACCGGCGCCACTCTCTACTACCTGGAGTTCTTTCCGCGGGCGGGCGCGGAGGCGGCCGGAGCGGATCCTGTGCTTGCGCTGATGCCGCAGCCGGGCGACGTGGACCTGGTAGTCGCGTCGGAACTGATGGAAGCCGGGCGCGCCATGCAGCGCGGACTGGTAACGCGCGACCGCACCACCCTGGTCGCGTCCACCCACCGGGTATTCACCATCGGCGAGAAATCGGCGCTGGGAGACGGGCTGGCCGACAGCGAAACCGTCCTGCAGGTGGCGCGCGCCACCGCCAGGCGCCTGGTGGCGCTGGACATGGAAGCCCTGGCCCGGGAGCACCGCAGCGTGATCAGTTCGGTTGTGCTGGGCGCCCTGGCCGGCTCCGGCGCCCTGCCCTTTCCCGGCGAAGCCTGCGAGCAGGCGATCCGGGCGAGCGGCAGAGCCCTGGAGAGGAACCTGGCGGCATTCGAGGCGGGCCGGGCGCGCGCCGCGGCGTCGGCCGACGACGAGCAGGCCGCGCAGGCTGAGCGGGCCGAGCCGGCCGCGGCGGAAATCGCTTCCGCCGGGGCATTCGATCCGGTTCCCGCGCCGCAAAACCCGCGCGCAAAGGCGCTCCTGGCGAAGATATCCAGCGAGTTTCCGAGCACCTGCGCAAATGTCCTGGGGATCGGCGTGCATCGGCTGGTGGACTATCACAACCATGCGTACGCGGGACTCTACCTGGACCGCCTGCTGCCCATCCTCAGGCAGGACAGCGCGGCCCGCCAGCACACATTGCTCACGGAAACGGCCCGCGGACTGGCGCTTTGGATGAGTTACGAGGACACCGCGCGGGTCGCGGACCTCAAGACGCGCGCGGCCCGCTTCGCCCGCGTTCGCGCGGAAGTCGCCGGCGGCAACGGTCAGCTCATGCGAATCGTGGACTACTTAAGCCCGCGGGTGGAGGAAATCTGCGGCAGCCTGCCCGCCTGGCTGGGAGCGCCGCTGATGAAATGGCGCCTTACGCGCCGGATTCTGCAGGCCTTCACCGGCGGGAAGAAGATTTCCACCGACCGCGTCTGGGGTTACCTACTGATGCGCGCGATGGCGCGCACGCGTGCCTGGCGTCTCAGTTCGCTGCGGCATCGCGAGGAGGACGCGCGCATTCGCGACTGGCTGGCCACGCTGGCGGAACTCGCCCCGCAAGACTACGAGCTCGCGGTTGAAATGGCGGCTTGCCAGCAACTGGTCAAGGGTTACGGCGAGACATTCGAGCGGGGCCTGGCCCGCTTCCGGGCCATCGCGGAGGCGCTGCCGGCGCTGCGGGGCGGCACGGATCCCGCGAGCGCCGTGCGCGAATTACGCGCTGCGGCGCTGGTCGACGAGGACGGCGGGGAATTCGCGGCCGCCCTGGCCCGATTGTGCGAAAATCATCCCGGCAGCGTTACCGAAAGCAAAGCGTGAAAACGCCCAGGTTCCAGCAATATGAAATCGCAAGTCGCCAATGTGCTGAACGCCGGCTCCCGCCCCCTTAACCTCCTGGGCGCTGGCGCCTGCTTCCTCCTGTTCGGATACGCTCTCTTCGCCGAGCACGTTCAGGGCTACGCGCCCTGCCCGCTTTGCCTCCTGCAACGCTTCGCCGTCGTCGGTATGGGCCTGGCATTCCTGCTCGCGGCCCTGCATCGGCCGGCCGGCTGGTTTCGCCATGTCTATTCGTTGCTGTGCGGCGCGATCGGACTGGCCGGCGGCGGCGTGGCAGTCCGCCACCTTTGGATACAGAGCCAGCCCGAAGGCACCGTGCCGCCCTGCGGCGCCAGCTTCGACTTCATCGTGGAGAACTTCGGCGTCGTGACCGCCGTGCGAGAAGCCCTGACCGCCTCGGGCGAATGCGCCGAAGTCGACTGGTCGCTGCTGGGACTCTCCATGCCCGGCTGGGTCCTGCTGGCGCTTCTGGGCCTGACCGCCTGGGCCGTCTGGACCAACTCCTTCGCCCGCCGCTGAACCGCTTGATTCAGATGCCGATTCCGGGCATCGTGGCGGCGGCGGGAATCTGACCAGGGAGCGAGAACTTGAGCGAAACATTCAATGCCATCGTGGCGCGGGAGCGCGACGGCAAGGTTCGGGGGCAACTGGAGGCACTCACAGCGGAGGACCTTCCCGACGAGGATGTGCTGGTAGAGATCAGTCACTCCACGCTCAATTACAAGGACGGCCTGGCGGTCAGCGGACGCGGCAAGATCTGCCGCCGGCTCCCGATGGTTTGCGGCATCGACCTGGCCGGGGTCGTGCGCGAATCGCGCGACGCGCGATTTCAGGCCGGCGACCGGGTGCTGGTCAACGGCTATGAGCTCTCGGAAAAATACTGGGGCGGCTACGCGCAGCGACAGCGTCTGAAGGGCGCCTGGCTGGTGCCGGTCCCAGAAGCGTTTTCGGCGGAACAGGCGATGGCGCTGGGAACTGCAGGCTACACCGCAATGCTGAGCGTTCTTGCGATTCAGGACGCCGGCCTCACTCCCGAAGACGGACCGGCCCTTGTGACCGGTGCTACGGGTGGCGTCGGCGCCGTGTCGGTAATGCTGCTGTCCGCACTCGGCTACGAGGTCAGCGGCGTTACGGGCAAACCGGACGGCGCGCAGTTCCTGCAATCGCTGGGCGCCGCCGCGACGATCGCGCGCGACGAACTGGCGCGCGACTCAAAGCCGCTGGAGTCGGAGACCTGGGCGGCGGCGGTGGATTCCGTCGGCGGAACTACGCTGGCCACGGTCCTCGCGCAGACACGGCGCGGCGGCCTTGTGGCGGCAGTGGGGCTGGCCGGAGGATTCCGCCTTCCGGCCACGGTCATGCCGTTCATCCTGCGCGGCGTGACCTTGCGCGGCATTGATTCCGTGATGGCCTCGGAGGAAAGGCGCCGGCGAGCCTGGGACGCACTTGCCGAACTCGTCGATCCCGCGAAACTCGCCGACATCTACCGTGTGGCGCCCATGTCGGAACTCCCCGAGCTGGCCAACGAGATACTGGACGGGCGGATCAGCGGAAGAGTTGTAATCGATGTCAACGCCTGAACCGGCGCAACCGGAGCGGGAAAACGAACAAGGGCTAAAATCCGCCCCATGAAAAACTACGACTTAAGTGGCAAGGTCGCGCTCGTTACCGGCGCCGGACGGGCGCGCGGCCTGGGCGAAGGCATCGCTACGAAGCTGGCCGAGTGCGGCGCCAGCGTGCTGATCACGGACCTGGGCGAATCGCCGGGCGAACACATGCCCGATCATCACATTGGAGCCACGGACTCGATGCGGGCCGTGGTGGAGGGCATTCGGGACCGGGGCGGCGTCGCCGAAGCTTTCCCGCTTGACGTGCGCGTCGAGTCCCAGGTCGAGGCGGCGGTGGCGCACGCCGTCGAGCGCTTCGGCCGCCTGGACATCCTGGTCAACAACGCCGGCATCGGATACCTGATCGCCGCCTGCACTGAACTGTCGGAAGACAAGTGGGACGCAGTACTGGACGTGAACCTCAAGGGGCCCTTCCTGTGCACCAAGCACGCCGCGCGCCAGATGATCAGCCAGGGCGAGGGCGGGCGCGTGATCAACATCGCAAGCCAGGCGGCCAAGTCCAGTTTCCCGCACATGGCCGCCTACACGGCGTCCAAGCACGGACTTGTCGGCCTGACGCGAACCTGCGCCCTGGAACTGGGCCCGCACGGAATCACCGTCAACTCCGTTTGCCCCAACCACGTCACCACCGGGCTGGGCGCCACCCAGAACGATTATTTCTCCAATCATTTCGGACTGACGCTGGAGCAATACATCGACAATATCCGCACGCGAAATCCCATGCGCCGTGAAGGAAAAGTCACCGATACCGCCAATGCCGTCGCGTTTTTGTGTTCCGACCAGGCCGTTTACATAAACGGCGACTCGCTGAACGTGACCGGCGGCGAGGAAATGCACTAATGGAGACCACGATCCCATGCTGAATAAACAAGACTTCTTCGACGCGCTGGAAGCGGCCCGCAAGCCACGTCATGGCGGCGGCCATCCCTTCAGCCGCCTGTGGGCGCAAGGCGCCCTGTCCCGGGAGCAACTGGGACGCTACGCCGTGCAGCACTATTACTACATCGCCCCGATCCCTCAGCAGTTCGCCGCACTCTATGCCCGGCTCCCGGACCTCGACGCCCGCCAGCACCTGCTGGAGAACCTGCTGGGCGAGGAAATGCCGGAGACTCCGGAAAAACGCCATCCGGACCTGCTGGTCAGGTTCGCCGAGGCCTGCGGCCTCTCCCGCGACGAGGTGGTCAATGCGGACCTGCGCGACGAAATCCTTCCGACCACGCGGGCCATGCGCGCCTGGATCTGGGAGTTGTCCACGATTCGCCACCTGGCGGAGTCGGCCGCCGGCATCATGGTCGCGCTGGAGGGGCAGCTGCCCACTCTTTATCCGGCCTATGTAAACGCGATGCGCAAGATGGGCTTCAGCGAAGAAGACATGGAATTCTTTCACGTGCACATCGAGGGGGACGAGGAACACGCGCACATCGGGCTTGAGCTGACCGCGCGCTATGCCACCAACGAGGCGCTGCAGGAGCGCGCGATCGCGGCGGTGCGGGCTTCAGCCTCGCTGCGCTGGAGCATGCTGGACGGGATACAGGCTGCGCTGGTGGTGCCGAAGGCGGCGTGACCTTCAGTTGATCCCGCAGTGGGAGCGCGCGTTGCGTTCACCACCCCTGCGGGGAGACGCATGAATCCATCCATGGAGCTTGATTCCGGCATCCCTGCCTCCAACACTCCCCACAGGGGTGGTGAACGCAACGCGCGAACAGCCGGAGTTTGTGTGGAAATGACGTGTTTGGGGGCGATTTGACGGGCAAACCGGAGTGCGCGCTGGTAACGGGGGCGGCCGGAGGGATCGGCTCGGCCGTGGTCCGGCGCTTCGTGGAGCGTGGGCTGAGGGTCGGCGCCATGGTGCTGCCGGGGCAAGAGGCGCCGGCAGGCCTCACGCTGCCGGCTGAAGCGACCGACGAAGAGCAGGTCGCAGGCGCCGTCGCGCGCTGCGCCGAGGAACTGGGACCGCCGCGCTGGGTCGTGCACACCGTGGGGATTACCGGCGAGGGTCCTTTAGTGGACGTGTCACTGGAGGACTGGAACCGGGTGGTGGACGTCAATCTCACTTCCACGTTTCTGCTGGCGCGCGCCGTGCATCCGCATCTGAAGCAGACCGGAGGCGCCATGCTGATGTATTCGTCCACAAATGCGATCAACGGCGGCAACGAATTGTCCGGCCCCGCCTACACGGCGGCGAAGGCCGGAATCATCGGCGTCGTGCGCTACCTCGCCCGCGAGTGGGCGGCGGACGGCATACGGGTCAACGCCATCGCTCCCGGTCCGATCGATACCCCCATGCTCGACCGGCTCGGGCCGGAGCGGCGCGCCGCCCTCGCTGAACGGGCGCCGCTGGGCCGCCTCGGCTCGGCCGAGGAGTGCGCGGCAATGACGGACTTTTTATGCTCGGGCGACGCCGGGCACATTACCGGTACCATAAGCAACATATCCGGCGGCCTGCTGCTGGACTGACTGACCAGGCAAGCAAAGAGGGAATTCATGAGAATCAGAACTGCAATTTCCGGTACGGCGCTGCTGGCGCTTACGCTGGCGGGCTCGAACGCGGCTGCGGATGAAGAAGGCGTGATGGACAGACTTGCGACGCTGCAAGGCGACTGGATCATGCTGGATGAGAACGGCGCGGAAACCGAGATGGTCGGCTCCACGTTCCGGCTCACGGCGGGCGGTTCCGCACTGGTGGAGGTGATGGCGCCCGGCAGTCCCGACGGATACGAAATGGTCAACATGTACCACGCCGACGGCGACCGGGTGCTGATGACTCACTACTGCGCCGCCGGCAACCAGCCCCGTATGGAAGTGAAAGCCACGGATGACGAGAACCGCCTTGAGTTGCGGTTCGAGAGCGTCACCAACCTGGCCTCGCCCGAAGCCGAACACATGCACCAGGCTGAGTATATTTTCCGCGGCGATGATCGTTTGACCACCCGGTGGTGGAGCATGCAGGACGGAAAGGTCAGTGAAGAGAACCACGTAACGATCGAACTGAAGCGCAAGAAATAGCGCAACTCTTCCCCTGACTGAGGGTGGCGCGGTGCTGCCGATCCAACCGCAGCGCATGCTGTAGGACCTCCGGGCGCTGGCGGAATTCGGCAATACATCGAGGAAAGCGCAGGGCGCGTGGCGAAGCGGCATCGCGTTTCCGCGGAAGTCGTCGCCGGCGCCGGCATCCTCCCCAATCCCATGGACGAGGCGATGCTGGGCCACCTGGAACAGGCCGCCGCCGACCTGGGCGCATCGAGCCTGCGAATGCCCAGCGGCGCCGGGCACGAAGCCGCGTAAGCGACCCGCCCCCGCTCCTGAAACGAAAGCCCGGGGTCGCCGGGCTTTCGCGTTTGCCGAAATTCAGGTCCCGTTCAGAACGAGTAGCTCACGCTCGCGGTTATTAGCTGCGGCTGCCCCAGCGTGCCGATCACGATGATCTCGTCCGCGTCGCCGTCGAGGAAGAAGAAATCCGGGAAGGTCTGAACATCGGTGTAGTAGTCCTCGTCCAGCAGATTTTCCACGTTCAGCGCCAGCTCCCATCGCTCGCTGGCAACACTGAACTGGGCGCCAACCAGCGTGAAGCTTGGATTGACCACGCTCACTCCTGCCGGATCGGACAGCCTCAGTCCGGTGTACTTGCCGTTGTGGCTGATCTGCACGCTGGCGTTGAAGGTCATCCCGTTGGCCAGCGGCTGCACGTAGTCGGCGCCCACGTTCCAGCTGAAGTCGGGCGTGACCGGCGGCGTGTCCCCGCCGATGCTCTTCATGATCGGATTGCCGTCAGCGTCAGCCCCGGACACCACGCTCGTGCCGCTGTCCCATTCCGCCTCGATCCAGCCGGCGGAAAACGCCACCGACAGGGCATCGGTGACGGCCGCCCGCACGTCCGCTTCCACGCCGAACTGCTTGGAATCGCCCACGTTGTTGATCAGCTCCACGATTCCGGCGTTCTCCGCGGGAATCTGGGTCTCGATCTGCCGCTGGTTGTAATCGATGAAGTAGGCCGCGACCGAGGCCGTGACGCGGCCGTCCATCGCGCGGCCCTTCCAGCCGGCCTCGAAGCTGGTCGCTTCCTCGGAATCGAACGGCACCAGCCGGTCCGGCACGTCTTCGCTGATATTGAAGCCGCCCGGCTCGTATCCGCGGGAATACGTGCCGTAAAGCATGGAATCGTCGCTGAGCCAGCGAGTCAGCGACAGCCGCGGCAGAATCTCCGTACCGCTGTCGCTGCCTGTGTGGCCGGTGCTGAAACGCAGCGTATCGTTCTTCCAGCGATCGCCGCGCAGGCCGAGGCTCACTTCCCATTCGCCCAGGTCATAGGTGGCGTTGATGAAGGCCGCGAGGTGGCTCTTGTCGCGCATCCGCTTCTCGAATGGCGTCAGCGCCACTTCGCCCAACTCCTCCGCCTCGGTAACGGTCTCGCCGGCCCAGACGCCCGAACACAGCGAGCCCGCGGCACAACCAAGAGGGCCGCTGATCTCGCCGCCCGAATAGATGACCGTGTCGTACCAGACTAGGTCCGAGTCCATCTTTTCGTCGTAACCGGAGTAGTAGATGCCGCCCAGCCACTGGAACGGCCCTTCCTCCGTGGACGTGAACCGGATTTCCTGGGTCCACACGTCCATGTCTTCGGGACGGAACAGCGACAGCAGGTATTCCTCCTTCTGGTCGAGGTCCGTGAAGCGGAAGCTCTCGGTGGTCGTCCAGGAAGAAACGGAAGTAATGTCGTAGCCGTCCAGTTCCCATGTCAACTCGACCATTCCCGAAGTGGTGTTGCGTTCGTGCTGCGGGTTGAAGCTTGCCGGCACCTCGTTGGGATGCTGCAGGTCGCTCTCGTCGAGTTCGCGGATCCAGGTGTTGTTGGGACCCTCGTATTCGTTGGACCGCACCGAAATGTAGGCCGAAAGGTTGTCGCCCAGCGGCCCGCTCAGGGCCACGCGCACTCCCGATTCCTCCGTCGCGCCAATGTCCTCGTCGTTGTCGCCGACAATTCCGTTGAGCCGCGGCGGGTTCGGGTTGAGCAGATAGCCGTCGTTGTTGGCCCAGAAGCCGAACAGGCGCATGGCCCAGTCGCCCTGGCCCAACGGCAGGTTCAGACTGCCCTCTACGTCGAATATTCCCTGGTCGCCGACCACGCCCTTGACGCGCCCGAACATGGAACTGCTGTCCGGACGGGCGCTGACGAACTTGACCGCGCCGCCGATATTGCTTCCGCCGTACAGCGTACCCTGCGGGCCCTTCAGCACCTCGATGCGCTCCAGGTCGCCGAACCGCGATGAGGCGTCGGAGAAGAGCTGGACATCATCGAGATAAAAGCCCACGCCCTGGGTGTTCCCGAAAGCACCCAGTCCGCGCACGGACACGTTGGGGAAGCCGTCAAGGCGCATGGACAGGTTCAGATTGGGTACCTGAAAGCCGACGTCCTCCAGGCCCTTGATGTTTTGGCGGTCGATGTCGGCGCCCGTGAGCACGGAAACGGACTCGGGGATTTCCAGCAGGCTCTCCGCGCGTTTCCGCGCGGTAACCACAATCTCTTCGAATTCCCCGGCGGCGCCCTCCTGTGCCATCGCTGCGCCGGAGGGCAGCAACGATACGGTAATAGCCGACACTGCAGCTATCGACCCAAGCCACGCCAAGTTCTTTGCAAACTTCAGCATCCTGGCATCTCCCATTTGTGACCGGATTATTGATTCTCCACAAATTCCGGCTTGAATCAAGCGTGCGGGTTTCCGTGGCCCTGTTGCTTGCGCCATAATTGGTTGCCGCGAAACCTCACGGCGCGAACCGCAGGCCCGAATGAGCGAACTCCTCACCGAGAACACCATCGAAGTTCTACGCCGGCAGGGGCATTCCCTGATGACCGGTGATTCGGTGGGTGAGCGCCACAGCGTGGACTTCACTGCCGAGAACGCATTACGGCCATCGGCAGTAGTGCGGCCCGGCTCCACCGAAGAAGTTTCCCGCGTGCTGAAGACCTGCCACGAACTCGGCCAGCCGGTGGTGGTGCAGGGCGGCATGACGGGCCTGGCCGGCGGCGCCACCCCGCAAGCGGGAGAGGTCGCCCTGTCGCTGGAAAGGCTGACCGGCATCGAAGAACTGGACGCCGCCGCCATGACGGTCTCCGTCTGGGCGGGCACGCCGCTCCAGACAATACAGGAAGCGGCGCTGGACGCAGGCTTTCATCTGCCGCTGGACTTCGGCGCGCGAGGTTCCTGCCATATCGGCGGCGCAATCGCTACCAACGCCGGCGGCAACCAGGTGATCCGCTTCGGCATGACACGCAACCTGGTGCTGGGCCTGGAAGCGGTCCTGGCGGACGGCACGGTAATCAGTTCCCTCAACAAGATGCTCAAGAACAACGCGGGGTACGACCTCAAACAGTTGTTCGTGGGCACGGAAGGAACGCTGGGTGTCATTACGCGCGCGGTATTGCGTCTCTACCCGAAACTCGAGAGCGCCTGCACGGCCCTGTGCGCGGTGCGCTCGTTCGATCCTGCCGTTTCGCTGCTCCGTGAGCTGCAGGGCAAACTTGGCGGCTCGGTGAGCGCATATGAAGTCATGTGGTCGCCTTACTTCGATCGTGTGATCAGGAACAGCGACAGCCTGCGCTCGCCTTTCGACCGGGATTACCCGATTTACGCGTTGGTGGAAGCGGAAGGCTCCGACCAGGAAACGGACAGCCGGCGATTCGAAGAAGTCCTGGCCGGGGCGTTGGAGAACGGACTGATCGATGACGCCGCAATCGCCCAGTCGGAAAAGGACCGGCAATCGTTCTGGAACATTCGCGACGGCGTAGCGGAAATCACCGCCGACCTGCTGCCCTACGCCAGCCTGGACGTCAGCATGGACATCGCCGAGATGGCAGCGTTTCTGGATGAATTCGACACGGAGCTCAAGGAAGCGTTACCGGACGCCATCAACCTGGTATTCGGGCATATCGGCGACAACAACCTGCACCTTTTCGTGAGCACGCGCCGCGAGGGCGATCTGAAGACTATCTTCGATATCGGCTACCGGCTCACCGGCGCCCACGGCGGCTCTGTTTCCGCGGAGCACGGTATCGGCGTGCTCAAGCGCGACTACCTGCACCTTTCACGCAGCCCGGAAGAGCTCGAACTGATGCGGCGGCTTAAAAACGCCCTCGACCCGAAGGGCATCCTCAACCCCGGCCGCGTTATCCCCGCCTAGCCGGTCATTCGAACGGCCATTGAGCCGCAGCTGTTGGCTTCGAGGATTTCGATCCAGTAGCCGTCCGGGTCCTTGATGAAGGCCAGCCCCTGCATCTTGCCGTCGTCCGGACGCTTGACGAACTCCACGCCCAGGTCCTCGAAGCGCTTGCAGGCCTCGTAGACATCCGGCACGGACAGCCCGATGTGGCCGAAGCCCCGGGGGTCGGCGTTACCGTCGTGATAGCCCGGAAAATCGTCGTCGCTCTCGGTACCCCAGTTATGCGTCAGCTCGATCATCGCCTTTTGACTGAAGGCATAAGCCGCGCGCGCCTCCGCGCCGTCCGGAATGGGCTCGTCGTCTTCCGTGACGTAGCCCATGAAATACAGCGAGAACTCCATTTCGGGAAACCGGAATTCCTTGATCAGCGTCATTCCCAGGACCCGGGAATAGAAATCCAGCGACCGTTGCGGATCCTTGATCCGCAACATCGTCTGGTTCATGACGTAGCCCTTAGTCTCAGGGACCGATACGACCTGCCCTTCCTGAACGGTGGATTCGACGGACATCTGACCTCCTCAATCGAAATTCAGAACTTGACCCGCGCAATAACCGTCGCAAGGCGCGGCTGGCCCAGCGTGCCGATTACGGGATTGAAGGTCAAGCCGATCGGATCGTTGCGGTCCCGTCCCGGCACCGAGTCCCCAGGCCACACCGAGCCGTCGGTGTAGTAGCCCTCATCGAAAACGTTGCGCACGTTGAGCGCCAGCGACCACCGATCGGTCTCCACGCCAACCCGCAGGTTGAACACCTGGAAGCCCGGATGCTTCACGGTGTTCTCCGTGTTGAACCAGAAAGGACCCTTGGCGAGCATCGTGCCGCGGATCAGCAGCTCCATGCCGCCTGCCAGTGGCCTGCGGTATTGCGCCGCCAGGTTCACGGAACTCTTGGATATCCACGGCGGGAAGTGGCTGTCGACTTCGCTGAAGCGATTGATGACGTCGAACACCGAACTGTCCTCATCGAAGTCCGCCTCGACCAGGCCGGCGCCGCCGCTGAGCGTCAACTCGTCGCTCACGGCCCAGGTAAAGTCCACCTCGGCGCCGTATTGCGTCGAACTTCCGGCGTTGAGAATGTTCTCGATGATGCCGCCCACCGAAATCTGGTTCTGCAACTCGAATTGGCGGTCGGTGTAGTCGATGAAGAACGCCGCCACGTTCAGATCAACGGGACGATCACCCAACACGAGAGAGGTCTTGATTCCGACCTCATAGTTGTCCGCCGTTTCCTTGCTGAACGGGACCAGCGAGGGAATGCCCTCCTGCGTATAGAGATTGTAGTTGCCTGGCTCAAAGCCGCGCGCGTAACTGAAATACAGGTGTGTTCCCGCTTCCGTGAAATACGAAATCGAAGCCTTGGGCAGGAATTCCGTGCCGCCTTGCTCCAGGTAATTCTCGTAGTTCGGATAGAAGCCGGTGGTGGTTACCCAGTAATCGCGGTTACGGTCCAGCGTGTCCGCGTTCCAGTCGTCCAGGCGGGCGCCAATGCCGATTTCCCAGTGTTCGTCCAAGCGGTAACTCGCGGTAATGAACAGCGCCTTGTTGGTGCGCTCGCGGTCGCGGTTCTCGAACGGGAAGTACAGTCGGTTCGTTGTCTCCTGCTCGAAAGTCGGCGTCTGCACCGGCGTCCCGAGTCTGGGGTCCGCGTCCGAGCTTGGCAGGGCATTGCGTTCCGCCGCACTCAAGGGCTCAAGAATTCCCAGCGAACCCGGCCGTCCGCAATCGCCGAACAGGTTGCACAGAACTTCGGTGGCGCCGTAAAACGTCGCCCAGGAGTCCCATTCGTTCTCCCACCGGGCGTAGTAGGCGCCGGCCTGCCACTCCAGCGGGCCCTCGCCTGCCGAGGTGAAGCGGAACTCATGCGTCTGCACGTCGGTAAATTCCGGGCGCACCAGGTCGAAACCGACCTCGGAACTGACGTCCAGGTCAGTCGTTCTCAAGCCCTCCGCGTCGGTAACCGCACCCAGGTAAGTAAAGTTGCCCAGGCCCGAGAAGTCGTGGCTGATTTCCAGAAGCCCGCCGGTTGTCTGCCGGTCGTTGCGCCCGGCAAACGTCAATTCACGATCCGTGTTGTAAGTGAGGTTGTTGCCGTCTTCCACGCGCCAGTTGTTGTTGCCGGCGTCGAGGTCGTTGTAGCGCACTGCCGCGTACAGCGTTGTGTTCTCGGCCAGTTCCGCCTGCAGGGAAACGCGGAAGCCGACTTCGTCGCGTTCGTTTGGATACTCACGCCACGTCTCGGTCACGTCCTCGCGGTACATGTTGGGAGCGCCCGGATTGTTCGCGGGAATCCCGAACGGCCACAGCGTATCGGTCTCGTTGGACCGGCCGTTGCGACGCTCGGGAGCCACGGCCTTCACGAAGCCGTCGTCCTGCTTGGAATAGCCGAACACGCGAACGGCGGCAGCATCGCCCAGCGGTATGTTCACCACCCCCTCGAAGTTGATCATGCTCTGCCCGCCGGTTTCGACTTCCAGCTCGCCGCTGGTTTCTCCCAACTCCGGACGCCTGGTCACGAACTTGACCGCGCCACCGATGTTGTTGCCGCCGTAAAGCGTTCCCTGCGGACCCTTCAGCACTTCGACGCGTTCCATGTCGCCGAATTCCGCGGAGGCGTCCACGAAGATCTGCGTGCCGTCCACGTAAAAGCCGACGCCATGCGTGTTGCCGAATGAACCGACGCCTCGGATCGTCACGTTGGGATTGCCGTCGGCACGGGCGGACAGGTTCAGATTGGTGACCTTAAGCCCGATGTCGTTGATGTGGCTGATGTGTCCCTGTTCCAGCTCGAATCCCGAAATGGCCGAAACCGACTCCGGAATCTCGCGCAGCGACTCATCACGTTTTCGGGCCGTCACGATGATTTCTTCCAGGGCGCCTTCCAAGGCCGCGCCCTGGGCTGAAACTGGTGGGGCGGCAACGCTGACGAATACGAACAACACAGTGCCAGTCAGCACCAAAGAAAGCGAAAGTTTCTTCATGCCCTTTCTCCCAAGAGTCCCCAATGGGGCGAAACACCCGGGAAAAAGAGTATCACAAAATCTCAAAGTTCCTGTGTCGGCTAGTACTCGTATTTTTCTGTAGCCTGAACCGCCATCGTGTATCCCGAGTAAGCGAGATCGGACTCGCGAAACTCCGTCTTGAGTTCGCCCGTCGCCCAGATCGGCTCCCAGGTCGACTCGAGATCAAGGGGCTCTTCCGCCGTTACGTACACAATCTGATTGGCGGGGGGCGGCGGAAAGTGAATGCATGCGCCGAAATAAGGCACCAGCAGGAATTCGCTCACCTTGCCCTCTGTGGAAATATCCAGCGGCACGATAAATCCGGGAATCTTCACCAAAACACCGTCGAGCTCTTCAACAACGCCCGTAGGCAAGGTCGGCAAAGAAAACGCGCCGTCGAACGAGTCGTCCCCCGGCTGCTCGATCATTCTCGAATCGGGAATCAGATCGTCCCAGGTGAGCTCGCGGGCATCGTCCGCAACAGCAATTCCGCCGAGGACCAGCGTCACCGCGAGCCCCCGCCGAATGACTCGGTTCGAAATGGTCATGTTTCCTCCTTGCTAGTGTAGTGTCCTTAACAGAACAGTGATTAAGAAGCATCGGCCAGTGCGGTCCGGCCGCGTTCGACCTTCGCCATGATCTCGCCGAGCGATTTCGTCCACACCAGCGGCTGTGGATTCGTGTTGTGACGCTTCAGATACTCCCGCAGGCACTTCTCGAGATGCGGCACCGAAGTGAAGACGCCGCGCCGAAGCTGCTTGTCCGTCAGCGTCGCGAAGAACCGCTCGACCAGATTCGCCCAAGAGGCGCTGGTCGGGGTGAAATGCAGGAAGATGCGCTTCTTCCGCTCGATCCAGTTCAGCACCTTCTCGTGCTTGTGGGTCGCGTAGTTATCGAGCACGATGTGGATCTCCTGGCCCGCAGGCACCGCCTTGTTGATCTCGCGCAGGAACCTCAGCACTTCCTGGTGGCGGTGCTTGCGATACGTCCTGCCGATCACCTTGCCGCTGGCCACCTCCAGCGCGGCGAACAGCGTGGTCGTGCCGTGCCGCTTGTAGTCGTGCGTCATCGTCCCGCCCCGGCCCTTCTTCATCGGCAGGCCCGGCTGCGTCCGGTCCAGCGCCTGGATCTGGCTTTTCTCGTCGAAGCTGAACACCGCCGCGTTGTCCGGCGGGTCGAGATACAGCCCCACCACGTCCCGCAGCTTCTCTTCAAAGCGCGGGTCGTTGCTCAGCTTGAAGGTCCGGATCAGGTGTGGCTTGAGACCGTGCGAGCGCCACACCCGGTGGACGAAGCTGTGTGTCGTGCCCAGGTGCCGTGCCATCGACCGGCACGACCAGTGCGTGGCGTCATCCGGCGCCGTCTGCGTCGTCGCCTCGATCACCCGCGCGCGCAACGCCGCCTGCGCCCGGGTGTCCTTCCCGCCATGGTTGGCGCCGCGCGGGCGCTCCTTCTCGATCGCCGGCGCTCCCTCCTTCGCGTAGCGCGCCCGCCAGCGCCCCACCTTATTCGCATCGATGCCCAACTCGACCGCGATGTCCTTGTTCGCCATCCCCTCGGCCGCCATCAGGACGATCCGCGAACGCTCCCGCAGGCGCACCGGCGCGCTGCGCGACGACGCCCATTTGTCCAACTTCCGCCGATCCTCGCTCGACAGCGTGATCCGTGCCGCAACCCGCATCGAAAAACTCCGAGACCCAATAGGGGAAGCATAAGCCGCCAACAACAAATAAACAATACTCTGTTCAGGACACTACACTAGTGCGCTGTCTCATAAGTTCGTTGCCTTTCAGAGCGGGCCTGAAGCGTCAATGCAAGGCGCCGTCCGCAGGGAATACTGCCCTGTATTGCCCAGGGCGGCAACGCCGCAGTGGCGCTTCAGGCCCGCTCCCGAAGGGCGCGGCCCCTGCGGCCTGTGGCCGCGTTGCGTCCCTGGGCAATGGGAGGCGCCATTCCCGGCGGAACGCACCTTGCCACACGCCGCAGGGGACACGCTGAAAGGCAACGAACTTATGAGACAGCGCACTAGAGCCTTACCGTCAGACCGTCGGCGAGCGAATTCCGGTATGCCCGCCAGGCCGGAATGACGCTGACAAGAACCGCCATGCCAAGGATACCCGTTAGCACATAGAGATCAAAAGGCCGCAGTCCCACGCTCAATTGAATGCCGAATTCCGAGAGTGCGTACGGCCGTATCGCCAGGATGCCGAGCTGGATCAACAGCAGTCCGGACAGTGCGCCGAGAAGCGCAAGCATTGCCGCCTCCGAAAGCAGCAATGCAAAAATGTGACCGGGCCTCGCTCCGACGGAACGCAGGACAGACATTTCGCGGCGGCGCTCATTCAGGCTGACCAGCAGCGTGGCCAGCAATCCGAGTACGCTGGCCAGCACGACCATCGCCGACACGCCCAGCAACGCGTATTCGGCAACGCGGATCAGGCCCCAGAGTTGCTGCAACGCCACGCCCGGAATGACCGCGGTCATCGGCTCGTCCTCGAACTCGTTGACGTACCGCTGCAGCGCGAATATGGATGTCTTCGACTCGAGTCCGACGAGGAATGCCGTAATTGCTCCCGGCTCGTAGCCGGCGATGGGCATCGCCACGCGGTCGCCACCGCCATTTGAATGGATCAGATCCATGCCGCTCAGACTGATATGCACAGTTCGATCGACGGGCGTGCCGGTGCGCGCAAGTATTCCGCTGACCGTAAACGGATCCTCGTCGTGCGTAAGAAAACTCGTATCCGCCAGTCCGTGAGATACGACGATTTCCCTGCCGACATCGTACCCAAGCCGCTCGGCAACCTCCGCGCCGATAACTGCATCGGTGGGTGCGGTGAACGGACCCCCTTTCAGGAACGCCAGCGGCCGTCGATCGGCATACCGGTAATGATCGAAATAGCCGAGGTCCGTTCCGAGGACCCGATAGCCGCGATGCGCATCTCCCAGGGAAATCGGAATGGTCCAGTCCACCTCCGGTCGGGCGCCGATTTTCTCGTAGCTGCTCCATGCGATGTTGTTCGTCGGGTTGCCGATACGAAAAACCGAGTACAGGAGGAGGTTCAGATCACCGCTGCGAGCGCCGATAATCAGGTCGGTGCCGGAGATCGTGTTTGCGAAGCTGGATTGCGTGTCTGTTCTGACCCGGTCCACAACGGAGAGCAGCGCCGCGCTCACGGCAATCGATGCAACGGTCAAGGCGGCCGTCGCACGCCGGTTCAACAGGCTCTTGAAGACGAGCGTCAGCGCGTTTCCGATGTTATGCAGCATTTGAATGGCGCCCCGCGGCGTTGGTCCGCTTAAGATCGATCGCAACGTCAAAGTGTGTCGCAAGCGAAGCATCATGACTGACAAAGATGACGGTGCTATTGGCCCGACCGCACTCGGACACGAGCAGACTGATGAACTCGCGTCGACGATCCGCGTCCAGAGACGAGGTAGGCTCGTCGGCGAGAACCAGTTCCGGCTGCCCGATCAGAGCGCGTGCGGCAGCGACACGCTGCTGTTGCCCAACGCTCAAATCCGTCGATTTGCGCGAACGAAGCTCCTCACCGATTCCGAGCGCCGAAAGCAGCCGGGCCGCCGAATTCTCGAGGGAGCCATCGGCGTCAATGGCGCGCAACAGCCGCCGCCGGGAATAGCGACACGGCAGAGATACGTTTTCGACCACCGACAGGTACGGCACAAGATTGAATTGCTGAAAGATAAAGCCGACGTGGTCCGCGCGAATCCGGTCACGGGCCGCACTGTTCATGCCGGAGAGATTCTCACCCAGAATAGCGACGCTGCCATAACGCGGAACCAGTACCCCGCCGATCATGGCTAGCAGGGTGCTCTTGCCGCATCCACTGGGACCGAACAGGAATGCCCGTTGCGACGTCCCGACATTAAGTTCGCGAATGGCGAGGATGTCATCGTCCGAACCGTAGCCGAAACGCAGTCCCGATATGGCTATCGCATTCTCCCGGTTGGTGGCCGTGCCTGACATGGCTTCTAGCAGCCCGTGGCAGAATCCCGCGTCGCGCCGAGAACGGCGAGACGCCCGCCTGGCAAGGCGCGAGGAGCGCGCATATCGGGCATATGCAAGCGACGAGCAACGCAGTCCAGGCGGGATGGATCGCCGGTCGAACGCAGTGGGACTTCTGCCACGGGCTGCTAGCGCGGCGACAGGGAAACCGACGCCGCTCGCCCTTCAGCCGTCGTCACGTGCACTCCGGCAGAGGTGAGAATCTGAATCTCAATCGTTTCCACGCTCGCGAAACTCTCCGTGAAACGCAAATCGAGGGACTCAAGATCCGAGACATTGCCGCATACCCATTCGTAACTTGCGTTTATTTCCTCGTGTTGTTCGGAATCGTGATCGTCGTGAACGGCCGATTCCGCATGTTCATCGTGGGCGGACTCGATGCCCTGCGAATAATGCGTATCGTGGTGGTGGTCGTCACTCTCCGCCGAGTCGGCATGGTCTTCCGCAAGGTGCTGAACGACGTACCCAGGTCCCTCAACGGACGTGTCCGAAATCCTGCAATCCGCCGAGTCCGCCAGTCCGAACATTGCGTCTGCATTCGACAACATCGCGGCAGCCTCCCGAATAGTTTCAAGCTGTTCATCACTCTCCGGCGCATGTTCGAAGCCGACGACATCGGAAAGCGGCGCATTCAGCGATACGGCTACAGTGCTGCCCTCAACCACGACACCAAGCTCTACAACGCCATGGACGTGCTGCGCCGGCACGCTGGCGGGAGCCAGGGCACAAATCGCCATAGCGTAAGGGAGCGGCCGGAATATTGCATTATGCGTGCGCATGCGGCGGCGGGAACGACAGGAGAAGGGCATCACTGGAACCTTACACGCAATCCCGCCTCGATCGTGCGGTCGGGCGCGGGCGCCAGGTCCTTGACGATGGAGGTGTGGTGTCGCTGCTCGTCGCCTGTCAGGTTTCTGCCGCGCAGGAACAGTTCCGTCAGCATGCCGCCACGTTCGATTCCGTAACTTGCGTAAGCGCGAAGGTCCCCGTACCCCTCGGTCGGGAGTTCGTATTCCGTGACACTGTTCTGCTCCGAGGCGCGCATATAGTCCAGTTCGGCACTGAAGGCTCCCGAATTAAACGACAGGCCGACGCCGATGCGATCCGGCGGCAGCAGCGGCAGGTTGTCGTTGCCCGACACATCCAGTTCGGCAGACACTGTATCGAAAAAGCCCCGCAGCTCCAGCGTGGCGTCGCCCCAGTCGGCCACAATCAGGGATGCTTCCAGGTCCAGTCCCGCAAAGGTCGCGTCGGCCTGTGCAATCCTGCGCACGTCGAGCCCGTCCATCTCCTCACCGGTCGCGGCGTGATAGATGAAGTCATTGAACCGTGTGTAGTACACCGTCCCGGAAACGGACCAGCGCGCGCCCGTTCCCCGCAGCGTCGCCGAAAAGTTCAGCGCCTGCTCTTCGTCGAGCCCGGGATCGCCGATCTCGAAGCTGCGGGTCGCCAGGTGCGGCCCATTGGAGAACAATTCTTCGCCCACCGGCGCCCGCGCCGAGTAATCGGCCAGCACGGTAGCGGTCCAGGTATTGTCCAGCGGCATGATCGCTCCCAGCGAAGCGCTCAAGGTCGTGAAGTCCGCCTCGGCGCCGGTTACAGGCTCATGTTCCAAATTCTCCAGGCGGGCGCCTGCCTCGATGGCGAAACTGTCGAACGACCGTTCGCCCACCCAGAACACGCCCATCGCGCGTGAATCGACCGGCGGAGTAAAGGCCTCTTCTCCCACTACCGAGAACGACCGGTCGGAGAGCTGCAGACCGACCGCACCTCCCCAGCCGCCAACCGGGAGGTGGGTCAGCTCAACACGCGCTTCCCAGGCCTGGTTGTCGAAGGCCGTCCCTACTTCTCCGGAAGGCTCGATCTCCAGGTGCTCGTAGTCGTTGACGCCCAGCCGCACGTTCAGAGTGGAAAAACCGGGCAGCGGGTCGATCAGGGCCGCCTCGAGGTCAACACGCGTCTGCTTCAGGTCGATAAAGGGATTGCCTTCTTCATCCTCGTGCTCTTCGTCGTGCTCTTCTTCCTCGTGCTCCTCGTCTTCGTGGTGGGCCTCCTCTTCGTGGTGCTCCTCCTCTTCATGTCCATGGCCATGTGCGTGTCCGGGTATTCCGTATTCCCCGCTCAGGTTGCTGACCGAAATGCCGATGAATCCGCGTTCGCCTATGAACGAGAATCCGGCGGCCCCGCCCTTCATGTCCAGGGCGCTGCCCGGCAAAACCCCGAACGCCTCCTCGTCTTCCTCGTGCTCCTCCTCTTCGTGGCCTTCGTCTTCGTGCTCTTCCTCTTCGTGCTCGTGTTCCTCTTCCTCCATGGCCCGGAACAGCGCCGATTCGGCGTAGCCCGGAATCTCATAGTCATCGGACTCGCGGCGAAAACCGTCGAGATGCCAGGCAAAGTTGCCCATGCCGCCGTCCAGCCGGAACGAGCCGTTGCCCGCATCGCCGTTGTCCGCCCAGCGCAGATCCAGTCTTCCGCTTAAGTCGTCCGGCGCCACGTGGGGAATGCGCCCGGTGTGAATGTCAACCACTCCGCCGATTGACCCCGACCCATAAAGCAGGGTGCCGGATCCCTTGAATATCTCTACCCTGTCGGCGATGAAGGGATCCACGGTGACCGCATGATCGCCGCTGGTAACCGACACGTCCATTGTGTCGATGCGGTCCTCCATGATCCGAACGCGCGCGCCGCCCAAGCCATGAATAACCGGCCGTCCCACGGCAATCCCGAAGGACCCGTTATGGATTCCCGGCTCGCCTGCCACTGTAGCGCCGATACTATCTGCCAGCTTTCGCTCCAGCTCCTCGCCCGTGAGCACATCCGCGGGCGTAGCGAGCCCTTCCGCCGACAGCGGGTGGCCGAGAATCACGATTTCGTCAATCGCCTCGGACTGATTCTCGTCCGCTTGTTCCTGCCCAAAAACCGCAGGTGCGATGCACAGCAGCGCCGCCGCAGAGAAATTCCTAAGGTGTTTCATCTACCCTCTCCTGATTCACAAATCCGTCACGCGGCGTCAGCGGACACCGCGGCATTTACATGTAGTGCGATCAGGAGATGGGTGGCGCTCGGGTCCTATGGGCGTCACGCGGCCGCGAGACAAGAAACAGCGGTCGGAGCGAAGGAACGGCTGCCGGATCGGCAGCTTGCGTTAGAGCAAAGGCCGTAACGCTTTTCGCGGCACTACCTGAATCGGTGAACAGGCAGGCCGCACATGCGTCCTCGGCGCAGCTTGAATCGTCCCAGTGATGGCTGGCGTGCAGTGCAGCCGAGCACAACGCGAAAGCCGTAACAACGGCAAGGCGCCGGATACTCGCGCGGTATTTGATGCGAACGCCCAACATGGCCATTCAACACAATAGCACAGGCTGTCAAGCGAAGCCTGTGGGCGTACAACGTGACGCTACGGCCCGTGTCCGCGACGGGCCATAACATCAAAGAATGGAGGATCAGCCTCCGGCTGTGGCGTTCCAGGCGTCGAGGACCTGCTTGCAGCCAACCAGTGCGATCGTGTTGCCGTCGTCGTCCAGGAAGTTCAGCGGGCCCAGGAAGGTCATGTAGAACTCGCTGTCCACGGGGAACTCGGTGTGGTCATGCTGGGCGTTGCAGGCCTCGTAGCCGTAGCCCGGGGCAACTGCCGTGTCCCCGCCCACGTCGGTGCCGCCGCGCACATGCATGCGGCCCTTGGTCAGGAAGTACTCGCCGGGACCCATATGGATATGTTTGGCGAACGACGACCCGGCCTTGCAATCGAAGATCGCGGTCCAGGCGCCTGCCTCCGGCGAAACATGCAGCAGTTTCCACTTGATGTCGCCCGCGCACAGACCCTGCGGGAAATCCACCCAGTCAACGGCATCCATCTGGACGTAACTGCCGGTTGGTGAGTTATCAGCCATTATTTTCCTCCTCGTCTGCCGCCGCGGTCGAACAACCCGGCGCGTACGGCAGCCTCCACAAAAGGGGCATCAATCCTAAACACGATCCCATGCCGGGTCAATTGCATGTGCATTTTGCATGAGAGCAAGCAGTGAACATGAAATGTCAAAACCCCAGGGGCATTGACAGCAAGCTTAGACTAGCCGCGCAAATGGACCCGCTTCTGCTACTCCTTGCGGCTTACTGTCCGGCAATCTTCGGCGGAGCGGTGCTGGGAGGGCGCCTTTCCGTTCTCGGCACACTTACGCACACCCGCACACAGGTCATCATGAGCCTTGTTGCCGGCTTCATTCTGGGAATTGCCCTGTATCACCTGCTCCCGCATGGACTGGAGCTGATACCCGGCCCCGAGAAAATTGAGCAGGGCATGCTGTGGACCGCACTGGGTATCATTTTCATGGTCGGCCTGCTGCGTATTTTCCAGTTTCACCAGCACGATTTCAGCGGTGAAGCGCAGGCCATGCACGAGCAACAGGGGCACTCCCATGCGGCGATTGGCGCCCGCAGCGTGGCCGGAATCGCACTTGGCCTGGCCATCCACACGATCACCGAGGGCATCGCGTTGGGGGCCAGCGTACAGGGGAGCGCTCAGCCAACGGCAGTCGGAGCGCTGCCCGGACTCGGCGTTTTCCTGGCAATCCTGCTGCACAAGCCCCTGGACGCCTATTCGATTCTCAGCATCATGCGCTCGACCGGCTACGGGCGAAGAACATGCAATCTCGTGAACGTCGGTTTTGCGCTGCTCTGCCCGATTGTGGCTCTCGGCACTTTCTGGCTGGGCATGCAATTGGCGCCCGCCTGGGGAGGCGAACTGGCAGGCTACGCGCTGTGTTTTGCCGCAGGCGCCTTCCTGTGTGTGGCGCTAAGCGACGTGTTGCCTGAAATCCACTTTCACTCCCACGACCGCTTCAAGCTGATCTGCGCCTTCCTGGTGGGAATCAGCCTGGCCTACGCGCTGCACTTCGTGGAGACCGGCCTGATGCACGAAGGGCACTAATTGCTCCGGTGTCCGGTTTCGGCGAGCGCGATCGCCGAAGTTGATGCGTTGTCCCGGTACAGGGTCACGAAACGCCTGGTTTCGGCCGCGCCGTAAGGCGCAAGGTTCTGCGCCCAGCGAAAGCCGATGGTCTGGAACATCAGCCGCGCGCGAACCTCCACCTCCTGCACGCCGGGCGGGGCCTTCACCCGGTAACGGATCCTGTCGCCGCCGGCCCGGAAGTCGGCGTCCTCGCGCGCCCGGCCGCGCACCATGATGGCGGCGTCGGCGCTTGCCTTGTCGAAGCCGTCGGGCAGCAGCCGATTGTCCTTGGCGTAGGTGACGGCCGAAAGCAGGCCCGTGGTGACGCGACCTGAGCCGTCGGCGATGATCGGTTCGTAGATCTGCACCTGGGCGGGGTCGTCGATCACCTGGTAGTGCGGCTCAAAGCTCTCCGCATCCTCGTCGTTGTCATTCCCCTCGATGCTGCCGTCGGAGCGCATGGCGCCGGATTCGAACAGCAGCTCGCCGTTGCCGTCGCGCACCGCAAGGTGGATCCAGACCCTGCGGGAAGGGTACGCGGTCGGCAGCTTGTGGCCAGCCAGGTTCGTTACCTCAAGGTCGACTACGAATTGTTCCCCGTCGCGGCTGACATCCAGAACCTTCAGCTCGGCGCTGGAAGTCTGCAGGTGTTCGCGGGTCGCGTCAGCGGCGCGCTGAAGGTCGCCGGACGGCGCCTTGACCAGGAGTTCTTCGCGATACCGGTCCAGCAGCCGCAGCATGAACTCGTTGCCTCCGCGAAACACGTGCTGCGAGAAGTTCTCGCGGGGCTCGCCGAGCACCGAGGAGATTGGCGCCGGCGAAGTTTCCGGCATGTGGCAGGACTGACAGCTGTCGGACTCCACATAGGCGCTGTGCCGCCACTCCAGGTACGGCGTCTGCTCCGGGAAGCGGGCCACCTCGCCGCCGTCGGCATCCAGACTCGTGGTGAACAGCGTGTGGCAGGTGGCGCACAGTTCGGATTCCTGCATATGTGTGGAGGTTTCCGGCGTGAAGCCGGAGGCCGATTGCATGATCCGGCGCAGCCCGTCGTCCACTTCGAACGGCCCGAAAATCTCCGGGTCGGCGCCGGAACGAATCACGAAGTTGCCGTCGAAACTGGACTCCTCGCCGAAGTTGTCGGCGCGGATCTGATGACAGGTGGTACAGGAAACTCCATCAAGCGCCAACAATGCGCTCTCATCGCCCCGGCGTGCCGCTTCAATATTTTCGAACACCTTTCCGAGGCCGCCTTCGGCCCTGGCCAGCGCGCGCGCCATGGGCATATGACAGGTCGAACAGGTGTCCTCGATTTCGGCCCGGGCGCCCGGATGGTCGCTCACCTCGCGGCGCACCGACGCCTGCCAATAGGGGTCGCGCGCCGAGTGGGCCATGACCGATCCGCGCCAGACGTGCCCTATGGATACGTTGTTCCCGTCCGCGTCGGTGAGATTGCTGTGGCAGGCAATGCACTGGTCCGAAGTGGCGAAGGTGCTGTGATCCACTGTCTGCGCGTTCACCGATGCTGCGGCCAGCCACAAAAGGAGGCCGAGCGCGGCCGCTGCCGTGGGCGTGAACATCCGGCCGGCGCGGCTACCAGCCATCGCGGAATCCTCCGTCGAACCAGTCCCACAGCAGGTACATGACGATTTGCGGTTTTCGGTCCTGTTTGTTCGCGATCGGAACGCGCACGCCGACGTTGAGCAGGATGTGCTGGCGCGTGTTGAGCGCCACCTGCAGCTGCGGCACAAGATCCAGCGTGGTGTCGGCGCCGGAGCCCAGTTCGCGCGAGGCCAGCAGTTCCACCATTGGACTCCAGGCCCGGCCGAACTCGCCTTCCGTGAAGGTCTTGCCCAACGCCGCCCGAACTGCCACTTCGTTCTCGGCACGTCCGCCCAGCGCAAATTCCGCCAGCGCCTGGGCCTGCAGAAAGGCGTCCCCCGGCAAAAGCTGCACATAGGCCGCGTAGGGTTCCAGTATCGCGGAGCCCGAGCCGAAGCCGTCTTCCTCCTTGCCGGTGGGCAGAATGACTTCGCCGCCGACGCTGAAGGCACTGCCCCGTTCGAGGTCGTGGTACAGCGCGTACTTGTAGCCAAGCGCCACATCGCCGAATCCGAAGTTCGTATCGCCGTCGACGGGGGAATCGCGCCTTCCCAGCGGGACGCTGACTTCGACCATGCCGCGGGGCCCAAACCGTTTCTCGTAAAGTGTCTCGAAGATCACCGCCTTGCTGTCGTCCGTATCCAGCCCCAGGTTGAACACGGTTTCGTCCTCGGGAAACGCCTTCTCGGTGAACAGCGGCTTGGGGACGTTGAACTCGCCGCGGGGCCAGTTCTTGTTTTCGCAGAAAGTGCGGATATGCCGGAGAATGGCGTAAATCTCCTCGTCGGTCAGCGCATCGCCGAACGCCGGCATCATCCGGTCGAAGGCCCGTACCGGCCCGCCTTCGTGAATTACCGCATGCCAGTCGGGATCCGGCTCCCGGGACGCGAACTCGCAGTCGGTAAAGTCCGGAAGCTCCAGCTCAAAACCACGGTCCTCCACCGGCCGCCCACGGCCGTCGGAACCGTGGCAGGCCGCGCAGGCATCCTCATAGAGAGCGGCATCGTGGGCGGAATCGGCAACGGCGTTCCCTGCCAGAATCAGGACCAGCAGCCCGAAAATGGTAGGACGGGAATTCATTTGCCCGTAAACTCAGGCGGGCGCTTCTCGAAGAACGCCGCCAGCGCCTCGTCGTGGTCACGCGTGCGCTGCAGAATGCCCTGCAGGTTGGCCGACATTTCCATCACCGATCCGAACCGGTCCTGTCGGCCGGCGCGCAGTAGTTGCTTGGCCATGCGCAGCGCCGCGGGCGGCTGCTTCGCGATTTCGCCGGCGAGCTCGTGGGCCCTGATCAGCAGTTCGTCCGGGGCGGTCACTTCGCTGACCAGGCCCCAGTCCCTGGCGGTTTCGGCATTGATGAGCTGGCCGGTAAGCAACAACTGCGCGGCGCGCGAATAGCCGATCAGTTGCTGGAGGATCCATGCGCCGCCGTCGCCGGGAATCAGGCCCAGCTTGAGAAAGGTCTGTCCGAAAAGCGCTTTCTCGGACGCCAGTCGGATATCGGCAATACAGGCAACGTCGTTGCCTAACCCTATCGCCGGTCCGTTGACGGCCGCGATCAGCGGCACGTCCAGGTTCCACAGGGCACGGACCATGCGGTGTATCTCGTTGCGGTAATTCTCGCGCAGTTCGGCGGATCCGCCCGCAAAAGGACCGCTGCGGTCACGCATGGCCTTGACGTCGCCGCCGGAAGAGAACGCCGACCCCGCCCCGGTAAGTATGGCGCAACGCACGGCGGCATCCGCCTGTACTCGCGCGGCTGCCTGCTCGAACAAAGCCCCGTCGCCAATCCGGCCCAGCAGGTTTCGCTCCCGGGGCCGATTGATCTTCAGCACGACCAGAGGGCCGTCCTTTTCGTACAGCAGTTCGTCACTCATGTGCAAGTGAAGGCGCGACTCCCTCGTTCCCGGGGTTCTCCCGAAGTGTTCCTGACATTGGAATGCCGATGGTACCCGTTTCCGGCCTAAGCGGGTTCCAGGGCGGCCGTCTCGCAGACGGCGGCGCACAGCTGACGCAGGTCGCTGTTGGTCATCACATAGGCGGGCATGAGGTAAATCAGTTTGCCGAACGGCCGTGCCCATACACCCCGCTCCACCAGGCGCCTTTGCGTGAGGGCGATGTCCACGGGCTTGCGCATCTCCACCACCCCGATGGCGCCGAGCACGCGAACGTCGGCCACCTGCGGCAATTCGCGGCATGGCGCAAGACCGCGGCGCAATTCGCGCGCGACCCTGGCGACGCGCTTGCGCCAGGGCGATCCAAGCAACAGCTCCACGCTCGCATTCGCGACCGCGCAGGCCAGGGGATTGGCCATAAACGTGGGGCCATGCATGAGCACGCCGGCCGCGCCTCCCGCCGAGGAAATCGCCTCGGCAACATGCCCCCGGGCCAACGTGGCCGCCAGGCTCATGTAGCCGCCGGTCAGGGCTTTCCCGACGCACATGATGTCGGGCACGACGCCGGCATGCTCGCAGGCGAACAATTCGCCGCTGCGACCGAAGCCGGTGGCGATCTCGTCCGCGATCAGCAGGATCCCGTGGCGATCGCACAGCTCGCGGGCGCCCTTGAGATATTCGGGATGATAGAAGCGCATCCCGCCGGCGCCCTGCACGATGGGCTCCAGGATCACCGCGGCGATCTCTTCATGATGCCGGCGGGCCAGCTCGCGAAGCGGCTCCAGGTCGGCGGGATCCCAGGATTCGCCATAAGGCACGCGCGGCGCGTCGGCAAAAAGCTGTTCCTGCACGACCCCGGAGAACAGGTGGTGCATGCCGGTCACCGGATCGCAGACCGACATGGCCTGAAAGGTGTCGCCGTAGTAGCCTCGCCGTATGGTCAGCAGCCGGGTCCGGCCCTTGATGCCGCGGGCGCGCCAGTACTGGAGGGCCATCTTGATCGCTACTTCCACCGCCACCGAGCCGGAATCGGAGAAAAACACCCGGTCGAGGTCGCCGGGAGTCATATCGACCAGCCGTTGCGCAAGACGAATCCCCGGGGCATGCGTAAGCCCCCCGAACATCACGTGCGGCATAAGCGATATCTGCTCGCGCGCGGCGCGGTTCAGCACCGGATGGTTGTAGCCGTGGATTACCGACCACCACGACGACATCCCGTCGATCAACTCCCGCCCGTCCGCAAGCGTCAGGCGCACGCCGCGGGCGGAGGCCACCGGATAGACCGGCGTCGGTTTCCGCATGGATTCGTATGGATGCCAGATGTGCTGCCGGTCGAATTCCAGGTCAAGGTCAGACGGGCCGCTGCTCAAAGCGCGATCCTCGCGGCCTGAATCCTGACCTGTTTGCGCGAAACCGGCCGCGGCAGCGCCGGCAGATCCAGCAGGCACGAAAGACCGGTCACTTCAAGAATAACGCTGCGGCTGTCCGGATTGGGTTCGCCGCTGAAAACGATCCCGGCCAGCGGCAGTCCCCGTGCCCGAAGCGCTTCGACGGTCAGTAGGGTGTGATTGATGCTGCCCAGGTAATAGCTCGCAACGACAACCACCGGCAGGCCCCAGTCTTCCATGAGATCGGTGTTCAGCACATCCTTCGCCACCGGCACATGCACACCGCCCGCCGACTCCACAACCAATGGCCGGTCGATGCCGGGAAGCTGAAGCCGCGCCCGCTTCAGCGTCCTGCCTTCTCTTGCGGCGGCCGCATGAGGTGACATGGCCGCCTGCAGCCGATAGGCCTCGGGCAGGATCCGGACGCGCTCATTCGTGACCAGCCGCCGCGCCTCCATGGCGTCGGTATGCGCCAGCCCGCCCGCCTGCACCGGCTTCCAGTACGCCGCCCCCAGCCGCTCCGCAAAAAGCGCGGCGACCAGCGTCTTGCCGACGCCCGTCCCAATCCCCGCAATCGCGTATCCCCGCATCTATCCGGAAGAACAGTGGCGGACCATTAGTGCCGCAATGCACCAGGCCCGCCGGGACCGGGAACGGCCGCCCCGGCGAATGCGCTTTAGCGGCCCGGTGAAGAAACGGGCGCGCCGCGCTTCGCTACGCTCAGGCTCTCAAGCATCGCAACGATGTCCTCCGCGGCGGTGTCGGCGTTCACTTCCCGGTCAACGGCAAGTATCATCCCGTCCGTTCCGATGTAGAACGTCTCGCGTCTGGTGAAGCCGAAGCTGCTCATCACTTGATAGGCTTCGGCGACCTCTTTGGTCTCGTCGGACAGGATCGGGAAATCCGCGCCGTACTTGTTTGAGAACGCCGTGTTGTCCTCGACTGAGTCCACGCTGGCCATGAAGTAGCTGACCTTGAATTCGCGGATCCTGTCGCCGTTCTCCGTCAGGGACTTGCATTCCCTAGTGCATCCCGGCGTATCGGCCTTCGGAAACCAGGCGAGCACGACCGGGCCGTCCTTCAGGAGTTCCGACAGCGAATGGTCGTTTCCGTCCGAGCCGGGGAGCGTCCAGTCCGGCGCCGGAGAGCCGACGTCGAGTGAGCCGACGGCGGCACAGGCAGCGCCCGCAAAGGCAAGCGCGCAAACAGCCAGGATCTTTTTCATGAGTGGTTACCGTTTGTTGGCAAGGGAGGGACGCCGATTATATCGGGCATCGCTTCGTCCACCGCCGCGAACAGGAGGTCGATTTCCGCCTTGGTGTTATGCGCGTGCAGACACACGCGAATTCGCTCCTCGCCCGCAGGAATAGTGGGTGCGCGGATCGGCAGGGCGGCAAGTCCCCGGCTGCGAAGAAGGCCGGCTACCCGAGTTGCACGGCGGGCGCCGGGCACCCGCAAACACTGAATCCAGGACTCGCTCGGCAGCCAGGGCCACGGCGATTCCGCCACGCGCTCCCGAAAATAGGACACGTTGCCCCGCAATTGCTCCCGTTCCGCATTCATCTGCGGAAGCAGTTCGTATGCGGCTTGCACGCTTGCCGCCCAGAGGGGGGAAACGCCGGTGGAGAACACAAACGAACGGGCAAAATTCACCAGGTAGTCGCGCAGGTCCTTCGAACACAGCACGGCGCCGCCCTGCAAACCCAGCGCCTTGCCGAAAGTCACCACCCGGGCCAGCACCTGTTCCTGGAGTCCGGCGGCCGCCACGCCGCCACGCCCCGCAGGTCCCAGCACCCCGTTGGCATGCGCCTCGTCCACCACGACGGCCGCGTCATGCCGTTTTGCGAGAACCGCGATTTCGTCCAGCGGCGCGAAGTCGCCATCCATCGAATAGACCGTTTCCACTACGATCGCGGTGCTTGCTCCGGTTTCCAGCGCCCCGAGCCTGGCTCCGAGATCGCGCATGTCGTTGTGTGCGAAGATGACCCGTTTCACTCCGCTCAGGCGGCCGCCGTCGATGGCGCTGGCGTGTAGCAGACGATCGCAGACCAGCGTGCTCACCACTCCGCCCAGGCTAGCCAGCAGGCCCAGGTTGGCGGCGAAGCCGCTGGAAAAAACCAGCACGGCCCCGGACGAGTAGAACTCGGCGAGCCGGGCCTCCAGCTTCGCGATCCCGGCGTGGTTCCCGGAAATCAGCCGGGACCCGGTGGCGCCCTGCGGCACGTCGCCGTCGGCGGCGAGCGCGGCTATTCTGCGGCGCAGGCGCCGGTCGCGGGCCAGACCCAGGTAGTCGTTGGAACAGAAGTCCACGCCGTTGGGCGCCGGCTCCAGGCTACGCCGCAGGCCGGCCATTTCACGCTCCCTGAGCGCCTCCCGTATGGCGCGCAGTGCCGCAGCGCTCATTGAGGTATGTGCGTGTCCTGCTGCCGGTACGGCTCTCTCGCGGTAAGGCCCAGAAGCTCGAGCAATCCCTCGTCGCTGTCGAACGAGGGGTTTGGCGTGGTAAGCAGTTTTTCGCCGGTGAATATCGAATTGGCGCCGGCCAGGAAACACAGGGCCTGCTGCTCGGGGCTCATACGCGAGCGCCCGGCGGACAAACGCACCATGGCATTCGGCATGAGCACGCGCGCGGTGGCGATCATCCGGACCATTTCCCAGGTCGAGACCGGCGGGCAGTCCTCCAGGGGCGTTCCGGGCGCCGGGACCAGCGCGTTGACCGGAACCGACTCCGGAGGACTGGGCAGCGTTGCAAGGGTGTGCAGCAGGTCGATGCGCTGATTTACTGTTTCGCCCATCCCGATAATGCCCCCGCAGCACACGGAAATGCCGGCCTTGTGTACGTTGGCAACCGTCTCCAGGCGGTCGTCATAGACGCGCGTGCCGATGATCTCGGGATAGAACTCGCGGCTGGAATCGAGGTTGTGGTTATACGCATACAGGCCCGCTTCCTTGAGGCGCTGCGCCTGCGACTCGGTGAGCATGCCGAGGGTGCAGCAGACTTCAAGCCCCAGGTCGCGGACGCCGGAAACCATCTCCAGCACCTCGTCGAAGTGGCGATTGTCGCGCACTTCGCGCCAGGCGGCGCCCATGCAGAACCGGGTGCTTCCCGCCGCCTTGGCTTCCCGCGCGGCTTCGAGCACCGCGTCAAGTTTCAGCAGGCCGTGCCGGTCGATGCCGGTGTGGTAACGGGCCGCCTGCGGGCAATAGGCGCAATCCTCGGGGCAGCCGCCGGTCTTGACCGACAGCAGCGTGCAGAGCTGTACTTCGCCCGGAGCGTGATGCTCACGGTGCACCGTGGCTGCCCTGTACACCAGGTCCAGCAGCGGCGAATGGTAGATCGCCGCGACGTCCGCCCTTGCCAAGTCCGACATGTTCGCCTCCTAGTGCCGTATCACAGGTGTATCCCGCCGCCCGAGGACGGATGGCGCCAGCAGTTCATCGTACCGGCCTCGTCCAATCATCGCGCCGGGACTGCGGTCTGCAAGCGATACTACAACGATTACCAGGGCCGCGGCCGGAATCGAGAACAGCCCCGGATAAATCCACGGGAAGGGCGCGTTCTCAAGCCCCAGGGCACCTTCCCAGACGGCCGGACTCAGCGCCAGCAACACCACCGAAACGACCATGCCCACCCAGCCGCCGATGATCAGCCCGCGTGCGCTGGCGCCGCGCCAGAACAGCGCAGCAACCAGCGCCGGCGTGTTCACGCTGGCGGCCACGGTAAAGGCGAGCGCGGTCAGATAGGCGACGTTCTGTCCCCGAAACTGAATCCCCAGCGCCACGGCCACCACGCCCAGTCCCACGACGCTGATGCGCGACGCCCGGACTTCCGTCCTGTCGTCGGCACGGCCACGCTTGAGCACGCCAGTATAGAGATCGTGCGCCAGGGCCGCAGCGGCGGCCAGCACCAATCCGCAAACCACCGCCAGCAGCGTGGCGAAGGCCACCGAAGCCATGAATCCCAGAAGCAGGTTGCCGCCGATGATCCGCGCCGCATGCATGATCGCCATATTGGTACTGCCGATCATTCCGCCCTGCTCGTTCAGGATCTCCGTATTCCCGGCCAGCAGTACGATGATTCCGAGCCCGGTAATCCAGAGCAGCAGCGAAAAAGTCACGATGTAGCCGGTGGCGTACACCGCGGAGCGGCGGGCCTGTCTGGCGTCGGGCACCGTAAAGAAGCGCATCAACAGATGCGGCAGCCCCACCATGCCGACCAGCCCGGTCAGGACAAACGCGAAGATCGAGATCCTGTCGGGCAGGAACTGACCCGGGCTCAGCCACTCCTCGCCCCGCTGATGCACGCGCGCCGCCGACTCCAGCAACGATAACGGACCCTCGCCCAGGTTCAGCATGAGCAGGGCAAGCAGCACCAGGATCGACATCATGAGCAATACGGCCTTGGTCATCTGCACCCAGGTGGTCGCCAGCATTCCGCCGACGCTTACATAGAGCACGGTCAGGCCACCCACCATGGCGACGGCATAGGGATAGCGGATTCCGAACAGCACCTCGAACAGCGCGCCGCCCGCCACCATCTGCGATATCAGGTACAGGACCGCGGCCACCAGCGTCCCGGTGGCCGCCAGCACGCGGATCGAGGTTTCGCGAAAGCGTGCCGACAACACGTCCACAAAGGTATAGCTGCCCAGGTTCCGCAGCCGTTCCGCGAGCAGGCACATCAGCAGCGGGTAGCCGACTGCCCCGCCCGTCATGTATATGAGGCCATCGTATCCGTCCGTGTAGATGACGGCGGTCACGCCCAGCAGCGTTCCGGCGGAAAGATGGTCCCCCGCGATCGCCAGCCCGTTGCTGAAGCCGCCGATCGAGTGCGAAGCCGCATAGAACTCCGAAGATGAACGCGTCCGCCGACCCGCCTGCCAGGTGATCAACAGCGAGGCCCCGAGGATCAGGACAAACGTGAGGATGGAAGCCAGGTTAGGCGCCATCGGGACTGTTCCAGTCGTGGCGCTGCCTGATTTGTGCGCGCAAGGGCGTCAGCCGGCGGGTACTGAGCGCAGCATAGGTGGCCGTGGCGGCGAACCAGCCGATCAGGCCCAGCACGTTCCAGACCAGCCCGACAGTAACCCAGCGGCCAGGCACAAGGCGAATGTCGAGCACTGCCGGCCAGTAGGCCATCACCACGCCCAGGCTTACGTAAAACGCCACCACGCTGCCGGCAATGGCAAAGGCATAGCGCCGCTGAAGACGGCGCAGCCGGATGAAGTCCGGGTCCTGAACGAGTTCCGCTACGGTATTCACCGTTCCTGGGAGAGAGGGCGTCTCGCCCTCTGGAGGTCGGGACGACCTCCCTCCCGGACTACGCTTCGAGGATGCAATACAGCACGATCAGGTGGCCGTCGTGATCGAGCATGCCGATCTCGCGGCCCACGCGACCGTCGTGCGTACGCAGCGTTTCCTCCGGAAAGACATGCAGGCCTTCGGCGCGCGCGCCCTCCACGACGGCGTCGATATCGTCCACTTCCAGCACCAGCGCGTGGCTGCTCGGCAGGTTGGGCTCGGGCAGTTCCACGCCCTTGATCTCGGTCAGCGCCAGGCTGCGAACCTGATCTTTGGAACTGAGCGCGGCGAACCCGGTCGTGGCTTCCCGAGGGATCTGGAACACCGTAAACGAATACGATTCAGGGCGGTGCCCCAGGGTGAAATCCAGCTTAAAGCCAAGAATGTCGCGGTAGACGCGATAAGCGCGTTCCAGGTCGGCGACAACGAGATTGGTGCGTTGCACGCGCACCGGAAGATCACTGGTCATCAATCATTTCCCCATCTTGAGCATCGGAAAATCGGTGAGCGGGATGCTCACCGTCTTGGGTTCGGTGAAGAACTCCAGGCTGCCCCTGGCGCCGTCCCGGCCGATGCCGGACTGCTTGTAGCCGCCGAAGGGCGCCCGCAACTCGCGGTAGATCGGCGTGTTCACCCAAATCGTGCCGGCGCGAAGCTCGCGCGCCGCCCGCATGGTTACGTTGAGGTCCTGCGACCATAGGTAGGCCACCAGGCCGAACTCCGAGTCGTTGGCGATGCGGAGCGCCTCGTCCAGGTCTTCGTACACCAGGAAAGTCGCAAACGGGCCGAAGATCTCTTCCTGGCAGATGCGTGCTGAGTTGTCGTCGGCGAGAACGGCCGTCGGTTCCACGAACCAGCCCTGCTCCATGCCCTCGGGCCGACCCCCGCCGGTCAGCAACTTCGCGCCTTCCTCGCGCGCCAGGTCCGCGTACGACAACACGCGGTTCATGTGGTTCTCGTAGCACAGCGGTCCGATTTCGGTCTCCGCCTTGAGCGGGTCGCCGATGCGAAGCTTGCGGGACCGTTCCACGAAACGCTCGATGAACTCGCCGGCAATCGACTTCTGCACCAGGATGCGCGAACCCGCCAGGCATTGCTGGCCGTTGCCGGAGAAGATGCCGATCAGCGAGCCGTCCAGCGCGCGGTCGAGATCGGCGCTCTCGTGCACGATGTTGGCGGACTTGCCGCCCAGTTCCAGCAGCACCGGCTTGAGCGACTTGCCGGCCTCCGACATGATGATCTTTCCGGTCTCCGATCCCCCGGTGAATCCCACCATGTCCACCTCGGGATGCGTGACCAGGGCCGTGCCGGTAACCGGCCCCCGGCCGTTGACGAGGTTAACGACGCCCGGCGGCAGGCCGGCCTCGTGAAAAATCTCGACCATCCGCTGCATCGAGTGCGGAGTGTATTCGGACGGCTTCAGCACGCAGGTGTTGCCGAAGGCGATGCAGGTGGCCACTCGCATCGAAGCCAGCGGTATCGGGGCGTTCCACGGCGCCATCATGGCGCCCACGCCGACCGGCTCGCGGGTCACGTAGGTCAGGTAGTTGGGATTCTGCGTATAGACCTCTCCGGATTCCTGGCTCAGGACCTCGCCGAAGAACTCGAAGTTGTAGGCGGCGCGCGCCACGTGCATGGCGCGGACCTGGCTGATGGGCACTCCGGTGTTGAGGCTGTCCAAAAACTCCAGTTCCTCGCGGTGCCTGTGCAGCGCCTCGTGCATCGAGCGGAATATCGCCTTGCGCTCGTCGGCGCCCATGCGCGGCCAGGGGCCCGTCTCGAAGGCCTTGCGCGCCGAGCGCACGGCGGCATCGACTTCCTGGGCATCGGCCTCGCGCAGAACGCCGTTGGGTTCCTCGCTGGCCGGGTTGACGATCGGAAAGTCCACCCCGCGCCGCGACACACCCACGGATTCGCCGTCGATGATGCTGGTTACGCGCTCGCGCACGTCAAATGCCACGTCAGTCATGGCGGGCGAGCATAAAGAATCCAGGCCGCCTAATCAATTCACGCGATTGCACGGAGCTTGACAATACAGCCCCGTCAGCAGTAAGAATGCGCTTCAGAAGGATCGGTCACAGGGACTGTCCGGGTAGATATTCAAGGAGGATCAAAATGACCGGGGAATCGTTTGATACGCATGAGGCGATACAGACACTTGAAAGGGCCGGCTGCCCCGCCGAACAAGCGGAGGCCATGGTTGCCGTCGTGACTCAGGCCACCGCACCCACTGCACAGGTAATCAAGGATCTGGAACGCATCCGGCTCGTGGTGGAGACCAAAATGGCCACCAGGGAAGACGTAGCGGAACTGCGAACGGAGATGCACGAGGGCCTGGCGGGCCTGCGAACGGAAATGCACGAGGGCCTGGCGGGCCTGCGAACGGAAATGCACGGGGGCCTGGCGGGCCTGCGCGCCGAAAATAAGGGAGATGCGGCTGAGCTTCGGGCTGACTGGAGGATTGATCTGGCAGAGCTTCGAACGGAAACGCAGACCGGATTTGCGGATCTCAGTGCGCGCCTGAACAGGGTCACTGAGAGCATGATTACGCGGGGCGAGCTGTATCGCGCCCTGTGGATACAGGGTGGCGTGCTGGCCACGCTCATTCTTTCGCTTGCGGCCATTACGCTGGGATTCGCGCTATTCGTTTTGACGGGGTCCTGAAGACTCAAGCGAACACAAGCTCCGGGTCGGACGGTCGCCCCGTTGCCCGGCCATGAGAACTCATGCCATTGCCGTACGGGCCGCCGCCTCCCACAGAAGGCGTAGATCTTCATAGCCATCCACCAGGTGGCCGAGGGCGCGCCAATCCAAAAGATGCGCGCGGCCCCGGGCTGAGGCGAGCAGAGTTCGGGCCTCGCGTTCGTTGAGACTGTTGTGGCCCACTACCACCGCCAGGTCGAACAGCGGGTCGCCGGGCGCGGCAAATTCCCAGTCGATCAGCCGCAACGCCGGTCCGCACAAGACGTTTTGAGCCACCGGGTCGTTGTGGCACAGCGCCGGCCTGCGGCGCTCTCCCGCAGCCGCCTTGATGGATCGCAAGGCGGCGCGCGCCGTTCTCCGCGCCCACGCGCCGCCCAAGATGGAAGCGTAAAGTGCCAGGGCGCGCCTCAGGTCGAGCGGCTCCGTCACCGAGGGCGGCGCCGCGGTCCGGTGCAGCCGGCGCAGCAATTCCCCCAACGCGCGTAACCTGCGTGGGTGACGCAGCATGGCCGGAGTGCATGTGCGTCCCTCCAGCAGGCTCGTTACCAGCACGCCCCGGGTGGCATCGGAGTAAACCAGTTTCGGACCGAGCCCGCGGCCCGCGATCGAGCGCAACACGGCGGTCTCGGCGCCGCGGTCCAGGCCTAGCGCGCGAACCGCGGGCGTGTCCAGCCGAACGACAAGCCGCTCCTCACCCCGCGCGGCCAGCCAGGTCTCGTTCCATCCTCCGCCGCCGGACAGCCGGCTCATGAATCGGATGTCCCCGAGATCGGGATGTTCGGGGAGCCGAGGCGCCGGGTTCACGCCGGCAGGGCCTTGCGCCAGGACCGGTAGCCCAGCCACGCCAGGACCAGGTAGCTTGCATACAGCACGGCGGTGAAATAAAGGCCGCGTTCCAGGTACAGCGCCACGTAGATCGAGTCCAGCACGATCCACCAGATCCAGTTGCCGATGTACTTGCGCGCCTGCATGAATGTGGCCAGCGGCGCCGCCAGCGCGGTGACCACGTCGACAAAGAACAGGGACGATTCGCTGTATTGCGCGCCGAAGATCGTGATCGGGATCGAGACCGCGAGCAGCGCGGCCACCGCGATCACGTTGTTGCGCCAGCCCCAGAATCCCAGCTTCGCCGGCTTCTTCGCTCCCTTGCGCCACTTGCGGTAGCCGTAGACAGCCATGATCATGTAGAAGACCTGCAGCCAGGGCTGGAATATCAGGCCGGCGTCGAGAAACACCACCACGAACAGTCCGGAAGCGAGGTACGACGCCGGCCAGCAGGCGATATGGCGGCGTATGGCCAGCACCACGTAGACGAAACCGAGCGCGACGCCCACGATCTCCAGGACCGTCATGATTTCCATTCGCCGCTCTCAGGGCAGGTTCGAGCTGAACGGCCCGCCGCCTAAATCTCGGGGGGCGATTGGATGGGCAGGTCCGCGTTCAGGTACTTTGCAACCAGCACTACCCGGTCGCCGGACTCCATGACCGCCTTCATGCACGCATCCACGGCCCGCTGGACGTCCGCCATTTCGCCCCGCAGTTGCGTGCTCATCTGGTTGATCAGCACTTCAATGCCCGGTTGTTCGCGCAGATCGCGGATGAATCCGGTGATTCGCGCAATGGGCTCCTCGCTGGCCAGCGGATACAGGCTGAGTTCGGCGGTGATGCGCATAGATCTAGAAATACCGGCGAATGGTAACGCCGAAGTGCCGCGGGTCCCCCTGCTGGCGGAACTCCTGTTGGGGCCAGTCCGGGGGCACATTCGAGAAATAGAACCCGCGGACCGCGTAATACTCGTCAAGAAGATTGCGCACCCAGGCGTATGCTTCCCAGCCATTCCAGGCTCGGCCGGCCCGCACGTTCAACAGCGAATAGGCATCCGACTTTCGGTCGTGGCTGCTGGAGAAGTAGAAGCCGTCCTTTCCGGTCAGCTCGCCGGCCGCGAACCAGCCCCGCGGGCGCCCCCAGCGGACCCCGAGCGCGTAGCCGTAGCCCGGCGCGTGCGGCTGCTCGCGGCCTTCCAGTTCCGGGCGGCCCGGGAAGCGCGTGATTTCCGTGTCCAGCAATCCAATGGCGGCGCTCATGCGCCAGGCCTCGTTAGGCGCGTAGTCCAGGGTCAATTCGATGCCGCGGTTATAGCCGCGGCCGACATTCCGGGTGAAGAAGACGAAGGTATTGGGGTCCTGCGGGTCAAGCTGCCGCGAGGTGTCCACCTGCACGTCGGCGCGCTGCGAATGGAAGACGGCCAGCTCGCCGCGCAGCCGGCCGTCCAGCCACAGCCCCTTTGCGCCCACTTCGTAGTTCCAGAGAAACTCCGGCTGATAGACCAGTTCCGCGGAAGTCAGCCCCTGGCCCGCCAGACCCAGGTTGAACCCGCCGGCCTTGTAGCCGCGCGCTGCGCGAGCGTAAACGCTTGTTTCATCGCCGAGCCGACGCGAAACGCTGACATGCCCGCCCGTCATGCCGTCCGTCGGCGAGAACCGCTCGCCGTTGGAATCATCGTAGTCGGCGTCGCGCTGTTCCCGGCGCAGGCCAACGGTTACCCGCCATTCATCGGCGAACGCGCGCGAAAGTTCGCCGAACAGCGCCAGGCTGTCGGCGCCGTAGCTGGAACGGAAGCGGTCCTCGCTGGGGCCGGGCGCGTAACCCGGCTCGGCGTACAGGCCCCGGTCGACGCGATCATTGTCCTCGTCGAGATTCAGGAACCACACCCCCAACACGTAGTCCAGCCCGGCGTCCGCGGGCGACAGCAGGCGCAATTCCTGGCTCAAGCCGCTGCGCTCGCGCAGGGTGCGCGAGCTGTAGTCGTACTGCATGGCAAAGCCGGCGATTTCCGACCAGTAGGCGTCTTCTCCCCAGTCGGCGTCATAGCTGTGTTCGATATCGGAGCTCGCCCCGCCGGTGATGCTCACCAGCCGGTGGCCACCGCCCAGTTCCAGCTCGGCGCGCAGCGAAGCTCCGGTGGACGCCTGCGAATCGCGCCCGGGACGGTCCGAGAAGGTGGTCAGCCGGTTGTCGATCGACCAGCCGTCATAGCCGTTGTCGAGGTCGACATGCAGCAGCGTCAATCGCAAGGCCAGACCCGGCGCCGGATCGAAATTGAGCCTGGTCCTGAGGCTCAACTCCTCCCGGCCGTTGGTGTCGTCGCGATCCAGCGTGGCATTGCGCCGAAAGCCGTTGGCCCGGTACCGGTGCACGGCCAGGCGCCCGGCGGCCTTTTCGCCCAGAGGCCCGCTGACGGCCAGTCCGAAAGCCCGCATATCGTCGTTGCCGAAGGAAAGCTCGGCTTCGGCTTCCGCGTCCCGGCCCGGCTCGCGGGAGCGCGCATAGATCAGTCCGGCCAGCGCGTTGGCGCCGTAGCGCGTGCCCTGCGGCCCGCGCAGGACCTCCACGCTGCCCAGGTCGAAACGCGTGGCGACGCCGCCGATGGCGGAGAAGTCGATGTCGTCCAGCAGGAAACCCACCGAGGGGTTCGGCGCGCCTTCGTACTGCGAGCGTTCGCCGATTCCGCGCACCTGAAAATAACGCGCCCGGGACGATCCGCCGGACCAGTGCAGGTTGGGCGTGAGCTGCACCAGTTCCTCGAAGTGTTGGACCGACGAGCTCCGGATTGTCTCAGCGTTATGCACCGTAACGCTGGTCGGCAGGTCCAGGCTGCGCACCTCCTTCAACGAGGCCGTGACCACCAGTTCCTCCAGCACGCCGCCGGGCGCTTCCTCCGGCGAGGCTTGTTGCGGCTGCGCCGCGGAAACGGCAGCGGTAGCGCTGGCGAGCAGCACGCAAAGCGAGTCTGCGGCGAATCGGCCAATGAAGTTGCGGTTGCGGAAAAGCTTCATACCTCGTTCCTCCGCCGGTACTAACCGGATCAGGTTCAAGGGGTCCCCGTTGACAGGGTCTCAGGCCGAAGGGCCGCCCCCCAGGTGAGTGAAGAGTATAAAGCCCGCGCCGCCAGCTACCCTGCGAGCGGAACGCGATTGGAGGATAATTGCCGCCGAATGAACGGAGGCGGCGCATGAGCGAACCCAATCACGATTACCGCGCGATCGACGCGGTCGTCAACATCTGGACGCCCGAGGCCCTGTCGCACCGGCCCGGCTGGCAGGGCGATTTCTTCGTGGGCAAGATGAAAGCGGAAAGCCCGCTGATGAGCGGACTCTCGCTGGAACAGATGATTGAGCGGCTGGACGCCGCCGGCATCGAGCGGGCGTTCCTGATCGCGCCGCATACCGGCCAGGTGGGCCTGCCGGGCTGTTATCACCTGCCGTATGAGGTTGTGGCTCGCGCCTGCGAGAAGCACCCCGACCGCTTCTCCGGCCTGGCGGGGATCGACCCCACCCAGGGCATGGAAGGTGTGCGCATGTTCGAGGATGCGGTGAAGAACATGGGCTTTATCGGCGCGCACCTTTACCCGCACTGGTTCGAACTCGCCCCGGACCATGCCCGCTACTACCCGTTCTACGCCAAGTGCTGCGAGCTGAACGTGCCGATACAGATGCAGGTCGGCCAGTCGATGATTTACGCCAAGGACGCGCCGCGCCGCAGCGTCGGCCGGCCGATCGCGCTGGACGCCGTGGCCTGCGACTTCCCCGAACTCAAGCTGATCGGCATTCACGTAGGCATTCCCTGGCACGAAGAGATGATCGCCATGTCGTGGAAGCACGACAATGTGTTCATCGGCTGCGACGCGCACCGGCCGAAGTACTGGCCGGACAGCTTCCGGCATTACATCAATTCGTTCGGCCAGGACAAGGTCATCTTCGGCACCGACTTTCCGGTGCTGGACTTCGAGCGCACGGTGCAGGACATCGACGCGCTCGAACTACGCCCGCGGGCGCGCCGCAAGCTGATGCGCGACAACGTCCTGCGCATCTACGGAATGGAGTGATCTTCATCTAACTTCCTCTATCTCTCAGCGATATTGCAGCTATCTCGCCGTTCCCGGCCTATCCACGACGCCCCTGAAGCCACGCCCGCGCCGGCCCGGCGGTATTGAACGACCCCGTCACCACGACACGATGATCGGCGCCCGCCAGCGCCGCCGCCTGCTGGCAGGCTTCCGCCACCGACTCGCGCAGCCATAGCTTCGCAAGCGGATGCCGCGCCAGCGCCTCGGCCAGTTCATCCGGGGAACACGCCTTCGGCCAGTCCGCCCGGGTAACGATCACCTGGTCACCCGCATCCAGCGGCAAGGCGGACAAAAACCCGCTCACGTCCTTGTCGCCGTGCATGCCCAGCACCCAGATGACCGGACACGGCGGCAAGGCATTGAGGCTCTTTGCCAGACAGGCCCCCGCATCGGGGTTGTGCGCGACATCCAGGATCCATTCCGTGCCGGCGCATTCCAGTCGCTCGAACCGGCCCGGCAACCGCCCGATGCGCAGGATCTGCAGGTAATCGCCGGAATCGGGGACCCAATCCGGGGCGAGGCGTTCCAGCACCGCGAACGCCAGGCTGGCGTTGGGCAGCTCGGCCGCGTTGGCGGGATCGGCGAGCGCCAGGCCGTTGCGGCGGACGGCCCGGCCGCGCCAGTCCCAGCGCTCGCCTTGCCGTTCGAAATCGAAATCGACGCCTGCCTGGTATAGCGGCGCTTTCAGTTCCGCCGCGCGGTCGGCAATCGGCGCCGGCGCGATTCCCGCTCCATAGAACGCCGGCCGCCCGGCGCGCAGGATTCCCGCCTTCTCGGCCGCCACCGAGTCCAGCGTGTCGCCGAGCCAGTCCTCGTGATCCATGGCGATCCGCGTGATCACGCTCACGTCCGGGTCGATCGCATTGACCGCGTCCAGCCTGCCGCCGAGCCCCACCTCCAGCACCCAGGCGTCGCAGCCCTCCCGGCTGAACAGGCTGAAGGCCGCCAGGGTGACGAACTCGAACTCGGTAAGCCGGATATCGCCTCGCGCCGCCTCGACCCGCTCGAACTCGCGGCTCAAACTGGCCAGGTCGGCCTGCGCGCCGCCGATCTGCACCCGCTCACCGAAATCCTGCAGGTAGGGCGAGAGATACAGCGCAGTGCGCAATCCTCCCCTCACGCGCAACGCCGCGTCGATCAGCGCCGCGGTGCTGCCCTTACCGTTGGTGCCGGCCACGGTAACCACCCGCCCGGGAGGCGACGTCAGATCCAGCCTGCCGATCACCTGTGCGATCCTCTCAAGCCCCAGGTCGATCTCGCTGGGGTGTAGCCGGGCCGCATGGCGCAGCCACTCATCCAGATGCCTCAGGGTCGCGCTCGCCATGGCCACGAATTTTATTGGGACACAGCCTTACAATGCGCGCACGAACCGGAGACATGACATGCGCATCAAGCAATCCCAGGCTCTTCTCGCCCTGACTATCAGCTTGCTTCTATGCACAAGCGCCGCGCGAGCGGAAATCGCGGCCAGCGCCGAGGAGACCTCGCCCCTGCCCGCCGGCGCCGCGTCGCCCGCATTCACTGCCCGCAATGCCGACGGCAGCGAATTCGCCTTCGATCCGTCCGCGCTCGAACGCCCGGCAATGCTCATCTTCTACCGTGGCGGCTGGTGTCCCTATTGCAACGCACATCTGGCCGAACTGCGGCATGTCGTCCCCGAACTGGAACAACGCGGCATGGACGTGTACTTCCTGAGCGCCGACAGCCCGGAGAATCTGGCCTCGGCTCTGCACGGCGACGCCGAGGGCCTGGATTACACCCTCCTGTCCGACGCCCGCTTAAGCGCTGCCGAAGCGTTCGGACTCGCCTTCCGCATTTCCGACGCCTACTACCGCCAGGCAAAAGAATACGGCGTGGACCTTGAGGAGGCCTCCGGCGAAACCCACCACGCCCTGCCCATTCCGGCCGCCTACCTTATCGACAGCGAAGGCATGATCCGCTACGGCCACACCAACACCGACTACACGCAGCGGCTCAGCGCCGACGAACTCCGCGAGGGCGTTGACAGCGTGCTGACAGCAAGCTCAGGCGCCGGCGATGCTTAGGTCCTGGATCAGGATCGAACCGGTGTAGATCCCGCCGCGCCGGTCCACGTCGGAGCCGATGGCGGCGATGTTGCGGAACATTTCCTTTAAGTTGCCGGCCACGGTGATTTCGTGGGCGGCGTGCGCGATGGCGCCGCCGCGCACCCAGTATCCGGCCGCGCCGCGCGAATAGTCGCCGGTTACGGTGTTGGCGCCCTGCCCCATCATTTCGGTCACCACGAGGCCCTCGTCCATTTCCGCGAGCAGTTCCTCGTACGACTGGCCGGTGCTTTCCAGCAGGAGGTTATGGGCGCCACCGGCGTTTCCGGTGGTTGCCATGCCGAGTTTGCGCGCCGAGTAGCTGCCCAGGAAGTAGCCCTTCACGACACCCCCGCACACCAGCTCGCGATCGGCGGTGGCCACGCCCTCGCCATCGTAGGCGCGGCTGGCCAGCCCGCGGGGAATATGCGGACGCTCGGCCAGGTTGACGCAGTCCGCGAAGACCGGCTTGTCCAGGCTGTCGAGCAGGAAGCTGGCCCGGTTGTACAGCGCCCGCCCGCTGACCGCCGCGCAAAAGTGTCCGATCAGGCTGCGGGCGACCCTCGGCGAGAACAGCACCGGCGCCCGCGTGCTCCTGATCTTGCGCGCACCCAGGCGCTTGATGGTCCGTTCGGCGGCGCTCTCTCCCACCTTTTTCACCGGTGTCAGTTCCTCGGGCGCCCGCGCAACGCTGAAATCGTAGTCGCGCTCCATCTGCCCGTCCTGCTCGCTCAGCACCACGCAAGACACCGAGTGATTGCTCGACCGTCCGCTGCGCAGAAAGCCGTGCGAGTTGCCGTAGGCGAAACTCGACTCGCCTGTATCCACGCCGGCCCCTTCCGAATTGCCGATCCTGGGGTCCGCGTCCAGCGCTGCCGCTTCGCATTCCAGCGCCAGTTCCATAGCCTGTTCCGCATCCAGGTCCCAGGGATGGTAAAGATCGAGGTCCGGGAATTCCGTGGCCAGTCGCTCCGCGTCGGCAAGGCCCGCATATTTGTCCTTGGCGGCGAACCGGGCCAGGCTCAAGGCCTTGTCGACGGTTTCCCGAACAGCCCCGGCAGACAGGTCGGATGTGCTGGCCGAGCCGCGCCGCTTGCCGCGATACACCGTTACGCCCAGCGAATGGTCCTGGTGGCTCTCCAGCGTTTCCACCTCGCGCATGCGCACGCGCAAGGTCAGTCCCGTGTTGTTGGAGGCCGAGGCTTCCGCCTGACTGGCGCCCCGCTTGCGGGCGCAGCTCAGGGCGTCGGCAACGCGCTCGCTGAGTTCATTGGGTGACATCGCTGCCCCGGACCGCCTCCGCCGTTTGAGCGGCCCTGAAGGCCGTGAGCGCGGCGCGGATGTCGGCATCTCCCAGGGCCAGAATGGCGGTCGCCATCAGGGCGGCATTCACGGCGCCGTGACGGCCGACTCCCAGCGTTCCCACCGGCACGCCGGCCGGCATCTGCGCCATCGAGAGCATTGCGTCGGCGCCCCCGAAAGCCGCGGTCGCCATCGGCACGCCCAGCACCGGCAGAGAGGTGAGCGCCGCCACGGTACCAGGAAGGGCTGCGGCCAGGCCGGCGCCCGCTATGACCACCTTGATCCCGCGCTCCTCGGCCTGCTCGCAGTACTCGGCAAGTTCCCTGGGTGCGCGGTGCGCCGAAAGCGCCCGCGCTTCCCAGCTTATGCCCAGCGAATCCAGCGTATTGGCCGCGTTCTCCATGATTTTCCAGTCCGAACGCGAACCCATGAGTATGGCTACTTGTGTCATTTGCGTTTCCTAGATTGTGTGAGATTCTGAGATCTATTGATTCCCGGTCATGCGGTGCCGCCGACGGTGATGCCGTCGACCCGGATGGTGGGCAAGCCGACGCCCACGGGCACGCTCTGACCGTCCTTGCCGCACACGCCCACGCCCGGATCCAGCGCCAGGTCGCTGCCCACCATGGACACGCGCGTCAGCACCGTGGGGCCGTCGCCGATCAGGGTGGCGTCACGCAGCGGCGCGCCCAGCTTCCCGTCCTCGATCCGGTAGGCCTCGCTGGCCGAGAAGACGAACTTGCCGGACGTGATGTCCACCTGCCCGCCGCCGAAATTCTTCGCATACACGCCTTTCTTCACCGACCGGATGATCTCCTCGGGATCGTGCGGGCCCGGCATCATGAAAGTGTTGGTCATGCGCGGCATAGGCAGGTGCGCGTACGACTCGCGGCGCCCGTTGCCGGTGGGCTTCACGCCCATCAGCCCGGCATTCAGGCGGTCCTGCATATAGCCTGCCAGCACACCGTTTTCGATCAGGATAGTACGGCCGGTGGGCGTGCCCTCATCGTCGATCTCCAGCGACCCGCGGCGGCCGGGCATGCTGCCGTCGTCTACCACCGTGCATTGCTCCGTGGCGACTGCTTCGCCGATGCGACCGGCAAAGGCGGAGACCCCCTTGCGGTTGAAATCCCCTTCCAGGCCGTGGCCGACCGCTTCATGCAGCAGCACGCCGGGCCAGCCCGGACCCAGCACCACGACTTCCTCGCCGGCGGGCGCTGGCCGGGCATCCAGGTTGACCACTGCCTGCCGCACGGCCTCGCGAGCGTGTTCGCCGGCCGTGTCGCCGGCAACCAGATCGGCGAGCGGCAGACGCCCGCCCCAGCCCGACACCCCGTGGCGCACCTCGCCGTTCTGCTCCAGCAGTACGGTCACCCCCAGCCTGACGAGCGGGCGATCGTCCGCCGCCAGCCGGCCGTCGGATGAGCAGACCAGCATCAGGTTGCGGGCGATGGACAGGCTGGCGATGACCTGCCGCACCCGGGTATCGGCCCCGCGGGCCTCGCGGTCCAGTGCGTGCAGCAGATCCACCTTGGACTCGTCCGAATACCCCTCGCCCGGATCGCCGGCGGCGTAGAGCCGGCGGCTCGCGCCTGCGCGGCGCAACTCGATCTGTCTCCGGCCGCCGCCGCGGGCGATGGCGCCCGCCGTGTCGGCCGCGCGCAGCAGGGTGGCGGGGTCCAGGTCGTCGGAATAGGCGAAGCCGGATTTTTCTCCGCTCACGGCGCGGGCGCTCATACCGCGCCCGCGATCGTGGCTCGCGGTCTTGACGATGCCGTCCTCCAGCACCCAGGACTCGCTGGAGTACTCGGAAAAATACAGATCACCCCAGTCCACGCCGGGCTTCAGCAGTGCGCCCATGGCCCGGTCGAGCTGGCGGTCACCCAGGTCCGCCGTATCGAGCAGACTGCCGCGCGCGCGGACCAGCGCCTGCTGCTGGAGCTCGAAGGTGGAAGGATCAGGAGACTTGCTCATTTCAGGCCGGACGTCAGCTGGCGATGATCGAGCGCCGGAAAACCGCTGCGCAGCCGGTCAAGGTTGTCCAGCGCCACATCATGGCACAGCACGCCGTCGCCCTGCTTGCATTCCGCAACAACCTGCCCCCAGGGTTCGATCAGCATCGAATGCCCGTAGCTCTCGCGCCCGCCGGGATGGATTCCATGTTGAGCCGATGCCAGCATGTAGCAAAGGTTCTCGACGGCGCGGGCGCGCACCAGGACGTACCAGTGCGCTTCCCCGGTCGGACGGGTAAAGGCGGCCGGCAGGGCAACCATTTCCGCGCCCTTTTCGCCCATGGCCCGAAACAGCTCGGGGAAGCGAAGGTCGTAGCACACCGCCAGTCCCAGCCGGCCGAAGGGCGTTTCGGCCACGACCGGCTCGCTTCCCGCCGTGGTCGTGGCCGACTCGCGAAAGGACTCCTTGCGCCCAGGCAGGGACACGTCGAAAAGGTGCATCTTGTCGTATCGCGCCGCCAGGGTTCCGGAGCCGTCAAACAGGCAGCAGGCCGAAGCCGGGCGCCGCGGATCTTCGGCGAGCATGGGAATAGTCCCGGCCACGATCCACATCCCCAGCCGCTGGGCCTGCTCGGCCGCAAACTCCTGCCAGGGCCCGTCCCCCGGGCGCTCGGCATGCTCGGCGCGCATACGTTCGGCGTCCTTGGACATCAAGGCGAAGTTCTCCGGCAGGACGGCCAGCGCCGCTCCCTGGTCGGCGGCCCGGCGAAGCAACGCCGCCGCGCGCCCCAGGTTTTCGCCGGGCTCGTCGCCCGAACACATCTGTATGACCGCCACCTTGCTCATGGCGCGTCTTCGCCCTGCTGCGGCACGGCTGCGTCCTCCGCCGTGCTCAGCAACGCTTCCCAGTCCACTACAGGCATATCGGTCAACTGCTCCTCCAGGTAGCGGGCGCAGTCTTCAAATGCACCCAGATCAATTTCTTCCCGCAGCACACGCTCAACCAGCGGTTCATCCCAACTGCCGCCGACCCGGTAATAGTTCGCCGAGATCGCCTGCAGGGGTTCGCGGAAGGCCTGTGACAGCAACAGCATTGTTGCGCCCAGACCGGTCCCGCCGACAATCACCCCGCCCAGCGAAAGCAAATCCGGCAGATTGGGGGATACTACGGCAACTTGGTCGTAACTGCGATCCTGCAAGCCGGTGCGGCCGAACAATGCGAGGCCGGCCACGGCGCCCTGCAGGCCCATGTTGCAGGTGTAGGCCTGCCCTTCGCGAAGACTGAAATCGCCGGCCAGCCGGTCAAACGGCAGGCCCTCCTCCGTCACCTCGCGGAAATCCAGCGCTAGGCGGCGCGGCAACCGCGCCAGGCTGAGCACGCCCAGCATACGTCCGCTGCCGGGATCCAGGGCCGCTACTTCGCCACGCTCCACTTCCAGGTTGACCGTTCCGTTGGACCGCGCCAGGAAGTCCCCCGCAGGCGGTCCGTCCCAGTTCGCCGACAGGGTCATTTCGCCCCGGTCGCCGGAAATGCCGCGCGCGTATCCCAACTGTTCCAGGGCCGCCCCGACATCGGAACTTTCCAGGACCATGTCGAGCCGGCCCAGTTGCTCCGCGCCCTCATCGTCGGCCACCAGCCAGGCCGCGCTGCCCTCCGAGGAGAAGGCCGGCGACTCGGTGCGAAACCAGTTCACCGCCAGTCCGCCCGTGGTCTTCTCGTAGCGGGCGCGAACTTCTCCCAGGCGCATCTGACCGATCGTGAGATCGCCCAGCAGCACCTTGCCGGCAGGCAGGCTCCTCGGATTCGCCGGCGGCTGCGGGTCCGGATCCGGCAGCGTCAGCCTGAGCCGGTTCAGTTCCGCCAGCAACTGCCCATTCCCGTCGCCCGCGCGCGGCCAGAAAAGGCGCCCGTCGGCGAACTCGCCCTGAAGCTCGACCAGCCATCCGTCGGAGCGCGGCCGGGCGCGAATCGACTGGTCCCGCAGGGTGCTGCCCATGCTGTAGACCTCGCCCGCGATGAGATCCAGCTCCCAGGGCAGGTCAAGCGAGTTGGCCTGATCCGCCAGCACGCGCGCCCAGTCGGCGGGACGCAGCGAATCGACCCGCCCGTCCACCACCAGTCCCGCGCCCTGCGGAAGGCGCGGCAATGTATCGCCGAAGTGCAGGCTCCCGCGCGCGATGCGCCACCCGCCGCCGTCGGCAAACTCCAGCGCGACGCCCGGCCCCAAACCCAGCCTGCCGGCCAGGCGCGGCGGGGCCCCGGACCCCCATCGAAGCTCCAGACGCGTGGGCCCGGGCTCGTCGGCCGGCTTGTTCATCGGGTACGGCAGGTCGCTGCCCAATCCCAGCAGGTCGGTCTCCAGGCGCAACCGGATGGGACTCCGGCCCGCTTCCACCGTTGGCAGGAGCACACTGCCCTGCCACGCGAATTGTCCATTGAGCCGGTCAAGGGCGCAGCAGGCAAACAGTGTCTTAAGCTCTTCGGCGGCCGCCGCTCCGTCCAGGTCCACCCGGTACGCATACCCGGCGGTCCCGGCCGGCGCCCTGTCCACTTCGATGACCAGCGGCTGGTCCAGAAAACGCCCTTGCAATTCCCGCGCGCGCACTCCGGCCCGGCTGAAGCGGACGCTGCCCAGCAGGTTGGTCACCGCGGGTATCAGGGCATTCAGTCTCAATTCCGCGCCGCCCAGTACTGTTTCGGTATGGATTTCCCAGGCGCTCCTGTCCTCGACGGGCAGCCTGAACTCCACGCGCGTGCCCGCCTCGCCGGAGGTTTCGGCATCGAGCAGCATGGGGTGAATCCGATCGGCCATGGGAATGCGCGCCAGGCCGGCAATCAGCGCCGGCACGGGATCGTCGCTTTCGCCGTTCACTTCCACGACCGGGCTGGTGAGGTCGCGGACGTCGGTGCGCACGTCGCGCCAGCGCACGCCGGCAAGCTCGCCCGCGGCGTCGAGAATGACCAGGGAGGACCCGTTCAGCACCAGCGTGCCCGACAGGTCCGCCACGTCCGGCCACGCGTCGTGCACCGTCAGCACCCCGTCACTCAGGGCCATCTCCACCCGCAGGACCGCGCCGCCGAACGGAAATGAATCCAGCGGCCCGCTGAGCTGCATGTTCCAGCCGCCGGCGCGGCCGGCGTGCAGGGCCCGGCTGAGCCAGCCGAAGGGAAGTCCGCGCGTGTTCTTCCAGGGCAGAAGCCTGAGCGCCGCCGGCAGGTCCCCGATACTGTCGCCGCCCCCGCTCAGCTCAAGCACGGGAGAGCTGCCGACTTCGGGCAGGGCGAGGGAAAACCGGCCGGCGAACTCCATCCCCTCGGAGCCGATTCTGAGATTGTTGCCTTCGATCGACCAGCTCTCCGGGCCTGTCCTCCAGCTCAACTCCGCCTGCGCCCCGGTCAGATTGACGGACCCGTCCAGCCAGGACGCAGCGAAACCGCCGTCCCCCGAAATCGAAAGATCGGCGTTGCCGGCGCCGGATTCGTGCCGCAGGCTGCCGTCCACTCCCGCCAGCGTCAGGCCGCGGTCCTGCCAATCCACCGACAATCCGGAAAAGTCGGCCCGGATTTCCGGCAGGGCCGGGTCGCCGGAGTCCCAGCTCAAACTCAGGTCGTTGACGTCGCCGGCAAGCGGCACCAGCGCAGGCGACACTCCCAGGCGCCCGGCAATCCCGAGCAGCGGCGGGATCGCGTCTTCCAGACGCACAAAGCCGGCTTCGAGTTGCAGTGCGGCGAGGTCTCCCCCGGTCGCCAGCGTCCAGCTTGCGCTGACTTCCGTGTCCGGCCAGTCCTGTCCGTTTCGCGCTGCCTCGAGCCGGGCGGCGGTCAGTACGGCGGCGTTTCCCTCCCGCTGCCATTCGAACTGACCGGCGAGGCGGTCAAAAACATGGTCGCCGGTTCCTCCTGCAACCCACAAGTCCTCGAAGTCAAGTTCTCCGAAAAGCTGCTCGATTTCGGCACCGTTGAGGTCCACGAAGACGTTGAAATCGCCGGAGCCGATAAAGGGCAGCCCGGCCACCTCGGTGACCAGGTCCGCCATCTTCGCGAGGTCGACGGACCTGCCCTCCAGGTGAAGGCGCCAGCGCCCGGCCGGCAGAAAGGGGCGGGTCCATTGCGCAAGCTCGATGTCCGCCCCGACCCCCAGCCAGTCCCCGTATTCCTCCGGCAGGACCATGCGTCCGTCCAGCACGATTCGACCGTCCGCAATGGTCATGGACAGACGCTCAAGCCACAGGTTCTCGCTCACATTGCGGCCCGGCTCTTCGAAATCGACCCAGACATCCCGCAGCTGCATCTCGGGCGGGGCAAACGCCAGCATGCGCGCCGGACCGCCCGGATAGTAGGCGGGATCGCGCCCCTGCAGGGAGAAGGTTTCCGGCCCCAGCCGCCGCAATGACAGCCTGGCGCCGACAATCGACATGCGGTCCAGGTTGAGGCCCGCGCCCGGCAAAAGCGTCCACAGGTTGATTCCCACCAGGATCTCGTCGGCCAGCAACAGCGGGCCGCCGCCGCGCTCGGACATGACCCGCACCCCACGCAAACGGAATTCCGGCCCGGTAAGACCCCAGGACGGTTCGATCCGGGCGAACTCCACCGGATACCCCAGGCTGTTGCTGGTCCACTCGGCAATCTCCTCCTGGAACGTCGGAACGAGAGGCATGAGCACGCGCAGCACGCCCAGCAGCAGGGCCACGACCAGCAACGCCGCGCAGACGGTGCCGATCGCCCAGCGCAGGGCCTTCTTCAATAGGGGGGGCATGGCTTGATCGGGCCCGGGCTTCGCCTGCTAGGTGCCCGCGGCCGCGCTGTCAAACTCCCACAAGTCCTCCAGCTTGTAGAAGTCCCGCGTATCCCGCCGCATGAGGTGAACGACAAGGTCCCCCAGATCGATCAGCACCCACTCGCACCACTGCAGGCCCTCCACGCCCAGCACGCGGTGCCCGTCCTTCTTGCTTCGCTCAACCAGGCGATCGGCCAGGGCCTTGATGTGACGCGGGTTGCGGCCGGTGGCGACCAGCATGAAATCGGTCATCCCCGTTTGCGAGCGCACGTCCATAAGGCGCACTTCGGATGCCTGCAACTCGTCCAGGATGCCTTCGGCCAGGCTTACCAGGGGATGGTCGTTCAATTCTCACCCCCGGCATAGGCGCCGGAATCCGAGATGATTCGCGCTACAGAAGCCGGAATCAGGTCATGTGCGAGGTCCCCCGATCGGGCGGCGCGCCGCACGCTGCTGGAGGAAACCGCCGCCACGGGCTTCCGGCAGATCATGATGCGGCCAGCGGGCGAGGACTCCAGCTCCCGGCGGTCGGTAACCGAGCGCGATTCGATTTCCGCCTCGAGAGCCGCGGGCAGCCGGCCCTGATGGCCGGCGCGCGCTCCCACCAGCAGGTGCGCCAGGCCAAATATCGACTTCCAGCGCCGCCAGGTCGGCAGGGTAAGGAACGAATCGAAGCCCATCATCCAGCAGAGCGTGCGCCCGGGATTCGCGCGTTTCAAGGCCTTGAGAGTGTCCGCCGTATAGCCTGTGGCCGACGGACCCAGCTCGCACTTTTCCACCGAGAATCCGGGGATTCCCTCAACGGCCGCCTTGAGCATCCGCAGCCTGAGCGGCGCGGAAGCCACCAGGGCGGACCGGTGCGGCGGGGAGGACGCAAGCACGAAGCGCACCTCGGACAGCCTTGCCGCGTCGGCAAGCTGGCGCGCCAGGGCGATATGCCCCGTATGCACCGGATCGAAACTGCCCCCGAGCAGACCGAGTCCCTGCCACCCGTTCATGATTCCGCGCCCATGCGATGCGGCTCCGCCAGACCGAAGGCCAGCAACTGAAGCTCCGCCCAGGGCTCGCCGGCACGGGCGCCCTTGATGACCTGGTCGGCCCTGGCCGAACGCTTGAGCAGCCAGTCGATCGAACGGGCGCCGTGGCGCTTCAGCGCCGAGCGGAACTCGGCCTTGCGGCTCGACCAGACCGACAACGCCCCCATGGCCGACGGCAGGCTGTCTCCCCGCGCCGTACGCCAGTAAAGGTCCGCCAAAGTAGTGATGTCGCGAACCAGGACCCAGAGGATCAGGGTCAGCGGCGCGCGTTCGCGCTTCAGCCCGGCAAGAATGCGGGCGGTTCGGCGCAGGTCCTGGCCCAAAGCGGCCGATCCGAGCTGAAACACGTCAAACCGGCTGGCATCGGCAATGGCCTCCATCACCGCGTCCACCGACAGCGGTCCGAAGTCATGGGCGAGCGCCAGCTTGTCGATCTGCTGCCGCGCGGACAGCAGATTGCCCTCGGTTCGTTCGGCCAGCAGCATGACGGCCGCCTCGTCGGGCTGGAAGCCCTCTCCGGCCAGACGGTCTTTGATCCAGCCGCGCTGCTCCCGGGCGGACAGCCGGGGAGCGTCGATCCAGGCGCCGGCCTTCTCCAGCGCGACCACCCAGGCACTCCTGCGGGCGCTGCGATCCAGCGGTCCGGTAACGACCATGATCAGGGTGTCCTGGGGAATGGCGCCGGCCAGGTCCTTGAGCACCCTGGCGCCCGCGGCTCCCGGCTTGCCGCTCCCCAGGCGGACCTCAAGCAGCCGCCGGCTGGCGAACAGCGATTGGCTGCAGGCGTCGGCGTACAGGTCGTTCCACTTGTAACGCGCGTCGGCGACGTGAAGCGCGCGCTCCGAAAAGCCGCCGTCGCGCGCCGCCGCCCGGACCCGGTCAACCGCTTCGTCCAGCAACAGCGGCTCCGCGCCGGACAGCAGGTACAGGCTCTCCAGGCCTCGCTCGAGGGCCCCCGGCAGTTCCTTGGGAGTCAGGCGCACGTATCGACGAGCGGTACGGCTTCCTCAACCAGGAGGACCGGAATGCCTTCATGAACCGGATAGAGCCAGCGGCCGCATTCGGACACCAGCGCGCCTTCCATCGCCTGCTCGAGCTTCTTGCCGGCGGCATTGCTCAGCTTCCCCTCCCCCAGGGCCTCGTTGTAGGCCGACAGCTCCTCCGCCCCGGCAAGGCGAATTTCGCCGCCGGTCCTGGGGCAGCGCAAGAGCGAAAGAAAGGACTGGTCCACGTGCTTTACTTGTCCACCTTGACGGGCGGCACGGGATCCCAGCCCGAGGGGCCCAGCGGGTGGCAGCGCAGCAATCGGCGCAGGGACATCCCGAACCCGCGCAGCAGCCCATGAGTATCAATTGCTTCCCTGGCATATTCGGAACAGGTCGGCAGGAAGCGGCAGCGAGGACCCAGGAAAGGCGACACGCAAAGCTGGTACGCGCGGATCAGCCCGATGGCCATGGCCTTCATGAGTGACACTAGAGACATTTTACGGCCCGCTGCCGGATTTCGTTGACCATGGAATGCAGGCCGTTGCTGCGCGTCGGACTCAGGTGCCGGTCGAGTCCGGCGCCGGCGATGAAGTCGGGCGAAGTTTCGAGTATCTCGCCGGGCCGCCGCCCGCTGTAGATTCGAGTCAGCATGGCCGCCAGCCCGGAAACGATCGCGGAATCGCTCACCGCGACAAAGAACAGGCGCCCCTCCTCCTGCCAGGACTTCAGCCACACCTGGGACTGGCAGCCACGCAGGCGGTTGTCCTCAATCCGCCACTCGTCGGGAAACTCCGGCGCATTGCGGCCCAGTTCGATAATGTGCTGATAGCGCTCCATCCAACTGTCGAAGAAGCCCAGTTCTTCGAGCAACTCTTCCTGGGCGTCCCGCAATGTACCCGGGGACGGCAGTTCGACGCTCACAAGCGGGTGGGGTTTTCCTGCCCGGCGTAGACCTGCTCCGGGTCGAACACCTTGTCGCTCTCGATGAATTCGAGCTCGACCGCGCCGCCGCCGGAACTCAGCGGGACCCGCCGATAAAAGCAGGACCGGTAGCCCACATGACAGCTTGCGCCGCCGGTCAGCTCCACCCGCAGCCAGACGCAATCCTGATCGTCGTCGATCAGCAACTCGCGCACCTGCTGCCTGAGCCCGCTGGTCTCGCCCTTCCGCCAGAGTTTGTTGCGGCTGCGGCTGAAATAGTGCGCCTCACCCGTGGTGATGGTGAGTTCAAGCGCCTCCCTGTTCATGTAGGCGTGCATCAGCAGTTCGCCGCTGCCATGGTCCGTGACCACGGCCGGGATAAGGCCGCTGGCGTCGAATTTCGGCGCCAGCTCGGCGCTCTCCTCCACCTGGGCCACGGTCCGCCGGCGTGCAAACAAGTCGCTCATAAGCCAATCATAGCGCCGTCCGGCGCCAGGTCGTACCCCCGGGGCCGTCTTCCAGGATCACGCCGCGGTCCTTGAGGACTTCGCGTATGCGGTCGGCAGCGGCATAGTCGCCGTTCGCGCGCGCGCTGGCCCGCTCGCCGATGCGTTTCTCGATTTCCCCGGCGCTCAAATCCAGCGCCGCCGCCGTAAACCACTCTTTGGGATCGCTCTGAAGAATACCCAGCAGGTAGCCGCCCGCCTGCAACGAGGCCGCGCCCGCACTGGGCTCGAGTTCGCCTGAGCGGAGTTTGCGGGCCTGAGCGGCCAGCACGCTTAGTGCCGCGGGCGTGTTGAGATCGTCCTCCAGCGCGCGGACCAGTTCCTGTGGCGGATCCGCCGCGCGAGAACGGACTCCCGGGGGCGAAGGCGTCCCGCCTTCGTGGAGGGCGGGACGCCCTCCCTCCCGGGCTTCCGCGGCGCAATCGAGCAATACGCGATACAGGCGGTCCAGCCGCTTCCGGGAGGCGGCGATCAGCTCATCGCTCCACTCCAGCGGGTCGCGGTAACGCGCGCTGAGAAGGGCCAACCGCAACACTTCGCCCGGAACTTTCTCCCGCAACTCGCGGATCGTCAGGATATTCCCCCGGGACTTGGCCATCTTCGACTTGCCCATGCGGATCATGCCGTTGTGCACCCAGTAACGGGCCAGAGGTGCGCCGTGGGCACAGCGGCTCTGGGCAATCTCGTTTTCGTGGTGCGGAAAAATCAGGTCCTGGCCGCCGCCATGAATGTCGATCGTTTCTCCCAGGTGTTCCCGCGCCATGGCCGAGCACTCCAGGTGCCAGCCGGGACGCCCGCGCCCCCAGGGGCTCTCCCAGCCGGGAAGCTCGCCGGAAGAGGGCTTCCAAAGCACGAAATCGGCCGGGTCCTCCTTGTACGGCGCAACGTCGACCCGGGCGCCGGCAAGCTGCTCGTCGCGATTACGCCCGGAAAGCTCTCCGTACCACGCAAAAGCGCCCACCCGGAACAGCACGTGACCCTCCGCCTCGTAGGCGTGTCCCGACTCCAGCAGTTTCCCGACCAGGGCGATCATCTGCGGCACATGTTCGGTCGCCTGCGGTTGCCGGTCCGGCGCAAGCACGCCCAGCGCGCCTGCATCTTCCCGCCAGACCCGCGTCCAGCGCTGCGCGACGGTTGCGATCGGCACGCCCTCGTCAGCGGCCGCCTGGTTGATCTTGTCGTCCACGTCCGTGATGTTGCTGGCGTAAACCAGCTCGAAGCGCCGGCGCAACAGGCGGGCCAGCACGTCGAAGACCACTGCCGGGCGGGCGTTGCCGATATGCGCAGGCCCATAGACCGTCGGTCCGCAAACGTACATGGTTACCCGGTCCGGGTTTCCGGGAACGAAGGGCTGGCGTTTGCCGCCCAGGGTGTTGTAGAGGCTGATCACGGACCGCCGCCTGCCGCGGGAGCGGGCAGCGAGGCCAGGTCGCGCAGAATCTGCCAGGCCAGGTCTTCCGCCAGGGCATCGCGCAGGACCTCGGTCTCGCGCTCCATTCCCAGCACCCGGAACTCGTCCTGTACGCGCGTGTGGTCCACTTCCCACTCGCGCTCGTCAATCAGCCGCTCGCCGCCCAGCCTGAGCGTGTACTTCACGCGGTAGCTGATTTCCGTGACCGTGGGCAGGTTGTTCGCGGAGATGGCCACAAGGCTTTCCTCGCTCTCGTCTTCCAGCAGGCGCAAAATCGCCACGCCTTCGCCCGGCTCGTCGTGCACGGTGACCTCGGCCAGGCGCAACTGCTCGTCCAGGGCGCGCCGAAGAGGCGTCGAACCCTGGGCGCTTTGCACCCATACGCCCGCGGCCAGCGCCGGAAAATCAAGTCGCCCCTGGAACTGAAAGCCGCAGGCTGCGAGCATGAACGACAACGCGCAGGCTACGGCGACGCGGCCTGCCAGGCAAGGCGAAGGATGGCTGATCCTGGTTTCGAGGGCGGGACGCCCTCGCTCCCGGTCGGCGATGAATGGCGCGTGATTCAGGTTCACACCACGAAATTCACCACCCGGCCCGGCACATACACTTCCCGCAGGATCGGGCTTTCCGCCAGGTGGGCTGCCACGCGCTCGTTACCGCGAGCGGCGGCCAGTATGTCGTCGCGCTCCGCGCCGGCCGACACGCGGATACTGGCGCGAAGCTTGCCGTTGATCTGCACCGCGATCTCGACGGTGTCCTCCTTGAGCCATTTTTCCAGGGCCTCCGGCCAGGGCGCGTTGGCCAGCGACTCCGCGTGGCCCAGCCGCTCCCAGAGCTCTTCGCCGACATGCGGCGCGAAGGGGCTGACCAGCAGCACCAGCGGCTCGGCGACGGCCCGCGGCAGTTCGCCCCAGCGCGCCGCCGCGTTGACCAGTTCCATGAGGGCGGCGATGGCCGTATTCAGGCGCAGCGTCCGGATGTCCTCGGTGACCTTGGCGATAGTGCGATGCAGGAGCCGCATCTTATCGGCGTCCGGTTCCGCTTCGACCACCCCGCGCTCCAGCAACGCCCAAAGGCGGTTGAGAAAACGGTGCGGCCCCTCCACCCCGCGGGTGCTCCAGGGCTTGGATTTCTCCAGCGGCCCCATGAACATTTCGTAGAGGCGAAACGCGTCGGCGCCACAGTGGCTCAAGACGTCGTCCGGGTTGACCACGTTGCCGCGCGACTTGGACATCTTGTGCGCGCGCGATTCCAGCACGACCGAGGAGTTCCCGGCCAGAACAAAGTTCTCGGCCTTTTTCAGCACTTCGTCCTCGCCCACGGCCACCGGTTTAAGCTCTTCTCCGCTGTCCATCTCGACAAAGGCTGCCGGTTGCGAGCCGCTCACGCGGCGCGCGCGCTCCGCGGAGACCAGCGCTCCGGCGCCGTTCCGGTAGGCGGTGTATTCGCGTTCGCCGAGGATCACGCCCTGGTGCACCACCTTGCGGAAAGGCTCGTCGCAGGAGACCAGGCCCGCGTCGTACAGCACCTTGTGCCAGAAGCGCGCATAAAGGAGATGCAGCACGGCGTGCTCGGCGCCGCCGATATACAGGTCCACCGGCATCCAGTAGCGCTCCAGTTCCGGGTCCACCACCCGGCCGGGATTGTGCGGATCGATAAAGCGCAGGTAGTACCAGCACGATCCCGCCCACTGCGGCATGGTGTTGGTCTCGCGCCGCGCCGGCCTGCCGCTGTCCGGGTCGATCGTATCCAGCCAGTCCGTGGCCTTGGCCAGCGGACCCTCGGGAGAACCGCTGGGCCGGAAATCCTCCAGTTCCGGCAGGGTCAGCGGCAATTGGGTCTCCGGCAAGGGGCGCGCGACTCCGTCCACGAACACGACAGGGAACGGTTCGCCCCAGTAGCGCTGGCGGCTAAACAGCCAGTCGCGCAGCCGGTAGGCAATCCTCGGGCGGCCGCGGCCGCGGCTTTCAAGCCAGTCCACCGCCGCCTGCTTGGCCTTTCCCATGCGCAGGCCGTTCAGGAAATCGCTGTTGATGACCAGGCCCTCGCCGCTGAAGGCTGCGTCCTCGTGACCCTCCGGCGGTTGGACGGTACGTACGACCTTGAGTGAGTGCTCGTGGGCGAACTCCCAGTCCCTCTGGTCCTCGCCGGGAACGCCCATGATCGCCCCGGTGCCGTAGCCCATCAGAACGTAGTCGGCCACCCAGACCGGGACTTCCTCGCCGGTCACCGGGTGCCGGGCGCGCGCGCCCGTATCCGCCCCGCTGCGGTCATGCGCGGCGGCGGCGCGGGCGCGCTGGCTCTTGCTGGCCGCTTCGCGGCAATATCGCTGCACCCCCCCGATGCGCTCCGGTGTGGCCAGCTCCTCGACCAGCGGATGCTCCGGCGACAGGGCGAGGAAGGTGGCGCCGAAGATCGTGTCCGGTCGGGTGCTGAATACCTGGATCTTGTCCTTGCGGCCGATCAACTCGAAGTCGATCTCCGCTCCCACCGACTTGCCGATCCAGTTGCGCTGCATTTCCAGCGTGGACTCCGGCCAGTCCAGGTCGTCTAGACCGTCGAGCAGGCGCTCCGCGTAATCGGTGATCTTCAGCATCCACTGCCTGAGCGGCCGTCGCTCGCACGCAAAACCGCCGACTTCGGAGCGCCCTTCCACCACTTCCTCGTTGGCCAGCGTGGTCCCGAGTTCCGGGCACCACCAGACCGGCTGCTCTGCCTGGTACGCGAGGCCCCGTTCATGAAGCTTCAGGAATATCCACTGCGTCCAGCGGTAATAGTCCGGATCGGCGGTACTGAACTCGCGCGTCCAGTCGTACGAGAACCCCAGCGATTTCAGTTGCGTGCGGAACCTGTCGATGTTGCGGCGCGTCGTGACCCGCGGATGCGTGTTGGTGCGAACGGCGTACTGTTCGGCCGGAAGCCCGAAGGCGTCCCAGCCGATCGGGTGCAGGACGTTGTAGCCTCGCATGCGCTTGAAGCGCGAGACGATGTCGGTCGCGGTGTAACCCTCCGGGTGGCCCACATGCAGGCCGGCGCCGCTGGGATAGGGAAACATGTCGAGGATATAGGCCTTGGGCCGCGAATGGTCGGGCCTGGCCGGCGTCCTGAAGGTTCCCTCACGCTCCCAGCGCGCTTGCCATTTGGGTTCGATCTCGGCAAACGGGTACGACGTCATGGCGGTGAATTGTACGGGCGCGCGCGTCGCCCGGCGGCGCGATAACCGGCTGCAATCAGGCGGTAATGGCCGCCCAGGCCGCCGCCGGACCGGCGGCGATGGCGCGCCTGCCGACAGCCTCGGCCCAATCGGTGTCCCGGCCATACTCGGCTCGCCAGCTCCACAGCGGCAGGCTGAAATACTGCAGGCCCATTTCCTCGGTAAAACCGATCGCGCCATGCACGCCGTGCGCGATCTGCGTCACCGGGTGCACCAGTTCCGAACAGCGGCACTTGGCGACGGCGATGGCCAGCCAGGCGGGACTGTCCGCGGACTCCGGCATGCCGTGCTTCTGAACCGCCGCAAATGCCTGCTGCGACGCCGCCTGCATGCACGCCGCGTATCCTGCCAGTTCGGCCAATTGCTGCTGCACGGCCTGAAATTTGGCAATTGGGCGTCCGAACTGCTCTCTTTCTCCGCAATACGCGACGGAGCGTTCCACAAGACCCTGCGCCGCGCCCGCCATCTGCGCCGAGCGAAGCAGCGCTCCGGCCAGCCTCGGCAGCGCGGCGGAACCGCCTTCTTCAACGGCGGCGCCAAGCGCAGGCCAAATCATGATCTCGGGCAAGTCCCCCGGGGCGGCGTAGCGCCCGCATGCCTCGGCAATCACAAACGCGTCCGGCCATCCGCCGCCATAGCCTCCCTGTTCCTGCGGAACCATTACCGCGTCCAGGCCCATCTCGCGCGCCAGCGCCATGAACTGCTCGCCGCCGTTGCGATGCGCTTCGTCAAGCATGTCGGGCGCAAGGTTCTCGGCGAACATGCGCTCCACTGTTTCCACCAGCAGCGGGTCGGCGCGCATCATCGAAGCCCCAGTCCGCGCGCGATGATTCCGCGCAAAATCTCTCCGCTGCCGCCGCGAAGAGAGAACGACGGCGCCAGGAGCGTCGTCAGGTGCAGCACCTGCTGATACGGCAGGGCGTCGTCCCCGCCCAGGGGCGGCAAGTCGATAAGCTCCTGGGCCAGCCGGGGAAGCGACTGCTCGAAGCGGGTGCCCATGTCCTTGACCATGGCCGCCTCCAGAGCCGGTGACCCGCCGCTCTCAAGCATCGCCGCAACCGAAAGCGACATGGCGCGCAAGGCCCCCAGTTGCGCCACGATGCGGCCGACCGCCACGGCGGCCGCACCGTCGGCCCCGCGTTCGCCAAGCAGCCGCAGGAGCTCGTTGAACAGGGCCTGGCAGGAGAGATACCGCTCGGGGCCGGAGCGCTCCAGGCCCAGCTCCTCGGTCACCTGCGCCCAACCGTTGTTCTCGACGCCGATCAGCGCGTCTTCGGCCAGCAAGGCGTCTTCGAAATGAACCTCGTTGAAGTGTTCGCGCCCGGCGATGTCCCGGATCGGAGCAATGCGTATGCCGGGCGTGTTGCGCAGGTCCACCAGAAATTGCGACAGGCCTTCATGCCGGCGCTGGCCTTCGCCGGTGCGAAACAGCGCGATCATGTAGTGCGCGCGGTGCGCGTTGGTGGTCCAGATCTTGGTTCCGTTGACCCGCCAGCCCGATGAAGTCCTGGTGGCCCGGGTGCGCAGCGAGGCAAGGTCCGAGCCCGAATCCGGCTCGCTCATGCCGATGCAGAAACAAAGCTCGCCGCGGCAGATGCCCGGAATAATTCTCCGCTTGAGGTCTTCGCTGCCGTAACGCAGGATCAGCGGGCCGCTCTGACGGTCGGCGAACCAGTGAAAACCGGTGGGCGCGCCGGCGGCCAGGCACTCTTCCAGAATCACGAATCGCTCCAGCTGGGAGCGTCCGCCGCCACCGTATTCCACCGGAAAACTCAGGCCTATGAACCCGGCTTCGCCCATGCGGCGGCTGAAATCCGGGTTGCAGGCATCCCAGGAGAGGGCCCGCTCGCTGATCGGCACGTTACGCAATGCTTCGTCGAGAAATTCACGCACGGCCTCGCGCAGGGCCGCGGTCCCCTCTGGCATTTCCGGCGGAGGAAGATTAGCCCGAATATTGCGCATCATCGCGGCGCAAGCCGGCGGATCCCTTACTCTTCGGGAGCGATGGTGAGGGTAAGCCCGTCCAGTTCTTCGGTAAATCTGAGCTGGCAGGTCAGCCGCGAGTTCTCCCTGAAGTAATCCAGTTCGGACAGCAACTCTTCCTCCTCGGGAGACCTGGGCGGCAACTTGTCCCACCAGGAGGGATCGACATAGCTGTGGCAGGTGGCGCAGGAGCACATGCCGCCGCACAGCGCTTCGACGCCGTTGTCCAGTTCACGCAAGGTCTCCATTACGCTCACGCCGGTGTGGCCTTCGACAACCTGAGACTCGCCCAACCGGTCCGTTACGTGAATCCGCGCCATTGACGATCTCGCAGGCCGCCTGCTCAGGCCGTGCCGGCGTTACGGTCCAGGGGCGTATGGAAGTACTCGCTTTCCTCGCAATGCTGCTTGACTTCCTCCATCAGGCGAGCGAGGCGCTGCTCGGCGGTCGCAACGGAGGCGCAGGTCTCGCACAGCGGATCGTTGCAGGGCTGGCGCGAAAACAGCCAGAAATGGACTGCGCCGGCCAGCAGTCCCGAAGCGACGTCCCAGGCGTCCGGTTCATCGTTGGATTCCAGCAGCTTGTTGCCGCCGTTGATCACGGCGTCTATCGCTTCCTGGAAACCTTCGGGATACTCTTCTTCGCCGGCGAAATAGTCGTCCGGCAGCAAATTATCGGTACTCATGCGCTTACCCGTAAATTCGCTTACGCGGCCCTTATATGGTACCACCTACGCCGCTCCCGCTAAAGGGCCGATCGCCCTCAGGACGCGGTCTGCGGAATCCCGTACTCGCGCAGCGTGCCCTCCAGCGTGGGGCGCCCCAGCCGTATCCGGCTGTCGTTCAGCAGGTACGAGAACACGTAGCCGGCCGCCAGCATTATTACGCCGATCAGGAAACAGTAAAGGACCGCCCGGTCCGGGTAGACGTCCTTCAGGTAACCCACGTAGACCGGGCCGGCGATGCCGGCCGCAGCCCAGGCGGTCAGGATGCTGCCGTATATCGCCGACATCTTCCTGGGACCGAATACGTCAAGCACGAACGAAGGCATGGTGGCGAATCCGCCGCCGAAGCAAAGCAGCACGTAGCACACCAGCGCCGAGAACACCCAGGGGTTGGTCTCGGTCATAAGGATGCCGAACACGACCATCTGGCTGGCCAGCAGGATCCGGAACACCGCGACGCGTCCGATTCGGTCCGACAGCAAACCCCAAAAGAGGCGTCCCACGCCGTTGCACAGGGAACTTACGGCTATAAGCGTTGCGCCATACTCCGCAAGAACGGCCGGCTCAAGGGAGGAATCGGAAAGTCCCCAGACTTCCTGCAGCAGTTCCGACTGAAAGCTGATCACGGAAATTCCCGCGGCGATATTGAAAAAGAACACGATCCAGAGAACCACGAAGGACCGCGACCTCAGGTACGGCAACAACGAGTCCGGATCGGCGCCGGGGCTGACAGGCTGTGGCGTTGGAGCGGCCGGCGCCTGTTCGGGTTCGGGCGGATTGCTCAGGAACAGACTGCAGGGAATCAGCACGCAGGCGAAAATCACTCCCAGCCAGACGAAGACCAGCGACAGGTCCTGGCCGGCCTGCAGCACCAGCAGCGGCGCCAGCCCCTTGCTGAGCAGAAAGGCGCCCACCCCGAATCCCATGACCACGATCCCGGTAACCAGGCCCTTGTGGTCGGGAAACCACTTGGCCACGGTAGCCACGGGAGTGACGTAACCCATGCCGATGCCCGCTCCCCCGACGACGCCGTAAAACAGGTAAAAGAGCGGGATCGAATCCAGGTGCAGCGCCCATCCTGCAAGCAGGTAGCCGACGGAGAACAGGGAGGAACCGATCAGCGCGAGCCGCCGGGGGCCATGCCTGGGCAGCGCCTGGCCGGCCCAGGCCGCCGAAACCCCGAGCGAGAAGATCGTGATGCTGAAGGCCCAGGCCGTCTGCGTAAAGGTCCAGCCGGATTGTCTCACCAGAATCGTCTGGAAAAAACTCCAGGCGTACACCGTGCCCAGGCACACCTGCAGCGTCGTGCAGAAGAGCGCGATGACGGTGCGCGGCAGGCGTATGGTTCTCATTGACAGTGCCCTGACTAGCCCTGCTGCACGGCCTTCAGCGTTTCGGGCCTGGGACCGTTTCGGGCCACGTACAGGAACAGGCGCGCCAGGTGGCCCACTTCGTCATCCCGGGCAAGCACGGCCCGTTCCGACACCGATTCCTCGTCCTCGTCCCGGGCCAGTTCGACCGCATAGGCAAGCAGTTCGCCAAGCGGCTTGGCCGCGAGGTTCACCAGCCAGATCGAAGCCAGCACGCCGATGACCAGGATGATGGAAACCAGGTAGACCTGCTGGCCTATCGCCCTCGTGATCTTCAGCGAGACCACGTCCAGGTCCATGCCGACGTGCACGGTTCCGGCCACTCCCGCGAGAATCGGGCTGCCGACCTCGACAAAATTGCCCAGACCCGGGAGTTCCCGGTCGATGGGCTCGGTACTGCGGTGATCGCTTTGCAGGATTTCGTCGGGAATACCCGGCACGAAGGTATGCGCGAGGTACTCCCCGGTCTCGCTGGTGATATAGATGTAGCGGATGCCCTGAATCTCGACGAACTGGTCCACCAGCGACTGCAGCGTGGCCAGGTCGCGGTTCAGCAGGATGTCCACGCTGGAGTCCGCCACGGTCTTGGCGATGTTCTTGCTGTTGATCTCGTACTCCGCCGATAACTGCGTATCCACCGTATACAGGCAAAGGGCCGAGGTGGAAAGCACGATTCCGCCGAATACGGCGAATATGCCGAAGCGCGTTCGCTGAAAAAGTTTCTGAATCTTCATATCATCCAAACTTGGCTTGCCAGTCCTCCAGGGGAACGAAACGGCCATCCTCAACGACCGTGTAGTAAACAGTCTGCAATCCCTGGCGCCGGTCCGGCCCGAACGAAACCCGCTCGCCGACGCCCAGATCGAAATCCCGCACCGAGAAGACCGCTTCTTCCAGCCTGGCGCGATCCACCTGGCCCTCAAGCCGGCGAATTATTTCCGCCAGGAGCTTGGCGTTGAGGAACCCTTCCAGGCTGCCGAAACTGTTGGGGAAGGGCGCATACTCCTCCTTGACCAGTTTGGGCGGAACCTGCGGATCGTAGTGAGCCATCAGTTCGCGGTATTCGCGCACGGCCGGCAGCGACAGGTCCTCGTAACTGGGCACGACCTGCGAGTTGACCAGCAGCCGGGTGTAGGCCTCGCCGTCCTCGCGCCCCTCGACCAGCAGCTTGAGCATGTTTTCGCTGCCCACGAAGGACAGGTTGGCGATCGGCACCTCGAGTCCGAGATCGACAGCGTCGCGCGCAAAGGCGGCGCAGGCCGCGTAGGCCCCGATGCAGATGACCGCGTCCGGCGCGGACGCCTTGAGGATTTCGACCTGGCGGCGCATGGTGCCGGTGAACGGCGCGCCGCGGCTGTAGGTGGCCTCTCCGGCGATCCGCAGTCCGTGCGGCCTGAGAGCCGCCCTCACTCCAGCCCAGCCGCTACGGCCGTAGGCGTCGGCCTGGTAGAAAACGGCAATGCGCTCCTTGCCGATGCGCACGAAGTTGTTCACCAGGCCAGCGGTCTCCTGCGCGTAGGAAGCCCTCAGGTTGAAGGCGAAATCACCGTACGGCGGCTGCCTCTGCGGCTGCGCGCCGGTGAACGGGAAGAACATGAAGATGTTCTCGTCCTGAAATTTCTTGAGCAGCGGCAGCACGCGGGTGACGGTGGGCGTGCCCACGTAACCGAACAAGAGGAAAACCTGGTCCTCCAGCATCAGCTTCATGGTGTTTTCCACGCAGGGGTCAGGCTGGTAGCCGTCGTCGTACATCTTCAGCGCGATCCTGCGGCCGTTGATGCCACCGGATTCGTTCACCCGGCTGAAAAAGGCGCTTGCTCCCCGGTACAGTTCGGTTCCCAGTCCCCGCGAAGGCCCGGAAAACGCCGCTGACACGCCCAGCACGATCTCGCCGTCGAAGGAGGCGCCGTCCAGGTTCGATTCAGCCGCGCCGGAGTCCGCCTGCCGGAAATAGCTTTCCGCTCCGCCCAGCGCCCGCTCCAGCGGCGCCAGCACAATGGCCGCAAGTGCGTACCGGATAAGGTCCTTTCTCGTCAGCATGACCGGGCGGGGCGTTGGATCGTGGGTCAACGCTAGCGGAAGACTACCGGTTTCCCGATGCGGCCATCAACGTGGTTTCGAGCTTTGGTCGAGCGCCGCTCTGCGCATATTCAGGAATTCCTCCGCTTCCCTGAGCCGCTTTGCGTCGGGGTTAATGCGCTTGCCGCGTTCGATATCCTCGGCCGCCTTGCTAACGCTCCCGGTGAGGGCGTGCAGCACGGCACGATTGGAATATGCATGCCAGTTGTTTGGCTTCAGCCGCAACGCCTCGTTGCAGTGCTCGAGCGCCAGCTCGAATTTTCCCGACATCACATAGCCCGCGCAAAGGTTGTTATGCGCGGAGGACCGGGTGCGAATGCTGTGGGCCGTTCCCGCCGGCGCCCGCAAGCCTTCCAGGGTCAGCCGGATGCCCTCCTCGAAGTCGCCCAGGCGCAGCGCCAAAGCCCCGTCGGAAAGGTTCGGGTCGGCCCCGAAAACCGACTGGGAACGGGAACTCTGCGCCGCAGCCGGCCCCGAGGCAAGCAGCATGGCGCCCATCAGGCAGGCGAGGCATGCGCGTATCGATCCCGTCATGCCCATATCTTACGCGGCCCTCGGATAAATCTCCGACAACAGCCGGCTGCTGCCGTCCGGCTGAACGATGCGGCAATGCTCGCGGCGCAGCAGGCGCGGATCGACGACTCCGCAGGAATGCGCGATGATCTTCAGCTCTTCCTCAATGCGGCGCTGGTAATTGGCCACGCTCACCGCCTTGGTCGGCGGATCGAGGCCGCGCTGCAGGCGCCGGTTGTGGGTGGTGATGCCCGTGGGGCAGGTGTTCTTGTTGCAGCGCATCGCCTGAATGCAGCCCAGCGCGAACATGAAACCCCTCGCGGACACCGCAAAGTCCGCCCCGGCGCACAGCGCCCAGGCCGCTTCGGTCGGGGTGATGAGCTTGCCGCTGGCCACCACCCGCACGCGTTCGCGAAGACCGTGGTTTTCCAGGGCGTCCACCAGCATGATCAGGCTCTCCCTCAGCACCATGCCCACATTGTCCATGAGCGGCATCGGGGCCGCGCCCGTGCCGCCGTCGCCGGAATCCACGGTGACGAAGTCGGGTGCGCTGTCCGGCCCGCGACGGTTGATCAGTTCGAAAAGTTCATCCAGCCAATGCGGGTTGCCGATCACAGCCTTGTATCCGGTGGGCTTGCCGCCGACGTCACGCACGCGGTTGATCAGGTCCAGCAACTCCCCGTTGTTGCTCACCTCCCTGTGGCGGTTCGGGCTTACCGCGTCCTCGCCCGGGCGGATGCCCCGAATGCCGGCGATCTCCTCGGTCACCTTCGCTCCCGGCAGGATCCCGCCCTTGCCCGGCTTGGCTCCCTGGCTCAGCTTGATCTCGATCATCTTCACCTGCGGGTTAGAGCCCACCTCCCTCAGGCGCTCCTCGCTCAGGGCGCCTTCGGGCGTGCGCACGCCGTTCTTGGCCGTTCCGAACTGGAACACCACGTCGTTGCCCGATTCGAGATGCCAGGGCGAAAGTCCGCCCTCGCCCGTGTTCATCCAGCATCCGGCCATCGCGGCGCCCTTTCCCAGCGCCGTCACCGCGGGCTTTGAAATGGCCCCGAAGCTCATTCCGGAAATATGGAAGATCCGGTTGGTGGTGTACGGATTCGGGCCGTCCTTGCCGATCGTCACTTCGGACGTGTCCCGGTATTCCTCCTCAAGCAGGCTGAAGGGCGCGTTGGCGAAGATGGCTGTGCCCGGCCAGCGCGTCTCGCGGGTCGAACCGAAGGCCACGGTCATGGAGCCGGCGCTGGAGGCCCGGTCCACCCAGTTGCGCTGGGCCCGATTGAACGGCATTTCCTCGCGGTCCATGGCGAACATGTACTGCCGCATGAACTCGCCCAGGCCCTCGAAGACACGGCGGAAGCGGCCGATGACCGGGTAGTTGCGGCGAACGGCGTTGGCGGTCTGCGCGAGGTCCACCATCAGCAGGAAAAGCAGGACCAGCAGCGTGGTCCCGACCGCCAGAAGGAACAGGCTGGCCAGGATGTGCAAGGCTTGATCAACAAAGTCCGTCATGCTCAACCCCCGGCTGATGATGCATTGCTTGCGGACGGCTGCCTGGTGGGCCTGGCAGGACTCGAACCTGCGACCAAGTGGTTATGAGCCACCTGCTCTTACCACTGAGCTACAGGCCCTCCGAGGGCCTAGAGTATAGCTGGTTTGCGGTTTTCCCCGGCGCTCCCGGAGACTCAGCGGCGGCGTTTGCGCCAGGGACCGGGAGCGGTCTTTTCCCCGGCGGGGTGGGAATGCGGAAGTATGGCCAGGCGGGCAAGAAGCTGGCGCTTCGGATCATCGGATTGCGCAGCCCGCAGCAGTTCGCTCCATAAGTCGGGACGGTCGGCAAAGCGTGCCTTGAGGATGCTTGCGGAGTGGGCGGCGAGACTCTGGATTTCACCGAAATTCAGGTTCCCTACGGGCTCGCCCTCCTGGCGGGCCGTGCCCAGCCAAAGCGACGAGAGCGTGTGGTTCTGCTGCGCATCCTGGGTCAGCCAGGTCATCAGCGCCGCGCCGAACACCTGCTCCGCGGCATCTTTTCCGCGAAAACTCCGCCGCTCCCCGTCTTCGCTGTCACGCACCGTCCCTGCCCTCTCGACGTCACCACGGGTAACGGTAACCAGCAGCAAAGGCACGCTGGCAACCGCGTCGCGTTGCGAGTCCGTCAGTGCCCTGATTTGGCCGCACAGCTCATCGGGAAGCCCGTACCTGCCGCCCTCCGCATCGCCCTCATGCCGAGCGATCAAATCGACAAAGCGACGATTGATTGCGAAGATCTCGTCCAGCCGTTTTCGTTCTTCCGACCCGCCTGCCATCCGTTCCTCCTTCCGGCCGCGGCCGTGCTGAAGCAGTTTTGGATTCCCGTTCAGACAAAGCGGCATTTTCGCCGGTTCATGTGATAGTTGCTGTTTTTGTTCGTTTACTATTAAGACAAGCAGCATGGTTTTGATCAACCCGGAAAAAGTGGCCGAATTGCCCAATTTTTGAATTGCAATCTTAGTCCGAATTCGCTAGAACACCTGCGCCATGCGAGTTACCCAAAGCCGTTACGAGGGAGAACTGGACCGGTTCCACCTCGCCATCCGCATGCTCGGCCTGCAGGCCCGCACGAGCACAATCGGACGCTACACGGGGCTTTCCAGCGACCGTATACGCAAGGCCTATGTCAGCTACGTGGCCGAGCACGGCAAAAACAGGCTGCCCCGCCGCAAGCGCGGGCGGCCGCCCAGCCGCGTGGCCCATTTTTTCAAGAGCCGCGATCGGCACTGCGAATCCACCGTTTTGGTGTCCCTTTTCATGCATGCCGGACTGCTGGTGCCGGACGGTTCGTTCGGATGCATGCTGCCGGGCAGGCTGAGCCTGCTTTCGCAGGGGCGCCGCCTGTGCGATGCCTACGAAATGCACCGCCACATGGTGCCCGGCGGAGAAATGTCCCTGGAACTCGCCGCCACCCTGCTGCGCGCCCTGGCGGAGACGCAGGAACTGGCTCTTGCCGAATGCGAGTCCTGCGGCGCGCTATACGTCCACGACGCCTACGCCCTCGACTACGGGCGCGGCCCCTTCTGCGAACAACCGGTGCCGGGCGGCCCGGCGCGAATCACCTGCCGCTAGTGTCGTGCGCCGGCGATTACCCGGCCAGTTCGGCCACGAAAGCGTCGAAAGTGCGCAGCGGGTGGCCGACGGCCATGCGCGACGCGGCCACCTCGCCTTCGCTGGCGGCCGGGCCGTGCGCCTGCTGGGCCAGGAACATCTTCTTCAGCGATTCCAGCAGCCAGGGCGGGATAAACGCCTTGACGGACTCGCCCCATTTCTCCACATCATCGCCGCCGTAGAAGACCTCGCGCCCGAAGTGCTTCGCGTAAACCGCCGCGGCGCCGGGACCGCTGACCGTGTCCGGCCCGTGCAGATCGTATTCCGCCCCTGAATGCCCGTCTTCGGTCAATGCGCGCGCGGCGCAATCGGCGATGTCCCGGGTGTCCACGCGGTTCTGGCCGATCGTCCCGATGGGCATCGGATAGACGCCGAAGTCCTTGACGACGCGGACCACGGAGAGATCGGTCTGGTTGAAATAACTCGGGCGCAGAATCGTGTACTCCGCGCCGCTTTCCCGGATCGCCGCCTCGATGGGCAATTTGCTCCGGCTGTGCGGAATCGGGGGCTCCTGGTCGGGGTTATGCACCGACAGGTAGACAATCCTCTCGACTCCGGCCGACTTCGCGGCGTTAACGGCGTTCAGGCCGCGCTGAGTTTCCGTTTCCCCGTTGGCGGTGATCAGAAAGAAACGATCCACCCCGTCGAGAGCCGCGTCCAGGCCGCTGCCGGTTTCGAGGTCCGCGATGGCCCCTTCGGCGCCTTCGGGAAGGGCGCTGAACTTGTCTTCCGAGCGGCTCAGCGCGCGTACCGCTTCGCCCCGGGAAAGCAGGGCCGCAACCGTCGGGCGGCCGACATTGCCGGTTGCGCCGGCTACGAGAATGGTCATGTGAAATCGTTCCTTTTGACTGCGGGAAAGCGCCCTGTACATGTTATACGAGTGCGCGGTTTCCGCCGCTTCGGAAACCTGGCCGTGCGGGCCATTTGCGTTAACAGGCTAGTGTGCTGTCCCATAAGTTCGTTGCCTTTCAGAGCGGGCCTGAAGCGTCAATGCAAGGCGCCGTCCGCAGGGAATACTGCCCGTATTACCCAGGGCGGCAACGCCGCAGTGGCGCTTCAGGCCCGCTCCCGTAGGGCGTGTCCCCTGCGGCGTGTGGCCGCGTTGCGGCCCTTGGCAATGGGGGCTACCATTCCCGGCGGACCGCGCCTTGCCACACGCCGCAGGGGACACGCTGAAAGGCAACGAACTTATGGGACAGCACACTGAGATATCGGGCGCAATGACCAACCTGACCGAAGTCGAAAACCGGGCCGGCATTGCCCGAATCACCTGCGGCTGGAAAAAGCCGGAACTGCCGCTGACCTGGGTTCGCCGCTACTGGCGGGACGTCCACAGCCCCGCCATTTCCCGCCGCGCAGGGATTTACGACTACCGGCACTACCAGTACGACGATGTCGACCCCGCCCTGTTGGGCGGAGTGGGAGGCGTGCAGCTCGAATGCTCCCGGGGCGAGCAACTCATGTGGACATCGGACGTTCGCTACCGGGATGATGCCGGCCTGGCGGCCTTCGACGCCACGCCGCCGCCTGACGTAAAGCCGCACTTGCTCGGCGACATCGAACTCATCGTGGACAGGAGCACGACCTACCGCGCCGTGGGTGCGAACACCCGCACCTATGCCGACCGCACGGGCGACGCCACGCCCCAGGGTCCGCCCACCGCACCGGCTTACGCCCTGTTCATGCGCCGCCGTAGGGACGAACCCTCGTTCCGGGAATGCGTCAGGGCCCTGGCCCGGCGCTGGGCGGGCCTCGACGGCGTGCTGCGGGTGCGGATGAGCCTGTTCGACGCCCCGGACATGGAGGCCGAGCGCAAGGCGGGTTACCCGATCAAGACTCATCCGCCCGAACAGCAATACCAGGCCACGGTTGAAATCGTGCTGGGCGGGCGCGACACGGGCCGCGAACTGCTCGGTGACCGGGTCGCCGTGGATTGGGCGAGGTCCATCCGCACGATTCACGCGTACCCGGTGGCGGCCTGCTACACCAGCGTTTACGCCGGCCGGCCAACTCTCGTGGGGCTGCGCGGGTATGCGGCGAATCAGGCGATCAGCGCGCTTGGCGCGCAAAACCAGGAGGAACCCGGCCTGCTGGAGTGGATGTACGGCGCCGCGGCGCGGGACGGCGTTTCCGGAGAATGAGCGTGAACCGGACCGTTGCCGAACGCCTGGTGGCCTTTGCCGGGGACCGTGCCGACAGCGGCGTCCCCGACGACGTGCGCCACGAGGCGAAACGGCTGTTGCTGAACCAGCTCAAGGCTTCGGTGGGCGCGACCGGTCACGAGGTCGTTCGCATCCTCCACGAGTGGGGCGGCGCGACCGGCGGCGAAGGCAACGCGCGGGTCCTGTGGCTGGGCACCCGGATGGAACCGGGCCGCGCGGCGATGGTGAACGGCGCGCTGTTCGAAGTGCTTGATTTCCATGACACCTACATTCCCTGCTACATGCACGCCACGTCCGCTGTCCTGCCCGCCGTCCTGGCGGCCGCCGAGTCCCGCGCGAACAGCGCCCGCGAGATGGTGGAGGCGCTGGCGCTGGGCATCGAAGTGGAACTGGCCTGCGCCCGGGCGCTGATGCCCACCGGCTACTACCGCGGCTTCGTACCGGCCGGCCTGACCGGCGGGGTAGGCGCCGCCGCCGCCTGCTCGCTGCTGGCGGGCCTGGACAGCGAGCGCATGCGCAACGCCCTGGCGATTGCCATGTGCACGGCCTTCGGCACCTACGAGTCGGTGGGAAGCATGACCCTCTCCTACATTACCGGCGCCACCGCCATGTCGGGGCTTAACGCGGCCGACTTGGCCGGGCGCGGAATGGACGCGCCCGGCACCGCCTTCGAAGGCGACAAGGGAATGCGCGAGTCGTATTCCGACGAACCGGCGGAGAAGATCGAAGAAATCCTCGATTCGCTGGGAGACCCCTGGTGCATACACGGCCAGAGCTACAAGTCGGTGCCCACCGAAACCATTACGCACGCGCCCATCGAGTGCGCACTTGAGCTGCTGCCGCGCGCCGGGGGCCGGAAGGTGGAGCGGGTGCGCATCATGGTCGAGCCCATCGTGGTGGACATCTGCGACGAACGCATGGAACGCTTCGGCGATCCGCACAGCGAGCTCACCGCACGGTTCGACCTGTGTTTCTGCGTCGCGGCGGCCTGGCGGCGCGGACGTTTCACGCTGGACGAGATGCGCGAGCCCGCCTACACCGACCCTGACATCCTGGCGCTGCGCTCACGCGTGGAGCTGGTCCGCGACGAGGGCCGCGAGAGTTTTGACGGCTGCTCGATGGAAATCGAGTTCAGCGACGGCACCACCGAGTCCACTTCGGTGGACGCGTTCCTCGGCAGCCCCGGCCGGCGGATGAGCGACGAGGAACTTGCCGGGATTTTTCGTGCCGCGGCGGAACCCGTATTGCCCGCGGGACGGGCGGAAGAGATTCTTGCCGCCGTGTGGGACCTCGAATCGGCGCCGGACATTGACGGCCTGATGCGGCTTTGCCGCGTTGGCTGAGTTGCCGGCCGTGACGACTGTTTCACTGCCCCGCGGAGAGACGATCTGGTACCAACGCGTCGGCAACGGCGTGCCGGTGCTGCACATTCACGGCTCGGCATTCGGACACCGGAATTTCGAGCGCCTGACGCCGTTGGTCGCCGCCGACTTCGAGGTGATCGATTTCGACCTTCCCGGCTACGGGCAAAGCGCCGGCGCCCCCCGGGAAGGCGGCCTGGAAGGCATTGCCGACCAGGTGCATGAGTTCATCGGCGTGCTTGATACGGCGCCGATGCATGTGCATGGAACGTCCTTCGGCGCCATGGTGGCCCTGATCCTGGCGGCAAAGTACCCGCAGTCGGTCAACCGCCTGGTCCTGAGCTGCTTCCTCGCCCGCTACGACGGCGCGGCCCGCATGATGCGCGCCACATGGAGACGGGCGGCGCGCGACAGCGGCATGGCGGCCGTATCGGACCTGACGGCCGTGGCCGGTTTCGGCAGGGCGTTCTACGAACGTGAGGAGGCCGAAGAGCAGCTTGCCTCGATGCGCGAGGCGTTCAGCCGGACCGATCCCGAGGCCTTTGTGCGCGGCACGAAAATGCTGGAGCAGGTGGACTTGAGTCCCTGGGCCCGGCGCATCAAGGCGCCGACGCTGCTGATCGCGGGGGAAGAAGACAACATGACGCCCTTCGCCCCGGCCGACAGCGGGATCGGATTCTCCAGGATCCAACACATGATCCCCGGCTGCGAACTCGCCACGGTGCCCGACAGCGGCCACTACCTGGTGATCGAACAACCGGAAGCCTCGGCGGCCCAGGTCAGGGAATTCCTTCGGGCCGGCCCCACGTTCATGTCGGCCGGTCGCCCTTGATCGTGACGCGCCGCCCCTTGCGCCGTTCGGGCCAGTAGTCCCAGATCGCCCGGTGCATCGCGCAGCGGTTGTCCCAGAAGGCGACGTCGTTGCGTTCCCAGCGATACCTGATCTGAAAGTCGATGCCTTCGCAGTGATCGAAGAGGAATCCGAGCAGCGCTTCGCTCTCGGCCGCTTCGAGTTCTTTGATCCGGGTCGTGAACGTGCGGTTTACAAAAAGCGTCTTTCGGCCGGTCTCCGGGTGCGTACGGACGACGGGGTGAATCGCGCTTGGATATTCCCTGGCGATGTCGTCTACGCCGCGATCGGAGTAGCGCTCGCGGTAGACGTGCTCGGATTCGTGCAGGGCACTCAGTCCTTCGAGCATCCGCTTCATCGGCTCCGATAGAGCGTCATAGGCCGCGTACATGTTGGCGAATAGCGTGTCGCCGCCTACCGGAGGGAGGATGTGCAGTTGCAGGATCGTGCCGAGCGGCGGCACTTCGTCGCAGGACACGTCGGAGTGCCAGAATTCGCCGTTGGCGATCTTCGAGTTCCTGCCCACGTAGATTTCGAAGATTTCGGGGTAGCCCGCCATCTGAGGGGCGGCGGGGTGCATGTGAAGCTCGCCGAACATCCTGCCAATCTCGATTTGAGTTCGCGGGGAAATCTCCGTCTGGTCCTTGAAGAACAGCACCTGGTGCGCGAGCAGGGCCGCGCGAACCTGCTCGTACGTCGCGAGATCAAGGCCGCCCGCGAGATCGACGCCCCTGACTTCGGCGCCGAGCGCGGGCGCGTAGCGCCTGATGTCGAGTGCGGACCCGGCACCATCACGGGTTGTTCGCGCGTTCAAAAGCGTTTCGGCATCTTCGATCGAACCCATGGTACAACCGGGAAGCGTCGCCAACCGCGGCCCTTATCATGGAAAGCCTTCAGCGTCATGCCGGGGAGGAAACGTGAAGCCCGACAACCAGCCCCACCCAGCTCCATCCGACCGGGAGGAACCGGCGCGCGTCAACCGCAGGGATTTCCTTTCGTCCGCAATGGCGGCCGGGCTGGCCGCCACAGGCGCCGGCGCCGCGGGCAAGGCTTCGGCGCGGCAGGCGGCCGACAATGCGCAGGCGCCCGGCGCCTTGCCGCCCACAGCCGCCCAGGAGGCGATGGAATCGGAAATACCCCACGGCTACAGCGCCGATCAGGCGCGCGAGTATTTCGTCCGCAATCCGGGTTCCGATTTCATGCTGGACGTCATCCGGCGGCTCGGTCTCGAATACATCGCCACCAATCCGGGTTCCAGCTTCCGCGGACTACAGGAATCCATCGTCAACTACGGCGGCAACCAGGCGCCCGAACTGCTGACCTGCGTGCACGAGGAACAGGCGGCGGCCATGGCCCATGGCTACTACAAGGTCAGCGGCAAGCCCATGGGCGTGCTCTGCCACGGCACCGTGGGACTGCAGCACGCTTCCATGGCGGTCTACAACGCCTGGTGCGACCGGGCGCCGATGATTCTGCTCGCGGGCAACCACCTGGAGGCGACGGAGCGCCGGGCGGGCGTGGAGTGGTCGCATTCCGCGCAGGACTGCGTGCGGGTCATACGCGATTACATCAAGTGGGACGACATGCCGCTTTCCCTGCAGCACTACGCCGAGTCCATGGCCCGCGCCCTAAAGATCGCGATGACGCCGCCGGCGGGACCCGTGGCCGTGGTGCTGGACGGCCATCTGCAGGAGGCCGAGGCGGGCAATCAGCGCCTGAGCCTGTTTTCCGTTTCCGTCAATCAGCCGCCCACCGGCAACGAGGCCGCGGTCGCCGAGGCGGCGCGCTGGCTGCTGGAAGCGGAATCGCCCGTGATCGTGGCGGACCTGATGGCCCGCGACCAGGAAGGCGTGGAGCGGCTCGTCGCCCTCGCCGAGGCCTTGCAGGCGCCGGTGGTCAACCAGTTCGGACGCATGAACTTCCCGAACACGCACTACCTCTCGCAGGGTTCGACCGCGGTGGCCCAGGCCGACGTGGTGCTCGGGCTGGAACTCTTCGATGTCTGGGGCGTGATCAACACCGTGCGCGACCGGGTCCACCGCGACAGCGTGCGCAAGGCGCGGCCGGACGCCCGCGTGATCAGCATCGGCTCCAACGACCTGTTCACGAAGTCCAACTACCAGAATTTCCAGCGTTTCTATCCGTCGGACCTCTCCATCGCCGGGGACGCGCAGGCCACGTTGCCGATGTTGACCGATGCCGTGCTCTCGGGGATGCGGCCTGCGAGACGCGCGACCAACGCCGCCAGGGAAGCACGCTGGAGGGAGGCCCACTCGCTCGCCCGCGCGCAGGCCCTGGACGAGGCGCGCTACGGCTGGAACGCCAGTCCGGTGAGCACGGCCCGCCTCTACGCCGAACTGTGGAACGTGGTGAAGGACCGGGACTGGGCGCTGGTCTCGGACGACGGTGCGCAAAGCCGCTGGGCCCGCCGGCTATGGCCCATCGACAGGCACTATCAGTACATCGGCCGTTCGGGCGGCGCCGGACTCGGCTATGGGGCGCCGGCGGCCATCGGCGCGGCGCTGGCCCACCGCGCCGAGGGGCGGTTCGCGGTCAACGTGCAGAAGGACGGAGACCTGATGTACACACCGGGCGCATTCTGGACCGCCGCGTATCACCGCATTCCGCTGTTGACGGTAACCCACAACAACCAGGGATATCACCAGGAATTCATGCACCTGCAGCGCATGGCGGCGCGGCGGCAGCGTGGGATCGACAGCAGTTGGCGGGTGGGCAACGAATTGCGCAATCCCGACATCGACTTTTCCCGCATGGCCGGCGCCATGGGCGTGTGGGGGGAAGGCCCGATTACCGACCCGGACGACCTGGGCCCGGCCCTGGCCCGCGCCGCGGAGGTCGTCGACGGCGGAGAACCGGCCTTCGTCGACGTTCGCTGCCAGCCGAGATGAGCGCGTTTTCGCGAATCGCCCAGTCACCGGGCCTCGCTGTTCCGGTCCTGCTGTTATGGACGCTTGGTTGGGCGCTTGCGTCGGCTGAGGAGCCCGCGGACGACGTCCGGAAGGGCCGAGCGCTGTATGTGAGCCAGCAGTGCTGGCAGTGTCACGGCCATGAAGGACAGGGAGGCGTAGCCGGCAATCGCATCGCTCCGACGCGGTATCCCTATGAAGCGTTTGCGCGGCTGGTGCGGTTTACGAACCTGATGCCGGCCTATTCGCCGAAGGTGCTCAGCGACGAGCAGCTCCGGCTGATCTATGCCTACGTGCGTTCCATGCCGGAACCGCCGCCGCTGGAAGAGATCCCCGAACTGGATTTCGACTAAATCGCGCAGTTCGTCGCGTCGAAACCGTAGACCCAGTCGGTGCTGGCGGCGCGCTGGCGCTTCTTGTCGCCGCTCAGGCGCTGATACAGGCTGGTCTGCGCCCTGGATTGCAGGATGACGCGGGCCGTGCGCTCGCGGCGCACCGCCTGGTAGCGTGACAGCGCCACCTCGAGATCGTCGTAGGCTTCAACGCACCGCGCCAGGATCACGGCATCCTCTATCGCCATGGCCGAGCCCTGCGCCATGAAGGGCAGCATGGGATGAGCCGCGTCGCCCAGCAGCGCGATCCGTCCGTAAACCCATTGCTCCAGCGGGTCCCGGTCGAACAGGCCCCACTTGTAGAGCGCGCCTGCGGGAGTCGCCTCAAGCAGGGACTGCACGTCTTCATGCCAGCCGGCGAACCCGGCGCGCAGTTCACTGCGCTTCGCCGGGCGCGTCCAGCCCTCCCCGGTCCAGCGGTCCTGGACCGCGATGGCCACGTAGTTGACCAGCGAGCCGCCGCGCAGCACGTACTGCACGATGTGGCGATCGCGGCCGATCCACACTACCGATTCTCTTGCGGTCACGCGCTCCGGCAGGCCGTCCGCCGGCACCAGCGAGCGCCACGCCACCTGGCCGCGAAAACGGGGTTCCGCGCCCGCAAGAAGCCGGCCGCGCAGGGTCGACCGAATTCCGTCGCAGGCCAGCAGCAGATCGCCCACGGCGGCATCACCGTTTCTGAACTGCACGGTGACCTCCCCGCCCTCCTGTGAACAGTCCCTCGCCATGCGGCCGGCACTCAATTCGGCAGCGCCCTGCGCCCGCACGGCGGCCAGCAGCACATCCAGAAGGTCGCTGCGATGGATGTGGAAATACGGGGCGCCGTAGGCCGTTTCCATCGCTTCCGCCAGTGGCGCGTCGCCGATCACGCTGGCGTCGTCGAAGCGCCGGTACACGGAGGCGGACGGACGCAGGGCGGCGCGATCAAGGGCCGCCTCCAGGCCGAGATGGCGCAGCACGCGGGTGGCATTGGGTGTCAGCATGATGCCGGCGCCGATCTCGCTGAATTCCGGCGCCTGTTCGTACACCGCCACCCGGTACCCCGCCCGGCCCAGGGCCAGCGCGGCGGTCAGGCCCCCGATGCCGCCGCCGACGATGAGTACGCGCTCCGGCTTCATGCTCGGGCCCCGACGCCCCTAGTCTTTCAGCAGGAAATCGGCGATTGCGGCCCGAATTCGCCCCCGTGCGGGCTGCAGATGAGCGTAGTCGCCGCCGCCCGGCACCACCACCAGGGCCTTGTCCTCCGTCGGCAGCCGCTCGAAGTACTCGGCCCGCTGTATCCCCCCGTGCATGTAGGCGGCCTTGCCGGCGCCGCTGCCGTAGATCATCAACACCGGGCAGGTCAGCGCTTCGGGATCGGCGGGAATGCTGCCTCTGGCGTTTTCCCGCCGAATGCCGTTGGGCGAGCGCGGCTCATGCGCGGCCACGTAGTCCGCCAGCGCGCGGCGCATTTTCTCCGACCCGTACTGCGCTTCGCGCTCGAAGAAGTACTCCCAGCCGCCGCTCCACCACGGCTCCTCGGGGTCGAAGGGAATCAGGTTGCCGCCCCCGAGCGCCGGATCCAGCAGGACCATGCGCGCCACCCGCTCCGGGTGCTGTTCGCCGTACCGGGCGACGATGCGCCCGCCCCATGACCAGCCCAGAAGATGGGGACGGGAGTGACCTTCGGCCGCCAGCCAGTCCATGACGCCCGCAAGGTCCTCGATCGCCACGTCGGTATCGACCGTGAGCGGGTCTTCGGGCGCATCGGACCGAGCGTAGCCGCGCAGGGCAAAAGTCACGGCAGCCAGTCCGCGGACCGCCAGGGCGTCCATCAGCGAATAGTCCTCGCCGCCGGGGAAATTGAGGTCGAATCCCGCCTGGCCGCTCAAATTTGCGCCCTGCACCAGCACCACGACATGGCCGCACCCCGGCGCAAGGCCCTTGCTGCGGGCCGCCAGCTTCCCGACCGGCCCCGGCACGAAGAAATCACGGCTTTCGGTCATGGTCATCGCTGCACGGCGAGCCCGCATGATACATTCGCAGTCCACGCGGGCACCGGGTGCGGGAGATGAACAGAAGAGATGTTTTGCATGCGTCGGCGATGGCGGTTTCCGCCGGCATACTCGGGAGCACGTCCAGCGAGAAGGCCGCCGCCGAAGAGGCCGGCGCGGGCAACGCCGCGCAGGACGCACCCCGTGTCCAGTCCGGCCAGGCGCTTGCGTCTCCGGAAGAATCCAACCCCCTTCAAGCGAAGATCGTCGTGTTCACGACGGTCTCGCCGGACGTGGATGCCAGCATCCGCTTCTACACTGAGGTGATCGGCATGACCCTCGCCGACGAGGGCACGCTGACGGCGGCTGCCGGCAATGCGCCCGGCGTCGGAAATGCCGGAAGGCGCTACGCGATATTGCATATGCCGGAGCCCTCCGACAGCGCGCAGGTACGGGTGCTCGAATCGCCGAGGGGGGCGGCGGCCAATCGCCCGCGGCCCGACTCCGGTCCCGGAGACCCCGGGCTGCTGGTCATGGAAGGCGTTACGCGGGACCCGGCCGAGTCCTACCATCGACTCGCGTCGGCGAACACCCCGGTCATTACGCCGCCGCGCTATTACTTTTTCCGCAACACGACCTGGCGCCGTGACATCGACGTGATGAGCTATGCCGCTTTCGGGCCGGGCGGAGAGCAGATGTTCATTACCGCCCACGTGCGCAGCGACCGGCCGGAATGGACGCTGCCGGGGCTGCATTCCGGGTTTCACAACGCCGCCATCACCAGTCTCGACCAGCGCCCGGTGGACGCGTTCTACGAGCAGGCCTTGGGACTCAGGCGCAGCTCGCAGCTGGAATGTTTCCAGCGCAACACCAACGAGCTGATCGGCGCGCCGGACGACAGCTATTTCCTGTGGGGGAACGTGGGCATCGGGGTCAGCATCGAGGTGTGGGAGTTCAAGGCGGCCAGCGGCACCCTGTATCCCACATCGCTGGACCGGACCGGGCTGGCGATGATGACTATGCGCGTCAACGATCTCGGCAAGGTCCGCGAAATGTGCGAGGCCAGCGGTATTACGCCCGTGGGCGATGGCGCCCTGCCCCTGCTCGGCAATGCCCAACCCGAGGGATTCACGCTGCGCGGCGCCGTCGGCGAACTGATCGAAGTGATCGCCTGAACATGCATCCCATCCCCGGGGAGGGAAGGCGTCCCGCCTTCCACGAGGGCGGGACGCCTTCCCTTCCGGGGGCACGTCCCGGGATCCGGCGGTGACTGAATCAACGTTTGCCGCGTCGCAACGCTATCGGCGCTACGTCCTGGGGCTGCTGCTGGCGGTGATGACGCTGAACTACGCCGATCGCTACGTGATCGGCATCCTGCTGCCGCAGATCAAGTCCGACCTGGCGTTGACCGACACCCAGATCGGCTTCATCACCGGCGCCGCTTTCACGGTTTTCTACGCGCTGCTGGGGGTCCCGATCGCAAGCCTTGCGGACCGCCGCTCTCGCCGGAAGATCATTGCCGGGGCGCTGGCGCTTTGGAGCCTGATGACCTGCCTGTGCGGGCTGGCCCGGTCGTTTGTGCAACTGGCCGTGTTCCGTGTGCTTGTGGGCGTTGGCGAAGCAGGCTGCACGCCGCCGTCCCATTCGCTCATATCCGACTATTTCGCTCCCCGCGAGCGTGCCATGGCCATGGCCGTGCTCGGCCTGGGCTCGTCTCTGGGGGTGTTCCTGGCTTTCCTGATCGGCGGCTGGATCACCGACGCCTATGGCTGGCGGGTCACGCTGGTGTCCTTCGGCGCCCCGGGGGTATTCATTGCGCTGGTCGTGTATTTCACACTGCGCGACCCGCCGCGCGGCCACAGCGACGGCCTGGAAGTGGCGGAAGAGGCCCCGCGGATGTACCCGGCTTTCCGCGGCCTGTGGGCAAAGGGAACGTTCCGCTACATGGTCCTGGGCGGCAGCCTCTACGGCATGGTCAGCACCGCCCTGCTTGCCTGGTTGCCTTCGTTCTATACCCGCACCCACGGACTCGAAGTCGCCGCCGTCGGCACCTGGCTGGCGTTTACGAAGGCGCTGCCTCACGCCGCCGGCACCCTGCTGGGCGGCCTGCTGGCCAGCCGGCTTGCAAAGTTCGGAACAAAGCCGCCGATCTATCTTTGCGCCGGCGTACAGCTTGTGGCCGCGCCGTTCTACGCACTGGTTCTGCTGGTTCCCGATCCCACGGCTGCGCTGCTTTGGCTCATCGTGCCGGCCTGCGTGGGCGTGATGCAGGGGCCGGTGCTGTTCGCCACCATACAGGGCGTCGCCGACGTTCGCACCCGGGCCGTCGCCTCGGCGCTCATGATCCTGATCATCAACCTGATCGCGGGCGTGATCGGACCGCAGGCGGTAGGCGTAGCCAGCGATTATCTGGCGGGATCACTGGGCGTGGATTCCCTGGGCGTAGCGCTGCTGATCGTGTGCGTGGCATGCAGCCTCGGCTCGGCCGGCCTGTTCTACCTGGCTTCCCGCAGCATCGAGCAGGACCTGCAGTATTCGCGGCCAACGGGCATCAGAAAAGTGCTTTGATGCTTCCCATAATGATGCTATTATGCCGACCACGCGTGTTCGGGAGCGCAGGATGAGAACCACCCTGACTATCGAGGATGAAATCGCCAGAAGGCTGAAGGAAATTGCCTACCGCACCGGCAAGTCCTTCAAGTCGGTGGTGAACGATTCGCTGCGCGCCGGTATTTCGCGCGGAAAGGACGTGCCGGCCGCCAGGCCTTATCGCATAAGACCCGTGTCAATGGGACAGGTAGCCGGACCCTACAACCTCGACAAGGCCTTGCTTCTGGCGGATCGAATTGAAGACGAGGAAATCGCCCGCAAGCTGCAAATGCGGAAATGATCCTTGTCGACGCCAACCTGTTGATTTACGCCGTCAACAGGGACGCCCCCCACCATGAAGCTGCGAGAAAGTGGCTTGAGCGGACGCTTTCCGGTGAAGAACGGGTCGGACTGCCATGGGTGTGTCTGCTGGGATTTCTGAGACTGACAACTCGCCCCGGCATCCTCGCCAATCCGCTCACAGTCGAGCACGCAACGGAATTTGTCGAGGATTGGCTGGAGCAGCCGTTCGCGGAACCTGTTGCGCCCGGGCCGGGACATTGGCCGATTCTGCGTCATCTTCTACTCGCCGCAGGCACCGGCGGCAACCTGACTTCAGACCTGCATCTGGTGGCCATGGCCATTGAGCAAGGCGCCGCCATCTACTCGGCTGACCACGATTTTCAGCGTTTCGCCGGAATCGATCATGTCAATCCGCTTGGAGAAGTGGGAACATAGGAAGGGTCCGGCGCAGACGCCGGACTCAGACTACCGACACGGGAACCAACCATGAGCGAAAACTACGATGTCATCATCATCGGCGCGGGTTCGACCGGAATGCCGACCGGCATTCTTGCGGCCGAACGCGGCGCCAGGGTGCTGCAGATCGAGGCGGACAACCGCATCGGTGGAACGCTGTACTGGTCATCGGGGCAGATGAGCGCGGCCGGCACGCGGCTGCAGGAGGCCGCTGGGATCGACGACAGCCCCGAGGAGCACTATCGAGATGCCATGCGCATCTGCAACGGCACCATGGATCCGGCGCTCGGGCGCAAGGCGATCGACAACGCGAGCGAAACGCTTGACTGGCTGACGGACCTGGGTTTCGAGCCGCTGCCCGGCCATCCGGTCGCCGGCAGCGCCCATGAGCCCTACCGCACGCGGCGCTATTGCTGGGGCGAAAAATTGGGCGTGAGCGTTCTCGAGGCGATGACGCCTCCGTTCGAGGAACTGGTTTCGGACGGCCGGATCGATCTCAGGCTTGAGACGAAATTCACGCGCCTTGTCCAGGACGATTCGGGCGCGGTGACCGGGGTAGAAGTCGAAACGCCGGCGGGAGAAACGGAAACCCATTACGGACAAAACGTCGTTCTGGCCAGCGGGGGCTACGCGGCGAACCTCGAAATGTGGGCGGAAATCACGCCGCAGTTCACGCTGACCTCGTACTGCAATCCGTTCTCGCGCGGCGACGGCATCCGCGCGGCGCAGGAGCTGGGCGCCTCGGTGACCGGGGGCGAGGCGTTTCTGACCACCGTGGCCGGCTTCCGCGAAGTTGCCGAAGACCCGCTGTCCGGCGCCCATCTGCGTCTGAATCCGGCCATCCGCAAACCCTGGGAGTTCTACGTGGACGGCGAGGGCAAACGGTTCGTGCGCGAGGACCACCCCAGTATCGACCACATCGAAAGGGCGGTGCTGTCGCTGCCGGACTTCACCCTCTACGTGATATTCGACGAGCCCATGCGCCAGAACACGCCGGTGATCACGCTGGAGACCCGCGAGGAAATGGCGGCGCGGTTCGGCAAGCATGCGCATTTTCTGAAGGCCGACAGCCTCGCCGGACTCGCCGCGCAGATCGGTGCGGACCCGGAAACGCTGGAGCGGAGCACAGAACAATTCAACCAGGCGGTGGAGTCGCGGCACGACCCGGAGTTCGGCCGCGAGCACATGATCCGGCCGATCGGCACGCCGCCGTTCTACGCGGTCAAGGCAGTCGGCTTTACCGTGATCAGCCCCGCCGGCATCGACGTGGATGCCGACTTGAGGGTCCTGCGCGAAGACGGCTCGGCGATCCCGAACCTGTACGCCGCGGGCGAGGCGCTGGGCTTCGCCAAACTCAGCGGGAACGCCTTCGTCGGGGGCATGTCCCTGACGCCCGCGATCACCTTCGGACGCCTGCTGGGCCGGGACATTCTCAGTTGGGAGAACGGCGGGGGATAGACGCGAGCGTTCGACGCATGTCCGGCATCATCGACATCGTCTGCAATCTCTATACGCCGCAGACGGTGGCCGAGGGCCGCACCGGCCTGGACGACACATTCAGCGACCAGGTGCGCATGCCCGAGGACATGCGCGGCGGGGTTTCCATCGCCGACTACCTCGGCCGCATGGACCGCGCCGGCATCGAGCGGTCGCTGCTGGTTGCCGTGCGGGCCGGGCAGATGGGCCTGCAGGACTCTTTCGAGGTGCCGTACGAATACGTCAGCGAGGTGTGCGAGAAGTATCCGGCGCGCTTCTCGGGGCTGGCGGGGATCGACCCCACGCGCGGCATGGCGGGGCTGAAGGACCTCCAATACGCCGTTAACGAACTGGGTTTCGTCGGCGCGCACTTCTACCCCCACTGGTTCGCGATGCCGCCCGACGCGGCCCGGATGTATCCCTATTACGCCAAGTGCTGCGAACTCGATATTCCGATCATGATGCAGGTCGGTCAGAACCTCGTCTACACGCGCTCGCGGCGCCTGCCTTCGGTGGGCCGGCCGATCGCCCTTGACCCGGTCGCCATCGATTTTCCCGATCTCAAGCTGATCGGCATTCACATCGGCGTGCCGTGGACCGAGGAAATGATCGCCATGTGCTGGAAGCACGACAACGTGTATACCGCCGGCGACGCTTACGCGCCCCGCTACTGGCCTGCGCCTTTCGTCCACTACCTGAATTCCTACGGGCGCGACAAGGTGATGTTCGGCACCGACTGGCCGGTCATCGACCCCGAGCGGGCGGTGGCCGAAGTCGACGAACTTGGGCTCAAGCCGGAATCCAGACAGCGGCTGCTGCGCGACAACGCGCTCGGCGTCTTCGGGCTCGCCACTCAATGACGGGATCGAACGGCGCACCGGGCCTGCCGGCCTCGTACCGGCCCCTGTCCGTGGCCGGCGGCATCCGCGCCGCAATGGGCCGCGATCCCGGAAAGATCGCCGTTCGCCATGGCCGGCAGGAGCGGACCTATCGCGACCTGGTGTCCCGCATCGACAGGGTCAGCGCCTGGATGGTTGAAGAGCTCGGACTTGAACCGGGAACCCACGGCGCGATTCTGGCCGGGAACTGCATCGAGTACCTGGAGATCGTGGCGGGCGCGGCCCAGGCCGGGATTCCGCTGGCGACCATAAACCCCGCCCTGGGCCCGCGGGAAGTGACCGGCATCTGCGACGACGCCGGTGCGCGGGTGCTGTTCGTCGATGCCGAACGGGCCGAGCTGGCGCACGACACCGCCTTCGCCTCGGTCGAGCAGGTGTTTGTCATCGGCGACGATCTCGAGCGGCGGCTGGCCGGCGCCCGGGCGCCGGCCGAACTGGCGCCGGTGCAGGAATGGGAGGTCTTCACGATTCCCTACACGTCGGGCACCACCGGCAAGCCCAAAGGCGTGCTGGTTTCGCACCGGTCACGGATCCTGCAGTTCTACGGCATGGCGTCCGAATACGGCTGCTATTCGCCCGACGACCGGTTTCTGGGAATCACGCCCCTGTGCCACGGCGGCGGACTGGCCTTCAGCATTGCGGCGGTTTTCCTGGGCGGGCAGCTGGACCTCCTGTCACGCTTCGACCCGGAGGAAGTTCTCCGCCGGCTGGACCGGGGCGCCACCGGCGTGTTCATGGTGCCCACCCACTTCCACGCTATCTTCGCGCTCGGAGAAAGCGTGCTGGCGAAGTATTCCGCGCCGGCGCTGAAGTCCATCATCTCCAACGCGGCCGCGCTGCCGCAGGCCACCAAGGAGCGCATCGTCGGCCACTTCGGCGACGGAATACTCCACGAAACCTACGGCTCCACCGAGGCCGGCATCGTCTGCAACCTGCGCCCCGCCGATCAGCTTCGCAAGCAGCGCTGCGTGGGACAGCCGTTCACGACCACCGAAGTGAAGCTGCTGGACGAAGAGGGCGAGGTCGGCCCCGGACAAGTCGGCGAACTCTTCTCCTTAAGCCCGTTCCTGTTCAACGGCTACTGGCGCAAGCCGCGCGAAACCGCCGAGGCCTTTCGCGACGGCTGGGTATCGGTGGGCGACCTGGCCCGGCGAGACGAAGAGGGTTACATCTATATCGTGGACCGCAAGAAGGACATGGTCATCAGCGGCGGCGTCAACATATTCCCGCGCGAAGTCGAGGAAGAACTCCTGCGCCATCCCGACGTCCGCGATGCCGCCGTGGTGGGCGTGCCGGACAAGCGCTGGGGAGAACGGCTGAAGGCGTTCGTGGTACTGCGTCCCGGCGCGTCGCTTGACGCCGGGGGGCTATCCGCTTTCTGCGAGGGACGCCTGGCGCGCTTCAAGGTTCCCCGGCTGGTCGAGACCCTGCCCGAATTGCCCCGCAATGTCTACGGGAAAGTGCTGAAGGGCGAACTCAGGAGCCATCGGTCAGCGACGTAGCGCCGCGCAGGTCGGCGAGCTGCTTCTCCGTTAGCCGGTAGGACACCAGCCAGAAGAGCGCCAGCGCCTGCAGGGTGGCGGGGATCCAGGCCTTGCCGAAGATGATGGCGGTAATCGCGCTGTCCGGCTGCTCGACGGCGCCCAGCGTGGTCTCCACAAGGCCCGCGGCGGAAAAGTAAAAGCCCATGAGCAGCGGCCCCAGCGCAAAGCCGGTTTTCTCGACAAAACCCAGGACTCCCGTGTAGAGCGCGGTGCGGACCTTCCCGGTGCGGATGCGGTCGTACTCGATGGTGTCCGGCAACATCGAGAATCCTATCGTCAGGCCCCCCGCGCTGAAAATGCCGATAAAGCAGGACCTTATGACAAACACCAGGTCGCTTTCGGCCGGCGTGGCCAGCGACCATGAGACGAGCATGAGGCCGGAGCCGATGATGGCGACCATGTAAACCCAGCGCTTGTCCTTGCCGCGGCTGAAAAAGGCCCAAAGCGGCACCGTGCAAAGGCCGGCGATGTTGCCCGCCAGGGTGGACAGGGCCACGCCCATTTCGCCCCGCTCGATGACATAGGTCATGAAGAACAGCAGGGCGCTGCCGTTGACGCCCACGCCCAGGTACAGCGTGCCCTTGAGCGCGGCGAGAGTGAGGAAGGGCCGGTTGTTCCCCAGCGCCCGGAAATACTCGCGGATCGAATAGCGGTCTGACTGAGAACTCGGCAACTCGCGGGCGCGGCTCGTGAACAGCACCGTCATCATCATGGTGGCGGCAATCAGGATGCCCACCAGTATCGCGACGATCCCGTAGGCCCTGCGGTCGGCGCCCAGGACGTCGATCAGCGCCGGCATGCCGGCGGCGATGAGGATCCCGGCGAAATTGGAATACCCCACCCGCCACGACATGATCGACGTGCGTTCGTTGTAGTCGTCGGTCATTTCGGCGGGCATCGCCATGAACGGCACGTAGAACAGCGTGTAGCCGCTGAAATAGGCAATCAGTACGACGAGCTGGTAGATCGCCAGCGCATTCATTGACGCCAGCGCCGGGACATTGAACGTGAAGATCAGCGCCAGGCCGGACACGAAAGCGCCCAGGGCCATCCACGGGCGCCGCCGGCCCCAGCGGCTGCGCGTTGTGTCGCTCAGAAACCCGATCATGGGGTCGCTGAATACGTCGTATATCCGGGTGATGAAGAGGATGAGTCCGGCCATGCCCGGTTCCATTCCCAGGTGATTGACCAGGAAGAACAGGACGAAGACGTTGACGATGAACAGCATGCCCAGGCAACCCATCGAGCCCACCCCCCAGCCCGCCTTGAGCGACAGGGGCAGCCGGCCCACGTAGCCGGGCTCATGCTGTTGGGGAGGAGCGGCGATATTCAGTCCTCGGCGGCCAGTTCCCGCAGGCGCGGAAACACCTCTTCGCCGAGAAGCTCCAGGTTGCGCCGGGTGCGGCCATAGTCTTCCACCGCGAAGTGGGACACGCCCAGGTGCCCCACCCCGAACCTCAGGCGCAGTTCGTTCAGTTGCCGCACGACGGTGTCCGGGCTGCCGATAATCATCTGGCGCGTCTCAAGCGCCTTCTCGTAGCCCTGGGTGAAGAAGGCATAGGGCGTTCCGCCCATGTATCTGCGCCGGGCAATGGCCGCCTCGCGACTCACGTAGCCCGGGGGCGCCATCCAGGCGGCCACGTCGGGATGAATCTTCATGTCCACCATGCTGGTGATCTGGGCCACGCGGCCTCCGAACTGTTCCCTGCCCTCTTCAAGCGCCTGCTCGTCGGTGGGCGCCACGTGCACGCGGGTGAAGTAACCGCGGTGGCCCGGCGTCGGAACATGTCCGGCCTGTTCGGCGATCTCGTTGTAGTCGGCGAACAGTTGGTCGGTGGCCTCCAGGCGGGTGGCCAGCGCCACGTACGGGTAGCCCCGCTCGGCGGCGAACTCCACGGTCTCGCGGCTGGTGGACCCCGGAATCATGATCTGCGGATGCGGCTTCTGCATGGGCAGCGCCCAGGGATTGACGCAACGGTAGTGATAGTGCTTCCCCTCCCACACGAAGGGGCCGGGTTCGGTCCAGGTCTTCAGGATCAGGTCGTGCGCTTCGGCGAAGATCTCCCGGTTGTGCAGAGTATTGACCGACATGGCCAGAGACTCCACCGCCCCGCCCCGGACGAATCCGGAAATAAGCCGGCCCTTCGAGAACAGGTCGATCAACGCCAATTCCTCGGCCAGGCGAACCGGGTTGCCGTTCACCGGCAGGATGTTTCCGGCGATAAAAATTTTCACCCGTGACGTGACCTTCGCCAGCACCGTCGCGAATATGTTGGGCGAGGGAGACATGGCCGCCGGCGCGCTGTGATGCTCGTTGACCACGATGGAGTCGAAGCCCACCTGTTCGGCCACCACGTACTCCTCGTGGTAGCGCTCGAACAGCTCGGCGGCGCGCTCGCCGTCGAAGTGGCGATTGGAGAACTTGAGCATCACGGCGCCGAATTCGGCCGCCGCTTCATGCGGATAACCCAGATAGGGGTGGTTCACGAAGTAGTGCAGCTGGAACATGTTTCAGTCCGTCCCCAGTTTCGCGCCGAACTGAATGACGGCGTCGGCGAATGCCCCGGCCCGCTCCAGGTGCGCGTAGTGTCCGGCGTCCGCGATCGTGGCCAGTTCGGACGCGGGCAATGCGTCCAGGAAACGCTCGGCGACCGCCGGCGGCGTAATGACATCGTTCGCGCCCCACACCAGCAGGGCAGGATTCGAATAGCGCGCCAGCGCCGGCAGCAGGGACCGGTCGTGCATGTACGGCTTGAAGCCGAGCAGGGCCGACAGTTCCATCACTTCCAGGTCCTGGGTCACGGCGTCATCGTCGAATTCGCCTGCCCAAAGGTCCTGAAATACCCCGGAGCGGGCGTCGTTGTAACCGAAGGAAATGTATCGGCGGTACGGCATCAGGAACAGGTCCGGCGTATTCATGTCCCCGGTGGCCGTGCCCTGCGAACCGGCCAGTACCAGCCCTGCGAACCGGGCGGGCTCCATCGAAGCCATTTCCGCCGCGATCCACCCGCCCATGGAAACCCCGCCCAGGATGCACTCGCGAACGCCGCCGTCGTCGAGAGCGGCCAGCAGGACCTTCGCCATGTCGGGAACCCCGTTCACCCAATCGGGCAACTCCGACGCGCCGATGCCGGGCAGGGTCGGCGCCATTACCGTGAAGCGCTCCGCCAGGCGCGCATGGTGCGGCAGCCAGCCGCGCTGGCCCTCTTCGCCGTGCAGCCAGACGAGCGTCGGACCGTTCCCTCCCCGGAGGACTTCCAGCGGAGCAAGGCCCGTCAGCGTGACGCGTGCATGCTGGTCGGAATCGTTCATGAATGGATGCCAAAACCCCTCCGCCGCGTAATGTAGCCCTTTTGACCGGCTGAACGCCACTTTGTCGGCTGCATCGGCAAGGGGCCGGGGTGGACGGCGGTGTAAAATATTCGGCTTATGACTGATGACACCAGCGTCATGCCGGCAGCCCGGCCTTTTGAGATCGTCGCCCTGGAACAGACCGCATCTCCGGATGGCTCCGACGCCGATGACTGGTATCGCTACGAGTTGACCCAGGGAACAACCACCATTACGGGCTACAAGCAGGGCGACGCCGACGAGGTGCGCGAAGAAGTCACCAGTCTTGTCTCAAGATTGAACGAGCGGCGCGCCGGCAAGACCAGCCGCGTGCACCTGACTCGGATCGGCCGCAAGAGCCAGGCCCGGGCGCAGGCGACCAGCCGCAAGAACTGAAAATCGCCAGGGAGCAGCGCTCGGCATGTCCGTTGATATTCTCGTAAGCGAAGTGGGGCCGCGCGACGGCCTGCAGAGCCTCGACTTGATCATGTCCACCGAGGCCAAGAAAGCCTGGATCAGGGCCGAGGCCGCCGCGGGCGTGCCCGAAATCGAAGTGGGTTCCTTCGTTCCGCCCAAGCTCCTGCCCCAGATGGCCGACTGCGAGGAACTGGTGCGCTACGCCGTGACCATCCCCGGCCTGCACGTCACCACGCTGGCGCCGAACCTCAAGGGCGTGGAGCGGGCGGTCGCCGCCGGTACGCACAAGGTGAGCATTCCGGTCTCCGCCAGCGAGACGCACAGCAAGGCGAACGTGCGCAAGAACCACGCGGAAATGCTGGAGGAGGTCCGGCGCATCAACGAGATGCTCGACGAACTTCCCGAGGAGCGCCGCCCGATCTTCGAGGCCGGAATCGCCACCGCCTTCGGCTGCACCATGGAAGGCCCCGTCCCCGAGAGCAAGGTGCTGGAGCTGGCCCATGCGCTGGTCGAGGCGGGTTGCCGGGAAGTCGGGCTGTCCGACACCACCGGCTACGCGAACCCCGCGCAGATCCGGCGGCTGGTGCGCATGGTGCGGTCCGAGATCGGCGAGGAGAAGCTCACCGGCGTGCATCTTCACAACACGCGCGGCCTGGGACTGGCCAACGCCATGGCGGCGCTGGAAGAAGGCATCACCACGCTGGACAGCTCGCTGGGCGGCATCGGCGGTTGTCCGTTCGCCCCCGGCGCCAGCGGCAACATCGTCACCGAGGACCTGGTGTTCATGCTGGAGTCCATGGGACTGAAAACCGGCATCGACCTCGACCGGCTGCTGAAGGTGCGCGACGTGGTCAACGAAGCGCTGCCGAGCACCGAGATGTATGGCTTTACTCCGGAAGCCGGCCTGCCCCTGGGCTTTCGCCCCGGCTGGGGAACCGCCTAGGCGCGTATATCCGGCCGCCGGGTTACGGGAGTTCGGTTGATCCCATGAGGTAGCGGTCGATTTCGCGGGCGGCCTCGCGGCCTTCGTTGATCGCGTTCACCACCAGCGATTGACCCCGGCGGCAGTCGCCGGCGGCGAATATGTTTTCCACGCTGGTCTGGTACTTCCCATAGTCGGCCCGGTAGTTGCCGCGCGCGTCATAGGCCAGGTCCAGCGGATCGGAGACGGCGTGTTCCGGGCGCAGAAAACCCATGGCCAGGAACACAAGATCGGCCGGCCATTCCCGTTCGCTGCCGGGCACGTTCTCGAACTTGCCGTCCTTCAATTGGACGTCGACGGTGCGGATACCGGAAACCCGCCCATTCGCATTCGCCACGAATTCCGTTGACGAAATCAGGTAAACGCGCGGGTCCTTGCCGAACTTGACCGCGGATTCCTCGTGGCCGTATTCGGTGCGAAAGATCACCGGCCAGGTGGGCCAGGGATTGTTCGACGCCCGCGACGCCGGCGGCTGCGGGAGCAATTCAAAGTTGACCAGGCTACTGCAGTCGTGGCGAAGCGCCGTGCCGATGCAGTCGGTACCCGTGTCGCCGCCGCCGATCACGATCACGTCCTTGTCTTTCGCGGAAATGTAGTTGCCGTCGGCGAGATTGGAGTCCAGCAGGCTGCGGGTGTTCTGCGTCAGGAAGTCCATGGCGAAGTGCACGCCATCGAGCTCGCGCCCGGGGATCGGCAGGTCGCGTGGAACGGTGGCCCCGGTCGCCAGCAGCACGGCGTCGAATTCCTTCGCCAGGCCGCGGACGTCGATGGAGCCGCCGCTGCCGTCGCCGACGGCCGCATTGACAAGGAACTCCACGCCCTCCTGCCGCATGATGTCGAGGCGCCGATCGACGATTTCCGTCTTGTCGAGCTTCATGTTGGGGATGCCGTAGGTCAAAAGGCCGCCGATGCGGTCGGCGCGCTCATGCACTACGGCTATGTGGCCGGCCGAGTTCAACTGTTGCGCGGCGGCAAGCCCGGCGGGCCCGGAACCGATCACGGCGACGCGCCGTCCGGTGCGGTGGGCGGGCGGCTCCGCGACGATCCAGCCCTCCTCGAATCCCCGGTCGGCGATGGCCATCTCGATGTCCTTGATGGTGACCGCGGGGTCGGTGATCCCCAGCACGCAGGCGCCTTCGCAGGGCGCCGGGCATACCCGTCCGGTGAACTCGGGAAAATTGTTGGTCTTGTGCAGGCGGTCGAGCGCTTCCCGCCACTGGTCCCGGTAGATGAGGTCGTTCCACTCCGGGATCAGGTTGTGGATCGGGCAGCCGTCGTCCGACTGGCAGAACGGCACCCCGCAATCCATGCAGCGCGCGCCCTGAATGGCGAGCTTCCCGGGTTCGTGTCCCGTGTAGATCTCCCTGAAATCGCGCAGGCGATCGTTCGCGTCGCGATACGGCGCGGACGCGCGCGCGTATTCCATGAATCCCGTTGTCTTGCCCATCGCGCTTAAGTGGCTCAGGCCGGTCAGGCCGCGGCGGCAGCAGCTGCAGCGGTCTTGAGCTGTTCAAGGACCCGCTTGTAGTCCACGGGCATGACCTTGACGAATTGCCCGACGCTGCGCCGCCAGTCGTCGAGTACCGCTTGCGCGACGGTGGAGCCGGTGAAGCGCAGATGCCGCTCGATGAGTTCCCGAACCTCGGCCCTGTCCGGTTCCGCCTCCAGCGGTTCCAGCTCGACCATTTCGTGGTTGCAGAGGTCGGCGAAGTCCCCCTGCGGGTTCCAGACGTAGGCCACCCCGCCGCTCATGCCGGCCGCGAAGTTGCGTCCGGTGCGGCCCAGGATGACCACGCGCCCGCCGGTCATGTATTCGCAGCCGTGATCGCCGACGCCTTCGACGACGGCGCGGGCGCCGCTGTTGCGCACGCAGAACCGCTCCGCCGCCACTCCCCGGAAGAAGCACTCGCCGGCGGTGGCGCCGTAGAGCACGACATTGCCGATCAGAATGTTCTCTTCCGGCGTAAAGCGCGACTCCCTGTCCGGGTAGATGATCAGGCGCCCGCCGGACAGGCCCTTGCCCACGTAGTCGTTGGCGTCGCCCTCGACCTCCAGCGTGACGCCGCGGGCCAGCCAGCAACCGAAGCTCTGCCCGGCGTGACCCCGGAATTTGAAGTGGATGGCGCCGTCCGGCAACATCTCCGGGCCGCAGCGCTTGATGATGGCGTTGGAGAGAATGCCGCCTACCACCCGGTTCGCATTGCTGATGGGCAGTTCGCGGTACACCTCTTCGCCGCGCGCCAGCGCCGGTTCGGCCAGCTCGATCAGCCTGTAGTCCAGCGATCGCTCCAGGCCGTGGTCCTGCTTGTGCATGGCGTAGGCGCCCAGAAAGTCCGGCGGTTCCTGCGCCGGCGTCAAGAGCTCCGTGAGATCGATGCCCCTGGCCTTCCAGTGGTCCACCGCCGCCTCGGCATCGAGCGCGTCCACCCGTCCCACCATCTCGTTGACCGTGCGAAAGCCCAGCTCGGCCATGAGCTGCCGCATTTCCTTTGCGACCATGAAGAAATAGTTGATGACGTGCTCCGGCAGGCCCTCGAATTTCGCCCGCAAGGCCGGGTCCTGCGTCGCGATGCCCACCGGGCAGGTATTGAGATGGCACTTGCGCATCATGATGCAGCCCAGCGCGATCAGCGGCGCGGTGGAGAAACCGAACTCCTCGGCGCCGAGCAGGCAGGCAATCGCGACGTCGCGCCCGGTCTTGAGCTGGCCGTCGGTCTGAAGCACCACCCGCGATCGGAGGTTGTTGACGACCAGCGTCTGGTGCGTCTCGGCGATACCCAGTTCCCAGGGCAGCCCCGCGTGCTTGATGGAGGTGAGTGGCGAGGCGCCCGTGCCACCGGAATCTCCGGCGATCACCAGGTGGTCCGAGCGCGCCTTGGTGACGCCCGCGGCGACCGCCCCCACGCCGATCTCGGCGCCGAGCTTGACGCTGATGCGCGCGTCGGGGTTGCCGTTCTTCAGGTCGTGGATGAGCTGGGCGATGTCCTCTATCGAATAGATGTCGTGGTGCGGCGGCGGGCTGATGAGCCCCACGCCGGGCGTCGAATGGCGAATGGCGGCGATGGTCTCGTCCACCTTGCGGCCGGGCAGTTCGCCGCCCTCGCCGGGCTTGGCGCCCTGCACGATCTTGATCTGCAGTTCGTCGGCATTGCTCAGGTAATTGATGGTCACGCCAAAGCGGCCGCTGGCCACCTGCTTGATGGCGCTGCGGGCGGAATCGCCGTTCGGCAGGGGCGTATAACGGCGAGAATCCTCGCCGCCCTCGCCGGTGTTCGACTTGCCGCCGATGCGGTTCATGGCCACGGCCAGCGTTTCGTGGGACTCGGCGCTGATGGAGCCGAAACTCATGGCCCCGGTGGCGAACCGCTTGACGATCTCGCTTTCCGCTTCGACCTCGTCGAGCCCGATGGACCCGCCGTTGGCCCCGCTCACGAAAGTCAAGAGCCCCCGCAGGTTGGCCCTGGCGGTGTTCTCGCGGTTCACGTGCTCGGCGAAACGCCAGTAGGCGCTATCGTCGTTGGTCCGGGCGGCCACCTGCAGGTCGGCGATGGCCTGCGGGTCCCACATGTGCGTGTCGCCGTGCCGGCGCCAGTGGAAGTCGCCGGGGTTAGGCAGCACGGCGATGTTGCCGTTGCGCCCCGGATAGCCCAGCGCGTGGCGGCGCTCCATTTCCTCGGCCAGCACGTCCAGGCCCACGCCCTGCACCCGACTGGCGGTGCCCCGGAAGGCACGCCCGATGACATCGTCGGCCAGCCCCACCGCCTCGAATATCTGCGCGCCCTTGTAGGACTGCAGCGTGGAGATGCCCATCTTCGCCATGACCTTGAGCATGCCCTTGGCGGTGCCCTTGCGGTAGGCGTCGACGACGTCGGCGCGGGTGGAGACGTGCGGCGCATCGTCGAAATAGCCTTTCTCCAGCGAGTCCCAGAGGGCCTCGAAGGCGAGCCAGGGATTGATGGCGTCGGCGCCGTAGCCCGTCAGCAGGCAGTGATGGTGCACTTCGCGGGCCTCGCCGGTTTCCACGATGATGCCGACGCGTGTGCGCGCATGGGTCTCGACCAGGTGATGATGCACCGACCCCACCGCGATAAGGGCGCTGATCGGCGTGCGCTCCGGCCCCACGGCGCGATCGGAGAGCACGATGAGACTGTAGCCCTCCTCGATGGCCCGGCCTGCTTCGGCGCAGATGCGGTCCAGCGCGGCTGTCAGGCCCGCCGCGCCCGAACCGGCCGGATACGTCATGTCGATAGCCGCCGTCTTCCAGCCCCGGTAATCGAGATGCCTGATGGCGGCCAGTTGCTCGTTGGAGAGGATGGGATGCGGGATGCGAAGCCGGTGCGCGTGCTCTTCGGTGGTCTCCAGCAGGTTCTGTTCCGGGCCGCAGTAGCACTCCAGCGCCATGATGACCTCTTCGCGGATGGAGTCGATGGCCGGGTTGGTGACCTGGGCGAAACGCTGCTTGAAGTAGTCGTAGAGCATGCGCGGCTTGTCGGACATCACCGCCAGCGCGGCGTCGTTGCCCATGGAGCCGAGCGGATCGCGCAGCTCCCTGACCAGGGGCTGCAGCATGATGTCCATGGTCTCGACCGTGTAACCGAAGGCGTTCATGCGCGCCGTGAGGTTGGCCGGGTCGGGCGCCAGCGGCAGGGCGGGCGGCAGTTCCTCCAGTTCGATGCGCTGCTTCTCGAGCCAGTCGCCGTACGGGCGTGCGGACGCCCATTCGGCCTTGATTTCCTCATCCGGGATCATGCGGCCCTGCTCGAAGTCGATCAGGAATATGCGGCCCGGCTGCAATCGCCCCTTCTCCACCACGCTCCCGGGGGCGACCCGCACTACGCCGACTTCCGAGGCCATGATGCAGCGGTCGTCGTCGGTGATGTAGTAGCGGCTCGGCCGCAGCCCGTTGCGGTCGAGCACGGCGCCGATATAGGTGCCGTCCGTGAAAGCGATGGAAGCCGGCCCGTCCCAGGGCTCCATCAGGCAGGAGTGGTACTCGTAGAAGGCCCGCTTGGCCGCGTCCATGCCGGTGTGTTGCTGCCAGGCTTCCGGAATCATCATCAGCACCGCTTCCTGCAGCTTGCGCCCGGTCATCAGAAGGAATTCCAGCACGTTGTCGAAGGTCCCGGAGTCGGAGCAGTCCGGCTCCACGACGGGGAAGAGCCTGGCCAGGTCGTCGCCGAACAGCGGCGTGCTCAACACGCCCTCGCGGGCGTTCATGGCGTTCACGTTGCCGAGCAGGGTGTTGATCTCGCCGTTGTGGCACATGAAGCGGTTGGGCTGCGCGCGGTCCCACGACGGGAAGGTGTTGGTGCTGAAGCGCGAATGCACCATGGCCAGGTGCGACTCGAAGTCCGCTTCGGCCAGGTCGGTGAAAAAGGGCGCCATCTGGTTGGGCGTGAGCATGCCCTTGTAGACGATGACCCTGGAGGACAGGGAACAGATGTAGAACAACTGCCGCTGCGACAGGCTTTCGTCGCCGCGCAGCAGATGGGTCGCGTGCTTGCGGATCAGGTAAAGCCTGCGCTCGAACTCGTCTTCGGTGAGGGCGTCGCCCGCATCGGCGTGGGTTGAACCGGCGCCGACGAACAATTGCGCCATGTGCGGCATGGCGGCCCGGGCCGCGTTGCCGATGTCCGCACCGTCGGGATCGATCGGCAGCTCCCTCCAGCCCAGGAGCCGCTGCCCCGCGCTCTCGATTTCACGCTCCAGAACGCCCAGGCACCGTTCCCGTTCCTCCGGGTCGGTGGGCAGGAACACGTTACCGACGCCATAGCGGCCGCGGCCGGGCAATTCGACGCCCAGTTCTTCCGCCGCGGCGCGGCGCAGGAAGCGGTCCGGCAGACCGAGTAGAACGCCCGCCCCGTCGCCGGTATTTTTTTCGTAGCCGATGCCGCCGCGATGCTCCATGGAGCAGTTCATGCCGAGCGCGTCCTCGACGACGCCGCGGCTCTGGCGGCCCTTGATATCGCACACGAAGCCGATGCCGCAGCTGTCCTTCTCCAGCGCGGGATCGTACAGGCCCTGCTTCGGCGGCGGCCCGAAGTTCCGCCGTGCAGGCAAGGATTCGTTGTGTGCTTTCATTGGCCGATACTCAAACCGAATGCAGTGCCGCCTTTTGCTGCGCCGGCCGACCTGCCGACGCGGGAAGTTCAGTTGGTGGCTTGAAACGCGCGCAAAACGGCGTTTCGTCGTGTTGAAACGCCAACCGCCAAGCTTCCCAAAAAGCGACGCATAAATCAAGTTTTGTATGGCAATATGGGGTGCGATGATCCGGGAGGAATGTAATGGCTGACCTAATCTCACCGGAGGCGGTGGCGGAGAAGCTTGAAGCGCTGCGGGGCTGGAGCCTGGACGACGGCAAGCTGTACCGCTCGTTCCGTTTTGCGGATTTCCGCAGGGCGTTCGCCTTCATGACCGGCGCCGCGCTGGCCGCCGAACGGCTCAACCACCACCCCGAGTGGTTCAACGTGTGGTCGAAGGTGGACGTGCATCTCAACACCCACGAGGCGGGGGGCATTACCGAACTCGATTTCCAGTTGGCTCAAGCCATGAACGAGTTGGCCGACGCGTTGTGAAAGCCGTTTACGAACGCGGGGCGGGCCAGCCGTTCGCCTCGCGTTCCGAAGCACTGAGCACCCGCGGCATGGTGGCGACCAGCCAGGTCTTCGCCACCCAGGCCGCTCTCGAAATACTGCGCTCCGGCGGCAACGCCGTCGATGCGACCATAGCGGCCAACGCCATGCTTGGCCTCACCGAACCCACCGGCTGCGGCATCGGCGGCGACCTGTTCGCCATGGTGTGGGAAGCCGGAAAGGACGCGCCCACGGGGCTGAATGCGAGCGGCCGGGCGCCGCGTTCCCTGAACATCGATGTCTTTCGCGAGCGCGAGCTTGAGTACATACCCTCGCGCGGGCCCTTGCCCGTATCGGTTCCGGGGGCGGTCGACGGCTGGCACGAGCTGCACAAGCGCTACGGTCGAAAGGATTTCGCCGAGCTCCTGGCGCCCGCCATCGCGCTCGCCCAAGAGGGGTTTCCGGTCGCCCAGCTGACGGCCGCAGCCTGGGCCTCCAACGCCCGCGCGCTGTCCGACTACCCGGGGTTCGCCGACACCTTCATGCCGAACGGCGAAGCGCCCGGCAAGGCCCAAATCTTCCGCAACCCGCGCCTGGGCGCAACCTACGAACTGCTGGCGAAGGGCGGCAGGGAGGCGTTCTACCGGGGCGAAATCGCATGGAAGACCGCCGCCTACATGAAAGAAAACGGCGGCTTCCTGGACGAAGCCGACCTGGCTTCGCACCGGTCCGAATGGGTGAGGCCGGTGGCGTCGAACTATCGCGGCCATGACGTCTACGCACTGCCCCCCAACACCCAGGGCATCGCCACGCTGCAGATCCTCAACCTCCTGGAGCAGCACGACCTCGCCGCCGCGGGCTTCGGCTCGGCGCAGCACCTGCACCTGCTCACCGAGGCCAAGAAGCTGGCATTCGAGGACCGTGCGCGCTTCTACGCCGATCCCGCTTTCGCCGAGGCCCCGGTGGACGAACTCATTTCCAGGGAGTACGCGCTGGAGCGCGGCAGGCTGATCGATCCGACACGGGCGGCGACCGCGGTCCGGCACGGCGACCCGAGGCTGAACTCGCCGCAAACGGTGTATCTGGCCGCCGGCGACGGCGACGGAATGCTGGTTTCGCTGATCCAGTCCAATTTCAGGGGCATGGGTTCGGGCATGACGCCGGCAGACCTGGGCTTCGTGCTGCACAACCGCGGCCAGTTGTTCAATCTCGACCCGGACCACCCCAATGCGCTGGCGCCGGGGAAACGCCCGTTCAACACCATCATCCCGGGCTTTGCGCGCTTCGCCGGCGGCTCTCGCCTGGCCTTCGGCGTCATGGGCGGCGACATGCAACCGCAGGCACAGGCCCAGGTCATCGCCAACGTGGCGGACTTCGGCATGGACTTGCAGGCGGCAGGCGACGCTCCGCGCGCCTACCACGGCGGCTCCTCCCAGCCCACCGGCCGGGCCGTTGCGCCCGACGGAGGAAGGCTGGCCCTGGAGCCGGGCTTCAGTTCCGAAGTGCGAGAAGAGCTTTCCTCGATGGGCCATCGCATGAGCAACGCCCGCGGCGTGTTCGGCGGTTACCAGGCGGTCATGCAGGATTCGCGCAGCGGCGTTCTCACCGGCGCATCCGATCCGCGCAAGGACGGCCAGGCCGCGGGGCTATAGTTCCCGTCCGTCATGAACGAAAAGAAACTCATTACGCTGACCGGGATCACCACCACCGGCACCCCGCACCTGGGAAACTACGTGGGCGCCATCCGCCCGGCGGTCCAGGCGAGCCGCAGCGACGCCAGGGGCAGCAGCTTCTTCTTCCTCGCCGACCTGCACGCGCTGGTCAAGAACCGGAATCCGGATGAAGTGGCCCAGTCCAGCCTCGAAGTTGCGGCCGCCTGGCTGGCGGCGGGGCTGGACACGAAGCGGGCCGTGTTCTACCGGCAGTCGGACATTCCGGAGATCCCGGAACTGACCTGGATACTCACCACGCTCACAGCGAAGGGGCTGATGAACCGATCGCATGCCTACAAGGCGGCGACCGACGCCAACCGGGACGCGGACGTGCCGGACCCGGACCGCGGCATCGCCATGGGCCTGTTCTGCTACCCGATACTGATGGCGGCGGACATCCTGATGTTCCACGCCGACCGTGTGCCGGTGGGCAAGGACCAGCGCCAGCACGTCGAGATGGCGCGCGACATCGCCCAGCGCTTCAACCATCACTACGGCCGCCTGCTCACGGTTCCCGAAGCCGACATCGACGAGCACCGCGCCGTACTCCTGGGCCCGGACGGCCGCAAGATGTCCAAGAGCTACGGCAACGTCGTCCCGCTTTTCTGCCCGGCGAAAAAACTGCGCAAATACATCATGCGGGTCAGGACCAACTCGCAGGCGCCCGGCGAGCCCAAGGACCCGGATGACAGCCTGCTGTTCGACATGTATCGCTCGGTGGCCAGCGCCGAGGAGACCGCGGCCATGCGCGAGCGCTACGCGGCCGGAATCGGCTGGGCGGAGATGAAGAACGAGTTGTTCGAATACCTCGACGCCCTGCTGGCGCCGGGGCGGGAGGTTTACGACCGCCTGATCGCCAACCCCGGCGACGTCGAAGCCGAGCTTCGGCGCGGCGCGGAGCGGGCCCGCGAAATCAGCCGGCCGCTGATGCGCGATATCCGGGAGGCGGTCGGGCTGCGCACGCTGCGCGCCTAGCGCAGTTTGGTTAAGATACGCACCCGCAATTCCATGGGGAAAAATTCATGCGCACACTCAAATCACTTTCCGGCTTGCTTGCAGGCTGCCTGCTGACCGTCATGGCCGGGCAATCAGTCGACGCGCAGGCGGACGAATCCGCGGCGGACGGCAACGCGAAGCCCCTGGTTCTCGTGGCGGGCGCGACGGGCAAGACGGGTTCGCTGGTCGTGGCGCAACTGCAGGCGGAAGGCTACCCGGTACGCGCGTTCGTGCGCAACGCGCAGAAGGCCGCCGAGCGGCTTGGACCGGACGTCGAGGCTGCGGTGGGCGACCTCAGGAATCCGGACAGCATCGCCGCGGCGCTGGACGGCGTGGACGTGCTGATCAACGCGGCCGGCTCCGGCGTCCCGGCGGCGGACGACAACATGCCCGAACATGTCGATTTTGAAGGCACCCGGAACCTTGCCGATGCGGCGGCTGCGGCGGGCGTGGGCCACTATGTCCTGGTCTCCTCCATGGGCGTGACCGACGACGAGCACGCGCTGAACCGCATGTTCAACAACATCCTGATCTGGAAGCGCAGGGGCGAAGAGGCGGTCGTGGCCAGCGGGATTACCCACACCATCGTTCGCCCGGGCGGCTTGAGCGATGCGCCCGGCAACGCGCAGACGATCACCTTCGAGCAGGGCGACGTTCCAGGGCCAGGCAAGGTCATCAGCCGCGCCGACGTGGCCCGGGTGTGCGTGGCCGCGCTTCAGGACGAGGGGGCGCGCAACAAGGTGTTTGAAATCTACGCAATAGACGGCGAACCGCAAACCGATTTTTCCGGTGAATTCGCGGCGCTGAGCGGGTCCTGACCGTGCGCCCGTCCAAGCTGATCGGCCTTCTGGCCACGACCTCCCTGATCGCCGCCGCCTGCGGGCAGAGCGTCGAGGCTCCCGCGGAGCAGGCCGCGTCCCAGGAGGATGCGAAGCCCCTGGTGCTGGTGGCCGGCGCCACCGGCGGGACCGGATCGCTGGTGGTCGCGGAACTCAAAAAGCAGGGCTACCCGGTTCGCGCCTTCGTGCGCGACACCTCCAGGGCCGCCGAGCGCCTGGGCGCGGACGTGGAAGCAGTGGCCGGCGACCTCAAGGACGCGGCCAGTATCGCCGCCGCACTGGATGGCGTCGGGGCCGTAATCAACGCGGCCGGCGCAAGCGCGGGCGGAGGCCCCGACAACACCGCCGAACATGTCGACTTCGAGGGCGCGCGCAACCTCGCCGAAGCGGCGCTGGCGGCGGGGGTAGGCCAATACGTGCTGGTGTCTTCGCGGGGCGTTACCGACGACGATCACTATCTGAACCGTATGTTCAACAACATCCTGATCTGGAAGCGCAAGGGCGAGGAAGCGGTGACGGCCAGTGGAGTGCCCTATACGATCGTTCGCCCCGGCGGCCTCAGTGACGATCCCGGCGGCAACCAGACCATCATCTTCGAGCAGGGCGACACCCGCGCGGAAGGCATCTGGATCACGCGCGCCGACGTGGCGCGAGTGTGCGTCTCGGCGCTAGCGCATGAAGCGGCGCTCAACAAGGTCTTCGAGGTTCACGCCGAAGACGGGGAGCCGCAGGGAGACTTTGCCGCCGAGTTTGCTTCGCTAAGCGCTTCCTGACGCCGGCGAGGCGGCCGGTCCAGTAGCGGAGGGCGCCGGCGCCGTGCCTGCAGCCTTCACCACCGTCGTTTGCGGCTCGCTCGCCTACGACAACATCATGCTTTTTCGCGGGCGCTTCGGCGAACGCATACTGCCCGACAAGGTCCACATCCTCAATGTAGCCTTCGACGTGCCGGAAATGCGGCGCGAATACGGCGGCTGCGCCGGCAACATCGCCTACAACCTGGCGCTGCTGGGCGACAGGCCGCTCATGCTGGCCGCCGCGGGCAGCGATTTCGCCCCGTACCGCCTGCGTTTCGAGAAGCTCGGAATAGACATGGCGCTGGTCAGCGAACTGCCCGACCAGCTCACCGCGCAGGCCTACATCATCACCGACCTGGACGACAACCAGATCACCGCCTTCCACCCCGGCGCCATGGACCACGCGCACTGCCGGAAGCTGCCGGCGGACACCGGCGCGCAACTGGGACTCATTTCGCCGGACGGCCGCCAGGCCATGCTCGATCACGCCGCGCAGATGCACGAGGCCGGAATGCCGTTCCTGTTCGACCCGGGCCAGGGGCTGGGGAAGTTCGACGGCCGAGAACTGCGCGAGTTCATCCGCATGGCCGCTTGCGTTGCGGTCAACAGCTACGAGGCGGAAATGCTGAAGCGCGCCACGGGTTGGGGCCGGGAGCGAATCTGCGCCGAGACCCAGGCCCTGATCGTGACCGAAGGCGCGCAGGGGGCAAGGATTTACCACGGCGGTCAATGCGAGACGATTCCGCCGGCGCGCGTCGATGAAGTCGTGGACCCGACGGGCTGCGGCGACGCCTTCCGGGCGGGTCTGGCTTACGGTATCGTGAGAGGATGGGACTGGAAAGACACAGGGCGGCTGGCGGCGCTGCTGGGCGCCATCGAGGCGGGCAGCGCGGGAACGCAGAACCATCGTTTTGATCGAGAGCGCCTGCAGCGTGAATTCAAGGAGAACTACGGCTATGAGATTGATCTGGGCGGCAGCGGGACTGACGCTGGCAAGCCTGGTCGCGCAGGCGCAGGATAACGAGGCCGCCTGGCGGGAAACCCTGGAGCAGATCCGCCCCTCGGTCGTTTCCCTGAGAGTCAACAAGACGCGGCCCTTCGACACCGAGTCCAACACGCTGCTGGACGGAACCGGCTTCGTGGTGGATGCCGGTCGCGGGATCATCCTGACCAACCGGCACATCGTGTCCACCGGCCCGGTGCGGGGCGAGGCGCTGTTCGCCAACCAGGAGGAGATCGAACTTGAGCGGCTGTACGCCGATCCCGTGCACGATTTCGGCTTCTTCCGCTACGATCCGGCCGGCCTGCGCCACATCCAGCCCGAGGGCCTGGAGCTGGCCCCGGAAGGCGCCCAGCTTGGGCGCGAAATCCGGGTGGTGGGCAACGATGCGGGCGAACGGTTCTCCATCCTTGCGGGAACCATCGCGCGGCTGGACCGCGCCGCTCCCAACTACGGGTTCGGGCGCTACAACGATTTCAACACGTTCTACATACAGGCTGCGTCCGGCACCTCGGGCGGGTCCTCGGGCAGTCCGGTCATCGACATCGAGGGGCGCGCCGTCGCCCTGAACGCGGGCGGCCAGGTGCGCGCGCAGAGCAGCTATTTCCTGCCGCTGCAGCGAATCCGCCGGGCGCTGGCCCTCATACAGGAAGGCAAGCCGGTGCCCCGCGGCGGACTGCTGACCACCTTCGAGCAGCTTCCGTACGACGAATTGCGCCGGCTGGGGCTGGGAGAGGAAGCCGAGGCCGACGCCCGGGCGGCCTTTCCCGAAAGCGCCGGCCTGCTGGTGGTGCGCTCCACGCTGCAGGGATCGGCGGCTTCGTCCGAGTTGACGCCGGGCGACATACTGCTGCGGGTCGAAGACGAGGAGTTCCCCGACTTCCTGCGCCTGGAAAGCGTGCTCGACGAAAGCGTCGGCCGGCCGGTAACGCTGCTGATCGAGCGCCGGGGCCGCGTCGTGGAAGCCGCCATCGAAGTGAGCGACCTGCACGCAGTCACTCCGCGCGAGTACATCGCCTTCGGCGGATCCTTTCTGCACCAGACCTCCTACCAGCAGGCCCGCCATTTCAACGTGCCGCTGGACACCATTTACGTGGCGCAACCGGGCTACCTGCTGGGGCTGGCCTCGATCGAGAACGGATCCATACTGCGCGAAATCAACGGTCTGCCTCTGCGCACGCTGGATGACGTCGAGCAGGCCCTGTCGGTGCTGGGGCATGAAGACGTGGCCCAGATCCGCTACAGCACGCCGCGCAACCCGCGCGCCGACCAGTTGCGCAGCGCCCGCACCGGGCGGCGCTGGTTCGCGGCCGAACGCTGCCGGCAGGCCGAGAGCAGTCAGCACTGGTCGTGCCGGCCGCTGGAGGCCGCACCGCAGGCGAAGCCGCCCGAACCGCGCATGACGCAGCCGCGCAGGTTCGACGATTCCAGGCTGCGCCGGATAGCGCCTTCGCTCGTGCACGTGCGCTTCGACATGCCCTACGTGGTGTCGGCGGTCAACGGGCAGCACTACTACGGCGCCGGGCTGATCGTGGACACCGAAAGGGGCTGGGTGGTCGTGGACCGCAATACCGTGCCGGAAACGATCGGCGACGCGGTGCTGACCTTCAACGGCACGCTCGAGGTAACGGCCCAGGTCGCCGCCATCCATCCCGTGCATAACCTCGCCGTGCTGCAGTACGACCCGGCGCTGCTGGGCGACACGCCCCTGCGCGAAGCCGCCTTCGCTCCCGGCCCGCCTGACACGGGCGAGGAAATCTTCCTGGCCGGCTTTCGCCCCGACCTGGAGCCGGTCATCCGGTCCTACGAGGCCGGGGAGCTGAAACTCATCAACCTGGCGCCGTCGAATTTCGGGGGGTTTCGCGAGGCCAACCTGGAAATACTGGAAGTGGAAAACGCGGACACGCAGATTTCCGGCGTGCTGCTCGATTCCCGGTCCAGGGTCGTGGCGCTCTGGAGCAGTTTTGCCTCGGGATCAAGAAACCGCCCCAACGAAATTGTCGCCGGCCTTCCGATCGAACATGTCCAGGTGATGCTCGATGACCTCCGGCGGGAGGCCGATTGGCGTTCCCTGGAAATCGAATGGCAACGCGCGCCGCTGTCGGTGGCGCTGCGCCGCGGGCTGCCGGAAGACTGGCGGCGCAAGGTGGAAGAGCATGACACCGAACGCCGCCAGGTCCTGCTGGTATCGCGAACCGTGGCCGGCACGCCCGCCGCCGGGCATGCGCAACCCGGCGACCTGCTGCTGACGATCAACGGCCGCATGGCCACGCGGCCGCAAGAAGTCGAGCGGGCCGTGGCCGGCCTGTCGGAGGCCGAGTTGCTGATGTGGCGCAACGGCGAAGAGGTGGAACTGAAATTCGAGACGGTGGAACTCGGCTGGGAAGGCCTGCGCGAGGTGTTGTTCTGGGCCGGCGCGCTGATTCAGGACCCGCCGCGCGGCATGGCGGCCCAACTGGCGATCCGGCCGCAGGGCGTCACCATCCAGCACTACACCTACGGCTCGCCCGCGCATCGCTATCTTCTGCCGATCCGTTTCCTGCAGATTACGGGGCTGGACGGCCACCCGGTCGCCAACCTGGACGAGTTCACCGCTGCGCTTCGGAGGATTGGCGATACGCCGATTGTTCGCGTCGAGGGCATAACGCCCACCGGAGCAACCAAGGTCGCCACGGTCAAGCTGGACTCCGGCTACTGGCCGAGTTCGCGATTGCGCTTTACCGAAGGCACCTGGGAGCGCGCAACCCTTAACCCCTGACTTGGGAGCGAGGGCGGGACGCCTTCGCTCCCAGGAGCCCTCAGCGCATCGCGCGCTCCGCCAGCACGCGTTTTAACGGCGGCAACCGGTCCACCGCGCCCAGCGCCAGGGCCGCAAGGGGCGCGAGCGCGCCCTCGAAGGCCGCATTGATGGCGTGAATCCCGAGTGACATTTCTTCCCCGTAGCGGGCCCGCTCGCGGGCGAAGCGGTCCAGCACGCGGGCATCGCCGATCAGCGCATCGCCCTGCTCGCTGCACACGCGGCTCAGCGCCCCGGCGTCGCCCAGCCCCAGGTTGAGCCCCTGGCCCGCGAGGGGATGCACCGTCCGCGCCGCTTCCCCCACCAGTGCGTAGCGCTCCCCGGAAGCGCGAGCCGCGCGGCCCCGGCGCAAGGGAAAAGAGGCAATCGGCGTGGCGGGAGTGAGTTCTCCGGCTACCGACGCGCCGGCCTCGTTAAGCTCCGCCATGAGACCCTCGCCGTCCAGCTGCCTGAGTCGTTCCGCCCGCTCGTCGGGCAGGCTCCAGACGATGCTGAACCGGCTCTCGCTCAGGGGCAGCAACGCCAGCGTGCCGTCATCGGAAAATCGTTGCCAGGCCGTGTCACCGCCGCGCTCGCCGCAATCCGCTTCGAACACCAGCCCGGTCTGGCCATAGCCGCGCGCATGGAATTCGATTCCCAGCGCCGAGCGCAGCTTCGATTGGGCGCCATCGGCGCCGACCAGGAGTTCGGCAGCGACCTCCTCGCCGTTGTCAAGATCGAAATAACCGCAATCCTCCTTGATTCGCACGGACGCCAGCTCCGTGCCGGAATACACGCGGATTCCGGCGCAATCGTCCGCCAGGTCCCAGAGAGAGCGCCGCAGCGGCGCCTCGTGCGCCACGCTGCCCAGCGCCTTCACGCCAAGCTCGGCCGCATCGAAAGTAATCGAGTTCCCGGGCGCGGGTGGGCCCTCTCCCCGCCAGACGACCATCCGGGAGAACGCATGCCCCGGGAGCGAGGGCGTCCCGCCCTCATTTCCAGGCTGCAATCCGCACTCGGCGAGCAGTTCCGCAGCACCGGGCGAGAGGCTGAGCGCGCGTTGTGGTGCCTTCCCTTCAGCTCCTCTCTTCCCTTCAGCTTTCCGCGGCGGCGAACGCTCGACCAGCGCGACGTCCCAGCCGCAGCGGCGATTGAGCAGCAGCGCGCAGGCCAGGCCGACGGTGCCGCCGCCGGCGACCGCGGCCTGAACGACGGCGGAACTCACAACGGGAGTCCGCGCGCCAGGCGCGACATGCGCCCGCCCTGCCCCAGCGCGAAACGCGCCAGCAGCGGCTTGGCTTGCGGGAGGACATCGAACGCCTGCAGGCCCAGCCCGCGCAGCGGGCGCAGCCAGGCGCTCTGACTCAGCCGCGCAAGGCTGTCGGTAAAGCGCACCACATTGGCCTGGTCCCGCCGGCGCCATCCCGCATAGCGCGCCAGCAGCACGGGGTCGCCGGGATCGGCCGGCGGACGCCCTCCGGCGGCCAGCGTTTCCGACAGCGCCGCGACGTCGCGCAGCGCCAGGTTGAATCCCTGGGCTACCAGCGGATGGACGCTGTTGGCGGCGGCGCCCACCAGCACCGAACGGGGCGCCGTGACCCGCTCCGCCCGGTCCAGCGCCAGCGGATAGACGGCCCGCGGCCCCACCGCCACGAACTCGCCGGCGCGGTAACCCATCAGTTCATGCAAGTAGGCAAGCAGGTCCGCATCCTTCATTTCCCCGAGACTCTCCGCGCCCCGGTTCGATACGATAACGAACCCGTAACGGCGACCGCCCGCGGGCAGCACGGCCAGCGGACCATTGGCGGTGAAGCGCTCCCAGGCGGTGTCCGGCCGGATCACCTTGCGGACCTCGGCCAGCCCCGTCAGCGCCACCTGCGGGTATTGCCTGTGCTCGGCCGCAATCCCGAACCGTTCGCGCAACGGCGAGCGGGCGCCTTCCGCGACCGCCAGCAAGCGGGCGCTGAGCTTCCTCGGCTTTCCGGAGCCGGCCTTGGCGCTGACGCGTACCCGATCGGACTCCACCGTCACCGAACTCACGGTGGCCGGGCAGAAGATGTCGACGCTGTCCGATTCGCGCAGACGGTCCCACAGCGCCTGCCCCAGCACGCGGTTGCGGACGACGCTCCCCAGGCTGTCCAGTCCCTGCGACGCGGCCTCGATCCGGGCGCCCCCGAAGCAGCCACGCTCGGAAATCTCGACCGACCGGATCGGGCTGGGCGCTTCGGCAAGCCGCGGCCAGACGTCCAGATTCTCAAGGATCCGCACCCCGGTCCGCGCAATCGCGCTGGTTCGGTCATCGAGGCTGGGCTGCCCCGGATCCTCCGGCGGCACGGCCTCGACCACGGCCACCTTCAGTCCCAGTTCGGACAGCGCCACCGCGAGACTGGCGCCCGTGAGCCCGCCGCCGGCCACGACGACGGCGTACATCAGCCGGATCCGACCAGCGCTTCGATTTCGTCCGGGTCTTTGGGCAGCGCGCCTGTCAGCACTTCGTGCCCGGAGTCAGTCACCGCCACGTCGTCCTCGATGCGAATGCCGATTCCGCGGAACGCCTTTGGCGCGTTGCTGTTGTCCGGGGCGATATAGATGCCCGGTTCGACCGTGCAGCACATGCCGGGCTCCAGCCTGCGGGGCTCGCCGCCGGCCTCGTAGTCGCCCACGTCGTGCACGTCCATCCCCAGCCAGTGCGAGGTGCGGTGCATGAAGAATTCGCGGTAGGCCCCGTCGCGCACCAGCTCGGACACCTTGCCCTCGAGCAGGCCGATTCGCTTGAGCCCGCGCGTGATCACGCCCACGGCGGCGTGATGCGGGTCGAGGATGGCCACGCCGGGCTCCATCGTATCGATCGCCGCGCGCTGCGCTTCCAGCACGATCTCATAGACGGCGCGCTGTTCCGCGGAATAGGCGCCGCTGACCGGCCAGGTGCGGGTGATGTCGGACGCATAGCCTTCAAGCTCGCAGCCCGCATCCACCAGCAGCAGGTCGCCGTCGCGCATCCGGCTCACGTTTTCCTTGTAATGAAGGATGCAGGCGTTGGCGCCGGAGGCGACGATCGGGGGATACGAGTGGGTCGCCCCGTTCCGCTTGAAGCGGTAGATGATCTCCGCTTCCACCTGGTATTCGTACATGTCCGGACGGGTGCGCCGCATCGCGCGCTTGTGGGCATCCACCGCCAGCGCCGCGGAACTGCGCATGCAGTCCAGCTCCGTCGAGTGCTTGCACAGGCGCATTTCATGCAGGTAGTAGTCCAGCGCCGCAACCTGCACCGGCGCCTTGTTGCGCTCCTTTGACTGGTCGCGCAACTTCTTCAGCCAGCCGCCCAGGCGGGCCTCGAAGGCCGGGTTATTGCCGAGGTCGTAGTGCACCGTGTCGCAGCCCTTCAGCAGCTTCGGCATGAACTCGTCCAGCTGGCCGATGGGATAGGCGCAATCCGCGCCGTATTGCTTCTCCGCGCCCTCCGGTCCGGCGCGCTTGCCGTCCCAGTGTTCGCGCTCGGGATCGCGGTCGCGGCAAAACAGCACGAACTCGCCCTCGTCGCGGCCCGGCACCAGTACGGCCACCGCCTCGGGCTCGGCGAAGCCGGTCAGGTAGAGGAGGTTGGTGTCCGGGCGGTAGGGATAATCGACGTCGCGGCTGCGCACCCGCACCGGGCTTGCCGGAACGACGGCGGCACAGCCGCGACCGAGCGCGCCCAGCAGGGCGCGGCGCCGGCGGGCGAAGTCTTCTGCCTTGAGCATTTGCCGATTTTAGCCGGTCGTCCGTGCTATATTCGCGCGTCATGACACAGGAACAGAACCTGCAGGAAGAGATCGAATTGCTGTCGGAGCGGGTCGACGAGCTGCTCGACCTGAACGACCAGTTGCGGCGCGAGAACGCCGCGCTGCTTGCGCAGTGCGAGAAGCTCCAGGGCGAACGCTCGCAGCTCTTCAATACCCGGGAGGAAGCACGCCAGCGGGTCGCCGAGATGGTCCAGCGGCTGCGCAGCATGGAACGCAGCGTGTGACCGAAGAGCTCAAGACCGTCAGGCTTCGTATCCTGGGCGAGGACTACACAATCGCCTGCGAGCCTGAGGACCGGGAGTTACTGAAGAGTGCGGCGCCGCTGCTCGACGAGCAGATCGAGAACGTGCAGCGGCAGGACCCCCTGCTCGACACCGGCAACGTATTCCTGCTGGCGGCCCTGAAGCTCGCCACCAACCTGGTGCAGGCGCAGCGGGACGGCGACAGCAGCGCCAAGGAAACCCGCGACAGCGTGCGCAGCGTACGGCGCCGCGTGGAGCGGCGTCTCGAGAAAGCGGCTGCCGGCGCCGAGGCGCAGGCGGCCGGCTAGAACCGGAAACGAGGGCACTGCCCTCACAGCGTCCCCGCCCTCGACACAAAGCCACACTATGCCGGTTGACGACTTGCGCTCCTCAATGCGCAAGAGGCGCGCGAACCTGAGCGCCGAGCAGCGCGACGACGCGGCCCAGCAATGCGTGCAACGGGCACGCGCCCTGCCGGCGATCCGGCGCGCAAGCTGCATCGCGGCGTACCTGGCCCACCGCGGCGAAGTGTCCTGTGAACCGATCATCGAATGGGCGCTGGGACGGAGCGTGGAGGTGCTTCTGCCGGTTGTTGCCGGACGGCACATGCGGTTCGCGCGGTATCGTCCCGGCGACAAGCTGGTAAGGAACCGATGGGGAATACTGGAGCCGGATTGGCGTCCCGGGCGCTGGGTGAGCGCGAGGCGGCCGAGCGTCGTGTTGACCCCGCTGGTGGCCTTCGACGGCGGCGGCAACCGCCTCGGCCAGGGCGGCGGCTACTACGATCGCACGTTCGCGTTCCGCAATGCCGGGACGCACTGGCGGCGGCCGCTGCTGCTGGGCCTGGCCTACGAATTCCAGCAAGTGGGCAAGCTCGATGCCAAGCCCACCGACGTGCCACTGGACGCCGTAATCACCGCGGGGCAATTCCACGAGTTCCGGCGCTGATCCCCGCCGGGCCTCGCCCGCAAGGCTGTGTCGGCGCGCTCCATATAATGGCGACGCTCGGCAACTCGCGAGGCTTTCCCTCGCCCCCGCCAAGGTAAAACCGCTTGCGATCGAATAAAGCCGACAAAGAGGCAGCGCTGGCGGCCAAGCGCCACGCGGCGCAGGCCGCGATCGAGCGCATCCCGCACGACTGCCTGCTGGGCGTAGGCACGGGCAGCACCACCAACGAGTTCATCGCGCTTCTCCCGCAAGTTCGCGACCGGATATCGAAGGTCGTCTCGAGTTCGGAAGCCACGACCGCCCTGCTGCGCGACCTCGGTTTCGAGGTGTCGCCCCTGAGCCAGTGCGGGACGCTGGACCTCTACGTGGACGGCGCCGACGAGACCGACGAGCACCGCCGCCTGATCAAGGGCGGCGGCGGCGCGCTGACCGGCGAGAAGATCCTGGTAGCGTCCTCGCGGCGCTTCGTCTGCATCGTGGACGAGAGCAAGCGGGTCAAGCTGCTGGGCAAGTTCCCGCTTCCGGTGGAGGTCATCCCCATGGCGCGCTCCGCCGTGGCGCGCAAGCTCGTCGCGATGGGCGGCCAGCCGCAGTACCGCGAAGGCATGATCACCGACTACGGCAACGAGATCCTCGACGTGCACAACCTCAAGATCCTCGACCCGGAAGAAATGGAAAGCGAGATCAACCAGGTCCCCGGCGTCGTGACCGTGGGCCTGTTCGCGCGGCAGCGACCCGAGGTCGTGATCGTCGGCACCCCTTCCGGAACCTGCACCCTCTAACCAGGGAGGGAGGACGCCGCGCCATCCAGGAAGGCGGGAGGCCTTCCCTCCCCCCATCATGGCAAAATGCCCGCCTCACGCCAGCCCGAAGGAAACCCGCCCATGTCCGCATCCGCATCTTTCGCCCCGATAAAGGTAAGAAACCCCCGCACCGGCGAACGCGACTACGTGATCAAGCCCGCCACCCCCGACGAAGTGGCGTCGACCGCCGACCGCCTGCGCATGAACCAGCCCACATGGCTGGACCTCGGCCTGGAAAAGCGGGTCGAGGCGCTGAACGCCTTCGCCGATGCCGTGCAGGACAACCGCCAGGCGATCTTCGACGCGCTGGTCGCGGACACGGGAAGGGTCCTGATCACCCACATCGAGATCGACAACCTCCGGCACATGACCGACCGGATGGCCGGCTTCGCGCGCGAACTGGTCAAGAACGAAGCCGCCCGCAACAGCTCGATACCCACCATCATGGCGCGCACGCAGCTCGTTCCCTTTCCCGTGGTCGGCATCATCTCGCCCTGGAATTTCCCTTTCCTGCTCGGAATGATCGACTCGATCCCGGCGCTGATTGCGGGCAGCGCGATCCTCTACAAACCGAGCGAGATCACGCCCAGGCACGCGGACCCGGTGCGCGAGTGCTTCGCGCAGATTCCCGGACTCGCCGATGTCGTGGACTACGCGATGGGCGCCGGGGCGACGGGGGAGGCGGTGATCGACAACGTGGACGCGGTCTGTTTCACCGGCAGCGTTCGGACCGGCCGCCTGGTCGGCGAACGCGCGGCAAGCAACTTCATTCCCGCGTTCCTGGAAATGGGCGGCAAGGACCCCGCCATCGTCCTGGAATCGGCCGACCTGGAACGCACCGCCCAGGTGCTCCTGCGCGGTTCGGTCGCGGCAACCGGCCAAGCCTGCCAGTCGGTCGAGCGCATCTACGTGGCCCGCCCACTGCACGACGCGCTGGTTGCGCGCCTCGCGGAACTGGCCGCGAAGGTCACCACCAATACCGAAGCGCCCGACAAGGGCCATATCGGCCCGCTGATATTCGAGAAACAACTGGCGACCATCCAGTCGCACATCGACGACGCCGTGGAGAAAGGCGCCACCGTACATTGCGGCGGCAAGCCCATTGAAGAAGGCGGCACCTGGTATCCGGCCACCGTATTGAGCGGCGTCAACCACACCATGCGCATCATGACCGACGAGACCTTCGGGCCCGTGCTGCCCGTCATGCCCTTCGACACCATTGACGAGGCCGTCGAACTCGCCAACGACTCGCGCTACGGCTTGAGCGCTAGCGTGTTTGCCGGGACCGAGGAAGAAGGCCTTCAGGTTGCCAGCCGCATGAACGGCGGCGTAATCAGCGTCAACGAAGCATCGCTGTCCGGCACCGTCCACGAATTCGAGCAGGACCCCTTCAACCTGTCCGGACTCGGCCGTTCCCGCATGGGACCTCCGGGCGTCGATCGCTTCTACCGCCACAAGCTCATCCTCTCCGACCGCTCCCCTGATCCCCGCAACATAGACGCCTACGCCGAACCCGCCACCAACGCCTGAATACCCCCAAGTGTTATCATCCCACCCGCTGGCTCGGCATGGCGGCGGGGTATGGCGCAGTCTGGTAGCGCGTCTGCTTTGGGAGCAGAAGGTCAACGGTTCAAATCCGTTTACCCCGACCACTGCGCTAAGAGCCGCCGCTTTCCCGGACTAACCAGTCGATGCGCCTGTAGCTCAACCGGATAGAGCATCGGCCTTCTAAGCCGGTGGTTGCAGGTTCGAGTCCTGCCAGGCGCGCCATCGGCCGAAACGGCACGAAGCGGCGTGCCGGGCGGCAAGCATCAACCGTGGTGGGCGTAGCTCAGTTGGTAGAGCCCCAGATTGTGGATCTGGTCGTCGTGGGTTCGAGTCCCATCGTCCACCCCACCCTCCCTCGCCGCGCCTGCAAGCTATGGCAATATTGCACCCCTTCCGCGGGAGTCACTTCCCGCACACAACGGGCCGTTAGCTCAACTAGGTAGAGCAGTGGACTCTTAATCCATTGGTTGCGGGTTCGATTCCCTCACGGCCCACTTTTCCTCCTATATCCATATGCTGTACTTTACTTTTTTGGATTTTTTGACGGCTAGATTTGATGAATGATGTTATGTTTCGTGTTCGTTGAATCCTACCGGCCCACTCTTGATTTTGATCATATATCTGTTCTTTCCTGCTGGTGATATTTTGCCGATCGGCCCGCATTGCACCATTGCCGGAAAAATACACCCGACGCTGCCGAGAGTACAATGCGCCCCGACCGAACCGCTGATTTCGCTTGATTGGAAGACCGGAACTTAGCAGGAACCCAAAATGACTTACGAAGTCCGCAAGGAGCTGATTGAGGAAATCGAGCGCATAAGAGGCAACCGACGCCTAGTTGTGCTGTTCAATTTCGACCGCGCCTCACAACCGCCGCAGTTAACCGGTCTATCGACTGAATTTCGCTCCGACGTCAAAGAGGCTTTGTTCCGCGTGCTAAAGGAAACGCAGGCGGAAGACGGTATTGATCTCTGCCTTTATACGAGGGGAGGCGATACGAATTCTGTCTGGCCGATCGTGAGTATTGTCCGCGAGTTCGATCCGACTTTTGAAGTACTAGTTCCCTATCGTTGTCATAGTGCTGGAACATTAGTTGCCTTAGGCGCCCGACGAATCCACATGACTCCTCTTGCAGAATTAAGCCCGATTGATCCAAGTACCGGAAACCAATTCAATCCTGTTGATCCCATTAATCCCCAATCCCGTCTTGGCATTGCAGTTGAAGATATTCAGCAATACCGAAGTTTCATTCTCGAGCAATTTGAACTAGACAAGAATAACGACGAAGAACCCGACAAGCGCCGCCAACACTTGGCTTCGTTTGTTGGACAGTTGACCAACGGGATACACCCACTTGCACTCGGCAATGCACATCGCGTCCATAAGCAAATCCTTCAGCTTGCTGAAAGACTACTAGAACTTCAGGAAAATTCTGATTTGGAAATTGAGAGAGCGATTAAGGCCTTTACGCAAGATTTCTACTCGCATATGCACATGATTAATAGGGACGAAGCAAAGGAATTTCTCGGTGATCGGGTTGTCATTGCAGACGATGTATTAACAGCCGCCTTAGACAAGTTGTTGCGCGAATACCAGTCCGCGTTCAAGTTTTCCGAGCCATTTTTTCTTGGGGCCCATATGGATGATGATTTATCCAAAGAGGTTCGTTTTATTGGCGGCGTGCTAGAATCAAGCGAACGATCCTACCTGTTTGCAACGGAGGCCGTTATTACGCAGCGTTCCTCGCTGCCAGAAAATGTGCAAATTCAACTGCCACCCGGGCAACCTGTTCCCCTTGTTCCAGGGCTGCCTAGAGAGTTTGATGTCCAGCTCAAGAGGCAAACGTGGATTCACAATGACGAACCGAAGGGAGTAACAACATGAGTTTTACCTTCGAACAGTTCTACGTTTCAACGGCGGAAGACGAAAGGAACTACTTTACGGAAATTGCTGGTGGAGAAAGCTTGCCCGCGAAACCGCCCAAGGCGCTTCCCTCGGGCACATACCGCGTGCTTGCCGGTCACCTTTATCGGATTGTTCCTGGCATTCCCCCAAGTATTGATGCGACTTTGAACAACCGCGTTGAAGAAAATAACGGTGAATGGCTTCAGCAGGTGTAGTCTTCGAGCATATTGCGTTGGTGGACACCTCTGCGGTGATCGCGCTTCATGATCCGACCGACAAGTTTCACGCTGTAGCCCACAAATTTCTGCAGACTACAGAACTTGCACTTGTCACGCTAAATGTCACCGCGCATGAAGCGTACACGCGTGGGCGCTACGACAACGGATTAGATCGAGCTTGCGCGCATTTTAATTTTCTGCGCTCTTCTGATTTATCGCGCCTTTGCTTTACAAAATTTGACGAGAATATAGCTTATGACATGCTGGTGAAATACAACGACCAGCAGTTGAGTTTTCACGACGCGCTTTGCGGTGCTGTGATGCTTCGCAAAGGAATCTATAAGGTTTTCGCGTTTGACCGGGACTTCTTCACATTTGGTTTTGAACTGTTGCCCGGTGCATATGCCTAAATCACTGATCTGTTTGTTAGATTAGTTTTGGCTTACGCAGCAGCCTGAAGAAGTGACTGGCAGCACCCGCTAACGAAATGTGCGAGAGTTCCTTGATGATCTTCTCAATCTTGGGGCCAAGGCTATTTGGGTCAAAACAATTGCACCCGCTCAACCTCGAATCTTGTGAGCGCGGCATTGGCCTGGAATATACCTACACGTGGCTGGTTGTCCATTAGCGTGCGCCTAATCTGTTTCGCATGTTGATGGGCTTCAATACCGATTACAACTTCCTTCAATTCGAGCTGATGGCTGAAGTCGACGTAATAGTGACCATCTTTCGAATCTGGCACATCCAAGTTTACGAATAGCCGAACCTCTTGCTCATAGCTCCAATGGCTGAATTTTGCACCGAGCGTTCTCTTCATAGCATTAGCTCTGTCCTCAAGTTCTCTCGTAAAGAGCGGTTCAACTGATAGCCGGTCATCAACATATTCCACGGATAACGTGTTTTCATCGTCAATTTCAAGACCAAGACATAAGCCTCGGTGTCTTTCCGCATAGTGACTCCACATCACAGGATTTTCCCAAGATCTGCTGAAACAGAGCAGCCCATATTCTTCATCGTGCATGTTCTTGAGATTTAGGAAAGCCCTTCGCACATCGGGAGACGAAAGGTCAGGGGCAAGGTACTCAAACGGATCATTTAGGTCATGAATTCTTGCGGCCTTTAGACGACGCTTGCGCAAGGCTAAGAGACCGTATTTTGCTTGTATGAAGTGGTAAACAAGCACCTCACCGCATTCCATTTTGACGATGAAATCTCTGAGACTTTCTCCAAAAGACTGGCCCATCCAGGCTGAGGATTTTCCCATTAGTCTGAAACGAGGGAAATCGTCCGATAAGGCACACGCGACTTAGCGAAGAGCTGATCATTGCAAAACTAAGTAGACTTGTATTAGCCGGTAGTTATGGGTCGCGAATGCGCCTTGCTGAACGAGGTCATCTATGTGCGTAAACCGCTGAAGTCAGCGGTGTGTATCCGGGATTGGTGTATATCTTATGCAGCAAAGTTAAGCGTTTCTAGCGCTGCGCTCATCCGCCGAACCCGTACATTTATTACAAGCAAGACCTCATTTCCCTTTGATTGGCCTAGCAGGCGATCCACAGAGATTCTGAGGCCACCAATCAAATTATCGTCCTCGAGGAGGCAATGTGAGACCCCGTCACATTCATAATGCCTTTTCTTGGTCGAGAGTTGGCCTTCCTTAGGTATCGAAAGCGCATCAAGCAAGGTCTTCATTCGGTTGTCAATATCACCTCCTTGGGTGACCAGTTGACCTATCGGTTCAGGACGGAGAAACAGGATATCCAGTTCTGCAACCGCCTTGTGCTTGTCGTTCACAATTGCGGAGAACCGCTCGGCTCCTACATCCTTTATTGCTGTGTGTATTCGTATTCGGGATCGAGCCAGTTCTTCTTATCCAGCGGCTGATGTTTCCACACATCTCTCAGCTGCAGCATAAGTTCATTCCGGATTGCGCGCTTCGCGTCAGGCCCGGCATTGGGTGGTAGTTGTCCCCTGTAGTAGAGCGTAAATTTCATTCTTATCCAAATTGGTTGTAACCAAGTCCCCTGACATGGGGCTCTCGGTGAAGTAGATGCCGAAGCACGGAAAGCCAATCCTTGTCCCATCCTAGAGCGTCAGCAACGGCATCGTCCCAAATGTGCCGCACGTCGCACTCGCCGTCACGGTATTGCGGCACTTCCATCTCCGCTGTGGCCTCCCAGCAGCGAGCGAGCCTATCAACAAGGGTCTGGTCGGAGAGGTTGGGCAATCGGATGATTTTCAGGCCCGCAGGATTGTATTGTGGGAATGCCAGCTTCCTTCCGGGATTGCGCAAGAGTTGCAGGCGCCCCGCAGTCGAGTTGAGGAAGACGGTCGCAGCTTTCGCCTTCTCCAGCGTGACACCTGGCACCGGCAGCCAACCTAGGCCGAGGCACAGTTCCTCCTGCGCTACCGCCGTAACACGGGCCGTTCCAGTGTCCTGCCCGGCCGTCACCAACAAGTGGGAGGCGCGGTTCATAAGACGGGCCGTGCCAGGGTGCTGCGGGCCATCGGCGCCGGGATCTTCAATCCATTCTCGCCGTGGAACCGCCGTTTTCGGTGCCCAATGCTGATCGGGCACGCCCCGAATAGCTTGCTGAGCCTCGGCACTCTTGGAACACAAGACCGAGAAAACGCCCGGCGCATTGGCGTCGGCCTGCGCGACATCACGCCCTCCACCCAACAACACAGCGGACGGCACCATGTCCTGATCCTCCATCCGAAGGAGCGACTTGTGATTGGCAAGATCAAAGGCTGCCTCGGCCAGTTCTGGAGCCCGAAACGCCCCTGCCGTCCAGTCGCCGGCCTCGATGCGCTCGACCGGCCACTCGGAGACCTCGCCCCAGCCGTCGGACAGCAGGCCCGTCTCGCATCGGACGAGTTGGTCGTGCAGTTCGCCCACCGTTTGATCGTCGGTCGGCACTCTGTCCAGGCTGATTATTCGCGTCGGCGGCTTGGCTCCCTCCTTCGCCTCATAACGTCGGACAACGATTAGGCTCTCGTTGATGGACGTTTTTTGGCTCAGGTTAATTTCGCCCGGTTGATGACTGGTGAGAAGCGTGTGGATGTGGAACCGCTTTGCGAAGACTTGGCGCATTTGCAGCGCCGCAGGCCCCGTAAAAACAACAGTCGGCCGTACCATGGCCACAACCCCATCGACTGCATCCGCGCACTTTTCGGCAAGCGCCTCAAACAGTGGCCCAATCGACGTCTTGCTAACAAAGCCGTCCAATTCGGGATCATTTTGGACCAAGGCCCTTTCCAGTCCATCGACTCTCCCTCTCAATTGCCCCCGGATCCCCTCTGAGAACTTGTCCCCCATTCTTTTTCTGTCCGTGAAAGGCGGGTTCATTATGATCACCCGCGCCCCAAACACGGAATCGACCGCATCTTCAAGAATTGGATCGTCCTGAGCGATTTGCAGCCGCTCTGAGCCAATGTCGTGCTCGTCCAGATTCAACTCATCACCCATGCCGATGACCCGGCGCTGTCCAAGCAGTTCAAGCGATCCCGCCCGCACGTCATTCATATCGTCATTTCTCGGCCCGTAAGCCATTCGATGCAGCCCCATGTTCCGGTAGGTAACATCGACGTTGCCTGCCGTAAGCTGGGCAGCGGCCAGTTGCAGCGAGACGGGATTGAAGTCCAGCCCGGTGATGGTTTTCTCTACCGCGAGTTTTTGCCGTTCCGCGATTTGCCGTTCACCCAGCCCCCGTTCCCGCGCCCGGCGCTTCATTTCGGTGAGCGTGGCGGCAAGCAGCGTTCCTGATCCGCAGGCCAGATCAACCACGCGGTTGCTTTCCCATGTTCGCAGATCCGTCCAGTCCGCATCGGGAGCCGCTACGTCGAGCGCAAGCCGAGCCAGCAGTGAAGCAGCCTCCGGGCGCGTGAAATAGGCGCCGTCCGACGCCTGGTTACCCATGACCTGGTTGAACAATTCCCCTGCGTAATCGGCGCCGAGGTCTGCATAGTCCTTCGCAAGGCGCTCCGCTTCGGCGGCAATGTGCCTCATTGCTTTATTCAGGCCCGACTCTCGCCCGGTGTCCTGTACCTTCCATATCAACTCAATGGCCGGCTCGAGCACCGGGCGAAAATCGTGGCGGGTGATCGTGTTCCATTGGCGCAACGCGAGTTGGGCCGCTTTCGGCGCAACCTTGATGGTCTCCAGCCCTTCAACCCCAGGCAGCCAGGCACCCGCGGCAATTCGCTGATGCAGCATTGCGGCGTTCATCAGCAGCAACGACGCGATGGTGCAGCCGTCCGCTCGGTCCTTGCCCGACGCGCCGGATTGCTTGTCCAGCCCGAAATGCGCATCGAGCGTGCCGGCAAGCTCATCCTCTTCGAGGCGCCGCCTCGCCTCCGCAATGACTTCTTCAAGAGTGTTGACGCTGCGCTGCGCCTTGTTCCGGCAAAGCCCGGACTTCTCCAACAGGTTGACGAAAATCCCCATTTCGTCGGCTTTGGATCCCGACAAAAGATTCAGCGTCCGTTGTTCTCTGAGTTCGGCCAATTCCTCCGGGGTTTTACGCTTTCGCGGACGGGTGATTTTGCGGCCCGATTCGCCGTTGAGCATCTTCCGGGCAGTCGCTTTGGTCTTTTTGAGGTTGATGGAGCCGAGCGTGCCGTCGGTTTTGGGTTTGTCCCTGACAACCGATTGTTCGCGCATCTCAAAACTACCGTCCCGGTTGATTTTCCCAGTCACTATCCGGTGGGGTTCATTTCTTGGTGGCAGTTCGGGCACATCCGCCGTCGCTTTGCCGGCCACGCCTTCCGGCATCGCCTCATTGAGAGGGCGGAAGACATCCGCACTCCGCACCGCCCCCTTCACGGCATCCTCAGTGGCACGCTCGGCGTGGCCCCGCTTGCCTTCGTGCAGGAAGTAAGCGGCGCGCCCCGTATCGGAACCCAAGGCCACTACGGTACTCACTTCCTCGTCCTCTGCGGGTGCTGGAGGGAGATAGACGCTCATCAGGTCCTCCAGCTTGTCCTCAATGCGGTCGTCGTGGGCGCGCAAGGCCATCAGGATCTGGCCCAACGCCTGCCAGCCGTCGTCGGGGCTGTTGCTATTCGCAAGCCATTGCTCCGCGTCCTCGTTCGGGGGGATGACAATGGGGCAGACGATGTAGCCCAACTGCTTGCCTTCCGAGCGCCGCATAACACGTCCTACCGCCTGAATCACGTCCACTGGTGACTTGCGCTGCTCAATGAACCCGACCGCCGAAAGCGAGGGCGCATCCGTCCCCTCGCCAAAAATCCCCACATTGAGGATGCCTCGCGGCTCTTCATCCGTCGCCGCAGCAATTTGCGCCTTCGCCTGTTCACGCTTTGCCACATTACTGTCCGCATCCAGGTGCTGCAGAAGATATTCGGCGGGTTCCTCCGCCACGCCATCGGCCACAAGCCGGTTGCCCACCCACTTGCGCACGGTTTTTGAGGACAGCGCCTCGGTCATGTCTTTTGACTTCTTGATGGTGTTCAGAAAGTTGATGGAAGAGCGGATGACGTGCCCATCCTTTCGGGTGGCGCCGCCCATGACCAGGGCCAAGGCCAAACCACGCAGGAATTGAACGGTGGACAGGCTGTTCTTTTCGTCGGCCAGCGTGTTGGCGGTTCGGTAGGCTTCAGGGTCATTTACACCGAGCGCGATGATCCGGTAATCGGAAAGCCATCCGTTCTCCACGGCATCGCGGTAGGACTTGCGGTAAAGCTCCGGGCCGAAAACGTTTTCGTCATCCATGCTGCGAACGATCCAGTCCTGTTTTCGCATCCGCTTCTCGACGGTGCGCTGCCCTTGGGTCTTGTAGATTTTCGGCGTGGCCGTTTGATAAACACGGTAAGTCGCGGGAAAGCGGAGCTGGTTGTGGCAGACGGTGAAATCGCGCAAGCGCTCTTCCTCTCCTTTGACCCGCCTAATTCCTGCTGTGCGATGCGCTTCATCAGCAACCAGAACGGCAATCGCTGTCCCGCTTGAAATCAATGCGTCAGCAATCTTGTGGCTCGACTGATACGTCCCGAAAATCACGCCCATGTAGCCTTCGGGCAAAGCCCCCATCCATTCGGCAATCGCGCGGGGCTCCGTGGTCACGCGGCCCTTCACGTCCCGGGCGCTGGCCCGGCTCAGGTCGGCCGTCTGGTCCTTTGACAAGTCGCTTCCACGCGCGGCGGTTTGGTCGGAGCACACGGCGAGCGCAACAAGCGGTCTGCTGCTGTGGATGAGGAATTCACGGCGCAATTGCGCAACCAGCGCAATTGAGGGGCAGAGGATCGCGGAGACTTGCCCCGGCTCGGTGAGTTCCTCGATTAACCGCAACGCGATACGCGACTTGCCGGTACCGCACGGCAGGATGATTCGCCCTCTGGCCGCCCCCGTGCCGCTTTCCGCATGGCTTATCAGGGTGTCAACGGAGCGTTGCACGGCTTCCTGTTGCATGCAGTCCCGCGTCTGCATGGCGGTGGGGTCTTGGCAGTGGGAGCAGTCCTCCAATTGATCGCCGCCCACGCCGTCGAGGTGCTTCTTGATGTCGGCGTAGAGATTGATGTGCGCAACCTTGTTTCCCTCCATGACCCGGCCCGCATTCGAGTTGACGCTGACCGCGCCGTTTACTACCAGCCAGCGCTCGGCGAAAGGGATCCCGATGCTTGATGATTCGGCGATGAAGCTGTCAATCTCGCGCTTGTTGATGGGCGCCCCCGATCCCTGCTCATCGAGCTCCCTTGACTTGCACTGAATCGCTATCCGCTTGCCATCGGAACGCTCCGCAATCACATCAATACCGCTGTCGGGGTGATTTTTCTCCGGCCAATCGTCCCAAGTCCACGCTTTGCGAACATCCCACTCGGCGATGAGGGGCGCGCACTCGGCCGTCAGAGATTCGAGCCACTTGCCGTCGGTAGCTCGACCGGACGTTTCCTCGATTTCCACCAGTGCGCCCTTGAGCTTCTCGAAGGCTGCGGTCTTGTTGTTATCCCTCATGCGATGTGTTCCTTGTTTTATGTTGCACCGCTGTGATGTGCGTGGCTGTCACGTCCCAATAAATCACATTGAGCCGAAAGCCCCTTCTTTTTCGGAGACGTTGCGAAGCCCCTAGGTGATCAGGTCTTGATACGTCAGCTGATAGGAATCTAGCGGGCAGGCAAATTGATAGCCTCCCCTCCAACTTCACGGAGTAGAGCCGGGGGAACGGGCGATGTGATCGCTAGTAGCTGCCCGATCCCGACGTGTGAGGCGTGCAAATAGCTCCAAGGATTTGTTGCAACCTCGGCAAGCACCGCAGGCTATTTCGGCTCGGTGGCAAGAGAATGTCCATCCGAGTAGGTCGCGGCTAACGCCCGATCGAAGAACCAAATCGTATGTCGTCAAGCCCGATGCTGGAGCATTAAGCGTGAAACCGGCAAGCTGAGTTTGAAGAAGCCGTTCCATAGCTCTCAAGAAATCGGGTGTACCGTCATTGTGAACGTTATCCGTTACGACCGTCCCAATTGTCAATTCTTTCAAGCCGCAATTTGCAAGCGCCATGGCCGCGACAGTAAGGAGCGCCTGATTGCGAAAGGGCCAATGCTCTGAAACCGAGCCTCTTCCGTTGTTGGACGGAACTCCGGCCAATTCGCCGGAACCCAAATGGCCAAGCGGCACCTCGATGACTCTGTGAGACATGCCCAGCAGCGACGCAATATGCGTAGCGGCGCGTAGCTCTCTCGGCGCGGCAATCTGACCGTAGTCGATCGTTAGAGCCATATCGGGCTTCGTCATCACTGCGAGGCATGTGGAGTCTATGCCACCGGAGAACAAGAGCGCTCTCATGCCGTTAAAGCAGCCCAAGCGACACGATAGATAGCGCTCGCAAAATCGTCGATGATCGAACAATTCCTTGAACCCCGGACCATAGTATGATCGGCTGGCCTCGGGTTTTGCGACAGTGCTACCACAGGGATGCCGTGTCTCACGGCCCAACCAATCTCGAAGATCGTGCCAGGATCGCACCCGTCAAGAATAGCGAATACGGCCTTGCAATTGCTGAGACCTGTTAGGTCTTTTCGAACGACGCGTTCGATCTCCTGCTGGCGCGCCTGTTGGTCAGCGAATTCGCGCGCAAGTCCAGCTTCGTGGTAAGGCGAGAAGTATGAGATTCCGAGACTTTCGAGTGCCCGGCACGCTTGGTCTACGAGCCACAACTCCGCCATGGTGAAGAAGGGACCAGCAATATATACGCTTCCTTTTGCATCATTAACAGCAATGGGCTCCAGCGCCGCAGCCTCCTCGTCAAGAAAAACGCTTGGCAGGCGATTGTTACAGTAGCGCGCCACGCAGCGGGAAGCGGTATCCGCCGCTTCAAGGGGAGGCACTCCTTTTTCTGCCCATTGGTATGCGAAAGCGGCACTAAATATGTCGCCCGATCCGATCTTGTAAACCCGATCGCTACGGTAGGCTGGGACAGAATCCTGATACTCCCCATTGACATAAACACGACATCCCTGCACGCCGGATTTGACGAGAACGGCACACGCGCGTTCCGACTTCCAAATGTTTCGCACCGCCTTTGATTCGTTCTTGCTATTTCCAAGCACTCTTACTTCTTGCGCGTTCAATACGATTGCCAGAGAATCTGCAGTAGAACCATTGGCTTTGAAAGACAATGGCATCTGCGGGCTCTGTGGATCGAACACGACCTTTTCACCGCGGACAATTGCGTCACCTTCCATGAAGCCAAAGCGCAAGATTTTGGAGCCCTCCAAGAGGATGTCATCACACTTGGAAAGCAGGCTCGGATAATATTCCGGCGCTGACAACGGATGAAAATAGGTAAATCTGACCGTTTCGGTGGCTGTATGAGGATGATGCCTAAGGCACGGGTTAGACAGAACTATTGCAACTGTGCTTTGCTCAGAATCAGGGCAATAGTAGTGCCAGTCAACATCCGTGCCCGCTAAAGCAATGGCTAAAGCAGCGCGGCCACCAGATCCAAAAATATCGTCGTGTTGTGGCGATATGCAGACTTCCTGGTAGCAACCGCCAATTACAAGCACAATTACACCCGTTCAATGAACACGGTCACTACTGATCCCGAAATAGCCGTCACCTCGGCTTCATAGGAGTTGTCATCCAGACAATCGATAAGGGTTCCTAGCTGGCGCACTCCAGTGATTGTGCCCGCCACCTCTCCTGTCACTTTAGTCAAGGCCGCGACGCTCGTGGACTCACCCCGCGTAATGAGTTGGACCGCCAGACGATCGCCTACGGTGAGTTCCTGAACAACTGAAGGGTCGGGGCCAAAAAGATCAACCTGGAACCGCAAATCACAAGCGTCATGTCCGCTTCCATTCCGATTGACCGGCGGAGGGCTATAGCTCGATCCGCTTCCACCCATTGCTTCCCCCTACAGCATTATTATTGCTCAATGGTGGCGCAGTCTAAACTGCAAAATTTGCTCGCGCCAACTTCGACCCGAAAGTACGCATATCATGCCACATGACACTATCAAGGATAGATGCTCGGACGAGCAAACTCTCCGCAAAACTCAAGAACCGACTCTCTAAATTCAAGTAATCGCGAGGAAGACGACAATTCCTATCGAATAGCTTGAGCCACCATCCCGCCTGCAGAACGTGAATGTCCAGGATCGCGATACAGTCAGCATCTAGCCAATTCCTGGTGATCCAACTAGCTGTCTTTGGCCCCACACCGTTCAATGCCTGGAGCTCGTCACGAAATCGAATCGGCTCGGCTTCATTTAACTCCAATCCTGTCAGCTCCACCATCGCACGGTGGATCCGGCGCGCTCGTTGCGCAGGAAATCGGTAGCGGTGGGGTCGCCCTCGAACAACTGTGGGTTCATTAAGCATTGCCAAGAGGGCGGCTTCGGAAACTACGGCTCCACTCTGGAAGGCGCCATTAGCCTGCAAGCGCTCGAAAAAGGCGGTGGCAACTTCGAGTGTCACCCCAAATCCGCCAAGCAGGCAGAATCCAATTTCCTCCTCAAGCGTGCCATGTCGGTTGACGAAATCGATTTCAACTCGATCCGCCGTGGCACAGCGCATAGCCCAATATGCAGGCGTGAGCAACTCGTCTTCACGGCCAAACCGTACACCCGACACAACCTCGTCGTCCGGGCGGAAAGGCACCAAGAGCGGATACTGAGTCCCAGACCCGACTGGATCCTGAGGCACCTTTTCCTGCCGATTTCTGATAGGAATAAATTATACTTAAAAAATGAACATTCCTGAATGGAAAGCAGGGAACTTCCCGAAACGTTTGAAGCGCGCACGCCAGAAAGCTGAACTTACTCAAGACCAGCTTGCTAACCAACTAGGGATCCGACAAGCAACCATCTCGCGCATCGAGGCTGGTCATGAGCCTCGTGCTGGCCTGCTACAGCGCATTGTCGCCTTTGTTGAAAACATCGAACGGTCCAACCCGAAAATCGAAGACGATATTGTGTCGGCCATTGGTAAGTCGCAGGAATTTAAGGCGCTAATCGCGCGTGTAGCGGCGGAACTGTAAAGTATATTTTATGATTTTATAGCGTGACTAGGAAATCCAAGCACCTAGAACATGACCTGGGCCCAACTCGCAACATTCAACATCGTCCTGATAGTCTCCATCGCGAGCGCCGGGCCGGCGATGCTGATGGCGACCCAGACGTCGTTGAGCGCAGGACGCGCTGCCGGTATCGCGGTGGGCGCTGGACTCGGTCTGATGGCCGCAATCTGGACGATGATGGCGCTGCTCGGTTTTGGTGTCGTCTTCGAGCTGTTCCCCTTCTTGTACGTCGGCGCCAAAGCGGTAGGGGCTGCTTATCTTCTGTATGTCGCCTACAGGATGTGGAGGGGTGCCGGCGTCCCTGCCAGGGCCGTGATCAATCCGACCGGGCGCGCATTCCGGCAGGGGTTTCTGGTGAATCTCTTCAATCCGAAATCCGTGCTGTTCGCCGCCGCCGTTCTGGTCACCGTATTCCCGGCGGGCATAGGCCTGGCCGACAGCATCGTCATCGTCGCCAACCACTTCCTTGTGGAAATCACTTTCTATACGGCGCTCGCCTTCGGCATGAGCACGCAAGCCGTCGCGAAGCCTTACTTGCGGGCGAAAATCTATATTGACCGCGTGGGTGCGGCCGTGCTCGGCGCCTTGGGCGTGCGAATTCTGCTAAGCAGGTAGCCTGGCCAGTTCTTTGTTGGTGGGTCAGCCGAGTATCTGAGACGGCGATTTCATGGCCCGTGTGGTTCAGGTCAGCACGGATTATCGGCCCGTGGCAAGCCCCAAAAAAGCAAGGGCCTCCGAAGAGGCCCGCACCTTGCGGTCGAAACCACAAGGGGTGTTAGGCGCAAAAGTATAGCCAAGAATGCGAAATGTCAATTAACTACTAATTATTGACTGACGCCTAATCGAACGATATTGTGGCGGCAGATACCCGCCGGCAGCGTGCTGTCGGCTCAAGGGCTGCCCTTCGGAGCGGCCCTTGCTTTTTTCAGCAGCATGCAACGCGTGCGTGGGTCTATAGCGGTGGGCAAATCGAGGGGCTCTCCCTCCGTCGTCAATCTGAGAATGAAGCAGGGGTGATCGCGCTTGAAGCTGTCGTGTTGGTAAAGTGGTGTAGAGAGTCAGCAAACCCAGTCCTGCCAGCCATCTGACGCAGCCCGCTGCTTCCAGTTCGACGTGAAGGAACCTGCGTATTCCAATGCCAAAGAAACGAAAGAAAGATCAACCGCCGACGAAGTGGTCGCCCCCTCCCATTCCAAAAAGGAAGGGGGTCCTGGCTTTTGTATAATTTTCACTCTTAACACATGGTCTAGATCAGGAGTAAGTCATGGCGACTGAATGGGATACCTGTCCTGCGGTTGAGCGCGATCCTGACAAGTTGAGTGGGGCGCTGATTTTTCGCAACACGAGAATTCCCGTGGCGACCCTCTTCGAAAACCTCAAGCGCGGCGCGACCGTTGACCAATTCCTGGAGTGGTACCCTGGTGCGACACGAGAGCAGGTCGAAGCTGTGATTGAGCACGAATCCCGTGAAATGCAGGCCCCCGTGCTGCAAGAACTCCGTCTTTGAGAATACTGTTCGATCAGAGCATTCAGTTTCAACAGAACTTACGGGGCAGGCGGCTGGCGATAATAGTGGTCGCGCCGGATTGGCCGCGCGTCGCACGTCAGGTTGAAGCCATTGAATCCGCGCTTGAGAAGGTCCAGCCAGGAGCATATCTGGAAGTCCTGAAGCAAGACCAACCGGCAATGACAAGTCAGGAACATAAAGCCGAACCACCGACGCCACATTAGCCATGTGAAGCAGGTCGGCCATGACCTGGGCCCAACTCGCAACATTCAACATCGTCCTGATAGCCGCTATTGCGAGCCCCGGGCCGGCGATGCTGATGGCGACCCAGACGTCGTTGAGCGCAGGACGCGCTGCCGGAATCGCGGTTGGCGCTGGGCTCGGTCTGATGGCCGCAACTGTAACAAACGATTAGAGGACTCTTACCAATGCCGGCGACAACGTTGGATGTGCTTCTGGATTTCGGCGGCCTGCTCCCCGGGAATCGGGTAGTGCCTGGCTTCGCTCTCCCACAAGGCGACCGCGTCGGACACTTCCTGCATGATCCGCGTTACCGATGTCCGGGGGATGGAAACTTGGTGTGCCAGTTCAAGGAAGTCCTCGCGCGTAAAGTCCCTGCCTTTTCCCTGAATGGTCATGCTGTGGAACCCCCGTACGCCCAGGTTGAAGGTCAGATCGTATGCCGGACTTGCGGCCCACCTCCCGTCGGGATGCATCACAAAAGCGAAGTTCCTGGTGTGATCGTCGCGGTTTCCGGTCACCACGTTGAAAACCATACGCCGGAATAATTCGGTCTTTTCCGCGTGTGATTTCGTAAGCAGGTCGCTGAGCTTGAGCAACTGGAGATAGTCGAAGTCCGGATTCCGGAAGTCGGCATGCACCAGGCCGGCAACGCTATGAACATGCAGTCGACGGTTGCCGGGCAAACGATCGAATCGACGTGTCAGGAAATAGGCGTGGTCCTTCCGCCCGGGAACCAGCCGGGTTTCCGCCATACGAATGCCGGCCTCGCGGGCCATCTTCGCGAACAGGTACTCGATCGCTCCGGCCGAACGGGCATCGGGCGTATCGCCAGTCGGGAATTTGGCGATCCAATGGCTGAAACCATCCGGAAGGTCTTCAGCGCCGGCGATTATCGAGTCTTCCTTATCAGAGAGCCCAATGAGGATTTTCGGCCGGGCGCCGCCGGAGGGGGCCGCGTTATGCACAAACTCGTCGAGCACTTCGATGGCTTCTCCCTGGTATTGCCGAGTGGCTTCCAGACCGATTGTCGGCAAATCCAGGAAATCGGCGGCAGTCGACCTGTCAGCTTCCATGTCCGGCACGTACGAAAGCGCGCCCATGGCGCGGGAACCAACGAACGCCAGGCGATGCAGCAGCGTGATGGCATCGAGATTCGTGCCGCGCTGGCGGAAAGTGCGATCCGTGAGCAGCCGGCCCCACCCGTCCGGGAGGGAGTCCGCGAACAGGCCATGCAAACCCGCAAAAGGGGTCAAAGGGGCAGCCTGCAGGCCGGTCTCGAGCTTCGGACGAACAGGCGAAAGACCAATGCGGAGTCGGAGAAACTCGGGATCCAGCTCAAAGTGCGTGAAATTGTCTCCTCGACCGTAGCCCAGCCGCCCCAGGAACACAGGCTCGGAAGAATCCAGACCGTGGAAATAAACGCGAAGTTCGTTCACGAACTATCGCGGTGTGTGGCCAGCAGTTCGTCCATGGTGGCCGGCCCGGTTGCCGAAAACAATTTGTCGGCGTGAGTGAGGTCGCCGTAGGTCGCACACAGCATCAGGAATTGCCGCAGCGAAATCTCTCCGGTAGCTTCAAATCGGCGTATCGTCGCGCTTGGCACACCGCTGAACTCAGCTGCCTTTTGTCGGCTGTGCTTGCGGGCCTTGCGCTGTTTGCGCAATGCCGTCGCCAAGTGGTTCTGAACCTCTCGCGGTGAGTCAGGAAAATACAACATATTATCAATTAGGAGCTATTGGAGAAAGAATTCGATAATATTTTATCAAATACTATTGATCGTAGCGATCTGGACGATGATGGCGCTGCTCGGATTCGGCGTGGTCTTCGAGCTGTTCCCCGTCGCCGTTCTGGTCACCGTTTTCCCGGCGGGCATAGGCCTGGCCGACAGCATCGTCATCGTCGCCAACCACTTCCTTGTGGAAATCGCTTTCTATACGGCGCTCGCCTTCGACATGAGCGCGCAAGCCGTCGCGAAGCGTTACATGCGGGCGAAAATCTATATTGACCGCGTGGGTGCGGCCGTGCTCGGCGCCTTGGGCGTGCGGATTCTGGTTGGCAGGTAGCCTAGTTCTTTCTGCTTGAATCGGCCGAGTAGCTGAGACGGCGACCTTATGGCCAGAGCGGTTCAGGTCAGCATGGACGACCAGCCTGAACCGCTCTGCCAGGTGGGTGATCCGAGTAGCGCTTCGGAGGAAGCGTGGGCGGCTATGCTGAAGCGGCTGCGCTTCCAGCTATGGAAGTTTCGCCAGACCTGCCTGCTTTAGGACGCTGTTTGCTGTGTGTCTGCTCTTGATCTTGCTTGGAACGACAATTTCCAAGTCCGGCCTTTCCGGATTGGGCCAGATCTGATGGCTTGTTCGGCCTTGCCGGTGTTTCCTCCAGCCCGCGTTTCTTAGTCTTTTTCTTACCGCCCTCTCATAGGTCGCCATCAAGAACGCACGGCCGCTGCGTCCACATGCTCAACCAAAATGCGCGGGCACGAAGGCGCCAAAGCGGAGTCCGGTATTGGTTCGGCAGACGGATCGGTGAAGATCACTTCAACAACGCATTCTGCTAGTCGGTCTTCCGCCAATCCAAGGTTGTGCTTCAGCAATTGGGGAACAACGTCAGAAACCGCCGCCAGAAATTGTTCGCGTGAGTCCGCTTCCAATGTAAGGCCGGGAATGTCAGGGCTCGTCCCAACGAGTACCCCGCTCTCGGCACAAGTCATTACGGATATTCGATAGCGCATTCTGGCCAAACCAAGCCTCGCCGGTCAATTGCATCAATCAGTGTATTGGCAATCTTAACCTTGATTCCAGACAGGATCAGTTGGGAGCAACTACTCTCCGAGCGCTCGAACGACCGTTTCCGGGTCGTGATCAATGACGGCCAGCATTTGTCGTGGAGGCTTTGGGGCGCTTCGGCGCTTCATTGCCTTTTAGGATATAACGGCTCGGTCAGTTAACCACTCATCCGCCACCGTTGCGTAGATCACCTGATTCACGAAGTGGTCGTATAACCATTCTGACTGCCTGCAAGTTCCCTCATACACGAGTCCATTGCGTTCTGCCACACGTCGGCTTCGAATATTGTCTTCAGCGATTTTCATTACCACTCGATTCAACCTGAGATCTGTGAATGCGTATTCAATCAACCTCTCGCAGCTGCTCGAGACGATTCCTTTCCCCTGATGGGACGAACAAATCCAGAATCCCATAGAAGTTTGACGATTTTCATTGTCGAATTCATGGAATCCGATTGTTCCTACAATATCGCCCTGGTGCTCAATACCCAGAGTCAAAGCAACTCCCGCCTGATTGTCATTTCTTGCGCCTTCGATGAACTGCTCAGCATGACGTGGCCCTTGCTGCCTGTCGACCCAGGGTAGCCACTGCCTCAGGTATTTCCGATTGCTATCGACCAGCGCATAAAGGGAGCCGGCATCCTCGCTGGTCAGTTCGCGCAGCAGTGTAGATGCATCAATTTTGAACTCCTTCAATCTGGATGCTTTCATGTTGCGCTCATCTAATATTTCACTCTCCTATCTCGCCAGGACTGCTCGGCTTCGGCTTGGCCCAGATGTCCTTCATTCCGGTGATGAACCACTGTCAACGAACTGGCCATTTACCCAGAGTCCTTCCTTTATGGACGTGTCCGGATTGGTCAGCCGTCCCTGACCGTTGGGCATGCCGTCTTTCCATTCTCCGTAAAACACACCGCCGTCGGGCAGGATGAAACGGCCCAGGCCGCCGGGCTTGCCCTCGAACCAATCGCCGAAGTAGGTCCCGCCGCTGGGATAAACGAACGTGCCCACGCCCTGTTTGTCGCCGTGGTTGTAACCGCCGACATAAGTGCCGCCGTCGTTGTACATGACGGTGCCGTGCCCATGCTCGCGATCGTCATGCAATCCAACGTATTTGCCGCCGTCCGACCAAGCCCAGGGGCCGTTGGTTTGAGGCTCGTCGCCGGTCCACTCGATCGCGTACTTGGCACGGTTCACGAACGTGTATACGGCGCGCCCCTTGCGTTCATCGTCTAGCCAGTCGCCAACGAATTCACTGCCGGTTGCGAGCTTCAGTTTTCCGTAGCCATGGCGCTTCCCGTCTTTCCACTGGCCGATGTATTGGGAGCCGTCCTCATATTTCATGCTGCCCTGGCCATTGGTGCAATCACCGTCGACGCAGTCGGCAAGGGCCGGATGACTGAAGAGGAATGCCAGGAGAAAGGCTGCGGCGTATTTCATTGCGAAACCTCGCGGGTCTGGGCTTGAAGGCAAGCTAACCTACCATGATCGAAATCGCATCCGATGTGGCGCAGTTCTACAACCGACTGTTCTACAACCGGCTTGAACAATGTGCCCTGTTGCACGACAATGTCATGCAACGTTCGAATCATTCCGGCTTACCGATATGGCTAATCAACTCGTTCAGGCGCGCGTCAACAGAGACATCAAGGAAGAGGCTTCCGTTGTGCTGGCCGCCATGGGTCTGTCTATCTCCGACGCCGTTCGGCTTCTTCTGACCCGGGTCGCGCGAGAGAAAGCGCTGCCCTTCGCGCCCCTCATTCCCAATGCCGAAACCATCGCGGCCATGAAGGAGGCGCGAGCGGGCAATCTCGCGCAGTTCGACGATGTCGAGAGTCTTCTCGACGACCTGCATGAGGACGATTGAGCGGACGCGCCGTTTCAAACGCGACTACAAGCGGGAGTCCCGCGGCCGACATCGCGCCGACCTCGATAAGCGGCTGGCAGAACTCGTGCAGGCTCTAGCCAGCGACTCTGCGCTTGAAGCGCGCCACCATGACCATGCGCTCGGCGGTCCGTGGGCCGACTTCCGTGACTGCCACGTGCGACCGGATCTGGTGCTCATCTACCAGAAACCGGACGCAAACACGCTCCGGCTCGTCCGCCTCGGATCGCACGCCGAACTTGGGCTGTGAAGCGATACGGAGCGTACACGCAGTCTCAGCAATTCGCCGAAGCGAGCGGATTGAAAGCGTGAAGGCGTGAAGAGACGTTTGTCCGAAATCGCATCCGATGGGGCACAGTTGCCGGGCAGCTCGTCCTTTTGTGTGGGACCATAGCAACGGCCTGTCTGCTCGCCTGGTGGCTGTGGGCGAATTATCGGAAGGTCAGAACCATCAAGAACCGGCCACTCCCGGCGCCATGGCTTGCCGGAATCCAGCGCGGACTTGGGCCTCTCCTGGGAGCGGCCAGTTTGACGATGGGACTCATCGTGTGGCTGGAATTTGATCTGGCCTATTGCAGCGCCTTTAGCGGCCACCTGACTGGCTAGCCTGCATATCCCGCAGCGCTCCTGTCATCATGGGCGCGGTGGCAGTACTACTCTGGCGCGGAACTTTCCGTACCCGCGCCTCTTTGCGCGCGGTCGTCCTCGATCACTTGCCGAATCCAATCCGGGTCAGGCAGACACGCCAGAGCCTTGTAATCGATATCTTCAGGATTCCCTGGTGATCGGCCGAGTCGCATTGCCAATGCTCGCCAGATGGTTGGCTTGAAGTGAGTCAGACCGTTAATACCCACGAGTTTCCCCGTGCGATCGAGAAGAGAGCCTCCGCTATCTCCCCCTATGATCGAAGTGTCATGCAAAACAGCCTTCCATGCCGGCGAAGAACCCCGAGGCGGCTGTTCATGCACAGACAAGACGCGCCCCGCCGCCATTAGTTCCACATTCTCGACAGGTTCGCTTCGTGCAGCTGAGCCCAGGCCGGCGCTGATCACTCCCTCGTCGACACCTGGCGGCCCGTCGGCGAGCTCAAATGGCGCCAAGCCATCCATATCCACATGGAGGATGGCGAAATCCAGCGGGAGCTTTGGAGGGTCGGAATCCCAGTCGCGATCGAAATCTTCGTCCGACTTCCAGACTACACGAGCTTGCACCACCTTGACCTGACCGCGACGGTCGGGGCCGGGATAAAGGACCACAACGTCCAGTTTCTCCGCATCTCGTACGACGTATCCTGCGGTCAGAAGGTACCCATCCCGTGTAATGGCCGCGGCCGTGGACGTTCCGCTGTTGTCCTCTCCATTCCCGGTAAACCGTAACCCCGAGTCATCGATCTCCGCAGACACGGAATCAAAGTCACGCCACACCATGGCGACGCGGAACCAGAGCGTTTCCAGTATCGGCCTGCCGTCCAGCGATACGTCCTCCCAGCCCGCCAGGCTTTCCGTTCTCCTGGCGGCAAGTTGCTCGTCCATCCGGTCTATTGCCTGCGCCGTACAGCCGGACAGGAGCAACAGGGCGATGGCGGCAAGCGTGACGAACTCAATCGTCCGGAGGGCGACATGCAGCCTCCGGAAGTAGCCGAAGCGCGCGCTGGACGACGCCGAGATGCTTGACACGGCCCTTGCCCGGCCACGGGACCGGGAGGAGTCACCAAGGCCTTGTTCGCTCATACTGAACTTGCCCTCCAGCGCAGGAACGCCCGGGTTAACGAAGATACAATCGAGCATAAGCCTTCCTGCTCGGGAGACAACAGGCATGTCCAAGCGTAAACAGTTTCTTCAATCCTGTCTGGGAGGGCTACTTGGGCTGATTGGAATGTACCTTGGCGTAGCGGGTCTCTTGGACGGGGACTATGTAACGGCACTCGCAGTTCCCTCGGCGCTCGTGGTCATCATGGGCGCGGTCGTTGTCGCTATTGGCCGCAGGTTCCCTGAGTACTTTATGTATAGAGGGGCGATCGAATTCTGGTCCGACCTGCAAGCGCGGCGAAAACGTTGAGGAGTACCTGGCGTGGTACCCCGGGGCGGCACCTGGAGCATGTTCAAGCTGTGATTGAGCATTAGGCCCCTGGGATGCCAGACAACCGGAAGATGACCTGAGACGGGTGCGATACGTGCTGCTTTTCCTGACGGCCTTCCTGGCGTTGGTCTGGCTCAACAATACTTCGCTGTTTTCAGCGGGCTACGACAAGCCCCTCCTGCTTGCGCATCGTGGACTGGCGCCGGAGATGCATCCGGAACACGAGGATTACCGCGCATGCCTCAGCCGAATTCACGCCAGCGAACACAGCTTCATGGAAAACACGATTCCTTCCATGGAAGCCGCTTTCGATCTCGGCGCCGACTACGTTGAGTTCGACGTTCGCGCGACCGCGGATGGACAGTTTGCGGTATTCCATGACGATGTCCTCGACTGCAAGACCGACGCGACGGGGCGCCTGATCGACTATTCGATGGCGGAGCTCAAGGCCTTGGATATCGGGTACGGCTACTTCACGGAGAACAACCGGTATCCGCTAAGGGGCAAGGGCATTGGCCTGATGCCTTCGCTGGAAGAGGTTCTGGACCACTTCCCGCTGAAAGGGTTCGTAATCAATATCAAGAGCAACGACCGGAATGAAGCGGTCCGCTTGGGCGATTTTCTTGTTGCGCGCGGTCCGCAGGAGGTCGAGCGGTTGCTGGTATTCGGCGGTTCGAATGCGGTGGATGCGATTCGGAGAGCCCATCCATCGGTTCGCGCATTCTCGCGAGCGACAGTCAACAAGTGCCTTCGGGACTACATGATGGTCGGCTGGACCGGCTATGTTCCGGACTCGTGTCGAAACACCGCGATCGGAATGTACGTCAACTACGCGTGGGCGCTTTGGGGTTGGCCGCATCGACTGGTGGCCCGAATGCACAGTGTCGATACGACGATGATCCTGACGCATCCGTACCAGACGGCGTCAGTTCACGATTTGCCGGAGACCTCCGAGTATGCCGAGCTGATCCCGCGCGGATACGGCGGAGCGATACAGACCAACCGCATCGACAAGATTCAGGATTGGCTAGCGGAAGCACGATAGCGAACGTCCACCGGCGGGCGTTGGGCGACGGTGCCCGAGAAGCAGGAAAAACGGCTGCGCTTCTAGCTGCCGCAATTTCGTTCCGATACATCTCCGGCTTGCCGGGTCGTATCCTGTCGGATACAATCTGCAAGTGCCCACCGTCAGCCAGACCGAAGCCTTTGAACGATGGTTCGAAAAGCTTCGCGACCGACAGGCGAAGGCACGGATTGCTGTGCGGATCCGCCGATTGTCTTTGGGCAATCCCGGAGATGTGCGGCGCGTTGGAAAAGGTGTGACCGAGCTTCGCATCGATTATGGTCCGGGCTACCGCGTGTATCTGGTCGGACGCAGCCCCAAGGAAGTGTTGCTGCTCAATGGAGGCGTTAAGCGCACCCAGGAGCAGGACATCCTAAGGGCTCACGAAATGGCGCGGAGGATAAGAAAAGATGACCACTAAGCCAATCAAAACCCGCCCCTGGGACGCGGCGGATCATTTGCAAGATGAACAGGACATTGCCGCCTACCTCGATGCGGCTTTTGAGGACGGCGACCCTCAGCTAATTGCAGCTGCGCTGGGGGATGTGGCACGGTCCCACGGCATGACGCGAATCGCAGCAAAGACCGGGCTAGGCCGGGAGAGCCTCTACAAGGCGCTTTCGGCGGAGGGCAACCCGGGATTCGCCACCGTACTCAAGGTCCTGCAAGCGTTGGATTTCCGTTTGGTTCTTTCCGCCACCCGCTCACGGCTAGGTAGTGACCCTGCAATCTAAGGTTGGGACACCAGCCAAATGTCAATTTACTACTAATTCATGTCAAAGTAGTAGTTTGGAGGTACTGCGCAAGCCGATTTCGCTCTACGACAGGATCGGGGGCGGATACGCGGGTTCTCGAAGGCCCGATCCGCGCATCGAAGAGGCGATATGGGGTGCGCTCGGTGATGCGGAGTCCGTCATCAACATCGGCGCGGGAACGGGTTCTTATGAGCCGACCGACCGGCACGTGGTCGCGGTGGAGCCGTCGATGACAATGATCGCGCAACGGCCGGGGGGCAGCGCGGCAGCGGTCCAGGCTACGGCCAGCTCCTTGCCGTTCGGGAACGACAGTTTCGACGCAGCTTTGACGGTCTTGTCCGTGCATCATTGGCGCGACCGGGCGAAGGGGCTCCGAGAACTCCGGCGCGTTGCGCGCAGCCGGGTCGTCGTGCTGACGTGGGACCCTGCGTCGCCGGGATTCTGGTTGACCGACTATTTTTCTGAGATCCTGGAGATCGACCGTTCGGTATTTCCCTCGGTCGATGACTTCAGGCGCGAACTGGGATCCGTGATGGTGCAGACGGTACCCATTCCGCACGATTGTACGGACGGCTTTCTCGGCGCCTGCTGGCGACGCCCTGAAGCCTATCTTGACGAACGCGCACGCGCCGCGATGTCCACCTTTTCCAGGCTGTCCGATACGGAGCGCGGGCTGGCGCAATTGAGTGCCGACCTCGAATCCGGGAACTGGCGGCGCAAGTACGGCGCACTGCTCAGCGAAACCGAACTCGACCTCGGCTACCGCTTGATAATCGCCAACGCCTAGCGCGCGATAGCCCGCGTCATGAAGGGTTGGGCGCTGGTGGAGCCGGCGCACCATGTCATCCCGGCAAGCGCAAGGCATAGCGCGTACTGCGCCCGCCGCCGGGCAGCCGCTCAAGCGCCCCGATTTTCATTAGCAGGGACAGGTCCCGGGTGGCCGTTGCGCCTGAGCAACGCGTGAGCGCTACGTACTTGCGGGCACTCATGCCGCCCCTGAAGCCCTCGGGTCCCTCGCGCAACATGCGGGCCAGCACCTTCTCCTGGCGGTCGTTGACGCGATTCCCGTAGCTGCGCCAGAACGCCGCCTTGCGAATCACGAACGCGATCTGTTCCCTGGCCTTCTCCTGAGCATTCAGGACGCACTGTGTCCACCATTCCAGCCAGCCGGTAATGTCCATACCGCTTTGCCGGCTGGCCTGGTTGAGCATCTCGTAGTACTGCTTGCGCTGCCGATCAATAGCGGCGGACAAGCTCAGTAATGCCGGGTAACCCAATTCCTGAGACAGCGCGATCTCGGCAATTGCCCTCCCCATGCGCCCATTTCCGTCCGCAAATGGATGAATGGACTCGAAATACAAATGGGCTACACCGGAGCGCACCGGTCCCGGCAATGAACTGCTGGCATTGAACCACTCGACAAAGGTTTCCATTTCGCCTGCAACCCGCGAAGCCGGAGGCCCCTCAAAGTGCACTTTTTCTTTCCCGGCAACGCCGGAGACGATCCAGATTGGCTTGGTACGCCAGCGTCCGGCGTTGCGCATCCTTTCGCCCAGGAATTGGCGGTGCCAGGAGCACAAGCCGTCAACGGTCAGCGGTTCGGCGAAATCCTGGCCGGACAGAACCATCAGACGGGCGATTCCGCGAGCGTATGGATCCTGCCATCGATCCTCCTCGGCCAGACCCAGCTGCTTGAGGATGGATGAGCGAACAGCTTCGGGATCAACAGTCTCGCCCTCTATCCGCGATGTCGTCTGCGCCTCGGAGACCATCAGATCGATCATCGAGTTGGTGCGCTCCTGGTAGGAAAGCGATCGCATCTCGCTGGCCAGCCGGTTGACGGTTAGCGCGTAGCGATAGCTGTTGTCCTGGACAACCCCCGCATTCCACGTGAAATGCGGCCAGTCCTTGAGTTCCCAGATGTAGGGCATGAAGGATCTTTCCGTTCTGATTCGATTGGAATGATCTGAATAATACCTCTATTCGCATCACATATTTGCTTATATCCGCAATTTTATGATTCGAATAGGCCTCTTATTCACCTCGGCGTCAGCCCTCCTGCCAGCGGTATCGGACTTTCAGCTTGTTCAGATAATTCATCGGGAGAAGCCCATCATGCTGCATCCTGCCGACGACAATTCCGGGAGCCACGCCTATCTTCCTCGCGAACGCCGTCACGCTTGCAGCCGTATGCGCTAGAAAGGGCAATGCGGCGGCATCACCTGGACTTATCAGGAAATCGCTGGCGAATCGATCGGCTTCTTCTTCGTTCTTGCCGTCCAGCGCGCCGGCAAACTCAAGAAACAACATCTTCTTTCCATGCAGCAGGATGTGGCCAGCCTCGTGAAAGAAGGCGAACCAGAGATGATCATTCGATTTGTAGCGCAGACTGAGCATGAGAAGGGCCTTGCCGTTCGTGAGCCATTTTGTAGCACCTGTGACCGGGCAACCTGGCGGCGCGGGCTCGAAAACAACCGCGACCCCGACACGTGCGCAAGCCTCGGTAAGGCCCGCCACGAATAAGGCTGGATCACTTTCGTTCGTAAGATTTCTCAAGTTCTTGAGTTCGGCCTTGAACCCGCCTCTGTCGAACCGCTCGCAGTCAAGGTTCATGGCGGCCTTTTCTCCCTGACGCAGCCACGCTGCAATGGCAGGGACGTTCTTTCGGTACCTGGGGGACGACTTGAACGCGGCCAACGCCAGTGGCTCCGCGTACTTATTTCGCCACGCATCGACGGATGCCACGCCGAAAAACGAAAGGCATTCGGACACCTGTGTTGTCTTGTCAGCCGCCTTCGAAACCCACTCGTACTTGATCATATGAGCCAGCGGAAGCTCACGAAGCCAGTGCGATTGCGAGCGCAATGACGCTTGCTCGCTTTGACGAGCAATGATCTCGCGGTATTTCGCCTCTCTCGAAAGCCAGAAACCAGCCGTCCCTCCGAGCACTCTTTCGAGGCGAAAAGCGGTGTCCTCCGTTATTGACGCCTTGCCGTTTATGAGCAGGCTAACGTGTTTGGCCGTGTAGCCGGTGCGCTCGGCAAACTCGGTCTGCGGCCAGCCACGTTCTTCCAGAAGATCCAGGATGGTATCCCCGGGCGGAGACACCCATTTCGGTTCAAACTGAGCAGCAATTTCAGCCATGGTAGTCTCCAATGAACACAACCCGAATCGAAGCGACGTTCATCCAGTCCGTCGCTCCGTCCTTCGTGGTAGGCACCGGTTTGTCGTTTGCCTCAAATACGAGCCTGTGGCCGCCGGAAAGGCGAACCGCAAATTGACCTGCGCGGGTCCCCTTGAGCGGATGGGGCTGACCGGCCGGAATATCTCCAAGGCGCGAGGCCGCCATCAGGTCGGCAAGCCGCGACTGAAGTTTCCTGGCCGACGCCTGACCCAACCTGCGTTTGGCCTCTTGCGGATCTTCACAGATCTTTCGGAGACCCGGGCTTGCAAAGGCAACTTCCATTCCAGATCTCCGATAGTCGGATGATTACCATATCAGTTAATATATCCTTATACCAATACTTAGATTATATTTACCTTATTGGTAAATACAATCCATATTCTGTAGGCGACCGATGCATTCTTGGCCGATTGAACCGGCGAGAATAGAGTCCGAGCGGGACCTGAAGAGCTGGGTGGGAGAAGCAGCCGCGTTCACCGCAAGCCTTCCGGCCAAATAACGGCCTGGCGCCGCCCCGGGCGCACCAACCTGCCCAAACGGGTGGGTTTCCTCGCAGGCTTTCGTCGCTAACCTAGTTCTCATGAAAGGTAGGCCTATTGCGCGTGCCGCCAGCGACGTGGGGGGGACGTTTACCGACCTGGTGCTCTACCGCGTGGGGAAGGACGGCAGCGAGGTCCATTGTTCCAAGGTTGACACCACGCCTCCGGACTTTGAGCTCGGCGTCATGTCGAGCCTCGAGAAGCTGAATGCCGAGCCTTCCGAGCTTGATTTCTTTGCCCATGGATGCACGGTGGTCATCAACGCGCTCACGGAGCGCAAGGGAGCGAAGACCGCGCTGATTACGACCCGGGGCTTTCGGGACGTGCTGGAAATAGCGCGGGGCAACCGGCCGGACCTCTTCAATTTCAATTTCCGCAAGCCCAGGCCGTTCGTGGACCGGTACCTGAGGCTGGAACTTCCGGAAAGGACCACCTATCACGGGGAAATCCAGGAAACCGTGGACATGAGTTCGCTTCCGGAGCAGATCGACTACCTCAAGCGCGAAGGCGTGGAAGCGATCGCGATCGCCTTTCTGCATGCATACATCAACCCGTCCAACGAACAGCAGGCCGCCGAAGAAATCCGGCGCCAGTGGCCGGAGGCTTCGGTTATCGCTTCCCACGAGGTATCCCGCGAATGGCGGGAGTACGAGCGCACCAATACCACGGTGCTGGCCGCCTACGTCCATCCGATCGCCGAAGCCTACATCGAACGGCTGCAGTCGAGCCTCAAGCAGGGCGGCTTCCGGCGCGGCCCCTACATGATGCAATCCAACGGTGGCATCACGACGGCGGAAGCCGCCAAGCGCAACCCCATCGCGATGGTCGAATCGGGACCGGCCAGCGGCATATTCGCGGCCGCCTACCTGGGCAAGCTCATCGGCGAACCCAACCTGATCGTGCTCGACATCGGCGGCACCACGGCCAAGTGCGCGCTGGTCGAAAACGGCAGGGTCCGCGTAACCACCGAGTATCACATCGAGAAGACCCGCAAGTCCCCCGGCTACCCGATCCAGACGCCTGTGTCGGAGATCGTCGAAATCGGCACGGGCGGCGGGTCCATAGCCTGGGTGGACGCGGGAGGAAAACTCCACGTAGGTCCCCAATCGGCAGGCGCGGACCCGGGTCCGGCCGCCTACGGCCGCGGCGGAACGCGCGTCACCACCACCGACGCCAACCTGGTTCTTGCCCGAATCGATCCCGACAGTTTCGTGGGCGGGGAGGTCGATCCCGACTGGCCGTCGGTGAACCACGCTTTCGCGCCGCTTCAGGACGAGCTGTCGCTGACCCGCGAGGAGATCGCCCGCGGCATCGTGCAGATCGCCAACGCCAACATGGTTAACGCTCTGCGGCTGGTGTCCACCAACAAGGGCCATGATCCGCGCGAATTTGCGCTCATCGCATTTGGAGGGGGTGGAGCGATGCACGCCCTGCCCCTGGCGGAGGAGTTGAAGGTCCGCAAGGTGATCGTGCCGGTCAATTCGTCGGTCTTTTCCGCATGGGGCATGCTGCTGAGCGATCTGCGCCGCGACTACGTCCAGACGCGGCCCCTGTACTTCAACGCCGACAACCACCGGCGGGTCCTTGAGACCTTCGCGCGGCTGCGGGAAAAGGCGGAGGAGGACTACATCGGCGACGGGGTCGTTTCCACCGGTGCGGAACTCGCCTTCGAACAGCACGGAGACATGCGCTACGAGGGCCAGGAACATACGGTCAAGGTGCCGCTGAAACTGAGCGGGCAGGCGCTGGCGGAGGAGCTGGAGGCGGCGATCGAGGAATTTCACCTGGCCCACGAGCAGCGCTACACGTACCGGCTCGAGAATCCGGTCCAGATCGTCAACTTTCACCTGGTGGCGACGGCGGAGGTGGACAAGCCGGAACTTGCGGAACGCAGGCCTTCGGGAAAAACGCTCAATGAGGCGCGTCTGGGCAGGCGCGAGGTGGATTTTCATCCGCACGGGCGGCATGAGGCGCGAATCTACGACGGCGGGCTGCTCGACTCGACCATGAACGTGGAAGGTCCCGCGGTCATCCAGGAGGCCTCCGTGACGCTTCCCGTGCCCGCCGGCCGAACCGTGTCGCTGGACCGCTACGGCAACTACCACATCGAGCTGAAATAGCCGGAGGAGAACCATGAGTTCCACGTCATTCGACCGGGAAGTCATCAAGGACTGCATCGTGGCGCTGGGCGACGAAATGTTCGAGGCGGTCATCCGCACCAGCATGAGCCCCATCATTTATGAAACCACCGACTTCGCCGTGGGCGCCACCGATGCGCGGGGCAATCTCCTGGCGCAGGGCAACGGCGTGACCGCCTTTCTGGCCACGCTGGATACGGCCGTTCAGGACGTCCTGAAGCACTACCCGGAACCGGGCGACATCGCCGAAGGCGACGCCTTCATTACCAACAGCCCCTATTGCGGCGGCGGGACGCATCTTTCGGACGTGGTCATCATCGTGCCGGTGTTCCACGACCGGAGGCTCATCGCGTTCACGGTGAACAAGGCCCACTGGACCGAGGTGGGGGGCGCCCAACCCGGCAGCGTATCGACGGAATCGACGGAGATTTACCAGGAAGGGCTTCATTTCCGGTTTCTCAAGCTCTACTCGGGCGGCGAGCTGAACCAGGCGCTGGTGCAGATCATTCGCGACAACGTCCGCCTTCCCGAATCCACCATCGGCGACATGCATTCCGGTGTGGCGGCGGCGCGTGTCGGCGCGGCCCGGATTCGGGAACTGGCCTCCAAGTACGGCGTGGAATCCGTCCTGGAGGCGATGGAGGACCTGCTCGACTACGGCGAACGCATGACTATCGAGGAGATCCGCAAGCTGCCGGCCGGCTCCTTCGAGGCGACGGACATCGTGGAAAGCGACGGGCTCGGCAACGGCCCCTTCGAAATCCACTGCAAGGTAACCATCGGAAACGGCAGGATCACCGCCGACTTCACCGGCACCAGCGAGCAGGCCCAGGGGCCGATCAATTGCGCCTACACGGGCCTGATCACCGGCGCGCGCTGCCTGTTCAAGGCCATCACCAACACCGAAATCCCGGCCAACGGCGGCTGCTTCCGGCCGCTGGAAGTGATCTGCCCGGAAGGCACGGTCATCAGCGCAACCTCGCCGGCGCCGGTCTCGCTCTATTACGAGTCGCTGATCGCCGCCATAGACGTGATGTGGAAGGCGCTCGCCCCGGCCCTGTCCGACCGGCTTTCCGCGGGACACCAGCGCACGGTGGGCGCCAATTTCATATCCGGCATGCACCCGGACACCGGAGACCTGTTCGTCATGGGTCAGCCGCTGGTGGGCGGCTGGGGCGCTTCGGATGGAGTGGACGGCGACAGCGGGCAGTTCTGTTGCGGCAATGGCGAAACCTTCAACGTGCCGGTGGAACTGTTCGAAACCCGTTATGGGTTGCAGGTCGAGCAGTACGCATTTCACAATGAAGCCGGCGGGGAAGGAAAGTACCGGGGCGGCAAGGGCGTGATTCTCGATTACCGCGTGGTCTCGCCGGAAGTGTTTCTCACCTATGCCGCCAGCCGCACGGAAGCGCGTCCCTGGCCGATTGAGGAAGGCCTTGAGGGATCCACAAACTACGCCGAGATCCTGCGCAAGTCCGGGGAAGAGGAGCGCTACTCCATGTGCACCATGGTCCGCGCGGAGCAGGGCGATTGCATTCGGCTGGTGTCGGCCACGGGCGGCGGCTACGGCGATCCCACGGAACGCAAGCGCGCCGAAATCGAACAGGACATCAAGAACGGCTATCTCACCCGCGAGCGGGCGGACGAGGTGTTCGGGTTCAGCGGATGAGGCCCCGCGGATAGATTTTTCCAAGTCTCAGGTCCCCGCCTCGGCCACCTATACGGGCTGGCATATCGCGCTGGTGATTGTGGGCGGCACCATTGCGGTGCCGGCCTTCCTGATGGCGGCCAACCTCGGCGCCAGCCTCGGCCTGCGCGATGCGGCAATCGCGTTCAGTTGCGGGTGTTTGATTCTCGGTTCAATGGCCGCGCTCACCGGGCTCTGCGGCCAGAAGTCGGGGCTCTCCGCCTACATGCTCAACGAATTCGCGTTCGGCCGCTGGGGCGGAAGAATCGCCAGCACCGTGGTGTCCATGACCCTGATCGGCTGGTTCGGCGTAACCAGCGCGCTGTTCGGCAGGGCCGCCAATCTCATGGGCCGCAGCGTATTCGGCGTCGACTGGCCGGTAGAGCTCTACATGGTCCTGGGCGGCGGGCTCATCGTGGCCGTTACCGTCACCGGGTTCAAGGGCATAGACAAGCTGGCGCTGGCGCTGGTGCCGGTAATGCTCGCCTTCCTGATGATGGCGGCCTGGCTCTCGCTGCCGCAACTGGATCAGTGGATCGAGCCCACCGGAGGAACTCCGATGACGCTCACCACCGCCATTTCGGCGATCGTGGGCAGTTATATTGCCGGCGTGACGATACAGCCCGACTACGCGCGGTTCGCGCGTTCCAGGCGCGCAGCGCTGGGCTCGGCCTTCGTCGCGCTGGCCATTTCATTTCCGATCCTTCTGTTCTGTACCGCCATTCCTTCCATCGCGTACAGCGAACCGGACCTGCTGAAAGTAATGATCGCGCTGGGAATCGGCATTCCGGCCTTCCTGCTGCTGATACTGGCTGCCTGGTCTTCGAACGTGCTTTCCGTGTACTCCGGGGCGCTGGCGCTGGCAACGGTCTTTCGACGTCTGGATCTCAGGGTGCTCATTGTGGGAGTGGGGACGCTCGGCACGCTCCTGGCCCTGGCCGGGGCCGGCGACTATCTGATCGAGTACCTGGTATTGCTCGGGATCACCATTCCTCCGATTTCAAGCATCTACCTGGTCGATACCCTGCTTTTCCGCAAACGCTTCGACGATGTGGAATTGAGCAAGCGCCCGCGCCTTTCGCTGAAGGCCCTGGCAAGCTGGATAACGGCAGTAGGCGCAGGGGCCTGCTCTCACTTCGGCCTGTTCACGCTGACTTCGGTCGCGGCGCTCGACTCCATCGTGGTTGCAGGGGCGCTCAGCGTGATTCTGGGTGGCGGTTTTCGTCGCGCGGGCGTCTTGGTGCGTCCGACATGATTTGATAACCTGACATTCCTTTGCGGGCCCCCGTTCGGTCCTCCGTTGCATATGGGCGTTAAAGCAAAATCAGGCAAAAGCGCAAAAGGCACCGGTCCCTGGGTGCTTCGCGGCAAGTTGAGACCGCCTCTCGGACATCATTCCCTGATCGAGCGTTCCGACCTGGTCGACTCCCTCGACGATCTTCTGAACTACCAGGCGTCCATCGTCATTGCGCCGGCGGGATACGGCAAGACCACGCTTTTGACGCAGTGGCGGGGGCGGCTAACCGGGGCGGGATGCAAGGCAGGCTGGCTGACTCTCGACGGGCAGGATGCGGACACGTACCGCTTTCTGTGCTACTCGATCTTCGCGCTCGCGGAAGCGGGGGTTGACCTCGGGCAGCTCGAAATGTTCGCGGAACAGGGGCTTACCGAACTGCCGCTGGAATCGGTTCTGGTCCGGTTCCTGTCGTCGGTAGAGGCCGCCGGCAAACCCGTGGTTCTGATCCTCGACGACTACCACCGCCTGGAATCCGAATCGATCGACCGCTTGATGGACATGCTGATCGACAATGCTCCGGGCAACTTCCACCTGATCATCAGCGCCCGTCACCGGCCGGCCTTCAACGTTGCGCAACTCTGCCTTACCGGGCGGGGAATTGAAATCGGCGCCGAGATGCTGCGGTTCTCCCATGCCGAAATGCAGCAGGCCCTGGGCAACATCTGCAACGACGAAGTGCTGGGGACCATTCAGTCCACGACGGAGGGATGGCCGGTGGCGGTGCAGCTCGCCCGCCTGGCCTACGTGGGCGGCAGCTCGTTCGACATGCGCGCCATGACCGGACGCGAGGGACACATCGCGGACTTCTTCTCCGAGCAGGTCGTGCGCGGACTGGCGGACAAGCACCAGCAGTTGCTCACGCGTACGGCCATACTGGACCAGTTCAACGTCGAACTCGCCAACGCAGTTTATGGCGGCGCCGACGCCTCGAAGATACTCCACTCGCTGAGCGACCTCAGCGCACTGATCGTGCGGCTCGACGAAGAGGGCGAGTGGTATCGCTACCACCACCTGTTCGCGGAGTTTCTGAGGGGTTTGCTGGGGGAGCGCGAAGCGGACCACGTAGAGCAACTGCACGCGCGGGCGTCGCTGTGGTTCGAGCACGATGGCGATACGCAGCATGCCGTGCGACACGCCGTCCTGGCCGGGGACATGACGAGGGCGGCGCAGCTGATCGAGTCCGCAGGCGGCTGGGAACTCATACTGTTCGGCGGGATCGGCTACCTGCGCAACCTCCTGAACCTTCTTCCGGAGGACCAGGTCACGCTGTTCCCGCGGCTTGAAATCGCCAAGTCCTACCTGCTGCTGAAGATGGGCAACGTTGCGTCGGCCCGGGGCCACTTCGACCGCGCCTGCGCGCAGCGCGAAAGAATGAACGGTGACGCGGACTGGGGCAAGTGGTTTGCCCGCGACGCTCTCAATATCGGCTCACTGCTTTGCGCGTACGAGGACGATGAAGCAGCCCTGAATGGGCCGGTCGAACGGAAGCAGAACGTCTTGCCCAACGGAGAGCCCGACAGAGTCTCCGACGGGGTGCTGGCCTGCCAGAGAGTGGTGACGCAAATCTACCGCGGACAATTCCGGACCGCCGAAACCACGCTGCGCGCCGCCATGCGCTATATGCGCCAGGCCGACTCCGTGCTCGGTCTCAATTACTGCTATGTGCATGCCGCGGTCAACAATTTCCATGTGGGCCGAATCAACCAGGCGCTTGCCGATGCCCGCGAGAGCAGTTCGATGGCGTCCGACAACTTCGGCAGCGACAGCGGGCTCAAGTCCCTGTCGGATGTGGCCCTGGGTGCGCTGCTGTTCTGGCGCAACGAACTCAGCGACGAGGATTGGCAGAGATTCGAGATTTCCCTTGAGCATACGGCGCGCTACGACGGCTGGTTTGAAATCTATGCGCTGGGGCTGGAAACAACCGTTGACCGCGCCCTCCTGCACGGAGACATCGAAGCGGCAAACGCCGTCATCGACCGGGCCAGGCGTCTGGCTCGCGAGCGCTCCATGGAGCGCCTCGGCCGGCACGCGGATTCCATGGCATTGCATGTGGCGGTGGAGAAAGGCGACCGGCTGGCGGCCGGGATGATTGCCCGGAAGGTCCGCGACAGACACCCCCCGGGGCTGTGGCGGGAAAGGCGTTTCTGGTGGCGCAACCATGTGCATGCCATGCTGGCGCTCGCCGGCTATTGCGAAGACACGGACCGCGCCGATGCAGAGGCCTTCCTGCAGGACGCCGAAGAGTGCTGCCGGAAGCTGGGTGCGGGCTTCCTGCTGCTGCGCGTGCGCGTTACCCGTGCGGCGCAGCTCTACCGCCTTGATCAGCGTCGGGAAGCCCTCGAACTGCTGGCGCAGGCCATTGGCATGGCGAGGCCCGAGGGACTGACTGGCGCGATCGCAAGGCCCGGCTCGATGCTGGCGCTGCTGCGCCACGCCCAGAGCTACTGGCGGCGAAAGCCCGGCGAGACGGCAACCCGGCGCTTCGTGGGCGAAGCCATCAACCTGATTCAGCAGTCGGCCGAAAAGCGACCGGATGCGTCCAACCGCGTCTCCCTGAGTCCGCGCGAAATGGAGGTGCTGTGGGAGCTCTCGCTGGGCCGCTCCAACAAGCAGATCGCCAGGGCCCTGTACATGACCGAGCACACGGTCAAGTTCCACCTCAAGAACGTGTTCCGCAAACTTTCCGTAAACCGGCGCACCGAAGCGATGCGGGTCGCCCGGGAACACAACCTCATTTGAATTCGAGGGCCGGCCTGCGGTCAGGTCTTCCAGTGCTCGGCGCGGCGCAGGCTTTCGCGGAAGGGCCGGATGCCCGCGCTGAGGATGCCGGCGGCCATCACGCCGGCGACACAGCCCACAATCGACATCGAATACTTGAGGTCGGCGGGGTTTCCGAAGCCCCGTTCCGTGATCAGCGCCACCGCGGTGGGACCCAGCCCGATACCGATCAGGTTGACCGGGAACAGGTACATCAGCGCGGAGACCTGCCCGCGCAATTCGTTGGGCGTGATCTGCTGAATGGAGGCCACCGCGATGCCCCAGGGCGCGGCGGACAGAAAGACCATCGGCGCCATCAGCAACAGTGCCGAGGAAGGCGTGTTCGCCAGGGGAAACAGCGTGGCAGGCAGGACCGCACAGGAAGCGCAGACCGCGGCGGTGCGAAAGGTCGCCGTGCGCCGGCCGCGCGCCTCAAGATGGTCCGCCAGCCACCCGCCGCAATAGATGCCGATGGCTCCGAATACCAGCAGGATCAGACCATAAGCCATGCCTGCATCCACCATCTCCCAACCGTACGTCCGGGTGAGAAACGCAGGCGTCCACAAGGCCATCCCGTTGACCAGCACGCCAAGGCAACCGTAACCGCCGGCATGACAGAGAAAAGTCCGGCGGTTCTTGTACACGAAGGCGAAGAATTCCCGCACCGGCAGGCTCTGCTTTCCGGCGCCGTGCCTGTAAAGGCGGTCCCGGCGATAGGGTTCGCGAACGGTCGTCAACAGCGCGAGGAGCAGTATCCCGGGGGCGGCAACCAGGAAAAACGCCATTTGCCAGGAATGGAACGAGCCGAGCATCGGGATTTCGAAGTCCGGCAGGTCCTCGACGGCGCGCAGCACCCAGGCGCCCACCAGGTAGGAGATGCCGAACCCCATGTAGGTTCCCATCACGTAGGTGCTGATTCCGCGTGACAGCTTGTCGCGCGGAAAGTAGTCCGTGAGGATCGAATAGGCGGCGGGATTGAGCGCCGCCTCCCCTACGCCCACTCCCACGCGCGCCAGGAAGAACTGGCCGAAGTTTCGGGCGATTCCGCATATTGCCGTCATCAGGCTCCAGACCGTGATGCCGATCGCGATGATGCCGACGCGGTGACGCCTGTCGGCGATGCGGCCGATCGGGAATCCCATCAGGGAATAGAAAAGCGCAAACGCCAGCCCGTGCAGCAGGCTAATCTGGACATCGCTGAACCCCATGTCGCGCCGTATCGGTTCGACCAGCAGGGTAAGAATGGAACGGTCCACGTACGAAAGGACGTAGGCCAGCATGAGAACTACGGTCACGTACCAGTATCGCGCCGGACCGTAGACCGGCGCCACGCCGGCGTCGCCCGTCAACTGACGCTTGCCCGGGGCTGAGGAACGGCCGGTCACGACCCCGCGGCAGCCGCGGCCTCTCGCGGCGACAGCCGATAGGCGGTTACGGCCTCTTCCACCGACACGTAGCCATTGCGTAGATCTTCAAGTACCTGTTGCCGGCTGCGGCGGGCTGGGTTGCCATAGCCCCCTCCGTTACCGGTCACGATTCGCACGACGTCGCCCCTGCGCAACGGGGCATTGTCAAAACCAGCACCGGTTTCCCGGGTGTGCCCGCGCCGGTCGATCTCCACCCGGTTCTTGGATCCGTCCCCGCCCCCGGCCAGTCCCCACGGCGGAACCGTGCAGCGCGTATATCCGGCGGTGAGCGATCCGCGGTCCGAGAGCATCTCGTAGTGCAACTCCACGCCCTTGCCGCCACGAAACTCGCCGGCGCCGGAAGGGGCGGAGTTGAGCGCATAACGCCGCACCCGGATCCCGTTGCGCGACTCGTTGACTTCCACCGGGCAGTTGAAGGTGTCGCCGTGGGAAATGGAGAACTGCGCGCTGTCGCCGTCACGGTCGTGGCCCGCTCCCCAACCGCCCACCTGCGGTTCCACGAAAGTCTTGTCTTCGCCGCCGGGCGTCCGCGAGCGGATCACGGTCGCGCAGATGGCGGCGAAATGGCCCGCCGGAATGCGCTCGGGCATGTGCGGCGCGAGCGTCTTCAGGATCAGGTCCTTGGAACGCATCTTGTTCTCGTAGTAGAGCCCTACCGCCGCGGGCCGCAGCGCATGAAAGATCGAGCCGGGCCTCGTAAGCACTTTCAGAGGGCGGAAGCAGCCGGCGTTGGCCCAGGGTCCGGGGAGGGTAATGGACTTGAAGACCGCCCGGGCGCCCACCAGCGTGGCGTCGCGGGTGCCGTTCACGGGGCCATCGTCCTGGTCCGGGTTTTCGCGCAGATCGATGGTCATCTCACTGCGGCGTATTCGAATCAGCGCCCTGATTTCCCGGCCGTTATCCAGGCGGTCCGTGCCGCGGAACTCGCCGCGGGGCAGCGCGGCCAGTCCGCTCAGCGCCATGGTCTCGCCGTAGTCCATGTACGCGCCAATCGCGTCAACCAGCGTGTTTCGCCCGTACTTTCCGCACAGTTCCCGCAGCCTGCGCTCCCCTACCCTCAGCGCCGCCACGCCGGCCCACAAGTCTCCCAGCGCCTGGTCGGGCAAGCGGCTGTTCGCGCGAATGATCGAAAACACCGCCTCGACCGGACTGCCGGCCTCGAACAGCTTGAGAGGAGGCAGGATCAGGCCTTCCTGAAAGAGTTCCGTCGCGTTTGGAGACATGGAGCCGGGAGTCATGCCGCCGATGTCGACCCAATGCCCCTTGTTGGCGGTCCACGCGATCAGCCGGTCGCCGGAGAACACAGGCATGGCGAGCACCACGTCGTTGGCGTGGCTGACGCCGCCCTCATAGGGATCGTTGGCGATGAAGATATCGCCTGGGGCGATCGACGGCCGGGGATGCCTGCCCAGGACCGCCTGTACCGCCGGCGCCAGCATTCCAACGAAGCCCGGAATGCCCGCGCCCACGCTCGCCAGGTTGCCTTCGGCGTCGGTTACGGCAACGCCAAAGTCCAGCACCTCGTAGATCACCGAACTCATGGCGGCGCGCGCCATGGCGGCAAACATTTCCTCGGAAATGGCGTTCAGGGAGTCCTGGATGACTTCCTGCGTAAACGAATCCATTTCTCCGGCCGCCGGGCGGCTACCCGTGTGGCCGGCCCGGCAGGTTCAGAAGTTGTAACGGAAATCGACTCTCCAGACCCTCGGCGGGGCCGGATGAACGAAGAGCGGCGTGACGACTTCGGAGTTGTACTCCTTGTCCGCCGCGTTGTTCACGTACAGAGACGTTGTCCAGTTGGCGCCTTCCACTCCGGCCCGCAGGTTGACCAGGCTCAAGGTGTCCCGCGGATGCGTGTTCTCCGGCGTCCAGTACTGCTCCCCGCGGCGCTCGTAGTCGGCCCGGGCGAAAAATGTCAACCCGGCGCCCAGATCGAATTGGACCCGGGCGCCGGCGTTGAACGTATCCCTGGGGACGTAGGGAAGGTCGTTGCCCACGGTGCCGGGACGCTCCGCGTATGCGGTGATCTCGGCATTGGTCTTGCCGTAGGCGGCATAGAGGTCGAAGTTTTCAAGCGGCCGCCACGCAGCCTCCAGTTCGAAGCCGTCCAGGTCCGCTTCGTCGATGTCCTCGAAGACCTGCACGAAGGCGAGGCCGTCAAAGGGAAAATACTGCGTGTTGTCCACCGAAGACGCGAACATGGCCGCGTTGAACCGGAAATTGCCGTAGTTGCCTTTCACGCCGATCTCGAAGGCCGAGTTTTCTTCCTGCTCGATGAACTCGTTCGCCGTGGCGCTGATGATCCCGATTCCCGGATAGTTGAACTGGCCCGCGCGATACCCGATGCCCCAGCTTCCGTAGACGTTGATCTCGTCGGTGGCGGCGAACGCCAGCGTGACCTTGGGCTGGAACTTGCTGAACTCGGCCTCCGCGACATCCCGGGAGGGACGGGTGCTGGCCAGCAACTCGCTGAAGGTCGCGTAGGCGCCGCAGTTCACGTTGGCCATCTCTCCGGCCGCTCCCGTGCAGGCGCCCGCAGCATAAGGATGATTCACGCCGGACGCGTCGGCCTGACTGTACACCCGCCCCGCCGTGTTGTACGGGTTCACAAGCTGTTCGCGGTTTTCCCGGTCATAACGCCCGGCCACGTCGATCGTGAACCGATCGCTCATTGCCCATTCCACGCTGCCGAACACGGCCTGGGCATAGCTGTCCTCGACGAAGGAAAGGAAGGAGCCGGGGTCCACGCCGGTCGGGTTGGTGCTGTCCTCAAATTCGGGCACATCGATGACGCGGAGGTTTCCCTGGCCCTTGTCGATTCCCGATACGGTGGAGCGCAACCGCTCCCACGAAAGGTAATAGCCGCCGAACTGCCAGCTCAGCGGGCCGTCCGAATTGGATTTGAACCGGATTTCCTGGCTCCAGCCGTCCACGTCCACGAAGGAATGCTGCGTGCCGTCGAAGTACGAAAGGTACGGCGCGCGGTCGGCCACCGAAGAGGTCTGGAGCTCATCGTAGGTGGTAACGGACTTGACGTCCGCGAAATCGAATGAAGCGTCGACCTTCACCGAGAAACTGGAAGCATCGCGGGTTCCGCGGTCGGGATTGTTGGCCACGTACGGCAATCCGGTCAGGTTGGCGCCTTCGCTGACGACCTGGTCAACGGTAACGCCCAGCTCCTCGGCCGTACCCAGGAAGACCCCGAAAATCTCGAACTGGGCGGCGCCCGGCCAGTGAAAGCCGATCCCCTTGCCGGAGTGTTTGGAAACCTGCCCCTTGAGGTCAACGGATATCGTGTCGCTGGGCGACCAGGAAAGCCGGGCGCGGAGCGTGCGGTCCTCGTACGGGTCCACGTCCTCATCGCGGGTCACGTTGCGGAAATAGCCGTCCCGGTTGACCACCCGGCCGGACAGGCGGAAGGCCGCGTTCTTGCTGATGGGGCCGCTGTAGGAACCTTCCACGCCGACTTCGTTCGCCGTACCGTAGCTCAGCTTCACATGGCCCTCGGGCTCTTCGCTGGGCGGCTTGGTCGTAACGATGATCGCGCCGTTGGAGGCGTTGCGGCCGTAGAGGGCGCCCTGGGGGCCCTTGGCCACTTCGATCTGCTGCGTGTCGAACACCTGGCCGATGAACTGGCGCGCGTTGACGATCAGCACGTCGTCCACGACAACCGCAACGGGCAATTCGCCGTTGCGCACGCGGCTCAGGCCCCGCACTGTCAGGAAGGAAGTCCCGATGGTCTGCGACTCGGCCAGGGTCACGTTGGGAATGAACTGGATGTAGTCCGCGGTCTGTGTAACGCCGGCGTCCTCCAGTTGCGCCTCGGTCATGGCGTTTACCGTGATCGGCGCGTCCTGTATGTTCTCGGAAACCTTGCGGGCGGTAACGACAATTTCTTCCAGCATGGCCTGTGCCGCCGCCTGCTGCGACAGCGCCATTGCAAGCGCCAGAGTCACGCCCAACCCAAGCGCGCCTCGAAAGGAAAGTGCGAAGTTCTTCATGATGGAGCTCCTCCGGCCGTCAGGTTCGAGACGACGAAACTGGTCGAAGCGCTCTGCTCGGCAACCCCGTTCCAGACTCATCGCCACGTTGCTTTCAGGCAAAACAGTAGCCGCCGAAATGGGGGTTGCCAACTACTCGGAAGTGTAGTCTTGGAGCCCCTCGAGGCCTGTTGGGTCATTCCGCCGGAACCTTGATCAGGTTGCCGAATTCGTAGTCCCCGCGAAAGATTCCGAACCGCTCAAGTTCGCTCTCCGGCGGCGGCTCCATGCCCCACACACGGCTGTTTGTCCAGCCGATTCGCTTTTGCCAGGCGGCGCTTTCCGCTGCCTTCAGCGCTGCGATGGAGCAATCGATGACCGGCACGTTGGCGGAAAACCGTTTCTGCAGAAACTCCTGCAGTTCCGCAAAGAAACCCACTTCCAGGGTGCAGCCCAGGATGATGGACTCCGCCTTGCTTTCTTCAATGGCGCGCACCGCTGCGAGCTCGAGCTGATTCCTGGTTTCCGTTGGATTGCGGTGGAACTCTTCCACCCGAAGCCCGGCAGTCTCGAAAGACGCAAGCTTCGTTCCATAGCCATACTCATGCACAGCCTGCCTCATCTGGTCTTCCCACTTGGTGCGCCCGATGATGATCGAAAAGTTGTTGGCGACGTTCAAGGCTGCCGTAATCGACGCCTGGCAGGGCCCGACGATGGCTGTCTCGCCGGAAATTTCCCGCGCATCCAACACCGCCGGATCATAGAAACATCCGATGGCCATGGCATCGAACCCGTCCAGGGCCGCTTGTCTCGCCGCCTTGACCGTGTCCGCCACGATCAGCGACTCGTAGGCGCGATACTCCAGGTTGTTCATTTCCGGAGCGACCGAATCCGGATTCAGGGAAGCGATATACACCTCGGTGTCCGGGCACCTGTATTTGCGTGCCATGTCCGCGAAGACTTCGTCGTAGGCCGACATTCCTATCGGATTGAGATACATCACCTTGGTTCGGGCATTCATGGGCACTGTTGAACTCCTGCGGCCGAAAAAAAATCCTACCGGCTCGCGGTAGCCAGAGAACCCGCTCGAAAGAGTAGTTTTGCGGGCGTTTCCTGCCCGCTACGCTAGCGAGGCATTCGCCAGGCAGTGACCTGCCGTGCGGCAGAACATGAAAACGGACCCAATACCTGCAAACGACTACACGCGCAGCCGGGTACCCGACCACGCCACGATCGGCGGCTTCCGGATCGCGGTCGTAGTGTTCGGGATCGGCGTAACCCTCCCCATCTTCTACATCGGATCGGAAATCAGCCTGGCGCTCGGTTTGCGCCAGGCAACGCTTGCCCTGTTCGGCGGATGCGCGATCGTGGGCCTGATGATGATTGTTACGTCGATCATCGGCGCGCGCACCCGATTGTCGACCTACATGATCATTCAATTCTCGTTCGGCCGCGGCCTGGTCCGCTTTCTGGTCAATCCGTTGCTGGCGGTGACCTACGTCGGCTACTTCGCGGCCACCGGCGACATATTCGGCGGGGCCATCCGCGAGGCCATCGACGCGTTCTACGGAATCACGGTACCCAAGGCCCTGTGCGCCTTTTTCGGCTGCGTGGCCATGAGCCTGACCGCCATGTACGGCTTCCGCTTCATCGAACGGTTCTCCAGCCTGGCGGTGCCGTTACTGGTGTTGTTCATGCTCTACGTGGTCTATCTCGTGCTGCAGCGCATCGAGTTGCAGGACCTCTGGACCGCCCGGGGAAGCGGTGACATGTCGGTGGGCCTGGCCATATCGACGGTAATTGGGGCCAATATTCTCATGGCGGTGTCGGGGCCGGACCTGACGCGATACGCACGGTCCGGCCGGGAGGGCGTGAAATCGGTCACCGGGCTCGCTGCCGGCTATCCCCTCATCATGCTGGCATCCGGCATTCCAACACTCGCGTTCGCCGAAACCGACATCATGAAGATCATGGTCATCGTGGGCGTGGCCCTGCCCGCCCTGTTCATCCTGGTCTTTTCGACCTGGACCACGAATACCGTCAACCTGTACTCCGCGGTCCTGACGCTTGCCGCCTCCTTCCGCCGGTTCTCCGACAAACAGCTGGCGACAATGGCCGGCGCGCTGGGCACGCTCGGCGCGGTGCTGGGCATCATGGACGTTTTTCTGCCCTTCGTGCTGGTTCTCGGAATTGCCACCACCCCGATTGCCGGCGTCTATATCGCCGATTCCTTCCTCCTAAGCCGCTCGGCCTACAGGCTGGAGCACCTGTCCGCGCGACCCTCCGTCGGGTATTGCGCCCTGTTCGCATGGATCGCAGGAACCGGAACAGCCGCTGCCGCCAACCAGGGCCTGCTGACGCTGACGACCGTTCCGGCAGCCGACGGCATGATCACGGCCTTCCTGCTCCACACGGTTCTGGCCCGATGGGTCTTCAGGAAAAAGCGCTAACGGGCGAGCCGGTCCTCCAGCCCCTCGAAGGCAAGGCCGTTCAGGAACTGGCGGCGCCACAGTAGCCGGCGGTCGGCGATGCCGAGCGCCGCTTCGTCGCAGACGGCCTCCCAGTTGTCGGAAATGGCGGTGATCTGGCGGCTCATGATCGCCAGCGCGCGGTCCTCGGAAAGCAGGAACTTGGGCGCGGCAGCCAGACACAACGACAACTGCGCGCGCCGTTCCTGGCCGTGGATGCGCATGGCCTGCGAGGCTTCGCGTCCTGTCCTGGGTTGCGGGCAGATGTCGTAGGCCGGCGTGAGCGCCAGGCGGCTGCCGTCCCAGAAGGCCGCGTGGTTGCGGGCGTGATCGTCGGTGTTGCCGCTCAGGATATTGAACGTCATGCGCGAGAACAGTTCCGCGAGGGTTTCTCTCGGCGCGATCGCCCGCGCACGCAGGATGTCGGCGAGATACTCATAGGAGGCGTAGGCCGCCAGGCGTTCGTCCAGACCGAACAGGGTAAGCGCCGACACCATGGCGCGCCGCGTGACCCCCTCTTCCGTGTGGTCCCGGTCAAAGCGCTGCACCAGAAGCACGTCCTTGTCCATGCAACGGGTCAGCCGCACAGGCGCCACGTCGAGTCCCGCCAGGCTGGCCAGGCGCATGGCAACGAATTCCGCTTTTACGAGGTTGTAGGGGAGCGAGGTCGGATACAGGAACTTGGCGATGTACTGCTTGTTTCCCTCCCGGATTTGCGCCTTCGGCATCGCGCCTCCGATGGACGTGCCATGCAGCAGCGCGTCGGCCAGATCCGGTGACAGGGGCAGACCGCGTTCAACGCGCTCGGCCGCCGTGAGCAGTTGTTCAAGCGATGCCGGCGAAGCCTCGCGGGGCGCGTATTCGCTCGGAGAAGGTTGAAAGTCCAGCGCCCCTATCCGGTCGGAGCCGGACAGGAGCAGAAAGGTGAGTTCGCCGAGATCGTCCGGTTGGTCCCCGCGCATCCCCCCGCGGCCGGCGAAGAGCCGATAGGCAATGACGCGCCGCCCCCAGGCGTCCGGCGCCGCGTCACGCAGGGCGCCGGCGATCTCAATAGGCGGTTCGGGCCGTATCGGTCCGCGCCGCAGGGGCAATTCGGGAACATAGATGGGAATCGCGCCTTCCCGCTCCAGGTACGAGCGACCATACGTAAAGGCAAAGTGATCATCTCGTGCGCGAATACGCCCGGCAACCACGGGCACGGTCCGGCCGGGCAGCCAGATCCAGACGAACGCCTCGCGCGGCCGGACGATTTCAGGCTCAGAAGTCATCGTCAAAGTCCGCCTCTGACGCCGGTTTGCGAATCGACCCCGGCATCAACGCGAGCTTGTCGTCGGTTCGCTCCAACTGGGGCGCCAGCGTTGTGGCCTCCGGGACGAACAGGTCCACTCCGGTGATCGTGGCGGCCTCAAACACGAGGCCCACGGCCACTGAGGGAGTGCCTTTCTCGATGAGCTGCATGGTGCTGCGCGCCACGCCGATACGCGACGCCAGGTCCTGCTCGGACATGCGCCGGCGCTTCCGGGCCAACCGGATCCGCTTACCCAGAAGAAGCAGCGCTTGTTCGGTAAGGTGCGAATAGCTGCGCGGTATATGGGGCATTGTGGGAATAGAATGACTGTAAAACCGGTCATCAGTATAGCTTATGATTGATTTATCGGTCATTTATGGGTCCGAGGAATTGCAATGTGACAGGACCCGAGCCGGCTCTTGGTTTACGATTGGACGTGAGAACATCTGCAAGGGGAAAATTGTGGGCTCAACTGTGTTTGCGTCGCTGCGGGCGACTCTTTTATTGGGGGTGGCATTGACCATGACAGCACTTGACATAGACTCGGCCCGAGCGGCCGAGCAGGACGAAATCGCCGCCATCGAGGCCTTCATTCACGAAACCGCGGAGGTCTGGAACACGCAGGACTTCCGAAAGGTGCTGGACCTTTGGGATCAGGACGAAGAGGCGCCTTTCTACCTGGCCGAGGAACAGGAACGCTGGTTCATCGGCTGGGAGCCGCTCAGGGCCTATCTGGCTCCGCCCTTGCCGAACCCGGTGCTGGAAGCCCTGCGCGAGGAGATGTATGACATTTCGGTCAAGCTCATCGCCGATGATCTCGCCATTGTCGTTTGGTACATGCATTTCGAAATGAAGATGCGAGGCAGGCTCCCCCTGGGAGAGGAGATCCGGATGAGCGCGGTCCTTCGCAAGAAGCCGGAAGGATGGCGGTATATCCATTGGGCCGAGTCGCCCCTGACGCCCGGGGCCTATCTTGACCGGCTCAGGCAGAAGGAGGTGGATTACGAGAAATTCAATCCCCTGCTTGAGCGCGGGCGTGCGGTAAGGGAAGCCTGGACGGCCGAGGCTGCGGAACAGGCCGCAAGCGACGGACCCTGATCCGCGCGCGATGCTCGATCTGATTGTGGTGGGGGCGGGATTCGCCGGCGTTTATGCCGTCCACAAATTCCGCCGTCTCGGGTTTTCGGTGCATGCGTTCGAGGCGGGCGACGATGTGGGGGGCACCTGGTACTGGAACCGATATCCGGGATGCCGCTGCGACATCGAGAGTATTTATTATTCGTACCAGTTCGACGACGATCTTCAGCAGGAGTGGGAGTGGTCGGAGCGGTATGCGTCCCAGCCTGAGATTCTCTCGTACATCCGCCACGTGGCCGACCGGTTCGACCTGCGCCGGCACATCCAGTTCAACACGCGGGTCACTGCAGCCCGGTTCCAGGAGGCGTCGGCCGATGCGCCCTCGCACTGGACGGTCACGACCGACGACGGGCAGACGCACAGGGCGCGGTTCTGCGTCATGGCGAGCGGCGTTCTTTCCACGCCCAGTCTGCCGGACATTCCCGGGCGCGACAGCTTCGCGGGCGAGTCGTATCACACGGGCCAGTGGCCGCACCAGGGGGTGGATTTCAGGGGCCTGAAGGTGGCCGTGATCGGCACGGGATCGTCCGGCATTCAGTCGATTCCGCTGATCGCGGAGCAGGCCGCGCATGTGACTGTGTTTCAGCGCACGCCCAACTACGCCGTCCCGGCCAGTAACCGTCCGCTCGATCCGCATGAGTTGCGCGAGGTCAAGTTCCGTTACCGCGAGATTCGCGCGGCATCGAAGAAGGGCTTTACCGCGCTGCCCTTCAAGCCGGCGGGCCGGTCCGCGCTGGCCGTTTCCGATGCGGAAAGGGAAGAGGTGTACGAGCGGTGGTGGCGGAACTACGGGCTGGCGTTCCAGGGTGCGTTCGCCGATCTGCTGTTCAGCGAGGACGCCAACCGTACGGCGTCCGACTTCGTGCGGGGCAAGATCCGGGAGCTGGTGGACGACGAAGAGGTGGCCGACCTGCTGACGCCGGACTTCCCGCTGGGCTGCCGGCGCATGTGCGTAGACACGGACTACTACCCGACGTACAACCGGGACAACGTGACGCTGGTGGACATCCGCCGCGAGCCGATTGACGGCATCGTGCCCGAGGGCGTTCGCGTAGGCGAAACGGTGCATGCGGTGGACGCCATCGTGTTCGCCACCGGCTACGACGCCATCACGGGAGCGCTGCTGGCCGTGGACCTGAGAGGCCGGGACGGCCTGTCGCTAGAGGAGAAGTGGGCGGAAGGCCCGCGCGCGTATCTTGGCCTGGCGACGCAGGGTTTCCCCAACCTGTTCATGGTCAACGGGCCGGGCAGCCCGTCGGTGCTAATCAACATGGTGACCGGTATCGAGCAGCATGTCGACTGGATCGCCGATTGCCTCGTCCACGTGCGCGACCGCGGGCTGGACGCAATCGAAGCGAAGGCGCGGGAGGAAGAGGACTGGGCCGCGCACAACGACGAGGTGGCGCAACAGTCCATACGCGGCAACTGCGCGTCCTGGTACACGGGCGCCAATATCCCGGGCAAGCCGGGCGGCTTCATGCCCTACGTGGGCGGCTTCCCCACCTACGCGGAGCATTGCGAGCGGGTCGTTGAAAATGGCTACCGGGGCTTTGACCTGACCTGACGGCGCCGGCCCGGGCGCAAGCCGCAAGCGGTCTCAATCAGACCTTCCCGCGATTTGTCTCGTGATGGGCGATCATGCGCGCGCGCAGCTTCTTGGACGGCGAAAACCGCACCACCCGGCGGGCCGCCGTCATCCTCATGCGCCCGTTCGAGGCGCCGGTCAGCATGTGGTGCATCCGGGCGGCCTTGAGTTTCGTTTCGAACTTCCCCACCGTGCGCAGGTCGATCGTGTTGCCTTCGACCAGATTGCGGCTGAAAACCTCCAGAATGGCCCTTGCCATGGCGCCGGCGCCGAAATTCGTCATGTTCAGGTTTTCCCTGAACCGCCTTTCGATATCGGCACGCACAACGGGAGCGTTTTTTTCACGTGAGCGCATGTTATTCATCCCATGATTCCTGCGGGCGAAACAAGACCATTGCCATAACCCATTTGGGAGGTTTACTATACAGTTTGCCAGAGGCCAAGTCGGGGGGCGACGGCAGACATGACTTTGCAGAAGTCCAGCACACGCAGGAAGCTTGGACGTCGCGAAATGATCAGGGAAGTGGCATTGCAATTCCGCGACAACCTGCCCCCCCAGGCGCCCGCACCCAAAAGGGTGACCCGCGAGTCGCGAAGGAGCGTTCCGCATTTCGAGCTGGCGCGCAAGGCGATCAATGAATTTATCGATATCGTCGGCCAGGGCCTGACCGAGAACCGGGAAGTCACGCTCAGAGGATTCGGACGGCTCATGCCCCGGCAATACAAGCCGATGAAGGTGCGCCTGCCCGGCGCGCGTCCCGACGATGATGACGCCTTGATCAGCGTCCCGGTTCGATTGGGGGTCCTCTTTCGGCCATCACCGAAACTGAAAAAGGCCATTCGCGAACACGACGAGAATCGGCGGGAAAACGACTCCGGCAGCGGCGGCGCCTGAGCGGCTGCGAAGCGTCTCTCCGGACGCTTCCGCCTCAATTTGCCAGGGAAATGGCGCCGATGTAAAGGCACTCTCCGCCGAGTTCGAACGATGCCGAAGCGCTGCCGGATGCATCCGATTTGATCTGCACGCGATACTGGCCGCTGTTCTTCGCAAGTTTGTCGAAGCGGAAATCGCCGAAAGTATCGCTTGTGGTTCGCGCCAGTTCCCTGCCGTCCTGTTCCAGCACGACCTCCGCGTCCGGGGCGCACTCCTCAACCCCGTCGGCGTCAACGACGACCGACCCCGCCACGAAGCAGTGGGTCATCAGGTGCATGTTCTTGTAATGCACACGCGGCTTTGTGCCGAGTTCCGGCTTGCGGACTTGCAGGCCTTCTTCCTCGCTGATCCGCTGCATCTCCCTGTCCTCGACTTTCACCGACCGAAAAGCGTTGGTCGGACAGCATTGCTCGATCCGCGTCTTGTCCCAGCCCTTGTCCAGGAGGTGCGCATCGAAGAACCAGGCCTGAGGGACCTGTTCGTCCTCGTTCCAGTAGATGGCCCCATAGGGACAGGCATCGACGATCTCCTTCTGCCCCTTCGACTTCACCGGATCGATCAGCACGATGCCGTCGGCGCGCTTGGTGATGGCGCCGTCCTTTGCCGCCTTCATGCAAGGCGCGTCATCGCAGTGGTTACACATTACCGGCATGAAGTGCGCCTCCACCGCCGGCCAGCTGCCGCGCTCACGGCGCTTGATGTCCACCCAGCTATGCCCGCGTTCCGGCTGCGGCGCGGAATAGCCGGGGAACTCGTTGCCGATATGCTCGTCCTTGGTCGCCAGGAAGCAGTTGCGGCAGTTATCGCAGCGCGCGACGTCGACAATCATGTTCCATTTCTTCGCCATTACGCCGCCTCCGACCGTTGCCAGGTGTCCGCGCCGGTCCATTTCTCGAACTGAATCAGGCTGGTGTTCGGCGCCATGCCGCTGGACTGCTCGGTAATCGTCTTCTTCGGGCTCAGCATGTTCACGCAGCCGCCGAGATCGGTGGAGTTGCCCGGCTCGCCCACCGGCCGGTATTGCGCCGACCCGGTACAGGCACTGACCACGCCGGGCCTGAGCCGGTCCGTCACCTGGGCGGCGCAGACCACCGAGCCCCTCTGGTTCCACAGGCGTATGAGGTCGTCATCGCGGACTCCTCTTTCCTCTGCATCCCGGCTGTTGACGCGCGCGACCAGGTAGGAATGGCCGTTCACCGTTACGCGATGCTCGCGGATGTCCTGTAGCGTGCAGCCCTCGTCGTCGCCCATGATGTGAAACGGATAGCGCGTATGCGGGGTCAGCAGTTGCAGGGGAAAGTCCGCCAGGGCCGGTTCGGCTTCGGCGTTCTCGTAGCTCTTCTGGTACTTATTGAGCGGTGGCCGCGCCGGATCGTCGATCTGGCTCAGGGTTTCGGGCAGGAACTCGAACTTGCCGGAAGTCGTCTGCAGTCCTTCGCCGAACTCGCCCACGTAATCCGCCGGCAGCGGATAGGGCTCGGGCGTGTCCTTCTTCCGCCCCTCGTAGTACCAGCGATTGGCCGTGGGCGCGCGGGCGTCTTCCGGATCCGCGGGCACCACGAAGTAGCCTTTCTTGAGGAACTCCTTCCAGGTGGTGTGCTTGGCCACGTCCGATGAATCGAACACCCGCTTGCACCAGTCCAGCTCGGTATTGCCGCCTTCCGAGTACATCGCGCCGAGCCCCAGGCGTTCGGCCACGGCGAGGAAGATGTCGTAATCGGACTTCGACTCGCCCAGCGGCTCGATGCACTTGTGCTGCAGCGACACCACCCGGTGATTGACCATCGAGAACATGTGATGCACGTAGCCCGCGCCGACGTTGTAGTACTCGCCGATGTCCCAGCGCTCGAACACGGTGCAGGCGGGAAGAATGACGTCCGAATACGGCGTCTCGCCTTCCATCCATACCGACTGGTTGACCACGAAGGGCAGGTTTTCCGACTGGTACATCCGCACCCAGCGGTTGGAGTCGACCATGGTGCCGAAGGAAGAACTTCCATACTTGTACATCATCTGGATCTTGGCGTGACCGGGCGCCGGGTATCCGAAACGCAGGAACTGGCCGCGCACGGAGGAAACATCGGTGAGAAAGCCCATCGCGCTGCCTTCCATGATCGCCTCGGGCAGGCGAATCTTGGGAATGTTCTGGCGCGACGAGTTCATGGTCACGACATGCGGCATGCGCTGGTAGTTGTTGGCCGCATTGGCGCTGTAGGTGAGTTCGCCCGACATGCTCCCTTCCGCATAACCGGGAAAGTAGAAGGAGAAGTCCAGCGGGGCCCCGAACTGGAGGTTTCCGAAGTTCACTCCCGCCCGGCCGAAGCCCTGCATCGCGCCCAGAATCGTCATCATCCGCGCCCACTGCATGCCCATCGGTCCGCGCCCGGCGCCGCCGAGGCCGCAGCCCCAGCCGCCGGCGCCGAGATAGGTCTTCTTGCTGCCCCATTCCCGGGCCAGCGCCCTGACCTCACGTGCCGGTACTCTCGTTTCGGCCTCCTGCCATTCGGGCGTCTTCGGCGTGCCGTCCGACTCGCCGAGGATGTAAGCCTTCCATTCGTCGAAGCCGGTGGTCCGCTTCTCGACGAATTCCCTGTCGTAGAGGTCCTCGGTGATCCACACGTGGCACAAGGCCTGGGCCAATGCGGAATCGGTGCCGGGCTTGGGCGAGATCCACTTGCCGCCCAGATGGGCCGCCGTGTGATTCAGAAACGGGTCGATATGAACCATGGGGATGCCCAGCTCTTTTGCCCACTCGCGCCGCACGGTACCCTCGTAGCCGTAGCTGGCGTCCGGGTCGCTCGACCAGAAGACCATCAGTTCCGCTTCCTTGAGGCAGTCCTCCACGGTGCCGTAGAACTCGGGCGTGCCCAGGCGCATGCTGTTGCCCCAGTGATGCATGGCGCCCCAGTACCAGCCCTCCCAGCTGTCGGGATTGTTGTGCAGCTTCGAACAGCCCAGCAGGTTCCAGAAGCGGTTGAAGGCGCTCAGGTAATGTCCCAGATTGCCCCACTGGTGGTGCGAGCCGTGCGCTACCAGCACCGCCCCGGGGCCATGCTTCTTGGAGCGTTTGATTTCCTTGACCACGATGTCCAGCGCCTCGTCCCAGCTGATGCGCACAAACTCCGACTTACCGCGATTCTGGATATTGCGCTCTCCGTCGGGATCGAAGTCCACCCGTTTCATCGGGTACAGGATCCGGTTCTTCGAATAGACCATGGATTTCTGGCACATCCCGTGCGCGGCCAGGGTGGTGCGCCGCGGCGGGGTGAATTCCTTGCCCCGCGCCTTGATGGTCCAGGAAGGCGCGTCGTTCTTGTCGAAGTCCACGGGAGTGATGCGGACGATCTTGCCCTCCTTGACGTAGACAAAGATCGGTCCGCCATTGGTGCCGTTGGTATAGCGAACGACGCCGTTCCCCATGTCCGTCCCGATCTTCCAGCGAATGGACTGCATGCGGTTGAGCGTGATCATGAACCAGACCGATGCCTCGTCCGATCCTTCGACGGTCAGCTTGAAGTTCTTGGCGGCGTCGATCCGCACGAGCTGGTCGAAAGGCGGAGTCAGGAATTCCTCGGCGATAGCCCGGTTCTTGAAGACGACGGCGAAGTCGGGGTTGTCGTGAATGCCGCTACCCGAGCGGATCCTGCCGTCGGCGATTTGTACCCACCGCCCCTGGGAGTTGTCCTGCAACCTGAACTGCGCGGTGACGTTCCGTTCCTTGAGGCGATTCCTGAACTCGGCGTACATGAGCCTGGTCAATCGCATCGCCTGCACCATCGCCCAAAGAATGATCGAAAATCGCATGCTTTCCTCTCCCGGATGCGGGGGTCACAGGGACCGCTCAAGAAGCACCGGATGATAGCAACCTTGCAGGCCCGCGTCACCTGAACGGGGAGCGGTGGCCGTATTGCCGCCGCGCTGGCTAGCACGCACGCCAGTCGGTAAAATCGCTGCGAAATCCTCATGACCGCGCAACTGATAGACGGAAAGGCCATCGCGGCGGCGATTCGCGAGGAAATCCGGCTATCCGTGATTGAACGATCGGCGACGGGCCAGCGCGCGCCCGCACTCGCCACGGTGCTGGTTGGCGAGGATCCGGCCTCGCAGGTCTACGTTCGCAACAAGCGGCGCGCCTGCGCCGGCGCCGGAATCCTGTCCATCGACCGCAATCTTCCGGCGGAGACGGACGAACCGGCCCTGCTGGCGCTGATCGACGAATTCAATCGCGACGGGAACGTGGACGGTATCCTGGTGCAGCTTCCGCTGCCCGGACAGGTCAACACCCTGAACGTCATCCAGCGGATTGACCCGTCCAAGGACGTGGACGGCTTCCATCCGCTGACGTTCGGCCTGCTGGCGCTGCGCGAACCCCGGCTGCGGCCCTGCACCGCGGTGGGCGTGATCCGCATGCTGGAAAGGATCGGCGTCAACCCGAAGGGCAAACATTGCGTGGTGCTGGGCGCCTCCAACCTGGTGGGGCGGCCGCTGGCCCTGGAACTGCTGCTGGCCGGCGCCACCGTAACGGTGTGCCACCGCTTCACCGGCAACCTCGAGAAGCATGTTGCGGATGCGGAAATTCTGTGCAGCGCCGTGGGCAAGCCCGGGCTGGTCCCCGGCGCATGGATACGGCCGGGCGCCGTCGTGATGGACATCGGAATCACGCGCATGAGCGACGGAACCTTGCGCGGCGACGTAGAATTCGAGGAGGCTCTCAAGCGCGCAGCCTGGATTGCCCCGGTTCCGGGCGGCGTGGGGCCCATGACCGTCGCCATGCTGCTGCAGAACACGCTGGATGCCGCGATATACAACACGAGAGCTTCGTAGGGAGCAGCAAGAATGAGGCATATGAGAATTCAGAGGGGGGGACGCCCTCGTTCCCAGGGGGGACGCCCTCGTTCCCGGGTGTGGGCTGCGGCGCTGTGCCTGCTGGCGCTGGGCGCCGGCGCAGCCGAGGCGCAGGAGGCCGCCGAGGCGGAAGACGCCTTCGATCCCTTTCCGCGGGTGCGGGTGGAAACCACCGCCGGCGCCTTCACGCTGGAGCTGTTCGCCAACGACGCGCCATTGACCGTGGCGCAGTTCCTGCGCCTCTCGGCAAGCCGCTTTTATGAAGGCACGATCTTCCATCGCGTCGTGAAGGACTTCGTGATTCAGGGCGGCGGATGGTCGGTAGATTTCCAGGAGCGGGCGATCGACGAAACATTGCCGAACGAATCCGGCAACGGCCGCTCCAATCTGCGCGGCACCGTCGCCATGGCCCGCACCGGGGACCCGCACTCGGCGCAAAACCAGTTCTACGTCAATCTTCAGGACAACGTGGCGCTGAATCCGCGGCCGGGACGCTGGGGATATGCGGTGTTCGGCAGGGTGGTGAGCGGCATGGAGGTGGTCGATGCGATCGGCGACCGCGCCACCGGTCCGGGCGGTCCCTTCCGCGCCGAGGTGCCGGCGGCGCCGGTGATCATTGACCGCGTATTGCGCGTGACGGAATGAGCACCCTTTTCATCTCCGATCTCCACCTGGACGCTACCCGAAACCACGCAACCCAAGCCTTCCGTGAATTCCTGAAGCATCGCGCCGCCCGGGCCGATGCCCTGTACATACTGGGCGACCTGTTCGAAGCCTGGATCGGCGATGACGACGACGACCCGCTGGCCGGCGCAGTTATGGACGCCCTGGCGGAACTGACTTCAGGCGGGGTTCCGGCGCGGTTCGTTCACGGCAACCGGGATTTCCTGGCCGGAGACGGTTTCGCGCGGCGCACGGGAGTAACACTGCTGCCGGAAAGCAGCGTGGTCGAACTGGAGGGCGAACGCGTGCTCCTGATGCATGGCGACACCCTTTGTACGGACGACCACGACTACCAGGAATTTCGGACCATGGTCCGCGATCCGAAGTGGCAGGCCCAGTTCCTCGCGCTGCCGCTGGCGGCCCGGCGTGCGCTCGCGGCCCAGGCGCGAGACGCCAGCCGTATTTCGACCGGCGGCAAGCCGATGGAGATCATGGACGTCAACGCATCCGCCGTGGCCGAGGCGATGCGCGCGAACGCAGTGCGGCGAATGATTCACGGACACACGCACCGCCCCGCCGTGCATGAATTTGACCTGGACGATGAGCCCGCCACGCGGATTGTGCTGGGGGACTGGTACCAGCGCGGCTGGGCGCTGGAGCACGACGAGAACGGGTTCCGGCTAGCCCCGTTCGACTTCCAGGGCGGGTAATTCGGCTATCTTCGCCGGCTGAGCGGGCGCTACCGTCCGGGCGGCGGCCACCTTTGCGGCCTTCTTGCCTTTCCGCTTGCGCGACCGGCGCTTGGCCCGCACCTTGTCGGCGCGCTCCCGGGCGACCCGCAGGAGCAGCTTGCGGTCCACTCCGCCGGTCACGTACTCGCCGTTAAAGCAGGACACGTCAAAACCCGTGATCTCCGCGCGACGAAAATTCACCGCGGAAATCAGGTCGCCCAGGTCCTGGTAAATCAGCCAGTCGGCGCCGATGCGCTCCTGGATCTCTTCCACGCTGCGATTGGATGCGATCAGCTCGTCGGGCGCGGGCATGTCGATCCCGTACACATTCTGGTGGCGGACCGGTGGCGCGGCCGAAGCGAAATAGACCTTCCTGGCGCCCGCCTCCCGGGACATCTCGACGATCTGCCGCGAGGTGGTGCCGCGCACGATGGAGTCGTCCACCAGGAGCACGTTCTTGCCGCGGAACTCCAGGTTGATCGGGTTGAGTTTCTGACGCACGGAGCGCCTGCGCTCGTCCTGGCCCGGCATGATGAAGGTGCGGCCGATATACCGGTTCTTGATGAAGCCCTCGCGGTACTTGACGTTAAGCCGGCTCGCCACTTCCATGGCGCTGGTGCGGCTGGTGTCCGGGATCGGGATGACCACGTCCACGTCGCTGGTGTCGTGCTCGCGCTGAATCTTTTCCGCCAGGCGCTCGCCCATTCTCAGCCGCGCCTTGTGCACCGAGATCTTGTCCATGAGCGAATCGGGGCGGGCGAAATAGACGTATTCGAAAATGCACGGCGTGTATTGCGTGCGGGCCGCGCACTGGCGGGTCAGCGCCTCCTCTCCATAGGGAAAGACCCAGGCCTCGCCCGGCATCACGTCCCGCAGCAGCTCGAAGCCGAGCTGCTGCAGCGCGACGCTCTCGGACGCCACCAGGTACTCCGGTCCCTTCGCGGATTCCCGCCGCCCGACGACCATCGGACGAATGCCGTAGGGGTCGCGGAAAGCGACCAGGCCGAAACCGAGAATCAGGCACACCACCGAGTAGGCGCCCTTGCAGCGCTTGTGGACTCCGCGCACCGCGCGGAACACCGCGTCGGTGTCCATCGACCGGCGCGAAGTGCGCAGGAGCTCGTGGGCGAACACGTTGAGCAGCAGTTCGCTGTCGGAATCGGTGTTGAGGTAGCGGCGGTCGCGCTGGAGCATCTCGCCGGCCAGCTCATGGGCGTTGGTCAGGTTGCCGTTGTGGGCCAGGGCGATCCCGTAGGGGCTGTTGACGAAAAACGGCTGGGTCTCGGAGTTCTTGTCGGAGCCCGCGGTGGGATAGCGCACATGGCCCAGGCCGGCGGAACCGCGAAGACTTTGCATGTGGCGGGTGCGGAAGGTCTCGCGCACCAGTCCGCGGGCCCGGCGTTTGCGGCACATGCCCTCATCGTCGGTCATGATGCCGGCCGCGTCCTGGCCCCGGTGCTGGAGCATGATCAGCGCGTCGTAAATCTCCGCCGCGGCCGCGCCGTGACTCATCAGGCCGACTACCCCGCACATCAGCGGCCTCCCAATGCGGCGAGCAGCAGGCCCAGGGCGTTACTTACGGGCTCAAGGATCGGCAGGGTCATCGAACCCTGCACCCAACTCTCCGGCCCTACGTGTGTGCACAAAAGCAGAAGCCCACCTGCAATCAGCCAGCCCTTGGCTGCGCCCAATAATACGCCCAAGGCGCGATCCGCGGAAGCGAGCACGCTGCCATCAACGGCCCTGGACACCAGGCCGGCCAGGGTTGTGCCGATCACCAGCACGATGACGAGGATGCCGAGGCGCGCGCCCCAAAGGGCAATCGACTCGGCCGCCGACGGGCCGCGGAAGATCGCCCCGGCCAGCGGGTTGCCCGCCAGCCAGGACTCGATCTTCGCCGGCCAGTCCGACAGCAGCGTCGACACGACGAGGTCGCCGAAGGCAAAGGCGAGAAAGATTGCGGCGACCCAGGAACCCAGGCTCAGGGACGCGCCCAGAAAGCCGCGCTTCATTCCGAGATAGGCGGCGGAAAGGAAGACCGCCAGCGCGATCCAGTCGAAAAGGGTCACGGCGACGCCTCCGGCCAGTCCGACACGAATCCCGAGCGTCCCAGCAAGGCCAGTTCCGCGACCGCCGAACGCGCTTCGTCCCTTGACGCATAGGGGCCCACGCGGACCCGGTAGAGCGTCCGGCCATTGTCGGGCAGGGCCAAAACCCGAACGCCGTAGCCCTTTTCACGGCACCAGTCGGACAGGCGGTCGGCATTGTCGCGCGCGGAAAAACTGCCGACCTGAACGGCCCACCGGCCTGCAGGCGCTGCGGAAACGGCGGCGGCGGCTGAAGGATCGCGCGGGGCCTGGGCGCCTGCCTGATCCGGACCGCCTGCCGCGGGCTCCGGAGGATCGGCGTCCGGCTCTGGACGCTGGCCGTCCCATTCGAGGGCGGGCGGGCGTTCGCCACCATTGCCGGCATCAGCAGGAAAGGCTGAAGCTTCGCCTTCCAAAAATCCGGGTGCATCCTGTGCCCGGGGGACTTCAGCCCCGCCTTCGTCCGGCATACGGGCCCCCTCTCGAGGGCCGATTACCAGGGCCAGCAACAGGAGCAGCGCCACCAGCACCGCTCCGCCCACCAGCCGCTCAAGCACCGGCGATTGCATTGCGCGGAATTATATGCGCCTGGGGGCGAAGGCGTCCCGGCTTCGCGGAGAGCGGGACGCGCTCCCTCCCGGGCGAATGTGTGCAAGCGTAAAATATTGCTTCTGTCCTCCCGCGCGCGGATTGCACCATGTCCGGCAACACCATAGGACGCCTGTTCAGCGTCACAACTTACGGCGAGAGCCACGGCCTGGCGCTGGGCGCCATCGTGGACGGCTGCCCGCCGGGCATGGAATTGTGCGAAGCCGACATACAGGTCGACCTGGACCGGCGGCGTCCCGGGCGCTCGCGCCATACTTCGCAGCGCAAGGAGGCGGACCAGGTGCGCATCCTGTCGGGGGTATTCGAGGGCGTAACGACCGGCACCCCGGTCGGGCTGATGATCGAGAACACCGATCAGCGGCCCCGCGACTACTCCGCCATCAAGGACAAGTTCCGTCCGGGGCACGCCGACTTCAGCTACCAGCAGAAGTACGGAATTCGCGACTACCGCGGAGGGGGACGCGCCTCCGCCCGGGAGACGGCCATGCGGGTCGCCGGCGGAGCGATAGCGCGCAAGTACTTAAGCGAGCGGGCGGGCATTACGATTTACGGCTACGTGGCGCAACTCGGACCGATCCGGCTCAAGTGCCCGAACCCCGAGATCATCAACGACAACCCGTTCTTCTGCGGCGACCCCGCCCGGCTGAAAGAACTGGAGTCGTTCATGGACGAACTGAGGCTGGCGGGCGACTCGATCGGCGCGCGAATCAACATTTGCGCCCGGGGGGTGCCCGCCGGGCTGGGAGAACCCGTGTTCGACAAGCTCGAAGCGGTCATCGCGCACGCGCTGATGAGCATCAACGCGGTCAAGGGCGTGGAGTTCGGCGCCGGCTTCGCCGCCGTGGAACAGCGCGGTTCGGAGCATCGCGACGAGATTGCGCCCGGCGGTTTTCTGAAGAACGACGCCGGCGGCACCCTGGGCGGCATTTCGTCGGGACAGGACCTGCTGGTGAGCATCGCGATGAAGCCCACCTCCAGCATACGCAAGAAGGGTGCGACGGTGACCCGCGCCGGTGCGGCGACCGAAATCAGCACCGGCGGGCGGCACGATCCCTGCGTGGGACTGCGCGCCACGCCGATCGCCGAGGCCATGCTGGCGATTACGCTCATGGACCACTATCTGCGCGACCGCGCGCAATGCGGCGATGTCGAGCGCCAGGCTTCCTCGCAGGCCGAGGCTTCCCGCCGGACTGCGGCGGCGCGGAGCTGACATGAACGGCTACAACGTCGCTGTGGTCGGCGCCACAGGGCTGGTCGGCGAGACCATCGCGCAGATCCTGGCGCAGCGCGAGTTCCCGGTTGACCAGTTCCACGCGGTGGCCAGCGAACGCTCGATCGGCAAGACCGTCGAGTTCGGCGAACGCCAGGTCGCGGTTCAGGCGCTGAACGACTTTGATTTCTCCGGCGTGCACTTCGCGCTGTTCTCGGCCGGCGCCGGAACAGCGGCCGAGCATGCGCCACGCGCCGCGGGACAGGGAGCGATAGTGATCGACAACTCGTCGGCGTTTCGCTATGACGACGATGTGCCGCTGGTGGTGCCGGAGGTGAATCCCTCGGCCCTGGCTGAATGCCGCGAGCGTGGAATCGTGGCCAATCCGAACTGCTCCACGATCCAGCTTGTCGTGGCACTCAAACCCCTGCACGACGCTATCGGTATCGAGAGGATTGGCGTGGCCACCTACCAGGCGGTCTCCGGCGCCGGACGCCGTGCGATGGCTGACCTGGTCAGGCACACGGCGGAAATGATGGCCGGCAAGGGCCGCCCCGAAGAGGCGGCGGAGACGCCCAGCGCCGCATTCAACGCGGTGCCGCACATCGACGACTTCCAGGCCAACGGCTATACGAAGGAAGAAATGAAGATCGTGTGGGAGACCCGCAAGATCCTCGGCGACGAGGCATTGAGAGTAAGCGCCACGGCGGTGCGCGTGCCGGTGTTCTACGGCCATTCCGAAGCCGTCAGCGTGGAACTGAAGCGCAAGGTCGCGGTCGAGGAGGCGCTCGGGCTCTTTCGGGCCGCCCGGGGCGTGGTAGTCATGAGCCAGGACCAGGCCGGCGGCTATCCCACCCCGGGGATCGACGCGACCCGCTCCGATGCCGTCTTCGTCGGACGGGTGCGCGAGGACATCTCGCACGACAAAGGCCTCAATTTCTGGGTAGTCGCGGACAACGTGCGCAAGGGGGCAGCGCTCAACGCGGTGCAGATCGCAGAGCTCATGATCCGCGACAACGCGGTCTGATTCCGTAACGCGAAACTGGTATGAAAGGCAGGATCGTGCTCCGAATCCAAGTGTCGTGATGCGACCATACGGTCGGAACACGATACTGGCCGTTTCGCTGTTCATTGCGCTTGTGGCCGCGCCCGCGATCCCGCAGGAAGGATTGTTCTCGCTGTGGGCCTGGGGCCTGTCCCTGGTCTTCGCCGTGCTGACCTTTGGTGTTTTATCGGGGATCATGCTCGGCGCGCCGGCTGTGGCCGGAAGGTTCATCCGCGGCGCGCATGCGAAAAAGGCCGGCGAAGCTTCGCGGGGTCGGGACGGCAGCGAAGAAGAGCGGCCCGGGCGGGCCGACGACGAAATCACGGTGGAACCCGATGCAGTTCTTTCGGAGGCCCTGGGCGAACTCGAGCCCGGGAACTACATGGACCTGGTGCGCGCACTCCAGGAAATGGGCCGGGACGCCGAGGCGCTCGAGGTTCTCGCCCACATAGCTGAAGCCGGGGACGACGAGTACGGCGAAGAAGTCGCCGAAGCGCTGCGCCGGATGCGCGACAGGCTTACGCCGGAGAACCCCAAGAGCGCATGACCCCCGCAAGGCTTGCCCTCGGGCTGGAGTACGACGGCAGCGGCTTCCACGGCTGGCAATCGCAAAGCGGCAGCCCCAATGTTCAGGATGCGGTCAACCGCGCGCTGAGCCGGGTGGCCGACGAGGAGGTGCGATGCATGGGCGCCGGGCGCACCGACGCCGGAGTCCACGCCGTCGAGCAGGTCGCGCATTTCGACACCAGCGCCAGGCGCAGCCGGCGCGCCTGGCTGTTCGGCGCCAATACCTACCTTCCCGACGACATCAATCTGCTCTGGGTTCGCGAGGTGGCGGGCGATTTCCATGCGAGGCACTCGGCGGTCGCCCGCACCTATGCCTACCTGATCCTCAATCGCAGCGTGCGCTCGGCGCTGGAACGCAACCGCGCATGGCTGATCCGGGACAGGCTGGACGACGAGGCGATGCACCGCGCGGCCCAGGCGCTTGCCGGCGAACACGACTTCAGCTCGTGGCGGGCCGCCGACTGCCAGGCCCGGTCCCCGGTTCGGAATGTCATGGATATCCGGGTGCGCCGCAGCGGACAACGGGTATGGATCGTTTGCCGGGCAAACGGCTTCCTGCAGCGCATGGTCAGGAACATCGCCGGCTCCCTGGCGCATGTGGGGCGCGGCCGCAAGGAGGGCGCCTGGATCGCCGAGGTTCTTGAGGCGCGCAGCCGCACGGCCGCGGGCCCGGCCGCGCCTCCCCAGGGCCTGTACCTTCAACGGATCGAGTATCCGCCGGCCCTGCTCCCTCAGGGAAGCCCGGCCAGTCTCGATGCGCTTCTTCAAGTGCCGGAAGATATTTAGGCTAAAATCAAAGTCTTATGGCGATTTCCTGGCTGCGCAGATTAATGCCGTCGCGGATCACGACGCGACGGCCGAAGAAGAGCGTGCCGGAGGGCGTGTGGGTCAAGTGCGATGCCTGCGGCACGCAACTCTACCGCTCGGAAGTCGAGCGCATTCAGCATGTCTGTCCGAAATGCGAGCACCATATGCGCCTGTCGGCCCGGCGCAGGCTGGAATTGTTCCTGGACAGCGACACGGCCAGGGAACTCGCCCCGCGGCTGCAGCCCAAGGATCCGCTGAAGTTCAGGGACACCAAGCGGTACAAGGACCGTATCACCCAGGCGCGGGACGGCAGCGGGGAACTGGAGGCGCTGGTAACGATGGCAGGCAAGCTGTACGGACAGCCGCTGGTGGCCAGCGCGTTCGAGTTCGGCTTCATGGGCGGCTCCATGGGTTCGGTGGTGGGCGAGAAATTCGTCCGCGCCGCAGACTATTGCCGTGAACACGGCATGCCGCTGGTCAACTTTTCCGCCTCCGGCGGCGCGCGCATGCAGGAGGCGCTGTTCTCCCTGATGCAGATGGCCAAGGCGACCGCGGCGCTGCACAAGCTGGCGGAGGCGGGGCTTCCGTACGTCTCCGTACTGACCAACCCCACCATGGGCGGCGTGTCGGCCAGCCTGGCGATGCAGGGGGATATCGTGATCGCCGAGCCCGGGGCGCTGATCGGCTTCGCCGGTCCCCGCGTGATCAAGCAAACGGTACGCGAGGAATTGCCGGAAGGTTTTCAGCGCGCTGAGTTTCTCCTGGAGCACGGCGCTCTGGACATGATCCTGGACCGGCGCGTGATGCGCCTGGAGATCGCCAGGCTGCTGGCCAAGCTACTCAAGAAACCGCCTCCCGAATAACCCGGGAGTGGGGGCATGCCCCCACAGCGTCCCGCCCTCCGGGAAGGCGAGACGCCTTCCCTCCCAAATCAATCCGCCAGGTCCTCCGCCCGCAGCAGCAGGACGCCCTCCCCGCCCCTTTCCAGCGACGGCCAGAAGAAAGGGAGTTCCGGTCGCGAGGCCGCAAGAGCGCCGGCCGCCTCGCCGACTTCCAGCGCCACAAGCCCGTTACCGGCGAGGTATCCGGGCGCGTCGCCGAGGATACGGGACGCTATGGCCAGCCCATCGGCGCCCGCCGTCAGCGCCAGTCGCGGCTCATGCCGGTATTCGCGAGGCAGGGAACGGTACGCAGCGGTCGGGACATAAGGAGGATTGCAAATGATGAGATCGAATTTCCCGCGCGCGCCGGCGAACAGGTCCCCCTCGCGGAGTTCGACCCGGCCCAGCAGGCCAAGCCGGCGCAGATTGCGCTCGGCCACGCACAGGGAGGCCGCCGAAATGTCGGTCGCGACCACTTCGCTTCCGGGAAAGGCGAATGCGCAGGCAGCGGCGATGCAGCCCGAACCGGTGCAAAGATCGATGACGCGCCGCGGTCCGCCCGCCTGCAGCCAGGGCTCGAAGCCGTCCTCTATCAGTTCGGCCAGCGGTGAGCGGGGAATGCAGACGCGCTTGTCAACGTGAAAACGCATTCCCGCAAACCAGGTCTCGCGGGTCAGGTAGGCCAGCGGCAGACAGCGCGAGGTTCGCAGGAAGGCAATCCTGAGGGCCCGCGCGCGCGCGGACGGCGACACCTGCCGCCCAAGCAGGGAACGGCGCTGCCACAACCCCGACCGGCAGACAAAGTTCGCCAGCGCCAAAGCCTCTTCGCGCGCACTGCCCATGCCGTGGCCGAAGTGGACCCGCCCGGCTGTCAGGCGGGCGGCCAACTCATCGACAAGGTCGCAAAAGCGCATCTATCCGAATCTTCGCGAGACTTCGATCGCCTGAGGCTACAATCGGCGATCCCGCCTGAGACGACTGAACTTGCTTGCCCGACTGCTTGTACGCCTGCATTTCATTCTGCCGCTGCTGACGCTCAGCCGCCTGGCGGCGCATGCTTCGCGCTTCAGGGGACCGGGGGGATTGCTGATTCGGGTCTTCGCCTGGCTGTTCTCCATCAACACGGAGGAGGCCGCACGGCCCGTGCCCCGGGGATACGCCAACCTCGCCGAGTTCTTTTCGCGCGAACTCAGGGAAGGCGCGCGGACACCGGAGGGCGGGGACGACTGCGTTGTCAGTCCCGCCGACGGAATATTGACGCGAATCGGCTCTGTCAACGGCACGGCTCCTTCAAGGGCAAAGGGAGCAAGCTACTCCATCGAGGAATTGCTCGGCGGTTCGCGTTGCGCGGAGCCTTACGACGAGGGTCATGTTGCCGTCATCTACCTGCGGCCGGCGGACTACCACAGGGTGCGCATGCCACTCGACGGACAACTGCGGGAAATCGTGTACCTGCCCGGAAGGCGGCTTTCCGTGAACCCCGCCATTATTGAAGCTGCGCCCCCGGTGCTGGCGACCAACGAGCGGTTGGCGCTGCATTTCGACACCGGCGACGGAAAATTCTGCGTCGTAATGGTGGGCGCGCTCAACGTGGGCTCGATCAGCACCGCGTTCGATATCCGCACAGACTCGAGCATACCGCCGGTGCCGACCCGGTGGAGGTTCCCGGGCCCCCTGGGCGCCAGGTGCGAGCGCGGCGACTACCTCGCGCACTTCAACCTCGGCTCCACGGTCGTGCTGGTGGCGACACGGAATCTGCTTGCCTGGCTGCCTGAGCGTGAGCCCGCGGAAGAAGTACGCTGCGGACAGGCCCTGGGAGAACGGATTTCCGTCGAAGTCTGATCCGCCGCGGGCTAGGCGCGGCCGATGTACTCTCCGCTGCGCGTGTCCACCTTGATCACGGCGCCTTCTTCCACAAACAGCGGCACGCGCACCACGGCCCCGGTCTCCAGGGTCGCCGGCTTTACTCCCCCGGTGGCGGTGTCGCCCTTCATCCCGGGATCGGACTGCGTGACCTTGAGTTCGACGAAATTCGGCGGCGTGACCGTTAACGGCGCGCCGTTGAACAGCGTGACGCGACAGCGGCTTTGCTCCACCAGCCAGCGTTCGCAGCCTCCCATCGCCGCCTCGTTTGCTTCGTACTGCTCGTAGGTCTCGGTATCCATGAACACCCAGTCCTGACCGATGCTGTACAGGTAGTCCATTTCGCGGTCGACGACATCGGCGGCGGGTATCGATTCGCCGGAGCGAAAGTTGCGTTCAATCACGCGGCCGGTGCGAAGATAACGAAGCTTGACCCGCGTAAACGCCTGTCCCTTGCCGGGCTTGACGAACTCGGTTCCGATGATGGCGCAGGGCTCGTCGCCCAGCATCACCTTCAGCCCGTTCTTGAACTCATTGGTCGAATACGAAGCCATCTATCTGCTCAGGCAAACAACTCCGCCAAGAAGTTCAGCACCGACTGCCAGGACCGGCGGTCGGCGGATTCGCTGTAGCCGATGCCGTCCGCCACGGCCGGGGCGTCATGGGTGAACCCATGCAGCGCGTGGCCGTAGGCGTGGATCTGCCAGTCGGCGCCCGCCCGGGTCATTTCAGTGGCCAGATCGACTACCGTGTCGGGCGGAACCATCGGATCGGCCCAGCCGTGCAACACCAGCACCTTTGCGCTGATCGAATTGCCGTCGGTGTTGCCGGGCGGATTGAACAGGCCGTGCAGGCTGACTACGCCCTGCAATGGCGCGCCGACCCGCGCCAGGTCCAACACGCAGAGTCCGCCGAAACAGTATCCGATCGCGGCCATGTTCCCGCCGTCCACTTCCGGCTGCGCAGCGGCGGCGTCCAGCCCCGCCAGAAGCCGGGCCTGCAGCAGCTGCCGGTCTTCAATCAGCGGGTTCATCAGCGCCATGTTTTCCTCAACGCTCTGGCCCAGAACACCCTTGCCGTATACGTCCAGCGCAATCCCGACGTAGCCTTCGCCCGCCAGCTTCTCCGCCGCCTCGCACTCGTGCCCGGCGCGCCCGCTCCAGGCATGCGCTACCGCCACCGCCGGCGCCGGACCGCGCGCGTCGTCCCAGTACATGCGCGCCTCGAAAACCTTGTCTCCGTGACCGTATTCCACGTCCCGCGTTTGTATCGCCATCGACTTTTCTCCCGGCAGACTCCCAATCGGAGCCGGAATTTTATCCCCTGCGCACCGGCGTCAGCGACCGCCTGGGCGCCGCCGAAAGACCAGCGGTCCACAACCCCCGGTGTGTTAGCATTTTTCGTCAAGCGTATGAAGAAGTACCTGACAGTGTTTACCGCCCTTGCGCTTGGAGGCTGCGGGCACGCGGAATACCAGGCCGGCTTTCTCGACGAGAATGCCGACTACAGTTGCGCCGCGCTGCCTGCGGAAATTTCCCGGTCCCGGCAGGCAAGGCCATCCTTCAGCGCATGACAAGCCAAGGCTGCAGCGGCTGGAATACCGATCCGCGCGCGTAACTGAAGTTGCCATCGATTAATGGGGCGGGCGTTGTATTAGGGAAGGTCTGAACAAGGCCCCAAACTGCGCTTGGGGAGGCGTGTTGCCGGTTTTTTGACGGCTCCGGCATCGTTTCGGCACCCGAAAACGGCCCGATACGCGGGGTTCTTGCCGCCTCGCGCGGTGTGCAGGCGCACGTATCCCATGTCAGGCGGCCGCATACCGGCCGGCAATCAGCAGATTGGTAAACCCCAGCAGCAGCGCGATCCTCTGCGTGTTCTTCGCCAAGCCCCGATAGCGCACCTTGCCGTAGCCGAAGTGACGCTTCACATACAAGAAAGGATGCTCCACCTTGGCACGCACCGACCCCTTGCGATGCTCCGCCTCCTCCTCGGCGCTGTCCTTGTCCAGCCGCCGCCGCCGGCCGCGCTTCATCGCCACCCGCCAGTCCACATCCTGATCCCGGTTCTCTTCGCGCTTGCCCACGCCCTGATAACCCGAATCACCCCATACCCGCTCCTCGCCGCCGTGCAGCAACGCGTGCGCCGTGGCCACATCCGACACGTTCGCCGGCGTCGTCTCCAAACGGTGCGCCAGACCCGACTCCGCATCCACACCAATGTGCGCCTTCATTCCGAAATACCATTGATTGCCCTTCTTCGTCTGATGCATCTCCGGGTCCCGTTCGCCTGACTTGTTCTTGGTCGAACTCGGCGCGTCAATAATGCTCGCGTCCACAATCGTCCCACGCTTGAGCCGGTGACCCTGCGCCTGAAGATGCGCGTTGATCTCCTCAAACAGAACCCCGCCCAGTCCGTGCTTCTCCAGCAAATGACGGAAGTTCAATATCGTCGTCTCGTCCGGCAATGGACCCGTCAGACGCAATCCCGCAAATCGACGCACCGACTCCACCTCATACAGCAAGTCCTCCATCCCCGGATCGCTCACGTTGTAAAACAACTGCACGCAATGCACCCGAAGCATCGAACTCAATGAATACGGACGACGGCCCCGGCCCGCCTTCGGATAAAACGGCTCAATCCGCGCTTCCAGACGCGACCAGGGAATCAAACCGTCCATCCGCTCAAGAAACTTCTCCCGGCGCGTGCGACGCTTCTTCAGATCGTGCTCCAACTCCGAAAAACTCGCTTGATGCATCCCTCATCCCTCAACAAACACTACAATCCTATTGTCGCAGATTGCAGACTTGTTCAGAGCTTCCTTAGCGCTACTTCCCCTGTTCGCCTCCGCACAGCTAAATCCTGACCCTGCAGTGCGGACCGGGGAGCAGGAAGTAGATCAATCGCGGCTGCGAGTTACCGGCCAAGTGGATATCGAGACCGTTCTCATGCGGCCGGAGGCGGACAAGAGTTCCAGCGGCGTCGGCATCACCGAGGCCATTGTTGGACTCGCGGCCGATTTGAGTACGGGGATTTCGGCCGACCTGCAACTCCTGGCCGAAGACACTGATATTGGAGCGCGCGAGCACATTGCCGGCGCGGAGGACTACAGGATTGAAGTCGCCACTGTTACCTACTGGCCGGTGGAGGCGCCATGCTACATAACGGCGGGGCGGAACTTTCTGCCTTTCGGCACATTCCGCACTCATATGGTCTCCGATCCGCTCACCCTGGAACTCGGGGAAACAAACGAGTTTGCCTGGGAACTGGGTTGCTTGTCGAAGTCCTGGAGCTTGTCCGCGTTCGGGTTCAACGGAGACCGCGATGACAGCGGGGGGCTGGCCGGACATGGCGCCTCTATGGGTTACGCGACCGGATTTGAGCACTCCTGGCTTAGCCTGCGCCTGGCATACACGAGCGACCTGGGCTATTCCGAGAATCTGCTGAATCAGCTTGCAGACGCCAGGGAATCACGGAATAACATGCCGGGCTGGGCCGCAAGCGCCGGGTGGGGAACGGGTCCCGCTACCCTGATATTCGAATATGTCGGCGCCATGAAGCGCTTCCGACCGTACGAAATGAAATTCGCGGGACAGGGAGCAAAGCCTTCGAGCTGGATGATCGAAGCCGCTTACCATGTCGCGCTGGCAGGAAGGGACACGAGCGTTGCACTGGGTTACCAGGGCACGGAAGAGTCCTTGGCCTTGATGCTGCCCAGGAGACGGACGCTAGTCGCTTTATCCAAGCAAGTGTCCGACCCCGTCGCGGTCACTTTGGAGTTGTCCGGGGACTGCGACTATTCTGTTGCCGATGGTGGCAGCGGGGAATGGATCACTACGGTGACGGTGCAGGCGTCTTTGTCCTTTTGAGGGCGGGACGCCCCAACTCCCAGGGGGGCTCCCGGGATTTCATTCCCGCCAGCGACTTTCCACCGTCGACAGGCAGAATCGCGCCGGTGATGAACTTCGCCTCGTCGCTGACCAGGAAGTTGACGGCATCGACGACCGACTCCACCGGCGGAATGTCGCCGAAATGGCGCGCCAGCGGCATTTCTTCGAGCAGCTCCTTCTTGACTTCCTCGGCTGTGCGGTGCTCGGAAGTGATGGGGGCGATCAGGCGCTCGTCGATTACGCGGTCGGACATGATCGGCCCCGGGCAAACGGCATTCAGCCGAATCCCGCGTTGCGCGACTTCGGCCCCCAGCATCAATGAAAGGTGGTTCAGGGCCAACTTGCTCAACGCATAGGCCGCATCGATCCTGCCCGGACGCAAGGCGGCGGCGCTGGACAGAAACACGATCGCGCCGCCGGATTTCACCATCGGTGCAAGCGCCGATAACAATAGGAACGCACTCTTTACGTTGGCGTCCATCACGCGGTCCCAGTCTTCTTCGGCCAGCTCGAGCAGGGACTTGCGCATGCTAATGCCCACGCAATTAATGAGCACGTCGATTTTTCCGCCGATGTGCCGGTCCATCATGCTCATGGCCTCCTCCTATGCGACCAGGGCTGCGTCAACCTCGTCGAGCTGCAGGGTGAACATTTTCGAGTACCAACCTACACGGGCCATCAATTCCTCGTGGCTGCCCCGTTCCGCAATTCTGCCCTGAATCATGACCAGGATTTCGTCGCTGTCGACTATGGTCGAAAGGCGATGCGCAATGGTCAGCGTGGTCTTGCCCCGGCACAGGCGGCGCTGCGCCCGCATCACGCCCTTTTCGGTATCCACGTCCAGGCTGGAAGTGGGCTCGTCCAGAAGCACGATGGGCGCATCCTTGAGAATTGCCCGGGCAATGGCGATACGCTGGCGCTGGCCGCCGGACAGCTTGCTGCCCCGCTCGCCCGCCGGCGAGTCATAGCCGTCGGGCAGCGTGGCGATCCAGTCGCTCAGTCCGGCGTCCTTCGCCGCCGCCTTCATCTGGGCATCGCTGGCGTCGGGGCGTCCGAACAGGATGTTGTCGCGGATGGACTCGTTGAAGATGTAGCTGCGCTGCGACACCACGGCGAACTGCTTCTGCAGGGCGTCCAGGGGAAAATCGGTGACAGGCTTGTCGCCGATTGCAACCTCGCCCCGGTCGACGTCCCAATGGCGAAGCAGAAGGTTGATGAGCGTCGTCTTGCCCGTGCCGCTGGGGCCGACCAGGGCCACGTGCCGGCCGGCCTCGATGTCGAGCGAGAAGTCCTCCAGTACGCCGGCGCCGCGGCTCCACTCGGCGTCATCGGAATCGTATTCGAACGACACGCCGCGGAAATGCAGCGAGGCCGAGCCGGCGCCGTCCGCCGATGCATCCGACGACTCGCGCGCCGCCGGGGGCTGGTCCATCATGGAGAACAGGCGCCGCGCCGCAATGATGGAAACGCGGAAATCAGTGTAATTGTTGGCCAGCCCGATGGAAGTGTAGAAGCCGATCACGGATACCGCGACGATTGCCGGCAGATCGACGAGCGCGGAGATCCGCCCATCCATGGCCAGTTCGATCCCCCACCAGGCGGCGGCAAGAATTCCGACGGTAACGAAAATCTCTCCCAGCGCCCGCTGGGTGGCGTCCGCGCCGTAGAGTTTGTCCTGTCCTTCCTGCATGGTGGCGCCGATGCGCCACAGCTCCTCACTGCGCCGTTTCTCGTAGCCGAAGGCGACCGTGTCGCGCACACCCTGGATGCTGTCGGCCACGTAGGCGTTGACCAGGCCCAGCTTCTCGCGGTAGGCCACGCCGTCGCCGCCCAGTTTCGCCACCAGCCACGGCAACACGAAGGTCGTGGCCAGGTAGAAAGGCGCAAGGACAGCCAGAAATGTGGGATGCACGCTGTAGCACCAGGCCAGGATGACGGCCGGCACGCAGATTGCCGCAACCGCCGGAGCGATGGTGTGGGCGTAGAAGGGCTCGATGCGCTCGCAATCCGACATGACCCGGCTGACCGCGTCGCCGGACTGGAGTTTGGAAGTGCGCGCCGGCGCCAGCGGCAGCATGGCGTAGTAGAAGCTGTTGCGAAAGGCGGCCAGGATGTGAAAGGCGACGTAGTGCCCGGTGTACTGTTCGATATACGAAGCCACACCTACTATCGTGCCCGTCGCCGCAATCCACTTCACCTGGGTCCAGATCACGTCCCAGGCGACCGCCCCGGGTTCGTGCGCGGCCACGTAGATGCCGACGCTGGCCGCCGCGATGCCGAGCACGGCGGCCTGGGACACGATCTTGACCACCCGGGCCGTCAACGAAATGCACATGATCCAGCTGAACGGCCGCATGTGCGTCAGCAGCCGCCGAATGATCCGCGCGTTGCTCGCCCCGGCCATCAGGCTCCCGCCTCGGCCAATCCACCCGCGCCGCGCGGTCCGACCAGACTTTCCAGCTCCCTTTTGGTGCGAATCATCCCCGCGTATATTCCACCGAGCGTCAGGAGTTCGTCTCGCGTGCCCTGCTCGGCAACCGCGCCTTCTTCCATCACCACGATGCGGCCCGCCTGCTCGATTGTGCTCAGGCGGTGCGCGATCAGCAGCACCGTCTTGCCTCTCGTCAGGCGCTTGAGGGCCAGGTGCAGGGCCGCTTCCGTTTCCACGTCGATCTGCGAGGTCGGCTCATCGAGAATCACGATCGGCGCATCCTTCAGGATCGCCCTGGCAATGGCGAGCCGTTGCGCCTGCCCGGCGCTGAGCGCCATGCCCTGATCGCCGACCATGGTATCCAGTCCGGCCGGCGAAGCCTGCACGAAGTCGAACAGCTCGGCGCCCTTGAGCGCCGCCATGAGTTCGTCATCGGATGCGTCGGCCCCGGCGACCCGCAGGTTTTCCGCAATCGTCCCGAAAAACAGGAAGGGGTCCTGCGGAACCAGCGCAATCCGCTCGCGTATCTGCGCGAGGGACAGCTGCTGTTCCGGAATGCCGCCGAACAGGATTTCGCCGGAATCGGGGTCCAGCGTTCTCAGCAGAAGGTTGGTCACGGTTGTCTTTCCGGAACCGCTGCGCCCCACCAGCGCGACGGTTTCCCCCGGGTTCAGGTCCATGGAGAAACTCCGGACGGCGGGGGAATCCGCCCCCGGATAGGTAAAGGAAACGTCCTTAAGCCGGATGCTCAGCTCGCCGGCAGGCAACTTCTCTGAAGCCTCTTTTCGGGACCGGCGCACGGACGGCGTCTCGTCCAGGAACTCGCGCACCTTGCGCGCCACCTCGCGGCCCAGCGCGCCGGCAAAGAAGAACTCGCCGATCAGCAGCAGCGTGCGGCTGAACTCCAGGCTGATGAGTACCAGCGCAACCACTTCGCCCGGCGTCAGGTGACCCCCGGAGTAACGATACAGGGCCACCGCCATGGCCACCGCCGTCGAAAAAAGGGCGAACCCCAGTTCCAGGAAAACGAACTGCGACTGGGCCACCGCCAGCAGCTTCATCGTGCTGCGGCGCTGCACCTCGTTGCCGGCTGCCATCTCTTCGCCACGCGCCCGGTCCTGGTTGAACATCTTGAGCGTGGTCATTCCCTGAATCGAATCCAGGTACTGGGAGCTGTTGCGGTTCTTGACGGCCTCGTTCTGCGCGCTGATGCGCCGAAAGCCGCGCGCCGACGACCCGACGAACAACGGGGTCAGCGGAACCCCGGCAAGCATCCACAGGCCCACCACCCAATCGATCCAGAAGATCGCCGCGCAGAGCATGATGGGTATGGCGATGGCCACCCAGATCTGCACGAAATAAACGCTGAAGTAGTAGTCGAGATACTCGACGCCTTCGGTGGCGATATTGGCGATTTCTCCCGTGCGCCGCTTTCCGAGCAGGCCGGGGCCGAGTTCGACGACCTTTTTGTGGATGCGGTCGCGAACGTTGAGCTTGGCTTCGCCCGACGCCCGGAACTGCCCGGTCCGGAAAATCCAGGCAAGGGCCGCCTTGGCGAGCACCAGCGTGGCCAGCACCCAGAACCACTGGCGCACCAGGTTGCTGCCCTGCCAGGCGGCATCGACCGCCAGACCGAGCACGTAGTAGAGCAATATGGTCATCGGCATCGCGGCGATGCCGGCGATCAGGCCCACGCGCACCCACTTGATCGTGGCCGGAGTAACCAGCCTGCTGTCCACGCCCAGCATGCGGGACCCCCGGCGCCGGCGCTCAGGCGCCGCCGAACTCCGCGATTCCGGCCAGGGAGCGCTCGACGCCGACATTGGCGCTGGCCGAGATTTCCCCCGATTCCAGGCTCATCCTCACGATCTGGCCGGTAAAGAAATTGCCGCCCAGCAGATGCTCGCCGTCGGCCGACAGGCACATTGAGGCCCAGCCGAATCCGGGCATGGGCAATTCTTTGTCCTGTTCGCCCTGATCGTTCAGAAACTCAACGGCGCTTCCTCGCATGTGAAGCAGGGCGCCGTCCGGCACGTAGCTCACCGCAAAGCACATGGCGCCGCGCTCTTCCTCCGGGAGGTTCAGGACGTCGGGCAGCTGCCTGGAAGCCTCCAGGTCGAAACGCATGATCCTCTTGCCGGTCTCCGACACGTACACGAGCGTCTTGCCGTCCGGCGCCAGCGTGGAATGCGTGACCCCGAGGAACCCGCCCATGCCGCCGTGCGTTTCGGTTGCGTGCTCCGCCACGAATTCGCCCTGCTGCGTGTACTCGAAGACATGGCCGTCGCCGAATCGGTCGCTGCCGGGCATCCGTGCAAGCACCGTCTGCAATGGCAGGCGACTTTCGGACCCAACCATGTGCTCGGACAGGTAGATCTGCCCTGCGGGGCCGAAGTTCACGTTGGAGAAGGAGCGTTCGGCAAAATCCATGTGCGGGAGGCGCTGCCCGTCGGGCCCGACCCGAATCACAAGGTGGGCGTTGCTGTCGAACGCCCATAGCACGCCATCAGGATCGATGTTCAGCCCTCCCACGAGGTGAGTGCTGTCATCGATCCAGAGTACGCCCTTTTCGTTCAGGCCGGCGTCGTACTGGATGATCCGCCCGCGGCCGGCGTGGTCGTCGTCCGGATCGTTGAGAAGCGTGGCGCCGGCGAAGATGTCGCCGGGGCCGAAAGGCTGCAGAGTCGATTCAGAATTCATCAGGCGTCCCCCTCAAAAAACGGTGTGACGGCCGTTCCCCAGTCCGCCGGGTTATCGGGAAGCAGCAGGGCATCGCAGTGCGCGTGTTCGCCCGCCAGGCGTTCGCTGAGTTGCCGCGCCACGTCCCATTCCGCCGTGGCCAGCAGGACCGGGATGCCCGCTTCCGCCAGACGCTGCCCGGCGCGATACCTGAAGTGCGCGTGGTATGCCTTGCGCCACATGACCGGCGCTCGCAGCACCTCGACCACGCGGCGGTGCACCATGCCCGGATCCAGGTAGGGCTCGCCCTTCAGCATCGACTCCGCCGTGCGCGAATACCAGGGGAAGTAGATTCCCTGGTCGCGCATCATGTGCCAGGCTTCCAGGAGGTGTCCGCCGTGCCATTGCGGAACGATCTCAGGCGTGTAGTTCGCCAGCAGATCGGCCTGCTCTTCCTCGGTGTGATCGATCAAGCCGGTGATGACCAGCCGCCCTATCCGGCCGGTATTTTCGATGGCCAGATCGAGAAGCACCGACCCGCCGCCCCAGACGCCGTATCCGTTCACTTGCTCGAGACCCAGCGCGTCCAGAACCTGCACCAACGCATCGCGGTAATCCGCGACGCTTACGTCGCCCTCGCCGATGGTGTTGTCCGAATCGGCATGCCCGGGCAGTTCCACGGCGAGCACCGGGTGCGTTCCGATCAGCGACTCGGCGAGTCCCTGCACCGTGCGCCCGGAGCCGGCCGCGTCGTGCTGCACGACTACCGTAGTACCGTCGGCGTCGGTATTGCGGTAAACGCGAACCTGTCCGCCCGGAATCGAGACCATTTCGCTCCACAAGCGTCCATCCAGCGCCTGCGCCGGCGGCGATGCCGGCGGAACCGGCGCGGGGTTGGCGGCCAGCAGCCTGAAGCAATCCTCCAGCGCGGATTGAGGCGTCGGGCTCGGATACACCTCGACTCCGTCCGGGGGTGGAGGTATGCGTTCCAGCTGAGAGGCCAGCACGTCGCCGACCCAGGCGGTAACCAGGCCCGGCACCTTCAGCTCCACCACCGCCTCGGCGCCGTCGTGCGAGAAAGCGCAGCCGTAGGCCTTGCGGTAGTTGTCGCCGGCGCGCAGAAATTCCAGCACTTCCCGCTGCAGGTGGTCGGCCGACGGCAGGTCGTATGACATGCGGGCGGCAGCGCTTAAGTCGTACCAGGGGAAAAACATGAGCTGCTGGCGCAGGCGGCTCCACAGCCAGGTGAGATGAGAGCCGTCCCAGGCGGGAACGAAAGGCGGCAGATAGTTGGCCAGCAGTTCCGCCTGTTCCTCATCATTGAAGGCGCCGTAACCGTTTACCGCCACCGCGGTCACGAGGTCCGGATGCCGGGCCGCCGTTTCGACCGACATCGCGGCGCCGGTATGGAAGCCGTACAGGCCGGTCTTGCTGATGCCCAGTGCGCGGATGAATTCCGCCACGCAGTCGGCGAAATCCGCCATGGTCAGGTCTTCTCCCTCGGCCGGATCCGAGGCGCCATAGCCGGGCGTGTCGGGAGCGATGACGGTGAAATGCCTGCCCCACTTCTTCATCAGCGGCACGTATTCGAGCGACGACTGTGGCGACTGGTGCAGCAGCACCAGCGACGGTCCGTCGCCCGCGCGCCGATAGTGCACCTGGCGTTCGCCATACCTGCCGCGGATGCTGACGAAGTGCCGCGTAATCGTTACATTGCCATCACTCATGTTTCGACCTCCTTACGCGGCTGCGCCCGCGAACCGCCAAACCATACGAGCAGTCCCGCAAGGCACGGGACCAGTATTACAACCGAACCGAACAGCGGAGCGTTTGCTCCCTCGGACTGGAACAGCATTCCGCCGATAGGAGGCGAAATGGTCCTGCCCAGCCAGTTGGAGGACTGGAACAGGCCCAGGACGGTGCCCCGCTCGGTCGGCGAAGCATACTTGGATACCAGGCTTGAGATGTTGGGCACCAGCAGGGCGCTGCCGCTGGCCAGCAGACCCAGACCAAGCACGAGCCAGGGTTGGCCGGTAAAGTCCGCCATGACGCCGGCGCCGATTCGCAGCCACTGCGGCCCCTGTCTCGTGCCCAGATAGGCGATCAGCAGCATTCCAACGGCATACAGAATGATGCCGGCGGCAATGACCGCGACTTCGCCGAATCGAATCGACAGCCTGCCTGCGATCAGTCCCTGGACGATGGCAACCCAAAGCCCGAGGAAGAGGAACTGGACACCCACGTGGCGCGGCCCCCAACCCAGGGTGTCCCCGACCCAAAGGGGCATCATCACTTCGAACATGCCCGCCGCCGTCATCCACAGAAGCCCCAGAACCAGCAGCCGTTTGACCACAGGCCGCGAGCCGACCTCGCCCCATTGCCGCAACTCCGCCCCCAGGGGCTGGGAAGCCACGCGCTTTTCGGGCGGCAGGCTTTCGCGCATGAACAGGAGGATGACCACCAGAAGGAGCGCCGCCAGCGCCGCGCCCAGCAGTCCAGGCTGCATCAGGCTGGCGGTATCCGCCGTCTCGCCCCCCAGCATTCCCCCGACAAACGGTCCCAGAATGAAGCCGAGACTGATGCCCGCGCCCATGATTCCCATGCCCTTGGCCCGGTTCTTGGGCGTGGTCGTGTCCGCCACCCAGGCCTGGCTGACCGAAAACAATCCGCCCGCAAGACCGCCGACCAGGCGGGAAAGGAACAGCGTGAGAGCATCATAGGCGAAGGCCAGACCAAGAAATGCAATCATCGTGCTCGCCGCACATAGAGCCAGCACCAGTTTGCGGCCGTGGCGGTCGCTCAGGCGCCCCCAGATCGGCGTGGCTATGAGCTGCCCGATCGCATAGCTGGCGACAATCCAGCCGGCCATGGCCTGGCCGCCCCCGAAGTCCTCGGCCACGAACATGATGGACGGCAGTACGATGCTGAAACCCATCGCGCCCAGCAGCACAAGCGCAAAAATAATGAACATAAACCGGGACCCGGCGGAAAACAGGAGGCATTATGCCCGCAACCCCCCGGAACGAGCGCATCCCGCCCTCAAGAGAAACGAGCAAGCGAGTAAGATACCCGCGCCATGCCCGAGCGACACGCCGAAGTCCTGATTGCCGGCGCCGGCCCCGTGGGCTGCACGGCGGCCCTGGCGCTGGCGCGCGCCGGCGTCTCCGTGATCCTGGTGGAGGGCTGCGATACGCTGCCGCTAGAACTGCGGGCTTCGACCTTCCACCCTCCTACGCTGGACCTGCTGGACGATCTCGATCTCACCCGGCGTCTGATTCCTCTCGGGCTGATTACGCGCGACTACCAGTACCGTGACCGGTCGACAGGCGAGGCGGCGATTTTCGACCTGGGATTGCTGTCCGGCGATACCGGGCATCCGTACCGCTTGCAGTGCGAGCAATACAAGCTGACCCAGGTCGTGTGCGAAATGCTCAAGGACTATCCCCACGCCCGGGTGCTCTTCGGGCGGGAAGTCATCGGCGCTCGCCAGGACGGCGACGGCGTTCGCATGCTGTGCTTCACCGGCGAACAGGAGGAGCTGTATACGGGCCGCTACCTGATCGGAGCGGATGGCGCCAACAGCGCCGTGCGCAAGAGCCTGACGATGCGCTACGTTGGGTTCACCTATCCCGAGAAGTTCCTGGTGCTGAGCACGCCTTTCGACTTCGCCTCGCAGATGAAAAACCTGAGCAACGTCAACTATGTGGCGGATCCGGACGAATGGTGCGTGCTGCTGCGCACGGCCGACCTGTGGCGGGTGCTGCTGCCCACGGTTCCCGGCGAACCGGACGAGAAGTTCCTGGCGCCAGAATACGCCCAGGAGCGGCTGAACGCGGTGGTGCCCCGCGACGAACCCTATGAGGTGGTGCACCGCACGCTGTACTGGGTGCATCAGCGCGTCGCGGAAATCTATCGCGTCGGCAATATCACGATCGCGGGCGATGCGGCGCACATCAACAACCCGCTGGGCGGCATGGGAATGAACGGCGGCATCCAGGACGCCATCGTGCTGGCGGAGAAGCTGATCTCAATCCTGCGCGAGGGCGCCGGCGAAGACCTTCTGGACGTATACGACCACCAGCGCCGCACGATCGCCACCGAATTCATTCAGAAGCAGTCGATCCAGAACAAGCAGCGCATGGAGTCGCTGGATCCGGACGCACAGCGCAAGCGTCAGGCGGAATTCATGCGGATCGCGGCGGACCCGGAACGGGCGCGGGCGTTCCTGCTGCAGACAAGCATGATCGAGGCCTGGCGCGACAGCGTCGCCCTCGGCCAAGGCTGACGCCCGGGATTACTTCCGGGCGAAGCGGGCGCGTCCGTCGGTGATGCCGACGTTCGCCTCGAAGTCCTCGAGGAACTGCCTGGCAGCCGCGTCGCTGTTCAGCCAAGCGTCCAGGAAGGCCGTGGTGACGCCGGCCAGGATCTCAAGCCCGCCGGTATCGTGAGCACCGCCGCGATTGTCCGGCCCGCCGCGGTCCTCCCGGCAGATCAGACCCCCCAGGTAGTGATCGCCTTCTTCCAGGACCACGGAGTACTTGTCGCCGGGCGGACTCAGATCGTACGCCGACATCCGCCACTCCCAGGGATAAACCGTCGGCCCACCGATATTCCCGAGGTCCAGCGTACCGCCGGTAACAAGGACCGGCCCCGGAACTTCGTCAAATGAACCGTCCGCCATTTGCGGCATCTGGCCCACGCCGCTCATGACGATGGCCGCATCGAAACCAAGGGCGTAACTGACCTTCTCTGTACTGTGCAGATCCTTCAGCGGCTGGCCCCAGACGACCTGCGCGATCATCCCGCCAAAGGAGTGACCGGCAATCGCCTTCCGACCGTAGTCAATCCGGCCCGTCAGCCCGGGAATTTCCTGGCCGGGCGCAAAAAGCGCATCCAGGACCCGCGCCACGTCGGATATACGGATGTACAAGAGGTTGCGGGCATCCTCAGGGGTCAGCTTGCCTTCCGAGGTGGGACAGTCGGGATGTTCCGGCAATACGACCGCATAGCCGTGCGAGGCCCAGTGGTCGGTGAGCCCGGCGTAACTCTCGCGGTAACAACCGAAGCCATGCGAATACACCACCAGCGGAAACGGGCCCGCGCCGTCGGGATAGACGATCCTCGCGCGCAGGCCGCGTTGCCCGGGCTCGGCAGGCAACAGATGGTTCTCGATCACGTGAACTCCGTGCGGACCCCACGCGGTCTTGTAGGCCGCAGGTGGCTCGCCGGCTGTCGCCGCGACAGACAAACAGATCAAACCGAGGGTCAGCCCCAGGCGCCTCAAGGTGAATGCTTGCATAGGAAAAAAGCCTCTCTTTTTCGCCGGACAGCCGATTGCGATTTGCAAATGGCCGATTGCTATACTTGCGGTCGAATGATATGCCGGGGCTGGTGGGGTAATTCAAAGGTGAAGTGAATGACTAAGACAAGAAGTGTGGCCCTGATTCTGTTATCGACACTCCTCGTGTCCGCCTGCGGGAGCAGCGGCGGAACGCGGCAACCCCCGCCCCCGCCGGCCGTCGCTCCGCCTGAACCCGACAGACCGGACCCGCTCAGCTTTCCTGACGATCCGGGCCTGACTCCGGCGCAGGAAGGCGAGCGCAATTCCTTTGCCGAGTCCGCGGAGTTTCAGACGCAATGGAGCTTGTCCGAAATCGGAGCGGATTACGCCTATGCCCGCGGATACACCGGACAGGGTGTGACTGTGGGAATCATCGATACAGGCATCGATCCAACTCACGAGGCAATCGCCGGAAAGCTCCACACAAATTCCGGCGTAGCCTCCAACAGTTGCCCGAACGGGACCTGCTCCTTCAGCGCGATTCGCGACACCGCCTCGCACGGAACCGCGGTGGGCGGCGTAATTGCGGCTACCAGGTTGGGTAACCGCATGCACGGCGTCGCCTACGAGGCGGAGCTGCTGGCCATTGGGATCCAACTTGGGGCCGGCACACCGGAGTACCGGCCCGTGAGCCTGAGCAACCCGGGATCATTCCGCAGCCTGGACGAGCAAGGCCAGGGCGTGTACCGGCGAATCGGCAGCGCCACGCGCATTGTCAACCACAGTTTCGGCTATGAAGGCGTGGTGACCGACTATACGGCCGCCGAATACCGCGCCGCGTTCGGACGCACGGTGGACAGCCTGGTGCAGGCCGGCACGCCGGATGCGGAAAAGATCATCCTGGTCTGGGCGGCCGGAAACTCGTACGGCAAGCGCGATGCCCGGGGGAATCCGGCCGACGCATCCTCGCCGAATCTGACCGCCGCCACCCCCCACTATTTCCCCGAGTTGCGAAGCCATTTCATTTCGGTTGTAGCCACCGATCCGGACGGTGTGATCGCAGAGTACTCCAACCGCTGCGGCGTGGCGGCGGACTACTGCATTGCGGCGCCGGGATCCCGAATTCAAGGGCCGGCCGCGCGCAGCGGGAACCATTACCTGACCGCGTCGGGTACGTCGCTGGCAACCCCCCAGGTAGCCGGCGCGCTGGCGCTGATGGAAGAGGCTTTTCGTGGCCAACTGGGTTCCACCGAGATGGTGAGCCGGCTGTTCGCGGCGGCGGACAAGACCGGCATTTATGCGGACCAGGACATATACGGACAAGGGCTTCTGGACATCGAGAAGGCCACACGCCCCATCGGCGCCATGAGCGCTTCACTTTCCCATGCCCTGGACGGACCGTCGCTGGCCCTGGGGCGGAGCGCCATGGCGGCGGGTCCCGCCTGGGGCGATGCGCTGCGGAATGCGTTCGCCGGACGGGAACTGGCGGCGTTCGACAGCTTGAATGCCCCGTTTTTCATCCCGATGGAAAGCCTCAACGCGCCCTGGCCGCTGGATGATGCCTACAGGGCGGATCGGCAGTTTGCCCGATTCTTCGATCGGGCCTCGCAAGCGGAGTCGGAAACGGCCGCAGTTCTGGGCGGATGGACCTTGTCGTCAGCGGTTGGCCTGGCGGCTGCGCTCTCGCCTGATGGAAGCAGTCAGCAAACTATCGGCCGGATTGCGGCCATTCAGAATGCCTGGGTCGCGCTCGGAACACACGGAGTGGGCGTAGCGCGAGATCTTTCTCCGGCGGGCGGACTTAGCCGCCTCCGGGGCGGTTTCTTCGTGCAGAATTCCGGCGTTACGCGGGGCGAACGCCTCGCAGCGCCCGGCCGGGCCCAGGGCGCGTTCCTGAACATGGACGTGGGCGGCGGCGCTGGCCGTATCTCGGCGGAACTGGGCTTTCTGCGCGAATCGGAACGCCTCCTCGGAGCCGGCGCCGCCGGCGCCTACGGGCAATTGGCAGGGAACACCTGGTTCACACGCTTTGTCGCCGAACGGGAAGTACGCGACGGAATGCGCCTAGTCGCCGTCGCGCAAGGCGGATACACCTCAGCCGAGACAACTCACGGCCTGCTGCGCGGCGCCCGGCACGTGCTCAGCAGCGCCTTCGCCGCGGGCATTCACTGGCAAGGCAAAGCGTCAGGTAATGCCGAGCGCTTCTGGCTGATGGTCTCACAGCCGCTCAGGAATGAATCGGGGGCGCTGGAACTGGATTACCCGACGGGCAGAACTCGTTCGGGCGAAGTCGTGCGGGAAACGGCATGGCTTGGCGCAGAGCCGTCCGGGCGGCAACTCGACGTTACGCTGGGCGTGGAGGCCGTTTTGCGGCCGAGTGCGGGCCGGGGGGCTGCGTGGCGCATACGCGCGGAGGCCTGGCGCTCGCTGCAGCCGGGTCATCGAGCTGGGGCCCGCCCGGAAAACACACTGTTTCTTGCCTTGTCCCGCAGTTTCTGAAGTCCACTTGACAAAGTAGCTTCTAGTAGCTACTTTTGATTCATGCGATCGGTCGGCATCAAGACACTCAACAACCACTTGAGCGAGTACGTGCGGTTAGCGGCTTCCGGCGAAACCATTCTGGTTACACACCGGGACAGCGTGGTGGCCGAACTCAGTGCGCCACGGCCAGCCAGAAGTCCGGAACTCGCCGACGCCTTCCTTGCCGATGCTGTCCGCAAGGGTTGGCTGCGCCCTCCCTTGCTGCCCTCCAATGGGGCTCCGCCAAAATCAACCCCGGTGGCGCCTTTGAGCGAAATTCTCCGGGAACTCGACGCGGACCGAAGCAACCGTTGATTTACCTGGATACCTCGGTTGCGCTGGCGCAATTGCTGGCGGAGGATCGCCAACCGCCCGCTTCGCTGTGGGGAGAAACGCTGGTTGCCAGCCGCCTGCTCGAATACGAGATCTGGACGCGCCTGCACTCGCGCAAGATCGCGGATTCCCACGAGGAAGCCGCTCGAAACCTTATTGGCCGTATTGCCTTGCTGGAACTTGCCCCACCGGTCCTGGCCCGCGCCATGGACCCTTTCCCGCATCCTGTTCGCACGCTTGACGCATTGCACCTTGCGTCATTCGAGTATCTCCTAACCCACGGACAAAGCGCCAGATTGGCCAGCTACGACCGTAGAATGCTGGCTGCCGCTGAAGCCATGCGATTGCCGATCCTCGCCCCTTAGCTTACGAATGGCGCCGTTGGGCAGGCGCATGGCATATCCACCATTAATGCCCGCTGCGATCGGGTATTCTGTCGCATCATGAAACAATCGACTTATCAATTGATCGGCGTAACGGCGCTGTTTCTCGCCGCATCAGTGGAGACCGAGGAAGTAACAGACATCGATCGATTCAAACTATGGAACGACCGCGCGCCAATAAATCTGGTGGTTGAACAATTGCCCAAAGGCGCGAAGGATATCGGGCTAAAGAGAGACGCAATCGAGACCGCAGTGCGCAGCAGGCTGCGGGCGGCGCGCCTTTACGATGCTGAAAAAGATGAGTTCCTATACGTCAATGTACACGTGATGGGCCGTGCTTTCGCCATTGACTTCGCATACACCAAAGTCCTATACGACCCCGCGTCTAGTGACCTCGGACCGGCCACTACGTGGACATCGGGCAGCATTGGAACACACGGTTCGGATGCGGGATATATTCTATCGAGTTTGTCGCCGCATACGGACGCATTCATCGATGAATACCTGCGGGTGAACAAGGATGCCTGCTCGCGTCAACCTTGATCGAATGTGATTTGCGAGCACGGCCCGGCCCTTGAAATGAGCACTGCCAAGCCTTTGGCCCAATAGTCTTGGTGCTTATCTCGTTTGCGTTTCGCGGAGCACAGAAGCAATCAGCAAGGGCTAGGCCCTGCCAATGGAGATTGGTTTCTACGTGCGTGTCGTGACACATCGTCGAGATGCCGACAACTCGGCCAAATTGACAATCTTCTAAAAATAGTTTCGACCTCGCCGCAATAGAATTCCTGGCGCCCGTAGTAAGAAAAAGAACTCGCAACAGCGGGGAGAATGATGGCTCAAGATCAAATGTTTACTGGGATTGACAGGCGCATCGCGCTCGATCGCGAGGAGGGCGATATTGCTTACTTCAATGCTCTCATGCTCAAGCTGGAGTACCTGACAAAGGTTGTTGTGGCTGGAGTGGTTGCGTGCATCAGTGATGACATCGATAGGCACCGGTACTGTTCCCGTGTGGCTTGGCTGCACCTCAACGTGGGGAATCAGGACCGGGCCTTGGATATTGCGCGAATCGGACTGAAGAAAGAACCTGACAATACGTATTGTTTGGGGCTCATTGAGAGATTGGAGTATTGACGCTGATCGTCAGCAAGAAAATTGATCGTGTTTGGGATCCATCCTGCAAAGTCTCCCGCCTGACATTTGGGCCGGAATTATGCGCGCAGTTTTTTCCCCATTCCTCCATCGTACGCCCATTAATCAGAAGGCTTTCTCAAGCCCGGCTTGCGCGAGCGCGGCGTTAGCCGTGTGCCGTGACTTGATATTGCTGTCCACCGGGAAATTCTTGCCGGAAACAGGGCTGAACCAGATCTCATGGTCACCGCGACCCTGACGAACGCGACGGCAACCCGCCTTACGCAATTTCCGCTTCAGTTTCGCCGAAAAGCCTGCCATCAACCTGGCAAGCGTATGGTCTCCAACCGCCTGGACGTCATACGCAACGGGATCGCATCCGGCGCCGGCTGATCGAAAAGATGCTGGTTGAGTTCGTATAGCTCCGGAACCAGATCGCGAATCTTTTCCAGGAGAACGCTCTCCGACGCTGCTTCTGCCACCAGGCCCGGAAAGTCCGTGTCGGAGACGTACCAGACGCCCGCCTCGTCATCCCAGGAAATCTCCGCAAAATAGGTATGATCCATGGCGGCTTCCCGTGCTGTTACGCTTGGCAGAACGGAATAGGCCTTCCGAGGAGTGGAAGCCCGGTTTCCGCTACTGGCCGGCTGTGCCCGCGTCGCGTTCTACAGCGCGCACCCAGACGCGGCCGTCTTCGCCAAGCTCAGACACTTCAAGACCCACTCCGATCACGTTGGCATAGGCCTGCAGGCGTTGCCGGACCCAGATGTCGTGAACTTCCGCTTCGGTCATGTCGTGCTGGCCCAGGCGCTGCGTCTGCGTCAGCACACGCGACCAGGGCGACTGCCAGGCCCGATAACCTGGCTTGCTTTCCGTCTCGAAGATGAGCTGGTAGTGGCAGGAGGTGCGGTCGATCATTCCCACCATCACCATTTCCAGGTCGCCGGTGCGCTCGTAGTGCTTGCGGATGCGCTTCAAAAGCGGCTCCAGCGTCTCGACCTCGTGCGCGATCAGGTCGTCGATCATGCCGCGGTCCTTGGCGAACTGCATCTGTGAAAGCAGCGCCTTGACCAGTGCGTCATTGAGCTCATGCACGTAGGACTCGTCCTCGTGCATCGTCTTGAGCACTACGCTAAGCGCCAGGCCCAGCTCGCGCTCACGGCCTTCCAGGCCGCTGCTGGCGCCGGCGAATTGCGAGTCCCCGCTGGGCTCCGCCAGGCACATGGATGAAACCGCCATGGCGGCGCAGGCAAACATAGTGGTCTTTTTCATTGGTACTCTCCTACCAGGGTAGAACCCGGCCGTCCACATTGATCGGCAGTCCGGGGTCATCAAGTGTAGCGTCGGCGATGATTTCCACCATTCCCGCCACGCTTTCTTCCGTCGTGAGCGCCTCGCCCGTGTAGCCGGATTCCCGCAGCAGGGCGGTGTCCACCTGTCCGGGCGAAACCAGCAGAACGGCAACGCCGCGCGGCTTCAGGTCGGTGCGCAAGGCCCGCCAGCCCATGTTCAGCGCCGACTTGCTCATGCGATAAAAATACATACCGCGCATGCGGCTCATCAGCGTCAACGAAGCCACGCCGCTGGTAATCGCGACGATCTTTCCACCGGCGGCGACGACGTTCTCCGCCAGCGCCTCCGACAGGCGCAGCGGAGCGTATACGTTCACGGCCATGGTCTGCTCAAACCGGTCGTAATCGAGGCCGCCCAGGCTTTGTTCGGGCAGGGGGCCAAGGACTGCCGCATTGTTGATCAGTAGGTCGATGGGCTGACCCGCGTGGCGATCGGCAAGGTCACGTATATGGTCTTCCCGCGTGACGTCCAGCAGCTCGACACTCAGGTTGGCATGTTCCGCGGCCAGCGCGTTCAGGTCGTCCGCCTGTTCCGGCCGGCGGCAGGTAGCGACTACGTTCCAGCCCTGTTCCGCGTACCATTCAGCAAAGGCAAGTCCGATTCCGCGATTCGAGCCGGTAATCAGGACGGTCGGCGAACCGCCCTCCGCGGCCTGCGCCTCCTGTTCAGCGGCAGCCGCGCCCGGCAGGCCGCAAAGCAGCGCCAGGGCCATGACCGGCAACGGAGCAGCGGACCGGGCCCGCGCCGTCAATCTGCGAAGTCGTTTCATGCGCAATCCTCCCTTAACGCATTGTAAGCCAAGCCCGCAGGCACTCAATTCGCCGGTTTGAGGCTAAACTTGCCCATTCCGTCCGGCCGGGAGCTTCCGGCCGGCGACAATCAACGGGAGTTCTCAAAGGAGCCTTCACAGTGGCGCATACCAAGAGCACGAGCGCGGTCGCCGCTCAACCCAGCTACATTCCGACCCGCGAGGAACTGGTGCGCGAGGCGCGCAAGCTGGTGCCGGTACTCCGGGAGCGCGCCCAGGCTACCGACGAGCTTCGGACGCTGCCGGAAGAAACCGTGGCTGATCTGAAGGCGGCGGGAATCCACAAGATCTTCACGCCCAGGCGCTACGGCGGATTCGAGATGGACTGGGGCGCGCATGTGGACGTATCCCGCGAACTCGGCCGCGGCTGCGGGTCCACGTCCTGGGTGGCGTCCGTGGTGATGTCCCACACCTGGATACTGGGGCGCTTTCCGGCGCGCGCGCAGGAGGAATTCTGGCCGGACCACCCGGACGCGATCGTTGCGACCGCCTTTGCCGGCGGCGGAACGATGGAGCCGGTGGACGACGGATTCGTGCTGAACGGCCAGTGGCGTTTCGCCAGCGGCGTGGACCACGCAAACTGCGCCCTCGTGGGCGGCCGCTACAGCGTGAAGGGCCGTTCCTCCGAAGGCAAGACCTTCAAGTTCCGTATGGCGCACCTGCTTCCGGAAGATTACGAGATCGTCGATACCTGGCATGCGGAGGGACTCAAAGGCACCGGGAGCAAGGACATCCTGGTAAAGGACACTTTCGTGCCCGAATACCGAACTGTTCTTTCCGAGGAGTTGGGCGGTTCCGATCCGCCGGGGGCGAAGCTGCACGAGAGCTACATCTATCGCACGGAACTGCAACAGCTTTTCTATACGCTGCTGTGCGGGCCGATGCTGGGCGCGACCCGCGGCGGCCTGGAGCACTATCTGGAACAGACCCGGGAGCGTACGGGGGCGATGCTGGGCGAGAGAATCGCCGACCAGATTCCCGTGCAGATCCGGGTCGCGGAATCCTACGAGGAACTGCGGGTGGCCGACCTGATCATGGACAGCCTGATGCAGTTCCTGCACGAGGCCGGCAGCTCCGGCAGGACGATACGGGGAATCGACCGCCTGCGCGTGCGGCGGGAATCGGCCATGGCGGCCAAGCTCTGCCTGAGCTCCATCACCCGGCTTGCGAACATGATGGGCGTCACCGCGCAGACGGGCAACAACCCCGTTCAGCGCCATTACCGCGACATGCGCACGATATCGACGCACGGCGGAGTCCACTGGGACAACGGGCTGACGCCCACCGGCAAGCTGCTGCTGGGCGTGCCGACCGGGGATGCGCTGACCGACGTCGACATCGAGAAGCCCTGGTAGCGCGTCCCGGGAGTTCTCCGGGTGAACGGGAGTCCCAAACGGCCCAGTCCGCTGGTGGCCTGGTACGCCGTCGGCGTGCTGATGATCGCCTTCATCTTCTCGTTTCTGGACCGCCTGATCCTGTCGCTGCTGGTCCCGCCCATCATGCGGGACCTCGAAATCGACAATTTCGCCATCGGCCTGCTGGGAGGACTGTATTTTGCGATCTTCTACGCGCTGATGGGCCTGCCGATCGGCCGGCTGGCGGACCGCAGCAGCCGGCGGCTGATCGTGAGCGCGGGCATTTTTCTCTGGAGCCTGATGACCATGGCCTGCGGTCTGGCGCGAAACTTCTGGCACCTGGCGCTGGCGCGGGTGGGCGTGGGCGTGGGAGAGGCCACGCTGTCGCCCTGCGCATACTCCCTCATCAGCGACTTCTTTCCGAAGGACCGAATCGGCACCGCCCTGGGCGTTTTCCAGTGCGCGGCGTTCATCGGCGCGGGCGTGGCGTTTCTGGTGGGAGCACAGGTCATCGAACTGGTCGCCGCGATTCCCTTCGACCGTCTCCCCGTCGGCCTGGCCGGCGTGCTGACGCAGTTCAAGCCCTGGCAGCTTGCCTTCATGATCGTGGGCCTGCCCGGCATCCTGGTCGCCCTGCTCGCGCTGACGATGCGCGAGCCCCCGCGGCTGGGCCTGATGCAGGGCGTGGATCAGAAGATTCCATGGCCCCAAGTCATCGCGTTTTTCTCGAAGCGGTGGCGCATGTTCCTGGCGCACTTCTTCGGCTTCGCCATCCTGGCCGCGCCGATCGCCAACCTGCTGCTGTGGGGGCCTACCCACCTGATCCGGAACCTCGGCTACACCGCATCCGAGTCGGGCCAGTACCTGGGCTGGATTCTGCTGCTCTGCTCCCCCGCGGCGGTGTTCGCCGGCGGCTGGTTCACCGATTTCCTGAGGCGCCGCGGGCGGGTGGACGCACCGCTTTGGGTCGGAATCATCGCCGCGGCGGCGCTCACTCCGCTGTGCCTTGTCACGACGCAACTCGAGAGCCCGTTCTGGACGATGGTGCTGTTCTGCCCCTACGCCTTCTTCGGATGCTTCGCCGTGGCCAGCGGACCGGCCGCGCTGCAACTGGTGACGCCCAACCAGTTGCGCGCAACGGTCTCGGCAGTCTGGATGCTGGCGCTCAACATCCTGTCCGCGATTGCGGGACCCACCGCGGTCGGCTTCGTCATCGACAGTGTGTTCGGATACAACGAGGCGGTGGGCAGCTCGATCGCCCTGGTCGGGGCGATCGCTTCACCGATAGCGGGCCTGTTCCTGATCTTCGGCCTCAAGCATTTCCGCGCCGCAGCCCGCGACGCTTAGCCGCGCCCTGCGGGAGAAGGCGTTCGATCCCGCCTCAAAGGGAGTAGCAGTCCACGAGCGCGCCTTCTTCGTGAGGCCCGCCGTCGAGGCACAGCCAGCAGTCCGCGGCGGCCAGGGCGCCGGCCTGGCCGGGGCGTTGGGGGCTTACCGGCTTCAGCACGCCCGACTCGGCGCTGCGGCGCGCCAGCAGGAAATGCGTGTAACCCTCGCGCAGGTCGCAGGCATCCGCAAGCGGCTTGCGTCGGGGCATTTCAGCATCCATGCCCATGATGGCGCGAATGGCGGGCCAGACCAGAAAACGCATTCCGGCCGCTGTCGCCAAGGGGTTGCCCGGAAGCCCGAATATCGGAACTTCCTCGTCCAGCAGCGCGAACAGGGCCGGTTTGCCGGGTCGCATGGCAACGCCGTGAAAGACGATCCGGGCGCCCAGCTCCGCAAGTGCCTGGCGCAGAACATCGTGCCTCCCTGCCGAAGCGGACCCGCTCGAGACCAGGACCCGGGCGCCTGACTCCCGGGCTTTCCGAAATCCAGTCGCCAGATCATGGGGATCGTCCCGAACGTGCCGCGCAAGCGCCAGGGGGATTCGGCGTTCGGCGCACCAGGCGGCAAGCCAGGACGCATTGACGTTGCTTATCTCCCCCGGCGCGAGGCGGGCGCCGGGAGGGCGCACTTCGTCACCCGTCGTCAACAGGCCCAGCGGCGGAGGCATGCGCACGCAGAGCTCGCCGATGCCGGCGGCGGAAAAAAGCGCGACATGACCGGCATTGAGGCGCTTGCCGGTGAAATCGAACGCGGCGCCGGCCGGATACTCCTCGCCCATGACGCGCACATTCCGTCCTCCTTGCGCAGGTTTCAGAAAGCGCAACACCGTCGCGCCAGGCCGTTCGATCACCGTCGCCCGCTCCAGGGGTACGACCGTATCCAGTGGAAGCGGCGTCAGGGCGCCCGTGGCCACCCGAAGCGCGCACCCCGACCCGGGCATCGCGGCTTCCGCGTACGCGCCAACCCTCAGTTCGCCCGCAACAGGAAGCTCCACCGGAGAGTCCGCCGTAGCGCCCACCGTGTCCTCGGCGCGGATGGCGAAGCCATCCATCGCCGCGTTGTTGAATGCCGGTGAGGCGATGGCGCCGATCGCGAGCCGGGACGCAACCGCGCCGAGGGCCTGGCGGGCAGGCACCGATTCCTCCGGCCCCGGCGCACAGGCCGCGGCAAAAGTGGCGGAAGCATCGCGATAGGGGATCAACTTCATTCAGCATCCGAAACGACGATCTTGAGTCTTTTCGTTATACTCCAAGTGGAAAGCGAAGTCAGCGGGGGTAGCAGCGTCAATTCAAATGAAAGACCGGATAATCGACTTATCGCTTGAACGCCGGCGCTCCACGCTGCTGGCGATGATAGGCATCGTGATCTTCGGAATCGTCGCGCGCGTGTCGATCCCGGTAGAGAGCGAACCCCGCATCGAGATTCCGTTCTACGTCATTACCGTCGTCCACGAGGGCATCTCTCCGGAAGACGCTCGCCGCCTGCTGATCCTGCCGCTGGAAATCGAGCTCAAGGCCCTGGAAGGCGTACGGGAAATCACCGGCACGGGCGCCGAGAACATGGCCCTGGTGGCGGTGGAGTTCGCGACGGGAATCGATCTCGACGCTGCCTTGAGCGATGTGCGCGAGGCGGTCAACAGGGCCAAGCCCGAGTTCCCGTCCACGACCGAGGAGCCGATAGTCGAGGAGACGGCGACCACGGACTACCCCGTACTGCAGATCAACCTGGTTGGCCGCAATACCCCGGAGGAAACGCTTTACGCTATTGCGCGGCGCCTGCGTGACCAGATCGAAACGGTAGGCCAGGTGCAGCTGGCGGCCCTGCAGGGGCACCGCGAGGAATTCATGGAAATCCTCATCCGCCCGGAACAGCTCGCGACCTACCGGATGTCGGTGGAGGAGTTGTACGCGGCGCTGACCCGCAACAACCGGCTGATCGCCGCGGGCGCGATGGATTCCGCCCAGGGCAGCGTCTCGCTAAAGGTGCCGAGCGTCATCGAATCCACGAACGACCTGCTGGATATTCCGGTGCGCATCGAAGGCGACACGGTCGTGACCCTGAGCGACGTCGCTTCGGTGCGGCGCACCTTCAAGGACCGGGCCAGCTACTCGCACGCCAACGGCGAGCGTTCCATCTCCGTGTTCGTGTACCGGCGCTCCGGCGCAAACAGCATCGAAACGGCCACCGCGGTTCGTGAGGTGGCGGACGATTACCGGGAGCGATTGCCCGCGGGCGTCAACATGTTCTACTCGCAGGATTCCTCGCAGTTCGCGGCCAAGCAGATTGTCGAGCTGCAGGGCAACATCGTGACAGCGCTGGTGCTGGTTATGCTGGTGATATTCCCGGCAATGGGCCTGAGGAGCAGCCTGCTGGTGGCCGGCGCCATCCCGGTTTCCTTCCTTTTCGCGCTGATCTTCCTGTGGCTGTTCGGCCACTCGTTCAACTTCATGGTGATGTTCGGCATGCTGCTGGGGCTGGGCATGCTGATCGACGGCGCCATCGTGATCACCGAAGACGCGGAGCGGCGAATCACGGAAGGGGAAACCGAACTTGAGGCGTACGGAGCGGCCGCCAAGCGAATGTTTCTGCCCGTGCTCGCCTCCACCGCGACCACCCTGGCTGCCTTCGTGCCGCTGATGTTCTGGCCCGGAGTGGCCGGCGCCTTCATGGGGTATCTGCCGATCACCCTGCTGTGGGTGCTCATCGGTGCTCTGCTCTACGCACTCATCTTCGCCCCGGTTCTGGGTACGACCTTTCGGCGCCGCAATCGCAAGATTACCCCAGTTGGCGCAGCCCCCGAAAGCATGTGGGATCTCGACTGGTCACGGCTGGGTCGCTTCGCGAGTGCTTACGGTCGGCTGCTATCGCTCGCAGTACGCCATCCCCTGGTAACGGTCACTACGGTGATCACGCTGGTGTTGGGGATATTCACTCTCCATGGCTCGCGCGACCTGGGCGTTATTTTCTTTAACGAGAATGATCCGACTTTTGCACGAGTGTTCGTTCGAGCTCGCGGGAATCTGGACGTGGACGAAGCCTATCGGCTGGTGGCCGAGGTAGAGAAAACAATCCTGCAGGCCCCGGAGATCAAGAACCTGAACATGTTCACTACAACCGGTGCGGGCCAGGCACAAGGCCAGCGATTGCAGTATCAGGGCGGTTCTACCGCAGATCGCATCGGCACCATGTACCTCGAACTGGTGGAAAGCAGCGAGCGCGACAGGTCGGGAATTGAAGTGCTGGAGAGTATTCGCCGCAGCACGGAGAAATTTGGCGGCGTAATAGTAGAAGTGAGCGCAATCGGTAGCGAGATCACTGCGGGCAAACCGATCGCGCTTCAGTTTTCTTCCAATGACCGCGCGCGCCTGATACCCGTGGTTGATAGGGTGCGCGAGTACATTGTCAGCGAGGTTGAAGGACTCAGGGACATTGAGGACACCCTACCGGTGCCCGGCATCGAATGGCAGCTTGAAGTGGATCGGGCTGCCGCAGGCCTCTATGGCGCCGACGTCTCGACAGTGGGACTGGCTACACAACTGGTGACTAACGGCGCCAAACTGGGCGAATACCGCCCGGACGATGCGGACGACGCACTCGACATCCGGATCCGCTACCCAACTGAGGACCGGGGCGTCAATGAACTTGACGATCTGCGCATCGTCACCCGTAACGGGACGATTCCCGTGTCCAATTTCGTGACTCGGCGTGCGACGCCGCGGCTGGACACCATTCAACGCGCCGACCAGAAGGATATTCATATGATCCGGGCGGACGTAGCGCCGGGCGTACTCCCGGACAGCAAGATCCGGGAGATTCAGGCATGGCTGGACAGCCAGACTTTTGACCCGGAGGTGGATATCAGCTTCCGCGGCACGACCGAAGAGCAGGAGGAGTCGATCGATTTTCTTTCAAAGGCCTTTTCCTTCGCACTGCTGCTCATGTTCGCGTTGCTGGTCACGCAGTTCAACAGTATTTATCAGAGCACCTTGATCATGCTCGCAATTGTTCTGTCCACAGCCGGCGTGTTTCTTGGGCAGGTCATAACCAACCAGCCGTTCAGCGCGATACTGAGCGGCGTAGGGGTGGTGTCGCTGGCCGGCATCGTGGTGAACAACAACATCGTTTTGATCGACACTTACAACGTAGGGCGCAGGGAATTCCCCAACCGCGACATCGCCGAAATCGTCGTGCTGACCGGATTGCAGCGCCTGAGGCCGGTGCTGCTCACTACCGTGACCACCGTGATCGGACTGCTGCCCCTGGCCAGCTACCAATCGGTGGATTTCATCAACCGGAAGTGGGTGTCGGGAGGCGAGCTTTCCGGCTACTGGGTGCCGCTGGCGCAGGCCGTCGTATCCGGACTGACCTTCGCCACGATCCTGACGCTGATTCTTACGCCAGCCCTGCTGGTACTGCCGAGCCGGATGAAAGGGATGTTCTCGCGTGTTCTGACCGGACTGCGGAGACGAACGCCGGCGCCGGTCCGGCTTCGCGACGGCGGCGGTGCCGGTTACGCGAACCGCTCTCCCGGCGTATGATTGATATCGTCTCTTATGGGCAACTGATTCGACTGCGGGGGAAGTTATGAGATTAGCCGAAGAGTTGGCCCTCCTTCTTCTGAATGAAGACAGCGGCTATATTGAACCGGTCGGCGCCTGGAACCTCTCCTGCGTGCTGGCGGGCTCGGTGCTCGCGGACCTGGCGCTTGATTTCCGCATCGACACGGACGCGGAGACGCTGACGCTGCTGGACGCCACGGAAACCGGGGACCCCTTGCTGGATCCCGTGCTGGCGGAAATCGCTTCCGCTCCGCCACCGGTGCACAACGCCCAGTACTGGATCGAAAAGACCGCGGAGCGGTCCGAGGAGACAATGGACATCATCCTCGACCGGCTGGTCGGGAAGAAGATCCTGGATCACGATTCAGGGGGGTTCTGGTCGCTGAGTCGCCAGGTAGAGCGCAGCGGAACATACTCCGCGGACGACGGAACAACGAGACTGCAGGTCAAGACGCGCGTCCTTCGCACGATCCTGGATGAGGAAATACCCGATCCCCGGGACGTGATTCTCATCAGCCTGATCGCGGCATGCGACGCCCTGCCGCTGCTGCTCACCGAAGAAGAGTACGAACAATCCCGCGAGCGCATCGAGTTGCTTTGCAAGATGGACCTGGTGGGACGGGCGATCGGCTCGGCAGTGAAGGAAAGCCAGGGCCGTCCGGTACAGCAGCCCATAGGGCGTACAAGACCGATCCCGGTCGTGAACCTGCTAAAGCTTATTCCGAATCGAAACGTGCGGCGCGGCAACCTTTCGAGAATCCTGACGGATCTGTACAGGGAATACGGACCGGTATTCCGGATCAACAAGCCTTTCTCAAGGAAGGGCGCCGTCGTACTCGCGGGCCCGGACACCAACGCATGGATCAACCGCAACGGCCGTGTCTATTTCCGCACGCGCGACCACATGTCCGACTTCGAGCAACTGTATGGCGCCTCCCGGACCCTGCCCGGCATGGACGGCACGGAGCATTACCGCATGAGAAAGTCGCTGCGTGCGGGTTACTCGCGCGCGACGCTGGAGACAAGGCTGGACGAGATATACAAGCACTGCCGTACCTCGCTGGAGAAATGGACCCCGGGGGACACGATTCCCGGCGCCACCGCATGCCAGGAGCTGATGAGCGTTCAGGTGTCGCATGTCATGGTGGGTGTGGACGCTTCGGACCATATCGACGATCTTCTCAAGTACGAGCACCGGTCGCTGGTCACGCATGTACAGAAAGCTCTGCCGAAATTCTTGATGAGCACGCCCGGCATGACCCGGAGGAGGAAACGCATTTTCGAGATGCTCAATCGGGTATTGAACGAGCACACACCGGCGCAGCGCAAGAACAAGCCCAAGGACCTGGTCGATCATATTCTGAGCCTGCATGCCAGCGATCCGCAGTATTTCCCGGAGACCGATCTGAACTTCATGCTGGTCGCAGGCTTTATCGCCAGCATCTACCTCGGCAGCGGTCTGAGCTTTGCGGTGTACGGCATGGCCCGCCATCCCGAAATCTACCGCAGGGTCCGAGAAGAGGCCGAAGCGCTGTTCGCCAACGGCGACCCGGGCACGGACGATTTCAATATGTCCGCAATCGACGTCACTCACAGGGTGTTCCTTGAGTCTCAGCGCCTGTATCCGGTCATTCCGATGCAGCTTCGCACCACCATGAACCACTGCGTGGTGCAGGGCTACAACATTCCGAAAGACACGCGCGTGGTGTTTGCGCACACCGCCGCGCACCACCTGGATGAAATTTTTTCCGATCCCTCAAGATTCGATATCGACCGGTACGCGCCGCCCAGGGATGAACACAAGCGCGCGGGAGCATACGTGCCGTTCGGACTGGGGACTCACCGCTGTCTGGGATCGAAATGGGTGGAACTGCAAATGACCATCAACCTGCTCCTCATCGCATACTATTTCGACATCAGCGTCGTTCCGTCGGACTACGAGATGGCATTCAACCCGTTTCCCACCAGCGCCCCGAACAGCAAGTTTCGATTTCGCATCGACAAGAGGCGTCACGACCTATGACGTTAGGGATCGCGGTTTACACGGAATCTGCATAAATGAAAATCAGGGAAACCCTGCGCAAACCGTTGTGGGCAGCGCTGGTCTTTACACTTTGCGCCGTATGGTTGCTGTCCGGCATTCTGGGCGGCGGCGGCGATGATGGGCAAGCGTCGGTTGCCTCGCGCGCGGAAGCCCAGGACGACATGGTGGTGCGGGTGCGGACCAGCCGTGCTTCGGAACAGTCGAGGACGCTGACGCTTCGCGGGCGCACGCGCACCCGGCACGCCGTGACCGTGCGGGCCGAAACCTCGGGACGCGTGGACAACCGCCCGATCGATATCGGAGCCCGGGTGTCGGCCGGGGACGTTCTGTGCCAGGTGGAGATCAATGACCGCGAACTGCGGGTTCGCGAAGCCGGCGATGCGGTCGAGCTGGCGACGCTGGAGTACGAGGGAATGAAGACCCTGCGCGAACAGGGACTTCAGCAGGAGATCGCAGTCGCCCGGGCCAAGGCCCAGTTGAGTTCCGCGCGCCGCCAGCTCCTGGCCAGCGAACTGGAGTTGAAAAACACGGCCGTGATTGCGCCGTTCGCCGGGTTTGTCGAAGAGACGCATGCCGAGGTGGGGGACTACCTGCAAATGGGCAGTCCCTGCGCCACCATACTCGACCTCGATCCCATCTACGTGGAGGCCGCGGTAACGGAGCAGCAGTATCCGCAACTGCGCGCCGGCGCCGAGGTGGACGTAACGATGGCTACCGGCGCCACGGCCCGCGGATCGCTTACCTTCATCGGCAAACAGTCGGCGGACGAATCACGCACCTATCCCATCGAAGTGACGGTTCCCAATCCGGACTTCGCCATTTCCTCCGGCCTGAGCGCGGAAATCATGGTGGCGTTGAGCGCCCAGCCGGCCCACAAGATCAGCATGTCCTACATGGTGCTGGACGCCAACGGTGAAATGGGGGTACGCACGGTTGACGATGATCAGCGGGTTCGCTTCTATCGGATTGCCGTGGTGCGCGAAGATGCGGAAGGGCTGTGGGTTTCCGGATTGCCGACCGAAGTCACGTTGATCACGGTGGGCCAGGAATTCGTCAGCCCCGGCCAGCAAGTCAAGGTTCAGCGCGACACGGCAACGTAAGTCTCCTGGCCGCGCCGGACTGCTCTACGCCGGTTTGCGCGCCAGAAAACAATATAACGGCGTGAAAATCCCGGTCTTGCCCCCGGCAACATAAGCTCGCGCAGTGCGGTCCATCAGTCGGACAACGGCGGTGGAACCCTTCGGGAAGAGTCCGAATGCCTCCGTGAGCCTCAGCATGCCGACCATTACTCTTCGTCCCGCAGGCGTCCTCCGCAGGAGATTCCGAAATGAGCCCGTATCGCCCTCCATGGGCTGATACCAGGGGGTGTCCGGACCTTCCTGCACACTCCTGTCCCTTCCTTCAATCACTTCGAATCCGACCCCCTCCAGCGCCTGATCAACCTCCGCGAAGGTTGCGATCTCGTTCAATGCGATACCGTGCATGAGTTCGCGCTTGATGGCCCCGTGGGAGGCGTTATCGGGATCGAACGCGTTCGTCAGGCACATTTCCTGGCCCCAGAATAACGCCCCGGGCTTCAACACGCGGAATATCTCGGCGAATGCGCCCTTCTTGTCCGGCGCATGGCAGGTGGACTCAATCGCATAGCCCGCGTCGAAGGAGTCCGGCTCAAATCTGCTCATGTCCATAAAGCTGCAATGGACGTAATCCGCCATGTGATCAAGACCGGCTTCCATGTTCTTTTGCCTCGCCTTCTCCAGCTGCTGCTTGTTGTTGTTGAGGCAGACGACGCGGGCGCCGGACTCGCGAGCAACCCGGCGCATTGGACCGCCGACTCCGCACCCCACGTCGATAGCCGTCATTCCCTCTTTTAGTTGAAGCTGGCCGATCATGAGCCGCTGATGCCGGAGGATAGATTTTTCAAGGCTTTCGCCGGGCCTGAGGGGCGCAAAGTGCAGCGATTCGTTCCACCCGAACTGCATGAACTCGCTGCACAGCGAGTAGTAGTCATTTACTGTCTCGGTATGGTCATAAGCGCCGCCCGCTCCTCGTCTCTCGAGCCAGCCGCCAAAACGCTCTACGCGGCTGGCGACGGACCAGCCCTGATAGGCGCTCTTCAGCGACGTGGAAAGTTTCGCCAGCATGTCGTGCGAGTTTCCTTATCGGGGCTAATGGCCCCCGTGCTCTTCGCCGCCAAGCATGACGCCCGCTTCGACGAAGTGAAGTGCGTATGCGAGACCGATACCCACCAGGAAGACCATGATCAGCCTTAGTCGGTCATGCGAGTGAAAGTGGATTTCCGGCAAGAGGTCGCTCAGGGCGATACACAGGAACGCGCCGGCGGCAAAACAAAGAACGTAGCCGGCCACCACTCCTCCGGCGCCCTCCGCAACCCCAAGTTGTCCGACACCCCAAAAAGTGCCTAACGCCACTACGGGACACAGCAGCGCGAATCCCAGGTTTACGAGGTTGCGATAACGGGCGTCGTATCCGGCCGATCGCATCATGCTGACAATCGAGTACGCATCCAGCGGCTTGTGCAACAGGATCGCCATGAACGCACCCAGTCCCGGTAATGCGCCTATGCCGGTAGGACGCACGCTCACCTGAACGCTTGCTCCCAGCAATACACCCTCGGTAATCGTGTGAATTCCGAGGCCGACCGCAATGCCGGCTACGCTCTTGGCGCCGACCAGCTCATGACGGCGATCCCGGTGATGGTACAAGTCCTGCGCCTCGCCGCTGAAATCGTGCTGGTGAAAGTGGAACATGCGCAGAAGGGCAACCATCATGATCACGCCGAAAACCGCCCACAACATGCCCTTCTCGGCGCTTTCGGGACCCGGAATGCGGTCCAGTCCATGCGGCAAAAGGTGATAGAGAGCAATGCCCAGGATGAATCCCGCCACAAGACTCATGACCAACTGAGTGCGGGTATGCGTAAGCGCGCCCAGCACCGAGAGCTTTCCGCCCAGAAAGGATGCGGCAAAGATCGCCAGGCAGTACCCAAGCATCAGGAGCAGGAGGACCGGATCCATTAGGCGTCAGGCCGGAACGGTGGCGAGTTGCCTTCGCTTCAGTTTCTGCAATGGAACCCCCGCACCTGACCGGAATGGCTCAGAAGAACAGCATCAGCAGCACAATGCTGACGATCCCGCCGGCCAGGAAAGCCGCGCCGGCGGCGACTCCCGACGCGGTGGCGAAGTCCGCCACGCGGAAAGTCTGGTCTTCCACGAAGAACAATACCTGGGTGCGATCGATTTTCCCGTCAACGAAGTTCTTGAGGGCGGTCTCGGCTCCGTGCGCCTCCTTGACCGACACCAGGGCCACCAGAACGGTCGTAATGGCCGAAGTGAGAATGCCGACAGCGAAGGTCACCAGGGCCGCGAGGGCCAACCAGTGGTAGGACGCATCCTCGGAACCCGGCGTGGTGCTCATGAAACCGATCACCAGCGCCGCACCACCGGCGTTGCCCAGCAGCAGCATGCGCGCCGACTGGTCGATCAGCCGGAACATTACGCCCCGCCGCCGGGCCACGACCTTGTAGAGTTCCCGCAACCACTCCTCGCCGATCTCCTCCAGCGAGAACTGTTCCAGTTTCTTCACAAGCCGCTCTCCCCGATTCCCGTTTCAGCGCCCAGGTGAGTCAGGCGAATATAGTGCGAGCCGGCGTTCGATCCCGGCTGGAACTCGAGTATCCAGTCGTCCAGTTCCACCGGCTCCGAAGACAGCGCATTGCGCAGGAAGCTCTCACGGGTCGGTTCGCCTTCCATCCGCTCCAGCACGGCGATTACGAAACGGCCGAGGATGTAGCCTTCCAGCGCAATCTCGTTGACCGCGTCATCCAGTTCGGTGCGCTCTGCTTCCTCCGAAATGGCCCGCTGAAAACTTGCCACGATCCGGCTCTCGGAATTGCCGGCGTCCGGCACAACCTCGGTGACGATAATTCTGGGGCTGGGCTCGCTTACCAGTTTCTTCAGTTCATGCGAGAGCGCGAACGAGAGGTTTGCCAGCAGGTATTCGTGTCCGAGCGAGTTGGCCAGATTGATGATGGTGGAGTTCGCCGCATAGGTGCCGACCAGCATGATCGCGTCGAGATCCGCCTTCTCCACCGAGAACAGGCTGGTATGCACGGCGTGGGTGTTGCGGGTATAGGCGTTCCTTGCCAGTATGGGAATGGCGCGTTCATCCATGAGCGTCTTGTAACTTCTCAGCGCCGCCCGCCCGAAGGCGTCGTCCTGGTAGATGATTCCGAATCTCGCTCCTCCCTGCTCGATCATGTGGTCGATAAGCCGCTCGGTTTCCTCGAAATAGCTGGCTCTCAGATTCACCACGTTCGGATAGCGCTCGGCATCGCGCAGGAAGTCCGCGCCGGTCAGGGGGCCGACGAACGGGACCCCCGCATTCCTGAGCATTGGCGCGATGCGTCTTGAGGTGGGCGTTCCGACTGCCCCGATGACCGCAAACACCTGCTGTTCGGAGATCAGGCTTTCGGCGTTGGCGGCCGCCAGTTCCGGCTCGTACCCATCGTCAAGCGCAAGCAGCTCCAGGGTCCTTCCAGCGACCCCGCCATTGCCGTTCCTTTCCTCGAATGCCGCGAGGATTCCCGCCCTGTAATGCTTCCCCAGGATCTCGTTGGAACCTGTGAAACAGGCGGTCTGACCGAACAGAATCCGGTCGGCGGAAACTCCGGGTTGGGCGCTGGCGGCAAAAGCCAGCGAGGCCAGAACCGCAATCAGGAAAGTTTGCCTGAACATGCTACTCGGGTCCGGCCTGTTCCTGCTGCTTGTCCGCCTGCGGCTCCTCCTTGGCAAGGGTTTCCACCATGGGCGCGGTAAACGGCTGGTCGGTTGGGGGCGGCGGATCGTTCTTCACGCGCTGGTGGGTAAAAATGGACGGCGTGTCGAAGATGAGCGACCTCGGCCGGGCAATGGTCAGGTCGTCGCGCTCCGCGCTCCTGCTGTGAAACTGCCCGCTCACCAGGAACTTGTCTTCCTCCACGGTCTCGACGGTATGCTCGCCGGGCGCCTTCGTCGCCGCCAGCAAGGGACGGTCGCCGGCCGACGGAAGCTGAATCATTTCGGCAGGGGTCGCTCCCGCCAGGCCGTCGATCATGTTGATGTCGATCGTCGATTCGGAGCCCGGGTTAACTGCCGCCAGGCTCGCGTCCCTGAAGATCGTGCGCATGCGCTGCCAATAGCGCGTGATGGTGACCTGCGTGGGCTGCCGCCGATATTCGCCCAGCAATTCGAGAAACGCATCGCCGCTGCTCCTGGCCTGGGCGACCCTTGCCGTGGCCTTGGCCCGCGCATCCATCAGAATGGCCTCGGCCTGTCCGCGCGAACGCGCCAGGAAACGTTCGCGGTCCCGGTTGGCGTTGCTGGCGGCCTGGGCCTTGTCGGCGATGGCGTCGCTGACGTCGCGAAAGGCCGCCCGGGTTTCTTCCACGGGACGGACATCGACAATGTTCAGCGCCACCAGTTCCAGGCCGATGTCGTGGCGCTCCAGGTCCTCGCCGATGGCTTGCTCCATGTGCTGCTGAATGATGTTCCGGTTCAGGGTGAGAATCAGGTCGATGAAGTTCTGGCCGATGATCTGAACCAGTTCCTCACGGATCAGCATGTTGAGGACCTGGATGGGATCGTCGGCGGCGAACAGGAAGTTTCTCAGGTGGTCGATCCGATACTGAACGGCGACGGCGATTTCCAGCAGATTGGTGTCCCCGGAAAGAATCGTGAAGTTGACCGTGCCGGCATCGGAACTGGCCACCTGGTACGCTTCGATCCTCAGGACCTTGCGCACATGGGTCTTTTCGATGACCGGTATGCAGTAATGCCATCCGGGTTCGACGTTGTCATCGATCACCCTGCCGAAGCGGGTGCGAACGCCAAGCTCCTCCTTCTTGACCACGTAGAAGCCGCTGGCCAGAAAAACGGCCAAGACGGCGCCCACCAGACCCAGCGCGAGCTTGCCGCCGTTGCGGCCGGCGAAATCGAACGCTGCGTGAATAGCGCGGGTGCTGGGCGGGCGCGTGTCGCTCATGGATTCGGAGCTTCCTTGCTGTCGAGATACTTGAACAGCTCGTTGTCGGCCGGCAGCATGAGCGTGGTGTTCCTGTCGATGATCAGGTCATAGCTGTCGAGGGCGCGGATGAACTTGTAGAACTCCGGATCCTGCTGATAGGCCCTTCCCAGCAGGGAAATGGCCTCCGCCTCGGCCTGGCCGAGAATCGTGGTGGCCTCCGCATGCGCCTCCGCCAGGAGCCTTTCGTGTTCGTTGATGGCCAGGGCCTCGATGCGAATCGCCATTTCCTCGCCCTCGCTTCGATACCGCGTGGCGATCCTCGCCCTTTCTGCGATCATGCGTTCAATGACGCTGGGACGATTCTCCGGTGGTAGCGTGTACTCCACGATACCGGCGCGGATTACTTCAATGCCATAGCTTTCCAGGGCAACGGGCGCGATACGGGCCAGGATCTCGGCAGCCGCTACATCGGTGTCCTCATGCTCCAGGCCCAGCCCGATAAACGCTTCCCGGGCCATGTTGCTGATGATGATCCCGCTGCTGGAAAGGTACAGGTCCTGGAGCTTCTCGATCGCACTCTCGCCGGTGCGGATCGCCTCCACGAAAAGTATCGGGTCCACGACGCGCCAAAGAACGTAGCCGTCCACGAGTATGCTCTTCTGGTCCTCGGTGAGCAGCTCGTTGGGAAGATTCGTCAGGGTGTGGATGCGGCGATCCACCTTGTAGATTGTGGAAACGGGCCACGGCCATTTGAGATGAAATCCGGGCTGCCGAACCGGCGGTGAAACCCTGCCGAAATGCGTCAGCACACCCTGCTCGGTTTCATTGATCACGAAAAAGCTGTTGTACGCCACCACGCCCAGCGCGATGGCGGCCACGACCGATATCAGTTTTTTCTTCAAATTCATGGCCTGTGCTCCTTGCCCGTCTGCCCGTTCGCAGCGGGGACCTCATCCGGCCTTTTCTTCCACAACGCGACTTTCTCCAGGCTGTCCTGGCTGGGGACAATGATCTTGGCGTTCCCCGAAAGCGCAGTTTCCAGCTTTTCGCGCCACAGCATGTTCTCCAGTACTTCGGGCGCCGTGCCGACCGCCGTGGCCACGGTAATGATCGCCTCGGCCTCCGCCCTGGATGTTTCGACCCTGCCGTAGGCAGCCCCCTCCGCCTGCCGCACTTCGTATTCGGCGTTGCCGTGCGCCTGGGGAACGAGTTGCGCCATGAAGCGTTGCGCGTTCACCACGATCCGCTCCTTGTCTTCCTGGGCGCTGGAAACGTCGCGGAAGGCGCTCACGGTCTCGACGGTGGGCACGATGTTCAGGAGGTTGAGCTTGACGAGATCAATGCTTTCCAGGGCCGGTGAGCCGTCTTCCCCGGGATCCAGGAGCAGTGCGCCGATCTCGTGCTCCAGCGCAGCGCGATGCGCGGTGAGGAGCTGTTCCAGGTCCCGGGCTCCTATGAAGGCGCGCACGTGGTCGCGCACGAATCGCTCGATGATCTCCTGCGGATTGTTCGTCCGGTAGTGGTAGGTATAGGGATCCTTCACCCGGTATTGCGCGTTGACGGTCACCGAAAGCAGGTTCAGGTCGCCGGCCACATACTCGTGCGGCGTGTCGCCCATGATCGACCTGACCTGCCGTACCGGCCACTTGTCCACCCTCACCAGCGGGCGCGGCGCGAGGTAATGCAATCCCGGCTGCAGGTCTTTCCAGACCACCCGGCCCGCCAGACGCCCGTAACCGACACTGTCGGGCGGGATCGTGGTGAAGCCGGTGGCAAGGAACATCCCGATCGCCAGCACCCACACGATCAGGCCCATCGGGGTGTTCGGCGTAAGCACGCCCCTGAAGGAGCGGTTGCGCGTCATGCGCGCCCAGGTGCTCCTCCAACGCGAGGACACCGGCCGGATGTTCATCAGCAGATCTTCGTAGCCGCTCTTCAGAGCCCCCGCGCGGAAGCGCCAAACAACCAGCCCGAAAAGCGCGAACGCCGACGCCCACTGCAGGAACTGGATCGTGGTGGATTCGGATGGCGCCAGGTTGACGGTGATGCCCAGCCCCGTCGCCAGGAGCAGGATGTCGATCAGGATTCCCAGAACAACCGTAACCGCGATTACCGAACCGACGTAGACCGATGCGAAACGTACGCCGAACTGGCTCATGATGATCGCGATGGTTCCGGTATTGGTGGCGGGACCGGTCATCAGGAAAATCAGCGCCGCGCCGGGACTGAAGCCCTTGGCGACCAGCGCCGCCGCGATCGGCGTGCTGGCCGAGGCGCAGATGTACAGGGGAATGCCCACCACGACCATGATCGGGTAGGACAGCCAGCGGGCGTATTCGCTGGCCATCAGGTCGCCGGGAATGGCCAGGTAAAGGACGCCGCCCAGGGCAACGCCCACCAGCAGCGCGAAGAGTATGTCGTCGGCGATCTCGACAAACCCGTAGCGGAAAATATGCCGGACCACCTTGCGGAAACTCAGGCCCTCCCGGTGGGAGGGTTCTTCCGCCGGAGGCGTGGACGCCCGTCCAGGTTGGGCGCCGGAGAAACTGGGGTCATGATAGAAATCGGGCTTGAGCCAGGAGGCGGACTTCAGCCTGCTGGCGGCCAGGTACAGGTTTCGCGCCCACCGGCCGGACATCCTCTTCATTTCGGAGGGGCTGACGTAGCAGTCGTCGCTGCCGGGCAACAGCGGCTTGTGCTCACCGTGGTCGTGATCATGATCGTGGCCGTGATCATGATCGTGGTCATGGTCATGATCGCTGGTCCCGGCCTTGGGGTCGTCGCCGCGTATTAGTCCGATACTGAAGACGCCGGCGACCACCGCGGTCACGAAGCTGATGATCGGGCGCACCACGGCCGCTATCCAGCCGAAGAAGGCGTTGGTCACGAGAATGGAATCGGCGCCCGTTTCCGGCGCCGTAATCAGGAACGACATGCAGGACGAGCGGGACGCGCCCTTCCTGCGCATTTCCGCCACCACCGGCACCACCGAACAACTGCAAAGCGGCACCGGAACGCCGAGCGCCGCGCTCGTGCTCACGGATTTCAGGCTATCGTGCTTCAACCACCGGAGAATGGCTTCGCGGGATATGAAGACGTGTATCAGCCCGGAGAGGAACAAACCGAGCAACAGCATGGGCGACAAAAGCAGAAAGGACGCCCACAGGAAGCCGAAGAATCCCGCTAGCAGTCCGCTTGGCTCAATAGGCACCGTACACTACCCCCGAATCGGCGAATGGCCCCGCCGGCGGATTACTCTAACACTGAATTTGATCACGCCGCCAGGCAATTTCCCCGGATTCCGGGAAGTCATCCGCGCGCTGATTTCGATCGGCAAGCGCACTCTGCCTTATTGTCCCTTACCGACGCCGCCGGGCATTCCCTCGGACTTCGACTCAATCCATTCATAAATCACGGGCAGCAGGACCAGGGTCAGGAAGGTCGAGGTGAAAAGGCCACCCACGACAACCGTGGCGAGCGGGCGCTGTGTTTCCGCGCCAACGCCCGAGGACAGCAACATGGGCACCAGGCCCAGTATGGCCACGCTCGCCGTCATCAATACGGGGCGCAGGCGCATGGCGGTTCCCAGGCGGACGGCGTCCGCGACGCTCATGCCCTTGCCGCGCAACTCGTTGATGAAACTGACCAGGACAATGCCGTTCAGCATCGCCACGCCGAACACGGCGATAAACCCGATCGCCGAAGGCACCGAGACATACTGACCTGTAATGAAGAGCGCGATCAGGCCGCCGATGGTGGCGAACGGGACGTTGGCGATGATCAGGGTCGCGTACTTGACCGAGTTGAACGCGGTGTAGAGCAGGACGAAGATGAAGAAAATCGTCAGCGGAACGATGAGCGACAATCGCGCCAGGGCGCGTTGCTGATTCTCGAATGCGCCGCCCCACTCGATCCAGTAGCCGGGCGGCAGGTCGACCCGGTCCTCGATTGCGGCGTTGGCGTCACGCACGAAGCCGTCGATATCGCGACCGCGCACGTCCATCTGAATGACGGCGTATCGCTGCAGCTGTTCACGCCGAATGAAGGAATAACCTTCGGCCACGCTTACATCGGCCACGGACGAGAGCGGCACGATCGCACCGCTGCCGGTTCTCAGCGGGATGCGCTGAATCGACTGGACCGAGGCTTTCGACGCATCGTCGAGCCGGGCCGTGATGTCGAAACGACGCACGCCGTCGATCAGCGTGGAAACCGGCTCGTTGCCGATACCGGTGCGCACGACCACCAGGACGTCATCGGCGTTCAGTCCGAATCGCGCAAGCTGATCGCGTTTGACCTGAATTCGAATCTGCGGTTTGCCGACGTTGGCTTCGAGCGAAAGGTCGGCGACGCCTTCAACCGTGGCGATAACGTCCTTGACCTCCCCGCTCAAGCGATTCAGTTCCGACAAATCCTCCCCGTAAATCTTTGCAGCGAGGGTTGCGCGCACGCCGGATATCAATTCCTCGACGCGCATCTGGATCGGCTGCGTGAAGGCCACGACCGCCGTTGGGACAACGCGGTCAAGTTCTTCGCGCATCGTCTCGGCGAGTTCCCCGATGTCGCGATCGCCCGGCCACTCGTCTTCCGGCTTGAGCTCCGTGTAGATCTCCATGTAGTTCACGTCCGCCGTTTCGCCCTTTTCCGCGCGCCCGATCATCGCCACCGTGGTGTTGACTTCCGGGAACTTTGAGAGTGCGTGCTCGATATCCTTGGATATCTCGATGGATTGATCGAGCGATGCCGAAGGGATCGAGGTGACACGCCACATGATCGAGCCCTCCTGGAGCTGCGGCATGAATTCCTTGCCCAGTAGCGGAAACAGCGCCAGACTGGCGACCAGCAACGCGACCGCGCTGGCCACCACAGTCCTTTTCCGGCCGAGCGACCACTCGAGCAGCGGCAGATAGCGGGCCTTGATGACGCGGACCAGCCAGGTGTGGCGCTCTTCCCTGGGCTTGAGAATCAACGCAGCCAATATCGGAATCAGCGTCAGTGTCAGCGCCAGTGATCCTGCCATCGCAAAACTGATGTTGAAGGCCATCGGCTTGAACAGCTTGCCTTCGAGGCCTTCCAGCGCGAACAGCGGCAGGAAGACAACAATGATTATGAGAATCGCAAAGGAAATCGGATTGGCGACCTCGCGCGCTGCGGCCAATACGGCGGCGGACCGATCGACGGGCTCGCCGGACTCCCTGCGTTCTGCCATGATGCGGAAGGCGTTCTCCACCATCACCACCGCGCCGTCGATCATCATGCCGATGCCGACGGCCAGACCCGCCAGCGACATGAGGTTGGCGGACAGACCCGCTTCGCCCATGAATATGAACGCGATGAGCATCGCGAGCGGCAAGGCGGCGATGACGACGACGGCCGAGCGTAACTCGCCGAGGAACAGGAACAGCACGATCGCGACCAGGATCGAGCCTTCGACCAGCGCCGCGACCGCCGTGCCGACGGCCTTCTCCACCAGGTCGGTGCGCTCGTACACCGGTCGTAACGTGACTCCTTCCGGCAATGACTGATCCACGATCCCGACCTTGTCTTTCACCGCATCGACAACGTCGTTCGCATTCTCGCCGATACGGGAGAGCGCCATGCCGAGCACGACCTCCTTGCCGTCGCGGGTGACCGCGCCGAAACGCAAGGCCCCACCCTGCCTGATGTCGGCGATGTCGCGCAGGAATACGGGTATGCCGTCTTCGACCTTGACCACCATGCTGCCGATGTCGTCCTCGTTCTCGACCAGCCCCAGACCACGCACGAGATACTGCTCGGGGCCGAGGTTGACGTATTGACCGCCCACCTGGCGATTGTTGGACTCGATGACTTCCATGACGTCGGTGAAGGTCAGGTCGTACTTGATGAGGCTGAAGGGATCCATCACGACCTGGAACTGCCGCTCCTGGCCGCCCCAGGACATCACGTCGTCGACGCCCTGCGCGGTGCGAAGGATCAGGCGCACGCTCCAGTCGTGCAGGGTGCGCAGATCCATGTCGGTGACCGCCGCATTGAGCCGCTCATCGGCGCGTTCCAGCGTGTACCAGAACACCTGGCCCAATCCCGAAGTATTCGGCCCCATCTCCGGCGTGCCGTAACCTTCGGGGATGCGGTCGCCGACTTCCTGCAGCCGTTCCATCACGAGGCGGCGCGCGAAATAGATGTCCATGCCATCGTCGAAATAGACGGCGACGTACGACAGGCCGAAGAGGCTGACCGAACGGATCTCCTGCACCCTGGGAAGCCCCGCCATGCCGGATTCGATCGGAAAGGTCAGCAACTGCTCGACATCTTCCGCGGCGAGCCCCGGCGACTCGGTGTAGATGTTGACCTGCGCAGGAGTGACGTCGGGAAAGGCATCGATCGGCACCGTCACCACGGCCCGCCAGCCCAGGAAGGCGACCACGCCAAAGACGATGATTACCAGGAACTTGTAACGCAGCGAGGCTTCGACAAGCTTCACTAACATGCGAATCGCCTGGTGCTAGTGCGCATGGCCTTCGCCGAGCGAAGACTTGAGCAGCAGCGACTTGAGATGAAACACACCGCCAATGGCCACTTCGTCACCCTCCGAAAGCCCGCCACGAACCACCGTCCAGTCCCCCACGGTGGGCCCCGCGTCGATTTCCTCGGCGTGAAACTCCCTGCCGTTTTCGAGCCTGAAGACCGTTGGCGCGCCCCCGATCAGGGTCACGGCCGCACTCGGTACAGCCAGTACCGGTGAACTTGTGCCGGTTACGATCTCCACCTCGACGAACTGGCCGGGATGCAGGCGATCGTCGGCATTGTCCACCTCGATGCGAAAGCCCTGCGTGCGCGTGGACTCATCCAGAAGGTGATGGCGCTGAATGACCGTGCCTTCGAGCCAGACGATGCGATCGAGACTGATGCGCGCCATGGCCCCGTCATCGAATTCCGGCAACGCGCTCGGCACAGTATGTGCTTCCACCCACATCACCGTCTCGTCGCTGATATTGAGCAGCACGCGGCCCGGCTCAATCAGTTCGCCTATGATGAAGTCGTCCTGCAACACAGTGCCGGCTTGCGGCGCCACCAATGCGAACACGCCGGTGGCACTGCTCGCGTCCTCGGATTGCATTAGCGTCAGGGCTTGCGATTCGGTCATACCGTAGGCCAGCACCTTGCCGAAAGCCTGTTGCCGGGCGACCTGCGCTTCTGTGTAGCGCCGCGCGGACACTGTGTCCCGGCCGAGCGACCTGACGCGCTGCCACTCGCGATCGGCGACGATAAGTGCGCCCTGCGCTTCGGCCATCTCGACGCTTGAAAGGGTCACCAGTCGCTGGCCGGCTTCGACGTGATCGCCCAAACGCACGTGCCGGGCAATCACCTGCGCCGTAATGCGGGTCGTGACCCGCGCCGACCGGTAAGCGTTACTGACAACCTCGCCGGGCACGCGCAGGGTTTCGTTCAGTGCGCGCGGGGCAATGGCGTCGACCACAATGCCCGCGGATGCACGCTCATCGAGCGTCAACCCGATGGCGCCCCCCGGATCTTCCTCGCCGTGCTCGTCGTGGTCCGCGTCCTGAGCGTAGGCAGGTGCAATGAGCGCGAGGCACAAACACACCGCCCATAATCTCAGAATGTCCACGAATCGATTCTCCGTTTCCGTGCCGTGAAAGTTGCGATTCATCGGGCGCCTCCATGACCAAACCAGGCATCCACTTGCCCGGATGCCCACAGCCACTCGAACCAGGCGCGCCACAGGGCATGGCGCAAATCAAGCGCGCTTTCCTGCACGTCGAGCGTGGCCGTAAATTGCACCAGGTAATCCGTGGTGCTGAGTTCACCGGCTTGCCAAAGCCGTTGCAATTGCTCCATTTGACGTGTGAGGCTCGCCTGCCCGGTCAACGCCCAATCGTCCCAGGCGCCGCGCGAGAGCTCGTATCGCTCGGTGGCGCCGACCAGCCGCGCGTGTGCGCGTTGCAGTACATCATCGGCAATCTGTTGGGCACGGCTGCGCTCGGCCAGCGCCGCCGTCACTTCGTAACTGAAGCGATTGCGGACATAAAACGGGATGGTCAGGGTGAGTCCGATCAGGGGCTCACCGTCTTCCTCGCCACCCGCAAGACTCAGCGTTGGGTCCGGTCGGCGCTCGCGCCGCCTTAGCTCAACCAACGCATCCGCGGATTCGACCTGGCGCCGGGCGGCGAGGACTTCCGGCAATGCGAGGACCAGCGATTGAGGGTCGGCGCCTGACGGTATGCCCGGCATTGATGCCGGCAGCGCCGGCCATTGAGCGGCGGTCGCTCGGGGCGTCAGGTTTCTCACAGCCTGGCGGGCGTCCGATAACGCGGCGGCGCCGGTCGCCTTCCGGATGCGCGCGTCCGCGCCCGAAAGCCGAGCGAGATCCAACTCCACCCGGCTTAGATCGCCGGCATCAAAGCGCCGTTGGGCAAGCGCCACAAAGTCGTCCATGAGTTGTTTGCGAGACTCGGCCAGCCTGTTGCGCTCGATGCCCGTTTGATGCAGCGCCAGGCCGTTCAGCAGTTCCACGGTGACGTTCCATCGTGTAGAGAGATACTCCGCTTCTACCACCAACCGGTCCGATTCGGCAACCGCGGTGCGCGCATTGCGCTTGCCGCCCCAGTCAAGCGTTTGACTGATACCCAGCGCGCGCGTTTCGGCGTCGGCGTTCTCGGCCTCGAGACTGAGTTCCGGATTGTAGAGTGGGCGTGACGCCGCATCGCGATACGCACTGCTCACCTCAAGGGCGGCACGCGCGGCCTGTACGCGAGGGTTCGCCTCAACGACTGCCTGTACGAACTGGGCGAGTGCGGAATCCGCCGGCGTGAGCCTCTCCGAATCGGGTTCGGCCGCCTGGACGACCCAGGGAACCAGCAACAGGACGCCTGACCATGAGGCGAACCGACAACATCGTGTTAGCATATATCACCCAAACAATAGTCGATTGAGGTAGGGCAGCGCGAGCGCCAGTATGACACTTACGATAAGCCCCGACAGCGCCTTGAGCGCGTCGGTGGAAACGACCCTGAGAGTCCGCCGAAAATCGGTGGCCGCAAGGTAGGTCGATAGTGCGAATTCGCGGCCGGCGAGCAATCCGAGAAAGACCCAGGTGGTGCTCATCGGAATATCGCTGATTTCCTTGAAGACCAAGAGCACTATGCCGTAAATGAAGTCGATGATTGTCGCGGCGCGAATGTCGGTTGTATCGGTCTTGGACAGGACGATTTTCTGGATGACGCCTCCAAAGGTGTAGAAAATGTAGCCCTGCATGGCGATGAGCGCCATTACGCCGAAGGCCAGCCACTGGATGGACAGTTGCCGCGGCAGGTAAACGAAGATGTTGGCCAGATCCTGGATCAGCCATTGGCTCCAGAGGAAACCCGTGGACGACCATTGCAGCAGGACCCAGTAGCCCGGAATGGACTGCTTGCGGGTCCGATGAAAGTACTCCGTGGCCCGATTGAAGACGAACCGGAACAGAACGATGGACGCGACAAAAGCCACCAGGTACCCGAGAATCGACTTCATCAGCATCGCCTGCAGGTTGCTGATGGTGAACACAGTAAGGACCAGGAAAGTGGTGCTTACAGGCACCCCGACCCGGGTAAGGATCAGCAGCGCCACCGGCGGTATGACGTGAATCCAGCTTATGCCGCCTTCGGGGACCGGAAAATTCACCAGCCGGCCGTAGGACACGTCGCCGTCGTAGGAAAACCAGCCGAATGCCAGTACGGCGCACAGGATGCCGGATGCGAATAACCAAAGCACCCACCACGGCCGGTGGGAATTGGACGACAGGAAAGTGCCCAGGGTTTGAATGGAGTCGTTGGCAACGACCGCGTAGGCCGCCAACAGGAAGCCAACCACCATGTAGATTTCAACGGGCACGAAAGCAAATCCCTCAAGCTTGCGCGCCCGGGAGGCGCATTAACTCCGCGGGGAATCCTATCCCAACAAACGAACTTGACCGGCCCCCTGGCCGGAATATCGCTCTAGGCGCGCTTTACGGGCCGAATTCTATTGGAAACAACGCGACGCAGCGGCTCTCCGACCACTTCCGAAACCGGATAGAACTGCTCGCAGTACTTGCGGTAGGTCATGATCTCGCCGTCAGAGCGGCTCAGTATCGGCAGGGGCTGGTAGCGCTTGTTTGCCCAAATGGAGATGTCCTGCCTGACATCGTGCTTGACTCGCGATATGAAGAACCGGGTCAGCCAGCCGGGCGGGAGGCCGTTCAGCAGCAGAGTGGCCAACCACTTCTGCCCCGGTTCCCGGCCCTTGGCCTGCAGTGCGATCACCAGTTCGTTCTCCGTCTCGTCAACGGTCGTGGACATGATCCACTGGCGCAGGAAAAGCCCGCTCACACGCTCATGAATCTCGACGAAGGAGTATCCGAGGCCCCAGACATGGGTTTTCGCGGTGACGTCGGTTCGAACGGTCACGCCTGCCAGATTTATCTTGCGCCGGAACTGGAAATCGTTTCGCAAGTAAGCGCCAGCGACGTAAACCTCCCCAAGCTGCTTGACCGATGCGTAGCCATGCACGTATTGCAGGTGGCTGATGTCCACGGAGTTCTCCGCGGTCTCCTGGGGGTGGCCCGGAAAACGCAGGGCGGCGTACTCGAGCCGCTTCCATCCCTCGTCCGGCCACTGGGGCAACTCCCACTGCGGATCGCGGCCCACGCTGCTCCACCAGGCGAAAATCAGGCCGTTCAGTTCGCGGGCCTCGTATACGTTAAGGCGAGCTGTTTTCGGCGGCGGAGCATTCGGTGTCGCAACGCATTGGCCGGTCACGTCGTACTCGAAACCGTGGAAGGGACATACGAGGCGCCCGTTGCGCACGCAACCTCCGGCTTTCGGTCCCAGGTGGCTACCCAGGTGCGGGCAATAGGCCTCGGAAACGCAAACCTCGCCGGCGCTGTCCCGCCAGGCCACGACTTGCTGACCCATCCATTGCTTCTCAACGAGACCGCCATTGGGCAGGTTTCTCGCGATCTCTACCAGATACCAGCCTTCCGGGTACCTGCCCGGCGGGTGATAACGATTGTTCGCTAGTTTCATTCGTAAGCCCCCGCTTTTCGACTAGCTCAAATTTGCCTTCACCTTGTTTGCGCAAGCATACAGGAACATTGCCGATTGCGCCCCGTATCGGAACGGCATGTCGCCCGCAGCGCGGAGCGCCGCAGGGAGGGCGAGACGCCCTCCTTCCCGGGTGGCGCGAGGCAGGACGAGAACGCCTTCCTCGCGTTTGCTGTCAGAAGCCGTACGTGAGAGTTACGCCTACCTGGCGGCCGCGGGGCAGCGAAATGGCAAAGCCACGCGGGGTGCTGGACGGATTGCCTAGTTCGGGAACATAGCCTGGTATCAGTATCCGCCCGCTACGTATATCGTAGGGCGCGGGCAGACCGCCGGTACGCCGGTCGATGTAGCGCAGGATGTCCAGGGGCGCGTCGTCGTCGAAAAGGTTCTTGGCCCAAGCGACGATTTCCAGCGAATCGCGCCGGACGCCTATCCGAAGCCCGACCCGGGTCATGGCGCCGGTCTCGATCAGGTTATGGATCTGACTGAAGCGCGAGCCTTCATACGTCACGCTGCCCAACCAGAACCAGGAAAAGCCCGACGCCATCGTGTTGCCCTCATAGATTGCAACCACCGAGGCGGCGTGCTCGGGGATGCGCGGCACCTGTTGGCCCGCTGCCGAACCGAGGCGACTCAGGTCGTACAGGGAACCGTTGGCCCCGTTGATATCCGCCTGGTCGGTGTTGATGTAACTGGTGATTTCGGCATTCGTCCAGGCGTAGCCCAGATTCACCGAGAGCTGCTCGCTCACCAGCGTCTGCAACTCCACTTCCAGACCGTTGATTGCGGTTTCGCCCACGTTGTCGATCAGCGAGGCGCTGCTGCCGGTGGCGGTCTCGATCACCGTGGTCAGTTGCTGGTCGGTCACTTCGGTGCGGTACGCGGCCACGTTCAGGACCATTCGCCCGTCCAGCAGCCGCCCCTTGTAGCCTGCCTCGTAGTTCCAGGCCTCTTCTTCGTCCACGGCGCGGAAAGACTCGTCGGGCTGGCCGTCGGGACCGGCCGGGACCTGGTTATTGAACGTGCCCGGCTTGGAACCCTTGGAGATATTGAGGTACAGGTTGGTGGCCTCGTCTGGACGATAGCTCAGCGTTGCGCGGGGATTGAAGGATGTGAACTTGTCCTCAAAGTCGCCGTTGAGCTGGTTGATGTCGTTCGTGTCGTAGATTCGCACTTGCGTGTCGTCCGTGGCCCAGCGGGCTTCCAGGGTGGCGGCCCACTGGTCGTTGATGTCCCACTCCACGCCCCCGAATACCGCGGTATTGGTCACGTCGTTGTTATCGAAGGTGGAATTGGGTCGCACCGTCCCGCCAACCAGACCAAATCCGAGCGACTCGGACTGCTTGGTAAGCACCTTGGAATCCAGCAGCTCGTGACGCTTGCCCCTGTAGTAGTAAAGCCCGATAGTGGCCCGAAGAGCCCGATCCGCCGGCGAAACAAGGCGCAGCTCCTGGGAAAAATCCGTCTGATCGTAGCGCAACATGCGCTGGAAGTTCCCGCAAAAGCCGATCGTTACGCAGTACAACCGCCCCAGACTGGGACGCAGGAACGGCGGATAGCCGTTCGCCCAGGCAACGCCGAAGTCATAACCGCCGTACGTGCCGTCCAGAAAAGCATCGGCCTCGTCGTCGATGTTTCCGGTCAGGCTGGACAGCCGCCAGCCGTTATTGAGGTCGTAGTGCATGGTGAGCGACATGGACAGGCGATCAAGGCGATTGCCGGCGCCGCCCACGGAGTCGAGCTCCTCGGTCAGAAGCGCCACCGGCAGGTCCCGCTCCGCCTCGCCAATGTAGTACTCGCGGGCCCGGGGACCAACCACGCCGCTGATGTCCGGACTATTCGACGGCGGACCGCGGAAGCAGCAGTTGTTGTGCTCGCGGCCCTGCAGCGACAGGGCCGGGTGGCCGTCATCCACCTTCTGGTAGGCCAGCGCGAAGGTGGCCTCGAAGTCCTCGCCGGGCGTAAGGAACAGCTTGGCCGCAAAGTTGGTGGTTTCCTGGTCGCCCACTTCGTCGCCGGTGACGGTGTTGACGTGCTCGCCCCCGTAGGAATCGAATCCGGCGGAAATCCGGTAGTAGGCACGATCGGAAACCAGCGGTCCGCTGGCCCAGGCGGTAACCCTGGAGGTCTCGTGTTGCGCGCCGCTCACCGACACTTCGCCCGCAAACTCCTCGGTGGGACGGCGGGTCACGTAGTTGATGGCCCCGGCGTAGGTGCCGCGTCCGTACTGCGCCGACTGCGGACCCTTGATAATTTCCACCCGCTCGATATTGGCGAGGTCAACGGACGATACATTGCCGCCCACGTACATGCCGTCCACAAAGGTGGAAACCGCCTTTACGCCGGCGATGCCGTTAATGATGGTGGTCTGCCCGCGTACCGCCGGACGGTCCTGGGAGGGGCTGCGCCCGAAGCCGGACTGGAACGAGAAGCCCGGCGTGAACAACGCCAGGTCATCGACGGATTGAAGGCCCAGTTCGCGGATATCGTCGGCCGTAAAGGCGCTGACCGCGATGGGAATGTCCTGCACGGACTCCTCGCGCTTGCGTGCGGTGACGATAATTTCCTCCAGCATGGCTTCCTGCGTGATTGCAGGACGCGGGGCAACGATCACGCCCGCAGCCAGCACGAACATAACGGCAATTCTGAATTTCATTGGATGTCCTCCCCATCGGCCGTGCGGCCGACAATCGGTCAATTATGCACAAGTAGGCGTCCCCCTCTCAACCCGGTAGCGAGGGCCGCCCGGCCCTCGTGGAGGGCGGGACGCTGTGAGAGCAGTGCTGTGAGAGCAGTGCTGTGAGAGCAGTGCTGTGAGAGCAGTGCTGTGAGAGCAGTGCTGTGAGAGCAGTGCTGTGAGAGCAGTGCTCTCACTCCAGGTTCAGTCCGGCGGCTCGCCGGGAATGCGGGCGGTAATGCAGGCGCCGCTTCCCGGAGGGCTGGCCACCGCCACCGCTCCGCCGTGCGCCTCGGCGATCAGGCGGCACAGGTACAGGCCAAGGCCATGCCGTCCGGTGCCTGCGCCGCGGGATGGATCCGCGCGGTAGAAGGCGCTTGTGACCTGCTCCAGGTGTTCCGGCTCGATGCCGGGCCCGTGGTCCTGCACGCGGATAACCGCCGCGCTGTCTTCCATGCGCAGGCTGACGTCAACCGGCTTGCCTTCCTCGGGGTTGTAGCGCAATGCATTCTCCACCAGGTTGCGCACCAGCATTCGCAGGCGGGCGGCGTTTACGCTCAAGTGTGCGGGAGCCGGCGGCACGCTCAGCGAAACGCGGTGGCGGTCGTTGGGAAAATCGCCGCGCATGACTTCGGCCATCAACTTGTTCAGGTTGACCCGCGAGCGCGACATCTGCCTGCCCCGCGTGTTCAGGCGCTCCCCCTCCAGCAACTCCGTGATCATGCGTTCCATGCTGGCCAGGTCGTACTCGAGATGCGCGCGCACGTCCTTGTCGTGAATGAACTCCAGCGCCAGACGGGCGCGGGTGAGCGGCGTGCGCAACTCGTGGCTCAAAGACAGCAGCAACTGCCGCTGGCCGTCCAGCATCCGCTGGACTTCGTCCGCCATGCGGTTGATGCGCTGCGAAAGCCGTCCGAGCTCGTCCTGCCTGCGAATGGGAATCCGGTAGTCAAGCTGGCCTTCGCGGATCCGCCGCGCGCCCAGGCGAATGTCCTGCAATGGGTAAAACAGTCGGCGGACCGCAAAATAGCAACCGCCGACAACAACGGCGATCATGGTATAGACATAGATGCGCAGCACGGTCATGTTTTCCTGGGGCGGGAACAGGACCGCGAGCACGGAAACGCCCGCCATCATGACGAACAGGCTGGCGACAAAGATCAGGATCAGGCGCACGGGAAGCGAACGCCAGGCTTCTAAGGGCTTGCGGGCGAGCCATTTGAGCGCACGGACGAATCGGTTTTTCATGTTTCTCCCTGCCCTTTCAGAAATACATAGCCCGCGCCGCGAATCGTTCGAATGAAGCGGGGGTTGGACGGGTCGTCGTCGAGCTTCTGGCGCAGCCGGCTGATATTGATATCGACCGAGCGCGAAAAGAAGTTCGGTTCGATGCCGCGCAATTCCGAAAGAATCTCATCGCGCGTAAAGACGCGTCCCGGCTCTGCCGATAGCAGTTGCAGGAGATTGAATTCCATTGCCGTGAGGTCAATCAGGTCGCCGTTCAGCTGCGCTTCGCGGCGATCGAAATCCAGCCGCAGGGGACCATGCTCCGCCACTCCCGAAAGGGTGGATGAGCGCTGGACGCGCCGCAGGATGGTCTGGATCCGCGCCACCAGTTCGCGCGGCTCGAACGGCTTGGGCACGTAGTCGTCGGCGCCGACTTCCAGGCCCACTACGCGGTCGGTCACGTCCCCGCGCGCGGTCAGCATGATTATGGGCACGCTGCTGGTCTTGCGGATCTCCCGGCACAGTTCGAAGCCGTCCCGCCCGGGAAGCATTACGTCCAGGATCACCAGGTCCGGATCGAAGGCCGCCATGTTCTTCAGCCCGCTGTCGCCTTCGAGGGCCGATTCCAGTTCAAGATCGAAGCGGCTGAAATACGCCCGCAGCAGCATGGCGAGCTTGGCGTCATCGTCGATCAGGAATATCCGGGCGGTCATGCCTCAGTGATTTTATGGGCGCTTTCGCCGTTTTGGACGGAAAAAGAAACCGCGTTACAAAATGTTACGAATCGTTACCGTGGTGAGAAGAAAAAAACCTCCTTCGCCCGTATCTTGTGCAGTGCATCAAGAAGAGATGCGAAGGAGAAAGAGAAATGACACTGATTTCAAGAAATGGCGCTGGAAGCCTGGGCGTCATCGGTGAGGCCGTATTGTTCGCGGTCGCCTTTGTAAGCCCGCTTGCCGCCTTCTCGTCCATCCTGGGCGCGTAGACCAGCCTGAATAGCAGCGGCGCCTTGATCCCGGATCTCCCCTCCCAAGAGACCTCCCCCCAATCCCGGGAACAAGGTCAGGTCGCCCCCGGTTCCTTCCTCCCTCCGGGGGCGGCCCCGCCGCCCTCTAAAGCACCTCCCAATTCCACCAGCAGCGGCGTCGCCGCCGCATAGAACAAACCCACGGTCACGTAGAAAGCGACCTCGGCGCCCGAGCCGGCCCCGAGGGCGATTCCCGTGTAATACGCAAGCGGCCCCCCGGATGCTCCGAGAACCGCGGCCAGCAATCTTCTGCCCCGCAGCCAGGCCAGCCCGTCGATGCTCATCAGCGAAAACGCGCCCCACAAGGCAAGAATCCAGGCAGGGGCAATGAACGGATAAGGCCAGCCGGGCGCATAGCCGACCCAGCCCGCCCGCACCACGACGGTCTCCATGACCAGGCCCATTGCGAGGCCGCTCGCAAGGACCAGCAGTTCCCTTTTGCGGTTGTTCGAGAAGATCAGCTGCATTCCGGCAAAGGCCAGCAGCACCGCGGGGCCCAGCCACACCCTGCCGGACGCGGCGCCCAGCACGGTGCTCAGCCAAACCACCTTGAATCCCGCGACGCCCCTCACGACAGTCAACAGGCGGCGCCATTGAGGAAGGCGCGTGATCATTCCGCATGCTCCATCACGTCGTACCCGCAGTGGTCGAACCCCAGGGCCCGATAGGCGGCGATAGCCCGGCTGTTGCCACGCTCGACATAGAGGCGCACCCGGCAGCCCGCCTCGCGGGCGTCGTCAAGCACGTGTTCGCACAGCAATCGGAACACGCCGCGGCCCCGGTGTTCCGGCGCCGTGTATACGCTCTGCAACCACCACATCATGCAGTTGCGCCAATCGCTCCACTCGGTGGTGATCATCAATTGCCCCAGACGTTCTCCCTCGGCGGAAACGGCCACAAGATAGCGGCCGAGGGCGGGGTCGGAGAACATTCGCCGCACGCCGGCCTCGACCGTGGGCGCGTCAAGGCGCAACCCTTCGGATTCCTCGGCCAGCGCAATATTGAACCGGACGATTGTCGGGGTGTCCGCGGAACGGGCCGGACGGATGATCAGCTCGCTCATGGCGACACACCCGCCGCAAGGCGCCAGGAACCAGACTCGCTCACGGCCAGGCCGTCCCGTTCGAGCTTCAGAAGGTGGGCCTCAAGGGATAGAGCCGCCACCGGATGCAGGCGGCCGGGCACATCGTCATACACCCTGGGAAGGATAGCCTCAAGCGTGGCCGGACCCAGCGCATCCATGGCCAAGACCACCTTGCTCTCCCGCCGCTCGCGATGCGCAATCAGTCCCCTGACTTCCTCCCCTGGGCGATCGATCCAATGGCCATGCCCCGGGGCCATGGCGCGAACAGGCAGGTCGAGCAGCCGGCCAAGCGAGACCATGTAGGCGCTCATGTCGCCGTCGGGCGGCGCAATGACAACGGTCGAGCCCTGCATGATGTGATCGCCGGTGAACAGCACTTCCTGCGGCGGGTGCCACCAGCAGACGTGGTTGGATGCATGGCCGGGCGTATGTACGGCCGTCAGGGAAAACCCGCCCAGGTTGAACTCCTGACCGTCCTTCGGCTGCACCGCCGGGCTAAACGACTGGTCCTGGCGTTCTCCCGGCGGCGGCGGCGGCCCGATCAGTGAAGCGCCGGTAAGCTCCGCCAGAATCGCGGCGCCCGGCGAGTGGTCGGGGTGGGTGTGGGTGACCAGTATCCAGCGCACCTCTCCGGGGGCCTTGTTCCGGATGTTTTCGATGTGTTCGGGCGAGGCGGGTCCCGGGTCCAGGACCGCAACCTCGTCTTCGCCCAGAATCCAGGTGTTGGTGCCCGGCCCGGTCATTGTCCCGGCATTGAACGCGGTCAGGCGTCGGATCGACGGCGCAAGTCGCACCAATTCCCCGGGCCTGATGGCGTCGGCCGGCATTCGCATGCGTCCTCTTACGCGCAGCCGGCGCGGCCCGGGGCAGGAACCTGCAAGGCGGGTGCGGAAAAGTCCACTCCAGCACCGGATTGCGAATTCCCTGGCGCAGAAGGGTAATGCCCCATGTTGAACGGTCCGAGCACTTCGCCCGTGGGAAGGCAGGACATCAGTTTTCCGTTTATGCGGCGCACTTCCGGGCGGGTAACCGGGACAGAACGGCAGCCTGCGTCGGCGGCCCAGTTCATCGTATTTTCGATGCTCCCCATGTCGCGCAGTATTCGCAAGAAATACCGGGTCGGATGAGCAAGAGGAATGTCCTGCTTCAGCGCCCTGTCCGGCTTGAACCACCTCGCACGCAAGACCTCCCTGCCGTCTGCCTTCGCTTTCAGTCCGGCCGGCGACTCCGCCACGAAAAAACGCGTGGAGAAGCGCCGCGGCGCGGCATTGGGCGTAATCCAGTGAGACACGTAGTGCAGGCGCCTGACCGGGAGTTTCCAGTTCCCCCGCCGGCACAATTCGCCGAAACCGACCCTGCCCTCAATCAGAGCCTTGCGTTGTGCGAGCGTTGCGCGGCGCGCCTGCCCGCAGCCGTTCACCGCGATCAACAGGCCGGACTCCTCGAAAGTCTCGCGGATGGCAGCCACCCAGTAGGCCAGTCCGTCCACGGGAAGCGCGAGCAATCGGCTGGCGCAATTGTCCCTGAGTCCCAGGCAGCGGCGGTAGAGCCGCGAATCGCGGTCCTGCTCATCGAGCACGCCCCCGGGGAAAACCCACGCGCCGCCGAAAGCGGCCCCCCGTATACGCCTGAGCATCAGCACCTCCAGCCCGCCGCGGCTCCGGCGAAGCAGCATGAGCGTGGTGGAAGGCAGGGGAGCGCGGGGGGGCGAGGACAGGTTCGCAGCGGGCATGGCGACAAGATGCTAGCATCACGCCTCTTTGCGGCGGGTGAGGGAAACGAGATGCGATTTGACGAGCGGTCGGTAGTCATTACCGGAGCGGCCGGCGGGCTTGGACAGGCCTACGCGGTGGAATTCGCCCGCCTGGGCGCCCGCCTGATGCTTTGCGATCTCAAGGATTGCGACGAAAGCGAAGCGCTTGCTCGCGAACAGGGCGCGGACGTGCTGACCGCAAGAGTGGACGTGACCTCGCTTTCCGACCTTCAGGCCATGGCTGCCCGCACCGCCGACGCCTACGGCCGGATCGACGTGCTGGTGAACAACGCTGGCTGGTGGGGCAACCTGGAGCTCACGCGGTTTGACGAAGTCGAGGAAGAGCTGTGGGACGCCACCATGGCGGTGAACGTGAAGGGCGTGTGGCTGGCCAGCCGCGCGGCGGCGCAGCACATGAAATCCGGCGATGGCGGCTCCATCGTCAACATCGCCTCGCTGGCCGCGACATACGGGATGGCCAACGTCATCCACTACACCACTTCCAAGGCCGCGGTAATCGGACTTACCAGGGGCCTGGCGAGGGAAATGGGACGCTACAACGTGCGCGTGAACGCCGTCGCGCCCAATATCGTATCGACCGAGGCATCGGCGGAGTTCTTCGGCGACAAATACGACAGGGCAATCGGCGCGACGACCTCGCAGCAGGCGATCAGGCGGCCGCTGGACAGTTCGGACGTGGTCGGCGCCGTGCTTTGGCTGGCCAGCGACTTGAGCCGCATGACCACCGGCCAGACCGTGATGGTGGACGGCGGCGTAACCTTTCTCTAGCGGGCCGTGCTGGACTGAGCGCCCTCGCTCACCACTGACGAGGACACTTCCGCGGGTTTTGGCGACAACAGAAATCGAGATGCGAATACGGCCTAAAAGGGCTGGCGCTCGCCGTTGTAGCGGATGAATGTGCCGGAATCCTCCGGCGTAAGGTTCTCGATCACCTCGATCATGCCGCTAATGCTCTCGGACGGCTCGATAAAGCCTTTGATTCCCGCCCGCTCCACCATTTCGGCGATTTTTTCCACCTTTACCTGTCCAGGCGACAGCAGCGCGACGGTAATACCCTTGCGTTTCGAATCGGCGGCAACCCCAACCATCATCATGTTCAGTGCGGCCTTGCTGGTGCGGTACCAGTAGATTCCGCCCTTGCCGCCGGAGTCACCGCCAAAGGAGCCGGCCAGCGAACTGATGGCCACGATCTTCTTCTGGTCGCTGGCCTCCACATTGTCCATGAAGGCCTCGCTCACCTTAAGCGCACCCAAAGCGTTGGTGCGGAAAAAGTGCACCGCCATGTCATAGTCCAGCGTGCCCAGGGTCTGCGGCCTCGGCTTGGTGAAATCGCCGGTGATGCCGGCGTTGTTGATGAGCACGTCGATCGGCATGCCGGCCAGCTTTTCCACCAGCGCGTCGATACTGGCGTGGTCGGTCACATCCAGCTTTTCCGCGCGCACGCCGGAATGCTGCTCTTCGAGCGCCGCAAGGGTGTCCGGCGTCGATTCGCGGCGGTGGGTGGCGATCACGGTCCATCCCCGTTCCGCGTATTGCTTGGCGAATTCCAGTCCGATACCGCTGTTGGAACCGGTAATGAGCACTGTTTGCGCCTGCGCGGCGGACATCAGTACGAACGAGGCCAGCAGGCCGGCAGCGATTGTGGCGTTGCGCATAGGTAATTCCCGCAGAACATCAGGCCACGCATTGTATCCGGCGAGCAATGCGCCTCATGAACATCGCTAGACATCGATAGGGGCATACAATTCCGCCGAATGAGTGAGCAGCCTGTCATGTTGATCGGCGCCGGGATCGGCGGCCTGAGTTGCGCGCTGGGACTGCAGCGCGCCGGCGTCGCCGTAAAAGTGTATGAGCAGGCGCCGGAACTGGGCGAGGTCGGAGCGGGGCTTACGCTGAGCCCGAACGGCTCGAAGGCGCTGATGGGCCTGGGCCTTGAGAGGGAACTGGAGGAGCTGGCGGACCCTCCCTCGTACCAGGCGGTGCACCATTATCGGACGGGCCGCATTCTGGTGCGGCGGGAGCGCGGCGAATTGACGCTTCAGCAGTACGGCGCGCCGTACTGCCAGATCCACAGGGCGGACCTGCACGACATGCTCGCCGACGCCGTGCGGGCGAACGATCCCGATTGCATTGCCCTGGGCCACGAATTCGAGCGTTTTACCCAGCATTCCGGGGGCGTCACCGCCTGGTTCACCAACGGCAACAGCGCTTCCGGCCGGGCCCTGGTCGGCTGCGACGGCGTGAAATCGCCCGTTCGCTCGCAGATGCACGAGCAGGAATCGCCGAAGTTCACCCGTTACGTAGCCTGGCGGGGTCTGGCGCCCGCCGCCAAGGTGCCGGCGGAAGCGGTGGACCCTCCCTCAGGCACTTATATCGGACCGGGGCATCTATTCGTGCGCTACCTGATCCGTGGCGGCGAAACGGTGAACTACGTCGCCTTCGTGGAACGGGACGACTGGCAGGTGGAGAGCTGGTCGCAACGATCGACGGTACGGGAAGTGCTGGACGAGTTTTCGGAATTCCACGACCTGGTGCGGGCAATCATCGGGGCCACTCCGCCTGAACTCTGCTACAAGTGGGGCCTGTTTTCCCGGCGGCCGCTGGAAAGCTGGAGCGTGGGGCGGATTTCGCTGTTGGGGGACGCTGCGCATCCCACCCTGCCCTTCATGGGGCAGGGTGCGGTAATGGCGATTGAAGACGGAGTCGTGCTGGCGCGATGCATGGCGGAATCCGGCAGTGTTGCCGAAGCGTTTCAGCGCTACGAGGCCGCCCGTGTGGAGCGCACCACGCTGGTGATGCTGGAGTCCGCGGAAATCATTCACCGGTTCTTTGCCCCGGACACGGATCGCTTTGCCGAGCGCAATAATCGCAATGAAGAATCGCTGGGCCTGTTCCACTACGACGCCTGGCAGGTTCCGGTATAAACTAATTGCTCTGTAATCCAGGAGCAAAGCCATGTTCATCAACTTCTGGTATCCCGCGGTCGAGTCGGAGAAACTAGAGGACAAGCCGCTCAAGCAACGCATGCTTGGCCAGGACTTCGTGTTGTGGCGCGACGAGGAAGGTCAGGCCCATTGCCTCAGCAATACCTGCTGCCACCGGGGCGGTTCCCTGGGCGACGGCCTGGTAGCCGATAGTTGCGTGCAATGTCCTTATCACGGTTGGCGCTTCAACGGCGACGGGCAATGCGTGCGCGTGCCCTCCATCGGCATGAAGGCCAAGCCGCCCGGTCGCGCGCGGGTGGACTCGTATCCGGTCATGGAACGCTACGGCCTGGTTTTCTGTTTCCTGGGCGACCTCGACGAGTCGGAACGGCCGCCGATCCTGAAGATCAATGAGTGGGGCCAGGAAGGCTGGGCCTCCACCTGCCAGGTGCTCGAATGGAAGTTCAATTACAAGCGCTCAATCGAAAACGGCATCGACCCGGGGCATAACGAGTTCGTGCACCCCACCCATGGTATGAAGGGCATGAACGAGAATTACAGGGTCCGCGAGCTGGACATGCGCGAAACCGACTGGGGCACGGGGTTCTTCAACAAGGTGTTCGCGCCGCCGCTGGCCGAGGAGAAAATGCGCAAGGCGTCCGGGGAGACCAAGAACCGCACCATCAAGGTGGGTACCGGCCATCACGGACCGGCTTCCGTGTGGACCTTCATCAATCCTACGCCGGACATGCACATCTACCAGTACCTGTACGAAGCGCCGATCGACGAGGAAAACACGCGGCTGTTTTTGGTCAACATGCGCAACTTCATGCTGGAAGACATCTATGACGAAACCATGATGGAGCGTAACCAGTATGTGGCGAGCCAAGACCGGGACGTGCTCTATGAACTGCATCCGAAGATCACGCCGCGGGTCAATACCAAGGAACTGTTCACTCCTTCGGACTACCCCATCGGGCGCTACCGGGAACGGCTGAAGGAATGGGAAGCGCGCGGCTGGCGCATTGACCTGGACAAGGTTCGCGAGCAGGAACGGCATACGGCGTTCGCCATACCGAGCCCCCAACGGCGCAGGAAGAAGGGCTGGGTGATCGACCCGATCCCGCTGCTGCCGGCCACTCCGGCGCGGGCCGTGGAGGCCGACCAGGCCGCCTGAACCCGTTACAACGAGGACAGGATGCCCTCGCCACCAGACCCCAGGTGCATGCCGGCGTTCGCGGAGCGCGATGCACCGGCTACCGTAACCCAGGAATACCGCCATGTTCATCAACTTCTGGTATCCCGCGGTCGAGTCGGAGAAACTCGAAGACCAACCGCTGAAAAGACGCATGCTGGGCCAGGACTTCGTGCTGTGGCGCGATGAGAAAGGCCGTGCGCAATGCCTGAGCAATACCTGTTGCCACCGGGGCGGTTCCCTGGGCGACGGACTGGTCGCCGACAGTTGCGTGCAGTGTCCATACCACGGCTGGCGCTTCAACGGCGACGGGCAATGCGTGCGCGTGCCGTCTATCGGTATGAAAGAAAAGCCGCCCGGGCGGGCGAGAGTGGATTCCTACCCGGTCACGGAGCGCTACGGCCTGGTGTTCTGTTTCCTGGGCGACCTCGACGAGTCGGAACGCCCGCCGATCCTCGAGATTCCCGAATGGGGAGAAGAGGGATGGCGGTCTACCTGCCAGTATTTCGAATGGGAAGTCGACTTCAAGCGCGCGGTGGAAAACGGCATCGACCCTGCGCACAACGAATTTGTCCACGACACCCACGGCATGAAGGGCGAGGACCCCAACTACAAGGTAAGCGAACTGGACATCAGGGAATCAGAGTGGGGCACGGGGTTCTATAACGAGGTCTACGCACCACCGCTCGCCGAAAGGAGGATGCGGGAAACCTCGAAAAGGGACGAAAACCACACCATCACAGTCGGGACGGGCCATCACGGGCCGGCTTCCGTTTGGACCCACATCAACCCCACCCCCGTAATGAAGATCTACCAGTATCTGTATCGCCTGCCGATTGAGGAGACCCGCACCGGCTTGTACATGATCAACATGCGCAACTTCATGCTCGAGGACATCCACGACGAGACCATGATGGAGCGGAATCAGTACGTGGCTTTTCAGGACCGGGACATCCTGCTTACCCTGCATCCGAAGACCGCGCCACCAACCAGCGCCAGGGATTTGCTCACTCCATCGGACTACGCCGTGGGCCGCTACCGTCAATGGCTTATGGGATGGGAGGCGCGAGGTTGGCGCAACGATATGGAAAAGGTACGCAAGGCCGGCGAGCACACCGCGTTCGCCATCCCCAGTCCCGCCCGGCGCAGGAAAAAAGGCTGGGTGATCGACCCGATACCCCTACTTCCGGCAACTCCGGCGCGCGCCGTGGGGACCGGCCAAGCCGCCTGAGCCAGGGAAAGCACGCGTCCGCCTGGACGCGAGGGCGTTGCCCTTACGGTACACGCCCCCACTCAATTGAGTGCTGTTACGAGTGCGAGACGCCCTCGCCACCGGCGTGAGCGGACGCTCGGGCCTCGCGCATTTCTTCCAGGTACTCGCGGGTCAGGGTCCAGCGCAACAGAATCATGCCGGCCAGCAGGTTGCAGACCGCCGGAACGATTGCAATGGATATGCGAATGCCGGTCAGCGCACTTGGGTCCTGCTGAATGGCTTCGTTGTCAACGGTCGACTGGTAACCCAGCACACCGAGAATAAGACCAATGACCACGGGAGCCCCCATGAACGCGAACTTTTCCACCATGTTGTATGCGCCGGCGAACACGCCCTCGCGCCGCAGGCCCGTCGAAAGGTAGTCGTACTCCTGAACGTCCGGAAGCAGCGACATGCCCAGCAGCAGCTTGCCCATACCGAAGAAGGCAAGAACCAGGGCCCTTACGAACAGCAGCCACACAGGCTCGCCCGGGGGCACGAACCACCACCAGAGCGCTCCCACCATGAAGCCGAAGGTTGCAAGCATCAGGGCGCGATGCTTGCCCACCTTGCGCGAGAACGGCACCCAGAAGAACGGGGCGGCCAGCAGCGGCATGATCAGGTTGCCGCCGAGCGCGTACCACAGCATGACGTCCTGGGTATGCCCCAGAATGTCCACGATAAAGAACAGGACACTCCCAGCGGCCACGCCGGTGGCCAGCAGCGTCAACAGCTTGAATACGGCAAGCTTCAGGAAATGCACGTTGGACGCGGCCGTTTGGATCTGTTCCCATGGACTCTGGCGGGGCGTTACGTGCTCGGTCGCGCGCGCGCCGACCGTTCCGAAGAAACAGGCAATCATCGCCACAAGCGCCAGGACGCCGAACATCCAGCCCACAATTTCGTAGCCCTCGTTGCCGCCTCCGAATTGCGCCGCCAGGGTGGGCCCAACGCCAATTACGGTAAAGGTTCCTATCATGATGGCCACGGCGCGAAATGACATGATGGCCGTTCGCTCGTCATAGTTTGTGGACATTTCCGCGGGCATCGCGATGTGCGGTACATTGAACAGCGTATAACCGGTATTGAAGACCAGCAGGCCTCCCAGTACATAGGCCGCCTTTTCGAAATCCGCCCACTCGGCCGGTGTGCTGAAAAGCATTACGAATGCTCCGCCGCACACGAAGGCGCCCACCAGCAGCCAGGGCCGGCGGCGCCCGAAGCGGCTCCTGGTACGGTCGCTGAGGATGCCCATGGGCAGGTCCGTTATAAGGTCGTAGAGCTTGGCGATCATCATGAGCGCCCCGGCCGTGATAACCGCGACCCCGGCTACCCTTGTCAGGTAGAAGAGGATGATGGCGGAGTAGGTGTTGAAGAGCAGCGCCACTCCCAGGGCGCCGATGCCCCAGCCCGCGCGCAGCGAAAGTGGGACCGAACCCTCAACCCGGGTCAGTCGGCCAAGCATGGTTTGCATTTCTTTCGGCGCCTCGGCTTAGAGCGTAGCGCGGCAGGATAGCACGGGGCCCTCAGGCGGTGTATCCTCGCGTGCCTGGCGCATTACCAAAGGAGAGCGGCAGCGATGGCCGAATACGAGTATCGCAAGTTTTTCATCGGCGGCGAGTGGGTCGACCCGGTCGAGCCGCGCGAACTGGCCGTGATCAACCCGGCCACGGAGGAACCCGGCGGCGCGATTTCGCTGGGCGGCGCGGCGGACGTCGATCGGGCGGTTGCAGCTGCGCGAACGGCCTTTGCCGGCTATTCGCAGACCGGCAAGCGGGAACGCCTCGAGTTGATCGACTCGTTCATCGCCGCGTACAAGTCCCGCTACAACGACATCGCGGACGCGATTACGGCGGAGATGGGTGCGCCCAGGAGCCTGTCCACAAAGGCGCAGGCCGCCATGGGCGTGGTCATTGCCAAAACCGCACGCCGGCTCCTGGAGAACTTCGAGTTCGAGGAGCGGCGCGGCGGCACGATGATTCGCCGGGAGCCGATCGGAGTCTGCGGATTCATTACGCCGTGGAACTGGCCGATCAACCAGATCACGCTGAAGGTCCTGCCGGCGCTGGCGGCCGGCTGCACCATGGTGCTGAAGCCCAGCGAGATCGCACCCTTCAGCGGCGTGGTTTTCGCCGAAGTCATAGCGGCCGCCGGCGTGCCCGCCGGCGTCTTCAATCTGGTCAATGGCGACGGGCCCGGGGTGGGCCAGGCCATCGCCGCTCATCCCGACATCGACATGGTCTCGTTTACCGGTTCCACCCGGGCAGGAATCGCGGTGGCCGCCACGGCGGCCGGAACGGTCAAGCGCGTCAGTCAGGAACTGGGAGGAAAGTCGCCCAATCTCATCCTGGACGAGGCCTCGCTGGAAAAGGGCGTGATCAACGGCATGCGCAATGTCTGCATGAACACCGGGCAGTCGTGCAACGCTCCTACGCGGCTGCTGGTCCCGGCCGATCTTCACGACAAGGCCGTGGAAATCTCGGTGGCCTCCGCATCACGGGCGCGAATCGGCGATCCCGGGTCCGAGAACACGACCATGGGCCCGCTGGTCAGCGAAACCCAGTTCAACAAGGTGCAGGGACTCATCGCCAAGGGCATCGAGGAAGGAGCAACGCTGGCGATGGGCGGTCCGGGCAGGCCCGACGGCCTGAAAAGGGGCTATTACGTCAAGCCGACGGTCTTCGGCAACGTGAGCAACGACATGACGATCGCACGCGAGGAGATATTCGGGCCGGTGCTGTGCGTGATTCCCTACGACGACCTGGACGAAGCGATTGCGATCGCCAACGACACGGAATACGGCCTGGCGGCTTACATCTGGGGCGAGGACCTTGAACAGGCGAGGAAGGTCGCGGCGCAACTGCGCGCGGGCCAGGTCTGTCTCAACGGAAATTCCGGCGATTTCAGCGCCCCTTTCGGCGGCTACAAGCAGTCGGGCAACGGCCGGGAATCCGGTCGCGAAGGCCTGGAGGAATTCCTTGAAACGAAAGCCGTCCTCGGCTACACCGAAGCGGCCTGAATCACCAGGGGCGACTACCCTGCGCCCTAATCGCGTCCCCACTTGACCGGGAGACGCATGAATCCATCCCTGGAGCTTTCTTCGGCATCCCTGCCTCAGAAACTCCCGGTCAAGTGGGGACGCGATTAGGGCTCTAGTTCTTGGCTGGGTTGAGGGAGCGGGCGACGCGGAGGCCGAAGAAGGTGTAGTGAATGTCCTCCGGGTCGCGGCCGCGGAATGTCAGCCGCTGCCGATCCGGCCGCGTAATCCAGCTGCCGCCGCGCACGCTTCGCCGCTCACACTGGCCCGGCGGCACGGCAATCGCGGAACCGTCCGTCGGCAGTTCGGCCGTATAAGGCTCCACGTAGCAGTCTTCCACCCATTCCCAGACATTGCCGGCCACGTCATGCAGGCCGAAGGCGTTCGGCCTGAACATGCCGACCGGGGCAAGCGTCGGATAACCATCGTCGCAATCCGCGGCCTGCCAGCCGAAATCATGCACGGGGTCCGCGCTTGAGTCATATACGTTGGCATACCCGCAGGCCAGGCCGGGATCCTCTCCCCAGGTGAATGCTCCGGGCGAGCCAGCCCGCGCGGCATATTCCCATTCCGCTTCGGTGGGAAGCCGGTAGGGCCGGCCACTGATCCGGGCGAGCCAATCGACATAGGCGCGCGCGTCCAGCCAACTTACGCAGGCCGCGGGATGTTCCGGTTCCGATTTCTGGCCCAGCCGCAGATCGGCCCAATGCGGTTCCGGATGATTCTGCCACTCACCGTCGAATTTGCCCCGGCAGCCCGGGGTGACCTGGTAGTTCGTGGCGGACACAAAGGCTTCGAACTGTGCGTTCGTTACCTCATATTTGCCCATTGCAAAGTCGCGCTCGACGCGCACCGTACGGGGCGGGCCCTCCGGGCGGCCCTCCTCGCCGCCTTCCGCTCCCATGACGAACTCGCCGGCTCGCACCAGGATCATTTCCGGGCACTGGTTGCAGTCCCGAAATGATGCTTCCGGACCGCCCTCCGCAGCCGCCGCTCCGACAGTCAGACTGAACAACGTCAACAGAAACAGCAACGGGCGATGCACGCGTGCTTCTCCGGCTATTGAACCGTGCTCGTTGAGCGCGGAAACGCCCTCGCTACGAAGATAGGCGGGGGATTGCGGAACGTGCTATTCCGATAGCGAGCGGGCGACGCGGAAGCCGAAGAAGCTGTAGCGCGCATCTTCGGGATCGCGGCCACGGAAGGTGGTGCGCTGCCAGTCGGGATTGGTGAGCCAGCTGCCGCCCCGCACGCTGCGGTTGTCGCACTGACCCGGCGGCAGACTGTACGCCGAGCCGTCCGTCGGCGTGTCTTCCGGATAGAGTACCTCGTAGCAATCCTCCACCCATTCCCAGAGATTGCCGGTCATGTCATACAGACCGAATCCGTTGGGCTCGAAACTGCCGACCGGCGCCAGGGTCGAATGACCGTCGTCGCAATTGATCAGGGGCCAGATAAAGTTGTGCACGGCGTGCGCGCTCAGGTCATACATGTTGGCGTAGGTGCAGCCCTCGTCGGGATCTTCTCCCCAGTGGTACCAGTCACCGGCGCCGACACGCGCCGCATACTCCCACTCCGCTTCACTGGGCAGACGATAGTCCTGGCCGCTGATCTCCGATAACCAGGCAAGGAACGCTCGGGCGTCCAGCCAGCTGACACAGGCGACGGGATGCTCGGGAAGGGACTCCTGACCCAGCCGCAAATCGGTCCAGTGGGCTTCGGGGTCATCCGCCCACTCATTGTCGATTTGGCCACGGCAACCCTTCGACATCTCGTAACCGGTAGCGTCCACGAACGCCTGGTAATGGCGGTTGGTGACTTCGAACTTTCCGAGCGCGAACGGGCGGGGGATAGTCACTTCGTGGGGGGGTCCCATCGGGCGCTCGCTGACTGCTTCCTCGCTTCCCATGACGAACCCGCCAGGCGGCACCACAACCATCTCGGGACATTGCTCGCAGTCCCGGAACGTCTCCGGCTGCGTGTCGTCGGCGATGGCCGGCGGCGCAATCAGGAAAACCAGAAGTAAAGACAAGGGTGATCGATTCATGGATGTGTTCCAGGTGATGTGTCTCGCGGACAAGTTTATTTCACGCCTACCCCCGGGACGCCGTTCCCTCATTCGGGCAGGGACCGGGCGACGCGAAAGCCGAAGATGGAGTAGCGCAGGTCCTCGGGATCGCGGCCTCGGAACGCAAGCCGTTGCCGGCTGATGCGCGAAGTCCAGCTCCCGCCCCGAACGCTGCGCCGGTCGCACTGCCCGGGCGGCGGGCCGTACGAGCTTCCGTCCACCGGAATATCGGCGGGATATGGCGCTTCGTAGCAATCCTCAACCCATTCCCAGAGATTGCCGGCCACATCGTGCAGGCCGAAGCCATTCGGCTGCAGGCGGCCTACCGGAGCCAGCATTGCAAAACCGTCATCGCAATCCGCGGGCTGCCAGCTGTAACCGTGCATGGCTTGCGCACTCGAGTCATACACGTTGGCCTGGCTGCAGGCCTCATGCGGGTCCTGCCCCCAGGGGAAATCGCCGCTCACGCCGCCGCGCGCCGCATACTCCCATTCCGCCTCGCTGGGCAGTCGGTATGGCTGGCCGCTCGTTTCGGCCAGCCAGGCGACATAGGCGCGCGCGTCCAGCCAGTTGACGCAGGCCACCGGGTGCTCCGCCCGCCACTCCTGTCCGGTCTGGAGATCGGTCCAGTGAGCTTCGGGGTGCGCCAGCCATTCGTCACCCACGCGCACCGCGCAAGGCGGCTCGGTCTCATACCCGGTATCGTCGACGAATGCGGCGAATTCCCGGTTGGTGACTTCGAACTGGCCAATCGCGAACGCACGCTTGATGCTGACCGCGTGCGGAGGCCCGTCCGGGCGGTCTTCCTCGCCGCCCTCCGCGCCCATGATGAAATCGCCCGGCGGCACCTCGACCATCGCAGGGCATACATCGCAGTCACGAAACACCCGCGGCGCATCGGACTCGTCGGCCTGCGCGGCAAGAGCGGCCAGTCCCAGCAGAAGTGCCGGCGTCAGGGCAAGCAGCCCGTGCCAGAAGTCCCGCTGCATTCGAACGGCGATACATCCCGGCCGGCGGCGTTGCTCGTCACTCAAATATTCCCGATATTCTCGCTCCTCGCGCCTTGCCAGCAGGGCGCCTCGCCGCTCTCGGTGCGACGCGGGATTTCTGGCACGGGCCGCTAGAACTGCCATACGAGCAGTGCCAGGACCGTATTCTCGTCGGTCGCTCCGTCGCCCAGCTTGTTCATCCAGTATTGGTATTCGATTCCCAGCCATAATCTCTCAGTGACCCTCCAACGCAGTTGAGGTTGCGCCAGCAGCCAGCCATCGACTCTATCGCCGAAGCGGTTCCTGCGGCTGCCAATGTACTCGATGTGGCCTTCCAGGCTGAAACTCCGCTCGCCCAGACTGAAGGGACGGGCGAAACTCAGGTGCACCATAAACGAATCGCTTTCCCGGGGCGCTCCGCCGGATGCGAAGCCCTCGCCGTCGTCGATATAGCCGGTGATGTCCAGGTTCGCGAACGCGAATCCCTTGAGATCCAGCGACAGGCGGACTCCCGGCAGGTAATTGACGACGTTTGCGTCATCGGCCCAGTTGATTCCCAGGACCAGGCCGATGTCCCTGACGAGCCCGCCGCCGATTTTCCGGCCGGCGATCCTGGACAGGCTGAAATTGGAGTACCACTCGCTATAGAGATCGAAATCCCGAAAGCCGGACTCGCGCGAATCCAGCATGTCCAAAAAGAAGAAGTTATCGCCGTATTTCCAGCCGTGCGCGTTTTGCAGGGTGGTGATCAGATGTTTCCCCTTGCCGCCGCCGGCGAAGGAGGGAACGTCGAGTTGCCCATATTGCAGGTGCAGTTCGCTGTCGCTCCATTCAAACGCATGGGCCGAAGGAGCGCATGCGGCAAGCAGCAGTGTAAGCGCCGCTGCGCGCGCAAGGATCCGCACCGCTGTCCGCCTGCGTGGTGCTAGCTGCTCCGCAGCATATGAATCCCGGCGGCGCCTGCAAGCAGTGGCACGCCGGCGTCGACAAGGATCCACATCCGTCTTTCGCGCGTGTAGCTGAAAACTGCGCCCAATACAATTGCCAGTGCGGTCAACGGATTCACTATGGTCCAGAACGGACTGTAGGGATGGCCGGGTCCCGATGCATGTTACAAAGGCTCGGCAACCGTGTGGACAGCTACCAGTACGGCAACGGCAAAAAGATACAAGCCGCAGATTTTCCTGAACATGTGCGAAAACCCCCATCTTGCCGGGAACAAATCCCGCCCCGCGCTTCGAGCGTAGCACGCTGCCCGCTGTGAAGAGGACGATTCCCACAGGCGCGTTAGCCGGGCTTCTTTGGGCTGCGGCGTTCTGCTTCTACCCCCAGTGGACGCTGCTTCGATGGTTCATCGGCCTCGCGGGCCTTACCCTCCTTTTGTCCCTCTGGTCGGGAGTGCGGGCCGCAAAGAGCCCGAGAGCGGCCGCGGCGGGAAGCTTCGCCTTCGGGCTGTGCGCCTTCTCGGCCGGCTGCTACTGGATCTACCACAGCGTGCGCATCGTCAGCGGGGGACCCGTTGCGCTGGCCATTGCGCTGGTCGTCCTGCTGGCGGCCATTATGGGGTGCTGGTACGCCCTGGGTGGATACTGGGCGGCGCGCATGCAGCCGAAGCGACCCTGGGTGGCTCTGCTGCTCGTACTGCCGAGCGTCCTGGTGCTCGCCGAGTGGCTCAGGGGCTGGGTGTTCACCGGATTCCCCTGGCTGAGCGCCGGCTACCTCACCGCTCCGGCATTTGCGGGCCGGCTTCCGACGATCCTCGCGCCCCTGGGCGGCATGTACCTGGTGGGCCTTGCGACGGCCATGCTGGCCGGTGCATGCGTACTTGTCTGGCGCATCGCCCCGAACAGGGTGAGGCGCGCAACGGGGCTGCTTGCGCTGATTGGCGCCGCTGCGGGTCTCGGGCAGATTCCGCTGTCCGAGCCGAACGGTCAGGCCCTGGGACAGCTGCACGCAAGGCTGGTGCAGGGCGGGATTCCCCAGGAGAGAAAGTGGCTGGGAGAACAGTTTCTGCCGACCCTTGACACTTACGAGCAATTGAGCTTCGGGCAGCCGATGGAAAGCGCGGGCTCGGGTCCGACACTGATCGTCTGGCCGGAGGTTGCGGTACCCCAGACGCAGGATTTCGTCCGCGACTATATCGACGAAATGGACCGGCTCCTGCGCGCCCGGCGGATCGCCCTTGCGCTTGGAATCCTGACCGAAACGGACGCGGGGCGACACAATTCCCTGATCGTGCTGGGGGATGGCGAAGGGATCTATCACAAGCACCACCTGGTGCCGTTCGGGGAATTCTTTCCCGTGCCCGACGGCATACGGGACTGGCTGCTCAGCATGAACCTCCCCGCCAGCGACCTGGTGCCGGGACCTTCCGAACAGGCGCCGCTCATGGCCGGGGACGCGTTCTGCGGAGTGAGCATCTGCTACGAGGCAGCCTTCGGATCGGAGCAGCGAAGATGGGCGCCGGCAGCGCAAGTTCTGATCAACGTCAGCAACGACGGCTGGTTCGGCGATACCGTTGCGCTCGAGCAGCACCTGGACATGGCGCGGGTGCGGGCGATGGAAACCGGGCGCTATCTGCTGCGCGTGACGGGCACCGGCATTACGGCGGCGGTGGATCCCCGCGGCCGCATCATCGACAGGCTCCCCAAGTACGCTGCCGGCTTCCTGGACGTCAGCGTGCCCAGGCTTGCGGGCACGACGCTGTACGTGCGCTACGGAGAGTGGCCGGTGGTCGTTCTTTGCCTGTTGCTGGGCATCGCGCTCCCGGCCGCAGGTAGAATCCGCAAGGGCGGTCAGCCGCCGTTCACGCCTTCGGAGGAGCGAGAATGAGTATCAGAAGAAGGCAGGTTCTCAAGGGAGCGCTCTCTCTTTCCGCCCTGTCTCTGGCCTACCCGTTCCTGAAGCCCGCAAACGGCTTCGCCGCCGAGAAAACCACGGCCGTCGTGATCGGAGGCGGCCTGTCCGGGCTCAACTGCGCGCTGCTTTTGTCCGACTTCGGCATCGACGTGATCCTGCTGGAGGGGTCGAACCGTTTCGGCGGCCGGGCCCGTACTGCCGACGGCGTCGAAACACGCCCGGAATACGGCGCCAGCGAGGTGGGCCGTTCGTATGCGCGGGCCATCGACCTGTGCTCGCGGCTTGACGTCAATCTGCTCCCGGACATCCGCAGCCTGATGCCCATGTCCAACTATGTGAGCGGAACATGGGTGAGGTCCGGCGAATGGGCCGATTCGCCGGTCAACAGGATGTCCGACGACGAACGCGAAATGCCGCCCATCATGGTCGGCATGGGCCTGTTGTCCCGGCTTAATCCGCTGAAAAACCTGGACGACTGGCTTTCCCCCGAATTTGCCGCATACGACATCTCCATGCAGGAATTATTTGAGGCAAACGGCGTGTCGGATGCCGCCCTCAGACTGGCGGCTGTTCCCATGGATCTCCGCATGACTTCCAGCCTCGGCATGATGCAGGAGCGAACCCGAACCATGTTCGACGCGAATTTCGGAAGGACGCAGACCGAGGGCGTGGACACGCCTTTCGGGTTGGCTGCCACACGCCAGGAAGGTGAGGAAGCGTTTCCGGTGCGGACTATCGAAGGCGGCACATCCAGATTGCCGGAAGCCATGGCCGCAGCGTTGGGGGACCGCGTCCGGCTGGGCAAGGTGGTTGCGGAAATCGACATGACCGGCACCCTTGCGGAAATCCGCTGCCTGGACGGCAGCCGCTACAACGCCGATTTCGTGGTCGCCGCCATACCGTTCACGACCCTGCGCAATATTTCGGTTTCGCCGGGATTTGCCGGACGCCAGGCCGAAGGGGTTCTCACGCTGGGCTACCGCGGCACGACCCGCGCCTGGGGCGTAATAGAAAGGCCGTACTGGGAAGACGACGGCCTGGAACCGTCGTTCTTCACGGACGAGACCATTCAGACGCTGGTGGTGCTGGACAAGCTGCCTGGAGAAGACATACACCGGTGCTCGGTAATCTTCACCGGCCCTTCGTCGGCGCGAATCGACCAGATGCCGGATGATCAGGCCCTTGCCCTGATCGAATCGGAAATCGCTCGCATTCGCCCTGCCACAAGGGGCGCGATGCGCTTTGTGGACCTGTACGGCTGGCGAAAGAATCCGCTTATCCAGGGCTGCCGCCATTTGTTCCGTCCGGGCCAGATCTCAAGGTTCGCCAAGGAAATGATCATTCCGCACCACCGCCTGCACTTCGCGGGAGAACATACCCGGCGCATGGACTTCGGGATGGAAGCGGCGCTGGAAAGCGGCGAGCGGGCGGCCTTTGAAATACTGCAGAAAGCATGAAGAACTCAGCAGACTCAAGACTTTTGGCGACAGCCGCCCTGTGCGGCTCCCTGCTTTGCGGACTCGCGACCCTACCGACCGCGCTTGCCGGGCAGGATGCCCCCTCGGGACAGGAGGCAGCTGCGAGCGAATCGCCCGATCCCCAACTTCTTGCGCGCGGCAAGCGACTTTACATTCTCTGCCAGGCCTGCCACGCAACGGAGGCGGATCCCGGCGACAAGATCGGTCCGCACCTTGCGGGCATCGTCAATCGGCCGGTGGCAAGCGCGGAAGGTTCAGTCTATTCCGACGCCCTACGCGCCGAGGACTTCGTCTGGAGCGAAAAAAACCTGGACGTTTGGCTGCAGCGGCCCGCGGACATGGTTCCGGGCACGAGCATGAGCTTTGCGGGTCTTCCCGGGGACGATCTCCGCAAGGCGCTGATCGCCTACCTCAACACGCTCTAGCCGCTCACAGCGGCGCGGGCACTGGCGCCCGGCTCAGGGCCGGCTGACCCTGAGCCTCTTCACGCGCCGCCGGTCGGCCGAGATCACCTCGAAGCGCCAGCCCCCCGCTTCGACAGAGTCGCCCCGCTTGGGCAATCGGCCCAGGCGATGAATGACCAGGCCGCCGACCGTGTCGAACTCGCCGGTGTCCAGCTCCGAATCGATCTCTTCGTCGAATTCCTCGATGCGCATCTTGGCGCTGACCAGCAGACTACCGTCGTCCTGGCGTACAAGCTCCGGCGCCTGCTCAAGGTCGTGCTCGTCACCGATTTCTCCCACGATCTGCTCCAGAACGTCTTCAATCGTCAGGAGCCCCGCGGTCCCCCCGTACTCGTCGACGACAACGGCCAGATGATTGCGGCCGCGGCGGAACTCGTCCAGCACGTCGTCCAGGCGCTTGGTTTCCGGAATCAGCGTCACCGGCCTGAGCAGGGACTTGATCTCCAGCGATTGTTCACGCGACTCGGTTAGGGCCGGGAGCACGTCCTTGGCCAGCAGGATGCCCACGACTTCGTCACGGTTCTCGCCGATTACCGGAAAACGCGAGTGGCCCGAACCGATGATCGTCGACAAGAGCCGCTCGCGGCTGTCGTCGATGCGCAGGACCACCATGCTGGATCGCTGCACCATCACCTCGCGCACTTCGCGTTGGGAGACCTCGAGCACGCCTTCCATCATCGCCTTTTCGCCCGGCGTGATTTCCTTCCCGCTTCCCAGCTCCGCCAGGAGTTCCAGCAACCGCGCGCGGGTTGGCCGACGACGTCCGGCAAGCCGGCCCAGGAATCCCTGCGCGCCGCTCACGCGCGCTCCTCAGCCCAGGGGTCCGGCCAGCCGGCCTGCTTCAGCAGTTCCGATTCGAGCGATTCCATCGTCCGGGTCTGTTCCGGCTCATGGTGGTCCAGCCCAGCCAGGTGCAGGCATCCATGCACGACCAGGTGGGCCAGATGCGCGGCCGGCGTGGAACCTCGCCCGCCGGCCTCGGAACGCACCAGCGGCATGCAGATCACGATGTCGCCGATTTCCCCCAGCCCGCGGTCCGACGGAAAGGCGAGCACATTGGTGGGCCGATCGATCCCCCGCCACCGCCTGTTCAATTCGCGGCTCTCGGCTTCTTCCACCAGCCGCACGGTTACCTCGCCCGCCTGCGCGAAACGAGCGAGGCTGGCGCGCACCAGCTCGCGTATCCCCGCGCCGGTCAGGTCCGCTTCCGGCGCGAGACCGTCGTCCGAAACATCCTGCACCGCAACCCGAATCATGATTCGTCCTGCGAACCGTAAGCTTCGAGAATCCGCTTCACCAGGGCGTGCCGGACCACGTCGCGCGGGGAGAAATACACGGTGGCTATGCCCTGAACGGGCTTGAGTATCCTGAGCGCGTGCCGCAGGCCGCTCTCGCGGTCGGGGGGAAGGTCCACCTGCGTGATGTCCCCGGTAACGACGGCGCGGGAATCGGCGCCGAACCGCGTCAGGAACATCTTCATCTGCTCCGGCGTCGTGTTCTGCCCTTCATCCAGGATGACGAAGCTGCTATTGAGCGATCTGCCGCGCATGTAGGCCAGCGGCGCCACCTCGATCACGGCCCGTTCCACCCAGCGCGCGACACGCTCCGGCCCCAGCATTGCATGCAGGGCGTCGTATACCGGCCGCAGGTAGGGATCGACCTTGCTGGCCAGGTCGCCGGGCAGGAAGCCCAGCCGCTCCCCGGCCTCCACCGCCGGACGCACCAGAACGATGCGCTCAACGTGTCCCGCCCTGTGGGCCTCAAGCGCGCAGGCCACCGCCAGCCAGGTCTTTCCGGTCCCGGCGGGACCGATCCCGAAGGTGAGGTCGCGCGTACGAATTTCCTTTACGTAGCAGCGCTGATTGGCGCCGCGCGGACGCACGCGGATCCTTGGCGTGACGACCACCGGCTGTGATTCCCCGAGTCCATCCTGCCCGTCAACCGGGTTGCCGTCGAGATCGTCGCCATTGGCCGCCGTGTTGCTGCCGGCGCTTTCGGCGCATTCGCTCAGGCAGGCCTGGATGCGGGCTGCATCCAGCGCTTCCTCTCCGGCCATTCGATACAACTCGGTCAGCGCCGCGACGCCGGCATCGATGGCCTGCTTCGAACCGCGCACCCGGAAGCGATTGCCCCTGCTTGAAATCCGAACGTCCAGGCCCAGCTCGATCTGGCGCAGGTGTTTGTCGAATTCACCGCACAGGTTCGCAAGCGCGCCGTTGTTCGCGGGATGGAGGACAACCTCGCGGGTATGGGTCTGACTATTCAGGGCGCGGAAAAGCCTCAGGCCGCAAGGGATTCCGGCAACAGCCGGCCGCGCAGTGAATTGGGCAGGGCTTCGGTAATCACGACGTCGACATACCGCCCGATCAGCGAGGGCGGACCGTCAAAGTTTACCCAGCGATTGTTGCCCGTGCGGCCGGCCAGCAGGCCTTCGCCGCGCCGCGCCGGACGCTCGACAAGAATCCGCCTTGAAGTATCGACCATTTGCCTGGAAATCCGCCGTGCCTGGCTGCCGATCAAGGCCTGCAGCCGCTGAAGCCGCCTGAGCTTCACGTCCTGCGGCACCTGCTCTTCCATTCCCTGGGCGGGCGTGCCCGGACGCGGGCTGTACATAAAGCTGAAGGACTGGTCGAATCCGATGTCCTCGACCAGCTTCATGGTGTCGGCAAAATCCTCTTCGGTCTCACCGGGAAAGCCCACGATAAAGTCCGAAGCCACGCTGATGCCGGGACGAACGCGCCGCAGGCGGGCGATCTTGTCGCGATATTCTTCAGCCGTGTAGCCCCGCTTCATGCGGGCCAGAACCCTGTCCGAACCGCTCTGCACCGGCAAGTGCAGGTAGGAAGGGAGCTTTTTGAAGCGAGCGTAGGCGTCGATCAGCCGGCCGTCGAATTCCATGGGGTGGGAGGTCGTGAAGCGGATTCTGCCAATGCCCGCGAGTTTCGATACATAGCGAATCAATCCGGCCAGGTCCTCAAGTCCGCCGTAAGGCGCAACTCCACGGTAGCCGTTGACGTTCTGGCCCAGCAGGTTGATTTCGCGCACGCCCTGGCGCTCCAGTTGAATTGCCTCTGCGAGCACGTCCGCCACCGGCCTGGAGATCTCCTCGCCGCGCGTATACGGCACCACGCAAAACGAGCAGAACTTGCTGCAGCCCTCCATGATCGACAGGTGGGCCACGGGGGAAGTGCTTTGCGGCGCCGGCAGTTCGGCGAATTTTTCCTCGGCGGGAAACGCGATGTCCACTACCGGGCGGGCGCTTGAGGCCGACTGCGCGAGCAGGCCCGGAAGGCGGTGCAGGGTCTGCGGACCGAATATCACGTCCACGTAGGGCGCGCGCTTGCCTATGGCCTCGCCTTCCTGACTTGCAACGCACCCGCCCACGCCGATCTTCATTCCGGGCCGCTTGCGTTTGAGCGCCTTGTAGCGGCCGAGCTCGGAGAACAGTTTTTCCTGGGGTTTCTCGCGAACCGAGCAGGTGTTGATCAGTACGACATCGGCCTCCGCGGGATCCCCGGTAAGCGTGTACCCGCCGCTTTCACGCAGCACGTCCGCCATCCGCGCGGAGTCGTACTCGTTCATCTGGCACCCGAAGGTCCGTATGAAAAGTTTGCCGCTCATGTCTTGAGGAATCGAGTTGGTGCAGGACCGCGGCCCCGGAAGCCGTAGCTCGCGGCGAAGCTCAAAGTGCTAGAAGGGGACCTCGTCGTCCATGACGTCGGCGTCCGAGCCCGCACCCGCGCCTGCAAAGCTGCTGCGCTGGTCATTGCTTTGCGCCGGCGGAGAGGAGCGTCGCTGCTCGTAGTCACCGTCCCCGCCGCGCCTGTCGAGGAACTGCATGTCGTCGGCCACGACTTCGGTGCTGCGCCGTTCCTGGCCCTCGCGGTCCTGCCAGGAACGGGTCCGCAGCCGCCCCTCGACGTATATCCGCGAACCCTTTTGCAGGTACTGATGGGCCAATTCGGCGCGACGCCCGAAAAGCACCACGTTGTGCCACTCCGTATGCTCCTGGACCTGGCCGGTGTCCCGCCGGGTCCATCGCTCGTTTGTGGCGATTCGAATGTTCGCTACCGGGTTTCCGTTCGTCATCTGGCGGACTTCCACGTCGTGCCCCAGGTTGCCTACAAGGATTACCTTGTTTACTCCACGCATTTCTCACTCTCCCGAACATTTCCGGCCTTCTTCGGCAGGAACGGAACTATTGTGCCATTACTCGACGGAAGGCTCGCTGCAAACGCAGCGGCATTTGCCGCGCAAATGAGGAAAAAGGCCGGCGGCAGGCGTTAATGAGGCAAACGCGCCTCCTTTGCCCTGAGTTTTTCCCTTCCTGCTAGCGGGTTTCGCCGCGCGGCCCGGCAGGGTTATATTGGTGGGCTGCCATGAGTGACATTCGCATCCGTTCGGCGCGCACCCATAACCTCAAGGGGATCGACCTGTCGCTGCCTCGCGATCGGTTGATCGTGATTACCGGCCTGTCCGGATCCGGAAAGTCTTCGCTTGCATTCGACACCATCTACGCCGAGGGCCAGCGGCGCTATGTGGAATCGCTGTCGGCCTACGCACGGCAGTTCCTGAGCGTCATGAGCAAGCCCGATGTGGACCATATCGAGGGGCTGTCGCCGGCCATCGCCATCGAGCAGCGCTCGGCCTCGCACAACCCGCGCTCCACCGTGGCGACGGTAACCGAGATCTACGATTACATGCGCCTGCTATTCGCCCGCGCCGGCGTACCCCGCTGCCCGACTCACCGGCGCGAGCTTGCCGCACAGACCATCAGCGAAATGGTCGACGAAGTGCTCAAGCTCCCCGAGGGCACGGCCATCAACCTGATGGCGCCGGTGGTGCGCAACCGCAAGGGAGAACACCGCAAGCTGTTCGCCGACCTGGTGGCCCGGGGATTCGTTCGCGCGCGTGTCGACGGTGCGGTGTGCGAAATGGAGGATCCGCCGGAACTGGACCTCAGGCGCAACCACACCATCGAAGTGGTCGTGGACCGCCTGCGGGTGCGCGACGAACTGCGCCAGCGGCTGGCCGAATCCTTCGAGACCGCGCTGACCCTTACGGGCGGAATCGCCCTGGTGGGCTTCATCGACGAAACCGCGCGCCCCGACGTGCTTTTTTCCAGCCGCTTTGCCTGCCCGATGTGCGACTTCGCCATACCCGAAATGGAACCCAGGCTGTTTTCGTTCAACAACCCCGCCGGCGCGTGCGAGTCCTGCGCCGGCCTGGGCTCCAAGCGCTTTTTCGACCCGGAGAGGGTCGTGCGCCCCCACCTCAGCCTGGCGGGCGGCGCCGTGCGCGGCTGGGACCGCCGCAATGCCTGGTACTTCAGCATCCTGGAGAGCCTGGCTCGTCACTACGGTTTCGACCCGGAGATTCCCTTTGAGTCATTGCCCGCGAAGATCCGCCAGATGGTGCTGTACGGAAGCGGGCGGACCCGGATCAAGTTCACCTTCCGCTTCCAGACCGGGCGCCGGTTCACCCGCACGAGGCCGTTCGAGGGCGTTCTTCCCAACATGGAGCGCCGCTACCGGGAAACGGAATCGCCGCGGGTGCGCGAGGAGCTGTCGCGCTATCTCGGTTCGACGCCCTGCCCCGACTGCGACGGCGCGCGCCTGAACGAAGCGGCCCGCAACGTGCTGGTATCGAAGCGCTCGATCGCGGAGTTGAGCGCCATGAGCGTTGAAGCGGCGCTGGAGTTCTTCACAACCCTGCGCCTGAAGGGCTGGCGGCAGGAAATCGCCGAGCGCATCGTACGGGAACTGGGCGAACGATTGCGGTTCATGGCCGACGTGGGCCTTGGCTATCTCAACCTGGACCGGCGCGCCGAGACCCTTTCCGGGGGCGAAGCGCAGCGCATACGGCTGGCCAGCCAGATCGGCTCGGGACTGGTGGGCGTCATGTACGTGCTGGACGAACCCAGCATCGGCCTGCACCAGCGTGATAACAAGCGGCTGCTGGCAACCCTGGGCCGGCTACGGGACCTCGGCAACACGGTGCTGATGGTCGAACACGACGAGGAAGCCATCTGCAGCGCCGATCACGTCGTGGACCTTGGGCCGGGGGCCGGAGATCACGGCGGCCGGGTCGTGGCGGAGGGTCCGCCCGCGGCGATCAAACGGGAATCCGCGTCGCTGACGGGGCAATACCTAAGCGGCGTGCGCAACATACCGGTGCCTGACTTGCGCCAGCCGTTTCAGTCTGGCCGCGAACTCAGAATCGAGGGCGCCTGCGCGAACAACCTCCGGGAACTGGATGTGACGCTGCCGCTGGGCCTGATGACCTGCATTACCGGCGTCTCGGGATCCGGCAAGTCGTCGCTGGTAAACGAAACGCTCTTGCCCGGCGTCACCGCGGCGATCGAACGAAAACCCTGTCCCGGCGCCAAGTTCAGGGCGCTGCGCGGAACCGAACGGCTGGATCGGGTCATAGAGATCAGCCAGGATCCGATCGGGCGGACTCCACGCTCCAACCCCGCAACCTACACCGGCGTGTTCACGCCGATCCGCGAAATGTTCGCCATGACGCCCGAGGCGCGGGCGCGAGGCTACAAGCCCGGCCGGTTCAGCTTCAACGTCAAGGGCGGACGCTGCGAAGCCTGCCAGGGCGGCGGGCTGATCAAGGTGGAAATGCACTTCCTGCCGGATGTCTATGTGCCCTGCGACGTGTGCGAGGGGCGGCGCTACGGACGCGAGGCGCTGGAGATCCGCTACCGCGGCCTCAACATCCACGAGGTGCTGGAACTCAGCGTCGAGCAGGCGGCCGAGGTGTTCGCCAACGTGCCCAAGGTGGCGCAGAAACTGGCAACGCTGATGGACGTGGGCCTGGGCTACATCCGGCTGGGACAGAGCGCCACGACCCTGTCCGGCGGGGAAGCGCAGCGGGTGAAGCTGTCCCGCGAACTGGCCAAGCGTTCAACGGGTCGCACCCTGTATGTGCTCGACGAACCCACGACCGGGCTGCACTTCCACGACGTCGCGCAGCTACTGACCGTATTGCACAGGCTTCGCGACGGCGGCAACACCGTCGTGGTGATCGAGCACAACCTGGACGTCATCAAGACCGCCGACTGGGTTATCGACCTGGGCCCTGAAGGCGGAGAAGCGGGCGGCGACCTGCTGGCGGCAGGCCCGCCCGAAGAAGTGGCGCGCGTCAAGCGCTCCCACACCGGCCGCTACCTGGCGAGAATGCTGCGCCGCCAGCCGTCCACGCTTCAGCAGAAGAGCGCCGCCTAACTTGCGTATCGCCGACCCTCGCCCGTTCTCACCCCCTGTCTGAAGAGGCGCTGTGAGCGCCGGGTCATCGGCGCCCACTGGCTCGGTTCCGCCATTCTGGCTCCAACGCTCTCCAGACAGGGGGTGAGAACGGGCTGAAAAGTCAGCTTTGGGAAATCACGCCCAGTGCGGGCCGCAAGGGGAATCACCGCCCCTGACGACAAACGCCACCGCAGCGTCAGCGCCCGGGTTTTCAATGGTGCGTTCAAGTCCGATGGGCACGGTGAGCACATCGCCCGGGCCGAGCTCCAGGGCTTCGCGTCCCCAGGCGATCCGAAGCTTCCCTTCATGAACTGTCCACACTTCCTCTTCCCTGCGCGAATGCGCCGGCAAACTGGCCCCGGGACCCAACTCAAGGCGCCGCAGGTGGAAGCCGTGCTCCCAGGCAAGCGGGGCTTGCGGCAGGCCCTCTTCCGGATTGGACTGTCCGATGATTGCTTCCTCGCTGACCCGGCCGCCGGACGCATTCAGCGCCAGGACCGAATCAGCCGCCCCGTTCGCGCCACGATACCGAGCCACGCATGACTCCAGGGCTTCGCTGTCCAGACGCTTCAGTTCCGCAACTTGTCCGGGCGTCGTCGCGGGCATGACAGGTTCGTTGGCAGGAACGGTCTCGCCGGCCTGCGTGTCGATCAATCGGCCGCTCTCCAGGAGGACCAGACCGTACTTGCGCGCGTCATCGAACACGTAGGGGGCCCAGGTGACGCGCCCGGGATCGTCGCCGCCCAGCGCGGCGAACATGAATCCTTCGCCGTTGCCTACGTTCTCGAATCCCCTAAACACGTGGATAGGTATGGAGATGGTGTCGCCCCGCTCCAGCACAACTTCGCCGTCTTCGCCATGTTCGCCGGTCATGAAACGCCAGCGGCCGGAGTGAATCCAGAAAACTTCCCCAGTCTCGTGGCTGTGCTGAGAGTTCACGCAACCGGGCGGCTGGCGTGCGGCACCGATATTGAAGCCGTGCGGCTCGCGTATGTGCACATGCTGGTCCGGGTTCTCGGCGACGCCCGGGCCAATAATCGTGAAATTCTCCTTCGACTCGCTGCCCGGCGTGCGGGTGTCGATGAACGCGGTGCGGCAGGGTACCAACTCCCCGTAACGGACCAGTCGCGCCCGCATCTGCTCCTTCGTGACTAAGTTCACACCGGCATCCCGCCTCTATGACCCGGAAGTCGGCCAATATAGCGGCCACTTGACACGTGGCGCAACAACTGATCCTGGCCTGATCCTGAGGTCAGGATTGAACGAGGCGGTGCGGAATAGACAATTCACAATCCGGCACAAATACCGGCACTAACATTCCTATTGATCTGCACGATAAGTTACTAAATATCTGATTTATATAAATTGACTTCCGGCATTTCAACCGGCATAATCAGCGGCACTATGCATGTGGGATCGATGGAGCCAATGCTGCCTCGCGATGCTCAGGCGGGCCTCACCGACCTTGCCGTGGAACTCGTGGGAAAGGCAAGCGAGCTTGCGGGGCAGATTCAACATACCGTGCGGGAAAGCATCGGGGATCTGGTGCGCTCCATGAATTGCTATTACTCGAATCTCATTGAGGGACACAATACGCATCCGCGGGATATCGATGCAGCTCTGGAGGATAAGTACTCGCCGGACCCAAAAAGGCGCATTTTGCAGCGGGAAGCTCGCGCGCATATCGAAGTTCAGAGATTGATTGACAACGGTGACGATCTCCACGAGTTGCCGGTATCGACTGCGTACATCCAATGGATTCACCGGGAATTCTGCCAACGGTTGCCTGACGAGTTGCTCTGGGTCGAAAACCCTGACACAGGAGCGAAGGTGCGCGTTGTGCCCGGAAAAATCCGCGACGGCGAAGTGGCGGTGGGCCGGCACATAGCTCCGCCCGCAGCGGATTTGCCGCGTTTTCTGAATCATTTTCAAAATGCCTATACAAGAAACTGGCTGTCGAAGACGCAGACCATCATTGCGGCAGGGGCGGCGCACCATAGATTCCTGTGGATCCATCCCTTCTACGATGGCAATGGACGCGTGGCACGTCTTATGTCCCACGCCATGCTTTTGCGCTCCGGCGTCGGCAGCAGTCTCTGGTCTATATCACGTGGGCTGGCCCGAAACGTGACCGAATACAAGTACAGGCTCGCGGGCGCCGACGCGCCAAGGCAGGGCGACTACGACGGCCGTAGGGAAAGGTCCGCGTCGCAACTTGAACAATTCTGCGCGTTCTTCTTGCGAACTTGCATAGACCAGGCCGAGTTCATGCATTCGCTCCTGCAACCCGGAGAATTATTGCGGCGGATGAATCTCTACACCGATGATGAGGTGGCGGCCGGGCGCCTGCCTGCGCGTTCGATGTCCTTACTGCGCGAAGCGCTGCTGACGGGAGAGTTCGCGCGCGGGAAGGCGCCTGAAATCACGGGTTACCAGGAACGGCGTGGTCGCCAGATCCTCACTACGCTGTTGAAGAAGGGCTTGCTTGTTTCCAAAGGCCCGCGCGCGCCGGTGCGCCTGGGCTTCCCGCTTGATGTCGTCGAACGCTGGTTTCCACGACTCTACCAAGTAGATTGAACAGATGACCGAAAAGCCGAGTTCTGAGGAGATTGTCGACTACATCCTGCGCATAACGCGAGAGATCTGGGAAGACCGCAACCCGGAACTGGTGATGCGCTACTACGGGCCTAAAGCGCGCATCCACATGCTGGGCGGCATCATGCGGGGCGCGGCCGAAGTCACAGGGAACACGCGGGCCATGCAGGCCGCGTTTCCGGACCGGCTGGTCATCGGCGAGGACGTGGTCTGCAGTCCGCTCGAAGACGGCGCATGGCTGTCCTCGCACCGCATCCGCAGCCCCATGACCAGCAGGGGCGAGAACGCCTACGGCCCGGCAACGGGCAGGAAAGTCACGACATACGTTTTCGCCGACTGCGTTGTCAGGGATGGAATGATCACGAAGGAGTGGCTGGTGCGGGACAACCTGAGCCTGGTGAGGCAACTGGGGCTGGATCCGCGGGAAGTGGCCCAGCGTGAAGCGGAGCGCAGCCATCCGGCGGAACACTTGCGCTGGCTGGCGGACGAACGCAAGCGCGTCCTGGACGTTCCCCTTCACCCAGCCGATTCCGCTTCGCCGGACCCGCAACAGGATCCGTGGGGCTTTGCCCGCAAGGTCTTGTCGGGTCTCTGGCAGGCGCCGTCAGAGTCTTGCGAAGTGGCCTACGCACCTTACGCAGTCCTGAGCGATTCGGCCCGGGAGGTGGCCGGAGCAAGCGAAATTCTCAGCCATTACGCAACCTTGCGGGAGAGCCTGAAGGTGCTCCGGCTGAGCGTCGACCATGCCGGGCTGCAACCCCGGGGCGGCGGATGCACGCTCGCGGCGCGCTGGACCGCGGCGGCGGAACACACGCGGGAGTTCGAGGGGCTGCCGGCATCGCGCGCACCGCTTTTCATCATGGGCGTCACCCACTGGTGGCTGAGCGGTGGCCGAGTGGCGCGCGAATGGACGATCCTGGACCGCCTGGCGCTGATGGAACAGATCCTGCGGCACCGGAAAATCGCGTAAGAACCAACGCCCTGAACGCAGGCTGGGCAGTTGCACCTGGCTTCGTTTGCAACTATTCTCCGCCAATACGAATCCTGCAATTGTTCGGTGGCGGATGCCAAGGGGACGGATGGGCAGGTATTCGGCAGCTGCTAAATCCTATTGGGAGGACCAACATGCACCGATTTCATCGGCTTTTTTCGATTGGCCTGGCCGTGGCCGTGGGCGCCGTCGCCTATGGCACGGCTCCGCAGGCCGCCGCGCAGGAGGCATCCGAACTTGAAGAGATCATCGTCACGGCGCGTAAACGCGAAGAAGCGCTCGCGGACATTCCGGTAGCCATAACCGCGTTCTCGTCGGAGCAATTGATCCGCGGCGGGTTCACTACCCTGGCGGACCTTTCGTTCCAGACCGCCGGCATGCACTTTCACAAGCAGGGCGGCCAGATTCCGGGCCGCTTCAGCAGCCGTGTGCGTTTTCGCGGGATGAACAGCAACGCGAACCCCCCGTCACAGCAGGTCGGTACGGTGTTCCTGGACGGCGTTTACGTATCCGATGGTGTTACGAGCATCGATTTTTCCAATATTGAGCGCGTCGAAATCATCAAGGGGCCCCAATCCGCCACGTTTGGCCGGTCCACCTTCGCCGGGGCGGTCAACTACGTGACCAAGACGCCGGGCTTTGAATACGCGGGCCGCGTGATCGCCGACGTTGCCGAGTGGGGCGGCCGCGACGTGACGCTTTCGCACGAAGGGCCGCTGGTGGACGACAAGCTCGCTTACCGCATCTCCGCGCGGCTGTACGGGACCGACGGCCAGTACTCTTCCAACGCCGACGGCGGCGCGCTGGGCGAGGAGAGCACGCAGACGATACAGGCCGTGCTCAACTGGACTCCCACCGAGAATTTCTCGGCCAAGTTCCGCTACTTGTGGTCGTACGACGACGACGGTCCGGCCGCCGGAATGTTGCTGGGCACCTCCTTTTCGGCACGCTTCAATTCCGTTGGAGTCCCGGCGAATGCGGGTCCCAACTGCTTCAGCGACGGAATTACCAGCGCGGATGACCCGGACACCCCGTCCGATTATTTTTGCGGCGCGCTGCCGATGGTGGACGTAGATTCCTTCATCGCTCCGAACACGGCCATCAGTCCCGCCGATCAGGCCGCCTTTCGCAGCCCGATCGTCTGCGACCCGCGCGACGGCATCTGCCGGCCCAAGCTGCCCGGCGCGCCGCTCAGGGCCACGTCCGGTTTGACCCGCTACCAGCAAAGGGCCGCGCTGCTGCTCAGCTATGACTTCGACAGCGGCATGCTGGACGGCCATGGCCTGGACTCCGTGATCGGATGGAGCACGATGCGGGCCGGCTGGGTGCGTGATTTCGACCTAACCGCAGCACAGAATTTCATCTCGCAGGATCCCGTTGTTGCCGACGATCTGACGATTGAACTGAACCTGAGTTCGCCTCAAGACCGCAATCTGCGCTATACATTCGGGGTGAATTTCTTTACGGCCGACAACGTCACAGCGGGCAACGGTGGGATGAACGTTTGGGGTTCCGACGGCGGAGTAACCCAGACCGTGGTGGCGGCGCCGGACGGAACACTTCTGCCGGAGCCGGTAACGCTACCGGGTCCGCACTACTTCATGAACACCATTCCACCCACCGAGAGCAACGATACCGTCGGCGTATTCGGGTCCTTTGCATACGACTTCACCGATGACCTGACTCTGGACGTGGAGTGGCGCTACCAGGAGGACGAAATCTCGCTGTCAGGCCCGAGTAACGCGGGCGTGCCGAATCCAAGCGGCGGGATGGTGTCCGCGTCCTACGACGAGGAGTCATTCAGCAGTTTCCTGCCGCGGATCACGCTTTCCTACGATGTCGGCGAGCGCGGTACCAGCTGGGTGACCTATTCGGAAGGCACGCTGCCGGGCATCTTCAATACGGACTTTGGCGGACTGGACGAAGCGACAAGAGATGAGGTGCGGGCGGTCATCCCGGGAATTTCGCTTTTCAACGAGGAAGAGGAGCTTGAGAATATGGAAGTCGGCTTCAAGCAGGAGTTCGACAACTTCTACTTCTCGGCGGTCTTCTACATGCTGGACTGGAGCAATCTCAAGACCCGCCAGGGCGTTACCGTGACGAACCAGGAGACAGGCGTGCAGCGCGTGCTCAATCTCCAGCTCAACGCCGGCGACGCGGAACTGGAGGGACTGGAGCTGGAAGGCGGCTTCTCGCTGGGAGAGAACTTCTCCGGCACGTTCATGCTGAACTACGCCGATGGCGAATACGGCACGCTCACCTGCGGCTTCTCGCCGTTCAAACCGCCCATCGAGCCCGGCAACACTTTCGGCCCCCGCGACTGCTCCGGCAGCCGCCCGGCGCGTTATCCGGAATGGCAGGGCGCCATCTCCGGCGTCTGGACCGACAGCCTCGCAAGCGGCAACTGGGACTACTACGTTCGCGCGGATGCCGAGTACTTCGGCGAGGCGTACAACGAGGAAGCCAACTTCTCCACCATGGGCGACTTCTGGCGCGTAAACGTGCGTGGCGGGTTCGAGAGGGACGACCTTCGCATTGAGGGATACGTCAAGAACCTGCTGGACGACGACAACTACCTTGGCGCCGCCCGCTGGTCCGATTTCTCGGGCACCTTCCTGTTCGCGTTCCTGTTCAGCCAGGGCGTGGCGGTCACCCCCGCCGAGAAGCGCACGATAGGCCTGAGGGTCGTTTACGACTTCTAGCATCATCCGAAAAAGCTCCGGCCGTTTCGCCGGCCGGAGCTTTTGTTTCGTGATGAGCGGGAAACCTCGAGGGGCCCTCATGGGGCTGGCGTTTCCCGGAATCTGGTAATCGCCCATGTCGAACTACAAGCGCGGCTACGTGAACGGCCGCTTCGGTCAGATTCACTACCATCGCGCCTGGCCGGACGCTGAAGGGAGCGACGGGACGCCCCTGGCGTTCTTCCACCAGAACCACAAGTCGGCATACGAATACGACCCGCTGCTCCGGGAAATGGGCCGCGATCGGGAGTCGCTGGCCTTCGATACGCCGGGATACGGCAATTCGGACGGTCCTCCCGATGTGCCGACCATGGCGGATTACGCGGGCGCGATGGCCGATGCATTGGACAGCCTGGGTTTCGGCGCCGGGGGCAAGGGCGCGATCGACGTCTTCGGCCTGCACACCGGCGTATTGATAGCCACCGAGTTGGCGCTGACCCGCCCGGACCTGGTGCGCCGCATCGTGATGAGCGGCGTTCCCTACCGTTCGCCAGCCAAGCGCAAGAAAATTCTCGAGGCGTTACCGCGCGACAGGAAACTCACCGAGGACGGCGCCTGGATCATGGATTGCTGGAGGGTGCTCGTGGCCGATCGGTCGAAGGACGTGCCGCTGGACCGCGCGGCGCGGGTCTTCGTCGAGGCCCTTCATCCTCTGGACAAGCATTGGCATGCCTACGACGCCGTCTGGAACTACCCGCTTGAAGAGCGCTTGCCCACACTCACTCACCCGGTCGCGATCCTGCAGACCCACGAGCTCCTGCTCGAAGATACCCGGCGGGCGCACGCCGAGTTGCTGCCGCAGGCGCATTACGTCGAGATTCCCGAAGTTCAGGTAAACATTCTCGATCTCGCCTGGAAGCAGTTCGCGCGCCAAATGCGCCTCTGGCTCGATGGGCCCGCGCCCTAAACGGGCGCGGGCGGATCGCGCGATCCAATATGCACGGTTTCCTGGTCGAACAATTCGGCGGCCTGGAGGTCATGCAGTGGCGCGAAATTGGCCCATTTGTGCCGGGGCCGCGCCAGGTCCTCGTTGAAGTAAGGGCCTCCGGCGTGAACTTCGCCGAGACCCGCATGCGGGCCGGGACCTATTCCGGTCAGGAGCTGCCCTTCGTGATGGGCATGGAATGCGCCGGCATGGTGGCCGAGTGCGGGGAAGGCGTCACCGAATTCAGGCCCGGCGATCGCGTGTTCGGCCGCGCCCGGGGCTCGCATGCGGAGGCGGTCCTGTTCGACGCGGACCACCTGATGCCGCTTCCCGAGGCGGTTTCATTCATTGAAGGCGCCGCGATACCGGTGAGCTGGCTGACCGCCTGGCATGCCCTGGACGCGGTGGCGGACCTGCAAGAGGGGCAAAGAGTACTGATCGAAGCCATTGCTTCCGGCGTGGGCAGCGCCGCCCTTCAGATCGCAAAGTGGCGTGGCTGCTGGGTTGCCGGCACTGCCAGCCGGGACCCGAAGCTCGAGATCGCGCGCCAATGGGGCGCGGATGCCGCCTATAACTACAAGCGCGACGACGTGACGGTGCTCGTGCGGCGCGATACGGATCACCAGGGCATCGACATCGGGTTAATGACCATTGGCGAGGAAACCGCCGAATCGCTGCTGGACAGCATGGGCATGGACGGAAAGATCGTGATGTACGGAAGCACCGGCGGGCGCCAGGTGTGCTTTAACCTCAATATCGGGGTGCGCAACCTGGCGCTCATGAGCATGAGCATCTCGACCAGCGAGCGCTTCCTCACCTACACCATGCCCCGTTTCCGCGAGCTGGCCCTGCCCCTGTTTGCCGATGGCAGCTTCAAGGCGCCCGTCGGTCCGGTACTCCCGTTATCCGACTTGGTGAGAGCGCATCAACTGGTGGACGAGCGCAACCATTTCGGCAAGATCATCCTTACCGTGTAGGCCCGGGAAGCGCAATGATGTTCTCTGCGGCGGGATCATCCACAATGCGGCAGGGAAGAGGCGTTTCTCCGCAAACATGCTCCAGAACCTCTTCGAGGGCCGCTTCCAACTCGCGCCCCGATTCGCGGGCAGGAGCCCCTCATTGGCGAACCTGTAGCCTGCCTGATCGAACACCGCTATCATATGACCAGTTTTATGACCAAGCGAGGTTGTCATGGTCACCGTTAACCTGGCGCAGGCAAAAGCGCGCCTCAGCGAACTTCTGGACAAAGTAGAGGGCGGCCAGGAAGTACTCATTACCCGCCGCGGCAAGGCCGTGGCGCATCTGTCCCCCGCCGTCGGCCCCAAGAAGCCGCTGCCGCTCGGGGAGCTGGCTGGGTTCCGGGCGTCCATGCCGCCGTTGCGGCGCCCCGCCGCCGATCTGCTGCGCGAGGCACGAGACGAAGGGCTCTGAGGTCGTCGGCTTGCTCGGATGCTCTACTTCGACACCAGTTTCCTCGCGCCCCTCATCCTGCCCGAGGCCACCAGCGACCCGATCGCGGGCTTTTTCGACGCCCTTCCGCCCCAGGATCTCGCCGTCAGTCAATGGACCCGCGTCGAATTCGCCTCGCTGCTCGCCCGTGAAGTTCGCATGGGCGGCCTGGACTCGGCGGCGGCGCACGAGGCAGATGCGCGATTCGAAGGCATGGTCCGCGATTCGTTCATCGTGATCTTGCCAAATCCCGACGACTTCGATCGGGCACGAGACTGCCTCAACCGCTTCGAGACCGGTTTGCGGGCCGCCGACGCGTTGCACCTCGCCATCGCGTGGAACCGCGGCTCGGAGGCCATCTACAGCCTGGACAAGCGGATGATCGCCGCGGGAAAGAAGCTGGGGCTGCCGACGACTTCCGGAACCGTCCCGGGATATGACGATTGATGGCGCCAGTGCTCCCGGTTGCCGAACGGGCCAAGGCGTTGTTTGGCGAGGACGGCACTGGCGTCGCTCCCGTCAACGCCAGAGGCGCCTGCTGGCGATTTCCGCGCCTTCGGCCATGGCGCCCAGCTTGGCGTACGTGATGTCCGGATCGACCGCGCCGAAGCCGGCAAAGGTGGAAAATCCGCAGTCCGTCCCGGCGATCACTCGCTCGCGTCCTACGATATCGGCAAAGCGGCAGATGCGTTCGGCCACCAGTCGCGGATGCTCGACGAAGTTGGTAGTGGAGTCGAGCACCCCCGGAACCAGGATCTTGTCGTCGGGCAGTTTCGCCTGGGCAAAGACGGTCCACTCGTGCGCATGACGGGGATTTGAGGACTCGAACAGCAGTGCCTGGGGCCTGGCCTTGAGCGCGATCGGCAGGACCATCTCCATGGGGGCATCATGATGGTGCGGCCCCTCGTAGTTCCCCCAGCAGACATGCAGGCGCACCCGGTCCGGCGGAACGTTGCGCAGGGCGTGGTTGAGCGCTTCCACGTGCAGCTCGGCCTGGCGCCGGTACTCGTCGTCCGGCTGACCCTTGAACATCATGTGCCTTCCCAGTCCCAGGTCCGGCGAATCCAGCTGCAGCAGGAAACCGGCGGCGACGATAGCCTCGTACTCCGGCCGCATGGCCTCCGCCAGCGCGTACAGGTAGGCCTCGTGGTCCGGATAGTGCTGGTTGGGCTGAAACAGGGCGATCACTCCGGGCGACGCGGAGTTCATGAACGCTTCCGCGGGCCGGTGCCGATCGACGGCCACCCGGAAATTGGCGAGGTCCTCTTCCAGCGGACCCGCGTCCTTCACCCGAATCTCGCCCACGCACTGCGGCCGGCGGTATGTGGGCGTGCCGCCGCTTGCCGCCTGGCGCTGAAGAAAGCCCGGGTACTCCTCGAGGTCCGCAGGCGGCCGCCGCGGGCTGTCGCCCTCAAATCCGGTGATCCTGTCCTTGATGTAGGTGGCGTAGCTGATCTTGCTCATTTCGCCGTCGCTGACCACGTCCACGCCAGCCTCGCATTGTTTCGCCACGACCGCGTCCACGGCCTCGGCCAGCAGCGCGTGCCGCGCCGCCGGCTCCATGCGCTCGCCCTTCTCTTCGGCGAAAACCATTTCCGTTATCGCCTCCGAGCGGGGCAGGCTGCCGACATGGGTGGTGAGTATCCGTTCGGTGGAATGCAGCATGGCAAGGTCCTGGTGTGGTGATTCAGCCGGCGTATCGCCGCAGCCGGATGTCGGCCTGTTCCTTGTGCCCGGCAAAGCCTTCCAGGGCGCACAGCCGCGAGCAATACTCGCCGATCTCCACAGACGCTTCTTCGGTAATGCGCTGGTAGGTGCAAGTCTTGATGAACTTGCCTACCCACAGACCACCTGTATAGCGCGAGGCCTTGCGGGTCGGCAGGGTGTGGTTGGTGCCGATCACCTTGTCGCCATACGACACGTTGGTTTCCGGTCCCAGGAACAGAGCCCCGTAGTTGCGCATGTTGTCCAGGAAATACAGCGGATCGCGGGTCATTACCTGTACGTGTTCGGAGCCGATTTCGTCGGCCTTGGCCAGCATTTCCGCGTATTCGTCGCAGACGATCACCTGGCCGTAGTCGCGCCACGCCTGCCCGGCAATCCCGGCGGTGGGCAGAACGGTAAGCTGGCGTTCGACCTCGGCCATGGTCGCGTGCGCCAGTTCTTCGGAATTGGTCAGCAGGATCGCGGGAGAATCCGGGCCGTGCTCGGCCTGGCCGAGCAGGTCCGCCGCGCATAATTCGCCGTCCACCGAATCGTCAGCTATGACAAGGGTTTCAGTGGGGCCGGCCAGCAGGTCAATGCCCACCCGGCCGAACAGCTGCCGCTTGGCCTCGGCCACAAAGGCATTGCCCGGACCGACGATCATGTCTACGGAGGAAATCGTGCCGGTCCCCAAGGCCATGGCGCCGATGGCCTGAACACCACCCAGGCAGTAGATTTCGTCGGCGCCGGCCAGATCCATCGCCACCACGACCGCCGGATTCGGGGCCCCCTCAAACGGCGGCGAGGCAGCGAGCACGCGTTCGACTCCCGCCACACGAGCGGTAACTATGCTCATGTGCGCCGAGGCCACCAGCGGGTATTTCCCTCCGGGCACGTAACAGCCGACGCTCGCCACCGGGATGTTGCGGTGTCCCAGCACCACGCCAGGGCGTGTTTCCACCTCCACATCATTCAGCGCTTGAAGCTGAATCCGCGCGAAGTTGCGGATCTGCTCCTGGGCGAAGCGGATGTCGGCGATGTCCTGTGGGTCCAGGCGGCCGTGGCAGGCGTCAATCTCTTCGCGGCTCAGGCGGAACGAATCCGGCGACCAGCCGTCGAACTGTTGCGAATACCGCCGCACGGCCTCGGCGCCGCTATCGCCGATGTCGCTCAGTATGCTCTCGACCGCCGACTGAACGCGCGCATCACGCTCGCTCTGCTGCCCGGCGGCAACGCCTTTCTTCAGGTATCGAATCATGTTGTCGTTCTCAAATCTGCGCTGACGTCGGGTCGCCCTGTGCCTCATCCTCGCTCTCGGAAGCGTCAGCCGGGGCCTGGGCGCCGAGCAGTTGCATCATGACGTCCAGTTCGTTGAACAGCATCCACTCTTCCGTGACGCGCCCGTCCTCGATACGATGCTGGGTGATGCCGCGGATGCGCGCCTCGCGGCCCGTGGGCGGGCCGAATACGCCGTTGCCCCGGTGCGCGCCGTAGGCGTTCCAACGTGTGGAGACCAGGTAGCCTTCGTCGGGATTTCCCATCCAGTAAACCTCGTCCACGTCCAGGGCCAGGTCGGGAAACTGAGCGAGCAAGGAAAGCACGAAGGCCTGGTAGGGTCCGAGGCCGGAGAAAGCGCGATCCGTGGGGCCGTTGAACACGAGGTTGTCCGCATACCGGCCCTGCAGCGTGCCCAGCATGCGGCGGTTCCACACGCACTGATAAAGGCTTCTGATGAAGTCCTCCACGTCCAGTTCGCCGGACGCCTTCGGTACCGGGGGACAGGCCGGCTTGGCCTGGCCACGCTGGCGGGCCGGTTCGCCGGCGGTGTAATCGTCCGGCAGCGCGCTGCCGCCCGATTCGGCCATCTGACGCGCCACTTCGGTCAGATCGAGGCCCATCTGGCGAAGCATCGCGGAGGTGTTGTAGAGCACATGCTCCAGGAAGATCTCGTTCTCGCGCGACACGCAGTTGGCGATGCACCACAGCGACACGCGCTTTCCGGTGGGCGGACCGTAGCGGCTGTAGCCGGTGTTGTCGCCCTGAATGATGGTGCGATGCGAGGTGTGAAAGCCCACATCCTCGTCGCCGGCCCAGATGATTTCGTCCGCCACCAGGCGGATATTCGGAAAGGCGTTGATGGTGTGGGTGGTATCGGCGACAATCTTGTCGCGCCCGTACTGCAGCCCGAAGTCGTCGAACACCCGGCTGTTATGCGCGTAGGTGTCGTAGATGTAGCCGATGTCCTTCTCTTCCCAGATGCGGTGCGTGATGCGGACGATGTAGTCGATGATGTTGCGGTACTGGTCTTCGAAACCGCGCATGGACTGGGCAGGCATATCTTCGCGGCCCTCGGCCAGGAAACGATCCGTGCCGCCCCGCGTGTATTGCGCCAGGGAAATGGAATAGTCGGCCGGCATATGCGCCCTGGTCAGTTGCGGCAGGCCGCTTTCCACGTCCTTTGTCATGCTGGTCCCCTTTATTGCCAATGTACTTCAAGAATATCGCCGGGTTATACCGGCGCGCGTATTTTGCGTTATCCGGTCGGACAGGTATAGTACGCGGTTCGCATTTTTGATTTCTGAGGGGACGAAAAATGATGTTGAGGGACACTTTGACCCGCACCGCGATTTCGTTCGCGGTACTTGCCGCTTTCGGCGCGGCAACCGGCGCACACGCGCAGGGTGCGCTGGAAGAAATTGTAGTGACCGCGCAGAAGCGCGACCAGAGTCTGCAGGACGTTTCGGTCGCGGTTACGGCCGTGTCCGGCGACGAATTGAAGGCGCTGGGAATAACGGACGCCTTCCGTCTGGAAATCCTTGCTCCCGGTCTTCAGCTCGGCATGTCGGGCGCCGACCCGCGGCCCGCGCTGCGCGGCGCAAGGACGCAACAGGTGGAGGCCAATGACGTTGCGATCTCCTTCTACACCGACGGCCTGTACCGGCCGCGCCACGGCCAGGCCCTGGCCGGCTTCGTGGACGTGGATCGGGTCGAAGTGCTTCGCGGACCGCAGGGAACGCTTTTCGGGCGGAATTCATTCGGCGGCCTCATTCACGTCATCAGCAACCGGCCGGATCCGTCCGAGACGGATTACGGCTTCGCGGTTTCCGGCGGCGACTATTCCCTGGCCGGCTTCGACGGCTTTTTCAATGCACCCTTGAGCGACAACTCGGCGGTGCGGTTTGCGTTGAAAACGGAAACCCGCGACCCGTTCGTGGAAAACCTCACCCTCGGCGACGACGGCGGCCTCAAGGACTCGGACATGACTTACTTCCGCGGCCAGCTTTCCTTCGCCCCCAGCGACACCCTTGACCTGCTCCTGCGTGTCGAGAGCTGGCAGGACGACTCGAACGGCAACGGTCACTTCGGCTACTACGTCGAAGGCATCCCCGTCAATCTGAGTTCCGGCCTGACCAACGGTGTTTCCGGCACCATGAGGCCTCGCATCGGACGTTCCGACGAGTGCGCCGGCACCTGCGGACGTTACGGCGCCGGATTTGACTTTGTCGCCACACCAGGGCCCGACACCGTAGCGCTGGTAACCGGCGATCCCTACAGGATCGAGCAGGACACGGCCCCCGAGCGGGACCTCTCGGACCTCACCGTGGCCGGCGAACTCAACTGGTCGCTTGACTTTGCCGACTTCAAGGCCACCGTGGCCTACATGGACTATGAGGAGTACCGCTGGGCGGATTGCGACATGTCCGCCTACCTCACGGCCTCCTGCGGCAACGACATCACCTCCGAGACCAACATGCAGGAGTTCCAGCTCACCTCCAATTCGGACGGACCGCTGGAGTGGGTCGTGGGCGTGTTCCTGCTGCAGGAAGACCTGACCAACGCGTTCCTGTGGGAAGACCATGCGTCCACCGTGGACAATACTCCCGTCAGCCCGCCCGACATCAACATGCATGCAGGCTGGACGCTCCAGATCCGGGTCGATACGAGTTCGGCCGCGGGTTACGGCCAGGCCTCGTACGCCCTCAATGACACCACCCGGGTGCTCGCGGGCGTGCGCTACACCAATGACGAGCGCGAGTGGCAGATCTACGGCCAGGATCCCAACAATCGTTCGACTTACTCGTTCACGGAACTGAGTGTTTCCGACGGCGAGGGCGACTGGAGCGAGGTGACCTGGAAGGGTGGCGTCGAATTCGACGTGGGCGAAGACACAATGCTTTACGCCACCGTATCGACGGGCTTTCTGGCGGGCAACCAGCAGGGCGCCTTCAACGGCACCAACTCCTACGACGAACAGACGGTCACGGCTTTTGAACTGGGCAGTAAGAGCCTGCTGGCCGATGGCAGTGTGCGCCTGAACGCGGCCTTTTACGTAAATCAGTTCGAAGATTTGCTCGCCACGCGTTTCGTCGATACCGGCGTCACCACGCTGGCGTTCACGGACAACGCCGGCGAGATTGACGCGGTGGGGCTGGAAGTCGAACTGGACTGGGCGGTTACCGATCTATTGCAATTGGGCGCCCGAGTCAGCATGCAGCAGGCGGAGTACGGCGATTTTGCGCTGCCCAACGTCTTCCAGGAGGGCGGAGAAACAATCAGCGGGATCGGCAACCAGTTCCAGTTGGACGGGCTTCAGGTTCAGAACTCCCCCGATTTCACTGCTACCCTGCTCGGCAGCTACCTGGTGGACCTGGGCGGTTCGGGCACGCTCTTGCCTTCTCTCACGGTCTACTATTCTTCCGATTACCGGGTGGACGACTCCAACTGGTTCTTTGGCAACCAGGACGCGTATACCAAGACGGACCTGAGCGTTACCTGGATGTCGGTCGACCAGGACTGGACCGCACGCGTTTGGATCACCAACCTGGAAGACGAAACCACGCTGCTTAAGGCCACGCGCTTCGGCGGCGACGTGGCGGTAACGGACTACGCCAATCCCCGCATGTGGGGGCTGACGGTGGGGTACCGGTACTAGACCGACCAACCACTGCCTACAGGCCGGGTTCTGCCATGGTGGAGCCCGGCCTTTTTTGCGGGAGCGAAGGCGTCTCGCCTTCGCGGAAAGTGGGACGCGGCTCATAATGGCGCGTCGATGTAGTCTTTTCTTGCCCCCTTCTTCCGGGAGACGCATGAATCCATCCATGGAGCTTTGTTCCGCCATCCATGGCTCACAAACTCCCGGAAGAAGGGGGCAAGAAAAGACTACGGCACACGGCAAATGACGGACTTCGGCACGCTGAACTGGACCATAGTGGTCGCTTACCTGGCGGGCACGCTGGTTCTCGGCTATTTCCTGAGCAAGCGCGTTCAGACCGCGCAGCATTACTACCTGGGGCAGCGCACGACGCCCTGGTGGGTCATCGGCGTTTCAGTGGTGGCGACCTATTTCGGCGCAATCACCTTCCTGGGTGGACCGGCGTGGTCGTACAAGGACGGCTTCGCCGTCATCTTCATCCATATCAACTACCCGATCGTCATCTTCATCGTCAACGCGCTGTTCCTGCCTTTCTTCTACAACACCGGGGTCGCGTCGATCTTCGACTACCTGGAGCGCCGCTTCGGACTCGCCTCCCGCACGCTGATGTCGGCGGTGTTTCTCTTCGGCAACATCGCCTACTCCGGCATCATGCTCTATACGACCGCGCTGGTGCTGCAGCTCATCACCGGCATGGACGTGGTGAACGCCATCCTGATCATCGCGGTGGTGGCCGTCACGTACACGATGCTGGGCGGCATTTCCGCGGTGATCTGGACCGACCTGATCCAGAGCGCCATCCTGTTCATCGGCGCCGCCATCGTGGCCGTGGCCCTCATTGCCGATCTGCCCGACGGGTTCCTGGGGTCCTTGCAGGGACTGAAGGAAATCGGCAGGGCCAATCCGTTCGAGTACACCTTCGATCCGTCCGTGGTGGCCACCATCTGGACCGGCGTAATCGCCATGTCGGTGTATCACGTGGTCGTGTACGGCGTGAACCAGATGATGATTCAGCGCACGCTGGCGGCGAAAACACTGGGTGACGCGAAGAAGGCCTATGCCTTCATGGGCTACGCCGCGTTTCTCGTCTACGTCGTGTTCTTCCTGATCGGCATTCTGCTCTACAGCTACTACGGCGGCAAGGACTTCGACAACGACAACCGGATCGTGCTGGACTTCGTGGCCACGATCGGCCTGCCGGGGCTCATGGGGGTCATCACCGCGGCCATCGTGGCAGCAGCCATGTCCAGCCTGGATTCCAGCCTCAATTCGATGGCGACCGTCACCACCCTGGACTTCTACGAGAAGTTCTTCAGGAAAGAACGCTCGCAGGAACACTATCTGCGCGCTTCCCGCTGGTTCACGCTGATGTGGGGCGTACTGACAGTGGTGCCGGCGGTCATCGTGGCCCAGCGGGCGGACACATCGGTACTGGAGATCCTGAGCAAGGTGGGCGTCTTCCTGGTGGGATCGAAACTCGCCATGTTCGGCCTGGGCTTCTACTCCAAGCACACGACGCAGCGGGGCGTGCTATCGGGCGTCGTCGCGGGATTTGTCGCTCTTTGGTACGTCGAGACGTATATGGACGTTGCCTGGCCCTGGTATGCCGTGCTTGGTGGAGTCGTCAGCATCGGCGTGTCGCTGGCGGCCAGCTTCCTGCTCGACGGGCGGCAGGAGCGATGGTCGCTATGGACCGTGCAGGGGCAGAAAGAGGAATTCGCACGCAAGGGGCTGCCCGAGAAACGCGACGGCTGGTACGTGATCCCCGGAAAGATCGACCGCTCGAGCTGGTTCCTGCTGATCTATTTCGTGTTTTGCGTGGTGGCGCTCGCCGTCGTCTACGACCTGATATAGGGGTTGCTTGCCGGGCGGCCAGGAAGGCCTTAAGCCGGATCCGGTCAGGGGAGCTGAAGCTCGATGCCGGCCTTACGGAATACGTCGAATTCCAGCTGCAGGAGCATGTCGATGAGGTCGATAAGGACCCAGTTCTCGACCAGCACGTCTCCGCTTCTCCGCCAGAAGTCGCACAGGCGAACGGTAAACATCTGTCCCTTGCCCTCGACGCCCAACCACGGGCGCACCATGAACCCGCCGTGCGATGGCCAGCCGCCGCAAGCCATATACGCGCCATCGGCGAAACGTGCGTAATGCCCCTTGACGCGCTTGTCGAGGTCCGCATTGCCGGACTTGCGGAAAGCGCTGGAGAACCGGCCAGGCTCGAAGATTCCTTCGTAGGGTTGCTGGAACCGGCAGAAGCCTTCCATTCCGAAATAGCTTCCGTATCCCGACGGGCCGTACCAGCACATATTGCGGTGCCAGTATCGGCGCCAGCCCTCGGCCTCGGTCCAGAGTTCCGCGAGCATGTCCTCCACGGTCTTGAGGCTCAGGCGTGATTGTTCCCGCCCCGATTCCGAAACCAGCATCCCGTCGCCGGTGGCGGGCCCCGGGATGAAACCTTCGTGCCCGACGCTGGGCGGCAGAGGCCAGCTTCCCAGTTGCCGCAGCAGGTCCAGCATGTCCAGGTACAGGTAGCACTCCACCGACCGCCCCGCTTCCATTCGGTGGAACTCCGCGTAGTGCAGCCAGATGGGCTCGCCGTGCGCGAGAATCCCCATCCAGTCGTTGACGAATACGCCCATGTAGTGACCGCGGCTGACCACCCACTCGGCGCCCTGGTACTCGCCGCCGAACAGCATGTCGCTGCGCCGGTGCAGATACCGAAAGGAATGCAGCAGCGGTTCCATGACCCGTTCAAGAAACTGTTGCGCGCCCGCCACCCGGTTGATCGGCTGCACGACATTCACGACCACATCGGGATGCAGGAACTCCCCCAGGGCGGCCCGAATGCGGGCGGGATCGCAATCCGCGTAGTCGGCAACAAGCTCGGCATAGCGCTTCTTGTTGCGCCGCGTTGTTTCGGTGGCTATCCCCATTCAGGTGCGGGCGATCGACCGGCAGCGCTCGAGGAGGTCCACGCCCAGAGGCAGCAGGTAATGCAACATGTCGATAAACACCCAGTTCTCCGCCAGTTTGTTGCCGGCGCGCCGGTACATGTCCACCACGCGCATCTCCGTCGGCCGCTCCGAGGCCGGCAGGCCCATAAACCCCTCGCCCTGCCTGAGACTGAGATTGGCCCATCCGAACCATGCACCATAACAACCTTCCGCGTGCTCCAGCACGTGCCCGTTGAACACGATGTCGTCGAGGCCGGCACGGAAGGGCCCCTGGTGCTGCATCTGGTAACGCTCGATCGTGTAGGTGGAGCCGATGCCGGCCGGGCCGAACCAGATCATGTCGTCGTGCCAGGTTGACGCCAGCGATGAGTTCGGCGACTGCCACCCGTCTTTTTCTACCAGGTCGTCGCACATTCGCAGAATGAGTTCCAGCGTTTTCCTTGATTCCGTCTCGTCCTGGGGCTCAAGCAAGAGCCCGTCCTGGGTGCGCGGCGGCGGGTGGAGAATGCTCGAACCCGTCTGAATCGGCAGCGGGTTGAGGCCGGCCTGCTGCATTACGCTGACGATGTCGCAGAACAGCGCGGTCTCCGCGATCTTCCCGTCCTCAATGCGGAAGAACTCGCAATATGGAAGCATGGCGATCTTGCCGGTGGACGGAATACCCAGCCAGTCGTTGTCGAACAATCCGAAGAACTTTCCCATGCTGGTGACCCACAGGGTCCCGTCGATCCAGTTGGTTCCCGCCATGAAAATTTCCTGTCGCCGCTGCATGCGCGGGAAAGCCTCGCGCAGGGGCCGCCACACCTTGTCGGCGATTTCCTTCGCGCCCTGAATCTCGTTGAAGGGGTGGACGCCGCGAAAGCGAAGGTCTTCGACGCCATGACGTGCAAGAACGCGATCCATGCCATCCGCGGGGGCATCCTCGAATTCCTGGAAATAGCGAAGCACCACGGCTTTGCAGTTGGAAATACTGGTCACAAATGCTCCCGTTCGCTTGGCGCCGCGCGCTGCAAGCCATTGCGTTGGATCGCCGCGCAAGGCACAGGTCAATGCTGTGCGGCAGATTATGCCGCCGGCCGCCGCGCTTCGAAAGGTCAGTAAGCGGCTCGCCTATTGAGGAAGCGGTTCACCTTTGGGATTCGGGCCGACCGGTAGCGCGGCGAGCAGCGAGCCCTCGATTCGCGCTACGCGGTTGCTCAGCCTGTTGAGGTCACTCCGCATCTCCTTTACGTCAGATCGAATCTCGACGATATCCGTTCGATTGATCGCAATTTCGGCCCGCAGGTCGGCGCGCAAATTGGACTGCGAAACAATAGTCAGCCCTCCAAGCGCAACGGCCGAACCCACAATGGTGAGGCAAAACGCAACAAAGCCGTTGTCGGCGCCGGGGAGTTTCATAAGCGGATCCTCCATTGATCCATCCCGACCATTCGGAGGATAGCCCACGCCAACAGCCCCGGATTCCACCAAAAGCCATGCATATCAAGAGTTCTTGCTCCGTCAAGCCATGGACGAAACGCCCGCCGCAGCTTCAAGCGCGGGCGTATTCGGAACCGTCAGCCCGACACTCGCGGCTCCGTGGTCAACGGCGGAGCCATGCCCACAACCGCTATCGGTTCCGCAGGCCGAACCGACAAAGTGGATGTACGCGTTGCCATTACGAGATTTCGCCAGGAACCCCCCGTTCCCGACCGCCGATGGCGGCCGTCCTTCTCTGAACTACGCAGTTTAAGTCAAGAAAACCGCCCCGGAGCATGGCTCCGAGGCGGTTCAAAAAGGCGCCCGGCGTTGGCCTAGCTTCGACCGGGACTCTTCACGAAGATGGCGCGAAGCGCTCAGAAGCTGTAGCTGACGTTCACTCCGAAGTGGCGCCCGCGGTTCAGGTTGACCAGTTGCGCATACGGGAATGTGAATGAACCCGTGGTCTGATCGAAGCGCGCGAAGCGGCGCAGGTCGCGGAAGCGGAACGACCCTGCGAGAGTCCTGTCATCAAGAACGTTGTTGACGTAAGCCGTCAGCCTCCAGTTCTCCCGCTCAAGGCCTGCACGCAGGTTCCACTTGTATTCCCAGCCGATGTAGGAAAGGTTGTAGATGTCCGACCAGCGCTCCCCGGTCATGTTCAGATCGCTGCGCGCGAAGAAATCCCAGTCGTTGAACACGCCGGGCGTGTTGTAGTCCGCCGAAAACTGGATTTGCCAGTCGGGATAGCGGTACGGCTCGTTGCCGGCGAGATCGGGGTCCACGCCCAGTTGCGGCGCGAAGGTTTCCTCCACGAAGAACTTGTACTCGGCATCCGCAAAGGCGACGGACCCGGAGAAGACCAGTCTCTCCGATACGACAAAGCTGGACTCCAGTTCGAGCCCGTACACCTCGGTCTTGCCCGCGTTCGTGGTAATTTGCGAGTCCTGTCCCTGGGCGTCCAGGAAGGTCTGGCGGATCTGCTGGTTCGTCCAGTCCAGGTAGTAAACGGCCGCATTGAGCAGGAAGCGGCCATCCATCCACAGGGTCTTGACGCCCAGTTCATAGTTCCAGATAGTCTCTTCCTTTACGGTGGGTTCCACACCGAGGCGGAGTGCGACAGCGCGGTTGTTGAAGAAACCTGGCTTGTTCCCCTGCGAAATAACGCCATACACGGTGGCGTCCTCATTGGGCTTGTAGTCCACGATGAACCGCGGCAGGGTCCGCTTGAAACTCGCGGTGTCGAACTCGAAAGCTTCGACTCCCTTGTTCGAGCCCAGACTCGGCACTTCCGCCAGCGTCTGCGGTTCGAACTCGGCGGTCGACTCACGCACATCGTCCTTCTGCCAGCGGACATCCAGTCCCAGGGCGATCTTTTCGGTCAGGCTGTAGGTGACACTACCGAAAACGGACACGTTCTCGATGTGCCGGGAACTTCCGATCTGGCCGTAGGGACGCGACGGCGTAATCCGCAGGTTACGGGCGAGGATGTCATGCTCATACGTCGAGGCGCCAACAAAGGCGGACAGCCTTTCGGACCCCGGAATCGTCACCTTGAACTGCAGGCTCCTGTCCTGGAAACCCTGGTAGGCCTTGTTCGCTTCCACAAGACCGACGGAACCGAAAACCAACCCGTCAAAACCTCCGAGGCCGTTGAAGACACCAAAGCTGTCGTCCCAGCTGGCATCTTGAATCGTGTCGTAGACTTGCTGATTGGCGCCGGCCCGCAATTCGAATGCCCAGTCATTGCTGGTTACATAATCCAGCTCGGCCGTATAGCGGCGCGTAACCTGGAATTGTCCGACCCCCTCGCCGAAACGCTCCTCAACCCTCTTGTTGTTCTGTTCAATCGTATCCAGGTCGTCCGGAAGTTCCCCGCAAATGTAGCCAAGGGGGATGGAGGAGTTGTAGAACAGGCAGTTGTCCAGCGATGACGGCAGGCTCGTGGTCGGAGGCGCGCCGTCATCGTCTTCCGCATAGGACGCGGACAGTGTCAGGGTGAGGTTTTCCGAGGGCTCGAACAACACCTTGCCGGAGATGGCCCTGGTTTTCTCGTCGCCGATAGTGGCGTTGTCCTCATGCGTAGCCACATTCTTCCACTCGCCGCCAAAACTGTAGGAGCGCACGCTCACCATGGCTTTCACGGTGTCCATTCCAAAAAGCGGGCCGGAAATGGTTACGGCAACATCGGACCGGCTGTCCTGGCCGAGATCGATGTCGGCATCGAGTTCAAGCTCGTCGCCCGGCGTCTTGGAGATGTAGTTGACGGCGCCGCCGAAAGTCGCACGGCCGAACAGCGCCGACTGAGGCCCCTTGAGTACCTCTACGCGTTCAATGTTGTTGAAGCCGAACGTGGCGGCAGTCCCCAGGACAAAAAACCCGTCCACGAAGACGGAAGAATTCTGACGGTCAACCACCGAAGTGTTGACAACAAGGCCGCGGAAATACGGATTCGAATCCCGGCGACCAACCGTTTCGGTGTAGAACCCGGGCGTATAGTCCGCCAGGTCCAGGATGCTGGTGACGCCGCGCTCGTAGATGTCGTCGTTGGTCAGCGCCGTAACCGTCAGCGGCAGATCCTGCAGGTTTTCCTCCCGTTTTCGGGCGGTGACGATGATCTCCTCAATCGCGAGCTCCTGGGCAAATGCCGGCGGGGAGTAGCAGTAAATCGCAATCAGTGCCGCGCCGGCCACGGACGCGAGAAATCGAGTAATGTGGGTCATAAGGCAATGCCTCTGAGTTTCGTTGAAATTGGCTGCAACAGCGCACTTCCGGTTCGCTGCCAGGGACCAATAATACCCGCAAGCGTGAGCGTAATCACGTCAGCGGCCGGAACCGCTGCGCCAATCGCTGCCGCCATCCGAGCCATGTCGCGACCGTCATAAGTCCCACTGGCCGGCGCGAGAAAAGTCACTCGCCAACAAGCAGAAGCTGAATCGGAAGCGGTAAGGTCTGGACTCCGTTAATTGCGCCAGTGCGCTGGTCCTTGCTCCAGATCGCTCCGTTGCCGTATCGGGCGATTTGCTTCAGGGCTTTTGGCCGAAGCTGGCTGGTCCACTTGATCTCGACCGGCCAGAAACGTCCGCCGCGCACGTATGCAACGTCCACCTCGCCCTGCGCCTTGATGTAATAAGTGGGATGGAAGCGGTGCAGGTGACTGGCGACGGTCGCTTCCACGATTCTCGATGCCCACGCCGGGTCCTGCGTTGCCGCAAGGATCTGACGCTCGAATGGATTGTTCTGGGGCGCAAGCCAGGCGCGAACAGCGTGCAGGATGAACGGATCGCTGAACATCAGCTTTCTGGCCTTCTTCGGCGCCGCCGCCAGCTTGTCCTCCAGCAGAGCCGGCAACACGACCACGGCGTCCATGCGCTCGAGCAGCGCCACGTAATCGGCCACAGTCCTCGGATGATCAATCGAAAGGTCGGCGGCCAGTGAATTCCAGGTCACCTGTGTAGCGTATCGCTTGACGATGGCGCCCAGGACCTCCCTTAAGTAAGGCTCGCGTCTGCCGCGTTTGAGCACATCGCCGCGAATCCAATCCGAGTACGTGGCCAGGGTGCTGTTCCGTACGGCGCCGAATTCCGCAAAGTCGTTGATGGCTGTCAGGTAGCCACCGTGCAGCAGGTAACGGGCAAACGCGCTGTAGATGGCGTCGACCGTTTCAGCCGGAATCCGCGAAGGCTGCTCCAGATGGCCCTCAAGCTCGCTGACCCGGCCGTCAAGCATGAGGTATTCCCGAAATGAAAGCGGATAAAGATGAAAGTCCGCCACGGTAGCGTCGCCGCGCCGCCCCGGGAAACGCATCCTCGCATCCTGGATAAACGCAAGATCCGAACCCGTAATCATCAGTGCGGTTTGCGCCAGCCGCCCCGCGTCGGCGGCATATTTCACGGCCCTGTCCCAGTCACGGATATAAGTGACTTCGTCCACTATCAGGTAGTTGAACTGCTCCTCGGGCGCCGCGGCGAGATGTTCCTCCATGTGAAGCAGAAGACTGTGATGGTCGTCGATGAGTTCTCCGGAGAAGTAGGCGATAGCAGCCGGCGGCACGCCATTGCGAAGGCGATCCGCCATCCATTGCTTCAGCAACGTGGACTTGCCCGTCTGCCGCCCTCCCCCGAGACTGTAGATCCCCGGAACGGATGCCGGCAATCGATCCAGCAAGGAGGACCGATGTTGCAGGGGGCGACCGGCCAGATGCCTTAGCTGCGGGTCAGTCTCCTCAAACCGCCCAGGGTCGGCGAGATGACTATTGTGCGGAAGAAACCGTGGGTCCATGACAGCGCGCCGTCGGGCCTGACGAAAACGGAAACTTCACATTATCTAAATTTAGATATTTGTCAATGCTTAAATTTAGATCATGGCCGGGGCGCGCCCTGATCCTTTTCCCGGCACAAGGTGTAGAACCATCCCAGGTTGATGCCGAATCGGTCTGCGTCGTCCACCGCCCAGGCATAGGCAATGGGCACGTGGTTGCCTTTCTCATGAACGCGGAACAACGGGAAGACACGGTCCGAAGGCGAGGCGAATTCGCGGGTGTGCAGTTGAAACTCCAGCGTGCGGCCGTCGGGCCAGTCGATGTCAGCCGAGCCGCCCTGATCGTGAAGTTCGATTTCGGTGAGGAATTCCGTCTTCAGCATGTCGCCGTCCAGATTGAAATTGACCGTGCAGACGAACCAGCGGGCCCTGGTGGCCTGGATCCAGTCATACCGTGCGCCCTTTGTCTCGTTCCAGGTCACCTCACCCGTTTCCCGGCTGATCGTCCGGTCGCGGGTCCAATAATGATTCCGGCCAAGCACCACCTGGTACTCGAACCAGGACTCATCGCCACAGGATTCCCGTTTCATGCCGCCTGAGAACTGGCCGCCTTCGAAGCGTAAATAAACATCGCAGGCGTCCGAGAACGGGCGCAACTCACCCGCTTCGATAGCCGCCAGCCGGTCCGGGTCGATCCGGGCGCCGATCATGTGGTCATGGCCATCCCGGAAAGCGTGGAGTTTGATCCGGACCGCCTGTTCTTCCTCATCGACGGAGAGCGAATAAACGCGGATCCTGGATATGTTGGAGGGATCGTTGTTGAGAAATTCCTCAACATACAAAACGTTCTCGCCCAGCTCCGGCAGGTCCAGGCGTATGTAATGGGAATGAATACGGAAGACGGGTTCGTACACAGGGACGGAAAGGCCACCGCCGGACTGACGGACAATCTGTTCGTGATTGTCGTATTCGCCCGGCCACCACTCCATCATCAGCGCAAGGTGGTTCTCGAGTTCCGCCTTGCCAAAAGTTTGCGCCTGAACGGGCAGTGCAAGAGCAAGAAACAGAGCGGCGGATATCGGAATACGCATGATCACCTCCCATGGCAGGTCCCGGCCTGCTTCCGGTGGATCATAAGGGGCACACAGCGAGCGCACAAAAAAAACCGCCCCGGAGCTTCTGCGCCAGGGCGGCCTGGATGAGATGCCTGGCGGTGACCTACTCTCGCGCGGGGAGACCCCGAACTACCATCGGCGCTGGACGTTTTCACTTCCGAGTTCGGAATGGAATCGGGTGGGACCCGTCCGCTATTGCCACCAGGCGAAAAAGGTGGCGCGTCCCTTACTACGGGGACGCGCCCAAGATTGTTCCATGCAATGAGTTGAACCTGGGAGCGAAGGCGTCTCGCCTTCAGGGAGGGCGGAACGCCCTCCCACCCATGTGGGAATGCTTCGGTGTGACGTGTTTTAAGCCGCACGGGCAATTAGTACTGGTTAGCTTCACGCGTTGCCGCGCTTCCACACCCAGCCTATCAACCTTGTAGTCTCCAAGGGCCCTTCAGGGATCCGAAGATCCGGGAAACCTAATCTTGGGGTGGGCTTCCCGCTTAGATGCTTTCAGCGGTTATCCCTTCCGTACATAGCTACCCGGCAATGCCACTGGCGTGACAACCGGAACACCAGAGGTACGTCCACTCCGGTCCTCTCGTACTAGGAGAAGCTCCCCTCAAGTTTCCAACGCCCACGGCAGATAGGGACCGAACTGTCTCACGACGTTCTAAACCCAGCTCGCGTACCACTTTAAATGGCGAACAGCCATACCCTTGGGACCTGCTACAGCCCCAGGATGTGATGAGCCGACATCGAGGTGCCAAACTCCTCCGTCGATGTGGACTCTTGGGAGGAATCAGCCTGTTATCCCCGGAGTACCTTTTATCCGTTTAGCGATGGCCATTCCATACAGAACCACCGGATCACTAAGACCGTCTTTCGACCCTGCTCGACTTGTACGTCTCGCAGTCAAGCACCCTTTTGCCTTTACACGCAATGCGCGATGTCCGACCGCGCTGAGGGTACCTTTGTGCTCCTCCGTTACTCTTTGGGAGGAGACCGCCCCAGTCAAACTACCCACCATGCACTGTCCCCGACCCGGATAACGGGCCTGGGTTAGAACCTCAAACAAGCAGGGGTGGTATTTCAAGATTGGCTCCACGAGAACTGGCGTCCTCGCTTCAAAGCCTCCCACCTATCCTACACAAGCTGGTTCAAGATCCAGTACAAAGCTGTAGTAAAGGTTCACGGGGTCTTTCCGTCTAGCCGCGGGTACACTGCATCTTCACAGCAATTTCAATTTCACTGAGTCCCGGGTGGAGACAGTGTGGCCATCGTTACGCCATTCGTGCAGGTCGGAACTTCACGTTACCCCCATGTTTCCATGGGGCGCAGACTATACCTTCAACTCACCAAGCTTCCTTAGGAGATCGTTGCGTTCATGCCTTCTTTTTCCCGATGGATTCATTCGATAAGCGTCTTCAATTATTTTCTTCAGACACTCGCGATTCAAATGCCGGTTAGCTCTCACTTTCCTGCAGATGTCCGCGAACACCTCGAAGTCTCTCGCCTTGCTTCCGTGTAAGGGAAACTTGACGAAATGCGGTATCACTTTGGTCACGAGATCGGCAACCGATCGTGACTCGTATTTATAGGTTCGATCATTCCTGGAATATCGAACCGCACCGCAATTGAAGAATGCATGTATCGATTGAATCAGGGGAAGATCCCGTTCGTTCAGCGAAATCGAAAACGATGGTCGTGTTTCAATTCCGATTCTTAACCGTCGCCGAAGAGTAAAGGATACGGTAAAGCACCCTTCACCCTCGACCAGGCCGGTAACGAACCATGGATCAAGGCCTTCTTCAGTTTTCTCCATAGATTCCTGCTTCCTTCTCTGCCGAGAAGGGGCGAGTGGTCAGCGTATTGCGCAATTATCGTTGAAACACGACTCTCGCGCCTCTCCTTTCGGATCAGTCGTTACGGGGTCACGAAGACTTCCCTCGGGGTTGCCCTTCGCGCTGCACACGCGGGAGGGTTTCTCCGATATGAGCTGACTTGTACACATGTCCTCGCGGACATGCGGGGCAATTCTCTTACCCGACAAGGAATTTCGCTCGATTGTCTTGACCCGCCATACCTGGTGGGCCGGACGGCGCCTTGCCGCCATCCCTGCATGTCGCCATGCAGGTGGGACTATCTCTTCAGCTCAAGAAAAGCTGTTCGGCGTATAGTCTCTGAGGATTCTGATTGCGATGAATCAGTCTTTCCTGCTGATTGTCCGCACCGCATGGATTATCACTGCCATTTCATCTGGCGAGTACCAGCGGATTCACGGAGTTTCCAGCATATAGCCGAATTTTACTAAGGCAGCGTTTCCTACCTTAGGACCGTTCATGATGTTAACAATGCTTGAATTGGATCAAGATTGCGGGCCCTTGAAAGGCCCCTGCATATCGCCATGCAGATCGGACTATATCTTCAGCAACATGTGCTGCCTGGCGTATAGTCTCTGAGGATTTTCTTCAATTGAAGCATTCCAGTATTTCTTCGTCGGAGTACTTTCGTTTTCCGACGCCCCCATCGTTCATATCCCTGCGGATATCAAGAATGGATCGAATACCTTCCCTGCTCAGGTGATCGCCTTCTCCGATGATCTTCGCCATCTGCCTGAATTTCGAGAATTCTCTCTTCTTCTTTGCAGACAGAAACCCGAATCGATCAAAAAAGGGAATCACGTTTTCTACGATGGCATTGAAGTTGTTCACTTCGAAATACCAGACTCCATCTTCCCTGCCTCGCAAGGTTCCGCATCCCAGGTGTCTCTTGAACAAGGCAAGAATTACCTTGTCCTTTTGCGACACGTTGAAACACAGCGAAACCTTCCAGGGCATCGCGTAGTCCTTACGCTTTCTGAATGAAACGTTGAAGCTTCCTTCACCATCCGCGAAACCGGCCAGATAGTGGCCAATCCGCTGAGGCACCCGTTTCACTTCAAATGCCATCGATCATCTCCAATTGAGGAATCTTTCCTGCTGATTGTCCGCACCTTTCGGATTGTCACTGCCTCGTCATGAGGCGAGTACCGGAGGATACACCGGAGTTTCCAGCATATAGCCAGGTTTATTTACGTAACTACAATCGGTCATTCTCTATAGTTACGGCCGCCGTTTACCGGGGCTTCGGTCACGAGCTTCGCCCAAAGGGCTAACAAGATCACTTAACCTTCCGGCACCGGGCAGGCGTCACACCCTATACATCCTCTTGCGAGTTAGCAGAGTGCTATGTTTTTAGTAAACAGTCGCAGCCACCTGGTCACTGCGGCCTCCGACAGCTCAGGGAGCAAGTCCCGTCACCGTCAAAGGCGTACCTTCTCCCGAAGTTACGGTACCAATTTGCCTAGTTCCTTCACCCGAGTTCTCTCAAACGCCTTAGGATTCTCTCCCTGCCCACCTGTGTCGGTTTACGGTACGGTCGCCCGTAACCTGATGCTTAGAGGTTTTTCCTGGAAGCATGGTGTAAGCCACTTCCCGGCAATGCCGGTGGTCTCGTATCTCGGCGTTAACGGCGCTCCGGATTTTCCAAAAGCGCCCGCCTACCTACTTTCCCCGGGACAACCAACGCCCGGTAGGCCTAACCTTCTCCGTCACCCCATCGCAGTTACGGCCGGTACAGGAATGTTGACCTGTTTCCCATCGACTACACCTTTCGGTCTCGCCTTAGGGGCCGACTCACCCTGCGCCGATTAGCGTTGCGCAGGAAACCTTGGGCTTCTGGCGTGCGGGTTTTTCACCCGCATAATCGTTACTCATGTCAGCATTCGCACTTCTGATACCTCCAGCACGCCTCACGACGCACCTTCACTGGCTTACAGAACGCTCCCCTACCCCCGACACGATCCGAGGATCGCATCGAGCCGCAGCTTCGGTATACGGCTTAAGCCCCGTTAAATCTTCCGCGCAGGCCGACTAGACCAGTGAGCTGTTACGCTTTCTTTAAAGGATGGCTGCTTCTAAGCCAACCTCCTGGCTGTCTGGGCCTTCCCACTTCGTTTACCACTTAGCCGTAATTTGGGGACCTTAGCTGGCGGTCTGGGCTGTTTCCCTTTCCACGACGAACCTTAGCACCCGCCGTGTGTCTCCCGTGCCGTACTTACCGGTATTCGGAGTTTGCATCGGTTTGGTAAATCGGTATGACCCCCTAGCCGAAACAGTGCTCTACCCCCGATAGTAATACACGAGGCGCTACCTAAATAGCTTTCGGGGAGAACCAGCTATCTCCAGGCTTGATTAGCCTTTCACTCCTATCCACAGCTCATCCGATAATTTTTCAACATTACCCGGTTCGGGCCTCCAGCAGGTATTACCCTGCCTTCACCCTGGCCATGGATAGCTCGCCTGGTTTCGGGTCTACTCCCAGCGACTCAAACGCCCATTTAAGACTCGGTTTCCCTACGCCTACCCTACACGGTTAAGCTTGCCACTGAGAAGTAACTCGCTGACCCATTATACAAAAGGTACGCGGTCACCCGGTCTAAAAGACCAGGCTCCCACTGCTTGTACGCACACGGTTTCAGGTTCTATTTCACTCCCCTCACCGGGGTTCTTTTCACCTTTCCCTCACGGTACTAGTTCGCTATCGGTCGGCAGAGAGTATTTAGCCTTGGAGGATGGGCCCCCCATGTTCAGACAAGGTTGCACGTGCCCCGCCCTACTCTTTGTCACCCACACATCGCATCCTTTCGCATACAGGGCTATCACCTTCTTTGGCCAGACTTTCCAGTCTGTTTTGCTAGGTTGTGATGTGATTCCGGTGAACTGGGCTGTTCCCCGTTCGCTCGCCGCTACTAGGGGAATCTCGGTTGATTTCTGTTCCTCCGGGTACTTAGATGTTTCAGTTCCCCGGGTTTGCTTTAACGCACCTATGTATTCAGTGCGCAATGACCGTAAACGGTCGGGTTTCCCCATTCGGAAATCCCCGGATCAAAGCCAGTTTGCAGGCTCCCCGAGGCTTATCGCATGCTACAACGTCCTTCATCGCCTTCTGCCGCCTAGGCATCCACCATGCGCGCTTGATTACTTAAACCACGTCACCCGAAACATTCCCGAAATGGTCCTGTACGGGGCGTGTTGAAATAACCACGCGAATGCAGTTCCCACAACGTTCAACATTGCCGGCAAGAACCTGCCCATTGGGGGCCGATCCTGCCTTGATTGGCAATGGAACAATCCTGTTTTTAAAAGTGCGACGCGGCTGTAAGGCCACGCAATGAAATCTGGTGGAGCTGATCGGGTTCGAACCGACGACCTTCTGCTTGCAAAGCAGACGCTCTCCCGGCTGAGCTACAGCCCCGGGGGCGATGGAAAGGCCGCGTAAAGTCCCGGCCACTCCTCAATCCGGATCTGCCCCAAGCTGGTGGGTCTGGGAAGATTTGAACTTCCGACCTCACCCTTATCAGGGGTGCGCTCTAACCAACTGAGCTACAGACCCGCGCACGACGCACGCTTATATGCCGGCCCGCTCCAGGCGGGCGCGCGCAAAAGGCGTGCCGTTGTAAAAGAACAAAACCCCCGACGCGCCCATGCGCCAGGGGAGTAGCAATTGTAGGCGATTTGGACCCCCCGTCAATAGCTTAGCTGCAGCTGCTGACCGGGAGAGTTGTTCGGCGGCCGTTCGGAGGGCGTGGCGGATCAGGTGCGGGCAGCTTCCAGCAGTTCCAGTAGTCTGTTCGACTCCTCTTTGTAATCGCGGAACATCGCCTGCTGTTCCGGGGTATCCATCATTCCGCGCTCGCTCCAAAGTTCTTCGCGCCGCTGCTGCTGGTTGCGCACCATTTCAGCGGCGGTTTCCCCCTGCCCATTGGGCGTGGCAGGATCCATGCCGTATTCCAGAAGTACTTCCACGAGCGGGAAGTAGCCGTACATGGTGGTCAAATGCAAAGTGTTCATGCCCTGCTCGTCGGTTTCTCCGGGATCCATTCCGTGATCGAGAAACTCCCCGAGCAAGTCCGGGTCCTCGTAGAAAATCACGGCCCGCGGCAGACGGAAAGACGCACTGCTTACCGGTCTAGCGCCCAGGTCCAGTAATGCACGGGCGCATTCATCGTCGCGTTTCTTGACGCCACCCATCAGCGCCAGCCAAAGAGGCGTTGCTCCGTCGGGATCGGGTTCATTCGCCAGTTCCGGGGCTGTTTCCACTGCCGTCAGGAACTCATCGCAGCGGCCGATGCCCATAAGATCGTGCAGGCTGATGGGCGGATCATGCGACAGGATCATTTCGATAAGCGCCTGCTGGCGAATGCTTGAGCGCTTGATCGCTGCGGAAAGGGGCGTGCGGCCATCGGCGAAGGACTGGACCAGCAGATCAGGCCGGTGCGGAAGGATGGCCTCGATATCTTCCAGTTCACGCGATACGATGAAGTGCTGCCGGTACTCGTCCTGTCGCAGCATTTCCAGGCGCGTGTCGAGCATGTCCCCGCCCTCGACCATGGTGGTGAGGTATTGCGCGTATATCTCCCGCCTTTGCGGGCCGCTGATCCGGTCTTCTTCCCGGCCCCCGTTGAAGAAAATGACGGTGGGAATCCCGTTTACGCTCAGCTGCCGGTATATCTCCGGCGAATCGTCGATGTCGAGCTTGACGACCTTGGCCTTACCCTCCATCTCGGCCGCCAGTTCGTCCACGATCGGATCCACTTCCTTACAGGGCGCGCACCACGTCGCGGTAAAGTCCACCAGCACCGGCAAGTCTGACTCGAACACCTCCCGGCGGAAGTTCCCGTCGTTTACGTAGGCGGCTCCGCCGACCGCCTCCACGACGCTTTCCTCCTGGCCGGTCGAAATATCCGCGTCACCCGAACCGCACGCCGCAAGTAGCAGCGCAGCGCCCGCAAGCACAGCAATGCTCCCCTCCGAACCTGGAAAAAAGCGAATCGTCGCTACGCGTCGCGCCCGGCGTGCCGGCGTCCTGCGGTTGATCCGCGCAGCCATCATCGCCAGGCAATAGCCGGCCCCACCGCCGGCCTACCAGGTGAACTCTTTCTTGACGTCGAGCACTGCAATCCGGCGGCGGAAGTCCACCCGAGACGAGTCCACTCCCTGGAAGTTGTCCACAAACGGGAAATCCTTATCGAAGATATTCCGGACGCCCAACATGAAACTCCAGCCCGACTCGTAAAGACTGTAAGTGGTCTGCAGATCCACGGTCGTGTAGCTGCTCACGTCGCGTCGCATTGCCTGCCTATCAGTGTTCTCGTAGTCAGAGGAATATCTGATGGTTACGCCCGCCTGCCAGTTCTTCCAGTCCCAGTCCAGATAAGCATTGCCCCGCAATTTGGGCGGCCCCAGGTGCGTGCCGTACCTGTCTATGGGCTCCACGCCCGGCGCGGCTGTCTCCTCGTGGGTAAGGTTCCGCGTTGCGAGCATTCCGGCGACGAAATCGCCATAGCCGGTGATGAAGCTCATCCGCACTTCCACATCCAGGGACTCGTTGAGAGAACCGGAGAGGTTCCCGTCCTGATCCGAGAGCAGAATGAGTATGCCCTCATCGTCGCGCTCCACCAGCCCGGGAAACAAATGCGCATTCTCCAGAGCAAACGTGCCCGGGTAGCCAAGTGCAGCCCAGAGGCTTCCGATCTTGTCGGTGAAATCAATCCGGTTGAAGGTGGCGGATACGAACAACCCCGGCACTGCCGGAGGAGACACCTCGAAGCCGAAGCTCAGGTTCTCGGAAACCTGTGACCTGAGATCGGGATTGCCGCCCAGCCCAATGACGGGGAACACCGGGACGAACGGCCCCCCGTTGGATGCGGGATTCAGCGGATCGAATATCGCGAAGAACGGCGGCGTGTGGGGCGGATTGAGATAGTCCGCAGGGCTGAAGAGCGACTGCAGTGTGGGCGCCTGAAAGGCATCGCCCCAGGTTCCGCGCACCTTGACGTACTCAACCGGAAACCACACAAGACCGATTTTCGGCACGAAGTCGCTGAAGGTACGGACCCTGCCGGGGCTTTCAGGACCATCAAACGGACCTTCGATCTCGTACTTGTCGTATCGTCCGTTCAGGTTCAGATTGAGTTGGTGAATGCCGGGCCTTTCCTTTGCAATCGGGATCGAGATTTCGGCAAACCACGCAGTGTTATCGGATTCCGGAACGATTTGCGGCGCGTCGGGAAAGCGGAATGTAAACGGGTTAAGTCCGAAATCCTCGAAATCCAGCCTGTCGGTGCGCATCTCGCCACCCATCGCGACGCGGAGTTCGCCCCCCGGCAGTTCAAACAGTCCGCCGTCCATATTGAACTGAAGAACTTCCTGCTTTGTCGAGCGGTTGCCCCTGTCGTCATCCTCTTGAAATTGCTGAAGATCGTCCAATTGCACGGAGCCATCGCCAAAGGGGTTGAAGGCCGTTGCAGCGTCCGGACTGGCAAGGGCAGCCTGAAACGCGGGCCCCCTTGAGAGCAGGGTGCCGAAGTACGTGTTGTATATGGCGTTCTTTCCGGAACTGTAATTCAATCTTGCCTCCCAGTCCCGAATCGGCAGTTCCCATCGAACATTTGCCGAAATGTCGTAGCGTTCCGTTTCCGTAAAACGCACGAACGGACGCAACTTGCCGTCTGCAATCTCGCGTTGCAGGCTGTAGGCGACGTAAACCGGCACACCGAGAGTGTTGTAGTAATTACTGGGCGGCACGATTCCGCTGATGGACTGTCCATGGGACTCCTGCGAGTCGTCCTGCTCGCTGTAGATGGCGCTCAGGCCGATCGAAATACTGTCGGTGAGCTGTTGCGTGAAATTCAGGTAGCCCGCCAGTTGATCGCCGGACGTGGTCGCTTCGCTCGGGCCCAGTAGCGAGACGCCATTGGGAATGTTTTCGTAATTGCCGGTCTGAGTTTGCCATTCCTGATTGCTGACATAGAGAATGTCGTCGACATTGATGTTGGTGCCGTCTCCCGGGGGAAGGAGCGCCACTCGGGTTCCGGGAGGCGCGTTGGGTGGGAATGGGCCAAACCGCAACAGCAGCGGGGGCTGAGAATACGTGGCGGGAAAACGCCTCCCGCCCTGTTCGCGGAAATCGCCGTCAATATCGATGCCGGCGTCGCCGGCCAGGACCGCATCCTCCGAGCTGAAATCACCAGAAAAAATGAGCGATCCCGTGTCCCAGGTGAGACCGAGAGTCTGTTCCACTTTCTTGCGGTGACCTCCCGATTTGCTGCGTTCATAGCGCAGGGTGGATTCCGCGCCCTGATAGTCCTTCCTCAGGATAAAGTTCACGACGCCGCCTACGGCATCGGAGCCATATACGGCGCTGGCGCCGTCACTAAGAACCTCAACGCGTGCGATCGCGCCGAAGGGAATCGTGGAGACATCGGTAAAGGAGCCGAATTCGGCGGGCGCCGCTGCGATGCGATTGCCGTTAACCAGGACCAGCGTTGACCCCTCGCCCAGGCCCCGCAAATTGATGGTAACCAATCCTTGTGCGAACCTCGGCGAGTGGCCGTCAAAACTGCCGCCGGCGGTGATGGTCGAATAGTTCTGCGGAATGTAGCGGACGATGTCCTCGATGTCCCGCAGGCCCCGCCGGTCGATTTCCTCCCGGGTAAGCACGAATACCGGCGAGGCGCTCACGCCGCCGCGCAATCGGCTGCCGGTTACGGTCTGGGGCGCCAGTTCCAGCGCCTCTTCCTCCGTTGCTCCGTTTGAGCCGTCATCCGTGTCTTGCTGCGCCAGTCCCACCGCTGGTGCGGTGAAGACGAGGAAAAGGACCGCCAAACGACGGTCTGCAAGATTTTCAAGCATGAATTGTCCCCTCTCGTGTCACGGGAACCTCCCGTCAGCAGTGAACCTGAAGGCGAGAGAACCCCCGGCGTTGAATTCTAACGTAAGAGTAACCAACGGCAAATTCGGGGAAAAGCCGAAGGCGGTTACACTATTTGCGCGGGATTTACGGCAATTGCCCAGGGGATTGTGAAAATGCTTACCTGGAAAGCGCTCTTCGGCGCACTCATCATTGCGGGCGGCTGTCTTGCTACGGCATCTTGCGTGCAGGAAGTCGCCGACGACGGACCGTCAAGTGACGCCATTGCTGCGGCCAATGCCAGCTATGAGGAGGGTGAGCGGGCGTTTCGGGAACGCAGGCTCGCTGACGCCGTCACGCACTTCCGGGCGGCAATCGAACACGACCCCAACAACACCCAGGCGCATCAGCGGTTCATCTTCGCGTTTCAGGGTCTCGGAAGATCGGAAATCAGCGCCGAACTGGACGAAGGCGAGCGCAATGAGGCAATGAAAGCCGCCGCGGACAAGTCCTTCGAGAATCTGCTTGCTCTCTACCGGGAGTGGTCACAGGATTCGCCCGACATCGCAGCCTACAAGTGGGCGCTTGGCCAGCTGTACATGTACCGGGACTATGACAGGGTCAGACAGTACACGAACGAGGCGATCACCCTCGATCCGGGCCTATCCGACGGCTACAGCACCCTGGCCCTCATTGCCGATGTTAGCGGAGACAAGGACCGGGAACTGGAGTTGCTGAAGAAAGCCGTGGAAACAGCGCCGAACAGTCCTGACAAGGCGTTCTACTATGCGGCAAGTCTGAACCAGTCCGATCCGGCGCTGGGGCGAAAGAAGTCACTTGAAGTTGCCGAGCGATTCCCCGATAGCGAGCGCGGCGCACAGGCGCTGTACTGGCTTGCCTACCGCACCGAGGACCGCGAAGAGCAGGTTTCCCTGTATCAGCGGCTGCGCACAAGCTACCCGCCCGAAGAGTTTGATTGGTCCGCTTCCGGAATGGAGATGCTGGCTGACCTGTACTCGGAATCGCAGCCGCAAGAGGCCCTTGCCATTGCCGAGCAGATGGTCGAGGCGACAGCCGAAGAACCGGATAGCTGGAGCGCGAGTTTCTGGAACGACCGGCTGACGTTTCAGCAGAACGTGATCAAGGGCAACCAACTGATCGCCGATGGGCAGTTTCAGGAGGCCGTGGAGTTGCTGCAAGACACCACGATTCCCCGATTCACCAATGCCAATGTATTCCATGAGACCAGAGCCAGGGCGCTGGACGGCGCCGGTCGAACCGTCGAAGCCTATGAGTATCTGCTTCGGCTGGCGGCGAAGGAACCAACGGACAGACTGCAAACGGCAACGCTCTTTTATGCGGAGAAACTCGGAAAGGACGACAAGACGATAAGGGCCGAGATCAGGGATGTGCTGGGAGAGGACGCGGAGGAAATCAAGGATTACTCCTTTGAGCGGTACGACAACGGCGAGCAGGTGTCGCTTTCGGATTTCAGGGGCAAGGTCGTGCTCCTGAACTTCTGGTACCCGTTCTGCGGGCCTTGCCGGGGCGAAAACCCTGAACTGCAGAAGGTCCTGGAGAAGTACGGCCCCGAAGGGTTCGAGATTCTTGCGCTCAACGTGCACCCGGAAGAAGACGAATTCGTCTTGCCCTACGCCACAGGCAATGGATTCGATTTCATCCAGTTGCGAAGCGATATGGAGTTTGCCCAGGCGGAGTTCCAGGCCCGTGGCATGCCGACGAATTTCCTCCTCGACATCGAGGGGCGCAAAGTCCTCAGGCTCCCGCCTATCTCGGGAACGAAAGTCAGGACACTGGAACTCCAGATTGAATCGCTATTGCCCGAAAAGAGCGCGGATAGCGGGCTCTTTTCTGACGTTTCCGTGCCGGATCCTGAGCAGGCGAACGATGAGGAGCCTGCTTCTGCCGGCGTAATCGCATCTGTCAATCCCAGGGAGTTGCCGGCCGGAACGCAAGCCCTCATGAATCTTGAGTTGGACCTCGTTCCCGGCACGCACGCAAACTCGGACTCGCCGAGGGATTCCGCGTTGATCCCAACGACTTTCTTCCCCGACTTAGTTGAGGGCGTTGTATGGGAACAAGTGATTTACCCGCAACCGACCGAGGTAATCGAGTGGTACTCCGTGGATCCACTGCCGGTTTTCGAGGATGGCGCCGTGATACAGGCCCGGCTGACGGTCGAAGAAGATGCCGGTCCGGGAGAGCTTGACGTATCGGGCCAACTTCGCATCCAGGTGTGCGACGCTGAATTTTGCTATCCGCCGGAGCGTGTACCGGTCACGGCTGCCATTACCGTTATTGACTAGTTTCGTGGCGCCGGGCATTGCTTCCCGGCAGGCAAATCTATGGCATTCTTGCTTTCGTGTAGTTTCAGGAGGATGCAATGGCCAGACCCCACATCGAATTCATCCAGTCGCAGGCGCTGCCCTGGCTCGAGGACCATTGGAACGGACGATTCGGCGGAACTGCCGTCAAGGTAATGAGCGAGGACGACGAAACCGGCGCGGCAAGCACGCTGGTTCGCTATCCCTCCGGCTGGTCGCGTAACGCCGCCGAGCACCTGAATGCCGACGAGGAACTGCTGGTGCTGGACGGCGCCATGGAAATCAATGGCGTCAGCTACACGGAATTTTGCTACGCCCATCTGCCGGCCGGACATACGCGCCGCGGCGCCTCGAGCGAGAATGGCTGCGTGGCGATTACCTTTGTGTCGCAAAGCCCTGAAACCACGGCGGGTGAGGGCCCGGACGATGATGCGGAACGCCTGGTCGAGAAGGTGGACACTCTCGGCTCCAAGGTGGACACGAGCTTGCGGGAACTTGGCGTGGACGTGGATGAAGGCGACGGTATGCTCGACGGCTTCAAGGCGTTTTCCCGCGTCCTGTACCGGGAAGACCCGCACACGCAAGATCAGACCTGGATGCTGTCCGCGCCACCACTCTGGCGAAATGACGTAATCGAAATTCACCCGGTGGTGGAAGAGATGTACCTGGTGACCGGCGATCTTACCGGCGACACCGGCCTGATGAAGGCCGGAGCGTACTTCTGGCGACCGGCAGGCATGCCTCACGGGCCGTTCGGCTCCAAGACCGGAAACCTCCTGTTCTTCCGCACCAAGGGCGGACCGCTGTCCACGCATTTCGAGCCCGGCGCGCACCTGTTCAGCTGGGAGGCGAAACTCAATCCGGTGCTACCGCCCGAACTGGCGAAATACGCTCCCAAGGTTGAATCTGAAGCTGAGTACTACTGAGAACACGCAGGGAACGAGGGCTTCCAGCCCTCGCGGAGGGCGGAGACGCCCTCCTTCCCAACATTGAGTCATGCGGTTCGGCCTCAGGCTGATTGAGTATCTGGGCTCCGTGCCGGACCTGGTACGGCTGGCCGTAGCCGGAGAGAAAGCCGGTTTCGACAGCGTGTGGTTCCCGCACGACACCTTCATGCGCCACACCTGGGTGACTACGTCGGCGGTGGCCGCAGCCACAAAGCGTATCAGGATCGGTTCCGTCGGCACCAACCCCTACACCACGCACCCGGTGGAACTGGCCACCTACGCCGCAACGCTGGACGAGCTGTCGGGCGGACGTTTCATTCTCGGAATGGGACTGCACACGCTGGACATGATCGCTTGGGCCGGCGTGGACGGCTCCGACTACCTTCAACGCCACCGCGAGGCCGTGCACCTGATTCGTGGCCTGTGGCGCGGCGAAGTCATGGAGTACGACGGCGAGGTATACCAGTGGGGACCGGAATGCTACCTGCGGTTCAAACCGCTTCGCCCTGACATTCCGATTTATCTTTCGGCGTTCGGCGAGGATTTTCTGCGCTTGAGCGGGGAAATCGGCGACGGCAGCCTGCCGATGATCACGCCGCCGGCATCGGCGAAGCAGATGATCGCTCCGATACGCGAAGGCCTGGCCGCGCGCCCGGATCCGGCGCCCGACTACGCGGTTTCCGGCTGCGGCTGGCTATCGCTCTCAACGGCAAAGGCCGCGGCCTCGGAGGTCATGAAGAACCTGGCCGCCTACTTCGGTCCGTATCTTGAGGACCGGGCCCTTCGAGCGATCGGGCTTCGGGCCGCCGACTTTGCCCCGCTACGGGAACTCGTGGACGCAGGGCACATGGAAGAAGCCCGCGCGCGCGTCACTCCCGACATGCTCAGACTGGGGATCTCAGGAACGCCCGCGGAGGTCATTGCCCAGATCCGCGAACTGGCCGAGGCCGGCGTCAATGAGGTCAATCTCGGCGGTCCTTTGGGTCCGGATCCGGAAGAGGCGATACGCCTCATGGGCGAGGAGGTCATCCCGGCCTTCAGGTGAACCCGCAAGACGACGTCCTCATTCTGGGCGGCGGGCACAACGGGCTCGTTTGCGCCTGCTACCTGGCCGCCGCCGGATTGCGAGTACGCATACTTGAGCGCCGGCAGATTGTCGGCGGGGCTGCGGTCACCGAAGAATTCCATCCCGGGTTCCGCAATTCAACCGCCAGCTACACCGTGGGACTGCTGGATGCAGACATCGTCCGCGATCTCAAGCTGCACGAACACGGCCTGCGAATCGTCCCGCGGCCGATGGCGAATTTCCTGCCTCTGTCCGGACGCGATTCCTTGTCCATCCATAACGAGGACACGGCCACCGCAAAGGAATTCGCCCGCTTTTCGCCGCGCGATGCCGAGGCGCTCCCCCGCTTTCGCGCCATGATCCGGGAGGTCGGCGACGTCGTTCTGCCACAGATGCGGCGCACGCCCCCGAACGTAGGGGGCGGCATACGTGATTGGGTCAATGCCGCGTTGGCGGCAAAGGACGCAAAGCGCCTCAGCATGCGCCGGAGGCGAGATCTCGCAGATCTCTTCCTGATGCCGATTGCGGATTTCCTGCAGGGCTGGTTCGAAAGCCCGCACATCCAGGCGGCATTCGCATTCGACGCCTTGGTGGGCAATCACGCCTCTCTCTACGCGCCGGGCACGGCGTACGGGCTGTTGCACCACGCATTGGGAGATGTCGCCGGCCAAAAGGGCGTGTGGGGACACGCCGTAGGTGGCATGGGCGCGATCACCCAGGCCATGCTCGCCCAGGCGCGCGATCTGGGCGTAGACGTGGAGACCGGCGCCGAGGTCACCGAAGTCATTGTCAGGGCAGACCGCGCACGCGGCGCAATACTCGCCGACGGCTCCATTCGCCGCGCCCGGGTGATCGCCGCCAACCTGGCTCCGAAGCACCTCTACCTGGACCTGATTGACAGCGACTTGCTGGATGCCGATTTCCGCAGCCGGATCGACCGAACCCGGACCGAGTCGGCGGTCCTGCGGATCAACGTCGCGCTCGCGGAACTTCCGCAATTCAAATGCAAGCCGGGCGCCGGAATCCGGGACCACCACCAGGCAGGCATCATCATCGGCCCGACGCTGGATTACATGGAGAACGCCTACCTGGACGCGCGCCGCGGCGCATGGTCAAGGCAGCCGGTGATCGAACTGCTGATCCCGTCAACCGTGGACGAAACGCTGGCGCCCCCCGGAAAGCACGTGGCGAGCCTTTTCTGCCAGCACTTCCCGCGCAAGCGGGATTGGCCGCAATACCGCGAAGAAGCCGCCGATACCGTATTCGCTGCCGTGGACCGCGTCGCACCCGATTTCAGCCGCTCGGCGATTGCCCGGCAGGTGCTAACGCCAGCCGATCTCGAACGGCGATTTCGCCTGCCGGGCGGCGACATCTTTCACGGCGCCCACACCCTGAACCAGTTGTGGAGCAACCGCCCGTTGATGGGCTACGCCGCCTATCGCGGTCCGATTGCCGGCCTCTACCACTGCGGCGCCGGCGCTCATCCCGGCGGCGGCGTCAGCGGCATCCCGGGCCGCAACGCGGCGCGGGAGATACTGCGCGACCTCAAGAGGACCGGGCCTTGATTTACTGTTGACATAAATATGTCTCCTATGTATGTTTTTGTGCATGCGTACAACAATTCACATTGATAACGATCTGTTCGCCCAACTGAAGAGGATTGCCGCCGACACCGGGAGGACGCTGACCGCCGTCATTCAGGACGCTCTCCGCGAGTCTCTGTACCGGCGCAGCGCAAGCGCTCGGCCCGCCATTGATCTGCCCGTGTTTCATGGAACCGGCGTGATGCCCGGCGTGGATCTGAGCGACTCTTCCTCTCTGCTGGATCTCATGAAGAAGGACAATGGTCCTGCCTGACGTGAACGTTCTGGTTGCGGCGTATCGTGACGACGCCCAGGAACACGCTTCTTGCCGGCCGTGGCTTGAGGCCGTACTTGCCGGGGACGAGGCATTCGCCGTATCCGACCTGGTGTTGAGCGGATTCCTCCGCGTCGTCACCCATCCCCGCATTTTCGCCCTCCCCAGCCCGCCGGACCAGGCGCTTGCGTTCGCGAACGTGATTCGGCGCCAGCCCCACTGTGTTCCGGTCAGCCCGGGGGCCAGGCACTGGGAGATATTTACGCGACTCTATCGGGACGCGGAAGTCTGGGGCAACCTGATACCGGACGCATATTTTGCTGCTTTGGCGATCGAGTGCGGCTGTGAATGGATTACTCTCGATCGGGATTTCGCGCGCTTTGAGGGTTTGCGATGGCGCCGCCCTCCGCGCAAGACTGCGTAAGGAATGGTGGGAATCCAGCCACGGGGAGCCCCGAAGACTCGCGATGTGAATCTCCGGCGCTGCGCGATGCTTGCCGGCTAGTCCGTCAACCGCAATTCCGATTTGTGCGGCATCTTCTTCTAATCGATAGTCTTCCGTCAGGACAAGCTTTTGGGCCTTCCGCACGCCATACCGATTATTCGGCACCCGCAATCGCCCGTTGATCTCCGAAACGATCCGCGTTGGCGTTCTCTCCGTGTAGTAGACAGCGTCTCGAACGCATAGGCCATGTTACATAAATAATTGTATAATAAGAATAAATTCCCGTAACTCGCAGCCTGAAATTGAAGAACTTGAACACCGCGCCGTACTGGGACATTTTGCCCAAAGCGCAGCGAACGCTGTGGGCGCGGCTTGTGAGCCTGCCGGAGCATTTCGTGTTGTACGGTGGCACGGCCCTGGCGCTACAGCTGGGACATCGCACCAGCATCGACTTTGATTTTTTCAGCGCACAGCCAATCAATCCCCGGCAGTTGTATGAAACGCTGGATTTTCTGGCGAAAGGCCGGATTACTCAGGAAGAGCGCAACACGCTGACGGTGCAGGCTGAAACGGAAGACGGGCCAGTGTCCGTGAGCTTCTTCGGTGGGCTGGGGCTGCGTTGCGTTGATCTTCCCACCAAAATCCCGCCGGGGGTGAGCCTGGCTGGGGCCCGTGACATATTCGGCTGCAAATGCGCGACCATTCAGCAGCGGGATAGTCTTAAGGATCTTCAGGACATTTGCGCGTTGCTGCGTCACGGGCTTTCGTTGGCCGAAGGACTGAGTTGCGCACGGGCCATTTACGGGAAATCGTTCAACCCGCGCATAACGCTGGTGGCTTTGAGTTATCCGCCCGCGTTGGAAGGGCTGCCGGCGGAAGACAGCCAACTTCTTGCCCAAACGGTGGAAGCGATCCGGAAGGTGCCCGCTGTAGCGGTTGCGCCGCTCGGACGCATTGGCGAAATTGCGCCCGGCAACCCTGTTTTGGACCCGAGGCAGGAGCGCCAATGACCGCCCGTTCTTCCCGTCTGCTTCGTCTCGCGCGCCACATCAACTGGTACGAACCACCCGAAACGGTGGCGGCGGACACACGCAAGCTCTTGAACGAGACCATGGCGCGCGGGTCCGACGTGGATATTGAAGAGGCCTGGGCGCTGTTTTCAAGGGAACAATTCATTGATGCCTACCGCCATGCAGCACCGGGATTGTTCTCACGCCGTCATTGGGCATACTGGGGTCTGATGCTGCTTGGAAATCCGGAAGCGCTGCCGTATCCGGTGCGGTATCCGGAGGTCGAATGGGAGTGGCCTGCATCCTTTCAGGACAGGCATCCGCCCAAACCCGCGACAGCCGATGACATCAACTGGATCGCGCCAGTTCGAGAATAGTCCCGTATCCGGCCGATAACCGCTCAAATCAGCCGGAAATCCGCCCGAGTTGTCGAAGTCCGGCTGGAACTGCATCTTCAAACCCAGGGTAAAGGTGCGGCCCCGAGGATCGTCGAACCTGGCGTTAACTACACCATCATTAAGCAGTTCACCGCTAGGGAAGGTCTGAACAAGGCCCCAAACTGCGCTTGGGGAGGCGTGTTGCCGGTTTTTTGACGGCTCCGGCATCGTTTCGGCACCCGAAAACGGCCCGATACGCGGGGTTCTTGCCGCCTCGCGCGGTGTGCAGGCGCACGTATCCCATGTCAGGCGGCCGCATACCGGCCGGCAATCAGCAGATTGGTAAACCCCAGCAGCAGCGCGATCCTCTGCGTGTTCTTCGCCAAGCCCCGATAGCGCACCTTGCCGTAGCCGAAGTGACGCTTCACATACAAGAAAGGATGCTCCACCTTGGCACGCACCGACCCCTTGCGATGCTCCGCCTCCTCCTCGGCGCTGTCCTTGTCCAGCCGCCGCCGCCGGCCGCGCTTCATCGCCACCCGCCAGTCCACATCCTGATCCCGGTTCTCTTCGCGCTTGCCCACGCCCTGATAACCCGAATCACCCCATACCCGCTCCTCGCCGCCGTGCAGCAACGCGTGCGCCGTGGCCACATCCGACACGTTCGCCGGCGTCGTCTCCAAACGGTGCGCCAGACCCGACTCCGCATCCACACCAATGTGCGCCTTCATTCCGAAATACCATTGATTGCCCTTCTTCGTCTGATGCATCTCCGGGTCCCGTTCGCCTGACTTGTTCTTGGTCGAACTCGGCGCGTCAATAATGCTCGCGTCCACAATCGTCCCACGCTTGAGCCGGTGACCCTGCGCCTGAAGATGCGCGTTGATCTCCTCAAACAGAACCCCGCCCAGTCCGTGCTTCTCCAGCAAATGACGGAAGTTCAATATCGTCGTCTCGTCCGGCAATGGACCCGTCAGACGCAATCCCGCAAATCGACGCACCGACTCCACCTCATACAGCAAGTCCTCCATCCCCGGATCGCTCACGTTGTAAAACAACTGCACGCAATGCACCCGAAGCATCGAACTCAATGAATACGGACGACGGCCCCGGCCCGCCTTCGGATAAAACGGCTCAATCCGCGCTTCCAGACGCGACCAGGGAATCAAACCGTCCATCCGCTCAAGAAACTTCTCCCGGCGCGTGCGACGCTTCTTCAGATCGTGCTCCAACTCCGAAAAACTCGCTTGATGCATCCCTCATCCCTCAACAAACACTACAATCCTATTGTCGCAGATTGCAGACTTGTTCAGAGCTTCCCTAGAGGCCTTGGTCTGCTTGTTATGTCGTCACTTTTCGGGTCTTCTTGACGGCGTGGTGTACAAACGACTTACTCAACTACCCGGCCGCAGCGTTTCTTGATCTGTTGGCTGACCCGTCTCTGTTCCGGAACTTGGCGCCGATTTCAACCTGGAGGACGTGCTCCGGTACGGCAGCATCCCCCTGATCCGGGCCGCGGACAACCGCCGTGAAGTTCTCGAAAGTTATGTCCAACTGTACCTGCGGGAAGAGATTCGAGCCGAGGCCCTGGTCCGCAACCTTCCCGGTTTCGTTCGTTTCCTGCCCATTGCCGCGTTGTTGCACGGACAATCCCTGAATGTGGCGGGCATCGCCCGGGACGCCCGCGTTGGAGTAGCGCGCGGCCGGGTCGTCGGCGACCACGAAGCGGAACGCCGCGAAGTATTCGCGGTGTCCACTGCCGCTCTGAAGCCGCGGCGCAATGTGATTGCGGTCCACGGACGAAACGTGGACCGGGACATGTCGGATTTCACATTGCACCCGGCGCTGAACAGCGTGCGCATTCCCGCGGAGATTGTTCTCGGCGAGAGCGCACGCCGTGACCTGGCGTTCTTGCGCCACAAACTGCTGACGCAAAGTTCCTATCTACACAAGAGCGACCACAATGTCATCGGTGCGCTCGATGCCGTCGTCCGTCAGCTGCCCGAGGCCATGCGGCGCATCGACCTGCTGCGCGGCGTGCAACGCATCATCGCGCTGCTCGGCGACGGCCATGCGTTCGCTGGCGCCTGGTTCGAAGACGAAGGCGCCAAGTATCTGCCGTTTCGTATCGCGGATACCGGCACGGCGGTCCTCGCCATCGGCGGCGGGTCGTCCGAGCGTGCCTTCGTCGAACCGAGCTATCCGTTCATCACTGCCATCGACGGCGTTGCGGTCGATGATTGGGTGGCCGCAGCCGCCCGGCATTTCGCCTACGCATCCCCGCAACTCAATCGGCGCCGGACCGTGCGCGCACTGCGGCGCGTGGACAAGCTGCGCGAAAACTTGGGGCTTGCCCGCAGCGAGGACATCATCTTTACGCTTGCGGGCTCCCATGGATCGGTGACCCGCAGTTTCAGCTTAACCGATCAGCGCCCCCGTTCCATCCGCAGCGTGGTCATCGGCGAAAGCCGCATTCTGTCCGACAATGTCGGCTACCTCCGCATCCCGGCAATGGAGATCGACCGGATCCCGGAAATTCTCGAATTCATGGACGAGGCCCGCAACACCGACGCCTTGATCATCGACGTGCGTGGCAACGGAGGCGGCCGCCTCGAAATCCTCCGTGCGCTCGCCCCCTACTTTTTGCCCCCGGACGCACCGCCGATCGTCACCAACATCGCCGCCTACCGGCTGGCCTCTCATTTCCGGCCCGACCACTTGGCGGACCGCCCGACCTTTCGCCTGGACCACCCGGACTGGACCGAAGTCGAGCGAGCCATTATCCGCGTCGCACAGGAGGAATTCCGGCCCGCGTGGACCCTGCCGCCCGGCCAGTTCTCGGAATGGCACTTCATGCTCATCAACCGCCAATCTGACCGCACGCGCCGCGTCTATCACTACGACCGCCCCGTGGCCGTGCTGTCGGATGCCCATGCCCTGTCCGCCACGGACGGCTTTCTCAATGGGTTTTGCGAAATCCCCGGCACCCACCTGGTGGGCCAGCCCAGCAGCGGCGCCAGCGGGCGGATGCGCTCGTTCACGCTGCCGGAGAGCGATATCGAAGTCGGCATCTCGTCCGAGGTATCATTTCGGCCCAATGGACAACCGTTCGATGGCAAAGGCGTTGCAGTCGATCACTGCGTCGCGCCGCAGCCGAAGTGTTTCATAGGTGAATCAGACAACATGCTTACCGCCGCTTTGAACCTGCTGAAGCACCTGGCGCAAACCGGCAACGCGCCGGACTGGCAAGAGATGCGCCCGTGCCGCCAGCTCGGCGTGCCCGCCATGAGCATGAGCCGGCCGCGGTGAGACCGCCTCGTTTACACGCCGTTCGATCGCCCCGCGCCGGGCGGTTCCGGCAAGGCCTGTGCGGGTGGACGTTAGCGGCCTTGCTGATCGCCACTCTCGCCAGCGCCGGGGCGGTCGATGGCCCGGCGCCGGCAAGGCAGCCTGCGGCCGAGGCCCCGCAAAACGAGCCGCTCGAAATCGGCTTTCTCGCCTTCGGCGACAGCGGCCTGCATTACGACTACATGCAAACCGGAACGCCGGCCCCGACGAAGGAAGCCTTTATCGCCAAGTACCGGCGCTACTGGATCGGCAACCGCCGGGACCCCAGGGATTTTCGGCCGCCACCCGCGTACTTCCACGGTAAACTGGACTCCTTCGTCATCGCCAGCGGCATGCAGCCAGTGGCCTCCGCCATGCAACGCCTCTGCTTGGATTTTTCGTGCGCATTCGCCGTCATGCTGGGCGACAACATCTATCCCTCTGGTGCCGAGGCGAACGAGGACGACCGGCATCGCTTCCGGGTCATGTTCTCCGAACCCCTTGGTGACTTTGGATCCGGCAACCTGGATTACCGCATCTACACGGCGCTCGGCAATCACGATTGGCGCACGTCGCGTGAAGGGGCAATGGCCCAGGTGACCTTCCTGCGCGACAATCCACCGTTTTTCATGGACGGCAACGTGTACCGCGTGAAACCACCTGCGGCCAAAGGCCAGGTGGAGATCTTCGTAATCGATACCACCGTGCTACTGGCCGGTGAAACCGTTCCCCTGGCGGGCCTGCATCCCGATGGCAGCGAAGCGGCCACGGGCAAGATCGAGTCCTTCGATCCGTGGGCGAAGCCCGCCACCACGCGGGAACGCAACATGGCGGATTGGCTGGAAGAAAGCCTCAGGGGCTCCACCGCGCGCTGGAGATTCGTGGCGGCGCATCATCCGATCTGGTCCACGGGCGGCTACAAGTTCGAACAGGCGCGCGTTCTGCGCCGCCTCTTGCTGCCCGCCCTATGCCGGCATGCCGACGGCTATCTGGCCGGCCACGATCACACCCTGGAATTACACGAAGACAGCTGCGCTGCCGTATTGGGCGACGAAAGCGTGCCGCTGCTGCAAATTGTCTCAGGCGCCGCGTCCAAGCAGCGCGGCGTCAATACGGCGTTCAGAGCCCATCAGAGTGCGCGGTATCCGGCCAACCGGGTCCTCTTCGCCAAGGGCATGACGTGGGGATTTGCCCACCTCCAATTGAAAGGAGACCGCGCGGTCGTGTCAATGTTCAGCACACCGAATTCCAGCAGCGGCGATGCGGTGCTGGAGTTCCGCCATGCGTTCACAAGACGATCCGGGCAGTTGGGGCACGCGTTGGTTGCACGCGAGTAGCACGAACGGAAAACGCAGGTTGGGGAACGAGCCAAGGCCATATGCTCGGTCACCGGGAGCGGATACTGACTCTTCATCCGGCTATTCCACGGCACTCAATGCTGTCTGAGGCGGCGGATCGGGCAGCATGACAGTTCCTGTTGTGTGAACTCTCAGGCCTGACAGGTGCCCTCGTTCCCAAGGGAGAATGACCTCGCTCCCGACAGCATCTTGCGGAAGCGAGGTCTCGGTAAGTTCTACCAGGAAAACTCCTTGACGATATCGACGAAGGCGACCCGGCGGCGGAAGTCCACGTGTGCGGAATGAACGCCATGGAAGCCGTCGAAGAACGGGAAATCGGCGTCAAGAATATTCTGCACGCCCGCCGTAATGCGCCAGCCGGATTCAGGAAGAGTGTACGTACCCTGGAGGTCAACCGTCGTGTAGCCGTCCACATCGGTCCGACGTGCGCCGGAACTGATGTTCTCGTAGCTACTTGCGTGGTTAATTGTCAGGTTGGCGCCCCAATCACCCCGCGCCCAATCCAGGTACGCACTGCCTTTCATCTTGACCGGACCTTGATTCGTGCCTTCCTGTGCAATGGGATCGGTACCGGCCAGGGCAGTTTCCAGTTTTAGTGTGCGGGTGCCGAGAATCCCTGCCGCGAACTCGCCTATCGCCGTGTCGAAGGTATATCTCACAACGAAATCCACCGCCTCACTGGCCCTGCCGGACAAATTGAAACTCTGACGGTCGGCCACGTATGTCAAGACGCCATTTGCATCGCGCCTGACCTGGTCCGGGAACTGTTGCCAATTCACCAAGGCATACACGTAGGACCTGCCTAAACCGGCATACAGGCTCGAGATCAGGTTCTCGTATTCGGTCTTGCTCCACGAAGCGGAAAGATACAGCCCCGGCATGTCCACGGGCGTGTAATCAAACCCGAGAGTGATGGTATCGGAGTTTTGGGGTAGCAGGTCGGGACTTCCGCCACGAACAGATGTGGGAAATACCCGTGCATACGGCCCCCCATTCTCAATGGGGTTGAGTGGATCAGTATACCCAAGGGTGGTATAGGTTATTCGTGGCCTGAACAATTCCGGCAATGTGGCAGCTAGGAAAGCCTGGCCCCATGTGGCGCGCAACTTCAGGCTCTCGACCGGACGATAGACAACTCCTAGTTTTGTGACGAAGTCATCGTATTTTCGCTTGCTTGCCGGCTGCAGAATGCCCTCGAAAGGCCCTTCGATCTCGTATTCGTCATATCGCCCGGCGGCGTAAACATTTAGTTTCTGGATGCCGGGGCGTGAATTGGAGTCGCCGATAAGCGGCGCCGAGAGTTCAAAAAACCAGGCCGTGTTTTCCGACTCGGGAACAATTTCCGGGGCATCCGGAACTCTGAACGTGAACGGATTCAACAGGAAGGAATCGAAGTCGAGCGTGTCCGTCCGTGCTTCAGTTCCCACGGCCAATTCGACGGGCCCGCCGGTAATATTAAAAAGCGAACCGGCCAAACTCAAGCCGACGACGTCCTGACTGCCGTCTCGTGCACCTCGGGTTTCGTACGTTAAAAACTCCATGAGTGTGGCGCGCTGCACGGTGCCATCGCCGAAACCATTGATTGCTTCCGCCGGATCGCTGCTGGCAAGCGCCGCTACAAATGCGGGGTTGCTGGAGCTGAAGCTACCTGGATAACCGGCGTAAGGTTTATCCGTGCCGTGATTGGCGGAAAAGGTCGCTGTCCAACCCTCAATGGGTGTCTCCCAGCTTAGCGAGGCGCTCAGATTCAAGCGCTCCAGGTCCGTCGTTCTGGCAAAAGGCACAAGTTTGCCATCGGCGATTTCACGTTCAAACACGTAGCCCACGTGCACGTCCTTGCCAAATGGGTTGTAGTAGTTACTTGCAGGAACGGTAGTTCTGAAATCACTGGAGACGGCATTTTGATAGGAGTCTTGCCGCGCGAAAGATCCGGACAAACTCAGCGTCAAGCTCTCGCCGAATTCTTGCGTCAGGCTTAAGTACGCAGACAGGTGCTCGGAAGCTGGAATCGCCTCGCCCGCAGAGGTAGCGTTGCGCGTAAAGGGAATCAGATTAAAGTTCCCCGATTGGGTCACAAACTCCTCATTGGACACCCATATGACATCATCCGGATTGATATTCGTGCCGTCACCATCGGGCAGGATTCCACGTATCGTGTTCGGTGGCGCGTTCGAGGGGAGTCCAGCCCCCCCCGACCGGAGAAGGCCAGGTTGCGTGTAGTTAGGGGCCCAGGCTCTGCCGCCCTGCTCGCGGAAATCCCCGTCTGTGTCAAGTCCCGCATCACCCGCATATACGGCATCTTCGTCACGCCAATTGACGGACGCTGTCAGGTTACCGGTGTCCCAGGAAAATCCGAGAGACTGCTCGACAACCTTTCGGTGTCCGCCGGAGCTGCTGTTCTCGTAACGTATCGATGATTCCGAGCCTCGGTAGTCCTTCTTCATGATGAAGTTGACGACGCCTCCCACGGCGTCGGAGCCATACACGGCGCTGGCGCCGTCCGTCATCACTTCCACCCGCTCAATCGCACTGAAAGGGAGCGTGGAAACGTCCGTAAAGGTGCCATTTTCTGAGGGCGAAGCCGCCAGGCGCCTGCCGTTAACCAGAACCAACGTGGATCCCTCCCCCAGGCCACGGAGATTGAGCGTGACCGAACCGATCTGGAACCGAGGTGACTGACTATCGTAACTGCCCCCGTTGGTAATCGAGGAAAAGTTCTGCGGCAAATAGCGAACAATGTCTTCAATGTTCGCTAGCCCTCGGGCGTCAATATCGGCCCGGGTGATTACGAATACCGGAGAAGCTCCAATTCCGCTCTGCAACCGGCTGCCCGTGACGGTTAGGGCTTCCAGTTCCAGGACCTCGTCCAGTTCCAAGGCTTCGTCGGCCTGTGAATCCTCGTCGTCCGAGTCGGCTTGCTGCTGGGTCAGGTTTTGGGCCATTAGAATCGGTTCCAGCGCCAACCGGCCACCTGCCGGTTGGGCTTTCTTCCCGGTCTCAGCCCTAGTGCGCCGGGCTCCGATGGCTACCGTCTCGTCGTTGACGTACTGGTACTCGAGTTCGGTGCCCTCCAGAATGTCGGACAGCGCCTCGCCAGGCTTGATCTTGCCTTGAGTGCCGCGTGAAGTCTTGCCGTTCGCCAGCGTGGCCACGTAGGCGAGTTGCAGATCGGTCTGTTCCGAAAATTCCTGCAGCGCGACAGGCAAGGGCTGGTCCTTAATGTCAATACTCGCCGCCGCGTCTTCCGCCGCGGCGGGCAGCGTAAACAGCCAGGCGCAAAGCGAGGTGCAACAGACTAGCTTGAGATGTTGGTTGAAACTCATGGATCGGGGTCTCCCAGTGTGCAAAAGGAGGAGGCGCCCAGGTGAGCCGACAACGCCCAATATACGGCATGACCCCTCTTCGGGCGTCGTTTTGGACCGTAAGAGTGCGAGCTTGTGGCTTCTGATAGAGAGCCCCCTTGCAATAGAAGAGGTGTATTCCCCGGAAATCGGGCACCCTTGCGGGATTATTGGCGTGCTTGGCCGCCCTCCCCGCCTGTCAAGACAATGGTGCCGTCGGCGCGCGTGGAGGATTCCGCAAGTCGCATCTGGGACAGGAACTGCAGGAAGGAATCACGATCATCGGAACGAAATACGCCGCTGATGGGCAGTAATTCCAGCTTCGGGTCCCGGATTTCCACCGGCGGGGCGTTGTAGCGATTGAATTCTTCGATCACCTGTTTCAGCGGCAGTGCTTCAAACACCAGGTCACGGTCCCGCCAGGCAATCGTATGATCAACAACTGTGTCTGTTACAGCCGCCCCGGCAACGCCCGCCGCCACCTGCGCCTGCTGACCCACCTTGAGGCGCAGCGGTCCCGGTGGACCTGATTCAGCGCGCCCGCCGTCTGCAAGTATGGCCGGACCGGCGGCCAGGGGCCGCACGTCCACGGCGCCTTCTATGACTGTTATCGTGACCTTGTCGCTATCTCTGCGCACGTTGAATTGCGTGCCTACCGCCTGAAACACTGCCTGATCGGTAATCACGCGAAATGGCCGCCCTGACTCCCTGGCGACATCAAACAGCGCCTCGCCATCGGAAAGATGTACGTCCCGGTATTCTTCGGAGTACGCAACCCGCATTGCTGACCGGGTGTTAAGCATCACCAGCGAACCGTCCTGCAGCGGCACGGAAGATTGCTCGCCGATCTCGGTTGTGTAGAGATTCGGGTCCTTGCCGGGAGCCAGGATCAGGAAGATCGCGCCGGCCGCCGCCGCCACAAGAACCGCGGCGGCTCGCGCCATCCAGCGACGGCGCGAGCTTGCCGGCGGTATCGTGGCCTTTGATCCATTCGCCGCGGCGCCCGGCATCGCCACCACGTTCGGCTGCGTGTCGGACAGGCGCGCCAGTTCCGCGGCCGAAGGTTGTGCAGAGTGCCCCGGCAGCGTGCCCCATATCGCCGAAATGGCAAGAAACTCCTTGATGTGCTCGGGCGATCGCCGCAGCCAGACAGCAAACGCTTTCCTGGCGTCCTCATCGGCATCAGCCAGGGCAACAATCCAATCCGCGGCTTCCTCGGCGATGACGTCACTGCTTCTTGAAATTTTTCGCTCGTTCATCTCTCAACACTCGTAAAACCTGCGCAAACTCACGCGGCAATGCGCCAAACCTCTGGACAGGTGCTTTTTCACCATGGACGACGAAATGCCCAGGTCTGCGGCGATCTCGTCGTAGGTCATGCCGTCGCGCCGATGCATGAGAACAACCGCGCGGCATTTTGGCGACAAGCGCCGCAGCGCCTTCTCCAGGCGATCCATATTCTGAGCAATGTTGGCTTGATCCTCAACCGTCCGCCCCTCGTCGGCCAGTTCCACATCGTCCAGCGAGTCGCGCGGCGGCGGCATGGACGCATACCACTCCTGCAGGAGACCGCGGGCAATGCGAAAAAGGTAGGCTGCGGGATCGCGAATCAGATTCGCATCCGATACCCGCAGCATCCGCAGGTAGGCCTCCTGCGCCAACTCCTGCGCATCCTGTTCGTTGGGAAGACGAGCGCCGAGGAACCGCAGCAGTCGAACATACTGCAATTCGCCGGCTACCTGCTCCCGGCGGAGATTCTCCCCCGTGCTCGGCAGGTATATCACCCTTTAGTTGCCTTACTCTGCATATAGAGGGAAAAACGGTGAATTCCGGGCACCTTTACTTTTCACGGCGTGGAGATTCGCCAATAGACCCGATTGGAAACGAGGCGCCGGTCAAGGATGGCCACTGCCTGCGCGTCGGGCGAAACCGGCAGCGGCGTTTCCCCGGCAATCCGGACCGTGGCGGACGCCGCGTACCGCTGAGACGCCTCTTCACCAAAGTATGCGGAAACGTATCCATCCCCCCTGGCGAGAAGCGCAGTAGAGGCAACCCGGTCCGATGGGCCGGCGATTGATTTTGCCTCTATTGATATTGAGCCGTTATCGAAGGTCAATTGAGCCGTTAATGAGGCGCCGCCGTTCGCTGCGTGAATCGTGAAGTCCTGTGCAGCCACGATCGTGTTGTAGCCCAATTGGGCAAGCAGCGCACGTGAATCCGCGCTGGCGACCGCGAACTGCAAGGATAGCCAGCCATCGGCCGGAATGCGCGTAATCGCGATGGGCGCGCTATCGCCCGACACCGGAATGAGAATGTAAGCGTAAGAAAGCGCTTGCGCGTTTCGCGCGGCAGTCGCCGTAGGCTCGCAGCGCATGAGGTGCAGATGCAGTTGGCCGGCGCCTGAGATGCGCCGGACTTCAAGCGCCTCGCCCAGCATTTGCTGCAAACGCAGTTCGTCCACGGTCCACACAAGGACCAACCGGTCGCAGGGCCAGGCAAGGCGGGGGTCCAGACCATCGGTTCGAGCCACGGGAGTGGCGCTGCACGCGGCGAGCGTCAGCGCAATGGCAGCCGCGAAGAGCATGGTTCGGCTGATGCGAAGCACCTTGGAAATCGGCTTTTTTGGGATCTGAATCATGCGAGTCTGAAAGTCCGCCTGCTTCCAGATAGGGCCGTAAATCTAACGATTCTAAACCCCGCGGGAGCAAGAATCGCTGCCTGGGCTCTCACACGGGGGTGAGCAGATTTTCCTTGATGCGCAACCCGAGGCCCGGACGCGCCCAATCCGATCCCACGCTTGACGCCAGTTTGCCCTCCCTGCCGAACATCAGGCTAGGCTCGGTTAAGTCGCGCTCCAGCAACAACGTGCCGAAGGCGCCTTCCGCGGCGACAAGCGATTTCCGATGCTCGTTCATCACCGCCAGCGAGGCGCGCGTGAGGATGCTGGTTTCGCCGACCTGTGCGCCGACGATCAGGCCGACGCCCAGGTGATCCGCTTCCCGGGCCAGTTCCAGCGAACGGAGGATTCCACCCATCTTCGAGACCCTGAGATTGGCGATCCAACAGGTCGGGTCATCGATAGCTCGCAACTGCTCGATTCGCGCCAGACTTTCGTCCAGGATGATCCTGACGCCGGATTCAAGGGCGATCCGCGCACAACCCTTGAAATCGCCCGCCTGCAGCGGCTCTTCAATGGCAAACACGTCCGCTTGAAGCGCCTTCAGGTAACCGCTGACCTCCGCCGCGTCATGCCAGAGGTTGTTTGCGTCAAGGCGAACCCGCAGCGTTTTTCCGCCTTTGCGCGCAAGCGCCGCCAGTTTGCGCCGGTCCTGCTCCAGGTCACCCGACACTTTCACCTTGAAGTCGCGGAACCCCATCTGCCGGTATTGGTCCGCCTGGCGCTCGAAGGCGGGCAGCTTTGAATCGCCCAGCACGGCGGAATAGCGAAAAGCGCCGGCCAGGCGGGAAATGCCGAGCAGGTCTTCAATCGGGCAAAGCTCAAGTTTGCCCCTGAGATCAAGAAGGGCTATCTCCACTGCGCAGAAAGCTGCGGGATTGGCGTCGACTTCTTCGCGATGCGCATCCATCCACGCGCAAAGTTCGTCAATGCCCCGTACCTCGCGGACAATCGACGCCTTGTGTTTCTCGATGAAGGCGGCTGCCGAGGCAACCGTTTCGCCGGTGACGTATTCGCGCGGGCAGCCCTCGCCGTAGCCGGTCACGCCATCAGGGCCGCGGGCCGCGACGATGATGTTGGCGGCCTTCGCGCGGCTGGCGGAAGCGTGCCGAAAAACGACCCTGAACGGCACCGGGAACCGGTAAGTATCCAGGCGCTCTATGGACATGGGCGCCGGCTTGCCGGTCAGAGCGGCTCCGAGTGCGCGGCAAAGTCAAACGGACATTCCTGCGCGTACTGCAAATGCAGATACTTGAATTGAGTATCGCGCTGCCCCGCGGCTACCCGGTCGGCGCGGAATTCTCCGCCGGTTCCCGGGCGCAGCCGTTTGATCTCGACCGGGGCCAGCCGCCCGCTGCCGCGCTTGCTGTCGTATTCGATATTGGCCTCGCGCAATCCACGGTCCACCGCCTTGGCCAGGCCCGACGGTTGAAACAGCTCACGCCTGGAGGCCTCCAGGTACAGCGTATACATCGCCGCCTCCTGATCGGCCAGCATCACGAAGAACTTCGGCGAAACGCGCAGGCGGGTCGTTGCCGCCATCACCGCGTCCAGCACCTGCTTCTCGTAAAGTTTCTCGCCCGTAATGCTCGTCACACCTTTCCCCTTCTGAACGAACTCCAGGCAGGGCGTCGCGTTGATCATGCGCGTGACCCGCACGATGTCATTCATGTCGTAGCGGTACAGGCCATCCTGGGTGGTGACGAAAACGTAGTACTCACCGCCCTCTTCCAGTTCCTCGAGAAGCAGAAAATCCGCGCCGCCCGCCTCCCGGGCGTCGCGCTCGGCGAACTCGAAGAAATTGTCCAGCAGCGTGGGGACACAGACATTCTCGGCGGCATCGATATTGACCGTGCCCTGAAACTCGCTGGCGATGTAGCCCAGTTCGATTGTCGAAGTTCCGGCCGGAATCGAATCGCCCAGCCGGCGCAGCGGAACGCTGCAGCTACCGCCGGTCCAGGTCATGATCCCCTTGAGGTTTGGCCAGATGGCCGCGTAGTCCAGCACACCCTTCGCCGCGAGCAGGCTCTCCAATTCGCGCGCCCTGCGGGGATTGCCGCGGAGATTGATCTCCGCGGGCAGGTCGGCGCCATCCGGAAGGCGCCCCCCGTGGATGGCCGCGATCAGCGCCTCCGGCTCGCTTCGGATCAGGTCGAGAATACGTACAAGCGTGGACGGGTTGGCGGTCCCCACCGCGGTCACGCGAGGTTCCGCAAGAGCGAAGGCCGCAATAGCGAAGTATCGGAGATCGTAATCGGGTATGTCCGCAATCTCCGGCGGCAACACGTATTTCTTCCGGACCAGTTTCGACATCCGCTTGTACAAGAGGCCCGAGGCCGAGCCATAGGGCAGCCCCGACGGCATGAGTCCCTCTACCGCCTGTCCCGTTATCCCCAGCACCTGTCCTTCGAAAGCCCGCGTCCCCCGCGCCACGGAGTAGGCAAACAGTTGCTGGTTTTCCTTGACGCGCTCAATCCCGGCCCGCGTCAGCGGTATGTCCTTGGCCGCTCCTGTTGTGCCGCTGGTGCGGTGGTAGTACACCGGCCTGTCGGCCGTAAGGCAGGGCTGTCCCGTGCGTTCCTGGATCTCCACGTACTTGCGCAGGTCCTCGTAGTTCTTGATCGGAACCGCCGTCTGGTACTCGCGGGGACTCACGATTCGCTTGAAATTGTGGCGGGCCCCGTAGTGCGTGCTGGCGTTGGTCACCAGGATTCGGCGCAACAAGGACTTCTGCGCCGCGCGCGGATTCCCGGTGGCACTCAGCAGCGACTGGTAGCGGCCGTCGCACTTGAGCGCAAGGGCGGCGCGCAGTGCTGCGTACCGAAGTGGCAGACGGCTTTTGGTCACGGGTCGCCGGTACCGCTTTGAAGGTCGCTCATGAAGGGGGTTCGCATCTGCGCCCAGAATCCCATCGGGTACGCGCGGTTCAAAAGACCCAGCGGTCCGACCTCGCGGTCTTCGGGCAGATACCGGGTGCCGAACAGGAGGTCCCACACGATCAGGTTGTTTCCGAAGTTGTTGTTGGATTCGCGCGGCAGTTCCGAATGGTGCCAGCGATGAAGTTCAGGCCCGGCGATGAGGTAGTTGAGAAGCCCCAGCCGTACCAGGCAGTTGGAATGCTGATAAAAGCCGTTGATGGCGTAGAACACGAAATAGGCCGCCAGCACCTCGCCGGAGACACCGACCAGCGCGAACGGCAGTGCGTCAAGGCAGTACTGGATGGCCTTCTCCAGCGGATGAAACCGCCCGACGTTCACCCAGTACAAGCGGTGCGGCGAATGATGCACGGCGTGCAGCCGCCACATCGGCGAGAACCTGTGAAAGGCGCGATGCAGCCAGTAGCGTCCGCAATCCGCCGCCAGCATCATCAGGGCCGCCTGCGCCCAGACCGGCAACTGCTGCGGCCAGAGGTTCCGCAGCACAAGACCTTCGGCGCGGAAAAAATCCGCCAGCGCCACAACCAGGGTAACGCTCAGCAGCAGGGGCACGCCAATCTGCACCGCGCCCAGGAACGCGGCGTCTGCGCCGACCTCCGCCGCGGCCGGTTTCCATTCCCGCCGATACGGAAGCTTCGACTCATGCCAGGTAATCAGGACGGCTCCGAGCAGGACGGCCGCGTATGCACTCAGAGCGGTGGTCAGGTTAAGCAGGGAGAATCCCGCAAACGAGGCGTAGGCCAGCGCCATGACGATGGGATAAGCCGAGACGGCCACGATCCGGTCCCGTGTACACACGTTGCTTTCAGTCACGGGGAAACTAATGCACCTATCCTTGCGCGGAAGAGGAACGATTCCGCAGCCATTCCACCGTCAGCAGAACCAGGACGGCGAAGGCGATCAGGAACACGGCCAGGGCCAGAATCGCCGGGCTGATCTGTTCACGTATGCCGGCCCACATCTGGCGAGGTATCGTGCGCTGCTCCAGTCCCCCGAGAAACAGCACCACGACGACTTCATCAAACGAAGCGGCGAAGGCGAAAAGGCCGCCGGAGAAGACACCGGGGGCGATGAGCGGCAGCTGGATCCGGAAGAACCGCCGCAGGGGCCCGGCGCCGAGACTTGCGGCCGCTCTCATGACGGTGCGGTCAAACCCCGCCAGCGTGGCGGTGACGGTGATGACGACGAAGGGCGCACCGAGCGCCGCGTGGGCAAGGATCAAACCGGCGTGCGTCTGAGCCAGGCCGAGACTGGAGTAGAAGAAGAATACGCCGACCGCCACGATGATGATCGGGGTGATCATGGGCGATATCAGCACTGCCGTAACCAGGTTGCGCCCCGGCATGGACGGGCTGGCCAGACCGAGCGCCGCCAGGGTGCCCAGCGTAGTCGCCAGTATCGTGGCCGTGACGCCGATCAGCAGGCTGTTGACAAGCGCCCGGCTCCATGCCTCGTCGTCGAGGATGGCGTTGTACCAGCGCAGGGACCAGGCCTCCGGATCCAGGCGCAGCATGCCCTCGGTAAAGGTGAAGTACGGCTCGGCGTTAAAGCTCAGGGGCACGATCACCAGGATGGGCGCCAGCAGGAACACGAAGCCCGCAATGCAATAGGCATTGAAACCGTAGCGTCCCAGTCGCCTGCCCGGCATGATCCTCATCTCAGCCCAGCCTCATCCGTTCGACGCCGATCACCCGGCTGTAGATGAGATACAGGACGGTCACGGCGATCAGCAGGATGCTGCTCAGCGCGGCTGCCAGTCCCCAGTTCAGCGAGGTCTGCACGTGGTAGGCAATCTGGCTGGAAATCAACTCGCCGGTTCGCCCGCCCACCAGCGCCGGTGTGATGTAGTAGCCGATCGCAAGTATGAACACGAGCAGCGAACCCGCGCCGATTCCGGGCATGGTCTGCGGCAGGTAGACGCGCCTGAACGCCTTGAGCGGCGAAGCGCCGAGCGAAATAGCGGCCGGCATGTGCGATGAGGGGATGGAGCGCATCACCGAGTACAGCGGCAAGACCATGAACGGCAGCAGCACGTGCGTCATGGCCACGAAGGTGCCGGTCATGTTGTAGATCATCTGCAGTCTGGCGTCATCCGGCAGGATGCCGAGGGAAACCAGCAGTCCGTTGATCACGCCCTGGCGCTGCAGGAGCACGATCCAGGCCGTAGTGCGCACCAGCAGGGAGGTCCAGAACGGCACCAGCACCAGCAACAGCAGCAACCTGCTGCGCTTCGGCGGCGAGTTCGCAATCATGTAGGCGATGGGGTAACCGATGAGCAGGCTCAGCAGCGTCACGCCCAGGCTCACCAGCAGGGTCCGCCACATCAGCGGCGTATAGACCCGGCTCTCGTCCGGGCGCAGCCCGATGCTGCCGTCCTCCTTTCGCTCGAGATCGAGCGCCTGCAGATAATGCCGCGAAGTAAAGCGGGCGCCGGCCTGCCGAATGGCCTGCCAGGTCGCAGGCTCTTGCCAGTCACGGTGAATGCCGGTCAGCGTGTCCCGCCAGGTACCGGCGAATTCGGTCCTCTCAAGCCGGCGTGCAGTTCGATTGAGCACCCCGCGCATACCGCTTTGCACACGATTGATGGCGCCGCTTACGCGGGGCAGACTGCGTTCCTCAAGCGCTTGGGCGAGTTCTCCGGCAATGGCGGCAAAAGCGGCCTCGGGAGGCAGCCCTTCCCCGTCCCACCCGGCCAGCGCCTCCATGGTATCCGGAAAGACCTGCGAGACTTCCGGCTGATACGCGCTCTTGCCGAGCAGCGTCGCCAGCGGAACGACGAAACTGAGCGTCACAAAGGCCAGAAGCGGCAGGACCAGCGCCAGCGCGCCCAGCCGGGGCGCCACCTGCAGGCCGGTCAGGAACCGTTTCAAGGCTTCGGGGACTCGAAGTCAGCGGGCCAGCCAGGCGCTGAAGCGTTCGTACATTTCATCGCGGTTCTCGCTCCACCAGCGCCAGTCCAACTCCAGGGCCCGACTGAGGTTTTCCGGCGAAGTGGGCATGTGCGGCTCCATGACTGTGCCGGTTTCAAGATGCTTGTCCACCAGCGAACGAGCCGATACGCGCACCGGACCGTAGGAGATGTACTTGCTGATGTTGCTGATCGAGCGCGGCCGGTTGGCGAACAGCACGAATTGCCTGGCCGCTTCATACCGCGGCGTGCCGGCCACGATCGCCAAATACCCGCTATCCAGCGCCTGGGCGTCCCAGACAATCACGAAGGGCTGGTCCTCCAGCACCTGGGCGTTGAATATCCGGCCGTTGTAAGCGGTGCTCATGATCACTTCACCGTCGGCAAGCAACTGCGGCGGTTGCGCGCCGGCTTCCCACCACACAACCTGGTCCTTGATGGTGTCCAGTTTGCGGAAAGCGCGGCTCAAGCCCTCGGGCGTGTCCAACACCCGGTACACCTCCTCCAGCGGCACGCCGTCGGCCGCCAGGGCGAATTCGAGGTTCACCAGCGGCGAACGGCGCATGCCCCGGCGCCCGGGAAACTTCTCGAGATCGAAGAAGTCCGCTATGCTTTCCGGCGGGGAGCCTTGCAGGAACTTCCGGTTATAGGCGAAGACCGTGGAATAGAAAATCATCCCGGCGCCGCACTCGGAGACCGATTCCGCTGGATAGTCGTCCTCCGGCGCCTCTCCGTTCACGCCCGCGGGCATGTCCGCAACATCCATCACTTCGATCAGTCCCTCGTCGCAGGCCAGGCGCGCATCCGGCATCTCCAGGTCCACTACGTCCCAATGCACCGCGCCGGCATCGACCTGCGCGCGGATTTGCGCCAGTCCGCCGTTGTAGTCTTCCAGCAGCACCTCGATGCCGGTCTCCTCGGTAAACGCCTTGTGGTAGGCCTCCTCACAGGCCCGCGCGTACGAACCGCCCCAGGAAACCACCGTGATCGACTCCGCCGATACAGCCGCCGCCGGCGCCAGCAGAATCAGGCCCAGAAAGCCTCTGACCGGAATTGAAGCTCCCGGCCGGAAAATGTTCAACACTTGCTCACTCACGTTATGCCCCCGTGTCTTCAATACTCTTCGGGCTCCAGCGCCCGGCAATCCAGCGCGCCCCAGCCGATTCGCACCCTGTCGCCCGGCAGGATGCCGCCATGACCCACTATGTTGGGAATCTTGGCGATGAACTCCGTATTTCCACAAACATGCAGCCGAACGCGCAGGTGGTCGCCGAGAAAGCTGATGTCCTCGACCCGGGCATCAAGCTCGTTGGAATATTGCATCGATAGCGGCGCGATATTGACTCTTTCCGGGCGTATCGCTACCAGCGTTTCGCTGCCCGCCGGCAGGTCCGCGATATGAGCGGCCTGCAAACGCTGCTCCGCCACGTCCACCTCGCATACGCCCCGCTCGACAGACACGATCCGCCCCTTGAGCAGGTTGTTCTCGCCGATGAAGCTCGCGACAAAGGGGCGTTGCGGTTCCTCGTACAGCACCTCGGGCGAGGCAATCTGCTCGATCCGGCCGGCCCGGAAGACCGCCACGCGGTCCGACATCGCCATGGCCTCAGTCTGGTCGTGGGTGACGTAAAGCACCGTGACGCCGAGTTGCCTCTGGATACGCCGGATTTCGTACTGCAGCTGCTCCCGCAAGCGCCTGTCCAGTGCGCCCAGCGGTTCGTCCATCAGCACGAGCTCCGGCTCGAAGACCAGCGCGCGGGCAATGGCGACGCGCTGCTGCTGGCCCCCGGAAAGCTGGTTGGGATGTCGGTCCTCAAGCCCCGTAAGGCGCACCAGCTCCAGCGCCCGGCCGACGCGTTCCTGTCGCTGCCCGGCATCCAGGCCCCGCACCTCCAGCGGAAAGGCCAGGTTGGCGCCCACGCTCATGTGAGGAAAAAGTGCGTAGTTTTGAAAGACAACGCCTATTCCGCGCTTGTCGGGCGGCAAACGGGCCACCGACTCGCCATTGATGCGGATGTCCCCGGCAGTGGGCGGTTCGAATCCCGCCAGCATCATCAGGCAGGTTGTCTTGCCCGAACCCGACGGGCCCAGAAGAGTCAGAAACTCGCCTTTGTGCAGTTCGAGGTCAAGCTCCCGGACTACCCAGGCCGAATCTCCGAATCGCTTGTAAACACCTCGGTATTCGACATGGGGCGCAACTTCGCTCATAACACTTTCGGCGGGTCCTGGGACGGCACATGCGGGGCGGGCCGCGACATTGTGAAAGACCGGCAGGACAAAAGCAAACAGCAGTCCCTGACTCGCCCGGCAAGTCAGTAGCGAACGGACGAGCCAAATATCTTGGGATTGCGTATCCGTACCCGGATGTAAACGCCCAGCAGCAGAATGAAGCCGGCAATTACGAGATGAAAGAACGCCGGAATTGTCTTCGAAAACCATTCAACGTCCGCAAGAAATGTCATTCCGGCGAACCAGCGGAAAGCCATGAAAGCAAAATAGACGCCACCAAGGGTGAGACAGACCCGGTATTTCCAGCGCCCGGCGCGCATGGTCCGGTTGCGCACCTTGTTCAGGACATAACTCATCCAGCCGATAAGGGCTAGCTGGCCGGCCAGCAGGACAGAGTATGGCAACACGCCACCGTGCCAGGCCTCGAATGGGGGAATAAATTCGACGGGGAAGATCGCCTGCATGAGCTGCGCCAGCACGCGCAGGCCGAATAGTGCGCACAGCGCGCTCATCGCGGCCAATAGCAGCCAGTCACGCCTCATTGCATCCTCACGCCGACCGAATTAGCTTACCAGCAGGTATAGTCCGGAAATCCTGATGTTCTTGCGCCCAGGCAATTCGTTGCATTGCGTGCGTGCGGGACGAAGCCTGTTCAGGCCGAAAGCTGGAGGACCATCAATGAGACATAACTTGCTGAGACTGGCGGCCACCGCTCTGCTGACCGGATTGAGTGGAGCGGCGCTCGCTCACGCTTACGTTCACATGACCCACATGCCGGCAGGCTGGTTTCACGACCTGGAGGTGCGGGTGCCGCATGGCTGCGGTTCCGATCCCACGACCGAGGTGCGGATAAGGATTCCCGAAGGCGTCATGCGCGTCACCGTCGCGCACGATCCGAACTGGAAGGCCGAGACGATCATGCGCGAACTCGATCCGCCGATCGACATGGGAGGAGGCTTCCAGATCAGCCAGACCGTGGACGAGATCGTCTGGACCGGGTCCGAATTGCCGACGCGGCGATTCGGGCGTTTTCTGTTCCGCGCGCTCCTTCCGGAAGAACCCGGCCGCATCCTCTGGTTCAAGACGATCCAGCGTTGCGGAGATGACAAGGAACTGCGCTGGGACAAGGAGAAGACCGACGACAGCCAGCCCATGGGGATATTTCTGCGCGCCGTGCCCGACTCATCTCCGTTCGTGGTGCTGACCGAGCCGGAGCGGCCGCAATACGATTTCTGACCCTGAAGCCGAGCGGCGCACGGTAGTCGAATTCCGAATGAAGCCGGCAGTCCAATGAGTCGTAAGGCGGGACCGCGACGCCGCACGCCGCTGAACCGGGCGCTGTTGACGCTGCACAAGTGGGCCGGGCTTGCCGCCGGCGCGTGGCTGCTGGTGTTGGGCGTCAGCGGCATTTTGCTCGACCACGACGAGTGGCGCTGGCAACGGCAGATGACCGTGCCCGAATCGTGGCTTTCCACCAGAGTGGCGCGGCTGCTTCCGGCCACCGTCATGCGCTACGTTGCGGTCGACGAAGCGCAACCGGACCGCTGGCTGGGCGGCTCGGAACGCGGCCTGTGGCTGACCGAGGACGGCGGCGAGAACTGGCGCGACGTTCCCTTTCCCGAAAACGCAATGCCACAGGTGCTGCGCTTCGCAAGGCCGGACGACGGCAGTCTGGAAGGAATCATCGTGGCCACCGACGACGGGCTGTGGCGAACGACCGAAAATGGCAGGGAAATCGAGCGGTACGCGATGGAAGGAACCCGCATAGGCAGCCTCACGGCCGGCAGCCATCCGGATGAACTGGTCGGCGTTGTGGACCATGATCGGATCTTCCGGATCAGCCGCAGCAAGCCTTCGCAACTTCAATGGATGAATCTCGACCAGGTCACGGTGACGGGATTGCCGGAACAGGTCAGCGTCTATGACTTCGTCTTCGACCTCCACTTCGGCTACGGCATTTTCGGGCGCACGGCGTCCACGCTGATCAACGATTTTGGGGGACTGGCAATGGCCATGCTGGCCGTCAGCGGATTCCTCTACTGGTTCCTGCCATGGCGCTGGCGACGGGGATCCGGACCGGGGCCGAAGGTCCGTCGCGAAACGCACCGCTGGCTGTACCGCACTCACGCCACCGCATTCGGCATCCTGGCGCTCGTTCCGATCGTGTACCTGAGCGTGACCGGCATCCTCCTGGATCACGTGGTCGGCTTCGGAAACTGGTCGCGGGACGTTCCCATGGAACGCTCGTCCTTGCCGCCCGTATATCAGTACCGCTCGCTCGGCGAGGAGCTGGAGCAGGTTGTGGCCTATCCCGGGGAGCCCCGGCGGTTAAGCGTCAGCACCCGGCTCGGGCTCCTGCACACAGACGACGGCGGCAGGTCCTGGGAAGCCGACATCGATACCGGCGACCAGGGCGGCAACCTGTTCCGCGTAGGGAATCGCGTGTTCTTCAGCAACAACCGCGGAATGCACCTTCAGCGGCGAGACGGCGACAGGGAGTGGTCTGAGATCAAGGGGCCGGCGACCATGGTCAGTGACGGCGTGCTGCTCGATTCGGCGCTCTATCTGAAAAACAGCAGGGGTTTCTACCGGGAGCAGGCATCCGGCGATTTCGAACTGACGGACATGAAGTCACCACAACTTTCCGGCGCCACCTTCTACCTGTTCGTGGTGGACGTGCACACTGGCAACATCATTCACGAGCAGTTCAAGTGGGTCAACGACCTGGTGGGCGGGCTGGCGGTGCTGCTGGTGCTGACGGGGCCCGTCCTCTGGTGGCGCTGGAAAAGCCGTTAACCCCTCTCAGTCCCAAGCCTTCTCCGGATTTCGGAAGCGTTCGATCTGCCTTTGCTCAAAAGCGCCGGGATCGGCCAGGATCGTGTCGCGCATTTCGGGGGCGCCCGCGCCGGCGAAAATGTGTCGCTCACCGGCCTCGAAGGCGTCGAAGACCTCCCTCGCGTGTTCTTCCGGGGTAAGCAACATCGGAGTGTCGCGGGCCGACATGCGGGTCCTTACGCCGCCCGTGTAAACGCCGGCGATATCCACGCCGGTGCCGTCCAGGTCCGCGCGAAGCCCCATGGTCATGATGGCTTGCGCGCCCTTGGCGGCGCAATAGCTCGCATGCGAAGGAAGGCAGAAAATCGCGCCGATCGAGAGGATGTTGATCACGCCGCCCTCGCCGCGCTTAATCATGTCCGGCAGATACAGCCGGCACATTTCAATCGGAGAAAAGCAATCCGTTTCCATTACCTGACGCGCGTTTTCGAGGCTGCTGGCGCGCAGGAAGCGGCGCTCGTCCTCATTTTCGCTGCCGGAAATCCCGGCATTGTTGATCAGAAGGCTGGTATCGTCGGTCTGCTCTGCCACCGAGTTGCGTTGCGCCTCGTCGTCGATATCCAGCGCGAACCCGCTGATCCGCGAGGGATCCAGCGCCACCACGTCCGGCAGGCTGGAGGGATCACGCGCCGTGGCGTACACCTTGCGCGCCCCACGCTCAAGAAGCACCTTTACGAACCCCAGGCCGATGCCCCGGTTTGAACCGGTCACCAGCGCCACACACCCTTCAATTTTCATAATAGTTGCCTCGCATGAATTGCAATCAGTTTAGGCCCTGACGCTCAGTTACGGATCCGCTAGCGCAGAGTCCAGGAAGTGCCGCCAGCGCCGAACCTTGGCTTCCAGCGGCATGGCCGCATAGGCCGGGCTGGATGAAGGCAGGCGGCAAAGGCTTATTTCGCCCGGAAGCTCATTCAGCCAGACGCCAAAATGCCTGCAAAACGATTGATGCGCCTTGGCACCATTGCATCCCACGGCGCGCAGGCCGGGCAGCTCACCGAATAGCGCGGGCAGATCGTTCGGACGCTCATTGCGAATCGCGGTGTCGAGGCTGCCTCGCCGCTCGGCCCGCTCCAGCACATCCCAAAGCGCAATGCGCTTTCGCAGCAGGAATGCGCATTTCCTCTCATATTCATAGCGCGGCAGTTGCTGCCCGAAAACGGCCGCCAGCAGCGCCCAGAACTGGTTCTGGGGATGGCCGTAGTACTGGCGCCGGCGCAGCGATTCGTCGCCCGGCAGGGATCCGAGAATGAGCACTCTTGCGCGCGGGTCAAAGACGGGCGGAAATCCGTGCTTGATCTGCATCGCCTGAACGCTGCCACGTCAGAACGCAGGAAAAGTTCGCCGCGAAAGCCTGACGCGTCCGCGGATTCTCAAGTGCCCTCGAACAGGCCCACGTCGTACAGGCCGGTGTCGGCGCGCAGCGGCTTGAGCGCTTGCTGGTATTCCTCGCTGTTCCAGAACGCCTTGGCGGCTTCCAGCGAAGGCCAACGCGATATAACGCATGGGCGCTGGCTCCACATCTCGCCCTCCAGGACGGTTTCCGCGAGACCGCGCACGATGTACTCGCCTCCGCAGCGGCTGGTCAGCTCAGCGGCGCGCTTTGAGTACTCGATAAAGCCCTCGGTGCGCTTGTCCACGCGCGCCGCAACAATGATGTATGCAGTCATCCTCGTGCTCCCCTTGGCAACGGTCGCGCAAGTTTAACCAAAACGCCGTCGAAAGAGCCCGGTCCGCGAAACACGAGAGATCAACCAAAAGTCAATTCCGGTACCACCACCTCCCACTCATCGCATTTCATGCCTTCGCGGTACTCCGGTTCGCTGTCTTCTCGCCGCCAGTTCACGATCGCATGCACGCGAGCGGAACAGGCCCGGCCGGGCGGCCTGTAGTTTCGGGCCAGGCGGCCAACAGTCCGGCCCTCCTCAGTAACCAATTCCCATGGCTCGGTGTCAGTTCGCACCTTGAGTGTGTCGCCGGCTTGCAGACGGCCAATGGTGTCATGAAGCTTGTGTCGGGGGTGAAAGCGCCCGGCAAAACCCAGGTTGATGGCGTCCAGCTCCAACGTTGCCCAATGCAGGTTCAGGCCGGGCGGTAGCCGTTCAGGCGCGGGCGCCGCGCAACGCAGCACGGACGGGCGCCCATCCAGCTCATGGACGGGAAATCCATGGGCCGGATACTCTGACCATTGATCCTGCACCTGCCATTGTCTCGCCCTCAACGCACCGTCGGCTGGCGCGATACGCGGACGATTCGATGGCGAAAGACTGACCAGCGCGAGTGTTTTTCGGGCGCGCGTCATTGCCACATAGCACAAGCGCCGCCAGACATCGCGATCTTCATTTCGGCCGGTACGCGTCCACTCGCCATCCAGGATAATGACATGGTCGAATTCAAGGCCTTTCGCGCGGTGCGCCGTAAGCAAAAGCAGGCCGGTTTGCCGGCGGCGCAATTCCCGCCCCCATTCCGCCAGCCACTCCACGAAGCTGTCGACGGGATTCTCGGCGTCACCTGCTTCAAGCTCGTAGTCGGCAACCGCCTCGCGCAGAGCTTCCATCCAGATTCCGCCAGGCTGCTCATTCAGCCATTCCCGAATGACCGCAGCCTTGACCAGCGGCTCCCCTCGCTCCTCCAGCCAACTGAGCAGCTGCCGGGTTTCCCGCAAGCGCCAAAAATACGTGACATCCACATTCGCCATTTGCACCGGAATGCCCTCCTGTTCGCACAGGTTTCGCACCGGATCCAGCGTTCGCCATTGCCGCGCCATAATCGCGCATTGGCGCCAGTCCCAATCGCCTGCAGCAATGGCCAGCGCTTCCAGACGGCGAAATTCGGCTACGGCCGCAACCGCCTGTGCGCTGCCATCTCCGCCCGCGGCCAATATCTGCACGCGTCCGCGGGCAACCGGATCACGCTTGGACCAGGCGCCGCCGGCCGGCGCCTTTGCGCGTTTGCGGTCGATTTCGATGGGGTATTCCCGCTTCATGCGTTCTCGGGCCGGTTCGATGAACGCATTGGCGGCTTGAATGATGTGCGCCGTAGAACGGTAGTTCTCGGTGAGCCAGGCTGGCCGGGCAGCGTAGTCTGCATGGAAGCGACGGATGAATTCCACCGACGCGTCATTGAAGGTGTAGATGTTCTGATCGTCGTCGCCGACGGCAAACAGCGTGAGCTTGCTGTCGGCGTCGTCCAGGGTGCGGCCGGCCAGCGCGGAAATCAGATCGTACTGTTCCCGGTCGATGTCCTGGTACTCGTCCACCAGTATCCAGCGGAAGCCCGCCAGTAGCCGGTCGCGCTGAACATCCGCGTCTTCCGGCGGCAGATCCTTGCCCTGCAGCAAATCGACCGCCTCCCGCAGCACGGCGGCGAACCTGTCCTGACCCTGGTCTTTTTTGGAAACCGCCAGTGCCGAGAAACTGGCGCCCACAAGGCGCATTGCCAGAGCATGGCAAGTGAGCACGGTAACCCCCCGGGCATCGTCGCCCACCATCTGCGTCAGTCGGCGGCGTATCTCGACGGCCGCGTGCCGGTTGTAGGCCAGCGCCAGAATGCTGCGCGGCCGTTCCCGCCGCACCCGTAACAGGTAGGCAATGCGATGCACCAGTACCCGCGTTTTGCCGGAACCCGGTCCGGCAAGCACCAGGGCATTGGTCTGCTCCCGACTGTCGGTGACGATTTGCCGCTGTGCGGGGCTCAGATTCTCCACGATCTCCCGCCAGGTTCCCGGCGTGGTCTCGCGCGCGGTTTCGGCCTCGCGGTCCGGCAGCCAGCGGGCCAGAAACGCACCCCGCTCCATACTGAAATAGTCCATCGCCAGGCGCAGGGCGTCGCTTACGGCCTCAAGGCCGCGGGCGGCGAACTCGGCCATGACGTGAATCTGCAGCACCTGTTCGCGGTAGTGAATCTTCAGCGGCTCATAGTCCGAATTCACAAACCCGCGCCGTTGGCGTCCAGGCGCCGGCTTCTCGGACAAGTGGATCGTCATCGCCGGGCGAAAAACAGCGAGTCCCTTGTTGAGCCGAATCACTTCCTGTTCGTGCAGCCAAAGCAGAGAGCGCTCCAGGAGCCGTGTGAGGTTCGGGCTCTGGCTTTTGAGCACCAGGTCCTCCTCCATTGCCGCCCGCAGCGCGCCAAGCGTGGTCTCGGCCAGAAGATCCGTCCCGCGCGATCCCTCAGGCAAGGCATCGAGCAGGTGCGTCAGCAGCAACCCGGCAGCGTTGCGGCGGCGCTCGGCGAGTTCCTCCAGAACCGGCCAGGTTCGCCGCAGCGTAACCGACACGTTGCCGCGGCCGCGCTGGCGCATATCAATGCTGCCGCCTGATTCGCCCTCCACCCGGTCTTCGCCACGGCCGTCCTGTGAAATGCTGCGTACGATCCGCAGCAGACGCTCCGGCAGGGCGTGATCAAGGCCATCCGTTTTGAGGGTCTGCGCGGCCATCCGCAGATGCAGCCAAGAGCGTTCCCCGCGACCGAGTTCCGGCGCCTTTTCCCGCATGTGGGCAATCAGCGCGCTTTCAAGATCGCAGGCCTCCCGGAACCGCCGCGGGGAGGACCGGGGTACTCCCACGTGTGTGAACGCCGTGATCTCCATGTCGTTGCTGGCCAGGCCCAGTTGCTCAATGTCGTAGAGCGCGGCGCGGACGCCTTCCGGGTTCATGCCGGTCGCGCCCATCAACTCGTCGGTGGATATACCTTCGTCCGGATCCGCCTCAAGAAGCCTGATAACAATCTGCAATAGTTGTTCGCGGCGCGAATCCGTGAGGCTGGTCACGCTGGCGAGCTTCTTCTTGGCTTCGGCGATCGACTGCACCCGCAAGGACGACGGAAAAACCTGCGCGCGGTTCTCCTCACGGGACGCGAGACGAGCTTCTTCCAGCCAGGCCAGCGCCGTCTTGACTCGGGTGTCGTCGGTTGCGTCATCTCGCTCGAAGGCGCTGTCCTCATCTTCGCGCAGGATTTCTCCCGGCGTGGCGACCACCTCGCCCTTCAGTCGGTCCTTGCGGTCGAGATTGCGCAGCGCCTTCAGAATCCCGTGAATTTCGTAGCGGGTCAGGCGGGAGTAGGCCGACATGCCGAACTGCCGCTCCACATCTTCCTGCGTATAGAGCAGAACACAGCGCGCTGGTTCCCGGTCGCGTCCGGCGCGTCCGGCTTCCTGCAGGTAGTTCTCCAGCGAGCCGGGAATGTCGGCATGAATGACCAGCCGGACATCGGGTTTGTCGATGCCCATGCCGAAGGCGTTGGTGGCGGCGATCACCCGCAACTCGCCGCTGATGAACTGCTGCTGAGTGATCTTCTTCGTTTCGGGCTGCAGGCCGGCGTGAAAATGCGCGGCGTCCCAGTTCCTGGCAACGAGGTATTCCGCAACCTCTTCGCAACGGCGCCGGGTTGCGCAATAGACAATGGCGCCGCCGCGCTGACCCGGCGGCAGGTCGGCCTCCAGAGCCCGATGGATGTCCTCGAACTTGTGTCCCGCATCCGTTTGAAGCACCACGAATTCGAGGTTCTCCCGCTGGGCGCCGCCGTTGAACACGGCAAACTCGATTCCAAGCTCCTTGAGGAAGTAGTCCTGGATCTCCGACACCACATCGGGTTTGGCGGTGGCGGTCAGGCAAATCACGGACGCAACCGGCGGCGCGGCTTCAGCAGCCGAAGCCGGACCTTGAACCGGACCGGTTCGCACACGCCCGCCATGCTCCCGGATGAACCGGCCCACGTAACGGTAATCGGGCCGGAAATCATGCCCCCAGCGCGAAAGGCAGTGAGCTTCGTCGAGCACCCAGGCTCCGATCTCGCGCTGGGCAAGAGCGCGGCGGAGCGATCGGTTTCGCAACTGTTCAGGCGAGGTGAGCACGATGGCCGCATCACCGAGCCGAATCCGGTCCAGCGCTTCGGCGCGCTCCGGCATCGACAGCATGCCGTTGACGGTGACGCAAGACCCGATACCTTTTGCTTCCAGTCCCGCCACCTGATCCGCCATGAGCGCCACCAACGGAGAGATCACCACCGTGAGCGCGCCAGTCTTGTCGTAACGCGACAAGGCAGGAACCTGGTAGCAGAGCGATTTTCCGGCGCCGGTCGGCAACAGCCCCAGCACATGGCCGCCCGCCATCGCGGTTTCCACAATCGCCTGCTGCATGGAGGCGCCCTGTTCGGTGGCTGGTTCGGGGCGAAACGAGTCGAAACGGAACCAGCGCTTGAGTTCCTGTTCAGCGTTGTGCCTCCGGCGGCACCAAGCGCACGCCTGATCCTTGCACGGCGTATCGCGAAGCCGCCGTATCAGGCGGCTCGCTTCGGGAAACTGATGGACCACCCAGGGGGGCATGACCGAGTTGCCGCCGGCCACGGACAGCCAGGCCAGGGCATAGGCCAGGGACCAGCCCGCCGTCGGCGTGTCCGTTGCTTCATCCGCATGGGTCATGCAGACGGCGCCGCCTATTAGTTTCTCAATCGCTGCCTGCGCCTCCCTGTCGGCCGGCCGTTCCGTATCGCGCAATTCGCGAAAAAACGTGTCGAAGCCGCGGCTGTCTTCGGAGTTTGTGGTCAGCCAGTGCCAGGCAAGAAGTAAATCGGGATCGGTTCCGCTGAACGAGGCCCGTTCTGCGGCCAACAGGTTCAACGCCAGTCGCGCATCCAACTCGGGATTATTGATCTGACCGCGCACCAATCCACCGTCCCGGTAGTGCTTTACCAGGTGGTGATAGGGATTGGCGGGGAAAGCGAGTGGACTGAGCCGCAGGGTATCCACGGCTGGCATGCGCAGCATCCTGAGTCCGGGTGCCGCCGCCCGCAAGTGTTCGAAATCAAAATGGATCAGATTGTGGCCGACAAGGCAGTCGCCCTGCGCTGCAAACTGATCGAGTTGCTCCAGTGCGGCGGGCAATCCGGCGGCGCGCAGACGTTTTTCCCCAAACGTCAGTGCTGCGCCGGTTTGTTGATCGACGGCGGCCAGCGCATATATTCGTTGGCTCCGTTTTCGAACTTCCAGATCGACAGAAATACAGCGCATCGGCAACCGGGCAGCCCGCAGTGCGCGACATCCTACAACAGTGTCCGCTAAGGAATGGGCGGCTCGCCTCCTTTCGGCGAAATAAAGGAACGCGCTCTTGCCTACGAGGCCGGCCTGACCGTCTAACCCGCGGCGAACGGGTCCTGGGTTCGCAATTCGGGAAACAGAGAAAAATCACGATCCCTGGTGAGCAAGGCTTCCACGCCGTGCGCGACGCAGATGGCCGCGATACGGGCGTCATGAATCACGCCGCCGACAACGCGCGGGCGATCCACGAAGCGCTGCAGGACACCACGAAAATCCTCGGTTTCGCCGATCATCCGGTTTGACGGCGAAGCTGCCCAGGCCTGGAACTGACTCCAGGCCTTGTGCGGAGGCGTGGCGCGATCCTTCCAGATTCGGCGATTGGTTACCACGCTCAGGAACTCGTAGCAGCAAGGCCACGGAATCGCCCAGGGGCGATCACCCTGGGCGATTTCGGTCATTAGCGCGTGGGCGGCAGCGCCCAGTCGTGCTTCCAGCCGATGGGCGTAAACGAGTACGTTTGTATCTACGGCAATCACCGCGTGCCTGGGTCGCCGTAGATCAGTTCGCGCAGTTCCGGCCAAGAATATCGTTCCAGCGGATCAGGCGCTTGCGGATCGCCTTCCCGCAGGTCAGGCAGCGCGTACGGGCGCGGGTTGCTGCGCGGCGAAAGCACGAGGCGCAGGCCGTCTTCAACCAGTGCGCGCAAAGAACAGCCCTGAACCTTGGCCCGGCGCTTGGCCCGCGCAAGCAGTTCGTCGTGAATATCAAGGGTGGTTTTCATAGACCCATACTACCCATAATCTTCAGTATGGGCAAGCCATACCAAATCAAGCGGGGGCAGGAGATGCGAAACCATTGCGAGGGCGGGACGCCCCCATTCTCGCAGCGGAGGGCGGGAGGCCCTCGCTACGGAAACAGGCGACAAGCTTGAGTGTGGGAACCCGAGAACCGGTCCTTCGAAGACCGAGGGTTATTGCTCTTAAAGGAGGTGATCCAGCCGCACGTTCCCGTACGGCTACCTTGTTACGACTTCACCCCAGTCGCTGGCCACACCGTGGTGAGCGCCCTCCCTAAGGTTAGGCTACCCACTTCTGGTGCAACCAACTTCCATGGTGTGACGGGCGGTGTGTACAAGACCCGGGAACGTATTCACCGCGACAATGCTGATTCGCGATTACTAGCGATTCCGACTTCACGAAGTCGAGTTGCAGACTTCGATCCGGACTACGACCGGCTTTGAGGATTGGCGCCCCCTCGCGGGTTAGCAACCTTCTGTACCGGCCATTGTAGCACGTGTGTAGCCCTGCCCGTGAGGGCCATGATGACTTGACGTCGTCCCCACCTTCCTCCGGTTTGTCACCGGCAGTCCCTTTAGAGTTCCCGGCCGAACCGCTGGCAAATAAGGGCAAGGGTTGCGCTCGTTGCGGGACTCAACCCAACATCTCACGACACGAGCTGACGACAGCCATGCAGCACCTGTCACCTGGTTCCCGAAGGCACTCTCCCGTCTCTGGGAGATTCCAAGGATGTCAAGGGCAGGTAAGGTTCTTCGCGTTGCATCGAATTAAACCACATGCTCCACCGCTTGTGCGGGTCCCCGTCAATTCCTTTGAGTTTCAACCTTGCGGCCGTACTCCCCAGGCGGAGAACTTAACGCGTTAGCTCCGACACCGAGAGGCAGACCCTCCCGACATCAAGTTCTCATCGTTTACGGCGTGGACTACCAGGGTATCTAATCCTGTTTGCTCCCCACGCTTTCGCGCCTGAGCGTCAGTATTGGGCCAGGAAGCCGCCTTCGCCACTGGTGTTCCCTCCGATCTCTACGCATTTCACCGCTACACCGGAGATTCCACTTCCCTCTCCCATACTCTAGTCGGGCAGTATCAAATGCAATTCCCAGGTTAAGCCCGGGGATTTCACATCTGACTTACCCAACCGCCTACGCGCGCTTTACGCCCAGTAATTCCGATTAACGCTCGCACCCTCCGTATTACCGCGGCTGCTGGCACGGAGTTAGCCGGTGCTTCTTGTGCAGGTAACGTCAGTACCGCGGGAGTATTAGTCCCCGGCGTTTCTTCCCTGCTGAAAGTGCTTTACAACCCGCAGGCCTTCTTCACACACGCGGCATTGCTGGATCAGGCTTTCGCCCATTGTCCAATATTCCCCACTGCTGCCTCCCGTAGGAGTCTGGGCCGTGTCTCAGTCCCAGTGTGGCTGATCATCCTCTCAGACCAGCTACGGATCGTTGCCTTCGTGAGCCGTTACCTCACGAACCAGCTAATCCGACTTGGGCTCATCCATCAGCGAGAGCATTCATGAAGAGGCCCCCTTTCTTCCGTGGAACTTATGCGGTATTAGCCCGAGTTTCCTCGGGTTATTCCCCACTGTTGGGCAGATTCCCAAGCATTACTCACCCGTCCGCCACTTTAATAGCCCTCCGAAGAGGACGTTCTCGTTCGACTTGCATGTGTTAGGCATGCCGCCAGCGTTCAATCTGAGCCAGGATCAAACTCTTCAATTAAGTATCTTTTGAGCTTGAGTCCTGTGCTTTTTGTATGTGTACAAGTACACAGGTCTCTCGCGCGGTCCCGTCAGGGACCCGGAACGCGAGTTCCCACACACAAACTTATCGCCTGTTGAAAAAGAACTGCCGCCTGAGGCCTCGTTCGAGGCCATGCCCAGGCAGCCTGCCGGGATAGCCCGGCGGATCGGCAATTATAGTCCGGCAGTTTGCTCCGTCAACCTGAACGGACGCTTTCGATACTCACCCGGGCAAAGCGCCGCTTGCCCACCTGCACCACGCTCGTACTGCCGGCCGGCACAACCATGGCGCGATCGCTGACTCGCTCGCCGTCCAGGCGCACGGCGCCCTGCGAAATAAGGCGCATGGCTTCCGCGTTGGTGCTCGCCAGACCGGCGCGGCGGACGAACTCGCCCACAGGTATACCTCCGTCGGCACCGGTCAGGCTCACTTCGGGCATTTCTTCAGGCGTTTCTCCGCGCCGGTGTCGGCGGGCGAAATCATCCGCTGCGCCTTTTGACGCCTGCTCGCCGTGAAAGCGCGTAGTCAGCTCGCTGGCCAGCGCCATCTTCACGTCGCGCGGATTGCCGCCCGATTCCACGCCCGCCCGAAGTTCGTCCAGTTCGGCTTGGGTGCGAAGGCTGAGCAACTCAAGGTAGCGCCACATCAGTTCGTCGGACACCGACATGAGCTTTCCGTACATCTCTTCGGGCGGGTCCGTGATGGCGATATGGTTGCCCAGCGACTTGGACATTTTCTGAACGCCGTCGGTTCCTTCCAATAGCGGAAGCGTCAGCACGATCTGCGAAGGCTGTCCATGCTCCGCCTGGATCTGCCGGCCCAGCAGCAGGTTGAAGGTCTGGTCGGTGCCGCCGAGTTCCACGTCGGCCTGAAGCGCCACGGAGTCGTACCCCTGGGCGATTGGATACATGAACTCGTGCAGGCCTATGGGATTGCCCTCGCCGAAACGTTTCTTGAAGTCGTCGCGTTCCAGCATGCGCGCCAGCGTGCGCTTGCCCGCCAGGCGAACGAGGTCGGCCGCGCTGAGGCTGTTCATCCAGGTGGAGTTGAACTCGACGCGCGTGAGGTCAGGGGCCAGCACCCTGTGCACCTGCGTGGCGTAGGTAGCGGCGTTTTCCTTGAGCTGGTCCTCGGTAAGTGTGGGCCGCGCCTTGCTGCGGCCGGAAGGATCCCCGATCATCCCGGTGAAGTCGCCGATCAGAAAGATCACTTCATGCCCGAAGTCCTGGAACTGGCGCATCTTGGTGAGGATCACGACATGCCCCAGGTGCAGGTCCGGCGCTGTCGGATCGAAGCCGCACTTGACCCGCAACGGCCGGCGTTCCCGCAACCGCTCCAGCAGCTCTTCCTCGCGCACCAGGTCCACGGCGCCGCGGCGCAATTCCTGCAATTGATGTTCAGGCGATCCCATGGCGCGAGAATATACGACTTTCGAGTCGCTTGCCCTTTATGCAGGCGCTTGGTTGGCCCAATTGATCTGGCTATAATGGCCTCTTTTCGCTTGAGAAGGGACGGGCGATGATTCGAGCGACGATTTCCGAGCTGAAGAACGGCCTGAGCGCCTACCTGCGCCGGGTCAGGTCAGGCGAATCGGTACTCGTGCTGGATCGCAAGACGCCCGTGGCGCGGCTGGTGCCCGCCGGATTCGGTGCGGAAGTTCGGGAACAACGCGCTCCGTACGAAACGGAGATGGTCAGGGAGTTGGCGGACGAAGCAAAGCTTGCGCGACTCGAACGCGCCGGCATCCTTGTCCGCCACCGGGCCGCGGAGCCACTGGATATCGTCCGCTCCTGGCAGTCCCTCGAGAACGCGGGCCTGGTCGAGGCGGTAATCGAGGAGCGCGACGAGGAATACCGGCACGGCTATCGATGAATTTCTGGGATACGTCCGCCCTGGTGGCCCTGGATTCCGGCGACACGCATGGCGACGGCGTCAGGAGGATTCTCGAGGAAGACGGCAGCGTGGCTCTATGGTGGGGCGCCCACGTTGAATACGCGGCCGCGGTCTCCCGGCGCGAACGCGAACGCAAACTGACCGCGCAGCAGGCGGCAACGCTGCTCCGTCGATTCAACACACTGGCGCAGAGCTGCCACGAGGTTCAGCCGGCCCCCAGGATCAGGCTGCTTGCGCAAAGGCTCCTGCGCGTGCACCCCCTGAAGGCGGCGGACGCCCTGCAGCTCGCGGCAGCCCTGACCGTCGCCGAGGACGATTCCGCAAGCATCGGCTTTGTCTGCTTCGATACCAGGCTGAACCGGGCCGCCGCGCGCGAAGGTTTCCCGATTCTCGGGCCGTAACCTGCTGTCGATCAGGAGTCCGTCGCCTACAAGCGTTGAACCGCCGACAGGGATGCCATTCTTCGGTCGAGCGTCAGAGTCTCCAGGCCCGCACGCGAATAGTCATCCGCGATAAGGCGGTCAAACAATCCCGGGCCTTTCGCTGCCGAAAGGGCGTCGATCGCGGATCGACCGTTCAGCGGAGCAACTAACCCACTCTGCAGGACGTCAAGCAAGCCGGCACGCGCATCGCTCCTGGCAACGCCATAATGGTGCTGCACCGCAACATAGGCCTCGCCAATCACCTGGTTGGAAGCAAGAATCTCACCGTCCTGATCCCCTGCCAGGGCGCTGAGGCTGGTAATGCAGTACTCGAATTCGTCTTCCGGATCTCTCGTCAGCAAACGCACGAGAATTGAGGTATCAATCCCGAAGCGCTGGGGCATAGGCCTGCTCCCGAAAGGCTTGCAAGTCAAACGTCCCCGTTCCGCGGCGAATCTTACCGCGTAGTGTGCCCAGGCGGGAATGGTCGATCCGCTTCGGCTTCAGAATAAAGCCGTCAGGACCTTCGTTAAGCTCCAGGCGGTCGCCCGGACCGACGCCCAGCGCATCCAGCACGCGCGCGGGAAAAGTAACCTGCCGCTTTGACGTGATCTTGACAATCATCGTGCGTCTCCTTACTAAAACCTTACTGTAGTAAGGAAGCTGAATCAAGTGGTCTATTGCACAACATCCGCCGGTTCAGGGGCGGGAGCCGAAGAGGGCGGTGCCGACGCGCACCAGGGTTGCGCCGCACTCCACGGCGGTCTCGAGATCGGCGGTCATGCCCATGGACAGGGTGTCCAGGTTCATCCCCGCATCGTTGAGTTCGTCGAAGAGAGCGCGTAGCCGCGAGTAGGCTTCGCGCGGCGCGCCGGGCAACGGGATGCCCATCAGGCCGCGCAGGCGCAGGCGGGGCTGCGCGCTGATCAGCGCTGCGAACCCGGGAACTGCTTCGCCAGGCAACGCGGGACGGACATCGTCTTCCTGCATGCGTACCTGTATGCAGACATTCAGAGATTGTGATTCCGCCGGTCGCTGGGAATTGAGCCGCAGGGCGATTCGCTCGCGAGTCAGCGTGTGGACCCAATCGTAGTGCCGGGCGGTCGCACGGGTCTTGTTGGACTGGACCTGCCCGATGAAATGCCAGCGCGCTCCCGGGTCCGTCGCCTTCATCTTGGCGATTCCCTCGTGGACATAGTTCTCGCCGAAGTCCGTCAGCCCCACCGCCGTAGCGGCGCGCACCAGGTCCTTTTCGTGGGCCTTGGTCACCGCCAGAATCCGGACCTCTTCCGGCGCGCGGCCGGCGCGCCCGGCGGCCCGGCCAATCCTCTCCCTGACGACGGCCAGGCGCGTGGCGATATCATGAATTGGCTGACGTTTCACTTGGAGCGCGGCCGCTTCAGAAGAACGAGATTCCCAGTTGCGCGTAGAACAGCCGGCCCTGCCAGGGCATGATGGAGTCGCTGCGATAAATTCGGCCGCAGCAGGCCTCGAACTCTCCAGGATCGGGATAGTTGTCCAGGATGTTCTCGGCCCCGATCCTGAGCCTATAGCGTTCGCCTAGCGAAAAGGCCGCTTCGAGGTCAAGCAGCACTTCCCCGCCGAAATCCTGCACCCGATCCAAGGCAGCGGTGCTTGCGTTGCTGTATTCCCCGAAGTAGCGGGCCCGCAGCAACACATCGACCAGCCCCCAGGCGTGCCTCAGCGTGAGCGTGCCGCGAACCGCCGGACTGCCTTCCTCGATGTCATGCCGGGTCTCGTCGTCCACGAACTTCCCGGTATCCGCAAACTTCGTCCGGTTGAAATTGAGAGCCGCCTGCAGGGAAGTTGCACCCAGCCGCCAGTCGAACTCCCCCGTGGCCACCAGGTCAACTCCGCTGGTCTCGGTAACCACGTCGTTGGTGAAGAACCGCACCCGGGCGATGTCGTTGGCGCCGGGAACGCCAAGCGCGACCAGCTGCGCAGCCTGGGACGGATCAACCGCGAACTGGGACGACATCACTATGCGGTCGTCCAGCCGGACATGGTAGTAGTCGAGCGCAAGTCCGAACCCGGACAACGAGCGGGCGGCCAGGCCCAGGGTGAACGAGTCCGAGTGCTCGGGGCCGAGGGTCCCGGCGCCGAACAGCCCGGCGGCCGGATGTTCCGGGGGGAAAATGCCCTCGGATCTGGGAATGCCGTTTGCGTCGATGCGGGTAGAAACCACCGTTGTGGAAATCTGACCGGGCGTGGGCGCCCGGAAACCGGAACCCGCCGAACCGCGCAAGTTGATGCTGTCGCTGACCCGGAAGCGTGCAGCCACTTTCCAGATCGCCACGCTGCCGAAATCCTGGAAATCCTCGTAACGCCCGGCCACCTCCACCAGCCACCGATCCGTCAGATCCGCCTCCAGATCAAGATAAGCAGCGTAGCTGCCACGGCTGCGGCGCGAAGCGAACCCCGGCGGGTAGCCGGGAAAGCCGTTCGACCCGATCGGCACGGCATTGTTGACCGGATCGCCCGCGGGACACAGCCTGCCGACCGCTTCAAGTCCCGGAATGCGGCACTCCACCGTGATCAGATCGTCGTCGGGGTCGGCGTCCACTTCCGCCTGGGTGATTTCCAGGTTGAACGGATCGGGCACGCCGAACGACCCCACCTCGTAGGACCTGGGGTCGCCCGCTTCGATGCGATAGCCTTCGTCGCGGTATTCGAATCCGAAGGCGACGTTTACCGGGCTGGCCAAACCGGCCTCCCAAGGCCAGACGAAGTCGGCGTTAACGGCCAATTCGTCGTTGGCCAGCGCGCCCGGCCGGAATCGGGTGGGCGTATCGGGGCCGAGGGACGGATTGAGGGTGTTTTCGATGCGGTAGGCGATCCGGTCGAAGCCGTAACCGGCCGAGAGGTCGAAGCTGAATTCCTGCGGGGCAGTGCCGCTGAGGCCGATGGTTATCGCGTAATCCGTGACGTCGCCGGAAAACTGCGGCGTGAACCCGGCCGGATACAGGCGGGCCCTGGGATCATGAATGGAACCGTCGGCCAGGCGAACCGGCAGGAGCTGGCTGACGCCGGGGCGGCGATAGAAAAACCCTCCCGACTGATCCTTGGCGCCCCATGTGGCAAAGCCGTGCAATTCGAGGCTGTCCGACAGCGGCAGCGAGGCGTTCGCGACGGCCAGCGCTTGCCGGCGGTCCGGCTGCCCCCAGATCTGCGCGGGACTGTGAAATTTGCGATTGCCGCCCACCCCGGCGAAGTTGTCCGCGTAGCGGCTGTCGAGATCGTCCGGCACGCCGTCGCTGCCGAGCGCCGCCTGCAGGATTTCGCCGGCGGGCGAATAGCGGTAGGTCAGGGCGTCGGGACCGTAATACGTCACGCCCCCCAGCGTGACCCGATTGCCGGTGGCTTCCAGCGGCGTCTGACCTGAGCCGGCGATGGTCAGGTCGTAGGGCTGCGAGCGACTGGTGGGCGCCGAGTCGGAATACTGACCGCTCAAGTTCAGAAAACCGCCGTTTGGCAGAGTAAAGCCGACGTTGCCCTCCAGGGTGAACTCTTCACCGTCTCCTTCGCCGTAGCCTCCCGAGCGAACGCGCAGCTCGGCGCCCGAATCGGCCTGCTTGAGGTTGAAATTGATCACGCCCGCAATGGCGTCCGAACCGTACTGGGCGGCCGCGCCGTCCCGGAGCACTTCCATGGACTCGATAGAAATCGACGGAATGACGCCGATGTCCGTGCCGTGGGCGCCGAAACCCCCCACCCGCATCAGCGCCGCGCGGTGGCGTCGGCGGCCGTTCATCAATACCAGCGTGTGGTGCGTATCGAGGCCGCGCATGTGGGTGGGCCGAATGAAACTCGCGCCATCGGAAATCGGGTGCCGCCGCGCAGCGAACGAAGGCACGATGGCATTGATCACTTCGATCAGGTCGGACGAGTTGACGCTGGAAACTTCTTCCGCGCTGAAGACGTCCACGGGGACCGCCGTATCGACGGCAGCCCGCTCGCGCCGCCGAGTGCCAATCGTCACGATCTCCTCGATCACCTCGGCTTCGGCGCTCTCACCTCGCGCCTCCTGGGCGCCCGCGATCGCCGCCGCTATCGCCCAGAACAGCGCAAACCCCAGGACATATGGCTGCCTGCGGAGTGTCATTGTGCGGACAAGGGAAGCGCTACGAGCGTTTGGCCATGAGCTTCTCGACCAGCCTGGGGCCCTGGCCGGGCCGGCTCCAGGGGCAGACTTCGATGCAGATGGCGCAACCGTGGGTCTTGACGAAGTACGGGACGCATTTGTCGAAGTCGACATACCAGCGCTTCTCGCCGCGAATCCATTGCTTCTCGTTGAAGATGGCATCCGGCGGGCAATCAACAACGCAGCGCCGACAGCCGACGCACAGGTCGTCCACGGCGATGTCCACCGGCTCGTCGAAAGAGAGCGGCAGGTCGGTAAGCACAGCGGCTAGCCGGAAGTTCGAACCGTGCTCCTTGCTGATCATCGATCCGTGCTTGCCCAGCTGGCCGAGCCCGGCGGCAACCGCCAGCGGAATGTGCAGGATGTCGGTGCTGTTCGGGTTGCCGTAGGCCTTGGCCGGCCAGCCCAGACGGCGAATGTAACGGCCCAGCCTCAGAGCAATGCGCGAAATCTCGCGGTACGCGCGCATGACCTCCACTGCCGCAGTGTCCTGCGGCACATGCGCCATCTTGCCCTGGTCCATTGAAAGACCGATGCAAATGGCCGTGCCATGGGGTGCGGAGCGTCCCGCAAACACCGCCTCGTCGGTGACCGGAGCAATGCCCACGAGGTCCGCGCCGAACTCCCGGGCGGCGGCCTTCAAGCGCTCGCTCATGACGGCGGGATCCGCTTCGACCCTACGCGACGCCACCGGCCCGTTTCGCTTGCGCAATTGCCAGGCATTGGCGACAACGTGTCGGACCACGCCCCAGGGATTGATCAATCCAAAGAAATCATCCAGCGCCTGCCATTCCAGTTGCGCATTGCCGGCATTGTGAAACACGGCCGTTGCCTGGCGAAACTCCCGCTCGCCCAGGCCGTTGATCTCGTTGCCGGAGCGGGGCGGCTTGAGGTAGCCGAAGGCGTACTCGGGCGGAGGCGGGTCCTTGGGACGAATACGGCCGTTTGCAGCACTCATCGGTCTTCGCCGCCAACGCCGTCCACCCAGTACAGCCTGCCCTCGCGCTCGCAGGCGCGATAGGCCTTGCGCACGCGCCGGCCCGCCGTGAAATATAACCAGACCATTCCGAGTATGCGCCGCGCCAGCGCCCAGTCGCGCCGCAAGCGCGCTGCCGGGCCGTGCGAGCCCGCGTCGCCGTGGTCGACGGTCCGCAAACTTCCGTTCATGCTCTTCCTATTCTTGCATGGCAGCGGCGTCGGGGAAATCAGGAGGGAAGGAAGACCCCGCCCAGCGGAATGGCGGTGCTCGCCCCGGTGACGGCCGGATCGTTGCCCGGTTCACCGAGCAGCCGGGCGCGCGCCAGAAGCGCAAATCCGGCCGCCTCCACCCAGTCTGGATGCACGCCCCATTCCGCGGTCGTGACCGGCCGCGGGCCTGAACAGCGCGCCGCCAGCCGCTCCATCAGAAAGGAATTGGACGCCCCACCGCCGCAAACCGCGAGCGCCGCGCCGGCGCAGGATAAATCAACCGCATCGGCAATTCCGACGGCGGTCAGTTCCGCCAGCGTGGCCTGCACGTCTTCGGGCGCCTTGTCCGAAATACCGGCCCGCTCCAACCAATGCAAATTGAAATGTTCCGGGCCGGTACTCTTGGGCGCAGGCGCGGAAAAATACTCGTCCGACAGCAGGCGCGTGAGCAGTTCCGCATTGACCTTGCCCGACCTCGCCCATTGCCCGTCGCGGTCATACGATTCGCCGCGGCAGGTGCGGGCCCACGCATCCAGCAACGTGTTCCCCGGCCCGGTGTCGTAGCCCGCAACGTCCCCGTCGGCGGCCAGCACGCTCAGATTGGCGATTCCCCCGATATTGACGACCGCCCTCGTTTCTTGCGGGTGACCAAACAACCACTTGTGAAACACGGGCGCCAGGGGAGCCCCCTGGCCGCCCAGCGCCATGTCGGCGCTGCGGAACTCGCCCACCGTAATCATGCCGGTCAGGGCCGCGACGCGCGCTGGCGATCCGATCTGCACGGTGTGCGGCAAACGCGCGTCGGGCGCGTGCCAGAGAGTCTGCCCGTGACTTCCGATGGCCTCGACCTCTGCGGGATCGCAACCCGCAGCATCCAACAGCGCGAGCGCGGTTTCGGCGAATGCGGCCGCCACTTCCGCGTCCAGCGCCGCGGCTTCGGCGAGCGCACATCTCCCCTTGCTCCGCGCCGCGGTCCGCAAACGGGCGGCAAGCTCTTCGGAGTATTCGCCCTTGTGCGTGCCGGCAAGTCGCGGTTCGGCGCCCGAGCAATCCACCAGCGCCGCGTCTACGCCGTCCATGCTGGTGCCCGAAATCAGGCCGATATACAACGTTCGCATTTGACGAATCCTAGGACGGATAGATCCACGATGCGGGAAACACCGGTCCGTCCACGCATACGCGCTTCATGGCCAGGCCATCGGGCGTATGGGCTTCGACAGTGCAGCCGGCACAGCCGCCGACAGCGCAGGCCATGTATTCCTCCAGGCACAGCTCCGCATAGACGCCGAATTCCGCCGCCAGCACGGCTGCGGCCTCGAGCATCGGAGTGGGCCCGCAGGCGTACACCGCCACTTCGGGCAGACGCTCGCGCGGCAGCCCGGCAAGCCATTCATGCGCCAGCTCGGTGAGATTTCCACGATAGCAGCCCTCCAGTCCGGCATTGCTGGCCAGATGCGAAGGCACGCCCCATCGCTGTGCACAACGCAAGCGGTTTTCGCCGCCGTGCATTTCCAGCGTAAAGGGGAACGGCAGTTCCGAACCCAGGAAAAGCCTGGGGCTCCATTTCCCGTTTCCCGCCAGCCGCTGGGCCTGGAAGAGAACCGGTGGAATACCCACCCCGCCTCCAAGCAGAAGCACGATCGGACGCGCTTCGGGCAGGCTGAATCCGTGTCCGATCGGCCCCATGGAATGCAGGCGGGATCCGGGCTCGGCGCCCGAGAGCAGCGTCAGCCCCTGTCCGCCAGTCTTGTATAAGAGTTCGATCCAGCCTTCCCGGGCATCGGCAAGCATGATCGACAACGGCCGCCGCTGGAGCAACTCCGAATTGCAGCGCAGATGCACGAAGCTGCCCGGATGCGCGGCCGCGGCGCAGCGCGGCGTGCGTAAGCGAATTCGGTACTGACCGCCCGGAAATTTCCGGTGCGACAGCACCTCGCCTTCCTCGACGAAGACGGGGTCAGCGCTCATAATTTATTGAATCGGAAAAGAGAAGGATCATTCAGTATATGAATTGTGCAGTTCCCAAACGGATTTGTCTTGCCTGGAGGGTCCGTTGCGCCGCCGGCGTTTTGCTCGCTGCCTTTCTTGTCGCCCCGCCTGTAGCAGCGGAGCTTCCCGATCTGTCCGACCCCAGGATCGCGATGGAGACCTGGTTGCGGCTCAAGGGCGATATCGCCGGCGGCGTGACATACGAATGGGCCGCCGGCACCGCCTACGGCCTGCCGCAGGATGCGGACGGCGTCGCCCTGTTTTCGATCGAAAGCGTGACCGTTCGCCGGTTTCGCCGGCTTGCGGAAGACCGTTACGAAGAGCGCACCATGTCCTGCCGACTGTACAAGGACGCGGATTCGGGTGCGTTTATCGATGGCTTCATCAACCCGCTTACCGGAAGACGGACCGAACTCAGGACCCCGTGCGGTCCGGGACAGCCGGTCCGCTACTCGCCCGAGCGCGTGGAACTGCTGGTCGACATGCCATGGGAGAGTTCGATTCTGGGTCGGCCGGTCTCGCTTGAACTGCTGCGCGCCGGTGACCAGGTAATCATTCGCCGCAGGGCCTACAGCGCATTCACCGCGACGGGCGGGAAGGTTCGCCGAGAGTTGGCCATCGACACCTTCACGCTGCCGGCGACGTCCCTTGCCGATTCCGGCATCACCTCTCTCACCCCATCCTACAGTTGGGACGCGGTGAGAGACTGGTCGGGACTCCTGGACATGCCCGACATACCCGGGCATATGTTCTGGTCCGTGATCGGCAGGAAATTCGACCGTGCGGACGATCTGCCGGCCCGGTTTCGCGCCGCGTTGGAGGAACGCCAACCGGGCGCGCTTGAAAGCGTGCTCGACTGGGAGGGCGGCTAAGGCGAGTGTCGTGTGACGCGCCTCGTGGCGCGTCACTCCGGATCCGGCATGAGCGGGTGGTCCGGCGACTCTTCCGTCACGCTGTCAATCTCAATGGCCTTGAGCATTTCCCGCCAGGCGCCGGGCGCCGCCGATTCGTCGCGCACGACCGCGTAACTCTTGTTGCGCGCATCCGGATTGGTAAGCGCGTCAACCGTCAGCATTCCCACATCGCCAATCGCCACCCGGCCCGTGTCGTAGTCCGCCCGGGCCATTACCCGCAGCCTGCCCTCCGCAGGATCGTCGCGAAGGCCGCTGGGCCCGACGATTGTGTAGTCCAGGCCGCTGTTCTTCAGATGGTTCTCCCCAAGCGTCTTCCAGTGCCTGGCCCGCGCGAACAGAATCATCCGGCTGCGCTCGCGGTAGGGCCCAGCGGCCGCGGAGGACACCAGCACGAAATGCCGGACCCCCGCCTCGACCGCCGCGTCCACGAGATTGACCACGCCGGCGTAGTCGACGAATTCCGGCCCGTTGCCACCCAGCAGCGACCGCGTGCCGATGGCGCAGATCAGGTAGTCCACGTCCTGCATGGCCGCAAACACCGCGTCGCGGTCACGCACGTCCAGCTCCACCCAGTCCCATTGAGCGCCGTGCCGTTCCACGGCGCGAGCGCGATTGGTAGTCGTCGCGCGCACCGTATAGCCCTCTTCGTCAAGCAGCCGCATCGCCGCGCTGCCGCTGCGGCCGGACGCTCCGGCAACCAGGACCAGGTGCGCAGCCGGCAGGGCGCCGCTCAAAAGGAACGCCGCAGCCAGGGCAATTGCCGATCTTCCAAGCTTCATCATTCTGTCTCCTGCCAGTCTCGGGCAATCAGGCAGGCGGCGAGGCTGTCGACCTCTCCCTTGCGGACCCGCCGCCCGGGTTCTTTGGATGAACGCCGCTCACGCAGCCAGGCCTGCGCCTCCCGGGTCGTGAGGTGTTCCTGAATTGTTTCCACCGACAGCCCGTAACGGTCCTGCAGGTGCTTGCGAAACCGCTTGAGCGCACCCCCCAGTTCGGGGTCGGGATCGGGCGGACAGCCCAGCACCAGTACCTGCGGACTGTATTCACGAACCAGGCGATCCAGCTCCCCCCAATGGGGTTCGCCGGCGCGCGCCGGCAGGTGCCGGCGCGGCGTAATGACGCCGCCGGTCGCGGTCGCCACGCCCACGCGCTTCATTCCGAAGTCAAGGGCAATCGCAGGCTCGGTCCGCATTACGTACGCCGCGCGGGCGGAGTAATCGCGTCAGGCGTTGCCGGCTTGCAGCCCCAGCCGGGAGACGTCCACCCCCAGCAGCGCGGCGGAAGCGGCCCAGCGCTGCTCGTAGGGGGTCTCAAACAGGATTTCCTCCGTCGCGTCCACCACCAGCCAGGAGTTGGAGCGCAGTTCCTGTTCCAGTTGACCCTCACCCCAGCCGGCGCAGCCAAGGGCAAGGAGCGCACGGCGCGGGCCCTTGCCTCCTGCGATCGCCGACAACACGTCACGCGAGGTGGTCACCTCGATGTTGCCGCAAACGGAGATCGTGGAATCCCAGCTGCCTCCGGCCTCATGCAGCACAAATCCCCGTTCGCGGTTTACCGGTCCGCCCTTGAGGATATTCTGGTTGGCGAGGTCGCGATCCCCGCTGTCGAGTGCAAGCTGCTCGAACACCTCTCCGAGCTTCATGTCGGAAGGTCGGTTGATGACGATCCCCAGGGCGCCGTCGCTGTTGTGCCCGCACAGGTACGTGACGGTCTGGCGAAAGCGGGAATCGGGCATCGCCGGCATGGCGATGAGAAGCTTGCCGGAAAGTGAGTCGAATTCTTCCATGACGGCCGGTTTCTGCGTATCTGCCGGGATTATATCTACCGGCGCTACGAGACACTCCGGCCCACGCGCTCAAGCAGGCTGTCGAAAAGCAGGGCGGCGGCGTCCACCCCCGCCAGTTTCTGGATTTCCCGGATTCCCGTGGGGCTGGTGATGTTCACTTCGGTCAGGTAGTCGCCGATGATGTCCAGTCCGGCAAACGCCACTCCGCGAACCGCCAGCTCCGCGCCTACGCGCTCGCAGATCTGAACGTCCCGGGGCGTCAGATCGCACACCTCCGCCCGCGCCCCGGCCATGAGGTTGCCGCGATTGTCATCGGTCCGGGGCACGCGGTTCAGCGCCGGGCTCATTGGCCGGCCGTCAATCAAAAGCACCCGCCGGTCGCCGTCAACGATTTCGGGCAGGTGCCGCTGCGCCATCGCGTAGCGGGTTTCGCCGGCGGTGATGGTCTCGAGAATCACCGCAAGGTTCTTGTCCGCTTCGTCCAGAGCAAAGATCGAATGGCCTCCCATCATGTCCAGTGGCTTGACCACGATGCGCCCATGCGCGGACAGGAAGGCGCGGATGCTATCCATCGACCGGGTTACGATCGTGGGAGGCGCGAGTTCGGGGAACCACGCGATGAACACCTTTTCGTTTACGTCGCGCAGGGCCTGGGGATCGTTTACCACCAGCGCCCCCTCGTCCTGGGCCCGCTGCAGCACGTATGTTGCGAAGATGTACTCGGCGTTGAACGGAGGATCCTTGCGCATGAAAAGGAAATCCAGATCACCGAGGGGCATGTCGCGCGCAGCATCGAGTCGGAACCAGTCGCCGTCGTCATCGGTTACTTCAAGCGGAGCTCCCCGCCCGTAGGCGCGTCCGTCCCTGATTTCGATATCGTTCAGAGTGAAGTGATAGAGCGAAATACCGCGCCGCCGCGCCTCTCGGAGCAGTGTCAGGGTGCTATCCTTTTGCGGCGTGATGGTACCGATAGGGTCCATGACTACGCCGAGAGTTCGGGATTTCATCTTCGGAGATCAGGAAATGACGCTGGCCGGGCACATTCTAAGTGGTTGTGGGCGAGTGAAGTGATTAGGCTGAATCCGGACACCGGCCTGATGAAAGGCGCGCGGCAGTCGCTGTGCCCTCACCGCGACGCCCGGCCGCCGGGATCCGACATCGGCCTGCTGGTACTGCATGCCATTTCGCTGCCGCCCGGCGAGTTCGGGGGCAGCGAAATCGAGGACCTGTTCTTCGGAAGGCTCGACCCGTCGGCTCACCCCTACTTCCGGAGGCTGGCGGACTTGCGGGTTTCGTCGCATTTCCTGGTGCGCCGCGACGGCGAACTGGTGCAGTTCGTGAGCGTGCTAGAGCGCGCCTGGCACGCCGGCGAGTCCGAGTTCCGTGGCCGTTCTTCCTGCAACGACTACTCCGTCGGACTGGAATTGGAGGGCGACGCGGCCACTCCTTTCACCGATAGGCAATACAATCAGGCCTGTGCCGCCATAACGGCTTTGCGGGACGGTCTGCCGTCCCTGCGGAACGCACCGGTCGTGGGACACAGCGATATTGCCCCGGGGCGCAAATGGGACCCGGGACAAACTTTCGACTGGGCGAGGCTGGCGGCGAAACTGGCCCGGGCTGGAGAGCGCGAGAAATGAAACTATTGGCCCTGCTTATTGGCATATACGCTGAACGCTACCTGGCGCGATGGTCGCATCTGCGTGAGTTCCGGGGGCTGGAGGAGCAGGCGAACCAACTGGCGCAACGCCTGATTCGCCTGGACAAGCGCGCCGCGCCGTACATCGTCGCGGGCCTTACGCTGGTATGCGCAGTCCCGGTCGGAATCATTGCCTGGCTGCTGCGCGACGACTGGATGATTGTGTGGTTCGTGTTCGCGGTGATCGTCCTGTTGTTCTCCTTCGGGCCGCGCGACCTGAAGGCCGAGGCCCTCGCCTTCCACGAAAAGGCCGATGCCGGCGATGCAGACGGCGCCAGGGCACAGGCGGAAGTCATCCTCGGCGGGGGGGCGCCGGACAAGCCGAAGGACCAGGCGGCCGCGGTGGAAGAGGCAACCTACCGGAAAGCCAATAACCGGATTTTCGGCGTAATTTTCTGGTTCCTGGTCGCAGGACCACTGGGTCCGGCATTCGCTTTCGGCTTCCGCGTGCTGAACAGCCTGCGCCGTTTCACGGGCACCCTGCCCGGCGGTGAAGAACTGCATCGGGCTACGGTCAAGTTGCACGGCGTGGTGGCTTGGATTCCGGCCCGCATTACGTCCGCCAGCTTCGCCCTGGCCGGCAATTTCGACGACGCGGTCAACGCCTGGCGCGGCATACCGGCCGACCAGCAGCCCAACCTTTTCGAGGGCACGGGCACCGTTCTCGGCGTGGTTGGCGCGCAAGCGCTGGGCGACCGCCCGGACCGGGTGCGGGGCGCCGTGGTGCTGGTGGAGCGCAGCCTGCACTGGGTCTGGGGCCCGATCGTGGCGGTAGCGGTAATCCTGGGCGTGGTGTACTAGACAGCATCTTCAGTCCAAGGGTTTAAGATTTTCACGCCTATACCTTCGAAATCACTCACGTTTCGAGTCGCCACCGCCAATTCATGCGCTCTTGCCGTTCCGGCGATCAGTGCATCGCCCAGATGAAGTACCCGACCCGATCGGTGCGCGACTGCCCTCAACCGCGCTGCCCATTCAGCCTCCGTTCTTTCCACGGCAAGAATGCGATCTTCGAATAAAGCGGAAAGGACGGCAAGGGCCTCGTGCAAACGAGTGCGCCTTCTGCCCAGGGAAAGACACTGCACGCCGAATTCCAGTTCGTGAAGGACAACGGAAGACAGCCACAACTCATTGCGCGCCGACAAGAAAGAAACCACACTTTTGTCGGGCGATGATTTTGTCAGTTCGGATACTACATTTGTGTCCAGCAACCAGCCGTTCATTCTTGAGACGGCGCGCTGAAAGGGATCTCCCGTCCAGGCTCATGCCGATCCGGAATTACGAGATCAGTTCCCCGGGGAAAGTGCTCAACCATCCATTGGCCTAGAGGTTTCCGCGTCGGGCTCAGCGCTTGCAAAGTCTGGGCCGAAACCACAAAGAAGGCCTTTCGAGCGCCTATACGTTGAGGGCCCTCCGTCTCGGATAAACGCAAGATTTCAGATAGACGCGCCTTAGCTTCGGCTACGGTCCATACCCGTCTCTTATTGGAGGTGTGTAGTGACATGATGCCTCCGATAGGAATATAGTCCAATCTAGACCATATAGGCTCAATGAGTCAACTGCTTTACTGCCTTTACTGCCTTTTGCTTTACTGCCTTTACTTGCGTCAGGGCTGCAGGCGCCGGGCGCTCCAGGCGCCGGCCCGGTATTCACCGCCGGCCGCCGCTTCGAGATCTCTCGACCAGCAAATCCGATCATGCAGGCGCGCGCCGCCTTGCATCCATAATTCCACCTCGCGCACCCACAGCCGGTAGCCGCCCCAGTGCGGCGGACGGCTTATGGCGCGTGGCGGCTCGCCACTGCCCCAGTCGCGGCCGTCGCCGCCGAACCGGGCCGCCGCCTCGTTCATCCGCGCCTCAAGATCGTCCCGCGAGGAAACCGGCTTGCTCTGATCGCTGGCCCAGGCGGCGAGCTGGCTTTCCCAGCTGCGGGTAGCGAAATAAGCGTCGCTTTCGGAAGCAGGCGACATGACCGCCGGACCGCGAACGCGGGCCTGCACTCCCAGCCGGTCCCAGTGAAACAGGGCTGACACCCCGGGACGGGTCGCAAGCTGTCGACCCTTCGCGGACAGGTAATTTGTGTAAAAAACGAGGAATCCCCTGTCTCCATCGTAGTGCTTGAGCAACACCACACGCGCATCGGCCCGGCCACTCGCGTCGGTAGTTGAAAGCACAAACGAATGTGGATTCGGCCGATCGGTCAGGCCGGCGGCGGCGTCCAGCCACTCGCGGAGGACAGGAAGGGGATCTGCGGGCGGAGCCCCGCTCAAGTCAGCCATCGTCACTGGCGTCACCGGCCGCCAGCGCGGCGGCGTGATGGCGGACATGGCCCTCAATGAAGGAACTGACGAAAAAGTAGCCGTGATCGTAACCGCCGCGCAGATGGAAATTCACGCGCTGGCCGGACTCGCGACAGGCCGCGAGGAACTGCTCGACCCTCAGTTCCTCTTCGCGGAATGGATCGGCGCTGCCGAGATCGATGCGGATCTCCAGGTCCAGCTGCGCCTTTCTCACCAGCGCGCTGGCGTCGTATTCCTGCCAGGCTGGGCCTTCCTCGCCCAGGTAGGCCGCGAAGGCCGCGCGCCCCCAGGGCGAAGAAGTGGGGTTCGCGATCGGGGCCAGAGCAGAGACGGAACGGTAGCGTCCCGGGTTGCGCAGCGCGATCACGAGCGCGCCGTGCCCGCCCATGGAATGTCCGGCGATTCCGCGCCGCGCGGGATCGATCGGAAAGGACGATTCCACGAACCGCGGCAGCTCCCTGCTTACGTAGTCGTACATCCGGTAGTGCGCCGACCACGGAGCCTGGGTCGCATTGAGGTAGAAGCCGGCTCCCGAGCCCAGAAAGTCCTCGTCGTCTTCGCCCGGAATACCTGTATTTCGGGGACTGGTATCGGGCACGACCAGGGCCAGGCCGGATTCAGCGGCGAAGCGCTGGGCGCCGGCCTTGACGGTAAAGTTTTCCTCGGTGCAGGTCAGGCCGGAAAGAAAATAAAGCGCCGGCGCCCTGCCGCCTTCCGCCAGGCCCGGCGGCAGGAACAATGCGAAACGCATCGGGCAGCCGCAGGCGTTCGAGGCGTGTTCGACCGTAAGCTGCCGGCCTTCGTGGCACCGGCTCTCCGTCACGATTCTCACAGGCAGGCGATCAGAAATAGACCACCGAGCGAATGCTCTCGCCCTCGTGCATCAGGTGGAAGGCATCGTTGATGTCGTCGAGCTGCATCGTGTGCGTGATCATCCGGTCCACTTCGATTTCCCCGCCCATGTACTGGTCCACCATGCCCGGGAGATCGCTGCGCCCGCGCACACCGCCGAATGCCGTGCCGCGCCACACGCGCCCCGTCACAAGCTGAAACGGCCGCGTGGCGATCTCCTGCCCGGCGCCGGCCACGCCTATGATGGTGCTTTCGCCCCAACCCTTATGGCAGCATTCAAGCGCGGCCCGCATCAGCTCCACGTTGCCCACGCATTCGAACGAGTAGTCCACGCCGCCATCGGTCAAATCCACGATGACCTCCTGTATCGGCGCACCGTAGTCCTTCGGATTCACGAAGTCGGTAGCGCCCAGCTGGCCGGCCATCTCGAACTTGGACGGATTGATGTCGATGCCGATGATGCGCTCGGCGCGGGCCATTACCGCTCCCTGGATGACGCTCAGGCCGATACCGCCCAGACCGAAAACCGCCACCGTGGATCCGGCGCGCACCCTGGCCGTGTTGAGTACCGCCCCTATTCCGGTTGTGATGCCGCAACCCAGCAGGCAGACCTTGTCCAGCGGCGCGGCCGGATTGACCTTGGCCACGGCGATCTCCGGCAGGACCGTGTACTCCGAAAAAGTGGAGGTGCCCATGTAATGCAGGACGGTCTTGCCGCCTGAGGAAAAGCGGCTGCTGCCGTCCGGCATGAGGCCCTGTCCCTGCGTAACGCGAATGGCCTGGCAAAGATTGGTCAGGCCGGACTTGCAGAAATCGCATTCGCGGCATTCCGGGGTATACAGCGGAATGACATGGTCGCCAGGCTTGACGCTGCTTACGCCTGCGCCCACCTCTTCGACAATGCCGCCGCCCTCGTGGCCGAGTATGGCGGGAAACGCGCCCTCGGGATCGTCACCCGATAACGTGTAAGCGTCGGTGTGACAGACGCCGGTCGCGACGATTCGCACCAGCGCCTCGCCCTCGCGCGGACCATCAACGTCGACGGTTTCGATTTGCAGCGGCTCTCCCGCGGCCCAGGCTACGGCTGCGCGTGCTTTCATTGGCCTTTCCCCTTCAGGCTTGCAATTGCACGGAATTGTAAAGTGCAACCGGAAGGAGGGCGGGACGCCCTCGCTCCGTCAGGCGACGCGGTCGGGCGGCTCCTCACCGGCGAAGAAACGATCCAGGTTTTCCTTCACCCGCATTCCCATTGCCTCGCGGGTCTCGCGCGTCGCGCTGCCCAGGTGCGGAAGCAGTACCACCCGGCCGATTTCCTTCAGTTCCGCGGGGACCTCCGGTTCGCGTGCGTAGACATCCAGGCCGGCGGCGGCCAGGCGTTCCGATCGCAGCGCCCTGGCAAGCGCATGTTCGTCCACCAGCGCTCCGCGCGCGGTGTTTATGAGTATCGCCCCCGGGCGCATGCGAGCCAATTGCGGCTCGCCGATCATCCCTTCCGTTTCGGGGGTGACGGGGCAGTGCAGCGACACGAAGTCGCTGGTCTCCAGCAGCTCGTCCAGGCCGGCGCAGACCTCGACGCCCAGTCCGCGCGCCTCTTCGTCCGACGGAGGCCGGGGATCAAAGACACGCACGCGCATCCCGAATCCCTGCCCCGCCCGCTGCGCCACGGCCCGTCCGATCCGCCCGAATCCCACCAGGCCCAGGGTCTTGCCGCTAACCCGAACGCCCGGAATATGGGTCGGCCGCCAACCCGCCCAGTCACCCGCCTTTAGCCTGCGGTCGCCGCTAACCACGCCCCGCGCCGCCGCCAGCATCAGCGCCATGGCCAGGTCGGCGGTGCAATCAGTAAGCACATCCGGCGTGTTGGTGACCACAATTCCGGAGCGCCGGGCGGCATCCAGGTCGATGTGTTCAAAGCCAACGCCGAAGTTGGCCAGAATCCGGGTGCGCGGCGACGGCACGCGAAGCACGTCGGAATCCAGCCGATCCGTCACGGTGGGACAGAAACCGTCGGCGCGGCGCAGGGCCTGGCGCATGGCTGCCGCACTCATCGCGTGGTCCCGGGCATTGGACCAGACTTCATAGTCCTCATCGAGGATCGACTCGACGCGTTTCGGCCAGCGCCGGCTGAGTAAGATCCTTGCCCTGGGTTTCATCTCTGCCTGGTGTCGTGACAGGACACTAGTCGCGCGCAGCCAGGTAGCGGCGGCCGCTTTCCATCAGCCGCACGAAAGCCGACTCGTCGCCATCGCCAACGATTCGGGAGAGCTTGTCGACGGAGGACATCAACTCGCCGAGTACTTCCGCGCCATGCGGATTCAGCCGCTGAATTTCGAAGTAAAGGTGCGGGTTGTCACCGGCCACCGCGCGGGCGACATCGAGCTGGGCGTCAAAGGTGGTGCTCGACAGGCGGGCCAGCACCGGCGCCTGCTCGCCGCTTTCCTCCAGCGCGTGGATGAACGCCAGGTTGATCGCGTGGGAGACTCCCAGCACCCAGGCGATGAGCCGGTCGTGCTCCTCCAGCGGCACCTGCAGGATTTCGGCCATGGTGCCGCCGAACACCCGCGCAGCGGACCGGGCCGCCTCCGGCGCGCCGACATCCATCAGCAATATGTGACAGCCGGACAGCAGGTCGGTATCGGGTCCGAACATGGGGTGGATCGAAGCCGCCTGCATTCCGTCGGCAGCCATGCTCCGCAAAATGTCCCTAACCGGATTCTTGATCGAAGCGATGTCGAAGATCAGTCCCGCATGGCGCGCCCGGTGCATGTCCGCAAGAATGCCGGCGCTGGCCGCTACCGGCGCGGCAACGACCGTGAGCTCGAAGTCCCCGGAAGCGTCGCGCCAGTCCTCCACGTGGGGGAGCTTCCTGGGCGGACTGTGCGGATCGGCGACCGTTACCGCGTAACCCTGCGATCCCAGGAATTCACAAAACCAGCGGCCCATCTGACCGCCGCCACCCACGACCAGCGCCCGGTGGCCCTGGCCCTGGCCCCGAGCCTGCAGCCGCACCCGCTCCTGGCGCGACAGCGACGCGTTGATCAGCAGACGCACGATGTCCTCGGCCAGATCGCCCGGCAGACCCGCCTTTTCAGCCTGGTCGCGGGCCCGGGTCACCACGCGCACCTCCTGGGCGAAATCACGCGAGGGAACGCCCGCGTCGTGCTTGACCCTGCCGACTTGCGCGGAGATGTCCTGGCGCCGCGCGAGCAGGCCGATGATCTGGCGGTCGATGGCGCCTAGCTGCTTTCTGAGGTCTTCCAGGTTCGGCATGGGACAAGCGGATCGCGGCGAACGGCGAATTGTACGGGCGTACGCCCGCCCGGGCTTTTCCTGTGCGCCGTCGTGATTACTCGCTTGCCGAAGTTGCGTCCAGGTTCAGCGCCGAGACGACCGAACTGAAGGGCACAAGCTTGAAGTTCTGTTTTTCTTCCGGCCGGCGGTTGAAACCGTCCTGCACGACCAGCACGCCCTGCTCGAGTCCCGCCCCGAGGTTGACTGCGCTGACCGCGAGGCCGTCGGTCTCCTCGGCGCCATCGATCCCCGATGCGGGATTGTCGGCGATCCGCACGGAGCCGAGATAGCGGTCGCCGTCATTGAGGTCGTAGAAGGCATAGGTATAGTCGCCCTGGCTGGAAGCGACCAGAATCGCGTGCCCCTGCCGGGTCCGATATATGTCCAGCCCCTCCACGTCGGCGGTAAGGCGATCCGAATCCACCGAGTCAAGAAGCGTCTTCTCTCCAGATCCTCCGGCGCGCGCCGGCATCTTCCAGATGCCATGCTCTTCCTCGCCGATGTAGGCGACCCCCGTACGGTCGTCGACAACACAGCCCTCGGGCTTGGTCGGTAGCGAGAACCGATCGATGCGTTCCGGCTTCAGCTCGCCTCCATTGTTCAGACGCCAGATCTCGTATTCTCCGCCGCTGCCGTTCACATAGGCGTAGGCGATGCCGGCGGCGTCCAGGTGCATGCAGATACCGTAGGGATCATCAATTTCGAGCGCCTGCGCCAATGCCAGCTCTACCCGCCCTTCTCCGGACACGCGATAGATGTCCATCGCGACCTCGCTGCGGTTGGTGGCGACCGCCAGAGTCGCCGGACCGCCTGCCATCGCAACGCCCTGGCGCAAATCCACGTTGTTCACGCGCCCGCGCGCCAGAAACTGCACTTCCCGCCCGGAAAGGTCGTAGACCGACAAGCCGCGACGCTTGTCGGTACCCAGGACCAGGCTCAGCGAAGCGTCTTCGGGATGTATCCAGATTGCCGGATCGTCCGCGGCATCGCCCCCGCCCCGTACCGGCTCGGTCTCAACGACGGCATAAACGGCGGGAAGATCAGTGCGTGCGGATACCCCCGGCTCCTCCGAGCAGCCGCCCGTAAGGCCGCCTGTCATCAACGCGGCCAAACCCGCCGCCGTCAGGACGCGTCGCTTGCGGACTCCGCACGTCACTAGTGCGCCCTGGGCAATACGCACTGTATTCCCTGCGGGCGGCGCCTTGCATTGGCCCGCCCCGCCCGCTCTGATGCAAACGTATCTGTTGGACACGGCACTAGAAGCTGCGGTATGAAATCCCGAACACGTACGAGCGTCCGATTTCGTCGTACTGGCCGTTGTAGCGCGAACGGCCATAGTAGCGATAGTTGGGCTCCTCGCCGAGGTTCATGGCGTTGAAGTACAGCTGAAGCTGTTCGTTCACGTCGTACTTGACGGTAAGGTCGATCTGGTGATGGCCGTCCTCGTACAGGTCGTTGCTCTGGTCCGCAAGGTTGATCTCGGCAATACGATTGCCGATGAAGGCCGAAGATAGCCTGACGCTCCAACCGTAATTCTCGTAACCGACCACGAAGTTGGCGACCAGGTCCGCCTGCGACGGCAAGCGGGACTCGTTGCCACGATCCGCATCCGGCCCCAGGCCGAGGTCGGCATCGCTGTCGGTGATCGTGGCATTGGCCATCAATATCAGTCCGTTCAGCGGCCCGGGCAGTTCGGTGAACTGGCGGGTCCATCCCAGTTCCAGCCCGTAGAGGTTGGCCGACTGGCCGTTGAGGGGCTTGAATACCTCGAGGTCCGTCACCGCGATGTTCCCCGCGTATTCCGACGGGTCCGCGATGGAACTCACGTCGGCATTGAACACGAAATCGTCGATGCGCTTGTAGAAGGCGCCGGCGCTGAGCACGCCCATGTTGCCGGGGTAGTACTCCACGGAGAAATCCAGGTTGCGCGACTTGTAGGGCTTGAGTTTCGGGTTGCCGGCTTCCACCGCCATCTCGATTTCGCCGTCGTCCTGCTCGATCTCGATGGCATCTGGGGTGGGGTTGAGGTCGCCGAACGACGGCCTCGCGATCGAATGGGTATAGGCTCCGCGCAGGATCAGGTTCTTCGAAAGCTTGTAGCGCAAATTGATGCTGGGCAGAACGCTGCCATAATCGCTCTCGTAGCGGGACTCGGAGATCTGCACGTCGTCCTGGCCGTCCACGTCCACTTCGCGAACGTAGGCGCCCTTGGCGGTGAAGTCCGTACCTTCGTAGCGGACTCCGTACACGAGGCGCAGATTATTCAGGTCGATCCTTTGCATCAGGTAGAGCGCGGACACGTTTTCCTCGATGTCGTAGTCGGCTGCCGAACCGACCCGCGACCCGTCCACGTCCATGATGAACGGACAGGCGTCTTCGTTGTAGCTCTCCAGCATGCAGGCCGAGGACCCGCCGATGTTCCCCCAGACGAAACTGCGCTGCAGCCCGGGGGACACGTACGGCCCGTAGGTCCCCAGCATGTAGTCGGTCGAGCCGGAAACGAACTGGTCCAGCGTGGGCGCCGAGCCGAAGGCATCGTCGAAATCCTCGAAGATCCGTAAACCCGCGTCCCGGTTCTTGTCGCGCGCCCGGTATTTTGCGCCGAAACGGATGTAGCCGGGGTGTCCGCCGAAGGTCATGTCGCGGGTAACGTCGAACCTGAAGGCGGTCTCCTCGTCGTTGGTGAAATTGTCCTCGATGGCGATCTCGTCCAGCTCGAAGTTCTCCGGCATGGCGCCATCGGCGCTGAAGGAAAGCGACGGCACGCGGCCTAGGTTCTCATACCGCGTGAATCCCACCCCGTTCATCTCGAACTGGGTATCGACGCGGCCGGGTTCCTCCTCGCTGGCCTCCGAATAGCCCGCGCTGTACTCCACTGTCCAGTCGCCGATCAGGTTCTCGCCGCCGACAAGCACCGAGAGGATTTCCTGTTCCTCGTAGCGGTCCTTCAACTCGCGCTGCAAACGCGTGTCCGTAGCAGTGAGGCTGTCGCTGTCGTATTCCACGTCGCCCTTGTCGAGCTTGAACTCGATCCGGTTGCGGAGCTCCAGATCGGAGAAGTCGCTGTACAGCGTGCGCATGTAGTAGCTCGAAGTCTCGCTGGCGCGAAAGTCCAGGTTGAGCGCCAGGCCGTTCCGCTCGCGCGTGATCTCGTAATTGCGCTTCTCCAGTTCTTCGTGATAGCGCACCCCGCCGTCTTCCTCCCAGCCGCCGTCGGCTTCCAGATTGTCGGTGCCGAATTCCCTCTCGTTGGTGGAAACGCTCATCGCCAGACCGAGTTCGCCACCGGCGAAATCAAAGGCGTTGGTGAAGGTCCCGGAGAACTTGTGGCCCCGGCTGCCCTGCAGATCGTTGTAGAAGGACTGGCCCTTGAGCTTGTAACTCATGCCCTCGCGATCGAACGCGCTCAGGCTCTTGATGTTGATGGTGCCGCCGATCGCGTCGCCGTCCTGGTCCGGGGTCAGCGTCTTAGTCACCTCCAGGCTCTCCACCAGGTCGGAGGGGATCACGTCCAGGGCCACGTTGCGGCGGTCGCTTTCCGGCGCCGGAACGTTCAGGCCGTTGATGCTGGCCACGTTGAGCTGCGGATCGATGCCGCGCACGCCCACGAAACGCCCCTCACCCTGGTCGCGTTCGATGAACACACCGTTTATTCGCTGCAGGGCCTCGCTCACGTTTTCGTCGGGGAACTGGCCTATCGAATCGCTGGTGACGACGGAAATGAGGTTGTCGGCGGAACGCATGCGGTTGATCGCGCCATAGGCGCCGGCCGCCTGACCCACAACAATGATGTTCTCCATCTGGCCGACCTGAGAGCCGATCCGTACGTTGGCCCGCTCGGTGGCGTCATCGCGCACGGCCACGCCGACCGAAACCGGCTCGGCCCCTACATAGCTGACTTCCAGCCGGTACTCGCCGGCCGGCACGCTCTGAAAACGGAAGCGGCCCGCGGAATCCGTAACGCGCTCGATGTTCAATTCCGGCAGCGAGACGATGGCTCCCTCGAAGAACACTTCGCCGGATTGATCGCTGACGCGACCTTCGACGACTCCTTCGGCAAGAACGGCGGATACCGGCGCGAGCAGAAACAACCCTGCAAGTACGACAGGGCGGAAAAACGATGGGTATCGAAACATGGCGCAATCTCCCGGATTGACGCTTAAAGGACGACGTATAGACAAGCGGGAAGTTTCGGGGCCGGCAGAGTCAACAACGTGACAGATTTGTGACGGTACGGTTACAGCGCCGGGGATGGTCCCGGGCCACATCAAACGACACTAGTGGACACGTGCGCTTTGCGGTACATTGACCCGCTTGCGGAGACTTGCCATGAACCCAACACGCCGGCTCGCGACAATGGCCGCCCTGCTCGCGCTCAACCCGGGCTGGGCGCAGGACACCGATGCGACCTTCGAGCCGCCGGCGCTGACCGTAATCGTTGTGGTGGACCAGTTGACCGCCGACCGCACCCGCGAATGGGCGCACAAGGCCTCTTCCTCAGGCTTTCGGCGACTGTGGCAAGGGGGCGTCGTGTACGGAAACGCCGCATACGACCACGCGACCAGCGCCACTGCTCCGGGCCATGCGACGATCGCTACCGGCGTCCACCCGTCGAAGCACGGCGTGATCTCGAATTTCTGGTATGAACGCGAGGTTGGGCGACAGTTTCCCAGCGTATGGGACAGGGAGCACGGAGTTTCGCCGGCGCGGCTGGCCGCACCCACCCTTGCCGACAGCCTCCATTCCGCCCACCAGGGACGCGCGAAGATCTTTTCGGTGTCCATCAAGGACCGGGGCGCCGTGTTCATCGCCGGACAGCACGGCAAGGCTTTCTGGTATTCCGTGAGCAGTGGGGGCTTCGTTACCAGCAGCTTCTACTACCCCGAGGGCGCTCAGCCGGAATGGCTCTCTGCCCACAACGAATCGTCCTACCGGCAGCTTCCGGCGGCTTGGGAATTGCTGATGCCCGGCGAAGCCTACGCGCACGAGGACGACCGCCGCCATGAAATGCCCCCGCAAGGCTGGTCCAACGTTTTTCCCCATAGCTACGCCCCCGCGGGAACGCGCCTGTACTACGACCAGTTACGCTACGCGCCCGACGGTGACCGAATCACCATGGGCCTGGCGCAGGTCATCATCGAGAACGAGTCGCTGGGCGAGGACGAGGTTCCGGACCTGCTCTCCGTAAGTCTTTCCGCCACCGACCGCATCGGCCACGCTTTCGGGCCCGGCAGCCGCGAGGCCGAGGACAATCTCCACCGGCTGGACCGGCTGCTGTCGGAGTTCCTGGACTATCTGGACAGCCGCATTGGTCCGGGGCGCTACCTTCTGGCGCTGAGTTCGGATCACGGTATGCGGCCGATTCCGGAGTACGTGCCCGGCGCCGATCCCGAGGCGACGCGGATTTTCTCAAGGCGCCTTATTGAGGCCCTGAACCGCCAATTGAGTACCGGCCTCAACACGATTGGCGTGCAGGATTTCAGGGTGGTCCAGGGCCTGAACCGGCAATTGAGCTCCGAGCTCAACGTGGATGAAGACCTGGTGACGAGCATCGTGATGCCGTGGGCGTACTTCAACCTTGCGGCCATAGAGCGCCTCGGCCTCGACCTCGATTCGATCAGCCACATGGCCGGCGAATGGCTGGAAGCGCGTCCCGAAATCGCCCGGGCAGTACCGGCTTCGCGCCTGGATGACTGCGGCGACGATCGGATTTGCGAACTGATCCGCAACGTCTGGTTCAGCGGGCGCAGCGGGGAGATGTACGTGGTGGAATCGCAAAACAGTTTTGTCAGTGCGGATCCTCCCGTTTACGCGGCCAGCCACGGATCGCCGTATCTGGCTGACCTGCGTGTGCCCGTCCTGTTCTACGGCGCGAGCCTGAAACCGGCGATCGTTGACCGGCGGGTCACTCCGCGTCATATTGCGCCGACGCTGGCCCGGGCGCTGGGCCTGCCTTTATTGGAAGGTTGGGAGAAGCCGCTGGCTGAGGTCGCGGTCGAACCGACCGTGACAGTCGAGCCGGCGGAACCGCAATAGCGGAATCAGCAGCAGACATTCATGACGAGACAGTGGGAGAGACTTCGGTGATTTCAAGCCAATCGACGGGCCGGCGACTGCCGGCCGCTGCTGCCGCCCTGCTTGCCTGCTCGGTGGGCTGGAGCATGGAAAACACAGCCGAGCCGCCGTTTGAGGACAAGTTCCGGCAACTCGAAGAAATTCTTCCGACCGCCAACGCGTACCGGAATTCCGCCGGGCAGCCGGGTCACGCGTATTGGCAACAGCAGGTGGACTACTCGATTTCGGCAGTTCTGTATGAGGAGGAGCAACGCATCACCGCTACCCAGACCGTCTCGTATCACAACAACTCGCCCGACACGCTCACCTATGTTTGGTTGCATCTGGACCAGAACCGGTTCCGCGAAGACTCCATCGCGGAGATGAGCCGCACTTTCGAAGATTCTTCTCCGGCGGCAGGCGAAAGCGAAGGCGACGCGGCGCGAATCAGCCTGGCCAACCTTCGCCGGCTGCACTACATGGACGACGAGGACCTGGGGTTCGAGATACGCGCGGTAACCGACGGGACCGGCGAGCCCATGCAGCACGTGATTGTCGGCACCCTGATGCGGGTGGACCTTGCGGTGCCGCTTGCGACCGGCCAACGGACCGAATTCACGGTCGATTTCGCATACAACATCGTGCATGGCTCCGCGTTCCGGGCGCGCGGCGGCTACGAGCACTTCCCCGACGATGCGCGCACCGGCGGCAATCACATTTTCGCCATCGCGCAATGGTTCCCGCGCCTGGCCGCGTACACCGACTACGAGGGCTGGACCAACAAGGAGTTCCTGGGTTCGGGCGAATTCACGCTGGAATTCGGCGACTATGAAGTTTCGATCACGGTGCCCGAGGACCATATCGTGGCCGCCACCGGCGAACTGACCAACGGCGAGGAAGTGCTGACCGCCGAGCAGCGGGCGCGCCTGAAGCAGGCCGAGACCGCCGAACGGCCGGTCTTCATCGTCACGCCCGACGAGGCGCGCGAGAACGAACGCGACGGCGCCTCCGAAACCGCCACCTGGCGTTTTTCCGCAACGAACGTGCGCGATTTCGCCTGGGCCTCGTCGCGCAAGTTCATCTGGGACGCCAAGGGCATGCAGCAGCCCGGCGCCGATCAGGAACAGGTCATGGCCATGTCCTTCTACCCTAAGGAGGGCGGGACGCTGTGGTCGGACTATTCCACCGAGGTCGTGATTCACGCGCTCGAGGTCTACACCCGGTTCACATTCGATTACCCCTATCCCACCGCCCAATCCGTCAGCGTGGGATTCCTCGGTGGCATGGAATACCCGATGATCACCTTCAACGGCCCGCGGACCACCTTGCGAGACGACGGATCGCGCACCTACAGCCTTGCGGACAAGAGCTTCCTTATCGGCGTAATCATTCACGAGATCGGACATTTCTTCTTCCCGATGATCGTGAATTCCGACGAGCGCCAGTGGACCTGGATGGACGAAGGCCTGAACAGCTACCTGGACGCCGTGGCAGGTCGCGAGTGGGACCCGGCACTCAGCTGGGCGGTAGAGCCGCGCGACATGACCGACTACATGCGCTCGACCGACCAGGTCCCGATCATGACCCAGTCGGACAGCGTGCTGCAGTTCGGGGCCAATGCCTACGGCAAACCGACGGCGGCGCTGAACATCCTGCGCGAAACGATACTCGGCCGGAAGCTGTTCGATTTCGCGCTGAAGGAATACGCCCGCCGCTGGAAATTCAAGCGGCCGACGCCGGCGGATTTCTTCCGCACCATGGAAGAGGCCTCCGGAGTGGACCTGGACTGGTTCTGGCGCGGCTGGTTCTACACCACCGACCATGTCGACATCTCGCTCGACCGGGTCTACGAAATGCGCCTGGACACCGAAGACCCGGACGTGGACTACGCTCGGCTTCGCGTGATCGAGGAGTCCGAGCCGCCGTCCGTATTCGTCGAGAAGAACATGGCGGAGGGCAGGCGCACCTGGGTCGAAAGGAACCCGGACGTGCGCGACTTCTACGATGAGAACGACGAATTCACGGTAACCGGGGTGGAGCGCAATCGCTACGAGGAATTCCTGGCGGGACTGGAGGACTGGGAACGCGCCACGCTGGAGCGGGCGGTGGACGAGGACCTCAACTACTACATCCTTGAGTTTTCCAATCTCGGCGGGCTGGTCATGCCCATCCTTCTGCAGGTCGAATACGTCGGCGGCGGACAGGAGCGGATCACCCTGCCGGCCGAAACCTGGCGGCGCGCGCCGCACGGCCTGAAAAAGCTCCTGGTATCCCCGGAGAAGATCAGCAGCATCGTGGTGGACCCGATGTGGGAAACCGCCGACGCGGACATCGAGAACAACTACTATCCCAGGCGCATCATTCCATCGCGGATCGAGAGCTTCAAACGGCCGCCGTCGGGGAACCTGGCCGACCGCGACATCATGCACAACATCCGGAGCGAGGAGAAGGAATGACGATGTACTACGTCGATGGTCACCTGCTGGCCGTTTCGTTAGGGCTTGTGTCCGACCATCAGCGTGTTGGGAATGTCGCGCCAGGCACAGGTGGCGTCAAAGCCGGCGTCGTTCATGGCTTCTAGCTCCATTTCCAGCGGGAAATAGGTATCTTCGCCGGCCCATTCCCGGAAGTGCTCGTAGGCACGGCCCTTCTCGATGCCGCATGAAACCAGGTGGGCCGCCCATTTCTCGTAGTCTTCGCTGCGGCGCGGCTCTCCGGCCGGCATGGTGATGTCGGCGTTGACCAGCACGCCACCCGGGGGCAGCGCCTTGAAGATTCGCTTGTACAGACGTGTCTTTTCGGACATGGCCGGCACATGATGCAGCGCCAGCGAAGCCGCGACGGCATCGCATTCCGGCAGCGGATCATGGAATGACTGCCGGCGAAAACGCGCCCTCTCGCCGAAACGCTTCAGCCGCACCCGGGCCTGGGCAAGCATCTCCGGGTCCACGTCCAGCAACACGACCATAGCGGTCGCGCCGCTCTCCAGTATGGCTTCGGAAAGGGCGCCGGTTCCGGCCCCAAGATCCAGCAGCCGGCGCGGTTTCACCCGGGCGACCTCTTTGGCGGCCCTGGTCAGGACCTGCCCATAACCGGGAATCCAGGTGCGAATGGTTCGATCATAGGCCTCGATTTCCAGGCGAAGATGCTGCCTTACGGAATGACTCATGCTTGCTGCCTGCTTGAAATGACGGCTGCCGACGGCAGGCGCTGCCCGCGCCTCGAGCCTATTTTCGCATCGTAACGCAACAGCGGCGTGTTTCCGACGCCCCGTCCTTGCGGGTATCCTTTCGCATGCGGGGAGATTTGCGCGGTGGCTGAACAGGACATCATCGACCACAACGGCTATCGGCGAGGCGTTGGTATCGTCGTCTGGGATGGCCGCGACAAGGTGTTGCTGGCGCGCCGCAGCGATCATCGCGGCTGGCAATTCCCCCAGGGCGGCATCCGGAAAGGCGAACCGCCCCGCGCAGCCATGTACCGCGAACTTGAGGAAGAACTGGGACTGGAACCTTCGCAGGTCAGGGAAGTGGCGCGCATGGACCGGTGGGTGAACTACAAACTGCCGCCGCGCTACCGCCGCACGCGTTCGCCACGCTGCATCGGACAAAAACAGCTCTGGTGGCTGCTCAAGGCCACCTGCGATGACGAGCGTATTCGTCCCGACCTCACCGCGGAGCCGGAATTTGATGCCTGGAAGTGGGTGGATTACTGGTTTCCGGCAGACGAGGTCGTGTCTTTCAAGCGTTCCGTTTACCGGCAGGTACTGGCGGAATTCGAGGAGCGCGTCGGCCTGCGGACGAGCGTCAATATACGGTAAAGTAGGGGGCAGGTTGGGTTCCCGGGAACGGTTTTGCTGGGCCGCAACAAAGTACTTGTATGGCGCGGGCGCTATTCCGTAGCGTCTGTTCTGATTGTTGCCTTTGTCTTCGCGGGCGGAGGCCTGACCGGCTGGTGGCTGCATTACAGCCTTACAAGCGACAGAATAGCCGGCATGCAGGCCCGAATAGAAAACCTGGAACTGCGCAACCACGAACTCAACCAGATGATCGACGAGGAGGCCGTGGCTGCCCTTCGTTCTCAGGTCGGCGACCTCCAGGGTCAGGTCATGAATCAGCGCATGACCATCTATGGCCTCCAGGAAATTATTACGCCCCAGGAAGCCCGCGCAGGATTGAGGATTCATTCCCTCAATGTCGAACCGGGTGGGGACGCCCAGAATTACAGGCTGAGCGTGGGTCTGACCCAGGCGCTTTTGTCAAAGGCCGGGCGCTGCCGCGGTCATCTGGAGTTGGCGTTTGCGGGCACCCTGGACGGCGCCGGCCACGAACTGGGTCTGCACGAGATCAGCCAGCTGAATGCGAGTCGGATAGAATTCAATTTTGAAAGCAGCACCGAACTTAGCGCGGATCTGACCTTGCCCGAGAAATTTGAACCCCGCAAGATCCGGGTACGCGTAACGCCCAGACCGGAAGAACATCACAGCTTTGAACGTGAATTTCCGTGGGCGCCGCTGGGACCAAGGACATGAAGAATCGATTGAACAATGCGGTTACGACACTGGTCGGTGCGGATGCCACGGTTGCCGGCAATCTTGATTTCGACCGCGGCTGTCACGTGGGTGGAACCGTCAAGGGGGACGTTTCCGCAGCGGGCAAAAGGAAAAGCGAACTCACCGTCGCCCAGACCGGGCGCATTGAGGGCAACGCCAAGGCCGCACGCATGCTGATACAAGGCACGGTCGTGGGCGACCTGTCCTGCAGCGGAACGGTAACCCTCACATCGACCGCGCGTGTCAAGGGTTCGATCGAATACGGGCAGATAGAAATCGAGAAGGGCGCAGTCATCAAGGGCCAGCTTCTTGCACGTTCCGCCGGCGCCGCCAGAAGTGCGGCGGCGGCCGGACCCCGCCCGGATTCCAGGCCCGCAGAGCGGGTGCAAGCGTCCTTGAGTTGAGAGGCCAGAATGGAACCGCAATATTTCGGCGAGGAACAGGGCGCGGCTCCGCTGGTCTTTACCGAGGCCGCGGCGCGCAAGGTAGGGCAACTGCTTCAGGAAGAAGCCAACCCCGACCTCATGCTGCGGGTCTATATCTCCGGCGGGGGTTGTTCGGGGTTTCAGTACGGTTTTACCTTCGACGAGAAACGCGAAGAGGGCGACTCTTCGGTGGAGCAACTGGGTGTAACTCTTCTGGTGGACCCCACCAGCCTGCAATACCTGGAGGGAGCGGAGATTGACTTCAAGGACGACTTGAGTGGCGCACGCTTCGTTATCCGCAATCCCAACGCGCAGAGCACATGCGGGTGCGGATCGAGCTTCTCCGCCTGAGTTCCGCTATCGTGAAACAGCGCTTGCATGAGGAACCGGCCGCGTCATTCCGGCAATGACACCCGTACTGGCCGGCGCTCTGCTCTCACTCCTCCAAGGTCCCTACCTCCCCGCCCCCGACAACGAACCGCCCGCAGACGCACCCGTTTGGATAGCCGGGAAAACGGTCGAAGAGCACTCCTTTTCGGTGACGGCCAGCTTCGATTGCCCTCCCGGTACCATTGGTGGGCACCTGCAGGTCTCCATTTCGGATACGACGGTGCGCGCCATTTTCTCGGCGGAGGAAAACACCTGGCGGAGAGTGCTTTCACTTCGCGTTCCGGCCCGGCAGCTGCGCGGTCTGAGGCCCGAAGTCTTCTGTCCCGATCCCGGCCCGGGTCCCGGACCGGTGCTGCGGCTTGAGTCGAAATTCACTGCCCAGGGCGCCCTGGTATGCCGGGCCGCGACAGGTGGGCAAACGACCGCGCAGACCTCCGTTGCGCTGGACGCCTGGATGCGCTGTCCTCCCCTGCCGGAGCTACAGCCCGCATGGAAGGAGGGCGTCCCGCCTCAAGCCCGTGAACGAGGGCGTCCCGCCCTCAAGACGCATTAACGCAAGCGATCCTGCAAATCGGCCAGCGCAGCTGACCCCGGGCAAAGTCGTTCGTACGGCAACTCCGCCAGCGGCGTGTCCCCCAGCCGCGCAAGTGCATGCATGTCGGGGGCGCCCTCCTCGACGTACAGCAGGCCAGTCACCACCTCTCCCTTGCCCTGGCGCCGGCTGAGATAGGCGTAGGCCTCCCCACGGTCGCTTGCGTCGTACTCCTGATCCAGTCTGCGCAGCAGAATGCTGCTTCCGCCATGCAACTGAACCTGCTGCGTTTCGCCCACGCCGACTTCGGCCCTGATTTCCACCTCGGGGGGAATGAAGTCCGTATGGCCTATCGGATATGCGTTCTCGCGTGTAAAGCGGTAGCTCTTGGTTGAGCCCTCGTGGTCGTTGAAGGTGACGCAGGGCGAAATAACGTCGATCATCGCAAACCCGCGATGAGAGAGTCCTGCCTTGAGCAGCGGCACCAGCTGCTCACGGTCTCCCGAAAACCCGCGGGCCACAAAACCGCATCCCGAGGCAATAGCCAGCAGGCAGGGATCAATGGGCTGCTGCTCGTTGACCTCCCCGCGCTTGGCGGTGCTGCCGCTGTCGGCGGAAGCGGAAAACTGGCCCTTGGTAAGCCCGTACACGCCGTTGTCCTCGATCAGGTACAGCATGTTGAGATTCCGGCGCATGGCGTGAACGAACTGGCCGATGCCGATGGATAGCGAATCGCCGTCGCCGGATATGCCGATGTACTGGAGCCTGCCATTGACCGCCGCTGCGCCGGTGGACACCGACGGCATGCGCCCGTGAACCGAGTTAAAGCCGTGAGAGGACGACGCAAAATACGCCGGGGTCTTGGACGAACATCCGATTCCGCTGAGTTTGCCCATGCGGTGGGGCGGGATAGAAAGCTCGAAGGCGGCCTGGATCAATGCGCCGGTAATCGAGTCGTGCCCGCAGCCAGCGCACAGTGTCGACATGCCGCCCACGTAGTCGCGCATGGTCAGGCCAAGCTCGTTGCGAGCCAGGGCCGGGTGACTGACCTTGGGACGGGCGATGTAGCTCATGCTGCCTGGTCCCGGAGCATGTCCGCCTCCACCGCGCTGACGACCGACGTTGCGGCCATGGGCATGCCGTTGTAGTGCAGTACCTCAACGAGCTGCTCGTCACGCCCGCCGGCCTCGTTGATCAACAGGGTGCGCAACTGCGCGTCGCGGTTCTGCTCCACGACGTAAACCCGTTTGTGTTCCTTCAGGAAAGTCTCGACTTCCTCACCGAAGGGGAAGGCGCGTATCTTCATATAGTCCAGCGCCACGCCGCGGCCGGCCAGGATGTCCAGCGCCTCGCGGCAGGCTGAGTCGCCGGTGCCGAGGGTGATCATTCCCGCCTGCGCACCGGGGGCCGTGCGTATTTCGGGCCGCGGCACGATGGAGGCGGCATGGTCCCATTTCCTGCGCAGGCGATCCAGCACCTCCTGGTACTCGCCGGCGTTCTCGGTGTAGCCGCCATACATATTGTGTCCGGACCCGCGGGTAAAGAACGCCCCCTTGGGATGCTCGCCCGGCAGCGTGCGGTAGGGAACGCCGTCGCCATCCACGTCGAGGTAACGATAAAACGCTTCCATTTCCTCAAGCTGTTCGGAGCGCAACACCTTGCCGCGATCGGGCCGGTATTCGTCGTCCCAGGTCAGCTCCTGGCTCATCCAGTCGTTCATGCCCAGATCCAGGTCCGAAAGCACGATCACCGGTGTCTGCAGTCTTTCCGCCAGGTCGAAGGCCGTTGCCGCCAGCTCAAAACACTCTTTCGGATTGGATGGGAACAGGAGAACATGGCGGGTATCGCCGTGCGAGGCATAGGCGCAGGACAGGATGTCGCCCTGCTGGGTGCGGGTCGGCATTCCGGTGGACGGACCCACCCGCTGTACATCGAAAAGGACGGCCGGAATCTCCGCGTAGTAGCCATATCCCAGAAACTCGGACATCAGCGAGATGCCCGGGCCCGACGTTGGCGTAAAGGCGCGCGCCCCGTTCCATCCGGCGCCCAGCACCATGCCGATCGCGGCCAGCTCGTCTTCGGCCTGAATCACACAGTATTCGCGGGTGCCGTCCTCGGCGGTACGAAACCGCGCGCAGAAGCTGCGAAACGCATCCATCAGAGAAGTCGAAGGCGTAATCGGGTACCAGGCGCCGAACGTGGCGCCCGCATACACGCAGCCCAGGGCCGCCGCGGTATTGCCGTCGATAATGATTTTCGAACCCGGCCCATCCATTGAGCGGGCCACGAACGGCAGCGGGCAGTGCAGATGCTCGCGGGCGTAGTCGTGTCCCAGGCCGATGGCGATCTGATTGGCCTCCAGCAGCGGCTTCTTGCGGGCGAAAGTCTGGCTCAGCAGCTCCCTGATGATGTCGAGATCGAGTTCCAGCAGCGCGGCCAGCACACCCACATAGGCGATGTTCTTCATCAGGATGCGGGCCCGCGCGTTGTCGAAGTTCTCGTTGCACATGCGCGCCAGGGGAACGCCCAGGATATGCACGTCCTCGCGGCGCAGCACTTCGCGGCGCGGCCAGGTGGAGTCGTAAAGCAGGTAACCGCCCGAGGTCAGTTCGCGAAGGTCGCGCTGATAGGTCTCGGCGTTCATCGCCACTGCGATGTCCACGCTGCCGGAACGGGCCAGGTAGCCGCGCTGGCTGGCGCGCACCTCGTACCAGGTGGGCAGTCCCTGGATATTGGAAGGGAAGTAGTTCTTGCCTGCCACCGGGATGCCCATCCGGTACAGGGTCTTCATCAGCAACGAATTGGCGCTGGCCGAGCCGGTGCCGTTTACGTTGGCGATGCGAATCGTGAACTCGTTGTCTGTTGGCATAAGCCCTGCACCGGAATCAGGCGGCGGGACGCACCTGGTCTGTCCCCTTATCGAACTGCGGCTCCTGCCGGCCCGCCGAACCCCCCGGAGGCCGCCCGGCAGCTTCGTGATGCACGTACGGGGTTAGCAATTCGAACTTCTGCATGTCCCAGGCGGCCGTAGGGCAGCGTTCCGCACAGAGTCCGCAGTGCACGCACAGGTCTTCATCCTTGACCATTACCCTGCCGGTCTGGGGCAGTTCGGCGGACACGTAAAGCGCCTGGTCGAGGTTGTGGGCCGGGGCAGTGAGCCGCCCGCGCAGGTCCTCTTGGTCCCCGTTCGGGGCGATGGTCAGACAGTGCACCGGGCAAATGTCCACGCAGGCGTCGCACTCGATGCATAGCGGCGCTTCGAAGACCGTCTGAATGTCGCAGTTCAGACAGCGCTGCGCTTCCCGGGCGGCCTGTTCGGGCGTGAATCCCAGCTCCACCTCGATATCCAGCTTGCGGAACCGCTTTTCCAGGTCCATGTGCTGCATGGCCCGCCGCGGGGCGGTCTCGTAGTCGTTGGAATAACTCCATTCGTGGATGCCCATCTTGGCGGCCAGCAGGTTCATGCCCGGGGGCATGCGCTCGGTGATGGCTTCGCCATGACAATACTTGTGGATGGATATGGCCGCCTGGTGGCCATGCTCCACCGCCCAGATGATGTTCTCGGGACCGAAGGCGGCGTCCCCGCCGAAGAAGACGCCTTCGCGCGTGGATTCGTAAGTGACGCGATCGACAATCGGAACGTCCCAGCGATCGAATTCGATGCCGATGTCGCGCTCCACCCAGGGGAAGGCGGTTTCCTGGCCGATCGCCAGGATCACATCGTCGCAGGGGAAAAACTCCTGGCCGGTGATTCGGCTGTCGGCAATCCTTCCATCCACGATGTCGTACTCCATCAGGTCGAAGATCATGCCCTTCAGCTTGCCGTCCTCAACCACAAATTCCTTCGGCGAGTGGTTCACGATGATCTCCACCCGCTCCTCTTCGGCGTCTTCCAGCTCCCAGTCGGAGGCCTTGAAAAAGCCCCGCGGCTTGCGCGCCATCACCTTCACATCGCTGGCGCCCAGGCGAAGCGAGGTTCGGCAACAGTCCATGGCGGTATTGCCGACGCCGATGATCAGGACCCGCTCGCCGATGGAATCGAGGTGTCCGAAAGCCACGCTCTCCAGCCATTCGATGCCGATATGTATGGATTTCGTATCGTGGCGCCCCGGCAGGCTCAGTTCCTTGCCCTTGGGCGCGCCGGTGCCCACGAACACCGCGTCATAGCCGCCGTTGTCCAGCAGGTCGCGCATGCTCTTGATCTCCTGGCCCAGGCGCAGGTCGATGTCCATGCGCAGGATCTGGTCCATTTCGTCGTCCAGCACCTCGACCGGCAGGCGAAATGCCGGGATGTTGGTGCGCATCAACCCGCCCGGCTTGTCCAGCGACTCGTAGATGACGAGTTCGTATCCCAGCGGCGCCAGGTCGTTGGCCACCGTCAGCGAAGCGCAACCGGCGCCGATCAGGGCCACGCGCTTGCCGTTTTTCTCCGTGGGCGCGGTGGGAAGCCGATGGTCGATATTGCCCCTCAAGTCCGCCGCCACCCGCTTGAGCCGGCAGATGGCCACCGGCTTTTCCTCGACCCGGCTGCGCCGGCAGACCGGCTCGCAGGGGCGGTCGCAAACGCGGCCCAGGATTGCCGGGAACACGTTGGACTTGCGGTTGAGCATATAGGCGTCCGCGTATCGGCCCTGGGCGATTAGCCGGATGTACTCGGGAATGTCGGTGTGCGCCGGGCAGCCCCACTGGCAATCGACAACGCGATGGAAGTAGTCTGGGTTACGTATATCGGTGGGCTGCATGCACGCCCCGCGGAAGAAACGGCCGGATGCTCGAAGCAGGAATTATACCGGTTGCCCGCAACGTAAGCCCAAGGGTCCATTGCGATGCAATCAATATGCCTTAAACGTCATTGTCTCCCGGTGCCCGCTTGCGGATTATGCGAACCTGAAGTTACTTGAATGGTTCTACGCCGAGGTCCTTGCAAATCTTTCTTGCCAGGAAATTGTCGATTTCCCGATGCCGCGGAATCGCGGATCGGCGCCCGCCTTTGCCATCCCGCCACCATGAATGCCGTCTGCCCTCGCGAATCTTTTCGCAGCCCTGTCGGCGGAGGAGCTTCAACAGCTCAACTCGCTTCATGCGATAGCGACCTTCTCCTCGAAATAGTCATCGCCGGCAGCGGCCAGGGCATCTTGCCGATTGAACTCGAGCGCCTCGGAAAGCGTCTCCGCGAGGCTTCGACGCAGTTCCTCGCGCGTACGTTCCTGGCAGTTCACGCCGGGAACCTCCTCAATCCAGCCAATCCACCATTCGCCGCTCCTCTTGATGACGGCTGTATATTCCATCTCCGTTTTCCGTTCCGTCTGCAAGTCCGAGGTTCCAGAGTATACCGACAACCCAATGCCTAAAGCCCTTCCCCGCTTACGTGACCGCCACTAAGCGGCCATAATTGCTCCATGACTACTCTGGAACGATATACCGCCCTTGCCCTGCAGACCGGTTCATTTACGGTCAGCGAGTGCAAGACCCCGGAGGAGGCGCGCGAGTTGATGCGCGAGAACCTCAGGCGCACCGCGCGCTCGGTCGCCGGTGGCTGCGCCTTCACCCTTCAGTACATCGGCGAGGCGCCGAGGCTTGTCGTTCTGCCGGAGTATTCGTTGACCGGCTTCCCGCTGGGCGCGCCGGTCGAACAGTGGCGCCGCAACGCCGCGCTGGATCCGAAAGGCGAAGAATACGAAGAGCTTGCCAGGATTGCCGTTCGCCACTCCATTTACCTTGCGGGCAACTGCTACGAGACCGACCCGGCGTTTCCGGAGCTGTTCTTCCAGGCCTGTTTTCTGATCGATCCGTCGGGCGAGGTGGTACTTCGCTACCGGCGCATGATCTCCCTGAACGCGCCCACGCCCTTCGACGTGTGGGATGCCTACCTGGACCTGTACGGTGAGGACGGCGTTTTCCCCGTGGCCGACACGCCGCTGGGGCGTATCGCCGCGATCGCCTCCGAAGAAATCCTCTACCCCGAAATTGCCCGCGCCCATGCCGTTCGCGGCGCGGAGGTCTTCGTGCATCCGACCAGCGAAGCCGGCAGCAACCGCACCACGGGCAAGGAGATTGCGAGGCGCTCGCGCGCGGTCGAAAACATAGCCTACGTCGTCAGCGCCAATTCGGCCTGGCTGGAGAACCTCGCGATCCCGACCCATTCGACCACGGGCATGTCCAAGATCGTGGACTTTGAGGGCCACGTGCTGGCGGAAGCGGCCCCCGGCGGTGAAAGCATGGTGGCGAATGCGAGTCTGGACATCGCCGCCCTGCGCGCCAGACGGCTGCAAGGCGGCATGACCAACACCCTTGCGCGGGTGCCGATGCAGGCATTCGCCTCCACCTATGCGACGCGGGTCATGCGCACCGGCAGAGGTTTGCTCGACGCCGAGGGGGGCGTTCGAACGCCGGAAGTCGGCGAACTACGCGCCGGCCTCGCAGCGGACATCGAGCGGCTGGCCAAGGCAGGGCTATTGTGAGTTCGGCAGCCGCGCGTACGCGCGGCGACACGGTGATCCGGGGCGCGACGCTGATCAGCGACGGCGCCCGGTCCGAGCACGACGTTCTGATTAGGGGGGAACGCATCGAGCAGGTCGGCGGCTCGCCCCGCACTCGGGGGGCGGTTACCGAGATCGAGGCGGAAGGAAAATGGCTGCTGCCCGGCCTGATCGACGACCAGGTGCATTTCCGCGAGCCCGGGCATGTGCAAAAGGGCGATATCGCCACCGAATCGGCGGCGGCCGTGGCCGGAGGCGTCACCAGCTTCATGGACATGCCCAATGTTTCACCGGCAACCGTGACCCGGGAAAGGCTGGCAGCCAAGTACGCCGCGGCCGGCAACCGCGCCTGGGGCAACTACGCCTTCTACCTCGGCGCCACCGAAAGCAACCTGCAGGAGATCCAGGCGCTGAAGGGCAGCGAGACCTGCGGCGTCAAGGTCTTCATGGGACCCTCCACGGGAGACCTGCTGGTGGAGAGCCCCGAGGCGCTTGAGCGCATTTTCGCAAACTGCCCGGTACTGATCGCGACCCATTGTGAGGACCGACCGCGGATCGAAGAAAAACTGGCACGCGCGAAAGAAATCTACGGAGGAAAAATCCCGGCCGCAGCGCATGCGGAAATCCGCGATGCGGAGTGCTGCTACCGCTCGTCCAGCCTGGCCGTATCGCTGGCCCGAAAGCACGGCGCGAAACTTCATGTGCTGCATCTGACCACGGCGAAGGAACTGGAATTGTTCGATCGCCCCGAAGATCTCCGCGGCGCCGGCAGCATCACGGCGGAAGTCTGCGTGCATCACCTGTGGTTTGACCAGGGGGACTACGAGCGTCTGGGGCACCGGATAAAGTGCAACCCCTCGATCAAGTCCGGCGCCGATCGGGACGCGCTGCGGCAAGCGCTTGGCGACGGCCGAATCAGCGTTATCGCTACCGATCATGCGCCGCACACTGCTGAAGAAAAATCGGCCGACTACCTGGACGCGCCCGCCGGCCTCCCCCTGGTTCAGCATTCGCTGCTCATGCTGCTCGATCTCGCCAGGGTCGGTCATTTTTCGGTGGAACGCGCCGTAGAAGCGGCCTGCCACGCGCCCGCTCGTCTGTATGGCATTGCCGAACGCGGCTATCTCCGCGAAGGCTATTACGCCGATTGCGTGCTGGTGGATTCGCGAGACGGACAGCAGGTTGACCGGCAGAATCTGCTTTACAAGTGCGGTTGGTCACCTTTGGAAGGCCATCGCTTTCAGGCAAGAATTGACGCGACATTCGTAAACGGCGCAATGGTGTGGGCCCACGGATCGCTGGCCGGTCTGCCCGCCGGACAGCCACTGATCTGCAACGACCATTCGAGGGGAGAATCATGAACGCGGTGATAAAGCGAACCACGCTGGTAGTACGCAGCGTGGAGCGGTCGAAGGCGTTCTATCGCGATGTTCTGGGATTCACGACCACCTTTGATCAGGAGATCACGATGGCCGGCAGCGGTTACCCCGCGGCCAAGGCCGGCGACCGGGTCCGGCTGGCGATGATGCAGGGAAGTGATCCGAGGGGAAGCATGGTCGGCCTGTTGGAGCATCTGGACCCGAAGCTTCCTGAACCGGCAGAGCGGTCGGTAGGGATCGGCGACACGGTGATCGTGATGCATACGGCCGACCTGGATCGCGTGCACCGCGTATGCAGCGCTGCAGGCGTTCGGGTTTTTTCCGAGCCTCACCCGTTCACGATCCGCGCGCCGGACGGAAAACCGGCGCAGATGCAGTCGATGACGGTATTCGACCCCGACGGGTTCATAATTGAGATCAACCAGCGACCTGGATAGAGGGGAGGCATCGTCATGAGCAGGGTTTTGCATTGTGTTTTGGCGTTTACGATCTTGCTTGCCGGCAGTGGCGGCATGGCGGCCCAGGAGGGTGCGTCCGATACTGGTGCGGAGCCAGTCGCCGGCGGAGCGCTGTGCGTGAACATGGGGCCGCAGACGCCGCGCGATATCGGCAACGCATTCGGCCTGAACGTGGAGTCCTTCCCGCTGGCGCCGCCCGCAAACCGGATGAACCTCTGCAACATCCACACCCACACCAACGCGGAACATAAGGGTCCGGACTTCAGCGTATTCGTGAGCGATGCGGACGATGGCGGCTACGCCTGCAACGAGACCGGGAAACTCAGCGCCGCTGACCTGGCGCCCGCCGAGGGTGCGTACAAGGGCGTGAAGCCCGGCGATACCATCGAGGTGCATTGGGTGCACACCTCATGCGATGCAACACCCGGCGAAGGGCTGGGAGCCTGTGTGCCGAAAGGCTGCGAAGACCCTCTCTTGCGCGTGGAAGCGCAGGTATTTCTGGTTGTAAACGACCCCGGGGCGCTTGATCTCACCGCAATGGGCTATGCCGGCGCGGGCGCCGATGGCCTGCATCAGGCGAAGATGATCCCGGCAACGACCGGCCAGCCAGTGCTGTTCCGCGGCTCAACGACCGGCCCCTCCTACGACCAGGTCAACTGCTCTCCCGTGCGGGTCACCTGGAACGTACGCCCCCAATGCGCCCGACTCGACATCAACTCGCTGCATCGCTGGGCCGCGCGGGGCAATGTCTTCAACGAAACCAAGTCGCACGGGGTACGGCAACTGGTCACGGCGCCGGAATTGCTCGCACCGATCGAGTAGCCCGCCGCGTCCGTGGGTTGCGAGGGCTTGGCCCCAGCTTGTATGCTCCAACAGGAAATTGGCTTGGCAGGAACGATAATGGAACGAACCTGGGCCGTGGCCGCCGCTAAAGAGTGCCATTACTGGCGTGAACCATAGGCGTAACTGATGGAAATGCCATCTGAGTACAAAGAGGGCTATAGGAAAGCGCGTCTGATCGATAAAGAGGCCGCTGACAACTACATCGCACACACCCGTATAGGCGACGAAATCGTGGACGCGCTGGTGGAAGAGTTGGCGCCGCTACCTCAGCATAAGGTCCATAGGTTCCTTCAAGCTGGAATGCAGGAGGATCGCGCCGGTCTTCGTAACGCTCCCCAATCGTTGCGCGACTTTTTCATTGACGCCCCGCAGCCTGACCCGGACTGGCTTGACCTCGATGCCTTCGCTCCGGGCATTCGCGCCTTTCAGAGAAACGCAGTCTCCATCCTGTCGGCTTTCGTCACCGGCGTGCTGATAGACGGATTTTCGACGCTGATAAGCAAGTCGTTTGTGCAAACAGGGCGCATATTCGACAATGGCGTCTGGCGGCTCAGGCAGAACAATCGGCATCAGCTGGAGATATTCTGGCCTGGAGGTCTGGAAAGACAGGGCGACGGATGGAAACTCTCGGTTCGCATCCGGTTGGTGCACGGCCAGGTTCGGCGGCTGCTGAAGCAGACGGAAGAATGGGATCACGACGCCTGGGGGCTGCCGCTCAGCGCCGCGCACCTGGGCTACGCGGCCGCCTGTTTCGCCGCGCGCAGCATCACCCATTCGAAGTCGCTGGGAGCCAGGTACAGCAAGGAGGAGCAGGCCAGTTTCCATGCCGTCTGGCGCTACTCCGGGCATCTCATGGGCATCCCCGAGTCCATCCTCTTCACCGACGAAAGCCACGCCCGGCACATATACCGGATCGGTGCCATGTGCGAGCCTCCCCCTACCCCGGATGCGATCATCATGACAAACGCGCTGATCAACTCCGCTCCGCTGGTGGCCGGCATCGAGGAGGTGGACGAGAGAAGGAAGCTGGTGCAAAACGTCATCTACCCTGTCTCCCGTGGCCTCGTAGGCAACCATCTCGCTGACCGTCTGAACTTTCCTGCGAACAGATACCCGTTCCCGCTGTTCTGGTACCGGACAGACCAGCGCATTCAAAAGCTAAGAACGTGGTTCCAAAAGGAAGGGTCCAATAACTTTATGACGCTTCTCGCGGCGTCCGCCTACAACGATGCCGGCCTGAGTTACCGGCTGCCCGCCCACGCCCACGCTGAACGGTCCGGCAATTGGTAAGCGCCGCTTCACCGCGAGCGCATTGACGCAAAGCTGTTTCATAGGCATCGCCAGGCATCTTCTTCCCGGAAAAGCCCTCGCGGCCTGCAGGAATCAGGCGTATTCGTCCAATCAACTGTTGGTCGTCCGATAGACTGCCAGGCAAGTCAATCCTGCTCCTCTGAGTGGTCGAATTGGCCGTTGCGGAGAAAGTAAGCCGTCTGGCGCTGCACCTCGTCGTTCCACACAATAGTTGTGTGCGTTGTCGGCACCAGCAGGAAATCCTTCATGCCGGGTGCCTTCGTCTCTTCGATGGTGACCACACCGTCGCTCGTTTCGGAGGGCGTGCCCGGGATTAGCTTTCTAAGGTTGCGCGTGCCGGCAATGACGCCGAGTTCGAAATCGGGGGCGCCCAGGCGGCGCGGCACGGACTCTTCGCCAGTTCCCAGTTGCACCAACGCATCCGGTTCATACACCTTCCTCAGCGGGCTGCCTCCCACATAGTCGGCAAACTGGCTGCCCTGGTTGGGGGGAGCCAGCATCACCACCCTCTCAAGTCCCTCTATCGGCTTTTGCGACAAGTATTGCCGGACCAGTATTCCCCCCATGGAGTGGGTAACGAAGTGAATCCTTGACAGGCCCTTCGCCGCACACTTCTCAAGACCCTCCTCCACCGCTTTGGGCGCCAGCGATTCGATGGGGTCCGCCAGCGAAGGATAGGTGACGTTGGCGACGAAATAGCCCTCGTCCTCAAGGCGCAATTCCATCGGCTTGAGGATCAGCGCGAATCCCCCGATTCCATGCAACAGCACGACGCAATGGGTCTGCTCGTGCGTTTCCTGTTCAGCCTCCGCGGCACCGACAGCCGGCGCCGGCAGCGTAATGAGAGCTGCGAGCCCGAGCAGGATTGCGGGTCGCGGAATCAGTCGTGATCGTCGTGGTGAACGTGTTCGTGGTAGTGCGGGTGCTCGAAGTCGTGCGGGTGGTTGTGGCCGTCCTGGGCGCGAACCCACTCGTAGAGGTTCCGCTTCTGCCGGTACAACTGGGCCGCCGCCCGCTCCTGGTTCTCCTCGGGCGTGGTCCACGGATTAAAGTGGAAGTAATTGTGCAACTGGGAATCGGTCCGCCCTATCGCGATACAGCCGTAGTCGCTCTGGAAAGCGCCATGGTTGATCCACGGCGGACGCCAGAAATACCCGCCGGTGGGCAGGTAGCCGAACTGCATCATCCAGGAGGTGCCCCAGATGTGATACCCCTCTTCCATGCAGTCGTGGTACGAGATGTTGTCCTGCCAGAAATTGGGCGTCATGCAGTACATGAACGTGAACCCGTGTGTAAGCGGATCGAACTTCAGTACCTTGACGAAGCAGCCCGGAGCCACGGAAGGCGAGACATTCGCCGGACCCCAGACAATATCCTCCAGCGCATTGACGCTCACCTTCTTGTGGCGCTCGGCGCGCGGATGGTCTTCCTCCGATTCCACAAAGCTGGGCTCGCCGTGGTTGTAGAACATCATCAGGCGGGCCCCGTCCGGAGCGCTCATGGCCGGCATGGATACTCCCGCCGGCAGCCACAGGTAATGACCGCGTTCGAAGGTCTGATCGCCGAACTTGAGGCTGCCGTCGATCACGTAGAGCTCCATTTCGGTATAGCTCATTCCGGGCGGCAGCGAATACCCGGATTCAAACTTGACCACCAGGGAGCAGGCGCCGGTGTCCGAATCCAGGCTAAGCACCTTGTAATGCATTCCCTTGCCGAAACCCGGCAGCGTCATGCGCCGGAAGGGGACCATGGTTTCTACATAAGGTTCGATATGCGGACGACTCATTTCCTTTCCCCTTCTAAAATACGACTTTGAACGGCCGGTCCGGGCGCTTCGGAAGTTCTTCCGCGGGTATCGCGCGGCGGTTGTCGTAGTGCACGTTAAAGCCACGCGTCTGGATGCGCTCGAAGAACTTTTCCACCCAGACGTCGCGTTCATCGGACAGGTCGTCCATTTCCTTGACTATCTGCTTGTAGCGCTCTTCCTGCTCCGCGCCTTCGTCGCGGATCCACTCCTTCGCCGCGTCGGACTTCTCGTAATCGATAATTCTGGGCACCAGCTGGCCTCCCTTGATTCTCCTACCCCGGGCGAGAAACTCGCCTGTTCAACTGCCGCGACAGATGCAGTTGCAACAAACGCCACTGCCTGCCGGTCAAGAGCAGGCGCAGAATACTGGCATAAAGGAACAGTCAATGCAAACGTCCGGCCCGCTGGCCGCTTGAGCGATCGGCAGGCACGGCCAAGCGACAAAGCACAGGCCCATATATATAATGCATCGTCAACCCCCAAGAACCCTTGCACAGGCAAGGCATTGGGGGTGTTTGCGTATTACGCGCACCAGCCGTTTGAAACCAAGGGGACGTCCCAGGATGAATTCCATTTACAAAGCCGCCTGCGCGCTTCTCAGCGCCGCCTTGATTGCGCCTGCCCTGGCGCAGGACAACGAAATGATCGAGGAAGTGATCGTGACCGCCCAGCGCCGCGCCGAAAGCGTGCAGGACGTGCCGATCGCGGTAAGCGCCTATTCGGACCTGCAGCTCCGTGAACTGCAGGTAACGGAGTTGCTGGACATGACCCGGCTGGTGCCCAACCTGATCGGCAGCAACAACACGGGGCTGGGATCGGCGAATGTGTATTCGCTTCGCGCACTGAACAACACCGAATCGATCCCGACTTTCGATCCGCCCGTGGGCAGCTACGTGGACGATATTTTCATCAGCCGCCAGAACGCCAACAACTTCGCGCTGTTCGACATTGACCGTATCGAGGTCCTGCGCGGTCCGCAGGGAACGCTGTTCGGCCGCAACACAACCGGCGGCGCCGTGAACGTGATCCTGAAGAAGCCGGCCGAGGAATTCGGCGGTTACGTCGAACTTGGCTTCGGCCGCTTCAGCCAGGTGCGTTTTCGCGGCAGCGTGGACCTTCCGGTGCAGGACAATCTCTTCCTGAAGCTCTCGGCGTATGCCATCGATGACGATGGCTTCGTCGAGAACCGCACCACCGGCGAAGACGGCATCAATTACGAAAGGAACGTGGGCGTTCGCGCGGCGTTGCGCTGGATAGGCGAAGTCGTCACCTGGGACGCCGCCGTGGCCTATGTCGATAACGAACACGCCAACCTGCTCAACCTCAACGACCCGGACGAGGACGAGCGCTACACCCTTACCGGACTGCGCTCCGACCAGCCCCCGCCCTGGCCTACTCCCATTCACGGCGCAAAGGCAGGCAGGCCGCTGGGCAACTGGGTCAACTCGCTTTCGCTCTACTCGAACATTGAGGTGGACACCGCATACGGCACGCTCAACATCATTACCGGCCAGCGCTACCTCGACCATGACTTTACGCTGGACTTCCTGAACCTTGGCCGGCCCTACGGCGGATTCACCATCGCCAACGCAGGAGAACACGACCAGTTCACCCAGGAGGTCAAGCTGACAGGGTCCACCGATAACGGGGCGCTGGACTACGTGGCGGGCATCTTTTACATCCAGGAGGAGAACACCGTGGACTTCGCGGACCTGCTGGGCATTGGCGGCGCTTTCAACGGCTTCCAGCCCTTGCTGCTGGCCGACCGGATCCTGGCGAACGACACCGACGCGCTGGCGATCTATCTGCAGGTGGACTATCACCTCACTGAACAACTCACCCTCACCGGCGGCGCCCGCTGGACCGACGAAACCAAGGACGTGGGCTTTACGCAGAATCCCAACTGGCCCTGGGGCTTCAGTTCCGCCGACATCGCCGCGCTGGGCTATCCGCTCGAACAGAACGCCAAGATCACGACCCCGAGAATCGCGCTGGAGTACGCGCTCAACGATGACCTCATGGTTTATGCGTCAGCCACCCGAGGCTTCAAGTCCGGCGGCTGGAATGCCCGCGGCACCAACGCCGGCGCCATCGAAGTGTTCGGGCCCGAGAAGGTCTGGTCTTACGAAGGGGGCATGCGCTCCGACTGGCTGGCCGGCAGGCTGCGCCTGAACGCCACCGTCTTCCGCACGGATGTCACCGATTTCCAGTTGCCCTCGGCAGTCTACGATCCCGTGACCGGCGCCCCCACCTTCAATACGCGTAACTACGCGTCACTTGAGAATCAGGGCGTGGAAGTGGAGCTCACCGCTGTATTGCTCGACGGCCTGACGGTATTCGTGAACCTGGGGACCCAGGATGCGGAGTACGCCGAGCTGAATCCCTCGATCCTCCAGCAGCAGGACCAATGTAATGCGGACCTGGCAGCGGGCGTTGCCGCTTCGGCCAGCCCCTTCTGCGCCGCCGGCGTGGTCAACCACCTGGGAGAAATCGCCGACCCGGTGCGCTCACCGGACTACACGCTCACGGCCGGGGCAGCCTATGACATCGCGATCGCATCGGGGTGGGAGCTGCGGCCCAGCGCCTTCATCTACAGGATCGGCAAGCACAGCATCGGCTCGAGCGGCGCACCCACTGCGCTAAGCAACGGCTATTCGGTCATTACCGCTTCGGTCACGCTGCGCAATCTCGACCAGGACTGGTCGATCAGCGCCGAGTGCCAGAACTGTGCCGACCGCGAGCAGGGCACGTCCTTCTTCGTGGGACTCTACCTGCAGGACCCGCGCACCTGGACGGTGAATTTCCGCAAGGACTTTTAATCTGAAACCGGCCTTGCGAAGGCAGAAACGCGCGCCTTTGGGCGTTATTTTCTGCCGCAGGCATAAGGGCGCTTAACGGCTTGCTTTTTCTTTGGGCCACGGGCAGCGACCGTGCTAGAGTGACGGCATGGCCAGCTCCGGTTTCGATACCTTGCAAACCGCCCGCGACTTCGAGCACGCAGGGATCGAGCGTCCGCACGCCGAGGCAATTGCCCGGGCCATTGGCAAGCATGGCGAAGCGGCGGTGATGGATGCCTTAGCGGCCCTCAGGGGAGAGGTCTGGAAGGCGGCCTTCTCGACCGCAGGCATCACGGTGGCGGCGATCGCCGTGGCCACCGGCACACTTCTGTCCCGGCTCGCCTAGCGCCCGGAGCGCACCTGGCCTGGGGTTATTCCGGTGCCAGGGTAACGCCGCTGGCGAGCATTTCCTGTATCTGCTCTTCCGAATAGCCCGCCTCGCCAAGCACCTCCACGCTGTGCTCGCCGAGGTTCGGCGGATGCCGGCGAATGCTTGCCGGCGTGGCGGAGAAATTGACCGGGAATCCCGGCATGCGCAGTTTACCTTCGGTGGGATGGTCCATCTCGCTCCAGAAACCGACGGCCCGCAGGTGTTCATCGTCCTGCAGGTCGTCGAGCGAATTTACCGCATTGACCGGCACGCTGCTGCCTTCGAACATCTGCATCCACTCGGCCGTCGTGCGGGTCGCCAGGATGCGCCCGGTTTCGGAGTAGGTATCGTCGATGTTCCGCACGCGGTCCGAAAGCGTGCGAAAACGCTCGTCCTCGATCAGTTCGGGCCGCCCGGCCCGGGTGCAGAACAGCTCCCAGTGGCGATCCAGGTAAGGAAGCACGGCAATGTATCCATCCAGTGTCTTGTACGGCTTGCGGTGTTTGCTCATCAGCCGCTTGTAGCCGGCCGTGGCAAGCGGCGGGTCGAACACCTGTCCCCACAGGTGCTCCGCCATCACGAAGGACACCATGGTTTCGAACATCGGCACTTCCAGCTCCTGCCCCTCGCCAGAGCGTTCGCGGTGAAACAGCGCGGCCAGCACGCCGTAGACCACCGTGATCGCCGTGGTCTTGTCCGCCACCACGCTGGGCACGTAGCGCGGTTCGCCCTGCACCATTGCATGCAGCATGGCGAAGCCGCTCACCGACTGGATCGAATCATCCAGCGCGCCGCGATGGGCATAGGGGCCCTTTCTGCTGTAGCCATAGGTACCGCAGTAGATGATCCGCGGGTTGACCGCCCGAAGATCAGCATATTCAAGCCCCAGGCGCGTCATCACCCCGGGGCGGTTGTTGTGAATCAGCACGTCCGCGTCGCGCGCCAGGCGCAGGACGGCTTCCCGTCCGGCCGGTTTCTTCAGGTCGAGCACCACGCCCCGCTTGTTGCGGTTGCAGGTCAGGTAAAGCGCGGCCATTCCGGGGTTATGGGATGCGCCCAGGGCCCGGTTGGAGTCGCCGTACGGCGGTTCCACCTTGATGACCTCGGCGCCCATGTCGGCCAGCAACTGGCAGGCCCAGGGGCCCAGCACCACACTGGTAAGTTCCAGCACGCGAATCCCGGCTAAGGGCCCAGCCATCAGTAAGTTCCGGTAAAGGAGCGAGGACGTCCCGCCCTCCGGGAACGCGGGGACGCTGTGAGGGCAATGCTGTGAGGGGTTCCGCCCTCACTCCCACGTTCGTTGCTAGCAAAAACCACAGCCACGGCGCGAGATTGTATTCGCTTTGCATTTTCCTGCCGAATCCGCAACAATCGGCAGTTCAACTCTGGGGGGAAAGCCATGACACAACCTATCACCCATGCCCTGGCCCTGGAACGCAATCGCGACACGCGCGCACGCGAGCGGTTTGTTTCGGGACTGCGCGGTTTTGTGCTCAACGATCTGGCCGCCACCATGCGCAAGGACTTCGAGTCCGGCGTCGCCGGCGACCTCGACGCGGAAGCGGGCGGCAAGCAGCTCGACGGCGCGGACGTGCATCGCGCAATTCGCGGCCGGGACATCTTCAAGGCCTATTCATCCGCCCGGTGCACCGCCCAGCAAATGGTCTGGGATGTAGTCATTGACAGTCTGGAGCAGCAGCGCGAGAAGCTGAATTCAACAGGCAGGGACCTGGCCGGGAAGGCGCAAGCCGGCGGCACCCTTGAACTTGACCCGAATCTCGAGATACCGCGTTACGTGGAAGCGGTCGACGTCCATCTAATGCCGGGCTGTTATTACACCGAACATGGCGGCGAGGACCTGGCGGCGGGCGCCATCTATGACCAGGGACTGAACGTATTCGCGTTCGGCGCCATGGGCAAGGAACTGAACGACATCGGCTGGTCGATGGCGAATTTCTACAAGAACCGCTTTGCCGGCCGCAGCCCGCGGCGGATACTGGATGCGGGCTGCACAATAGGCCATAACACCCTGCCCTGGAAGCAGGTGTTTCCGGATGCCGAAGTGCATGGCATCGACGTGGCGGCGCCCTGCCTGCGCTATGCCCACGCCCGCGCCGAGGCGATGGGAGTCCAGGCGCATTTCCACCAGCAGAGCGCCGAGGACATCCGCTTTCCCGACAACTCGATGGACGTGGTGTTCAGTTCAATGTTCCTGCACGAACTGCCGAACAAGGCTATTCGGCAGTACATTGCCGAAGCACATCGCGTGCTGCGCCCGGGCGGCGTATTGCTCAACATGGAACTGCCGCCGAACGACCGCATGGCAGCCTACGATCAGTTCTACCTTGACTGGGACAGCTACTACAACAACGAGCCGTTCTACAAGGATTTCCGCGACCAGAACCCGAAGGAATTGACGGTCGCCGCAGGCTTTCCGGCCGACGGATACTTTGAAGGGGTAATGCCGCGTTATACGTATACGGACGAGGAAGATTTCATCGCGATGGCCCTGGCTGACCCCGAATTCGGCGAAGACACCGGCCGACTCTCCGACGTGATCTTCTGGTACGGCTTCGGATCCGTCAAGCAGGACTAGTGCCATGGCACTAGACGTGGACGCCGCCGGGGAACGACTGAGCCGCCGAATCAAGGGCGGGCGCAAGTACTTTTTTCAGGATCCCGCCACCGACGCGCTGCTCGCCAGCCTGCTGAAGCTGATGGCCGAGCACTGGGTCGTGCGGGAGCGGCTGATAAGCCTGGAGACGCTGATTCTGGGCAAAGGCCTGCTGACCCCGGAGGAAATCGAGGAATTCGAGCCGGACGCGGAGCAGGCCGGCGCCTGGGCGGCGGCCAACTCCGAGATGATCCGCAAGGTGCTGGCGCCGTTTGAAGAGATGGGCGAGGAGCAGAAGTCATGACGCTGGAACACAAAATACTGGTCTTCTTTCATATCTCGCTGTGGGTATTCTGGCTGGGTACCGACCTCGGCGTGTTCCTTGCGGCGAAGATGTCGGAGAACTCGTCGCTGAGCATGGAAACGCGCTCCAGCGTCCTCAAGCTGGGGCTGGTGCTTGACCGGTTGCCGCGCACCTGCAACGCGCTGATATTCCCCAGCGGCCTTCAGCTGATCCACGGCATCGGCGTGCTGGACGTTCCCGCATGGGTGCTCACGGCGATATGGCTGATCGGACTGGCCTGGGTGCTGATCATGTGGCGCGGCTTTCTCAATCCGGGAACCGCCGCCGAGAAGCTCTTCGAGAAAACCAACATGCCGTTCAGCCTGCTACTGTGTGCCGGCGCACTTGTTTTTGCACTTGCCACAGTGACTGTCGAGGCCCTCGCGGCCCCTGCCTGGCTCACGGTCAAACTGGTCGCTGTGGGCCTGATCGGTTTTGCCGTGGTGCCCCTGGACCGCGGCTTTGCCCCGGCAACGGCCACGTTCATGACCATAGCGCAGTCGGGCTCGACGCCCGAGCTGGAGCAGCAATACCATACGCAGTTGCAGCCGGTTTACGGATGGGTATTGTTTATCTACGCCATGACCATCGTGGCCGCGTTCTCGGGCACCGTGTTCGGCCCGTAATCAGTTGAACTGCAAGACTATTAATCCGAGGAGAGCATAGATGATTCGGCTATACGGACCGTTGCAATCGCGCGCCGCGCGCTGCCTGTGGATGCTTGAGGAACTGGCGATACCGTATGAGCATGTGCCGCTGGACGGCCAGTCGCGCGAGGAGCGCAGAAAATCGATCGGCAAGGTCACCCTGCCCGGCAAGGCGCCCGCAATGGAGGACGGCTCGCTCAAGCTGTTCGAATCCGCCGCCATTAACCTGTACCTGGCCGCCAAGTATGACGACCGCGAGCTATGGCCGGCCACGCAGGCGCAGAGAGCGCATGTGCTTCAGTGGGCTTTCTTTGCAATGACCGAACTGGAACCGCTCACCGTAGTAATGTTCATGCAGAAATTCGTGCACACCGGCGACGATCATGACGAGGCGGCGGTGCAGGCTGCAAAGCAGGCACTGGCTGATCCGCTGGACGTGCTCGAAAAGCAATTGGCAAAACGCTCCCATCTCCTGGGCGAACAGTTCACGGCGGCGGACCTGATCTGCGTTTCGGTGCTGGATATGCTGCTGATGCTGCAATTCAGCCTGGAGGCCTGGCCGAAGGTGAACAAGTGGGTTTCGGCGTGCAGGGCCCGGCCGGCCTATCAACGCTCCCGGGGCGCGGCCTAGTGACAGCACACTAGTGGGCGCCGGGGAAACGGACCAGCCAGACTCCGTTGTCCTGACACGGCGCAAAGGCGCCGTGTCCACGGTGCTGATGCACCAACCGGACAACCTAAACAGCTTTACGCCCGAGTTGCGGGCCGCATTGGCGGCGGCGCTCAACGAAGCAGCGGGAGAACGCTCCGTTCGGGCAATCGTCCTGGGCGGCAGCGGGAGGTTCTTCAGCGCCGGCGCGAACCTCAAGCGGGGCACGATCGGAACCGAGTCGATCCGCGACATTCTGCTGCGCGAATACAAGCCCCTGTTCGACGCGATAACACAGGCGCCGCAGCCGGTCATCGCCGCCGTTCAGGGAGGCGCAGCGGGCATCGGAATGGCGCTGGCGCTGGCCTGCGACCTGGTGGTAATGGAAGAAAACGCATTTCTGCTCTGCCCGTTTACCAACATCGGCCTGGTCCCCGACGGCGGCTCAACGTGGACGCTTGCGCAAACCATCGGGCATAGAGCGGCATTCGAGTTCGCGATCAGCGGCGATCGCATGCCCGCGCCGCGCGCGAAGGAATTGAACCTGGCAAACCGGCTGGCGGAGCCCGGCGAGGGGCTTGCGACGGCCGAGAACTGGGCGGCGGAACTGGCCCTCAAGGCCCCGCTGGCGCTGACCGCGACCAAGCGCCTGATGCGCAAGGCGGGCACGCTGTCCTTCGACGACGTTTTCCTGGCCGAAGCGGAAGCGCAGGAGACATGCGGCAACACGGCCGACGCCGCGGAAGGCATAGCGGCATTTCGTGAGAAGAGAGCGCCGCGCTTCGGCGGCGAGTAACGCATCGCGCGGGAGATAGCGCATCTTCCCGGGCGCCAGGGCGTCCCGTGGACGGGAGGGCGTCCCCCTTGGAAAGAGGGCGTCTCGCCCTCATGGAGCAAATGACCAAACCCACCCGTAAACCCAAACCTCGCAGGCTGCTCAACGATGACGAGTGGGCGCAGTTCTGGCGCCACGGCGGCATCACCACCTTCGAGCGCCGGGGCAATCCGAATTATGACGGTGAGATTCGAGAGTTCTGGGAACGGCAGTTCGCCACGCTTCTCGAAGGCGCAAGGATTGTCGACCTCGCCACCGGGAACGGCGCCGTGGCTCTGCTGGCAGCGGAGTATTCCGCCACGCAGGGCAAGCAGTTCCGGATTGATGCCCTGGACAGGGCCGCGATTCGACCCGACAAGGACCTCAAGGACGCCGAGGCGGCGCAGGAGTGGCTCGCAAGCGTGCGGTTTCTTGGTGGAGCGCCCAATGAAAGAACGGGACTGGAAAGTGAATCCTGCGACCTGGTCACTTCGCAGTACGGCTTCGAGTACGGGAACCCCGCCGCCAGCGCTCGGGAAGCGATGCGCATTCTCAAACCGGGCGGGCGGATAGCGCTGATCACGCATCACGCCAATTCGGTCGTGGTGAGGGAAGCCCGGGAGGGACTGGAGCAGCATCTCCTGTGCCTCAGACAGGAACAGTTGCTGACCAAAGCGCGCCGGGTCATCGACGCGGTGGAATCGGCGGAATCGGAATTCGAGAAGCGAATGCTCAGGTACGACGCGCGGGCGGAGAACCTGCGCCGCAAGCTGAATGCCGCGGTCGATCGGGTTCAGCAGCAGGCGAAGAGATTCAGCGATCCGGGCAATGGAATAGGGTTTGTCCTGAATGGGCTGCAAGGCGTTTTTTCTCCGGGTCTTCAAGCGGAACAGAGGCGGGCGATGGTGCGCCAGCTCAGCGAGGCAAGCGACGCCTATTGCCGCCGCATGGAGGACCTTCTGGCCGCAACGCCCGACACCGGCGAGTTCGACCGTCTCGTGGACCACCTGCGGTCGGCGGGGCTGGTTGTCGAGGGTTGGTTCCCGCTCGTATACCGAGGGGAGGCGCTGATGGGCTGGGCGGTCGCCGGCCACAGGCCGCGTGAAGAAGAAGCAGAAGCAATGGAGTAGGATTGCGCGGCTTTCCTCAAGGAGTCATTCAGGTGGATATCAAGGGCAAAACGATAGTCATTACCGGGGCCGCGCGTGGGCTGGGAGCGGCCACGGCGCGCCGACTGGCGGCGCAGGGCGCGCGCCTGGCGCTGTGCGATCTTAAACGGGACAGCCTCGACCAAACGGCTGCCGATTGCCGCGCGGCCGGCGCCGAAGTGCACTGTTACGCGGCCAACGTGGCCGTCGAGAGCGACGTGGAGGCTTTCATGGACGCGGTGGCCTCGGACTGCGGCGCGCTCGACGTGCTGATCAACAACGCCGGCATTACCCGCGACGGCCTGCTGATCAAGTTCAAGGACGGCGAATTGTTGGGCAAGATGTCGGTCGAGAACTGGCAGGCGGTCCTGGACGTCAACCTGACCGGGACCTTTCTGTGCGCCCGGGAGGCTGCCGTGCACATGGCGCGCTTCGGCGCGGGCGGGGTGATCATCAATATTTCCAGTCTCTCCCGGGTCGGAAACTTCGGCCAGTCGAACTACTCCGCCACCAAGGCGGGCGTGGCCTCCCTGACCGTCCTGTGGGCGCGCGAACTGGCGCGGCACGGCATCCGCACCGCGGCCATCGCCCCCGGGCTGATCAACACCGAGATGGTGGCGGCTATGAAGCCCGAGGCCCGCAACCGCCTCGCGGCCATGGTGCCGGCAAAGCGGCTGGGCGAACCCGACGAAGTCGCGCAGACCGCGCAGTTCATTCTCGAAAATGACTACATCTCGGGACGCGTGATCGACCTGGACGGGGGACTGCGCTGGTAACGCCGGTTGACGATGCGGGTCATCACGCTTAACGCCAACGGCATCCGCGCGGCCGCCCGCAAGGGTTTCTATCACTGGCTGCGGCGCCAGAAGGCCGACATCCTGTGCCTGCAGGAGCTCAAGGCGCAGGAAGACCAGCTTCAGGCCAGTGACTTCTGGCCGCGCAACTGGCACTGCTACTACGAGTGCGCCGAGCGCAAGGGCTACTCGGGAGTGGGCCTGTATTCGCGACGCGAACCGGACGAGGTGCTCAGGGGCTTCGGCTCGACGGAATTCGACGCCGAGGGCCGCTACATTGAGGCCCGTTTCGGCCCGCTCAGCGTAGTGTCGCTGTACCTGCCTTCGGGATCCTCATCGGAACAGCGCCAGGAGGCCAAGTGGCGGTTTCTCGACGAGTTCACGCCGCTGCTCGCGGCGGCGCGCGACAGCGGGCGGCAATATCTCCTTTGCGGCGACTTCAATATCGCGCACCGGGAGATCGACCTCAGGAACTGGCGCGGCAACCGCAAGAACTCGGGATTCCTGCCCGAGGAACGCGCCTGGATGGACAAGCTTTTCGACGAACTCGGATTCGTGGATTGCTTTCGCCGGATCAACCCCGATCCGGACCAGTACACCTGGTGGTCCAACCGGGGCCAGGCCTGGGCAAAGAACGTGGGCTGGCGCATCGACTACCACGTGGCGACGCCGGAACTGGCCGGGCGGGCCACCGCCGCCTCGATCTACAAGCGCAAGCGTTTCTCCGACCACGCGCCGCTGATCCTCGACTATGCCGACTGAAATCGGCGCCAGGCACCCTATACACTCGGTGCCGTGGCAGATCTAGCGCAATGACCATACGAACGGAACGCTATGGCGGCTTCGGGGCCTTCCTGCATCCGCGGGTTCTGGCGATGCTTTTCTTGGGCTTCTCAGCCGGCCTGCCCTATCTTCTCGTCTTCAGCACCCTGACGGCCTGGCTCGCCGATGTAGGGGTCAATCGGGGGACCGTGGGCCTGCTCGCCTGGGTCGGCCTGACCTTCTCGCTGAAGTTCCTGTGGGCCCCGTTAGTGGACGGCATACGGCTGCCTCTGCTGCACCGGCTACTGGGGCGCCGCCGGTCATGGATGCTGCTGGCCCAACTGGGCATCATCACCGGACTGCTGCTGCTTTCCAGGACCGACCCTCTGGAAAACGTGCTTCTCGTTGCAGCCTTTGCGCTGCTGGCGTCTTTCTCCTCCGCCACGCAAGACATCGCAATGGACGCCTGGCGAATCGAAGCGGTTGAGATCGAACGGCAGGCGGCCATGGCGGCCAGTTACCAGTACGGCTACCGGATGGGGATGATTACATCAGGCGCAGGGGCCCTGTTTCTGGCTGACCAGTTCGACTGGGGACTGGTCTACCTGGTCATGGCTGTCTGCATGCTCGTAGGTGTCGTGACCGTGCTCCTCATCATGGAGCCGGACCACGACGACACAAGACGTAATAGACAGGACTTCGCCCGATGGGTCAATTCGCACATCAGTGAACCCTTCGGTGACTTTTTCCGACGCTATGGTTCCTATGCCCTGGTATTGCTGATCTTCGTGGCGGTGTTCCGGATCAGCGACTACCTGATGGGGATTATGTCGATACCGTTCTATTTGGACATGGGGTACAGCAAGAGCGAGATTGCTGCCGTCGCAAAACTCTACGGAACGGTTGCGACGCTGGTCGGCATCCTGGTTGGGGGACTGGTGGTTAGTCGGTTCGGAATACGAGGGCCGCTGATTGCTTCGGCAATCCTGATCGCGCTGACGAATCTTGCTTTCGCGGCCCTCGCGAGGGCGGGCGAGACGGACCTGTGGTTGCTGGCCGGCGTGATCACTGGCGACAACTTCACTGCCGGCCTGGCCGGCACCGCGTTCATCGCTTTCCTGTCCAGTCTGACCGCGCGCAATCACACCGCGACGCAATATGCGCTGCTGACCTCGCTCATGGCGCTGCCGGGCAAGCTCACGGCAGGATTCTCCGGCTTCCTTTCGCTGGAGGTCGGCTGGGTGAACTTTTACGTGCTGGTTTGCCTGGCCGGCGTTCCCTCCATCGTGCTGGCGATCTACGTCACTCGGCTGGTGTTTTTTCGGCACGGGTCCGGCTCCGGTCAGCGTCAATAGGAAGGCCTGAGCCGGTAGGCCGCCTCCCAGATCTCGTGGCCCAGGGCGCTGCCGCGCCGTTCGAACTTTGTAGCGTTCCGCGACGGCGGCCGGCTCAACCGCTCAAACGCGGTGCTTGCCTTCATCACGCTTGAGATATGCTCGGCGTACGGAGCCCAGTCCGTGGCGACGTGAAACACACCGTCCGGTTCAAGCACCCGCAACAACAGAGCTACGAAGGCGGGCTGAACCAGGCGGCGCTTGTGGTGCCGTTTGCGGGGCCACGGATCGGGGAAGAAAAGGCGCAATTGCGCAAGAGAGGCCGGCGGCAAGCGCTTCTTGAGCACTTCCACGGCATCACCCTGAATCAGACGCAGGTTTTCGAGCCCGGCGTCTTCCGCCAGCAGGAGGCAGCGGCCCAAGCCAGGCAGATGGACCTCGACGCCAAGGAAGTTGACTTCGGGAGCGGCGGCGGCCGATCGAACCAGCGTCTCGCCATTGCCGAAACCGATTTCCAGGACGGTGGGCGCGTCTCTCCCGAACGCCTGTGAGAGGACGAGCGATTGGGGAAATTCATCAAGGCCGTATACGGGCCACAATTGCTCAAGCGCCCGCTTTTGCGCGCGGGTAATGCGCCCCGAACGGCGCACGAAACTGCGCGGCGGCGCCCGTTGCCCGGTCTGCGAATTCAAGCGATCCATACCCTCGCGATGGCTGCGCGCCCGTCTCTTGGCGGCCGTTCGAATCTAGCATAGACTTTGCCGCGGCGCGGGCGTAGTTCAAAGGTAGAACCTCAGCTTCCCAAGCTGATGATGTGGGTTCGATTCCCATCGTCCGCTCCATGCGCACGCAGGTGGTCAGCGTCTCCACTGGCAGGTCCTGTTTGGGCAGCGTTTGCCCATAAGCCCCGCCGAACGGAAATAGTCACGATTTGCGGTCGATTTACCGGTTTCCTTTTTGCCGGAGGAAACTCATTCTGCTGACCTTAGCGGCGCAAGGGTTGCGCCGCGCTTTTCAGATCCTACAAGGAGGTAGATCATGCGAGTACTACTCGACAGGGAATGCGCCGCCGTGGCCGGCGGTCACCAATCAGATTGCGAGTATGCCATAACGGGTGTGGCCATAAGCGCCGGAATTGTCACGGGCGCAATAGTAGGTTCCGCGGCTGGCGGTTTGGGCGCCATTCCGGGCGGGATAGCGGGCGGTTCGGCGGGTGCGCTGGTCGGGCAGATTGTGGCGCGGCCCTACTGCAGTTGGGCCGAGAAACAGGAGGAGGAAGAGGACGAGGATTACGTGGACCCCGAGGTTCAGGATTGGCACGACAACCAGTACTCCGCCTGGCATCAGAGTAACGCTTCCCGGAACCAGCACGAGCCGACAGTGTACGCCCCGCACGACTATGTGGCGGACGGCGCGTCCTACTGACGAACTCAACCGAAACCGACAAGGAGGTTGGAATGCGAGAACTGAAACCTGCGGAACCTGACGCGGTGGCCGGGGGCGGAGCACCGGAATTTCGCACCCTGATCCGTCATGAAATCCCGCGATTCGAGAAACCGCCAGTCGGACTCGAATACCAGACCCATGATGCCGAGGACCATTCCGGGTATCGGCCACCCTTGCCGATACCCATGCACTGGTTGCCTCCGCGCGACAGCGAATGGCGGGTGTTCTGACGGCAGTCTGATCGACACATAGAGGCCGGTCCGGTGAGCGTGAACTGCCCCCCATGTTCCTCCGAGAATGCGGAACTCTTTCGCAAGCCTGCTTTGGTGCGAAAGGAACGCTTTCTGGGTCAGGTCATGTTAGCCGGGCCGGCCTCAACTCCCTTCACCGTCGCGCTTGCGGGAGCTTGCCTGGCGGCCTTGATGGCCATGTCCTTCCTGGTGGAAGTCCCCTCGAAGCTGAATGCGCCCGGCATCCTCCTGCCCGTGGGCGGCCTGACCAGCGTTACGGCGGAACAAAGCGGCGTGATCGGCGAGGTGCTGGTAAAGCCGGGCGCCAGGGTTGATGCAGGCAGCCCCCTGATGACGGTGCTTGTCGATCGGATGCTCGCAAACGGCGACGGGAGCTTTGAAGCGCGCGCGCAATCCGCGGGCCGCCAAAGCCAGATCCTGCGCCTGAGAAGGCAGCAGGAGCGAATCGCCTTCGAGACCCGGCTGGAATCCCTGCATCTCAGGAAAGCCGCGCTGAAATCGACGCTGGGTCCGCTTGCCGAACGACGCAGGAATGCCGAAAGGCAGGCTGAACTCGCCGCCGGCGCTCATCGGCGGCTCACGGAGCTTGCGGAAACCGGTCATGCGGCGCTGCGTGAGGAGGAAACTGCCGAAGTGCGGCTGCTCCAGGCCAGGGCGGCGTTAGGGCAGCTTGAATCCGAGCGGATCGAGGCGCAGTCCGCCATCGACCTGCTGGACAGGGAAATAATGACCGAGCGGGCGGCATTCGAGGCGCTGGACCTTGGTCTTGCAATGGAGTCCGAAAGGCTTGCGGACCGCGCCCTGGAACTGAACAGCCTGACACGCCAGTCCATTGTCGCGCCGATGAGCGGTCAGCTCGCCGATGTGCTGGCCGTTTCCGGTGACGCGGTATCGGCGGGAACGCTTCTGGCGACCCTGCACCAAGCGGACACCCCGATCGAGGCCCGGCTCTACCTGTCGTCGCAATACGCCGGACGGGCCGAGCCCGGCCAGGAAGCGGTGCTCAAGCTTCCCACCTTCCCTTCGCGCCAATTCGGCGTGCTGCGCGGCACGCTGGAAAGAATCACGTCGGTGCCCCTGGAACCCGGCGAGGTGCGCCTGATGCCCAATCTGTTCGAGCCCGTTTACGAAGCGCGGGTGACCCTCGAAAGGCAGTACATGGATGCCAGAGGCCGGCACTGGCGGTTGCGGCCGGGACTGAGCGTAGAGGCCACGATCCTCGAATCGAGGCGCACGCTGATCGGCTGGCTGCTGGACCCCCTGACTCGCGGCGGCGGCGCTCCCGACAGCAAGGCGATCGGATAGGCGGGCCGGAGGCTTGCAAAGCTGGAAGCCGGCATTTGATCGAGCCATAGGCCGCCGCCGGCGTCTGCGGCACGTGCCGCAGCAACAGCAATCCGAATGTGGGCTGGCCTGCCTGGCGATGATCGCCGACTTCCACGGACTGCGGCTGGATCTCGCGGCCACGCGTTCGTTCACGGGTGAATCCGGGCGCGGCCACACGCTTCGAACGCTGATGGAGGCGGCCGAACGCCTGGGACTGGCCGGTCGGCCGTTGAGGCTGGAAATCAACGAGCTTGGCAAGCTGAAGCTGCCGTGCGTGCTGCACTGGGACCTGGACCACTTTGTGGTGCTGGGTGACGTTCGCAAGGACCGGGCCCTGATCCTGGATCCGGCGCGTGAACGCCGCTGGTTGTATTTCGAACAGCTCGATTCGCGCTTCACCGGAGTGGCTCTGGAACTTGGGCCCATGGCGGATTTCCGGAAAGCGGACCTGCGCGGCGCCCTGCCGCTTCGGCCGATCGCGCGATCCTTTGACGGCTTGGCGCGCACGCTTGCCGGCCTGATTCTCATCGCGCTGGCGCTGGAGGTTCTGAGCCTGGCGCCGCCGGTACTGTCGCAGATTCTCATCGACGAGGTCGCAACATCACACGACAGGAAACTCCTGCGTTCCATGCTTCTTGCGATGGGCACGCTGGCCGCGATCGTGATTCCCCTGCAGTTGCTACAGGGCTGGATGGGAATCTGGCTGTCCACTTCGATCTCCGTTCAAGCTTCGCGCAACCTGACGCAGCGACTGTTCAGCCTGCCGGTACGCTTCTTTCGCCAGCGGCACGTGGGCGACGTGGTTTCGCGCATGCAGTCCCTGGCGCCCATCATCAGTTTCGCGACCGGTTCAATCGTGAGCGGGATCATCAACCTGCTGAAGGTAGTGCTGACCGGCATCGTGATGCTGCTCTACAGCCCCGCCCTGATGCTGATCAGCCTGGCGGGACTTGCGCTTCGCAGCGGACTGGTCTGGAGCTTCCTTCCCGTTCAGAGGCGGCTGGCCCGAGATGGGCTGGAGGCGGGGGCGAGAGAGAGTTCGGCGATGCTGGAGTCGCTGCGCGGCAGCGAGACGGTCAAGGCGCTGGCGGGTGAAACCGAGCGTGTAACCGTGTGGCAAACGCACCTGGTGGAAAAGCTGAATCTCGACGTGCGCAGCGCCCGTATCGGAATATTCTCCGGCGCAGGCTTGTCGGTGCTTGGGCAGGTCGAGCAGATCGCCTTTCTCGGGGTGGGAATAATGGCGCTGTTCAACGGCAGGATCACGCTCGGCGCACTGTTTGCGTTCATGACCTTGCGCGCCCGATTCAGCGGCGCCCTCAAGGCGCTGATCGGACTGTTTCAGCAAGCCTACATGTTGCGCCTGCACGCCGAACGCCTGGGGGACATCGTCGAACACGAAGCAGAAGCGCAGGACGGGATATCGGCAGACTCGCTCGAAGGGCGTTTCGAGGCGCGCGGCCTCGGTTTTTCCTACGGAAGCAGCGAAGGCTTCGTGCTGCGCGGTTTCTCCTGCCGCATCGAGCCGGGCCAGCTGGTAGTGCTTACCGGACCCTCCGGCAGCGGCAAGAGCACGCTCCTGAAACTGCTTGCGGGGCTGGAGACCGCGACCGAAGGCCGTTTGCTGGCCGACGGGGTTGATGTGGCCGGGTACCGGGCGCGCAGCTACCGCCGCAGCCTGGGCCTGGTGCTGCAGGGTGACGTCCTCTTCCGTGGAAGCATCGCCGAGAACATCAGTTTTTTCGATCCGAGTCCCGATACCGAACTCATCCATGAAGTGGCGCGGCAGGCAGCGGTCCACGACGAGATCCGTCAGTTCCCGCTCGGCATGGCCACCCGGATCGGCGATATGGGCTCAAACCTGTCGGGCGGCCAGGCGCAGAGGATCCTGCTGGCCCGCGCTCTCTACCGTCGGCCGCGCGCGATGATCCTGGACGAAGCGACCAGCCACCTTGATCCCGTCACCGAGGAGCGCGTGGTGCGAACGCTGCGCGATCTCGGGATCACAGTGCTATGCGCCGCGCACCGCCCCGCCATCCTGCGCTATGCCGACCAGGTCATCGATCTTGCCGACACTGCCCCTGCGGGGCGGCCCTACAATGCGGCTGATGATCGCGCCGCAACTGCTCGCATGGTGGGATAAGCACGGGAGAAGGCAACTTCCCTGGCAAAAGGACCGCAGCCCCTACCGGATCTGGGTGTCGGAAATTATGCTCCAGCAAACCCGTGTGGAGACCGTGATCCCGTACTTCGAGCGCTTCATGGCGTCGTTTCCGGAAGTGGAAGCACTGGCTGCCGCAGGCGATGACGAAGTTCTGGCGATCTGGGCTGGTTTGGGCTATTACTCGCGTGCGCACAACCTGCTGAAAGCGGCCGGCATCGTGGTTACTCAACATGGCGGAGAGCTGCCCCGGGATTTTGATTCGCTGGTGGCGCTGCCCGGCATAGGCCGCTCTACGGCCGGTGCAATCCTGGCGCTGGCGCATGGGCAGCGCAGAGCCATTCTGGACGGCAACGCACGGCGCGTTCTGGCGCGAGTGGGTGCGGTCGAAGGCTGGCCGGGCAAGGCTTCCGTAAGCAGAACGCTCTGGCGCCTGGCCGAGGCCAATACGCCGTCGGAAAGAGTGCGCGACTACACCCAGGCGATCATGGACCTGGGCGCCACCGTATGCCTGCGGCACAGGCCCCGCTGCGGTTCGTGTCCGCTGGCCGATTGCTGTAGCGCAAGGAAGAAAGGGCTGACCACGGGAATTCCGGCCCCGCGACCCGCTTCGAACCGACCACTAAAGCGCAGTTCCATGCTCGTGGTACAGCGTCCGGACGGCGCCGTACTGCTGCGCCGACGCCCCCCGACGGGCATCTGGGCCGGGTTGTGGAGCCTGCCCACACTTGCGAACGAGGAAAGCGCCCGGGACTGGTGCGGCAGAGTCCTCGGCTGCCGCCCGGCAGGCCAAGCCGAACTCAAGCCGGTCCGGCACGGCTTCAGTCACTTCGAACTGGAGATTCGGCCGATCCATCTGCCCGTGAGCGCGCCACCCCGCGAGCTTCACGACGGCGATCAATGGCGCTGGCACGACGGGGAACAGGAGCTCGGGATGCCGGCGCCCATTCGCCGCCTCGTGGATTCGCTGGAAGTCGGGGCGGGCGGTCCGCGTTGACGGGCCACGGCGTATTTTGCACAATCCCCGACGATGACCCGAACCGTACAGTGCGTGCATCTGGGAACGGAAGCCGAAGGTTTGCCGCGTCCACCCTACCCGGGAGAACTGGGGCAACGCATCTTCGAGAACGTATCCCGGCTGGCCTGGCAGCAATGGCTCTCGCACCAGACCATGCTGATCAACGAGTATCGGCTGGTCCCAATCGAGCCCGCCGCACGCAAGTTTCTGGAGGAACAGATGGAAGCCTTCTTCTTCGGCGAGGGCGCACGCACGCCGGAAGGCTACCAGCCACCCTCCGAGTAGGCCCCACCGCTCCCCAGGGGCGCGGGCAAAAGCTTGTCGCGACGCTATAATCCGCGCACTTTCCCAAGGCCAGGTAGCTCAGTTGGTAGAGCAGCGGACTGAAAATCCGCGTGTCGGCAGTTCAATTCTGCCCCTGGCCACCATATCTCCTCATAAAATATTGATAAATAATATCAGTAGTGTCCCAACAATTATTCGAACAAATTCAATTGATTAGGCGAAACTTCACGCCCTTCCAATCCCGTCTGAGTTTCGTATCTCGTTGATTTTGCGGTGCATCATGCCGCCGACGTCGCGTTTCGGCCTGCAATAGTGTTTCCATGTAAGGCCTGCCAGTTGTCCCCCGACACCGCCGCCTCCAGCCTCGGCGCGGTGCTGGGCCATGCCGCCGCGGATCCCCATGTGATAGAGCTTCCCGCGATGCGCCCGCAAGCAGACCTCGATGTCGCGCAGGCTTTCGCGGTGGGTCAATTGCGCGAACGCCAGGCACGAGAACGGGTCCAGGCAGGTGAACGACTGAACACGGCGATCGCCTCGATATCGACGAACGCATCGACGAAAGATCTTCGCCGGCAGATGCTCCATGAGCTGCGAAAACACGAATCGCCCGGAATGCATGGCGAACCTCCCCCGACGGAAAAACCGCCACAATAGGGGAAATCGGCTCCGATAAACACGGCCCTGCGTTCAAATCGATGCCCCTCGCAAATCCCATATTTATCAAGTCAAAACAATAGCTTAAATAGTGTCAATCCGACTTTGTTGGGACAGTAGTGGCAATATTTATGACTTGGTAGCCAAGAACAGGAAGCGCTTTTATTGGCTGGTAGCCGCCGTGTTCTTGCCCATTTTCAATCAATTTTTCGGCAAAAAGCTGATTGGCTTCTTTATGGGAACTTAGCACTCTGAAGGCCCGAGTGCGAGACAGAAAAGGCTTCCCAAGAATTGATCGTGCTCTGCGCATCAATATGCAAGGACGTAGCCCCAAAACTCGCCGTGAGACGGCGTCATTTTTAGTGATGTCGAGCCGTTTGCCAACGGCGTGTGCGTCGACTCTGGTGGTTTGGCGATACTCATCGAACACAGAAATAGATCACTATAGTGGTTTGTTTTGGTGATTTAATAGGGTATATGATTCACTATAGTGAACTGTTAAGCTTTTCCTCGAATGAAAGCGACCTTTGAAATCTACCGTGGCCGCCGTTGGCAACTGGCCGCGACCTTGGCGCCCGTCGGTGACGCGGCGGGGATTACGAGTGCCTGCCATTTTGAATACGACACGGATTACGCGGTCGCTGCGGCCAGTCCCGACACGGCTTCAGCTGCGGGCCTGAGTTGCCGCTACCCGGTCGATTTCCAACTGCATGATCTTGTGCGCTGGCCTGCTTTTGCGCTTGATATTTTGCCGAGTGGCTACGGTCGCCAGCAGTGGCTTGAGCAACTCGACCTCCAGGACGGTCGCGGGGCGGATTGGCCGTTGCTGCTTGCCGGCACAGCGTTTCCGCCCGGCAACCTTCGGGTGGCCGAAGCCGTCGCAGCCCGGGACTTCAGCGCCCAGGTTCCGACGGCTACGGGTGATGTCGTCTCAATGAAGGACCACCCCGGGTTTGCGCGCAACGATATCCTGGCGCGCAAGGAGACCTTCGTCGAGTACGCCTTTCAGCACGGCATCTACGCGGCCGGCGCGTCCGATGTTCAGGGTGTCGCGCCCAAATTGCTGCTCGTACAGGATCATGACGGTGCCTGGCATGCCGAGGGTCGGCTTGCCGACAATCAAGTGCAATCGCACTGGCTGGTGAAGCGGCCTCGCGGCGATCGTGCCGGCGACCGCCAGGTGCTGCGCAACGAAGCTGCCTATATGCGCGTCGCCGATCAACTCGGTCTGAGGACTTACGCCGAACTCGAGTGGGAGGACGACAACCTGTTTGTACCGCGCTTTGATCGCGAGGTACGCAATGGCGAGGTGTTGCGTTTTGGCATGGAGAGTCTCTATTCCGCCGCTGGCATCGCCGAATATGGCGCGCGCGTACCGCACGAAGTACTGTGCGACGCGATCACGGAGTATTGTACTGAACCTGTGGGGGACCTGGTCGAGTACGTCAAACGCGATGTAGTCAATGTCGTGATGGGCAACAAGGACAACCACGGTCGCAATACCGCGTTGCTCCGGCACGACGATGGCCGTGTTGTGCTCGCGCCAGTGTTCGATTTTGCGCCTATGTACCTTGACCCCGAGGGCATAGCGCGTGTGTGTCGCTGGAACGTAGACATTGAGCAGGCCGGGGCCCCGGACTGGGCCGGCGTCATCAAGCTGTTCCCCGATTGCAAGGAACGATTACGGATCGAGTTGCGCGGTTTCGGCACGCAATTGCAGCGGCTGCCGGAGACAATGCGAAGCTGCGGGGTTGACGACGACATCATTGAGCGCTGCGACCCGTTCGCAGCGAGGCACGCCAAACGCTTGCTGGAATTGTAGGAGAGATCACCATGGGATTGCCGGACGACACAACGACCGTAAAGCGTGAGCTGATGACGGCGATCGAGAATGGCGACATCAGCTTGGGGCAAGCCGCGCAACGCATGCGCAAGATCACGGGCATGAGCCAGAAAGCGTATGCCGAGCGCATTGTCAGCATCGCGCCACGTATCCTTGCCCAAATCGAACTCGACAAAGGCAACCCAACCGTCGAGACCTTGAACAAGATTGGGCGACCTTTCGGCTACACAGTCGGGTTTGTGCCACAACGGCGGAGATCACGGCTATGATCCTTAAACGCTTATTGGCGCAACTGCTAGAGGCGCTGGCCACGGACAGCAAGTCGCGATCCCTACTTGAGGAGTCTGAGTTCATTGGTGAGATGAATGTTCGGACCGGCCGGTTTGATTGCGGACTCAATCCGGGCGGTTTCTACGAGGAAGATCTGTAGTTGAGAAGGTTGCGCTGTGTCTTGCTTGGGGGGTCTTATGGGTCTTATGGGTCTTATGGGTCCGCCTAACCGTTCCTCTGTAATCCGAGCTGTCTCGGATGTGGGATTTCCTTGGCTGGAGGCATAATGCCGTCACAATGATGGTTCGCACGCAGATATCTTTCGAAGCCGAGCTTGCTTCGCGCATTCGCGAGCGCGCCAGGGTGCTGGGCATTTCGATGGCGGAGTACTTTCGCCGGTTGGCGGAGCGGGATTTGGCCCAGCCGCACCGGAACGTGGATCGGTCGGCAATTTTCAATTTGGGCGCATCTTCCGGGACTGACATCGCATCGCAGAAGGACCAGTTGGCCGCACAGGCAACCAGTGCCCGCAAGCTGCGCTGACCCGTGCGACTGTTCGTGGCGAATAATCCACCACTTTCTTTCGTCCGATGCCGCTTCTCTACCGCCGATGACGCAACGGGCTGTTGCTTTGGGTAGGATGCGCGAATCGGAGCAACTGCAGCACCTTGAGGGCTCGGCGATTGAGGCGCTGCAGCGGGCTGTGGCTGCGAACGAGAGGCCGGCGATGCTGTTCTCGGCGGGCAAGGATTCCTGCGTGATGCTGCACCTGGCGCTGAAGGCGTACGCGCCGGACGTTCCGCCGTTTCCGCTGCTGAACGTGGATACCACCTGGAAGTTCCCGGAAACGTACGGGTTCCGGGATCGCGCAGCAGCCAGGGCGGGCATGGAGCTGATTGTCCTGGTTAATCGAAAGGGCGAGGCGCAGGGTGTGGGGCCGTTCACGCATGGCGCGGCCGAGCACACCCGGATCATGAAAAGCGCAGCGCTCGCCGAAGCGCTTGAGATCCATGGATTTGATGCCCTGATTGACGGAGCCAGGGGGGATGAGGAGCGGTTCCGGGCACGCGGCCGCATGCAGGAGGCGAACGAGCAATCGAATGGAGGCGCAGGCGTGTCCGCAAGCGATACGCCCGCCCGCGCCTTTCCGCTGGCCGAATGGACGGAAGTGGATGTCTGGCGTTACATCGCGCAGGAGGAAATCGAAGTGCCGGCGCTGTACTTCGCCGCGCCGCGGCCGGTCGTCGCGCGCGACGGCATGCTGATCGTGCGGGTGGATGAACGTATGCGGCTTGAAGAAGACGAAGAGCCCACCCTCAGGAGCGTGCGCTTTCGCACGCTCGGCTGCTGGCCCCTCACCGGCGCTGTGATATCCGAGGCCGCCAATGTGTCGGCAATCCTGCGCGAACTCCAGGACACCCCGGAATCCGAGCGGGAGAGCCGCCTGGCGGATCAGGCCGGCGCCCGTCACTCCAAACGGGACAACGGCTACTTCTGATGGCTGAGGAAGACAGGCCACCCGGGCAAGCCTTCGCGCTTTGGCTTACCGGATTGCCGGCAGCAGGCAAGACCACTGTGGCCGGTCAAATCGCGCAGGAGCTGCGCGGCATGGGGCTTGCGGTGTGCGTGCTGGACGGTGACGAGCTGCGCCGCGGTTTGAACGCCGGTCTGGGATTCAGCGAACCGGACCGGGATGAGAGCGTGCGCCGCGCCGCCGAAGTGGCCCGGCTGGTGCTCGATTCCGGAATTATTGTGATTACGGCGCTGATCTCGCCGTTTCGCTCGGCCAGGCGACGGGCGGGAGAGATTGTGGGAGCGGACCGGTTCGTGGAAGTGTTCGTGGACGCGCCGGTGGAAGTATGCCGCGAGCGCGATCCCAAAGGACTGTACGCGAGAGCGCTCGCCGGCGAAATGAAGGGCCTTACGGGAATTGATGCGCCCTATGAGGCGCCGAGCGAGCCGGAAATCCACCTTCGCACCGACCGGAACACGCCCGGCGAGCTGGCAGCGCATGTTGTGGACTATCTACGGAACCATCAACGGCTTTGATTCTCCCGATGGTCCAGCGCCGACGGCGGAGCTAACGGAACCACCGGCTGCGCGGATAGCGCTTCGCAAGCGGTCGGTCGATCCCCAGCCAGAGGCCGGACGCCCACCACAGAAACATTGCGTTCAACAGGAAAAACGGGAGCAGCGAGGCGTCGTAGTAGCCGCCGATCGCAAACCCGCACAGGATGAACATGCTCACTCCGGCCGCGATGCGCGTGGTCACGCCGAACAGCAATCCCACCGCCGAATAGATTTCGCCCAGCGTGATCACCCACGCCACCAGCACGTAGAGCGGGATGGCGAAATTCAGCAGAAACAGCGATGCGAAGGCATCGGGCGGCATTTCGGTCAGCCGGTCAAGAAAAATCTCCTTCAGGATGTCGCTTGTCAGCCAATCGTTTCTCACCTTGTTGATACCGGCGGCCAGCCAGAAAACGGCGAACAGCGTTCGCAGCAGCAGGTGCAGGACGACGCCGGTGAAGCGCAGTGGATGGGCCCTGATCCATGCCCACCGCCATACCGATGCGAACTCCTGAACGGCGAGCCTCATCGGTCGCCACCCGGCGCTTTCGCTTCAATGGTTTCGAGCGCATCCCACAAGGGCAGACGCGAACAGTAGCCCACCCCGGCACCCGTGTCCGCGCGGCTCCAGGCGCGGCTGATGCGGTCGATATTGTGGTCGCCGAATTCAAGCACGCCGGGATCGAGCACCAGCCGGGCCTCGATGACCTCCTGCGCCATCCATCGCCCGTCCGCCACGCGGTACACATGCACCGGGCGGGTATGACCCCGCGCGGCAAGGTCCTCCGCCGTGAAATTGGAAATGAACCACTCCCAGATCGTGGAAACCTGCGACCAGAAAGTGCGTGTCTGAATGTGATACAGCGTGAAATCGCCACCCGGCGGCACGGCGTCTTCCGCCGGAGCGGCCGCGCCAGCCCGGCACAGCACCACGACCTCGCACATCGTGCAGACCTCGCCGAAGCGGCCGACGAGGAAGTAGTCGCGGTAGGTGTCGATATTGACCTGCGCGCGGCCCGGAACGGCCATCACCAGCACCGCCGCGACAAGCAGCCACCGGCAAGCCGGACCGCAGGAAAATGCTCTCCAGATCATACTTTCCGAATCCCCAAGGCTGCGCCATTATCGCAGCGCAGGCAGGCGATGCATGCATTGACAGGCGCCCGCGGGCGGCAAGACAATAACAATCTTGGCACATTGGGGCGTAGCCAAGCGGTAAGGCAACGGGTTTTGATCCCGTGATTCGCAGGTTCGAATCCTGCCGCCCCAGCCAAGCCGGGAGCAGTCACCGCGATACTTTTCAATGGCGGAACAACGCAGCGTCGAACTACCGAAAATCGAGATACTGGCGGGCAACGCCACGCCGGGGCTCGCCGAAGCGATCGCGAAGGCGCTTGGCGTGCGCATGGGCAGGGCCCAGGTGCAGCGCTTCAGCGACGGCGAGATCAGCGTCGAAGTGCTGGACAACATCCGTGGAAGGGATGTGTTCATCGTGCAATCCACCTGCCCCCCGGTCAACGACAACCTGATGGAATTGATCCTGCTCGCGGACGCCTGCAAGCGCGCATCCGCGCAACGCATTACGGCGGTAATCCCGTACTTCGGCTACTCCAGGCAGGACCGCCGCTCAAGGGCCACGCGGGCGCCGATTTCGGCAAAGGCGGTCGCCGAAATGGTCTGTGCGTCCGGTATAGACCACCTTGTGACGGTGGATTTGCACGCGGACCAGATTCAGGGCTTCTTTTCCATCGCGGTGGACAACGTCTACGCCTCCCCGGTGCTGCTGGCCGACGCCTGGAAGCGGCTGGAGGAAGACGTGGTCGTGGTGTCGCCCGACGTCGGCGGCGTCGTTCGCGCGCGTGCGTTGGCGCGCCGGCTGGACAACACCGACCTGGCCATCATCGACAAGCGCCGCCCCAAGCCCAACGTGGCCGAGGCCATGAACATCATCGGCGAGGTGCAGGACAAGGTGTGCGTGCTGATCGACGACATGATCGATACCGCCGGCACCCTCTGCCAGGCGGCCAGTTGCCTGCTCGATGAAGGCGCAACGGAAGTGGTCGCCTACATCACCCACCCGGTTCTCAGCGGCAAGGCGCTGGAGCGGATCACCCGGTCGGACCTGACCGAGCTGGTCGTTACCGACACCATCCCGCTTTCCGCGGAAGCCGCCGCCTGCGACAAGATACGCCAGCTCAGCGTCGCGGAATTACTGGCCGAAACCATGCGCAGAATCAGCCTGGATGAATCGGTCAGTTCCCTTTATCTCGACTAGACCTGCACAGCCGCGCAATTGCTGGCGGCCGGACACCGGCTGAGGCGCATGCTGCTGTCGCGTTCCGAACGCATGCTGGTCTTCGTGCTGGCGCTCATCACCATGAGCGGGCCGATGTCGCTGACCATTCTGTTCCCGGCCCTGCCCGTGCTCGAGGTCGAGTTCGGGGTTTCCCGCGCCATGGTCCAGGTCACCACGTCCCTGGCGACCTTCATCATCGCCCCGGGGGTGCTGATCTACGGTCCGCTGGCCGACCGCTTCGGCCGGCGTCCGCCGCTGCTCGCCGCCCTGGTGATGATGGGAATCGGAAGCCTGGTATGCGTCTTCGCCCCGAACATCGAAACGCTGATCGCCGGCCGCTGCATGCAGGGCCTTGGAGCGGCCGGCTGCATCACCCTGGCGCGGGTAATGCTGAAGGACGCCTTCGGCCAGAAAAGGCTGCCCCGCATGCTGGCCATCCTGACCATGGCCATGATGGTCGGGCCCATGGTGGCGCCCGCCCTGAGCGGCTACATGACCGATACCTTCGGCTGGCGCAGCATCTTCGTTTTCCTGGCCGTCTTCTTCATCCTGCTGATCGGCCTGTTCTGGCGGATAGAGGAAACCCACGACGCGCGCCCCGGAGGCGGCAAGCGGGCCTTTCGCACATTGCTCGCAAACCCGCGTTTTCTGCGTTACTCCTTTGCCACCGGTCTGATCGTAGGCGCTTACTACTGCTTCGGCTCCGGGTCGCCGCACGTCATAGAGACCATGCTCGGACACAGCGCCGCCACCTACGGCGTGTGGACCATGGCGCTGAGTTTCTTCTACTTCCTGGGCACGCTGAGTTCCATCTGGATCGGGCCGCGGCTGGGCGTCAACGGCTCCATGATGCTGGGCATGACGATCACCACCGTCACCACGTTCCTGCTTCTGGCGCTGCTCTATGTGTTCGGCGCCAGCCTGACCGTGCTGTTCATCGGCATGGCGCCCTGGGCGTTCGGCTCCGGCATCTTCATGCCCAATTCGCAGGCCGGCTCGCTGACCAGCGCCGGCCGGCACGCCGGTACCGCATCCGCGATTACCGCCGCCCTGCAGCACGCATTCGGGGCCCTGGGGATGCAGCTTGTCGGAACGGTCCTGACCGACTCGGCCTATCCCATGGTCTACTGCGTGCTCGCCTTCTCCATGCTGACGCTCATGTGCGTGGCCCTGCGCGCCGGCAGCCTCAGGCGCGCTCTACAGCGCGCCAACCTGTGATTGCAAAGACCGACACCCGCAGCAAGACTGTCATGAATTAACGGAACTATGTGGAGTACTTCGGCTGGCCCGAATAAGATAGAAACCGGCCTTTAGGATAATGCACGGGCCGCTCTCCTCTCCTAGACTTAAGGTGGGTGGAAAAGGATCTTCATCGGCCGTTTGCCGATCACAATCATGTTCCGGTTCCGGGATGTCCGAATCACCGCACACGGAGTTGGATGTTCCGAACATGAGTTCGCGGGAACGGAACCAAGGCAGACAGGCGCTACGCAAACCGCCCGGCAGGGAGAGCCCTATCGTTCAGTTCCAGAACGGAGGCACGTCATGTCATTGACAAAACATTCGAATCAATTCAACAGGTCCGCCGCAATCGGCACGAAGTACGGGGGCGCCTTCACCTCCTTGACTCCGCTGCTGGCGACGGTGCTCCTGGCAGTCTTTCCGACCAGCCCGGCCGCGCAGCATGCCGACGAACCCGAAGAGTTCGAGGAGATTGTCGTCGTTGCCGAAGGATCGCAGGTTTCCCTGTCCGGCGCATTTGCGGGCGGACAGGTCGCGCGGGGAGGCCGGGTCGGAATCTTCGGCAATCTCGACATGATGGATACGCCTTTTGCCAGCACTAGTTACACTGCGGAATTCATGCTCGATCAGCAAGCCAAGGGCGTTGCCGATGTATTGCTCAATGACCCCGTAGTGCGGACCGCACGCGGCTTCGGCAACTTTCAGGAAGTCTTTATCATTCGCGGCTTCCCCGCCTTTTCCGACGACATGACCTACAACGGCATCTACGGGATACTGCCGCGCCAGTACGTGGCAACGGAATTCCTCGAACGAGTGGAGTTATTCCGGGGCGCAAGCGCATTTCTGAATGGTGCCGCGCCTGGTGGCAGCAGCCTTGGCGGAATCGTCAACCTGGTGCCGAAACGTGCGCCCGCAGACGCGTTGACCCGATTGACCGTCGGCTTCGAAAACGACGGACAGGGCTACGGAGCACTGGATGTGGGCCGAAGGTTGGGGCCGGAGTCGCGGACCGGCGTTCGAGTCAATATTGCGTCCCGCAACGGCGAAACGTCCGTGGCAGGCCAGGATCGCGATCTGGTGGCGGTGGCCCTGGGACTTGACTACGAGGGGGAGCGGCTGCGCCTGGCGGCGGATATCGGCTTTCAGGACCACGTGATAGAAGCCCCGCGACCGAGCGTAACGCCCTTCGGCGGCATTCCCGAACCTCCCGACGCGCAGGAGAATTTCGCCCAGCCCTGGACCCTGACCGATGAGCGGCAGATATTCGGCGTGGTTCGCGGAGAATATGATCTGAACAGCAACACGTCCGTTTGGCTGGCGGTCGGCGGGCGTAACGGTGAAGAAGCCAATGTGTTGAGCAATCCCAATGCGACTGTGGACGGCAACACTTCCGCCTATCGCTTTGACAATGCGCGAGAGGATGACATTTTCTCCGCGGAGATCGGGGTCCGCGCCGATTTCATCACGGGAGAAGTCGGACACAGGCTGACGGTCTCGGCCTCGAACTTCTCGATCGAGTCCAATAACGCCTACGGTTTCTCAAACTTTTTTGCCGGGTTTGCAAGTAACCTCTATCGCCCGACGAACGTAACGCCACCCGCAGCGGACTGGTTTGTAGGAGGAGAGCTTTCGGCTCCGCACAAGACTTTCGAAACCAACACCGACAGTATCGCGATCGCCGACATGCTTTCACTTATGGATGACACCGTCCTGGTTACTGTCGGCGCTCGCCATCAGAACATTGAAAACCTCTCGTTCGACTTCAACTCTGGCGCGGAGTTATCCAGGTACGATGAGGGCCGCCTGACACCGATGGCCGGTATCGTAATCAAGCGCGGCCAAACGATTTCCATTTACGCTAACTACATCGAGGGGCTGATCCCGGGGGAAGTAGCGCCAGCCACCAGCGGCGGCGGCCCGGTAGTCAATGCGGGCGAAGTATTCGAACCCTACCAGATGGAGCAGGTGGAGGTTGGCGTCAAGTACGACGGCGGAAACTTTGGTGGCACAGCGAGTGCGTTCACGCTGTCCCGCCCGTCGGCCTTCGTCGAGAACAATGTCTTTGCGGTAATCGGCGAACAGCGCAATCGCGGCGTCGAGATAAGCGTGTTCGGTCAGCCGATGGAGCACCTGCGGCTGTTGGGCGGCGTGACTTTCATTGGAGCTGAACTGGTACGCAATGCAAATGGCGCGCTGGACGGCAAGAACGCCGTCGGCACGCCCGAGGTGCAGGTCAACCTGAACCTCGAATGGGATGTCCCCGTCGTGCCGAACCTGGTTGTCGACGTGCGTGCCGTGTACACCGATTCGCAGTGGGCGGATGCTGCGAATACGATTACGGTGCCGTCATGGAGCCGGTTGGATCTGGGCGCGCGCTATACGTTCGAAGCCGGCGACCGATCGGTAACCCTGCGAGGCCGGCTCGACAATGTGACGGACCAGGACGAATGGGTGTCGGTCGGCGGCTTCCCCGGGTCCAACTATCTGGTGCTGGGCATTCCGAGGACCCTGAGCATTACGGCGTCCGTGGATTTCTAGTGCGTATCGCATTCGGGAGGGCTGGACACTAAACTAGTGGTCAGCCATGTTGGGTGATCGTTCTGGTCATTGCACGCGTACGCTGTCAGCCTGCGCTCTTGCGTTAGCGTGCGTCACAATGACCGGCCCGGCGCATGCTCAGCCGGTCGACAATCCGTTTCCGAGCACCTATCAGCCGGCAGCGCCTGAGGATACGCTGTTTCTTGACGCAACCATCCTGGATGGCGCCGGCAATCGCCATGAACGCGCCTCATTGCTGATACGCGACGGCCGTGTTGCGGCAATTGGATCGGCTATTGACGCTCCTGGGGGCGTACGCGTCATCGACGCCGACGGCCGCTGGATTACTCCGGGAATCGTGGATCCGCATTCCCACCTGGGTTCCGGGTCCATGCCTTACACGCCGGTCGAACTTTCCGCATGGGACGTCAATGAGATCGGCGACCCGGCCGTGCCGCATCTCTACGTGGAGACAACCATCAGGACCCAGGATCCGGGCTTTGCCGCCGCCCTTTCCGGGGGAGTCACGTCGCTTCAGGTGCTGCCGGGATCCGCGAACCTCTTCGGCGGCTATTCGGTGGTCCTCAAGAACGTGCCGGCCAGGACACCCCAGGCCATGAAGTTCCCGAAGGCTCCGCCCGGAATGAAGATGGCCTGCGGTGAGAACCCGAAATACAACTACAGCGAATTAGGCAGGTCGCCAAAGTCCCGAATGGGCATTGTTGCGGGTTACCAGGAGATGTTTGACGACGCCATGGAATACCGCGACAAGCTCGCGCGGTTCCGCCATGGTCAAGGAGACGAGCCATCGCACGATCCGAAACTTGCCGCCGTGGCGGCAGCTCTGGACGGCGAAGTTCGGATCCATTTCCACTGCTACCGCGCTGACGACATGGCCATCGTCCTTGATGTGGCTCGCCACTATGGGTTGCAGATCACAGCGTTTCATCACGCGTCGGAGGCCTACAAGATTCCGGACCTGCTGGTTAAAAACGATGTGTGCAGCGTCGTTTTTGCAAACTGGTGGGGATTCAAGATGGAAGTGTTCGATGCAATCCGGGAGAACGCAGCTATGCTGGAGGCCTACGGCGCGTGCGTCACCCTGCACTCGGACTCGGCCATTACCGGACAGCGCCTCAACCTCGAAGCAGCAAAGGCAATGGCGGCGGGACAGCACGCAGGTCTGGACATCACCAGAGAGGTGGCGATTCAGTGGATCACCTTCAATCCTGCGCGGATTCTTGGCCTTGAAGACCGGATCGGCTCGTTGGAACCGGGTAAGAATGCCGATGTCGTCTTGTGGTCGGACGATCCTTTCAGCACCTATGCGCGCGCGGACCTCGTGTACATCGACGGCGCGCTGGCATACGATCGGTCCGACGCCGCAATGCAGCCCGTTTCCGATTTCATCCTTGGACAACCGGCACGGGAGACCAGGCCTTGAGAAGGGGGATCGCAAGCCCGCTGCTGATTCTGTTGGCGGTCGCGGCATGCTCGCCGCCATCGGACCCAGGCCCTGCCCCGGACGGGCAGCCGGCATCTCCCATTACGGCGATCACCAACGCAGACGCACATACGATGTCGACGGCAGGACGGATCAAGAACGCGACGATTCTCGTACAAGACGCAAGAATCGTTGCAATAGGAGCGGATATCGACGTGCCTGCCGGCATCCAAGTCATTAATGCCAATGGCAATATTGTTACTCCGGGATTGATCGCATCCGCCACCTATCTCGGACTGGTAGAAGTCGGTTCCTCGCTGGATACCGACGACCGGTCGGCATCCTCGGAGGGACTCGGGGCATCCTTCGACGTTCGCTACGGTCTGAACTTCAATTCGGTGCTGATTCCGATAGCTCGAGCCGACGGGCTGACCCACGCTGTCGTAATGCCGAGCGGCTCCTCTCAAACTCCGTTCGCCGGAATCGGCGCCTTGATCAATGCCGGCACCGGTAACGATTTGCTGGAAGAACCGGGTATTGCAATGTTTGCCGGCATCGATGGACCTTCGTCCTCGAAACCCGGTCAGTCGCGAAGTGCGGAATGGATCGTCCTGCGCCGGGCTCTTAGCGAGGCCCGCGCTCTTCAGGATCGAGGGAGCGGTTCGGAACCCGATCCTGAAGTGCCGCTGCGCAGGGCGGACCTGGAGGCGCTGGGCCCGGTTCTTGACGGTTCCATGCCCCTGGTCATCCGCACCCAAAGAGAATCCGACGTTCGCCAGGCCGTGGAGCTGAGCGTAGACTTCGGCATCCGGGTGATCCTTTACCAGGCGGATGAAGCTTGGCGCGTCGCTGAACTGCTCGCGAAACACAAGGTGCCCGTAATCCTGGATCCGATGGCGAACCTCCCGCGCCGATTCGACAACATCGGCGCTCGCCTGGAGGCCGCCGCTATTCTGCACCGAGCCGGAGTACCGCTCGCCCTGCATTCCTGGGAATTTCAAATGAGCCACAACGCGGGCCAGGAACTGCGGCAGGCTGCGGGAATCGGTATCGCCAATGGGTTGCCGTGGGAGGCAGCACTGGAGTCGCTGACAGCGGGAGCCGCCCGCATCTGGGGCATCGAGGATCACATTGGGAAACTTGAAACCGGCATGATCGCTGATCTGGTCATCTGGAGCGGCGACCCTTTTGAGATGACAACCAGACCGCTTACCGTAATGGTGGATGGTTACGCCGTTCCTCTGGAGACACGCCAGACGCGGCTGCGGGACCGGTACATGCCATTGATTCGCGGCACGAACTAGTCGCGCGGATGCGATTAGCAAAAAACCGTGGCCTGTTCGCGTTGGCGTTGGCAGCAGCCCTTTCGACTGCTACCGCCGAATTGCCCCTGCGTCCACAGCGCACGATAGAGTTCGACACAACCGAAGGCACATGGATGTCCACGGATGTATCTCCGGATGGCCGAATGATCGTCTTCGACCTGCTGGGTGATTTGTATCTCCTTGGAATCGAAGGTGGCCGGGCCAAGGCCCTGACGCGCGGTCCCGCGTACGATTCCCAGCCCGCGTTCTCTCCCGACGGCGAATCGATCCTGTTTGTCAGCGACCGGGATGGCGCGGAGAACTTATGGACCGTGTCATTGGACAGCTCCGCCTTCCGCCAATGGTCCTTCAATGCGACCGACCGGATGTTCGTGTCCCCCGCCTGGTCTCCCGACGGCAATCGAGTCTTCGGCTCGGTCTTTCGCGCGGACCTGAACGGCTATGAGCTCTGGGCCCACGACATCGGGGGCGCTGGGAAACTTCTGGTACCCATCAAGACACACGCGGATCAGCCACGCTCAAGCTGGTCGAGCGCACTTGGCGCCACGCCATCGCCGGACGGGCGTTTCGTGTACTACGCGCATCATCTGGGGGAGTTTGACCCCGATGTACAACGCTGGACCATCCAGCGGAAGGACCTGCACACCGGCGAAACGGAGGCGGTGGTCACGCCTTCCGACACGCGTGAAAGAGGATTCCCCGGCAGCTTCTTCCGCCCAGCCGTGTCGCCCGACAACCGGCTTCTTGTATATGGTTCGCGCCATCGAGGCAAGACTGGCCTTCGCATACGGCGTCTTGATACGGGCGAAGATCGCTGGCTTTCCTATCCCGTGCAGCGGGATCAGCTGCACGCAACGAGCGTGCAAGGATTGCTGCCGGGCTACGCCTTCACGCCCGACGGCAAATCAATAGTTGTGAGCCATGACGGAGAAATCTACCGGCATTCCTTCGCCGACCGTCGTATGGAGTCTATTCCGTTCGAGGCAAAGGTTGAGCTGGAGCTGGGGCCGAACCTGCGGATCGATATCAGGCAGGAAACGGGACCGGTTCGCGCAAGACTCATACAGCACCCCGTTCAGTCACCTGATGGCCGGTTCCTTGCATTCTCTGCACTGGGCCGGATCTATGTGCAGCCGCTCACGACAGGCTCTTCTCCAAGACTACTTGTGGACCTCCCGTCGGGTCAATTCCACCCGGAGTGGTCGCCGGATGGCAGCACGATCGCATTCGTTACCTGGACCGCGAGCGGTGGGGGCCATGTCTGGACGGTCCCGGCAGACGGAAACGGTGTTCCCGTGCGTCGGACCGAAATGGCCGATTTTTATTCCTACCCGGCTTTTGCGCCCGATGCCCAAGCCATACTGGCTTTGCGCTCCAGTCATGCGGACCGTGTCCAGCGCTATTTGGAATTCGGTGCGCTTCAGGATGCGGCGCTGATCAGCGTAGGGATGGGCGAGAGTGGGATTCGAGAGTTGTTTCGCGGCTCAATCGCCGGCAAGCCGCAGATTACCGATGACCCGAACCGCGTCGTAATGGTCTTCGATGATGGTCTGAATGCGCTGGATTTGGCAGCCGGGACACGCTCGCCCCTTTCGGGAGCCGAGGGCTACGGGTGGTATTTCGAGGAGGGCCCCGGCCGGATCGACGAGTTGGCCATCAGCCCGAACGGCCGCTGGGTGCTGGCCAAGAGTGCTGCGCAGCAATTGCATCTGTTTCCGCTGCCGGCCGAAAGCGGCGCGATCGTGGATCTCACCGATCCCGCCACCACCCAGCGTCAGTTGACCACAGTCGGCGCCGATTTTTTCGGCTGGGCCGATGACGGCCGCACAATTACCTGGGCGCTGGGTTCGACCTACTATCGGTGCCCTTTGATCGAAACTGTTGCCACGGCCGAAGAAGCGCGAGAGTCGGACGCTGGGGAATTTGGGTGCGGTGAAATCCAAGCGTTCGAAATCATCGTTGAGGTTCCAAGGGATTCGCCCCGCGGAAAGCTTGTGCTCCAGGGCGCCACGGTGCTGACGATGGCGGAGGACGGAGTGGTCGCACCCGCGGACATTCACATCGAGAACGAACGAATCACGGCGGTGGTTCCTACCGGCCAGATCGAGACGCCCATCGACGCTGATGTCATCTCGCTCAGGGATCACTACATCGTCCCCGGATTCATTGACGCGCACATGCACCTTGCAGATATTCGCCGGGGAATCCTCGCAATGGAGAGTTGGGTGGCGACAGCCAATCTCGCATATGGCGTGACTACCTCCTTCGATCCGTCGTCGCTCAGCATCGACATGCTCGCGTACGAGGATCTCGTCGATGCCGGCACGATCACAGGGTCGCGCATTCATTCCACTGGACCGGCGGTTTTTTCGTTTCATAACTTTCGGAGCCTGGCTGAGGTCGAGAACGTTGTTCGCCGTTACCGCGATCACTACCGCACGCGAAACATCAAGATGTATCGAACCGGCAATCGAAAGGTAAGGCAATGGGTAGCGATGGCCGCGGAACGTCTGGGCGTGTTGCCGACGACCGAAGGAGCGCTGGCAATGAAGCTGGGGCTTACCCAGGTGCTCGACGGGTTTCCGGGATTTGAGCACGAACTTGCGGCTTTCCCGCTTGGGCGGGACGTCGTCGAACTCATGGCGAGGAGTTCAGTTTCGTATACCCCCACGCTGATCATCAGTGCAGGTCCCGACGCACAGAATTTCTTTATAACCCGGCAGGAGCCATGGCGCGATCCCAAGATCAAGCGGTTCTGGCCAGGATTTGCCATCGACAGGAAACTGCGGGAAGCACCCTGGCACGCGCGTGACGCATATTCCTTCCCTCAGGCGGCGATGGAGGCCGCAAGGATTTACAGGGCCGGCGGTATTGTTGCGGTCGGTTCGCACGGCGACATACCGGGTTTGGGGTTTCATTGGGAAATGCAGGCACTGACCATGGGAGGCATGCAACCGATGGAGATTCTCCTCGCCGCAACCTTGAATTCCGCCCGGGCAATCGGAAGGCATAGGGAATTCGGAAGTATCCAGGCCGGGAAGTACGCCGATCTCGTCGTTCTGAAGCGGGACCCGCAGGAGGACATTGCGAACACCCTTGCCATCAGCCACGTCATGAAAAACGGTCGCCTTTATGACGGGAACACCCTCAATGAAATCTGGCCGCGAACGCGCAAGCTGCCGCGCCCGTTCTATCGAACGGACAGGGAGAAAATGTAGTGAACTGTCACGAGGTCCCAGCCCCCACCGATCTGCGGATCTCAAGGCGGGTGGAGCAATGAGTTCCGGGCGCTACGCTGCGCGCGGCGCCGACGATCTGGTGCGGCTCATCGATGAGAACCCCCTGGCGTGGATTTTCCTCGACGACTCAGGAGGCCCGTTCGTAACCGGCGCCCCGATCCGGCCGGTGGTTTCCGAAGGCCGACTGAGCCGGGTAATCGGCCATGCTCCGCGGGGGAGCAGGATACATCGTGCGATCAGCGAGCCATGCAGGGGATTGATCCTGGTGCTCGGCCCGCATGGCTATGTGTCGCCGTCCTGGATGAGTGACCGAACCCAGGCGCCAACCTGGAACTTCACGTCCGTCCGGCTGGTCGCTAGACTGCAAGCGGTCGCGGATTCGAAGCTGCTGGAAGACCATCTACGCGAACTGTCCGCAACGATGGAGAAGGACCGCCCTAATGCTTGGCGAGTCGATGAAATGGGACCGCGAATGCAACGGCTGGCGAGGGGCGTCGTGGCTTTCGAGGGAGCGATCGTGCACCGGGAAAGCCGATTCAAGTTAGGCCAGAACGAGAACGATCACAACTTTGCCGAGATCATGCAGGGACTCGAAGATGATGGCAACGAAGGATTGATGCGCTGGATGCGTAAGTTCAATCCCTCCCGAAAATGATTTGCAACGCTAACGATGGACGTATTCAGCAAGGACGTTGATCCCGGGACCAGTGCCCTGGCGCTTGTGGGGCGGAAGGCCTCCCGAAGGGTGATCCCGCCTGCGAATTCAACCTCTCTCCGGCGCTGCCGTCACTGGCTTTCCCCCCGCGGAAAAGTACTCCGTGGGGGGCACCCCGAAGGTTCGCTTGAACATGGCCGTAAAGGCGCTGGAGCTACTGTAGCCGACATCGAAGGCGACATTGGTCACACGGTGCCCGATGGCCAGACGGGACAGCGCTTCCATAAGCCGCACGTGCTGTCGCCAGGCAGCGAATGTCATTCCCGTCTCGCGCTTGAAATGCCGCGTAAAGGTCCTGCGACCCATGGACGCAGCGCAGGCCACCATATCCAGGGTTTCACTTTGCGAGGCGTCTGCAAGAATCGACCGACAGATCCGCTCGAGGTTGGGATGTCGAGGCATCGGCACATGAAGCGGAACCGCCGGCGTTTGTGTAATCTCATCCAGAATCAGGTCCATGACCCGACCGTCACGTCCCTTTTCGTCGTATTCGAGCGGGAGGATCGTTGCCTCAATGATCAGTTCGCTGAGGAGCGAGGAAATCTCGATAACCCGGCAATCGGATGGCAGGTTGGGACGTGCGCGGATATCTATGTACAAGGTGCGAACGGACACGTGACCCCTGCAATGCACCTCGTGGAAGACTTGGGGCGGTATCCAGAGTGCACGCTGCGGAGGAACAACAAACGAATCAGAGTCTGTAATAACGAACATGATGCCAGCAGATGCGTAAAGAAGCTGGGCCCGCTCATGGCAATGGCGAGGATCCACATGATCTGCCCGGTACTCGTCGGCAAGCGCGGCCACCGGACGCGGCACGTCCTGATAGTCGATCCCCTTGGTGCTCCGCTGGATTTTGTCCACTATTGCCGATGCCGGCGCATACCCGATATGTGCGCATCTCGCGCTTCAAGTTTATCCACAAACCTATGCGCTCATTTGAGGACGTTGTAATCATGACGGGTACAAAGTTCGATTCTGCCGGAGGCGCGGCACGAGACCTGGATCCTGGCGTCCGGCAATTTATCAACTCGATAGCCGAAGTGATGTCCGACTGCCCGGCGGAAGGCCTGGGTTCGTATCCGGCAAAGCGGCGCATGGCAGAGAAAGCGCGGGCGCGCTGGGCGAGTGGGGGTCCCGAAATGCACCACTCTGAGGATCGAATTTGCCGTACGCGCCACGGTGCCGTACGCCTGCGTATTCACCGGCCTGTTCGCGGCAATTTGCCGGTTCTTGTCTACGTGCACGGAGGCGGTTGGGTTATGTTCAGTATCGACACCCATGATCGTCTGATGCGCGAATATGCCGCTCGAACCGGGTGCGCGGTCATTGGCATGGACTACTCCTATTCCCCCGAGGCCAAGTATCCGATCGCACTTGAGCAGGTTACCGACGTTGTGCGGTGCTTGAAGGAAGATGGCGGGCGGAGTCTGGGCGTGGATGCCTCGCGACTTGCGATTGGAGGTGACTCGGCAGGTGCGAATCTTACGGTTGCTTGCTGTCTCAATCTGCGTGATGCTCTGAAAAATGAATCGCCAAGAGCCATGGTGCTGAATTACGGCGCCTTCTCCACTGAAATCTCCCCGGAAGCCTGCCACGATTACGGCGGTGACACGTACATGCTCACCTGTGAGGAAATGGAAGGATTCTGGACGGACTACCTGCGGAGCGATGCAGACGCGATGGATCCTCTCGCCTGCCCGCTTCTGGCGGAACTGGACAGATTGCCGCCTGCTTTCCTGGCGATTCCCGAGTGCGATGTTCTGACCGAGCAGAGTCTCACCATGGCGAGTCGGCTACGGCGAGCGAAGGTCGAAGTTGAAGCCCGGGTTTACGTTGGGGCATCCCACAGTTTCCTGGAGGCGGTAGCTGTTTCCGAAGTGAGCAACCGCGCATTCGACGAAACCGCAGCATGGCTCCGTTCCAAACTGGCGGAGGACTAACTCAGGCGCGCTAGCCCTTGATGATCTGATCCAGAGTCGGGGCGCCCTCGCCACGGTCCATGCGTCCGCTGGTGAACCTGCGGATGTATTCCTTGTAGGCGCGCATCGCCTGCCAGCCGAACAGCCACATGATCGGCATGTTCACTACCAGCATCAGTCCGGTCCCAAGCGTGGTGACCGTGTCCAGTTCCGCGTCGGTGCGCAGCCATCCCAGCGTGGCGACCAGCGCCAGCAGGCAGTAGCAGATCTTGTAGACCAGCAGCCCGACCTTGCGCGCGCCCAGGAACCACACCGCCTGCTCCGCGTAATAGCTCCAGGAGATGATGGTGGAGAAGGCGAACAGCCAGACCGCGAGGCTGACCAGCCACTTGCCGAGGCCGGGAATTGCCGAATCCAGCGCGCGCGCCGTCATGGTCGCGCCCTCATAGGACACGAACAGACCGCTGTCCCTCAGGGCCGGCGCAACGGCGCTGTCGATGGACTGCCAGTGAATACTCGCCAGGCCGTCAGCGCCAAGTTCGATCTCGCCCGAAATCTTGTGCAGGTTGCTGTCCGTTTCCGGGTTGTAGTCCGCAACGGCGACCATGAACACCGATTCGCCACCGGCCCACTCGCCGCCCGCGCGTTCCGGCGCGGCGCTCTCTGCAATCGTCCACGAGCCGGCCGTTTCCGCCGCAACCACCCCGGTCCCGGCGGGCAACTCGGCTTCCGGACCGCGCCGCCATTGCCCTGTACTCAGGATCACCAGCGCGGTCAGCGTGCACACCACCAGCGTATCGATGAACGGTTCCAGCGCGGCCACGATGCCCTCGCGGACCGGCTCGTCGGTGCGAGCCGCGGAGTGCGCAATCGGCGAGGAACCCTGCCCGGCTTCGCTCGAAAACAGCGCCCGCTTCATCCCGAAGATAAAAGCCGCGCCGGCCGTGCCGCCGAGGAAAGCGCCGGTGCCTTCAAGGGACGAGAAGGCGCCGCGGAAGATCAGCGCGAACGATTCGGGGATCTGCTCATAGCTCAATCCCAGCACTGCGATGCAGCCCAGGAAATACAGGACCACCATGAACGGCACCAGGCGCGAGGCGACCTGCCCTATGCGTTGGATACCGCCGATGATTACCAGACCCGCCGCTACAGCCAGTGCAAGACCGCACATCCAGGCGGGCACGCCGAAGTAGCTCTCGGTCACGTCGCCCACGTTCCAGGCCTGGAACAGGTTGCCCCCGGTTATCGCCGATATAACGACCGAAATACTGAAGATCACCGCGAACACCTTCCCCGCCGGCCGCAGTTTCGGCCACCGGGCGGGCAGGCCCTGATCCACTACCATCATCGGTCCGCCATGCGGGTTCTGGGGATCGTCGGTGTTGCGGTACAGCATGGTCAGCGTCACTTCGGTCAGCTTGACCGCCATGCCGCAAAGGCCCACAACCCACATCCAGAACACCGCCCCCGGTCCGCCCAGGCTGATGGCAAGCGCCACCCCGCCGATGTTGCCGAGGCCGACCGTGGCCGACAGCGCGGCGGAAAGCGCCTGGAAATGCGAAATGGCGCCCGGGTCGTCCTTGTCGTCGTATTTCCCGCGCGTGATCGCCACTCCGTGGGTCAAGGCCCGGTACTGGCAAAAACCGCTCCACACGGTGAACAAGACTCCCGTCGCCAATACGGCATAGAGCATCCAGTTGTGCCAGATCAAGGCATTCAGGGCGTTGAAAAAATTCATTAATTCCACGGAGTTCACTCCCGAGCGCGGTTTAAGGCACGGTCCGCCGGATGATATACGAGGCGAAAGGCGTCCTCCCCGGGAGCGAGGGCGTCTCGCCCTCCGCGAAGGCAGGACGCCTTCGCTCCCAGGGTTGAGGGCGAGACGCCCTCGCTCCCTGGTTCAGCGAACGTATTGTGCTGACTACTGCGCCGCCGGCGGATCGTCAGACATCGGCCGGCCCCATTCGGGGTTCAGCGGCTCGTAGTTTTCGGGACCGATGTTCAGCGAGGACACGTCCATGATGTGGGTCTTGATTCCCGCCATGAAGCCTCCGGCCTTGGCCCGCGCCCAGGCCAGCAGTTTTCCGTTCGGGGCCATGCCGGGAAGACCGTCGAAAGCGGGATTGGTAGTCAGGCGCACGGGTTCGCCGCCGGCCAGGTCGCCAAGGAATATGTCCCAGTTACCCAGCGGGCCGGCGTCCTTGTCGGTAACACGCACAAAAACGTAATGGCGGCCATCCGGCGCCGGATTGGGTGCCCAGTTCATGTCGCCGTCAAAAGTGTAGCCGCGCCATTCGGAACCGTCGATGTTGATCGTCATGACGACCATGGGTGTGGGGCGGATCTTCTTGTAATCCGAGTCGCGCCAGGACCGGAACATCAGGTGCTCGCCGTCCGGCATGAAATACGGAGAGCCTTCCTGCCAGTCGTCGGTGTCCGTGATGCGCTGTTCGTCGGTGCCGTCGGGGCGTATGCGCCACAAGTCTTGCCGGCCGTCGATGTTGCGACCGAAGGCGATCCACTCGCCCGTGGGCGACACCACGACTTCCGCCTCGTACCACTCGTTGTGCGTCAGCCGGCGCCGGTCGCTTCCATCGACGTTGGCAATATAGAGTTCGCCGCCCCGGGGATACTCATCCTCGTCCGACCAGTTCCCGACCGGCAGATGCAGGTTGTCCCGGGTGGACGTGAAAATCACCCGCTGCTGATCGGGAAAGAAGTACGAGCAGGCGTCCTGGCCCTTGTCGTTGATGCGGGTAAGTTCCGTACCTTCGATCGTGTAGGTGTAGGTGAGGTTGCCGTGCCTTCCGCTCTCGCCCTGTACCGCGTCCGGATCGCGAGTCTGGGCGATCAGGTGATAACTGTCCGGCGCGAAATACGCCTCGGCGGATACGGGTATGTTAGGTATCTCGTAGTACGGCAGCATCTCGTCGTTCTGCCACTCGATCGCGGTGGGCGTCGCCGCTTGCGGGGGCGCGCCTTCAGCCGGTTGGGCCGAGAGCACCGGAGAAACAAGCAAGGCGGCGCCGGCCAGAATTGTCGCGATTGGAAGGATTCCGAAAACGGAACGGGATTTGGAGCGGATTTGTTGGCGATACATGCTGCGCCTCCCAGGGTTGTAGCGCTGAGCGCCTAGTGTAAGGAAAATCTTCCGGTCGGACGGCTGGCCGAACCGGGAACGCGGGCCATCTCCTTGCAGGGAGATGCCCACGGGTAAGACATGGGAACCGGGCCTCTTAGGGCGCGGTTATCGCCACGCGCAACTGTTTCAGCGCCTGGTTTTCGATCTGCCGGATTCGTTCGGCGGAAACGCCGTAGCGGCCGGCCAGTTCATGCAGCGTGGCTTTCTTCTCGACCAGCCGGCGGGAAGTGATAATGTCCCGCGAACGCTCGTCCAGTCCCGCGAGCGCTTCCGCCAATTCCTCGCTTGCGCGCTCCATGGCGTCGGCCTCTTCCAGCTCGGCCGCCGGGTCGGGATCGGAACTGGGCAGGTACTGCGACGGCGAATAGGTCGAATCTTCTCCGGCGGATTCCAGCGGGTCAAAGGTGATGTCCTGACCGGCCAGGCGCATCTCCATTTCCGCCACTTCCTCGGGCTTTACCCCGAGATATTCGGCCACGGCCTGCTGCTCGTCCGGCGACATCCAGCCCAGCCGCTTCTTGAGCTTGCGCAGGTTGAAGAACAGCTTGCGCTGGGCCTTGGTGGTGGCCACCTTGACCAGGCGCCAGTTGCGCAGGACGAATTCGTGAATTTCGGCCCGAATCCAGTGGACGGCGAATGTCACCAGGCGAACGCCGACGGTGGGGTCGAAACGCTTGACCGCCTTCATCAGGCCCACGTTGCCTTCCTGGATCAGGTCGGCCATCGGCAGCCCGTATCCCTGGTAGCCGCTGGCGATATGCACCACGAACCTCAGATGCGCCAGGACCAGCTGGCGCGCAGCGTCCAGATCGCCGTCCTCGCGCAGCCGGGTGGCCAGCTCCCGTTCTTCCTCCTCGCTGAGCGAGGGGACCGATCCGACCGCCTGTATGTACGCATCCAGGCTGCCCAGCGGGCCCGCCAGGATCAGGTCACGGTTGGTCGCGGCAATCGCAGTGTTCATCGCATCCTTAGGCATTGCGCAATGGATTTTACCATTCTTGTGGGGTCGGCCTCTGCATTTTTCAAGCACAAAGAGGGAGCGAAGGCCTTCCGGCCCCCGTCCAGGGCGGAGGACGCCCGCCCCTGGCTCCCGGATAGTTGCCGTTACGCGCTAGAAGCGGTAGTTCAGGCGTATGCCAATCTGGCGAGGATCCGGCAGATAGCCATACACGGTTGACGCAATTCGCGGCGCAGGCAGAATCGTGAACGGAGCTCCGAGTCCGGTCGTGTCCACCAGAATGGCAAACCTCCAGTCGCTCACCGGCATGCCCGGACCGCCGCCGGCCCATTTGACCGTGTCGTCGTCGAAGACATTGTTCACGTAAACCGTGAATTCCCATTCATCCGTCGCCAGTCCGAACTGCAGGTTGGCAAGCCAATACGACTGGAGAATCTTCTTGTTGTAGTCCTCGATGAACCGTTCGCCCTGGTAGTGGGCGCTGAATGACGCGAAGGAGTCCCATCCCTGGCGGATCCTGGAAGGCCCCTGGTAGGCCAGCGTGAATTGCCAAGCGTGATTTGGCGTACGCTCCAGGTCGTAGCCGCTGCGGTCCACTTCACAAATCGGCTCGCCCGCCGCCATGACCAGGTTGCAGTTGCCCACGCGGGCGGCGTCCGCCGAGCCGGTGGAAAGGACCTTGTAATCGGTGAACTCCCCGTTCAGCCACGTGTATCCGGCCGAGAGTCTCCAGTTGTCGCTGATCAGCCAGTTCGCGTCCAGCTCCAGCCCATGCACTTCGGCGCCGCTGGCGTTGCTGATTACCGTGCCCAATTGACCGCGAATGATCCTCTGGGCGCTGATCTGCTTGTCGGTAAAGTCCTGGAAGAAGTAGGCGCCGTTGAAGCGCAAGCGCCCGTCCATCAGGGTGCGCTTCATCCCCACTTCCCAAACCTGCATTTCCTCGGGGTCGAACTCGATCTCGTCGGGCTCGCCGTTACCGTTGGCGTCCGCGCCAAAACCACCAAAACCCAGCGTGCTGAAACCACCGGGCTTCTTGGCCACGGCCCAGGAGAAGTACCACATCGTGTCGTCCGACTGGTTCCACTGCAAACCCACCTTGGGCGTGACATAGCTGTCGCTGCGGCTGAAGCTCAAGGGAGTGGAAAAATTGCCGGGAGTCCCAAAGCCATTGGGCGGATAGGCGCCGTAGGACACGCCGGGGATGCAGTTGCCGGAACTTCCGCAGGCCTGCAGCGATCCCGTACCCTCTGCGCGGCGTGCCGCGGCGTTGTAGGTATTGGGCGCGGTGACGTCCGTTGTTTCGTCGGTCCAGCGCGCTTCCGCGCGAACCACAAGCGTTTCCGTCAAATCGAAATCAAATGACAGGTAAACGGAACGATGGTCCGTTTCGCGGCTTACCGTGGTTATTTGCGTCTGGTCATAGACCTGTTGGGTGATCAGCGCACTGGGATAGCTGGAGTACTTGCAGGTGTTCCGGGCGGGATTGGGGGGTATTCCGAATTGAGGAACCGCGCCAAACGTGTCGATCGTGAATGCGGGAGCGAACGGGCTGGGCTTGAGCCGAAGCAGGCTGCAGTAGGTGCCGCCGGTAATTACGGTGTTGTTGCGCTCGTCCTGGTCCACTTCCTCTTGCCACAACTGGGCGCCGACGGCGAAATTGAAGCGCCCTTCAAACTCCGATATGTAGCGCAACTCCTGGCTCAGGAGCGAAGTGTCCGTCAGAATATCTCCGATCTGACTGGCGATGCTGATGTCCATCCCGTTCGGTCCGGCCTCGGCTATCTTGTCAAGGTCCATTTCGGCGCCCGTTTCCGCATCCGCCACTCCGGTGAGCGACGTCAGCGTGCCCGGTCCCACTGCCCAATCCGCAACCAGCGAGAAGCGCAGCACTTCGCGCGTTGAACCGGGGAAATCCTCGTTGCCGATACCCCTGCGGTAGTCCGGCGTCAACTTGACTAAAAGATCATCGCCGTCGGGGATGGCGCCGATGACGCCGGGATGCTCCATGTCATCGAACACCGCGGGATCATCGGGGTCGGCCGCGCGGGTGCGCAACAGGTGATCCTGGATGATTTTCGCAGGGCCATCGCAGTCGTCGTCATTGACGAAGCCGCCGTTGCACTTCGATGCCGAGGCCGGCACGCGGTTGATCCCGTTGAAGTCGATATTGGCCTGCGGCGCGACCTCGAACTCGTCGTCGGAGTACTCCAGGCGCAGCCTGTAATTGGACGAGTCGTTGGGTTCGAACTTCAATGTGGCGGCTACGCCCAATCCCTCGCCACCGCCGATGTCGTTGCCGGTAATGGAGTTCTGGTGGAAGCCGCCCTCCTCCCAGTACATCGCGTTCAGACGGTATCCGGCCCTGTCGCCGAGCGGTCCCGAAAGGCTGCCCTTGAAGTTGTAATAGCCTTCCTCCGCCCCGTCGAGGCCGAACTCGCCTTCGGTTTCATCCGACGGATCGCGTGTGATGTACTGCACCGCTCCGGCGAAAGCGCTTCGCCCGTAAAGCGCGCTCTGCGGGCCCTTTACGACTTCGACGCGCTCAATATCAAGCATGCGCGGGTTGATCAGCATGCTGCCGCCGGCAACAGCGATGGCCTCGCTGGAAATATCGATGCCATCAATGAGCGTGGCGGCATTGGGACGCCCGCGCGTGGGGGCCAATCCCCGAATCACCAGGCGTGTGTCGCGCGGCGAATAGCCCCTGTCGAACTGCAGGCTGGAGTCGAGGTTGGCGATCTCGTTCAATTCCTTCACGCCGGCCCGCTCCATGTCTTCGCGGCTCAGGGCGTTGACCGCGATGGGAATATCCTGGAGGTTCTCCTCCTTCTTTCGAGTGGTGACGACGATTTCCTCCAGGCCGGCGTCATCCTGCGCCGTGGCCGGCAGCGCAATCAGCGCTCCCGCTGCGATCGCGATGGAAATCGAAAAAACTCGGTTACAAGTTGCTTTCATTACAACCCCCCCTTACAAGGTTGTACAAGGCTCCCCCGCCGTTGGACAGATTGAATCTGCCGGACCAAGGTTACCCGAATTTATCTCTTATTTCACCCAACCCTTGAGGTAGTCAGGCCACTTCCGGTCGATTTCGCCCAGCAGGTCCGGGCATTTCTCCTCCAGCAGCACGCGTGACACGGGTGGCCACATGTCCGGACCGCCCTCGCCGGGCAATTGCTGGGTCGCGTCAATAATCATCTTGCTGGTGATCCCCCTGGTTTGCAGACTGGGATCGGGCATGCGCATCTGCGTTTGCGGAATTACAACGCTGGCCTTTGGCTGCCATCGCGCGCCCAGCACGTGAAGGATGTTCAGGGGCCGGAGGATGTTCACGTCCTTGTCGACCACGATCACAACCTTGTTGAGACCGGCATTGGCGGCCACCGCCTGCCCGGCCGCCATGCCTTCGCCTGCGAACCTCTTGTCGATACTGACAAGGCTGACGCCGTTGGCGCCGCGCGGCGAGTAGATGGCTTTCAGGCTGGGTATAAGTTTCCTGTAGCGGTGGTATTCGGCCGCGCATTGAGGCCCCTTGGGCATGTCCGCCGCCACGCCGGTGAAGGAGTTGAAAAACAACGGATCGCGACGGTGCGTGACGGCCGTGACGTTGACAAAGAAATTGTCGCGTTTCATGAGGCCCAGGTAGCCATACATTTCCCCGTACGGGCCTTCGTCTTCCGCCTGGTCCAGCGGAACTTCCCCTTCGATAATCATCTCGGCATGGGCCGGCACCATGATGTCGTTGGTTTCGCTTTCGACGAGTTCAATCGGCTTGCCTATCAGCCCACCCGCAATTTCAATTTCGCTTTCGCCGAAACCGGCCATTTTGGTGCTGCTCACGGACCAGACGGCGGGATCGACGGCAACCGCAATGGATACTTTGCATGCGCGATCGCCGCGCCGCTTCATGCCCATGAGCAGGCGCCAGCCGTCCTGGCCCGGCTCGGGGTTCAATCCGATCTTGTTCCTGCCCTTGATCTGGCAGCGATAGGTGCCGATATTCGCTCCCAACGCGCTGTCATGCATGAATACGGCGCCCGTATTGATGTAACGGGCGGCATCGGCCGGGTTGTTCTTGAGCCAGGGAAACCTGTAAAGGTCGATATCGTTTCCCGTTAATCGAATTTCCTTGCACGGAGCACTGGACGGTTCCACCCGCACGGGCTTTACCTTCATCCAGTTCCCGGCGGCATCAATGCGCGTCATCAATTTATCGCGTGTCGCCCGGTACATTTGCTCGTCGTTATCGGTGATGTTTTCGACACCGAACGGCAAGGCTTCGATGTCCCAATTGCCGTAGAGGTTGGCGACAACCGGGCCCTCGCGCCACTCTCCGTCGATCTTCAGGCGTTCGATCAGAATGGCGGGCGCGTCTTCGTATCCGAACTTGTCAATCAGGCGATACATGAGGCCAGTGGCCTCATACTTGTCCTGATCGATTTCCTTAAGGCGCATGAGCTTGCCGTGCGCCTCAATTGCGTGAACGAAATCGCGCAGGGAGTCGTAAGGACCGGTGAGTCGAGAATTTTTCTCTTGATCGCGAACAACTGACATAAGCTTATGTCCCGTGGATTCTAGTGTGCTGTCCCATGAGTTCGTTGCCTTTCAGGGCGGGCCTGAAGCGTCAATGCAAGGCGCCGTCCGCAGGGAATACTGCCCCGTATTGCCCAGGGCGGCAACGCCGCAGTGGCGCTTCAGGCCCGCTCCCGAAGGGCGCGGCCCCTGTGGCCCGTGGCCGCGTTGCGCTCCTTGGCAATGGAGAACCACCATTCCCGGCGGAACGCGCCTTGCCACACGCCACAGGGGACGCGCTGAAAGGCAACGAACTTATGGGACAGCACACTGGGCCATTGTAGAAGAAGGGGGCTTAAGAGTGCTTGGAACGGTAATCCTCTCCCTGTTGGCTGCCGCGGCTTACAGCGCCTTCAACGCCGCCGTGGCGCAACCTGAAGGCGTCCCCACAACCGTCGACCTCAGGGAGTTGGACATGCCCGAGGCGCCGCCCGATCTTGTCGCCAGACTGTATCAGCGGGAGTGCGCTGTCTGCCACGGGGATGCCCTGCAGGGAGCGCCCCAGGGAACGGCGCTGAAAGGAGCCGATCTGCTCCACGGCAATTCCATAGACGACATTGCGAGGAGCACCGCGGAGGGATTTTCCGAACGGGGCATGCCCGGTTTTTCTCCGCAACTCAGTGATCAGCAAATTCGCGCGCTGGCCCTGTACATTTCCGAACAGCGTCAGGGTACGAACCTGGAGGATTTCCGCTACAACGCCCCGCTGGAAATACCGTCCGGCACCATTGAAAGCGAACACCACAATTTCGTTATCGAAACGGTGATTGACGGACTTGATCCGCTGCCCTTCTCCATCGAACCATTGCCCGACGGCCGTCTGCTGCTGACGGAAAAACGCCGGGGCTTGAGCATCATTACCGCTGACGGGCGGCAATCCGACCTGGTCCGGGGGGCGCCCAAAGCCTACGCGGACTCATTCAACTTCGTCGGTCAGCCGATGGGCCTGGGATGGATGATGGAAGTGGCCCTGCATCCCGACTACCGGAACAACGGCTGGATTTATCTCCACTACGGAGATCGCTGCTCCGGCTGCAACGACACCAGCCGGCAATCGGGACAGGATGTGTCCATGAACAAACTGGTGCGCGGCCGGATTCGGGACGGCGCCTGGGAGGACGAGGAGGTCCTCTGGCAGGCGGATCACAAGCACTACACCACGATGCCGGAAATTGCCGCGGGTGGCCGCATCGCCTTCGATAGCGACGGCTATGTGTATTTCGGCGTGGGCATCAAGGGCCGAATGGAACACATTGGAATACAGGACCTCGGCGCACCCGCCGGCAAGATCATGCGCCTGCATCGCGATGGCCGCGTGCCTGTCGACAATCCCTTTGTCGGCACGCCGGACGCGGAGCCCGCGATCTGGACCTATGGCCACCGCAACCCTCAGGGCCTGGAATTCAATCCTGTTACCAATGAAGTCTGGAGCACGGAGATGGGCCCGCGCGGGGGCGATGAAATCAATCTGATTGAACCCGGGCTGAATTACGGGTGGCCGTTGTTCTCGCTCGGCGTGAACTACAACGGCAGGCCGGTCGCCTGGGGCAGAGTGCTCGGTATCGACTTCGATCCGGCCGACATCCAGCAGCCTGTGCTGGACTTCACGCCCGCTCCCGCCCTTTCAAGTTTCGTGTTTTACTCAGGCGACATGTTCCCTGCATGGAACGGCGACATCATTGTCGGTACCTTGCGAGCGTCCGATCTGTTGCGCGTGAGATTGGCAAACCATCAACTGGTCCAGCAGGAAACGCTGCTGGAAGACGTGGTCCGGTTTCGCGATATCGAAGTGGGGCCCGCGGGGGAAATCTATCTTCTTCTGGAACACGACAGCGGCGGACAGATTCTCAAGCTGACTGCCGAGACGGCTGTCCGATAGTCCGCCGGTCTTTGCTCGCTCCCGCCCGGGTAAGCCTTGTCATCTGCCCCTCCTTCCGGGGAGCGTTGGAGCCAGGATGGCGGAACCGAGCCAGGGATGGCGCCTCCCCGGAAGGAGGGGCAGATGACAAGGCGAGGGAACAGCGAAACAGACCTACAGCCTGCGGTCAGGCCTTGATCCAGCCGTACTGCGTGTTGCTGGGTTGCCCGCCTTCGTGGCCGTACCAGTTCTTGAGCTGCGATAGCCCGTCGTCCGGAAGGGCCTTGCGTGCCGCGTCCGGATCGATGCCGTACAGGCGCGCGGCGTTCAGCCCCAGGATCTTCGCCTTGTCTTCATCGGTGATCGCCGGATAGCCGAATTCCTCCTGCAGGGACTCGGGCATCTGGAAGCGGCGGAAAGCCTCGATCTGCCACTGCGGCGATCCCCACCAGATTGCGTCCGTGCCCCAGATCACGTGATCGGCCCCGTATGCCTTGAGGATCTGGCCCAGGAAATGCGCGCACACGTTCGGATGGGTAATGACCGTGTGACCGAAGGTGGTGCCGAGTTCCATATACACGTTCGTCATGTCGGGATTGGCTTCGCGCATGCGCACCAGGTCGGTGGTCCAGGGCAGGTATCCGCCCTCCTGTATGTAGCCGTCGCCGGGAGGCAGTTCGTAATTGGCCGCCTTGAAGCCGGAGTGATAGATGATGAAGTTGATGTCGGGGTGGTCGCGCGCCGCCTTCTCGATGTCGCGCGGATGGTTGTGCTCCAGGCTGCTGCCCGGCAAGGGTAGTCCCTTGTGAACGCAAACCAGGTCCATGCCGTAACCCTGGATCTTCTCGTAGAAGGGATACATCAGCTCCTCGTCGTCCATCCAGAACGGGAACTCGCCCTTGCGTTCGACCACGCCGGGATAGAACTTCCAGGAATCCACCTTCAGCTCCAGCGCCATGCGCTCGGTCTCTTCCAGGAAATTCGGGAAGAAGGGCGCCACAAGGCCGTGAGCAAGCAGCCTCTGCGATCCCGCCATCGTGTTGATCCGCTCGCGGCCTTCCACCATCTCGTCGGAATTGAGCACGTTGAAGAGATTGGACGCCACGCCGCTGATCACCGCCACCTGCGTATCGCTGTCGAAGAACACTTCCTTGATGAAGTTGCGAAACTGTAGATCGCCCTTCTGCGGTTCCACGCCTTCGAGCTCCTTGTTGAACGGCGCGGAGAGCTTGCGAAAGAACAGCGGCTCCGTCCCGCCGGTACGCACGTGGTGCGTCTGCACGTCGAAAATGAAAGAACTCTTGGGCCATAGCTCGGGATAGGCCTGAAGGTCGTAGGTTTCCGCCGCGTTCACGCGGAACCAGGGACCGAACACTTCGTTCATTGCCATGAAGGCCATCGCCATCCCGCAGCTCCCGGCCAGGAATTCGCGCCGGGACAGCCCCAGGGTCCGGCTACGCTCGCCCGACCACTCCCTGAGCAGCAACTCCACTTTTCGCTGCTCGGGAGTCTGCGGCGTCGGAAAATACTCCTCGTTGGAAATGATCTGCGTGGGAATGGGCAGCCGGCCATCCTGCGGCCGGTCGTGGCGGTTCTTCTTTTTCCACATAGGCGGAGCATCCCTCCCGAGTACCACTGCGCGGATCGCTCTCCGCAGCATAGCAGAGCGGTGGTTTATCATTCCCCGCGATTCTGACCAGGGGAGCAAATCCATGACGACAAGACACTGGCTGCCGGGCCTTTTCCTGGTGCTGATGAGCACCGCGATCGGTGACGACGAACCCGTCGGCGCCTGTACCTATGTGCAGGAGAACATGTTCGCGGGTCCGTTCGACCTCTGCCAGGCGCCGGTGACGGAAGCGGCCTGCACGGAATTGGGCCAGACGGACGACAACCGTGACGCCAGCTTTGCCGAAGGCGGCGAATGCGACACCGAGCGCGAGATGGTGGGTGTCTGCGACATCGGTGATTCGAAGCAGTACTACTACACCGGCGACGCATTCGGGCTGGAGATCGGCTGCGGTTTCCAGGGCGGTGAATGGATCGCCGCCGACGGAGGCGAAGCGGAGGAATAGCCCGGCCGGGCTCCCTTACCGGCCTGGCGTCGCCGGCCCATTTGAGCCGGACGCTCCCCAGCGCCACTGAAGCCCGACGAACAATGACCGGGGCCGCCCCGGGAAATAGCGCTCGCCGCTGAAGACCGTATAGTCGGCGCGGTCCGCGAATGCCCGGCCTGTCAGGTTGAGCAGGCGCACAAAGGCGACGGCCCGCTGTCCCAGCGCGGCGCGAGCGCGCAGGTTCACGATTTCATGACCGGGATAGCGATGCCGGTTCTCGGGATCCATGAAATAGCCTGAGGTCCACAACCATTCCAGCTCCACCTGCCAATCTTCCCGGCCCTGCCAGCGAAGGCGTGTGCCGCCGAATCGGCGCGGCGCCGTGTCGACGTCGAGACCCTTGAGATTGACGCCGCCAAGAATGAAATCTCTGTCGTAGCGGTGCCGGGCAACAGTCCCGGTAAGCTCCACCACCAGCCGCGGGTTCGCCTGCCAGGAGGCTTCGATCTCGAACCCCTCGTGGCGGGTGCCGCCGCCCGCGCGGTTGAACAGCTCCGCGTCCCGGAACAGCACGTCACGCTTGCGCATGTGATAAAGCGCCAGCTGGGCAGCGAAGGCGTCGACGCGCAAGGACATCCCGAGTTCCGCCGCGCGAAGCTGCTCGGGACGCAACTCGGCCGTGGACTGTTGACCCTGCAGGCGGTACAGCTCGGTGGCCTGCGGCATGCGAAAGCCGTGCGAAAGGCTGAGCCAGGCGCGCGCATCGCTGACAGGGACCCACATGATGCTTGCCTTGGGTGAAAACGTCCCGAAGCTGTCGTCGCGATTCGCCGGGCGGCTGTAGCGGCATCCTCCGAAACCGCAGGGAGTCAGATCGTCCCGCATGCGCCCCGCGGGCAGCGCCGTGCGGTAGTGGTAGCGCGAGCGTTCGTAACGGGCCCCGATGCTCGCCGTCCAGTCGTCTCCGAGACTCAGGTCCAACTGCACGAACGGGGCCGTCCAGGCGGCGTCCACCTCATAATCGTAGTGATCCCCGGAAGGAAAGACTTCCCGCACGAACGCGCTTCCCGCGGCATCGCCCTGCTGCCATTGGCGTAGATCGCCCTGCGTGTACTCGAAATCGAGGCCGGCAATGAGGCGCCAGGCCCCACGGTCGACATAGGCGGCCGCCTGCATGCCGACACCGGAATGGCCGTTGCGCTCGAACGGGTCGCCGGGCAGGAAATGCATTCGAAAACGCATGCGCGAGTAGCGCAGGTAGGGCGTCAGGACCAGCGTCAAGGCTTCACTCCGACGATGCTCAAGGCGTGCCCAGGCGCGCAGATTGAGCGCCTTGCGGAAGGCTTCCGGATCCGGGTTGGAGCGGGCGGTCCGCCGGTCGCGAAAACTGTCGAGTCCGGTAATGTATCCCGCGGTGTCCTGGTCCAGCCCGCTGACCGCCAGGGCGCCGGTCCAGCCCCAGGCCCGCGTGTTCCCCGAGCGAAACGCGTTGAGCTTGAACTGCCGGTAGCCGGAGTCGTCGCGAAAACCCTGATCGCGAACCGCGGTCAACCGGACGCCGCTGTCGGACTCGCCGGACCAGTCCAGCCGGAGCCGCGCGAAATCGAACGACCCCAATTCCAGGCCCGCAAGCGAAGATTCTGCGCGGCGGGCGGTGATGACGTTTACCACACCGTGCAGGGCATTGCCTCCGTGCACTGCCGTGCCCGGCCCCCGCAGCACCTCGATGCGCGAAGCCGCCTCGTGGTGCGCAAAGAAGAGTTCGTTGATATTGCAAAAGCCGGGCGAAGTGAGCGGAATGCCGTCTTCGGCCGTCAGCAGCGCGCCGCAGGCGCCGGCGCCGGTAAGCACCGGCGAACGCAGTGCCGGAAGATACTCCTGCCCGTTGCCCCGCTGCAGGTTCACCCCGGGCACCCGCACCAGCGCCTCCTGCACGTGTGTCTGGCCGGGCAGCCCGCCGAGGCGCTCAAGCTCCACCACGCTGAGGCTGCGATTCACGGCCTGTGCGTCGCTGGCTCGACGACGTGCGGTCACGACGATTTCTTCGAATTCATCGTTCGCGCCGCCACTCCCCTGGGCCGCGACGGGCGGCGGCGCCAGGCACTGGCCAATCGCAAGCAGGCAAGGCAGTGCGGACTGCCGATAAAGGCGGGTAAGACCCACTCTCATCAGGACCGCCCCGGGGGCGCCTCTAGTCGTCCTTAAGCTCGTGGCGCGCGATCAGCACCTGCTGAATCTCGCTTGCGCCTTCGTAAATCCTGAGCGCGCGTATCTCCCGGTACAGGCGTTCCACCACGGATCCCGCCCGGACCCCCTCGCCCCCGAACAACTGCACGGCGCGGTCGATCACCTTTTGCGCGTGCTCGGTCGCGAACAGCTTGGCCATGGATGCTTCGCGCGTAATGCGCTCCTGTCCCGAGTCGCGCGTCCAGGCGGCCCGGTAAACCAGCAGGGCCGCCGCGTCTATGGAGGTGGCCATGTCGGCAAGGGCCGCCTGCGTGATCTGCAGGTCGCCCAGGGTCCCGCCGAAGAGCTCCCGGCCGCGCGCTCTCTGCAATGCCTCGCCGTAGGCCCGACGCGCCATGCCCAGCGCGGCTGCGCCCACCGTCGAGCGGCACAGGTCCAGAGTGCCGAGGGCAACGCGAAGACCGTCTCCGGGCGCACCCAGCATGCAATCCGCCGGCACCCGGCAGTTCGAGAACTCCAGGCTGCCCAGTGGATGCGCCGCGATGACACGGGTCCGTTCGCTGACCCGAATGCCGGGCGTGTCGGCGGGCACCACGAACGCGCTGATTCCGCGTTTGCCCCCGCTGGTGCGGGCGAACACCACGTAGAAGTCGGCAACTCCGGCGTTGGAAATCCACGCCTTGGCGCCGCCGAGCACGTAGTCGCCCCTTCGCTGCTCGGCGCGCATGGACATGGCGGCGACGTCCGAACCCGCTTCCCTTTCCGAGAGTGCGAAGGCCGCTACCTTGCGGCCCGCGGCAACATCGCCCAGCCACGCCTCCTTGTGCGCGGAGTTGCCATAAAGGCTGATCGGCGCGCTGCCGAGAACCTGCATGGCGAATACAAAGTCGGCCAGCGGTTCCTGCCGCGCCAGGGTTTCGCGCATCAGGCACAGGCTGCGGGCATCCAGGCTTGCGTCATCGCCGAACGGTTCGGGGACCGCGATCTTCAGAAACCCGGCCTCCCCCAGGCGCCGGGCAATGTCCCGGCAACTCGCGTCCAGCTCCGCGTCTGCCGGCTCCTGAGTCCAGGATTGCTCGCCGCACCAGGCGTCCAGCCGCCTTTGCAGGTCGCCATGCCGTCGCTCGAAAAACGGCCACATGAGGTGACTTGCGGGCATAGACTGTCCGTCTATTCGGCTTCCTGCCGAGCCAGGGCCTCGCGAATCAGCCGGGCATGCTCCGCGAGAACCTCGTCATCGGCAAGCGCGTGTCCCGGCGGCCTCATCGGCTGGCCCTGATGGCAGGGGATCACGTGCACGTGCATGTGGAAGACGACCTGGCCGGCGGCGGAGCCGTTGCGCACCGTGACCAGGACCCCATCCGCCCCGAACGCTTCCTTGACGGCGTCCGCCAGCTTCTGCGTAGCCGCAAAAACGCCGGGCACCGCATCGGCCGGAAGGGTGTGAAAATCCGCGCAGCGCGCTTTTGGCAACACCAGCGTATGCCCGTCGGCGCGCGGCATGACATCCATGATCGCCAGCACGTGCTCGTCGTCGTAAACGCGATGGGATTTTGCCTCGCCCGCGAGGATGCGGGCGAAGATGTTGCCGGAATCGTACGTCATGGGTCGAGCCGCATATCATTCGGGATTGCCGTGCCTATCATGCCCCAGCACAGGAGAAAAAACATCAGCGAACTCTGGGATCCGGCCAATCATTGCTTCGTCTGCGGGCCTTCCAATCCGGGGGGTCTAAGGGTGCGTTTCCGTCTGGAAGAAAACGACGGCGAAGAGGTCTGCCGCGCCGAGTTCACGCCGGGGCCAACGCATGTCGGCTACAGCGACATGCTGCACGGCGGGATCCTGTATTCGCTGCTGGACGACGTGATGGCCAACTGGAGCTTCCTGCAGGGCCAGCGCGCCCACACTGCGCGCTGCGAAGTCCGCTACCGCGACGCGGTCCCGATGGGTGTCGGACTGAAGCTGGAAGGCCGGCTGCTGCGTCGCCGGGGCCGCATGATGGAGATGGAGGGCAAGGCCTTCCGCGATGACAGCGGCGCTCTCGTCGCTACCGCCCAGGCGCGCTTCATGTTGGCTGGCGCCGCGAGCCACGATTCGTCTTCCACAGCCTGAATCCTTCCAGCGTGGCCAGCACCGCCAGGTGAATGAGGCCGGGCAACGGATCGAAGGCCTCCATGACCCAGTGTACGAAAGTCAATATGGCCGCTACGTATACCCAGCGGTGCAGGCGCTTCCAAAGCCGCCGCAGGCGCCGCACGGCGGCGTCGCTGCTGGTGATCGCCAGCACAGCGAAGATGACCAACGCGATCCAGCCCGTGAGCAGTCCGGGTTCGGCGCCTTCATCCAGTATGAGTCCGAACGTTTCCTTTCGAAGCAGGTACACGACCGTATGCAACGCCGCGTAGCCGAACGCGGCCACGCCGAGATAGCGTCGGCGCCTGAGCACATACCTGACCCATGGACGCCCCGGAAACATCAGCGTAAGCGGCGTAACGGCCATGGTTGCAATAAGCAATTTCGCCGAGAGATCTCCTGTCGCGAGCACCACCTCCCCATAGAACGTGGCGCCCGTTGCGTACCGTACGATAATGACTGCCCCCGGTAGTGCGAGCAGCAGCCAGAGCGGGTAGGGCGATTCAATCAGTCGGCGGAGCAAAGGCGAAATCTCCTGCCGGCGTTCCCGCCGGTTATTCGGCGGCATCTTGACACGGCACTAGAATGGCTGCAATTTTCGGGAGAGCATGAATGAATCGGTCAATGGCAGCCATCTGCGTGGCGACCGCGCTCTTGTGGAGTGTGGCGCAGGCGCAAGTCGGCAATAACGACAGCATTCTCAACCCCAACCTGGCCGACGAAGACCAGCTTGCGCGCATCACCCATCTCGACTCGAAGCTGGTCGGGAGCATCGTCGATGGCCGGCCCTTTTCCGGTACGGCGGAACTGGAAGCCCTGTTGAGCGGATCGTTGAACGAGAGTCAGCGTGCGGAGGCCTATGGACAACTGTTTGTTCCCCTCAACCTCAATTCAGCCCCGGAGGAAGAGATTCTCCTGATTCCCGGCATGAGCAAGCGAATGGCGCACGAGTTCGAGGAGTACCGGCCATACGCCTCTCTGGATCAATTCCGCCGCGAAATCGGCAAGTACGTGGATGAGGACGAGGTCGCGCGGCTGGAACAATACGTTTTCGTTCCGCTGGACCTCAACTCCGCGGGCGAGGCTGACTTCGCGGGCATACCGGGCGTTGGCAGGCGCATGGTGCACGAGTTTCTCGAGTATCGGCCCTACCGCAACATGGAGGAGTTTCGCCGCGAAATCGGCAAGTACGTGGACGACGACGAGGTCGCGCGGCTGGAGCGCTACATGACCATCAGGTAAACGGCCGCAGCGTTCGGCAGTCCCGCGGCTCCGGGGCCTGCGGGCGTCCTCTCCCGGCTCGCCGCCTCAGGCGGCGGCGGGGTAGATCGCGATGTCGTATTTTCCGGTGCCGGCGCGCAGCGGGCGCACGTTGTTGCGGTATTCGTCGCCCTTCCAGAAGCCATCGAGTTGTTCGCGGGTGGGGAAGCGGCTGACGATCAGGTAGCAACCGGCCAGCTTGTCGCCCTCGACGTTTTCTTCGGCCGGACCCCGTATGACGTACTCCCCGCCGTTCTTCGCCACCAGCTCGGCGGAGAGCTGGGCGTATTTCTTCATGTTGTCGTTGAAGTTGGTGATGTGGCACACCGCAACCAGGTAATGGGACATGGAACTCCTCCAGATCAAAAAAAGACAAGTCGTCAACTTGGGCCAGCCGCTCCGCCGCGGGCGCCGGCACGATACAGCAGCACCGCCACGGCCGCAAGCGCCAGCATGCCGAGCCAGGACCCGGCGGAGAACGGCAGCGCCAGCGGCGTCTTGTCGCCGGTGGCGACGATGACGACGGCGATGAAAATGCCAAGCAAGGCTTCGCCGGTTATCAGGCCGGCGGCCAGCAGCGAACCGGTCCGCGCAGCCTCTCCGCCCCGGGCGCGCCTGGCAAGCCAGGAAAGCAACCCGCCCAGGAAAATGGGAACCGCCAGCTCGACCGGCAGGTAAATTCCCACGGCGACAGCCAAAACCGGCATGCGGAAGCCGGCCTTGCGCGCCTTCAGCACTTCGTCGCAGACGATGATCAACGCACCCACGGCCGCACCCGCGGCAATCATGTTCCAGGGAAGGTCGGCGTCGCCGAGCACTCCGGCGGCCACCGATGCCATCAGCGTGGCCTGGGGCGCCTGCAGGGAATCCGGCTGCTCCGTGGTCGCCGGGCCGATGCCGTACGCGGTAAGCAGCACGTTCAGTATCGGCGCCAGCAGGAAGGTGGCCGAAACAACGCCCACCACCTGCATGACCTGCTGCTTGTACGGCGTTGACCCGACAATTCGCCCGGCCTTCAGGTCCTGCATGTTGTCTCCGCCTATGGCCGCCGCGCAGCAAACCACGGCCCCGATCATGATCACGGCGGCGGGGGCGTTGGCGTCTTCCCTTCCGACCAGCCACAGCATCAGCAGCGAAGAAAACAGAATGGTGGCGATGGTGACTCCCGATACCGGGTTGTTCGAGGAACCGACGAGACCGGCCATGTACGCGGCGACCGCCGAAAACAGGAAACCGGTGGTCGCCATCAGCAGGGTCATGGCCAACGAAATGCCTACGCTGTCCACCACGTTGTAGTAGATGATCCACATGAACGCCGCCATGACCGCCACGCCGATCAGCACAATGCGCATAGGGGTATCGCGGTCGGTCTCGGCGATGGTGGCGGCCGCGGCGGACTTCCCGAAGCCCCGCCGGAAGGCTTCGACCAGCGAGCCGCGCAGGGAAACGATCGCCCAAAGGCCGCCGGTGATCATTGCGCCCACGCCGAGATAGCGAATCTGAGTACTCCAGATCGCAAAAGCCGCGTCCGCGGCCGACAATCCCGCCACGCTGGCGGCGAACTCAGGATTGTTTTCCAGGAAGAAGACGCTGAATATCGGCAAAGCGACGTTCCATGAGAACAGACCGCCAAGGAGTACAAGGCAGGCGATATTGATCCCCACGATGTAGCCGACGCCGACCAGGGCCGGCGAGAGGTTGGATCCGACGTAGGCGATGCTCTCGCCCACTCGCGTAGCCGCCTGGGCGATGCCGTCCCAGAGCTTCAGACCGGTCTCGCACAGCTTGAGCAGCGCACCCAGGCCGGCGCCCAGCGCCAAAAAGCGCACTTCACCGCCGCGCTCCTGACCCGCCTTGAGCACCTGGGCCGTTGCCTGGCCTTCGGGAAAGGCCAGGTTTTCGGAAACGATCAGGGAATGGCGCAAGGGAATGGTGTACATCACGCCCAGCAGCCCGCCGACGCCGGCGATTACGCTCACCCACCAGTAGTCGAATACGTCCCAGTAGTTGAGTATCAGCAGCGCCGGCAGTGTGAAAATCACGCCCGCGGCCAGCGACTCTCCCGCCGAGGCGGCGGTCTGCACGATGTTGTGCTCAAGAATGTTGCTGCGCTTGAACAGGCCCAGGACGGCCATGGAGAGAACGGCGGCCGGAATGGATGCCGAAACCGTAAGCCCTGCGAACAGTCCAATATAGGCGTTGGCCCAGGACAGAATGATCGACAGCAGCACACCGGTTACTATCGCCTTGACCGTTAATTGGGGCATGTGGATTCCCTTGTGAACGGGGCGAATACTATACCGGCAGGAGAAGACAAGGGCCTGTTCCCACCATGATCGGGTTACTGCAGCGCGTAAGCCGCGCGCGCGTAAGTGTGGATGGCGAAACGTCAGGCAAGATCGGCCGCGGCCTGCTGGTGCTGGCCGCGGTGGAGCGGGGCGACGGCGAGGCGCAGGCCGAACGCCTGGCGGAACGCATCGTAGGATACCGGGTGTTTCCGGATGCCGACGGCCGCATGAACCTGAGCCTGAAGGACGTGGGCGGCGAACTGTTGCTGGTATCGCAATTCACGCTGGCGGCGGACACGCGCAAGGGCACCCGGCCGGGGTTTTCGAAGGCCGCTCCGCCGGAAGTGGGACGGCGGCTGTTCGACCGGCTGGTGGCCGAATCAAAAGCGCTGGGCGTGCGGGTGGCAACAGGGGTCTATGGCGCCGACATGGACGTTGAACTGGTCAACTCGGGGCCGGTAACCATTCTCCTTAAGGCCCATCCGGGGCCGTAGAGGGTATGATTGACTCTTACCGCAGGGCTTCTCAGGCGAGTGGCGCATGGGTCAATAAACCCGGCGGAGACTCCAAGAGCGCTAAGAGGATGAAATAATGGGATTTGGCGGAATCAGCGGCTGGCAGTTACTGGTAGTACTACTGCTCGCCTTGGTGATATTCGGCACCTCGCGTATCCGGAACCTCGGCAGCGACCTGGGCTCCGCTATCAAGGGATTTCGCAAGGCCGTTTCCGACCCGGACAAGGCCGATCCGGACAAGCTGGCCCGCACCGACGCGGAGTTCAGCGAAACCGAGACGGGCGCGAAGAGCAAGGAAAAGGAAGCGCCCAAGGCCTGATTCCCGCCCGAGGCGGGGCGGACTTGCCGCTTGCCCAAGCGTCGTAATCCGCCGCTGCGTGTGCCCTGAGCGTGGCGCGACACCTGCATGTTTGATATCGGCTTCACGGAACTCATCCTTTTGGCGGGTATGGGCCTGATCGTGCTGGGGCCGCAGCGGCTGCCGAAGGTCGCCGCCCAGCTCGGTCGCTGGGTCGGGCAGGCGCGGCGCATGTCGCGGACGCTGATGTACCAGTTGCGCCAGGAAGTGGATCTGGACGACCCGAAACCGTTCTCAACGCGCCGGCCGGCGGAGTCGTCAAAGCGCCCAAACCCGAATTCGGCGCACAAGGAAACGGACAGCGGCAAGAAGGAGACGAGCGGCGACAAGAAGGAAACGGGCGGCGACAAGAAGGAAACGCAAGCCGACGCGGAGCGATCCTCGACCGGGGACGGCGCCGGGCAAAGTAAATCCGGTGAATAAGGAAACCGAGAGTCAGGACAAGGAAGGAAAGGAGGAACTGGAGGAATCTAGTCTCCTTTCGCACCTGGTTGAATTGCGCTCGCGCCTGATGAAGGCGGCGGGCACGATCCTGCTGTTATTTGTCGGACTGGTTCCGTTTGCCCAGGAAGTCTTCACATTGGTGGCGTCGCCGCTGATGAATCAGCTTCCCGAAGGCTTCACCATGGTCGCCATTCGACCGGCGTCACCGTTCCTGACCCCTTTCAAGACGGCCTTTTTCGTTGCGCTTTTCGCCGCCATGCCGATCGTCATATATCAGGTCTGGGCCTTTGTGGCGCCGGGACTGTACAAGCGCGAGAAGAAAGTGGCGCTGCCGCTGGTGCTTTCCAGCATATTTCTGTTCTACGCCGGAGCGGCTTTCGCCTATTTTGTCGTGTTCCCGCTGATGTTCAGTTTCTTCGCCGCCGCCACGCCCCAAGGCGTGGCCATGATGACCGACATCGGCGAGTACCTGGATTTCGTGGTCGTGCTGTTCTTTGTTTTCGGGCTCGCCTTCGAGGTGCCGATCGCAATACTGATGCTGGTAGGCGCGGGCATCGTCAGCCCGCAATCACTCGGCAGCAAACGCCCCTACATCCTCCTGGGGGCCTTCACGCTGGGAATGCTGGTGACTCCGCCCGACATGATCTCCCAGACGCTGCTGGCGGTGCCGATGTACCTGCTCTACGAGATCGGCATCCTGATGGCGCGACTTATGATCCGGAAACGCGAACCTGCCGCCGATTGATACCGCTGCGGGCCCGCAGCGGGCTGAAATGCCTTTGCCGGCTATTCCTCGCCGCTGATTATTACCGTCCCGCCCCTTTCCTGGATATCCTCGAGCTGTTCCCGGGAAATGGTTTCAACGCGTTTGCCGGCAGTCTTGTCTTCTTCCGGTTCGCCCCTGCGGCGCACGCGATTGATGCGAGAGCCCGTTTGGTCCCTCCGCTCCAGCGAGCTGACGTAGTTCTCATCGCTCTTGCGTTGCTGCTCCCGGTGCTGCGCGGCGGAATTCTCGGACGCCTGGGCCTCCTGCCCCTCCGGAGTCGATTCTGAGGATTGCAGCGCTGACTGCTGGGCTGCGCATGCGCCCAGGACCAGAGCGCAAGCGATAGCAAGTAATTTCTTCACGGTTGCCCCCCTCTGCGGCGGGCGAAGCATATCACGCCTTCGTTTGCCTCAAGCGGCGAACCGAAGTCGCCAGCCTGGAAATGCTCAGCAAGACGCCAGCTTCGTCGGTAACCTTTATGTCCCAGACGTGGACCACGCTGCCCAGCCGCACCGGACGGGCGGTTCCGTAAACGTAACCCGATTTCGCCGGGCGCAGGTGGCTGACGTTGATTTCGAGTCCGAGGACCTGGAATTCGCCGGGCGGCGTGGTGAGGTAGGACGACCAGCTGCCCACCGATTCCGCCAGAACTGCCGACGCGCCGCCGTGCAGCAATCCGAAGGGTTGCTGCGTGCGGTAATCCACGGGCATGCGTGCGCGCAGGTAGTCGTCGCCGATTTCGACAATCTCCACGCCCAGATGCCCCAGCATCCGGTCCTTCTCCATCGCGTTTAGCTGCTCGGGACGATCGAACGCCCTGGGATGCCAGATTCTGTCGCTCACTCCTTCTCCTGCCGCGCGACCTGCCGGTACGCTTCACGAAAACTCAAGCCCTGCTCCGCCGCAAGCAGGTTGGCACGCTCCGTGGCGCGCAGGCCCCGAGCCGACGTCAACTCCCCGCAGCGTTCGGGGTTGAAGCGCAAAGCGCGCACTATACGGCAAACGACCTGGCAGCTTTCGCCGGCAAGATCGATCGTGCGGAAAAGCGGCGCCTTGATCCGTTGCAGGTCCCGCTGATAACCGGACGGCAGCGATGCAGGCAGGCCGAGGATTTCCAACAGACCGGCGCGCGCGCTGGCGCCGGCGCCGCGGACCAGCTCCAGCGCATCGGCATTGCGCTTCTGGGGCATGATGGACGAACCGGTGGTTACTTCCGGGGCCAGTTCAATGAGTGCGAACTCCTGGGTGTAAAAGAGCAGGAGGTCGCCGGCCAGCCGGCCCAGGTCCTGCACCAGCAGCACGCATTCAAAAACCATTCCGGCTTCCGCCTTGCCGCGCGACAGCTGCACGGCCGTTACCGGTTCATGCACCTCGGCAAATCCCAGGGCTTTGCGAGTATGTTCCCGATCCAGTTTCAGTCCCGGGGCGCCGAAGCCCGCCGCGCTGCCGAGGGGATTGCGGTCCATTCGGCGCACGGAGGCCTTGAGGCCGGCTGCGTCGTCGCGCAACTCCGCCGCATAAGCTCCCGCCCACAGATCCACACTGCTGGGCATGGCCTGCTGCATGTGCGTGTAACCGGGCAGCGGCAACTCCCCCTGGCGCGCATTGAGTTCTTCCAGGGCCAGGGCAACCGCTTCCGCAGCCTGCGCAAGGGATGCCGCGGCGTCCTTGAGATACAGGCGCAGCGCCGCCAGCACCTGGTCGTTGCGCGAACGCCCAAGGTGCACGCGGGCGCCGGCTTGCCCGATCCGCGCAACCAGGCGCCGCTCCAGGGCGGTATGCACGTCTTCCTCTTCCAGCGAAATGGCCCAGGCGCCGGCCGCGTGCCCGGCGGCCAGCTCATTCAGGCCGGAGACGATTTCAGCGTGGTCCTCGGCCGAAAGGTAGCCGGCCGCGTGCAGCATGCCGGCGTGCGCGATTGAGGCCGTCACGTCGTACTCCACCAGGCGAGCGTCCAGGATGTGGTCCTCGCCGGCCGTATAGCGCAGGACCGTCTCGTCCAGCTCGCCGCCCTTGTCCCACAGGCGTGTCATTACTTCGCCGCCTCCTGCTCCGCGACGGACAGCGCATCGCTGCTGCGCACGACCAGCGTTCCGCAGCCTTCGTTGGTGAACACTTCGCGCAGCAGCGCATCCTGCATGCTGCCGGATACCAGGTGAACCCTCGGCACGCCGCCTGAGATTGCGGACTCGATCGCCGTTGCCTTGGGCAACATGCCGTCTCCCAGCGCGCCCTGCTCGCGCAGCTTTCGCAATCCCGCCAGGTCGAGATAGGACACCAGCGTGGACGGGTCCGAACGATCCTGAAGAATACCCGGCGCAGCCATGGTCAGAACCAGTTTCTCCGCCTTGATGCCGACCGCCAGCGCCGCGGCCACGGTGTCGGCGTTTATGTTCAGCAGCTTGCCCTCGCTGTCGGCGGACAGGGGACTAACCACCGGGATCATGCCTTCCCCGAGGGTCAGTTCGAGGACCGCCGGGTCGACCGCGTCGATGTCCCCGACAAAGCCGAAATCCACCGGCTCGTCGCCTGCGCCTTCCATCTTCACCGGCGGCCGTCGATGGGCCGTGATCAGGCCGGCGTCCACTCCGGACAGGCCGACTGCCGGAATTCCGCAGGCCCGGCAGGCGGCTAGCAATTGCGTATTGACCTCGCCACTGAGCACGTACGACGCCACCTTCAGGTCCTCCGGCCCGGTAACGCGGCGGCCGGCCACCATGCGCACCTTGTGTTTCAGGCGCCCGGTCAATTCGGTCGACTGCGGTCCTCCGCCATGCACGATCACGACCCGCACGCCCAGCGCCTGCAGGACGCCGGCCTGCTCGACCAGGGCCTCCATGCGGCTGCTCCGGCTCAGGACCTCGCCACCCAGCTTTACGACGAAAACGCGGCCGCGGTACAGCCGCAGGTAGGGCGCCGCCGCCCGCAGCGCGCCGAAGCCTGTGCCGCTCGGCCGTGACCGGTTCACAGTCCCGGCCCCAGCATGGCGTACAGCACGGCCATCTGCACCCACATGCGGTTGCGTGCTTCCGGCACCACAACGCTGCGCGGTCCGTCCAGCACCGCTTCGCTTACAACGACGTTGCGGCGCACGGGAAGGCAGTGCATGAACCGGCAGTCCGATTCAGCCGGCTCGAACCAGTCTTCGTCGACGCACCAGTCCTCGTGACGGTTGCGCAACTGGTAATCCTCGTGCTTGTCGCCGTAATGAAGTGTGGAACTCCAGGACTTCGCATACAGCACGCGGGCGCCGGCCAGCGCCTCCGCGCGGTCGTCCGTTTCGCTCAGTGAGCCCCCGCTGCGCTCGGCAAGCGTGCGGGCCTTGTCCATTACCGGCGGGGGCAGTTCGAATCCCTCCGGGCGGAGCACGGTCACATCCATGCCGCGCATGGCCGCCATCTGAATCGTGGCGGCCGGTACGGCAAGCGGCAGCGCCAGCGGATGATAGGCCCAGCTCAGGACGAACTTGCCCCCCGAAGCCGGGGTACCAAGATCGTCCATGGTCTTCCAGTCAGCAAGGCTCTGGCAGGGATGGTTGATGGCCGATTCCATGTTGATCAGCGGCGTGGAAACCAGCTCCGCCATGCTTCGATACTCGCGATCCTCCAGGTCCTCCACGAGGTCGCGGCGCTCGGCGAAGGCCCTTAAGCCCAGGGCGTCACCGTACGAGGCGATTACCGGCACCGCTTCCTTAACGTGTTCGGCCGCCGCGCCGTCCATCACGATCCCCGGCCGCGTCTCCAGCCCGTGGATGGACATTTCCGGCGAGATCACGAACGCGCCGCCGCCAAGGCGGGTCATGGAAGCCTGGAACGAAGCCAGCGTTCTCAGCGATGGGTTCAGAAACAGCAGCGACAGAACCTTGCCTTTCAGGGCCTCGGGCTCCGGATGCTTCTCCAGCCGGCCGGCCAGGGCCAGCAGCGCGGCTATCTGTCGCGGAGAAAAGTCCGCAAGGTCGTCGAATCGTTGGATGTCACTCATTTGCCTGCTCCAGTCAAGAGCCGAGTTGATGCACGGCGGCGCCCAGTTGCGCCGCCTCTTCTTCGCGCAGGTTAAGCGGGGGCATCAGGCGCAGCCATTGGGGCAGCGCGCTGGTTCCTGCAAGAATGTCGGCGGCAAGCAGGTCGTCACGAACCTGCCGGGCCCCGCCGGCGCATTTCAGTCCCAGCAGCAGTCCGCGCCCCTCAATCTCCGTGACCGGATCTGCCACGCAGGTGGCGCGGATCTGCCGCTCACGCTCCGCGGCCTGCGCGGGAAGCTGTTCCTCCACCATTGCGTCCAAAACGGCCTCGATGGCCGCGCAGGCCAGCGGGCCGCCGCCGAAGGTCGTGCCCAGGTCGCCTCCCCCGAGCTGCGCGGCGCACTCCTCGCGCATCAGCAGCGCCGCGCAGGGCACGCCCGCACCCAGGGATTTCGCGACCGTGATCATGTCCGGCGCCACGCCCGAATGCGAGATGGCGAACGGCAGGCCGCTACGGCCCATACCGCACTGCACTTCATCGGCGATCAGAAGCGCGCCGTGCCTGTCGCAGGCTTTGCGCACCGCGCGCAAGAAGTCGTCGCTCAGAGCGTATGCGCCCGCCAGGCCCTGTATGGGCTCGAGAATGACGGCGGCGGTTTCGCGGTCGACATGCGAGGCCGCGGCCGCGGCATTGTCGCGGGGCGCAAAGGCCACTTCGAAAGGCGTGTTCGGAAACCCGTACCAACGCTCGCGCGCCCCCCAGGTCACCGCGCCGGCGGCCGCTGTGCGGCCATGAAAGCCATGTTCCAGGGCTACGACGCGCGACCGCCCCGTAAGCTTGCAGGCCAGGCGCAGGGCATTTTCGTTCGCTTCGGCGCCTGAATTGACAAAGAACACCCGATCAAGCCCCGGCGGTGCGAACTGCGCCAGCTTGTCGGCGGCGCGCGCCCTGACGCGCAGCGCCACCGCGTTGCTGGCGAACAGCAGTTCGCCCGCCTGCCGCCGGATGGCTTGCATAAGGCGCGGATGCCCGTAGCCGAGCGCGCACACCGCGTGTCCGCCGTACAAGTCCAGCAAACGGCGGCCATCAGCCAGGTTGAGGTAGGCGCCTTCGCCCGATACCACCTCAAAGGGAAACTGGGCGTACACCTGAGCCAAGTGCGCAGCCTCGGCGCTGCGCACGTCGCCGGACGCCGGCGTCCGCGCCTGGACGCTCACGTCCACGCCGGGCCCGCGGCCGCAAGGCCGGCGGTCTCCTCAAGCCCGTACAGGCGATTCATCCATTGCACGGCGCCGCCGGCCGCACCCTTGACGAGATTGTCCAGAACCACGAACACCGCCGCTGAACCCCGGCTCTCCGTAACGCCAATGTGGGCATTGTTTCCGCCCACCACGTCCTTGAGTTTCGGCGGGCCGTCCATCACATGCACAAACGGCGCATCCGCATACGTGTCCGAAAAAGCCTCCACAAGCTGCGTCGCGTTGGCGGCTTGCTTGAGCCCGGCCTGCATCGTGATGTAGATACCTCGGGCGAATGGCCCCGAGTGCGGCACGAAACGCAGGTCCGGCCGCACGCCGCTCACCGCCTCGCAAACGGCTTCAACTTCCGGTGCGTGCCGGTGCTTCAGGGGCCGATAGGCAAACATGTTGGAATGCCGGACCGGGTGATGAGTGGTCTTGAGGGGTGTCTTGCCGGCGCCCGTGCTGCCGGTAACGCCGCTGGCGAACAGGGGCGTGTCGGTGAGCCCGTAGCGCATCAGGGGCACCGACGCCAGCAGCAATGCGCTGGCGAAACAGCCGGGATGGCCGATATGCAAAGTGGCGGCCTCCGCGCGATGTTCGGGTAGGGCGCAGGAGAATGAGGGGAGCAATTCCGGTGCGCCGTGCGCCTGGCCGTAAACCTGCTCGTAGGCATCCGCGTCGGCGAAGCGAAAGTCCGCCGAGGCATCCACGATACGAACCCGGGCGCCCTGGTCGTCGGCCACTTTCAGCGCCGTCGCGATAAGCCCGGCGCTTGCGCCATGCGGAGCGCAGGAAAAAACCGCGCAGCGCTCGTCAAGCATCCCGCCCAGTTCAGAGAAGGGCCGAAAGCGAAAATCCGGCCAGATGCCCGTTAGGTTGGGAAAAACCGATTCCACCGCCTTGCCCGCGTTGCTTTCCGAAATCGCCGCCGCGATGCGGAAGTGCGGGTGACCGGCGAGTATGCGCAGCAGTTCGCCCGCCACGTACCCGGACGCGCCCAGGATTACGGCCGGAATGGTCACAGCCGCCCCAGCGAGACGTTGCGGGCCACGAACTCGCCGAGCTCCGCGCCTTGCGTAATCGCGTTGTAGCCGGGCACGCCGACCCGCTGCCCCAGGATGTCCAGTCCCACCTGGTTGTCTGTTGCCGGACCGGTAACGGCGGCTACGTCAATCCCGTACAGTTCCTTCAGCAGCCGCGCTCCGCCCCAGGCGGCGACCGGATCGCTGGCGCAAAGCAGCAGGCAGGTAATGGACGACCGTATCCCCTCGTCTGCGAGGATGGCCTGCACACCGTAGGCGCCGAGTATGCCGTCGCCCAACTCGAACAGGATCACGTCGGGCGCAGCTTCAGCCATTTGCCGGAGCATGGAACGCACCAGGGACGGCGCGTTCTCCGGAGAGGTGCTCACGACCCCGAAATCCGTGAAGATCGCGGTATTGCGCGCGCCCGCGTCCTCCATGGCCAGTATGTCGCGGCGCAGCGATACCCCGGTGGCCTTGAAGGCGTCGACCACGTAGCCCTCGTGCCGCAGCTTGCCGATAATCGCGCAGGCCGCCGCGGTCTTCCCGGAATTCATGCAGGTGCCGGCGAGGGCCACAACCGGCACGCCCCCCAGATTCAGCTGGCCCGGGCGTTCGCCATCCACCGGCTGCCCGCCTACCCGCGCCGGCACGCCTACGCGTTCACCCAGGTACGGGAACTCCAGCACAACTCCCAGCACGCGCACGTCGAAAGGCGAGCCCATGGTGGCGTTAACGGAGTCGCACGCGCCTATCACGCCGCCTATGTTGAGCAACTGCAGGACATCGCCGCGCTCCACGGTCTTAGGCAGATGACCGGAATACCCGAACAGGGCCTTTCGATGGCCCAGTGCGCCCACCACGATGTCGCCGCTGCGCACCCGCGCCATGCGGCCGCTGGCAAGTTCCAGCCGGTTATACGAAGACTTTTCGTTCAGGACTTCCACCGCCACGATCACGCCTTCCTCGCTGGGAATGCTCTGGCCCACGCGTAATTCGCGTCCCAGGTCCAGGCCTGAGGCGACCGAGGAGACCTTGTCAACCACTACGCTACGCATCGCTGTCACCGCTTTCCGCCGAAGCCGCCACGCGACTGTGCAACATACCGGGCAGCGCCATGACCCGGGCAGCTCCCAGCGCGTCGCGGGGCGACCATTCCCCTGCGGTTTCCCCGTACACGCCCCGGCTGGCGGCCAGCAGCGAATGAGGCGATTCGACGCCGCGAACCCAGACCGCTCCCGGCCGCAGCGTCAGGCGCACGCGGCCCGAAACCCGCTCCTGGGAACTGTCGAAGAAAGCCTCGATGTTCCGGCAGACCGGGTCGAGGTGTTTGCCCTCGTGAACCAGGTCGCCGTAGACGGCCGCCAGCGTGTCCTTGAGCCGCATCTGTCCCGCGCCCAGCGTGAGTTTTTCCAGTTCGCGATGCGCGCACAGGAGAATTTCCGCGGCCGGCGCTTCGTAGGCCACCCGGCCCTTGGAGCCGAGAACGGTGTCGCCCAGATGAATGCCCCGTCCTATCCCGAAACGCCCTCCGGCGGCTTCGAGCGTCTCGATCAGTTCCACGGGCCGCATGGCTTCGCCGTCCCAGGCAACCGGCAGGCCCGCTTCGAACTCCAGTTCATGCGTCTCTTCCGGAAGCGAATTCTCCAGCGCCCCCGCCGACAGCACCCACGCCGATTCCGGTATGGAGTCGCCGGAAGTCAGGGTCTCGCGGCCACCGATGGTCACGCCCCACAGCCCCCGGTTGATCGAGTAATCGCCGGCGGCGGGAAGCGGAGGTGCGCCGTGGTCGGACAGGTAGGCGCCTTGCTCGCTGCGCTGCAAGGACTCATCGCGCACCGGGGCCAGCACGGTGATTTCGGGAGCCAGCGCGCGCATGGCCATTTCGAAACGGAACTGATCGTTGCCTGCCGCGGTGCAGCCGTGCGCCACGGTATCGCTGCCCTGCTCCCGCGCGGTGCGGGCCAGGATCGCCGCCTGCACTCCCCGCTCGGCGCCCACGCACAGCGGATAGGTATGCCCGCGTCGCACGTTGCCGGCAATGAGATGGCGGATCACTTCGTCGAAGAATTGCGGGCGCGCTTCCACCAGCAGATGCCGTTCGGCGCCCAGCGCCAATGCCCGGCGCTCAAGCGATTCGGCCTGCCCGGAATCGATGCCGCCGGTATTGACCGTCAGCGTCACCACCGGGCGCCGATACTTCTCGCTCAGCCAGGGCACGCAAAACGAAGTATCCAGTCCGCCGGAATAAGCCAGCACGATGGGAGAAGCGCTCATGGGTGGTTGCCTGGTTGCCTCGGGTTCAGGAAGAAGCCGCGGCCATTTCGCGGCGCAGGCGCGCCAGCAATAACCGCTGTTCGTCGCGGTTGCGGGTGGCGACGAAGATCGTGTCGTCCCCGGCCACTGTCGCCACAATCTCGGGCCAGCCGCAACGATCGAGAAAAAGCGCAATCCGCTGGGCCGCGCCGGTCGCGGTGCGCACGATCGCAAGGTTCGGCCCGGCATTGGCCAGGCCGCGCGCATAAGCCGCCAGCATTTGCCGGTCCCCTTCGGAAATATCCGAGAAGGCAACGGAGTACGCGCGCCCCCGCTTGATTGCGCCGATTACCGACAGGTCACGGCTTATGCAGGACTGAGTAACGCGTATTCCGCGCTCCGCCAGCAACCGGCCGAGCTGCGCCTGGCTGGCCACGGACTGACCCTGGATGATGTCCGTAATGACCTCGTGGCGGTGGGCCATATTGTCCGTGCCGGCAGGCATAACATGCTCATAAATAATAGTGAGAGCGCATATTATGCATACAAATTCGCGTGGCGCAACCCCGGGAGGGCGGCACTCCCCACTTTCCTTTGCCGGACGCGCGCTGCACAATGGGCGGCCGTGGACGCACTCTCGCTCAAAGGACTCGCCAAGGTCTACCCCACCGGCGTGGAGGCGCTCAAGGGCATCGATCTCACCGTGCGCGAGGGCGAATTCTATGCGCTTTTGGGTCCCAACGGCGCGGGCAAGACCACGGCCATCGGAATCATCACCACGCTGGTCAACAAGACCGCAGGCAAGGTCCATGTGTTTGGCCACGATCTCGATACGGCCCCGGCTGCAGTAAAGAAATGCATAGGCGTGACTCCGCAGGAAGCCAACCTCAACATGTTCGAAAAGCTGATGCCCACGATGATGCACCAGGCCGGCTACTTCGGCCTGGCCCCGCGACAGGCCCGGCGCAACGCGGAGAAATGTCTCAAGGCGGTGCGCCTCTGGGATGAGCGCAACATGCTGGCGAGGACCCTCTCCGGCGGCATGAAGCGGCGCCTGATGATCGCCCGGGCGATGGTGCACGATCCGCAACTGCTGATCCTGGATGAACCCACGGCAGGCGTGGACATCGAGATCCGCCGCTCCATGTGGGACCTGCTGCGGGAAATCAACGAGCGGGGAGTCACCATCATCCTTACCACCCATTACCTCGAGGAGGCCGAACACCTTTGCCGCCGCATCGCGATACTCGACCAGGGAGAAATCGTGGTCGAGGACCGCATGGAGCGCGTGTTGAGGCAGTTGCCGGAACAGCACTTTGTGATTTCATTGCAGCAGCCGGCCAGCCCAGGTCAGAAGTTCGCCGGCTTCCAGGTTCACTGGCGCAGCCGTTATGAACTGGAGGTTGAAGTTCCGGCGGCGCGCAGTCTCAACGAGTTCTTCGAGTTGCTGAATGCCGCGGGCATACAGGTGCTGAGCATTCGTCACAAGACCAATCGGCTGGAAGAACTGTTCGTCCGCCTGACCATGCCCGACCTTCCCAAGCTGCCCGACCGCGAACCCGAGGCAGACCTCGAGCAGCCTGACGCGGCGAAGGCCTAGTGCCGCGTCGGACGCCTGGCTATTCGATGGTTCGCAGCTGTCCGGCCACCGCCCGCCATGCGCCCAGCCATCCGGTAAGCGCGCCTACCCCCAGGATCAGCAATTCCTGCCGCCAGGACGCTCCGCTCAGGACTCGATCGCTCTCGTAAAGAGTCATCAGGTCGGCGAAGGGACCGCCCAGTGTCCACAGGCCCAGACGCACCAGCAGGACCGCCACCAGGCCTCCGCCCAGACCGTACCAGAACCCCTGGTAGAGGAACGGCCGGCGCATGTAGCCGCGGCTGGCGCCCAGCAGTGACATCACCTCGACGGCGTCGCGCTGCCGCTGCACTTCAAGCCTGACCGTGTTGCCGATGATGACGACAAGCGCCACCAGGACCACGACCAGGATCAACAGCATTGCCTGAGCGGCCAATGCGAGTATGGCGCTTATCCTTTGCAGCCATTGCGTGTCGGCCCGCACCTGTTCCACTTCCTCAAGCGTCGCCGCAGTGTCCTGCAGGGCCAGGAACTCGCTTTCCGAGGCGCCCGGCGCCGGCGAAACGACCAGTGTCCAGGGCAGGGGGTTTCCCTCCAGGGTCTCGATCGCCGGGGCAAACTCGCCGCGGCCTTCCATGATCGCAAGGGCCTCCTTGGGGCTGATTCGACGCACCGCTCCGACGGCGGGATTGCGCTCAAGGTCACCGGCCAGTTGCTCGGCCACCGCAACGCTTACGTTCGGCTTGAGGTAGATCGAGAACGAGCGCGCCTCGCCCCAGGCCGCCGCCAGGCCTTCCATGTTCTGCAACACTGCGCTAAGGCCCGCGGGCAGGGCCAGCGCCAGGCCGATCGCGGCCACCGTCATCAGGCTGCCCAAAGGCTGGCGGGCCAGCCGGGCGGCTTCCGAGCGGCAGCAGGTGAGGTGCCGGCCGAGGTAGCGCAGGGGATTCATGACTGCAACGTGTCGGAGTCCACCCGGCCCTTGACCAGGCTGATTCGACGGGCGGGCAGCGATTCGATCAGTCCGATATCGTGGGTGGCGACCAGCGCGGTCACGCCGTAGCCCACCAGACGCCGAAACAGCTTCATCACCTCGCGCGACAGTTCGGGATCCAGGTTGCCTGTCGGCTCGTCGGCAACCAGCAGTTCCGGCCGGTTCACCACCGCCCGGGCAATGCCCAGACGTTGCTGTTCTCCCTGTGACAGCAGCCTGGGAAACTTGCGGGCGCTTCTGAGCAGTCCCACGGAATCGAGCGCCGCCTCGGTCCGGCGGCGCACCTCGCGCGGACCCAGGCCGGAAATATGCAGCGGCAGGGCGACGTTGTCGTACGCGCTTCGATCCTCCAACAGGAGGTTGTTCTGGTAAACGATGCCGATGCTGCGCCGGTGATTGCAAACGGCACGCCGCCTCAGCCGTCCCACGTTGCGGCCCAGAACGAACACCTGGCCCCTGGTGGGCCGCTCGATGGCCGCCAGCAGCTTGATCAGGGTGGTCTTTCCCGCGCCCGACGGCCCGGTCAGGTAGGTGAATTCGCCCGACTCGACGGAAAGGCTGACCTCCGACAATGCTTCCGCGCCGCCACCGTAGCGCATAGTTACTTCCTGAAGGCGAATCATGGACCTGCTGTCTGCCCCGCCGGTGCCTTTGCTTCAACAGCGGGCCGGCGCGCGAAATGATACTCTCGCGCCATGCCGGCAGAGGGGAATCGCAGAGTGGTAACAGGCCCCAGGCGCCGGGGCCGCGTTCGAATCGCAGGCGGAAGTCTTCGCGGGCGGCTGCTCGAAGTGCCGCCGAACGCGCGGCCCACGCCCGTGCGCGCGCGCGAGACCCTGTTCGATTGGCTCGCGCCGGTGGTCCGCGGGGCGCATTGCCTGGACCTGTTCGCCGGCGCCGGCGCGCTGGGTCTGGAGGCGCTGTCGCGCGGCGCGGCTCATTGCGTGTTCGTGGAGTCGCAGCGCACCGTCGCCGGGATGCTGCGCCGGGTCGTTAACGAATGGCAGGTGGCCGGCCATGTCGAACTGGCCGATGCCGTCCGCTGGCTTGAGAAACCCGACGGGCGCAGGCGCATGGACATCGTGTTCATGGATCCCCCGTTCGGAAGCGGGCTTGCGGCCCGCTGCTGTAAACTGCTTGCCCGTAACGGGTGGCTTGCGGACAATTGCCGCTTGTACATCGAAGCCGGCAAGCGCGACCCGTTGACTGAACTACCCTTGGAACTGGGAATCCTGCGCGAGAAAGTTGTTGGAGACGTACGCATGATGCTGGCCGGCCGGAAAGGAACATGAACGCCAGGCGGAGCAATGCGGGCACGCGGCGGGGAATCATGTACCCCGGCACCTTTGACCCCATTACCAACGGCCATTGCGACCTGGTAAGCCGCGCCGCCAGACTGTTCGACGAGGTCGTCGTGGCGGTGGCCGCGAGTCCCTCGAAATCGCCGATGTTCGACCTTGAAACCCGAATCCGCCTGGCCACCGAAGCGCTGGCCGACGTACCCGGGGCGCGCATCGACGGATACGAGGGTCTGACGGTGGAATATGCGCGCGCCAACGGGCTTCATGCAATCCTTCGCGGCTTGCGCGCGGTCAGCGACTTCGAGCACGAATTTCAACTCGCCAGCATGAACCGGCGCCTGGACCCCTCGATTGAAACGGTTTACCTGACACCCTCCGAGAGTTTCGCCCATGTCTCCTCAACACTGGTCCGGGAAATCGCGGGCATGGGCGGCGACGTATCAAATTTTGTTCATCCATCTGTAGTGACTGCGCTTAAGGAGTCTCGGTAATGAAGTCTGTCTTGTTGCGGGCCGGCCACGTTCTGCTGCCGGCCCTTCTGCTATGGATCGCCGGCGCATGCGCCGTTCATGCCGACGAACGGATCGGCAAGGTAGCCAGGGCGAACGGACCCGGACACGCGGCCATAGCCAGCGCCCACCCCGCCGCCACCGCGGCGGGCTTTGAAATGCTTTCCCAGGGCGGCAACGCCTTCGACGCGGCCGTTGCGGTCAGCGCCGCGCTTTCGGTAGTCGAGCCCCACAGTTCCGGCATTGGCGGCGGCGGTTTTTTCCTTCTCCACCAGGCAGCCGATCAATCCAACGTGTTTGTGGACGCGAGGGAAACCGCCCCTGGCGCGGCGACTCGCGACATGTACCTTGACGACAACGGGGAGCCGATCCGGCGCGCTTCGCTGTCGGGCCCCCTGGCCGCCGGCATCCCGGGGCTGCCGGCCGCGCTTGAGCACATCGCGAAGAAATATGGCCGTTTGCCGCTGGCGCAGACCCTGGCGCCGGCCATCCGTCTGGCGCGGGAAGGCCTGCCGGTAACCGAGGCAACCCAGAGGCTGCTGCGGGCCGTTCCCCGCATGGGCTCTCCCTCGCCTGCATTTCTCGAAATATTCCTGCCGGACGGCGAAGCCCCGGCCATCGGTGCGCTGATTCGGCGCACGGACCTCGCCGATACTCTTGAAATCCTGAGCGCTCAAGGCGCCGCGGGCTTTTACACCGGGCCCCGTGCCGAATTGCTGGTCAAGGGCGTGCGCGAGGCAGGCGGCATCTGGACCATGGAGGATCTGGCGGCTTACCGGATAGTCGAACGGCAACCGATCCGCTTCCGGTACGGGGAGGTCGAGGTCACCACGGCGCCGCCGCCGTCAGCCGGCGGCGTGGCGCTGGCGCAGGTGTTCAACATGCTCGGCCAACGCGGTTACGCGGAACTTGAGGAAACGGCCCGCACGCACCTGCTTGTTGAGGCGATCCGGCGCGCTTATCGCGACCGTGCCGAGCATCTCGGCGATCCGGACTTCGTCCCGGTTCCGGTCGAGCGACTGACCCATCCCTGGTACGCGGACGGGTTGCTGGCCAGCGTGCGCATGGACCGCGCCACCCCCAGCGACACGCTGCCGGGCCCCGTCAGCCAGCGGCCCCTGGGGACCGACACCAGCCATTTTTCGGTGCTGGACAAGGACGGTAACCGGGCTGCCGTGACACAGACGATCAACACGCTGTTTGGTTCCGGTTTCGTCCCGCCCGGCACCGGAGTGATCCTGAATAACGAGATGGACGACTTTTCGGTGAAGCGGGGAACTCCCAACGCATTCGGCCTGGTGCACTCACATGCCAACGGAATCGAACCGGGCAAGCGCATGCTGTCGAGCATGACGCCCACGTTCCTGCAATCCGAGCGCGGCCTGGCGATTCTCGGCACGCCCGGCGGCAGCCGTATCGTGACGATGGTGCTGCTGGGGGCGCTCGCCTGGATGGATGGCGCCGACGCGGAAGGCATCGTCAGCCTGCCGCGCATTCACCATCAGTACATCCCGGACTCGCTGTCGTTCGAAGCGGGCGCCGTGGATCCCGAACTGCAGGACGCACTCGCCGCCCTGGGTCACGAATTGCGCGAGTCGTCCCGCCCATGGGGCAACATGCAGGCCATCACCCTCGACTACGCCGACGACACGCTGGCCGCCGCCAGCGACCCGCGCCGCAACGGCGGCGCCGACGTGCGCTAGCGCGAGCAAGGGCGCCTCACGAAAACGAACATATTGTGAGAATCTTGCCCGGTCCGTCGCCAATTAAGTAAGCAGCCGAGGGAATAGCCAACGTGGGAAACCGCCTTGCCGGAGTTGCCTTGTCGGGCGCTCTGGCGCTCGCGCAGGGCGCGGCGATGGGCGATGAGGAGCCTCTCGGCCCTGCCCGCGACGCATTTCGCGAAGGGAGATTTGTCGAAGCCGCCGATGCCGGCGAGGCGCTGGGGACTTCCGGGGGCTACGCGCTTGCCGCGGAATCGCTGGCGATCTACGGTCATTACCTGGCGCCGCGCGAGCAAAAGGCGCAGCTGCTTGAACAGGCCATGCGCCTGGCTCAGGAGGCGATTCGAAGCGACACCGGGAATCCCCAGGCGCACCTGCAGTCCGCGCATGCCATGGGGCGCTACACGCAGGCGATCGGGACCCTCAAGGTCAAGCGTGACTATGCCCGCCAGGTGCGCGCGGCGATCGAACAAGCGCTTTGGCTGAATCCGGAACTGGCGGAAGCCCATTTGAGCCTGGCGACCTGGCACGCGGAAGCAATCACGGGCGGCGGCTTCATGGCCAGGATGCTATTCGGGGCCAGCGGCAAGGATGCCATCAGGCACTACGAGGCCGCTCTTGAATTGGCGCCCCACGCAAAAATCGTTCACGCGGAATATGCGCTGGGCCTGTTGCTGCTGGGCGAGCCCGAGAATCGCGAACAAGCCCGCAGTCTGCTTCAGCGGGCCGTCGAACTGCCGGTCGGGGACGCACATGACCGCATCATTCACGAGCTGGCGGTTGCGAAACTGGCGGAACTGAACCTATGATGCCTTCGCAGTGACCGAGAAGCCGATTGGGTACGCTCTGTTTCTTCCACATGAAACAAATCGTTGTACGAATGCTCGATGGCGCCAGGTCGGCCCATCGGGCGGATTTTCTTCAGCTGCAGGACGTTTCGCGGTACGATAAAGGGGGATGAGTTACGCGATGCCGGATCAAGGCCGCACTTCGCGGCAGGACCCTTGGGATGCCATGCCCTGGACCCTGAACCCAGCTTGTGAATCCGCGGTTCTCCGGGGCAACTCCGGGCAGGCGCGATGAATCCGGCACTCCTGGACCGATACATAGCCGGCCTCCTGCGCTACCGGTGGCTGGTCGTGGCGGGCGCCACGCTCGTGATGCTGGTCATGGCGGCCGGCGGGCAATTCATCACCGTTTCCAACGATCATCGCATTCTGTTCGGCGAGGACAATCCCGAGCTCGCCGCCTACGACGCCCTCGAGAACACCTATACGGCATCGAATACCGCGCTCATAGCCGTTGCGCCCAAGCAGGGCACGGTATTCACCCGCGAAACGCTGGGCGCCATCGAGGAGCTGACCGAACAGGCCTGGCAGGCGCCCTACTCAAGCCGCGTCGATTCGCTCACCAACTACACCCACAGCGAAGCGCTGGGGGATGACCTCATCGTCGGCCCGCTGGTGGAGAACACCGCTTCCCTGAGCGACTCCGATCTCAGGCGAGTCGAGGAAATCGCCGGGAACGCCATCGAACTGGTCGGGCGCATGCTCGCCGATGACGGCAGGGTGGCCGGCCTGGCGATCAATTTCATTCCGCCGAAGGAGACCCATGACGCGGCGGTAGTGGAACTCAATGAGTACCTGGACGGAATGCTGACCGAGGCGCGCGCCGGGCACCCCGAAATCGACTTCTACATGACCGGCGATATCGTGATGCAGCGCGCCTTTGCGCAGGCCACCCAGGACGACTTGGAGAAACTGACTCCGATCGTTTTCTTCCTGATCGTAGCGGTGGCCTTCCTGATCCTGCGTTCGATCACCGGCGCTTTGAGCATGGTCGTGATGATTCTGTTTTCGGTCGGTACGGCAATGGGGCTTGCCGGATGGAACCATACGGTGTTCAGCCCCGTAAACGCGGGTGTGCCGATCATCGTAATGGCCATAACGGTCGCCCAATCGGTGCATATTTCCACCATGACGCTGACGGCCATGCGCCGGGGCCTGGACAAGATGGAGGCGATCGCCGAATCGCTGCGCGTCAACGCCTTCCCGGTCTTTCTGGCTTCGCTTACCACGGTGATCGGGTTCCTGAGCCTCAACGCATCGGACTCGCCCCCGTTTCACACCCTGGGCAATTACGTCGCTTTCGGCGTCGCGTGCACCTTCGTGTATTCGATGTCGCTGCTGCCGTCCCTTTTGGCCATCCTGCCCCTGCGCGTTAAGCTTGCGGCCCCGGACGAAGTGACATTCTTCAATCGCTTCGGCGAGTTCGTGGTGGCGCGCCGCAAGCCCCTGTTATGGCTGACCGTCATACCGGCGGTATTCCTGCTGCTGGGCATATCCCGCATAGAGCTCAACGACAACCTGCCCAACTATTTTGGCGAGCGCTACGAATTCCGGCGCCATTCAGACTACATCATCGAGAACCTCACCGGGCTTGAGTCGCAGGAGTATTCACTGAATTCCGGCAGTGAGGGCGGAATTACCGATCCCCGGTACCTCCAGCAGATCGACGCTTTCGCCGAATGGTTCCGAAGCCAGCCGGAGGTGACGTACGTCCGGGTCTTCTCGGACACCATGAAGCGCCTGAACAGGAACATGCACGAGGATGACCCGGCCTACTACCGATTGCCGGAGGATCAGGCGCTGGCCACCCAGTACCTGCTGCTGTATGAACTTTCCCTGCCGTTCGGAGTAGACCTGAACGATCGCATCGACATCGGCAAGTCATCCACGCGAATGTCCGTGGTAATGCGCAACATCACCAGCAACGAACAGCAGCAGCTTGCCCGGCGCGCGCGCGAGTGGCTGCAAGACAACGCCTCGGCACTGAGTACGGAAGCGACGGGCTTGAGCGTGATCGTTTCCCACATTACCGAGCGGAACATCAAGTCAATGCTCCGCGGCACGCTGATCGCCATGACGCTGATTTCCCTTGTGCTGGTGGTGGTCTTCAAGAGCCTGCGCTTCGGTATCCTCAGCCTGATCCCCAACTTCATTCCCGCCGGGATGAGTTTCGGCCTTTGGGGGTATCTGTTCGGCAGGGTGGGGATTGCGGCATCGGTGGTCACCGTGGTGGCCTTCGGCATTATCGTGGATGACACGATTCACTTTTTGACCAAGTATCTGAAGAGTCGCCGCGAGGGTGGTTCCGCCGCCGATGCCGTTCGCTACGCCTTCAGCACCGTGGGCAAGGCTCTGTGGACGACGACCGCGGTATTGTCGGCCGGGTTCCTGGTGTTCGCGGCATCGGGATTCGAGGTGAGCTGGGCGCTGGGAATCCTGGTGGCCATGACCATCATGTTCGCGTTTCTCGCCGATTTTCTGCTTCTGCCCCCGCTGCTGATGGCTTTTGACCGGAGAAAACTATGACAGACAGGTGCTGCCGTTGTTTTACGGTGCGGGCAACCGCCCTTTTCGTGCTCTTCCCGGCGCTTGCCGGCATGGTTGCTTCTCCTGCCCTGACGCAGGAGTCCTCGCCGGAGGAAACCGGACTGGCGATTGCTCGTGAGGCGAACGCCCGCAACGATGGCTTCGGCAATCTGACAGCCAGTATGACCATGGTCCTGCGCAACCGGCAGGGGCAGGAAAGCAGGCGCCAAATGCGCTTCAAGGTCCTCGAAGTCGAGGGAGATGGCGACAAGAGCCTGTTCGTGTTCGATCAGCCGCGCGACGTTCAGGGCACCGCTCTGCTTACCCACAGCCACCTCACGGCGCAGGACGACCAGTGGCTGTACCTGCCGGCCCTGAAGCGGGTCAAGCGAATCAGCTCCTCGACCCGCTCCGGTTCATTCATGGGCAGCGAGTTTTCCTACGAGGACATGAGTAACCCGGAAGTCGAGAAGTACACTTACCGGTACTTGCGTAATGAGCGTTGCGGGGAATTGGTCTGCTCGGTCAACGAACAGGTGCCGGTGGACAGAAAATCGAGTTACAGCCGGCAGCTCGTTTGGCAGGACACTGACCAGCTCCGCACCTGGATGGTGCACTACTACGACCGCAAGGATTCGCATTTGAAGACCCTGACCTTTGCGGGGTACCGGCAATACCTGGACCGGTACTGGCGGGCCGGGGAAATGACGATGGAAAACCATCTGACCGGCAAGAGCACAGTTTTGAGCTGGACCGACTATGAATTTGGCGCCGATCTGGGCGCCAGCGATTTCTCGCAGACGGCATTGCGACGCGTGCGTTGATCCGATTCACGTAACGGCGCATGGCGCATGGGTCCGCAGGGATTCTGTGGACGGAGACGGGATACAATCCGACCGGTCTGTGGTCGACACATGCGGAGGTGCGGGGGTGAACGCTGGACCGGCCAAACGATCCCGTTCCCTTGGGAATCTGACGCAGGACGAAGTGAAGTCGGTGGTCGATGACCACACTGGTCTCCACGCTGCCGGTGTTGAGCACAAGAAGGAAGAGTATGCGCAGTTCGTCAACAATTACTTTGAACTCGCGACCGATTTCTACGAGTGGGGTTGGGGCGAGAGCTTCCACTTCGCTCCCCGGCGGCAGGGTGAGAGCTTCAAGGCGTCGCAGCTCCGGCACCAGCATTTCCTGGCCGACAAGCTCTCACTGAAACCGGGAATGCAGATTCTCGACGCCGGTTGCGGCGTGGGCGGCCCCATGGGCAATCTGGCCCGCTATTGCGGCGCCAGTTTTGTCGGTATCAACAACAACGCCTACCAGATCGAGCGCGCGAAAGTGCATACCCGGGATGTCGAGACACTGTGCCGTTTCACCAAAGGCGACTACATGCGGATTGCGGAGGACGACGACCGATTCGATGGCGCCATCAGCATCGAAGCGATGCCCCACGCTCCGGACAAAACCGCCGCGTACAGCGAGATTCTCCGCGTACTGCTTCCCGGGGCTTGTTTCGCGTGCTACGAATGGTGTCTCACCGACGTTTTCGACCCTTCGAATACGGAGCACATGCAAATCAAGCAAGGGATCATGACCGGGTCGGGACTCCCTGAAATCGCCAGCACGGCGGAAGTTTGCGATGCGCTGGGCGCGGCCGGATTTGATCTGCTGGAGGCGCGCGACCTTGCCCCCGAATCGGACCCGGAAACACCCTCGTATCGGTCATTGCAGGGACGGGACATAAGCCTTGCAAGCTTGCCACGCACGCCTTTCGGCCGTGCCCTAACCAATCTGACGCTGCGGGTTGCCGAGAAGCTACGACTCGCTCCGAAGGGCGCGCAGGAGGTCAGCACGTTCCTGAACTGGGGCGCGGACACGCTTGTTGAAGGCGGCCGGACCGGCATCTTCACGCCGATGTTCTTTTTTCTGGCCCGCAAACCCCTGCGTTCGGGCGACTGAAGCTAGGCGGCCTGCCGCTTGATCGGAACCGGGTCCGACGCTTTCCGCCTTGAGGCGTCAGTCAGTTCGAGGCGAGCCCGGCGGCGTTGTTCGTAGAGGCCTAGCGCCCGTAGCGGGAAATACTGCCGGTACAGAACGTAGTCCAGGAGCGCCGTGCGGAAGAAGACGCCGGCCATGTCCTGTTTCGGCCAGCCGCCGTCCGCGTCCTGGGCGTCGAAAAGGAACCGTGCGCCGCGCACAATCGCCGTCCAGTTGGGATCCGCCGCCTCCAGCAGCGCGAGCAGCGCCCAGGCGGTCTGGATGACCTGACTTTCGTCATGCGCAACGTAACGGCCCGTCAGGCAACCGCTGTGATGCTCGCCCCATCCTCCGTCCTTGCGCTGCCGGTCGAGCAGCCAGCGACAGGCCAGGCGCAGCGCCGGATCGCCCGGTCTTGCCCCGGCGGCAACCAGTCCCCTGATGCCGAAGAAGGTCCCGTAAATGAACTGAACACCCCATACGCCGCGCCACGAGCCGTCGCGCCCCTGTGTCTTTCGCAGCCAGTCTCTCCCCCTGGCGATGGCGCGTGCTCCCGCCGGGCCCAGGACTTGCGGGGTCCGGCGCCTGCAAGCGGCCAGCGCCTCAAGGCAGGACGCGGTGCACTCGACGTAGGAGTTCTCGGTCATCGATTCGCCGAACATTTCGGCGGGATTCAACGGCTCAAGACCGATCCGGGGGCGCCGGGCCTCATAGCTGCCGAACCCGCCATCGCGGTTCTGGCTGCGCAACATGAACCCGACCGCCTCGCCCAGCGCCGCCTCGTCGGTGGCCTCGCCTCCGGCGGCGAGAATTCCCAGCACGGCTTCGGCGGTGCAGTCGCTCACGGGCCAGCCGTGCCAGCCGCCGGGAAAACACCAGCCCCCCTTCGGGTCGGCGCGGTAAGCCTCGCGAAATCCCTCGAAGCTGGAACGGATCTGCTGCCGGCGCAGGAAATCGGCGCCATTGCGCAGGGCGTTTCGAATCGCATCGGACGCGGGAACGGCCGCCAGCGCCTGCACCGAAAAGGCGGTGTCCCAGGTGCTGCTTCTCGCTCCGGTGACCCGCGCGCCCAGCTCCTCGTCTTCCCAGAACCAGCCATCAAGACTGGCGAGAGCGCCACGAAGGTCGGCGTCGTCCGGATCGTGCAACCACAAGGCCAGGATGTTCAGGAACCCGCTGACAGGCGAGATGCTCGTATGGCTGGTGGTCTGCAACTCCCATTGGATCTGCCGGATCAACGCGCCTAGGCAGCGGGCCCGGACGCGTTTGCTGTGAACGCGTTCAAACAGGCGCGCCAGCGCGTGTCCGGAGCGCAGCCACAAGCCCGGCCGGGCGAACAGGTCGGCATCGCGCAGGCGCCTGCGGCCGGAGGAAAAATCGACGCGGCCGAACTCTTCCCCGAAAAGCTCCTCGCGCAAGGACTCGATCAGGGGCGTGACCGGCGCCTGGAATCGATGGGGGTAGATAGACGCCATAGCCATGTAGATGAGCCGCGTGTGGCAGTACCAGTTCGAAGGATGCAAGGGCAGCCCGCGCGGCAGCATCCACAGTTCCGGGAGGATGGCGTTCACGCCGCGCCAGTCATACAGATTGAGCAGCGCCAGCCAGATCTTGCCCCAGCTCGGTATCGCGAGTACGTCTTCTGCCTCAAGGAAGCGCCATGCGGGCTTGATGAGCGGATCGTTTCGCTCCACACCGATCAGTCTCGACGCGACATAGACCAGCGTGGTGACGAACAGATGGGGCTGCGAGTGTTCGTGCAATCCCCACGTGCCGCCCGCCAGGCGCGTGCATTCGAAGGAGCGCAGAAGGCGCCGTCGCCGGCCGGCGCCTATCGGCCGACCGAGAATGTGCTGCAGCAGCACGTATTGCGCGGTGAGCATGGGGCACCAGACCATCTCGCCTTCCCAGGAGCCGTCCCCGCCCTGAATATCCAGCAGGCGCGCGGCGGCCCTGTCCAGTGCGGGTTCCGCATCGGGCGGTGCGGAATCGCCCGCAGGCGCGGTGCGGGTTCCCCCATCCCTTGACGGCATGGAAATCAGAAACGCCCGCGACAGCTTCTTGCGAAGCTGGCCATCCTGTCCGCCCCCGTCGCTCTTTGCCTTGTGCAATTTGCCGATACCCAGCAATAGCCAGCCGAGACGAGTCGCGAGCGGATAGACGATGTCGCGGGCCCGCCGCCAGGCAAGCGGTTGGAGGGATAACGGAACCGCCCCGGCAACCGCCCGTATCACGGTCGCAAGCAATGCGAGCCCGAGGCGGATGATCGAGGTGTCCTCGCAGGCGAGCAGTCGCATGGTACGGTCGCGGACGATGGCGTGTGTCCGCCAATTGCGGTAGATCGCGCGCCGTATCGCCACGGCCTCGACGCGAGGATCCGCAAAAACCTCATAAAGCCCCATTGCGAGCATCTCGGGAGCGCGGGTCGCCCTCAAGCGTCCGGCGGCGAAATCCCTGAAGTCGCGGCCTTCCGCCAGTGCGGCCGCGTCGCCGAAACCGAGGGTCATGCCCATCGCCGTCATCGGATGGTAATGGCCGGCCGCGTCACCGATAAGCACCCGCCTGGAGGTCCCGTAGCAGACGCGCGGCCTGAGCTCATTGGCCGCCGCGTGGAACTTGCCTGCCGTGAGCGCCGAGAGATAGGCGCGTCTCATCGCTTCCGGCAGGACACCGGCGTAGGACTCCGCCAGCAGGCCGATCCTGTCGCGCGGGATCCATTGCTCCAGCGGCACATCCACAACGATCCGGAAGCAATGCTCCCCCAGCGGATATCCGAGAATCGGACCGGGTCCGCCCAGGATGACATGTCCGTAGCCGGCGGGCTGCACGCTCACGCCTTCCAGGGTCACCCCCACCATCCGCGAGCAGGCGCTTCGCTGCATGGGCAGACCCAGCGACCGGCGCACGACCGAGGCGCGGCCGTCGGCGCCGACAATCCGTTCCGCGACAAGGCGTTCGCGGGAACCGCCGCGGGCGAAGACGATACCGCCGTCGTCCACCTCCGTTACCCGCGCGTTGACAAGAAAATCGATGCCCGGTTCCTTGCCGACCGCTTCATGCAGATGCGCCACGAGGATTTCGTGATTGCACGCCATTCCGCGGGACCCGTTCGGGTACGGAAGCACGATCCGCTGCGAGCCGTCCTCCGGATACACCACGAAGCCCTGACCCTCGATGCTGTGGGGCGATGGATCCAGGCGTATCCCGGCGTCGCGCAACATGCGCACGGCAGGCGGATGCAGCCAGTCGCCGGCCAGCCGTGTGGCGGCCCTGGGGTTCGCCTCGAGCAGCGCCACGCGCGCGCCCTGGCGAGCGTGGATCAGGGCGCAGTAGCTGCCTACTGGCCCGGCGCCGACGATGACGATGTCGTAGCGTGGGGAGGCGGCCATGTTCAAGTGAACACGCTTGCTTGCGGGCGGCGGCGGTAGCGGACCCGGCAAGGCGGCCTGGGCCCCGTCACCCAGCTGCGGTAATTCGGCGCGGGAAACTGCGCGGCGGGATCAAAATCGAAGCGGTCCAGCAGCACCGTCCAGATCGCCTTCAATTGCAGCAGGGCGAATTTCTCCCCCATGCACCGGTGCTTGCCCCCGCCGAAACCGATAAGGGTGTAGTGATGCTGCTTGTCCTCGCTGCGGGGCGGCGCGAACCGTTGCGGGTCGAAACGTTCCGGATCGGCGAACAGGTGCGGCAAGCGATGCGAGACCGCCGGAGATACGACGGCCAGCGTGCCGGCAGACACGGTGTGGCCCGCATACTGCAAGGGCTGAAGCACCTTGCGGATCAGCAGTATCAGCGGCGGGTGCAGCCGCTCGCATTCGCGCACCGTGCATTCCAGCGCCGACTGCCGCTTCAGGCTCGCAAGGCTCATCGTGCCCTTCTCGCCATAAACCTCCTGCATCTCCTCGCGAATCCGCGCCACCCAGACCGGGGCGCGGAACATCTCGAAGCCCATCCAGCTGCCGAGCACCGCGCTGGTGTGCTGGCCGGCGAACAGCACCGTCAGCAGGATTCCCGTGACCTCCTCGTCGCTCAGGGCCCGGCCGTCCTTGTAGCGGGCCTGCATCAGCGCCTGCATGAAATCCTCCGGCGCGGCTTCCGTGCGGCGGCGCTCGGTCATGACCCGGACCAGAAGCTGCGCGATCCTGCGGCGCGCCCGGTCGCGCCTTCGATGCGCCGGGATCGGCAGCCGGGGAAAGAAGAATCCGAGCAGGTTAATCCCTTCCTGCAGATCGTGATACGCCTCGGCGAAACCCGAGTCCACCTGATCGCGGATTTCCTGACCGAGCAGGCATCGGCTGGCGATGTTGACGGTGAGTTCGTTCATTGCGACCGGCAGGTCGATGGTTCCTTCCTCTCCGAGCGCGTCGGCAAACCGGCTGGCCTCCTCGTACATGATCCGGGCGTAGCGGCGCATCGGGGCATCCCGCAGCGCCGGAAACAGGAATCCCAACTGCTCGGCCATGATCTCGGGGGCCACGTCGTAGGCCACGCCGCGCCCGAACACAGGCACCGTGAACTCATAGACGGCCCGGGCGTCGAGCTGTTCCTCAGGAGCGCGGAAATAGCTGTCGTGGGCCTCCGGCCCGGCAAACAGAACAAATTTGCTGGTCCCCAGCCGGAAACGGACCAATTCGCCATGCTCGCGCCAGCCGCGATCAAGCATCGCAACCGGGTCTTTCTGAAACTCCGGCAGGTGGCCCAGCAACGGCCAGGCGCCGGAGAGTTCGGGAATCGGGTTCTCCGGCGGCGCGGCGGGCCGCGCCCGACCCAGGGTGGCTGCGCTGTCGCTGTGGATCGCCACGTCTTGCCTCAATCCCTTAGGGCCTGTTAACGCTATGCGATGCCGCTCTGCCGGGCCTGTTTTCCTGACTGGCAAGGCGCTGCGAGCGCCGTGTGGCCAGCCCACTCAAGCGAGCGGCAACGCCGCCGGGCGGGAAAACAGGCCCGGCCCGGCGGGTTGAATCTGTCCCGTCGCCACTCGGCGTTGCTCGTCGCTCATTTGGAATGACCAAACTACACTCCTCGCGCCTTGATTGGCAACGGGACAGACTCAACAGAGCGGCATCGCATAGCGTTAACAGGCCCTAATACACGAAAGGAACCATCGAATAGGGCACGCGCTCCCTGTAACGCCCCCACAGTTCGCCGTACTTGGCGCTGCAGCGCCGCTCATCGCGGCGTGAGCGATGCCACAACAGGCCCGCGAGCCAGACGGGCAACAGGAAGGGGCCCCAGGACGCAAAACCGGTCGTAAGCGCAAACGCGAGGTAGATGCAGATCTCGCCGCTGTAGTTGAGATGCCGCCCGATGCCCCAGAACCCAGACACCAGCAGCCGCCCATCGAGGGACTCCGCGGGCCGGCCCCAGATCGTGGTTGCCGGGTCGCGCTTGAAGCGGTGCTTCTGCCCGTTGGAGCCCCGGAACATCCAGAACCCGAAGGCGTACAGCAGCACGATACCGGCGGCAGCGAGAGGATTAAGGGGCGGACCCGACGCGTCAACCAGCCACCAGCCCACGATGCAGTAGAAAAACGGCACCAGCACGTAGTCGCCCCACACCAGCATCCATCCGAAGCGCTCGCTGATGATGTCCCAGGTGTGGACCATTCCGCCTTCGAACTGGAAGTAATTCAGCACATAGATCCATGTCAGGGCCTGGTACAGGCCCATCGCCAGGGTCAGTTGGCCGTAGGTTTCGTCTTGCACCACGGCAAACGAGGAATTGAAGAGCGCCAGCCCGATGAGCGATGGGCGGTAGCTGAACATCTTGAGGTCCACGCCGAGCAGGGCGGGATTGAGTTCCGTTCCGACGAAGTACGCCCGCCAGAAACCCGACGATCCAGCGAGCTTCCGGGCGCCTCGCCAGTACAGCCAAGCGGAGAATGCAAATGCGAAAACGTTCGCCACCACGAAGAGGGCGAAAAAGTGGGTGTACAAAGACGACAGGGAGAATGCGCGGGAGACTTGGGCGACACCCGCCACAAGCGCGGTGAGCAGCAACAGCGTCAGACCGTTGAGCTTGTAGGTGATCGATTTTCCGCCGAGTTCCGGCCCTGTTACCCGGCGCCCCGGCACGAGTATCGAACCCACAAACAGCGCTCCGAAAAACACGGCAAACATTGCCACCGCCTGGAGCAGCGCGTCGCCCGAAAGCGTGAATAGGGGCATCGGCAAGTCAGGCATCGGCGCCGGCTTCACTGTCGGCGGTCGGAGGTTCCCGCGCCGGCATTGCCGTCCCGTTCTCCCGTGCCAGGTACTCCTGCCACTTGCGCACAGTCACGTTCTGAAAAGCCCGTACCGCCAGGTTGAATTCGAGGGGGCGGGCGTCGAAGTGCCGCTCGTAACCCTCCTGCTCGGCTTCTACCGCAAACCCGTCCTGGGCGAGCAGCGGACCAATGAGCACGCGGTTCGAGATCTTCAATACCGATGCCATTGCGAGACGGGGGATGTGTATCGGCAGCAACGGAATCTTCAGGGACTTGAAGTAGAACAGGAAGAACGCACGCGTGGTGCGCTCGTCTATGGGCAGTACGAAAAGCCAGTGCTTGATCGCCTCGTCGGTGTTCGACCACTGGTAGGGATATTGATAGCAAAGCTTCATGGAATCGGTATCGACCCGTTTGCGATCGACAAACAATCCGGAAATACGCCCTCTCCCGACGCTCGTGTCATAGGCGACATGCACGTCGTCGCCGATCGTCTCGCAGCGCGTGAGCGTGGCGCCGTCGAAGGGCCTGTAGCGGCGGTGCAGCCAGGCGTGAGTGAAGTCGCTGACGTTGTCGATCACCATCGAATGGTGGGCCGACCAGGTAAAGCTCAGCGGCACGCAGGCCCACCGGCCCTTGCCCTCAAGCTCGGGAATCTCGGGAATATGGAGCACCTCGGCGAGTTCCGGATCCCCGGGGAACAGCCAGATCAACCCGTAGCGGACCTTGACGGGATAGGTTCTGAGCGAGACCTTCGGCAGACTTCCTCCGAGCATTTCGTGTGCGGTCTCGGCAAGTTGTCCGTCCGGGTCGTACTTCCACCCGTGGTAACTGCACACCAGCCGGCAACCTTCCACCTGGCCCAGCGAGAGCTTGAGCTGGCGATGCGCGCAGCGATTGTCCATGGCGTGAAACGAACCGTCGGCGGCCCGATACAGCGCGATCGAACGTTTCCAGAAAACCACCTCGACAACGCTTCCCGGCTGGATATTGCGCACCTCCTCGACCGCGTACCAGTAGTCCGGGTCCATGCCCGCGGCGCGCGCCCTCTGGCGCAGGTTGACGGCCTCTTCGAAGCCGGGCGGTCCGACTGCCACCCCGTTCATGACGCGCCTCCGTCGGCGGCCAGGTGCGAACGCGGATCCGGCGCCGCATGTTCCGCCTGTGCCGCGCCATTCGAGCGCGGGCGTTTCGCCAGCGGATTGGTGATCGCCTTGCGCTGGTGATAGTGGAACGCGTACGCCTCCTGCACTGCGTCGCGGATGCTGGTCGGCCGGTAGCCGAGCTCGCTTTTCGCCTTGTTGAGGTTGGCGTGACGGCGCTTCTTGAGGAGTCGGATGGCGCCGGGCGTGAAGCGCTGGGGGAAATCGGGATGGACCCGACTCAGGTAAAAGCTGGCTGCCTCCGAAAAGACGTACATCAGGCTGGCCGGAATCCGCCGGCGCGGGCGCGGAATCCCCGAGACATCCTCGTAGAGGTCCAGGATATCGGAGATGGTCTTGTATTCGCTGCTGAAGATGTATTTCTCGCCGGAGCGTCCCTTGCGCATGCACAGCAGATGCCCGTCGACTATGTCCCGCGCCGCGACGAACTCGAACCCGCCGTCCACGAAGGCGTGGAGCTTGCCGTCGGTGTAGTCGCATAGAGTCCTGCCCAATCGCGAAGGGAAAAAGTCCGCACCCCCTACGACCGCGCAGCAGGTTGCAACCACCACATCCTGCCCTGCCGCCGCTGCGCGCCAGCACTCGTGCTCGACGAGCGCCTTGCTGCGCTCGTAGGGCATGGTGCGCTCCATGGGGTAGAACTGCATGGTCTCGTCGCTCGGAGCCGAGGGATCATCGAGATCGTGGCCAACGGCGCTGAACGAGCCCGTTACCACCACCCGTCCGGCATCGCACTCCCGCGCCGCCTTCAGCACGTTGCGGGTACCCAGCACGTTGCACTCATACACCTCGCGGCGATGGGCGCCGGTGCCGTCGATGGTGGAAACCTTCGCGGCGACATGATAGACGCCCTGACAGCCCTCGATCGCCTGCCGCGTGGCGTCCAGGTCCCGAATGTCGCCGTATGCGCGTTCAACCTCAAGACCGTCCAGGCCCTCGTTGTTGTCTTCCTGCCTCAGCAGCACCCGGATACGGACGCCGTCCTCAAGCAGGCGGCGGACGAGATTGGCGCCCACATGGCCGGCCGAGCCGGTCACGAAAACCGGCGCCGCCGAAGAAGCGAAAGAAATGGGGGATCGTGGAGACATGGGCCCGATCTGATCAGGGTGTGTCAGCCGACGAAGCGGTAATACTCGATTCCCTCGTCGCTGAATGCGCTATTGGACACGCTGCCGACCGAATCCACCACAAATCCTTCGGTGGGCTCATCGAGCCCCGGGGCGCGGCCGTTATCGTGCAGGCTCTCGTACAAGGTTTGCGTCAATGGCTGCCACGACTTGAGCGCCTCCCTGAAACCAATCCTTGAGGCGGCGGCCTGCCAACCCTCCACCAGGGACATCGGGATCGCCTCGGCGGCGTCCCCGCTACCGTAGCCGACGGCCAGAATGTCCTGTCCGGACAGCTCCCGCCCTTCGTCGGCCGCTTCCTCCAGCCCCGCCGCCATCCATGCCGGGAGCGCCGCACAGTAAACATTGCCGATTTCCTTCATGGCCTCGGTGCCCAGCGACATCTTCGAGGCGATCAGCTCCTGGAACACGGGGCCGGCGCGGAAATTCCTGAGCAGAGCCATGCTCAGCGGGTAGACATCGTCGTCGATATTGCCGTCGTGCACGAGCTGCAATACGTCCGGCGTCGATCTCATTTCCGCCTCGACCGCAGCCGGATCCAGTCCGGCATTGCGGCAATGGGCGGCCAGTTCGTCGCGCCCGGATGCGCCGTCCATCGCCAGGCCGAACAGGTAGCTCAACGCAAAGGACGTGATCGGCATGCGGTGGTAGGGCCGGTGCATGAAGGCAGCACCAAGACCGTGGTAGTAGGCGGCGGGATCTACCCGCAGCCTGCGCAGCATGTCTCCGAGCGCGTGCAGGGTCTCGTCCAGGTAGCAGGTGGTCGAGTACTTGCCGTTGAATACCGGCAGGTCCTGAAAGTGGCCGTTGAGCTGGTTGCGAATCAGGTTGCGCAGCACCGGCTTGCGGAAATCCACCGCCCGGTACGCGGACGCGCTGCCGATGCACTTGAGATCGACCGACAGGATCTTCGGATCGCGCTCCAGCAGCATCGCGACGGCGCCCGCGCCCTGGGTCGGTTCTCCGCTGGATCCGCGGGCGTACTCCGCGATGTCCGCGCTTACGACGATGGCGCAACGGTCCTGATCGTCCAGCGCGAGATAGCGCAATGCGTGTTTGAGCGCGTAGATTGCCCCAAGGCAGGCGTGCTTGACTTCCGGCACTTCGCAGTTGCGGTTCACGGGAGGCAGGCCCCGTGCGGCAAGCCCCTGGTCAAGCATGCCCTTGACTATGACCGCGCCGGCGGAGTTGTCGGTGCTGGACTCGGTGCCCAGGCCCAAAAACCCGATCCGGGCAGGGTCAACATCGTATTGGTCGATCAGGCGCATTGCGGCGGTGCCGGCCATGGTGTAGACGCTCTCGTGCGGCCCGCGCATGCGGAAACTGTTTCCGACCACCGCGCGGGTCTTTCCCCAGGATGCGCCGGTCCAGCCGCACCAGTCCTTGAGGCTCACGCGGTAGGGCGGCACGAAAACGGAGAAGCCGCTGATTCCGACGTCCGGTATCAAGAGGGGCTCCTCATTGCCGCGGCCATGACTGCCCGCGAATCAGGCGCAGAGCCGCCTGACCGCAGGTTGGAGCGCAAGGACCGATCCACGCCCACGCCATGCGGCCGTCCTGCCCGGCACATGACCGTGGCCGTTTGCGCCTGCGAAATCGGCAGACCGCGCGAGGCCCAACTGAACAGCCACCTCAAGCGCCGGTTGCTCGCCGTATTGAGATTGCTCGCCAGAATGGTCGCCTTGACCGTGCGCCGGGACACCTTGACCTCATCGCCCGATGTGAAATACGGGTTGCGGTAGAGTTTCTTCAAGGTCATGATCGCCAGCCCCAGGGTCCATAAGCAGAACCGCCGAATGCCGGCTTCCCGCATCGGAATCATGCAGGTAAACTCCAGCGCATTGCGCAAGTGCCTATGGGTGACCCCGATCAGGGACTTCAGGCCGGCCTGAAAATCGTCCGTGCTGTGAAACTTCTCCAGCCGCTTCAATTGGGAGCCACGGCCGGAAAAAAGCACCTGCGGCAACCAGCATGTTCCGCGGCGACGGTCCTCCCAGGTGTCCTTAAGGATGTTCGTCATCTGCAGACCCAGGCCGAATGACACCGCCAAACGGCGCAGTTTCCGGCGGTGCTTCAGCAGGTCCGGGCAGTGCATGCAGAACAACTCCGCGAGCAGCTCGCCCACCACACCGGCCACCACGCAACAATACGCCCCGAGTTCTTCCAGGTCGCGAAGTCCCATGAGGCTCTTGTTGCGCTGAAACTTCGGCATCCCCGAGCACATGACGACCAGGCACCGCGTCACAGCCTGCTGTTCCCCCGTGCTGAAGCCTCGCAATACTCGAACCACCCTGGCCGTGTTGCGAACCAGGTTGCGCTCGTCCGGCAGTACCTGATCCGATAACCGGGGCGTCAAGGCAACGGCGAAAGCCTCCGCGTCCTCTTCGCCCTCAATGACAGCCAGGAAACGCTGATGAAACTCCGTTTTCCACTCATGTTCGAGCGACGGGTCGTCTTCAATCGTGTCGGCAATACGGCACAGCAGATAGGCCGTCGCGACCACGTCCGCAAGCTTCTTCGGCAGCACCGGAATCGTCAATGCGAACGTGCGCGAGACACCGGGAAGAATGCGAGCCTGGTACTCGCGATCATGCGAGTACGGCTCCATTTGGCCATGACTCATTCCAATAGAACCCCCGCTCTGTTGGCCATAAAGCCTCATTCTGCCACCTCCTGCCCCGCATCCGCGATACGGACGGAATGGCGGTCAATAGACGCTTAGTGGAATTGACTATACCAAAACTCTGTGGGATTCTTGTGTGGTTCGTCATTCATTTCGTGTGTTTTTCGGGAATTGACGATAGCCGGACACAGGGGCATCCAGGGAACCACGCCGTGAGCATGTCATCGCTTGAACGCGCAGGCGCATGGGCCGCCCTGTCATGACGGGAGAATCCGTGCCTGAGATTGATGCGCCCCAGGCGCGGATCTCGCAATTGAGCGCGGCGATCCTGCGCATCAGTGCGAGTCTGGATCTCGCCACCGTGCTGCAGGAGGTGGTCGACAGCGCCCGCGCGCTTACCTATGCGCGCTACGGCGTAATTGTTACCTTTGACCAGACGGGCGTAGTGCGCGACTTTGTGACCTCCGGATTCACGGCCGAAGAAAAGCGTCGGTTCACGGAGTGGCCCGACGGGCCACGACTGCTGGCGGACCTCCGCCACCGGCCGGGAACGCTGAAGCTGGCGGACCTGCCGGACTACGTGCACGACCACGGCTTCTTCTCGAAGCTGATGCCGTCCAAGACGCTTCAGTCGATGCCGATGCTCCACCACGGCGAGCAAGTGGGTAGTTTCCTGGTTGCGGAAAAGGCGGACGCTGCGGACTTCACGAGCGAGGACGAGGAGTTGCTGATGCTGTTTGCCTCCCAGGCGGCAACGGCCATCGACAATGCGCGCACCCATCGCGACGAGCGGCGGGCGCGCGCCGATCTCGAAGCACTGGTGGAAACGTCGCCGGTGGGTGTGGTGGTAGTCGACGCGGGGTTGGGAAGACCGATGTCGGTCAATCGGGAGGCCAAGAGGATCGTGGAAACTCTGCGCACGCCGGACCAGTCCGTGGACGAACTGCTGGACGTGATGAAGTGCGAGCGCTCGGACGGGCGCGAGATTTCTCTCAACGAGCTTTCCCTCGCGCGGAGCCTGATGGACGCGGAGACCGTGCGCGCGGAGGAGATCGTACTGTCGGTGCCGGACGGCCGGCGCGTCTCCGTGCTTCTCAACGCTACGCCTATCCGATCGGATAACGGCAATGTCGTCTCGATCGTGATCACGATGCAGGACCTGGCGGCCCTGAACGAACTGGATCGGCAGCGATCGGCGTTTCTAAGCCTGGTGAGCCATGAATTGCGCGCGCCACTGGCCGCCATCAAGGGGTCGACCACGATCTGGCTCGGCGCCTCGCCGACGCCGGACCCGGCCGAGGCGGACCATTTCTTCCGGGTCATCAATGAGCAGGCGGACCAGATGCACAGGCTGATCAGCGACCTTCTCGAGGTTGGCCGAATCGAAGCGGGCATGCTTTCGGTATCCCCGGCGCCGACCGAAATACCCACGATCGTGGAGCAAGCGCGGAACACCTTCTTGAGCGGTGGCGCCTCGCACCCGATCGCCATCGACCTTCCAGGCGACCTCCCCCGCGTGATGGCGGACGGACGGCGCATCGTACAGGTGCTGATCAATCTTTTCTCCAACGCCGCGCGGCACTCGGTCGGGTCCTCGCCGATCCGGGTCGCCGCCCTGCGCGACGGCCCGCACGTGGCGATCGCGGTATCCGATGAGGGCCGGGGCGTGCCGCCGGAGAAGCTTCCTCACCTGTTCCGCAAACACGCCGGCGCGACCACCGACGACCAGCGGCGCGGCCAGGGGAGCACGGGCCTGGGGCTGTCCATCTGCAAGGGCATCGTGGAAGCCCACGGGGGACGCATCTGGGCCGAGAGCGGCGGGGTCGGCCAGGGTGCGCGATTCACTCTGACGCTTCCGGTGGCCGAGGAAGCAGCCGCGGACCTGGGGCCGAACGGCGATCAAGCTGGAGTTTTCCGCAACACGGACAAGCGCGTACCCATTCTGGTGCTGGATGACGACCCACGAATGCTGCGCTTCGCACGCGAAGTGCTTACGCGAGCGGGCTACGCCGCCATCGTAACCGGCGAGCACCGCGAACTGTCCCGCGTTATCCGCGCCAGGAAACCCCGGTTGGTCGTGCTGGACCTGATGTTGCCTGACACGGACGGAATAGAACTCCTGGAAACCGTCCCGGAACTGGCTGAACTGCCGGTCATCTTTATCTCCGCCTACGGTCGGGACGAGACCATCGCCAGGGCCCTTGAGCGCGGCGCGGTGGATTATCTGGTCAAGCCCTTCTCGGGCACCGAACTGACAGCAAGAATCCGCGCTGCGCTCCGCGCGCGGGCCGAACCGCAGGAGTTCACTCTCGCGGATCTTACCGTCAGCTTCGAGCAACGGCGTGTAACCCTGGCCGGACAGGATCTGCACCTGACCGCCAGGGAATTTGAGTTACTGCGCGCCCTGGCCCTGAACGCTCCAAGGTGTGTGACCTACGATGCGCTGATCCGCCGGATGTGGAAGGCCCCCGACGCCGGCGATTCCGACCGCGTACGCACTTTCGTCAAGCAACTGCGCCGCAAGCTCGGCGACAACGCAGGTCGCCCAGCCTACATCGTGAACGAGCGCGGCGTGGGCTATCGCATGCCCGCGCCGGCTACCGCTGGCAGTTCACACAGTAGTAGCTGGAACGCTGGCCGATAACGCGGCGCCGGATTTCCGCGTTGCAGGAGCGGCAGTCAAGGCCCTCCCGGTCGTACACATCCAGTTGCTGAGCGAAATACCCCGGGCGCCCGCGCGCGTCGGCGAAATCGCGCAGCGTGGTCCCGCCTGCCTTGATCGCGTCGCCCAGCACGCCGCGAATGGCCTCGGCAAGGACCTCATAGCGGCGTAATGCGATCCGGCCGGCGGCGCGGCGCGGGTGTATCCGGGCCCGGTACAGCGCCTCGCTGGCATAGATGTTCCCCAAACCCGCAACGACGGCCGGCATCATGAGATACGACTTGACGGCGATCCTGCGGCCAAGTGAGCGCTCCTTCAACCAGGCGCCGTTGAATTCGGCGCTCAGCGGCTCGGGGCCGAGTTCCGCCAGCAGCTTGTGGCGCAAGGGATCGCGCCCGCCCCACAGCAGGCTGCCGAACTTTCGCGGATCGGTAAACCTCAGGGCCTTCCCGCTATCGAACACGAGATCATAGTGATCATGGGCGCCCGGTTTGGAGCCGGCCGCCACGACGGTGAAGCTGCCCGACATTCCCAGGTGCGCGATGGCCGTGCCGCGCTCGCTCTCCAGCAGCAGGTACTTGGCCCTGCGCCGAACGCCGAGCATCGTGGCGCCGGTGAGCTTGCGCTCCACCTCGCGGGGTATCGCCCATCTCAGCCGCCGCTCGCGAACGACAACATGTTCAACCCGAGCGCCCGCGACTGTGGGCTCGATGCCGCGGCGGGTCGTCTCGACCTCCGGCAACTCGGGCACACCGGATTCCCGTCGGACTCCGGCGCTACCAGCCCATCTCGTGGAACTGGGCCATGCGCACCACGAAGGCCGGCAATTGCGACTCGTATCCGCGCAGGTGCTCGAATTCGGGGAAATGCAGCTTGCCGGCAATTTCTCCCACCGGGGTCCCGGCTTCCAGCTCCCTCCCTACCGCATCAATAATCGTTTCCATCCAGCGCCGCCGGATCACCACCGCGTCCTTGCCCGCACGTGCGGGGCCATGCGCTCCGATCATCAGGTCGAAGTCCATGGCCTCGATCTCGCGCAGCGAACGCAGGTACTCGATGATGTCGTAGTCCGGCATAGTGCCCAGGCCCAGGAAACCGTCGGTGGCCAGGTCGGCGAGATAGATCGCCCGCTCCTCGGGAAAATCGAAGACCAGCAGGCAATCGCCGTGGTTCTCGCCGAGGTAGCGCAGATGGAAACTCTCGCCGCCCAGGCTGAATCGCGTATTGCCGGAGATAGTCCGGTCCGGAATAACGAGGTGCGGGTTCGGATTGCGGAAGAAGAATTTCAGGCAGTTCTCGTGGCTGATGAACTCCGCGCCCTCGTCCCTGAAGATCTGCCCGCCCAGCACGTGGTCCCAGTGTTCGTGGCTGTAGATCACGTAGCGCACCGGCAGGTCCGTCACCCTCGCGATTTCCGCCCGATAGACTTCCGCGGCCTGCGGGCTGATCGGATCGGTTGCGATCACGCCATCATCCGTAACCACGAATATGTTGCGGATGCCCCTGTGCCAGAAGGTATAGAGGCGCTCGGAAATCTTCGTGGTCTCGTATTCCCTGCTCCAGTCCTGCGCCAATGTCCCCGCGCTCCACGTGAGCAGCAGCGGTCCGATCAGGGCGGGCAACAGCGTTTTCTTCACTTCGTTCTCCCGGTGGAAAGCCGTAAATTTACAGCTATTCACAATATCTTGCGCTATTTTCCGGATATTCAATCTACCCCGGGCTGATGTAAGATGTTTTGCTTGGCTGGCGCTGGGCGCCGGCGCAGGTAGACCAGGCCTGGGGATATGAGAAGCGACACCGTAAAACGTGGCATCGAAAGGGCGCCACACCGGTCCTTGCTGCGCGCTACCGGCATAGTGCGCTCGGACGAGGATTTCGAACGTCCTTTCATCGGCATCTGCAACTCGTTTGTGGAGTTGATTCCCGGGCATGTACACCTGCAGAAGCTGGGAGCCACCGCGCGCGATGCCGTCCGAGAGGCGGGCGGCGTTCCGTTCGAATTCAACACCATCGGAGTGGACGACGGCATCGCCATGGGCCACATCGGCATGCGTTATTCGCTGCCGTCGCGCGAACTGATCGCCGACTCGGTCGAGACCATGGCCCAGGCGCACTGGCTGGACGGCCTGGTGTGCATTTCAAACTGCGACAAGATCGTGCCCGGCATGCTGATGGGCGCGCTCAGAATCAACATTCCGACGGTATTCGTGTCCGGCGGACCGATGAAGGCCGGGAAACTGCCGGGGGGCGAAAAGGTTGACCTGGCCAGCGTGTTCGAGGCCGTGGGGCGCCACCAGAAGGGCGACATCAGCGATGAAGAACTTGCCCAGCTAGAGGAACTGAGCTGCCCCACCTGCGGCTCATGCTCCGGCATGTTCACCGCCAACTCCATGAACTGCCTGGTCGAAGCGCTGGGTCTGGCGCTGCCCGGCAACGGCTCCATCCTCGCCGTGGACCCGCGGCGCGACAAGCTGGTGCGGAAAGCAGGCGCGCGCGTGGTCGAGCTGGTGAAGCAGGACCTCAAGCCCCGCGACATCGTCACCGCCGATGCTTTTGACGACGGCTTCGCCCTGGACATGGCGATGGGCGGATCCACCAACACGGTGCTGCACCTGCTGGCGGCCACCCACGAGGCGGAAGTGCCCTACGACCTGGACCGGATCAACCGCATGTCCGACCGGGTGCCTTACATTTGCAAGGTCTCCCCGGCCACGCCGGACGTTCACATGGAAGACGTCGAGCAGGCGGGCGGCGTATATGCCATCCTGAAGGAACTGGACGCCATCGGCGTTCTGAACTCGGACCGGCCGACCGTGGCCGGAAATTTCGGCGAACGGCTAAGGGACGCCGAAGTGCAAAACCGTGCCGTGATTCGCAATCGCGACACTGCCTTTCGCGCCACCGGGGGCCTGAGTGTGTTGTTCGGTTCGCTGGCTCCGGAGGGCGCGATCATCAAGGTCGGAGCAGTGCCGGAGGAGCTGAAACGCTTCGAGGGCCACGCACGCATCTACGAGTCGCAGGACGACGCCGTTGAGGGAATCATGGCCGGCGAAGTGCGCGAGGGCGACGTGGTCATCATTCGCTACGAAGGCCCCAGGGGAGGTCCCGGCATGCCCGAAATGCTGCAGCCGACCTCCGCAATCGCGGGAATGGGCCTCGACACGTCGGCTGCGCTGCTCACCGACGGGCGGTTTTCCGGCGCAACCCGGGGGCTGTCCATAGGTCATGTGTCGCCCGAGGCGGCGGCCGGGGGTCCGATCGCACTCGTCCAGCCGGGCGATCGCATCGTGATCGACCTGGCGCGGCGCCGGGTAGACCTGGAGGTGGACCCCGAAGAACTCGAACGCAGGCAGGAGCGGCTGAAGCCGTTCCGTCCGAAAATCAAGGGTGGCTGGCTGGAGCGCTACACGCATTTCGTGACCAGCGCTTCCACCGGAGCCATCCTGCGCGTGTCCGACCCGGCCAGGGACGAGGCGCGCAAGGCTTCCCAACGTCATGAGGAACTTACCCATGTCTAGCACCAGCACTGCCGCAGCGGTGGCGGAAACGCCGCAGCGCCTGCGAGGCAGGGACGCCGTGCAGCAACACATCGGCAAGAAGATGTCGGGCGCGGAGATTTTTCTCCACGCGCTGGAAGCGGAGGACGCACGGGTTGTCTTCGGACATCCCGGCGGGGCGGTAATTCACGTATATGACGAAATGGCGCGCGTGAAGCCGAACTTCCAGCATGTACTGGTGCGGCACGAGCAGGGCGGCACGCATGCGGCGGAGGGCTACGCCAAGGCCACGGGACAGGTCGGAACCGTGCTGGTGACCAGCGGTCCCGGCGCCACCAACACCGTGACGGGCATTGCCGACGCCTTCATGGACTCCGTGCCGATCGTGGTCTTCACGGGACAGGTGCCCATGCCGTTGATCGGCAACGACGCCTTCCAGGAAACCGACACGCTGGGCGTGACCCGCAGCATCACCAAGCACAACTACCTGGTGCGCGCGCCGGACGAAATCCCGCGCATCGTGCACGAAGCCTATCACCTGGCGCGCACCGGGCGCCCCGGGCCGGTGGTGGTGGATCTGCCCAAGGACGTACTGATGGCCGAGGGCGTCTTCCAGTTCGACGAAGAGATCCGGATGCGCGGCTACTCGGTTCCGGACGAGTGCGACGAGATCAGGCTGCGCCGCGCGGTTCGGATGCTCGAGAAATCGCAGCGGCCGCTGCTGTACGTGGGCGGAGGCACGATCAACTCCAACGCCGCGGAAGTGCTGACGGAGTTTGCGCGTCACCTCAATATCCCGGTCACGACCAGCCTGCACGGGCTGGGTGCGTTTCCGGAGGACGACCCACTTTCGCTGGGCATGCTCGGCATGCACGGCATGTGGTGGGCCAACCAGGCGGTGCAGCACGCCGATCTCATCATCGCCGTGGGCGCCCGTTTCGACGACCGCGTCACCGGCATGGTCGATCGCTGGGCGCCGCACGCCGCAGTCATTCATATCGAGATCGACAAGTCCTGCATCTCCAAAAACATCTACGCCGACCTGGCGTTTAACGCCGACGTGAAGTCGGTGCTGGAAAGGCTGCGCCCGCTGGTCAATCCGAAGAAGGTCAAGCGCTGGCTGAACAAGATCCAGGACTGGCGCGACGAGTGCCCGCTGACCTATGCCGACGATGGAGAGTTGCGGCCGCAGTACGTACTTGAAAGGCTGCGGGCGAAGTCCGGCGGCGATGCGGTGGTTTGCACCGATGTGGGCCAGAACCAGATGTGGGCCGCGCAATACCTGAAGTTTACCCAGCCACGGTCACACATTACTTCGGGCGGCCTGGGGACCATGGGCTTCTCGCTGCCTGCCGCTCTTGGCGCCGGGTTCGGAATGCGCGCCTACGGCATCGACAAGACCGTAATCTCGATCAACGGCGACGGGGGCTTCATGATGAACGCCCAGGAACTGGCGGTGGCGTCGGCGCACGGCATCCCGCTCAAGGTCGTGATCATGAACAACAACTTCCTGGGGATGGTGCGCCAGTGGCAGGAGCTGTTCCATGAGAACCGCTTCAGCCATACGGACCTCACCGACACCAACCCGGACTTCGTGCAGCTCGCGCGCGCCAGCCGCTGCGTGGCCCTGCGTGCGAACCGGCCGGACCAGGTGGAAGACGTGATCGAAAAGGCCTGGGAGATAAACGACCGGCCGGTGGTGATGGAGTTCCGCGTGGTCAAGGAAGAGATGGTGTTTCCGATGGTGCCGGCGGGCAAGTCGTCCGACGAGATGATCACGTCGCGGCACGCGCCCGAGACCTTCGTATGAACGACGAAGCCATCACGCTGACCCCGCAGCAGCTCATCCGCAAACGGGCGGCGGGCGAGCCGGTGGAGCCGGGCGCGCCGCCGCAGGCCCAGCAGCACATCATCAACGTGCTGCTGGAGAACTCGATGGGCGCGCTGATCCGTGTGGTGAACATGTTCTCCGCCCGCGGTTTCAATATCGACAGCGTGACCGTGGGGGTGACCGACGACCCGACGGTTTCGCGCATGTGCATCGTCACGCGCGGCAACGACCGGGTCATTTCCCAGATCATCCGCCAGCTCAACCGGCTGGTGGACACGATCGAGGTGGATGACGTCACCGGCACCGACTTCGTCGAGCGGGAACTGTGCATGATCAAGGTGCGCTGCACCGGCGACAAGCGCTCGGAAGTCCTGCAGATCAACGAGATCTTCCGCGGGAGGGTGGTTGACGTGACGCGGGACATTCTGGCCCTTGAGATCGTCGGCCCCACCAGGAAGGTTGACGCATTCGTCAACCTGATGAGAATGCACGGAATAGAAGAAGTCGCGCGCTCCGGTCGCGTGGCCATGCAACGCGCGCCGCAACCGACTCGCGGCGAGATCTAGGAATTCGCGCCGCTGCGCTTTGCTGCGGCGCCAGCAGCATAGGGCCTGATATGAAGATTCATTACGAAGCCGACCAGTCCATCATTCGTGGCCGCAAGGTGGCGGTTCTGGGTTACGGAAGCCAGGGGCATGCCCACGCCCTGAACCTGAAGGAGAGCGGCGTGCAGGTCGTGGTCGGACTGCGCGAAGGCTCCTCCTCCCGCGAAGAAGCGGTGTCGCAGGGCCTGAGCGTCCTGGGCATGGACGCCGCCGCCGCCTGGGGCGACGTGGTGATGATCCTGGTGCCCGACCAGCACCACCGGCGAGTGTACGAGTCCGCCGTGGCGCCCAACCTCGAAGCGGGGCAGGCGCTGGCGGTGGGGCACGGCTTCAGCGTGCTGTACGGCCAGGTAACGCCCCCCGACGACGTGGACGTGTTCATGGTGGCGCCCAAGAGCCCGGGACACCTGGTGCGGCGCATGTACCTGCAGGGCGCGGGCGTGCCCTGCCTGGCCGCCGTCCACCAGGACGCCACCGGCGGCGCGCTGGACCTGGCGCTGAGTTACGCCGACGGCATCGGCGGGATCCGCGCGGGTGTCATCGAGACCAACTTCAAGGACGAAACCGAGACCGACCTGTTCGGCGAGCAGGCCGTTCTTTGCGGCGGCTCGGAGGAACTGATCAAGGCCGGGTTCGAAACCCTGGTGGAGGCCGGCTACCCGCCGGAACTGGCGTACTTCGAGGTATTGCACGAACTCAAGCTGATCGTGGACCTCTACTACGAGGGCGGCCTAAAGCGCATGAACTACTCGGTGAGCGACACGGCGGAGTACGGCAACTACTCGCGCGGCCCCAGGGTGGTGGGCGATGCATCGCGCAAGGCCATGAAGCAGATCCTGGCGGACATCCAGTCCGGCGAGTTCGCCCGCGAGTGGATCGAGGAATTCGAGAACGGCGAACCCCGCCTGCACGAAATGCGGGCCAGGACCGCGGCGCATCCCATCGAAGCCGTCGGCGCCAATCTCCGCAAGATGATGAACTGGCTGCCTAGGGACTGATCCCCGCCGGAGCAATGGCAATTGACAAGAATTGATCGGAATGTGTCAATATTTAGATAGTTGACACATTTTGATCAATAGCTCACAATATTTGTCAGTATTCTGCAAACTGACAAATATCTGAGACGCCTATGAAACGGCCGCTTACGCCGGAGAACCTCTCCTCATTGCTGGTCAAGCACGGGAATAGCGTTGGAGAAATCCTTCAATCCTGGAATTCTCCCACCGTCAAACGCCGCTATCTGCACTGGGATAAGGTCAGGCAACGACCACCTCCCAGCGATCTAACTCAAGAGCAGTGGTGGCTGGGAATCAAGCTGGCGCGGAGCGGTCAGCTACAAGTCTTGCCAGGCTTAAGAGCCGTAGATGGCCTTCCTCTTGTATTCATGCTTCCAAGCCTTGTACTTGAGGGCCTACACCGCATTGACAGCCGGATGCACGGACTTGTTGGGGTACCTGAATCAGCTGACCTGCCGGCCGAGCCCGATAGGTTCATCATCAACACATTGATTCGCGAAGCAATTACCTCCAGCCAGCTTGAGGGCGCTTCCACCACCCGTGCAGAAGCTGTCGATATGCTGCGCTCCGGTCGCCGACCCAGGGACCGGAGCGAGCAGATGATTTTGAATAATTTCCATGCCATGCAGGCAGTTCGTGAGCTTCGGAATACTTCCCTTTCGGTAGAAGAGGTGCTGCGTTTACACAGGACAATTACTACGGATACTTTAGATAATCCAAGCGATGCCGGCCGCATTCAAAGGCCGGAAGACAAGCGTGTCCACGTAGCAGGTTCACGGCGCAACGAAGTCCTGCATCGGCCCCCTCCAGCTTCGGAACTGCCGGAACGTATGGAACGAATGATTCGATTTGCGAACCGGGAGGAGGAAAGCAAGCGTTTCATCCACCCGGTTATCAGAGCTATTGCACTTCATTTCTGGCTCTCATATGACCACCCCTTCGCGGACGGGAATGGCCGCACTGCGCGAGCCTTGTTCTACTGGTCCATGCTGCGATCGGGGTACTGGTTGTTTCAGTTCATTTCAATCAGCCGTTACCTGCGCGAAGCGCCTACGCAATATGCTCGCTCTTTTCTTTATACCGAGACGGATGACAACGACTTGACCTACTTCATTAGCTTGCAAGTGGACTTGATACTGCGGGCCATCGACGACCTCCAGGAGTACATTGCAAGAAAAACCGAACAGATTGCCGCGGTTGAACAAATGCTTAAACGATCCACCGGTTTCAATCATCGACAGCTTGCCTTGCTGGCGCACGCCATTAGAACGCCCGCAGCACGTTATACCGTTCGGTCCCATAGCACCAGCCAGAATATTGCCCGGGCCACGGCTCGAAGCGATCTCCTTAGTCTTGCGGAGCGAGGACTTCTGGAGAGAAAGCCCGCGGACAGGAAAACGTATATTTTTCATGTGCCCCCAGATTTTGAAGAGCGCATCCGTAGCTTGAATGACTAGGGCCTGTTCACACTATGCGAGATTCTTGATCATTCTGTGATGAGTCAGCAGCATACGACTTCACAGGCAGCTGTAGATTTCCTTGGGGAAGAGCATTGCGCGCTCCTGGGCGGGCATTGGATGGCTGGGGATGGAGGAGATCCAAAGCCGGTCATCGACCCATCCACAGGTCACAGCGTCGCGCAGGTCGCGCCCTCTTCAATAGAGCAGGCGGATGAGGCCGTGTCAGCGGCGCGGGCAGCGTTTCTCGACCGGCGCTGGAGCGGACAGACACCGGCGCACAAGCAGCGCGTGCTCTTGCGTGTGGCTGAACTGATCGAGCGCGACGCACGGACGCTGGCCGAACTGGAGACGCTCAACGGCGGGAAGCTGTATTCCGCGGCCTTGCACGGCGAAGTAGCCCACGCGGCGGAGACCTTCCGCTACTACGCGGGCTGGTGTACCAAGCTGCCTGGGGCCACCTTCGACCCTTCGGTGCCCGGACAGCGCTTTCACGGGTTGATCCGGCACGAGCCGATCGGCGTTGCGGTACAGATCGTGCCCTGGAACGGGCCGCTGGTGATGGCCGCCTGGAAGCTGGCGCCGGCACTGGCGGCCGGCTGCAGTTGCATTCTCAAACCCGCGGAACTGACGCCACTGACGGCGCTGTACCTGGGCCGACTGCTGCTGGAGGCCGGCGTGCCGGAGGGCGTGGTAAGTGTCCTGCCAGGCCCCGGCGGCCAGCTGGGACAGCACCTGGCCCGCCACCCGCAAGTGAACAAGGTGGCCTTTACTGGCTCCACCGAGGTGGGAAAGCAATTGCTCGCGGATGCACGCGGCAACCTGAAGCGCCTGTCACTGGAACTCGGCGGCAAGTCACCGGTGCTTGTCTTTGGCGACGCGGATTTGCCCAGGGCAATTGCCGGCGCCGCCGACGCCATATTCGCCAACGCCGGGCAGGTCTGCGTGGCCGGCTCGCGAGTGTACGCTCAAGCGGGCGTTTACCGGGAAGTGCTCGACGGCCTGGCGGAGACCGCGCACGCTCTGAAGCTAGGCCCCGGTCTGGACCCCGCATCGGAAATGGGGCCGCTAATCAGCGCCTCGCACCGCGAATCGGTGCACGCCCTGGTGGAGTCCGGCGTCAGCGAGGGCGCAGATCTGGTCACCGGCGGCGAACCGGCGCCCGGCGACGGTTTCTTCTACCGGCCGACCGTCTTCGCCGGGGCCGGCGAAAACATGCGCATTACCCGCGAAGAAGTCTTCGGACCCGTGGTCACGGTGACGCCCTTCGATACGGCCGACGATGCCGTCCGTCAGGCGAACCGCAGCCGCTACGGGCTGGCCGCCAGCGTCTGGACCCGCGATCTGGCGCGCGGCCATGAGATCGCCGAACGCCTGGAGTCAGGCATTGTCTGGATCAACTCCCACGGCATCCCGGAACTCTCGATGCCGATCGGCGGCTACAAGCAGTCCGGCTGGGGCCGCGAACACGGACTGGAGGGTCTCAAGATCTATATGGAAACCAAGTCGATCATGGCAAGGATGGACTGATGCCGCGCATCGCCGAAGCCCGCGTGATCGTCACCTGCCCGGGCCGTAATTTCGTCACGCTCAAGATCGTCACGGACGACGGCGTGCACGGCCTCGGAGACGCGACGCTCAACGGCCGGGAGATGGCGGTCGTCAGCTATCTAAACGACCACGTGATCCCCACGCTGATCGGGCGCGACGCCGACCGGATCGAGGATACCTGGCAATATCTGTACCGCGGCGCCTACTGGCGGCGCGGACCGGTCACCATGACCGCGATCGGCGCGGTGGACACCGCGCTTTGGGACATCAAGGCCAAGAGCGCCGGCATGCCCCTCTACCAGTTGCTGGGCGGCAGAAGCCGCGAGGGCGTGCTCTGCTACGGGCACGCCAACGGCGAGACCGTGGCGGATACCGTGGCCGAGGTGGGCCGCTACCTGGACCTGGGCTACAAGGCCGTGCGGGCCCAGTGCGGCGTGCCCGGGCTGGCGGGGACCTATGGCGTTAGCGGGGACAAGATGTACTACGAGCCGGCGTCCGCTGCGATTCCGGAGGAAAACACCTGGTCGTCGGAGAAATACCTGAACTCCGTGCCCGAACTGTTCGCCGTGCTGCGCGAGGAATACGGCTTCACGCCTCACCTGCTGCACGACGTGCACCATCGGCTCACCCCTGTCGAGGCAGCGCGCCTGGGCAAGGCGCTGGAGCCCTATGCGCTGTTCTGGATGGAAGACCCCACGCCGGCGGAGAACCAGAAATCCTTCAGACTGATCCGTTCTCACAGCACCACGCCGCTGGCCGTGGGCGAAGTCTTCAATACCGTCTTCGACTGCAAGGACCTGATCGAAAACCAGCTCATCGATTACATCCGCTGCACGGTCACCCACGCGGGCGGCATTACGCATTTGCGCCAGATCGCCGCGCTGGCGGCGCTCTACCAGGTTCGCACCGGCTGCCACGGCGCAACCGACCTGTCGCCGGTGAGCATGGGCGCCGCGCTGCATTTCGACCTGTCCGTACCGAACTTCGGCATCCAGGAGTACATGCGCCACACCGAAGAGACGGACGCCGTTTTTCCCCGAGCCTGGCATTTCGAAGACGGCCATCTGCACCCTGGCGAAGTCCCGGGCCACGGCGTGGATATAGACGAGCAGCTGGCCGCCAAGTACCCCTACCGGGCGGCCTCGCTCCCGGTCAACCGCCTGGAAGACGGCACACTCTGGAACTGGTAATGCCACGGCGGCCCGCGCAGCCCCCGTCAAGGTAAACTCCAAACTGGACGCTCTACATGCCCCAAAAGCGGGCACATCTATGTGTCACAACATCTGGTCAGCGTGACCGAAGGGTGACCGAGGGTTGGCAACCGTTCCTCGGTACAATTACAGTCCTTTTTGCGCAAAGTCTTCTTCGATGATCGCGTAACTACCTGACTGCCGCGGAATATCTGCGTCATTGCCTACCTCCTTCATGCAACACCTTCTACATGCGATTTTCGATCTGCCGGAGTAACGGCGCCCCCGAATGACCCGTCTTCGTTTCGTGCATGCCGCGGACCTGCACCTCGACAGCCCATTCAAGGGGTTGCGGGTGGCTGCGCCGGAACAGGTTGCGGACACGCTTTATAACGCAACCTTCAAGGCATACGAGAACATCGTGGACCTGTGCATCGGCGAACGGGCGGACGCGCTGCTGGTGGCCGGCGACATCTATGACGGGGCCGACCGCAGCCTCCGCGCCCAGCGAAGGTTTGTGGAAGGTCTGGAGAGATTGCACGCCGCCGGGATACGCTCATTCGTCTGCCACGGCAATCATGATCCCCTTGATGGCTGGGAGGCCAGGCTGGCGTATCCGCCGGGTTGCCACCGCTTCGGGGCGGAGTTTGAATCCGCTCCCGTGTTCCGGGACGATCCCGGCCGCGCCGTGGTGCATGGCGTCAGCTACCCGCACCGCGACGTTACCGAAAATCTGGTCAGCCGCTTGGGCCGCGTCGATACCGCGCCGTTCTCGATAGGCCTGCTGCACGCAAACGTTGACAACCACCCCGGTCATGACCCCTACGCGCCATGTTCCCTCCATGACCTCCTTGAGGCCGACATGAATTACTGGGCGCTCGGCCACGTGCACACCCGCCAGGTGCTCCACAAGCAAGGGCCGTCGGTGGTTTATCCCGGCAATCCCCAAGGCAGAAGTCCGAATGAGACTGGCGCACGCGGCGCGTACCTGGTGAACGCACTCGATGACGGGAACGTTGATCTGGAGTTTCGCGCTGTCGATTGCGTCCGCTGGGAGCGATTTGCCGTGGACATCGGCGCGCATGAAACCGAGCAGGCTTTGTTGGACGCACTGCACAAGAGCATGGAAGAGTTGCTCGACGGCGCCGGGGGCAGGCCGGTCATCGCGCGCATATCCTTGGAGGGCCGCGGCGAATTGAACCGGTTTCTTGGCCGGGCCGACACGCTGGACCACCTGGCCGAGCAAATCAACGAAGCGTGGACGGACCGGACGCCGTTCGCCTGGTGCGAACGGATTGAGAACCGGACGGCGCCGACGTTTGATCGCGGCGCAAGGGTGGCGGGGTCCGATTTCCTGGCCGAAGTGCTGCGGACGGCGGACCGGGCGAGGTCCGACCCGGAGCTGCGCGAGCGGCTCCGGGCCGGTATGCCCGGCCTGTACGAACACCATCGCTTCCGCCGGTATCTTTCCGGGGCCGTTCCGAACGAGGAGGAATTCGCCGCGCTTGTCCGCGAAGCGGAAATGATGGCCGTGAACCTGCTTGCGGAGGATGGGGAATGAAGATTCGCGGCCTGCGCATTGACGGCTTCGGAAAGTTCGCCGACTTTGAGTGCGGGCCCCTGGAGCGGCCCGTAACCATCTTTCAAGGAGCGAACGAGGCGGGCAAGAGCACGCTGCTGGCCTTCATTCGGAGGGTGTTGTTCGGATTTCCGGACGGGCGCAGCCGAAGAAATCCCTACCCACCGCTGGCTGGCGGCCGGCACGGGGGCAGCATAACGATCGTCAGCGACGCTGGAGAAATCGTGACCGTGCATCGCGTCCAGGGGACGGGTGGCGGGCCGGTCACGCTCAACGCCGCGTCCGGCGAGCCGCTCCCTCAAGCGGAACTGCCTCGCCTGCTGGGCCATCATTCCAGGGACATATTTCAGAATGTCTTCGCTTTCACCCTCGACGAACTGCACAATGACGCGCTGCTGAAGGACGACAGGATCAACAGCCAGATCTACAGCGCGGGCATGGGCGCTTCAAAGCTGCCCGCGGCGCTGAAAAGACTAAGCGAGGAAAAGAGCCGCCTGTTCCTCAAAGGTGGCAACAAGCACGCTATTCATGAGGCGGCGCGCGCGCTCACAAGCGTGGATTCGGGTATCGCGGAAGTTCGGAACAACGCGCAACAGTACGGGGATCTGTCGGCGCGTCTTGATGAGGTCAAGACGGAACTCACGCAACTCGACGGCCGCCGCAAGGAGAATCAGTCACGCCTGGATCGCCAAGAGCGTCTGAAGAGCGCCTGGGATGGCCCATGGAACGAGCTCAACATGGTGGAGCAGGAACTGGCCGGGTTGCCTGTCGTGGATGATTTTCCGACCGACGGCGTCAGCCGCCTGGAAGGGCTGGAAGAGCGGCGCAGGAACGCGCGCCGGGAATTCCAGTCAGCAGAGAGGGACGTGGCGGACTTCAAGGTCCGCGCCGGGACGCCGGTTGAGCATGAAGCCATTCTCGACGGGACGGCTGATGTCCGCAGGCTGGAACAGGGCCGCACCTCGTTCGACAACTCCGTTCGCGACCTGCCGAAGCGCAGAAACCAGGTTGAAGAGCAGCGCAACACGCTGGCTGCGACTCTGAAGGACCTTGGAGCGGATTGGGACGAAACACGCCTGAGGAATTTCGACATGTCCCTGGCCGTCCGGGAAGAAATCTCGCGACACCAGAAAAAGCTGCGCGGGGCCCGCGAGTCGCTTGTGCTTTGCGAATCCAATCTTGAGCAGGAAGAAACGGCGCTTGCACGGTCCAGCGAGGTGGAGACCCGCGCCGAACAGGCATTGAAGGCTGCCGCGAAGCCGGGTCTTGGCGAAAAGCACTTGAAACAGCGGGGGACCTTGCTAACCGAGGGGCAGTTGCGGCTCGGCCAACGTGACTTCGCCCTGCGGCGCGTTGCCGACTTGCAAGATCAGCTTGACAGCTTTGCGAGCACGACCATCCCTGCAAGCCGGAGGAAAAACGGCAGAACATTCGCGGTTCTCGGGATTGGGACAGTGGGTATCGCAGTGGTGGCTGGTGGAGCGGTACTCGGCGGCGGCGCCCTGCCTGTCGGCATTGCCGCCGGCTTGGCGCTTGCGGTGATTTCGGCGTACCTGTTCCTGTCTGGCCGGTCCTCCGCCGGCACAGTAGCGGAGCCCCCCCTCACCGCGCCGGTGCGCAACTCGCTTCGCAAAGCCGAAATCGAACTGGAGGAAGCCGAATCCGTGCTGAAACGGTGCGCCGCTTCGCTGGGCATCGAGACGATTGACGAAAAATCCCTTATGGCGGACAGCGAGGACTTGGAAGATGAACGAAACAAAGCCCAGAAATACCAACGCCTGTCCGCGGATCTCGATCGCGCCAGAGCGGTGACACGGCAAGGAAAAGACCTGGCGGACAGGGCCAGAGAAAAGGTCGAGCGGGTCAGGAAAGAATCGGAAGCCGCGCAGAAGGAGTGGTTGGAGTGGCTGCGGGCGCGCGGCCTGCGCGAAACCTTCGCGCCGGAAACTATCGCAGAACTTCGGGGCAAGGTGGAGCTTGGACTCAGTCAACTGCGCGAGCTGAAGGAACGGCGACACCGCGTTCAGGCCATTAAGGATGACATCAACGCTTACGCCGCAATGGTCGAGCCGCTGGCATCGGCCTTCGATGTCGCTCTTGACGTGAATGAACCTTGCAGCGCCGGCGTGACAGCCGGGAAGCTGGTTGAACTGCACGGGCAGGTTCAGCAACAGATTAGCGGCCGGGAGGCGGCGGAGTCACAACTGGCAAAAGCCAGGCGGAAGTTGAAGGAGCGGGAGAGTGATCTCCGCAGCGCGGAGGAGGATATGAAGAATCTTCTTCTACGCGGCCACGCCGCCGATGCCGAGGATTTTCGCAAGCGGGCGGAAGTGCATCGCCAGCGGGCTGGCCTCAAGGACAAAAGGAGTGCTGCGCTTGAGCGGCTGCAACGTCTCAGCGGCCCTGGAAAGCGCCTCGAATCGCTCATGCAGGAGTTGGGGAAGGCGGATATTGAGACCCTCGCCAGCGAGGTGAACAGGCTCGAAGAAGAGCGCGACCGAATCGCTGAAAAAAATCAGGAGTTGTCTACCGAGCGTGGATCCCTGGAAGAAGGACTTAAGCGCCTCGTTGGCGAAAAAGAATCATCGAAGTTGAGAGCCGAGCGTTACCGGTTGCTGGAACAGGTGAGCGGCCACGCGCGGGAGTGGGTTGTCCGCACGATCGCCGAGAACCTTCTCAAGGAAGCCCGGGGCAAATTCGAGAAGGAGCGTCAGCCCGATGTTCTGCGGAATTCCCAAGAGTACTTCCGCGGCATGACCGGTGGACGGTATCAGGCAGTGTTCTCACCGCTGGGCAGTTCCGAGATACACGTAAGGGATTCCGACGGGAGCGCCAAGCAACCCGACCAACTCAGCCGCGGCGCACGGGAGCAGCTGTTCCTGGCGTTGCGGTTCGGCCTCGTCCGCGAACTGGGCCAGCGGTCCGAACGATTGCCGCTCATCGTTGACGAAGCGCTGGTGAACTTCGACCCGGACCGGGGATTGAAGGCGGCGCAGGCATTTATGGAGCTTGCGGAACAAAATCAGGTGCTGGTCTTCACCTGCCACCCGCAGATCGTGGATTGGTTCGTGAAGGCCGCAGCCGAGCGTGGCGTACAACCGCCTCAAACGATCCCGATCGACTGACAATCCGCGAAAGATTGAGCACGAAAGCGCTGCAAGGCGGTCAAAATTCGATCCGGTTTGTGCGGGCAGAAGGAGTAGCGCTTACGCAGTCCCAATTACTCGCTGGCGTCCAGACGGCTTAGTTGGCCGGGCCATTCCAGGATGCGCCGGTCCGCCGTGACCAGTTGGTGGCCTTGCAAGGCAGTGGCGACTATCAGGCGGTCGGCCGGGTCGCCATGCATATCGGCCAGAAGACCCGCGCGCGCCGCGATGGCCCCGTCCACGGGAATCTCGACCAGTCCCTGGTACAGAAGTTCGCGCCGCCAGGCATCCAGGTCGAGCAGAAACTCAAGCCGGCCCTTCTGGATTCGCATGCCGATTTCCCAGAACGATATGGAAGACACTGCGGCCGCGCGCTCCTGAAGCACGCCTGCAATGGTGCGCCGAGCTCTTGCTCCCAGCCTCCGGTCGCCGCGCTCATGCCAAAGCACGACATGCGTATCGAGGAGCATCAAAACAGATCGCCCTCTCGATGGTCAGCATCCTCGAACCACTCAGCGGGCATCGGTTCAACGATGTCGCCTAGGATTCGGATATTGTCCCGATTGCGGCCGAAGGCCATTTGCGGTTTGCCACGATAGGGCATCAGCCGCGAAACCGGCCGGCCGTTCTTGGTGATTACGATCTCTTCGCCGCTCTCGGCGACCTCGTCCATCAGTTTGAGGCACTTCGCCTTGAACTCGGACGCCTTGATCGTTCTGCCTGGGGCGGTCGCATCATTCGCAGTGGCGCCCATCACTCTACTCCCGTCTTCACATGAGGCACGATAATACCATGGTCACGACCATAGTCATAAACAAACGGTTGCAATCATGCGATCCGCACAAGGACCGAAAAACAGGCGTATACTCACGGTGATTGGTGGTGAGGTCGAGGACACAGCCATGACAACCTCGACATCAGATCTAAGCACTCCCAGCAACGGAAGGACGCAGCCCGCGTCCGCGCAAACGCAAAGGACCATACGAGCCGGCATGCTCGGAATCGTGACGGCCGCTTCGGTTGCGGCCTGCTCCGCATTCGGCGGAAAGGCAGCGGAAGAGCCGGCGTACAACGTCGTCATCGAGGACGGGGATTTCCAGGTCCGCGAGTACGACGCTTACGCCGTTGCGGAAACAATGGTCTCTCCTCCATTCGACTCCGCCTCCCGGACCGGGTTCGGCCGGCTGGTTCGCTACATATCCGGCGCAAACAGCGGCAAGCGGAAGATCCAGATGACGGCTCCGGTGGAACTCGAGCCCCGCGGCGAGAAGATCACGATGACTGCGCCCGTGGTTCTGAGCCCCGTTGAGTATTCCGGCGCAAGCCAGGGGCCGGCACTTACCGGTGCGGCGATCGAGACCTGGCGGATGGCCTTCGTCCTGCCCGAGGGCTACACGGCGGAGAACTCGCCGGTCCCTTCAAACCCATCCGTCATGATTCGCGACGTGGCTCCGCGCCGGGTGGCGAGTATCCGCTTCAGCGGGCTCCTGGGCAACAGGAAGGCCGAGCGGGAACGCGTGCGCCTGGCCGCCTGGCTTGACGCCAAAGGCATGGAGCACATGGCCGACTGGCGGGTGGCGGGCTACAACCCCCCCTGGACGATTCCGCCTTTGCGCCGCAACGAAGTGCTGGTCACTCTCCGGTAGGTTGACGCAAGCCCTGCGCTAGCGGGAAACGGCGCCGCCGTTTGCCGCGTGGCGCAGAACGTCGGCGGGCGTGGCGCGAAGCTGATCGCCCATGATGGTGTGCTTCAGCGCGGCCGCGGCGAGGGCGAATTCGGCCGACTTCGTCACCGACCAGCCCTCCGCCAGGCCGTGCAGCACGCCCGCCGCGTAGGCGTCTCCGCCTCCTACGGGGTCCACGACTTCGCCCAGGCCATGCGGCTTGAGCTTCGCGGACTCCTCGCCGTTGGTAGCAAACCCTCCGAGCCTGGGCGCCCCGCTCTCATCCTGCTCATGAAGCGTTCCGGCCAGCACCGTCATGTGCGGGGCCACGTCCTGCAGGAGGCCGTAACCGTGCGCCGGGTCTGGAGAAATCTCGTCCGGGCGCGGCTGGTCGATTATCCAGCGGATCTCCCGGCAGCCGCAGAACACCAGATCGGCCAGCGCGACGATCCGGCGGCAGGCCGCACCATAGGAACGCGTATCGGCCCAAAGCGCGGCGCGGTAATTGCAGTCGAAAGAAACCCGGCAACCCGCCTCCCGAGCCGCCCTGGCAGCCTTTTCGCAGGCATCCGCGGCGGATTCGGAAAGCGCCAGCGTTATTCCGCTCAGATGCAACCAGTCGGCGCCGGCAAGCAGCGATGACCAGTCGGCGTCCGACCAGTCGCAGACGGCGAAGGCCGAATTCGTGCGGTCGTAAATCACTCTGCCGCCCCGCAATCCGGCGCCGCTCTCCAGGAAATAGGTTCCCATGCGCGCGCCGTCGATATACCTCGTACTGCGTTGCACGCCGGCCGACGCCAGGGTAGCGGCTGCGCGGCGGCCCCAGTCATTGTCCGGCAGGCCGGTCACGAACTGCGCGTCCTGGCCCAGGCGCGCCAGGGCCATGATGGTGTTCGCCTCGGCGCCGCCGAAAGCCACCTCAAGCGATTGGGTGCCGTCCAGCACCTGGCCCCGCGGCGTGGCCAGCCGCAGCATGATTTCCCCGAATCCCAAGAATTTCGCCATAACCGTTCCCGCCAATCAGCCTGTATAGCCTACCAAGGTTTGTTGAGGCCGGTGCTTTCGCGCCGCGCGCGCCATGCCGCATTGTCGCGCGGAGGAGCCAAGGCGTCGCTGCCTTGGTGGAGGGCGGGACGCCCTCCTTCCCGGGACGTACGCCCTGCATGCCCTCGCCGCGAAAAGGGCAGCCGCAGCAGAAAACCCCAGACGGCGGCCGATTTCAACACGGTGGCCAACATGCTGCGGGCGTCGGAAGCATCCACGCGGATGCGGGCGTCCAGGCTGCTGCCCGGCGCGCTATCCATCACCAGTTCGTCGCCCTCGCGGCTGATGCGCCCGAGTTTGATATCGAGGTCGGCCAGGTCGCTCTTCACGCGCATTCCGCTGCCCTCGCCTAGTCGTTCTTCTTCAGCGTGCCCCGGTCCTGGGCGGCGCGCACGCGCTTGCGGTGCAGCTTCGGCATGTCCTCGACTGTCATGCCGGCGGGCGGCATGAACTGCCCACGGCCGTAGATGTCCCGAAACACGGTATCCAGCGGCCCCATCTTGTCGGCCAGCGTGCGCGGCGGCTTACCGGGCGGAAACTGGTTCGGCGGGTAGATCGGGTTTTCGTAGATCTGCCTGAAGCCTTCGGTGCGCAAGTCCACCCAGCAATTGTGCCCGCAACGGGAGCGGTGCTCGCGCAGCGCCTCGACATCGATGGTGGCGCCGATCACCTGCTCCTGCGGGTAGTTGGCGTGGCGCAGCATCATGCCGGTGTAGTCGATGATGAACGAACCGCCGGGACAGAAGGCCTTGGGATAGTAGGCGTAATCGACCGTGCCCCAGTTCGATCCCAGCAGGTAGCACATGTTGTCGTGCGCGCGCGTGCGGCGCGTGAACGTCCAGAAGTCCCAGGGCTCGCTCACGCCCTCGATCTCCTGCAGCGCCGTAGGATGGCAGAGCACTTCGCAACCGTTGTAGCCCAGCGCGCGCGACACTTCCGGCGTGCAGCCGTCGTGGCAGGTCATGGTGCCGAGCTTGCCGATCTCGGTGTCGATCACCGGGAACAGGTCGGCGATGTCGGTACCGAACGCTTCGCGGTAGGCGTCGAGCAGGTCGTGCGGGCTGGTCCCCAGGCCGATGTTGGCCGGGACATGCCACTTGTGATAACGCAGGACCACCTCGCCCGAGGGCCCGATCACGAATGCGGCATTGAACCAGCGGTCCGGAAACTCGGGCACCTGTTCCACCACCCCGCCGCCGGCGATGTACAGGCCGTACTCGCGGGCCTTGTCGCCGAGAGCGCGCATCTCCGGGCCGTCGAAGGTGATCGCCTTCTTCATGAAGCTGTCAATGCCGTGCTCGCCCTTGCCCGGCGTGGTCACGCCCTGCAGGAAGTATTCCGGCAGCACCACCAGCTTTACCGGCAGCTCCCAGAAATAGCCCACGCCGAAGTCAATCATGTTCAGCACCCGGTCCAGGTTGCGCTCGATGTCGCCGCGATCCTCGGCCACCAGAACGTGCGGCTGGATCACCATGCCCGTGTATTTTTCGATTCTGCTCATCTCGCTCTCCAAAAAACGTTTATTCAGGGCAGGAAAGGCCAACAGGGTAGCGCTTCTCCCCGTGTATGGCCGTTACGGGAGACGCATGAATCCGTCCATGGAGCTTGGTTCCGCCATCCATGGCTCACACACTCCCGTAACGGGCATACACGGGGAGAAGCGCGGCGATGCTGGCTTTTCGCATCACCAGAAATCGGCCTCCCGGATCCCGAAGTCGTCCAGCATGACGCGCGCCGTTATCGTGCCCATGGCGGAAATGCCCCCGCCGGGATGGCAATGCGGCCCCGTCATGTACAGGCCGGGCACCGGGGAGCGGTAGTGCGCGTAGCCGGGAAAAGGCCGGAAATAGCCAAGCTGCGAAGCGATGCGCTCGCCGCCGTTGGTGGTTCCCTCCACGAATGAGGGGTTTGCGCTCTCCAGGCTCTCGCCGGTTTCCACATGCTGCCCGAGAATGTTCTCCTCGCCGATATTGGGCGCGTACTGGCGCAGCTTTGGCAGCAGCACGGCGCGGGCATAATCCTCTCCGATCTCGCCCCAAGACCGTCCGTTGGCCAGCCAATTGGAAACGAAGGTATCGAATATCAGAGTGTGCCGGCCGTCCGGCGCCCTCGTTGGATCGAGCAGCGTCCAGCAGGCCGACCACAGGAACGGGTCCGACGGCGGCAGGCCCATGGCCAGCTCGCCGTAGAATTTCATGAGTTGCGGCATGCTGTCGGTCATGCGGTGGAAGGCACAGCGGCTCATGCTCTCGCCGTTGACGAACCGCGGGGGTTCCTTCAGCGCCAGGTGCACCCGGCACACCGAAATGTTCCCGAAGGAGTAGCCGCGCACCATTTCCAGGAAATCGTCTTCCAGCAGACCATCATCGAGCATGCCGAGAAAAGTCTGTCGCGGCTCCAGCGCCGACACTACCGCGCGGCGCGCGCGCAGCGTCTCGCCGGATTCCAGGCGGGCTCCGCAGGCCCGTCCCCGCTCCACCACTATCTGCTGAACCGGGGAGGAAGTCATGACCCGGCTGCCGTTTCCTTCCAGGAACGCCGCCATGGCCTTGGGCAGTTGCTGGCTGCCGCCCTCGGGGATCGCCTGACCATAATGGTGAATCGCGGGAATCATGATGTAGAACGACTGCCCGGCGCCCTCCTGTTCGGGAAGTATCTGCGGCGCCAGCGCCCAGTTCAGCATCATGGCCTGCACGAAGTCGTTCTCGAAGTTGGCTTCCACCCAGGCCCGCGCCGACATCGAAAACTCGCGCAGGCGTTTGAGTCCATCCTCGCTCCGTTCAAGGGCGCGCGGCAGGGTGCTGGGCGGAGTCGGCGGCGAGAAGAACGCCTTGATGAAGCCCTCGCGGATCTGCTCGAAGTCCTCGCAGACGGCGGCATAGCGGCGGGCGTCGGCGGCGGAATAGCGGGCAATGGACTCGCAGGTGCGTTGCACGCTCTTGTATACGACGATTCCCGGGCCGCCGGCGCGGTCCGGGTGGCCGGTAATGTGGTCCTCCGGCTCGATGTATTTCAGTCCGAAGTGCTCCAGCTCCGGCTGAATGGCCTTGAAGTCGGCGTTGCAGTGAATCCATACGTGCGAGGAGCCGTACAGGTCGTGGCGGAAACCCGGCAGCGTCACTTCGCGAGTCACCGCGCCGCCACCGACGTAGCTGTTGCGTTCCAGCACGCAGCATTGCAGGCCCTCGCGCGCGAGGGTCGCTGCGCAGGCAAGGCCGTTGACCCCGCCGCCGATCACGATCACGTCGAAATCCGACATAAGACCGGCTAGTGTAGGCTGCGGGCCTGAAGTGCCGCAAGCGCCCCGATGCCTTGCAAAACCGGCGCAATCGTCCCCATATACTTACTGAATCTCGACCCACCCGCCGGAGTTTTCCGCAATGTTCACCCGCATCTCGCTGTTCATCCTGACCAACCTGGCGGTCCTTGCGGTCGCCGCCCTGGTCCTGAACGTGCTGGGAATCGACCGGATGGTCCTGAACGCGGCCGGCGAGTACGCGCTGAACTACACCGGCCTGTTCATTTTTTGCGCGATTTTCGGGTTCGGCGGAGCGCTGGTTTCGCTGTTCATGTCGAAGTGGATGGCAAAGCGGGCAACCCGCACCGAGATCATCGACGCGCCCTCCAACCCGACTGAGGTATGGCTGTTGGACACGACCCGGGAGCTGGCCAGAAGCGCCGGGATCGACGCGCCCGAAGTGGGCATCTTCCCGGCGCCGGAGCCGAACGCCTTCGCCACCGGCGCCCGGCGCAACAAGTCACTGGTAGCAGTCAGCGAGGGGCTTCTCCGCCATATGCGCCGCGAGGAAGTCCGCGCGGTGCTGGGTCACGAAATCGGCCACATAGCCAACGGCGACATGGTGACGCTGACGCTGCTGCAGGGAGTCCTGAACACCTTTGTGCTGTTCTTCTCCCGCGTAGTCGGCTTCGTCGTTGACCGCGTCATCCTGCGCAATGAGAGGGGCCTGGGCCTGGGCTACTTCGTGGTCACGATCGCTGCCCAGATCGTATTCGGAATCCTCGCCAGCGCCATCGTGATGTGGTACTCGCGCCGGCGGGAGTTCCGCGCCGACGCGGCCGGCGCCCGGCTGGCCGGACGCGGCTCGATGATCAACGCCCTGGAGTCGCTCAAGCGCGGTTACGGCCGCGGCCAGTCCATGCCCGAATCAATGGCGGCTTTCGGCATTTCGGCCTCGGCGCGCTCCGGCATCCGGCGCATGTTTTCGTCTCACCCGCCGCTGGACGCCCGCATTCAGGCGCTGAAGTCGCTCGCCGCCTGATCCTCGGAAGGAGGGCGCTTTTTCATCAGCGCCACGCGCCGGCAATGCCCCACGAGTTCATCGTTCTGGTTGTAGGCGCGATGGACGAAGGTCACGACGCCGGCGTCCGGGCGTGACTTGCTCTCGCGCCTGTTCAGGATTTCGGTTTCGATCCGCAGCGTATCGCCGGGAAAAACGGGCCCGGGAAAACGTGCGTCTTCCCACCCCAGGTTGGCGATCGCCGTCCCCATGGTCGTGTCCTCCACGGACACGCCGGTCATCAGGCTCAGCGTAAAGCAACTGTTCACGATGCGTCGGCCGAACTCGGTATTGCGCATGTACTCCTCGTCGAGATGCAGCGGTGAGGGGTTATGCGTAAGCGTGGAAAAAAGGAGGTTGTCGGCTTCGGTAACCGTGCGGTGCAACGCATGCCTGATGACGCCGCCCAACTTGCAGTCCTCGAAGTACAGACCCGGCATCAGGATTTCCCGGGCTTACATGCGAAACACGCCATAGGGAGCCTCCTCGGGTATCGGCGCGTTCATCACGATGGACAGGCTGAGCATCAGAACCTCGCGCGTATCCACAGGGTCGATCACGCCGTCGTCCCAGAGTCTTGCGCTTGCATAGTAAGGGTGGCCCTGCCGTTCGTACTGGCGCCGGACCTGCTGCTGAATGGCCTCGTCTTCCTGCCCCGAGTCGTCATTGTTGCGTGCGCGACTCCCGGCGCTGCCAACCTGGCTCAACACCATGGCCGCCTGCTCCGCGCCCATCACCGAGATTCGCGCGTTGGGCCACATCCACAGCATCCGCGGCCCGTAGGCGCGGCCGCACATTCCGTAGTTCCCGGCGCCGAAGGAGCCGCCGATGATGACCGTGAGCTTCGGCACGCGCGCGCAGGCCACCGCGGTAATCAGCTTGGCGCCGTCCTTGGCGATGCCGCGCCGTTCGAAGTCCTTGCCCACCATGAATCCCGCAATGTTCTGCAGAAACAGAAGCGGTATTCCGCGACGGTTGCAGAGCTGAATGAAATGGGCGCCTTTGAGCGCGGACTCGGAGAACAGGATTCCATTGTTGGCGATAATCCCCACCGGATAGCCGCCCAGCCGGGCGAACGCGCATACCAGCGTCGTCCCGTAGCGGGGCTTGAACTCCTCGAACTCCGAGGCGTCCACGATGCGCGCAATGACCTCGCGCACGTTGTAGATGTAGCGCAGGCCGCGGGGAAGGATGCCGTAAATCTCTTCCGCCGGATACAGGGGCTCGGCCGCCGCCGACGGTTCGACACGCGCCTTGCCGTCCCGGTTCAGGTGGCGAACGATGCCACGGGCAAGGCTCAGCGCGTGGCCGTCGTTCTCCGCCAGGTAATCGGCTACACCCGACACCCGGGTATGCAGGTCGCCGCCGCCCAGCGTTTCCTTGTCCACCTCCTCGCCCGTCGCCGCCTTCACCAGCGGCGGACCGCCGAGAAATATGGTTCCCTGGTCCCTGACGATGATGGTTTCGTCGCTCATTGCCGGGACGTAGGCGCCACCCGCGGTGCACGATCCCATGACCACCGCCACCTGCGGAATATTGCGCGCCGACAGCCTGGCCTGGTTGTAGAAGATGCGCCCGAAATGCTCCCGGTCGGGAAAGACTTCATCCTGCATGGGCAGATAGGCGCCACCGGAGTCGGCGAGATAAATGCATGGCAGATTGTTTTCGAGCGCGATCTCCTGGGCGCGCAGGTGTTTCTTGACCGTCAGCGGATGGTAGGCGCCGCCCTTTACCGTGGCGTCGTTGGCGACAACCATGCATTCCGTTCCGTGAATCCGCCCGATACCGCAAACCAGGCCCGCCGCCGGAACCGGGTGATCGTAGACCTCGTGGGCGGCGAGCTGGCCGATCTCGAGAAACGGCGAACCGGCATCGATCAGCATTTGCACGCGGTCGCGGACCAGCATCTTGCCGCGGCCCAGGTGCCTTTCGCGTGAGGATTCCGAACCGCCACCAGCAATGCCGGCCTTGAGTTCCCTAAGCCGCGCGGCGTACTCCCGGTTGACCCTTGCGTTGGCCGCAAATTCCCCGGACTTGGGATCAACCTTTGTCTCGAATACCGACATCAGCGCAGTGCTCCACACGAGCCACGAACTGTTCTTGACCCCGGTATTATGATGTACGCGGCATCAGGTCGATCCCGGCGGGATACAGGGAGTAGGAAACCGGTGAGAATCGACGAAACCACGTTGACGAAAGGGAATCGGCCCATGACCACCCACGCGCATCGCCATGAGCACGAACGCCGGGAGGCGGCCATCGTGAGAGATCCGGTCTGCGCCATGACCGTCGATCCGGACGCGGACAAGCCGAGCTACGAGCACGACGGCCACGTCTATCGCTTCTGCTGCGCAGGGTGCCGCGACAAGTTCAAGGCGGCGCCGGAAGATTACCTTGAGGCCAAGGACCCCGTCTGCGGCATGACCGTGGCGCGAGCGAGCGCCCGGCATGTCGCCAAGCACACCGGCCAGCGCTTTTATTTCTGTGCTGCGCGTTGCCGGGAAAAATTCGAGGGGGAGCCTGAGGCTTACCTGCAAGGTCTCGCCGCGCCGGAACCGATGCCCGAGGGCACGCTTTACACCTGTCCCATGTGCCCCGAGGTCGTGCAGGAGGGACCCGCGGACTGCCCGAGCTGCGGCATGGCGCTGGAGCCCATGGGCGTGCCGGCCGGAGACGGGGGACCCAATCCGGAACTCGTGGATTTCACGCGCCGCTTCTGGATCGGGGCCGCGCTGACGGTTCCGCTCCTGGTGCTCACGATGGGTTCCATGATGGGCCTGCCGGTGCGCAGGTGGATCGGCGAAGGTGCGGCGGTTTGGGCCGAGCTCGTCCTGGCGACGCCGGTCATCCTTTGGTCGGGCTGGGCATTCTTCGTCCGCGGTGTCAAATCGGTCCTCAACCGCAGCCTGAACATGTTCACGCTGATCGCCATGGGCGTCGGCGCCGCCTATGCGTTCAGTGTCGTCGCGACAATCGCGCCGGGAATCTTTCCGGCCGGATTCCGCGACGCCCACGGCCATGTGGGGGTCTACTACGAGGCCGCGGCCGTCATCGTGATTCTCGTATTGCTCGGCCAGATACTGGAGCTCCGCGCCCGGGAACGCACGGGCGACGCGATCCGCGCGTTACTGGACCTGGCGCCGAAGACGGCGCGGATCATCCGCCCCGATGGCCGCGAAGAGGAAATCCCGCTCGAAGACGTTCAGGTCGGCGATCGACTGCGGATACGCCCGGGAGACAAAGTGCCGGTGGATGGGGTGGTTACCGAAGGCCACACGTCGATTGACGAGTCCATGCTGACCGGCGAACCGGTGCCGGTCGAAAAGGCGCTTGGCGACCCGGTAACAGGTGCGACGATCAACGGCAGGGGCACGCTGGTCATCGAGGCCAGGCGCGTCGGCGCCGACACCATGCTGTCGCAAATCGTCGAGATGGTCGCCGAAGCGCAGCGGAGCCGTGCGCCGATTCAGAAACTGGCCGACCTGGTGGCCGCCTATTTCGTGCCGGCTGTCGTCCTTGTGGCGGTGGCGGCGTTTGTCGCCTGGTCGATCTGGGGTCCGCCGCCGGCCATGGCCTACGCCCTGGTGGCGGCGGTCTCGGTCCTGATCATCGCCTGCCCCTGTGCGCTTGGCCTTGCCACCCCGATGTCCATCATGACGGCGACCGGCCGGGGGGCGCAGGCCGGCGTGCTGATCAGGAACGCCGAGGCGCTGGAGCGATTCGCCAGAGTCGGCACGCTGATCGTCGACAAGACCGGCACCCTGACCGTGGGCAAGCCCAAGCTGGTCGCCGTGGTCCCGGAGGCGGGGATGGACGAGGCCGAGTTGCTGCGGCTCGCGGCGTCGCTTGAACGCGGCAGCGAGCACCCGCTCGCCGAGGCGATCGTTGCGGGAGCCGAGGACCGTGGCGTCGTCCTTTCCGGCGTGGAAGGATTCGAGGCGGTCACGGGGAAGGGCGTCCATGGGCTGGTCGAGGGCAAGACCGTTGCGCTCGGCAACTCGAAGCTGCTTGCCGACCTTGGACTCGACGCCGGCCATGCAGGCGAAATGGCGAACCAGCGCCGCGACCAGGGCGAAACGGTAATGTTCATTGTGGTCGAAGGCAGGCTGGCCGGGCTTGTGAGTGTCGCCGATCCGGTCAAGGACACTACGCCGCAGGCGTTGAAGGCGCTGCATGCCGAAGGTCTGCGCATCGTCATGGTCACGGGGGACAGCGAACGCACCGCGAGAGCTGTGGCTTCCCGGCTCGGGATCGATGAGATTCGCGCCGACGTTCTCCCCGAAGACAAGGCCCGCATCATCAAGGAACTGCAGGCGGCCGGCGCCGGGGTCGCGATGGCCGGCGACGGTGTGAACGACGCGCCAGCGCTGGCCCAGGCGGACGTGGGGATCGCGATGGGCACAGGCGCCGACGTGGCCATCGAGAGCGCGGGCGTCACACTGGTAAAGGGCGACCTGAACGGGATCGTTCGGGCCCGCCGGCTGGCGCAGGCGACGATGCGCAACATCAGACAGAACCTGTTCTCCGCGTTCGTCTACAATTCGGCCGGCGTGCCGGTCGCGGCCGGTGTGCTGTACCCGGTGTTCGGCATTCTGTTGTCGCCCATGATTGCTGCCGCCGCCATGAGCCTGTCCTCGGTTTCGGTCGTGAGCAACGCGCTCAGGCTGAGGAGGGTCGGGTTGTGAACAACGGGAAAGCCTGCCGAAGCGCAATGTGAATCCGGGGCCTGGCACCCATGAAGAACGCTGACCTGTCCATCACGCTCGGTGTCGAGGAGGAGTTCTTCCTTGTCGATCCCGAAACCCGCGACATGCTCGCCGATCCGGACCCGGGCATATTCGAATTCTGCGAAGCGCATGCCGGGGCGCACAAGGCCGTGCCGGAAATGCTGCGGTCGCAGATCGAGACGAATACCCGGGTATGCCATTCGGTACGAGAGGTGCGCGAAGCCCTGTGCGAGACGCGCGGACTCGTGGTCGAGGCGGCCGCCAGCCGAGGCGCCGCCGTGATCGCAGCCTCCACCCATCCCTTCGCGGTCTGGCAGGCGCAACTCACGACCCCCCGCAAGCGCTACGAGGATTTCGAGATGACTTACCAGGAAGCGGTGCGGCGCTACCTGGTGGGTGGAATGCACGTGCACGCCGGGTTTGGCGATGCCGACGCCCGCATCCGGGTGATGACCGCCATGCGCCGCTACCTGCCCATCCTTCTCGCCCTGTCCACGTCATCGCCCTTCAACCAGGGCAACAACACCGGCTACAAGTCCTACCGCCAGTGCCTGATCGGCGTCCTGCCCCGCACCAGCCTGCCCAATCCCCTGTATTCCGCAGCCGAATACGAGGCGCTGCTGGACAACTACCGCCGCATGCACTTCATCAGCGACGGCAGCGAACTGTGGTGGGACATCCGGCCTTCGCAGCACTATCCCACGGTCGAATTGCGCATCTGCGATCTGTGCACGCTGCTTGAGGACGCGCTTTGTATCGTGGCCCTTTATGCCTGCCTGGTGCGCATGCTGATGAGGCAGCACTACGCCGGTGAGTTGCCGGGCGAACCCCTGACCGAAATCATCGCCGAGAACCGCTGGCTGGCCCAGCGCTACGGCGTATTGGCCTTCCTGGGCAACACGGCCGACGGCGGCCGCAGCGATATCGGCGACCTGGTGGCCCAGCTGGTCGAGACCCTGGGCGAGGACGCCGAAGCGCTGGACTGCGAACGCGAGTTGCGGCAAGCCCTGGACATCGTTGCAAACGGCAGCGGCGCCGACCGCCAGACCGACCTCTTCCGCCTGCGCGTCCTGGAAGGCGACAGCGACCGGGAGGCACTGGTCTCGGTAGTGGATCAGATCCTTGCCGAGACCCGCAGCGGCATCTAGGTCCGGTCAGGCCCTGAAGATTGAGGTGGCGCGCTGCAGCACGCGGCCAGGCAGAATGACTTTCCGGGTGCCTGAATCATGAGTGCGGATCACGTCGAATCTCGCCCGCACGCTATTGCAGGAGGCGTGCTGCTCGCCGCCATGTTGGTGATAACTGCATCAGCACGCGCGCAGGGCTACCTGGAAGAGGTCGTTGTCACCGCCCAGAAGCGCAACGAAAACCTCCAGGACGTGCCGATATCGATCAGCGCGCTGGACGCCGAGGCGCTGGAAGCCGGGCGGGTGGAAAAGATCGGCGAGCTGGCGTTGCGCATCCCGAATCTTTCCTACTCCACTTTCAGCAGCGGCCGGTCGGAACTGACCGTGCGAGGCATAGGCAACAGCGGCGCCACCCGCAGCGGGCTGGAAAACTCGGTCATTCTGTTCGTGGATGAGGTGTATATCGCCCGCTCCACCTCGTATTTCTTCGAACTCTTCGACCTGGAGCAAGCCTCCGTTCTGCGCGGCCCGCAAGGGGTGCTGTTCGGCAAGAACGTCGTGGGCGGGGCCATCAGCCTCACCACCCGCCCCCCAGGCACCGAAGACGCGGAGGCGGCATTTCTGGCGGGTTACGGTTCGTTGAACGCCATCGACTTCAAGGGAGTGCTTTCCGGCCCCCTGGGTTCAAACGTCGGCGGGAAGATTTCGCTGGTGCGAAAGACGCGCGACGGTTACGGGATGGACCTGATCAGCGGCGCGGAATCCGACGACGAAGACCTGCTGGCCCTGCGCGCGCAAGTGCGCGTCGTATCCGGCGACGACCACGACCTCCTTTTCAGCGCCGATTACAGCCGTGAGGACAATGGCAGCCAGACGCGCAGCGTTACCCGATGGGACCGCTTTCCCCCTTCGGCCTCCACCGGCCGGCCGCGGGTTTCCGAGCATGGCCTGCCGATCGGTTACAGCGCCAGGCAGTGGGGCCTGTCCGCGCGTCTCAAGCAACTGATCGGCGACGGCGAACTGACCGCGATCGCGGCCTACCGGGACGTCTCCGCCGACACGCTGGACCAGTTCGGCGGGCGCAGCCTGGCCGTTGGCCAGGGGTTCGACGACCTGTTCGGCCAGGAGGAGGAAGCGAAGCAGCTCAGCCTGGAGCTTCGCTATGCATTCGATCCGGCGCCTGACTGGCGGGCGGTGGCCGGCCTGTACTACATCCGCGAGGACGTGGACCGGCTGGAGTACGAGGAAATCGTGGTGAACCAGAGCGGGGTGCTGAACGGCAGCCGAGGCGACTGGCTGGGCGTTTCCGGGACTTCCGGCTGGGCGGCTTTCGCCGACGCGTCATGGGAGTTGAATCCCGTGCTCACCGTCCGGGCCGGCCTGCGCTATACGCGCGACGACAAGGAGAACCGTACCATCGGCACGCTCACCGACGATGCGGTTCCCGGAATTCCATTCCAGATCATCTTCGAGAATTACGACGTTGCGGCCGAAGCCTCCTTCGACGCGCTCACGCCCCGGGTTGTGGCGGAATGGCGGCCCTTCGCCGGAAGCGATCTTATGACCTACGCGAGCTGGTCGGAGGGGTTCAAGTCCGGAGGCTTCGACAGCAAGGTCAGCCGCGCATCCGAGGCCGGGCGGCCGATCCGGGAAGAGACCGCAACCAACTTCGAGCTCGGGGTGAAGAGCCGCTGGCTGGACGATACGCTGCAGGTCAACGCTGCGCTGTTCTCGACCGACTTCCGCAACCTGCAGAGGATCACACTTATTTTCGACGAAGTGTCCGGCGCATTCGACGGCCTGCGGGTCAAGAACGCCGCCCGCGCAAGCATCAGCGGAGCGGAGCTGGACGTCGCCTGGGCGCCCGCAAACAGCCTGTTGCTGAACCTCGCCTACGGCTACCTGGACGCGCGCTTCGACGAGTTTCTGGCGGGCACGATCCAGGGCTTCGACATCCGGCGCGACGGAAACCGGATACCGCACTCCCCGCAGCACTCCTTCACTTTCGCCGCCGGATACGGCCTGGATCTGGGCCGAAGCGGCAGCCTGGACTTCCGCCTGGACTACGGCTGGAAGCACCATTCCTGGTCCAACAGCGACAACGCTCCCGGACGATTTGAGCGCGACGCATCATTCCAGAAGGCCTACGGCGTAGCCAACGCCAACCTGCGCTGGGCACCGGCCGGGGAGCGGTGGATCTTCACCGCCTGGTGCAAGAACCTGACCGACACGCTGTACGCCGATCAGCGCACCAGCTTCGCCGGCGCAAGCTGGGCACACTTCGCTCCGCCCCGAACCTACGGCGTTTCTGTACAATTCCGAATGAAGTGAAGTTCGCCGTCGGCCCTTCCCCCACGTTTCCCGATCCGGCGGTATGAATATACGCAGACTGGCGCTGCTGGCCACGCCCTTCGCCCTGTTGGTAATCGTTCTGGGCGCGTTCGTTCGCCTGTCCGACGCGGGACTCGGATGCCCCGACTGGCCCGGTTGCTACGGCCGGATCGATGTCCCGCAAAGCGCCGAGCAAATCGAAAAAGCGAACGCCGCTTTCCCGCAACGGCCGGTGGACGTTACGAAGGCCTGGATAGAAATGATCCATCGCTACGCGGCGGCCGCGCTGGGACTGCTGATCCTGGCCATCGGCGGGTTGGCCTGGCGGCGGCGCTCCGAACCCGACGCGCTGCTCGCGCCCTCGCTCGGACTGGTCGTCCTGGTTCTGTTTCAGGGACTGTTGGGCATGTGGACGGTTACCTGGCAGTTGAAGCCGGTGGTCGTGATGGCGCACCTGCTGGGCGGTTTCGGAACGCTCGCATTGCTGTGGTGGCTGATATTGCGCCATAGCCCATACGCATCGGGCTGGGCGGCCGGAGCGGACAGCGGTCTGTACCGCTGGACCCTTGCGGGACTTGCGGTGGTAGTCGTACAGGTGGCGCTGGGCGGCTGGACCAGCGCGAATTACGCGGCCCTGGCCTGCCCGGATTTCCCTGCCTGCCAGCGGCAGTGGTGGCCCGAAATGGACTTCGCCGAAGCTTTTGTCATGTGGCGGGGCCTGGGCGTGAATTACGAGTACGGCGTTCTGGACAATGCCGCGCGCACGGCCATTCACATGACGCACCGGCTCGGGGCCCTGGCGGTCCTGCTGTCCGTCGGCTGGCTTTCGGCGCGGGCGTTGTTGTCCTCGGCCGGCAACAGGGTGCGCATCGCCGGCGCAGTGGTGGGAGGACTCATGCTCGTGCAGTTTGGCCTGGGCATCGCCAACGTGTGGTTCTACCTGCCCATCTCCACCGCGGTCGGGCACAATGCCTGCGCGGCGATGCTGGTCCTGGCCCTCATTACGCTCGGCCACGGCCTGCGTCCCGCAAGACACTAGTGCCGTGTCAAGCTCATATTGTCGCATCAGAGCGGGCGTAGCGTGTTCCTGCAAGGCGCAGCCGGCACGGAATACTCGCCGTATTGCGAACGGTTGCAACGCCGCAGGGGCGCGCTACGCCCGCTCCCGAAGGGCGTGTCTCCCCTGGCCCGTGGCCGCGTTGCGCCCCTGGGCAATGGGAGACGCCATTCCCGGCGGGACGCGCCTTGCCACGAACCAGGGGAGACACGCTGATGCGACAATATGAGCTTGACACGGCACTAGAGGACCCATGAACACAAGCGTATTGCAAGCGCCGCAGCGGTGGCGCGATTACCTGGAAATCACCAAGCCCAAGGTCGTGGCCCTGCTGACCTTTACCGCAACCGTGGGTATGCTGCTGGCGGCGCGGACCGTGCCTTCGTGGGCCGTGCTGCTGTTCGGTTCGGTCGGCATCGCACTGGTGTCCGGCTCCGCTGCAGCCATCAACCAGGTTGTGGATCGGCACATCGACGCGGTCATGGCCAGGACCCGCAACCGCCCCTTGCCGCGCGGCAATCTGGAAACCCGGCAGGTGCTCGTGTTTGCCGCGCTCCTGGCGGCGGCCGGCATGTGGCTGCTGCTGACGTTTACCAACGTATTGTGCGCAATCCTGACGTTTGCCTCGCTGCTGGGCTACGCCGTTATCTACACCATGTTCCTGAAACGCGCCACGCCCCAGAACATCGTGATCGGTGGCGCCGCCGGAGCGGCCCCGCCGCTGCTCGGCTGGATCGCCGTGACCGGTCAGTTCGATCCCGGGGCGGCCGTGCTGTTCGCGATCGTCTTCGTGTGGACTCCACCGCACTTCTGGGCACTGGCCATTCATCGCCGCGAAGACTATGCGAAGGTTGACATGCCCATGCTGCCCGTTACGCACGGCGTCGAACTTACCCGCCTGCACATCCTTCTGTACACAGTGTTGCTGTTCATTTTCGGGCTGCTGCCGAACCTGGTGGGCATGAGCGGCCCGCTCTACCTCGTCGGGGCGGTGATACTGGGAGGCCGGTTCCTTTGGTACGCATACCGTATGTACCGCCGCGCGGATGATTCCCTGGCCATGCCCACCTTTGGGTATTCCATGGTTTACCTCTTCGCGCTGTTTGCGCTGCTGCTTGCCGACCACTACCTGTTGCTGATCATGCAATAGTCGGGATTTTTCACCGGTGCCGACCAGCGTACTGATCAGCGGAGCCTCTCGCGGCCTGGGCCTCGCCACCGCGCGGGAACTGTGCGCACGCGGCTACCGGGTATTCGCCGGCGTTCGCAGTTCCGGCGCTTTGCCGGCAGGCACGGGCGCCAGCGAAGTGTTGCTGGACGTGACTTCCCAGCCCTCCGTGGACCGCGCCGTCGAAAGCGCCCGACGGGAAGCCGGCCGCATCGATGTGCTCATCAACAACGCCGGTCTGCACGCGTTCGGCGCCCTGGAGACCGCCGACGAGGTTCGCTTTCGCGAGCTCCTGGAGGTGAACCTGCTGGGTGCCTGGAGGCTCACGCGCGCGGTACTGCCTGAGATGCGAAAACGCGGTTCAGGCCACATCCTGATGGTCTCGTCCCTGTCCGGACTAGTGGGGCTGCCCGCCGACGGTCAGTACGCCGCCAGCAAGTTTGCGCTGGAAGGAATGTCCGAGTCGCTGGCGCTGGAGGTGCAGAGATTCGGCGTACGGGTTACCCTGCTGGACGCCGGTCCCTATGACACCGACATGCTCCGCCGCGACGAAAGCCTCCTGCACAATCTTTCTTCCACCCGTCAGGGCGAGGCATACGAGCCCTTGCACCGGGCGCTGCTGGGCCGCAGGCAAGGCGCCGAGCCCTCCCGCAACGCCGCCGGGATCATTGCTTCCGTTGTCGACGACCCCCCCGATCAGTTGCGCATTCCGATTGGTCCGGTGGCCGAACAGGTGTTTGCAGGCCTGGAAATCGATCGTGGCGAACGGGCCAGGCAGGTTGCGCTGGAAGCCGCGAGCGTGCGCTGGTGGATGCGCGGAGAGGATCCCGAATGACTGCGCTGCCGGCCGGCGGCGCCGCCGTACGGGCACGGGGGCTCAGCAAGTGGTACGGCGACTTCCGGGCGCTGAACAGGATCGACCTTGAGGTTGGGGCGGGCGAGAAAATCGTGATTTGCGGACCCTCGGGCTCCGGCAAGTCGACGCTTATCCGGTGCATGAACGGCCTGGAGGAGTACCAGGAGGGCGTAATGGAGGTGGCCGGCATCGCGTTGGACTCCGACGCGGCGCGCAGCCGCGTGCGCCTCAAGGTGGGAATGGTGTTTCAGCAGTTCAACCTCTTTCCTCACCTCTCGGTGATGGACAATCTGTGTCTCGCGCCGGTCAGGGTGCGCAGGCTGAAGCGCGAGGCCGCCGAGGAACGCGCCGGCGAAATGCTCCGGCGTATGGGTCTGGAAGGGCAGGAAGGCAAGTACCCCGCCCAGCTTTCCGGAGGACAGCAGCAGCGTGTCGCGATTGCCAGGGCGCTGTGCATGCAACCGGAGATCATGCTGTTTGATGAGCCAACCTCCGCCCTGGATCCCGAGATGGTCCAGGAAGTCCTGGAAGTAATGGTGGAGCTCGCCCGCCAGGGCATGACCATGCTGTGCGTGAGCCACGAGATGGGCTTCGCCCGCCAGGTGGCGGATCGCGTGGTTTTTATGGACGCCGGCGAAATGCTTGAAGACTCGCCGCCCGAACAGTTCTTCGAGAATCCCGAAACCGAACGCCTGAAGACCTTCCTGGGTCAATTGAGGCAATAGTCATTTCCAACGCGCACCGCTTTCCGGCGTGAGAAGAATCGTGCGTTTGCTTCCGGCGTCAATACGTGCTAAAAGAGGGGAGCGTTGAATCTTTCTCCGCCATGGGGATGAGTTGACCAGTTTTTTTTGGGACTGGAAAACGCATAATTTCAACCTGAAACTTGGGAGGATCAAAATGGGGAATAGAGTAGTTGTAGGGCTGACGGCGCTTGCGGCTGTATTGCACGGCGTATTGCCCGAAGGCATGATTCCAGGCAATTTCCTGGCGCTTGCTCTTGTCGTTCTCGGCCTCGTCTGGGGATACATGGGAGTTGACGCGGAAGATGCGACCGCCTATCTGGCTGTCGTTATCGGTGTTGGAATGGCCGGAAGTTCAGACGTGCTCGCAATCGTGCCCGTGATCGGCGGCTGGCTGGACGGGATTGTCGACGCGGCTTCCATGGCTCTGTATTCCGGAGTCGCCACGGTACTGGCCCTGAGGACCTGGAATCGCGTTAAGGGCTAATAGCCCAAGAAGATAGAAAATCCCCTTGCGCGCAATGCGCAAGGGGATTTTCGTCTCTTCGCGCGGTGCGTTAGCTGCGCGGCGAGGAAGGCGGGCGCCTCCGCGCTGGCGTGACCCTACGGGCGGTACACGGCAGCACGGTAGCGCGTCATGCGGCGCTCCAGGCGCGAACTTGCGCGCGACAGGCTAAAACACGCCGTCCAGAAGAAAACAGCCACGAAGATGTAGCCGGCCGCGGTGGTGCCCGTACCCAACCACTGGGGATCGCTGGCCGCCCTTTGCACTTCCCCCATCAGGTCGAACAGGCCGATCACCAGCAAGACCGTGGTCTCCTTGAACAGCCCGATAAAGTTGCTCGTGATCTGAGGCAAGGCCACCGAAAGGGCCTGCGGCAGCACCACGTATAGCCGCGACTGGCGCCAATTCAGCCCCAGGGCGCGTGCGGCTTCGAACTGGCCGACGGAAAGGCTCTGCAATCCGCCGCGCACGGCCTCCGCGAGATAGGTGGACATGAGGATGGCAAAGGCAAGCATCGCCCGGCCGAGCCTGTCGATCTCCATGTTTGCCGGTAGAAACAGCGGCAGCATGATGATCACGACGAACAGCAGCACCAGCACCGGTACCGCGCGCCAGAACTCGATCCACACCGTGCAGGCCTGACTCACCAGCGCCAGACGGCTCTGCCGTCCCAGGGCCAGCAGCACACCGGCCAGCAGCGAAACCCAGAAAACCGATCCGGTCACAACCAGGGTCAGAAAAAAACCGCCCCACAGTGAGGTCTCGACCGGCGCCAACCCGCCTGCCCCGCCGCGAAACAGCCACCAGGCCAACGGCGGGTAGGCCACCAGCAGAAAAGCCGCGACCCAGCGCCGGGCGGGCATTCGGCGAACTGCAAGGGCCACTCCCAGCAGCGCGCCGACCGCCAGCCCCAGATTCACCCTCCATACCTGTTCGGACGGGTACAGGCCGTAGAGAAACTGCCGCCAGCGCGCGCGTATGAAAGGCCAGCACAAGCTGCTTGTGTCGGCGCAGGCGGAGGGCTCGCTCCCGGCCCATTGAGCGTCGATGATCAGCCACTGAAAAAGCCTGGCCGTCAGCATCGCCAGAAGCACCAGCAGGACCGCGCTGACCGCCGAGTTCCACCACGAAGAGAACAGGTTTTGCCTGAGCCAGCCTAGTGTCGTGACACGACACTGAAGGCCCTGGCGCGCGGACGGAGTCTTCAATTCACTGCCCACGTAGCGTTATCCGCTTGTTCCAGCGGCCCATGAGCCAGGCAACCAGGAAGCTGACGCCGGCATAAAAGGCAAGGGTTACGGCCATTACTTCAACCGGCCGGCCGGCCAGGTTGTTGACCGTTCCCACGAACACCGACACGATTTCCGGATAGGCGATCGCGGCCGCCAGCGAGGTCGCCTTGAACATGTTCATGTAGACCGTCGTCAGCGGCGGAAGGATGGCCCGCAAGGCCTGCGGGAAAGCCACGCGGCGCAGGACTGCAGCCGGCTTCAGACCCAGCGCGGCGCCCGCTTCCCATTGACCGCGCGCCACCGACTGAAAGCCCGACCGAACGATTTCGGATATATAGCTTCCGTTGTAAAGGGAAAGGCCGATCCACAGCGCCAGGAACTCCGGCATCAGGTAGAACCCGCCTTCATACGCGAAACGGCCCATCACCGGCGGGCTGATCGAGAACCCGTTGCCGAACTCGATGAACGGGAAATAGAGGCCGCGATTGTTCAGCACCAGGTAGTCGGTGATGAAGATGCTCGACTCGAATGACGGCAAGGCGCGCAGCGCGACGTAATACCAGAAGAAGATCTGCAGGAGCACCGGAATGTTGCGGAACAGTTCCAGGTAGGCCAGGGACAGCCTCGCCACCAGCCAGTTCGACGACAGCCTGCCGATACCGACGGCCAGGCCCAGAATGCTGGCAAGGAGAACGCAGAACACCGCAAGCAACAGGGTATTGAGGATCGCGACGGCCAGCGCGGTCCAAATCGGCGAATCCTCCGTGTAGGGAATCAGGTGCTGCGAGATCGAGAACCCGGCTTTCTTCCACAGGAAATCGAAGCCGGACTGCACCCCCAGCAGCTCGAGGTTGGATTGGGTCGTGCGGAACACGAGCACGACCAGCGCGAGCAGCGCCAGACCCAGCAGACACTGCAGCCAGAAGGCGGAGTTCTTGCGCACCCTGCGAGTGAGAGTGTCCCCGCTCACCGGTAGGGCATGGCAATCATGAGACCGCCATCACGCCACAGCGCGTTCAGCCCCCGCTGCAGTCCCAACGGCTCGAAATGCCGGGCGAATACCTCACCGTAATTTCCGACCTGGGCGACGATCTGGTAGGCCCATTCGTCGCTCAGTCCCAACTGTTGCCCGAAACCGCCCTCCACGCCAAGAAAACGGCGTATCTCGGCGTCTTCGGTAGAGGCGCGAATTCCCTCGACGTTGCTCATGGTCAGTCCGAATTCCTCCGCGGCTACGCGGGAGTTGAAGGCCCAGAACACGATGTCGCGCCAGCGCGGGTCGCCCTGACGCACGAGGCCGGAAAAGGGCTCCTTGGAAATCACTTCGCCCAGAATCCGGTGCTCGTCGGGGTTTCTGAGCGCGACGATGCGCCCCGCCAGGGAGAACACTTCGGTGGTAAAGGCATCGCAACGGTCCGCAAGGTACGCGTTCAGCCCGCGCTCAACGTCAGCGAAGGTTACGATCGAATACTTCATGCGGCGGGCCCGGAAGTAGTCCGCCAGGTTCTGCTCGTTGGTGGTTCCCTGGGCTACGCAGATGGTGGCGCCTTCCAGCTCGGAGATGCTCGACACGCCGGACGCGCGACGCACAACGAATCCCTGCCCCGCGTAAAGGTATGCGCCGGTGTAATCCAGCCCCAGTGAGGTGTCGCGCAGAAACGTCCAGGTAGCGCCCCCCGGGAAAACGTCGGCGCCTCCGGATTGCAGTGTCGTGAACGCGGTATTGGGATTGATGGGCACATACTCGATCGCATCCGCGTCGCCCAGTACCGCGGCCGCGACCGTTCGGCAGTTGTCGATATCGAAACCGTACCTTCGACCATTGGCGTCGATGGAGCTGAAGCCGGGACTGGCTTCGATGACGGCGCAGCGTAACTTGCCCCGGTCGAGCACGTCGGAAAGGGTATCCGCCCCGGCCTCGTCCGCGGGAAAAACCGCCGGCGCCAACACCAAGACACACGCCGCCATTGCGCGCCACGATTCCATGTTTCGCGCAAGCCTGCCGAGAGCTTCAGCCATAGCCGAGCGAGTTTAACCCCTGCCGGACCGTCGCCTCTCGGAAGCGACGTTGCAAGTGGGCGGGGGCGCGCTACAATGCAAAGTACGCGGGGCAGGAATCCGGGATCGGAATTCGGGGCACCTGCGTCATTGCATTCAAGGCCAGATGAATTCAAACGTCGAAACACAGGTTTTTGCCAATCGGGAAAGAATCAAGCAACTCAGGGACGAGCACAGGGATCTGGACCTCGCCATCGCGGAAATGTCAAAACACGCGAGCGCCGATCAGTTCATGCTGAAGCGTATGAAGAAGCGCAAGCTGCGCCTGAAAGACATGATCACGCGCCTGGAGAGTGAACAGATTCCGGATTTGAACGCCTGATTCTCCGGCGCCGGCCGGGGCGCGATCGAACAGCCGGCATAGCGGATCGCCGCTGCGGCGCTAGCTCCTAACGCTCGCTGGCTGTGACTATGCTCCGACGAAACTCAGGAGTTGCGGGGCAAAAAGCGAGATCAACAGGAAGCTCACACCGCCCACTGCGGCGGCCGCGAACAAGCCCAGCAGAAACGGGCGCGCCCCGATCCGGCGGATCCCGGCAAAGCTGGTGTTCAGGCCCACCGCCGCCATTGCGATCAGCAGGCAAGTCTCGGACGTACCGCGAAGGAAGGCCACGGTCTCATTCCAGCCGGCGGAGCTGAAGATCCCGAAAGCCGGATCACCCGCGTCGCCAATCGTTCGCAATGCGGAAAACAGGGCGAAGCCGACCACGAACCAGGGAATCATCTTCAGGTAATCTCCGACTCCCCGGCGGGCGTCGGCGCCCTGTTCGGTTCCGAACAGAACTCCGGTCAGCGGGATGACAGCAATCATGCACAGGTTGCGGACCAGCTTGGTCACGGTTGCGATATCCAGGGCCAGGGGGGCGCCGTATTGCGCCTGGTACATCATTCCCGCCCCGGCAACCTGGGCCGTTTCATGAATTGAAGTGCCGAGGAACAGCCCGGACATCTCGGGACGCCCGGCAAAAGCGTAATGCGCCAGGATCGGGTAGACAAACATCGCCGCAATACCGAATACCGTTATGCAGGCGATCGCATAGCTGACTTCAGACTCCTTCGCGCGAATCAGGGGCGCGGTTGCGACGATGGCGCTGGCGCCGCAGATGCCGGTGCCGATGGCGACCAGTCCCCCCAAACGGCGCGACAGTCCCAAACGCCGCCCGAGAAAACCCACGGCGGTCATCCCTGCGGCAATCGCCAGAACCACGAAGGGTAGAGCGACGAGCGTGAATTTTCCAGCGCTCAACAGGCTCAGGCGTATCCCGAGAAGCATGATGCCGATACGCAGGAGGGTCGTGGAACAGAATTTCAGCCCGTCGGCTGCGATCGGGGCCAGGTTCATGGAATTGGACAGGACCATGCCCAGAATGATGGCCAGCATGATCGCGCTCACCGGGCTCCTGTCCAGGCCGAACACCGATTCCCCGATCCAGTCCGCCAGGTAACCGGCCAGGACCGCAACCCCGACGGACAGCGCCAGGCCCAGCCACCAGGCCCGGGACGTCGGGCTCGGGCTCACTTCGCTCCGGGGCCTGATGGACAGATTTCCGGCGCCCTGTAGTCGAGCCTGAGGAGGCGGAAATAGTTTTCGCCCAGCGCAATATTGCGGAACGCTTCGTCGCTCAGGTCCGCCAGCACATCGCCTGTCAGGCACAGCTCCTCCGCGTAGATGTCGAAATTCTTGTCCGAAGAAGCCAGAAAATCCGACCCCGGAAGGATGCGGCCGGAATACTCTTCCATGAACGGCAGGTAAACGGCACGCAATTCGGGCTTGGAAAACACGTTGTCGTGGATGACGCGCCAGGAAATGTCCACCATCAGCGAGGGATAGCGATCGAGAAGCCGCCGAAGAATTCCGATGTGCAATGCCGGGTCGATCCGGGTCAATTCACGCGACAGTCCGAGATGCATCCACACGACCGGATTGTCCGGGTACAGCCTGAGCACCTCCTCCATCCAGCGAAGGTACTGCGCGGGCTGGCCGTCGTTGCCGAGATCCGAGTGAATCGCAATCGGAATATTCCGCTCCCGCAGAGTCTTCATGAATGGCTTCCAGGCCGCGATGACGTCCAGCGGCACCGGCCGATGGCCGTTTGGAAAGAGCGCCTGCTTGACCAGGTTGACCTCCCCCATCCAGAGGAATACACCGGGAAACTCCCGGTCGAGCAACTCCATGCCGGCGAGCACCGTTTCAGGACGCGCAAGATCGGGAAAGGTCATGGCCAGTGTCAAGTGCACGTTCTTCGGCCGGTTTGAGGCAAGGTTCGCCGCGTTCACGAAATCGTTCTTGAGCGTCGGCAAGACCGGAACGCCCGGACAATCGAGGTAGTAGGTGCACGGCGATCCCACCGGCAACATTTGTCCTATGCCATATACGTTGGCGAACCGAACCCCCGATCGTTCCAGAAACGCCACCATCTCCTCAAAGGAAATTGCCGGCCCGCCGAAAGGCCGGAAATGCACGTGGGTATCGACCACCGCGGTCTGGGGAGTGCGGCCGCGGTCAAAGCAGGGAGCTTTCGCCGATCGGAAATCCTCCAGGCTCGGCTGGGCCCAGGCATGTACTGCAAACAGCGCCGTGCCCGCAATCACCACGCAGTGCCTCTTGGTCATCCAGTTCAATGCTCTTGCCTCACGCCTTATTTCGCCCCAGGCCGAATCGTATCCCAGGAATCCACTCTCTTTGCGGATTTCAGTGCGCATATGCGGGTCTGGAATGCCCGGTCTTCTATAATTGAGCGACCATTCTCGACAGAGGTAGGTCATGAGCCGGGAGGTCGGCGTAAAGGGCAACGGCCGCGATGAGGCGGCCCGCGACACAGGCGCAAAGCCGCAGTCCGAGCGGCCGCACGCCGCCTCGGTCGAGGCCGGCGGGGCGCAGGGTAGCCTGGGGCTTCCGAAAGCCCCACACTCCGCCGACGCCATCAAGCGCGTGTTTCAGGAAGGCGTCTATCCCTACACCGACAAAATGCGGCGCAAGGAATATGAGGGGCACAAGGCTTCGCTTCAGGTTGAACTGCTGAAGGCCCAGCGCTGGATAAAGGAATCCGGCGCAAAGGTGCTGGTCCTTTGCGAAGGGCGCGACGCGGCCGGCAAGGGCGGAACCATCAAGCGTTTCATGGAGCACCTGAATCCGCGAGGCGCGCGCGTCGTGGCCCTGGAGAAACCCAACGACCGCGAACGCGGCCAGTGGTACTTCCAGCGCTACATCGCACATCTTCCGGCGGAGGGAGAAATCGTGCTGTTCGACCGTTCCTGGTACAACCGCGCCGGTGTGGAGCGTGTGATGGGGTTCTGCACCAGGGCGGAATACCTCGAGTTCATGCGCCAGTGCCCGAACCTGGAGCGCATGCTGGTGAACAGCGGAATACACCTGTTCAAGTTCTACTTCTCGGTCTCCAAGGAAGAGCAGGCGCATCGTTTTGACAGCCGCCGGACCGATCCCCTGAAGCAGTGGAAGATCTCGCCGATAGACCTTGCATCGCTGGACAAGTGGGAGGACTACACAGAGGCCAAGGAGGCGATGTTTTTCTATACGGACACCGCCGATGCACCCTGGACCGTGATCAAATCGGACGACAAGAAGCGCGCGCGCATCGCCGCCCTGCAGCACTTTCTGTTGAAGTTGCCCTATCCCGACAAGAGCCGGGAGGTCGTTATCGGCCCCGACGCGCTGATTGCCGGTCCGGCGCGGCGCGTCGTCGACGGCGATACGCCGATGGATTCCCGTTAGCACGGCGCTGTCCGCGCTACCTGAGCAGGCAATGAGTTTCGATCATGCCAGCCTGAGTGCTCGCGCGGCTACCCGGGGAACGATGGAAAGGTGAGATGATCCGCAGAATCTATGTCGATGGACCCCACGGCCAGATACACCTGCGCGTGGCCCAACCCGAATCGGCCGCCTCCGGCCGACCGGTGATGTGCTTTCACATGAGCCCCAATTCAGGCCTGGTGTTCGAGAGCCTGCTGGAGGAGTTGGGGCGCGACCGAATTGCCGTTGCGCCCGACACGCCCGGATTCGGCGCCTCCGACGCGCCCCCTCAACCGCCGGAAATCGAGGACTACGCCGACGCCATGGAGGCGGTTGCCGATCAGCTCGGCCTGGAGCAGATTGACCTGGTGGGTTACCACACGGGCTCGAAGACGGCCGTGGAACTGGGACTGCGGAGGTCCGACCAGGTGCGTCATGTGGTCATGATCTCGGCCCCGCTGTTCACCGACGAGGAGCTCAAGGAGTTTCGAAGCCTGTATGCCCCCAAGGCTATAGCCGAAGACGGTTCGCACCTGGTCAGGCGTTGGACAGGCTTTATCAGTTGGCATAGGCATCACCATTCCCTGGAAAAGGCGGCGGCCATCTTTACTGAATCCCTGCGCGGCGGCGACAAGTACTGGTGGGGCCACCGGGCCGCGTTCAACTATCCCCTGTGGAAGAGGATGCCGGCCCTCAAGGTCCCGCTGCTGGTCCTGAACCCCCAGGACGACCTTTGGGACCAGAGTGCCCGCGCGCCGGAACTGATCCGAAACGGCGGAATGGTGAACCTGCCCGGCTGGGGACACGGATTCCTGGATGCATACCCGTCAATTGCCGGTGGCATGCTGCGGGAGTTCTTCGATCAGGACCGCTTGCCTGAAACGCCGGCGGAGTGCGGGTGAGCAAGCGCCGCGTCGTTCTGTTTTCGCACGGCCAGGAGAGCGGCCCCTGGGGAACCAAGATTACGGCGCTGGCGCAGGACGCCCGCGACGCCGGTATTGAAGCGGATTCGATCGACTACCGGGGCATGCCCGATCCCGGGGAACGGGCCGCCAAACTGGTCGAGCGGATGCGCGATTCAAGCGGGGATTTTCTGCTGGTGGGCAGCAGCATGGGCGGCTACGTGGCCGTGTCCGCTGCTCAGCAACAGCCTGCGGCCGGATTGTTCCTCATGGCGCCCGCCCTGGCCGTTCCCGGATGGCCGAAACTGCAGGACACCGTGTCCGCCCCGGCGTTCATTGTGCACGGCTGGCAGGACGACATCGTGCCGATCCAGTGGAGCATAGACTTTGCCCGCGCCAACCATGCGCGGCTGCATCTTCTCGATGCAGGGCATTCGCTGACCGAGGCGCTTGACGAAATACGGGCCCTCTTCCGGGCTTTCCTTTCAGCCGGAAGCTGAGGAAAGCACAGCCCGCGACCCGGAAACCAGCAGCGCCGTATCGCTGCCGATCCCGAGAAACTTCGCCCCGTTACCGGCGTGCGTGCGGATCGCCTCCGGCGACCCCGCGAGCGTTCCCGGCGCCTTGCCCAGGGCCGCGATGTCCCTCAGGGCCTGGGCGATCACGGCCTGCACATCGGGATGACCCGGCTGGCCCAGGTAGCCCATGGATGCCGACAGGTCCGATGGTCCGACAAAAACCGAATCCACGCCGTCCACCGCTGCGATGGCCTTCAGGTTGTCTATCGCAGTAACGGTCTCCGCCTGCACGATAAGGCAAATCTGCTCCTCGGCCTGCCGGGCGTAATCCTCGATTTGCGTCCAGCGCGAGGCACGGGTAATCGAAGTGGCCAGGCCGCGGATGCCGCGCGGCGGGTAGCGCACGGAGGCAACCAGCCTCTCCGCCTGTTCCGCCGTGTCCACCATGGGGATCAGCAGGGACTGCACGCCCATGTCGAGGTAGCGCTTGATGCGAACCGGATCGTCGTCCGCCAGCCTCACGATGGCCGGCGTCCCGGTGCCTTCGATGGCCTGCAATTGCGCATAAATCGAGCGGAAATCGTCGGCCCCATGCTCGCCGTCGAGAAGCAGCCAGTCGAAACCGGCGCATGCACACAGTTCCGCGGCCACGGGGGACGCGAGAGCCAGCCACAGTCCAAATTGCACGCCGTCTTCACCCAGAGCGCGCTTGAATCCATTTTCAGGTAGCTTCATCGTCCCTCTCTATACGAATTGGCAGCCGATCCGGCCCAGGGGGCCGAAGTCTGCCAGAAAATCGTCCCCGGCGCGGGCCGCTACCGGCCGTGTAAACGACCCGCTCAGGATCACGTCGCCCGGCTGCAGGGCGATTCCGTGGGCGGCGAACCTGCGCGCCAGCCAGCAAACGCCGTTGGCCGGGTGCCCCATGACCGCAGCCGCCAGCCCGGTCTCTTCGATTTCACCGTTGCGGTACAGCAGGCCACCCGCCCAGGGCAGGTCCACCGCAGCAGGATCGAAGCCCCTGCGCCCCAACACCACACCCGCGGAAGCAGCGTTGTCGGCGATAGTATCCACAACGGTCCGGGTGCGGCCGGACTCGGGATCAAGCCGGTAGCTGCGCGCGGCGATCAACTCCAGGGACGGATAAACCAGTTCAGTGGCGGCAAGGACTTCCTCCACGGTCACTTCCAGGCCTTCAAGAGACTCCTTCAGTACGAAGGAGATCTCCACTTCCACCTTTGGATCGAGAAAACTCGCCGTCTCGATCTCTGCCCCGTCCTCGAAGAACATGTCGTCCAGCAGCGTCCCATAGTCCGGCTCGTCGATGTTCATGGCCCGCTGCATGGCTTTGGAAGTCAGCCCGATCTTGCGCCCCCGGACCCGCGCGCCGCGGGCCAGCTTCATCTCTATCCAGGCATCCTGCACGGCGTGCGCGTCGGCCATGTCCATTTCCGGGTAGTCAAAGGTAAGCGGGCGCACCTGCCGCCGTGTCCGTTCGGCCTTGTCGAACCGCTGGGCGGCCCGCAGGATCTGTTCGGAAGTAAGTACCGGCATGGCCTGCTATCCGGACCCCGCACTCTGCACCAGGCGGTCCCGATCCCGCAATCCGGCCACGATTTCCGCGTGACGGGCCCGTGTCAGTTGAAAGGTGGACAGAACTGCAAAACCGGCCAGGCCCGTTACGGCGCAAAACATACCCGCATAAAGCGCCAGGTTGCTCACCACCTCGTAGCTGACGTCCACGCCGGACTTGACGTCCGGGAATCCCACCCGCTCAAGCATCCAGCCGGAGACAACCTTGCCCACGCCGCTGGCCAGTTTGTTGCCGAAAGTTATCAGTCCGAAAATCAGCGCCGTGCGCGACACGTTGCGCATGAACCGGTACTCGTCCGTGGTCTCCGAGAACATCACCAGCGAGCAAATCATCAGCAATCCGGCGCCCAGACCCGCCAGCAGTTGAAAACCGAAAAGTACATTGCCCAGTTGGGCGCTGGCGTACTCAGGCAGCCAGCCCGCAAGAGTAAAGAACAAAGGCGCCACGTATGCCGTCAAGAGGACGCAGTATCCCGCCAGGTAGAGATACTTCGGCTCGGTCCGCGTCACGATGAAGCGGGCTCCGATGGCGGCGGCGAGCATTCCGTACGGAACGGCCTGCTGCCATGCCTGCATCTGCTCCGTGCTCAGGCCCCACAGGTAGGGTCCGAAGTGCAGATTCAGGGAGCGGAAACAGGAACCCATGGTGGTGGCCAGCAGCAGTCCGAAAAAAAGCGCGCGCGTGTTGCGCATCCTGAAAATCAGCTCGCTCCAGGCCCGCAGTGTCCCCATCCAGTCGAAACGGGTCTTCTTCGGGGGCGGCAGCCCACGCTCAAAGCGCCGGATATGCCGATAAGTTCCGGCCGAGGCGACCACCATGAAAACCATCAGCGCAATGGCTGCAGCCGCGCCAAAAGGTGCATACGCGGCCGGGTTTTCCTGGCCCACGGGAAACGCCTCGGTTGTGCTGAAGAACACGCTGAAGGCCAGGTACAAAACGCCCAGATAGGCGAGCAGCCCCGCGACCTGCCGGTAAATGCCCATTTCCGCGCGGTCCGCCGGTCGAACGGCGACTTCGGCCGTCACCGCCGCTGACGGCGCGTCGAAGAATGTAAGCATCACGCGGGCGCCGACTGACATGACCAGCAACCAGAAAAACAAACCCTGCTGGGACAATCCTGACGGAGGCGTAAATTGCAGGAAGAAGAACAGGCCCATCGGCAGGACCGATCCGAACATCATCGTGTGCCGGCGACCGAACCGGGCCCGCAGGCGGTCCGACCAGTCGCCGATGATGGGATCGGTCAAGGCATCCACCACCAGGCTGATGAAGATGGCCAGGCCCACCAGCCTGCCGTCCAGGCCCACCACCCGCTGATAGAAGAACAGCACGAACAACTCGAACACCACGAAAACCAGGTTGCCCACCGACCCGGTAAATCCGTGCAGTGCCTTGATGTGGAATGGTGCCCGCTCGTGCATGCAACTCCGTCCTCGCGCCGCGCTACTATAAGGCCCATTCGAAACATAGGAAACGTCCATGCCCGCATCCAACCGTGAACTGAACCGGCGCGAGCTGCTGGGAGTCTCGGCACTGGCCCTTACCGGGCTCGCCACCGCGGCCTGCGGCCCCGGCAGCGGCGAACCGGGAAGCGAAAGCGACGCTGCCCTCGGCGAAGGCTCGCCTTCCGGAGACCTGAGCGACGCATGGAGCGCCACTCCCGAGAGTGTTTTTCGCAACTTCGTTCGAGTGCGCGCGGACCTCAACGGCGGCGTTTCGCCCTGGTGGTGGAGCGGCGTCTACGTGGCGGTGACGCCGGATGACAACCCACGCGTGCTTTTCGCCGCCGAGGGTTGCGAGACCAAGCGCGTGAAACGCCTGGACGAGAACCGCTACGAAATCTGGTCGAAGGTGATGACCGTTTTCAAGGACCCGGAAACCGGGGAAATCCTGAACGGCAGGGAATACCTCAATCCATTCACCGGCGAGGCGAACCAGGTCGAACCCAACGTGATCGGCTCGCACATGATTCTCGAACCGGACGAGCAGGGCCGCATTACCGAACGACCGGCGGCTGGCGGCCATTCCGCGGTGCTGGATCTCAGCTGGGCACGCAGCGGCGACAAGCTGCTGATGGTGGGCTCGCGGGACTATCCCGAAGAACGTCCAATACCCCTGGCGGAGTTCGGAACCACGGTGGTGGATGTTCCGGCGCTGAACGACCCGGGGCCCAGCCGCGTGGAGGCGGTTTTTTCGTCCGTCTACCTGGCACCCTGGCAACGCTTTCTGGCGATGCCCGAACAGCCGGGCCACGCTGTATGGCACGCGGTGGGGCGCAAGACGCATGGGTTCCACGAGTTGACACCCGCCTATCTCGCCGAAGCCGAACGCTACATTCCCGACGTGCTCGCGTGGGCGGACTAGCCTTCGCTCCCGTGTTACGGGAGGTACTGCAGCCAGTCTTGTGAGGGGTCGCCGCAGGCGATGAACGGCGGAACCCGGATGGAATCCTTGCCGTAAACCAGGGGGCGGCCGTCAAGATCGATCACGGCGCCGCCCGCGCATTGCAGCACAGCCTGACCGGCAGCCGTATCCCATTCCGAGATAGGCCCCATGCGCGGATAAACATCCGCTTCTCCGCGCGCGATCAGGCAGAATTTCAGCGAACTTGCAATGGCTCGGCGGTCGATGACACCGAGGGCGCCCACGTAGAGTTCTACCGCCGAAGTGGGATGTGATCGGCTGGCAAGCACCCGCAAGGGCCGGGCGGGTGGCTGCCTGACGGAAATCGGCTGCGGGACTTTGGAGCCGGACGCGCAATAGAACGCGCCTCCGCCCTTGAAGCCGGAAAAAAACGCCCCCTTTGCCGGTGCGTCCACCACTCCCAGCACCGGTTCCCCGACACGAATCAGGGCGATGTTCACCGTGAATTCCTCGCCTCCGCGAATGAACTCCTTCGTTCCGTCCAGCGGGTCCACCAGCCAGTGCCAATCCCAATCGGAACGTTGTTTGCCGTGCTGTTCCGCGCCGGATTCCTCCGACAGCACCGGAATCCCGGGCGTGAGGCGTTCGAGACCCGCAACGATGTGATCGTGCGCGGCCTGGTCGGCTTCGGTAACCGGGGTGCGATCCGCCTTGTAATCCACACCCAGGACATCCGAGCGGAACAGCTCGAGGATTCGGCGGCCGGCTTCCCTGGCCAGCCCGGTGACAGGCCCGATCAGGCCGGCCAGGTCCGGCGGTTCTGCGGGATCCATGAATGGCCTAGCGGCGGCGACCGCGGCCGCCGCCAGCGCGCCCAGTCTTGCGGCGGTACGCCCTGGTAGAAGGCGCTTGCATGTACGGCGCCAGCATGTCCTTGTCGATCTGCCGGCGTTGAATCGAGTGGCCGATAAAGGTCTCGATTTCCGGCAGTGAGTAGGCGTAGTGTTCGCACGCAAAACTGACCGCATGGCCCATCTCGCCGGCCCGTGCCGTACGCCCGATACGGTGCACGTAGTCTTCCGGGTTCTGCGGCAGATCGTAGTTGAACACGTGGGACACGTCGGGCACATGCAAACCCCGGGATGCGACATCGGTTGCGACCAGCACCGGAAGTTCGCCGTCGTGAAAGTTCTTGAGCATGCGCATGCGCTTGCTCTGAGGCACGTCGCCCGATATCGCCTGCGCGGTACCCGCCCACTTGTCAAGCCAGCGGGCCAGTTGGTCGGCCTCCCGGCGAGTATTGACGAATACCATGCTGCGCTCCACATCCTTGCGCGACAGCAGCGCAGCCAGCAGCGGCGCCTTTTCCTCGCTGGCCGGGTAGTAAAGCCATTGCTCCACTTCGTCGACCACCTTCTTGTCCGGCTCGATGCGTACGATCTCCGGCTCGTTCAAGTGCTGTGTCGCCAGCTCCAGCACCAGGTAGCCCAGCGTGGCGGAAAACAGCATGCTCAGGCGCTTCTCGCGCGGCGGCAAGCGGCGCATCACGTAACGGATGTCGCGGATAAAACCGAGGTCGTACATACGGTCGGCCTCGTCGATCACGATCGCTTCCACCGCATCCAGGGTAAACACGCCCTGACGGTAGTAGTCCAGCAGCCTTCCGGGAGTGCCGATCAGCAGGTCCACGCCGCGGCCCAGGCGTTCGCGCTGCGACTTGTACGCCGCACCTCCGTACACCACCATCATGCTCAGGCCCGTGGCGCCTCCGAGCAGGACCGCGTCGCGCTCGATCTGCTGGGCCAGTTCGCGTGTCGGCGCCAGGACGACCGCGCGCGGCGCCGAAATATTGCTCCGCTTCGGCGAAGGATTTCCGAGCAGCCGGTCGAACAACGCCAGCAGAAACGCAGCCGTCTTGCCGGTGCCGGTCTGGGCCTGCCCGGCCACGTCGCGGCCGGCCATCAGCAACGGCAGGGCCATGGCCTGTATCGGTGTCAGCGTTTCGAAGCCGGCGCGCTTTATGCCCGCGCGCAAGGACGGCGGCAGCTCCAGCGAGTCGAAATAAACGGGTTCTTCGGACAATGTGCGGACTTTTACGACGTTGCGTATTTTAGTGTCCAGCCCCCTGCGGCACCAACCCGACGTGCAAATTTTCATGTAGAATGACCGCTACGCCCGAGATCGTTCGGGGGCGCGTGGCCTTTCCAAGCTGCAGCAGCCGTTTTCGAACCATTCGCAGAGTACCGACGCGGGCCAGGATTTTTTCAGGCGAGGCGAGGGGCTTCGTCTATATATTTCTTCTCCATATGTGTCTCGAGGAGACCCTGATATGAGCGTTACCCAAGTAGCGGAAGACGATTTCCAGGCCAACGTGCTGGACAATGAAATCCCGGTACTGGTTGATTTCTGGGCGGAGTGGTGCGGTCCCTGCAAGATGATCGCGCCGGTTCTGGAGCAGATTTCGGACGAATACGAAGGGCGAATGCAGGTGGTCAAACTCAATGTCGACGAGGCCCAGCAGACCGCCTTTCGCTACAACGTGCGCAGCATTCCCACGCTGATACTGTTCAAGAACGGTCAGGTGGAAATGCAGGTTGTCGGCGCGCAGCCGCGGCAACAGATCACGAGGATGCTGGAAGAAAAACTGTGAGAAATTACGCCGGAAACCCGGGAAGACAGCGAGGCCGCGGGCCCCGTTCCCGAAACCCCAACGTTGCGCCGCGCGGGCGCCGCCGGGACCGCCGACATCACGATGACGTAGGCGTCTTCACGGTCGAGGAGACCATCACCGACCAGCAACTGGAACAGCTCGGCCATGTGCTCAAGCTGGGCGAATTCAAGAAACTGCCGGTCGCCAAGGTGCTGGAGCAGGGAAGCCAGCTGGGGCTGGAAAGCCTCTCCCGGGCGCGCAAGCAGGACATCATCTTCTCCGTGCTCAAGGCTCACGCCGCGGAGGGCGCGTCGATCTACGCCGAAGGGGTACTGGAAATCCTTCAGGACGGCTTCGGGTTCCTGCGCTCCGCGGACGAGTCCTACCTGGCTGGGCCCGACGACATCTACGTTGCCCCCGGGCAGATCCGCCGTTTCAACCTTCGCACCGGCGATACGCTGGCGGCGCTGGTTCGCCCGCCGCTGGACAACGAGCGCTACTTCGCGCTGCTGAAAGTCCACAAGATCAATTTCGAGCCGCCCGAGAATTCCCAGGGCAAGGTGCTGTTCGAGAATCTCACGCCGCTGTTCCCGCAGGAACGCTATTCACTGGAGCAGGGCAACGGCAGTACTGAGGACCTGACCTCGCGGATCATCGACATGGCTGCGCCGGTGGGCAAGGGCCAGCGCGGACTGATCGTGTCCCCGCCCAAGGCCGGAAAGACGATGCTGCTGCAAAACATCGCGCAGTCCATCGCCGCCAACTACCCGGAAACCTTCCTGATCGTCCTGCTGATCGACGAACGGCCCGAAGAGGTCACGGAAATGCAGCGCACGGTGCGCGGCGAAGTGGTCTCCAGCACGTTCGACGAGCCGGCCACAAGGCACGTGCAGGTGGCTGAAATGGTGCTCCACAAGGCCCGGCGACTGGCCGAACACCGGCGCGACGTGGTCATCCTGCTGGACTCGATCACCCGACTGGCGCGCGCCTACAACACCGTCACTCCTTCCTCCGGGCGAGTGCTGTCCGGCGGCGTGGAAGCCAACGCGCTCCATCGGCCCAAGCGCTTTTTCGGCGCGGCTCGCAAGATCGAGGAAGGCGGCAGCCTGACGATTCTCGCCACCGCGCTGGTCGACACCGGCTCGAAGATGGACGAGGTGATTTACGAGGAATTCAAGGGCACCGGCAACTCGGAGATTCACCTGGACCGGCGGATCTCGGAGAAACGGGTCTTCCCCGCAATCAATATCAATCGCTCCGGCACGCGGCGCGAAGACCTGATTACCGCAGACGACGAGATTCAGAAGATCTGGGTCCTGCGCAAGCTGCTCCACCCCATGGACGAACTGGCGGCCGCAGAGTTCCTCATCGACAAGATGCGCGACACCAAACGCAACAAGGCATTCTTCGAAACGATGAAAATGGGCTAGAGGCCATCTCATAAATATTTTTTGGCCAGGATCATGAACGCGGCGAGTTGGAGGAAGGCCAGGAAGTTTTCGGCATAGTATTCGAACCGGGTAATCAACCGGCGGTAGTTCTGCAGCCATGCGAACAGGCGTTCCACCTTCCAGCGCCGCTTGTAGCGTCGTAACGGGCGACCGTCCTGGGTCTTCGGCTTCACGCGATTGCTCCTGTGCGGGGCGATCAGCGTCACGCCCAGCGCTTCGCACTCGCGGTCCAGCGGCTCGCTGTCGTAGGCTTTGTCGCCAATCAGTTTGTCGGGCCGGCCCTGGGTGGCGCTGGCGCGGATCAAGTCCCGCACGAATCGGGTTTCGTGCGGCGAAGCGCTGCCCGTGCATACGGCGACAGGAAGACCGCCGCGGTCTGCAATCGCCATGACCTTGCAGCCCTTGCCCCGCTTGGTTTTGCCGACCCCGGCGCCCCCTTTTTGGCGGCGCTGAAACTGCCATCGATGAAACACTCATCCAGCTTGACCTTGCCCCGCCGTTCAAGGTCCTGGGCCAGGGCGCGCAACAGCCGGTCCATGACGCCGGACCGACGCCACTGCTGAAAGCGCCGGTGACAGGTCTGATACGGCGGATAACGGCCCGGCATCTCCGACCATTGCGCGCCAGTGCGCAAAATCCACAAGATCCCGTTGAGCACTTCGCGCGAGTCGCGCCAAGGACGACCCCGCCCATCGGCGCGCCGGGGCAACTCGGGAAGCAACGGTTCGATGAAGGCCCACTGGGCATCCGTGAGGTCTTGAGCCATGAGAATCTCCGACTATCCGCATAATCGGGTTCAACAAAGTAACATAAACTGTTGTATTTATGAGATGACCTCTAGCCACGCCCGAAACAGCAAGTATTCCGACCAGGCGTATTCGAATGGTCCTCATTGAGGCATGGGGTCCCGAACTCTTTTAGCAATCCTGCGGCGGCTCGCGGACGCGTTGCGCGACCTGGCGCCCATCATCATCGTCATCGCCTTTTTCCAGATCGTCGTGATCCGGCAGCCGTTCCCCAACCTGGCCGGCGTGGCCCTGGGGCTGACATGCGTTGTGCTGGGACTGGCCTTGTTCATCCAGGGACTGGAGTTGGGACTGTTTCCCCTGGGGGAGGCGATTGCGGATGCTTTCGTGCATAAGGGCAGCGCGGTGGCGCTATTGGCCTTTGCCTTTTGCCTTGGATTCGGCACCACAGTGGCGGAACCGGCCCTCGTGGCCGTGGGCGACAAGGCCGCGGAGGTGGCGGCCGAGGCGGGAGCGATCGCCGACAGCGACGATGCGCGCAGCACGTATGCCTTTCAGTTGCGCATGGTTGTGGCCCTGTCGGTGGGCGCGGCGATCGTGCTTGGCGTAGTGCGCATTCTCAGGGGATGGCCCCTGCACCATCTGATCATCGGCGGCTACGCGCTGGTTACGCTGATGACGCTGTTCGCGCCGGATGAAATTATCGGCGTGGCATACGACTCCGGCGGCGTAACCACTTCCACCATCACGGTCCCGCTGGTCACGGCGCTGGGAGTGGGATTGGCGTCGTCGATCAAGGGCCGCGATCCGATGCTGGACGGTTTTGGCCTGATCGCGTTCGCCAGCCTTACGCCGATGATCTTCGTGCTCGCCTACGGCATGGTGATCTGATGGGTTTCGTGACGACGCTTCTTGAGACGGCGTTCGGAACGCTGTTCGACGTGGCGCCCATCATCGTGGTTCTGTTCCTGTTCCAGGCGGCGGTGTTGCGCCGCCCGGCGCCCAATCCGGGCCGAATCGCGCTGGGTTTCGTGTTCGTCCTCATGGGCCTTACGCTGTTTCTGGTGGGGCTGGAGGAGGCGCTGTTCCCGATTGGGGAAACCATGGCGGTTCAACTCACTTCCGGCGCGCTCGAAGGCGCGTCCTCCGCCGTCGTCCGATGGGAAGACTATCTCATTGTGTACGCATTTGCGGCCGCCGTCGGCTTTGCCACGACCGTAGCCGAGCCCTCGCTGATCGCTGTTTCGCTCAAGGCCGAAGAGGTCTCCGGCGGCGCGGTGGCCGCACGCGGGCTGCGAATCGCTGTGGCCTTGGGCGTGGCCGCCGGCGTGGCGCTGGGTTGCCTGCGTATTGTTACCGGCACGCCCCTGCCCTGGTACATCATCGGCGCCTACGCCGTGGTCATCGCCCAGACCTTTCGTTCGAACCGAAACATCATCCCGCTGGCGTATGACAGCGGCGGTGTCACCACTTCCACCGTTACGGTCCCGGTACTGGCCGCTCTGGGACTCGGGCTGGCCGCCTCGGTGCCGGGCCGAAGTCCGCTGATCGACGGGTTCGGCCTGATCGCATTCGCCAGCGTTTTTCCCATTATTTCCGTGCTCGGCTACGCCATGGCTGTTTCCGTCATCGGCCGTTTGCGGGGCCTGAAAACCGACTAAGCAAGGAGATCCCTTCGATGTATATGAAGCTTATTGTCGCTTTGGTGCCGGACGACAAGACCGACAGCATCATCGATGCCGCCCGCGAAGCCGGCGCCACGGGCGCAACGGTCATCACCAGCGTGCGCGGCGAGGGCCTGAAGCCCGAAAAGACTTTTCTCGGGCTGGAGCTTACGTCCAGGCGGGACGTGCTGCTGTTCATGGTGGCGGAAGCGCGGGCGCGGGAAATACTGGAGCGCATCCAGGACGCGGGCCGGTTTGAAGCCGAATCGGGCGCCGGCGTCGCGTTTCAGATTGCCGTCGAGGACGCCGTGGGTCTGGGCACACAGTTGCCGACCATCATGAAGGAAGTGCAGGAGGAAATATGAGCACCCAAAAACGCAATATTCGCGTGAGCGAAGTGATGATCAGCGATCTCAAGACCATCGAGGGACTGGCCACCGTGGCCGACGCGCTCGCGATGATGCGCAAGAACTCGATCAGCTCGCTGGTCGTAAACCGCCGGGACGCGGACGATGAGGCCGGGCTTATCGATGTTGCCGGCATCGCACGCGAGGTCATAGCCCGGAACCGCGCCCCCGACCGCGTGCACGTTTACGAAGTGATGAGCAAGCCGGTGGTGTCACTGCCGGCCACCATGCAAGTCCGTTATGCCGCCCGCCACCTGGTGAGTCTGGGGCTGAACCGGGCCCTGGTGGTGGATGAGGAGCGAAACGTTACCGGGATGGTCACGCTGAGGGATATGGTCCTCGCAAGGACGACGGGCTGATACGGATCTGATCCCGCGCGGGCGACCGCGCCAGTGTCGTGTCCCGACACTAGATTCGATCAAGGATCTCCAGGGCCGCCCGTTCGCCCGCTTCCATTGCCGCTTCCATGCCGTAATCCAGGCGCCGGGTATGTTCGCCGGCGAAATGCAGGCGGCCGTGCGGCAGGATCATCTCGTTCGCGAACGCCGTAACCTGTCCGGGCGCGAACATCGGGCTGCAGCCGCGTTGCAGTGGCTGGCGTTCCCAGGAGTGATAGCGAAGGATCTCGATCTGGCCGCGTGATGCCGGGCGGATTCGCTCCATCTCCTCGATCAGGAAGCGGGCCGCGCTTTCCGGCGGGCGGGCGGCGACCTGCTTGCCTGCGATGTTCGTCAGCACGAACATCCCCCGGTGCTCCCCATCGCCGGTGTGATTGTCGATGGTCCAGAACATCCGCACTGCCCCATCGGAAAACAGCGACGGCTCGTATCCGTCCTCCTGCCAGAAGGGCTCCCTGATCCGGCAGAAAGCCCGGGTGGTTTCCGCGTAATTGAGCCGCTCGATGGCCTGGAATTGCGGACCCGGCGGGCGGGGCCAGATGGAAACATCCCTCAGTACCGTGAACGGCGTGGCTGCGACGGCGAACCTGGCGCGGTAACGGCCGCCATCCAGCGTGCGCACGTCCACCGCGTCGGGTTCGATTTCTATCGACGTAACCTGCTCTCCGAGCCGCACTTCCCTCGGCAATTGCGAGGCCATGGCGCGGGGCAGGGCAATAGTCCCGCCGGCAAGGTTCTTCGGCCAGCGTTCAAGCGGTTCGCCGTCCTCGCCCGGGGCGCCAGCGAACCTTGCCTCGAACGATCCGCGGGTCTGTTCCTGGAAGAGACGCAGTGCGGACACGCCGTGAAGATCGGACTGATGGCCCGCCAGCCGAATGCCGCCTTCCGAAACCCCATGGCGCGCCAGCAAGTCATGAATGGAGACGTCATAGTCCCTGAAACGCGGATTCAGCCAATCGTCCAGTTCCTTTAACGGGTTGAGCCTGGCCAGCATGGCCGGGCCGAACTGCTCGGCGGGGATTTTGCGTTCGTCGCCGACCGTCCTGTTATGCGGAGAATCGGGCCATTCCGACCCCTTGATGAGCGTGCCGTCGAGGTGATAGGCGAACGGCAGCACGGTCCGGTCCTCGTTCAGCGTTGGGAGGTTAAGGCGGTCGATGGCGTACAGGACGCGAGCATACGACGGACCCACCTGAGACGCGCCCAACTCGATCGGCACCTCGCCCGCGTTCGTTACCCATTTCTCATCGGCCGACCACACACGGCCGCCGATGCGATTGCTGCCTTCGAGCACCAGCACGTCGGCGCCGGCCTCACTGAGTATCCAGGCGGCATTCAGCCCGGACAATCCGGATCCGATAACCACGACGTCGGCCGATTCCCGGGCCCTGGCGCGGCGTGCATGAACGAACGGCGCAGCCGCAGCGATGGACGCCAGGGCGACGGCCGAATTGAATCTGCGGCGGCTGATCAAATCTCTCGACACTGTTGCACTCCTTCTCGTATGCCAGTATGGCACTGGCCGCGTGGCTTCATGCGCAGGGGCGGAAGCGGAATCGGACGTAGAGCGTGCGGCCCTTGATGTCGTGCACGAAGCCGTCGAAGCCCGGCCGGAGGTTGTAGCGGTGAACGCCCTCGCGTCCGCTGGGTAAAGGCGGCGGGTCCTTGTCGGTGAGGTTCCGGGCGCCCAGGAATAGCGTAACCTCGCCCCCGAACAGGTCTTCCAGAACGTAGCTGTAGTTCGCGTCCAGCGTCGTCCAGGATGCGATCTTCGGCAATGACGCGACTTCGTCGTTCCTGTACGAATCCACGTAGCGCACGATCAGGCCCGCAGCGTGCGCTCCCCGGCGCCAGGCGACGCCGAGATTGAGCCGTAATTCGGGGTTGGGCGCGAATCCGTTGGTGTCGTTGCGGTTGCCGAGCTGGTCGGCAAAGCCCTCGCCGGAGGAATCGACGTCGAAACGGGTCAGCAGGGTAGCGTCGGCGCTTATGCGAAAGTCGCCGGCGGACGATTCAAGGTCGTAGTAGGCGTTCATGTCGAGGCCCCGGCTGCGAACCGCCCCGACGTTCTCGTAATCGGTCGTCAATACGCTGAGCTGCCCAGAGGAATCGCGTTGCACCCGGGGGTCGTTGGGCCGGCCGTCGTCACGGCAGTCATCGTCCACGATGGCCTGAAAACTGCGTCCCTGGGCAATGACGTTGCGGTAGTCCAGCGTCCAGAAGTCCAGACTGACCGCTGCGTTGTCCAGGGGCTGCAACAGCAGGCCGAGGTTGGCCGAACTCGCCGTCTGGGGCCTCAAGCCTCCGCCGCGCAGGACCGTGGCGACGGCGAAGTTGTCGCCGCGGTTCACAATCCCGCCGGATGAATCAATGGTGCATTGCCCAACGCCCCGCCCGTCAAAGCGGAAAGGATCGGTAAGCGTGCGCGAACTGGTGTTGCCGGCCGCCTGAAACACGCTGGGCGCCTGAAAGGAAGTGCCCCAGGAGGCGCGCAGCGACAGCCAGTCGCTGGCGAAGAACTGCGCGGCTATCTTGGGGTCCGTGGTCCCGCCGGCCCGGTTGTAGCGCTCATGACGGGCCGCGAGCTGCAACTCGGCGCGGTCGCCGAAATACGTCAGGGTCTCCGCGAAAACCGCCCACACATGCTGATCCGCGTCCCGGGGAAAATCGCGAATCTCCTGCGGACCTTCACCGGAGGCGTTCAGCGGATCGGGCTGATACGAGTAATGCAGGTGGCGATAGTGCGCGCCGGCGGCCAGCGAAACAGGCTGGCCTCGCCACTCGAACAGGTCGCCGGTGGCCAGGAACTCAGCCACGGCCTGTTCGCTGGTCGCGGTCTCCATCCTGATACTGTGGAACCTCTCCAGGATATCCGGATCATTGGCGGCGCTCGCGCCGGCCCGTGTCGGCGCGAGCCCCTCGCCGGCCACGGTTTTGGGCGTGACCAGGTCCGGCGCAACGAGCCGCGTGCCGAATGGATTCCACAGCCCCTCGGCTATGACCCGTGCAAACTCGGCCGCCACCCAATGCCGTTCCGAATTGACGGAAAGGTCCGTGCGTGCGCGCGCGACGTGGCCCTCCCCGGTCCAGCCGCCGGGCAATTCGGCCTCGAAGCCGATCATCACCCGGAGGTTCTCGAATTCCCGCCGCTCGTCGCCGGAATTCTCGCCGGCGGCTTCCGCGCCCAGCGGCCGGCCGAAATAACCGAGCGGAACCGCTTCGTGCACTTCCGGAATCCATTCTGAAGGGGGCACGTAGGTCAGAACGCCGTCGTTATCCGGATCGGTCCAGAAATTGAAGGGGTGGTTGGCCGGCACGAAGAACTCGTTGGTGCGCTCGACGTTGCCCCGGAAGAGCAGCATGTTGCCCACCCGATCCGTCACTTCGTTGACCGAGTAGCCGATTTCCGAGAACATCGTGACGCCGCTCGCGAGCTCGAACTCGGCGTCGGTGAAGAACTGCGCCCGCTGCTCGGCGGCAATCATCGTGCGCTGGTCGGAGAAATCCATCCGGCACAGCGAGCCGCTCGGAAAGCCGCCTCCGGCGCGACAATCGGGATCCGGGAAGCGGGGCGTGTCGAATCCGCCGACCTGATAAGGGGAGTAGGTGCCGTCGGCATTGGCTACAGCCCTTCGAAAACTTCCGGGCGAGCCTCGCCCCGAATCAAAGGAGCCCTCCACGATGTCACCGTCGCCGTCCGGATCGATTGCCCTGGGGATCATCCAGTCGAACTCGGTGCGAAAGTTCTCGTCCTGCTTGAGCCAGGCGCCGTAGAGGCTGATATGACCCCGCGACGTTTCCAGGCCGGAGGCGAACGCCAGGTCGTATGCCTGGTTGCTGGCGGTGCGATAGCCGCCGGCGATCTCCAGTCCGGTAAAGCCCTTGCGGGTGACAATGTTGGCGACACCCGCCACTGCCTGAGATCCGTAGGTGGCCGAAGCGCCGTCCCGAAGGATTTCCACGCTTTCAATCAGCAGCACCGGCAGCGTGTTGATGTCGAAAAAACTCTGTCCCACGTCGTTGGAAACCGGCGCAACCCCGGCTCTGCGGCCATTGATCAGCGTCAGCGTGGAAGACAGGCCCGCCCCCCGCAGGCTGAATTGCGAAACACCCTGCAGATAGTTCTGCTGCGTGGCGATGTAGGAGCCCGTGTTGGCGGTCAGGCTGCTGAGAATATCCACCGGCTGGGCGGCGCCCACCGAATCGAACAGCTCCGCGTCCAGCGTTTGCACCGGCGCCCGCCCCTCGTAGACCACGCGCCGCTTGATCAGCGACCCCACCACCACGATCTCTTCGATCACGGTCTCGTCGGCTCTGCTGCGGTCCTGGTCTTGCGCAGACGCCGAGAAAGAAGCGAAAAGCAGGACAACCGGCCAAGCGCCAGCGAACTTCCGGCACGCAAGTCTGCCGGTCATACCCGATCCCCCGCGTTCACATGAATCCTAACGATCGCTCATTTTGCCGTTCGCATACGTAACGTCTTCCACGCGACCGTCGGCATGATGCAAGACCCAGAGTCCGTCCGACTTGCCGCCAACAAGACTGCCGGTGCCAACCTGCGCCTTGTCTTCCCAGAAGAATGTAAGCGTCCCCGCGCCCCCGGCCAGCTGATTGGAGCAGGAACCTTCCCAGCTTGCGGTCATTCCGTCCAGCAGGAACGCGTTCCAGACGTAGCAGCCGTTGTGGCTTTGCAACTCCATCCAGCATTGAGATCGCGCCGGCTTGCCTTCACAGGTATCGGCGAGGTTTATTTGCGTTGTCCCGCAGGCCGTCAGCAACGCCGCGGTGAAGCACACAAGCAGTCGTTTCATGTCATTTTTCCGGTGATTCTCGAGACGGCAACGCATTGCCATCAGGGTTCCATCACGATCACGGATTCGTCCCGTGCCGTTTCAATGAATTCGCGGTCGAAACTCAGCATGGCCTCGCATCCGGCGGCCGCGCCGAGATGCAGCGCATCGGCAAAATCCATGCCCTTTCCCATGCGGTCAAGCGCTTCGGCGAGCAGTTCCTGGCTCTCTACCTCAATGGAGGGCAACCCCGCGAAGGCGCGCAGGGCCGACGCAACATCATTCCCGGAGAAGCCGTAAACGCTACGCAGCACCCATTCGCTCTCCAGAAACACGGTCGTGCTGACAAACACATTGCCCGCATCAATCACGTCTCTCGCCTTTGCCGCCCGGATCGGATCGTCGCCGGTCAGGTAGCGAACGACGACGTTGGTGTCAACTGCGCGCATACCGCCGCTTCGCCTCAGCCAATACCCCAGTCTTCATTTCCGCCACAGTCTTCGTGACGCCTCTGAACGCAAGGCATCCGAAAACATCCTTGTTCCGCGTCCTGGCAAACACCGGTAAAGGCTTCAGCAGCACGCCTTCGGAAGCGTGCTCCACAATCAGCTTCTTGCCTGCTTTCCAACTCAATGCCTGGCGAATTGCCTTGGGCAGAATGATCTGACCCTTTGTCGAAACGGTGGTCGTAAGTTTTTCGGGCGCTGGCATCGTGCTTTCTCCGGGGAATTGCCGGTAAGACCATTGTAAGACAATTCCTTTGTGCAGTCAGCAGGTCTACACGGGCGTGCCGGCGCGGAGCGGATCGCGTGCTAGCGGGAATTCTCTGCTTCTTCGGCGATCACGCACACTTCGCAGTCGCCGCCCAGGTCGACGCTGCCCTGGCCGGCGACCAGGGTGGCGACGGCTGCCAGGTTGTCGGGGTTGGGCTTGGGAAAGGCGGCGTCGCTGTGGCGAACGCCGAGCGTGAGCAGGGCTTCGGCGGTCTTGTAGCCGGTGCGCATGGACTCGAAGACGGGCACATTCACCTGCGCCGCGACGGCGGGGCCTACGGGGGCCATGCAGGTGCAGCCGAGCATGATGGTGTCGGCGCCGTCTTCCGCGACCGCCGCGTTGATCGCGTCGACGATTCTTGCCTTCAGAGCGGCATTGCGGTCCTTCAGGCTCACGGTCGTTGCACCCGCATCCGCCACGCCTTCGACCTCCGGGTCCTGCAGCACATTACGGATGGATACGCAGCGGTCCTGCATGCCGCAACTGCTCACTCGCTCGTGCTGAATGAAGTTCAGTTTCGGCGGCCAGATCGTGACGATGGAGAAACGACGGCCGGTGTTGACGCACATGGCCATTGTGGCTTCGCCGGCGCCGACCACCACCATGTCGGTCGCCGACTTCATTTCATCAATGCCGTAGTCGCCCACGGTGTTGATGAACACGGCGTCGAAGCCGGCTTTCTCCGCCTCCAGCGCGCAGTCCAGGTAAGCCAATGCGGTCAGGCCGCGGTCATAGGGTGTCATGGGGAAGGTGCGCAGGCGCGGTTCGACGAGTTCCGGCGAGAATCCCGGTGCGGCGATCTCGCTGATGGGTGCAGGCGGGACGTTGGTGCCTGTGGGAGCGGCGCCGGTGCCGATGATGCCGATGCGATAGGTCATGGACCCTTGCCTCCTCTATTCCCTAAGGCGCGCCAGGGCGCGGGCGCCGATGTCGGAACGGCAGAAGGCGCCTTCGAACGATATTTCCGAGACCGCGGCGTACGAACGGTCCCGCGCGGCGGGGAGCGTATCGCCCAGGGCGGTGACGCACAACACCCGGCCGCCGGCCGTGACCACTTCGCCATCCTTCTCCGCGGTTCCGGCGTGAAAGACCTTAACGGATGAACTCTCGGCGTTGTCAAGTCCGGAAATGGAGCAGCCCTTGGCGTAGCTGTCGGGATAGCCGCCCGATGCCATGACCACGCCCAGTGCGGTGCGGGAATCCCAGGCCGGACGGGCCTGGTCAAGCTGTCCCGCCAGCGTCTTCTCGATCAGGTCCAGCAGATCGGTCTTGAGGCGCATCATCAGCGGCTGGCATTCGGGATCGCCGAAGCGCACGTTGAACTCCAGCACGCGCGGTGTGCCGTCCGGAGCGATCATGAGGCCCGCATACAGCACGCCCCTGAACGGCGTGCCGTTGTCACGCATCACGCGAACGACCGGGTGCATGATTTCGTTCATGACGCGGGCTTCAACCTCTGCGTCGAGCACCGGCGCGGGCGAACAGGCGCCCATGCCGCCGGTGTTCGGGCCACGGTCGCCGTCGTCACGGGCCTTGTGGTCCTGCGAGGACGCCAGCGGCAGGACGTTCTCGCCGTCCACCAGCGCGATGAAGCTGGCCTCCTCCCCTTGCAGAAAGTCTTCGACCAGGACGCGGCGGCCCGCTTCGCCGAATGCATCGCCTTCCAGCATGTCGCGCAGCGCTGCTCGCGCTTGGTCGCGGGTTTCCGCGAGGATGACGCCCTTGCCGGCTGCAAGGCCGTCCGCTTTCACGACCATGGGCGCCGGCCGCTGGTCGACGTGCTCCAATGCCGCCTCAAGATCAGTGAATTCCCGATAATCAGCGGTAGGCGCGCCGGCGGCATCCAGCACCTGCTTGGCGAAGCCCTTGGAACCCTCCAGCCTGGCTGCCGCGGCAGTGGGACCGAAACAGGGCATCCCCGACCTTTCCATGTGATCGACCAGGCCCGCCACCAGCGGCGCCTCCGGCCCGGGTACCACCAGGTCGACATCTTCGGTGAAGGCAAACGCCACCAGGCGCACGTTCTCCTCCGGGTCGAGCGGGAAGTTGGTAACCTCGGGTTCGCGCGCTGTACCGGCGTTGCCGGGCGCTACCAGCACTTCGCTGATCCGGGGGGACTGGGCGAGTTTCCAGGCCAGCGCGTGTTCGCGGCCGCCCGAACCGGTGACAAGCACTTTCATGGGTCAAATTTTCCTCTACTTACGGTCTTTGGAGGGCGGGACGCCGCGAGGGCATACCCTCGCTCCCAGGCATCAGTGGCGGAAGTGGCGCACACCGGTAAACAGCATGGCCACGCCTCGCTCATCCGCGGCGTCGATCACTTCCTGGTCGCGGATCGAGCCGCCGGGCTGTATGACGACGCTGATGCCTTCGTCCGCTGCGGCCTGAAGCCCGTCGGCGAACGGAAGGAATCCGTCGGATGCCATCGCCGCCCCATTCAGGCTGAAGCCGCCGTCCGCTGCCCGCAACGCGGCGATGCGCGCGCTCATGACCCGGCTGGTCTGGCCGCCCCCGATCCCCAGCGTTTGTCCCTTGGACGCGTACACCACCGCGTTGGAAGCGACGAAGCGCGCCACCTTCCAGGCGAACAGGGCGTCGCGCAATTCACCCTCCGTCGGCTGTCGCTTGCTGACCACCTCGTGGCCATCTTCCGTATCGCTGCCGGGAGACTGCGCCAGCACCGCGTCGCCAAGCACCTTCAGGTCCGGCAGTCCGGTCGAGACAGCCTGCCCGGTGGCCGGCGCCAGGACGCGCAGCTTCTTGCGCGACGCCAGCACCTCAAGCGCGGACGACGATACCCCGGGAGCGATAAGCACCTCGGCAAACTGCCCGACCACGGCCCGGGCGGCCTCTTCGTCCAGCGGGCTGTTGAAGGCGATGACCCCGCCGAAGGCCGACTCCGGATCGGATTCGTACGCGCGCGTATAAGCCTCGGCGGCGCTTTCGCCCGTCGCCACGCCGCAGGGGGTGGCGTGCTTGACGATCACGCAGGACGGCGCCGACAGTGCGCCGGCGCACTGGCGCGCCAGGTCTGCGTCGACCAGGTTGTTGAACGACAGCGGCGCCCCGGCCAAAAGGCGCAGGCCGGCCATTGCGTCCGTCCCGGCTGCGGCGTAGACGGCGGCGCGCTGATGGGGGTTTTCTCCATACCGCAGGTCGACCTGCTTGCGCAGTTCCAGAACGATGCGCTCGGGAAGGCCGCCCTCGCTGCCGGCGCCTTCCAGCCAGCCGCAAATCGCCCGGTCGTAGCGGGCGGTGTGATCGAAGGCCTTGCGCGCAAGACGCCGCCTGGTGTCGTCGCCGAGCTGTCCGTGGGCTTCGATTTCGGCGGCCACCGCATCGTAGTCGGAAGAATCCACGACAACGCCCACCCGCCCGTGGTTCTTGGCCGCCGCGCGGATCATTGCCGGCCCGCCCACGTCGATCTGTTCGATTACATCGGCCCGTTCGGCGCCGGCACGGGACGCCGCTTCGACAAAGGGATAGAGATTCACGACCGCCAGCGAAATCGGACGGATACCATGCTTCGCAATGTCCTCCGCATCCTGCTCCGGCCGGCACAGCAAGGCCCCGTGTATTGCCGGATGCAGAGTCTTGACGCGCCCGCTCAGCATTTCCGGAGAACCGGTCACGGACGCGACTTCCTCGACCTCCAGGCCGGTCTCGCGCAACAGCTTCGCGGTGCCGCCCGAGGCCAGGAGGCGCCAGCCCGCGGCGGCAAGGCGGGCCGCGAACTCGCGCGCACCGGTCTTGTCCGAAACGCTGAACAGCGCCCTGGGCTGCATTACCGGTTTCGAATTAATCCGGCAGCCCCGCGGGGCCGCATTCAGAGACTGTGGCGACGCAGCTTGGTGCGTAGCGTGCCGCGGTCGATTCCGAGCATCCGGGCGGCCCGGGTCTGATTGCCGCCGGCATAGGCCATAACGTTTTCAAGGAGGGCGGATTCAACCTCGGTAACCACCATGTCGTAAAGGCCGGTAGGCCAATGACCGTCCAGCGTCCGGCAATAGTCCCGCACCGCTTCGCCGGTCAATTCCCGAAGCGTGCGCGAACCGTTGGCTTTCGCCGACTGGCCGGAAAGATGCGCGGCGCGGCGCGCCCTGCTTACCCCCTGGTTGGCGGTCAAACCAACTCCCCCTCATGCGTTTGTATGGTCGCCCTGAAACCGCCCCGACGAAGAGCGGGCCGAAACTATAGCACGGCAATTCAGGACCCCGTTGGGGCCTCCGAAACCGGCCCGGACTGCAGCCAGTTCTCGAGAAAATGGATGTCCGCGCCGCCGCCCGCAAAGCCCTCGCTTACGAGGATCGATTGATGCAGGGGAACGTTCGTCACCAGCCCTTCGGTGACGATTTCATCCAGCGCCAGCCGCATGCGCGCGATGGCGGCGTTGCGGCTTCCGCCCCAGGCGATCAGCTTGCCCACCAGCGAATCGTAGAAGGGCGGGACCGTGTAACCGCTGTACAGATGGCTGTCCACCCGCACGCCGGGCCCTCCGGGCGCGTGCCAGAGCGAGATTTCGCCGGGAGACGGGGCGAAGGTCTCGGGGTGTTCCGCGTTGATCCGGCACTCGATGGCGTGGCCGCTGAAGGTAACGTCCTCCTGGTGCAAGCTGAGCGGCTCGCCGGCCGCGATCCGCAACTGCTCCTGCACGATGTCCAGACCGGTGATCATTTCCGTAACCGGGTGCTCCACCTGCAGGCGGGTATTCATTTCGATGAAATAAAACTCGCCGTCCTGGTACAGGAACTCGAAAGTACCGGCCCCCCGATAGCCCATCTCCAGGCAGGCCGCGGTACAGAGGCGGCCGATGCGCTCACGCTCTTCCTCGCTGAGGCCGGGTGCGGGCGCTTCCTCGATGACTTTCTGGTGGCGGCGCTGCATCGAGCAGTCGCGCTCGCCCAGGTGGATGGCGTTGCCGTGCGCGTCGGCCAGCACCTGGATCTCGACATGGCGCGGATGGGTGAGGAATTTTTCCATGTACAGCCGCGAATCGCCGAACGCGGCCTCGGCCTCGCCGCGGGTCAGGGGTATGAGGCCGGGCAGTTCGGCGCTCAGATGCGCCACCCGCATTCCGCGGCCGCCGCCGCCGCCCACCGCCTTGACGATCACCGGCAGGCCGATGTCCTCCGCCAGCCTGGCGATTTCGTCCATGTCCTCGCCCAGCACGCCTTCCGAACCGGGCACCGTCGGCACCCCCGCCGCCTTCATGGTCTGGATGGCGCGCACCTTGTCGCCCATGGTCTGTATGGCGCTCGCGGGCGGGCCGATGAAAACGAATCCCGAGGTCTCCACGCGTTCGGCGAAATCCGCATTTTCCGCGAGAAAGCCGTAGCCGGGATGAATAGCGTCCGCACCGGTCACCTCGGCGGCGGCGATGATGGAGGGAATGTTGAGGTAGCTCTGTGCGCTCGAAGGCGGGCCTATGCAGACGGACTCGTCAGCCAGCCGGACGTGCTTGAGCTCGGTATCGGCGCTGGAATGCACCGCCACGACCTGAATGCCGAGTTCGTGGCAGGCGCGCAGTATGCGCAGCGCGATCTCGCCGCGGTTCGCTATGAGGACTTTGTCAAACACGGCAGGCCGGCAGGCTGCAATCGCAACAGTGTTCTACGTGCGGATAACGAACAGGGCCTGGCCGTACTCCACCGGCTCTGCGTTCTCTACCAGTATGGCGGCCACCTCGCCCGTGTACTCGCTTTCGATGTGGTTCATCGTCTTCATGGCCTCGATCACGCAAAGCACGTCGCCGGCGTTTACCGAATCGCCGACCTTGACGAACGGCGGCGAGGTGGGCGACGCCGCCGCGTAGAACGTCCCTACCATCGGTGAGGTCACCTGTTCCCCCTGCGGCTGCGCAGGAGCGTCCGGCTCCGGCGTCGGCGACGGCTCGGGAGATATTGACGGGGCAGCCGCAACGGCGACGGTCGAGGCCGCAGGCGCAGGTGTAACCGTGCTGGCCCGACTGAGACGGACCGACTCCTCGCCGTCCCTTATTTCGATCTCCGCCAGCTCCGACTCCTGCAGGAGCTGAATCAGCGTCTTGATTTTCCTCAGGTCCATCCGAACCTCCTACCGGCCTTCCCGCAACTGCTCCGCGACGAACTGGAGCGCAAGCAGGTAACCCTGCGCCCCGAGGCCGCTGATGCAGCCGACGGCGACGTCCGTCAGCATGAACGAGCGGCGAAACTCCTCGCGCGCGTGCACGTTGGACAGATGCACTTCCACGAAGGGGAGCGCCAGTCCGAGCAACGCGTCACGCAGCGCGATGCTCGTGTGCCCGTAGGCGCCCGGGTTGATGATGAGATACTGCGCGCCCGGTGCGTTCTGCTGCAGCCAGTCCACCATGCCGCCCTCGCTGTTGCTCTGACGGCAGGCCAGTTCGTGGCCCAGCCGTTCGGCCTGGTCGCGGCAGCGCCGCTCGATGTCCGCCAGCGTGTCCCGCCCGTACACCTCGGGCTCGCGCTGGCCCAACAGATTAAGGTTGGGGCCGTTAAGAAGGAGAATAGACGCCATAGAGTTATATTTCGCAGAAGAAGCGTGCATGATAGCTAGAGATAGCGCGGCATTCAAGGGCTCAGCAAGCGCTCTCAGCCTGGAGAGCGATGAACCCTTGTCTAATCGGAGGGAAGCTGCGCGAGCAGTCCGATCAGCGCGCCGGGCGAATGCGCTGAAACCGGGGACCTCGCAAAGTCATTTTCATCGCGGGTGACGATGCAAGTTGCGTTTGCCTGGCGTGCCGCTTCAACGACAACGGCATCCTCATAGTCGGTAACTGCGCTGCTGGCGGCGCGTTCCAAAGTTGTCCGGTTGACGGGCGCCACCTCAAGAATCGAAAGCAGGGTCGCGATGTGGCGACGCGCCTCGGAGTTGCCTAACGCCTCGCGCACCAGATAGAAGATGGTCGTAATCGAAGTCGCACACGCCATGCCCTCAATCTGTCCGCGATCGACACGCGACAGAAGATCGGTGGCGGCATCCGCGAAGGGCGCACGATCAAGCAGAAAATCGATCAGTACGTTGGAGTCGAAGAGAACCTTCATGGAGCTTCCTGCTCATTTCATCAGGAATGCTTCTTCTCCAGGTAATCACGATAGTCCTGTTCGCCGCCAACGTCGCTCTCCTTGAGGATTCCCCTGAGCGCGGAGACCGCCGGCGTTGCCGCGAAGGGTTCCGGCGCAGGCGACAGGAGCGCGGCGAAATACTCCGAGACGACTTGCGAAAGGGACTTGCCCGCGGCGCTGGCATATTCCTTGGCACCCGAGATCAGGCGATCATCGAGCCGCAGTGTGAGCTTTGTTTGCATGTGCGTTACGCTAGACGTATAGGAGTCACATAAATATACGTCAGTAGAGAACCATGGTCAATTTGGCCGGAATCTTGGCCGGAATCTCCTCACGATGACTCTGCGGCAGAAATTTCATTTAGCATTGGCGAGCGATGATGGAGATGAACTTCAGGAATGGTTGGCGGAGTATCGGTCTGCTGGTGGCGGTGTCGATTGCCGGCGGCTGCGCCACGATGTCGGAATCGGAGTGCATCAACGCCGACTGGCGCGAGGTCGGACGTAACGATGGTCTGGAAGGCAGGCGCCAGGAGCAACTGGCCAGGCACTAGGACGCCTGCGTGAAATACGGAATTTCTCCGGATCGCGATGAATACATGGATTGGCGCGAAGCGGGCCTGATCGTCTATTGCATACAGGACAGCGACTACTGGGAAGGACGAAACGGGGCCGGCTACCAGCGCGTATGTCAGGCGAGTTCGGAATCGGCGTTTCTGGCCGGCTACCGCGCCGGGCAATCGGTATTTGACGCCATTGAAAAGGTCCTATCCATCCGCCCGGAAATGGCATCGGCAAAGGACAGGATCGGCTCCCTTGAGAATGAGATCAGGAAGCTCGAGTCCGCGGACGGGGAGATCGATGACGAGGAAAGGAAGCTGGCGGGAAACGTCGAGGACAGGCGCAGGGAGATCGGAAAGCTGGAGGACCAGCTCGAATCGCTGCAAGTCCTGCGGGCCGTGACGATCGCGGAATACGCACGCGCGATCAAGAAAGCCCGCAACCTGGGCTACCCGGAAGAATTTCTGCTGGACGAAGTCCTTTAGAAATTGACCCTCAGCGTCGCGCCCACCTGGCGGCGGCGCGGATGAGAAACCGTCAGCCGCCACGGAAAGAAGGTGTCGAAGAAACCGCCGGCCCCGCCGCCAGGCAAGGCGTTCGAGAACCACACGTCGCGGAATCCCGCAATGGGCTTGTCGTCATCCAGCAGGTTGTCCGACCACAGTTCAATCGAGTAACGCTCGGCGTCAATTCCGATTTTGAGGTTGACATAGGTATGGGCGGGGACTTCCGCCTGGTTGACCGCGCCGACCCATTGCCTGCCGGTATAAAGGACATCGGTTCGCACGTACCATTCCATGTCGCCGCGAAATGCGCGCCGGTAATTCAGCGAGAGGTTTCCCTGGGTCGCGGACTGGCGCAGCAACTCGTTGCCCGCCACGTCACCGTCGGGCGCATAGCTGGGGAAGTCGGCGAACGACTGAATCCTGGCGTTGTCGAACTCGGAATCCGTCAGTGAGAAGCCCAGGGTGCCGGTCAGATTCTCGGTGAATGCGAATCCGAATGACGCCTCCACCCCCTGTACCGTTGCATCTCCGGCATTCATGTCCAGATTCAGGACCCCGGTGAGCGCGTTGCCGTTCGAATCAACCCCTACCAGTTGCGGAATCACGATCTTGGTCCAGTCGATCAGGAACAGGGCGATGTCGGCGCTCAATCGGCCGTCCATGTAGGTGCCCTTGACGCCCAGCTCATAGGAGGTGTTCTCTTCCGGGTCGATAAGGCTAACAACGGAAACCAGTTGGCCGAGGACGTTGTCCTCGGTATCGAAATCGAAGGCGCCGCTCTTGGTCGCGCTAGCAATCGACCCGTAGTACATCGTGTTCTCGCTGGGCTTGAAGTCCAGCGTCGCCCGCCAGGAGATGAAATCCCAGGAGTTCTCGAGGTCGGCGCCGGAAAGAAAATCCTGACTGTGCTTTTCTTCGTCCGTCCAGCGCAATTCCACGCGGCCCTTCAGCCGATCGGAAAAGTTGGCGTCAACGGACCCGAACACCGACACGGCATCGGTTTCCAACATTGCGTCGACCTCACCCGTGGCGTTGCCCCTGGGCCCGGAAAACCACTGGCGGAAAGCCAGGTCGCCGATTGACGTCCTTGGAAACGCCGTAAGTGCGAAACCCACGCCCGGGAAGAACTGGATGCAGGGGCAGAAATTGGCAAATGTGCGAGGCCGGGGAGTCTGCGCCGCCACGCCGCTGTTCCCCTCCTGCTTCTCGACACTGTAAAAGTAGGCGCCCAGCGAATAGCGCCAGGCCCGGTCTTCCGGGCTGCTGAAACGCACCTCCTGGCTGAATTCCTCGGTCGAGTCGGCAGCACCTATCTGCAGCAGTTCGGCATCGAAGGTGCCGAGAACGAAGGCGCGCGGAAACGGCGAAATGAACGACTGATACGAGAATGTCGTAGTCGGGCTGCCACGGGAACCGTCGTAAAGAAACGTCTGTTCAACCTTGGAGAACCCTGACAGGGCCGAGAACTCGCCCAGGGCGGTGTCCAGCTTGAGCGTCAGGCTGGCGCGATCCACATCGCGTTCTTCTCCGGTTGCGCGCGTAAGAATGCTCAAGTCATTCTTGCCGATGCTCGGCAGTTCGCCGCAGTAATTCGCCAGCCGCTCGCCGCGTGCGCTGACGTTCTCGCAGTTCGCTGTAACGGAGGTCAAGGCGGATACGTCGATCTGATCCTGCGAGACATACAGAGACAGGCCCGCTTCGAACTGGTCCGTTGGCGTCCAGTAGAGACTGCCCTGCACGGTTTCGTATTCGAACCCGCCGATGTCCGGACCATCGGGAACCTGGTTCTCGTATGATCCGTCCCATTGGTTCAGGATGATCGCGACGCGGGCGCGCAGCTTGTCTTCCACGAGCGGCCCGCTGATCGCCCCGGACGCGGTGAGCCGGCCCCTGTCTCCGAAAGTGAGCTCCGCCTTGCCGCGGAATTCGTCCGTCGGACGCGCGGTGACGAAATTGACCGCCCCGCTGAAACTGTTGCGGCCGTACATTGCCGCCTGGGGCCCCTTGACCACTTCGATGCGTTCAAGGTCCAGCTGACTGAAATTCAGACCTTCGCGACCGGAGACATATACGCCGTCAATGAAAATCGCCGCGTTGTTCTCCCGGTCCTGGACCGCTGTGGGCGCAATGCTTCGAATTACGGGCACCGGCAGAAACTCACCGATCAGGTTCGAGAAGGTCATGCCAGGCGTAAAGTTCGCCACATCGTCAAGATTCTCGATGCCCGCCGCCTGGATTTCCGCGGCGCTGAAGGCGGTAATCGCAAGCGGCACGTCCTGCAGCCGCTCCTCCACCTTTCGCGCCGTCACGACGATCTCTTCCAGGGCCACCAGGCCATCCTGAGCGTTTGCCGTTCCAAGGAAACCCGAACTCGCCAGCACGAATGCCGCCACAAATCCAACTCGTGTTTGGGTGAGAGCCATCACGTCCCCCCGTGATCAACCACGTCGCCGCTCATCATATACCTTCTTCGCTCCGCCGGACGAATCGGTGCGAAAAACCGGGCGCCAGGAAGTCGGGAAGGCGTCATCGGGCCAATTTCAGCAACTATTTGGCGTTCAGGCGGCCTTGCGGGCACTTTACTGCGTGCCTGGCACTTGAAATCGCAATATCCGTCCCTATCATTTACCCGCCCTCTCATGAAGAGGGTCCGTTTATGAGGAATCGCCGCGCCGAGGGGGCGTGGCCATCGGTATTTCCCACGAGGAGAACGCAACATGAAAATTCGACCGCTGCAAGACAGGGTGCTGATTCGCCGAACGGAGGAGGAGCGAAAGTCTCCCGGCGGCATCGTCATTCCCGACTCGGCCACCGAGAAACCCATCCGGGGCGAGGTCATCGCCGCCGGCAAGGGCAAGGTGCTTGAGAACGGAGAGGTCCGCCCCCTGGAACTGAAGGCCGGCGACAAGGTGCTGTTCGGAAAGTACAGCGGCACCGAAGTCAAGGTGGACGGCGAGGAACTGCTGGTCATGAAGGAAGACGACGTCATGGCCGTCATCGAGGACTAATTCGGGTCTTTCCCGATTCAACACATACCCAATAGAGGAATACAGCAATGGCTGCAAAAGATGTGAAATTCAGCGACAGCGCCCGGCAGAAGATGCTGGCCGGCGTCAACACGCTGGCCAACGCCGTCAAGGTTACGCTGGGCCCCAAGGGCCGCAACGTGATTCTGGACAAGAGTTTCGGCGCTCCCACCATGACCAAGGACGGCGTGTCCGTGGCCAAGGAGATCGAACTTGAGGACAAGTTCGAGAACATGGGCGCGCAGATGGTCAAGGAGGTTGCTTCGCATACTTCCGACGTGGCCGGCGACGGAACCACTACCGCCACGGTACTGGCACAGTCGATCCTGACCGAGGGCCTCAAGGCCGTTGCGGCGGGCTTCAATCCCATGGACATCAAGCGCGGAATCGACAAGGCCAGTTCGGCGGTGATCGACAGCCTGGAGGGCATTTCCAAGCCCTGCCAGGAGGACACCGCGATCGCCCAGGTCGGTACGATCTCGGCCAACTCGGACGAGGCCATCGGCCGGATCATCGCCGACGCCATGGGCAAGGTCGGCAAGGAAGGCGTGATCACGGTGGAAGAGGGCTCGGGGCTGGACAACGAACTGGACGTGGTGGAAGGCATGCAGTTCGACCGCGGCTACCTCTCCCCGTACTTCATCAATGACGCCAACTCGCAGAGCGTGGAGCTGGAGTCGCCCTTCATCCTCCTGCACGACAAGAAGATCTCCAACATCCGCGATCTCCTGCCGGTGCTCGAATCCGTGGCCAAGAGCGGCAAGCCGCTGTTGATCGTGTCCGAGGACGTGGAAGGCGAAGCGCTCGCCACGCTGGTTGTGAACAACATCCGCGGGATCGTCAAGGTGGCGGCGGTCAAGGCGCCCGGTTTCGGCGACCGCCGCAAGGCGATGCTGGCCGATATGGCGATCCTGACCAACGGCCAGGTGATTTCCGAGGAGGTCGGCCTGTCGCTCGAGAAGGCCTCGCTGACTGACCTTGGCACCGCAAAGAAGGTCCAGGTCACCAAGGAGCACTCCACGATCATCGACGGCGCCGGCAGCAGCGAGCAGATCCAGGCGCGGGTCGTGCAGATCCAGCGCGAAATCGAGGAATCCACCTCCGATTACGACAAGGAGAAACTGCAGGAGCGCGTCGCCAAGCTTTCCGGCGGAGTTGCCGTCGTGAAGGTCGGCGCGGCCACCGAGATCGAGATGAAAGAGAAGAAGGCTCGGGTGGAAGATGCCCTGCACGCAACGCGCGCGGCGGTCGAGGAAGGCATCGTTCCGGGCGGCGGCGTTGCGCTGCTGCGCGGCCAGTCGGCGCTCGACGGCCTTAACGGCGACAACGACGACCAGGACGTGGGCATCAAGATCATGCGCCGCGCGCTTGAGGAGCCGCTGCGCCAGATCGTCGCCAACGCCGGCGCCGACGCCTCGGTGGTCCTGAATGACGTGGCTGGCGGCGAAGGCGATTACGGCTACGACGCGGCCCTCGGCGAATATGGCGAGCTGGTCGGCCGGGGCATCATCGACCCCACCAAGGTCACCCGGCTGGCGCTGCAGAACGCTGCCTCCGTGGCCGGACTGCTGCTCACGACCGAAGCCATGGTCACAGAGAAGCCGAAGAAGGACGAAGCCGCCCCCATGCCCGCTCCCGGCGGCATGGACGGCATGATGTAAGTCCCGCTGCGCCGCCCGCCGAAACCGGCGGCGGTGCGCAGGCCAAAGCGCACAAAGCCCCGCCTTTCCGACGAAAGGCGGGGCTTTGGCGTCCGGACTTCCCCCTTGGAAAGAGGGCGTCCCGCCCTCAACAAACGCGCGGCGCCTTCGCCCCCGGGTCCCCGTGATGTAATCTTTGCCGCCTCCCAGCGCCAGCCACTACCCGACTTGAACGCCGCCCACCCTTCAATCCCCGAATCGCTGCGCGAAGGGGCCGACAAGGCGCTGGCCGGGTTGCGGCAAGACGAGTCGCTTGCTCCCCTGCTCGAGCAGAACGAACTGCTTACGCCGCTCAACAGAGTATTGGCCTGTTCGCCCTTCGCGGCTCGAAGCTTTTCCCGCAGGCCGGAGATACTCGGGGACCTGCTGACCGGAGGCCGGCTCGCCCGCCCGCTTGCGGAGGGCGAACTCGCGCAAATGGCCGGCGAAGCCCTGGAAGAGTGCCGTCAGGAACCCTCGTTCATGCGCGAACTTCGATGGTTTCGGCACCGTGAGATGTGCCGGATCCTCTGGCGCGACCTGAACGGCCTCGCAAGCCTGGAGGAGAGCCTGGGCGAACTGACCGGACTGGCCGAAGCCTGCATCCTGTCCGCACTGGAATTCGCCCGTGGCAATGTGTCCGCCCGACACGGCCCGCCGCTCACGGCAGACGGCAAGCTCAGCGAAATGGCCGTGATCGGCATGGGCAAGCTGGGCGGCGGCGAACTCAATTTCTCCTCCGATATCGACCTCATCTTCATCTATTCCGAGGACGGAAGGACCGACGGCCCTGTCGAAGTCGACGCAGTGCGTTTCCACACGCTGGTCTGCCAGCAGTTGATCCGGGTGCTCAACCAGCGCACGGTGGACTCCTTCGTGTACCGGGTGGACACACGCCTGCGTCCTTTCGGCAACAGCGGTCCGCTGGTCATAAAGACCTCATCGCTGGAGAACTACCTGGCCCGCTCGGCCCGTGACTGGGAGCGCTACGCCTGGGTGAAGGCGCGCGTGATCAACCCCTGCGAGATGAGCCAGGCGCTGTACGAGGAAGTCATGCGGCCGTTCGTCTACCGCCGCTACCTTGACTACAGCGTGTTCGAGTCGCTGCGTGACATGAAGGGCAAGATCGAACGCGAGGCGCTGCGCAAGGACAAGGTCAACGACATCAAGCTGGGCAGCGGCGGGATCCGTGAAATCGAGTTCATTACGCAATCGATGCAACTGGTGCGGGGCGGCGCCAACCCGGACCTGCGCGGCCGCAGCCTGCGCGAAATGCTCGCGCGACTGGGCAAGCGCGGCTTTCTCGGGCCCGGCACATCCGGCGAACTCGACCGCGCCTACTGCTTTCTGCGCCGGCTGGAGAACCGGCTGCAGGGCATGGACGATCGCCAGACTCAAACACTGCCGGACGACGAAGAGGGCCGCATCCGCCTCGCTTGCGCCATGGGCCACTCCGATTGGGACAGCCTGGCGGACAAGACCGAGTCACACCGCGAGGCCGTAGCGAGGCACTTCTCGACCATCGTCTTTCGCCAGGACGACCTGCCCGAGGCTGAGGCCGGTCCTCCCGGGGACCTTGCGGCCCTGTGGGCGGGAGATACCGAAAACGCCGCCGAGGTCCTCACGGCCTACGGATTTTCCGATCCCCAGGTTGCGCTGGATTCCATGCAGACGGTCCGCCAGGCTTCCGACTACGCACGCATGGATCAGACCGGTCGGAAAAGGCTGGACATGCTCATTCCCCGGCTGATCGAGGCGGCGGCAAAGGAGCCGGAACCCGGACTAACTCTGGCCCGGACCCTGAAGGTCGTCGCATCCATCGCCAGGCGCTCCGCCTATCTCGCGCTGTTGTACGAGAACGGCCCGGCCCGAAACCGCCTGGTGCATGTATGCGGCCTGGGAGAAACGCTGGCCAAGCAACTGTGCTCCGTTCCGGCGCTGGCGGACGAGCTGCTCGATTCCCGCATTACACGGCAGGTAATGGACCTCGAGCAGCTCGAGGAGGAGCTGGATTTCCGACTGGTTCGGACCGCCAACGAGTCGGAGGAATTGCGGCTGGCAGCGATCAACGAATTCAAGCAGGCGGCGGCCTTTCGCGTTGGTGTGCTGGACCTGGCCGGCGGACTTCCGTTGATGCGGGTAAGCGATCTGCTGACCGGAATTGCCGAACTGGTGATCGACCGGTCGCTGGAGCACGTCTGGGAAGAGCTCGCCGAGCAGTACGGATCGCCCGGCTATACCGTCGACGGCGAACGCAGCCAGGCCGGATTCGCCGTAATCGCCTACGGAAAGCTGGCGGGACTGGAAATGGGTTACGGCTCGGACCTCGACCTGGTGTTCGTCTACGACGCGCAGGGCGAAGACCAGGTGACCGATGGACGGACGAGCATCGCCGATTCGGACTTTTTCTTTCGCGTGGCGCGGCGGGTGATTTCGGTGCTCACGACCCGGAGCATCACCGGAAGAATGTACGAGGTGGACACGCGCCTTCGTCCCAGCGGGCGCTCGGGAATGCTGGTGTCCTCGCTGCAGGCCCTCGAAAAGTACCAACGCGAATCCGCCTGGACCTGGGAGCACCAGGCACTGCTCAGGAGCCGGGCCATCGCCGGCGCTGTCCATGTGCGCGACGCATTCGAGAAGCTGCGCATGAGCGTTCTGCGCGAATCGGTCCGGCGGGACGACCTGCGTGACCAGGTGATCGAAATGCGTCGGAGGATGCTGGCCGAAGCGCCCAGGGTGGACAAGGGACGCTTCGACATCAAGCAAGCCCGGGGAGGGTTGCAGGACATCGAGTTCATCGTGCAGTACCTGGTACTGAATCACGCCCACGAACACGCCGACCTCGCAGCCTGGCCGGACAACGTGCGGCAACTGGAGGCCCTTGCCAGCCACGAAGTGCTGACCCCGGAAGCCGCCGACGTTCTGAAGCGCTGTTACCTGGAATACCGGGAGATCCTGCATCATCGCTCCCTGGCCGAACTACCGCCGCATGCACCCGCCGACGAAGTCGCCGGGCGCGTGGAAACGGTCTCCGATTTATGGCAACGCTATCTGGGCGCGTAGCCAGCGGGAGCAGTCCGTAGCGAAGGCGCCCCCGTACCGGGGGGTCGACATATACTTCCACAATGGTTCAGCAGAATAGCGGTCAGAAACCGACTTCAAACATGGAGCGGCACTATATCGTGTCGGAAAAGGACCTGCCCGTTTCCTGCCCGCTGCCCTGGACCGTTCGCTGGAACTCCCACCCGCGCGTCTACCTGCCGCTCAAGCCCGGGTCCGACGCCACCTGCCCCTATTGCGGGGCCGTGTTCTCACTGTCCTCCGGGCACCAGCGCGATAAAGGCTAGCCCGAAAGATCCCGGCCCGGCAGCGCCCAGGCGCGCTCCACCATTTCGATCACGTCAGCGACGGCGATTTCCTTCATTACCCCGCCGGCGCGCAGCCGGCGCCCGAAGGGCAGCTCATCGACCCGTTTGCCGAGCGATTTCCGCACTGCCTGCGGGTAGCGGTTTACCGTGAATTCCAGGTTGCCCCAGGGCCCCGAGCGGTCCGGGTTGGAAGCCGCATACAGGCCCACCACCCGCGCTCCCAGCGCCGCGCCGATGTGAGCGGGTCCGGAATCCGGACAGACGACAAGCCTGGTGAGCCGGATCAGCCCCGCGAGCTGCTTCAGCGTAGTGCGCCCGTTCAGATCGGTAACCCCAGGCTGAGCGGCGATCACCGCAGCGTAGTCCTGCTCCAGGGGGCTTCCCGATCCGGTCAGCACGACCTCGCCGCCGAGTTGCTCCACGACATGCCTGGCGACGCTCGCGTAGCGCCTCGCGGGCCAGTTGCGAAACGCGCCCCGGCGCTGGCTGCTCAGCGGACTCATGAGGCAAAACGGCCTTTCGGGCGCCATCTTCGCTGCCGCCCGCACATCGGAGGCGCCCAGCGGGAAGTCCCAGCGCGGCTGCGCCGGGCGCTGGATCCCGAGGTGTTCGGCAAACCCGAACAGCGCTTCCATCACGTGCTGCCCGGGCCGGTGGTCGATGCGCTCGGTGGTGAACAGCCATTGAAAATCCCGCGCCCTCTGTCTGTCGAAACCCAAACGCCGCGAGCAGCCGGTCATCAACGCAACCCGGCTGGCCCGCAGGGAATCCTGCATCTGCAGCAGCAGGTCGAAGCGGCGCCCCTTGAGTTTCTTTTTCAACTCGCGCATGCCCCGGCGCCCGGCCCGCTTGTCCAGCACCACGAAATCCACTCCGGCAAGTCCGTCCAGCAAGGCGTGCTCCGTTTGCCCGATAATCCAGCAAATGCGGGTCTCCGGCCAGGCGCTTCGGATGGTCCGCACGACAGGCAGCGTGTGACAGCAATCCCCGATGGCGGACAAGCGGATCACGCACAGGCTGCGCGGCGGGCTCGACATGCTTGAAGAAATACGAACAGAAGGGAAGGATTGCATCCTACACGATGCGCAGATCGCGCCGACGGTGACCAGCGGGTGGTTTGAACACGGCTATTGGCATCAACGGCAACAATGGACGGCCGTCTCGGGAGGGCGCGGCGCCGGCGGGCGCATCGGCGAGGACGGCAAGTGGTTTTTGCGTCATTACCTGCGGGGCGGGAAAGCTGCGCTTTTCAGCAGGGACCGCTACCTGTTCCCGGGAAACCGGCGTGTGCGCTCGTTCGCGGAATTCCGATTGCTTGCGGGCATGCACCGGGCCGGGCTGCCGGTGCCTCGACCGATTGCCGCCCATTACAGGCGCAGCGGCCCGACCTACTCGGCCGATCTCATCACGGAGTGGATCGATGGGGTCCGGACGCTGGCAAGCGCCTTGCGAGAGGGGCATGATCCGCGCGAAATCATGGGGAATGTGGGCGCCGTCGTAGCGCGTTTTCATCGCGCCGGAATCTGTCACGCCGACCTGAACGCAAACAACATCCTGGCCGGCCGCCACGGCCGCGTCTGGCTGGTCGATTTCGACCGGGCCCGCCGCCGCAGACCCGGGGGCTGGAGTAGTTCCCGGCTGCAGCGCCTCAAGCGGTCACTGCGGAAACTGGGGCTGTATGACAAGGCAGCTTTTGGGGTCCTGCGCGAACGGCACGATCTCAGCCTTGCGGAAAAGGAGGGCGGGACGCCCTCTTAATCGTACGGATCAGTCAGCGGCGCGGGACGGCGCTTGAAGCGCCGGTGTATCCAATAGTATTGCTCGGGCGCCTTGCGAACGTGCCGCTCGATCAATGCGTTCAGGCGCTTGGCATCGTCCTGCGGTGATTCTCCGGGGAAATTTTCCAGTGCAGGAAGCAGTTCCACGCGATACCTTCCATCGCTGAGTCGGCGGGTAAACCAGGGCACGACAGGAGCGCCGCTGATCCGCGTCAGCCGCCCCAGCGCAGTGCCGGTCATGGCCGGTTCTCCGAAGAACGGCGCCAGCACCGCGGACTTGGCGTCGGTCATCTGGTCGCCGGCGTACCAGAGCACCGCACCGGATCGCAAAGCCTTCACCATGCCGCGAACGTCGTACTTCGACAGCGTGTCCGAGGTGGGCCTCAGGCGGGCGCGATTGACGAGGTAAGCGAATACGGCATTGCCGCCCGGACGATAGACGGCCACCAGGCCCGGGGGAGGAAGGTCCAGCGCGCGGGCGGTAAATTCCAACGCCGGGAAGTGCCCGCTCAGCGCGATTACGCCGTAGCCTTGCCGGACAGCGTCGGCAAGATGCTCGGCGCCATCGATCTCCACGAGGTCGCGTACCTGTTGATCAGGACACCAGGCAGACATGGCCAGCTCCACCAGTCCCATGCCCAGCGACTCGAAATGCGCCTTCAGCGCCGCTCGCCTTTGCGTATCCGTCCACTCGGGAAAACACAATTGAAGATTGCGCAAGGCAATGGCCCGGCGTTTCCTCATTACCCGCAGGGCCAATCCGCCCGCCGCGCGGCCGATTGCCAGCCGCAGGCGGTGGGGAAGCGCCGCCGTCATGCGTATCAGCGCGAGAACCAGCAGGGCCGGCCAGTTGGATGGATTGTTCAGGGGAAGCGCCACGGCAATGCCCGCTCTATCCGGGCGCATTCTATACAGCCCCGCGCGGACACTCCGATGGTATAGTGCAGGGCGATTCATCGGGTGAACGGGAAGCCGGTGCAAGTCCGGCGCTGCCCCCGCAACGGTAATCGAGTCAAGCGCCGCTCACGCCAGCGTTATGCGCGTGATGGCAGCCACTGTCCTACGGCAGGAAGGCGAGCGGCGTGGAGTCCCGCAATGATCGGGAATCCGCTCGAAAGCCCGGAGACCGGCTCGCATGAACAACGTTGGCAGCGCGGCGGGCGCGTGCGGCGCAAGGGAATTCCCTTCGGCCCCTCTCCCGTTCCTGCCTCGGGCAAGAAATGGAACGGGAGGTTGCCATGGCCTACACCACATCCGCGGCGGAGATTCCTCCGCGCAAGACCCTTATGCTCGAACATGGGCGCCGGTCCCTGCCGATCGCGTTGCTTATTGCGCTGGTTGCCGGACCGGGCAACGCCCAGTCGCCGGGTGAACCGGAGGAGCCCGCGGAAAAACTGACGGACAACATCGTAGTCACGGCGTCGCGCACGCCGCTGCCGGCCGAACAGGCCGCCGCCTCGGTGACGGTGCTGGACGAGGATTATCTCGACCGGCGGCAGGCGTTGACCGTGGAGGAACTGCTGCGGGGAACGCCCGGTATGGCGGTCAGCCGAAGCGGCGTGCTGGGATCGCTGTCGCAGGTACGCCTGCGGGGATCGGAAGCCAACCACACGCTCGTTCTGATGGACGGAATCGAAATCGGCGATCCGGCGCTGGGCGGCGAACTGGACTTCTCGCATTTCCTGGCTGCAAACCTGCGGCGCATCGAAATCGTTCGCGGCCCTTTGAGCGCGCTGTGGGGCAGCGACGCGGTGGCCGGTGCAATCAACCTGATCAGCGCACCCGAGACATTTAGCCAGTCGCTGAAGACTTCCGTGGAGGCCGGGCAATTCAATACGCGCAAGGGAGGTTTGAGCGCCTCCGCCGGAGGCGACGGCTGGGGCCTCGGCGTTTCGCTGGATCACCTGAGCAGCGACGGACAGAATATTTCCCGTTCCGGCGACGAGGCCGACGGCTACCGCAACAACACCGGCCACCTCGTCGCACGGTTCGATCCTTCACGGCGGATTTCGCTAAGCCTTATCCTCCGCCGCTCCGATTCGGAAAGTCAGTACGACGCAACCTCGTTCCTGACGGGCGTGCCGGCGGATTCGGACAGTTCAACGACGCGGACGCATACCGTGGCGGGATTGCAGGGCACCGCGACCACCTTGGGGGAGCGCTGGAAGCACCGTGCAAGCCTCACGCACACCGGCTCGGAAAACCACAACTTCGCTTCCGGGTCGGAGATCGGCGAAACCAGCGGAGGCAAGCTGCGCCTCAGCTACCAGTCCACCTTTTTGCTGCCCCGCTTCGCCCTGTACGGCGGGGGGGAAGGCGTCTCGCCCTCAATCACGATCGGACTGGGACATGAGCGCGAGGACTACCTGCAGCGCGCCGCAGCCTCGTTCTTCGGCGACCCGAACCGCGACCTGAGCACGCGGTCCACCGAGGCTTTGGCGGAATTTCGCCTGGACGCGCAGGGCGAGTGGGCGGCGTCTGCGGCACTGCGCCACGACCGCAACAGGGACTTCGACGACGCGGCCTCCTGGCGAATCAGCGCGCTCAAACACTTCGGTTCCGGCGTCGCCCTGCACGCGGCTTGCGGCATCGGGATCAAGAACCCCACATTCGTGGAACGCTTCGGCTATTTTTCCAACTTCATCGGCAACCCCGAACTCCTTCCCGAAACATCACGGGGATGGGAGCTTGGCTTGCGCTACGCCAGCGGCGCCGGGGGCCTTGCCGGAAGCATGACCTGGTTCGACGAACGGCTTCTGGACGAAATCAACGGGTTCGTCTTCGATCCGGCCACGGGAGGCTTCACGGCCGGCAACCGACCCGGCGTCAGCCGCCGGCGCGGCCTTGAAGTTGAGGCGCACATGAGTCTGTTGGCGAAACTTACGCTCTCGGGCTCCTACACCTGGCTGCGCGCCGGCGAGCCGGAACCCGGCGAGACCATGATCCAGGAGCTTCGCCGGCCGCGCCATTCCGGTAACTTGAACGTCCACTACGAGCTCGCCGGCCCGGCCATCGGCATCAATCTGAACCTGGCCTATACCGGCGAACAGCCGGACGTCTTCTACCCGCCGTGGCCCAATCCGTCGCGCCGGGTGTCGCTGGGCTCGTTCCTGCTCGCGAGCCTTGCCGCGACGTGGCAGGCGACTTCCCGGGTCCGCTGGCACATCCGCGCGGAGAACCTCGGCGACACGCGCTTCGAGGAGGTTTACGGTTTTCGCGGGCCCGGCCGCAGCATACACTTGGGCGTGCAGTTCTCCTTCTACGGGGTTGCGGACGGAAAATAGGCAAAGTGGGAAACCGCCTCTCGAAAATCTACACGCGAACCGGCGATGCCGGTGAAACGGGCATCGACGCGAAGCGGCGCTACCGCAAGCACCATCCGCGTATCGCCGCGTTCGGCGACCTCGACGAGCTGAACGCGGCGCTGGGAGTGCTGCTGGCGAAACTTCAGCCGGGCGGCATTACGGAACTTCTGCACGACGTGCAGCAACACCTGTTCGACACCGGCGCGGAGTTGTGCGTTGACGAACTCCGGTCCACGTCAGCGCAACATGTACGCTCGCTGGAAAAAGCCGTGGACGAGCACAATCGCGAACTGCCGCCGCTGAAGGAATTCATCCTGCCCGGCGGCGGCCCGGCGTCGGCTGCGTGTCATTTCGCCCGCGCCGTGTGCCGGCGCGCGGAACGCTCGCTTTGGGCGTTGCAGGACGAGGCAGGGACACTCAACCCCGAGTCCCTGAAATACCTGAACCGCCTGTCCGATCTGCTGTTCGTGTTGGCGAGGAAGCTGGCCGAAACCGAGACTGAATGGCGAGGCACAGGCCGGCGCAACCGGGGAAATTGACGGAAGGGCACGCTCAAGGAATCGTTGGTGTTGAGGCGGTCAGCAGGAACACTTATGGTAGGTTTTCCGCGATTCTTCCACCGACAAGGGTCAAAACGATGAGCCTTAATGTCGAGAACGACGGCGCGTGACCACCGGCCGACCCTTCCAGGGAAGCCTGTTTGCCGAGGATTTTCTTCGCGAGTCGATCAAGAACCTTGCCGATTGGTCAGCCATTCAGGATGCCGAGATCGACGAACTTGAGGCCCGTCTGCGTAGCATATTCGATGGCTTCCCCACAAACCTTTCACCCAACGAAAGCCAGACCGAAGACGATCTGATCTGGCCGGTGCTGACCCGGCTCGGCTGGACGGAAAGCCTCAGGCAGCAAAACCTGTCGGCGCGCGGTCGTGAAAACGTCCCGGACGGACTGTTGTTCGCTGACGCTGAGGCGAAGCGGCGGGCCAATCAGGTCGCTGAAGACTGGGCCCGCTACGAACACGGCCAGACTGTCGTGGAGTCGAAACGATGGCTTCGACCGCTCGACCGCCGCTCCGGGCGACGGGGCGAGGAGTCGGCGCCGTCTACCCAGATGCTGCGTTACCTCCGGCGCATAGACGATCTGACCACGGGCAAACTCCGCTGGGGCATTCTCACCAATGGTGCGCACTGGCGTCTGTACTACGCGGGCGCGCGATCCGTCTCCGAGCAATTCTTCGAGATCGATCTCGCGGCCATTCTGGATGTTTCGGGGCACAACGACGGTCTGTTTGCCCTTTCGGAGGATGACAGGAAACACTGGCTGAAGGTGTTCGCACTCATGTTTCGGCGGGAGGCCTTCGTGCGCGGCGCGGCGGACGGACAAACCTTCCATCAGCGAGCGATTGAAGAAGGCCGCTACTACCAGGAAAGGGTTGCGGCCAGCCTGTCGGAGATGGTGTTCGGGCAGGTCTTCCCGGACCTCGCCCGCACGCTCGCGATGGCCGAACCTGATGCGCCGTTGCCCGAAGCGCGCGATGCGGCGCTTGTCCTTCTCTATCGGCTGCTGTTCATCCTCTACGCGGAAGATCGCGATCTGCTGCCCGTCCGCGACAGTCGGTACGACGACTATGCGCTCCGCGAAAAGGTGCGCGGCGAAATCGGCCGACGCAAGGATCAGGGCGACGTGTTCTCGGACACGGCGGCGCGCTACTGGTCGGCATTCGACGATCTGTGCCGTGCCATCGACGGCGGGGACGCCTCAATCGGCCTTCCGCCCTACAACGGGGGCCTGTTCGACCGGGAGCGCACGCCCTTGCTCACGCGGGTCCGGCTCAGCGACGCGGCGATGGCCGACACAATCGATGCGCTGTCGTTCGAGCGAACGCCCGACGGGCGACGCTACATCAACTACCGGGATCTTGGCGTTCAGCAACTCGGGTCGATTTACGAGCGTCTCCTGGAGCAGGAAATCATTCTTGAGGACGACGAAGTCATCGTCCGACCCAACGTCTTCGCGCGCAAGGACTCGGGCAGCTTCTACACCCCGGACGATCTGGTGGGCCTGATCGTCGAAGAAACGCTTGAGCCGCTGGCGCGCGGGCGAATGGAGGCCTTCAACGCTGAAGCGGCCCGGCTTGCGTCGGGCGAGTTGCCGGAACACCGTCGAATGGGACGTTTGAGGACGCTGGATCCGGCGGAACGGTTGCTTGAGCTGAAAGTGTGCGACCCCGCGATGGGTTCGGGGCACTTCCTGGTCAACCTCGTGGATCACCTGGCTGACCGGGTAATCGCGGCCATGGCGGAGGCGGAAGCGCTCATTGAGGGGTACGTTTCGCCGCTGACGGAGCGCATCGATACGATTCGCAACACGATCATGGCCAATGCCGAGGATCGCGGCTGGACCTTCGACCCGGCGCAACTCGACGACCGGCACATCGTCCGGCGCATGGTGCTCAAGCGATGCGTGTACGGCGTGGACAAGAATCCGATGGCGGTGGAGTTGGCCAAGGTCTCGCTGTGGCTGCATACCTTTACTGTGGGCGCGCCGCTCAGCTTCCTGGACCATCATCTGCGCTGCGGCGACAGCCTGTTCGGCGCCTGGGTGCGGCCCGCCATTGACAACGCGGAGCGCACGGGCGGCCTGTTTCTGAAAGAGCCGCTCAAGCGTGCGACCCGTGCGGCGGCGCCCATGCAAATCATCGAGGAGTTGACCGACGCCGAGATCGCCGAAGCGCACCGGTCCGCTGACATCTTTACGGAAATCTCCGAAATGACGGCGCCGTTGAATGCGTTCCTGTCTCTTCTCCATGCGTTTGAGTGGCTCAATCTGCGAGACCGGGAGGACAGGAAAGCGTACGTAGCCTGGCTGGACGGGAGACTGGGGGATCCCATCGATATCGCCCAAGGCAAGACAGGCGACTCGGCGGACCCGGAGTACGCTGAGCGTTTTGCATCGCTGCTCGAACAAGCGCGGACACTTGCCGAAAGCGAGCGCTTTCTGAACTGGCAGATCGCGTTTCCGGGCGTCTGGTCGGATTGGGAGAAGAGCGAGTTGCACGGCGGCTTCGATGCAGTCATCGGTAATCCGCCCTGGGACCGTATGAAACTTCAGCAGGTCGAGTGGTTCGCGGCACGGCGTCCGGACATCGCGATGGCCCCGCGCGCCGCCGACCGCAAGCGAATGATTGCCGACCTGGAGACGGCGAACGATTCGCTGGCGCGGGACTTCGCCACGGCAAGCGCACTGGCCGCCACCGCGGCGCGCATGGCGCGCAAGGGTGGCGACTACCGCTTACTGTCCGCCGGCGACCTGAACCTCTACTCGCTGTTCGTCGAGCGCGCGATGACATTGGTCAAGCCCGACGGTATGGTGGGGCTCCTCGTTCCATCAGGCATCGCATCCGACAAGACCGCAGCACGGTTCTTCAAGGGCGTCGCGACGGAGGGAAGGCTCAAGGCGCTCTACGACTTCGAGAACCGGCGCACGCGCTACAACGCGCCTCCCTTCTTTCCCGACGTCGATAGCCGGTTCAAGTTTTGCGCTTTCCTCGCATCCCCCTCTCCGCTTGCCGACCCCGCACAGTGCGCCTTCTTCCTTCAAGATATCGCCGAACGTCACGACCCGGAGCGCTGTTTTCCGCTATCGGCAGAAGATTTCGCCCGCGTCAACCCGAACACGGGCACAGCGCCCATCTTTCCTACTCGCCGCGATGCCGAACTGACGAAGGCGATTTACGAGCGCCTGCCAGTGCTTGTGGACCGTTCCTCTGGCAAAGACGTGAAGGCATGGCCGGTGAAATATCTGCGGATGTTCGACATGACCAACGACTCCCACCTGTTTCGCACTCGCGAGGAACTGGAGGAGAACGAAGGCGCCTGGCCCGTCGGCGGCAACCGTTTCGACAGTCCGTCGGGCGAATGGGTGCCTCTCTACGAGGGAAAGATGGTGCAGGCTTTCGACCACCGGGCCGCCAGTATCGTCATCAATCCCGCGAACGTGCATCGCCCGGCACAACCCGCGCCGGCCACCGTCGAGCTGCACCAGGACCCAGACTGGCTGCCGGATCCACAGTATTGGGTTCTGACAAGCGAAACGGCTCTGCCCGAAGCGTCCTGGCTGCTCGGCTTCAAGGACGTCACTGCTCCAACCAACGTCAGGTCGATGATCGCTGCGCTCATTCCCCTCGCCGGTGCCGGCAACACGCTTCCTCTCCTGTCACCGGAGAACCTTGAAGCAAGAGGCGCGGCACTTCTGCTCAGCAATCTCAATGCCATCCTGTTCGATTTTGTCGCTCGGCAGAAGATCCAAGGCCAGCATCTCAACTGGTTCATACTCGAACAGCTTCCCGTGATTCCACCGGAGCGTTACGAGGCGGTGCACTTCGGACAGAAGACGGCCGCGGAGATCGTGCGCGAGGCCGTTCTGGAACTCACCTACACAGCGCATGACATGGCGCCCTTCGCCCGCGACATGGGCCATGTGAACGAGGCTGACGAAGTGCTGCCGCCGTTCCCCTGGGACACAGACCGGCGCCTTCGCCTCCGCGCGAAACTCGACGCGCTCTATTTCCATCTCTACGGCGTAACCAACCGCGACGACATCCGCTACATCTACTCGACCTTCCCTATCGTCCAGCGCGAGGAGGAAAAAGCATACGGCCGATACCGTTCCTGCGACCTCTGCCTCGCCTACACGAATGCCTTTGCAGCGGGCGATCCAGAAGCTGAGGTCAGACCGTGAGGCCATTCGAGACACACTCACGCATTTCAACGGTTCCCCTTGTATGCCCGTCGCCGAGAACTGGTCTAAAGCAGTAAGCTATCCTGTCCGCAGAGTGAGAGTTACGACGCAATGAACGAGCTGCTGCTGTCGAACGATGACCTCGATGCTCTCCGTTCGGCCACGAAGAGGGTCAAAATCCCGGAGCGCGTTGGGGAGTCAAGCTTGGCCGTCACAGGCAGCGAAACTACATCGCTGAATCCACAGACGGTGCGCAATATCGCGTTTATCTGCGGCAAAACTTGGATGACGAAAGAGACTTCTCCTGTGGTCTTGCGTTGATTCACAAGGGTGGAAAGCCTCTCAGTCTTGCCCGATACAACGGTTCCAGCCACCCACACGGAGACATCCGGTATCAATGCCATATTCATCTTGCGACTTCGGAGGCTCTGGTGGCAGGAAAGAAGATTGACAGTTACGCGGAAGAAACGGATCGATACAGAACCCTGGAAGGCGCCCTCGCCTGTTTGATCGAAGATTGTCGCGTGCAGGGCCTAACTGCTATGCGCGATGAGCCGGAGTTGTTCGATGGCCCTTGATACGACACTTCTTGAGAGGACACTGTGCGACCGATTGTGCGCAAGAGTTCGCATCCATGAACGGGATGACGGTGTGCTCATGCTGGAAACGCCATTTACATTTCCAGACGGTGACCATTTTCCAATCTATCTCTCCGAGACACGAGCAGGTAGCGTGGTACTGAGTGATCGTGGGCATACACTCATGCACATGAGCTACGAGCACGATGTTGACGCCTTCTACGATGGCGCGAGAGCCGCACTCCGTGAGCAGATTGTGCGGGATAGCAGCATTGAGGAAGATGATGGCGTCTTTACGGTTGAGACGCCTCCGAACGAGATCGCCGACACCATATTCAGATTTGGCCAAGCACTCACGAAAATCTATGACCTGACGTTTCTCAGCAGAGAGCGTGTAGCGTCAACATTCTATGAAGACCTGAGGACCTTGCTGTTCGGAATAGTTGACGAGGAGAGGGTTGAAACAGACCACATACCAACAGAGGTACCGAATGGAAGCAACTACCCTGTCGATTACCGGCTTGAAGGACGTGAAGGTTCGTCTGTGTTCATCTATGGAGTCCCCAATCGAGATAAGGCGCGACTAACGACCATTATGCTTTCGCACTTCCTGCTTCATGGGCTTTCCTTCGAATCCGTCATCGTATTTGAGAATCAGCAAGAAATTCCCCGGCTTGATGTCGCCCGCCTGACAAACGTCGCCGGAACGGCGGTCGCCTCTCTCGAAGCCGAGAGCGATTTTCGCAGAAAGATTGAGAAACTCGCGGCGTGAAGTAGATCGATGTGTGCGAACACCTACCACTTCTCAGAGGTTGGTGAGGATCTGGACGCAATTCCTACTTGAGGTCCACGCTCACGTCCAAAGCTGGCCATTGATGGAACTACCGCTGGCATCCGCGAACCAGTAGAGCTTTCGCTCGGTCCTAACTTTCGTACGCAAGGTGCTACATCAACGGTAGGACCAAGGCAGGAACAGGACGCCCGTCAGGTATAGCCCGCCTCCCGGCGTAGCCGTACTCGCCAATCTGTGTGGAGCGTCTGACGCTCGCAGCTGCGACTCGGTACGTGGGCCAACCTCCCCTCATCATCTTCCTTCATCGCAATAGCTGCTCAAGCGCACCACGTTGTTCTGCATGCTTTTGGGGATCCGTCCGCCTCAACCTCTCCAGGTTGAGCAGTTTCCAGCGAACTGTAGAACACTGGAAAAGTTCCATCGGAGAATCGGCTTTGTTTACGGAAATGGACCTTTCGCCTGAATGGACCATCACAAAGTTCATTCAAGTCTGACTTGTAGCCAGCGGCAGTAAGAATCTCACGCAATTCTTCATTGCTCTGTGCGTCGTATCCCTGCCTGTTCAGGAAATCACTCAATGGCACATTTGCATATCGAAAAACGCGCCGCCGGTTTTTTCTGGCAGGGACGGCCTCCAGCAAATCATCTTCCTGCAACGGCATCGACGTACTCCCTCGTCAGCAGAATACCTTCCATTGACCCGCCCGACAGCAACGACAAGGGGGACTTCCCCTCAAGCAGGTCATGTGGTTCGCGCAGCCACTTGTTTTCCGCTTCCAGATCGCGGAACAGTGAATCCAGTGATTCGTGAATTCGAAACAAGTGTGCGATTCGATCCTTGACGTCGCGGCCACGGAAGTCATCCAGCCCTTCAAGGACATCGGCCACATGCGTCGCGTCAACTGATCTGAAGCCCAGCAATGACACGGCCTCGCTCTCTTCCAGGTGCCAGTCTTTCAATAGCTTCAACACGAATTGGATTGGCCCGGTTAGTCGTTTTCTTGGCAATGCTTGCCTAGCCAGAGAATTCCGAACCAGGGAATCCTGGTAAATCTCTGCTGGCTGAGTGAAGTCCGCACTCAAGTCGCCCAAAGCCAATCCCGCTTTATCGTCCCCAAGATCGAACTCGAATTGCCCTTGCCTTTCCTTGTAATGGCGAAGCTTTTCGGGATCGAATGTTGGCGCACCAGCGGCGCCCGCTGCCGCCTGCATCAGGAATTCTCAGCCCTATCGAAAATTGGGACCAGATAAACAAATCCATTATGTCCATCAGACCCCTTATGACCGTTCACGTGTTCCGAACCACCACCACCACCGCCGGAAGCGCCTGAAATAATCAATAGGCCTCGAGAAGTTTCCCAGGGCCATTCAAGTTCCCCGCTCTCAACTATCCGGCGCAGTCCTACGTCTTGCATGATGTCCTAGCCAAACATACTGCCCTTATGAGCTTTACAAGTGTAGCAGTCGCGATGAGGCTAGGCGGGACAAGTTTCCATAGAAATCATACGCGTATGCTTAATAATTCGCCTAATCAGCGGGGCTGGCGGTCGAGGCCGATGCAAGCTCCGCCAGTGCCTGTTCGCGGGCCGCGGCGAACTCGTCCCCCGGGTTCCAGGACTGCATTTCGTCCGCCTGGGCAATCAGGTAGGTGGTCAGCAGGCCAAAGCGCGTGTCCGCGACCATCCCTTCGAAAACCCATTCATCAGTCAGTTCATCGCTGGGCTGATGGTAGTCGAACGTGGTGTACGCGTTGATCCGCATTTTCCCCCAGCCCTCAGGCTTGCCGATGATCTCCACGCCGCCGTCCAGGTAAATTCCCGGCACGCCGGCCTTCGCAAAGCTGAACTGATCCGAGCGGTAGAAGTAACCCTGGTCCGGAAACTGGTCGCCCCGCAGGGTTCGTCCGACGTACGACGCCACATCCCATGCAACCTGGTCCAGCGAGGACTTGCCCAGGCCGATGAAGATCATGTCGCTGGCCTCGCCCCAGATGCTCACGCCGTCGAAATTGACGTTGGCCGCGATGCGCCCGGCATGGAAGGTGGGATGGCGGGCGTAGTACTGCGACCCCAGCAGCCCCTGTTCTTCCGCACCCACCAGCGCGAACACGACCGAGCGTCGCGGCGGCGAGGGCAATGCCGACAGCGCCCTGGCCAGTGAAAGCACCGCTGCCACGCCGGTAGCGTTGTCGAAGGCGCCGTTGTAGATCACATCCTCGCCCTCGGAGGAAGCGATGCCCATGCCCAGGTGATCGTGGTGCGCGGTCACCACCACCGCCTCGTTCTTCAGCTTGTCGTCGCACCCGGGAAGCACGCCCAGCACGTTGGCGGTCTCGACCCGCTCCAGGCCGGCATCGAGTTCGACGGTCGTGGTGATGCCGAGCGGCACGGGCGCGAAGTCCCGGCTGCGGGCCGCCTGCGTGAGCGCGTCCAGGTCGTGGCCGGCGGAGGCCAGCAGCTCTCTCGCCGCCGTTTCGGTAAGCCAGGCGGCGACTTCAAGGCGGGGCTCTCCTTCGATGGGAATCTCGTACTGCGGACCGGTCCACGAGGTTTCGACAACCTGCCAAGGGTAGCCCGCCGAGGGTGTCGTATGAATGATGATTGCGCCGACGGCGCCCAGGCGCGCGGCGATCTCATACTTGTAAGTCCATCGCCCGTAATAGAGACGGCGCTTGCCTGCAAACAGGTCAGGATCCCAATCCGGGTCGTTGTTCAGCATGACCAGCACCTTGCCGCGCATGTCCTGCGCCTTGAAATCGTCCCACTCGTATTCGGGGGCCTGGATGCCGTAGCCTGCAAAGACCAGCTCGGCGCCGGCGAGCAATGCCCCCGACGTCTGATTGGCCACGTTGGCGACGAATTCCGAGCCCGGCGCGACGGAAACGCCCGTTGAAAACGGCCAGGCGGCCGGCAACTCGGTCGTGACGGACACCAGTTCGAACGGCTGCTCATAGCCCTGTCCCGCGCCGGGTGCGATATTCGCATCGGCAAGCTGCGCCGCCATCCACTCGCGGGCTTTCACGTCACCGGCGCTGCCCGGCGCCCGGCCTTCGTACGCATCGCTTGCCAGCTCGGCCACCACGGACTGCAGCTCCTCGCCCGTGATCAGGTGCGCGACCTGGTCGGCATAGGTCAGGGCTTCACCCGTCGCTGTGGGACCGCAGGCCTGAAGAATTTCCTCATCCGCCGGGCCGCAACCGAACCCCAGCAGGCAAAGAAGAACAATGCTTGGCGCACGCATGAAGCGCTCCTCGAGACTTGATGAGAGGGCGCCAAGATACACGAAAAACTGCCGGCACCGCCTCAGACCCGAGCGTAGCGACCGCCTTCGCCGACCCAGCGATGAATCAGCTGTTCGACCGCGGGGTCGCCGTCGTGAAGCATTTCCTCGGCAATGCGCTGGGCCGGCTCCGCCAACGCCCCGTCGCGCACCAGGTCGGCCACGCGGAACTGCAGCGCGCCCGTCTGGCGGACGCCCAGGATCTCACCGGCGCCGCGCAGGGCCAGGTCTTTGCGGGCTATCTCAAACCCGTCGTGGGTGCTGCGCATCGTGTTGAGCCTCTCGCGGGCCATTTCTCCCAGAGGCGAGCGGTACATCAGGACGCAATGGCTCCTGTCCGCGCCCCGTCCCACGCGACCGCGCAACTGGTGCAGCTGCGCCAGTCCAAGGCGCTCGGCATTCTCCACGATCATCAGGCTGGCCTTCGGAACATCCACGCCCACTTCAATGACCGTGGTGGCTACCAGCACCCCCAGCTTGCCGGCCGCAAACTGTCCCATGACCCGATCGCGCTCCCGCGATGTCGCCCGTCCATGCAGCAGGCCCACGCGAATGCCGGGCAGAGCTTCGCTCAGTTCACGGTGTGTCGGCTCGGCGGCCTGAGATTCGATGTAATCCGATTCCTCGATCAGCGGGCAGACCCAGTAAGCCTGCCGGCCCGAACCGCAGGCCGAAGCCACCCTTTCGATGACCTCGTGGCGGCGCTCCTGCGAAATCAGCACGGTATTGACCGGCTGGCGCCCGGGCGGCATGTCGCGGATGGCGGAAATATCCAGGCCGGCGTAGAAGGTCATGGCCAGCGACCTCGGGATGGGCGTGGCGGTGGTCACCAACTGGTGCGGCACCTGGCCGCCGGAAGCGCCCTTTTCCACCAGACTCAGCCGCTGATGCACCCCGAAACGGTGCTGTTCGTCCACTACCACCAGCCCCAGCGACCGGTATTGGACGCCTTTCTGGAAAAGGGCGTGGGTCCCGATTGCAAGCTGGGCGTCACCGCCGGAGAGCTCCGCCTCGAACATCCGGCGCTCGGATCGCGACATGCCGCCGGAGATCCAGGCCAGGCGCACGCCCAGCGGCGCAAGCCAGTCCGAGAGCGTGCGCATATGCTGTTCGGCCAGCAATTCGGTAGGTGCCATGATTGCCGCCTGTCGCCCCGTCTGGATGGCTGCCAGCGCGGCTGCCGCGATCACCACGGTCTTTCCGCACCCCACATCGCCCTGCAGCAACCGCATCATGGGAACATTGCGGGCCAGGTCGGCGTCGATCTGTTCGATCGCCTGCCGCTGGCCGGACGTCAATTCAAAAGACAGACGCTGCAAGAACTCCTCGCGAAGCGGGCCAATCGCGCTGAGAGGAAACGCATCACGCCGCTGACCGGCTTCGCGCATCCGTCGCAGGCCCATATGCCAGGCCAGTATTTCTTCCAGCGCCATGCGCTTGCGAGCGGGATGGGTCCCGGACAGCAGCGTTTCCAGCGCCATGCCCCTGGGTGGGCGGTGCACCGTGCGCAAGGCCTCGTGCAGCCCCGGAAACCGGAGCCTGGCCAGAAACGGCGCGGGGATCAGGTCCGGCAGATCCTCAAGGGCATGCTCAAGCGCGTGGTCGGTCAATCCGCGAAGGCGGGGCTGGGTGACGCCCTCGGTGGTGGGATAGACGGGCGTGAGCCGGTCCTGGACTGGCGCCGGTTCGGCTTCCCGGAGCCTTCGGTACTCGGGATGCACGATCTCGAATCCCCTGGGACCCTGCCGTACCTCGCCGTAGCAAAGCAGGCGCGTCCCAGCGCTCAAGCCTGCCTGTTGCTGCCGGGTAAAGTGAAAGAAACGCAGCGTGATTTCCGCCGTTTCATCGCGCAGCGCGCAGAGCAGGCTGCGGCGGCGGCCCATGATGACTCTGGCGCGGGCGATCACTCCCTCTAGCTGCACACGCTGGCCGGGCTTGAGATCGACGATGGGCCGTATGCGGGTGCGGTCCTCGTAGCGGATGGGCAACAGAAACAGGAGATCGCGGACCGTGCGCAGGCCCAGGCGCTCAAGCTTGCCGGCCATGGCCGGGCCTATGCCCTTGAGCGTAGTGAGGTTCGGGCTGTCTTCGGCCGTCGGGGAGGCGGAATCAGCAGGCAACTGGCGTCGTATTCCGCTAATCGGTTCGTACTACGGTACGACCAGTACTGCGTCGGCTTCTACCTGCGCGCCCAGCGGCAATCCCGCCACCTCGATCGCGGCGCGGGCGGGGAAAGGCTTGGCGAACATCTCCGACATGACCTCGTTTACCAGTCCGAAATGCGAAAGATCCGTCAGAAAGACGGTGATCTTCACCGCGTCCCTGCCGAGATCGCAGCCGCCGGCCCTGGCCACCGCCGCCAGGTTGGCGAATACCTGTCCGATCTGCATGCGGATGTCGCCGTCAACCAGCTTGCCGGTCTCCGGGTCCAGCGGAATCTGTCCGGACACATAGCAGAAATCGCCCGCGACGATGGCCTGGGAATAGGCGCCGATCGCAGCCGGCGCACGGGAGGTGTGTACAGGAGTGCGTTTCATGGGTGAGTCGGGGGTCAATAATATGTCAGTCAGCGTACTAAACATGCTGCCGGCGTTAGACACGCTGCACGCGATGCACGCTGGGCAAAGTGCGTATCGCCCGGATCACCCGGGCCAGCCGGTCCCTGTCCTTGACCAGAACCGACAGGAACAGTTCGGTGCTTTCCTCGGGACGGTCCTGCATGTTCACCTGGGCGATGTTGTGTCCGGTCTCGGCCACCCGGGCGGCGACTTCCGCGAGCACGCCCGGCCGATGATCGATGTGAATGCGCAGCCCAGCCGGAAACTCCAGCCGGATGCGGCGCTTCCAGTTGATCGGGATCCAGCGGTCCTTGCGCTTGCGCTCGGCGCGGAAATTGCCGCAGGTGTTGCGATGGATGACAAATCCGCGCCCGCTGGAAGCATGTCCCACCACTTCGTCGCCCGGAATCGGATAGCAGCACTTCCCGTATGTCACCACCATGCCCTCGGCGCCGGCGATGTCCACGGGAGTCAGCTTGCGGCGCCGGTCGCCGGATTGCTTCTTGCCGGGATTCATGACCACGGCCGCCGCCAGCGTCGCGAGACGTTCGCCCAGGCCGATCTGTTCGTACAGTTCCTGGCGGCTCGTCACCCCAAGTTCCGTGAGTGCTTCTTCAAGCGGACCGCGCCCCATCTTGCGCAGCGACGATCCCCGATCGGCCAGCGCCTGGTTCAACAGCACGGCGCCCACCTCCCGCGCTTCCCTCGTCTGCGTGTTCTTCAGGTAATCGAGAATGGCCGAGCGCGCCTTGGCCGTGGCGACGTATTCCAGCCAGCCCGCGTTCGGATGGGCGTGACGTGAGGTGAGTATGTGCACGTTCTGGCCGTTCTTCAGTTGCGAGCGCAACGGCGTCACCTGTCCGTCCACCCGCGCCGCTACGCAGCGGTGACCTACATCCGTATGCACGGCATACGCGAAGTCCAGACAGGTGGCGCCTCTGGGCAGGCGCAGGATCATGCCCTTTGGCGTGAACACGTAGACCTTGTCGGGGAACAGGTCCACTTTCACGTGATCGTAGAACTCTTCCTCCTGAGCGGTGGCCTGCATTTCGGTAATCCGCCGTAACCACTCCTGGGTGCGGAACTGGGCCGGAAGCACGCTCTTGTCCTCGGCCTTGTACTGCCAGTGCGCACCGATGCCGCTTTCGGCCACGCGGTGCATCTCGGGCGTGCGGATCTGGAATTCCAGCGGCACGCCTTCCGGTCCAAGCAGGACGGTATGCAGCGACTGGTAGCCGTTCACGCGCGGGATGGCGATGTAATCCTTGAACCGCCCGGGCATGGGGCGGAAGAGCTGATGCGCAATCCCCAGGCACCGGTAGCAGGCGTCGATGTCCGACACGATGATGCGCAGGCCGAAGACATCCGAGATTTCCTTGAAGGCCAGCCGTTTCTCGCGCATCTTGGTGTAGATGCTGTAGGCGGACTTGGCGCGCGCGGAAATACTGCCTTCCAGGTTGGCCGACTTGAGCGCCCGCCGCAGGCGGTCGGAGACGCGCCTCATTATTGCGCGGGGGTGCCTGGGCCTCTGGTTCAGGTGGCGGTTGATGACCCGGTACCGTTGTGGCCAGGCATACCGGAAGCCGAGGTCCTCCATTTCCCGGCGAATCGTGCGAATGCCCAGGCGGTTGGCTATCGGCGCGTAGATCTCCAGAGTTTCGCGGGCGATGCGCCGCTGGCGTTCGCGGTCCAGTGCTTCCAGGGTCCGCATGTTGTGCAGGCGGTCGGCCAGCTTGACCAGGATGACACGGATATCGTCGACCATGGCCAGCATCATCTTGCGGAAACTGGCGGCCTGGGTTGCCGAATGACCGGCTTTCCTGAGTCGCGTCAGCTTGGTTACGCCGTCAACGATCGCCGCAACCTGCCGGCCGAAATGGTCTTCCAGGTTGACCCGCAGCGTGGGCGTGTCCTCGATTACGTCGTGCAGCAGCGCGGCGATTATGGTTTCGGAGTCCAGCCGCAGCTGGGCGAGGATGGTGGCGACGGCTACCGGATGGGAAATGTACGGTTCGCCGGAGAGCCGGCGCTGGTCATGGTGGGCGCGCGCACCGAATTCATACGCCTGCCGGACCTGATCGCGCTCGTTCTCGGACAGGTATTCCAGGTCGGCGAGAAGCCTGCGGATTCCGCCGCCGGATACCCGGATTTTCTGCGTGCCGGGCAGAACAACTGCCTGCTGCATGATTCGTGCCGTGCCCCCGGTTACGGGATGGCAGACGCTCGGACCGTTGAGTGCCGGTGCAAGCGCCGGCCGTCCGACTCAATACTCGCGAACTTCTCCCGGAGTGGCGAACGCTTCCTCAACGGACCGTTCCTGCTCGTTAAGGCTCTCTTCCGTGACCAGCCCGGCCGCGATCTCGCGCAGCGCGATCACCGAGGGTTTTTCGTTCTCGCGCGGGACCAAAGGCTCCGCGCCGTTGGCAAGCCGGCGCGCGCGCATAGCGGCCACGCGCACGAGATCGAAGATGTTTTCGATCCGCTGCTGGCAGTCTTCAACGGTAATTCGCGCCATTGCTATTGCTCTGTAGAGAAGTCCTTAAGCTGATTCTGCATCACTATGCGTGCCGCCGCAAGGCCGCCTTCCTGGAGGGCGGGAGGCTGTGGGGGCAATGCCCCCACTCCCGGAGACTCTACCAGCCGCCTGCCGCGATGCCTTCCTCGACGCATGCCCGGTGCTTTTCGTCGTGAACAGCGTATCCCGCCCCATCGCCTTTCATGATGCTCGACATCCTCCGGCAGGTCTCACCGACATCGATATTGACAAGCACGTAGTGGAAGTCGGTCCACTTGCTCACGTCATGGCTCGCTTCGGAAAACCGGCGCTTGACCACTTCCGGCTTGTCGCTGTTGCGGCCTTTCAGACGCTTCTCCAGTTCGCCGCGTGAAGGTGGGAGCAGGAAAATGCTCTGCGCCTCGGGCATGGCGCGCCGCACCTGCTCGGCGCCCTGCCAGTCGATTTCCAGGATCACCTGGCTGCCGCCGGCGAGCTTCTCTTCCACTTCCCGGCGGCTGGTCCCGTAACGGTTGCCGAAAACGTTCGCATGCTCCAGAAAACCGCCGGCGTCCCGTATTTCATCGAAAGACGCGTCGCTTACAAAGTGATAGTCGTGCGCGTCCCGCTCCTGTTCGCGGGGCGGGCGCGTCGTGTGGGAAACGGCCAGGCTGACGCCGGGGTTTTCCCTGACCAGACGCCTGACGATCGTGGTCTTGCCGGTCCCCGAAGGGGCGGATACGACAAACAAGCGGGGCGTCACAGGATATTCTGGGCCTGCTCGCGCATTTGCTCCACGAGAACCCGCATATCCACGGCTTCGTGCGTACCGCGCGCGTCTCCCGACTTGGCGGCCAGCGTGTTGGCTTCCCGGCCGATTTCCTGGAGCAGAAAATTCACCCGCTTACCGGCCGGCTCGCTTGCCTTCAGCGCGGATCGCAGGGCCACCAGGTGAGCTTCCAGCCGGTCCAGTTCCTCGCTGATGTCGTAACGCATCAGCAACAGCGCCACTTCCCTTTCCAGCCGTTCGGCATCCACGCGCACCTTGATCGCGTCGAGCCGATCGCTCATGCGTTCCATGGCCCTCTCCCGAAGTTCGGGCGTGCGCAAACGGTACTTCTTGAGCATCTTCTCCATCTTGGAGCAACGGCTCTCAATGGTTTTCTTCAGTTTCTCGCCCTCGCTGGCCTGCGTGGCCCGCAGCGAGTCGACCGCCTTGTGCAGCAATTTGCGCACCTCTCCGGACATGTGGCTCTGATCGGCGGAATGTTCTTCGATTACGCCCGGCCAGCGCATGACGTCGAGAGGGCTGACCGCCGCAGGGCGGCGCATCTGCTCCGCCAGCACCCGCGCGTAACCGATGACCCGCACCGCCAGGCCCGTGTTGACCTTGATCCGGTCGGCAAATTTTTCAGCCGGGCGCCAGCTCAGGCGCGCATCAACGTGGCCGCGGCCAATTTGCGAAGCCAGCAAACTGCGTATTTCGGGCTCCATGTCCCGAAAAACGCCGGGCACGCGAACTTCGAGATCCAGGTGACGATGATTCACGGACCGCAATTCCCACTGTAGCCACCCGCTCTCGCTGCGGTACTCCTCTTTGGCATAGCCGGTCATACTACGAATCATTGGTAGTGCCTCATTGGCCCCCGCCATATCGACGCAAGCCAATTTTAGCGTCGCCGCGATACGCCTGTGCCGGAAATGAGCACATCGATGCAAGACCGGCGCGCCGACGCTAGCATAATTGGTGAGATGGGCACCAAATCTTCTTCAGCCGTGCGTCGGCCCAGTGGCCGAGATCCGGACGGAATGCGCCCCGTAGCGTTTGAGACCGGCTACACATCCCATCCGGGCGGCTCAGTCCTGGCCTGCTTCGGCGATACACGCGTGCTTTGCACGGCGAGTGTCGAAGCCGGCGTGCCGCATTTCCTTCGCGGCAGCGGCCGCGGCTGGGTAACTGCCGAATACGGCATGCTGCCGGGGGCCACACACACCAGGGGCCGCCGCGAAGCAAGCGGCGGACGTCAGTCGGGCCGTACCATGGAAATCCAGCGCCTGATCGGACGCTCGCTGCGCGCCGGCGTGGATTTCGAGGCCCTGGGCGAGCACACGATAGTCGTCGACTGCGATGTCATACAGGCCGACGGCGGGACGCGTACCGCGGCAGTATCGGGAGGCTGGCTGGCTCTGAGCCTGGCTTGCCGGCGGCGCTCGTGGCGGCGCCGGTTTGTCCAACACCCGCTGCACGGACAGGTGGCGGCGGTTTCCGTCGGCCTGTATCGCGGACTGGAAGTGCTGGACCTCGACTACGCCGAAGACTCGGAGGCCGAGGCGGATATCAACGTGGTGATGAACGAGGCCGGAGGCATCATCGAAGTGCAGGGCACCGCCGAGGCGAACGCTTTTCTGCGCGAGGAGCTGGATCGCATGCTCGACCTCGCGGCGGATGGCATCAGGCAGGTCCTCGTGGCGCAGGAAGAGGCGCAAGGCCAAGCAGGCTGAGCTGGCGTCGTGTCACGCCCGTACGGTCGCGTCAGAGATTCAGCGCCAGCCGGGCCCCGTCCTGAACCGCCGCCCAGATGGACCGGGGAGCGAGGCAATCGCCGATCGCGGTTACGCCGTCCGGCGCCGGGTTGGCGACCGCTCCCATGGACAGGACCAGGTCGTCGAAGGGCCCCATCACCGCGCCTTCCACGGATATTGCGGTGTTGTTCCTGACCTCCTTCACAAGTGTGCCGCTGTGCAGTTTCACGCCCGCCGACTTCATGCGGCGGGTGACCAGCGGCAGTTCGCCGGTCAGGGACAGCTCCGGATCGCCGAACAGCGCGCTGGCCGTCGCCACGGTCACGCCGAAAACGCCATCCATTGCCGCCAGGTATTCCACCAGATTGACTGCCGGCCAATTGCCTTCCTCGTCAATCACCAGGACGCTTCCCGATACTGACGCTGTGCCCGCCAGGATGTCGCGCCCGTGGGGCAGGTTTTCCGCGCCCGGAATGCCGCCGGTCAGGCGGGGCCGGTTGCGCCAAAGCCAGGTCCAGCCGGGCGAGCCGCCCGTGGCCCAGACCACCTCGTCAACATCCAGATCCCCAGGATCATCGATCGCGGTGCGTAATCGGACAATGACGCCCAGGCGGGACAGCTCCCGCTCCCACCACTCGAGGGCCGGCAGCATCTCCTCGCGGTGCGGGCAGCGGGCTGCGAGACGCATGGCGCCACCAAGCGCGTCCGAAGCTTCATACAGGGTAACGGCGTGACCTCGCTGCGCCGCTACGCGCGCGCATTCCAGTCCGGCCGGACCGGCGCCGACGACGGCAATGTTCCTGCGGGTTGCGACCGGCGCCCCGCCGGGCATTTCGAGTTCCCTTCCAGCGGCCGCGTTGATGTTGCAGCCCGCGGGCAAGCCCAGGGTGGCAAAACCCAGACAGACCTGGTTGCAGGACATGCAGGGCCGGATGCGCTCCTCCTCGCCGCGGCGCACCTTCACGACCCAGTCGGGCTCGGCGATGAACGTGCGGGCCATGGCGACGACGTCAGCCTGGCCGGACGCGACGATGGCCTCCGCTTCATCGGGGGTGCGGATGCGCCCGGCCACCGTGACCGGAACGGACAGCGCCTCCCTGAAACGTGCCGCCTCTTCCGCCAACTGTGCCCGAGGATAGGTCATGGGCGAAATGGTCTCCGCAAAGGCCGCATTGGAACCGCTCATTACGCTCACGTAATCGGTAACGCCTGCCTCGGCAATCGTCGCCATCGCAGGGAGTGACTCTTCCATGCCGTAACCGTCAGGGTCCCCCGGAATGGCGTGGAAGACCGAGGTGCGCAGACCCACGGCCACGCTGCCGGGAACTCTTGTTCGTATCGCTTCCAGAACTTCTATTACGAACCGGCAGCGGTTCACCACCGACCCGCCGTAGCCATCGGTCCTGTGATTAAGCTGCGGGCTGAGAAACGAGCCGAGAAGATAGTCGGATGCGGTCTGTACTTCGATGACGTCTACCCCCGCCCTGGCGCAGCGCTCGGCCGCGGCGGCGTAGTACCCGACCAACTCCCCGATCTCGGCAATGGAAATGGCCTTGGGCACCTGGCCGATCTGCACCGACGGAATCGCCGACGGAGCCAGCGCTACCGCTCCGCGGCCGAAAGGCACATTGTGACCGCCGTGCCAGAGGATTATGGACAGTCTGGAGCCCGCGTCATGAACTGCCTCGGCGGTGCGGGCCAGGGGATCGATGATCTCGTCCCGCCAAAGCTCAAGCTGTCCGGTCCAGGTCAGGCTGTCGGGGTGTACCGGGGCGGACTCGATACCCACAAGAGCAGCGCCGCCCCGGGCCCGCCTTACCAGATAGGCGTGATAGCGCTCGGTAATCAGGCCGGAGGAATCCCCGTGCACCATGGAGTGGCCCGGAATAATCACCCGGTGAGCCAGGCGCACCGGCCCCAATGAGATCGGGGTGAAGAGATGTGGATACCGACTTTCGGCGGGCGTTGTGGAATCCGGCATTGTTTCGATTCCGGGAAGATTCGGCGGTGGGGCACAAAGAATATCGCACGCCGCCCCCGTCTCGGTACATACTTCCCCGGGAATTCGGGACACTTGCGCGTACTGAAATGGCCGATCTCCGAACCGCCGTGCTGGCCACGGGCAACCAGGGCAAGCTGCTTGAGCTTCAGGAGCTGCTCAAGGGACGGCTTCGCCTGATTGCGATGCGCGAACTCGGTCTTGAAGCAGCGGAGGAGACCGGCTCAAGCTTTGAGGAAAACGCCCGGCTGAAGGCCTGCGCTGCTGCCGAGCAGTCCGGACTGCCGGCGCTGAGCGATGACTCCGGCCTGGAAGTGGACGCATTGCAGGGCGCGCCGGGCGTTTATTCCTCCCGCTACGCCGGCGCCGAAGGAAACGCCCGGGCCAACATCCGGAAACTGCTGAGCAGCCTTGACGGCGTTCCGGCCGAAAACCGGACAGCGCGCCTTCGGTGCGTGCTGGTTCTGGCCACGCCCGGAAAGGAACCGCCTCCCCTGATTGCCGAGGGCGTCTGGGAAGGGCGCATCGCCGCCAGCGCGCAAGGCAGCCGGGGGTTTGGTTACGACCCCGTTTTTCTGGACGGGCGCACCGGCAGGTGCGCTGCCCTGATGAGCCCCGCGGAAAAAGGACGCAGGAGTCATCGTGGGCAGGCGGCGCGTATTTTGGCGCGGCTTCTTGGAGACAGGGCGCCGGGATAATATGCCCGCCGCCAGTCACTTATTCACACCCGGCAGAAAACCGTATTGCGCAGTTCACATTGCGACCACTTTCGCATAACGTCTTTGTTAACCTGTCTTAAGCCATTGATATTTCTTTACTTTCCTGCATCTGCTGAATTCTTCCCCCGCTGTGGAAAACTGCGCGAGCCAATAGAGCCAAGGCCTGCGGGCGATGTTGTCCACAAAGTTATCCACATGGCCATGAAACCGCGGAAGCCGGCAACTTGAACAAAGCGACCGACACGACGCCATGGCCCCGGCGCGGCTACGCCTGGTACGTCGTGATCCTGCTGATGGTCCTGTACCTTTGCTCGTTCCTCGACCGCAACATCATCACGCTGCTGGTCGAGCCCCTGAAGCACGATCTCAACCTGAGCGACGTCGAGATCGGGATGCTGTACGGCCTGGCATTCGCAGCCTTTTACACCACGCTTGGCCTTTTCGCCGCCGGCATGGCCGACCTGTGGAAACGGCCTTCCGTGATTGCCGCCGGCGTCGTAGTGTGGAGCCTGGCCACCGCAGCCTGCGGGCTTGCAACCAGCTACGCCCAATTGTTTCTTGCACGGATGCTGGTCGGGGTGGGGCAGGCGGCGCTGTCACCCGCCGCCTATTCGCTGATCGCGGATTACTTCCCCCCAAAAGCCCGGCTGCGGGCGACCGCAACCTATGCCACCGGCCTTTATATCGGAATCGGGCTGGCCACCCTGACCGGAGGCCTGGTCATCAACTGGGTGGCGGGCGGCGGAAGCGCCAACCTGCCCCTGCTTGGGGCCCTAGAGGGCTGGCAGGTGGTCTTCATTATCGTAGGCCTGCCCGGCGTGCTTCTGGGGGTGCTCACGCTGGCCTCGGTGCGCGAAACCACCCGTTTCGGAGAGGCGCCCGAAGCGGGCGTCGGCGCAAGGGACTTCGTTCGCTTCCTTGGAGGGTCCCAGCGCACCTTGTACCTGACTCATTTTCTGGGCTTTTCCTGCCAGGTCACCTATTCATACAGCTTCGGCGCCTGGACGCCTTCCTTTCTGATCCGCGAATTCGGCTGGACCCAGGCCGAGACGGGCCTGGGACTGGGTGCGGTCACGCTGGTGACTGCGCCGCTGGGCGTGTACCTGGGCAGCGTAGCGGCCCAGTTGCTTCGGCGGCGCTGGCCGCGGGACGCCGAGATCCGGGTTGCGTTCGCGATCGCGATGATTGCGCTTCCCTTCGCCGTGGCCTTTCCCTTTGCGCCCACCGCATACCTGGCGCTGGCGTTGATCGGCGTGACGCAGTGCCTGATCAGCATGCCCTTCGGCATTTCTCCGGTAGCGCTGAACGAGGTGACTCCGAATCGATTCCGGGCCCGAATCATCGCCGTGTACCTGTTTTGCATAAACCTGCTGGGGCTGTCGGTGGGTCCGGTGGGAGTGGCGCTGCTGGCCGAGCGCGTGTTCGGGTCGCCGGATCGCCTGCCCCTTGCGCTGGCGACCATGGCCCTGTGCACCATGCCGCTGGCGGCGGCCATCTTTCGATTCTGCGCTCCGGCCTACCGCCGGGTCGCGCGCAACGGCGCCCAGGCGGCATGAAGCGGCGGGCGCTTATATTGCTGGTGTCGTTGGCGGTGCTGGTGATCGCCGTATGGCTACTGCCGGCGCGCGAGTGGCTGGTCCAGCTGACCGATTGGGCGCAGGCGCATCCGCGCATCGCCTGGGCCGGATTCATTCTCGCCTATATCCTGGCCGCCGTGCTCATGGTTCCGGGTTCCATTCTGACCCTGGCCGCGGGGGTGTTGTTCGGCGTGGCCCTGGGCGTGGCATTGGTGTCCCTTGCGAGCACGCTGGGAGCGTGCTGCGCGTTTCTTGTCGGCAGGTTTTTGGCGAGGGACTGGGTCGAGTCACGGCTGGAAGCGATGCCGCGTTTCAGCGCGCTGGACCGCGCGGTGGCCCGCAAGGGCTGGCAGATCGTGCTGCTGGCGCGGCTCTCGGTCCTGATCCCCTACAACCTGCTGAACTACGCCCTGGGGCTGACCAACGTGCGCTTCGGCGCCTACTTGTTCAGCACGGTCGTCGGCATGCTGCCGGCCATTTTTCTCTATGTCTACCTGGGCTCGGTCGCGGGCAGCCTGGCCTCCATGGACCAGGCGGGCACCCCGGTAATATCACAGTCGATTTTCGTCACGGGACTCATCGTCACCGCAGTGTTGATTGTCGTGATTGCCCGGTTAACCGCCAAGGCGCTAAGGACCGAACTGGACCGTTCCGCCGAAAATACCTAGTGCGCTGTCCCGATCAGATTCCGCAGCAGCACATTCCGGCCGAAATTGCTTCAAGCTGCTCCTCGTCGAGCGCCTGGTCGGGCGGCAGCACAACATGCACAGTGCTGAAGTCGCTTTGATGCACGTGAATTTCGATATGGTCAGGAATCTCGATGCCGAATTCCTGATGCAGGGCACCTTTGGGATCCGCTATGAGCCCCCTGCGAAAATCACTGTCCTCAGCCGCTCTCTGAGTAAGGTAGCGATGCATGTCCTCAGCTGAGAGCATGCCCGCCCGCCGTAGTTTCCACAGTTCTAATCCCCGCTTATGTTTACCGCGTGTCCAACCAGGCTCTCGGATCGTAACACAAACAAAAACCTGCGCAAAAAATGGTGCTTCGACGGCGGGGCGTTCGGCCGATATCAGGGACTCAAGAGCATGTTCAGGGCCAGCCCGGCGTAGAGCAAGAAGCCCAGCAGCGAGTTGTTGTTGAAGGCCTGAAGGCATCGTGTCCGGTCCCTGCCGCGAATCAGCCAGACCTGCCGGCCCGCGCACAGGACCGCCCCGGCCCAGCACGCCAGGAACGGCAGACCCAGGCCAACCCCCAATCCCAGGCCGAACATACCCGCCAGGTAGACGGCAAGACCCAGCGCGACGAAAGCAACGTCCCGTCCGCCCAGCAGGATTGCCGTGGAAGGCACGCCGATCTTCTTGTCGTCGTCCCGATCGACCATGGCGTAAACGGTGTCGTAGATGACCACCCAGAGGAAGGTGAGCGGCCAGAGAACCCACAGGGACGGGTCGGTGAGACTCGAAAGGGCGGCATAGGCCATGGGGACGCCCCAGGAAAACGCCGCTCCCAGTACCAACTGCGGGGCCGAGAATAACCGTTTCGCGAAAGGATAGAAGCCGGCCACGGCCGCGCCCGCAACCGCCAGCCCGATCGCCAGCGGCCGCAGGCTGAAGACCAGCAGGGCGGCCGCGGCCGTCAGCAGGGCGGCCACGAACAATGCTTCCACGGGCTTGATCTCACCGGTCGCCAGAGGACGCGAGCGGGTGCGCTTTACCAGGCGATCGACCCGGCGGTCGGCGTAGTCGTTGAGCGCACAGCCGGCCGAGCGCATGAGGAAAGTACCGGCAACGAACACGAACAGGATTCCGCCCGGCGGATCGCCCCCGCCGGCCAGCCACAGGGCAAACAGCGTCGGCCACAACAGCAGCAGCGTGCCAACGGGTCGATCCAGCCGGATCAGCCGTCCGTACGCCGACAGGCGTTCGATCACCGCCGGCGCCATCAGAAACTGTAGGTGAAGTCCAGGGCCAGGAAGCTGTCCCGCCGCCCGCCGTAGGTCAGGTCCCGCGGATCCACGCTCAATTGCGCGATCACTTCGAACCGCAACGACCAGCTGTCCGAAAGGCGGCGTCTCAATCCGAAGTTCAGGGCGCGGTAGTCGCGGCTTACGTCGCCAAGGATGCCCACGATGAGCTCAGTGCTTTGCACGTCGTTGAGTGCAACGGAAGCTCCCACGAACACGTCGTTCGCCCAGGCATTCGTAGCCCTTGGTCCGCGACTGTCGTCGTGCCATTCGGCCAGCAGGACCATGTCCGCCGAGGAGCCGAAGATCCCGTAGAAATTGCGTTCCAGGCCGAGGATGAAGGCGTGGTAATCCTCCTCCAGGCCCAGCAGGTTGCGTGCGCCGCTGCGGCGAACGGCTTCCAGCTTGTAGATCCAGTCCCCGGTCGTGAGCTGGGCATCCACCCCGAGTTGACGAATCTGCTCGTAGTAGGGGACAAACCGCGTATCGGGGCCGGGGACCATGCCGTCGCGCAGCTCCGGCACGAATCCGGGCTCGCGGTTTGTCCCGGCGAAGGCGCTCAGGCCAAAGTCGAGCAGCCCGACGGAGTTGCTGTAGCGGGCGGCCAGATCCACATGGCGCTCTTCGCCGCCACTCTCGTACAGGGCGTCATTCACAGTCGCGAGGCGTCCGCGAAAGCGCCCGGACGGACCCGGAAACGTGCGCTCGCGATGGTAGGGCAGCACCAGCCATTCCGTCATGCCCCAGGCGCCCGACACCGTCAGGTAGGCCATGGGCTGACCGAGCTTGGCTTCCTCGCGCGGGTGCTCGATCAGGTCGAACTGGTTGACGACGTCCACCAGATTGTGCAACTCGACCACTCCCCAGAATACACGGTCAACTCCGAGCCGGAGCTCCCAGGAGTTTTCGCCCCAGTCCCCGTACATCAGCAGGTAAGCCTCGCGCAGGTCCGCGTGGGTGCGCCTGGAATCGGCGCTGTCGTAGCGGTAAAGCGGGGTAAAGGTGAAGCTGACCCGTTCCGCGATGTCCCAGTAGAGCGTCGGCTCGACAACCATGCCCCCGCCGCCCGTGCGCTGCCCCGGGAAGGCCGGCGTTTCCGGAAACCACCGGGTCTGCAGGCTCAGGTCGCCCGAAAAATCAACAGTCTGCGCCGCGACGCCCCCTGTAATCATGAGCATGAGGGCCGCAAGCGCGCCGCCGAACCGCATCAGCGCACGCGTCGAAGCGCAGTCTGGGTGAACTCGCTGCCGTCGATGCTGGTGCGGAACCGGAAATTGGTCCACTGCAGCACCGTGCTCTTGCCGGTCAGGTGATTCACCATCGTCATTTCACCGGCCCGCCAGAACTGATCAAGATAGAGCCCGTAGTCCGCAAAGCTAAGCGTCTTCAGATGCGAGTTCCTGCGGTCGAAGAGTTCCACTTTCCATGTTCGAAGTTCGACGGTGTCCTGCCAGACGACCTTGCGGCTGTATCCGGATTTCTCGTCGAGGGGAACCTGCTCGGTCACTGTGCAGGTGAATTCGCCGCAGGGCTCGTCGCGAAGATACCTGTAGGAGAATTCCTCCACCTCCGGCGTGCTCATGTCTTCGTACGTGAATTCGCTGCCCATGAATGCGCCCGAACGGGACGACGAATTGATGCGCTTGACCCTCTTGAGTGCGGGCAGATACAACCATTGATCGTCGTCGGTATTGACGTGGCTGTGGCTCAGCAGCGCGGTTCCCCTGACGTCCCGGGGCTGGTCGAAAACGAACAGGCTCTTATCGCCGTCGCCGTCGACCTCGAGAACTTTCAATCGCATCTGACGGCGGGTCTCGCGTCCCTTCCGGTCGCGCAGCAGCATCGTCATTTCGGCGGTGAAATCCCCGAACCCGTCGATACGGGCGCTGGCATCAAGCGCGATCCTCAGCCCTTTCTGCTCCGCGGTCTCTACCTGGGCGAGGGCCTGTGCAGTCAACAGGCAGCACAGCGCAAGAACGCCCGGGACAACGGTGTGAATAATCCTCTGCATGCGGCCTGACCCATTCATCCTTTTATCCTGTGTACGCAACAATACCAATAAAACACTGTCTGATATACTTTTCGATTGCCAGGCCATGATCCAATCTCAGGAACGTGGCTTGAGCTTGGCTAACTCCACTAAGTCGGGGGATTTATTATGAGAAGTGGCGAACACATGTTGCAGCAGATCGTCGAGAAATCCGCGTTGGACGCGGATTTCCGGCAACAGCTGCTGTCAGATCCAAAATCAACCATCAGCAAGGAATTGGACATTTCGATTCCCGAGTCGATGACGATCAAGGTTCATGAGAGCGACATGCAGACCGTGCATCTCGCGCTGCCTCCTGATCCGAACATTACCGAGGAGCAACTCGAAGCCATCTCAGCTGGCCTTTGTTGCTGCTGGTAAGCCGCGCCAGCCGTCCGGCGGCCGGTTAGGATGCGGAACCCCCGGTTCCGCATCGGCTGATAAACAAAATGGGCCCCGTTCATTCTGAGGGGGGGCTTTTCGTGCGCGCGTTTCCGGCTGAAATCAGTTCGGAACCTCTCCGGAAAGCACCATGAAAACATAGGCCTTGGCCTTTTCAAGCCGGTCTCCGGATATGACCAGCTTGATGTGATGAATGCCGCGCAGCAGCACATAGCGCCCGGACTTGCCATAGAGCATTGTTGGTTGCGAAACCCAGCCGGCAAGCGCCGCAAGTTTTTCCGGAACGACAAGTTCCTCGTGGCGCAGGGCTTCCAGAAACGGATCCCAATCGGTCAGGCCGTCCAGCCAGTAGCGTGAATCCTTCGTATATCTCTGCTTCACAATGAGCGTGAGGCCGAGCGCAGGGCCTACACCGTCTTCCTCGACGTCGATATTCGCGCCGGACCGCACAATGTTCGCGCGTTCCCTGAAGCGCGAAATCACCGACTCCACGGCCTCAATCCGGCCCGGCCACCCCGTGTCTTCCAGAAAAGAACAGATTCCCTGTTGCGACTGGAAACCCATGATGGCCAGCCGGATCGAGCGCGAACGAGACGGAAATACGCCGAAGGAGTCCATGCGCGTGTCGTCCGGCTGCGCCAGGTAAACGCGTTCGAGGCTTTCCCGCTGGGCGGCATTCCGCCCCCAGCCGACGCAGGCGACGAGCGCGTCGACCACGATGTTGACATCTTTCATCTGGCCGCCGCCTGCAATCGGCCGTTCGCCGGGCCGCAGGAAGATGCCGGGTTGCGCACCCTCACCGCCCGGTGCGGAACCTATGTCATATTCCAGCATCAGTTTCCGCCCGACGATCTCGCGCAGCAGCGATTTTTCGGCTTCCATTTCCCTGAACAGCCGCACGACCGCTCTGGCGGTGTCATCCGTCCTGTCGGTCCGCGCGCGCTCTTCGAAAAACGCCGCCACCCTGGTTCCGCTTGCCAGCGAGGCGCCGAAGTCCGCTTCCGGCCTGCGTTCGTGCAGGGGCAGTTCAAACCCGAACGGCAGGGCGCCCATGGTTATCGGGAGCCTCCTCGCGCATAGCAGTACCCGCTGCCATTCCGAATCTCCGATAAGGACCGGCGAAATCCTGCTTCGGAAGTGCTCCAGCAAGTCACGCATGGTGCCGCCCTCTTCCGCGAGCCGGTCCTGGGTGCGGGTTATTGCTTCGTCAATGTCCAAATCGTCTCCTCATGCAATGACGGGTACGGAATTGAGGTCGGCTTCGGACAAGGGGCTGTTGCGGCGGCCCATGACGACCGGCACATCATACAGCCGCCCCGGCGCCAGTCTCTCCCAGAAGTGGCGCATGCCCGGCACGATCACCCGCACCACCGGCAAGCGGACGTCCGGCCGCGTCTGGTCCAGCACCAGGAACTCCATGCCCCGCGCTTCAACCAGCGATCGGCAATGCTCCACATCCTTGCGCATGTCCTCCGATTCGATCGCCGGATATTGTGAGCGTTGCACAGGCGGTGCGTTCTGCGCGGGAGACAGCCAGGGACAATCCGCAAGCCGCGCGGTCTTCCACCACCAAAGCGCCAGCGGATCATCAATCATGGGCCGGCCATCGCGGCTTCCGGGACGCGGCAGCCAGGTCAGGCACTGGTTGAGTTCGCAGATCGCCCGCAAGGCCGCAATGCCCGGGTCGGCATGGGCGCCGGCGCCGTAAATGATGTCTTCGGTTTCCCCGTCCGGTCTGCGCGAGAGTGCGACGAAAACGGGAATGCCGATATCCGAGGTAACGTCGAGCATCCACACGTCCCGCCCGTAGCGGTCGTAATAGTCCGGAGCCGACGCCAGGTAATCGTCGTCGAAGCCGGAAAGATCCACCGCCGGCACCTGCAGCCTGTTGTACCACCAGATCGCGAAAGCGTCCCGCTCCGCCAGTTCGTAGAATCCCTGCAGGATCGCCTCTTCCAGCGTATTGCCCGCGGCGCAGCCGTTGGAATCGGCGATCAGTTCGGCGGGGCCACGCTGTTCCGGCGCCATGCTGTAGAGCATGGAGGTCGGCAGGTGACGGTGCCGCTGCTGCGTCAGCGACCACACCGGCGTCCAGTCGATTTGGGCGTCGGGATCCAGGCGGGGCGGCACGATGTTGTACGGGTGGCCCTTCGCATTGATACGCTGCGCGTTGTCCAGCTGAGTGTCGCTGAACAGTTGGACCTCATTGGGGTGGATCGCCTCCTCGCCCCCGGCGAATTCGGCGAACCGCCTGCGGGCTCGGATTTCGTCTCCGTGAAAGCAGCCCGAATAACGTTCGAGGGCCTCGCACAGCGCGCTGGCCTCGGACTGCTCGCGGGTGCTGCCCTTGCCGGCGCTCTTGCTGCGCAGGCTGCGCCGCAGCGAACTCAGTGTTCGGCTTCTCATGCCGAGATTGCTTCCCGCCCAATACACGTGCAGCCAGGAATCGGCATCGTCGGTAGTGCGCTTGAGCCAGGTCACCACACCACTGACAGGGCTCACCAGGTGGCGGTATTTCGCCAGCGTGACTTCAGGGGCTACAGTGCGCGTGCCGCCGCTGTTGCTGACGGCCCGGGGACTCGCTTTCAGGCGCAGGGCAATGGGCGGCCGATCGGGACGATAAAGCGCTTCGTCGCCGCATGCCGGGCACTGCGGCCGGCGCATGACCGGATGATGCGAGCTCGTGAATGTTCCGACATCCAGCGCAATCGCCTGTGCGTGAACCGGCGCCGCCTCGTCCAGCACCAGCCATTTGACAATCTCCGCCGCCACCAACCCGAACAGCGCTTCGACAAGCGCGGGCTCCGCGGCAATCGGCTTGAAGGCGGCGGCATCGCCGGCAATATTGCGAAGGAACTGGTGGACTTCCTGATGGCTGCCCAGGCGGTAGGCGAGGCAGGCCCAGCAGGGCCCTGCTTCGCCCGCGCCAAAGACGGGACCGAATAGCGGCTGCATGCCGCGCGGCCGCACCAGCATCCACGGCGCGCGCGACTTGAGCCGGCGCCGATTCACTTCCGCAAGGTCTTGCGACAGGTAGTCCTCGCATACGATCACGGCGAGCTTCGACCCGTCGGTTCCCACGGCGGCGCCCTGCTGCTCCAGGCGCCTTGCCAGGCGGCCCTCGTCGCCTTCCACCTCGACGCGCGTTCCGGCCAGCCGTTGCTCGGCCCAGCGTGGCGAGGCGCCCAGAGACGACCAGTAGGCCGCACGGTCCCTTTCCATGCCGTGCTCGGCGGAGACGACATAGCCCTTGGCGGAGAGCGAAGCGATGGCCGCACGCACTTCGGCGCCTGTACGGCCGGGCTTGAGCGCGGCGGCAATCTCGTCCTGCCCGCGCTGGCCGTCGACGAGCGGCAACAGCTTGCAATAGAGTTCGCCGTGCAGCAGCGTATTGAACGATTCGGAAACCAGCAGTGTCTGCTGTTCGCCGATGACATGGAATTCAAGGTGCGGCGTAATCGCGGGACGCCCGACTACGCCCCGGTCGGCAGTCGTAGCCTGCATGAGTATTCCGCGCTGTGGAATAGTCCGGGACTGGATCAATTCACGCCCTCAGGCGCGCTTGAGGAGGGTGTCGATTTCTGCCGCGGCGCGTGATGCGATCCGGGAATCGCCCGTCACGAACAGGCAGCGCGCCCTGGTGAGATCGGGAACTCCGCCAGCGCCCACTTTCCTGCAGTACTCCGCCAGGCCGCCAAGCGGCCGGACCAGACTGGTGTCCGACCCGGGCGGTATCGGGGAAAACAACAGGCTGTTCCGCGCCAGGCCCGTCAGGGTGTCGAGAAACAGCGCGCAGAGGCGCTGGTCGTCGCCGGCGCCGTCATGCACAAACAGAATATCGACCGCAACGCCCGGTTGAACTTCCCGGCTGGCAAGATCGCCCAGCAAGATCGCCGCCGCGCCGCCCTCGCTCACGGGTCCGCGCCGGTCCACGGAATCCGCGAGCACGGCGGAGAGCACGGTAACAATCGTGGCTTCGGCAAGATTCGACAGCGCGATTCGCTCCTCCGCCGGCGACAGGTTGCCGCGCAGGACGTGCATGCCGACCTGAAATACCCTGTCGTTCGACCAGTTGCGCACGACTTCAGCGGTCTCTTTCGCATCCGCCGCGGGAATCTCGGCCATCTGGCCTTTCATTTCCTCAACGCTCATCTCAAGCGTCCAATACACTCGCGCCAGCCCGCGCCGCGCAATCGATTCCACTTCCGGATCCGGTATGAATCCCTTCGGCAGGTCGAGATCGGTGAACTCCTGTTCCTGCAGGTTGTCGAGCAGTTCCGGATTTCGTTCGATCCAGCTGGCGAGCCGCGGCGCGGAGGCGAAGATTTCGATGATTGCGTCGAGGGCGTCAGGCCGCGCCGCGGAAACGGGGCTGTCGTAGGCGCTCCAGTCATCGATCTCGGGATAGAAGTGCTTGCGCCATTGATCCACCAGCGGGTCCATCTTCTCGAACCAGCGTTTGGGCCGCAGCACGACATTCATCATGTCGCTGTAGGTCCCCGGCAAATGCGGCGACTCATCGGGGCTGTTGATCTGCAGCAGCGGATACTGGCGGCTTGCCAGCGCGTGATGGTCCGCGTGCCGCTGCATGTTGAAGAACATCCAGTTGGAAAACTTCCAGTCGGCGTTCCAGGAATGGCGCGGCGATACCTTTTCCCAGCGGCCGTTCGGCAGTCTAACCCGGCGCAGACCGTAGTGCTGCATGTAGTTGCTGATCTTCATCGAGAACACGCAACTGAAGCCCAGCGCGGCAAACACCAGGACTGCCCAGATGCCGCCCATCCAGAACACCAGCGAGAACCAGAATGCGATATAGATGCCGTAGCGCCAGAACGGATTGCTGTAATGCCACACGGGCAGACGGCGGCGCGCCAGAAGCCTGCCGGCAACTTCCCAGGAATTGGTGAGATTGCTGACGATTTCCCTCGGAAAGTACTGCCAGAAACTCACTCCCTTGGGAGCGGACCCCACATCATGCGGCGTGCCGACCTCGGCATGATGAACATAGACATGTTCCGTGGCGTATTGGGGATAGGAGGCGGAAGAAAGCAGGAATTCACCCATCCGCCTTTCCCAGGGCGTGCGCCGATGTACCAGTTCGTGACCGATAATGAATACCGCTTGGGCCTCCATCGTCAATATGATTGCCAGAAGCATGTCTTCCCAGATCGCGAACGAAGGGTCCGCGACAAGAATCCGCCACAGGCCGAAAATGAGTGTGGGCGGCCAAAGAAACGCCCAGGCCCAGACCGGCAGATTGTGCCAGCGCAGGCGGCGGGCGGGCGCTTTGCTCGGATCCATATTGCGTCCGTCGAGGCCGAGCGCCTTGTCGAGCGGCGTCGCGGCGGCGAAAAAGAGAAACGGCGGCAGCAACCACCAGCCGCCATAGGCCGCGGCGGCAAGAATCAGCGGGAAAATGCCCAGCGGCAGATAGTGCGGCAGGGCTGTCCGGATCGAAGGCTCGATCAGATCAGGGGTATCGGCGTTGCGTGGCCCGAAACCACCAGTTGCGGCTGTATCTTGCGGCATGGCAGCTTCTTCGACGGGATGTTTGCCCCCTAATTACATCGCCGTTCATGTTAGCACCGGACGACACCGGCGGAAATCGTTCACGGCGCCAGGATTTCGACGAGGCGCTCCAGGGCTTCGATGCAGAATGCGGAGGTCACGGCTTCCGAGCCATGCCCTATCTGACCTACCGTGCCCCACTTCAGGGTCTGATCGCCAAAGGCCAGCAGTTCCGGCCAGCTGCCGTCCTCGCGTTGCGAACCCACTATCCTCGCCGCCAGGCGTTTCGCATGGGTGTCTTCCAGACTTCCGATGTTGTAGAGCGCCGACGCCGCCTGGGCGGTCTGAAGGATGTTGCCTAAGCCTTCGTGCTCACCGCCCAGGTCCAGGATACGTTCCGTCAGAACCGGGCGCAGTCCATCAAGCGCGGGCCGCGCGCGAAGCATGGCCCGGGAGGCTGCATAGTAGATTGCGACCGCGTCGGGATACCACTTGGAGGAACCGCCGGCGCGGCCTTCGGAGATCACGGCCCGCAGCCAGGCCTGGGCGTCCCTGGTTTCGGGATGGTCACCTAGGTAGGCGATGACGTTGGCATTGACCACTGGGTCGGCTTCGATGCGAAAGCGCGACACGACGTCGGGTTCGCCTTCCTCCAGCACCCAGGTCAGGAAACGTCCCTGCTCGTCCCGGTTCGCCAGCATGCCGGGAACGTTGCTTCCCAGAAGAATCCAGGGATGATCCCCCGTGGCGAGCGAACAGAGTGCGGAACTGTCAAGGTCCCGGGGAAGATGGCGATAGTAGCGCCACAATCCGGGATACTCGATGGTCTCGGCAATGTACGTTCGTGTGCGGCTGCAAATGGCCCTGGCCCGCTCTTCCTCGCTGCACTCCAGGGCAAGTACGCAGAATGCCGAAACAAAAGGTGGCTTCTCGTAATGCCGTGGAATATCCGGGTCGGCCGTACTGAACCGGATGCAGTGCCAGGCCCCGTTCTCGTCAACAACGGACTCCAGGAAGGCGAGACCGCGGCGGATGCTCTCCCTGGCCGCTTTCGCCAGCGCATCACGCGTAGCGGAGCTGCCCGGGACACTCGCCGTTTCCTCAACAGGTGGACGAATGTCAGGCGCGGGAGCGTACATGGTCCTCTTCAGAAATTCGAGCGAGGCCACCCCGGTCCTCGCGGCTTCGCGTTCTTCCTCGCTGAGCCTGCTTTTCGGCGGAAGCACGAGGTGCGTGAGGGTATCCGTGTTCTCGTGCACCCGGATCTCATGGCCCGCGGACAGCGTCACGCCGAATTCCCCTTCAATCGTTTCTTTCGGCCTGGCCAGGAGGCGCTCGCGAAACTCGCCGTCCGAGCCGGCTTTGGAGACGAGAAACTCGGTTGCGTTAATCGGTTTCTTCATTGGCGCGGTATACGGATCCCGCTTAAGCTATCTGCCTCTTGACCAGTTCCCTGAAAACCCCGCCCACCTCCATGAGTTCCTTGAAGGAACCGGTCTGAACGACTTTACCCGCCTGCAGCACGTAGATGCGATCAGCGTGTTGCAGCGTCGACAGCCGGTGGGCAATGACAATCCGCGTTGACGTCAGGATGGCCAGGTTCTGCATGACCTGGGCCTGGCTCTGATTGTCGAGCCAGTTGGTTGCCTCGTCCAGGAGCATGATGCGCGGGTAGCGCATCAACGAGCGGGCTATGGTGATCCGCTGACTCTCGCCGCCTGAAAGGACAGTCCCGCTGGTGCCGACCATGGTCATCATGCCCATGGGCATGGCCTTGATCTCGCGTTCGATTTGCGCGGCCCGGGCCGCCTTCCAGGCTTCCTCGGTCGACGCTTCCTCATGGTGGGCGACGATATTGTCCCAGAGATCCTGCGGATGGAGTTGCACAGACTGGGGGACCACGCCGATCTTACGGCGCACCTGTTTCACGTTCAGGTGCCTCAGATCGCGTCCGTCGTAATAGACAGCGCCGGCCGTCGGCTGGTCAACGCCCAGCGCCAGCCGGAACAGGGTGCTCTTTCCGGCCCCCGACTCGCCGGCAATCGCGACGAATTCGCCCGGGCGGGCGCGTATGGTGACTTCGTCGAGAATCAGGGGGCCGTCGGGATCGTAGCGGAAGGAAATGTGGTCGAACAGAATCTCGCCGCCCAGGTGTTCAACCGGCTCGCCTTCGACCGCGGTTTCAGGTTCCGCGGCCAGCATCGGCCGCATCTGATCGAACGCCGGCCGCATGGCGGCAATGACTCCAATCGACTCTCCGAGCCGGGTAACGGCGGCCTGGAACACGATAAAGACCGTGTAGACGACAAGAAAATCGCCGACCGGGAAATCCCGGTCGCCGCCCGCCGCAACCGCAGCAAGCAGCACTGCGCCGGCGAGAAAGGGGAGCGCGGCCCCAAAGGCCTGCAACTGTCCCTCAAGAGTGCCGAGACTGAATTCGGCGCGCTTCTGCTCACGATAGTCTTTCGCCGAAATGGCGAAGGCCGATCCTTCCGCATTCTCGACCCGAAGCTTGGAAATCCCCCTGATGATCTGGAACAGGTTCCCGGCGGCGCGGCGGACTGCGCTCATCATCCGACCGTAGGACGACACCTGGCCCCATCCCAGCGCCGCCGTGACCAGCAGCGAAGTCAGGCTGAAGGCCAGGGCGATGATCCCGAGCATGGCGTCGTAGAAGAAAATGACAGCGAACACGGGAAGCAGAAAAATGAGCGACAGCACACTGTCGGCGAGGGTGCCCTGTAAGCCGTCGCGCAAGTTTTGAAACGTCATCCCCGACATCGCCAGATCGCCGGCCGGATAACGGTGCAGGGTGGTTCGCGGGAGCCCGAGGAGGCGGTCCCAGAAGGCGGCTTCGACCCGCGAAGAAGAGCGCCCCTCCAGCCGCATCATCGCCGTACCCTGAAGCAGGTGCAGCAGCGCGCCGAGAAGGCCCAGCCCCGCCAGTGCCAGCGCTACCGCATACAGCGAGCCGGCGCTACCGCCACGGGCAACATGATTCGCAACGAAGCCGAGAGCGAACGCCGGCGCCAGCTTGATCAAACCACCCGGAAGTCCGGAAATAACCAGCCGCAGCAGGTCCGCAGCGGAACCATGCAGGCCGAGCCGGAGCAGGTCGGCCGGTTCCGCGCTCCCTGACGGCAACGGCCGATAGAACATCCAGGCATCTTCCTTGAACGCGTCGGCGCGAGCCGGCGTTACCCTGACGCTGCGCTTGCTGACCGGATCAATTTCGCGATAGCGTCCGAACATTCCCGGCAGCAGCGCCACGGGGCGTTCATCCTCGGCCCGGAATGCGAGCATCGCATGACTGTCCCCGCGCCACCATTTTTCTTTAGCCGCCAACTGCACCCGCCGGGCGCGCACGCCTGACGCATCGAGGATATCGACCAGGCCGACCGGCGAACCGAAAGGCCCGGAAGGTGCCGGAACCTTGAACTCGATACCTTCATGGCGGCCGATAATCTGCACTGCTTCGGCCAGGGCCATATCGGACGCAGCCGCGTCTTGCTCGTCCGGAAGGTCATAGATATTGAACAGCCGGCGGCGGGCGGCCTCTTCAGCCACGCGGCGGCTGCTGGTCCGCGCCCGTTCGAGATTCGCGCTGTCGACCACTGCAAGCCGGCGGTTGAGGCGCTCCAGGGCAAAGGCGACAGCGTGAAAAGTGGACAGCGCCGGCAGCAGCATGCCTTCCGCCGCCAGCGTTTCCGATGATTTGGTCGTAAGCGTCGCCTCGCCGGACAAGGTGAGCCAGGCGGCTTGAGTCAGCGCCATCATGGTTTCCCCTGTGCTGCCCGCGCCGCGGATTTCGGCACAGTCGATCAGGTCCATGAACAGGCTGGCGCCGCCCGGCGGCTGGGATATCCACACCACGCCGCGCCGCACCGAAAGCGTTCCCGGTCCCAGGGTCTGCGTCTGACCCGTTTCGGCAAGCGCATTCGGCCGGGGACGATAGCTTGCATAACGGGAAAGCGTATCGGCTACGCCGCTGAGCCATGTATCCGCCTGCCGGGCCAGTTCTGCTGGATCCACTTGAGACAGCCTGGCTGCCGGCAGCCGACTGAGAAGCGTACCGGGCAGTCCCTTGGCGATCAGGCTGAGTGTCGTATCTTCCTCGTCGGGCGCGACACCCGGAAGGAGCCCGCCGGCTTCGGCGCGCAGGAGGTGCTGCGGCGCCGTCTGCTCCACACCGTTCTTGAATTCGACCAGGAACAGGTCGACGGCGCCCTGCTCGATGGACCAGACGCTGTCGGGGTCGTCGAGCTTCACCGGCAGGTTGCCGGCGCAGGGCACGGATTCGCCCCAACGGGCTGCCAGTTCGGCTATTGACGCGTATTCCGTCGCGGACATCGCTTCAACCCGCCTTTACCAGCTTGTGATAGGTGCCTTCCCGATCCGCAATCAGCTCGTCGTGATCGCCTCGCTGCACTTCCACGCCCTTTTCGAGCACGATGATTTCGTCGGAATCCCGCACTGTGCTCAGCCGATGGGCCACTATCAGGCAGGTGACGCCGCGGCGGCGCAGCGCGTCGTCGACGAATTCCTCGGTCGCGGCATCCAGCGCGCTGGTCGCCTCGTCCAGAATGAGGATTGTCGGATTGCCCACCAGGGCACGGGCGATTTCCAGCCGCTGGCGCTGGCCGCCGCTGAAATTCACGCCTCCCTCCTGGACCATGGTCGCGTATCCCAGCGGCCGGCGCAGGATCTCGTCATGGATGCACGCGTCGCGCGTCGCCTCGATCACGGCTTCGTCCGGAATGGCGGAATTCCACAAGGTGATGTTGTCGCGCAGGGACGCGGAAAAAAGCACGACATCCTGGTCCACCATGGAAACGGAGCGCCGCAGCACTTCCTCAGGTATCTCATGCCTCGGATGGCCGTCAAAAAGGATTTCGCCCGACCAGGGCTGATAGATGCCCGCGACCAGGCGCGACAGCGTCGATTTGCCGGAACCGCTGGGACCGACCACGGCAACCCGGTGCCCCGGTTCGATCACCAGATTGAAGTCCTCGATCAGTGGCGGCTTGGCCTTGTTGTAGCCGAAGGTGACATTTCTCAGTTCGACCCGGCCGGCAAGCTGCAGCCGGCCGTTGAAAGTGGCGATGGACCCGGACTCGGGATTCCGGCGGGCGAACACGGGGTCTTCCGCAGTCCTGGAAATGTCTTCCAGCCTTTGCATGTCGGTTTCCAGCGCCTGGCGCTTGTCGCTGAGCTCCAGGAAGCGTCCGATCGGCGCCAGAAACATCTCCGCCAGGATATAGAGCCCGACCAGCGTTCCCAGGGTTATGTCTCCGGCCATGACCCTGCCTGCCCCGATGCCCAGGATGGCCGCGGCCCGCAGCGCGGCGATAAGGCCGGGAAGCGCGGTGTCGATATGGCCCAGTCTGGAATACAGCTGGCGCGATCTGAGTTCCCGCGCCTGCTGGCCGCTCCAGCGCGAATAAAACCGGTCGTCCGTCGCCGTCATGCGCAGGTCGTCCGCATGACTCAACATCTGCATGCCGAAGCCGATCAGCAGTCCCTGTTCGCGCCTCATGGCATGGCTGCGATCGGCGCGCAGCGCCTTGACGAAGTACGCCAGCACTCCGTTCACGATGGCCAGCGCGAGCACAATCAGCGCGAGCAGGGCGTCGTAGGCCAGCATCGCCGCCAGAAAGACCGCGCTCATCCCCATGTCGATTATGAGCACAAGGAGCTGGCTGGTCAGGTTCTTCGCGATCCGGTCGATGGACGTGACCCGGTCGGTCAGGTCGCCGACCAGCCTGTGCTGGAAGAACTCCACCGGCAGACGCAGCAGCCGCGTGAGGCCGCTGTTGAAGCCAACCACCGAAATACGGATTGCGAGACGGTTGAGGAACCGGTGCTTTAGCAGGGACAGCACGTAGACCAGAACGCCGGCGCCGAGAAAGGCCGCCACCAGGGGGCCCCAGGGGCCGTTGTTCAACAGGACGCTGTCCACGAAAACACTCACCGACGCGGGAACCACAAGCGCTAGCAGGGCCAACATGAGCCCGCTGGCGATCGCCCCTGCGACGACGCCCCAGGACCGCGCGCGCCAGGTGCTCAATTGCCTGAGCAGGCCGGGCCTGTCGCCGCCCGGTTCGAAATCTGCGGTGCGTTCGAATCGCAGCGCAATGTTGCTGTAGCCCTGTTCGAACTCTTCGGCGGAGAGCGTGCGCCGCCCCGTCGCCGGATCATTGAGATAGAAATTGCTGTCGTCGAACCCCTCGAGGATGACGAAATGGTGGAACTGCCAGAACAGGATCAGCGGAAGCTCGATTTTCTTGAGTTGCCCGCTTCGCAGGCTCATCCCGCTGCACTTCAGGCCATAGTGCCTGGCGGCGCGCAGGATGCTGGCGGCGCTGGATCCGTCTCTGCTTACCTCGCATTTCTCGCGCAGTTCGGTGAGCGGAGCCCAGCGCCCGAAATAGCCCAGCACGCTGCCCAGGCATGCCGCGCCGCATTCGGTGGCGTGCATCTGCAGCAGAAGTGGCGTTTTTACCCTATTCTTAGTGGGTTGAGATGCGGCCTTTTTGCTTTTCTTTTTGGAGGCGCCAGGCGGCATTTCAGGATGGCCTCCGCGCGAAAAACGCAAGCGGAGACTGGCTGCCGAGTTCGATCACAATCCGGCACTCCCGCCCTTCAATGGAAGCGAATTCCGGACCCTGGCTGAGGGCGATACGCAAGCGATGCATGGTTACCGGCGCCGTTGACGCAAACGGCACCGCCCCGTCGGACAGGGGCACCGCGACGAGGTTCAGGACTGTGCCCTCAAGGCTGCGTACCCTTCCATCGGTCGTTGTGACTTCCAGGAAGGCCGGGAGGCCGGCGTCGATATTCAGCCCCAGGTCTCTTTCGAGCCAGACTACCGCCTGCAGCGACGAACTGCCCCGCGGATATCGCTCGCCTGAGTCCACCAGGACACCCTCAAGCGCAACGCTGCGGGCCACGCTGCCGAATGCCAGCCATGCCGCGAACAGCAGCAGGACCCCGGCGGCCAGCACCACAAGCGCAAGTTCCCCGGGCGTGGAAACCGTCAGCAGATGATCCAGTTGCTCGCGCTCCTTCTTGGCCTTGCCAACGGTTTTGTGAAATGAATCAAACGGATTGTCGAACACGGCAATGTCTGGCAGCAGCGGCGAGAGGACGAAAAAAGCCCGGCTGAATTATGACATGAGCTTATTTCCGCGCCCGGGTTCCCCGGCGGACGGCTTGTCGACGGCCAGCAAGAGCGCCGGCAGCAGCGTCAGGTCGGCGATCAGTGCGAAACCGATAATCATCGCGGTCAGGATCCCGACCTGGGCCGTGGGAAGGAACGGAGAAAACGCGAATATGAGAAAACCCGCCACCAGTACGATCGTCGTGGTGAACAGGGCCCGGCCGGCGGTCTCGAACGCGTAGTGCACCGCTTGCTCGGGATCGCGTCCGAATTCCCGCCGAGCGCGGCGGTACTTGATAAGGAAATGCACCGTGTCGTCCACGACTATGCCTATGGTCATGGCCACGACTACCGACAGTGAAAGCCCTACCTGTCCGACCGTCAGTCCCCAGACGCCGAAGCCCATTACTGCAGGAAGCAGATTGGGCACGATACTGACCAGGCCCAGCCGCAATGATCTCAGCGCGCCGAGGAGGATGGCGGAAATCGCTATGAGCACGACCACGGTGCCGATCAGCATGGCGCGAATGTTGCGCTGGCCGATATAGGCGAACAGCGCCGAGGAGCCGGAACTGTTGACGCCCGCTATCCGCGGCGCGTTATCGGCCAGCCAGGCCTCGGCGCGCGCGTTCAGGTCCAGCAAATCCTGCGAGTAAAGCGTCCTGGAGGAAACCGTCATGCGCGTCGCGGACCTGGCCGTATCGATCTGGTTATTGAGGTCGAGGCCCTGCGGAAGCGACAGCTCGTAGAGCAGAAGGTATTGCGCGGCCAGTTCCCGGCTTTCCGGAATCCGGTAAAAGGCCGAATCATCGCCGTGCATGCTCTGGTTGAGTTGCCGGAAGGTGTCGGTGATGACCGATACATGGCGCACCGAGGGCTGCTCACGGAACCATTCGGCAAAGTCCGACACCTCGCTGAGGAAAACGGGATCGGTGGCGCCGTCCGCGCCGGATGCCTCAAGGGAGTAATCGAGCACCGTATTGCCGCTCAGACGCTCGTCCATGAAATCGGTATCGCGCCGAAACTCCACGCTCTCGTCGAAGAAATGCACCAGCACATCGTTGAGTTCGTTGCGCGGAATGGCCACGATCATCGCAAGCACCACCGCCGCCCAGCCCCAAAGCAGCGCCTTTCTGCGGCGCAGCACCAGGTCCGCGAGGGAGCTGAGCAAGGGGCCGCCATGCCGCCGGTCCGAGCCGGCCCGAATCGGAAGCAAGGAAAGCATGGCCGGCAGAAAGGTGACGGAAAGCAGGAAGGACGCCGCAATTCCGAACGCCACGAAGTTGCCCAGATGACGGTACGGCGGCACTTCGGAAAAGTTCATGCTCAGGAAGCCCAGCGTCGTCGTGAGGCTTGCCAGAAACACCGGGTACAGGTTGATTCTCAAGGACTCCACGATTGCATCCCGCCTGGAGGCGCCGGCGCGGATGCGCTGCTGCAGAGTAACGAGCAGGTGAACGCAGTTCGCCACCACAATCATCAGCACAATGGTCGGCGCCGGCGCGATGGGCGGGGAAAAAGGCAGCCCGGCCCATCCTCCCAGGCCAATCGACGCCAGTATGGAAAACACGATCACCGTGCCGGTCGCCGCCACCCCCGCCAGGCCGCGTATCAGGATTGCCAGGATCAGCGCCATGATTGCGAGGCTGGTAGGCAGGAAGATCATCTGGCTGTCGATCGACGCCTCGAGGAAGGTCTGGTTGACCATGACCGTGCCGACCACGCGCAGGTCGAGGCCGGCAAACTGCGCTTCCGCCTGTGCGGCTATCCCGCGCGCGAACCCGGCCACTTCGGCCACCGCTTCCAGCTGGTTGCCCTCGGGCAGCTCCACAGTCACGTTGACCACGCTGACATCGCCGCCGGTCGCCAGTATGCTGCCTTCGACGCGCGGGTCCGACAGGGCGATCGCACGGATTCGGGAGCGCGCTTCAGGATCGGCCAGTTGTAGCGGATCAACGAGGTTTCTTACATACAGATCGTCGCCGTCGGCAGTCGTATGCTGGAAATTCGTCAGCGAGTCGACGCGCCTTGAGTAAGGGGTCTGCCAGGCGGTTTCGGTGAGCCAGACGGCCGCGGCGAGCGCGGTTTCCGAGGTGGCGTCGCCGTCGTCGGGAACGATCAGGAATACGACGTTCTCGTTCTTGCCGTAGGTGTCTTCCAGCGCTTACAGCGCCAGAAGCTGCGGATTGTCCTCGTCGAAGAAGATGCGGTAATCGCCGGAGAATCCAAGCCGCAGGATGCCGCTGGAAGCGACCGCGACGAGAAAAAGGGTCGCCAGGATGATCCGCCAGCGGAACGCGACCACCCCTTCGGCGAATCGCGCTTCGAATCCTGCGGCGCCGGCGCCGTTAACGCTCACGGAACCTGAACCACGAGTGTGCTGTCACGCGTTGATTTGCGACGCAAAACGCTCATGCCACCCATTCGAATGCAGCGGAGTATAGGGTTGCGTCGCAGGCATTGTCCATGCCGCAGCCGGGCGCGTGCGGTCAAGTAGAATCCCCATGTCGGGGGGCGGTGTTGACAGGCCCTGGTTTTGGAGACGCCGGCGGTGATTGAGCCGGGCAGCAATTCGTGCAGGAGGATCGCCGTGGTCGGACGGGGGACCTGCTGGGCGAGAGCACGCGCGCACGGCTGGGTATTCGTCATCCCGCTGACGGCGCACACGTCATACGGCTATATCTTTAACCGTGACGTATCCAGTCTCGAGGAAGTCGAAAAGGATTTTGACGAACTGCCGGATGAAGACGGCGTACCCGAATTCGAGAAACGCGCCGTGCTGCGTTTCCCGAATTTTGTCCACCGCCGGATCTACGATGGCGTGGTGGCCCGCATCGGCAACGCCGGCGGGTTCATGGAGCCGCTGGAAGCAACCGCGATCCGGCTGGCGGAGATGCAAGTAGGAATGATCCTGCAGATGCGCCTCAGCCGACCGGCCAAATATCTTCAGAACGACGTGCCGGCGGTCAACCGCTTTCTGGTCAACGAAATGCTCGGCCTGATCAACGCGCCGGTCATCGACCAGTCGGACTGGGAGCGGCGCTGCGGGTTCCCCTTGACCAGCTTCGCCCAGATGTCCCAGGGCCTCGGCGCCTAACCGGGTCCGGGAGCGGAGCGCAGGCGATATTGAAGCAAGGATTCAACCGCCCGCGGATTGCGAAATCCGCGGCTTTGGTGTAGAAAGTCTGCCCGAATATGAGGGCGCCAGCCAGAACACCCGCCGCGCTGCCGGCGCTTGCCATGATGCTGGCTCTGGCCCTGGCGCCGGGGGCCGCCTTTGGCGCCGATGAACTACCGGTTCCCGAGGGCCTTCGAACCGAGATCGACTTCTGGAAGCGGGTGTTCGCGGCCACGGGGCGGGACACGAGGCTGGTGCACGACAGCCTGCATGTCGGCGTCGTGTATGGAGAAGTCTCCCTCAAGGACCTTTCGCCGCGCGCGCGCCGCAGCGCCATCCGTGCGGCCGTGCGGGACTACCGCAACGTGCTTGTGCGCTTGGCCGACCGGCGGCCCGGAAAGCTGAGCGAAAAGGAACAGCGGGTGCTTGACGCCTGGGGACCCAACCCCTCGCGCGCAACGCTCAGGGACGCGGCGGGGCGCCTGCGCGTGCAGCAGGGAGTGGCCGAGAAGTTCAAGGACGGCCTGGTGCGCTCGGGACGCTGGCGCGACCACATTCTCAAGACGCTCGAGGAACACGGCGTGCCCGAGGGGGTCGCCGCGCTGCCGCACGTGGAGTCCTCGTTCCAGCCGCACGCACGCTCGTCGGCGTCGGCCCTGGGCATGTGGCAATTCACCCGCTCCACCGGGCGGCGGTTCATGCGCATCGACAATGTCATGGACGAACGGCTGGACCCGTGGCGGGCAACCACCGCCGCGGCTCAACTGCTCAAGTACAACCACAGCCTGACCGACAGCTGGCCGCTGGCGATCACCGCCTACAACCAGGGGGTCGGCGCGATGCTGCGCGCCATCAGGCAACTGGGCACCAGGGACATCGAGACCGTGGTCCGACGTTACCGGGGGCGAACCTTCAAATTTGCCGGACGCAACTTCTATGTCGAGCTGATCGCCGCCGTCGAAGTGGAGGAGGAAGCCGAGCGCTGGTTCGGACCGCTGGACCTGGAGCCACCCATCGACTACGTGATGGTGCAGGTGCCCGATTACATGCGCCTTAGCACGCTGGCCGGCGCATTGGCGGTGGAATCTTCGACCCTGGCGAGCCTCAATCCAGGTCTGCGAGCGCCGGTGCTGGGCGATTCCAAGTACGTTCCCAGAAATTACGCGCTGCGTGTGCCCCCGATGGCGGACGCGCAGGACCGCATCGCGGTCATAAAAAGCGATCAGCGCTACGCCAACCAGATCCGCGACCGCAACTACGTCATCCAGCCCGGCGACACGCTGTCCCTGATCGCGCAACGCTACGACACGACCGTATCGAGGCTTATGCAGGCCAACAACCTGCGAAACATGCACCGCATCCGGGCGGGGCAAACGCTGGAGATTCCGGGGCCGGCCGCGCGCGAACCAATCCCGGATGGCGCGAATACCTATCGCGTGCGCCGGGGCGACACCGTGGGCAGGATCGCCCGCCGGGCCGGCCTGTCCGAGGAAGAGTTGCTCGCACTGAACAACATAAACAACAGGAACCGGATCTACGTTGGCCAGGAACTTCGGCTTACATCGGCCCAACTGCCGATTCCGCAGCCGCCCGTGGCTGAAGTGGCGCCTGAGGCCACGGCCGAGGCGGAGCGCATGGTGGCCTCGGCGCCGGCGGTGGAACCTGCTCCCACCGGCCCGTCCTTCGGCGTGGTCAGCCTGGCGGACCCCAACGACTACACGGTGCTGGACGGGGACCTGGTGCAGGTTGAGGCCGCGGAAACGCTCGGGCATTACGCCGACTGGCTGGAAATCCGGACACAGCGCCTGCGGGACATGAACGGACTGCGCTACGGCAGGTCGGTGAGCATAGGCAGACGTCTGCGCCTGGACTTCAGCAGGGTAAGCCGGGAAACGTTCACCCAGCGCCGAGTGGCTTTCCATCATGAGCTTCAGGAAGCGTTTTTCTCCGACTACCACGTAGTCGGTGTCAGCGAATACAGGGTGCGCAGGGGTGATTCCGTCTGGCAACTGATGCGCCGCAACGACGTTCCCATGTGGCTGCTGCGCCAGTACAACCCCGGCCTGGACCCGGACACTCTGGAAGTCGGCGCCCAACTGCTGTTCCCCAGGCTGCAGGCGAAAAACGCCGCCGCGCCTTCCTGAGCGATGCTTCCGAGGCAGTCCCCCGGCCTGGTTTCGCGGCTGACCGCCCTGGCAATACTGGGCCTCGCAATCGCCTCGGCTCCCGCGACCGAGCCCGTAACCCTGCCGGTAATCGATTCGATCATGGTTGATAAATCGCTGCGCCGACTATATCTAATCAGGGATGGAGAAACGGTTCGTGCATTCCCGATCGCCCTCGGTCTGGCGCCCAGGGGCCGCAAGCTGCGCGAGGGCGACTACCGCACGCCCGAAGGCGACTATTACATTTCCGCCCGCAAGCCGGACTCCAGTTACATGCTCGCCCTGCAGATCTCCTATCCCGACGAATCGGACCGGGTACGGGCCGAGCAGGCCGAGGTGGCGGCCGGCGGTCTCATCATGGTGCATGGCCGTCCGATCAGGCCGGCCAACGGGCGGGACCGCAACTATTACTCGACGCGTGACTGGACCGACGGCTGCATTGCCGTCAGCAACGCCGCAATGCTGGAGATATGGATGATGACCCGCATCGGTACCCCGATCACGATCAAGCCTTAGTGTCGTGTCACGCCTGTATCGTCGCATCAGAGCGGGCGTAGCGTGTCCCTGCAAGGCGCAGCCCACAGGGAATACTGCCTGTATTTCCAAGGGCTGCAACGCCGCAGGGGCGCGCTACGCCCGCTCCCGAAGGGCGTGTCTCCCCTGGCCCGTGGCCGCGTTGCGCCCCTGGGCAATGGGAGGCGCCATTCCCGGCGGGACGCGCCTTGCCACGAACCAGGGGAGACACGCTGATGCGACGATACAGGCGTGACACGACACCAGGCTCCTGATCCATGACGCAAGACACTTCCGCGAAGAAGACCCGCCGGGCGCGCACCCGCAGCTTCCAGGCCGAGGTCCGCCAGCTGCTCAAGCTGATGATCCACTCCTTGTACAGCCACAAGGAGATATTCCTGCGTGAACTGATATCGAATGCCTCCGACGCATGCGATCGACTGCGTTTCGAGGCGATCTCCCGTCCCGAGCTGCTGGCCGACGACCCGGAGCTCTCGATAGCGCTGGAATTCAATGCCGAGGAGGGCTGGGTCGAAGTCAGCGACAACGGTATCGGCATGTCCGAGGACGAGGTCATCCAGCAACTGGGCACCATCGCCAAGTCCGGCACCAGCGACTTTCTTGCCGGGCTCTCCGGCGACGAGCAGGAGGACGCGCGCCTGATCGGCCAGTTCGGAGTCGGTTTCTACTCCTCGTTCATCGTTGCCTCGCGGGTCGAGGTGCTGACCCGCCGCGCCGGCCTTCCCGCTGAAGCCGGTGTCAGCTGGTCGTCCGAAGGCCAGGGCAAGTTCACGGTCAAGGGCGCCCCCGGGCTGCGGCGTGGAACCTCCGTACGCCTCTACCTGAAGGACGGCGAACGCAACTTCGCGGAACCGTTCCAACTGCGCTCGCTGATCCGCCGCTACTCCGATCACATTGCCTTCCCGGTCAGCATGCCGGGCATGGGCGGAGAGGAAGACGGGGAAGGAGCCGAACCGCCACGGGAGATCGTCAATACCGCCCAGGCGCTCTGGACGCGGCCGAAGCGTGAAATCAAGCCCGAGGAATACAACGAGTTCTACCGGCACGTCGCCCGCGACAGCGAGGACCCGCTGTGTTACGCGCACAACCAGGTGGAGGGGCGGCGCGAGTACACCAGCCTGCTGTTCATTCCGCGCCGGGCGCCGTTCGACCTGTTCAACCGCGAATCGCCGCGGGGCGTGAAACTGTACGTGCAACGGGTCTTCATCATGGACGACGCCGAACAGTTCCTGCCCCTGTACCTGCGCTTTGTGCGCGGCGTGGTGGACAGCAGGGACCTGCCGCTGAACGTCTCGCGCGAGTTGCTGCAGCAGAACGACGACGTGCGGGCCATGCGCCAGGCCCTGGCCAGGCGGGTGCTGGACATGCTGGACAGGCTGGTCGGGGACGATGCCGATGGCTACCAGGAATTCTGGAACGAGTTCGGGCGGGTGCTCAAGGAAGGCGTGGTCGAGGATTCCGGCAACCGGGAGCGCATATTGCAGTTGCTTCGTTTCGCCACCACGGCGTCGCAAGACGACGCGCAATCGGAGACCCTGGCGGATTACGCCCGGCGCAAGCAGGACGACCAGAACGAAATCTATTACATCGCCGCGGCGACCCCGTCGGCGGCGCGGTCCAGTCCGCAACTGGAGGTTTTCACCCAGCGCGGCCTGGAGGTGCTGCTGCTTTCCGATCCCGTCGACGAATGGGTAATCGGGCATCTCGGCGAGTACGAGAGCCTGCGGTTCCGCGACATCACCCGGGGCGCGCTGACCGCGGATGAACTGCCGGGAACGGCCCCGGTACAGGTCGCGGACATTGTCGACCGGGAGGACGCCGCTGCGCTGTTGCGGCGCATGAAGAGCGTGCTGGGCGACGAAGTCTCGGATGTGCGTTCCACCGCGCGGCTGACGGATTCTCCCTCCTGCCTGGCGCTGGGAGAACACGAAATGGGCGTGCAGATGCAGCGCATATTGCGCGCCACCGGCCAGGAGCTGCCGGACAGCAAGCCGATCCTGGAGATCAATACCGGTCATGGCCTGTTCAAGCGCCTGGCGCTGCGCGAAGGCGACGCCGAGCTGTTCGAAGACCTGACCCGGCTGCTGCACGAACAGGCCATGCTGACCCAGGGGCGCGAACTCGACGACCCGGGCGAGTTCGTTCGCCGGGTAAACCGCCTCCTTGAGAACTGACTTCCGTCTACAATCAACTCATGCACAAAGCCCCGAAGAACGATGAACTCAAGGGCCGGCTGACGCAGGAGCAGTACCACGTCACCCAGGAAAGGGGCACCGAGCGCCCGTTCACGGGCGAGTTGCTCCACAACAAGGAAACCGGCGCCTACCAGTGCGTATGCTGCGGACACGAACTGTTCCACTCGGACGCCAAATTCGACTCCGGGACCGGATGGCCGAGCTTCTTCAAGCCCGCCTCCGATGCTTCCGTGGCCGAGCAAGTCGACAGCAGCCACGGCATGCAGAGGGTTGAAGTCGTTTGCTCGAATTGCGACGCCCACCTGGGCCACGTCTTCCCGGACGGCCCCCGTCCCACCGGCATGCGCTACTGCATCAACTCCGCCTCCCTGCGGTTCAGCAAGACGTGAAAGACCTCAAACCGCCCCAGCCGGACGACGGCCGTGCAAGCGCGGCAAGGCGCAAGCGGCGTACCGCGTTCCGGTTCGGCTTCTCGGCCGTCATAGCCAGCTTCGTCGTCCTGGCGATGCTGATACTCGGCGCGGAGTTCAAGGAAGAATACGAAGAGGGATTTGTGCGCATCGTTACATTTGCCGTGCGTCTGGCCACCCCGGAAGAAGTGGCCCAGGCTGAAGCCGAGGGCCCCATTCCGTCGCCCTTGCCTTCCATCCGCCCCGACACGCCCATCGTCGTCAGCACCGATCCCCTTTTTCCCATCAGCGAGCTGGCGGAGGGAGAAGCAGTGGCGCCCGTCCCCGAGGCGCTGATCCCGCTTGCGGACCTGGTGGTGGAAACGCCCGAGGGGCTGGAGCTCCTGCCGCTGCCGGACGAACCGGAAACCGAAGAAGAAACCGCGGAAGCCAGGTAAATTCTTTCGTCGGACCGGGAACGGATTGACGGGGCGGGCCTTGCGGGAAGCGCGGCAGGACCGCGGGTACAGGCTAGATCGGCGAGAAGCCGGGACTGCAGCTCAAGGCGACGGCGATTTCGGGACCGGGGAGAAAAGACATCGCCAGTTGCACCGCCAGGATAAACACCAGAGGGCTGAAATCGATGCCCCCCAGCCCGGGCAGAATGCGCCGGATCGGCGCCAGCGCGGGCGTGCAAACGCGGTGCAACACGCCGACCACCGGATTGTATCCGCTCGGCGAGAACCAGCTCAGCAGGGCCCAGGCGACGACCGCCAGAAGGTAGAACCACAGGGTCGCCCGGACAGCTCGGATCAGGCCGAAGGCCAGAATCTGGACGATGCCGGGCTCGGTAAGACAGCCCCACCTGGCCGTGAGCCAGACCAGGAGACACTGCAGAAAAACAAACGTCACCAGCACGTGTGTCTCCAGGCGCCGCGAAGGCTTCACGAGCAGCTTCATCGGCAGTACCACCGGGTTGGTCAGACGCAGCACCACGCTCGCCACCGGATTACGCGGATCGGAACCGTGCCAGTACAGGGCCAGGCGGATCACGAAGCACAGCATGTACAGGTCCGCGACTGTACCAAGCAGAAAAGAAAGTGCGCCCATTTACCCGAATACTGCGATGGAGGCGGCAATTATAAGATCGCCGCCCGCTGTCTATAATTCCTACATGGCGAACCTGATAACGCTGAGCCGCCTCGTGCTGTTGCTCGTGGTGGTGGCCATCGCTTACCGGCCTGTTTCCGCCATGCAGTTATGGATATGGCCGGTGCTCAGCCTGGTGTTCATTTCCGACGGACTGGACGGCTGGGTTGCCCGGCGCAGGGGCGAGGAAAGCCTTTTCGGGGCGCTGTTCGATATCGCCGTCGACCGCATCGTGGAACTTACGCTGTGGATCGTGCTCGCGGACCTGGACCTGATACCCATCTGGATCCCTATCGTGTTTGTGGTGCGCGGCGTCCTGGTCGACGCCATCCGGGCCAGCCAGGTACAGGCCGACCGGCGCGGCCCGTTTGCGCTGCTCAACTCGCCTGTGGCCCGCTGGCTGGTGGCCGGACGCTTCATGCGCGGCTTCTATGCCACGATCAAGGCTTTCGCATTTGTGGGACTGTTCCTGATCAATCCGTTGCCGCTCGCGGTGGAAGCGCTGCTTCCGTCGCTGACGGACTTCTGGGCGCCGCTGCAACCTGGCTTTGAGCTGCTGGTCATGGCGCTTGCCTACCTGGCGGTTGCGCTGTGCTTGCTTCGCGGGTTGCCGGTTGTCGTGGAATTTCTCGCCGAAGAACGCCGGTCCCTGTTCATCCGCTCGCGCCCCGGAAAATGATTCCTTCACAGCACACCAGGCTCGCGCTATTCGATATCGACGGCACCCTGCTGAAGGAACCCAGCAGCGAAAAGCGATTCATGCTCTGGCTGTTCCTCAAGGGGCGCATCGGCCCGGCAAGGCTGCTGGCCTACGCTCTATTCTCCCTGCGCTACCTTCCCCGCTTTGGGCTGGATGTGTTCGCCAAGAACAAGTCGCTGCTGTGGCGGCGCTCGGCACGCAGCGCGGAATCGCTGGCGTGCGAATGGGCGGCGCAGGGGCTGGACAAGGCCCTAAATCGGTCTTGCCTGGAACGATTGCGGGACCACCATGAACGAGGCGACCTTGTCGTTCTGCTGTCGGGAACGCCGGACTTTCTCGCCGCTGCAATCGCCGAAAGACTTGGCGTGGGCCACGCTGTCGGCACCCGCTGTGCGGTAGGCGGGGGCCGCTACAGCTTCGCTCCGCCGACCGTGCATCGCGTGGGCGAGGCCAAGCTTGCTTCGGCGCAGGCCCTTTGCGCGCAGTTCGGCACCAGCCTGGAAAATACCGCCGCCTACGGAAATTCCCTGAGCGATCTGCCCCTGCTGGAAGCCTGCGGCGTTCCGGTCGCTGTCAATCCGGATCCGGCGCTGGCGTCCATCGCCGGCGAGAAAGGCTGGGAAATCTTCGGCTCGCGGACCGGCAGGCGCGTTCGTGCTTCGGCTTAGGCCCGCGGCCCGCGCGCTGCTGGCAGGCGCGTTGCTTTGCTGTGCGCCGGCAGTGTTTGCGCAGGACGGACTACCGGCCGCGGTCAACCGGGTCCTCGCGCACTACGGCATCCCGCGCGAGAACTATTCCGTGTGGGTCGGCGACGTCCGCGAGGATGAACCGCTGCTGAGCCACCGCGCGGACATCCCCAGAAAGCCTGCGTCGGTGATCAAGGTGCTGACCGGCTGGCTGGTGCTGGAGGGGTTGGGCCCGGAGTACCGCTGGGTCACGCACGTGTTCCTCGGTGGCGAACTGCGCAACGGCGTGCTTGACGGGCCCCTGATTCTCGAGGGCCGCGGAGACCCGCGACTGGTCGTGGAGCGCGTGTGGCTGCTGCAGCAAATGCTGAGACAAAAGGGCCTGCGGCGCATCAACGGCACGCTGGTGCTCGACGACCGATGGCTGCCGGCCGATGATGCTCCGGTGACCGGTTTTGAGGCCGACCGACACCGCTCCTTCAGCGCTTCGCCCTATGCGCTGATGATGAACTTTCAGGCAATTCGGGTAATCGTCCAGCCGGACCAGGCAAGAGGCCTTGTCCGTGCCCGTCTGGATCCCCCGCTGCCGGGGCTGGAACTGGCCAATCGGCTTCGGCTCGGCAGCGGAAGATGCGGCGGCTTTCAGCGGGGCGTAGCGGTGCGCATCACCGGCGAAGGCGACAGCCGTGTGGAGCTTGACGGCTCCTACAGCCGCCGCTGCAACAGCTATTCGATTTCGCGGCGGGCGCTCACCGGCCCGGCCTATGCCTACGGGCTGTTCGCGACCCTGTGGCGGGAAGGCGGCGGCGAGCTCTCGGGTGGCTATCGCCTGGGCAGCGCGCCGGACGGTGCGGAGCCCTGGCTGGAATTCAAGTCCGAGTTTGCGTTCCAGGCAGTGCGTTTCATGAACAAGCACAGCAACAACGTCATGGCGCGGCTGCTGCTGCTGACGCTGGGCGCGGAGATGTTCGGGCCGCCGGCAACGCTGGACAAGGCGCGCCGTGCGGCCGGCGAGGTCCTGCGGCGTGAAGGCCTGGAGCTTTCCAGCCTGGTCCTGGACAACGGCTCCGGCCTGTCGCGCATTTCCCGCATATCCGCTGCCGACCTCGGCCGCTTGCTGGTGCATGCGGGGCGCGGCCCCCGCTTCGCCGAACTTGCGGCCTCGCTTCCCATCGCCGGACGCGACGGCACCCTGACCAGGACCTACAGGAACCTGCCGTTCGGCGGCCGGGCGCACATCAAGACCGGGAGCCTCACCGGCGTGTCCGCAATCGCCGGTTTTGTCCTCTCCGACAGCGGCCGCAGGCTGGCCGTCGCGGCGCTGCTGGAACACCCGTTGGCGGCCAAGGGCCCGGGCGAGGAAGCGCACGGTCAACTTTTGACATCGCTGGCCGGCCGTTGATAGAATCCGCGCCCGGCAATTCACTGCCGCGGCAGGCCAAAAGGAAGGCTTCAATGAAACTAGTAATGGCCATCATCAAGCCGTTTCGGCTGGATCATGTACGCAACACGTTGTCCGACCTGGGGATCAACGGCATGACCGTATCCGAGGTGCAGGGTTTCGGGCGACAACGTGGCCATACTGAACTGTATCGGGGCGCCGAATACATGGTGGATTTCATTCCCAAGACCAAGGTCGAGGTGGCATGCACCGACGAGCTGGCCGAGCGGGTAGTGGAGGCCATCATGGACTCTGGAAAGACCGGCAAGGTGGGAGACGGCAAAGTCTTCGTGCTGGATCTTGAGGAGGCCTACCGGGTCCGCACCGGGGAGAGTGGTGATTCGGCGCTGTAGCGGGCGCAGCATACCGGGACCCCGGCGGGCAGCCGGCGTGTCCCTTCAAAAGGGGAATTTTTCTATGAAGAGAGCGATATTGATCGCTGTGGCGGGGTTGCTGGTGTCGGGAATGGCGAGCGCCGATACGCTGGACAAGGCCGACACCGCGTGGTTGCTGACTTCCACGGCCCTGGTCCTGTTCATGACGCTGCCGGGGCTGGCATTGTTTTACGGCGGTCTGGTGGGCCGCCGCAACGTGTTGTCGGTGCTCATGCAATGTTTCACGATCGCCGGCATCGTGACCTTCCTTTGGGTCATCGTGCAATACAGCCTGGCGTTCAGCAACGGCGGCGCCCTGAATCAATGGGTGGGAGGCTTCGGCAGCGCGTTTCTTGCCGGAGTGACCGTCGATTCGCTCAGCGGCACCGCGCCGGAAACAATCTTTATTGCTTTCCAGCTGACCTTCGCCATCATCACCTGCGCCCTTATTGTGGGCGGGTTTGCCGAGCGCATGCGGTTTTCCGCGATGGTCCTGTTCTCGGTGCTGTGGTCGCTGCTCGTCTACGCCCCGGTTTGTCACTGGGTGTGGGGCGGCGGCTGGCTGGCCGACATGGGTTTCCTAGACTTCGCCGGCGGCGCGGTGGTGCACCTGACCGCGGGCGTGGCTGCGCTGGTGGCCGCCATGGTGCTGGGTCCGCGCACGGGCTTTCCGCAAAAGCCCATGCCGCCGCATAGCCTGCCGCTGACGGTGGCCGGCGCCGGCATGCTGTGGGTCGGCTGGTTCGGCTTCAACGGGGGCAGCGCGCTGGCGGCGGACGGCGCCGCGGCGATGGCTCTGTTGGTCACCCACGTCGGCGCATCGGCAGGCGCCATGGGCTGGATGGCGATGGAGTGGATCAAGTTCGGCAAGCCCAGCGTGCTGGGTGTGGTGACCGGCATGGTCGCCGGCCTCGGCACAATTACGCCGGCCTCCGGTTTCGTCGGGCCGATAGGCGCGCTGATCATCGGCCTGGCGGCAGGCGTGGTGTGCTTCTACGCGACGCGCATCATCAAGCGCGTACTGGTGATCGACGATTCCCTGGACGTGTTCCCGGTTCACGGAGTGGGCGGGTCCCTGGGGCTGCTGCTCTGCGCCGTGTTCGTAAGCGCGGGACTGGGCGGAATGGGCTATGCGGACGGCATGGGCATGGGTTCGCAGCTTGGCGTACAGGCCGTGGGGCTGCTGGCCACCGCTGCCTGGACGGCCCTGGCCACATGGGTCATCCTCAAGGTCGTCGGACTCATCACGCCGTTGCGCGTAAGCGAGGAAGACGAAATCGAGGGCCTGGACCTCACCCAGCACGAGGAGCGCGGCTACAGCCGCTAATCCGCTTTCCGCTGCTGCGGGTTGAGTCTTGCCGATCCTTCCCTGTCCTCTGTCCCTTCCTGTGTGGAGACGCATGAACCCATCCATGGGGCTCGGCGGCGACTCCTGTCGCCGACGCTCCACACAGGAAGGGACAGAGGACAGGCCTTCAGGCTGCGGTAGTATTGCAGCATGCTGATCCGTAAACCTGCTGACATCCCAACCTCGGAAATAACCTCCGAAAGTACCTACTTGAATCGCCGTTCCGTTATCGCCGGGCTCGCCGCAACGGGCCTTGTGGGCACGTCACGCGCAGCGCCCGATCACCTCGAGACCGGCACGGCCCAGAAGGAATTGCCCGGCGTAACGTCCGGGCCGTTCAGCACGGACGAACCGCCGAACAGCTACGAGGACATCACCACGTACAACAACTACTACGAATTCGGGACCGGCAAGGACGACCCGCACCGTAATTCCGGAGCCTTCAGGCCCGAACCGTGGACCGTTCGGGTGGAGGGTGAAGCGGAAGTAACCGGAGAATTCGACGTGGAGGGCCTGCTGTCCGGCGTCGGGCTCGAAGAGCGCGTTTACCGGATGCGCTGCGTCGAAGCCTGGTCGATGATCATTCCCTGGGTGGGCGTGCCGCTGGGCGAAGTGCTCAAGCGTTTCCGCCCGACGTCCCGAGCGAAGTACGTCGCGTTCCAGACGGTATTTCGTCCCGATGAAATGCCGGGGCAGCGGCGGCGGGTGCTCCGTTGGCCCTACGTCGAGGGACTGACGATGGAAGAAGCGACCAATCCCCTGACTCTGCTGGCGGTCGGCGTGTACGGCGTCACCCTGCCGAACCAGAACGGCGCGCCCCTGCGCCTCATCGTGCCGTGGAAGTACGGATTCAAGGGCATCAAGTCCATCGTAAGCATCCGTCTGCAGGAGAGCCCCCCGTCCACCAGCTGGAATATCGCCGCGCCCCGGGAATACGGTTTCTACGCCAACGTCAACCCGGAGGTGGACCACCCCCGCTGGAGCCAGGCCACGGAACGGCGCATCGGCTCGGGTTTTTCCGGGCTGTTCGCCCGCCGAATCCCCACGCAGATGTTCAATGGGTACGGCGAGCAGGTGGCGCAGCTGTATTCCGGCCTGGATCTGCGCCGCAACTACTGATCCTCCAACTGCAAGCGCCTGCCGGGCTGCGATGAAATGAACACGCGGGTCTACAAGCCGCTGCTGTTTGCCGCCTGCCTGGCGCCCGTGATCTGGCTCGTGCTGCGCATAGCTGGAGTCCTCCAGCCGGGCCTGGGCGCTAACCCCGCCGAGGAAATTCAGGACGAACTCGGCGTCTGGGCGTTGCGCCTCTTGCTGGCGACTCTGTGCGTCACGCCGGCTGCGCGCCTGCTCAAGAAGCCGCGGCTTTACCGTTTCCGCCGGATGCTGGGGCTTTATGCCTTCTTCTATTGCATGCTGCACCCGCTGGCGTACTTCTTGCTGGATCTGCAGCTGGATTTTGCCCACCTGGGTGAGGACCTGCTGGCACGAACCTTCATCACTGTCGGGATGGGGGCGGTGCTGTTGCTGATCCCGCTGGCGATCACCTCCACCAGGGGCTGGCAGCGACGCCTGGGCCGGCGCTGGAACCGGCTGCACCGACTGATTTACCCGGCCGCGGTCCTCGCCTGCTGGCATTTCTACTGGCAGGTCAAGGCCGACACGGCCGAGCCGCTGCTATATTGCGCCATTCTCGCCCTGCTTCTGGGCATACGCTTTTGGTGGTCGCCCCTCAGGGGCCGGCTGTTCCGGGGAGGATAACAATGCAAGAAGTCTCTACGCGCGGCCGGATTTTCTACGGCTGGTGGTTGCTCGTCGGCCTGTTTCTCATATACGCCGCGTCGAACGGCATCCTCCTCAACACGATGCCGCGAATCTTCCCGAACCTGGCGACCGAGTTCGGCTGGACCAACGAGCAGGTCACGCGGCCGGCCAACATGTTCTTCGCGCTCGTTGCCTTCCTGAATCCGGTCGCCGGATGGCTGCTGGACCGTTATTCCATACGCCGTCTGATGCTGATCGGCACCCTGGGCATAACCCTTGTGCTGGCCCTGTTCCCCATGGTGGAGGAGCTTTGGCAGCTCATGGCGCTCTACGTGCTGTTTGCATTCTCACTCTCGCTGGCGGGCCTGAGCCCCAGCCTGATGCTGCTGTCGCGCTGGTTCGTCCGTTACCGCGGCCTGGCGTTCGGCATTCTGATGATGGCCTCCAGCGTGGGCGGCGCCGCCTTCCCCTGGCTGGTCAATTACTTCCTGCCCGACTGGCGGCTGGCGGTCTGGGTGCTGGCGGTGCTTGGCGGAGCCATGATGATCCTGCCCACCCTTTTCCTGGTACGGAATTATCCCGCCGACAAGGGGCTGGCCGCGGATGGCGTGGCCGACCCCGAGCCGGAAACGCGTCCGGCGCCCGATCCGTTCGGGACGGTGCTGATGAACCTGCTTCGTTCGCCGGTGTTCTACCTGCTGGCGTTCGCCACCGGCACGCTCTGGTTCTGCATCGTGGCCATGCTCAACAATCAGGCGCTTTTCTTCCGCAAGGAGCTGCTGCTCGGCGACACGAGCACCACGGGGATCTACAGCAGTTTCTTTTTCGCGGCCGTCGTCGGGAAGGTGCTGTTCGGCTACCTGGCGGACAAGTTCGACAAGCTGAAGGTCATGATGGCCAGCGTGCTGAACCTCGCAATCGGACTGGCGCTGCTGTTTTTCGCGGTCCCCGGCGAGGTCACCTGGCCGCTTGCCTACGCCATCGTTTACGGCGTGGGATACGCCGGCGCGTTCACCATGATTCAACTTATGATCGCCGAGTACTACGCCGGGCGAAACTATGGCGTGTACTTAGGCATCTTCCTCCTGATCGACTCCCTCGCAGGTTCCATCGGCGGGGTCTTTCTGGCCTGGTCCGCCGACACTTTCGCATCTTTCACCATCGGCTTTACCGTAATGATGGTGCTCTGCGCCATCGCGGTGGCGTGCGTGTTCGTCCTCATGCGGCGACAAAAGGCATGAGACGCAGCCTGCTTTTCGCGTCCTGCGCGGCGGCGGCAATCGCCGCCGCTTGCGGGCCATCCTCCGAAACGGCGCAGCAGGAAGCGGATTCGCAGGTCACGGAAATCACCGCGGCCGGCACGGCCTTTCCCAATACGGCCGGCGAACTGCAATGGTTCAGGTTTCAGCGGCGCGTGGAGGAAGGTACCGGCGGCCGCATCAAGGTGCGCATGCTGGTTCACGGGCAGCTCGGTTCCGAGGAGCAGATCGTGTCGGGTCTGCAACGGAACCGGGTGCATATCGGAAACCTTTCCGCGATGGTCGCTTCGACCATCGTGCCGGAGACGGCGGTCCTCTACGCGCCCTTCCTGTTCGAGTCGGAAGCCGAGGCCGACTTCGTTTACGACAACTTTCTGACTGATCTGTTCAGTTCCCTGGTGCGGGAGCATGGACTACACCTGGTGACATGGGACGAAATCGGCTTTCACCACATCTATTCGGTCACGCCGATCCTTTCGCCCGAAGACCTGCGCGGGCGAAGATTTCGCGTCTCCGCCAGCGAGGCCTCGCGCCAGTTCGCCAGGGCATTCGGGGCCGACGTGATCCCGCTGGGCTTCGGCGAAATCGTGCCGTCGCTTCAGACCGGCCTCATTGAGGCAGGCGAGAATTCCGTGAGCCTGTACGTGCGCACCGGCACCTCCGCTGAAGCCCCGCACCTCACACTCACAGGACACAGCTTCGGCATGTCGCTCATCGTTGCCAGCAAGACCTGGTGGGATGGCATGAGCGAAGCTGACCGCCGCGTGGTCGCGGGCGCATATCCCACCATTGAAGAATCCCGCCTGTCGACAAGGGCCGAGGCGAACCAGGATCTTGAGAACGCCACAGATTTCGGCATCGTTCCGCGTTGGCCGGATGCCGCGGAACGCGAGGCCTGGGCGGCGGCAGTAAGCCATATACCCGGCGAACTGGCGCAAACCATCGGCGGGCAAGCCGATCTGGTGCTGGAGACCATCGCCGAGGGAAAGGCTGCGTTCGCCCTGCAGCAAGCCGCGGGGCCGGTTCTCCGCCCGGCAGCGGATCGGGCTCAGGCCGCGGACGGGCGGCTATCGGTCCCGGCGGCGCCCGGAACCTCCAGCGGCCGCTCCTCATCCACCGGTTCGGCGGGCGCGGGCGTGTCCCCGGCCGGTTCCGGATCGCGCCGCTTGTACCAGCGAAACCGATGCCGGTAGATGACGTCCTCTGCCCGCACGGGCTCGCCATCCCGCATCTGTGGGCGGAACTTGGCGCCCTTGATCAGGGCCACCACAATTTCGTCGATCATGCCGGACGGGTCGGACTCCATGACTTGCGCGCCCGAAACAGTGCCGTCCGCCTCTATTGTCATCTGCAGCACGACGGATCCCGCCCGTGGCTGCGACTCGTAGCGGGACGGATCGGACATTTCGCGGGGAATCTGCACCGGAAGCCTTGGGCTGCGGAGCGGGATAACGGGATGTTGCAGAAGTTCAGCCCGCATATCCAGAGCTTCATCGTCCGCGCTCAAGAGTTTCCATGCTTCCCGGTAATTTTCCTGCGCCCTGGGCTGGCGATTGAAGATCGTAAGGGTGTCGCCGATGTCGATCAGCAACCTGGCCTGCTGCAGGATGTCCTGAATTGGATGGGTCCGAACAATATTCAGGGCGCGCCTGAAAAACTCTTCGGCCTTATCGCGCCGTGATTCCCTGACAAAACTGCTGGCCTGCCCGCGAAGCGCCTTTACCCTTTCGAGGCTGTGCTCGCCGCTCGACGCCTGGATGATGCGGTCCGCCGCCGCATAGGCCTGGCGCTGCAACCCGGTCTGGCGCGTGCGTTCGTACCATTCACCCAGCTTGTAGAGCGCCGGCACTATGCGCAGGTCCCCGGGGCCATAGCGGCGCTCATGCGCGCGTAGCTGAATCCGCTGGTGCAGGTTTGCCTGTTCCAGGTCGCCTTCGCTCAGCGCAAGTTCGCTCAGCAGGTCGCGCGTCGGGCCCTGCTCAAGGCTGTAAATTCCCGAGTTCGCATGCGTAACCCGCAATGCGCGGGCCAGCGGCTCGATCGCGGCCTCGTAATCGCCCATGCGGAGGTACGTCCTGGTTACTCCGTGCAGCGGGTTGACGAGTTCGAGCGCATCGTAGCCCAGCTTGCGCTCAACGATCGCGATGTGCCGCTCGTAGTGAAAAAGCGCATCGCTGTAGCGCCCCTGCACGCGCTGCACCGTGGCCAGGTTGATGAGAGGCGCGAGCAGTTTCGTCGAGTCGAAGCCGTAATGCTCTTCGGCCCGGCGCAGCAGGGTCCTGCCAAGCTCTTCGCCTTCCGCATAACGCCGCTCCCTGAACAATTCGACGAAACGCTGATTGATTCGGCGCTGTTCGCTCAACCAGGCCTGGCTTCCTTCCGCAACGTCGGCCGGCGCCGACTGTATAGCCAGGGCGGCCGGAGCGGGCAAGGCCAGCAGGACGATCAATACGAAGGGCTTCATGGTCACTCCGTCAACGCCGCTTCCCCGATCAGGCCCGACCCGAGTTCGCAGGCCACGCCGGTTCCGCCAAGACCGCAATAGCCGTGGGGGTTCTTGGCCAGGTATTGCTGGTGGTATTCCTCCGCCATGTGGAAGACGTCAGCCGGGGCGATTTCCGTCGTAATGGGACCATAGCCCGACGCCTTGAGCGCCTCGCCATAGGCCTGCCCGGAAGCCAGCGCCAGCCGCTGTTGCGCGGCCCCAAGGGTATAGATGGCCGAGCGGTACTGGGTGCCGATATCGTTGCCCTGGCGCATTCCCTGGGTGGGGTCGTGCGCCTCCCAGAACACGGCAAGGAGCTCTTCGTAGCTGACCTCGGAGACCTTGTAGCTGACAAGCACGGCCTCGGCGTGACCGGTAACTCCCGAGCAAACGGAATGGTAATCGGGGTCGGCCTGGCGCCCGCCGGTATATCCCACCGCCGTGCCGTACACGCCCGGCGTCTGCCAGAACTTCCGTTCCGCTCCCCAAAAGCAGCCCAGGGCGAAGACGGCCTGCGAAACTCCCTCAGGAGTCCGGGCCGTCAGCAGCGTGCCCAGCACGTCATGCCGAATCGTCTCGAAGCCGCCCAGATGGGCGGGGACGGCAATCGACGCCTGGCGGATTTCCTCAGGTTCTCTGCTCATGCCTTGAATTCGCGTTGGCCTATAGGTTTCTGGTTCGCAGTATTTTTCCGTACGATGCGAGGAAATAAACATACCATAGCGCCGCAAACAAGGCGTGAGAGGCGGGCGCCCCTGCGGCGTGGCCCTCCGCATTGAAGAGGGGCCGCTATTCGGTTATGCTTCCGCCGCCGTGTCGGCCGAGGCCGCAACCCGTGAAATCCGGAATACATCCAGAATACAACGAGATCAAGGTCACCTGCAGTTGTGGCCGGGAACTGGTCACTCGCTCAACCTTGAGTGAGGACATTCGCGTGGAGGTATGTTCTTCCTGCCACCCGTTCTTCACGGGCTCACAGAAGATCATGGAATCTGCCGGACAGATCGAAAAGTTCCGCCGCCGATACGGTGCGCGGAGGTCCGCTTAAGCCGTTCATTTTATAACACTTTTTCGCAAAACCGGCGGCTGCGCTATAATACCTGCCAGCGACGCGAACGCCCAGTTTCTGGGCCGCGTCTTTCCTAGGCTGGCGTCACCCCCCAACGGAGCGCCAATCCCGGTGTTCGGAGGAGCCGGTTACGTGACGCCTGCGCCATCCATCCTGCCGGGACGGAACAAGGCAGTTGCATGACCAAATCGGGCGACAAACTTGTAAGCCGCGACGGGCACTCTTTGCCACTGGCGCGCCGCAAGGCCGTACTCGGCGCCGACGCGCTGGAAATAACTCCCGTCCCACCGGTCACCGGCGCCTACAGCTACGACCCCGGCTACGCGTCAACCGCCAGCTGCACCAGCCGGATCACTTTTGTTGACGGCGAAGGGGGCGTGCTGTTGTATCGCGGTTACGCTGCGGACGACCTGGCGCGGCACAGCAACTTCGCAGAGGTGTCCTGGCTCCTGCTGAACGGGGAACTGCCCTCGCACACGGAACTGCAATCATTTTCGGAGGAACTGGCGGGGCTGCGCCATTGTGCCCCGGAAGTCCTCGACACGATCGCCGCCGTGCCAGCCGGCGCGCATCCCATGAGCACCATGACCGCTGCGCTCTCGGCGATGCCCGCCGTGTATCCCGAATGCACAGATCCGGACGACGCCGACCACAGGAGGCGCTTTAGCCACCGGGTAATCGCCAATATCGCGACGGTGGCGGCGGCGGCCTACCGCAAAACAATCGGCAAACCGGCGATTGCGCCACGCAAGGATCTCGGTTACGCCGCCAACCTGCTGTACATGATGTTCGGCGAAGAGCCGAATCCGGTGGCGTCCAGGGCGCTGGACACGCTGCTGGTGCTCCACGCGGACCACGAACAGAATTGCTCGACCTCCACCGTGCGCATCGCAGGAAGTTCGGGGGTCAATCCGTTCTCCGCCCTCGCCGCCGGCTGTATCGCGCTTTGGGGCCCCGCTCACGGCGGCGCCAATGAGGCCGTGATCCAGATGCTGGAGGAGATCGGCGCTACGGAGAATATCGGAGAATACGTCGCGAGGGCCAAGGACCCGGGGGATTCTTTCCGGCTCATGGGCTTCGGCCATCGGGTGTACAAGAATTTCGATCCGCGCGCGACCATAATCTGCGGCATCTGCCATGAAGTGCTGCAGGAACTCAAGACCGGCAGGGGGCGGCTTTTCACGCTTGCCAGGCAACTCGAGGAAATCGCACTGAGCGACAGCTACTTCAAGGACCGGCGCCTGTATCCCAACGTGGACTTCTACTCAGGCATCATCTACCGCGCGCTGGGTCTGCCGGCGACAATGTTTACGCCGATGTTCGCCGTCGGCCGCACCGTGGGCTGGGCGGCGCACTGGTGCGAAATGCACACCGACCCGGAAGCTCGAATCGGCCGGCCCCGCCAGCTCTACCTCGGACCCACCGCGCGCAGCTACTTACCTGTCGGGGAACGCTAGCCCGCGAACTCAAGCAGGCCAGGCCCGGAGGCGGCGATGCCCGTCAAGGACCTTGCCCACCCTGGCCCTTTCTCTCCCCTTCCCCTGTGGAGAGCGTTGGAGCCAGGGATGGCGGAACCGAGCCAGGATGGCGCCTCTCGACAGGGGAAGGGGAGAGAAAGGGCTGAAACGGTTAGAACAGCTCTTCCTCTTCGTCCTCGCCGTCACCCGAAGTATTCCCTCTCGAAGCGCCGGGCAGCGCGTCTTCCCTGAAAAGCTCAAAGATCGCGTCGGCCTCGCCGGGCGCAGCCAGCAGACCGCTCTCCGGTGACACGCGGGCGGAAATGATGTGGCGCGGGCGCGGCAGAGGCGCTTCCGGCGCCCCAGCCAGCGCCTCCTCCATGAAGTAGATCCATATCGGCAGGGCGGTGCGCCCGCCCTCCTCGAAACGCCCAAGCGACCGTTCCTGGTCGAAGCCCACCCACACGGTCGCCAGCAGGTCGCCATTGAAGCCGCTGAACCAGGCATCCCGGTTGTCGTTTGACGTGCCGGTCTTCCCTGCCAGGTCCTGCCGGCCCAGCGCCCGCGCCCGTCTTCCGGTGCCGCGCTGAACCACGTCGCGCATCATGTCGTAGACGATATAGGCATTCTCGGCGCTCACCACGCGCGGGGCCAGTTTCTGATCGGCGAACAGTTCCGGTCTCTCCGTCACATCGGGGTTCCGTTGCAGGGTGACCGCCTGCATCTGGGCCGCCGAGTCGAAGGACTGGAGCGGATCCTGAACGCCGCCGGCCGGGTACAGGGCCGCCAGCCGATCTATCCTTGCAAACGCCTGCGCCAGCCGGACGGGCATCCGCGGTTCGCCGCCGTTCAGCCATTCGCCGGCGCCGGCGGATTCCGCGCCGACGTGTTCGGCCTTCAATTCGCAGGCCCGGCAAGCCACGGCCGCGTCGGCCCGATAGCGCAAGCCGTCCTGTTCAACGCGCTCGATCAGCCAGGGCTCGACGCGGTATCCGCCGTTGGCCAGCACGGCGTACCCGCGGGCAATCTCAAGTGGAGGGACGCCGCCGGATCCCAGGGCCAGCGAATAGCTGTCCGGAAGAGAAGAATCCGGCAGGCCGAAAGCGCCAATATGGTCGATCGTGGCGCTCAAACCCACCCGCTGCAGCACACGAACGGATACGAGGTTCATGGAACGCACCAGAGCTTCGCGCAATCGGGTGGGGCCGTTGAAACTTCCCGAGTTGTTCTTGGGGCGCCAGACGGTCTCGGAAGTGGGGTCCTGTATGACCACCGGCGCGTCGTTAACGACTGTGGCGGCGGTCAGGCCGTGATCCAGCGCGGCGGAGTAAATGAACGGCTTGAATACCGAGCCGGGCTGACGCAGCGCGTCCGCGGCGCGATTGAACTTGCTGTGGCGGAAGTCATAACCGCCCACCAGCGCCACGATCCCGCCGTCGTCGGGATTGATGGCCACCAGGGCGCCCTGGACTTCCGGCCGCTGGGTCAATTCAAGACGCCCGTCGTCAGTGGTGCGAACCAGTATCAGGTCACCCTCGGCCAACATGTCCACGGGGCCGCCGGGCTGCGGCCCCACTTCATTCTCGGAAACGTAGGGGCGCCGGCGGACCCGCTCCCACGGCAAGTCCACGCGTCCCGAACCCTCGACCAGCACTTCCGTTTCGCCGCCATCGCCGAACGACATCACAAGCGCGTGCCTGGCGTCGGCGACCCGGGGAAGGGAGTCCAGGTACTCCAGCAGTCCGGCATCGGTCTGCAGCCCGTCGGCTCGCAGGTTCCGAAGGACACCGGCCTGCACCGGCCCCCGGTATCCGTGCCGGCGATCGTATTCGCGCAAACCGCGGCGCAGGGCCCGCTCGGCCGCCGCCTGCAAGCGGGCATCAATCGTTGTCGTTACCTGGTACCCGCCGGCAAGCGCATCCATCCCGTAACGGGCAATTGCGTCCTTGCGCACCATTTCCAGGACCCACGGGGCCCTGACTTCCTGGCGGGGGCCGTGCAGGTTGGACTCCATGGGCACCGCCAGCGCTTCCTGACGCTCCGCTTCGGAGATGAAGTCCAGTTCCCTCAGCCTGCGCAGGACATATGCTCTGCGGCTCGTGGCGCGCCGGGGGTTCCTGGCGGGATTTATAGCCGAGGGCGCCTTCGGCAATCCGGCAAGGGTGGCGCTCTCGGCAATACTCAGATCATCCAGGTTCTTGCCGAAGTACACCTGGGCGGCGGCCGCTACGCCGTACGCGCGATTGCCGAGGAATATCTTGTTGAGGTACAGCTCGAGTATCTCTTCCTTGCTCAGTTCCCGTTCCAGCCGCCGGGAAAGGAACAGCTCCCTGGCCTTGCGAACGAAGGTGCGTTCCCGCCCCACGTAGTACTCGCGGGCGAGTTGCTGGGTGATGGTGCTGCCGCCCTGACTGGCCGAGCGCGTGAGGATCAGGTTGAAGGCGGCGCGCGCCAGCCCCTGGTAGTCGTAACCCGGATGCTCGAAGAAACGGTCGTCCTCCGCGGCGAGAAAGGCGTTGCGGAGTAGTTCCGGGATGTCCTCGAGGTCAACGGGAGTCCTGAGCCTCTCGCCTACCTCGCCGATCATGCGCCCGTCCCGGGTGTTCGCCTGCAGGGGAATTTCCAACGGAACCTCGCGGATACTCTCGACGCTGGGCAGCCCCGCGGCGAGGTAGAAATACGCCCCGGCGATCAGCATGGCCAGCGCAACAAGCCCCATGCCGGCGCCCGAAACCCCCAGAACGCAAATCTTCACAAATGCGTTGATAAACGATCTGGACTGTAGAAGCCGCGTAATCACAGGATAGGTTCCAGGCTGTGCGGGACTGATCGCCTCATTATAGGCAGCCCGCACGAGTGTTACCCAACCGGGAAGATTTCAACACACGAGGCGAAAATGCAGGGATTGCGGCCAGGAAGGGCGGTGCTGGGGCTGGACATCGGCGCGGGCGCGGTCAAGGTGGTGGAATTGACCCGGGGCGGCATACGGTCCTGCGGTCTCTCGCTGCGCTTGCGGGCGGAAGACGCCGCGCGCGCGGCAGGCCACGAAGCGATACGGGACGCCCTGCGTCAGGCGGCGCCACGGACCAGACGGGCCGTGGTCGGACTTGATGTCGGCGAAATCATCGAGCACCGGTTTGCCCTGCCTACCGACCTGCCGGCCCTGGAACTGGAAGAACAGGTGCGCTTGCAGGCCGGCCAGGCCGCTCCCTTCCGGCTCGAGGAAGCCGCCTTCGACTACATTCCGGAGACGACAGGCGGGCGGGCGCAAGGTTACCGAATGGCGATTGCCCGCGCGGCGACCGTCGAGACCCTGTGCCGGACAGTCAGGCTGGCCGGCCTGAGCGTCGCCGCCGTGGACGTCACGGCGTTTGCGGTCCAGCGCGCGCTGGCGGAGATGACTGACCGGGACGTGCCGCTGGCGGTCCTGGACGCAGGCCACCGGCAATCGCGCCTTAGCGTCCACCTGGGTGGCGGGACTGTCTTTCATCACCGCCAGCCTTTCGGCTGCTCGGCCTTGACCGGGCGTCTGAGCAGTGCCTACGGGCTGTCGGAAGACGACGCGAAGCAGTCGCTTGCGGACTGCGCATTGCCCGACGGGGCCGCTTCACGGATCACGAAGCTGTTCCTGAAGGACCTTGCCCGGCACGCGGCAAGGGCGATCCAACTCTATTTGACATCGCGGCGCGATGCCGGGCCGCCCGAGAAGATGCTTCTCTGGGGAGGCGCCGCCCTGGTCCACGGCGCCTGCAAGGCCCTGCGGGACGAACTGGACCTGCCTGTCGAAGCGGTATCGGCGCCGGCGGCGCTCAACGGCGGCGACCGTGCGCGCGATTTCTCGCCCGCTCTGTTCGGAGCATACGCGCTGGCGCTCAACGATCATGCCTGATCAGGAAGCGTTGTCCCCCGGCCCGGGAAGGCCGCGATGCGGTCGCTGAATCTGCTGCCCTGGCGGGACCGGCGGCAACGGACGCGACGGCGCGAAGCCTGTGCCGCCCTCCTGTGCGGGCTTGTCGGGGGTGCGGGGTTTGTGACTGCGGCCGAGCTTCATCTGGCCGGGAAGTTGAAGGAAACCGAGCGGCGAGCCTCGCAGGTCGAGACCGCCCTTGCGGATCACCGCGCAGCGGCCGCGGCACAACGCGAGCTGGAAGCAAGAAAGGCCGACATGGGCGCGCTGATGGCCGAATTGGAGCGGGTGAGCGGTCACAACCGGTTCGTGCAGGACTGGCTGGAACAACTGCCCGAAGCGCTGCCTCCCGATTCACGCCTGAAGCGGCTTGAAATCCGAGACGGCGCCTGGGAACTGCACGGCAAGGCGCGCAACCTGGAAGCGGTCGCGAATCTGCTTGAGGCGGTCCGCGCCATGCCCATGGTCTCGGAAGCGCGCATTGAGCATGTGCGCGGCGACCCGGACCAGGCGCGCGACTTCGCGCTGACTGGAGGGTTCGGGAAATGACCCTGCTGGACGAACTGCGCAACCTGGAGCCCGGAAATCCGGGGCAGTGGAGCAGGCGGGTAAGCGTCACGCTGGCGTGCATGCTGCTGGCGTTGGTTTCGGCAATCGGACTTCAGGTCCGCGTACGGGCGCAACTGCTGCCCCGGTTGGCCAGCGCGGACGAAGCCCTTTCCGGCCTGGAGACAAAGCTTGAGGACGCGCGACGGGCCGAGCGACAAAAGCGCTCTTTGCGCGAGGACGTGGAACAACTCGCACAACGCCTTCAGCGAAGCGGAGCGAGGATACCTCGCGGCGCCGAGTCATTAGACCTGGCCGTTGCGCTGGCAGCGGCTTCAGCCGGGTCGCCGGTAGCAGAAGTACGACCCTGGCAACCGAGCGGTGAAATCTCCCGCCGGTTCCCGCACCTGGGCGCGGAAATGCGGCTGGCCGGCAGCTACGGAGAAATCATCAGCGCCATCGGCATGGTTCTGGCGGCGGGGGATTTGCGTGAACTTGCCGAGTTCGGCATCGAAGCCGGCGACGACGCGGAAGACGGTCGCCTGCGCGCCGAGGCGCGCCTTCTCGCCTACTTCGCCGACGACAGCCACGCCGGGAGCCTCCTGGAAATCGGCGGGAAGGCGCCGGCAACAGCGAGTGTCCCGCCCGCGCGCTCGGACCTCGCCTCGCCCTTCGCCAGGCTGTCCCGGGAAAAGGCTGAGCCCCCTGCGCCAGTGATCGCGGATGTGGGCATTTCGCAACGGCGAGGCGGTGTCATCAAGGTAGGCGACCGGCGCTACCGGATCGCGGACGACCCCGAGGGCCGGCCACGCCTGCATCCGATAGACCCGTGACCGGGAGCCGCCGAAACGCCTGGCTTGCGGTGCTGTCGCTCGTCTGCGCCGCGGTCTCGCAGGCCGGGGAAGATTCCAGGATCTCCCTGAGCTTTCGCGAGCTGCCCGTTCGAGCGGCGCTGCAACTCCTGGCGGAGGCGTCGGGAATGCAAATCCTTGTATCCGATTCCGTTACGGGCAATATCACGCTGGAGATCGCCGAAATGACCCACGAGCAAGCGCTCGCCCTGTTGCTGGAGAGCCGGGGTCTCAAGTCGCGCCAGAGCCATGGCGTGTGGGTGGTCGCCACCCCGGAAGAGTTTCTTGCGCGGGATTCCGCCCGCCGCGAGACCGAGCTTGCCGAAGAATCCCTCGCACCATTGCAGTTGCTCCAGTACAGGGTCAATTACGCCGCCGCTACGGAACTGGCCGCTGTCATCACGGGCAGTCAATCCACGCTGCTTTCCGCGCGGGGCACGATACAGGTGGACGAGCGAACCAATACCCTGATCGCTCACGATACCGGGCGGCGCCTCGAGATACTGACGCAATTACTTGACGCGCTCGACCTGCCGGCGCGACAGGTCCTGATCGAATCGCGGGTGGTGGTCGCCAACCGCAACTACAGCCGCAACCTGGGATTGCGCTGGGGCCTTTCCGCCGCCAGGCGCCGTGGCGAGGGCAGCGCGCTGGTGGTTTCCGGGACCGGCGACGCCACCGGGCGCATTGCCGAGGAGCTGGAAGCATCCGATGGCGCACCGAAAGCGCTGACCGCCGCGGATATTGCCGATCGCTACAGCGTCAGTCTGCCGGTCGCCGGAGCGTCCGGGCGATTCTCGGTCGCCCTCCTGCACCCCGACTACCTCCTTGACCTGGAGCTGGCGGCGATGCAGGCGGAAGGCCAGGGACGGCTGATCTCCGCTCCCCGGGTACTCGCTTCCGACCAGCGCGAAGCGAGCATCCGGCAGGGAGTTGAAGTCCCCTATCAGGAGGCGGCTTCCAGCGGCGCCACCACCACCCATTTCAAACATGCCGCGCTTGGGCTTACGGTCACGCCCCGAATCACGCCCAACGGCCAGGTCATTCTTCGCCTGCTCGTAACCAAGGACAGCGTAGGCAAGATCGTCGCCACCGAGCGTGGAGGCGCCGTTCCGTCCATCGATACGCGCCGGATAGAGACCGAAGTGCTCGTTCGGGACGGCCAGACCCTGGTACTGGGTGGAATTCGCGAAACCGAGAATGCCGACACACGATCCAGCGTGCCCTATCTTGGGGCGATTCCAGGGCTGGGACGCCTTTTCCGCTCAAGCATCAATTCCTCCAGCGAGACCGAACTCCTCATCTTCGTCACTCCGACGATCATCGAACCGAAGGGATAAGCGGTACCATTTGCGCCCAAGTCCGCAATCCCCGGCGCCGGAACGACCGTCAGCCATGCCAACGCCGCGCAACATTATCCTGGTAGGTCCCATGGGCTCGGGGAAGTCCGCGGTCGGGAGCTGGCTGGCAACGCGGCTCAACCTGCAATTCTCAGACAGCGATCGTTATATCGAGGAACAGACCGGCGTGGACATCGCGCTGATTTTTGAAATCGAGGGCGAAGAGGGTTTCCGGGAGCGCGAGGAGAAGGCGCTCGTGCATCTTTGCGGACAGCGGAACACCGTGCTTGCCACGGGCGGCGGCGCTGTTCTCCGCGAACGCAACCGCGAGGTCCTGCGGGCCGGCGGCGAAGTGTTCTACCTGGAATGCGATGTGGATGAGCAGGTGCGCCGAACCCGCAATACAGACAATCGTCCCTTGCTGGCCTCCGGCTCGAGACGCGCCGTCCTGGAGGAACTGATGCTGAAACGCGGTCCGCTGTACGTTGAAGTGGCGAACCACATCGTTGATACCACCGGACGTCAGGTCAGGCAGGTCGGGCAAAATATCCTGCGTCTATTGAAGCAGAATTGACGGCACGGCGCCGGGTCACGGAGTTGCATCCACCGGGGGCCGGCATCTCGTGAGCAAAGAGATCCAAGGCATGGAGACAGAACGAATAGAAGTGCCCGCGCCGTCGCGTGCATACCCTGTGCTGGTCGGACCGGGCCTCCTCGACCGCCCCCAAATCCTGCAAGAATGGGTCGGGGACGGAGGCATTCTCGCGGTGACCAGCCGCACAGTCGCCGGCCTGTATCTCAACCGCCTGACCGCTCTTGCGGGCGGGCGCGGTTGCGAGTCCCTGGTCCTTCCCGACGGCGAGGAGGCCAAGGACATCAGGCACTGGCAGCGAATTCTGCACCGCATGGCCCGCCTGGAACTCAAGCGCGACTGTACGCTGATTTCGCTGGGCGGCGGCTGCGTGGGCGACGTCGCCGGCTTTGCCGCCGCGTGTTATCACCGCGGCGTGAATTACCTGCAGCTTCCCACTACCCTGCTGGCGCAGGTGGATTCGTCGGTGGGCGGGAAGACCGCCATCAATACCGAATGGGGCAAGAACCTGGTGGGGGCCTTTCACCAGCCGCTGGCGGTAATCTGCGACACCGACGTGCTCAACACCCTGCCTGACCGGCAACTGAAGGCCGGACTCGCGGAAGTCGTGAAGTACGGCGCGATCGCCGACGAGGAGTTTCTCGGGTGGCTGGAAATAAACGGCCGCGCGCTGCTGGCCCGCGATCCGGCCTGTCTGCGCCACGCCGTGCGCCGCTCGGTCGAGATCAAGGCCGCGATCGTCGGCGAGGACGAACACGACAGCAGCGGTCGGCGTGCGGTGCTCAATTTCGGCCATAGCTTCGGGCATGCAATCGAACACACGGCGGGCTACGGACAATGGCTGCATGGCGAGGCCGTGGCGGCGGGAATGTGCATGGCAGCCAGGCTGGCGGTGGCCGAAGGTGACTTGCAGAGCCGCGAGCAAGAGCGCCTGGAGACGCTACTGGCGGACCTGGGCCTGCCTGTGAATGCGGGCGATCTGGACGCCGGGGCACTCAAGAAAGCGATGCTCAGCGACAAGAAGAATGCCCGGGGCAGAATTCGGCTGATACTGCCGCGGGGCCTCGGAAACGCGCGCCTGACCGGGGACTTCTCCATGGATGCGCTGGATGCCGTGTTGTCGGGGCGGGCGTCTTGACCGCAGCCGCGGCGCGGCGAGAGCGTGACAGTACGCTTGCTCCATGGGCGGTTGCCGATCGGCAGACACGCGGGCGCGTTCACGCCGAGCCCGACCACCCCTACCGGGGCCCTTTCCAGCGGGACCGTGACCGGATCATCCACTGCCGGGCGTTCCGGCGGCTGATGCACAAGACCCAGGTGTTCGTCGCCGGCGAAGGCGATCACTTCCGCACCCGGCTTACGCACACCATGGAGGTGGCCCAGATCGCGCGCACGGTGGCCTCCTGCCTTGACCTGAACCAGGACCTCACGGAAGCGATCTGCCTGGGACACGACCTGGGACATCCGCCCTTCGGCCACGCCGGGCAGGCGGCGCTGAACCGCTGCATGGCCAACTACGGCGGCTTCGAACACAACCTGCAGGCGCTGCGCATCGTCGACACGCTGGAGCACCGCTATCCGGGGTTCCCGGGAATCAATTTATGCTGGGAAACCCGCGAGGGCCTGCTGAAGCGCTGCTCGCGACGCCAGGCCCGGGCATTGGGAGACCTCGGGGAGCGGTTTATGCGGCGCCGGCAGCCCAGCCTGGAGGCGCAATTGGCCAATGTGGCCGACGAGATCGCCTACAACCATCACGACCTCGACGACGGCCTGCGCAGCGGCCTTCTGGATCCCCGCGAGCTCATGGAGGTGCGACTGTTCCGCGAGTGCCATGAAGAGGCCTCCGGCAGGTTTCCCGGGGCCCGCCGTGGCGCGCTGGCGTCGGAAGCCATACGAGGCATGATCGACCGGGTGGTCTCGGACCTGATCGAAACCACCGGCTCCAGTCTCAGGCTAGCCATCCCCGGGGACGCCGATGCGGTGCGAGGCTGGCCGGGGCCCCTGGTCGGTCTCGGCGATCCGGTGAAAGAACGTCACCGTGAACTGGCCCGCTTCCTGACCGATCGGCTATATCATCACCCGCGCATGCAGCAGGAGTACGCGAGGGGAGGCGCCGTAGTCGATGCCTTGTTCAACCATTACATGAGCCACCCGGAGGAAATGCCCGGCAGGCATTCGCGCGCACGCAGGCGCGACGCCGGACAGCGGGCGCGGGCGGTAGCCGATTACATAGCGGGAATGACGGACCGTTACGCCAGCAGCCGCTGCAAGACCCTTAAGTCATGAGCCGGGAACGGCTTATCGTGGCGCTGGACGTGCCCACGCCGCGACAAGCCCTCGATCTGGTCGAAAAGCTGGCCGATGCGGCCAACTTCTACAAGGCCGGAATGCAGCTTCTGTCGGCGGGCGGCTACATGCGCCTGGTGGACGAGTTGACGAAGCGCGGCCACAAGGTATTTGCGGATCTAAAGTTTTTCGACGTTCCCGCCACCGTGGGCGCCGCGGTGCGCGGCCTGCGTGACCGCGGCGTCGAGTTTCTGACCGTGCACGGCAACCAGGCAATCATGGAAGCGGCCGCGGAAAACAAGGGCGGCAGCATGAAGATCCTGGCCGTGACGGCGCTGACCAGTCTTGACCGGGGCGATCTCAATGACCTGGGTTTCGACTGCGACATCGAGGAGCTGGTACTGTCGCGGGCGAGGCGGGCGGTGGAGGCCGGCTGCGACGGAGTGATCGCCTCCGGCCGGGAGTTGCCGGCCTTGCGGCAGGCGCTGGGCGATCGCCTACTGGTCGTAACGCCGGGAATCCGTCCCCTGGATAACGACGAAAAGCAGGACCAGAAGCGCGTGGTAACGCCCCGGGCCGCAATAGCCGGCGGGGCCAACCACATCGTCGTGGGCCGGCCGATCAACGCCGCCGGCGACCCGCGCTCGGCGGCGCTTGCGATTCAGAAGGAAATCAGCCGGGGCCTTGCTCAGCAGGCCGCCGGTGCGGCTCCAGGCTGAGCAGCTGGCCGTTCAGGTCCGGCCACAGCGAGTCCAGCATCCGGGCCTGCGCTTCCGGCGCAGGATGAATCCCGTCGGACTGCATCATGCCGTCGGTGCGTGCCAGCCCTTCCAGGTCGAAGCGCAGGAGCGGGACCTTCTCGCTTTCCGCAACTTCCTGGTAAAGCCGTTCGAACTCCCCGGTGTAATAGCGGCCGTAATTGGGCGGAATTCGCATGCCGATAAGCGCCGGCCGCGCGCCCGAGCCGCGCACCGTGCCGATCAGGCCCTGGAGGTTCGACCGAATGGTCGCCAGCGGCTTGCCCTGCAGCCCGTCGTTGCCGCCCAGTTCGATAATGACGACCTGCGGCGCATGCAGGTCCAGCAGTTGCGGCAGGCGTTTCAGCGCTCCTGACGTGGTGTGCCCCGATATGCTGGCATTGACCACGCGCCAGGGCCGCCGCGCCTCCTTGAGTCGTTGCTCTAGTAAACTTACCCAGCCCTGGCTCAGGGGCATTCCGTAGGCGGCGCTCAAACTGTCGCCTAAAACCAGCAATACCGGCGCATCCTTGGCGGCTGCGCCTGCGAACACAAGGCACAAGGCAACCGCTGCCAGACAACGAATGACTGAAGTTCTAAGCGCTGAGAACCTGGGCATGACCGTGTCCAGTCCGGAGGGGGAACTTGAGATACTCAAGGATATCAACCTGCGCCTTGGCAGTGGCGAGTCCTGCGCGCTCATGGGCCCTTCCGGCGCGGGCAAGACCACCCTGCTGGCGCTCCTGGCCGGACTCGATCATCCTACCGAGGGCCGGGTCTTGCTGTGCGGCCAGGACCTTTCCGGCCTTGACGAGGACGGCCGGGCCCGCCTGCGCGGACAGCACCTGGGATTCGTATTCCAGTCCTTCCACCTGGTCGAGTCCCTGACAGCGATCGAGAACGTCATGCTGCCGCTGGAACTGAATGGCGGCCGGGGAGCGCGCAAGGCCGCCGACCAGGCCCTGCGGCGCGTAGGGCTCTCCGAGCGGCGCCGCCATTATCCGCGTCATCTCTCGGGAGGCGAACGTCAGCGCGTCGCCATCGCACGCGCTTTCGTGACGCGTCCGCAGGTGCTCATGGCCGACGAGCCCACCGGCAATCTCGACGCCGATACCGGCAGGAGGGTGGGCGACATCCTGTTCGAGATGAACGAGCAGGCCGGCGCCACGCTGCTGCTGGCCACCCATGACCAGAAGCTGGCCGGGCGCTGCGACCGGATCTGCCGGCTGAACGGCGGACGCCTGTAGCACACTAGCTCTCCGCCTTGGCCAGGTAGAGCCAGGTATCCAGCACCGAATCGGGATTCAGCGACAGGCTGTCGACGCCCTTGTCCACCAGCCAGCGGGCAAAGTCCGGGTGGTCCGACGGCCCCTGGCCGCATATGCCCACGTATTTGCCCTGCTCCCGGCAGGCGGCGATCGCCATCTCCAGGAGGCGCTTGACGGCCTCGTCGCGCTCGTCGAACAGCGGCGCTATCCGTCCCGAGTCGCGGTCCAGGCCCAGCGTGAGCTGGGTCAGGTCGTTGGAGCCGATCGACATGCCGTCGAAGTATTCGAGGTATTGCCCGGCGAGCAGGGCGTTGCCGGGCAGTTCGCACATCATGATGAGCTTCAGGCCCTGCACCCCGCGCTCAAGGCCGTGGCCGGCCAGCAGTTCGACGACATCGCGCGCCTCTTGAAGCGTGCGCACAAACGGCACCATCACCTGGACATTCTCCAGCCCCATGTCCCGGCGAACCTTGAGCAGCGCCCGGCACTCCAGCTCAAAGCAGGGTTTGAACTGCTCGTCGACATAGCGCGCCGCGCCCCGAAAGCCGAGCATCGGGTTTTCCTCGGCGGGTTCGTAGCGTGCGCCGCCGATCAGGTTGGCGTACTCATTGGACTTGAAATCCGACAGCCGCACGATCACCGGCTCGGGAGCGAAGGCGGCGGCGATACAGGCGATGCCCTCGGCCAGCTTCTCCACGTAGAAGGAAACGGGATCGTCGTAACCCGCCATCTGCTCGGCAATCAGGTCCCGGACATCCGGTTCCTGGGAGTCGAATTCGAGAATGGCGTTGGGATGCACGCCGATCATCCGGTTGATGATGAATTCCAGCCTCGCCAGGCCCACGCCGTGGTTGGGAATGGCTGCGAAAGCAAAAGCGCGGTCGGGATTGCCCACGTTCATGGCCAGCCGCACCGGGATTTCAGGAAGCCGCCCCAGCCGCATGGACGTTTCCTCGTAAGGCAGCCTGCCCTCGTACACGAATCCCTCGTCGCCCTCGGCGCAGGAAACCGTCACTTCGGCGCCATCCGGAATGTCAGTGGTGGCGCTACCGCAGCCAACCACCGCCGGTATGCCCAGTTCGCGGGCAATGATCGCCGCGTGGCAGGTGCGCCCGCCACGATTGGTCACTATCGCGGCCGCGCGCTTCATGACCGGCTCCCAGTCGGGGTCGGTCATGTCCGCCACCAGCACGTCCCCGGGCTGTATGAGGTTCATCCGCTCGACGCTGGATACGGTCCTGGCCACGCCCGCCCCCACCCGCTGACCGATGCTGCGGCCGCTGCTCAGTACCCTTGAGCGCTCTTTCAGCGCGAACCGCACCAGGGTCTGGTCGCTCCTGCTCTTCACCGTTTCCGGCCGGGCCTGCAGGATGTAGAGCCTGCCGTCTTCTCCGTCCTTGCCCCACTCGATATCCATGGGCCGGCCATAGTGCCCTTCGATCGCGACCGCCTGCCTGGCCAGTTCCTCGGCGTCCGCATCGGAGAGCGAGAAGCGGTCCCGCTGTCCGGCGGGAACTTCCACGGTGGTCACGCGCCCGCCGCAGCCGCCGGCGTAGACCATCTTCAGCGCCTTGCTGCCCAGGTTGCGCCGGATAACCGCTTTCCGGCCGCGGGCGAGACCGGGCTTGTATACGTAAAACTCGTCCGGGTTAACGGCGCCCTGCACGACGGTTTCGCCCAGACCGTAGCTCGAGGAAATCAGAACCAGGTCGCGAAACCCGGACTCGGTGTCCAGAGTGAAGAGCACACCCGAACATGCCAGATCGCTGCGAACCATCCGCTGCACGGCCACCGAAAGAAAAACCCTGCGGTGATCGAATCCCTGGTGGACCCGATAGGCGATGGCCCGGTCATTGAAAAGCGAGGCGTAAATCTCGCGTATTCCCGCAAGGACATTGTCCGGCCCGCGCACGTTGAGCAGCGTGTCCTGCTGTCCGGCGAAGGACGCTTCGGGCAGGTCCTCCGCCGTGGCCGAGGACCGGACCGCAACGCCTATCTCCGCGCCGTCGCAGAGCTGCTCGAAGGCCGACCGGACTTCCTGCTCAAGACCGTCGGGCAGCGGCGCCTGGCCGATCATTTCGCGTACGGCCGCACCTGTTCTGCCGAGCGATTCGACATCTTCGACATCCAGGGTGTCCAGCATGCCGTGGATGGTCTCGCCCAGCCCGTCACGGTAGAGAAACTCCGAAAATGCTTCCGACGTGGTGGCGAATCCGTCGGGCACCCGTATGCCCAGCTCGTCCAGGTGGCCGATCATTTCCCCCAGGGACGCGTTCTTCCCCCCGACGCGGTCCAGATCGTCCTTGCCGATGGCCGAAAGGCCGATGACGTATGCGTGCAAGCTATACTCCGGGGCGCCCCCAAGACGACAGCGTAGTATGGCAGAACGCACGGTATTTTTCGTGTCCGACCGCACCGGCGTCACCGCCGAAACGCTGGGCCACAGCCTCCTTACGCAGTTTGACGGAATCCGCTTCGCTCCGATAACAGTTCCATTCGTCGACAGCGTCGAGAAGTCCGTCCAGGTGGCGAGGCGAATCGACTGGGAGGCCGAACGGACCGGTTGCCGCCCGATCGTCTTTACGAGTTTTGTGCACAACGCGATCCGCGCGCCACTGCTGCGCTCCAAGGGCCTGGTTCTGGACTATTTCGCGGAATTCCTGGCGCCCCTGGAGGAGGAGCTCGGGGTTCAATCCTCGCATACCCTGGGTAGAACGCACGGAATGCTGGATACGTCCAGCTACAACTCCCGGATTGACGCCACCCATTTCGCGATGGATGCCGACGACGGTCACGGCATCATCCACTACGACCAGGCTGACATCATTCTCACCGGAGTCTCACGGTCGGGAAAAACGCCCACCTGCCTGTACCTGGCGCTTCAGTACGGCGTGTTCGCCGCCAACTACCCGCTTACCGAGGATGACATGGAATCGGGCCGGCTGCCTAAGCCCCTGCTCGACCACCGCCGGAAGATCTACGGGCTTACGATTTCGGTGGAGCGTCTGATCCAGATTCGCAGCGAAAGGCGCCCGGGCGGCAGCTATGCCTCATCACGCCAGGTCCGCTTCGAACTGCGCAGCGCCGAGCGGATGTTCACGCAGCACGGAATCAGCTATATCGACACGACGCATCGCTCCATCGAGGAAATCTCCAGCACCATACTGAGCGAAACGGGAGTCAAGCGCCGCGCCAGTCCCTGATCGCAGGGAGCGAAGGCGTCTCGCCTTCGTGGACGGCGGGACGCTGTGGGGGCATGCCCCCACTCCCGCGGGAACGCCCTAGTCGGCTATTCCCAGCGACCAGAGCATGAAAGCGTATTCCTCGGCAACCTCGTAGAGTGAGTCATAGCGGCCGGACCTGCCGCCATGGCCGGCGCCCATATTGGTCTTGAGCAAAAGCGGGCTGTCGCCGGTCTTGAGCTGCCTGAGCCTGGCCACGTACTTCGCGGGTTCCCAGTAGGTTACCCTCGGATCGTTCAGTCCCGCGGTCACCAGCATCGGCGGATACTCGCGCGCGGTCAATTGATCATATGGGGAATAGGACCGGATCAGCTCGAACGCGGCCTTGTCCTCGATCGGATTGCCCCACTCCGGCCATTCCGTGGGCGTCAGCGGAAGCGACTCGTCCAGCATGGTATTGAGCACATCCACGAACGGCACGTGGGCGGCTACCGCGCCCCACAGCTCCGGGGCCTGGTTTACGGCCGCGCCCATGAGTTCCCCGCCGGCGCTGCCGCCTGCTATGGCGATACGGCCCCTGGCGGCGTAGCCCGAGTCGATCAGAAAGCGCGCTACATCCACGAAATCGTTGAAGGTGTTGACCCGCCGGTCGAGCTTGCCGGCCTCGTACCAGTGGTAGCCGAGATCGTCCCCGCCGCGAATGTGGGCGATCGCGAAGATGAAGCCGCGATTCAGCAGCGACAGCCGGCTGGTCGAGAACGAGGGCGGGACAGCGAATCCGTATGCGCCGTAGCCGTACAGGTACACAGGCGCTCCGCCGTCCGCCAGCGTGTCCTTGCGGCGCACGAGCGACACGGGAATCCCGACGCCGTCGCGGGCCGGCGCCGTCAGCCGTTCCGTCACGTATTGCTCCTTCGAGTAGCCGCTGGGAATCTCCCGTACCTTGAGGGCCTTCAGCTCGCCGGTATCGACCCCGTAGTCGAAAACGGTTGGCGGCGTGATCATGGAGGAATACTCCAGCCGCAACGTGCGCGTCCGGAACTCGGCGTTGTCGCCCAGGCCCACCGAGCAGGCGGCTTCGGGCAGTTCCACATGGGTCGTGGTCCCGTCCCGCCCGATAAGCCGGATTGCGTTCAGGCCGTCGCTTCGCTCCACTACCGCGATGAAATCCGCGAAAGCGTCGAACCCGCGAATATAGAGTTGCGCGGTTCCTTCAAGCAGTGAGACCCAGTTATCCTCGGATGGATCATCGCCGGGAGCGGTCGCCAGGCGGAAGTTCTTGTGCCGGTCGTTGGTGCGTATCACGAACCGGTCCCCCTGGTGATCCACGAAGTATTCGTGATCGGAGCGGCGCGGCGCCACTAGCACCGGCTTTGACTGGGTCGCATCGGCTGCGATGACGTAGGCCTCCGACGAAGTGTGCCCCGCCGTGTGTATCAATATGTAGCCCCTTGAGGCCGACCGGGAAAGGCGCACGAAGAAGCCGGGATCCTGCTCCTCGTAAACGACGGGGTCGGCTTCCGCGGGCTGGCCCAGGACGTGCCTGCGCACCTGATACGGACGCCAGTTCTCGTCCACGACCACATACAACAACGCGGAATCGTCCGCCGCCCAGACCGCGCCGCCCAGGGTGTTCTCGATCCCGTCCTCCAGCACCTCGCCCGTCTTCAGGTCCTTCACGAACAGCCGATAACGCTCCGAGCCGTCAGTATCCGTACTGTAGGCCAGCAGATCGCCGCGATTGCTCACCGACAGGGCGCCCAGCCGGAAGTAGTCTTGCCCGGCAGCGAGCTCCGGCTCGTTCAATATGATTTCGGCATCCGCGCCGGGAAAGTCCTGCGCCCCGGCGCCTCGCGCCGGCCAGCGCTGCCAGATGCGGTACTGTCCGCCGTCTTCGAAACGCCATTGATAGTACCAGTCCCCGTCCCTGAAGGGTACGCCCGAGTCGTCGGGCTTCTGGCGCGCCTTGATTTCCTCGAACAGGGTCTCCACCAGCTCCCGGCGTGGCGCCATCATGCGCTCGAAGTAAGCGTTCTCCGCATCAAGGTAGGCCAGGATGTCCGGGGCGTTCACCTGCGGGTAACTGTCGTCCTTCAGCCAGTGGTAGGGGTCCTCGATGGTGACGCCGTGATAGCTGTAGGAGTGGGGACGGCGGTCCGCCAGCGGAGGGTCGGCAGGGGTCAGATCATCGGACATTCGCGGATCCTCGGCGGCGCAGGCGGCTACCGCGGCCGCCACCAGGCAGGGCAGGAAATGAACTCTCACTGGACGCGGCGGCCCCTAAACTTGCGGCTTTCCCTTGAGCGGGCGTGCAGTATATGCGAAAGTTCCCGCCGCGATGACTGCTGCACATTCACCAGAGTGGCGACGATGGCTGCGCGAACTCCGCGCGGGCGATTTCACCGTCATGCTCTCGGCGCTCACCGTTTCGGTGGCGGCCGTGGCCGCGGTGAGCTTCCTGACCGAACGCATAGGCGCGGCGGTCCGGCAGCAGGCGGCCGAGGTGCTTGCCGCCGACCTGGCGGTTGCCGCCCCGGTGCGGCCAGACCCCGTCCGGCTTGAGCGCGCGCGCTCCTTTTCCCTGCAAAGCGCCGAGACCTGGTCTTTCGCCACGGTTGCGGTGTCCGGCGACATGACCGCCCTGAGTTCCGTGGTAGCGGTGACCGGCGACTATCCGTTGCGTGGCGAGGTCCGCACTTCGGCAGAACCTTACGGCGCCGACACGGTCGCCGACGGGATTCCGCCGCCCGGCGAGGCGTGGGTGGACGCGGCCCTTCTGGCGCAGCTGGACATCGAAGTCGGGGCGGGCCTGCGCATAGGCTCGAAGGACCTTCGCGCCACGCGCGTCTTGCGCTACCGCCCCGACCCCGGAACTGGATTTCAGCAGCTGGGCCCGACCGTGCTCACCAATCTTGCGGACGTCCCCGCGATGGACGTTGTGCGTCCCGGCAGCCGGGTCTCCTACCGGCAGTTATTCGCGGGCGAAAAGGACCGGGTACTTGAATTCCGCCGCGCCGAGGAAGACGGCCTGCGTTCCGACGAGCGCGTACAGAACCTGGAGGAGACGAGCCAGACCCTCGCTTCCGCGGTGGACCGGGCAGGAAGCTTTCTCGCGCTGGCAGCCCTGGTGAGCGTGATCCTCTCCGCCGTCGCGACAGTTCTCGCCGCCCGCAGCTATACGCGCCGGCGGCTGGTGACCGCGGCGCTGGAAAAATGCCTTGGGGCCACGCAAGGCCGGGTCTTTCGCCGTTCGCTCATCCCGGTCCTCATCGTGTCGGCGTTGGGCATAGGCATAGGCAGTATTGCCGGCTACGCGGCCCACCTGGCGCTCTCGGCCTACGCGCGCGAGGTCATCAATCTCGACCTGCCTCCCGCAAGTCTGCGCAGCCTCCTGCCCGGAGCGGCGATCGCCATTGCGGTCACCGGCGCCTGCGTTATTCCCTGGCTGCGCAGCCTGGCAAAGACCTCGCCGCTGCGGGTTCTGCGCCAGGACCTGCCCATGCAGGGACCGGGGCCCCTGCTGCGCCAGGGCGCTCCCATCGCGGCCATCCTGATTATTGTCGTGCTTCTGGCCGGCGACGCGGAATTGGCTTTCTGGATGAGCCTGGGTCTGGCGCTGACCGCGGCAGCGGGCATGTTGCTGGGTTGGCTGCTGGTCAGGGCGCTATCCGCCGTGCGTGGCGCCGGCGGGGTGGCCTGGCGCCACGGCTTGGCCAATATCCGGCGCGGCGGAGGCGAAAGCGTGGCGCAGGTCGCCGGCTTCGGTCTGGGCCTTATGGCCGTGCTGCTGCTGGGCCTGATGCGGACCGACCTCCTGGACGCCTGGCGCCAATCCATGCCGGAAGACGCGCCCAATTACTTCTTCATCAATATCGCCCCCGAGGAATGGCCGGGGATGCGCGGTCTGCTGAGCGAAAGTGTGCCGGACCTGACCGAAGCGCTGCCTTTCATAAGGGCCCGGCTCACCAACATAAACGGCATTCCGGCCCAGGAATGGCCCTTGCCCTTCCCCGAAGGCCGGCGCTTTATCGAACGCGCCTCCAACGTTTCCTGGTCGGCCGGCCTCCCGAAGGGGGACCGGGTAGTGCGCGGCGAGTGGTGGGACGAATCGCACTCCGGGCCGCCGGAATTGTCGGCGGAAACGCAGACCGCGGCCCGGTTGGGAGTTGACCTCGGCGACCGCCTGACTTTCGACGTGGGCGGCGTGGCGCTGCAGGCGGAGCTCAGCAACCTGCGCAGCGTCGACTGGGATACTTTCGACCCGAATTTTCAGCTCGTACTCTCGCCGGACGCCGCCGACCTGCCGCACACGATGATTGCCAGCGCCTACATCCCGCAAGAGGAGGGACAGATCCTGATGTCGCTGCTCAAGCGCTACCCCGGCGTGACCATCATCGACCTGGACGCCATCATCGGCCAGGCGCGGCGGATATTGGACCGTGCCGGCCTGGCGGTGCAATTCGTATTCGCTTTCAGCCTGCTTGCGGCAGTGGTCGTGGTCCTTGCCGCGGTGCGCTCCAATCGCGCCGAGCGGTCGGTGGAGACGGCGGTCCTGCGGACCCTGGGCGGGCGCAGAGGGACCATTTTGCGGAGCCTGGCCGTGGAATTCGGCGTGCTGGGCGCCGTGGCCGGGCTGCTCGGGGCGGGCGCCGCCAGCGTACTGGGGCTGCTGCTGGCCGATCGCGTCTTTGACCTCGACTACCGCCTCGATCCCGTGCTGCTGGCTTCCGGCGTGGCCGCGGGCGCGGTCCTGATCGGCCTGGCGGGAATGCTTGCCGTGCGCGGCGCCCTGAATGCGCCCCTGATGAGCGTGCTGCGCGGCGACTGACCCAAACTACGCTCGCTGCCGCGCTGGCTCCGTTACACGGCCCTTCCGGGAGACGCATGAATCCATCCATGGAGCTTGGTTCCGCCATCCCTGGCTCCAACACTCCCGGAAGGGCCGTGTAACGGAGCCAGCGAAAATCGCAAATTGTTCCGCTAAAGCCTGTTCTCTCCCTCCCGCTGTGGAGAGCGTTGGAGCCAGGATGGCGGAATCGAGCCAGGGAAGGCGCCTCTCCACAGCGGGAGGGAGAGAACAGGCGAGGTTAGGCGGATAGGCCGGGATGCGGTCAGGTTGCTTCCTGCACGCCTCGGGCAATGCCGTATACGGTGGACTTGAGCGCCGCATACAGTTCGCCGGAACAGACACGCCCGCTGGCGCGCCACCGTGACAGCAATCGCACCTGCAACAGGTTCATGGGATCGACGTACGGGTTCCTGAGCCGGATCGAACGCCGCAAGGCCGGCTGGTCCTGGAGCAGGACTTTCTGGCCCAGAGTGCTCATCAGGCCGTCCAGCGTTCGTTCATGCTCCTCCTGTATGGCATTGAAACAGGAGTCGTGCAGTTCGCCGGCCAGGCGCGAGTAGCCTTCGGCGATTTCCAGGTCCGAGCGGGCCAGCGCCAATTCCAGGTCGCGAAGCATGCTTTGCAGATAAGGCCAGTCACGCGCCAGCCGGCAAACGAACTTCTGACCGAATTTTTCCACGGCGTCGACAAAGCCCGCGCCGAAGCCGTACCAGCCCGGCAGCAGGTTGCGGCTCTGCGCCCAGCAGAAAGTAACCAGCGGGCGCGGGAGCTCGACGGCAGTTCCCTCGCGCATGCCGCTGCGCCTGGCGGTGGTCGGCATGCGCGCCAGCAGGTCCGCCGGCGTGGCAAGTTCGAAGTAGTCGGCCATACCGCGGGCGCCCCCGGGGAACTCGCTATGGGCCCTGGCGCTCGATTTGGCCAGGCAATCCAGCAATTCCTCCGCTCCCGGGGGAATTTCCGTTGCACCGCGGCGGGCCTTGGCCAGCAACAGTTCCCCGGCGGCAAGTTCAAGCGACCGCAGGACGATACCTCGCATGCCATAGCGCAGACCGGCGCGTTCGCCGGCCTCGGCGTAGCGAAACGGTTGCTGCAATTGCTCGAGGGGGATGTCCGCCAGCAGGCTGCGCCGGCCGCTGCGCTCGTAGGCGCCGCCTCGAGCCTGCAGCAGTATTGCGGTGGTGCCGGACTCGGTTACCGCGTCCACAGCCGCCTTTTGCAGGCCGCGGATCGACCATTGCTCGGACGGCAGATCAAAGACCAGCCGTGAACGGGCATGATCCACCATCAGGAATTGCCGCCGGTTGCGCTTCTCCAGATGCCGGCGATACGCGGGTTCCTCCAGTAGCTGCCCGATAACGCGAGCGCAGTGGCGGCCGTCCATATCGCTTTCGAAAACCGGTATCAGATCCAGGGGCGTATGCCCGTCGGCCCTTTCAAATCCCGCCCAGCGCGACAGCAGCAGCGCGCCAAGGACGTCCGCCGGTTCCTTGACACCGCCCAGCAGCAGGCCGCCCAGGGCTTTCCTTCCGTAGCGCCCCCTGAGGTAACGCAGGGCGTCGAATACCGCCAGTGCGCGCAAGCCTTCATTGTCCAGGTTCTCCGGCCGCCCCAGATCCTGTTCCAATGCTTGCCGCAGGCACTTCAGCCGGCCCGCGGAAGAATCCCATTGCCTGGCGTCGAACGACTTCCCCAAAACGCGCCGCAGCACCACGGCCCGCTGGCGAAATTCGACCGACAGCAGGTGGAAGCCGAAGGTTTCCACGCGCCGGATCAGCCGCTGCACACCCTGGCTTCCGGCGAACATGCCGCCGTTCTCGATAAGGCTGTCGGCCAGCACTTCGAGATCGTCCAGCAACTCGTGCTTGTCGTCATAGTGAAAGGCGCTGTCCAAGGCCGTAGCCTCAAGGCGAGCCGCCATCAGCAGGAGGAGCAGACGAAAAGGCATGTCGCGCTGGTCCGGCCCTAGTTCGGCGTAGATGTCCGGGAAATGCTCGCGATAGACCCTTATTCGCCGCCGGATTTCCGCCCCCGCGTCAATACGCCGGGCGGAATGGGTAAGCGTCTCGGCAAGCTGCAGGCAATCCTTGCGATACAGGTTCTGAACCGCCAGCCGCTGCCAGTCGAAGAGCTGCCGGATGAAGCGTGGCGTAATCTCCACGTCCGCTTCCAGGTCCCCGCCGATGGCCGAGTGAAAGCGCAGCAGGCTGCCGATGTGGGCGTCCCGCGCCTCTTCCCCGAAGGCAATCGCCATGGCCTCCGTCAGCGAATCGTAGAAGTCCGGCAGGGCAGGATAGATCACTTCGGTCACGAAATAGAGCAGCTGCTGCAATTCCGCCGCAATCGTGGTTTCCTCGTGGGGATGTTCCTCGCAATGCCAGATCGCGGTGATCTTTTGCTGCATCGTGCGCAACAGCGCATCGACCTGGCGGGGACCGGCGGCGGATTTCTTCAGTTCCTCCAGATTCGATGCAATTTCCCGCTGCTGGCGCAGCACCGCGGTGGGTGTGGGCTCGGTCGGGTGGCCCGTGAATACGGGATGCAGCCGAATCGTATTGACAATCTCGACGGCGGCGGACAGATCCGTCCCCTCCTTGCGAAGCTGCTGAAATACCGCTTCCGGACCGCCCCGTTGCGGCTGGCTGGCGTCGTACAGGTAGGCCCGGCGGCGGCGAACCCGGTGCAATTGCTCGGCGGTGTTGATAGCCTGGAACCAGGTGGCGAAGGCGCGGGAGACTTCCTGGGCGCGGCTGTCATCCAGGCTCGCGAGCAGACTCTCCAGGCGCTCGTTCGCCCCCGCGTCGCCGTCGCGGCGCGCAATCGCCAGGCTGCGCGCAGCCTCGACGGCCTCGAAGAGTTCCCCGCCGCCCCGATCCTGGATCATGGCGCCGATCAGGCCGCCGAGCTGATGCACGTCCTGTCTTAAGGGCGCCTCCGTCTTGGAAAAGCGGATATTGCGCCGCTTGTCGGCCGGAAGCGAGGCCGGGTGGCGCCTGCGGCTGGCTTGAGGAGGCATCGGTCAGCCCCTGTCCAGGTAACGGGCCAGAAATTCGTCAAAAGGAGGTTCGGGCGCAGCTTCCATGGCCTGCAGCCTGGCGAGCGAAGCCGGCGCCTCCTCCTTCAGGGCCCGCCGCCTCGCGGCGTTGGGCCGCACCCTGGGGGGGCGGGAGGCCAGACGGGCCTTCTCCATGCCCCAGGCCTGATGGTCCCAGCCCGCATCGCTGAGCTCGTCAAGCACCCTGGCCGCGGGGGTAAGCCCCGGGTCGCGCAGAGAAGCCCTGGCGGCCTTGAGAGCGGCCGAATATTCGCCGCCCGTCCCGCCGTCCAGCGCTTCGCAGACCGGCCTCATTGCCCTGCACACCTCAAGTCCCCAGTTGCCGAGCCTGATCCGCCGGCGGTTGCGGATAAGGCGGATGTGCCTGGCCCGCCCGCGCCAGGCGGTATCGTCCAGGTTGGACACGCAGGCCAGGTATTCGTCGGCAGCCATCGGAGGGCTTTCCTCCAGCAGGCAATATAGAAGAAAGGCCTCCAGGAAGCGCATGGATGCTTCGCTGACACCCAGCGGTTCGAATGGATCGGCATCGACCAGCCGCAATTCGAGATACTCCGCTCCGCGCCGCCGCAGCGCCTTTGCCGCGCGCTCTCCCCTGCGAATCCGGCGCTTGGGCCGAGCCGCCGCATAGTACTCGTTCTCGACCTGCAGGACGCTGTCCGACAATTGTCGGTACCGGCCCCGCACGCGCACGCCGATCTTGCTGTAAGCCGCATGCCGCGCCTGGACGGCCGCCTCCAGGTCGCGTACGTATTCGTGCAGGCTGTTGGCGGAAATGACAAGGCCCGCCTGCAGCGCGCTGGTGTAGCCCAGGCTGCTCATCCGCAGCGAGGTGGCGTCGGGAGCGTAGAGCGTGCCTTTGCGGCCGTTCTTCAGGTCGGCGTTGCGCACCCGTGAAAGACTGCCATGAAACGCCGGCGACGCGCCAAGCAGATACGTGGGCAGCCAGGCAAGTCGCCGCACGTTGCGCATCTGGCCCATGATCCAGGAAGAGCGCTTCGCGACGATGCCGGAGGGCGGACGCTCAAGGTCGGGCAGCGACCGCCAGAAATCGGGCGGCGGCGAGTAATTGAAATGTATGCCCACGATGGCCTGCATACGCGGGCCGTAGCGATTGGCCAGGCCCAGACGGTAAATGTGCTTGAGCATTCCGATATTGGAGTTGCCGTAGCGGGCCGGCAAGAGTTGCCTGTCGGAGGAAATCGCGGGCGGCATGCTGGGCGCCCACAACTGTTCGCCGTCCAGATGCGACAGGATGAATTCGTGCAGCGCCGCCAGCCAGTCGCCGACGTCGTGGGTGGACTTCACGGGAGGCGTTATCAGCTCCAGCAGCGCTTCGGCAAAGTCCGTGGTGATATAGCGGTGCGTGAGGGCCGACCCGAGCTCTTCGCCATGCGCCGTGGGCGCGACCCGGCCGGCCGCGGTAACGCGCAGGCATTCCCGCTCGACGCCCCTGAGTCCACCCGAGAGTGATTGCCGGGTAAGCCGCCTGATTCGTTGCTGTATGACTGCGCCTTTCATTGGCGCGCTGCGCGCTCCGTTAAACAGGCCTATCGGGGGGGCGCCCCGCTAAGACGGTACCGTTGCATTTCAAGAGGTGAAGTGTAGGTGAATCCACGCGAGAGCGGCGCTGTGCGGCTGCCAATTGTACGTGCAGCGGCACTGGCGGACCGTGGCAAAAGCCCCGCTGCATGCGACGCGGGATTCTGCCTCGGTCTGCCAGGCCATGGCCAGGGCCTTGGGGCATAATGTGCCGGCCATCGGCACACGGTCGGGAGCACGGGCAATGCCGCGCAATTCGAGGAGGCGGGCTGTCCGAAGGAGGAAAAAATGCAACGTATCGCCACAATTTCAGTCATGACGCTACTTCTGGCAAGCGGCGCGGCCTGGGCCGGGTGTGACTACCCCGACGAGCCGACGACGCCCAACGCCAACGAAATGACTCTGGACGAATTCAGGGCAGCGATCGGGGAGTTTCGCGAGTTTCAGACGGCACTGGAAGGTTATCGGCAGTGCCTCGAGGACGGCTTCGAATCGCTGGACGAGGAATCGAAGACCGACGAGCGCAAGGAATTATTCGTCAAGCGCTATGACGGTTCAGTTGACCGCGAGCAGCAGCTGGCGGAACAGATGAACGAGCAGATCCGCCTTTGGAATGAAATCAACAGCAACGACGACTAGGGCCGCGGCGTGCGAACCGGCCGGCAGGGATCGCGGCCAGGCGGCTAGCTCGAAAGATTCAACAGGCGTAGCAACTTGCGCAGCGCGTCGCGTAGCGGCGAAGGCGTTTCCGGCCGGGCGGCAGGGGCCGCGGGTCGGGCGCTTCCCGGTTCCCCGAACTCGGCGACGGCGCCGCGGGCCGGCGCCGTCGCCGGCAACAGCATGACGGGCGGCCGATACAGTGCCGTCTTCGCGGCTATGCGATTACTTTCACTTATTCCCCGTGTAATTTCCCCGGCCAATTGCGGCGCCGGGGGAATCTCGTGAACCAGCAGCAGCTCCCTGAGTTGCGTGATCTGATCGCCTGACATCCGATCCTTGACCGTGACCGCTCCGGCTTCCGGAACCGCGGAGGCGGCGGCGGCGCCCCAAACCAGACTGATTGTGCAGACCAGTACGGGAATATGTGCCATTTTGTGAGTCATTGCTATGTTCCTCTTGCTCAATGGGGTATTCACTCAATGCGTCTAGCCGCACCCCGATCTCGCTTTCTGGATGCCGCAGCAACCCGGATTGGATGCATCGGCGTCGAAAAGGTCCGCATTCGGGCCTGCAGGCAGATCGTCCGCCCGTCCCTTGAGCCAGCAGCCCGTGACAGGACGCGGGCGAAGCCGGACGGGCCCGCTGAGGCGATAAAATGCCCGTCCTTCCAATGAAGCCTTAGAGAAATGTCAGCATCCACCCAGATCGCCATAACCGGGGCCGCCGGCCAGATCGGCTACCAGCTCGCGTTCCGCATCGCTTCCGGGCAGCTTCTCGGCCATGGCCAGCGGATAACGCTGCGTCTTATCGAAATCGCCCCGGCAATGCAGGCGCTTGAAGGGGTTGCCATGGAGCTGGACGACTGCGCCTTCGCCGCGCTTGACGGGGTGGTCGCCACGGACCGCCTGGAAGAGGGCTTCCGGGGCGCCGACTACGTTTTCCTGGTGGGCGCCAAGCCGCGGGGGCCGGGCATGGAGCGGTCCGATCTCCTGACCGAAAACGCGCGCATATTCTCAAGGCAGGGCGCAGTGCTCAACGAGCAGGCCGACGGGCGCGCCAAAGTGCTGGTGGTGGGCAACCCCGCCAACACCAACGCCCTGATCGCCTCATCGAACGCTCCGGACATGGATCCGAGAAATTTCTCGGCCATGACCCGCCTGGACCACAATCGTGCTTGCGCGCAATTGGCGGCCCGCACTGGCCACCACGTCGGCGCCGTAAAGCGCATGATCATCTGGGGCAACCATTCGGCAACCCAGTACCCGGACCTGTCGCAGGCGACCGTAGACGGCACGGCGGCAACGGCGTTGGTGGAGAGCGGCTGGGCGCGCGGTGAATTCATCACTACCGTGCAGCAGAGGGGCGCCAGCGTAATCAAGGCGCGCGGCACGTCCAGCGCCGCCTCGGCCGCCAACGCCGCCATCGAACATATGCGGGACTGGGCGCACGGCACACGCAGCGGTGACTGGGTGAGCATGGCGGTGCCCAGCGACGGCAGTTACGGTTCCCCCGAGGGGGTGTTCTTTTCCTATCCCGTTCGCTGCGAGGACGGCGCCTATGAAATCGTGCAGGGCCTGGAGCTGGACGAATTCTCGCGGGAGAAGATACGCATCACAGGCGAGGAATTGCTTGAGGAGCTGGCAGCGGCAAGCGATCTCATATTGTAGGCTATGATCGATTTATCCGAGTCAATCGCTTACCCATGAAGAATAACGTTTTCGCATTGCTGCTGACCGCGACGCTGCTTGGTTCCTGCGGCAGCCCCGAGCCGCCGGAAGCGGCTGCACCTGAAGGCGCCTCCGCGGCGCAGCCGGCGCCGCCAGCTGAAGTTGCCCTGCCCCCGCGCAAGCCCTCGCCCGAGGGTGCGCGCGTATGGTTCGTCACTCCCGGGGACAGCGCCGTGCTGACTTCCCCCTTCGTCGTGGAGTTCGGGCTGGAAGGCATGGGCCTGTTGCCTGCCGGAGAGATCGGGGAGCACACGGGACATCATCATTTGCTCGTTGACACCGGCTTGCCGCGCATGGACCTTCCCATCATTACCGACGATAACCACATGCACTTCGGCCTGGCCCAGACCAGCGTGGAAGTCTCATTGGCGCCGGGCAGCCATACCCTGCAGTTGCTGCTGGGCGACGACCTTCACATCCCGCACGAGCCGCCTGTAATGTCCGAAGTCATTACCGTAGAGGTGACGGAGTAGGGCCCGAATCCGACGTGCCGGGCAGCGGGGGACCGACCGCTGGAATAAGCGGGATGGCGGTGGATTTGCCGCCGTATCGGGTCAATCTGCGGGACTGGTGCGACTGGACCGGTGCGCCTTGGGAGAAGATCTCGGCGGTAGTGGGGCACGCATTTCGCGTGCCGGGCCCGGCCCAGAGCGTTTACACGATGGCGGCCAATGCGGCGCTGAAGCTGATTCGCCAGAATGAAGTGGACCCATCCGGGATAGGGCTGCTCGCGCTCGGTACGGAGTCGAGCAATGACAATTCGGCGGGGCCCATCATCGTCAAGGGCATGCTCGACCAGGCGCTGGCCACCCTGGGGCTTCCGCCCTTGTCGCGTCATTGCGAGGTGCCGGAGGTCAAGCATGCCTGCCTCGGCGGCGTATATGCACTGACGAACGCGGTGCGCCACTGCCTGCTGGAAGATACCGCGGCCATCGTCATCTGTTCCGACCTTGCCCTGTATGCGCGCGGCAGTTCCGGCGAACCCACCCAGGGCGCCGGAGCGGTGGCGCTGCTTGTCGAGCGGGACCCCGCCATGGCCAGTCTCGACCTGAACCATTGCGGGCGCGCCTGCGACTATCGCGGGACCGATTTCCGCAAGCCGCTGATGGATGCCCGGCGAAAGCCTCGCTCCAACCTGCATTACCCTGTATTCAACGGCCGCTACTCCACCTACTGCTACCTCGACCAGGTGCGCAATGCGCTGGCCCATCTGTACTCGCGGCGGGCCGTAGCTCCCGCGGAATGGCTGGGAGAATTGCAGGCGGTCTTCTTTCACCGCCCCTACCGGCGCATGCCGCAAAGCGCCTACGCGCTCATCCGGTTGTGCGCCGAGGGCATCAGCCACGGGGGAGAGTCACGGCTGCTCAGGGCGCTTTGCGGGGAGGCGGATGTCCCGCTTCAGCCCGCCATTGAGGAAATGCGCGCACGGCACGGACTGTTGCCGCGCCCATCCGGCGGGCAGGATCCGGCCGACCCCTTCCCCCTTTGCGGCGCGCTCTTGAAGACGCTGCGAAAAACACCGCATTTCGAGCAGCTGGTGCTGGAGCCCCTGCGCTGGGGCGATACGAACATGACCGAGCTGGGCAATATCTATTCGGGCGCCCTGTTCGCGTGGCTGGCGGCAGGCCTTGAGGAGGCGGCGCTCGCAGGAGAAGACTGGGCCGGTGGCGAAATCCTGCTGATCGGATACGGCAGCGGCGACGCCGCCGAAGCGCTGCCGCTGCAGGTCCGCGGCGGCTGGCGCGAAGCTTCGCAACGCATACGATTCTCCGAGGCCCTGGCGCCCGCGCACGACTTGCGCCGCGATCAATACGAGGCATTGCACGCCGGCCTGCCGGCCGTCGATCTGCCCGCGCCGAACGGCTTTCTGGTGGAGCGCATTGGGACGCGCACGGAAGCGCCACATCAGGACGAAGGCGTGGAGTACTACGCGTGGTCGCCCTGACGCCTGACTTGTAAGCCCTCCACGCCGAGATCGACCGCCAGCGGCAGAAACCCCTCGTCGCGAACAGACTCGCGCAGGGCATCCAGTTTCCCGCGGTCGGCCGAGAAGGCAATGCCGCAATCGCCTCCGCCGGATCCGGACGGCTTGTACACGCAGTCCGCGGCACGGGCCAGGCCTTGCAGTCGCAGATGTTCGCGACTGTAGACACCGAGCCGCGCCGAGCGATCCAACGCCCGCCACGCCCCTGCGTAGCCTGCCACGGCGGCAAGCACCGCATCCGCGTCGCGCTCCCAGGCATGCCGGACCGCTTCCGCCGCGACGCACAGGCCCTTGAAGGCCGCTACGTCTGCGTCGCGCAGCGCTTCCCGGAACCGCCCGATCGCGCTTCCCGTATCCGCGTCGCGGCCGGTAAAGATCACATCGCAGTAAAGACCGTCCGGCCAGCTGAGGCTGTCTACGTTATCCCCCTGCACGGCGATAACCCCGCCATGAAAACACGCCGCCACGTCCACCCCGCTGCCCCCGGGGCCCTGCAAGGCCCTGTGCAGCTCATCGGCGATCCGCAACCCGGCCGCGGCGCCGGCGCCCCGGCCCTGCGCCGCCAGCAGCAGGCCTGTTACCGCCACGGCCACGGCAGCGCTCGACCCGAAACCCAGCTTGATTCCAGCGTCCGAGTACAGCAGCCGGCTGTCGATTTCCAGCGCGGCGCGCGCCGGGCCGGGGTCCAGATCATGCCGGCGCAGAATATCCCCGGCCGCCTGGCGCCATCGGGCGGCTTCGGCCTTCTCCACGGCGGCGCCGGACAGGAAGCTCGCCTCGACATGCCTGCCGACAGCGCAGGCCAGGGCAGGGGCGCCTTGCAGCACCGCGTACTCACCGGATAGAAACAATTTTCCCGGTGCCCGGGCGCGGATACGGGGAACCGGCATTGCGTGCTGCTAAGGCGTGCCCGGCCGGGCCGCGCCGCCCAGATCGCCGCTGAGGACCCGCCGCACGCCCGGAACCCGGCCCAGCGCATCGCTCACGTCATCGAGGGCGTCCGGCAAACACACCGCCTTGACTTGCGGTCCCGCGTCAATGGTAAAGAAAACCGGCAGGCCGTCGCGCGCCAGGGCCCGGACCCGATTTATGCACTCCACGGTGGCGCCGTTGAAATAAACCAGCGGGGGCGACGCACCCATGGCCGCAGCGTGCATTCTTAGGCAATTCCCCTCCGACAGCTCCGCAAGGCGGCCGAAGTCACGTTGCGCAACCGCAGCACGGGCGTCTGCCAGGTCGGACTTCTGGCTTGCCAGCCAGGCCTTGTAGAAGGGGGATGTGCGCCGGGTGAGTTCCATGCCCGAGCGGGAGTCCGTTTGCTTCAGCCCGGCCTGCGTGATTGCCACCGCAACTTTCAGTGGCCATTCGTCCGGCGAAAGCAACGACCTGCACGACCAGCGGCCCTGCGAATCAATCGACAGCAGCACGAAGCCGCCATGCAGCGAGCGGGGCGCGGAACCCGAACCAGCCATCGCCGCCCGGCCGACCAGGTCAGGGTCTTCCGCGAGGCCAAGCGCCGTTGCGCCGGCCAGGGCCAGGGCCGCCATCCCGGAAGCGGACGAGGCCAGCCCCGCGCCGGTGGGAAAATCGTTGCGCGAGTCCACCGCAGCGGCCCCGGTGGCCGCGGACCGGCTGCGCAGCGGCGCAAGGCAATCCTGCACTCGCTTGAGGTCCCTGGAATTCGCGCGCCCGTTCAGGGTCAACTGGTCCTGGCCCCCCGCTTCGTCAAAGCGCACCGTCGTTCGGGTCGCAAAGAAGCCCAGGGTCAGTGACAGCGACCCCATGGCCGGCAGGTTGCCGCGGCTGCGCCGCTTGCCCCAGTATTTCACCAGCGCTACATTCGGGTGCGCTGTGGCGCTGCCATGCATGATCTGGCCTCGAATGAAAATCCCTTCGCAGGATTTTAGGAGAACAAGGCACGGTCGCGACATAAAATTCCGTCCTTCTTCAGCAATTTCCCCGTGGCGGGCCGAAGCACGCGCCTCACCGACACGACACCAACATGCAGTCAATCGAAAGTTTCGAGCACAGACGGGCCGACTACCAGGCACGCGTCAACGCCATGCTGGATCAGGTGCTGCCGGACGCCGCGATAACCCCCAGGCGCCTGCATGGCGCCATGCGTGAAGCCGTCCTGCGGGGCGGCAAGCGCCTGAGGCCGCTGGTTTGCTACGCGGCCGCCGAAGCGATCGGAGTGCCGGACTCGAAAGTCGATGCGCCCGCCATTGCGGTCGAACTGATTCATAGCTATTCGCTGGTGCACGACGACATGCCCTGCATGGACGACGACGACTATCGCCGCGGCCTGCCCAGCATTCACAGGATGTACGGAGAGGACAGCGCGCTGTTGGTGGGGGACGCGCTGCAGACCCTGGCCTGGGAGGTGCTGGCGACACATCGCTCGCTGCGGGACCAGGACGCCGCCCGCGTGCGCCTTTTCGCACTGCTGGCGGAATGCGCCGGGTCGGCCGGCATGGCGGGCGGGCAGGACCTCGACTTGAGGGCCGCCGGGCAGCCTGACCTGGCTGAACTGGAACACGCGTACCGCGCCAAGACCGGGGCGCTGTTTCGCGCGGCGGCCCTTGCGCCGGCTCGCCTGCGCCCGGGTCTGCCATTGCGTCAGAGGCACTCGCTGGAAATGTTCGCCGACGCCCTCGGCCTGGCATTTCAGATACGCGACGATCTGGCGGACCGCGATTCCGACCAGCGCCAGCAGCCGCACAGCGGCACGGCAAATCTGCCGTCCTGGGTGCAGCGTTTCGGGGCCCGGGCAGCGCGGGAGAGGATAAGCGAGTTGACGGCAATCATGAGCTCCGCCTGCGGGAATTTCGGCGACCGGTCAGGCGGTCTGCAATGGCTCATCTACTTCATGCGCGGTACGCATTCGTCCTCACGGGCCGCCGCTACAATGAAGCAAGGCGCAGGGGAACAGTCAGGCTAGGGTCCATGTACGAGGAATTTCACGGCTTGAGCGAAAGGCCTTTCAGCATCACGCCCGACCCGCGCTACCTGTACTTGAGCGCGCGGCACGCCGAAGCCCTGGCCCACCTGTTGTACGGGGTCCGCGAGAACGGCGGCTTCACCCAACTCACAGGCGAGGTGGGTACCGGCAAAACGATGCTGGTACGGTGCCTTCTGGAACGGCTGCCCGAGCAGACCGAAACTGCGATCGTGCTCGACCCGCCCGCCACCCGCATGGAGTTTCTGCAAACCGTCTGCCGGGAATTGCGCGTGCGCACGCCCCGCTGGGCTGAGAATTCCTCCTCCCTGGGAGCGGCGCTGAACCGCAGGCTGCTGCGAACCTACTCGGCCGGCCGCCGGACGATCCTGATCGTGGACGAGGCCCAGGCGCTGGGCGCGGAGCTGCTGGAACAGGTGCGCCGGCTGACCAACCTGGAAACCGCACGGCACAAGCTGCTGGGCATCGTACTGGTGGGCCAGCCGGAATTGCATGAAACGCTGGCGAGGCGGGAGCTGCGACAGCTGGCGCAACGCATCACCGCGCGCTGCCACCTGGGTCCGCTGTCGCGCGCGGAGTCGGGCGAATACCTCCAGCACCGCCTGCGGGTGGCCGGCGCAAGCCGTGAGGTTTTCACCTTGCGCGCGAGGCGGCGCCTGCACCGGATTTCGCGCGGAATTCCCCGCATCATCAATGTGGTTGCCGACCGCGCGCTGCTCGGGGCATTCGTCCGCAAGCAGCATGAAATCGGTCCGCAGCTGGTGGGGCTTGCGGCGCGCGAGGTCTACGGGCGGCAAGGCGCACCGACAGGGGCGGCCTGGAGCGGAGCAGCCGGCTGACCCGATGTCTTTCGTCCTCGACGCACTCAAGCTTTCCGAGAAACGCCGTTCGAGATTCGCCCGGCGCGTATATGCGCATCCTCCGCCTGCGCGCCGGCGCGGCGGGCGGCGGCGATGGCTTGCCCCCCTGGTGGCGGCCCCGATTGTTGCCGGCGTTTTCCTGGCGTGGCGGCTGATTGCTCCTCCTTTCCCGGCTCCCCCTCCCGAGTCGGCCAACGTCGCTGAATTGTCCGGCGCGGCGATGGCGCCTCCCAATCTGGACTCCCTGGCGGAATCAGGTGGCCTCGATCCGGCTGTTCCCGCCGGCGCTGCGTCCGCTGCGCCCGGGGAAGAGCTGCCTGCGGCGGCCGCACCGGTTTCCGCCGGCGCGGCGGAACCGGAGCCTGAAACGCTGCCGGAAGACCGCGCGGATGAGTTTCCGCTTGAGTTGGCGCCGCCGGACTGGCCGGCGCTTACCCTGCAGATGCTTTTCTACAGCCCGGACAGCGACCGCAGTTTCGTGCAGATCAACGGACGAAATTACCGGGTGGGCGAACGCCTGGACGATGGTCCCCAGGTGCTGACGATCACACCGGCCGGCGTGATTCTGGCCCACCAGGGCGCGACCGTCCGGCTGGCCATGGACCGATGAAGGGGATTCACTACCTGGATGGGCGCCGGCTGGCACGAGCCATAACCGCCGGCATGCTGCAGCTTCAGAACAGCCGTGAGGAGCTGGATCGCATCAACGTGTTTCCGGTAGCCGACGGCGACACCGGCCTGAACATGGCCCACACCGCGCAAGCGGTGATCCTGGCCCTGGCGGATTCTCCGTCGCGCAGCGCCGCGGAGGTGGCCCAGGCTGCAGCCAGGGGCGCCTTGTACGGCGCAAGGGGCAACTCCGGCGTGATCCTGGCGCAGTTCCTGCAGGGACTGGCGGATGCCTGGGAGAGCAAGGCGCGCCTGGACACCCGCGACGTCGCGCTTGGGCTGACGGCGGCCGCGGAATCGGCCCGCAACGGCCTGAGCAATCCGCGGGAAGGAACCATCCTGAGCGTGATGAGCGCAGTCGGCATCGGTGCGCTCAACGTTTCGCCCGAGGGCGAACTCACCGCCCTGCTGTCGGCCGCGCGAGAAGCCGCCGATAACGCCGTGCAAAAGACTCCCGAACAGCTCGAAGTGCTGCGGCGCGCCGGCGTGGTCGACGCCGGCGGCGCCGGGCTGGCGCACGTGCTCGGCGGCATCGAGGAGCTCGTCAAGACCGGCCGGGGCGCGGACGCAGGGGAATTTGCCGGCGCGGCCAGGGCCCTGGCGGGCACGGCGCGGGCCCACGACCTGGGCGAGGAATCGGAATTCCGCTATTGCACCGAGTGCATGATTTCCGGGGAGGGCCTCAAACCGGCGGACGTTCGCGAAGAGATTCAGACGCTGGGCGACTCGGTGGTCGTGGCCGGCGGCGCCCGCATCGTGCGCTTGCACATACATACGGACAGACCGCATGAAGTATTCGCCATCGCTCATGAACACGGCGAAGTCAGCAGCGAGAAGGCCGACGATATGCATGTTCAGTTCGCCCTGCTGAACGGTTCAAGTGTTCCCATCGGGTGCGACAGCGGCGCGGATATTCCGGCGGAACTGGTACGGGATTTGCGGATCACCACGGCGCCGCTGCGCATCCACGTGGGCGAGAAGGGCTATCTCGACGGCCTGGGGCTGCCGCCGGACTGGTTGTGGCAGGCCATGGAGGACCACGGTGAGAAAGCGCAGACCGCCACGCCGCCACGCGGAGACATGGAGCGGGTAATGAGTTTTCTGGCCGGACATTTCCCCGAGTCGGTGTGGATCACGCTGGCCGGGTCGGTCAGCGGAACGGCCGACGTGGCGCGCAGCGTAGCTTCGGAACTGACCGGCGGCAAGGTGCGGGTCGTGGACAGCGTCAATGTTTCGATCGGCCATGGCCTCGTCATACAGCACGCTGCCGAATGGGCGCGCGCCGGCGCCGGCGCCGGGGAAATCGTTGCGTCCCTGCCGCCCGTGCTGGAGAGCGCCCGCACTTTCGGGGTTATCGAGGACCTCTCACACGGGGTCCGCGGGGGGCGGATTACGCCGCGCATCAAGCAGCTCAGCGACCTGCTGAAAGTGGACGCCCTACTCGGAATCAGCCGCGATGGGACGGTGAAGGCATGCGGCGTGCAGCGCCGCTCCGGCGACCGCGTCAAGCGCTTTGCGCGCTATGTGCTCAAGCGCTTCCCCGCCGACCAGCCCTTGCGCATCGCGGTCGCGCACGCCAACCGGCCCGAATCCGGGCATCGCCTGCACGAACTGCTGGCGGAAAGCGTCCCGAAACTGGTTTCCAGCTATGTGACCGAGCTGGGCGCGGTGGTCAGCGCCCACGCCGGTCCGGGAGCGCTGCTCGCCGCCGCCATCCCGGCACTGCCGCTTCGCCTGCCTCCCAAGGCCCGCGCCGCCTGAAGCGGTTCCGATCGGCAAACCACACCGGCGGCCCCGGCAGGCCGCGGCCATCCCTCCGGCCGAACAGCTACTCGCGTATGCCCACGCCCTTGCGGATCAGCACGGCGCACACGCCGAACAGGACGAACACGAATACGCCCATCATGACGAAAGCCGTGTTCAGATCCACGTCCGTGGTGCCGATCATGCCGTAGCGGAAAGCGTTGATCATGTACAGGATGGGATTGAAGAGGCTGAGCGTCCGCCATATTCCCGGAAGCAGGTCCACCGAGTAGAACACCCCGCCCAGGTAAGTCAGCGGAGTAAGGACGAAAGCCGGAATCAGCGACACGTCGTCGAACTTGCGCGCGAAGATGGCGTTGATCATGCCGCCCAGCGAAAAAGTAATTGCGGTGCAGAAAAGGGTGAACACGACGATCAGGGGATAACGGATCTCAAGATCGGTAAAACCCATGGCAACGGTCGTAACGATCACGCCCACGATCAGGCCCCGCATCACCCCGCCGGCGGCATGCCCCAGGATGATGATGTAGTTGGGCAGCGGCGAAACCAGCATTTCCTCAAGGTGGCGCTGAAACTTGGCGCTGAAGAAGGAAGACACGACGTTGCCGTAGGAATTCGTTATTACCGACATGAGGATCAGCCCGGGCGCGATGAACTGGGTGTAGTCGAAGCCCGACATGGAACCGATGCGCTCGCGCAACTGCCCGAAGATGATGAAGTACAGCGACATGGTGATGGCAGGCGGGACGATCGTCTGCACCCAGATCCGCAGGATGCGGCGAGCCTCCTTGCGGAGGATGGTGGAGAGGCCGATGGCCTGCTCCCAGGCGGTCATGCCCCCTGCGCTTACCTGCTCAGCCATCTGGCCGGATCCTCGGGCTTGCCGTTGCGGCGTATTTCGAAATACAGGCCGGGCTGCGGACGCCCCCCGGAACTTCCTGCGTGGGCAATCACCTGGCCCTTGTCCACCGTTTCGCCCTTCCTGCCCACGAGGCGGTCATTGTATGCATACAGGGTCAGCACATTCTCGCCGTGGTCCAGCACCAGCAGGAATCCGAGTCCGCGCACCCAGTCCGCGAACACCACGCGCCCGGCGTGGGGCGCCCTTACCGGAGCGCCTTCGGCGGCCTCGACCAGGATTCCGTCCCAGCTTGCCTGGCCGGCGCCCAGTCCGGCCCCGAAACGCCGCATGACCCGGCCATTGATGGGCCAGGACAACTGTCCGCGGACCGCGACGATCGAGGGCAGGGCCTCCGTGGGGTGGTCCTCGACAATCTCACCCAGGTTTTCCACCAGGGAGGCCAGCGTGGCGGCCCGCGTCTCAAGCCGCCGGATCTCCGCCCCCGCCTCGCCGATGCGCCTGGCAAGCCCGACGATAGTGGCCCGGCGCCGCTCCGCGGCCTGCTCCAGCCTGCGAATCTGGCCGGCTCTTCGCAACTGCAATGCAGCCAGCTCCTTCTCCACGCTGCCCGACTCATCAGTCAGCGAGCGAATCTCGTTCGCGAGACGCGCAGAGTTACCTACCCGCCGCGCCCAGGACCGAATCAGCATGCCGGACCAGATCAGCCGGCGGTCCACGTCTCCCGCGGTCTTGCCGCCCAGGAGCGCTCTGAGGCTTTCCTGGTCGCCAGCCCGCCAGGCCCGGCGCATTGCCGCGGCCAGCGCGTCCCGGGCCTGGCGTTGGGCCTCTCCGCTGCGCTCCAGATCGGCCGCCAGCACGGATTGCTTGTTGCGGCTCTGCGCGAGTTGCCGCTCCACTGCGGCCGATTCCTCCCGCAATCGCAAAATCTCGGTTTCCGCATCCCTGAGTTCCGCTTCCTCCCGGTCCTTGGCCCGCATGTCCTGCTCGAGCTCCCGCTCTATCGCCTCAATGCGCTCAAGCAAGGCAGCCAGTTCCGGGTCCCGGCCGGCGTCCTGCGCGGCGGCCAGGATGGGTACGGCGAGAAGGCTTGCGATGGCGCCTCTCATTGCAACGGAGAAACTCGACTTTGCGATGAGATGATTGTTCGGGCGAAAGGGCAGACGGGCACCGGAATTATATCGGCCTAGTTATAATTTCCCGCAGGACGCATGGTGGCAGGCACGGCGCGACGTCCCTGTCCGGGGCCTCGCGAAGACATACGGCCCCATGCTGCACTTCCGGAAAATCTCGCCTTCGCCGAAATGGGACGCCTGATCGAATTCGCTGCCGCACACCCCTGGCTCAGCCTGGGCGTGGTCGGCACTCTTCTGGCCGCGCTGTTCAACGAGGTGCGTCTGCGCGCCGTTGGGGTGAACGCGCTGGCGCCCGATATCGCGGTGCAGGCCATCAACAAGGGCGCTGCCATTTTCGATTTGCGGGAACCCCAGGCCTTCGGCCAGGGCCATATTCCCAATGCCCGCAATATCCGCGCCGTGGATGTCCCCGCCGCGCCCAAGTTCAAGTCCGGCAACACGGTGTTGCTGGTCTGCGAAAACGGGTCGGCCAGCGGCCGCCTGGCGCAGGAATTGCGCAAGAAAGGTTCCGAACAGGTGTTCTGCCTGAAGGGGGGGTTGGCCGCCTGGCAGCGTGACAACCTGCCGGTAATTGTTGGGCGGGGCCGGCGCAAATAGCCCGCCGGATTCCATGTTCGCGATAATCGGCGCCGGCGCATGGGGCACGGCGCTCGCGGTTCACCTGGGCAAGGCGGGGTGGCCCGCGAAGATCTGGGACATTGACCTCCGGCACGTCAGGAAGCTCTCCTCGGACCGGGAAAACAGACGATACCTTCCGGGCGTCCCTTTCCCGCGCTGCGTCCAGCCGGTGGAAGAGCTGGAAGCCGCGACCCGGGGCGCCGAATGCATCCTGCTCGTTACCCCGAGCTCGGCACTCCGCGAAACGTTCCGCCGCCTCAAACCCCTGCTCAGCCGCGAGGTGCGGGTGTGCTGCGCTTCCAAGGGCCTTGAGGTGACAAGCGGACTTCTTGCACACCAGGTTGCGGCGGAGGAACTGGGCGCGGATTTCCCTCTGGCGGCGGTTTCCGGCCCCACCTTCGCCACCGAAGTCGCCGCGGGCCTGCCCGCCGCAATTACGGTAGCTTCCGCAAATGCCGAGCTGGCCCGCTGGCTGGCGCTGAAGCTCAACTCGGGAGCGCTGCGGGCGTATGTTTCCGGCGACCTGACAGGCGTCGAGGTCGGCGGCGCCACCAAGAACGTGATCGCGATCGGGGCCGGCCTGGCCGACGGCCTGGGCTACGGCGCCAACGCACGGGCCGCGCTGCTGTGCCGTGGGCTGGCGGAGATCGTCCGCCTGGGCGTCGCCCTGGGCGCGCGCGCCGACAGTTTCATGGGACTGGCCGGGCTGGGCGACCTGGCGCTGACCTGCTCCGACGATCTGTCCCGCAACCGGCGCCTTGGCCTGAAGGTGGCGCGGGGCTCATCCGTCGAAGAGGCCCTCGAGGAGCTGGGACAGGTGGCCGAGGGGGTCTATGCCGCAGACGCCGTGCACCGCCTGTCGCGCCGTCTTGGCCTGGACCTGCCGATTTCGGAACAGGTCTACCAGGTTCTCCACCGTGGAAGAGACCCGGCCAAGGTGCTCAAGGCGCTATTGAGCCGGCCGCTGAAGTCCGAGGACGAAGTGCCGGTGACGGCGTCATGAGCAACTCGCCGCTTTCCGTTGATTTCTGCGGCTTGCGCCTGAATTCGCCGATCGTCCTGTTGTCCGGCTGCGTAGGTTTCGGCGACGAGTACACGCGCGTCGAGGGTTTCTCCAACGCCCACGCTGGCGCCATCGTGTGCAAGGGAACCACGCTGAAGCCGCGGCTGGGAAACAAGGGCCACCGGCTATGGGAAACCGCGAGCGGAATGCTCAATGCCATCGGCCTGCAGAATCCCGGCGTAGACGCGGTCGTTCGAGAGATCGCGCCGCGGCTCGACTACGAAGAAACCTGCTGGTTCGCGAACATCTGCGGCAGCACGGTGGAAGAGTACGCCGAAGTAACGCGCCGCTTCGACGATACGCCGATGCAAGGCATGGAAATCAATATCTCCTGTCCCAACGTGCGCGAAGGCGGCGTCGCCTTCGGCAACGACCCGGACATGTCCGCCAGGGTGGTGGAAGCCTGCCGCGCCGCTACCTCCAAGCCCCTGATCGCCAAGCTCTCGCCCAACCAGACCGACATTGCGGAGAACGCCCGCCGCTGCCTTGAAGCCGGCGCCGACGGCCTGGCGGTAATCAACACGCTCATGGGCATGGCGATAGACGCCGACAGTCGACGTCCGGTGATCGGGAACGTGCAGGGTGGCCTTTCGGGTCCGGCCATCAAGCCGCTGGCGCTGTTGAAGGTCCACCAGACCTACCAGGTGGCGCGAAAGTACGATGCACCGATTATCGGACAGGGTGGAGTAATGAACGCCGACGACGCAATCGAGTTTCTGCTTGCCGGCGCCACCACGGTCGGCGTGGGCACCGCGCTCTTCTACGATCCGCTGGTATGCAGGAAGATCAACGCCGGTATTGCCGAATACCTTGCCCGGCACAACATAGGCAGCGTGAGCGACCTCACCGGCGCGCTGAACCTCCAGCCCGGCCTCGAAGACAGCCCGCTGTCAGGCTAGGTGCGGGGACGGCCCGTCAGGATCCTCCCACCCATATAATCCCCGCATCACAAAGGGGGGGGGGCCGACATGATCAGAACAACCGCTACTGGCGGTCTGCTTGCAACTATTGCCTTTGCACTGGCGCCCGGGACAGCCCCGGCCGGCGAAGCCTATGTTTCCGTATCTCTGGGGATTGCCGGCGACAAGGTCGACGCGAGTACGACGGCAGTCAATCATCCCACGCGCTGCGACAGCCTGCTGTATGCGGATCCGGCCAACGTCCCCTCCGACCCGGCCTGCATGGACAACGTTCCACGGCCCCTCTTCGCCGATACCTTCGACCTGGGCGGTGCGCCGGCCGGCGCGGTCAGCCTCGGCTACGCCTGGAACCGTTTTCGTATCGAAGCGGAAATCCTGGGCAGCTCGCACGAAGGGGAAACGCGGCCTGGCATCGCGGGCGCCGACAACCCTGCCCTGCAGGGCAAGAGCTCCGAGTGGAGTTCCGACAACCCTCCGCACTACCGGCTTTCCAACTTCCGGAGCCGGCAATTGTTCTTCAACCTGTATTACAGCCTCGCGGAGGGATCGCTGTGGACCCCTTATATCGGCGTGGGCGCCGGCTTCACCCGCATCAAGGCCGACTACTTCGGCTCGTACCTGCGCCGCACGGTCGCCGATGGCTATATTGAAGCGGTCGGCGGCGATCCGATGCGGCCCGAGGAATGGCAGCTCGCCGCAGCCGGCAGCGAAAGCCGGCTGGACACCGACGTGAGCGATGAAGCCTTCGGCTACCAGCTTCTGGCCGGCGTTGAGCGCAGGTTGCGGGACAGCACCTGCGTGTTCCTGACCTTGCGCTGGAGCGATTTCGCCGGAATCAGCGACCACGATACCTGGACGACGATCCGCAGCCACGCCCCTTTTCAGGCCGATGGAGTAACACCCTTCACCAGCCAGCAGGCGATCGGCGAGATCGGCGGCCTGACGGCTACCGTGGGAATCCGCTACGGTTTCTAGTCGCGGGACCGGTTGAAGTCAGCGGAGGCCTGAGGGGGCTTCGGCCAGCGACGGCTCCCGCTTGTAGAAGACGACTTCCCGGCTGGACGCGCGCTCTCTGCCCTGCTCGTCGAGCAGGCGGGCGCGCAGCCGATGCTCGCCCCGCCAAACGTTATTCAGGACAACTTCCGGCGGTTCGCCCATCCACTCCGCCTCGGCGCCATCAAGCTCCAGCAGCAGACGGTGGCCGGACTGCTTCTCGAAATCGCCCCCCAGCAATACCTTGAGCTCGCCGCCCGCTCCGCGGACAGTTTCCTGCTCCGTGGGCCGCAGCAGCTCCAGCGACGGCGGTCCGGCATGGGCCGCATCCGGTGGAGGCGTGTCTCTGGCTTCAGTCGCGGGCGCCGGCGCCATCGGGCCGGTCCAGCCGGAGGGCTCGGGCAAGGCCACCGGGGCGGCGCCGGCAAACGGCCGGTCAGCGTAACGCAGGTCGCCATGCTCCGTGACGTGACGCCAGATGTCCTGCCCCTGGCCTGAGGGCAGCAGGGCCGCCAGCAACAAAATGCCGGCGGCCCTGATGTTCATTGTCCTTCCTGGACTCCGGTTGCGGGGGGAACTACAGGCTGTAGTACATCTCGAATTCGACCGGGTGGGTAGAGGCGCGCAGCCGCGTGCACTCCTCGTCCTTCAGCTCCATGTAGCCTTCCAGAAGGTCGTCCGTGAAGACATCACCGGCCTTGAGGAAATCGCTGTCCGCACGCAATGCGTCCAGCGCCTCCTCGAGCGAGAATGCGACCGTGGGCAGCCCCGCCTCTTCCTCGGGCGGCAGGTCGTACAGGTCCTTGTCCACCGGGTCTCCGGGATGAATCTTGTTCTGAATCCCGTCGATTCCGGCCAGCAGCATGGCGGCGAACGCCAGGTAGGGGTTGGCCATGCTGTCGGGGAACCGCACCTCGACCCGGCGGGCGCGGGAGTCGGCCACGAACGGGATGCGCACCGCCGCCGAACGGTTGCGGGCCGAATAGGCCAGCAGCGTCGGAGCCTCGAAACCCTTGACCAGCCGCTTGTAACTGTTGGTGGCGGGATTCGTGAAAGCGTTGAGCGCGCGCGCATGCTTGAGGATTCCACCGATGTAGTACATGCCGGCTTCGGAAAGCCCGCCGTAGCCGTCGCCGGAAAAGACATTGTTGCCGTCCCTGACCACCGACTGGTGAACGTGCATGCCGTTGCCGTTGTCGCCCACCAGGGGCTTGGGCATGAAGGTGGCCGTCTTGCCGAACTGGTGCGCCGTGTTCATGACCGCGTACTTGAGAATCTGCACCTGGTCGGCCTTGGTGACAAGGCTGTTGAAACGCACGCCGATTTCGCCCTGACCGGCGGTGGCCACCTCGTGGTGATGCACTTCCACGGGCAGGCCCAGGTCCTCGAGCGCCAGGCAGATCGTGGAGCGGATGTCCTGCAGCGAATCCACCGGGGGAACGGGGAAATACCCGCCCTTCACGCCGGGCCGGTGCCCGTAGTTGCCTTCCTCGAATTCCCGCGTGGAGTTCCAGCTGCCCTCGATCGAATCCACGTGATACGAGGCGCTCTCCAGCGAACTGCCGTAGCGAACGTCGTCGAAGATGAAGAACTCGTTCTCCGGACCGAAATAGGCATCGTCGCCGATCCCCGTAGAGCGCAGGTATTCGATCGCCCGCTTCGCCGTCAGCCGCGGGCAGCGCGCGTAGGCCTGCATGGTGACCGGTTCGTAGACGTCGCAGCGCAGCAACATCGTGGTGTCTTCGGCGAATACGTCGACGACCGCCGTTTCCGCATCCGGCATCAGGACCATGTCGGATTCGTCAATTCCCCGCCAGCCGGCTATTGAAGAACCGTCAAACATCTTCCCTGTAGCAAAGAAATCGTCGTTAACGACACTCGCGGGCACGCTGACATGTTGCTCCTTGCCCCGGGTGTCGGTAAAGCGCAGGTCGACAAACCTTACGCCCTTTTCTTCTATCAATTTAAGAACATCGGATGCTTTCATTGTGATTCGGCCCCCAAACGCCGGATAAGTCTCACAAGGGGAGCGAAAGTTTGCCCCGCGCCGGTCGCCCACACCCACACCGGATTGGCGCGCCAGAATGCGCCTGAAATAACCTGGGGACAGACCGATACCAGCGCCGGGGGCTCCCTCCCGCGGCACAGGCCGCGATTCTACCGGGTTTCACCCTCCCAGGTCTAGTGTTTCGGCGAAGAACTTGCCTGCCGCGGCACCGGTCAAGGGAGGTTAGACTTGTTTTCCGGCAGGGGAACTCAAATGAAGAAGCAAGCTGGACAGCACGAGATCTGGCGCCTGATCCAGGGCGTCTTCGACTCCTTCGCGGGCCGCGACGTGCAGGGCATGGAAGACCTGCTGCACGATGACTGCACGCTTTGGGACGTATTCGAGCCCGAGTTGATCGAAGGCAAGGCCGAACGGGTAGCGTTCCATGAGCGCGACAAGACGCAATCCATGGCCCGCGGCCGACTGAGCATCACCATCGATCCCCTGAAGCTGGATGTGTACAACGAAGTGGCCGTGGCCCGCTTTTGGCTTCAGTTCAGTTACGAGCCGCCCAACGCGACCTCCGGGCGGGTTCGCATTACCGATGTGCTGCTGCGCACGCCGTACGGCTGGCGCATCGTGCATCACCACGAGGGAATGGCGCCGGCCGGCGTTCCGCCGATCACCGAGTAGGCGGGCCGGGCCTATATCATTGGCGCCACGCGGCCCGCTCCGGAGGCCGGCGGAGAATTCCGATGAGTTACGACACTTCTACTATGCCTTACGGCCTGTCCCGGCGCGCAATGCTGGGAGGGCTGGGAGGGCTGGGCCTGGCCACCGCGTTGAGCATCGAAGCCGGGGCTGCCGACAGCGACGGTTTCTTCCCCGCGGCCGGCGACAGGGAGGGTTGGCTAAGGGCCTGGTTGCGGGTTCAGGCGAGCCTCGGGGAGCAGGACTCGCCCTGGTGGTACATGGGGCGTATCTATGCCCAGGTGGGGGAGCAGCGCCCAAACCACATACTCAACCTGGAGGGAACGGAAATCTACTGGCCACGTCCGCTCGGAAACGGCGAGTATTCAATCAGCAGCCGCACCCTGACCTTCTTCAAGGATCCCGCCACCGACGAAATGCTCGACGAGTTCACCAACCCTTATACAGGCGAGACGCTCGAGGTCAGCGCCAACATCCTGGGCGGTCCCGACGGCGCACGTTACACGAACGAGGGAATGATTTTCGCCGACCACATCGATCCCTCCGGCGAGCTTCGGCGCTGGAACTGGGACTGGAAGGCTTCGGGACCGCATGTATGGCTCATGGCGAGCCGGGGGATGTCGCGCGCGCCGCAGCCGTGGCTGGAGGCCATGACCATGTTCTGCCGCAGGGAGGAATTCGCGGATTCCGCCATCGGCAGCCTGCGCAGCAGTTTTTCCTCGACCTACTTTTCGCCCTGGCTGCCCTGGATGGGCATGCAGGGCCAGCCCGGCCACCTGATCTGGCATTCGTCCGGCTGCAAACTGGGCTCGGTGGACGAGGTTTCCGATGCCTACCGCGAGCGCGCCGACGGGCTGTTCCCGGGACAACTGACGGCCAATCCCGCGTCCTTTGGCTAGTGTGGCGCGCAAAGCCCGGCCCGGGGGCGGGTGACCGCCATGGGCAGTCCGGGCATCGTTGATGCGGCCGCCTATGTTCCGGCGATGCGTCTGGATCGGGGCGCCGTTTTCGCCGCCAATTCGTGGGCCAACCCCGCGCTCAGGGGGCTGGCCAGGGGCTCGCGCAGCATGGGCAACTGGGACGAGGACAGCATCACCATGGGCGTCGAGGCCGCCCGCCGTTGCCTAGCCGGCCGCTCGCGGGACGAATTCACACGCCTGTACTTCGCCTCCACCACGCCGCCTTTCGCGGACCGGCAGTGCGCCACGGTGATTGCCGAGGCGCTGAGCCTGTCCGATCAACTCGCCACCGTGGACCTGGGCAACTCCCGCAACGCGGGAATGCAGGCCCTGTGCGAGGCGCTACGCGGCGAAGGGTCGGCTCTCGTGGTTGCCGCCGACACACGCCGGGCAAAGCCCGGCAGCGTGCAGGAACTGCAGTACGGGCACGGTTCGGCGGCGCTGGTGCTGGGCAACGAGGGCGTGGTCGCCGAAGTGGTGGCCGAGTACCGCCTAGCACGCGATTTCGTGGACCAGTTCCGGGGCAGCGGAGAAGACTTCGATTACCGCTGGGAGGAGCGCTGGGTGCGTGATCGGGGCTTGCGCAGCATCGTTCCCGGACTGGTCAAGGGCGTCCTGAAGAAAGCCGGGGTGGCGCCCGGGCAACTGGCCCGCCTGGTCCTGCCGGCCGCGCCGCCGCGCATGACCGGCGCTATGGCGAAAGCGCTGGGCCTGCCTCCGGAAGCGGTCCAGGATGGGCGGCTCGGCGACGTCGGAGACACCGGCGCCCCGCACCCGCTCCTGTTGACGGTGGACGCGCTTGCCGAATCAATGCCGGGCGACCTGGTACTGGTGATCGGCTTCGCACAGGGCGGCATCGCGCTGCTGCTGAAGGCCACCGAAAACCTGCCCCAATGGCAGCGGCGCAACGCCCAGCGCCTGGCGCTGTCGCCGCCTCGGCCGGAGAAGGCGTATACCAAGTACCTGAGCTTCAGCGGCCTGCTTCCGATGGATTTTGGAATGCGCGCCGAAGCCGAAGCCAAGACGCAGTTAAGCGCCTTTGACCGCCACCGCGCCGAGTTGACCGGGTTTGCCGGGGGCCGCTGCCCGGTCTGCAAGACGGCCCAGTTTCCGCGCAGCGCGCGCTGCGTGAACCCCGACTGCAACGCCGAGGGCGAGCAGGAACTGGTGCTGCTGGCCGACGAGCCGGGAACGGTAACTTCCTTTACCCAGGACTGGCTGGCCTATACTCCCCATCCCCCGCTGCAGTACGGCCTGGCCTCCACTGACAGCGGCGCGCGGGTGCTTATGGAATTCACCGAGTGTCCGCTAGAGCATATGCGGGTAGGCTTGCCCCTGAGGTTCGTGTTTCGGATTCACGCGATAGACTCGAGGAGGGGCTATCGAAGGTACTTCTGGAAAGGCGCACCTGCGCCAAGCGAGGTGAGCGCATCATGACGGGCATACGCGACAAGGTGACGATCGTGGGCATGGGCTGCTCGCGGTTCGGCGAGCGCTGGGATTGCGACGCCGAAGACCTGATGCTGGAAGCGTTCCGGGAGGCCTCCGAAGACGCGGGAGTGCAGGCCGAGGACCTGGACGCCGCCTGGTTCGGCTGCTATTTCGATGACGCCAGCGTCGGCAAGTCGGCCCTGCCGCTGGCCAACGCCCTCCGACTGAGGAACATCCCGGTAACCCGGGTCGAGAACATGTGCGCCACCGGCACCGAAGCCCTGCGGGGCGCGGTCTACGCAGTCGCTGCCGGAGCCTGCGACGTCGCCCTGGCACTGGGTGTCGAAAAACTCAAGGACACCGGCTACGGCGGCCTGCCGGTCGGCACCCCGGGCACCTTCACCGAGCAATGGCGGCCCAATACCAGCTCGCCGGGCTCCTTCGCCCAGCTGGCCTCGGCCTACAGCGCCGAGCACCGGGTAAAGGGCGAGGACTTAAAGCGCGCCATGGCCCACGTCTCCTGGAAGAGCCACTTGAACGGCGCCATCAATCCCAAGGCGCACCTGCGGCGGGCGGTCGAAATCGACACCATCCTCGGCGCCCCCATGGTGGCCGAACCACTGGGGCTGTTCGATTGCTGCGGCGTCAGCGACGGAGCGGCCTGCGCCATCGTCACGCGGCCCGAAATCGCCCGCGAACTCGGCAAGACCGAAATCGTCACGGTCAAGGCGCTGCAGCTTGCGGTAAGCAACGGTTCGGAGGCGGGCCATCAGGGATGGAACGGAAGCTACATCCACTGTGGCCGCCTGGCGGGACAGCGGGCGCTGGAGGAGGCGGGCGTGGGCAGCGCGCCCGACGAGATCGACCTGATGGAAGTCCACGACTGCTTTTCGATTACGGAGCTCGTGACGATGGAGGACCTGGGTTTCGCCGAGGAGGGCCAGGGCTGGCGGGCGGTTCTGGACGGCGCCTTCGATCGCGACGGCGCGACTCCGTGCCAGATCGACGGCGGGCTGAAATGCTTCGGACACCCGATCGGCGCTTCCGGGCTGCGCATGGCCTACGAGGTGTACCTGCAACTGCTGGGCCGCGCCGGCGACCGGCAACTTCCGTCGCCCCGGTTGGGCCTTACTCATAATCTGGGCGGTGAGCCTGCGCGTTGCGTGGTGAGCGTGGCGGTTTTGGGGCGGAACGACTGATGCCGCATCAGCCGGCCCGGCCTGTCTGCCCGATGCCGGGCACGGCCTGAAGGGGACAGCAAACTAGGTATGCCCAGCAGGGGGCGCAAGCGGCCGGCAGACTTCCAGACGCTGATCCAGCGGCTGGAGGCGTACTGGGCCCGGCGCGGCTGCATCATCGTGCAGCCGCTGGACCAGCCGGTGGGCGCCGGCACCTTCCATCCGGCTACTTTTTTGCGGGCACTGGGCCCGGAGCCCTGGAACAGCGCCTACGTGCAGCCCAGCCGGCGGCCGACCGACGGCCGTTACGGCGACAATCCCTTCCGGCTGCAGCATTACTACCAGTACCAGGTAGTCATGAAACCGTCACCGCAGAAGCTGCAGGACTGGTACCTGGAATCCCTCAGTCACCTGGGCATCGACCTGAGAACGGACGATGTGCGCTTCGTGGAAGACAACTGGGAATCGCCGACGCTCGGGGCCTGGGGGCTGGGCTGGGAAGTGTGGCTTAACGGCATGGAGATTACGCAGTTCACCTACTTTCAGCAGGTCGGCGGACTGGACTGCCGGCCGGTCACAGGGGAGATCACCTATGGCCTGGAGCGCCTGGCCATGTATCTTCAGGGCGTGGACAGTGTTTTCGACCTGCTGTGGTCGGCCCGCGGACGCCGGGTCCTTTACAGGGACGTTTACCACCAGAACGAAGTGGAGATGTCGAGGTTCAATTTCGAGCTGGCCGACGCCGACCTGTTGTTCCGGCGATTCGAGAGCTGCGAGCGCGAATGTGCGCGGCTGACTGCCGAGGGCCTGCCCCTGCCGGCCTACGAGCAGGTGCTGGAGGCTTCGCACAGCTTCAACATGCTGGACGCGCGCCGAGCCATTTCGACCGGCGAGCGGCAACGTTACATCTTGCGGGTGCGCGAAATGGCCGGCGCGGTTGCGCAAGGCTACGTCGCCTCACGCGAAGCGATGGGCTTCCCGTTGCTTGCCGAGCGGAAGTAGGCCGCGATGCCGGCACGTTACGATTTTTTGCTGGAGATTGGCGTAGAGGAACTGCCGCCCAGGGAGCTGCGCCGGCTGGACAGGGCGCTCAGCAGCGAGTTCCGGCGGGGCCTGGAAGATGCCGGCCTCAATTTCGATGGGGTGGAATCGTTTGCCTCGCCCCGCAGGCTTGCTGTCGTCGCCCGGAGGCTGGCGACGCGCCAGCCGTCACGGGTCGTGGAGAAGCGCGGGCCGCCGCTGGCCGCCGCGCGCGGTCCCGACGGCGACTGGAGCCGGGCCGCCAGGGGCTTTGCCGAGACCTGCGGCTGCCGTCCCGAAGACTTGGCGACCCTGAGTACCGACAAGGGCGAGTGGCTTCTGTATCGCGGGCGTCGCGCCGGCGAGCCCGCCGCGTCGCTGCTGCCCGGTATCGCCGCGGGCGCTCTGAAACGCCTGCCCGTGGGAAGGGCGATGCGATGGGGGGACGGTGACGAGGAGTTCATTCGGCCGGTGCACTGGGTCGTCATGCTGCACGGCAAGCGGGTCGTTCGGGCCAGTCTTTTCGGACTGCGCAGCGGTCGGCGCAGCAGCGGCCATCGCTTCATGGGGCAGGCTCGATTGAGCCTGGAAGCGGCCGGCGACTACGCCGCCAGGCTGCGTGACGAGGGCAGGGTGATCGCAAGCTTCGCCGAGCGCCGGGACGTTATCCTGCGCCTGGCCGGGGAAGAGGCGGACCGCCTTGGCGGGGAGCTGGTAAGCAGCCCGGAGCTGGTTGATGAGATCACCGGCCTGGTGGAATGGCCGGTGGCCCTTACCGGGCGCTTTGAGGAGCGCTTCCTGAACCTGCCCGACGAAGTGATCGTGGCCTCGCTGCAGGAGCACCTGCGCTTCTTCCCGGTGCGCGACCCATCGGGCGCGCTGGCGCCGGGCTTCGTGCTGATCAGCAACCTGGAAAGCCGCGAGCCGGCAGCGGTCAGCGCGGGCGCCGAACGCGTGGTGCGGGCGCGTCTGAAGGACGCCGAGTTCTTTTATCGGCGCGACCGTTCCGAGCCGCTGCGCGGGCGGGTTGCAGAGCTGGCCAGGGTCCGTTACCAGCAGGGCCTCGGTTCGCTGGGCGACCGAACCGTGAGGCTGGAGAAACTGGCCGCGGCCCTGGCAGCCGACGCCGGCGCCGAGGTCGCGACCGCCCGGCAGGCCGCGATGCTGTGCAAGACGGACCTCCTGACCGGAATGGTGGGCGAATTTCCGGGCCTGCAGGGCGCCATGGGCGAGCGTTACGCCCGTCACGACGGCGAAAACGAGGATGTTTGCGTCGCCGTGGGTGAGCACTACGCGCCGCGCCATGCCGGCGACGCGATCCCCGCAAGCCCCGGCGGGCGGGCGCTGGCGCTGGCGGACCGGCTGGACATGCTGGCGGGGCTGTTCGCAATGGGCCGCCGACCGAAAGGCGCGAGCGACCCCTTCGGTCTGCGGCGTGCAGCCCTGGCGACGCTGCGAATCTGCATTGAGGGCCAGGTCCACCTTGACCTGCCTGCGCGCCTGGACGAGGCGCTGGCCCTGCAGCCCACCGAAGCCGGCGATCCGAAGGGCCTGGCCGACGAGCTCTACCAGTTCGTCATGGAGCGCCTTAGGGCCTGGTATCTCGATGGCCTGCACCCCGAGGCGGAGGCTGTCGATGTGAACGCCGAGCTGTTTGCCGCGGTGCGCGCGCGCTCACCTGCCTCACCGCTGGACTTTCACCGCCGTCTGCTGGCGCTGCACGCCTTTCTTGCAAGGCCCTCGTCCGCCGCCCTGTCCTCGGCCAACAAGCGGATCGCGAACATCCTGCGCTCGGCCGCGGACAGCCGCCCCGGGGGCGTCGACGCGGACCTGCTGCGCGCACCGGAGGAACAGACACTGCGGGCTGCCTACCTGCTGCTGCTGCCGCAGTACCGGCAGCGGCTGGACGACTTCGATTACGCCGGGGCGCTGGAACTGCTGGCATCGCTTGAGGAACCGCTGGCCGCCTTCTTCGACAGCGTAATGGTGATGAGCGATGATGACGCCTTGCGGAAAAACCGGCTTGCGTTGCTGTCGGAGATCCGGGAAACGCTGCTGCAGCTTGCCGATTTTTCTCTTCTTCCCGGTCGAAACTAGGGCCTGTTCACACTATGCGATGCCGCTCTGTTGAGTCTGTCCCGGCGCCAATCAAGGCGCGAGGAGCGACGTTTGGTGATTCCAAATGAGCGAGTTGCAACGCCGAGTGGCGGTGTGACAGACTCAACCCGAAGGGCCGGGGCTGTTTTCCCGCCGGGCGGCGTTGCCGCGCTCTTGTGTGGACCGGCCACACGGCGCTTGCGGCGCCTTGCCGGGCAAGAAAACAGCCCCGGCAGAGCGGCATCGCATAGTGTGAACAGGCCCTAGCTGCTCGTGGTGGGCCGGCTGGTAATCCTCGACCGCGACGGCGTGATCAACGAAGAGCGCCTGGATTACATACGCTCGGTGAACCAGTGGCGTCCTCTGCCCGGTAGCCTCGACGCGATCGCGAGCCTATGCCGGGCCGGACTTGCCGTCGCCGTGGCGACCAATCAATCGGGCGTCGGCCGAGGATACCTGACCGCCGGGGAGCTCGATGCCATTCACGCCACGATGCAGGCGGCGGTTCGCGATGCCGGCGGCGAACTGGCGGGAGTCTTCCATTGCCCGCACACCCCGGCCGACCGTTGCCGATGCCGCAAGCCTCTGCCGGGCCTGCTGGAACAGATCGAGGCCGCGATCGGACTGCCGGTGTCCGGCGAGTACATGGTGGGTGACTCGATGCGCGACCTTGAGGCCGCGTCCGCGGCCGGGGCCCGCCCGGCGCTTGTGCGCACCGGTTTTGGGGCCTCTACTGAGCGGCGGCTGACCCCCTCAAGCGGCGTTCCGGTATTCGACGACCTGGCGGAATTTACCCGATGGCTGCTGCGAGCCGCGGAATGAGGCGGGTTTCGGGCCTGCTTTTCACGGCGCTGCTGGTCGCAAACACCGTGGCGGGGAGCCTCTGGGCAATCGTCCTGTGGCCCTTGCCCCACCGAATACGGTATTTCTTCGCGGTCCGTTGCTGGGCCGTGGCGAACCTGTGGTTGCTGCGGGTGCTGTGCGGCGTCTCCTGGGAGGCAAGCGGGCACGGCAACCTGCCGGATGAACCGTGCGTGGTGCTGATGAAACATTCTTCCGCCTTCGACACGATTGTGCAGACGCTGCTTTTCCCCCGCCAGACCTGGTTGCTGAAGCGTGAACTCCTGTTACTGCCCATCTTCGGCTGGGGCCTGGGCAGCATGCGCGCCATCGGCGTCGATCGGGCCAGGGGCTCGAGGGGAATCCGATCGGTAATCCGCCAGGGCAGGGCACGGATCAGGGACGAGTCCCTTTGGGTCATCGTGTTTCCAGAGGGAACCCGCGTCGCGCCCGGAGAGGTGGGCCGGTACGCCCCGGGTGGCGCCATGATCGCCTCCGCGGCCGGCTGTCCGGTCGTTCCGGTGGCCCACAACGCAGGCGACTACTGGCCCAGGCGGAGGTCAAGCAAAAGACCGGGCGTGATTCGCATTATTATCGGCCGCCCGCTTGACTCCACCGGCGCTTCGGCCCGACAACTGACCGAGGATGCGAAGAACTGGATCGAAGAAGCGGTGCGGAAGATAAGGTCGGCTTAGAGGATTTTACAGGAGGAAGGCCGTTATTTAACAGACATTAGCGTATCCAGCTAATCGCTTAAGCATGGGGCGCCAGGGAGATTTCCCGGCGGGGTCTAAAGAATGCTAGTGTGCTGTCCTTAACAGAACAGTGATTAAGAAGCATTGGCCAGTGCGGCCCGGCCACGTTCGACCTTCGCCATGATCTCGCCGAGCGATTTCGTCCACACGAGCGGCTGTGGATTCGTGTTGTGACGCTTCAGATACTCCCGCAGGCACTTCTCGAGATGGGGCACCGAGGTGAAGACGCCGCGCCGGAGCTGCTTTTCCGTCAACGTCGCGAAGAACCGCTCGACCAGGTTGGCCCACGAGGCGCTGGTCGGGGTGAAGTGCAGGAAGATGCGCTTCTTCCGCTCGATCCAGTCCAGCACCTTCTCGTGCTTGTGGGTCGCGTAGTTATCGAGCACGATGTGGATCTCCTGGCCCGCGGGCACCGCCTTGTCGACCTCGCGCAGGAACCTCAGCACTTCCTGGTGGCGGTGCTTGCGATAGGTCCTGCCGATCACCTTGCCGCTGGCCACCTCCAGCGCGGCGAACAGCGTGGTCGTGCCGTGCCGCTTGTAGTCGTGCGTCATCGTCCCGCCCCGGCCCTTCTTCATCGGCAGGCCCGGCTGCGTCCGGTCCAGCGCCTGGATCTGGCTTTTCTCGTCGAAGCTGAACACCGCCGCGTTGTCCGGCGGGTCGAGATACAGACCCACCACGTCCCGCAGCTTCTCCTCGAAGCGCGGGTCGTTGCTCAGCTTGAAGGTCCGGATCAAGTGCGGCTTGAGACCGTGCGAGCGCCACACCCGGTTGACGAAACTGTGTGTCGTGCCCAGATGCCGCGCCATCGACCGGCACGACCAGTGCGTGGCGTCATCCGGCGCCGTCTGCGTCGTCGCCTCGATCACTTGTGCGCGCAACGCCGCCTGCGCCCGGGTGTCCTTGCCGCCATGGTTGGCGCCGCGCGGACGCTCCTTCTCGATCCCCGGCGCTCCTTCCTTCGCGTAGCGCGCCCGCCAGCGCCCCACCTTGTTCGCATCCATGCCCAGTTCGACCGCAATGTCCTTGTTCGTCATCCCCTCGGCCGCCATCAGGACGATCCGCGAACGCTCCCGCAGGCGCACCGGCGCGCTACGCGACGATGCCCATTTGTCCAACTTCCGCCGGTCCTTGCTCGACAGCGTGATCCGTGCCGCAACCCGCATCGAAAAACTCCAAAACCCAATGCGGGAAGCATAAGCCGCCAACAACATATAAACAATACTCTGTTCAGGACACTACACTAGGGAAGCTCTGAACAAGTCTGCAATCTGCGACAATAGGATTGTAGTGTTTGTTGAGGGATGAGGGATGCATCAAGCGAGTTTTTCGGAGTTGGAGCACGATCTGAAGAAGCGTCGCACGCGCCGGGAGAAGTTTCTTGAGCGGATGGACGGTTTGATTCCCTGGTCGCGTCTGGAAGCGCGGATTGAGCCGTTTTATCCGAAGGCGGGCCGGGGCCGTCGTCCGTATTCATTGAGTTCGATGCTTCGGGTGCATTGCGTGCAGTTGTTTTACAACGTGAGCGATCCGGGGATGGAGGACTTGCTGTATGAGGTGGAGTCGGTGCGTCGATTTGCGGGATTGCGTCTGACGGGTCCATTGCCGGACGAGACGACGATATTGAACTTCCGTCATTTGCTGGAGAAGCACGGACTGGGCGGGGTTCTGTTTGAGGAGATCAACGCGCATCTTCAGGCGCAGGGTCACCGGCTCAAGCGTGGGACGATTGTGGACGCGAGCATTATTGACGCGCCGAGTTCGACCAAGAACAAGTCAGGCGAACGGGACCCGGAGATGCATCAGACGAAGAAGGGCAATCAATGGTATTTCGGAATGAAGGCGCACATTGGTGTGGATGCGGAGTCGGGTCTGGCGCACCGTTTGGAGACGACGCCGGCGAACGTGTCGGATGTGGCCACGGCGCACGCGTTGCTGCACGGCGGCGAGGAGCGGGTATGGGGTGATTCGGGTTATCAGGGCGTGGGCAAGCGCGAAGAGAACCGGGATCAGGATGTGGACTGGCGGGTGGCGATGAAGCGCGGCCGGCGGCGGCGGCTGGACAAGGACAGCGCCGAGGAGGAGGCGGAGCATCGCAAGGGGTCGGTGCGTGCCAAGGTGGAGCATCCTTTCTTGTATGTGAAGCGTCACTTCGGCTACGGCAAGGTGCGCTATCGGGGCTTGGCGAAGAACACGCAGAGGATCGCGCTGCTGCTGGGGTTTACCAATCTGCTGATTGCCGGCCGGTATGCGGCCGCCTGACATGGGATACGTGCGCCTGCACACCGCGCGAGGCGGCAAGAACCCCGCGTATCGGGCCGTTTTCGGGTGCCGAAACGATGCCGGAGCCGTCAAAAAACCGGCAACACGCCTCCCCAAGCGCAGTTTGGGGCCTTGTTCAGACCTTCCCTAGATGTCGAGATTGACCACGTTCAGCGCGTTGTCTTCTATGAATGCGCGCCGGGGCTCGACCTTTTCGCCCATCAGTGTTGCAAACAGCTTGCTGGTGGAGCTGGTCTCGTACTCACTGGCGACTTCAACGCGTACCAGCCTGCGGCTTTCCGGATTGACCGTGGTTTCCCATAGCTGGACCGCGTTCATTTCGCCCAATCCCTTGTATCTCTGCAACGTGACGCCCCGGCGCCCCTGTTCCATAAACCAGTCCAGCGCCTGTCCGAAAAGGCCCACTTCACGGCTGGAAGAAGCCCGACGGGCTTCGGCTCCGCCGGACATCAATTCGCTCAATTCCGCCGCCAGGCCGCGCACGGACTGGTATTCTGCGGTTCCGAACAGGGAAAACTCGAGCGCACCCTCTTCATCCACACCGTTTTCGGTCCTGATGACGGAAAATGCCGCCGGCCCGCCGCCGTTGGCCTGAACTGATACCTTCCATCCTGCCTGCGCGTCCTGATTCGCCAGGGCCGCTTCAAGTTGCGTGCCCCAGTCGGCCATGTAACGGGAATCGTCCAGACGCCCGGTATCGATCGGCGGCACCTCGATAAGGCATGCCAGGACTCGCTCATCGGCCTTCCCGCGGAGTGCCTCCAGGGAGCTTCGCGCTTGCAGGCTCCGCTGCGCCAGTTGCTTCAGCTCCCCGGTCCGCATCGCCTGCGGTCGGTCGGTCGGCACCAGGCTCGCGTCCTTCAGCGCCGCCTCCAGCGTCCACTCGCGCAATTCATCGTCGTCCTTGAGGTATTGCTCCTTGCGGCCGCGCGTTACCTTGTAGAGCGGCGGCTGGGCGATATATACGTGTCCGCGCTCGATCAGCGCCGGCATGTAGCGGAAAAAGAACGTCAAGAGCAGCGTGCGTATGTGCGAACCGTCGACGTCCGCGTCGGTCATGATGATGACCCGCTGATAGCGCAGCTTCTCTGCGTCGAAGTTCTCTTCCTCGCGCCCGACGCCGCATCCCAGCGCCGCAATCAGTGTGGCGACCTCGTCGGACGACAACATCTTGTCCAGACGGGCTTTTTCCACGTTGAGAATCTTTCCGCGCAACGGCAGGACCGCCTGCGTGCGCCGATCGCGCGCCTGTTTGGCGGAACCGCCGGCAGAGTCGCCCTCGACCAGGAAAATTTCGCGCTTGCTCGCATCTTTTTCCTGGCAATCGGCCAACTTCCCGGGCAAGCCGCCCACATCGCTCTTCTTGCGAGCAATGTCCCGGGCCTTGCGGGCCGCCTCGCGCGCCGTCGCCGCGTCGACGATCTTCTCCGTAATCGCCCGGGCCTGCTTCGGGTTCTCAAGCAGGAACTCCCGCAAGCCTTCGGCTACCGAGCGCTCAACCGCCGTCTTGGCTTCCGACGAGACCAGCCTTTCCTTGGTCTGAGAGGAAAACTTGGGATCCCGCATCTTCACGGAAACGACGGCTGTCAGCCCTTCGCGCACGTCTTCGCCCCTAAGCGTCAGGTTCTTGGCGCGATTGCCGCCGTGATGCTCCAGGTAGGTATTGAGAGTGCGGGTGAGGGCCGTGCGAAAGCCCTCCTGGTGCGTCCCGCCGTGGTTCTGCGGAATGTTGTTGGTAAAGAACGAACTGTGCTCCTGGTATCCCGCATTCCATTGCATCGCCGCCTCGATCTCCATCTCGGCGGAAGTCTCCCTGTTCTCGCCGTCTCCATTTCCTTCCTCCCGGCGCGCGATCTCGACGACCTGCGATCGTTTCACGTGAAACACCTGCGTATGCAAGGGTTCGCGGGATTGATTCAGCCATTGCACGAATTCACGGATTCCGCCTTCGGCGTGAAAGGTCCGCTGGCCTCCGCCTTCGCGCTCGTCCGCAAACTCGATCGTAATGCCGCTGTTGAGGAAGGCCAGTTCCCGCAACCTGTTCGCCAACGTGTCGGCGTCAAACTCGAGGCTGGCGGCGAAAACCTGCGGATCCGGGCGAAAGCGGATGACGGTTCCGCTGCGATCGCTCTCGCCGGCGTCCTCCAGCGCCCCGTCCGGAATGCCGGTCGAATAACTCTGGCGGTATTGCCGGCCACCCCTGTGAACCAGCAGTTCAAGGTTCGCGGACAGAAAATTGACCACCGAAACGCCAACACCGTGGAGGCCGCCCGACACCTTGTACACGCTTTCGTCGAATTTACCGCCTGCGTGCAGCGTCGTCATGATCAATTCCGCTGCGGAACGGCCCGTCTTGGCATGCTTGTCCACAGGGATTCCACGGCCGTCGTCGCTGATCTCCGCCCCGCCATCCGAGAGCAGGCGGACCGTAATTTTCGTGCAGTATCCGGCCAGGGCTTCGTCGACGGAGTTGTCGACAACCTCGTAGATCAGGTGATGCAGGCCGGTGCCGTCGTCCGTGTCGCCGATATACATGCCTGGCAATTTGCGAACCGACTCGCGGTCCTCCAGCACTTCGATCTGGTCCGCGCCGTAGGACTCCGTGCCGTCCCCCTTGGCTGGGCCCATGGGCGTGGTGCGATCTTCGGCGGGTTCTTGCATTGTCATGTTCTAGAAAAATCTTCCTTGACGAGACTTCCGGGGCGTTCCTGCCAACGCTCTTCGCCTGGCATTGATGCGTTCCGCGGGCACCGGATGACCCTGGAGCCTTGAACTGCGAGCAGCCCGCGGCAGCGAAGGCAGCGCCCTGCGGAAGCGGGCGGGACACAACACTGTAGGCACGGCCGAATTATACCAGCGCACCCTCTTTCAGGCGAATTTCCTGCACATCGATCTGCTGCCTGTACGGGGCCGGGTCCACCGCCGCAACAAAAAGCTGGGCGCCCCGTCTTACGAATGCTTTCAGCAATTCCTGCCCATGGCCCGCATCCAGCTCCACCAGCGGCTCATCCGCCAGCAGAACCGGCCTGTTGGCGCCGGCGGCTTCGAGCACTTCCGCAGCCGCCAGCATGAGCGACGAGGCCAACAGCTTTTGCTGGCCCCGCGACGCAATGTATCTGGCCCGCCTGGACTCCAGCCGGAGGATCAGGTCGGCCCGCTGCGGGCCGAAGCGCGTGTTTCTCTGCTTGCAATCCCCGTCCAGGCCCGCCTTGAGGATATCCTCCAAAGCGTCGTCCCTGGGCCAGCCCGGATGGTAGTCCCAGTCCGCCGGCATTCCCGTCAGCGTTTCGGCAATCTTCGCGAACCGCGGCCGGAGCCGCTCCACTACGATCCTGCGCAGGGTCTCCATCTCCCGGGCCGCCCGGCAGAACTCACCGTCCCAGGCCGCGATAGCGTTGGCCCGCGCGCCTTCCCGGAGACTGGCGTTCCTCTGTCTCAAGGCGCGCTGAAACCGCCTCCAGGACGAGTTGAAGCCAGGTTCCACGTGAAACGTGACCCAGTTCAACAACAGGCGGCGACGCTCGGGACCCCGGTCGACAAGGTCCATAAGCCTCGCGTCCAGGTTCAGCACCGGCAATAACCGCGCGATTTCCGGCCGCCGGGCGCCCTCCGCACCGTCCAGCCGCGTCCGCGCGCTCCTCCCGGCAATCGTCAGGCCAATCTGCCGGCGGGCCTCGCCCACAGCCGCGGTGGAACCGATGCTCGCGGACGCTTCGCCATGGGCGATCACTTGCCGAAGGTCGCTGCCCCTGAACGACCGTCCCCGCGAGAGCAGGTAGATCGCCTCCAGAAGGGTCGTCTTGCCCGCACCGTTGTGTCCGCTGATGAGGTTGACCCGCCGGTCGGGGGCCAGTTCAATATCCTCGAAAGCCCGCAGATTGTGCGCCCTGAGCAGCTCCAACCGTGCCACGCCCCACCCCTTAGCGGCCCGTGGCAGCAGTCCCGCGTCGCACCGAGAGCGGTGAGGCGCCCGGCTCGCGCCGCGCACCGCCGCCGGCGTTACAGGCGCATGGGCATAACGATGTGCTGCACGGTCTGCTCGTCGGGCGCGCAGACGAGGACACTGCTGTTTCCGTCCCGCACATGTATCTCAACCTCTTCGGAATGCAGGGAACGCAGCACATCGGTCAGGTAGATGGCGTTGAAGCCCACCTTGATCTCCGGTCCGTGGTAGCCGGCCTCAATCTCATCCTGAGCCTGCGCGCCCTGACCTCCCTCAGTGCTGATGCCCACCAGGTTCTCCTTGACCAGTACCGACACCAGCGGTATGCGCTGGTCTCTTACTCCGCGGCTCTCACGCGCAACCAGGGCCACCCGGCTCATGGCCGACTCCAGCGCCGCGCGATTAGCCAGCACCGGTTTCTCCTGCCGTTCGGGAATAACCCGCCGGTATTCCGGATAACGGCCCTCGATCAGCTTTGATGTAACGTGTCGATCGCCGAGGCTGAATCGAACCTGGTTGTCTCCCATGGCCAATTCCACGTCTTCGCTGAAGGCGAGCAGCGGGCGCAGGGCGTTGATGCTGTTGCGGGGGACAATCCCCTTGCGAGGAGCAGCGTCACCGGCGGCCGTGCATTCAGCCGTTTCGGAGCATGACAACCGGTGGCCGTCAGTCGCCACCAGCCGCAGGCCCTCTTCGGAAATCTCCACCAACATGCCATTGAGGTAATACCGCGGATCCGACTGCGCCATGGCAAAGTGGGTTTCCGAGAGCATTTTCGCCAGCACCGCGGACTTCATCACGATGCCGTCGACTCCGTTTCCCGTATCCAGCCGCGGAAAATCCTCCGGCGGCAAGGTCTCCAGCGTGCCTGAATAGCGGCCGGACTTCACCGAGAGCTGGTTTCCTTCGAGTTCAAGCTCTATGTTGCTTCCGCCGCGTAGCGAGGCGCTGATTCCCTGCAGCAGTTTCGCCGGCACGGTAACCGCACCGTCCGTTGTTATGTCGATCAGCTGCGCGCGCGCCACCAGTGTTAGTTCCAGGTTGGTGCATGTGGCGGTGAGAAAACCATCCGCCGCTTCCAGCAGCGCGTTGCGAAGTATCGCCATCGTGTCCGCCTGACCCTGGGCCGCACTCGTTACCGACTGCAAGAGACTGTGCAGGCCCTCCTGCGGGATACTGAGTTTCATGCGTCCTCCTTTATCACCATCTCATATATAAAGATGATGATGGTAATGATGTCGGTGGATATGTGTGCCTATCCAAAAAAACCTTATGAATCAATAGCTTAATATACGCCTCGCTGTGGATGTAGGGGGGTGCTTGCGGTAGTGGCGCCTGTGGAAGGAATGTGGGCAACCCGCTGCTCAACAGCTCATCCACAAACAAAACCGGCCTTGCCCCCAGGCATCTCCCATGCGATAGCTATTGTGCAAGGATACTTGCCAGACTCTTGTATTGCTGATCTAAATTGTGGTCTGATCCTCGCAATTCCTGAATCCGGCGGACCGCGTTGATCACGGTGGTGTGGTCCCGCCCGCCAAAGGCCTCGCCGATGTCGGGCAAGCTCAAGTCAGTGTATTCCCGCGCCAGCACCATGGCGATCTGCCTGGGCCGGACAATCGCTCTCTTGCGGCTGGCGGAGCGCAAGTCGGAGGGTCGAATCTGAAAGTAGTTGGCGACCAGCTTCTGAATCTCCTCCGGCGTAATGCTGCGCGCCACGGAAGCCACGTGATTCTTGAGGGCCTGCCTGGCCAACTGCAGATCAATGGGCATGCCGCGGAAGCGCGACATTGCCTCGACTGTGCGGTAGGCGCCCTCGAGTTCGCGAACGCTCGAAAAAACGTGTTGCGCGATATACATCGCCACGTCTTCGGGGCAATCCACGTTGGCCGCCTCGGCCTTGGCAAGCACAATGGCTGCGCGGGTTTCCAGGTCCGGCGGCTCGATATTGACCATCAGCCCGGATCCGAGCCGGGATATCACTCGCCTTTCCAGGCCGCTCACCTCGCGCGGCAGCTTGTCGCAGGTGAGAACGATCTGCCGGCCGTCCTGCAACAGCACGTTGAGGGTGTGATAGAACTGCTCCTGCGAACTCTCCTTGCCGGCCAGGAACTGCACATCGTCCAGCAGCAGCGTGTCCACGGTGCGGTACGAGCGCTTGAATTGCTCAACAAGCTGGTCGGAACCCGACCTGCCGTAGGAAGCGCGAACTTTGCGCAGGGCGCTCAGGTAGTCGTTGATGAACGTGTCCGAATGTACGTAAGCGACGCGCATGCCCCGCCGGTCCGCAAGGAGCTGGTGCCCGATGGCATGCATGAGGTGGGTCTTGCCGAGGCCGACGCCGCCGTAAATGAGCAGAGGGTTGTAGGCGCGGTGACGGGCCACATGCCGGGCGGCGTCGTAGGCGACCTGATTGGTCGGCCCGGTAACGAAGGCGTCGAAAGTGAAGTGGGGAGTCAGCCTGGAACCGGGCAGGGGCGGCGGCGCAGCGGCGGGCGCCGACGCCGGGCTGCGCCGCGCGGCCGGCCGATCGAGAAACTCGACTTCGCCATCCGCGCCCTGTCGTTCGCAGGCCTCGGTCAGGAGGTCCATGCAGTTGGACTCGATCCAGCCGCGCACGAAGCGGTTGGGAGCGATAAGCTTAAGCCTGCCATTGTCCAATTGCGCCTCAAGCGGCTGGATATAGGTGTTGTATTTTTCCTCCGCCAGGAGGGGTCTGAGTTCCTGGCAGACGTGGTGCCAGAAATCAGTTTTCTCACGGGTTGCGCCAGGCATGGGCTTGGTGGTTGAAGGGGTCCCGAATGAGCCTCGTAGGACACTTTATTCCACAACTAGCCGCCGGAAGCAAACCCCTTGCCTTCATTGACTTTGCGCCTGCCAGCGACTATGCTGAACGCCCCTTGTGCGGCGGCGCTGACCGCCGCGATTTCATTCAAAAGCAATGAAACGCACGTACCAGCCCAGCCGTATCAAACGCAAGCGCACTCACGGCTTCCGCGCCCGCATGGCGACCAAGGCCGGCCGGCTGGTCTTGAAGAGGCGCCGGAGCAAGGGGCGGGGAAGGCTGTCGCACTAGTCGCCGCAAACGGCGGCCTGCGGTTGCCGGCATTTTGGGCGAGCCGCTGTAAAGCGATATAATCGCTGAAAAATCAACAACTTACGGTATCCATCGGCACTTGCAGGGCATGACCGTGAAACGGCTGAATTACCCTCGTGACTCCCGCCTGCTCAAGGCATCGGAGTTTCGCGCCGTCTTTCGCACCGGCCGGCGGGCGCGCTCCGGCCCCCTGCACGCGCGCCTTCGCCGCAATGGCAGTCAGCGTGGCCGACTGGGGCTGGCGGTGAGCCGGAGGGCCGCCCGCAACGCTGTGATTCGCAACCGGGTCCGGCGCCAGCTTAGGGAGAGTTTCCGGGTAAACCAGCGCCGGCTGGCAGGGCTGGATATCGTGGTTAGCCTTTCCCGGCGCACTGCCGGCGGCAGGATAGATCTCCGGCCCCAGTTGCCACGCCTCTGGAGCGAGGTTGTGCGGGTGGCCGAAACGGAGGGCGAATGGAAAAGCTGAGGTTCCCGCTCTGGATCATGTTCGGCGCCATGCTGCTGTTCAGCTGGCAGGCCTGGAACCAGGACCGCGTTCGCAGCGATGCCGAATCGGCGCCGGTTTCCGGCGATTTGCCCGCGCCGGCGTCACGGGCCGCTCCTTCCGAGACCGACCTGCCCGAACTGCCGTCCGTTTCCGGCGCGCAGTCCGGAGAGGACCAGGTGGAAATGCCCTCCCGCCTGGCGCCGCCGGCGCCCGTGGTGCGGGTGGTCACCGATGTGCTGGAGCTGTCCATCAGCAAGGTGGGCGGCGACCTGGTGGAAGCGGTATTGCTGGATTACCCGGTGGACAAGAAGGATGAATCGGCCAAGGTGCGTCTGCTGAGCGCGACGCCGGGCGCGGAGTACACCTTGAGCACCGGCCTGCGGGCGGTGGATGACGCGCCGGAAGCCAATCATCATGAGAGCTTCACGAGCGAGCTCAGCGAGTACCGGCTGCGCGAGGGGGATGAAGATCTGGTGGTGCCGCTCAGCTGGAGCAGGGGCGGCGTCAGCGTGACCAAGCTGTACACGTTTCGCCCCGGGAGTTACACGGTCGAGGTGGAGCAGGTGCTGCGCAACGAAAGCAGCGAGGAATACGGGGCGGCGCCCTACGTGCTGCTGCGCCGCGTGCATCTGCCCGAAAAGCGCTCCATGTTCAACGTCGACACGTACTCCTTTACCGGTCCGGTCTACTATGACGGCGACAGCTACGACCGTATGGACGTGGACGACCTTGAGGACGAGCCGCTCAGCGAGACTGCCATCGCCGGCTGGGTGGGTTCCATACAGCACCACTTCGTAGCCGCGGCTGTCCCCGATGGCGAACAGGCCTACCGTTACGACGGCCGCGTATCGCAGCGCACCTACCGCCTGAGCGCAATCGGGCCGGTGCGGGCCGTGCCTCCGGGCGGCGAAGAGCGTTTTCTGTCGCAGTTGTTCGTCGGCCCCAAGCTGCAATCACAGCTCAAGGAAACGGCTCCGGGACTGGAACTGACCGTGGACTACGGCATTTTCACGGTATTCGCCCAGCCTCTTTTCTGGCTGCTGAAGACCCTGTTCGCGGGCGTGGGCAACTGGGGCTGGGCCATTATCCTCGCCACCCTGATCATCAAGGCGGTGCTGTTTCCGCTGACGGAAGCCAGCGGCAGGTCCATGGCCCGCATGCGCAAACTGCAGCCTCGGATGAAGTCCATCCAGGAACGGTTCAAGGACGATCCGCAGGGGCGCAACCGGGCCACGATGGAGTTGTACAAGTCGGAGAAGGTCAACCCGGCTGCCGGCTGCCTGCCCATATTCATCCAGCTGCCGTTCTTCATCGCGTTCTACTGGGTGCTGGTTGAGAGCGTGGAGATCCGCCAGGCGCCTTTCCTGTTGTGGATCAACGACCTGTCGTCGCGCGACCCGATTTTCGTGCTTCCCGCGCTCATGGGGGCGGCGATGTTCTGGCAGCAGAAGCTGAATCCCAAGCCCCCGGATCCCATGCAGGCGAAGATCATGATGGCCATGCCGGTGATGTTCACCGTGTTTTTCATGTTCTTCCCCTCCGGGCTGGTGTTGTACTGGCTGACCAATTCGATTTTCTCCACCTTGCAGCAATGGCGGATCAATCGCCGGACCGATCAGGCGCCCAAGGGGCGGGCGGCACGATAGTCGCCTGCGCCACGCCGCCCGGGCGTGGCGGCGTGGCGGTTATCCGTGTATCGGGCACGGGCGTGCGCGGCATCGCCGCGGAAATGCTCGGCCAGCTGCCGCCGGCGCGCAGTGCCTGTCTGGTGTCGCTGAGGGAGTCGTCGGGAGAAATGCTGGATCGGGGCCTGGCGCTGTTCTTTCCGGCGCCCAACTCCTTCACCGGCGAGGACGTGCTGGAACTGCAGGTGCACGGCAGTCCGGTAGTCTGCGACCTGCTCACCGAGCGAATCTGCGAACTCGGCGCGCGGCCTGCCGGCCCGGGCGAGTTCTCGCGGCGGGCGTTTCTCAATGACCGCATGGACCTTTCGCAGGCTGAAGCGGTGGCCGATCTCATTGACGCGGCCAGCGCGGCCGCGGCGCGCGCAGCCGCACGCAGCCTGCGCGGAGCGTTCTCGGAAGCCGTTGAGGAACTGGTCTCCCGCCTGACCGGGCTGCGGGCCCACCTGGAGGCCACGCTGGACTTCCCCGACGAAGAGATCAACCCGCTGGAGGACAGCGCGCTGAAGGAGGGTTTCGGGGAACTTGGAAAGCGCTTTGTCCGTGTGACGGAGGCGGCGGAACGGGGGCGTATCCTGCGCGACGGACTGAACGTCGTGATTTCCGGCCCTCCCAATGCCGGGAAGTCTTCGCTGATGAATGCCCTGGCGGGTGAATCCGCCGCCATCGTCGCCGACGAACCCGGCACCACGCGCGACCTGGTGCGGGCGCAGGTCGGCATTCGGGGCGTCCCCGTGGAACTGGTCGATACCGCGGGCCTGCGCAGCGCCGACGGGGACGTGGAGCGGGAAGGCGTGCGCCGGGCCCGCTCCGCGCGCGAACAGGCGGACCTGGTCCTCGAGGTGTTGGACGCGGCCGCGGGTGGCCCGGAGCCGCGGCCGGGAGAAAGAACCATCGTTGTGCGCAACAAGATCGACCTGACCGGCGAACCCCCGGGGTTGCTGCCGGACGCCGCGGTGAACGTCAGCGCCAGGACGGGCGCCGGTCTGGATGCGCTCAGGAGACTCATGGCGGGGGCCGCCGGGGGTGCCGGTGAAGGCGCATTCTCGGCCCGGTCGCGGCACGTCAACAGCCTGAAGGAGGCGAGGCGGCGCTATCTTGCGGCGGGCGTCCTGTTCAACGAAGGACATTCCGCGGAGGTGGTTGCGGAAGAACTGCGGCTGGCCCAGGAGCACCTCGGCGAAATTACCGGCGCGGTCAGCAGCGACGACCTGTTGGGAGAGATCTTCTCGCAATTCTGTATCGGGAAGTAAAATCCTGCTCCCTGATGCCAGCGCTAACCTGGGCACGGGCACGCTTTTTCGGGACAGGACGGCCAGGTGGATGAGCCAAGCGGAGTTTGACGTCATCGTTGTGGGCGGCGGCCACGCCGGTACCGAGGCCGCGCTGGCGGCAGCGCGCATGGGAGCGCGCGTCCTGTTGATCACCCACAGCCTGGACACGCTCGGACAAATGAGCTGCAACCCGGCGATCGGCGGCGTGGGCAAGGGGCACCTGGCGCGCGAGATCGACGCGCTGGGCGGAACCATGGCGTGGGCGGCGGATCATGCCGGCATCCATTTCCGTCGACTTAACGCCAGCAAGGGTCCGGCGGTGCGCGCCACGCGGGCGCAGGCAGACCGGCTGCTGTACAAGACGGCCATACGGCGGGCCCTGGAAGCGGCGCCCGGACTGACGCTGTTTCAGGACAGCGCGGACGATCTGGTGCTTGAGAAGGACCGCGTGTGTGGGGTCAGGACCCGGTCGGGACTGGAATTTCATGCCGGGGCGGTGGTGCTGACTGTCGGGACCTTCCTGGGCGGACAGATCCACATGGGCAAATCGCGGCACGCCGCCGGCCGTGCCGGAGATCCGCCGGCAAACCGCCTGGCCGGGCGCTTGCGGGACCTCAATCTGCCGGTGGGGAGGCTGAAGACGGGAACGCCGCCCAGGCTGGACGGCGGCACGATCGATTTCTCGGTAATGTACCGGCAGCCGGGCGACCGGCCAAGACCGGTCTTCTCGTTCATGGGCCGTATTGAGCAGCACCCGCGCCAGGTGGATTGCCACATTACGCGCACGACCCCGGCCACGCACGAAATCGTCCGCGCCCGGCTTCATCAGTCGCCCATGTACAGCGGCGCAATCGAGGGCGTGGGTCCGCGCTATTGCCCCTCGCTGGAGGACAAGGTGGTGCGTTTCGCCGACCGCGAGTCGCACCAGATTTTCGTGGAGCCGGAGGGCCTGAGTACGGCGGAGGTCTATCCCAATGGGATTTCCACCAGCCTTCCGGCGGACGTGCAGCGTGAGTTCCTGGCCACGATTCCCGGGTTCGAGCGGGCCCGCATGACGCGTCCGGGATATGCTATCGAATACGACTATTTCGACCCGCGGGAGCTGGGGCCGGACCTGCAGACGCAGGCCCTGGCCGGCCTGTATTTTGCCGGCCAGATCAACGGCACGACCGGGTACGAGGAAGCGGCGGCGCAAGGCTTGCTGGCCGGGATCAACGCGGTGCTGGCCAACCGTGGAAAGCCGCCTTTCACGCCCGTGCGCGAGGAAGCCTATATGGGGGTGCTGGTGGACGACCTGGTGACCCGCGGCGTCACCGAGCCGTACCGGATGTTTACCAGCCGCGCCGAGTACCGCCTGCGGCTGCGGGAGGACAACGCCGATGCGCGGCTGACCCCTGAGGGGAGGCGGCTGGGGCTGGTTGCCGAGGAGCGCTGGAAGGCCTTCTGCCTCAAGCAGGAAGCGATCGCACGGGAAACGCAGCGGCTTGAGCAGTGCAGGGCGCCGGATCCTCAGGGCGACGCACGCAGCGCCGACACTGCCCTGACGCTGCTACGCCGCCCGGATTGGGATTACCGGCGCGTGACGTCCCTGCCGCGGGTGGGAGCGCGCACGGTGGCCGACGGCGAATGGCCCGAGCTGGCCCGGCAGGTTGAGAAGGGCGTAGAGATCGAGGTTCGCTACGCCGGCTACCTCAAGCGGCAGGGAGCGGAGATCAGGCGCAACCGGCAGATGCGGGGCATGCCGCTGCCCGCGGAACTGGACTACGCGGTGGTGCGGGGCCTGTCCAACGAGGTCCGCGAGAAGCTGGCGCAAGCCCGCCCGGCCACCATCGGTCAGGCGGAAAGAATCCCGGGGATGACGCCGGCGGCGGTTTCCCAGTTGCTGGTTCACCTGAAGAAGCGGGAGTTGCGATGCGCTTGAGAAGCATGATTACCGCGGCCGCGCTGGCAATCGCGGGCTGCGGCGGAGGCGGACAGGAACAGTCGCCGGTGAGCTATGGTCCGATCGGTGGCGAAACGGGCACGGAGCTGGCGGAAGTCCAGGTTCTGCACCGTGGCAACGGAACCGAGCCGCAATCGCTGGATCCGCACCGCGCCGAAGGGGTTCCGTCATCCAACGTCCTGCGCGACCTGTTCGAGGGGCTGGTGGCCGAAGCGCCGGATGGCGAGTTGATACCCGGGGCGGCAGAGGCCTGGGAGATTTCCGAAGACGGCCTGACCTATACCTTCACCATGCGCCCCGACGGGCGCTGGAGCAACGGCGACCTGGTCACGGCCTACGACTTCGAGTACGGCCTGCGCCGCAGCGTGGACCCGGAGACGCTGTCGCGCTATTCCAGCGTGCTGGCGCCCATCGGCAATGCCCGGGAAGTGATTGCCGGCGAACGGCCGCCGGAGGCGCTGGGCGTCGAGGCGGTTGATGAGCGCACTCTCGTGATCCGGCTTGAGACGCCCACGCCGTACCTGCTGGGCCTGCTGACCCACTCCAGCTGCTATGCGGTCCACCGCGGGGTGGTCGAGGAGCATGGGAGCAACTGGTCGCGGGTCGAGACCCATGTCGGCAACGGCGCCTACTCACTGAAGGACTGGGTAGTCCAGTCGCACATCCACATCGAACGCAACCCGCACTACTGGGACGACGCGAACACCACCCTGGACGAAGTGTATTTCTACGCGATCGACAACCAGGACGCTGAACTGAAGCGTTACCGCGCCGACGAGCTGGACATCACCAGCATCGTCCCGCAAAAGCAGCTCAAGTGGATCCGGGCAAACATGGCGGAGGAATTCCGCGTGACGCCGTACCTGGGCACCTACTATTTCGGCTTCAACACCACAAGGCCGCCGTTCGCCGGCAAGCCGGGCTTGAGGCGCGCGCTTTCGCTGGCGGTGAACCGCGACATCATCGTCAACGTCGTGAGCGGCGCCGGAGAACCGGTGGCCTACGGCTGGGTGCCGCCGGTGCGCGGTTATGGGCAGCAGGAACCGGAGGAAGCGGGCTGGACCCAGGAGCAGCGCGAGGCGGAAGCGCGGCGCCTGTATGCCGAGGCCGGCTACTCGGCGGACAATCCCCTGAAAGTGCAGATCCTGTACAACACCTCCGACAATCACAAGCGCATCGCCATCGCGCTGCGCAGCATGTGGAAGGAAGTGCTGGGCATGGAAACCACGCTGGCCAACCAGGAATGGAAGGTCTTCCTCGAAACGCGCAAGGGGAAGCAGGAAACCGAGGTCTACCGCGCCGGGTGGATCGGCGATTACGAGGACGCCTATACCTTTGCGCAGTTGCTCGAGTCGAGCAACGAGCAGAACGATTCCGGTTACGACAATCCCGAATACGATGCGCTGCTCGCGGCCGCTTCCGCGGAGCCGGACATCGCCCGGCGGGCCGAATACCTTCAACAAGCCGAGCGGCTGATGCTGGCGGATCAACCCATCCTGCCGTTGCACTTCTATGTCACCAAGCGGATGGTCAAGCCCTGGGTGAGCGGCTACGAAGGTAATATCATGGATCACATATACGCACGGCACTTGAGTATCCTGAAGCACTAGGGTCGTGTCCCGACACTGGACCGGCGCACAAATAACAACACAGGGATTGCGGTGCCCCCGGGATCAGGGAGGCTGCAGTTGGTTGGAAAAATTCAAGCGAAAGGGCTGAGCAAGTCCTTCGGAAAGGTTCGGGCGGTTGACGGGCTGGATCTGAACGTCGAGCCTGGGGAGATCGTGGGCTTCCTGGGTCCGAACGGGGCCGGCAAGAGCACCACGGTAAAGATGCTGACCGGCATGATCGAGCCGGATTCGGGCCAGGCAAGGGTTTGCGATATCGACGTCGCGGCCGACCCCGTCGGCGCGAAGCGGTGCCTGGGGTATGTCCCGGAAAGCGGCGCGCTATATGAATCGCTGAGCCCGGCGAAGTTTCTGAGGATGGTCGGGAGCCTTTACGGCCTGCGGCCCCGGCACGCGGAGCAGCGCAAGGATCGTTTCCTGGAGCTGTTCGGCATGTCCGAGGCGCGCGATCGGCTGCTCGGAGCGTGCTCCAAGGGCATGAAGCAGAAGGTCCTCATCAGCGCGGCGCTGCTCAGCAATCCTCAGGTGTTGTTCCTTGACGAGCCGCTGAACGGGCTGGACGCCAGCGCGGCGCTGGTGGTGAAAACGCTGCTGAAGGAACTGGCCGGGCAGGGGCGTGCGATCCTGTTCTGTTCGCACATTCTCGATGTGATCGAGCGGGTGTGCACCCGCGTGGTCATCATCCATGAAGGCAGGAAGCTGGCCGAAGGCGCATCCGAGCAGATCGCCGCGGAATGTGGCGCGGACACGCTGGAAAACGCCTTTGTTGAACTGACCGGCGTGCGGGACACGGAACGCGTTGCCCGCGAGATGCTGGTGGCGCTGCAATGACCGCAGTCCGCGCGTTGATTGAAGCGCTCGGCGCCGATTACGGTCAATGGCGCAGTCTCGTGCGGCCGCTGATGCAAGTGAGCTATCGCGTGCTGCAGAACAGCATGCAAGTGGCCGGGCGAAAGGCCAATGCGAGGCCCGTCTCCCGGTTCACGATATTTCTGATGCTGACTTTTGGCCTCGTATTCGCAGTGTTGGCAGAAAAGCTGGGGAACGCGTTTTCCCTGAGCCTGACGGTGCTGACCTACGTGGCGGTAGCCGTGTTCTTTCTCCTCCTCCAGAATTTCCGGGCGGTGACGGTCACGCCACAGGATTACCAGGTGTTGGGACATCGGCCGGTCAGCCCCAGGACCTATCTCATTGCGCGGCTTACGGTAATCATGGCGCAACAGGCGATCATTACGGCGCTGCTCGCGGTTCCCGCCGTGCTCGTCTGCGGGTTTCGTTTCGGCTGGATGCCGGCGCTTGCCCTGCTCCTGGCGGCCTTCCTGCTCGTGTTCTGTGCCCTGCTGCTTGCGGTTTCCACGTTTGCGACCGTGATCGAGAACGTGGGCGCCGAAAGGCTTGCCCGCGCCCTGATCTGGGCGCAACTCGCGCTGCTGGCGCTTTACCTGGGACCCATGCTGTTTGAGGAATGGGCGATCGCTCTGATTGAAGGGGTCGGGTCCGGGCCGCACGGCTGGCTGCTGGCGCTGCCCACGGCCTGGTTTGCAGGCCTGGCGACGCTGGCGGCGGGGGAATTCACGGTTGGAGCCTGGGCATGCCTGTTGGCCGTGCTGGGCAGCAGCGCCGGACTGGCCTGGCTTGCCCGCGACAAGCTGTCGCTTGCGACCGGCCAGAAGTTGGCTTCGATGGCGGCCGCAAGCGCGAAGAGCCGTTCCGCCGGGCGATTCACCGGACGGATTCGTCCCGGAAAGAGCCGGCTCGGTCCGGCCGCCACGCTCGCCTGGCGGCAATTGCGCCACGACATGAGGTTCCGAACGGGAGTGATCGGCACAGTCCCGCTGTTCGCACTCTATTTCATCGTGTCGCTTCAGTTGTCGGGCCGGGTGGACCCCTTTGTTTCCGGCGCGAGTGCACTCGGTGCGCTCGGGCTGATCGGCATTCACGCCAGCGTAATGATGGCCCCGGCATTGCTGCTTGAGCAGCTGTACCACAGCGAGTCCTGGCGGGCCGCCTGGGTCTTCTACGCCACACCGGCAAACCGGGCGCATATTGCGGCCCGCGTGCGACACTTTGTGACGATCTGCTTTTTCCTGCCCTATCTCGCACTGGCTGCCATCGGTCTCGCGTGGCGGTTCGAAGAAGTCTGGCACGGGTTAGTTCACGCTGTCCTTTTGGGGGCCCTCGGCGTTCTGATCATGCAGGTGGCGCAGTTCCTCTGGCCGAGGCTGCCTTTTGCGCTCCCGCATAATCGCCCCCGTGCGCGTCTGCCGAGTTTCCTGACTTTGTTGGGCTGTTTGATCCTTGCCGTGGGGTTGGCGTTTTACGCCTCGTTCGCCTATGCGCGAACGACCTGGGCGATCGGGACCTTTGCCGCCGTTGCGCTGTGCGTCGCGGGGATGGAGTGGATTCTGCCGGCGCGCCTGAACCGCAGGCTGCGCTGGCTGTAAACGGAAGGCCGGCGCCAATCCCCGCGGTTATGATGCGCGGGTGTTTCGCTACGCTCTAAGGCGCGTTTTCGCGGCGATCCCGACGCTGCTGATACTCATCGCGCTGGCGTTCTTCATGATCCGCGCGGCGCCCGGCGGTCCCTTCGATACGGAAAAGACGCTGCACCCGGATATCGAGGCCAAGATCCGTGCGGCCTACCATCTCGACGAGCCGCTGGTTCAGCAACTGGGCCGCTACCTGTTGGGCTTGAGCCGTGGCGACTTCGGTCCGTCGTTCCAGTACACCGACCGCACAGTGACCGAGCTGATCCGGGAGGGCTTCCCCGTGTCCCTGCAGCTGGGCGCCTGCGCCATGCTGCTGGCGCTGCTGGTGGGGGTCAGCGCCGGCAGCTGGGCGGCGCTGCGCCAGAACCGGGCGTCGGACCATGCGGTGATGGCGGTGAGCATGACCGGCATATCGATCCCCAACTTCGTGGTCGGCCCGCTGCTGATACTGGTGTTCGCGGTGCACCTCAACTGGTTGCCGGCGGGGGGCTGGCCATCGGGCGGCCTGGCGGAAAGGCTGCCGAACATGGTGATGCCGGTGGTGGCGCTGGCGCTGCCGCAGGTCGCCTACATCGCGCGCCTGACCCGCGGCAGCATGATCGAGGTGCTCAGGAGCAACTTCATCCGCATGGCCCGGGCCCAGGGACTGGCCCCATCGACGATATTGCTGCGGCACGCGCTCAAACCCGGCCTGCTTCCGGTGCTCTCCTACCTGGGGCCGGCGACGGCGGCCGTTATCACGGGCTCGGTGGTAATCGAACAGATCTTCGGAGTGCCCGGCCTCGGCCGCCACTTCGTCCAGGGTGCGCTGAACCGCGACTACACGCTGGTCATGGGCGTGGTGGTCTTCTACGGGGTTCTCATCATCCTGTTCAACTTTCTGGTGGACATCTGCTACGGCTTCCTGGACCCCAGGGTCCGGCAGCGGAATTAGGGACCTGAGGTGAGAAAGACGCGGGCCAACCGCAAGACGCTGCAACGGGCGTCCGGCGCCGGCCGGGGTTTGTGGAGCGACGCCTGGCGGGCCCTGCGCCGCAACCGGGCCGCCATGAGCGCGGCGATCATCTTGTCCGTGGTGGCGGTGCTGTGTGTTTTCGGGCCGGCATTGTCGCCGGTGGAGTTCGATTATCTGGACTGGGACAACGTGTCGGTTCCGCCCGGCATCGAGGGTTGGCATTTCTTCGGCACCGATGACCTGGGCAGGGACCTGTTCGTGCGCACACTGGTCGGGGGCCGCATTTCGCTGATGGTGGGCCTGGTGGCGACGGCGGTGAGCCTGCTCATCGGCGTCAGCTACGGGGCCGTTGCCGGCTACCTCGGCGGACGCGTCGACCAGGTCATGATGCGCATCGTGGACATCCTCTACGCCATGCCCTTCATGTTCCTGGTGATTCTGCTGATGGTGCTGTTCGGCCGAAACATCGCGTTGATATTTATCGCCATCGGCGCCATCAACTGGCTGGACATGGCGCGCATCGTCCGCGGCCAGACGCTGAGCATAAAACGCCGGGAGTTCGTCGAAGCCGCCCAGGCCGCGGGCGTTACGACCCCCCGGATCATTCGCCGGCATATCGTGCCCAATCTGTTCGGCGTGGTTGTGGTGTACGTCACGCTGACCATTCCGCAGGTGATACTGGTGGAGTCCTTTCTGAGCTTCCTGGGCCTGGGTGTGCAGGAGCCCATGACCTCCTGGGGCGCCCTGGTGAACGAGGGCGCCAAGGCCATGGAAAACGAGTCCTGGGCGCTGATCTTCCCGGCGGGTTTCCTCGCCGCGACGCTGTTCTGCTGCAATTTCATCGGCGACGGCCTGCGTGACGCGCTCGACCCGCGCGACAGGAGCGCCTGAATGCCGCTGATCGAGGTTCGTGACCTGAAGGTGGATTTCGGCACGCCGGACGGAACGGTGCATGCCGTGCGGGGCATCGATTTCGAACTTCAGGCGGGCAAGACGCTGGGCATCGTGGGGGAGTCCGGCTCGGGCAAGAGCCAGTCGGTACTGAGCCTCATGGGGCTGCTGGCCGACAACGGCCGCAGCGGCGGCAGTGCCCGGTTCGAGGGGCGCGAGTTGATCGGAATGGCCGATCGCGACCTGCGCAGGATTCGGGGCAACCGGATCGCCATGATTTTCCAGGACCCGATGACCTCGCTGAACCCGTATCTCAAGATCGGCGTGCAGATGGCGCAGGTGCTGGAACTGCACGAGGGCATGGGCCGGCGGCAGGCGCTGAAGCGTTGCGGCGAGCTGCTGGAAGCCGTGCGTATTCCCGACGCCGGCAAACGCCTGCAGTCCTGGCCGCACGAGCTTTCCGGCGGCATGCGCCAGCGAGTGACGATTGCGACGGCCCTGTTGTGCACGCCGGCGCTTCTGATCGCGGACGAGCCCACCACCGCGCTGGACGTCACCGTGCAGGCGCAGATACTCGCGCTCATGCAGGAACTGCGGCGTGACTTTAACGCCGCCATCATCTTCATCACCCACGATCTCGGCATCGTTGCCGGCTTCTGCGACGACGTGCTGGTCATGCAGGACGGCGAGTGCAAGGAACGCGGCAGCGTGGATCGGGTCTATGCCGCTCCAAAGCATCCCTACACACAGCGGCTGCTGGCTGCCGTCCCCCGCCTGGACCGCAACGCCCGCCCGCGCGGCAAGCGAGCCGCCAAGGCCGAGCCGGTCCTGGAAGTGGAGGGTCTTGACGTCGTCTATTCCCTGGATCGGCCCCGAATGTTTGCCCCCAGGCTGAAGCTGCAGGCGGTAACGACCGGGACCTTTGCGATCTCGCCCGGGGAAACGCTGGGCGTGGTGGGCGAATCGGGATGCGGCAAGTCATCCCTGGCGCGGGCGGTCATCGGGCTGGTGCCCCCCAGCGCCGGCCGCGTGACATTGTTGGGCGGCGACCTTCAGGACGCCGACAGGAAGGCCTGGATGGCCGCCCGGCGCAATATGCAAATGGTTTTTCAGGACCCCCTGGCGTCGCTGAATCCGCGCATGACCGCCCGGCAGATCGTTGCCGAGCCGCTGGGCGCCTGCCGGGGGGACATGTCACGCGCGGAGCGCGATGAGCGGGTGGTTCGCATTCTGAACCGCGTGGGGCTCAAAGACGGGCAACTGGACCGATACCCCCACGAGTTTTCCGGAGGCCAGTGTCAGCGTATCGGGATCGCCCGGGCATTGGCGCCCGGGCCGGCGGTCGTGATCTGCGATGAGGCGGTCAGCGCGCTCGACGTTTCCATACGTGCCCAGATCGTGGACCTCCTTATGGAACTGCAGGACGAGCTCGGCCTGGCGTTGATTTTTATCGCCCACGATCTCGCGGTCGTCCGGCAGATCAGCCACCGGGTGGTGGTGATGTACCTGGGCCGGGCGATGGAAGTCGCGCAAAGCGAACACCTCTACGCGCAGCCCATGCATCCCTATACCCGGGCGCTCATTGAAGCCGCTCCGATTCCCGATCCCAGGGTGGAGCGCTCCCGCAAGCGGGAACTTCTCCAGGGAGAACCGCCCTCGCCTCTGAACCCGCCGCCGGGCTGCGCGTTCTCGGCCCGCTGCGGCTTTGCCATCGACCGTTGCCGGCAGGAAACGCCCAAGCTCAGAAACCTTGCGCATGGCATGGTGGCCTGCCACCGCGCGGAAGCGATCGCGGACCGCCGGGCGTGAGGGCAGATGCTTGTGGAGCCAGCCTTTTCCACCGGCGCCGGTTTTCAGGAACGGCTGGCTGGAGGTCTTTCGGAACTGGGCGTGTCCGCGGAGCCGGATACGCTTGATCGGTTGAACTCCTACCTGGATATGCTGACCCGCTGGAGTCGAGTGCACGGATTGACTGCCCCCGCATCCCCGGGCGAGCTCGTCGTTCGACACGTGCTGGATAGCGCCGCCGTCCTGCCGTATCTGCCGCCCGGGCCGAAGCTTGATGCGGGCAGCGGCGCGGGCCTGCCCGGGTTGGTCCTTGCGATTCTGCGCCCCGCCACACAGTGGGTGCTCCTGGATTCCGCCGCCAGGAAGGTCGCCTTCATTCGCCATGCAAGCGCTGAGCTCGATCTCCCCAACGTGCATGTCGTTCGCGAACGCCTGGAGAGCTACGATCCGGACAAGCCGCCCGGCGCCGTCGTCGCGCGCGCGCTGGCGCCGCTGCCGAAGCTGGTGGCGCTGGCGGCGCACCTTTTGCGCCGCGGCTCGGTGCTGCTCGCCATGCTGGGCCGTCGTCCGTCCGAACAGCAGCTGCTTGCATTGCCCGGGGTGACTTGCCGATCATGCAAGCGGGTCCATGTTCCCGGCCTTGAGGCTCAACGGCATGTGGCTGTACTCGCCTGTTCCGAAGGCGCGGATGCGCCGGGAGCGCCAAGCTGAAGCGTACTTTCGCCATCGCCAACCGCAAGGGCGGGGTGGGCAAGACTACCACCGCGATCAACCTTGCCGCCTGCCTGGCGCAAATGGACCGCAGGGTGCTGCTGGTGGACCTCGACCCGCAGGCCAACGCAACCACCGGCTGCGGGGTGGACCGCGGTGAAATCGGGCAATCGGTGTACGGCGTGCTGATGGGCCGGAGCCGCGCTTCCGAGGCGGTGCTTCGGGTAGAGGCAGCCGGGTTCGACCTGTTGCCGGCCACCCCGGATGTGACGGCGGCGGAAGTGGAGTTGCTCGCGGTGGAGAGCGGGCGCGAGCTGCAGTTGCGCGGCGCGCTGCTGGAAATCGCATCGAACTACCAGACGATTCTGCTGGACTGTCCGCCCAGCCTGAACATACTTACCGTAAATGCTTTGGTCGCGGCCGAAGGCGTGCTGGTGCCGCTCCAGTGCGAGTACTTTGCGCTGGAGGGCCTGTCGTCGCTCGTGGGCGTGATCGAAGGGCTTTGTGCGCGCTCCAACCCCGACCTGGAGATAAGCGGCATAATCCGCACCATGTACGATGGCCGAACGCGGCTGGCGCGGGACGTCTCCGAGCAGTTGCAGAAGCATTTTCCCAACGAACTGTTCCGGACGATCATCCCGCGCAACGTGCGGCTGGCCGAGGCGCCCGGATTCGGTTTGCCGGTTCTGCAGCATGACCGCCTGTCCAGTGGCGCACTGGCCTACGTGGCCCTCTCAGGCGAAATGATTCGCCGCGGGCTTGCCGAATAATGGCCGCTCCCAACCGGGGCCTGGGACGCGGGCTCGAGGCGCTGCTTGGACCGAGCCGGGAGGAACCCGCTCCTTCCCGCGAGTTTCAGGAACTGCCCCTGGACCTGCTGCGGCCGGGACGTTTTCAGCCGCGGCAGGCCATGGACGCCGAAAGCATTGCCGAGCTGGCGGAATCGATACGGGCCCAGGGAGTCGTTCAGCCGGTGCTGGTGCGGCCGCTGGCAGGTGAAGGGGGCGCCGAAGCGCGCTATGAAATTGTTGCCGGCGAGCGCCGCTGGCGGGCGGCCCAGCATGCCGGCCTGGAGCGCGTGCCGGCCGTCGTGCGGACCCTGTCCGACGCCGAGGCCGCACTCGCGGCCCTGGTCGAGAACGTTCAGCGGGAGGACTTGAGCGCCATTGAACTGGCCCGCGCGCTGCGTTCAATCCTGGAGATCTCCGGCGGCACCCACAAGGAAGTGGGGAGTTCGATCGGCATGTCGCGCGCCGCGGTCAGCAACCACCTGAGACTGCTCGAACTGGGTGATACGGCCAAGCAGTTGCTCGCGGAGCGCAAGCTGGAAATGGGCCATGCCCGCGCATTGTTGGCGGTGGTCAGTCCGGCCCGACAGGCCGCGCTGGCGCGGCTCGTTGCCGAGAAAGGACTGACTGTTCGCGACGCGGAGCGCCTGGCGCAAGCGGAGGGGAAGGCGGCGAAATCACCGGAGCCGCGCGACTCCAACGTCGTCAGTCTGGAGCGGGACCTGAGCGAGCGATGGGGAGCCCCCGTGCGCATACGTCACGGCAAGCGGGGCGGGCGCCTGGAAGTACGCTACAAGAACCTCGACGAGCTGCAGGGCCTTCTCGCCCGCCTCAAGTGATTCCGTGGCCGCACACAGTCGGCGCGGCGTAGTCCACAACCGGAAAGCCAGGACAAGCTTGCGATTTCACATTGGAGCACCGCCCCTTTCGCCGGACTTTTAACCGAATTCGAAGCTGATCCCGCGAGTGGATAATGCTGTGGACAGTCTGTTTACAAGCAGTTATCTCTCTGTGGATTGTGTGTGAATCCCCTGTGAATCAAAGGGTTGTAGGAAAAATTGACTTGTACGTACTAAGTTTTTGCTGTATGCTACGCGTATGCAGCAGGCTGTCCAGGTCGCCCTTGACTTCAACCGTATCCTGACGGGAGACGCAAAGATGGCGCTCGAAGCAGTTCTGACACCTGAATTGCAGGCCATACAGCCGAATCGCCATCAACAGTCAATCCCACGGCTCGCAAAGGATGAGGCTGCGATCACGCAGATAGAAAGCGTACTTTCCAGTATTGAAACATCCCATGAAGTGATTTTGGGAGACGCACGAGCCCTTCAACTACCGTCATCGTCGGTGCATCTCGCCGTTACGTCTCCACCTTACTGGACACTGAAGGAGTATCCGGAGCGGGAAGGACAGATGGGACGTCTTGGTGATTACGCGTCGTTTCTAGACGGTCTCAAGACTGTTTGGCAACAATGCTATGACGCTCTTGTGCCAGGCGGGAGGCTGGTATGTGTTGTGGGCGATGTGTGTCTGTCGCGCCGTAAGAATGCTGGCAGACATACGGTGGTACCTCTCCACGCGGCGATTCAGACACAGTGCATTGAAATCGGCTTTGATAACCTCGCACCGATCATCTGGTACAAGATCGCCAACCTCAAAACAGAGGCGAACGGCAGCGGAAGCTACTTGGGGAAACCGTTCGAACCCAATGGCGTAATCAAGAATGACATAGAGTTCATTCTGATGCTTCGCAAGCCTGGCGGCTACCGAAGCCCAAGCCAGGCAGCGCGTCTGCTGAGTGTTATTTCTGCGGAGAACCATGGCCGGTGGTTTCGGCAAATCTGGGACGATATCCGCGGCGCCTCAACGCGAGATCATCCCGCACCGTTTCCTCTAGAACTCGCAGAACGGCTCATCCGCATGTTCAGTTTTGTTGGCGATACCGTCTTCGACCCGTTTACTGGAACGGCGTCCACACAAATGGCCGCGAAACAATGCGCCCGCGACAGTATTGGTGTGGAAGTAGAACCGACTTACCATAAGATGGCGTTGCAACGCTTGGCGCTATGATCTCGCTACAGGACGCTGTAGACGACCTTTACCGAATAGCGGAGGTCGAACAAAAGCGTCAATCACCAAACAGGCTGGGAGTGCTCGCAGACATGTGTGTTGAGCAACTTGCCGCGCGCGGGATACTGGGTGCGACCAGAGAGCTTACGGTCCCGGGCATAGGCCGCTCCAAGACGTGGGATGTAGGCTGGCCGAGCGATGGCAGGGTGCGGATGGGCATCAGTCTGAAATCCTTGTTGCGGAACATTGCGGGAACGGTGCCCAATCGGATTGACGATCTGACTGGCGAAATGGCAAATGTCCAATTGTTGTCGCCCGAGATTGCCACAGGTTACGTCATGATTTTCGACACGGCTGGAAGCAGCTTGAGAAAGGATGGTACCAGGTGGGTTGACTTTTTCCGTGCCGCCTTGGATCGGCTTTCGGGTCGAGACGCTCCAGCGTGGGCAGCTGGGATGGTTGAGGCATCCGCAATCGTGGAGGTTGATTTCTCGGAAGAGCCACGCATAGTTGCCGCGCCAGACATGACAGAGTTCTTTGACTTGTTGGCTCGCTGCGTGAAACACAGAAACCCGCATAGATTTAGAGTTCCGGGCTGAAGCCAAGATCACTTATCGCCAACTACGGGGCCGTTACGCCCCGTCAGGTAGCACAGGCTGTGTTGCGTCCGCAAAGTAGGCATACAGAACTCACGCAATAACGCAGAGAAAGGCCACGCCGGTCAAATCAGGCGGTTGCGGTTCCTGGCTACGGAAATGTCCGGGTGCCAGGTGGAATTGGCGCCGTGTCCCTGCTGCATGATCCGTGCATCGATCAGGTAAGCTCCGCCGTCCCTGTTAACGAGTTGCGCGCGCTCCAGGGCGGCTTCCATTCCGTCCGGCGCCAGCACCGTTTCGGCCTCCACGCCGAACGCCCTTGATACCGCTGCGAAGTCCACCAGGGGATCGCCGAGGTAGCAACTGATGTCCTTCCATTTATCGCGGGTCTCGCGGTTGCGGGCCAGCGGAGAAAACCAGTAGATGCGCTCCCGCTCGCCGTCGTAGGACTCGTTGTTGAACACCACGATGGTGATCGGAATGTCGTGGCGGGCGGCGGCCCAGAGGGCTTCGGTCTGGCCGAACAGAAAGGCGCCGTCGCCCACCAGGCAAACCACCTGCCTGTCCGGTTGGGCCACCTTGACGCCCAGCGCCGCGCCCACGCCCCAGCCCAGCGCGAACCCCGTAGTCTGGCCGATCAGCCGCTTCCTGCCGGGCGCAAAGTCCATCCAGTGATACGGCAGCCGGTTGTCCAGTTCCGAGACGATGATTGCGTCTTCGGCCAGGTGCTGGTCGAGCTCCCAGGCCATGCGCGCCCAGCTTATGGGCGCGGCGTTCCAGTCTTCTTCGGCCGACTTGCGCTGGTTCTCAAGGCGCCTGGCGAACTCTTCCCGCGCGGCACTCATCCGGGGCTCTCGGAGCTTCGCCAGCCGGTCGGCCGTCGCCATTCCGTCGATGGCGTCGATCAGCGCGGTCGTGATTTCCCGGATGCCGCCGGCCAGAGCGATATCGGTCGGCTGGAAGTTGCCGATGTCTTCGTATTCCATGCGCGCGTGAATGACGGTCGCCTTCCTCGGCGGTGAAGGCGCCAGGATCCCGGGACCGGGCATTTCCGTGCCCAGGTTGAGAAAGACATCACTTTGACCCAGGTGTTCGGGGCCGCCCAGGCCGTAAAACCCCGCCCACAGCGGGTGTTTGAAGGGAAAGTCGCCATACACCGAATAGCCCTGGCTGACCCGGGCGCCCAGCGTCTCCGCAAGCCGCACCACGTCGGCGACCGCGCCGCTGCGCGTCACTTCGTGTCCCACGTTGATGAATGGAGCGCTTGACTCGAGCAGAGCGCGGGCCGCCGACTCCAGCAGATCGGGCTTCGGCGGGAGATTGACATCAACCCGGAACAACTGCTGAGGATAGACGGTCTGCTTCAGCTTCGGCGTTCCCAGGACATTGATGGGGATGCGCAGGTGCACCGGACCGCCTGGCGGCGTCCCCGCCATCTTGATGGCGCGCCGGGTGAACTCGCTGAGCCGCTCCGGTCGATTGATTTGCCAGCGCCACTTGGTGAACTGCTGCAGCGGCTCCAGCCAGTCGTCCATCTGCTGGAACTGGTTGCGGCCCCTGAAGGTGGTCTGAGCCGAGTCGGAAATGGCCACGATTGCCGAGCGGTCCTTCCAGGCGTTGTAGAGGTTGTTCATCGCCGACGGGATCGCCACGCCGGGTACCAGCAGGACTGCGGTCTTGCCGCTGGCCAGTTCGTAGCCATGCGCCATCGCCGTCGCCTGGCCTTCCTGCAGGGTCAGCAGGAACTTGAGTTGCGGACGCGAGGCCAGCGCGTCGAATATCGCGGTCATGCCTGTGGCGGTGGTGGCGAAAAGGTATTCCACGCCCGCCGCCAGCAACGCTTCCGCGAGGATTTCGGCCCCCGTTCCCTCCACCGTCCGGCCGCGTTCCGCGGGCAGGGTCTGCGCGTCGGCTTCGGAAATCATCCGCGTCAGCGATTCCGCAGCGGCGGCGGAAAAGCCGACCGCCGCCATCACCTTGCCGAACTGCCGCCGGGAGATTGCGCCGTCGAGGAGGCTCCTGATGCTGCCTTGTGTGGAAGGGGAGGAAGCCATCAGCCGCCCCTTGCCCTGGCATCGGCCAGCAGTCCGAGGATCTCGAACATCATGGTGGCGCCCACGTGAGCGGTATTCGCCGAGGGATCGTACTGCGGGGCCACCTCCACCAGGTCGCCGCCGACTATGGACAGTCCCGCAAGCCCCCTGAGCAGGCGCTGCACCTCCAGGGGCGTCAGCCCCCCGACTTCGGGCGTCCCGGTTCCGGGTGTATAGGCGGGATCGATTCCATCCACATCGACGCTCACATACACCGGCCCGTCCGCGACTTTCTCGCGGCACAGCGATATCGCGGCAGGCACACCCATGTCGTGAAAATCATCCATGTGCATGACGGTCATGCCGGAATCGTAACTGAACGCCCAGGCCAGCTCGGCGCTGCCGCGAATGCCCACCTGCACGCAGCGGTCCGGATCCAGCACCCCGGCCAGAACCGCCTGGCGGAAGGGACCGCCGTGGTGAAATTTCTCGTCGTCATAGGGGCCGGCGGTATCGCAGTGCGCGTCGACGTGCACCATGCCCAGTGGCGTTTTGGCGCCCAGCGCCTTCATGATGGGGTAAGTGATGGAATGATCGCCTCCGGCCGATATGGGCTTGAGGTCCGCTGCGGCTATCCTTCGGTAGAACGTCTCGATGTCCTCGATACTTTTCTCCAGACTGAAGCGCGAGCGAAACGGCACGTCGCCGATATCGGCGCAGCGCAGGACCTTCGAGGGAATGACGTCGAAGGTGGCGTGATAAGGACCGACCCGCTCGATTGCGCGCAGTGCGCGCGGACCGAAGCGCGCCCCCGGGCGGTTCGTCACGCCCAGGTCCATGGGCACCCCGACCAGCACGGTATCCAGACCGTCCCAGTCCTCGCGGTACGGAAAATCCAGAAGCGTCGGGGGATCGGCGTACGGTTTCTTCTGGTGCAGATCGCTGTCGGCGATCTGCTTGAGCGCCTCCCGAAACGGCACGTCCGCCTTGAGGTCTCCGTCGGCTTGCGCGTACCGCTCGCGCAACCGTCTTAATTTCTCCGCGTCCACTCGTTCCCCAAACGCATCATTAGGGCCGGCCTTAATGCCGCCGGAATTGCGCTTATGGAGCGCCGGCGCTCGCCAAAGGCGAAGTTCGCCCGCCGATATGTTCGGCGAAGAACTGCTCCAGCTCCGAGTAGAGCCCCACCCGGTTTCCCTCCTTTTGGAAGCCGTGACCTTCTTTGTTCTTGACCATGGTCTTGTAGTCGATTTCCGTGCCTCTCAGCTTGCGTATCAGCGGAATGTACTGGGTGTCATGCGGCACCCGCGGATCCCGCTTGCCGTGCACTACGTAGAGAGGCACCCTGATCTTGTCGAGGTGGTTGATGGGCGAGGTCGCCAGCAGCCGTTCACGGTCCTTTCTTCGATCGCCGATGGCGCGTTTGCCCCAGGCCTGAATGTAGTTGCCTTCACGGAACCTGTGGTGATAGTCCAGCAGGGCCACCAGGTCCACGACGCCCACGTAGTTCACCGCGCAACGGTACAGCTCCGGCGTCTTGGTGATGCCGGCCATCGTGGCGTAACCGCCGTAGCTGGCGCCGTAGATGCAGATCCTGTCCGGGTCGGCGATGCCCTGCTCGATCGCCCACAGCACGCCGTCGGTGATGTCGTCCTGCATTTCCAGCCCCCACTTCTGCCAGGCGATGTCCAGAAAGCGCTGGCCGTAGCCTCCGGATCCCCGGTAGTTGATCTGCATCACGGCATAGCCGCGGTTGGCCAGGAACTGGGTCTCCGTGTTGTAGCGCCAGTAGTCGCGAATTCCGTACGGTCCGCCGTGCGGATTGATGATCAAGGGCAGGTCCTTGGCCTCGGCCCCGGCCGGCACGGTGAGATAGCCGTTGATCTTCTCCCCGTCCCGCGCCTCATAGCGGATGGGCGTCATGGCGCTCATGTCCTTGGGGTCAATCCATCGGCGCGGCTGGGCGAAGAATTCGATCGTTCCGGCCGCCTTGTCGTACAGGTAATAGGTTCCCGGATCACGATCGCTGCTCGAGCGGATCAGCATGCGTCCCTCGTCTCTGCTCATGCTGGTAATCCGGTTCACGTGGTCCGGAAAAGCGCCGTCGATCGTGGCCTGCAGTGTGGCGAATTCCTCGTCCAGCATGGCTTGTTCCGGCAGTTCGTATTGCCAGGAAACCCACAATGGGCGATGGTCCTTCGGCGAGATCGCGAGGCCCGGGCCGACATCGGCGCGGTCATCGGCCAGGATCATTTCGCCCAACTGACCGGTTTCAGGATCGAAGGTGTACAACGCCGTGGTGTCGCGGCCTTCGTTCGTCGCCACGTACAGGGACTTGTTGTCGGCGGTGAACGCCACCGGCTGGAAGACCGAACCGTCGAAATAATGCGTGGTGTGCGCGATCTGCCACTCGGCATCGACCGCAGGCCGGTAATAGGACAACTGGCGCAGCAACTCGCCGTCCTTCAGCGCCCGTCCCCGGCTGTCCGGGTGCCCTACCGCAAACCGAACGTTTCCGTCCCAGTCCGTCATCCAGCCCTGGACGTAACCCGGGTTGGTCTCCACCCGCGTCATCCTCCCGTTGTGGATGTTCATGCGGAATACGTCGGGATAGAACTTGTTGCGTTCGTTGTTGGTTACCAGGATGTGGTCGGGATCGTCACGAAGCCGGTCGAGCAGCCGCGTAAAGGTCGGGAAGAGCACAATGCCCCTGTCGCCCTTGAACAGTTCCCGCTGCCCGGTGCCGTCGCGATTGACGGCGTAGAGCGAGAACGATTCATTGCCGTTTGCATCAATGCCGAAGATCAGGCGCTCATCATTGGCCCAGAAGTAAAAGGCGATATCCCTGTTGAATTCTTCTCGGCCCTTGCTCCTCAGGCTTGTCAGCCGCGCCGACTTCCTGTCCGAAAGGCGCATGGAGAAAAGGTTGCGGCGGCCATCGTACGGACCGATTGCCGCCAGCCACTCGCCGTTCGGCGAAAGCTGCAGCGAGGCGAAGTCGGAATTCCTGAAGAAGTCCTCAACCGAATATTGCCTGACAGTCTGCGCGTGAGCCGCGGTGGAAAGAACAAGTATTGCGAGGAACAGGCCGCAACGGTTCGATGTCTTCATAAGTCCCTCCGTTATTGAGTGTTAGTGCTGCCGTCTTTGCGGAGCCTTTCGTTTGTTTGGCGATTCTAACGCGAATCCAGCCTTGGGGATTTGGCCTGAGGCTGCAGGCGGGCGGATCTGCTGCCGGCGCGGTGAAAGTGGCGCGAGAAAGCCCGCGCACGGCCGGACTCCCGGCCCAAACAAAAAAGGCCGCCGGCGCGGGGGGTGCCGGCGGCCCGGAAAGTATACCGGATCGGTCAGCGCTTGTGCGGCGTGACCGATCCGGTTTGCCGATCAGAAGAAGTGGCGGTAGCTCACGTACGGAACGCGCCCGTCCAGACTGTACAGGCTATACACCGCAGGACGCGGCGATGCGAAGCTGTCGATCTCCGGATCTTCGTCCGTGACGTTCAGCACGCCGATCGTAACCCGGCCGTCCCACGGAGTTGCCCAACGGTAAGTCAGGTCGTATTCCGTGTGTGATGGTGCCGAGAACCCTGCTTCGGGCCGCACATAACCCGCGATGTGCCGAGCGTAAACGGAAACCGTATGGTCGGTGTAGCTCCAGCGCACCTGGCCCTGGGCCTGGTACTTGGGCCTTGCGCTGCCACCCACACCCTCGCCCAGGCTGGAACTCCAGTCCGTGGCCGTGCGTGACCGACTGCGGTAGCGCAAAGACCGGACTCCAAAAAGGCTAAACGTGAAGTCGCCCGCCGTCGCCGTCTCGAGATCGTAGCGCAGTTGGACGGTCAAACCACCGATTTCCTGCCGGAAAGTGTTGCCCCAACCAGCTTCAGCTTCATACAGGGCGCCCGTTGCGGGATCGCGCTTCAGCACGTTACCCGGCGAACACTCGATAATTTCCGCAAGCACTCCGGTGTCGATGGTGTTCTCTGTCCGTCCGGTGTTCTCGCACTGTCCCAGCAGCTCCGATTCGATCAGGCCCTGCAGGCTCGCCAAGCCGATGCCGTCGTCGATATCCCGGTTCCAGAAATCGAAGCTGGCGTAAAACGGTTCCCAGTCCACGACGAAACCGATGTTGTAGCTGTCGGACAACTCCGGCGCCAGCAGCGGATTGCCGCCGGTAAACGTCGGATACTGCTCTTCCACACAGTCTGCGACAGATGTGCCGGACGCCTGACAGGCCACCAGATCGGTGCCGCCTTCCGCGCTGAAACTCCGGGCGCCATACAGGTTGTTCATATTGGCCGCCCGGAAGCCTTCGCCCCAGGAGGCGCGGAACAGCAGCCAGTCGGTAGGCTGATAACGCGCCGAGAGATAGAGGCTGGTTTCGTTGCCGGCGGAGTCGTCGTAGCTGTCGTAACGCGCCGCCGCGCTGACTTCCAGGTTGCTCCACACCGGGATATAGGCTTCCGCAAAGGCCGCCTTGACCAGTCGTTCGCCTTCGCCGCTGTTGCCGGCGCTGCCGATCAGGTCGCCACCGGCGCTCAAGGGATCGTAGATGTCGTAGAACTGCTCGTCGATGTAATCGAAGCCGATAGCCCAGCCGATCGGACCACCCGGAGCGTTGAACAGGTCGAAGCTGACGTTCCCGCTGTAGGTACGGAAGTCTGACCGGATATCCCGGTTTGCATTTGAGGTAATGGCGCCATACGCGTCCGCGTTACCGGGGCTTAGGGGATCAAACGGGTTATACAACCCCTGCGAAACATACTCCGACGTGGTAAACGCCTTCGCGTAGCAGCAGCTGTCCTCTTTGGCGTCATCGCGCCTGTGGCGTACTTCGAACTCGTAGTCGAACATACCCACGGTTCCGTACGCCAGGACCGCATTCGTGAACAGGGTATTGGTGGCTTTGAAATCCCGATTGCCCAGACCCACGAAGCGATGGCCGAGGAAGTACGGAAGCAATTCGGGGTAGGGGATGTCGAAATCAAATCCTTGCTTCAATCCCTCCCCCGCATCCGCCGGAACGAAGAAAAAGCCCACGGCCGGTGCATAGCGCCCGTGGTTGTTCACGGTGCTGAACATGGATTGCAGACGCACCGCGTGGTTGGGGTTCAGTTCGTAGTCCGCGTGCAGAAAGGCGCTGGCGCGCTTGAGATCCGCCGTTTCCCAGGAATACGCGGTGTAATCGAAGCCGCAGCGTTCCTGACCGTTGCGGGCGATGTAGGGGCCGGCCAGGAGGCGCTCGCCGTCCGGGCCCACCACCTGCTCGCAGTTGGACGGGGCCAGGTAGTACGGCCAGATCGTGTTGCCCCAGGAACTGACGTTGTCGGTGTTCTCCCAGGCGTACCAGGTCGCGTCGAACGACGCGTTCGGGTAGTCCGCCGGTCCGTCGTCATAGCCCGTATTGCCCTTGGAGTAGAAGCGGTCCGCAGAGGCGATGTGCTTCTTGTTGCGGAAATCGGCAGAGAACAGGAAACGGCCCCGATTGGTGCTGCCGCCAACCGTGATCACACCAGCGTCCGCGTCCGCTCCTTCGCGCGTCGGCCGCTGCAGCGACGTGCCGACCTCTAGACCGTCAAAGTCCTTCCGCAGAATCACGTTGATCACGCCGCCGATCGCATCGGAACCGTAAATCGCCGAAGCGCTGTCGGTCAGGATTTCAATGCGGTCCACTGCGGCAAGCGGAATGATGTTGAGATCGCTGGCCTGGTTGGCCGTGACCGGTGAGCGCGGCGCGCGCCGTCCATCCAGCAGTATCAGGGTGCGGGTGGAGCCGATGCCGTACAGGTCGATGGTCGCCTGTCCGATGAACGAGTTGCCCGACACTTCCCGCGACGAGCCGAAGGTGTTGACCGGGCTGTTGCGGAGCACGTCCGCCACCGATTCCTGGCCGCTAAGTTCGATTTCTTCGCGCGTGATGACCACGACCGGCCGTGCTTCCTCAAGGTCCATTCGCTTGATGCGCGAGCCGGTGACCACCTGGCGTCCGAGTTCCAGTTGGTCTTCTTCGTCGTCGCCCTCTTCCTGGGCCATGGCCATGGGCGAGACGGCGAAGGCCGTAATTGCGCCGGCGAAAAGTACCGAACGCACCGCTCTATCCAGAGCAATATTCTCAGGTTTCATCTTTGTCCCCTCACTGGTAAATGCGAAGACAGCCTGCCCGGCCGCCCCGCAAGATCGTGTCAATAGCTATAGCAACTCTTTTGCCATGCCTTATATTCGGTAACTTTAGCGTAAGAAGGCGAAAAAGCAACCGGGAATGACGACTTAAGCGAGTGTTCTGCAAGCATTTGTTAACTACCGAACCATGCCTAGTCCGTAACGGCGCGCACGTTGATCTCCACCAGCAGCCCCGGATAGGCCAGCGCCGACACCCCGATCACCATGGAGGCCGGCTTGTGGCCCTTGGGGAAGAAGTTGCGAACGTCTTCATATACGGGGGTGGGGTCGATGTCTTCCAGGTTCACGATGTATATCTGGATCTCGACCACGTCCTCGCGCGTGGCGCCGGCGGCTTTCAGCGCGCGATCGATATTGTCCCAGGTCAGCCGTGATTGTTCTGCCAGGCCCTCGGGGTAGCTGTCGTCCGGGTAAATCCCGGCCTTGCCTCCCAGGTAGATGAAACGCCCGGGGTTTTTCGCAATGACAACCTGCGAGTAGCCGTCCGGCTGGGACAGCCCCTGGGGGTTGAAGCGCTCGATTTCGGTGGCCGCCGCTACCGGCAGCGCGAAAACCAGTCCGGCGAGCGGGAGTGTTCTGCTGTTGTACGCCATGCTTTGTTCTCCTGGTTATGGGATCGAATTTCGCCGGCTTGAGCCGCCGGTCAGCGCATATTTTCGATCAACTGTTTCTGCGGTGGCGGCCTCGGGCGAAAATCGCCGCCGGACTATAATTTTTGGAGAGCCCTCCGATTCCCAGCAATGTTCCAGGCCTTTACCAAGATGCAAGCCGCCGGCAACGACTTCATGATCGTGCTGGGTCGGTCGCTGCCGGTGCCCCCGCGCCGCCGGATTCGCGCGCTTGCGGACCGCCGCCGTGGCGTGGGGTTCGATCAGCTTTTATGGGTGGACGAGCCCGAAAACGGCGTCGACACGGTGGAGTACCGGGTATTCAATGCCGATGGCGGCGAGGCCGGCCAGTGCGGCAATGGAGTCTTGTGCATCGCAGCGCTGGTGGCCGATCGCCGGCCGCGCGGCGGGGAAATCTCGCTGAAGAGCCGTGGCGGAGAGGTGCGCGCCAGGTTGGCGGGCGACGACTCGGTCAGTTGCTCGCTCGGCCGCCCGGAATGGAACCCGCGGCGGGTCCCGTTTGAGGCTCGCGAGGCGGACTCCTCATACGAAATTGCGGTGGACGGAGAAAAGTGGGAGGTTGAAGTGCTTTCCCTGGGCAACCCGCACGCGGTCATTCCGGTTCCCGATGCCGCCGCCGCTCCGGTGGCGGACCTTGGGTCTCGCCTTTCCGTGCATGAGCGTTTTCCGCGCGGCTGCAACGTGGGCTTTGCCGAGACGCTGGGCGACCAGGCTGTGAAGCTTCGCGTGTTCGAGCGCGGCGTTGGCGAAACTCCGGCCTGCGGCACCGGAGCCTGCGCCGCGGCGGTTGCAGGCATTCGCAGCGGCCGGGTCGGCTCCCCCGTCGAGGTCCACATGCCCGGAGGCCGTTTGCGCGTGGATTGGGCCGGCGGCGGCGAGCCGGTCTGGCTTACCGGGCGGATCGACTGCGTTTTCGAGGGTCGGGTGGAGTTATGAGTCCGGCGGGCAAGGCGCGCCCCGGGTCCGGCCTGAGTCCGGAAAGCGTGGCTACGTACCTTCGCGACAATCCCGACTTTTTCGAGCGTCATGCCGACCTGTTGATGGAGCTGAGCGTTCCCCACGACGGCGGAACGGGAGCGGTGTCGCTGGTCGAGCGGCAGATCGAGCTGCTGCGCCAACGCAACGAGGACATGCGGCGCACGCTTGAAGAATACGTTGCCAATGCCCGCGCCAGCGATGAACTCGCCCGCAAGCTGAACCGGCTGGTCACGAAGCTGCTGGCCTGCCGGGACCCGGGCGAAAGGCTGCGCACCCTGCCCGGGAACCTGCGCCGGATCTTTGCGCTGGATTTCGTTCGCCTGCTGCTGTTCGACGCGGCGGCGGACGATTGCGCCGATGTCCCCGGCCTGGAAGCGACGCAGCGGGAAGAGGTCATGGCCGAAGGCCTGAGCGCGGTCCTCAAGGCCAATACGCCGCGCTGTGGCCGCTACAGCTCCGAGCAGCGCGAATTCCTGTTCGGCAAGGAGGCGGGTGAAGCGGCGTCGGTTGCGCTGGCCCCGTTGGGACATCGCGGAAAGCTGGGCCTGCTGGCGCTGGGCAGCCGCGACCCCGATCACTATCACCGCGGCAAGAGCACCGAGTTCCTGAGCCGCGTGAGCGACATTGTCGCGGTGGCGGTTTCGCCGGAAAGCTCCTGATGGAGGCCGGGGCCAAGCGGCAGGTTGACGCATTCCTGCACCACATCCGGTTCGAGCGGGGTCTGTCGGAACACACCGTCAGCGCTTATCGGCGCGACCTGGCGGCGCTGGGCAGGTATTGCGCCGAGCGCAATGTCGCCAACTGGTCCGGCCTTTCCACCGGCGATCTGCGCCGCTTCGCCGCGGGCGCCCACCGCGGCGGCCTGGCGCCGCGCACCGTGCAACGGCGCCTGGCTGGAGCGCGCAGCTTCTTCAGCTACCTGGAGAGTGAGGGGGAGATAGCCCACAATCCGGCGCGCGGGGTCAGGGCGCCGCGGCCGCCGCGCAACCTTCCGCAAACCCTGGACCTCGACCAGGTGGCGCGGCTTCTGGACATCCCGGACCGCGATGCCGTTGCCTGCCGCGACCGCGCCATGCTGGAACTGATGTACTCCTCGGGCCTGCGGCTGGCCGAACTGACCGGCCTCGACCAGGGAGGCATCGAAATGCGCGAGGGCCTGATCAGGGTCACCGGCAAGGGTCGCAAGACCCGCATCCTGCCGGTGGGCCGCAAGGCGCTCGACGCGCTTAAGGCCTGGATGCAACGCCGCGGTGAGTTGGCGTCGCCCGGGGAGAACGCACTGTTTGTGGGGGTCAGGGGCCGGCGGATCGGAGCCAGCAGCGTCCAGGCGCGGCTCGACTACTGGGCGCGGCGCTCGGGCCTGCCCGGGCATGTGCACCCGCATATGCTTCGGCACAGCTTCGCCACGCACCTGCTGGAATCGTCCGGCGACCTGCGCGCGGTGCAGGAGCTCCTGGGCCATGCGGACATATCCACGACACAGGTCTACACCCACCTTGACTTTCAGCACCTCGCGAGGGTGTACGATCGCGCCCACCCCCGTGCCCGGCGCAAGGCGTCGACAAAGTCATGAACGTTTCGAATCCTGGGAACAACCGCGCAACAGGCGAGCGGGTTCGCTCCACGACCATACTCTGCGTTCGCAGGGACAATGCGGTCGCCATGGGCGGGGACGGCCAGGTAAGCCTGGGCGATACCGTGCTGAAGGGCAATGCCCGGAAGATCCGGCGGCTGGCGGACGACTCGGTGCTGGCGGGTTTCGCCGGGGGCACGGCGGATGCCTTCACTCTGTTTGAGCTGTTCGAAGGCAAGCTTCAGCAATACGGAAACCTTACCCGGGCCGCCGTAGAACTGGCCAAGGACTGGCGTACCGACCGCCGTCTGCGACGACTGGAGGCGATGCTGTGCGTCGCCGACCAGCAGAAGACGCTGCTGGTTTCGGGTTCGGGCGACGTGGTGGAGCCCGAGGACGGCCTTTTGGCGCTCGGCTCCGGCGGGGGATACGCGCGCGCCGCGGCGCGTGCGCTGCTGGCGGAGACCGAACTGGGCGCCGAGGAAGTGGTCCGCCGCTCGCTGGAGATCGCGGCGGAAATCTGCGTCTACACCAACTCGGAAATCGTCATCGATACGCTCAAGATCGAAGCATGACCCAGATGACGCCCAGGGAGATTGTCGAGGAACTCGACAAGCATGTTATCGGCCAGCAGGAGGCCAAGCGGGCGGTCGCCATCGCCTTGCGCAACCGCTGGCGCCGGATGCAGCTTGAGGATGAGCTGCGCCGCGAAATCACGCCGAAGAACATTCTGATGATGGGCCCCACCGGCGTAGGCAAGACCGAGATCGCACGCCGGCTGGCAAACCTGGCGCGGGCGCCCTTCATCAAGGTCGAGGCCACCAAGTTCACAGAGGTGGGCTATGTGGGCCGCGAAGTGGACAGCATTGTGCGCGACCTCACCGATACAGCCGTGAAGCTGATGCGCGAGACGGAAATGGACCGGGTGCGCCACCGCGCCCGCGAGAGCGCCGAGCGGCGGGTGCTTGATGCGCTGATGCGCCTGGCCGCGGCCGCGGGGCCGACCGCCAGGTTGCCGGTGAGCGCCGACGAACGGGAATTGAAGGCAGCGCTGAGACGCGGCGACCTCGATGGCGAGGAAGTGGAAATGGAACTGCAGCTGGCGCCGGTGGGGGTGGAGATCATGGCGCCGCCCGGCATGGAGGAAATGACCAGCCAGCTGCAGAACATGTTCCAGTCGCTGGGCAATCAGCGCACCCGCACCCGCAAGCTGAAGGTCAAGGACGCGATGCGGCTGCTGACGGAAGAAGCCGCGGCTTCGATGCTGGACCAGGAGGAACTGAAGTCGCAGGCGCTGGAAGCGGTGGAGCAGAACGGCATCGTCTTCATCGACGAGATGGACAAGGTTTGCCGCCGGGCGGAGGCCCTGGGCGCGGACGTGTCTCGCGAGGGCGTGCAGCGTGACCTCCTGCCCCTGGTGGAAGGATGCGCCGTCACGACCAAGTACGGGGTGGTGCGCACCGATCACATCCTGTTCATCGCTTCCGGCGCCTTCCAGGCGGTCAAGCCTTCGGACCTGATTCCGGAGCTGCAGGGCCGGTTCCCGATACGGGTGGAACTGGGGGCGCTGGGGATCGAGGAGTTCGAGCGCATCCTCACCGAGCCGGACGCATCGCTTACCGAGCAATACACGGCCCTGCTGGGCACCGAACAGGTTTCCCTGAGCTTTGAGGCCGAGGCGGTTCACCGCATTGCCGAGATTGCCTGCTCGGTCAACGACAGCACGGAGAACATCGGCGCGCGGCGCCTGCAGACCGTCCTGGAGCGGCTGCTGGAGTCGATTTCCTTCGACGCGGCCGACCGCGGGGGACAGACGCTGAAGATTGACGCGGCTTACGTCGACGAGCACCTCGGCAAGCTGGCGGAAGATGAGGATTTCCGCCGCTACATTCTCTGAGGGCAATGCCCTCCTTCCCGGGATCTCCGCCGACTGAATTGCGCTTGCACGGCAAGCGCCGGATTCTGCGCGTGAGTTTTGCCGACGGCGCGGCGTTTGACCTCGGAGCCGAATACCTGCGTGTGAAGTCGCCGTCTGCGGAGGTGCGGGGTCACGGGCGCGGCGGCGGACAATTGCCTCTCGGCAAATCCGAGGTTCGGGTAACGGCGGTTGAACCCGTGGGGCAATATGCCGTTCGCCTCGTATTCGACGATGGCCACGATTCCGGTATCTACTCGTGGAAATATCTGCGCGAGCTGGGCGAATTCCGGGATGAATACTGGGCGCGTTACCTCGACGAGGTGGCCGCGGCGGACAAGCCCGATGCGCGCAGCTGACCCTGGGAGCGAAGGCGTCCCGCCCTTGTCGAAGGCGGGGACGCCTTCGCTCCCAGGGGAGGGCGAGACGCCCTCGCTCCCGGGGGAGCAGCGTTTCGGTTTCAGTCGGGTGAGTCCGGACGAGAAGACCCGCCGGGTGCGCGGCGTGTTCGATTCTGTGGCGGACCGCTACGATCTGATGAACGACCTGATGTCGCTGGGCGCGCACCGCCTGTGGAAGAGGTTTGCCCTGGCCCGCACGGGACTGCGCCCCGGCGGCATTGCGCTGGATGTTGCCGGCGGAACGGGCGACCTGGCAATCGGCATGAGCCGCCAGGTCGGCCCGCAGGGACGCGTGGTGCTCAGCGACATCAATCCCGCGATGCTGGGGATCGGCCGCAACCGGCTGCTGGATGCGGGGGTCGGCGGGAACGCCAGGGCGGTGTGCGCCGATGCTACCGCCTTGCCTTTCGGCGCAGGGCTGTTCGACTGCGTCACCATAGGTTTCGGATTGCGCAACGTCACCGGAAAGCCCGCGGCGCTCAGGAGCATGGCGCGGGCCGTCAAGCCTGGCGGCCGCTTGCTGGTGCTGGAGTTCTCGCGCCCCGCGCTCAAGTTCATTCGCCCTGCCTACGACTGGTATTCCTTTGCCGTCATTCCGGCTCTGGGGCGCCTGGTCGCGGGCGACGCCGACAGTTATCGTTACCTGGTGGAATCGATAAGGGTGCATCCCGACCAGGAAACGCTTGCTGAAATGATGCGCGAGGCCGGCTTCGAGGACGTGCGATGGCACAACCTGTCCGGCGGAATTGTGGCGCTGCACATCGGTTTTCGATACTAGGAGGCGCCCCGGTGTTTGCGAAACTGGCCACCTCGCTGGAAGGCGTGTTGAACCGCAACCTCCAGGCTTCGCTGACGGCGCGGCGCGCCGCGTCCGAGCTGGAAGGGCTTTGCATGGACATGGGCGTTTCCGCGTCGCAACCGGTTTTGCGCATGAGCGTGGAAGGCGGCCGCTTGCGCTTCGCGGAACCGGACGGGAAGCTGAGCGGCGTTACCTTGTCCGGCGACTGGCGCCGATTATTGGAACTGCTTGGCGGCGATCACACCGGCCCGGGACTCGATTTGCGCGGCGACCCCGCCGTGGCCGAAGGGTTCGCCCGGCTGCTCAAGCACTGCCGGCCCAGTCCGGAAGAGGAACTGGCCCGTTTCGCCGGCGACACCGTTGCACATCAGGCGGGCGATGCTGCCCGGGCGGCGGCCGGCTGGGCGCGGGAAGCGGGTGATTCCCTGCAGCACAATCTGCGCGATTTCGTCCAGGAGGAGGCGCGATTGATGCCGACGCGGGTCGAGTTCGACGCCTTCTCGGCCGAGGTGGAACGGCTGCGCGACAGCGTCGGCCGGGTCGCCGCGCGCGTCGAGGCCCTGGACAAGGGCCGGGCCCGGTAGCGCCGGAACCGCGGACCCCGGTTCAGGCATGCGGCTAGTGTTCCGAATCCTTGGGATCGTGCGCCTGCTGGCGCGCTACGGTCTTCTTCGTGATGCGGGCTTGCCGCGCCCGCTGCGGTTGCCCGCGTGGCTGCTGCTTGCGCGGCGCAGGCTTAAAGGGGAATCGCGCGGCCGGCGCCTGCGCGAGGCGCTGCAGGACCTGGGGCCCATCTTCGTGAAGTTCGGACAGAACATTTCCACCCGGCCCGACCTGCTCCCGCCGGACATCGCCCGGGAACTGACGCGCCTGCAGGATGAGGTCCCGCCGTTTTCGGCGGAAAAGGCGCGCGAACTGCTGGGCGGCTTCTACGGCCGTGCGGTGGAAGAAGTGTTCGCTGAATTCGAGCCGCAGGCGCTGGCGGCGGCCTCCATCGCGCAGGTTCATGCGGCGCGCCTGCCCGGCGGCGAGGAAGTGGTCGTCAAGCTGTTGCGTCCGGGCATCAGGGCGCGCATCGAGCGGGACGTGGAACTGCTGTACGGCGTGGCGCGCCTGACCAGCGCGTGGTGGCCGTCGACTTACCGGCTGCGCCTGGTCGAGGTCGTCGAGGAGTACGAGCGCACGCTGGACAACGAACTGGACCTGACCCGCGAGGGCGCCAACGCCTCGCGCCTAAAGCGCAGCTTCGCCGGTTCCGACATCATCCATGTTCCGGCGGTCTACTGGGACTACTGCCGCCCCGACGTGCTGGTCCTGGAGCGGATTCACGGCGCCCCGATCCGCGACGTGCAGGCGCTGAAGGACGCGGGCGTGGACATACCCGAACTGGCCGCCCGGGGTGTGCAGATCTTTTTCACCCAGGTGTTCAGGGACAGCTTCTTCCACGCGGACATGCATCCCGGAAACGTTTTCGTGGACATCAGCGACCCCAAGAATCCCCGCTACGCGGCGGTCGATTTCGGCATTGTGGGCATACTCGACGAGCGCGACCATCACTACCTCGGCCAGACCCTGCTGGCCTTCTTCGAGCAGGACTACGCGCGCCTGGCGCGCCTGCACCTTTACTGGGGATGGGTAGCGCCCGACGCCCGCGCGGAGGACCTGGAGGCGGCGTTTCGGGTGATCGGCGAGCCGATTTTCGCCCGGCCGCTGAGCGAGTGCAGCTTCGGGAAGGTCCTTGGGCGGATATTCGCCACCGCCCAGGAATTCGATATGCACCTGCAGCCGCAGATGCTGCTGCTGCACAAGACGCTGCTCAACATCGAGGGTCTGGGCCGGGTGCTGTATCCGGAACTGGACCTGTGGGAAACCGGCTATCCGCTGCTGAAGAAGTGGATGGCGCGGCGTGCCGAGCCGGGCCGCGTGATGAAGGAACTTCGGCGCGACCTGCCCGAGTTGCGCTACGCCGTTCAACGCCTGCCCCGCGCGCTGCACCGCCTGCTGGACCGCGCCGAGGGCGCGCCAAGCCGGCGGCGCGAGCGCCGCCCGGAAGGCAGGCGGAAACTCTGGCGGCAGATGACCGGCTGCACGCTGCTGCTGGCCGCCGCGGTGCTGCTGGGTTTGCAGGCCCAGCCGCCATTCCTGTCGTGGCTGGCGGCGGCGGCCGGATTGATCCTGGTCCTAAGCGCGCGCCCGCGCGGCTGACGCGCTTACAGCGGGGCGGCGGCTCCGGTCTCAGGCACGCAGGGAACGCAGGAAGTCGCCGGCGTCCTCGCCGCGCTCCAGGCAGTCCACCACCGCCGACCCCACGATCACGCCGTCCGCCACGTCGGCAAGGGTCCGCACCTGGGCCGCGCTGCGTACCCCGAAACCGGCGCACACGGGCAATACCGAACACGCGCTGACCCTCTGCATGTAGGTCGTCATTTCCTCCGACACCCGGCGCTCGCCGCCGGTCACGCCGGTCACCGTCACTGCATAGACGAAACCCCCGCTGCCGCGGCACAAGGTCCGCAGCCGCTCCGCAGGCGTCGCCGGCGTGACCATCTGGACCAGCCCGATTCCGTGCCCGAGCAATAGTTGCCTGACGCGATCGCATTCTTCCCAGGGCAGGTCGGGCACGATCAGACCGCCGACGTGGCGCTCCGCGCAGCTCTCGGCAAGCTTCTCAATACCGTAGGCGAGCAGAGGGTTGTAATAGCTCATCAGCACCAATGGCACGCCCGGGTCGCCATGGGCCTTCAGTTCCCGCAGAATCCAGTCTAGGGAAACTCCGTTGGCCAGGGCCGCTTCGCTGGCGCGCTGTATGGTCACGCCGTCCGCCATCGGATCGGAGAACGGCACTCCGATCTCCACCGCCTCCGCCGCGTCGGCAAGATTGCTCAGCGTCGAATGGAAGTCCTCCTTGCCGGGGTGCCCGGCGGTAAAGAAGGGCAAAAGCGCGGGCTTTGGCGCGTCGATGATGGCGCTCTGCAGGCGCTCCGCTCCGGTCAACGAGGTGTTCACGGGCGTACATTGTCCGGTACGGCGTGCGCGGCTGCAATGCGGCGCGGGCGTCAATGCAACCCCCGGGCGGACAGCGGCATCTTTTTCTTGTACCGGTCCGTCACAAAGGGAGTTCTTCATGAAACGTTTAGCCTTGCTGCCGTGTTTTCTGCTGGTTGCCGCGTGTTCAGCCATGAAGGACCCCAGCGGCGCCATCGTCGACCTTCAGGGGGTTGATCGGAACCAGTATGAGATCGATCTTGCCGACTGCCGGGGCTACGCGGAAGAAGTGCCCGTCGGCAAGCACGTCGCCACCGGAGCGGCGGGCGCCGCCGCCGTGGGGGCCGTGGGCGGCGTGGTTTCCGGCGCCAACAAGACCGGCATCGGGCAGGCTGCCGGTGTCGGAGCTGTGTACGGTGGAACCATCGCCGGCGTTTCCGCAGTCGGCGAACACCGCCAGGTGCTGCGCGAGTGTCTGCGCGGCCGCGGCTACCGAGTCCTCAACTGATCCGCTCCGCAATAGTCTGACGGCCTTTCCCGTCCCCTGTCGCGCGGGAGTGATGGAGCCAGGGATGGCGGAATCAAGCTCCAAGGATGGATTCATGCGTCTCCCGCGCGACAGGGGACGGGAAAGGCCGGGCGCCGGCTGTGGCGAACGGTTCTAGAGGGCGGCGCTGAGGGTGGGCATGTCCTTGTCGCCGCGGCCGGAAAGACCGATCAGTATGCGCCTGCCGGGATTCTTGGCTGCCCAGCAGCGCGCGGCATGGAAGGCGTGGGCCGGCTCGAGCGCCGGCAGTATGCCTTCCAGCCTGCAGCACTCGGCCAGGCCCTCAAGCGCCTCGGCGTCGTCCGCAGTCACGTAGCGGACCCGGCCAACCGCCTGCAACAGCGCGTGCTCCGGGCCTACGCCCGGGTAGTCCAGGCCGGCGGAAATCGACGAGGTCTCCAGCACCTGGCCGTCGTCGTCGTAGAGGAGCATGGAATAACTGCCATGCAGGACGCCGGGCCTGCCCGCGGACAGCGAGGCCGCATTCTCTCCCGGGTCGAGGCTCTTGCCGCCCGCTTCCACGCCACAAATGCGAACGTCCTCGTCTCCGAGAAAGGCGTGGAACAAGCCTATGGCGTTGGAACCGCCGCCGACGCAGGCGAATACCGCGTCGGGCAGCCCCCCGGCCTGTTCGGCGAACTGCGAGCGTGCCTCGTCGCCGATGATTCTTTGCAATTCGCGCACCAGCCAGGGATAGGGATGCGGACCCACCGCGGAACCCAGCAGGTAGTACACCCCTTCGGGATCGGCCACCCAGGTACGGAAGGCCTCGTCGGTCGCCGCCCTCAGGGTCCGGTCTCCCTTGTCCACGGCGACCACCTCCGCGCCCAGCTGGTGCATGCGCTGGACGTTGGGCGCCTGCCGCTCCATATCGAGCACGCCCATGTAAACGCTGCACGGCAGCCCCACCCGCGCGCAGGCGGCTGCGGCCGCCACCCCATGCTGTCCCGCGCCGGTTTCCGCCACCACGCGGCGAGCGCCGAGCCTGAGCGCCAGGTGCGCCTGGCCCAGGGCGTTGTTGATCTTGTGCGCGCCGGTGTGCGCCAGGTCCTCGCGCTTGATCCATACCTCAGCGCCCCATGCCTTTTCCAGGCCGCGCGCCCGGGTAAGCGGAGTCGGACGGCCGATCCACTGCCGCCGCTCCCTGTCCAGGGCCTCGCACGCTTCGCCGTCGGCAAAAAATTGGCGCGCCGCCCCTTCCAGCCGGGAAAGCGCGGGCATGAGCGTTTCCGGGGCGAAGCGCCCGCCGAAGGGACCGAAGCGCCCGTCGCGGTCCGGCAGATCGCCGCTGAGCAGGGCAGCGAGCAACAGCGGGCCTTCGGATGACCCAATCTTCATGAGGGCGTGTGCGCCTGCCGGGCGGCGCGTATGAAGGCGCGGACCTTGTGCGGGTCCTTTACGCCCGGGGCTGACTCCACGCCGGAACTCACGTCCACGCCCCAGGGCCGCACGCGGCGGACCGCCTCCCCGACGTTACCGGGATCGAGGCCCCCGGCCAGCACCACGCGCGCGCGGCGGGCCAGAAGCGCGGCCCGCTCCCAGCTCGGCGGACGACCCTTGCCGCTGACGGCGCTTTCGAACAGGCAGGGTATGTCCAGCGAGAACTTTTCGGTGTCGAATTGCTCATGGTCTCTGTATACCGGCAATTTCCCGATACGCTCCGGCAGGCGCAATCCCGCCAGGCGGTCGGCATCGGCCTGAAGGCTATCCGGTTTGAACGAGTCGAATACCTCTTCCCAGTCGGCTTGTTGGGGGCGCAGCATAACCGCAACGCGCTGCACCTGCCGGGGAACCGGACCGGCGAGTTCTACGGCCCGCTGCGGGGAAAGGTAGCGCGGCGAGGGCGGGTAGAAGTTGAAGCCCAGCGCATCCACGCCCTCTTCCACCGCCGCTTCGATCGTCTCGGGATCGGTCAGCCCGCAAATCTTGACGAACAGGCTCACGCTTGCCTCCTGCGCCGGCCCTCCGCCAGCATGCCGGCGGCCAGTTCCCGCGGGTCGGCCGCGCGCATCAGGGCCGTTCCGATCAGCAGTCCGTCCCAGCCGAGCGCGGCCAGCTCGCCGGCCTGCCCGGCGTTCTCGATCCCGCTTTCGGCAATCATGCGGTATCCGCCGGCGTTCGGGAGATCGACCTGCCCAAACCGCCCACGGTCCACCGCCAGGGTGCGCAGGTCGCGGCAGTTCAGACCCAGCAGGACCTTGTCCCGCGGCGCGTCAAGGCGCACCGCCATTTCATGCGCGCGCTCAAGTTCCGTGCTCTCGAAGGCCTCCAGCAGCGCGAACATCCCGCAGGCCAGGGCAGTCTTGAGCATCGCCTCCGTGTTCCGGTCATCGCTCATGCCGACTATGAGCAGCACGCCCGCTGCGCCATGCAGGCGCGCCTCGAGCACCTGGTAGGGGTCCACCAGGAAATCCTTGCGCATGACGGGCGTATCCACGGCGGCTTCCGCGACCTTCGCCAGCAGCTCAAGCGAACCGTCGAAGCGGCTGGGTTCGGTCAGCACCGAAAGCGCCGCCGCGCCCGCCGCCGCACAATGCCGGGCAAGCTCGCACGGCGAGAAATCCGCGCTCGACAAACGGCCCTCGCTGGGCGAGCGCGGCTTGATCTCTGCGATCAGGTCGAAGCCTTCGGGAGACAGACTCATGGCCGGCGGAGCCGGCAGGCCGTCGACGCGGCGGCGAAGCTCATCCTCGCCAAGGCGCAGCCTGGCCTTGTCGGCGCGCCGGCGGCTGGATTCCGCCATGCGCTCGAGAAATCCGCCGCTCATGGCGCTGTGGCGCCCCGCATGTCCTCCAGCAGGCTGCCCGCCGCCCCCGACTGCAGCGCATCCCGGGCCGTGCCCAGACCCGCAGGCAAGCTGCTGGCCGCGCCGATGAGTTCCAGCACCAGGCCCGCCTGCAGCACCAGCGCGTTGTTCAGCGCTTCAGCCCCCTCCCCGCGCAGGGCGCCCTCAAGAGTGGCGGCGTTGTAGTCGCGCTGGCCGCCCGCCAGGTCGGATGGCTCGCAGCGCGGAATGCCGAAATCGGCCGGATCCACCGTTCGGCTTTGGACCTCGCCGGGACGCACGTCGATCAGCAGGAATCGGCCCACCGGCGTAGGCTCGTCCCATCCCGGTTCGCCGTGGACCACGAAGCAACGCTCAATGTCGAGGCCGCTCAGGGTATCGGCCATCAGCGCCGCCGCTTCGCGGCTGAACGCGCCCACCAGCATGAACGGAGGCTGTGCCGGGTTTGCCAGGGGACCCAGCAGGTTGAATACCGTGCGCACGCCCAGCGCCGCGCGGATGGGCGCGATCGACTTCATCGCCGGGTGGAAAAAGGGCGCGAACATGAAGGCGAAGCCGTGGGTCTCAAGCGATCGCGTGACTTCCCCGGCGGTAGTCGGCCAGGCCAGGCCAAGGGCCTCCAGCACGTCCGCGCTGCCGGTTTTGCTCGACACTGCACGGTTGCCGTGTTTGGCAATGCACACTCCGCAGGAGGCCGCCAGAAGGCCGGCGCCGGTGGAAAGATTGATGCTGCCCGAACCGTCGCCGCCGGTGCCGACCACGTCCGCAACGGGCCGCCCCGCCGGCAGTTCCGGCCGGATCGCCAGTTCGCGCATGGCGCGCGCGAAGCCGCGCACTTCCGCGGCGCTTTCGCCCTTGAGCCGCAGCGCCGCGAGCAGCGCGCCCGCCAGCGCCGGTGCGGCTGCGCCGCTAGCAAGCTCGTGCATGGCGGCCTCCGCCTGGCTTTCCGTAAGACTGTCGCCGGCCAGCAGGCGTTCCAGCATGGGCTGAAGGGGATCAGAGCTCATACATCATCGGCAGCAGGAGCGAGAAACCGACCCACATGATCAGGGTGAGCGGCACGCCGATCCGCAGGAAGTCCAGCCGCCGGTAGCCGCCGGCGCTCATGATCAGCAGATTGGTCTGGTAACCGATCGGCGTGAGGAAGCTCATGTTGGCGCCGAATATCACCGCCAGAATGAAGGGTTCCACCGGCGCGCCGAGTCCGGTGGCGAAGGAGTAGGCGATCGGCGTTCCGATAATGGCGGCGGCGTTGTTTGACACCACGTTTGTCAGGATCGCCATCAGGAGCATCAGCCCGCTGAGTATCAGGGGCACCGGCAGATCGCCGGAGACCACGACAAAAACCTGCGCGAGCCAGTCCGCGGCGCCGGTCTTGATCAGCGCCTGACCCAGGCTCAGACTCGCCACGATGATGATGGTGAGCGGCACGTTGAAGGCGTCGCGGACATTGCGCCAACTCATGCATTTCGCCGCGATCATCAAGCCCACTCCGGTCACGGAGGTCAGCACGATGGGCACCCAGCCCAGCGCCGCCGGAACGATGATCGCGGTCATGATCGCGACCGCGGCCTTGGCCCTTCCCGCGCGCGGCAATTCCACCACGCGGCCCAGTACCAGCATGGCGGATTCGGTGGTCAGCCGGCGTATCTCGGCCCTGGAGGCCTGCACCAGCAACACGTCCCCCGTGCTCAGCCGCGCGTTCAGTAGATCGTGGGTCGGCGCTTCCCGCGCTCCGGCGCGATGGATGGCCAGCGGCAGGAGTCCGTAGATTTCGTCGAGGTGGGCCGCGCGAACGCTGCGCTTGTCGAGCGGCGAGCCCCGCGTTACGACCAGTTCGGCTATCTGCTGCGGCTCATCCTGGAACCGATCCTCCCCGTGCGGCAGCGAGGCGCCGAGCACATCCTCGTATTCGCTCAGGTGCTCCATGGTGTCGCGCACGAACAGGAGATCGCCTGCATGCATCTGCAACCCGTCGAGCCCGTGAACGAAAACATTGTTGCCGCGTACGATGCGCGTAATGAGCATCTCGCTGTTGGTTCGCGCCCGAATCTCCCCTACGGTCTTGCCGTCGGCGAAGCCGCCCGGCCTGATGGTCAGCGTGGAGGTAAACAGCAGCTTGGCCTCGGCCAGGGGCAGGGTGCGCTCCGGAGTCAGGCGCGGCGCGAGCAGCCAAAGGAAGACGATCCCGACGCTGCCCACCAGCAGCACGGGCAGGGAGAAGGAGAACATACCGAAGACAGGCAGTCCGAGGTCCTGCTCGGCAAGCTTCACGACGAGCAGGTTGGTTGAAGTGCCGATCACCGTGGACATGCCTCCGATCAGGGTGGCGAAGCCCATCGGCAGCAGAATCGCGGAAGGCGATTGTTTGGCGTGCAGTGCCGCAGCGGTCAGGACCGGAAGCAGCATCACGACAACCGGGGTGTTGTTGACGAACGCGCTGAACACGGCGGAGCCCACGAGCGTAAGCAGGGCGGCGAGCAGAGGCAGGCGGGTCCACAGGCGAGTGAAAAACAAGGCGATCGGGCGCAGAGCGCCGGTGATTTCCAGTCCCTTGCCGGCCACCAGCAGGGCCGTAATGGTGATCAGGGCTTCATGACCCACATTTAGGAAAAAGTCGGTCGGCCGGATGACCTGCACGCCGTCCTGTTCCAGCGGCCAGAACTGGAACCCCAGCAGCAGCAACAGCAAAACGCCCATGCCGGCGGTTTCCAGCGGAATCCGGTCGCGCGTAAAAAGGTACAGCGCAAACACGGTGAGCAGCATCACCATCAGGGCATGGGTGCCGGGGAAATCCGGAATGATGAGATCCTCGGGCCAAAGCGAGGCCGACTATGGTATCAGTCCGGTTCCTCCGAACGGCGCCCCGTCAGGCGCCGGGATTTTCTTGCATCAGCGCCCATGTCGAGCGCAGCAGGCGCTCGTAATCGGACCGGTCGATCAGGCTGCGGACCTGGCTGCCGTGCATGGTCAGATTGTCCGCAATGCGGATTAGCGGAAGCAGGTTCAGCCAGGCGCGAGCAGGGATGGCCGTGGCCTTGCGCGGCAACAGGCAGTAGGGCGACAGGGCCAGGAGCTGGCGGTGACGCGGACTGCGTCGCGAGATGATCCGGCGCGCGCGATCGTCGCCGTAGCGCGGGGCGAGCGCGCACACCAGTTGTTCAGTATTCAATGCTGGGTAGGGTCCGCGTTCCGCGGCCAGGCGCAGCGATTCGCGCAGCAACTGGCGCTTGAAGAGCGTCAGCCAGCGTTGCAGCAGCCGCAGGGTGGAAAAGTTCGCCGGATCCAGCCCATGGCGCAGCACCAGGTCGCCGATGCCGGTGACGTGGGCGGCAAGCCGGCGGTTGGCCAGGGCGTCCTGTCGCAGTTCCTCCGAAGGCCAAGTCACGGAATCGATCAGGTTGTCGGCCAGCCGTACGCCGACGCGAACGAGCTTCTTCAGGTGGCCCACGCCCCTCTCGATCTGTTCCGCCGGGATCGTGCTCAAATCAAACTGCATTCCCAGCCAGGCGGTGTAGGCGGGCGCCTCGAACAGGCTGAGTGGCATGATCGCGTCCGGCCTCTCGCTTCCCGCAAGGTCCGTCAGGGGCTGCCTTTCGCCCGCGGGGACCAGTTCGATTCGCGGGTTGGCGTGACTGCAGCGAACCAGTTCGTCCCAGAGCGCACTGTCGCCGAACGACATTGCATCCACCCGCAACGCCGCCCGCGTGTCTTTCCAGCCGGTATCCCGGGCGGCCTTCAGCAGGCTGCGGCAGGCCGGATGCTCGGCGCGCAGCGTAAAAACCACCGGTGGAACTGCAGAGCGGATTTCCGCCTGCCTCCGGATCTCGACGGCCAGGGCGTCAAACCAGGCGTTGAATTGATTCGCGCCGATCGCGGAAAGATCAACTCCGATCGCGACGTCCCGCTCCGTCGGTCGCGCCAGGCAGTCTCGAAAGCGCCGCAGCGCGGGGCTTCCGGAATCGGGCGCTTCATCGCGCCCGACATCGAGCCGAAAGGCATATTGTCCGGAAACGGCATGGCCCGCCGCGGGGCGATCAACGGCATCGAAAGGCAGCGGTCCGATGGTTTCGCCGCTGAGCAAACGCTCGAAGTAGCCGCGCCAGCGTTGCGGCTCCGGTTCCGCGCGTACGGCAAGCGCGGCCAGCGCGCGCGCCTGCGCCAGACGCTCGACATTGCCAATCCTCCCCGGCTCCATGACATGAATTTGCTCGGCGCCGAAATGTCCGGCAAGCCGGAAATCGGCCGCGTTCGCACTGTTATGGGTCCGGGCCGTGGAGGGTCGGGATTCCGTGTCGGGACTGAATCAGGTCCGTGAGCGCAACGGACTCGTCCATCAAGCGCGCGGGATCGGGGGCGGCGCGGGCGGCAATCAATTTTTTGCCCATCATGAAGTCCCGCGGGCTGGACACCGCTTCCACCGCGGTCAGCCTGCCTTCACGCAAGCGGAAAGCCGCAAACGCTCCGGCTGATGGGTCCCCGCGCAGGACAGTCTCGTCCTCGGGCCGGGCGAGCCCCGCGATCTGCAGTTTTACGTGGAACTGGTCCGACCAGAACCACGGGATGCTGGAATAGGGCCTGGGGTCGCCCAGGATTACCGAGGCGGCCACCTGTCCGTGATCCACTGCGTTCTGGACCGATTCCAGGCGCACGGCGGCTCCAAGGGCCGTATTGATCGTGCGGGCGCAGTCGCCTGCGGCCAGCACCGATTCATCCTCGGTGCGGCAGTACTCATCGGTCAGGATGCCGTCGTTTTCGCCGAGACCGCATTCGCGGGCAAGATCCGCCGCGGGCAGCACGCCGATGCCCACCAGCACGGCGTCCGCGGGCAACGGGCCATTGCCGGTTTCGACCGCCTCGACACGCTCCTGCCCCGTGAAACCCCGAACCTGCTCCCCGACTCGTACGTGCACGCCGGATTGCCGATGCAAATCCGTAAGCCACTCGGCGAGCGGCGCGCTGAGCACGCGGCTCATCACCCGCTCCTCGGCCTCCAGGACGGCGACGTCGGCGCCTGCCTTGGCCGCCGTCGCCGCCACTTCCAGCCCGATATAGCCTCCGCCCACGACGACGACCCGCCGACCGGCTCCGAGCTCCTCCTGCAGCCGGTCGGCGTCGGCCAGCGACCGCAGGTAGTGGATGCCGGGCAGATCCGCGCCGGGAACATCCAGGCGCCGCAGTATGCTGCCCGTGGCGAGCACCAGCCGGTCGTAGCCAAGCTGCTCGCCGCCGTCCAGCACTGCGCAATGGCCGGCGCGATCGATCGACAATACGCGCCGGCCAAGGCGCAGTTCCACGTCCCTCGACTCGTAATAGGCCGCCTTGCGAAGCAGCAGCCGCTCGCGCCCCAGCTCGCCTGCCAGGTATTGCTTGGAAAGCGGCGGACGCTGGTAGGGAGGCTCGTCCTCGTCGCCGACCAGCGTTATCCGGCCCTCGTGACCGCCCAGTCGAAGCGACACGACAAGCTGCGCCGCTGCCTGGCCTCCGCCGACAACCAGCACCGAATCGCCCGAAGCAGCCACTACGGCGCAACTGCCGGCTGCAGCGGCCAGAAAACCGGCAGCAGCAGCATCACGATCAGGAACACGAGCAGCGTCAACGGCACGCCGGCCCGGATGTAGTCGGTGAACCGGTAATTGCCGGGGCCCATGATGAGGATATTGGCCGGGTGGGAAATCGGGCTGGTGAAGCTGGCCGATGCCGCCATGGCCATGGCCATCATCGCCGTCGTGGGCGCGATACCCAGCGACGCGCTGGCCGACAGGACCACCGGCGACATCAGCACCACCAAAGCCGCGGTGGGAATGATCATCGTGGCCAGGGCCGTTACGAGGTACAGGCCGCCGATTACATACCAGGGTCCCAGGGTCCCCAGCAGGTCGACCGCCGTCCCGGCCAGCAGCCGGGCGGCGCCGGTGTTGGCCAGCGCCGTGCCCAGCGGCAGCATGCCGGCGATGAGAAACACAGCCCGCCAATCAATCGCCCGATAGGCGTCCTCCATGCTCAGGCAGCGGATCAACACCATGAGGGTCGCGCCGATAAGAGCGGCGATCGAAATCGGCAGCCAGCCGGTCAGAACGGCGCCGATCACACCGATCATGATCAGTCCGGCGTAACGCTTCCTGGGCCGCCGGGGGACAAAGGGAGTCACCTCGATGAACGAGGGGTCCTTGGCCAGGCGGCGGAGATTGTTCCGCGGTCCCACCAGTAACAATGCGTCGCCGAAGTTCAGTCGTTCCGTCTGCAGGTCGGTGTGCAGGGTCTGGCCGGCCCGCCGGATCGCCACCAGCTCCAGGCCGTACTTCTCGTTGAAGCCCATTTCCGCCGCCGTGCGGCCCCCAAGGCGCGATAGCGGAGCCAGCGTGACTTCCTCGGTGGCCAGCCGGTCGGTGGCGTAAAGGTTGAGAGCCGGCGTCATTTCCTCTTCGATTTCCAGTTCCTGGACCGCCCGCAGCGTTTCCAGGTCTTCATTGCGGGTCTGCAGCAGCAGGCGATCGTCCTCGCGCAGCACCTCATCGGGGTCCGGGATGAAATTGACTTCGTCCTCGCGGTTGATGGCCAGCAGCCTGAATTCCAGCGCCTCGGCCAGGCGGGATTGGCCGAAGGCCATGCCGACCAGTCGCGAACCGGCCGGGACGCGAATGGTGATCAGCCGCTCGTTGGGGCGGTACAGTTTCTCCAGCGTCTCCTGGCCGAGTTCGATCACTTCGTCGAACTCCTCCATGCGCCGGGCCAGGTCGACCGTTTCCACCCGACCCTGCAGCAAAACGTAGTCGCCCGCGCGCAGCGGCACCCGGCTGAGTCCGGAGCGCCGCACCCGGGTCCCGCGCCGCAGCGCTATGGCCAGGCCGCGCGTCTTCAGTTGCAGGTCCTGCCGGTTTACGGGATTCTGGATAAGCGGGGAGCCCTCGGCGACACGCGCCTGCACCATCCGGAGGTTCTCGGTCAAGGGGAGGTTGGCAGGCACTGTCTCGCCTCTTCCGATCAGTTCTTGCCAGGCGCGCAATTCTTCGATGTACTCGCGCTTGCCCTGCACCAGCAGCCGGTCGCCGGGCCTCAGCGCCGTCTGGCGCGCGGGCAGCCGGATGATGCGCCGTCCCCGTTCAATGGCGATCACGATCAGCCCCAGGGCCGCTATCCGGCTCTCGGCCAGCGTGCGCCCGGCCAGCGTGGAAGCGGCGCTCAGGGAAACCGTGAACATGAATTCCCGCAGCCCGTAAAGGGCCCGCAGGTTCCGCTGGCTGCGGGTCCGGGTGAACTCGCCCGCCTCGCGGGTCGGCAGCATCCGGCGGCCGAAGAGCACGAAGAACAGCACGCCTCCGACCAGGGCGGCGACGCCCACCGGCAGGAAGTCGAACAGTTCGAAGCGGAAATCACCCTGTTCCGCCAGCGCCGCGCTTACCAGCAGGTTCGGCGGGGTGCCGATCTGGGTGGTAAGGCCCCCGAGCAGGCAGCCGAAAGACAGCGGCATGAGCAGGCGGGAAGGCGGCAGGCGCGCGCGCCGCGCCAGTCCCATGACGACTGGCAGCATCAGCACCGCCACGCCGATGTTGTTCATGAACGCCGACAGCCCGCCGGACGCCAGCATGATCACCGCCACCAGCGCCGCTTCGTTGCGCCCGGCCAGGCGCATGACGTAGCGCCCGATGAGGTCGCCTACGCCGGTGCGCAGCAGGCCCTCGCTGATGATGAACATGGCCCAAAGCGTGATGACCGCCTCGTTGCTGAAGCCGGCAACCGCCTCGGCCGGCGTAACCAGGCCGGTGACGGTGAGCGCGCCCACCACCAGCAGCGCCACGATGTCCATGCGCAAGGCCTCGGTGACGAACAGCACCAGCGCGATCACAAGGATCGTGATGACCAGCGCAATGTCAAACATCAGGGCGTACCTTAGCCCGCATTCCCCGGGGCGCCATAACCGCCGCCGCCCGGCGTTTCGATTACGAACCGGTCGCCGGGCTCCACGCGGGTCCTGTCGCGCGCGGTCAGCTCGCTGACGCTGCCGTCGGAGCGCAGCACCCGGGCGCACCCGGGCGCGCCTTGCCCGCCACCTTCCAGTCCGAACGGGGCGGTCCGCCGCCGGTTCGACAGGATGGCCAGTTCCATCGGCTCCAGGAACTCGATGCAGCGAACCGCGCCGTCGCCGCCGCGGCGACGGCCGTTCCCGCCGCTGCCGCTGCGAACGCGGAATTCGCGCAGCAGCACCGGGAAGCGCAACTCCAGGACTTCGGGGTCGGTAAGCCGCGAATTGGTCATGTGCGTGTGCACCGCGGAGGCGCCGTCAAAGTCCCTTCCCGCCCCGCTGCCTCCGCAAACGGTTTCGTAGTACTGGTACCGGTCATTGCCGAAGGTGACGTTGTTCATGGTTCCCTGGGCCGCCGCCATTACCCGCAGGGCGCCGTAAAGCGTGTCCACCACGCACTGCGAGGTCTCCACGTTGCCGGCGACCACCGGGGCGGGCCAGCGGGGATTCAGCAGGCTGCCTTCGGGAAGGATAATGTGCAGCGGCTTCATGCATCCCGAATTCATGGGAATGTCCGCGCCCACCAGCGAGCGGAACACGTAGAGAACGCAGGCCCGGCAAATCGGCGAGGGCGCATTGAAGTTGCCCTCGGACTGTCCGCTGGACCCGCTGAAGTCGATCACGGCCTCCCGCGCTCGCCGGTCAATGCGGATATCCGCGGCAATCCGCTCGTCGCCATCCATCGTGCATTCAAACCGCCCGTCCTCGAGCCGGTCGATCACGCGCCGCACCGACTCCTCGGCGTTATCGCGAACATGCGTCATGTAGGCGCGAACCGTCGATGCGCCGTAATGCGACACCAGCGCCTTCAGTTCCCTTGCTCCCTTGGCGTTGGCGGCCAGTTGCGCCTTGAGGTCGGCCAGGTTTCGGTCCGGATTGCGGGCCGGCCAGGGCCCTTGCGTCAGCGCGGCCCTGAGGCGCGCTTCCTCGAGTCGGCCCTCCGACACCAGCAGGAAGTTGTCGAACAGCACGCCCTCTTCGTCGATGTGCCCGCTGTCGGGAGGCATGGAGCCCGGCGTGATCCCGCCGATGTCGGCGTGATGGGCCCGGGCGGCCACGAAAAAGTCCGCTGTCCCGGCGTCTTGCAGGAACACCGGCGAAATCACCGTCAGGTCGGGCAGATGTGTGCCTCCGTTATACGGCGCATTGACCAGGTAGGCTTCGCCGGGACGCGGTCCGGATTTGCGGACATTGAGGGTCGCCTTGACGCTGGCGTCCATCGATCCGAGGTGTACCGGCATGTGCGGCGCATTGGCGACCAGCTCGCCGTTCGAATCGAACAGGGCGCAGGAAAAATCCAGCCGCTCCTTGATGTTGACCGAGTGCGCGGTGTTCTCCAGCACCGCGCCCATCTGCTCGGCAATGTGCATGAAGCGGTTGTTGAATACTTCCAGGAGCACCGGATCCGGAATTTCGCCGACGGCTTCGACGCGACCCTCGCGCGCCTGGCGAGCAAGAAACAGGTGCCCCCCGGGCTGCGCCGAAGCGGTCCAGCCGGGCGGCACGATCGTGGTGGCGTGGTCCTCGGAAATAATCGCCGGACCCTTGATTGCCTGTCCCTGGCCCAGGTCACGGCGCAGGTACGCCGGCGTGTCATGCGCAGCGCCGTCGAATACCGTCTTCGCCGTGAACACCGGCCGCGGCTCGCACGACGGATCCGAATCGCTGCCGGCCTCCCAGCTATATTCCTCGCCGGTATCGCCGCTGGCCTGCACGCGCATTGCCTCCACCACGAGTTCCGCGGCGGGCGGCTCAATACCGAAGCGGGCCCTGTGGGCTTCGGAGAACCGCCGCCGCAGATCCGCCAGCCCAATCTCCGGGAGCGACGGCGTCCCGCCCTCCACGGAAATCGGCAGCGTGTTGTCGGAGTCCTTCACGCGAATCTCGGCCACGTATTCGAAGGACAGGTTCCCGGGCTCGATGTCCGCGTCCAGGAGTTCCCGGCGGCACTCGCCCGCCAGCCGCGCAAAGTCGGCCCGAAGGCGATCGATGGCGCCCGCGTCCAACTCCGCTTCCAGCGCCTCCTGGCGGTATGCACGCAGGGGCGCCAGTCCCAGTCCCAGCGCCGACAGCACCCCCGCCAGCGGGTGAAGCAGCACGGTGTCCATGCCCAGCTCCTCGGCGATGGCGCAGGCGTGCTGACCGCCGGCCCCGCCGAAAGAGCACAGGGCGAACTCTGCGGGGTTCTCGCCCCGCTGCACGGAAATCTTTTCGATCGCGGAAGCCATCTGGTTGATGGTGACCCTGAGGAAGCCCTCGGCCACCTCTTCGACGCTCATGCGTCTTCCGCTTTCCCTGAACACGTCCTCGGCCAGTTTCGCGAATCCCGCCCGCGATGCCTGCTCGTCCAACGGCTGCCGTCCGTCGGGACCGAAAACCGCGGGAAACATGCGCGGCTGTATGCGCCCCAGCACGAGGTTGGCGTCGGTCACGGTCAGTGGACCGCCGTTGCGGTAGCAGGCCGGTCCGGGGTTGGCGCCCGCCGACAGTGGCCCTGAGAGGAACCTTCCGGATTGATAGCGCAGGACGGAACCGCCGCCCGCAGCCACCGTGTGGACCTTGAGCATCGGCGCGCGCAGGCGCACGCCCGCGATTTCGTTATGGGTGACGTACTCGTAGGCGCCTGCGTACAGGGCAACGTCGGTGGACGTCCCTCCCATGTCGAAGCAGATCAGCCTGTCATGGCTCGCCTGCCGCGCGGTGCGCACCGCGCCCACCACGCCGCCCGCCGGCCCGGAGAGGATCGCGTCCTTGCCCCGGAACCTCCCGGCTTCGACCAGTCCGCCGTTGCTCTGCATGAACGCCAGGTTGCGCGGCGCGATCCGCTCGCTCCTGAGCCCGGTCTCCAGTCCGCGGATATAGCGCCGCAGCACGGGCGAGAGGTACGCGTCGACAAGCGTGGTGTCGCCGCGGCTGACCAGTTTGATAAGGGGCGAGACTTCATGCGAGAGCGACACCTGGTCGAAGCCGGCCTGCTCCGCCAGCCTGCCGGCCAGCAATTCGTGTTCCGGGTTACGCCAGGCATGCATGAAACAGATCGCGACGGACTTCAGTCCGCGCCCGCGGGCCGCCTTCAGCCCGACGAGAAGCGCGCCCCTGTCCAAAGGAGTAAGTTCCTTTCCGGCGGCATCGATCCGCCCTTCGGTCTCCAGCACCTCGGCGTAGAGTGGCGGCGGGCGCCTGATCTCCAGGGCGAAGAGGTCCGGCCGGTTCTGGTAGCCGATCAGCAGCGCATCCGCGTAGCCGCCGTTCACCACCAGCAGCGTCGGCTCTCCCTGCCTTTCCAGGAGGGCGTTGGTGGCCACCGTGGTGCCCATTTTGAGGTCGCGGACGGCACCCCGGGAGCCGCTCTCCGCCAACAGCGTGCGGATGGCGTGCACGGCTGCGTCGCTGTAGTGGGAAGGACTTTCGGACAGCAGCTTGCGGACTTTCAGCTTCCCTTCGGGAGTGCGTGCCACTACGTCCGTGAACGTGCCGCCGCGATCGATCCAGAATCGCCAATCGGACATGAAGAAATTGTATGTCGCATGGACTTGTGGGGCATCACGCCAGCCTGCGCCGCTATAGTTGCCCGGATGAACAGCACCACCACCGTAATCGTCACCCTCGTCCTGTACAAGCTGGTCCTGCTCTCGATCGGCCTGTGGGCGCACCGGCGCAGCCACGACCAGGGCGAGTTCCTGTTGGGCGGAAGGCGCATTGGCGCCTGGGTGACGTCGCTCAGCGCCTGCGCCAGTACCACGTCTGCCTGGACGTTGCTGGGCGTGAGCGGGTTCGCCTTTGCCGTCGGCCCGCCGGCCATATGGTTGACTCTGGGCATAGTCGGCGGGTTCGTGATCAACTGGTGCTGGGTGGCGCCGCGCATCCACCGGGCCGCCGGCCAGACCGGCGCGCTGACCCTGACCGAGCTGCTGCTCGGCGGCGACGATGTATACGCGCGCCTGGCCCGGCGCGTCGCGTCCGTCATCATCCTCGTGTGCTTCATGTTCTACGTGGCGGCCCAGTTCCAGGCGGCCGCCAATGCCTTCAACGAGTCGCTGGGCCTTTCGGTGGAATCCGGGATCGTGGTGGGCGCCGCGGTGATCCTCGCCTACACGCTGCTCGGCGGCTTCCTGGCGGTGAGCCTCACGGACAGCGTGCAGGGCGCATTGATGCTGCTGGTCTCGATACTCCTTCCGCTGGTCGTGGTGCTGACGGTGATTGCGCTGACCGGGACGCAACACGTGTTCAGCGTTCGCGGGGAGGCATTCAGCATCGCGCCTCCGCAGGCAGGGCTTGCGGCGATCGGCTTTGTTATCGGTTCGCTGAGCCCGGCCCTGGGGCAGCCGGGTCAGCCGCATGTCGTCAATCGCTTCATGGCGGCCCGCGACAACCAGGCGGTGCGCCGGGGACGGATCATCGCGCTGGTGTGGGTAGGTTTCGTGTTTACCGGCATGACCGTGCTCGGACTGGCGGGGAGGGTGCTGTACTCCGACATTGGAAACCCCGAGGACCTGTTCTTTGTCGCGACCCAGCGGCTGTTGCCCCCGGTCCTGGCCGGCATCGTGATCGCGGCGGTCCTGAGCGCCATCATGTCCACCGCGGACAGCCAGTTGCTGACCGGGGCGGCGGCCATCTCGCGCGACTGGAACCTGAGGCGGGCGCGGCGGTCGGTCGGGCTCAAGTTCACCTACGCCGCCGTAACGGCGATCACCATCGGCGCAACGCTTCTCGCATTGTTCGCGCCGCAATCGATTTTCCTGCGCGTCCTTTTCGCCTGGCATGCGCTGGGCGCTTCGCTCGCCCCGCTGGTCTACATGGCCGTGCTGGGAAGACAGGTCAGATCGGGCTACGCGCTGGCGGTGCTGCTCTGCGGCTTCACCTTCACGGTCCTGCTTCACCAGCAGCCGGACACGCCGGGTGACTGGTTGGAGCGCCTGCTGCCCTTCATCGTCACCATGAGCATTGCGATAGCCGGGTCACGGCGGATCGCCGCAAAAGCGGATCGCCCGTAAAGATGACCAGCAACGCAACCGTCATCACGACGCTGATCTGCTACAAGCTGGTCCTGCTGGGCATCGGCCTGTGGGCCTACCGCCGCTCGCAGGACCAGGGCGAGTTCTTCCTGGGCGGCCGGAGCATCGGCGCCTGGGTCACGTCCATCAGTTCATCGGCCAGCGCGGCGTCGGCCTGGACCCTGCTTGGAGTCAGCGGTTTTGCCCTGACCCAGGGACTCCCCGCCGTATGGCTCTGCGGCGGCGTGATACTGGGATACATCATCAACTGGTTCTGGGTGGGACCGCGGCTGCGCGTCATCGCACTCCGGACCGGCGCCCTGACCCTTACCGAGCTGCTGCTGGGCGACGGCGACGATGCCCTCCGGCGCGCCTCCCGCAAGCTCGCCTCGCTGATCATCCTCGTGTCATTCGTGTTCTATGTCGCCGCGCAGTTTCAGGCGGCCGGCGACGCCTTCAGCCAGGCGCTGGGCCTGCCCGGCGACACCAGCATCATTCTGGGGGCCGCGATCATCCTGGCCTACACGCTGCTCGGGGGCTTTCTGGCGGTGAGCGTTACCGACACGCTGCAGGGCCTGCTGATGGTGTTCGTGGCGGTTGCCCTGCCGATCGTCGCCCTGTTCGCCCTGGCGGAAGTTCAGGGTTCGGCGCAGGCCTTTCTTGCCGACGACGGGACGCTGCGCTTCACGCCCGCAAACGCCGGTATTGCCGGCGTGGGTTTCGTAATCGGCTGCCTTTCCGTGGGTCTTGCCCAGCCCGGACAGCCGCACGTGGTCAACCGCTACATGGCCGCCAGGGACGACAAGGCCATCCGCCAGGGCCGGATTATCGCCCTTTCCTGGGTCGTGCTGGTGCTTTCCGGCATGACCGCGCTGGGGCTTGCCGGACGCGTCCTGTTTTCCGATCTCGGCAACCCGGAGACTGTCCTGTTCCGGACCGCCGCGGGCTTTCTGCCGCCGGTGCTGTCGGGACTGGTGATCGCGGCGGTCCTGAGCGCCATAATGTCCACCGCCGACAGCCAGCTTCTGGCCGGAGCCGCAGCCGCCTCGCGCGACTGGCGGCTGGAGCGCGTGCGCGAGCGCAAGGGTCTCAAGTCCACATACATAGTGGTTGCCGTCATTACCGCCGGCGCCACCCTGATCGCCCTGTTTGCGCCCGAGGCCATCTTCACGCGGGTGCTGTTCGCTTGGCACGCCCTGGGCGCATCGTTCGCCCCGCTGGTGGTCATGACGGTGCTGCGCCGCCCGGTGCGGCCCGCCTATGCGCTGGCCGTGCTCGCCTGCGGCTTTGCGTTTACCGTGCTGCTGAACTGGCAGGAAAACACGCCGGGCGACTGGGCGGAGCGGCTGCTTCCGTTGATCCTGACCATGGCGATCGCATTCTTCGGTTCGCGCCGCACGTCGAAAGTCGCACACTAGCAGGCCGTGGCAGAAGCCCCGCTGCGGGCGGACCGGCGATCCATCCCGCCTGGACTGCGTTGGGCGCGCGCTCCGGAAACCGGCGTCTTGCTATAAAATGCCGCGCTCAGTCGGCGCTCGCCGGGGAAAGAGCCATGTCACGCGTATGCCAGGTAACGGGGAAACGGCCCATGTCGGGAAACACCGTTTCGCACGCGCATAACAAGCGCCGCCGCCGTTTTCTGCCCAATCTCCACACGCATCGCTTCTGGGTGGAGAGCGAAAAGCGTTATGTGACCCTGCGGGTCTCGCGCAAGGGGTTGAAGATCATCGACCGCGACGGCATCGAAACGGTCCTGGCGAACCTGCGCGCGGCAGGCGAGCGGGTATAAGGCGCCGCTCAAGGGAGTCAGCGAAATGCGGGAAAAAATCAGGTTGGTTTCCAGCGCCGGAACGGGTCACTTCTATACCACCACCAAGAACCGCAGGACGCACCCGGAAAAGGTGGAAGTGAAGAAATACGATCCGCGCGCACGCAAGCACGTCATCTACAAGGAAGCGAAGATCAAGTAGCTCCAGCGCGCAAGGCGCGACGCGGCTTCCGTCCGCGTCCAGTAGCTTTCTCCGTCCTTCCCGCCCGGGCGCGCAGCACTGCGTATCGGGTGCGTCTCCGCCGAAGGCAGGCCGGGCTTTCCGGGTGCTAGAATGCGGGAAGAGTCGGCTTTGTGGGTAGCCACTGCTTCGATGCGAATCCGCACCGAGACTCACAGCGAAACGCTGATCGCCTACGCGGCGGGCCGCATCGACGGATCGAATGCTTTCGATTTCACGCGTTCAATGCAGGCATTGTTCGGCGACGAAAGCGCGGTCGTCGTCGATTGCCACCAAGTCACTGAAGTCAGCAGCGCCGGACTGAGCGCATTTCTGATGATCGCCCGGGAATTGCAGGAGCAGGGCGTGAGATTCGCGCTTTGTTGCCTGGAGCCGCGCATCCGGTACGTTTTTGAAATGACCGGATTCGACAGGATCATCCCGGTGCATGCCTCGCGCGAGGGGGCGCTGGACTCGAGCGGAGACTGAAGCAGCATTGCCCTTGGCCTCCCGGCCGAAACCGCTGCGGAAATGCCGGCATTCACAGCGCGCCCAGGCGCGCGAGCGAGGCGCATCCGTCGTGCCCGACGATGAAATGGTCCAGCACCCGCACGTCGATGAGTTCCAGCGCCTTGCGGATGCGCTCGGTAATGAGATGGTCCGCCTGGCTGGGCTCGGCCACGCCCGAGGGATGGTTGTGGGCAAGAATGACCGCGGCGGCGTTTCGTTCCATGGCGCGGCGCACGATTTCCCGCGGATAGACCATGGCGCTGTCGAGGGTGCCGTGAAAAATCTCCTCAAAGGCCAGGACCCGGTTGCGGCAATCCAGGAACATGCAGCAGAAGGTCTCATAGCGGCGGTCCCGCAGCCGGGCCAGAAGAAAGCGCTCGCTGTCGGCCGAGTTGCTCAGCCGGCGGCCTGTCCTGAGCTTTTCCTTCAGCGACCGGGCGTAGCACTCCCGCGCGGCCGTGATCGCGGTGGCCTTGGCCGCTCCGATGCCGCGCACCCCGGCGAGTTCCCGTGGCGTGGCCGCGAATATTCCGCGCAGGCTGCCGAAGCGCAGCAGCAACTCCCGGGCCAGTTCCAGCGCGGACATGCCGGCGGAACCCGATCCCAGCAGAATGCACAGCAGTTCGGCATCCGAGACGCTGTGGACCCCTTCGCTCAGGAACCGTTCCCGGGGTCGCTGAGCGCTCGGCCACTGGTTAATCCTTGAACCGGCCATGCGTTGAGTGTGCAAGCCGCCCGGCGCGCCGCAAAGGGCGAATGGCGGCGCGTTTGCAAAGAAATGCAGCAACGGCGCGGTGTTTGCGGGGATAATGGGCGGCGGAAATGCATATTCTCGGCAACAGGAAAATCCTGCTGGGCGTGAGCGGAAGCGTCGCGGCCTACCGTGCGCCGGAGCTGGCGCGACGGCTGGCCGACCACGGCGCCGAGGTTCGCTCGGTACTGACGGAAGGCGGCGCGAAGCTGATTTCTCCGCTTCTGATGCAGGCGGTTACGGGTGCGCCGGCGCGCAGTTCGCTTTGGGACGCGGAAGCGGAAGCGGCGATGAGCCATATCGAGTTGGCCAGATGGGCGGACTGCATCGTTGTGGCGCCGGCTACCGCCGGCACGCTTGCGCGCCTGGCGCGTGGTGAGGCTTCCGACCTCCTGAGCACGCTGTGCCTGGCGAGCACAGCGCCTGTGCTGGTGGCGCCGGCGATGAACCGCAACATGTGGAGCAACCAGGCCACGCAGGACAACTGCGCCACGCTGCGCCGCCGGGGGTGTGTCGTGGTGGGCCCCGATCACGGCGAGCAGGCCTGCGGGGACGTGGGCGAGGGACGCATGAGCGCCGTGCCCGACATCATCGCCGCCGTCGAGCGCGCAATCGACGTATCCGATCAATTGGCCGGGCAGAGTGTGCTTATCACTGCCGGGCCGACCAGGGAACCCATTGACCCGGTGCGATTCCTGTCGAACCGGAGCACGGGAACGATGGGGTTTGCACTGGCGGACGCTGCGGCCAGGGCCGGCGCAAACGTTCAGTTGGTGACCGGGCCTACGGCCTTGCCGACGCCGCCTAAGGTGGGGCGCGTCGACGTGATCACCGCCGGGGAAATGCTGGATGCGGTAATGAAGCGTGTCCCCGAGTCCCATATCTTTATCGCCTGCGCCGCCGTGTCGGACTACACTCCGGCGAATTACAGTCCGAAAAAGCTGAAACGCGGGAAATCCGCCGGCTCGCTGGAACTTAAGACGTCGCCCGACATTCTGGCCAGCGTCGCCGAATTGCCCGGGCGGCCATTCCTGGTCGGCTTCGCCGCCGAGACCCAGCAGGTGGAAAAGAACGCCCGCGCCAAGTTGCATGCCAAGGGCGTGGACATGGTCGTCGGCAACCAGGTCGGCAAAGGCCGGGGGTTCGGTGATGTGGAGACTTCCGCCCGGGTCGTATGGGAAGGCGGTGGACAGCAGATCGGGCCATGCGACAAGCCGGAAATGGCGCGCCTTTTGATCGGCCTGATCGCCGAACGCTGCGGCCTGGAGAAAGTGACCCTGCTGCGCGCCCGGAGTTCGGCGCAGTGAGCCCTCCAGCGCGGCCCGCGGACAAGCCGGGTCGCGCGATTCAGTTACGCATTCTCGACGAAAGAGCCCGGCTGCCGCGCTACGAAACGCGGGGATCGGCCGGCATGGACCTTCGCGCCTGCCTGGACGGGCCGCTCACGCTTCAGCCGGGCGAGACCCGCCTGGTGCATACCGGCATCGCCTTGCATATCGCCGATCCCGAACTGGCCGCGGTAATCCTTCCGCGCTCCGGACTCGGCCACAAGCACGGCGTGGTGCTCGGCAACCTGGTCGGCCTGATCGACTCCGACTACCAGGGCGAGATCATGATGTCGTGCTGGAACCGCGGCGACAAACGGTTCGTGCTCGAGGACGGCATGCGGGTGGCGCAGCTGGTCCTCTTGCCGGTAGCGCGTGCGCACTTCGATGTGGTCGAGGAATTTAGCGCGTCCGCACGGGGCGACGGCGGGTTCGGGCACACCGGCCGCGACTAGCTAGGGTGTCCCGCCCTCGTCGAAGGCGAGACGCCTTCGCTCCAGTCAGGACGCGCCGTACTGCTTGCGGTAGGCCGCAATCCTCTTCTGGGCCTCGGGCTCCATTCCGGTCGCGCGCATCGCACTGAGCAGACTGTCCAGTCCGAATACGCAGCAGACGCTGATGCCGTGCCGGCCCGCCAGTTCGCCGGCCGCGCTGAGCTGGCTGGAGCCGCGCTCCTGCCGATCCAGCAACAACAGCAGGCCCACGGGCTCGGCCCCGGCGTCCCGTACCAGACCGATCGCCTCGCGTGCGGAAGTTCCCGCGGTCAGCACGTCGTCCACGATCAGTACCCGCCCGCCCAGTTCGGCGCCGACCACCGCTCCGCCTTCGCCGTGGTCCTTGCGCTCCTTGCGGTTGTAGGCGTACGGGACATCCAGGCCGTAGCCCTGTACCAGGGCCAGGGAGGTGATGGCGGCCAGCGGAATGCCCTTGTAGGCCGCACCGAACAGCATGTTGAATCTCAAGCCCGAAGCGATAGCCACCTCGGCCAGGGCCTGGCCGGCCACCAGCGATCCGCGCCCGCTGTTCAATTTCGAGGAATTGAAGAAATAGGGCGTTGTGCGGCCACCCTTGGTGATGAACTCGCCGAACTGCAAGGCGCCGGTCTCCATTGCAAGACGCAGCAGATCCGCATGGCTGGGCCGCAGTACGCTCATTGCCGGTCAGTCCCCCATGAATTCCGGTTTCTCGCGCCGCACGAATGCTTCGTAGGCGCGGCGGAAATCGTTGGTTTGCATGCAGATGGCCTGGGCCTGCGCTTCCGACTCGATGGCCTCGTCCAGGGGCATGTCCCACTCCAGGTTGAGTTGGTTCTTGGTCACGGCATGCGCGAAGTTGGGTCCGGCTGCGAGCTGTCCGGCCCATTCAAGGCTTGTCTCCAGCAGTTGTCGGGGTTCCACGAGGCGGTTGAAGAAACCCGTCTCGCTCGCCTCTTCGCCGCCCATGGAGCGGCCGGTAAGCAACAATTCCGTTGCCCGGCCCTGTCCGATGAGGCGGGGCAGCAGCGCGCAGGCCCCCATGTCGCAGCCCGCCAGCCCCACCCGGGCGAAAAGGAAGGCGGTGCGGCTGCGCGCCGTGCCGACTCTCAGGTCGGCGGCCATGGCAATCGCCGCCCCGGCCCCGGCGCAGACACCGTCGACGGCGGCGATGACCGGCAGGGGGCAGCTTCGCATGGCCTTGACCAGGTCGCCGGTCATGCGGGTGAATTCCAGCAGGCCGACGCCGTCCATTTCCAGCAGCGGTCCGATGATCTCGTGCACGTCCCCGCCCGAGCAGAAGTTGTCGGCGGCGCCGCTGATCACGACCGCGCGCGCGGGACCCTCGCGATCTACTGCCCTGAAAGTGTCGCGAAGTTCCGCGTACGAATCGAAGGTCAGCGGGTTCTTGCGTTCCGGCCTGTTCAGCGTGATGACGGCGACGCGCCCGCGCAGTTCCATGAGGAAATGCTCGGGACTGAAGGTCATATGTTTGCTTCCTGCAACGCCGCTGCTCGTGCCGCCAAGCGCTCGGCCTGTTCTTTGCCTGAAAGGTATTGTATCGGCCAGTGTTGCCGGCCGTAACCCAGGGAGGTGGAGGCGTGCAGCGTCCAGTACGGATCGCTGAGATGCGGTCTTGCCAGCGCGCACAGGTCGGCGCGGCCGGCGGCCAGGATGCTGTTGACGTGGTCGGTTTCGTAGATGTTGCCGACCGCGATCGTCGGCACGCCGGCTTCGTTGCGGATCCGGTCCGAGAACGGCGTCTGGAACATGCGGCCGTAGACGGGCCGCGCGCGGGTGGTGGTCTGTCCCGCCGATACGTGGATGATGTCCGCTCCGGCTGCGGTCATGGCGCGGGCGATCCGGACCGAGTCTTCGCCGCTGATGCCGCTCTTGACCCAGTCGGTGGCGGAAATGCGTACCGAAAGCGGACGGTCTTCCGGCCAGATTTCGCGCACCGCCTCCAGAACTTCGAGCGGATATCGCAGGCGCGCATTCAATGACCCGCCGTACCCGTCGCGCCGCCGGTTGGACAGCGGCGAAATGAACGAGGACAGCAGGTAGCCGTGGGCGCAATGCAGCTCCAGCCAGTCGAATCCCGCTTCGAGCCCGAGCCGCGCGGCCTGCTGGAACTGCTCCACGACCTCGTCCATGTCCTCCCGGGTCATGGGGCGGGGAACCTGGCCGCCTCGGCGGTAGGTCTTCTCCGAAGGCCCCATGATCGGCCAGTTTCCGGACTCAAGCGGCTGGTCCATGCCCTCCCACATCAGGCGGGTGGAGCCCTTGGGGCCGGAGTGGCCGATCTGCAGCGCCATCCGCGCCTGGCTGTGCTCATGCACGAAGTCGACGATGCGCCGGTAGGCTTGGGCATGCTCCCGCCGGTAGATGCCGGCGCAGCCCGGTGTAATCCGGCCCTCGGGCGAGACGCAGCTCATTTCGGTGAACACCAGGCCTGCGCCGCCCTGCGCGCGCGACCCCAGGTGCACCAGGTGAAAGTCGCCGACGGTTCCGTCTGCCGCGCTGTACATGTCCATGGGCGCCACCACCACGCGGTTGGACAGCTCCAGACCCTTGATCCGATAAGGCACGAACATCGGCGCGACCGCGCGGGCGCTTCCCGTTTCCCGCCGGCTGTACCAGCGCTCCATGCGCTTGAGCCAGCGGCTGTCGCGCAGCCGAAGGTTCTCGTGGCTGACCCGCTGGCTGCGGGTCAGCAGGGAATAGTTGAATTGCTGCGGTGCGAAGCGCGCGTAACGGGGCACGTTCTCGAACCATTCGGTGGAATTGCGTGCCGCCGATTGCAGCTTGATCACCTCCAGCCGCCGGCTTTCCTCGTACTCCTGCAGCGCCTCGTCGGTGGCGTCGCCGCCGTTGAGCGCCTCGGCCAGTTCGATCGCGTCCTCAAGGCCCAGCTTGGTGCCCGAACCGATAGAGAAGTGCGCCGTGTGCGCTGCGTCGCCGGCCAGGATCAGGTTGCGGTAGCGCCACTTCCCGCAATGCACCCGCCGGAAGTTCAGCCAGGCATGGCCCTTGATGTGATCGGCGTTGCTCATCAGGCGGTGCCCGTCGAGATGGGGGGCGAAGATTTTTTCCAGCGCCCGGCAGTTTTCCTGCTGGCCCATTTCGCCGAACTGCAGCCGCTCCCAGGTGTGGGGGCCGCACTCCGGGATGAAAGTCGAAAGGCCGTTCTCGAAGCGGTAGGCGTGCGCCCAGATCCAGCCCTCCTCAAGCTCCTTGAAGATGAAATTGAACGCCTCGAAGTGTTTGCGCGTCCCGAGCCACTGGAAGCGGTTGGCGCGGGTCTGAATCTCCACGTCGAAGTGCGGAGCGTAGGCCTGCCGGAAGCGGCTGTTGCCGCCGTCGACCGCGATGACCAGGTCGTAATCGCCATAAAGGTCCAGGTCGGGTTCCGCCTCGCTCTCGAAGCGCAATTCCGCGCCCAGCTCGGAGGCCCGCCGCTGTAGTATGCGCAGCAGCCGCTTGCGGCCGATTCCGCAGAAACCGTGTCCCCCGGACAGCAGTCTGCGACCACGAAAATGCACCTCGATGTCGTCCCAGTGGGTGAACCGGCCGCGGATTTCCTCGGCGGTCTTCGGGTCGTTCTCGGTCAGGTTATCCAGCGTGGCGTCGGAAAACACTACGCCCCAGCCGAAGGTGTCTCCCGCCCGATTGCGTTCCAGCACGGTAATGCGGTGGCTCGGCGACCGTCGCAACATGGATATGGCCAGGTACAGCCCGGTGGGCCCGCCGCCCGCAATCAATAAGCGCATACGCTCAGTTTATCCGCTGTGCGGTCTCGGGCGGGCCGCTTCGAGGGCCTTATACTCTTGCGTCCATCCTTGGCAGGAGGAGGTGGGAGATAGTGACCAGACTGAATCGGCGCGAGGCGCTAATGGGGATCGGCGCTGCCGCGGCAGTGCTCGCGGGGTGCGGTCGTCGGCCGACTACCGACAGTGACGCAATCGTGATCGGCGCCGGGCTGTCCGGGCTGCAGGCGGCGCGGCTGCTCGAGTCGGAAGGCTTGAGCGTCACCGTGCTGGAGTCGCGCAACCGTGTGGGCGGCAGGATCCTGTCCTACCGGCACATTCCCGGGTCGCCCGAAGCCGGGGGTACCAGTTTCGGGGCCGGTTATGCGCGCCTCATGCAGGTCGCGCAGGAACTGGGCGTAGGGCTCGTAAATCTGGATCCGATTCGTGAATCTTTCAATGTGCGCACACTTGCCCTGAGCGGCGAGATCATCCCCACCGCGGAATGGCCCACGCACGAACTGAACGTGTTGCCGGAGCAGGCGCGCCAGTTCCCGCCCTGGGCGTATCTGGGTTTCAAGATGTTCACGAACAACCCCTATCCCACCCCGCCGGATTGGGTATCGCCCGAGTTCGCCCACCTGGACGTGTCGCTTCGGGAGTACCTGACCGGCCAGGGCGAGACCGACGCCGTGGTGGACCTCTGCTACGACAACAATCCGGGCTGGGGAAACAATGCCGACGAGGTGTCCGCAGCCCTGGTGTTGTTCGCCATGCGGTTCGCGGCCGCGCAGGACGGGTTTACGGGACCGGACGGCGGATCCGCGTACACGGCGGTGAACGGTAACCAGTCGATACCGGAAGCCATGGCCGCGTCGCTGAATACGGAGGTGTTGCTGGAGCGCCGTGTCACGGGCATAAGCGATACCGGCTCCCGCGTTGAAGTGCATTGCGAGGACGGCAGCCGCCATCACGCCGACCGCGTGATCAGCTCGCTCCCGTGCTCCCTGCTGCGTCATCTGAACCTGGAACCGGGGCTTGAGGGCTTGCAGGCCGAGGCGGCCCGCAATGTCGATTCGCAGATACTCAACCAGCTGCACATGGTGGCCAAGCGTCCCTTCTGGGAAGACGACGGCATGTCGGCCCACATGTGGACCGATTCCCTGGCCGGAATGGTGATCGCCGAGCGCAAGGGCGATACGCCGGACGAAGTCACCAGCCTCACGAGCTGGACGCGCGGCGCGCTGGCGGTGGAGCAGGACAAGCTGTCCGATGAAGAAGCCGCCGCTCGCATCGTCGCGGACATCGAACGCCTGCGCCCCGCAGCCAAGGGTCAGCTTGAGGTCATGGCCTACCAGTCCTGGTTCAACGACCCCGACTCGGCGGGCGACTGGGCGGTCTGGAAGCCTGGCCAGGTCATGAAATATGCGCCCGAGGTGGGTAAACAGCATGGCCGCGTGCACTTCTGCGGGGAACACACGGCCGTGGCCAACCGCGGCATGGAAGGGGCGCTGGAATCCGGCGACCGCGTCGCCTTCGAAGTGCTCGACCTGATCTAGCACACTAGCCGCCCCCGCAATGAGTTCTCCCGGCGAAGTGCCCGGCGCGTTCCGGGTAGCGCCCTTCACTGCGCTTCGTCCCGCGGCGGGCCGGGCCGGGGAAACCATCGCTCCGCCCTACGACGTTGTCAGTGTCGCCGAGGCCCGCGCGCGTATCGCCGATCGCAGCAACGATTTCCTGCGACTGTCGCTCCCTGACGCTGCTCTACCTGAAGCGCCGAAGCCCACGCCGCGGGAACGCTATGCGGCGGCGCGACAAACCTTGGATGACTTCCTTTCGACCGGAGTGGTCGCACGCGATTCGAAGCCGGCCTATTACATATACCGTGTCCGGAGCGGGGACCATACGCAGACCGGCATTGTCCTGTTGGTTTCGGTCGAAAGCTACCGGGCGGGCACGCTGCGCCGCCACGAGCTGACCCGGCCGGACAAGGAAACCGACCGCTCACGGCTCATCCAGGCGCTTGAATCGCAGACCGGACTGGTCATGCTGGCGCACCGCGCGCATGCGGGCCTGGCCACGCTGATTGCCGAAGCCTCGCAAGATGCGCCCGATTGCGAAGCGAGCCTGCATGAGGGCGGCGCCGTCACCGGGCACAGCGTCTGGGTGGTGGACGACGAATCCGCCCTGGAGCGGATCACGCAGGCGTTCGGCGAACTGGGCGAATTGTTTATCGCCGACGGCCATCACCGCGTGGCTGCAGGCAACCGGGCCGCCGCGGCGAATGCCGACCGGCCCGAAGCGCAGTGGCTGATCGGGGCCACCTTTCCCGCCGACGAGCTCAGAATCCTCGACTACAACCGCGTGGTGTCGGGCCTGAACGGGCACAGCCCCGCAGCCTTCCTTGAAGCGCTTTCGGGCAGCTTCGAAGTGACTCCTTCGGCGAAGGCGGCGCGCCCCAAACAGCCCCGCGAATACGGCCTTTATCTCGACGGCGGCTGGCACAGCGCGCGGCTGCGTCCGGGACTTGCCCCGGAGGACGACCCGGTCGGCAGCCTCGATGTAAGCCTGCTTGGCGAGCATCTGCTGGCGCGGCTGTTGGGAATCGAGGATTCACGCACCGATCCGCGCATCGACTTCGTGGGCGGCGCCCGCGGTCTTCAGGAACTTGAAAGGCGCGTGGACAGCGGTGACGCATCGGTCGCCATCGCGCTGTACCCCACGCCCATGCAGGCGCTGATGGAGGTGGCCGGCGCCGGCGAGATCATGCCGCCCAAGTCCACCTGGTTCGAGCCCAAGCTCGCCGACGGACTGTTGGCCTATAGTTGGGCAGGTTAGATCAGTATCCTGGAGGTGACTGAAAATGTCAGACGACAACACACTGGCGGAAGCCAACGAGATGGATGACGAGGTGAAGTTCGCAGCGGATGCGGTGCCGTATATCGAACAGGTTCCCGGCTTTGTGCGAAACGTGGCGCTCAAGGCCATGATCGCCAAGGCCAAGGAAAAGGGAGTGACCCTCATCGACGGCGCATTCATGGACGAAAACAACCCGATGAAATAGGCCGCATACTCCACGATCAGGAGGGGAGGGAACATGGGAAAACTCACTTTGACCAGGCGAGACGCCATACTGGTGGGCGCCGGAACCGCGCTGACGGGCGGCGTACTTACCGCATCGGCGGCCACGCCGGCGCTGGACCTGGAAGACCCTGCCGTACGCGCCCGCGTTCGCGCGAAGGTTTCGGGGTCCGCCGCGGAGGAAACGGTTTACAGGTTCTACCGCCTGCACCTCTACGCTTACATGCATGACGCCAACCTGATCCCGCTGTTCACCATGAACAACCTGAACGTGACGCAGTGCCGTCCTTTGGAGGACAACCAGTACGCATTCAAGGTGTTTGAGTGCGGCGTCTATTGCAAGTTCGACACGGATGAGGTGCTGGAATCCTGGGAAAACCCAGTTACGGGCGAAGTCAGGGAGCCCTGGACGTTCCTCGGCGGCCCTCTGAACGTGAAGCTCGGCGCCGACGGGGTGGAAACGCCGCCGGAGGCAACGGTGCATCCCGATACCCTGCGCATGGAAGCGTACGGCGGCATGGTGTTCGTGCCGGTCGCCTCGCATTTCTCCTATCCCAGCCCCTTCGACCCGGAAGAGTGGCCGAAGGAATCCCCCGGTCGCACCCACTACTGGGATTCCCTGTTCGTTCACGCCTCCAAGGTGGAGGACGTGGTCAATCCGGACATCGACAACGCGCCGGCCTTCTGCCAGTTCCAGAACCTGGTGAGCTGGGGCCCGTGGGTCGGCATGGGCGGCCACGAGGGCCGCAGCTACGGCCGGGCTTACGGCACCAAGCTGGCCAGTATCGATGATCTGCCGGCCGGCGCCCGGAAGTCGCTGGAATTGAAGGCGCCGAAGATCTTTGATGTCGAGAACTGGACGGAGTACCACGACTACATAGAGGAATACAAGGACACCTACGGGTCATAGCCGCGCTGAGAGGGGCGCGCGCCATGAAAGTCTTTGAAATAGGGGACTACAGCAAGGGTCTCAACCTGCATGCGGTCGAGCGGCCCGAGCCCGTTCCCGGCCATGGCGAAGCGGTTATGCGGGTGCGCGCCACAGGCATCAACGCCCGCGACCTCACCATCATGCACGGCAGTCTGGGCAAGACTGTCATGCCGCACACCCGCATCCCGCTGAGCGACAATGCCGGCGACATCATCGCGGTCGGCGCCGGCGTCGAGAACGTCCGCGAGGGCGACCGTGTGACCATGAGTCATTACTGGCAATGGCTGGACGGCGACTGGCACGCGTCCATGGCGGAGCAGGACTACTCCGCGACCCTCGACGGCTTTCTGGCGGAGCAGGTCGTGGTGCCGGCGGCAGCGCTGATCAGGCTGCCCGACAGCCTGAGCTACGAACAGGCCAGCACCCTGCAGAGCCCCGGCCTCACCGCCTGGAACGCCGTGGTTGAAGCGGGCGCGGCCAGGGCCAGCGATACGGTACTGACACTGGGTTCCGGCGCCGTGTCCGTGTTCGGAATGCAATGGGCGAAGATGCTGGGCGCGCGATGCATCATCACGTCATCAAGCGATGAAAAACTTGCTCGCCTGAAGGAACTCGGCGCGGATTTCGGCGTGAATTACCGCACCAATGCGGATTGGCCCGCGGAGGTCCTGGAGCTCACCCACGGCGAGGGGGCGGACATCATTCTCAACAACGTGGGCTTGAGCGAAATGGAGAACTGCCTGATGGCCGCCGCCTCCAACGGCCGCATCATGCATATCGGCGCCAACCCCGTGGTCCACAACCAGCCGCCGCAGGAGCCACCGTCCCTGACCAAGCTGCCGAACCTCATTCTCAAGAACCTCACCGTGCGAGGCATCATCGTCGGCAGCCGGCGAATGTTCGTGGACCTCATCCAGGCCATGGTCCGCAACGACATCCGGCCCGTCATCGACCGGGTCTTCGACTGGGACGACGTCTACGACGCGATCGAGTACATGCAAAGCGGCGAGAAGATCGGCAAGATCGTCATTCGGGTAACGTAGCCTGGCAGTGCCAAGTGCTACACAAGGAGACCATTTGCCCGAGTCAACAGAGAAAACGGAATCAATTCACGAGTTGCCCTACAGAGGCGGGTGTCCATGGATATGTGGAATAAACGGAAAGCTATCGCTGGGTTGGCAATGTCAGGTGATCCAAATCGAGATGATCGCTCTCCACATAATCTTGTGCCGTAATGTCTTGAAGCCGACATACGATTTGAGAATTAACCAGAAATCGCCCCGATTGAAGAAATCGGCCAATCCATTGTTCCACCAGGGCAGACCAGTCGGCTGGAATGTCTAGCGGATCATTTTCCTTAATGAACCACCAATCTAACTCCACGGTTGTGTTGTCCCATGAAGGCGCCGCGCGAACTCTAACTTCACGAAGGACACGCAGATGCGCCCCTTCGGCGGTATTTTTCGAGGTCGCCGCTACGATATGGCGCTGGAAGTCCTTGGCGGCTTGCACGAAGTCATCCGGAAAAGCAAACCGGCTGCGTTTTCGGCTGAGTGCAGTCGCGAAATCACGAGCCTCTTGGTCTGTTCTACAGCCACGATGCCGGGTCCAAGAAGCAACTACAGCCTTTTGGACTGTCATCGTCCTATCAAGGTCAGCAACTAGGCCCTCCGGCGCTGTCGCAGGCACGTAAGCAAAGCCTGGTCTCTTCAGGCGGCGCACTTCCTCAACCACATGCGCCTCTAGTCTCACCAAGGGTGCAACCTCAACAAAAGGGCGTGTTTGACAGTCACGAATTACGTCGCAAGTTTGAGTAAGCACTGCGGCGCCGCGGATTTCATCAGAGACCGGCACGACCTCTGACATCTCGTCCTCGGTTTTCGGAGAAAGTGCTGGTTTGTCATCAGGTTCTTGCCTTGCCGAGATATGAGCTCTATCGGCGAGATATATGAATTCCAGCCCTTCGTCTAAGGTTACGTCTCCCTGTCGCCATTGGCGTAATACTCTATTGATCGCTCCTTCGGTTCTGCTAGCCATTGAAGAGTCATGTCGCTTTCTTTTTTGCAATCCTCACGACATTCGCGATGCGAGTCCTGGAGGAGGGAGTATGGGGTGGATCTTGTATTGCCTCAAGAAAATACGCGGGGGATGGAGGGCGTCGAGCGGCTTGCGCGCTGGGTGCCAGGGGAAGCGGCCGCTGCATTGCTCGCGATGGGGAAAGTAGCTCGGCTGCTTCCTTGAAACGGTTGGCTCGTAGTATCTCAAACAAAGACTGCCCCGAAGAATTCTGCGTAAGCAATTGGCTTCGATTTTGTTCCTGGCTGCCGGTGTCAATACGCCGAATTATTTTGAGCGCCTGCCGAATGCTCTGTTCATGAATAGCGGTAGTCGGCTGACCGTTTGCCCAATTGTGGACGCTACGGCGCGAAACTCGAAAGAGATTGCCAATTTCTTCCCACTTAAGTCCGCCTAGTCTCCGTATTTCAAGAATTGCCTCGGCTGTAGTTTCGTTGGGGACCAACTGCAATTGTGGCCGTGGGTAGGAACTTGTTGCGTCGGTCGCGCGAGGAATGTAATAGCTCGCTACGGTTCCCGATTCGGGGATTCCTCCGAGGGTTCGATTCAAGGCAATAGAGTGGTAGCGAGGTTCGTCTTGAATGAGGGTTGCCAGGATGCCCTTTTCTTCTTTTGTGTAGCTACGTGCGCACGTTGCGATCATAATTCCGCCCCGTAAAAGGCCAAGAAATTGTCGGTAGTCATTTCCCGAAACACACTGTAAATTCGCTTGGCGAAGCTCCCAACGGTGGAAATTACCAGTTCCGTATCGTAAGGCATCGAATTGGGTGTAAACATGTCCAGATCAAGAAACCAACTTTCACTATCTAGTGGCTCCAATAAGTTAGGATCGTGAGTTGAATTTGGCGGCAACTTGCCCCATGTGCCTTGGATCAGTCCCTCTTCGGCAAGGAATTGGGCGTTTGTAATCAAATGCACCGCCGCTTGGCCAAGCGTTTGCGGGTCGGCATGATTGGAATTCAAGATGCCTAGCACCTCGGGATGAATGAGATCTCGCAGTTTTTCTGTTGCCTCGCCCTTCATCCGATCGATATACCGCAATCCAACTCTCTGAGCACTCGCCGGATTAAAGGCCTCCGCGAGACTGGAAACAATGTGATTAAGTCTTGTCAAGAAGTCGTTACGGCTCTCATAGTTTGTAGTCTCAAGGGCAACGAAATCCACGCCCAACGAAACTAGCCAAGAAGGTGATTCTCGGCTACCGGAAAACCTCCAAATCAGCGAGCGTTCGCTAATCTCCGGCGTTTCCCGGCTTAAGTCGACATTCCGTCCTTGCTCTTTGCTTAGTTCCGGATATGTGTCGCGAATCAACTCCTGAAAATCTGCAACTCGATCCGGATTGCGAATCGCAAGAATCTGAGGAAATCGAATCTGGGCGATAACGCGTTCGAGCGGTGCCCTTGGTAAGGGAACCTCAGCAGGGGACTCGCCGGTCAGTGGTTGAGGTTGAGCCCACATGTTTGTCTTTCCCGTCACAATATGGGATGTGAAGTATAGCGTGAAGTAGATGCAACATGGGGCCACGACTTGTGCCCGGAACCCATCGACCATGGGGCCATATCTCTGTTACGACTACTTGCAATGGTTTTTAATAGACAAAGGAAAGCCAAGAGTATTGGAACGTTACAAGTCTGATCGAGTTGATTAGGTGTGGCAGCAGCTGCTGTTCTTGTGTTGGGCGATGGTCTGCCGGTATTGATGGTTGCGCATGGTCTTCCAGCGGCAGCAATTCCGAGTAAGTGACCGAGTTTGCGTTGTTCGGACGCTTGGTTTGCGCCCCCCACGCTGGACGCTGTGATCGGCAACCTCCCACTCCCCGGCTACGATTTGTTCCATTTCCTCGATGGCCCGCGAGAATTTCCTTGTCAGAGCGCCGCGACTGTAGTGAGCGTTTTCCTCAATAAAGCCGGAGTGAATTTGGGCTAGTAGGCCAGCGGTGGACTCATCTGGATGCTTAGGTTCCAAATTTGGCACGCGCTTCTTAATGCGCTATGTGGTGTAACCAAAGTAATCTGGAATGCACGAATTGTTGATCGCACCTCAGTCAGTTAAAAGTTCGGAAAGTGGTGGTGATGGGTGGGCTTGAACCACCGACCTGCGGGTTATGAGTCCGCCGCTCTAACCAGCTGAGCTACATCACCACATGGTGCCGGAAGAGGGACTTGAACCCGCAACCTTCCGCTTACAAGGCGGATGCTCTACCAGTTGAGCTATTCCGGCCCGGCCCGTAATTCTACCGCGAGAGCGGCCAGACCACGCAGCACCAGGTCCGGGGCGACTTGAGCTTCCGGCAGCTCGCCGGTGGCGACCAGGTCGTCGGCGCCTCCGCCGGTCAGCAACAGGACCGGGGAACCCCCTCCCTCGCCTGCCAGCGTTTGCATGCCCGTGCGGATCATTCCCAACTGCGCCGCCAGCGTGCCCATTTCCATCGCCTCGGCGCTTTCGGTGGCGGGCGCGAGATTTCGCGGCTTGTGCGAATGATCCTTCAGCCTCGAGGCCAGTTCGGCGGTTCCCTTCGCCATGGCGGCCAGACTCATCTCCCGGCCCGGCGCGATGTAGCCGCCGAGATGGCGTCCATCGGCCAGCAGCAGGTCCATGGTCACCGTGCTCCCGGCGTCGACGATGCAATAGTCCCTGGGGCCCAGCGCGTGCGCGCCGACCAGCGCCGCCCAGCGGTCCGCGCCCAGATTCAGGGGATTGGCGTAGGCGGCGGTCACGCCGCAGGCACAAGCGCGCGCTCGCACGAACACGAGTTCTACGGCCAGTCGTTCCAACACCAGTCCCGCAAGCTTGCGACCGATTTCCACGCCCGCGACGTTGCAGGCCAATGCACCGGCCGATGCCTCCCCGCGGTCCAGGAACGGCAGAGCGGGCAGCCCGTCCGAGGTGCGCGCGGCGCCGGCGCCTTGAAGTTCCTTCCCCGCACCCGAAAGCCAGGCCCACTTGATCCGCGTGTTCCCCACGTCGATGAGCAGGATGCGCGAAGCAGCAGCGTTCACAAGCGAATCTCCGCCGACAGTATGCGCCGTTCGCCGCCCGATTCCTTAAGCAGCAGGGCGCCCGACGAATCGACTCCCGCCGCCACGCCCACGTGCCTGTCGGCGCCGCAGAGGGCCTCTATGCGCCGTCCGGCTAGCCAATCGCGCTGCCGCCACGCGTCCGCCCAGCCGGTGAAACCGTATGCGGGATGCCTTTCCAGCACTGCGGCGATCGCCGTGATCATGGCGCCCGCCAGCGCGTTGTGCTCAGCGGAATTGCGCTGGTCAAGCTCAGCAAGGCCGGCCGGGTTCATGCCGCCCTCCCTGGCGACTCGATTGCGTTGTTCGTCGCTGACCCGGATATTGACGCCCAGGCCCGCGACCACGCGAGTGTCCGCAGCGCCCTGCGAGGAACGTGCGGGAGCGAAGGCGTCTCCCCTTCGTGGAGGGCGGGACGCCCTCCCTCCCGGGATGCTGGACGTGGAGGTCTCCACCAGGATTCCGCCCAGTTTGCGGTCTTGAGCTACCAGATCGTTGGGCCATTTCAATTCCACCCGGTCCGCCACGAACGCCTCCAGGCCCTCGGCAATCGCGACGCCCAGCGCCAGCGAAAGCGAGCCGTCCGGAGGCCTGGGCGCGGTCCTGCTCACGCTGAGCAGCAGTCCGGCGCCGGCCGGCGAATGCCAGCTCTTGCCGTTTCTCCCGCGCCCGGCGCTCTGATGGCCGGCCAGGCAGACCGCCAGGCTGTCCCCTGGCGCCATGGCGGGAACCTGCAGCAATCGCTCGTTGGTGGACGGCAACGAATCATGGATTTCGAGCAGCTTTATTCGCCGGAGCAATGCCGGATCGAGCGCTTCCAGCAGTGCGCGCCGGTCGTACAGAGTTCAGCCGCCGCTCTTGAACCAGTGATCGACCCGCACGCGCACGAAACAATGTTCCGATCCGTCGAGCAGGTTGCGGATATTGCTGCGGTGCGTCAATACCGTGAATGCGCCCGCCGCGGCGGCCAGCCAGAACAGTTCCGGCAGCGCATCGGGCATGAAGAAAGCAAGGAAAATCGGCGCCGAGACGGCCGCCACCATGGTTGCCAGCCCCACGTAGCCGCTGAAGATCATGACCAGCACCCACACGGCCAGCACCGCGCCCACCAGCGGCGCGTGCAACATCAGGTACGAGCCGAGCAACGTGGCGAATCCTTTGCCGCCCCGGAACTCGTGCCACAGCGGGTAGCAATGCGCCGCGGTAACGGAGGCGCCCGCCGCCACCTGGACCCAGGCCATGGAAAAGGTCGGTTCTTCCGCTAAGGAGTACGCCAGCGACGCGAGGGGGCCCACGGCCAGTATCGCCTTGCCCACGTCGCCGATCATGACCGCGAGCGCAAACCAGAAGCCCGCGGCGCGCAGCGCATTGGTGGCGCCGGCGTTGCCGCTGCCCGTTTCGCGAACGTCCAGGTTCCTGAACTTGCCGAGCGCCAGGCTGAAGTTGATCGAGCCGATCAGGTAGGCGAATACCAGTGAAAGGCCGAGTTCCAGCATGGTTGGTCTAGGTGGCCTGCGTGCTGGGGCGCTCGGAGACTCGGGCGTGCCAGGCCGCCAGGGCGGGACGTTCATCCAGTACCCTGAGCTCGAACTTGTTGGCCATGCGCGCGGCCATGTCCACGGCCACCCGCAGCGTGATGTCGGCGATGGTGAAGCGATCGAGCGCCAGGTAGCCGCGCCCGGTCAGCCGCCGGTCCATGAAGTCCAGAAAGTGCCCGGCGCGCTTGCGGCCCCGCTCCACCAGCTCGGGAATCTGGGCGTAGGGCACGGGTCCCGGCAATGCATGGTCCCTGAAGTTGTTGATCCGGTTACGCAAGGCTTCGGCAAGTCCCGGCATGCCTTCCTGCTCCACGATGTGGTTCCACATCAGCACCTGCGCGCGGTCATCGGGGCCCGATCCGAACAGGTTGGGTTCCGGGTGCAGGTCCTCCAGGTAGCGGCAGATCGCCAGGCATTCGCTGATGCGGGCGCCGTCGTCGGTCTCCAGCACCGGAACCTGGCAGAGCGGATTGACCTCGCGGTACTCGGGGCTCAGCTGCTCCTTTTTGGTCAGGTCAATCTGAACCCGTTCCATCTCCAGGCCTTTCTCCGCCAGAAAAATATGCAGCCGCCTGGGGTTGGGCGCATGGGCGTAGTCGTAGAGCTTCATGCCTTTTCCAGTGTCTTTTTGGCGGTCTGACCATAAAGCATCTTGCGCTGCTCTTCGGTCATCGGCTTGTCGGAGCGCAGGTCCTTGCCGACTTCCATTCCGCGCTGCACTGCCCCACGCGCGCCCAGCCTTTCAATCCAGCCGGCGACATGGGGCAACTCGTCGACGCTCTGGCCAAGCCTCTCGTGAGGAGCCACCCAGGGGTAGCAGGCCATGTCCGCGATCGAATACTCGCCGGCAAGGTATTCGCGGTCCCTGAGCCTGCGCTCCATGACCGCCAGCAATCGCCCGTACTCGTTGGAGTAGCGCTCGGTGGCGTAGGCATGCTTGCCTTCCTGGTAGATGAGGAAGTGCCCCGCCTGGCCGGCCATGGGCCCCAGCCCGGCCATCTGCCAGAACAGCCATTGCATCGCGTCGTAGCGCTGGTGCGTTTCGCTGGACAGAAAGCGCCCGGTCTTGTCGGCCAGGTAAACCAGGATGGCGCCGGACTCGAACACCGAAAGCGGGCCTCCGTCCGCGTCGTTGTCCACGATCACCGGCATGCGGTGATTGGGGTTCAGCGCCAGGAACTCGGGGGTGAACTGGTCGCCCGCGCCGATGTTGACCGGCTTGGTTTTGTACGGCAAACCACACTCCTCAAGCATGATGGCGATCTTGAACCCGTTGGGCGTGGGCCAGTAGTAAAGGTCAATCAAGTTGCTGCTCCTTTTGCAAGAAAAACGGGACTATTCGGCGCGCAGCGCCACAACGGGGTTCATGCGCGCCGCCCGCACGGCGGGCGCTACGCCCGCCAGGATTCCGATCAGCACGGCGATCATCAAGGCTGCAATGGTATAGGCCACCGAAATACTGACCGGGATGATCGGGAACAGCGCGCTCAGCAGCCAGGCCGCGCCCTGGCCCAGGGCCAGCCCGAGCAGGCCGCCGGCAGCTCCAAGCGCCAGCGCTTCGGCCAGGAACAGGCGGCGAACCTCGCGGCGGCGGGCCCCCAGCGAGCGGAACAGGCCGATCTCGAAAATGCGTTCCTGCACCGAAATCGTCATGATCGTGAAGATGCCCACGCCGCCGACCACCAGCGATATGCCCCCCAGGGCCGCGACCGCCGAGGTAATGGTGCTCAGAATCACCCGCATGGTGTTGAGCATCTGGTCCTGGGTGGTGATCGAAAAGTCTTCCGAACCGTGTCGCGCGATCAGCAAGCGCGTGATGTCGCCCTCCACTTCGCTGGCCGGCCGGTTCTCGTCGTAGCGCACGTCCACTTCCTGCACACCCAGCATGTTGTAGATTTCCATGGTGTGCCTGACCGGGACGAAGATAATCTCGTTCATGTCGAAGCCGACCGTGGTACCGGCATCGGCAAGCACTCCGACCACCCGGAAGCGTTGCCCGGCGACACGGATGTAAGCTCCCAGCGCGTTGTCCGTTCCGAACAGTTCGCGCTTCATTTCGCTGCCCAATACCGCAAGCGGGCGGGAGGACTCGAAGTCCTCCTGCGGCAGGAAACGGCCCGACGCGACTTCCAATGAGAAAATCTCGGGAAGGCTGGGGCCGGTTCCAAGCACCGTGACGTCGCGCCTGACGCCCTCGCGTTCCGCTTCCGCGAACCCCATGACTGCAGGGGCAACGGCCTTGACCGAATTCAGCCGCCCGATCGCCAGCGCATCGTCCAGGGTCAGCGGACGCACGGTATTGGTGTTGAGCCCCGGGGGGCCCCCGATGGTTACGGTCTTCCCCGGCGTAATGACCAGGAAGTGCGTTCCGAAGCGAGTGGCTTCAGTCTCCATGAAGTCATACATGCCCTCGCCGATGGACGTCAGCAGAATCACGGCGGCCACGCCGATCCCCGTTCCGAGTGCGGTCAGCAGCGTACGCAGACGATGCATGGACAGCGCGCGCAATGCCAGGCGCAACAGATCCAGGGCTTTCATCAGACGCGTCCTCTCAGCGCCTGCACCGGGTCCAGGCGGGCCGCCTTGCGCGCCGGCAACGCCCCGAAAACCAGGCCGCTGCCCACGGCGGTAACCACCGCTGCGACCACGGCCCACCAGGGCGGCCGGATCTCAATCGCCGGAAACAGTTGCTGCGCGATCCAGATCAGCAGGTAACCCAGTCCCAGCCCGCACACGGTACCGATCACTGCGAGCAGGGCCGCCTCGCCGATGAACAGTCGCATGATCTGGCGGCGGGCCGCCCCGATGGCCATGTAGAGACCGATCTCCGAAGTCCGCTGGCTGACCGCCACCAGCATCACGTTCATGATCAGGACGCCGGCCACGATCAGGCTGATCCCGGCTATGCCGCCGAGGGCGGCCGTAATCGCGTTGAAGATGCCGTCGAATACCGACAGGACCGCGTCCTGGGTAATGGTCACGAAGTCCTGCTTGCCGTAATGCTGCTCGGTCAGACGTTCGGTAAGCCGGCTGATTACTCCCGGCACCGACTCCCGGTCGCGCGCCTTGACCATGATGTTGGTCAGGGCTTCGGTATTGAACATGGTGGCGGCGAAAGCAACGGGAACCACCACGATCTCGCCCACGTTGATTCCGATGCTCTGTCCCGTATCGGCCAGCAGCCCCACGATTCGGCAGCGCGAGTCTCCCAGCCGCAGCCAGGTACCCAGGGCCGGTTTGGAGCCATACAGTTCCTTGACCAGTAACTCCCCCGCCACGCACACCGGGGAAATGCGGTCCATGTCCATGCGCGGAAAGTAAGTCCCCGCGCTCAGGTCGAGATCCCGGATGTGGAAATAATCCCGGGTGGTACCCATCACGAACGTTTCCCGTTCCTTTCCGCCGCGCGAGGCGGGAAGGGCGCCCATCATCATGGGCGCCGCTTGCACCACGCCGGGTACGCGCGAAACCAGTTCGGCGTCGCGATAGGTCAGGTCACGCGGTGCCTCGCCCGAAAAGCCGAACGGGTTGGACCCGGATTCGCCGGGATTGCCGGGCTGCACGATGATGAGTTCGGTCCCCAGGATCCGGAATTCGCCGGTAACGAAGAGGCGGCCTGCTTCGCCCAGGGCGGTCAGCAGCAGCACCGACACGATCCCTATGGATGTGGCGAGCATCATCATGACGGCGCGCAGCCGATGGCGAAACATCGAGCGCGTGGCCATCAGCAGCAGGTCGTTGGTTCTCATCGGCGTGGATCTTCGTGGGCGCTTGAATTGTGCCTCAAGTTGCTTAACCCGATGGCGGCGGTGCGGTTACAGTAACGGACTTCCGCCGAACCGGGGCCCGCCCATGTTTTCCGGACTCGAACAATTTCTGCTGGAACACCAGGCCTGGCTGTGGTTCCTCACCGTGCTCCTGGACCTCGGCTTCGCCGTGTTGCTGTATCGGCTGTTCGGCCGCTACGGCCTTTACGCCGCCATCATTTTCAGTCTCGTGATGGCCAATATCCAGGGGCCCAAGCTGACCACCGTGCTGGGCCTGCAGACCAGCATGGGGGTGATCCTCTATTCCAGCATCTTCTTCGCCACCGACCTCCTGAGCGAAAAATTCGGCAAGCGGGAGGCGCAGCGGGCCGTGATGCTGGGCTTCGCGGTCAGCATCATGGTCGTGGTGATCAGCCGCGTGGGGCTGTTCTACGCACCGTCGCCCGAGCCGGAAACGGCCGAGCACGCGCTCAGGATGCACGAGGCCATGGCCGCGCTGTTCGACTACACGCCGCGGTTCGTGTTCGGGTCGCTGCTGGCCTACCTGTTGAGCCAGAGCTTCGACGTGTGGGTGTTTCACCGCATCCGCAACGCCACCGGCGGCAAACACCTGTGGTTGCGCAACACGGGATCGACCCTGCTATCGCAGGTCATCGATACGCTGATTTACGGCCTCGTGGTGTGGTGGGGAATCGTCGATCTTGTAACCGCCCTTCAGCTGGCGGCGGCGAAGTACGTATTCAAGTTCCTCATTGCGGTGCTGGACACGCCCTTCATCTACTGGGCCAGGAACTGGAAGCGGCCGGGCCCATCGGCTCAGGCTGTCGGATAGACCATGGCGTACAGCCATGCCGCCGGAGGGACCCCCGGCGGCATGGGCGGCGCGAAGCGGTTGCCGCTATGCGCCCTTGATGTGATTCAAGGCGTGCGAATGCCCTCTGGCGCCCGCCGCCCCGTGAATCGTGTTACACGCTTCCCTTGGATATCAGGTTGAACGCCCGCACTCCCAGTATGGCTGCGCCGCCTGAGAGATAAACGACGGCCACCTGGTCGATAATGGCGTCGAGAAAACCGCCGATGGCAGGGACGTTAGAAAGAACGTCGGCCCCGCCCGCGGCGGCCACTACCAGGGCGGTAGTCAAGAAGGCCTGCGGACTTGCGGCGTCAATGTTCATCACGGCATAGGCCACTCCGAGCACGACCATGACCAGCGGAAGAAGACCGCCGGGGACCGCGCCGGGCGCGACGCCCTCTATGACAGCAGCAAGTATTGCAAGCCCGTAAACGAGACGTGTCGCCATTTTCATTCCTCCCAAGTTGGTTAAACAAGCATTCCAACCATATCACGCTCGCTTTTTTGAGGATTCCAGCCGGGTCCGGCGGCGGCGAATCAAATCCGCCGGCAGGAATCAGAGGCGTTCGTCACCGCCGATGCGGCCGTCCAGCATGGTCAGCCGCCGCCGGGCGCGGCGTCCGAGCTCCGGGTCGTGAGTCACGACCACCAGCGTCAGCCCGTCCTCGTTCAGGGACTCCAGGAGCCGGATGATCTCCATGCTGGAACGCGAATCGAGGTTGCCCGTGGGTTCGTCGGCCAGCAGCAGACTCGGCGACATCACGATGGAACGCGCGATGGCGACGCGCTGGAGCTGACCGCCGGAAAGCTGGTTCGGGCGGTGCTCCATGCGGTCGGCCAGTTCGACGCGCTCCAGCGCGCGCCTCACTTTCTCACGCCGCTTGCGCCGGCGCCAGCCGGCCAGCGTGAGAGGCAGTTCCACGTTTTCGAAGGCGGTCAGCCTGGGAACCAGGTGGAAAAACTGGAACACGAAGCCGATCACTTCGCGGCGCGTGCGCGCCAGCTTGTCGTCGGACATCTTCGCGGTGTCCTCGCCCAGCAGCCGGTAGCTGCCGCCGTCGGGCGAGTCCAGCAGGCCGAGGATGTTCAGCAGCGTGGACTTGCCCGAGCCCGACGGTCCCATGATCGACAGGTATTCGCCGGACTCGACCTCAATCGTGATGTTGCGCAGCGCATGCACGACCTGGTCGCCCACCGGGTAGTCGCGGAAGACGCTGGTGAGGGTCAACACCGGGCGATACCCTCAAGCTATGCCGGGAGCGAGGGCGTCCCGCCCTCGACGAAAGCGGGACGATTTCGTTTGTTTCATGCAGGCTATTCCGCTGCCCGCACCGCCGGCGCGCCCGGCTCAACGCCCGCCCGGTCCAGGCTCAATACCACGAGTTCCCCGTTTGTGGCCCCCTTGACGATCTCGGTGAATTCCCAGTTGCCCAGGCCGATCTCGACCGGGCGTTCCTCAAGAAGTCCGGTACCGGTGTTAAGCACCATGATCCGCTCGTCCTCGACCACCGCCTCCGTCGGCACGCGAAGGGCCTCATCACGCACGTCCACGATCACTTCCACGTCGGCGCTATAGCCCGGCATGAGTCCATACCGCTCGGGCTCGTTGATCTCCGCCTCGATCTCCACCGTGCGCGCCTGTTTCTCAAGGTCCAGCACGTAGGGGGCAACACGGCGCACAAATCCCGGAAAGAACTGGTCCGGGAAAGCGTCCAGCAGGATTCTTGCCTCCTGTCCCGCCTGGACCAATGGCGCGTCCACCTCATCGATCGGCGCGGTGATATACAGGCAGGTGTTGTCGATCACGTCCACCGTGGGCAGTGTGGCCACGCCGACGGGCGAGGGCGTCACGTACTCGCCCAGTTCGCCGTTGATTTCGGCGATGACGCCGTTGAAGGGAGAGCGCAGATAGGTGCGTTCCAGGCGGGCGCGGTTGACTTGAACGCGCGCTTCGGCCGCACTGGCCGAATCCCGCGCGGCCTTGCAGGACGCGGCACGCGCCTCGCGTTCCGCTTCGGCCCGCTCCAGCTCCTCCTCGGAAACCAGGTTGTCTTCGTGCAGCCTGGCCAGCCGCACCGCCTCGCGCGCCGCCAGGTCCGAGCGGGTGCAGCTTTCCGCTGCCCGCGACTGATCGGCGACCAGGTTGCGCTGCGACAGTTCGATTTCCGACTTCAGGTCCTCGTTCCAGATTTCCAGCAGCACCTGGCCTTCTTTGACCGCGTCGCCTTCCGCCACCGGCAGGCCGGCGATCTGCCCCGGTGACGAGGGAGACATTCTCGCCCTCCGGCAGGCATCGACGGTGCCCGCGCGCGTATTGAGCACTGTCTTGCGGATTTCCCCCATGGTCACTTCGGCCACCCGCACTTCAACCGCGTTCTCACCGCCCGAAAACAGGCTGAACGCGCCGATGAGCACGACCGCCCCGATGGCGATCCAAATCCCGTACTTGATAGCTGGCCGCATGGCTGCGTGAGTATAGCCGCGACCGCCCCCCGGTACCGCCTGGGACCGAGGGCGTCCCGCCCTCCCCAACCCAAGTAATATCCCTTCAGATGACCAAGCCCATCCGCGACACCTTCCCCCAACCCGGCCACAACATCCGCGGCCGGGGCGCCCGCGGCAACCTGCCCGGCCGTTTCGAACGCCAGACCTACGAACCCGATCCCGGCGTCGCCGAACTCGCGCCCCACCCCGACACCGAGCTGATTCCCGAGCTCAGCAAGAGCATCATCAGCCGCAACAAGTCGCCGGACGTCGGCTTCGAACAATCCATCAACCCCTACAAGGGCTGCGAGCATGGTTGCATTTACTGCTACGCCCGCCCCTCGCATGCCTACCTCGACTTTTCGCCCGGCCTCGACTTCGAGACCAAGATCGTCCACAAGCCCAATGCCGCCGAACTGCTCAAGCGCGAACTCGCGCGCCCGGGCTACAAGTGCAAGTCCATCGCCCTGGGCGTCAACACCGACTGCTACCAGCCCTTCGAGAAACAGTTGGGCACTACGCGCGCGCTGCTGGAGATCATGCTGGAAACACGCCACCCGGTGGGCATCGTGACCAAGTCCGCACTGGTGGAACGCGACCTCGACCTGTTAAGTGAACTGGCTCGTCTTGGGCTGACGCACGTTTTCCTTAGCATCACCACGCTCGACGATGAGCTGAAGCGCCGCATGGAGCCGAGGACCGCCTCGCCCCGCCGCCGTCTGGCGACGATCGAACGCCTGACGGAAGCGGGAGTTCCCGCGGGCGTGATGTTCGCGCCCGTCATACCCGCGCTCAACGACCACGAACTGGAAGGGATTCTCGAAGCCTCGGCGAAGGCCGGCGCGCTATGGGCCGGCTACACGGTCCTGCGCCTGCCCAACGAAGTCCGCCCCCTGTTCAAGGACTGGCTGGCCGAGCAATACCCCTTGCGGGCCAAACACGTCATGAGCCGCGTCCGCCAGATCCGCGGCGGCAGGGAAAACGACTCGTCCTTCGGCCGGCGCATGCGCGGCCAGGGCCACTACGCCGACCTGCTCCGCCAGCGTTTCGACAAGGCCTGCCGCCGCCACGGCCTCAACGCCGCCCGCCGTCCATCGCTCAAAACCACCCTGTTCCGCCCACCAGCCGCTCCTCCGAAGCCGCCGCGCCGTTCGCGCCGAAACACCGCGCCCGAAGAACAACTCTCGCTTCTGCCTTGATTGCGAACCTGGTCCTGCTATCCGCGATCTGGGCGGCGCTTGCGGTGCTCGCATTCGCAATGAGCTTCAGGGTTCGCGACATCACGGGCCGGATCGGCGGACCGGGCCGGGGCAAGCACATTGACGCGCGCTGGGGCTGGTTCTGGATGGAGTTGCCGGCGCTGGCCACGTTCCCCGTCATTTACTTCGCAAGCGGCAACCTCCATCCCGTCGGCAACGTCGCCGTTGCGCTGTGGCTGGCGCACTACAGCCACCGAACGCTAGCGTGGCCTCTCGCCGTGCTCAAACCGGGCGCCACAATCCCGTCCGGCATGTGGATAAGCGGAGCCACCTTCAACGTGATCAACGGCGCCCTGCTGGGGGCCTATCTGGCGTTTGCTCCTCAGTTGGGAGACGCGTGGCTGTCCGATCCGCGATTCCTCGCGGGCGGGATCCTGATGCTCGCCGGCGCCTGGCTCAACCTGTGGTCGGACTACCGCCTGCTCGCGCTGCGCCGCCGCAGCGGCCATCAACGCGTAATGCCTGAAGGCGGCGCGTTCAACCTCTGCTGCTGCCCCAACCTCCTGGGCGAGATCATCGAATGGATCGGCTTCGCCCTCCTGACCTGGTGCCTGCCCGCCCTGGCCTTCGCCCTCTGGAGCATCGCCAACCTGGTGCCCCGGGCACTCTGGCGCCGGTCCTGGTACCGCACGAAGTTCCCCGATTTCCCCAAAAGCCGCGCCGCCCTTGTTCCCGGTCTGCTGTAGCAGCTAGCTTCCATCACGCTAAAGCTGCTTGGGGTCTTGCAGCAGACGATATGGACGCGAGAGCTTCAAGAACGAGCGTCGCTGCTTGCTCAATTTCGTGTTCCGTCGAAAAGCGGCCAAAGCTGAATCGAATTGAGGCCTCGCTTTCTTCAGTTGATAGTCCTAGAGCTCTGAGAACATGCGAAGGCTCGGGAGTTCCGGATGTGCAGGCTGCTCCAGTGGATGCAGCCAGGCGGGGCTGCAACACTCCAAGAATATCTTGTGCGTTGTGCCCGACGAAACGAACGTTGGCATTTCCGGGATGACGATGTTCATTGGGCGGCCCATTCAGAGCAACTTCGATCTCACCAGTCCGCAAGTGCCCTACAAAAGTATCTCTTAGCCTCGCTATCTCCTGCCGTTCAATGCTTGCCTGTTCGCTTGCGCAGAGAGAAGCGGCTGCACCCATTCCCGCGCAAAGCGGCAAAGGCAGGGTGCCTGACCGAATGCCTCCCTGCTGACCTCCACCGTGAATGAGTGGTTCGATCCTGTCATGCAGATCGCGCCTTAGATATAGAGCCCCAATTCCCTGCGGTCCATACATTTTGTGTCCAGAAAGACTTATTAGATCAGCGTGATAGGCGAGATCGTGCAGATCCATTGCGCACGGGGCCTGTGCAGCATCTGTGTGCAAGAGGATTCCATATGGAGCGAGCAGTGAGGCAATGGCCGGTATGTCTTGGATTACGCCGACTTCGTTATTGACTGCCATGATCGAAACGAGCAACACGGTGTTGTCGAGCATCTCCTTGAGGGTGCCTAAGTCAATTCGGCCTTCTGAATCGACCGGAACGTGCTCAACAGTGAACTTCTCACGATCCTCTAATGCTCTCGCAGCAGCCAATACGCACTTGTGCTCTATAGCGCTTACCAAAATGCGCCGTCGTTTGCTTGAGGTATGCCGCACAAGACCGAAGAGCGCTAAGTTATTGGCTTCCGTGGCGCCGGACGTAAAGATAATTTCGTCGGTATCCGCACCGATTAAGGCAGCCACTAAAGATGCACCCTTACGCGTCGCTTTTTCGGCCTGCCAACCGACTACGTGGTCGGTAGAGTGCGGATTGCCGAACGCCTCGTGCCAATGTGGCTCCATGGCTGCTAAGACACGTGGGTCAAGCGGCGTGGTGGCCTGATAGTCGGCGTACAGACACGTTTCCTTTCGCATTGCCAATCCACCTGGACGTTTCGTCCAGTATCAAAAGCACCTTAACGTAACATGGTAGTATTGTCACTTGCTCGTTCACACGGAAGAGCCGATGCGGAGAGGCCCGCTCTATCGAGACGATTACCGGCCGCGCCTATCGGGACACGAGACTTTTCCACTGCGCTACGGATGGCTCAAGAAGGCGTTTGACGCAGTCGAGAATTCGGCCGATCCGGCAGGCGCCAAGTCGATTTTTCGTGCAGACGATGCGATCGCCCGATTTGGGGTGGGCAAGAACATGGTGGCCTCCATTCGCCATTGGGCCACCGTTACCGGCGTGATCGACGATGGGTCTATCTTGGGCGGACCGTCAGTAACTCAGTTTGGAGCCACGCTGTTTGGCCAAGGCGGGCTGGATCCTTTTTTCGAGCACCCAGCGACTGCTTGGCTGGTCCACTGGCGACTCGCGGGTGTCCCCACTAAGACCACCTGGTTCTGGGCATTCAGCTACTATTCTCGCGACTTTTTTGATCGGGAGCAGCTCGTTTCGGGGCTTACGGCGCTTGCACGTGATCGCGGTTGGCGCCGTGCTGCTCCCACGACGCTAAAGGCAGACGTCGCCTGTTTCGTGCGAACATACGTTTCGATGTCTCCTTCGGGCAAGGCAAGTCATGAGGACACACTTGAGTCGCCGCTTACTGAGTTGGGACTGGTGAGGCTTGTTGGAAAGCGCGACGGATTTCGGTTTGTGCGCGGACGTAAACCTTCATTAGGCGATGGCGTGTTTTCCTATGCGGTTACAGATTTCTGGTCTCGATTCTCGGCCGGTAAGACCCTTTCGTTCGAGTTGCTGGCCCACGAGCCGGGATCGCCAGGCCGCGTTTTCCTGCTAAGCGAAGAGGAATTGGCCGACCGTCTATCGCGACTCGAAGAATCGAGCAACGGACTCTTCCGGTGGTCGGAAACCGCAGGGCTGAAGCAGCTTATGCGTTCGGGAGAACTAAGCGCCGAAAATGCACTGGACTTTGTCAAGGAAGATTACGCCGCGTGATGATCAGGGAGGATCAGAGCTAGTGTCGCTTGCCGATAGCGTTCGTGTTGTGCGGCGTTTTCAGCGCTCTGTGCGGATCGATACGGACCTGACCGACGACTCCGCCCTTGCGGGCTTCGTTTGCCCGCGCTCATCCGCTAATGCGCTGGAGACGATGGCTGGCCACATGGCGGGCGACGGTCAGGCCGCGTTCACCTGGACGGGACCTTACGGCACTGGCAAGTCCAGTCTGTTGATTGCGCTCGGCGCCGCGCTAAGTGGCGATGAGCAACGGCGACGGCAGGCTGAATCGATTCTCGGGCAGGAAACTGCGTCTCGCTTATGGGAAGCGATGCCGCCCCGCAAGAGGGGCTGGCGTGTCTTGCCTGTTGTAGGTCGCCGGGAGAGCCCCATAGCTGTCCTCGGAGAGGCCATCGAGAACGTCCGCTTGGCCGGCAAAGAAAAGCCGCAAGTGTGGGATGAGTCCGGCATTTTGCAAACCCTTCAAGAGCAGGCAAGGCGTTACCCACGAGTGGGCGGTGGCTTGATCGTGTTCATTGATGAGATGGGCAAGCTGCTTGAGGCTGCCGCTGAACAAGGCGAGGACATCTATCTTTTTCAGCAGATGGCGGAGGTAGCATCCCGAAGCGGTGGCCGCCTAGTAGTTATCGGCATCCTCCACCAAGCATTCGAGGAATACGCCAACCGGTTGTCCCGCGAGATGCGCGACGAATGGGCCAAGATTCAGGGCCGTTTTGTAGATCTGGTCATCAATGCGGCGGGCGATGAACAGATTGATCTGCTTTCCCGCGCCATTGAAAGTGATCGTGGCGACGTACGCCCCGGTAATGTCGCCCGCAGGGTTTCGGGATCGATGCAACGAGCTACTTCTTCGCAGCTACCGCGCACCCTGGAGAATTGCTGGCCGCTCCACCCCATCGTTGCGTGTTTGCTAGGCCCCGTTTCGCGTCGGCGTTTTGGGCAAAACCAGCGCAGCGTCTTCAGCTTTCTGAATTCTGCGGAGCCATACGGGTTTCAGGACTTTCTCCGTTCCGCAGGCGACGATGAGCTGTACGGTGTCGAGCAATTTTGGGATTATCTGCGGACTAATCTGGAACCGGCCATTCTGGCTTCGCCCGATGGCCACCGTTGGGCACTGGCCGTGAATGTGCTGGATCGCTGCGAAGCGATGGATGGAGAAGATCTGCACTCTCGCCTGCTTAAGGTGATTGCAGCGATTGACATGCTCAAGGATCGTTCCGGTTTGCCGGCCAGCCGCGAGTTGCTTGCATTGGCGCTTGCGGATTTCGGAACTGAGAAGATCGACGCGGCGTTGGATGATCTGCAGAGATGGCGCCTTATCGTTTTCAGAAAGTTTAAGAACGCATATGCTGTATTTGAAGGCAGCGATTTTGACATTGACCTAGCCACGGAGCGCGCGTTGGAGGAGTCGCGTGAGGTAGATTTTTCTTTCTTCGAAACGCTTTCCAGGTTACAGCCGATCGTGGCCAAGAGACATTACTACGAGACTGGCGCGCTTCGCTGGTTTGACGTGGTCGTGACTTCTGCTGCCAAAGTTGAGACGGTTGCTGGCAAATACGCACCCAAGCACGGTGCCATCGGCACGTTCTTGCTGGCAATTCCAACAGAGGGTGAATCCATGGAAGAGGCGCAAGTAGCCTGCCGCAACGCTTCGCGGAGCGTTAACGGCTGGGAAATTGTCATTGGCTTATCTCAAAGCTCCTGGAACATTCCTCCACTATTGCGAGAACTGTTGGCGCTTCAGAAAGTGCGCGAGCACACACCGGAGTTGCAGGGCGATCGGGTAGCCCGGCTTGAGGTACGCGCACGTATTGCCGAGCTGCAAGGACGACTGGAGGCCGAAGTCTCCGAGGCGTTCGACGGAGCAGATTGGTATTACAGGGATCAACCGCAAAAGCGCCTGCATCACGCCGAATTGAACGGCCTTGCATCGAGTCTCGCAGGGCGAAGGTTCGAAAGTGCGCCTCGGCTTAGAAACGAACTTGTGGTGCGAGACAAGCCGTCAAGCAGCGCGGTCGCCGCGCGTAATGCGCTGCTCCGACGGATGGCCCTTAACGAAAGTGAGCCGCGTCTTGGCATCAGCGGCTTCCCGGCGGAGGGGGGTCTGTACGCATCGCTCTTGGAGGCCACTGGATTACACGCCAGCACGAAGGAAGGATGGCAATTTGTATCCCCGCGCGACGTATCCGAAGACCACTACAATCTGGCCCCTACTTGGCGAGCAGCAACCGACTTCCTCGAAGAGAATGCCCATCGCGCCGTGTTGCTTTCGGAAATATATGAAATCTGGAGCGCACCCCCCTTCGGAATCAAGAAGGGTTTGCTGCCGGTGCTTGGCGTCGCGTTTGTGTTGTCGCAAAGCCGCAGTCTCGCCTTTTATCGTGACGGTATCTTCCAGGCGCGAATTTCCGATCTGGACATTGACTTCCTTGTACGAGACCCACGGGACATTCAGCTTCGCTGGATGGACCTGTCGCAGGAAGCTCGGCGACTCCTGTCCGCAATGGCCGGCATCGTGCGTGACTTGGACGCACACAACACGCTGCCCCATCTTCAGCCTATCGATGTCGCAAAGGGCCTGGTAGCGATCTATGACCAACTGCCGCCATGGGTTGGCCGCACGCAACGCCTGTCCGCTACGGCAAAGCGGTTGCGGCAACTGTTCAAGCAGGCGAATGATCCGAACAAACTGGTTTTTGACGATATTCCCCAAGTCATGCGGTCCATGGACATCACCGGCGGCCAGGACACGTCAGAAAGCCTTTCGCAGAACGTGCGCGGCGCGATCGAGGAACTACAACAAGCCTATCCGGTCATGCTCAATCGGCTAAAGGACTTGCTTCTGGTTGAACTGGAGGTCCCGAATGCTTCGCTCGCTACTCTCGCGGAATTGCGCGCCCGTGCCGATAACGTGCGAGAACTGGGGGGTGATCACAGATTGGAAGCGTTTATCGTGCGCATTGCGGAATTCCAAGGGAGCGACGCTGACATTGAAGGCTTGGCAAGCATGGCCGTAAGCAAGCCGGCGCAGCTTTGGGTGGATACGGACATTGATCGCGCGGAGGTCGAACTTGCCGAGTTGGCGCAGAGGTTCAAGCGAGCCGAGGCGTTTGCGCGAGTCAAGGGCCGCCGCGACAAGCGCCATGCCATGGCCGTAATTGTCGGAATGGACGGTCGCCCCGCCGCGCTGCACGATGAATTTCACATTTCCGATCAGGACCACAAGGAAGTAGACTCGCTGATCGAAAAGGTCGATTCGACTCTGCGGGAGAGTGGTGAAGAGAGGCGTAACATTATTCTTGCCGCACTAGCTGAATTGAGTGCACGGTACCTCGATCCTCGCAAGCGGTCGGACTCAAAGCCTTCAGATGACGAGAGGAAGGCGGCAAGCTAAAGCAATGTCTCAAGCCGAACGACATGTGCTGGGTTTGTCTGGCGGCCGCGATAGCGCGGCGCTTGCCGTATTCATGCGCCAGAACCATCCCGAACTGGATATTGAGTACTTTTTCACCGATACCGGCAAGGAACTGCCCGAAGTCTATGAATACCTCGTCAAGCTTGAGGGATTCCTCGGCAAGCCCATACTACGCCTGAACCCTGATCGCGACTTCGACTTCTGGCTGAAGCAATACAACGACTTCCTTCCCTCGCCACAAACCCGCTGGTGCACCCGGCAGTTGAAGCTGCGACCGTTCGAGCAATGGGTGCACCCCATGCTGGACGAAGGAATTCGCGTTTACAGCTACGTAGCCATCCGTGCCGATGAGCAATACCGCGAAGGTTATGCTTCAAAGAAGGAAAACTTGCTGGTGCGGTTGCCGCTGAAGGAGGCCGGGATTGACAAGGCTGGCGTCCTGGAGATTCTGGAAGGCACAGGCCTCGGCTTGCCCTCCTACTACGAATGGCGCACCCGCAGCGGCTGCACCTTCTGCTTCTTCCAGCAGAAAATCGAATGGGTTCGACTACGTGAACGTCACCCAAATTATTTTAGGGAAGCGCAGGAATATGAGAAGACAGCGCTCGAACAAGGATCGCCTTTTACTTGGTCTCAAGGAGAGTCGCTACAGGAATTAGGGCAACCGGAACGCGTTGACCAGATTAGGCAGGATCATGAAATTCGCCTCACTCGTATGCGGTCCAAAGTGCAACACAATCCCCTTAGGCCGGATGTCGATCCTTTGGATATGGATGATCTATACGGAAATACAAAAATTTGTCTTTCGTGCCACAAATGACACGGTTTTGCTCTCTTCGAGTGGCCTCACTAGGCTTAAACTGATGCCTGATACTTAACAATGAGGTATTAGATCTATGCTCGGAGTGGGGGACATTTTTGTCGCTAAGGTCGAGAGTCTTTGGGACACCCTGAATTGCCACGGTGGTACTGTGGGATTCCGAATTCCGGAGTATCAGCGCACATACGATTGGAGCGAAGAAAGGATTAGTCGCCTTCTTGAGGATTGCGCGAATGGTTTCGGCCAGTTACGGAAGACTAAGGAGTCATACACGTTCCTTGGCACATTAATCCTCGTTAGAGAAAAGAGTGAAACAACATTCGACGGTGATTCGGTGGCCGTGGTTGACGGCCAGCAACGACTAACGACTCTTCTCCTGACGTGTTGTGCGTTAGTGGAAAAAATTAGCGCAAATCTCGGATTGGCCGAGAATCTACATGCTGACGCAAAAGATGTGATCATTAGGGAGGCGGAGCGTCACATTGGGCAACTGTGCCGGTGTATCGTTGGCGAGTTGCGGAGTTTCCAGCAAACCGGCAGGTATCCACGTATCATCCGTCATCAGGACAAGAGGGCTGCAGACAAAACCAAAGCTCATTACAAGTCGACAATAGCCAACTTCCTGACGGATTTCACGGATCACTACAGCAGTGCAAGTCTAGTAAGGCCGGAGTTTAGTTTCCAGCACCGGCGCGATGACGACGCAACAAGCAAGAGGCTGGTCGAAAACTATGATTTCATCAAGCGGCAGATAGCCCACATTGTGGGGCTGACAGCGCAGAAGACCAATAGCGACGAAGCACCGGATTATGAGGTGGTGCCCTGCCAAGATTTCAAACTCAAAAGCTTCACGAATTTACTGCCGAAGATTCGTCGAGGCAGGAACGAGAGAGTTGTTGCAAATATTTCCCGAGAAGGCCCTTCGAACCAACTCACCCGCCTGATTCTCTTTGCCTCCTACATAAGTCAGTGTGTTGTTCTGACCCGCGTGGAAGCTAGAAATCAAGACTATGCCTTTGATATTTTTGATGCCCTAAATACCACGGGCGAGCCTTTGACAGCGATAGAGACATTCAAGCCGCTAGTAATCCAAAGCGAGCAAACGGGCGGAAGGGGTTATACCGGGTGGACATCCGAGCCCGAGTTTTCCGAAATAGAGGGGGTGTTTGGGAAAATTCTAAAGCCTGCAGATAGGCAGAGTGAAGCTAGAGAAACGGTCATTTCCTTTGCCTTGTACGCAAGCGGAGAGAAAGTTTCGAAGGATCTTCGTGGGCAAAGGCGTTACCTAAGGCGGTCGTACGATAGGCGTTGCGAAACAGCACAGTCCAAGCAACGTTTCGTCAAGTCTCTTTCTGAGATGACTCAGTTTCGAGATGAATGTTGGAGCAGAGAGGGCATACGGCAAACACCTAGTCTGGAACCTGATACGAGGTTGTGTCTTCAGGTCATTCGGGACATGAATTCCAGCCTGGTGTTGCCCGCCATTGCCCGCTACTGGGCGATAGAGCGTTCGCAGGGTAACGAAAAGGACGTAACCAATGCGGTTCGCGCACTAACCGCTTTCTTGATTCTGAGGCGTTCTGTCACAGGATCGACCGGGGGCATAGATGGCGTCTTTCGCGCAATTATGAAGGAGCGGAGCAGCTACGGCGACCCATTGTGTTGTGGATTGCAGTCTGAGAATCAACTACTGAGCGTCAGTGAATTAAGGGCTTATTTGCGTGGGCTCTTGGCCGTAAGGCAAATCGGCGTCACAACCAAGGAAGAATGGATTCAAAGCGCTAAAGACATACCTATAGGCAGGCACACGTCACCGTTGGCCAAGTTTCTCATCCTGGCTGCTTCGCAATATGCGAAACCTGATCCGAATTATCCCGGTTTGCTGACGCGGGAGGACTTTCGTGAAAGCGAAGAGCAGGAGTATTTGACGTATGCAAAATGGATTTCGGCTGAGTACAAGACAATTGAGCATGTTGCGCCATCTACCAATCCCGGACAGGGTTGGGATCCGGACATTTACGGTCGGCAGCGATTTACTCGGGATACGGTTGGCAATCTCGCGCTCTTGCCACAGAAGGAAAACGCGAGTCTAGGAAACAGCCCTTGGAAGCGCAAGAGGTTGTTCTATTTGGCCCTCACAGCACCAGATAGTGCGGAGCAAGAACACTGGTTGCATGAGGCAGATGCGGCTGGTCTTGAGTTTCCAAAGACCACTAGGACCCTCCTCAAGAAAGGGCGGCGCCTTCATCTATTGGATCCCTTGCGCGAGGTAGAGGAGTGGGATGAGAAACTGATTCGTGCGCGCACGGAAAACATACTAAGTCTCGCTTGGGATACGATCAAACCGTGGCTGTGGGATTGAGAACCGTATGCCTTACTTGCGGGACAGAATACTGGTAGCGTAAAGACCATGTTTTCCGGATTGCCCAAAACAAGGGTTTCCCGAACCTTCAATGCCCATGCTGCTTGTCTGGTGAAACCAAGTAACAATCCGGTGTCGAGGAGGTACCGCATCGTTATTGGATCCATTCAGTCGAGTTGCGCCAAGAGATCTTCAAGCGGTTCGTTACCAGGCCAGGCACCTGCGAGTTCGATAGGGTCGAACGCCTGGAATTTAGTGTCGTATTGCGGAAACGGGCCATGAGGTTCCTGGCTTGCGACCGAAGGGACTTCCTCAAAAGCGCTATCTCCCTTGAGTTGAGTACCAATCCGCGAGCCTCGACCCGTGCCTGCTCCGGTCGCGAGCAGGCGTGTAGCGCGCTCGGCCGTCTTGATGAGCGCACCCAGCGTGTGCATGAATGCCGCGGCCTTGATCTTCCCTGGCGCTTCCTTAAGGCCACGGATCCGCAATTCGTAGTTTTGCAAATTCACGATTAGGCCCTCCCGATAGAGGCGGGGCTGGCTGAAGTCTGAACCCGCCGTTCGGCAAGAGTCCCCCGCGCTTGGAGTGTGCATCTTACTCTGTCAAGGCCGCGCCCAAAGCTTCTTCCCCGCTACGCAGCGGAAGATTCCGCGGCGACGAAGGGGACCGGTTCGACTCTGCCGGCCTTTGCGGTTTTGTTCAAGAATTGGGAGTTGGCTGCGTGTTCACTTTCCAGGTTGGAATAGCGCTTTGATCTCTTCGGCAGCCATGCGATCGAAGTCGCGGGGCACGGAAATTTTTCCCGCCAGAAATCCAAGTCGTCGCGGAGGCTGCCTGGTTCGAGATTCGCTCGTGGAAGCCGCAGGCGCCTTGGCTTTTTTGTCCGATGCTGATTGACGAGGGTTGCGCATTTCGTCCGTAGTTATAGCGCATTTTTTGGAGTCGGCGTCAGGTAGCTGCGCGCCTTGGCAGAATCCTGGATCAGGCGCTGACTTCTCGCAGCAGTTCGACGTTGCCGCCCTTGGCGGTGGTGTTCACGGTGATGGTCTTCTCGACAGCGAAGCGGTGCAGGTAGTGGGGGCCGCCGGCCTTGGGGCCGGTGCCGGACAGGCCCATGCCGCCGAAGGGCTGCACGCCGACCACGGCGCCGACCATGTCGCGGTTTACATATATGTTTCCCACGCGTGCGCGCGCGATGATTTCGTTTACGCGGGCGTCGATGCGGCTCTGCACGCCCAGGGTCAGCCCGAATTCCAGCCGGTTGATCGAGTCCACCAGGCCGGCCAGCTCGGCGGCGTCGAAACGCAGCGCGTGCATGACCGGGCCGAAGCATTCGCTCTCAAGCTGCGCAAGGCTGTCGATCCCGATGATGTGGGGCGTGATGTAAGGGCCGTCCAGTGACTCGTCCGGCCGTCCGCCGGTCCACACGTCGCAGCCCAGCGCGCGCATCCGCTCGATATGCGCTTCGATCCGCTCAAGCGACGGTTGGTCGATGATCGGCCCGATGTCGGTGGAGGGCTCGTGCGGGTCGCCGATCGCCAGTTCGGCGGCCGCGCCGCGGATCGATTCAAGCAGGGTGTCGGCCACTTCGTCCTGCACGCACAGCACGCGCAGCGCCGAGCAACGCTGACCGGCGCTTAAGAAAGCCGAACGGAGGACATCGTCGGTGGTCTGTTCGACCAGCGCCGACGAGTCCGCGATCATCACGTTCTGACCGCCGGTCTCGGCGATGAACGGCACGATGGGGCGCATGGACTTTTCCGCCAGCGCCGTCTGGATCCTGGCCGCGGTGTCGGTGCTGCCGGTGAACGCCACCCCGGCGATTCCCGGGTGTTTAACGAGCGCGGCGCCCACGTCGCCCGCGCCGGCCGCGAGATGCAGCACGTCCGACGGCACGCCGCAGTCATGCAGCAGGTCCAGCGCCATCTTCGCGATGCGCGGTGTCTGCTCGGCGGGCTTGGCCACCACCGAATTGCCGGCGAGCAGGGAGGCCGAAACCTGCCCCATGAAGATCGCCAGCGGGAAATTCCACGGGCTGATGCAGACGAACACGCCGCGCCCGTGCAGGCTCAGGTCGTTGGACTCGCCGGTGGGCCCGTCCTGGCGCATGGGCGTGTCGAAATCGCTTTCGGCCCGGCGGGCGTAATAGCGCATGAAGTCCACGGCCTCGCGCACTTCCGCCACCGAGTCGTCCACCGTCTTGCCGGCTTCGGTGGCCAGCACCCGGAAGAACTCGTCGCGTGCGTCTTCCAGCGCGTCGGCCGCCGAACGCAGGATCTTCGCGCGCTCGGCGCCACCGCGCGCGTCCCAGGCCGGCTGGGCTCCGGCGGCTATCGCCACGCACTCGTTGATCCAGTCCGATTTCGGATCCACCGCTTCCGGTTCCGGCGCCTCGGACCGCTTCGATAGCAGCGCCGACAGGCGTTCCAGGCCGACACCGGATGCCAGGTCGAAACCGGCGGAGTTGGGCCGCTCGGGCCCGTACAGCAGTTCGGGACTGGGCAGCGTGGGGGCTTCGCGGGCCAGCGCCGTGTCAAGCGGATCGGCAACGATGGCCTCGGGTTTCAGCGCCTCGTCGTAGAGCCGGTTGACGAAGCTGGAGTTGGCGCCATTCTCCAGCAGCCGCCGAACCAGGTAGGCGAGCAGGTCTTCGTAAAGGCCGGCCGGCGCATAGACACGGACCGGCGGAAAGTCGTCGAACATCTCGCGCGCGGTCTCGTGCAGCCGCTCGCCCATCCCGTGAATGCGCTGCAGCTCCATGTTCGAACGGTCCCCGTCCGAAAGGGTCAGCACGGTTGTCAGCGTGTGGGCGTTGTGGGTGGCGAAGGCGCAAAACAGGTGCGGCCTCTCGGCCAGCATGGCCTGGGCGCAGGAGAGATAGGAGGTGTCGGTGTTGTCCTTTGCGGTGAAGACGGGATAGTCGGGCAGTCCCGCGACCTGCGAGCGCTTGATTTCCGCGTCCCAGTAGGCGCCCTTCACCAACCGCACCGAGATCTGCCGGCGCGTGCGCCGGGCCAGTTCGCCCAGCCAGTGAATGACCCGCTTGGCGCGCCTGCCGTAGCCCTGCACGGCAAGGCCGAGACCGCCCCAGCCGGCCAGCGACGGCGCCTCGCACAGGCGCTCGGTCAGTTCCAGCGAGAGGATCAGCCGGTCGGCCTCCTCGGCGTCCAGGCACAGCGGGATGTCGTGCTCGTGAGCCAGCTCGCAGAGCTTGAGCAGGCGCGGATACATCTCCGCGTGAACGCGTGCGGACTGCCGGGCTTCGTAACGCGGGTGCAGCGCGGTCAGCTTGATTGACATGCCGGAGCGCCGTTCGGCGTTCGCCGCCTGGCTTCGCGCCACCATGGGAATGGCCTCGCGGTAGGCCTGGAAATAGTCCTCGGCGACCTGTGCCGTGCGCGCTCCTTCGCCGAGAATATCGAAGGAGTACTCGACGCTGTCGTCCATCCTGTAGGCGCGCCTGATGGCCGCTTCCATGGTCTCGCCCATCACGAATTCCTGGCCGAGGATGCTCATGGCCTGGCGCACGGCTGCCCGGATCACCGGCTCGCCGAGCCGACCGGCCAGCGACTGCAGCACGGCGCCGCCAGATTTGTCCTCGAAGCGGCCCATCGAAACCGCCCGTCCGGTCAGCATCAGCGCCCAGGTGGAAGCGTTCACCAGCAGGGAACCGGAATGCCCCAGGTGCTCGTCCCAGTGCGCGGGTCCCAGCTTGTCGGCGATCAGTTCGTCGGCGGTCTGCGGATCGGGCACCCGCAACAGGGATTCGGCCAGGCACATGAGCGCCACGCCTTCGTCGTTGTGCAGTCCGAACTCGTTCAGAAAGGCGTCCAGCATGGTGGGGCCCTTCGGCGAGGTTCGTACCCGGTGGACCAGTTCCGCGGCCTGCTTCACGATCGACTCCCGGGTCGCTTCGTCGAGGGTGAATTCTTTCGCCAGCCGCCGTACAAGCGGGATTTCACTCGCAAACTTGTGTTTGTCGATTCGATTCAATGCGCTGCTCATCTCACACCGGTTCTTGTTCGTTCCTGAACGCTTATTTCACCACTTTTTGCCAGGGTCGTGGCCCGCCAGAAAGAGTAGTATGCGCGCGCCCTGCGTGTCCGCCTCGTCACCCGGAAAAGGATCTCACGCCGCCCTTGCCGCCGCCCATACCTGGACATGCTCCGCGCCCGCGGAAATCAGCGCTGCCGCCATCGCGTCGGCCGTCGCCCCGGTGGTGACCACATCGTCGACTATGGCCGGCCGCAGCGGTGATTCCGAGCAGGCAAACGCATCCGCCACGTTCAAGCGGCGTTCCTCGTCGCTCAGGCGGCTCTGCATGCGCGTATGCCGCACCCGGAGGCATACGCCGGGCAGCACCGGCAGGCCAATCGCGCGACCGATGAAGCGGGCGATTTCCTCCGCCTGGTTAAAGCCGCGCTTCGCCATCCGGCGTGGATGCAGCGGAACGGGGACCAGCACTTCGGGCATTTCCATTCGGCCCCGCTGGACTTCCGATCGAACGCCTTCGGCTATGGCGTGGCCAAGCGCACGCGCCAGGTGCATGCGCCGGCCGAATTTCAGCCCCAACAGCAATCGGTCCACCGGATATTCATAGGCAAGCGGAACAACCGTTCGGTGGAAGCGGGGCGGCCGGGCCATGCAGCGCCCGCACATGCCGGTGAAATCGGTCTTTCCCATTCGGATTCCGCAGCGGGGGCAGGCCTGCCCGGCTCGGGGAAGGCCGGCGTCGCACTCCTCGCACAATTCCCGTGCGTCCGGTGCCCGCCCGGCGCATAGCGCGCAACGCCAGGGCAGAAGAAGTCGCGCCACGCCCTTTCCGCCAATGAATCCGGGGGTCATTGCGGTTATGCTAACGCTCCCACCGATTTACTGGAATCCATATGCCACGCATCCTGATCACGGGCGCTTCGCGGGGTCTTGGCCTGGAGTACGCCAGACAATACCTGGAAAAGGACTGGGACGTGATCGCCACGGCCCGCAACCCGGAAGCCGCGCCCGGTCTGAAGGCGCTTGAAGCAGTTGATTCCGGCCGGCTGCGCCCGATGGCCATGGACGTCACCGACCACGCGCGGGTTGAGGCAGTCGCCGAGGAACTCGCGGGCGAGTCGCTGGACATTCTGTTGAACAATGCCGGCACCTACGGACCCAAGTCGGCGTTCGAGGGCATGCATTACCAGTCGCTCGAGAGCATGGACTACGAGTTGTGGCGCGAGATGCACGAAATCAACGTGATGGCTGCGTTCAAGGTGGCGGTTTGTTTCAAGCCGCACCTGGAAGCCGCCGCGAATCCTCTGCTGGTGAACATGTCCAGCGACATGGGGTCGATCGCCAACAACTCGATGGGACATGCCTACGCTTATCGCAGCAGCAAGTCGGCCCTCAACATGCTGACCAGGGGCATGGCGATCGAGTGGAAGAACATTACCGTCATTTCCATGGCGCCGGGCTGGTGCCGCACCGACCTGGGCGGGCCGGAGGCGCCGGTGGACCCGATGGAAAGCGTGCGCATGCAGCAAGAGCTGTTCGAACGGCTGGAGTCCTCCCGATCAGGCGAATTCATAAACCGCTTCGGAGAAAGCGTCGACTGGTAAGCCCGGGAGAGAGGGCGTGCCGCCTGACCCATGCTGAGTTTCATCAACCATCCCTTGACGGGTACGCCGTACGGAACGGCGCTCGATCTGTGCATTGTCCTGACCGCCCTGGCCTGGCTGACGTCGGTGATTACCCGCGAGTACTCCTGGGTCGACCGCCTGTGGGCTCTGTGCCCGACGGTCTATTGCCTGATGGTTGCCGCCAACGTGGATTTCGCTTCGCCGCGGCTGAACCTCATGACGGCGCTGGTCACGCTTTGGGGATTGCGGCTCACCTTCGGCTTTGCGCGCAAGGGGGGCTTCTCCAGCGGAGGCGAAGACTACCGCTGGGCCGCGATCCGCAAGAAAATCGGCGAGGCCGGCTTTCAGGTCCTGAACCTGGTTTTCACTGCCGTGGGCCAGATGCTGATCGTCTGGCTGTTCACATCCCCCGTGCACCAGGCATGGCAGTGGCTGGAAACGCCGTTGACCTTCCTCGACGGCATTGCCGCCGCCATATTCCTTGTGCTGTTCATTGGCGAATGGGTGGCCGACGAGCAGATGTGGAGATTCCAGCAAGGCAAGAAGCGAAAGATCGAAGCGGGCGAGGAAGTGACCGAGCCATTCATCACAACCGGCCTGTTCGCGTATTGCCGCCACCCCAATTACTTCTGCGAGATGGGCCTGTGGTGGGTGTTCTACCTGTTTGCGGTCGGCGCATCCGGGGAGTGGCTCAACTGGACCGGACTCGGGTTCGTGGTGCTGACGCTCATGTTCCAGGGCTCAACGCAATTCACGGAATCGCTGACCTTGTCGAAGTATCCCGCTTACCGCGAGTATCAGGCCACCACGCTCCGCATCATTCCTCTGCCTTTTTTGCGCCGCGCGAAATAGTCTGGGAGGGAGGCCGTTAAGCCCTCACAGCGTCTCTCCGGGAGTAGGGGCACTGCCCCTACGGCGTCCCCGCCCTCCGCGAAGGCGGGACGCCTTCGTTCCCGGGCAGGCCTCCCGGGCCTCAAGCGTGTTCGCCGCGCAGCCGGCCGACTTCCTCGAACAGCTGGTCGGTGGTAATGCCTTCAGGCTCCATGGGCTTGCCGACCCGCAGTTCCACCGGCGCCCGCAGCCACTTCAGGCTGCCGCGGAACGTGCCCCGTCCCTGGTGCGAGAACAGGCTGCCCCACAAACCGCGCAGCGCCATCGGAACCACCGGAACGGGCACCTGCCCGAGCAGCTTGAGCACCCCGGGGCGGAACTCGTGCATCTTTCCGTCGCGGGTCAGATGGCCTTCCGGGAATATGCACACCAGTTCGCGGTTGCGCAGCGCCTCCGCCAGCGATTCAAAGGCCTTGCGGTAAACCTCCGGGTCGTCCTTGTGCGCCGTGATCGGAACGGCGCTGACGCTGCGGAAGATGAAATTGAGCAGCGGAAGGTCGTATATGCGCCTGATCATGACGAAACGCACGGGCCGGCGAAGCACGCCCAGGATCAGCAGCGCATCGACATAACTTACATGGTTGCAGACCAGCACCGCCGCGCCGCGTTCCGGCACGCGGTCGAGGTTGCGGAAGCGCAGCCGGTAGAGACTGCGCATCAGGCACCAGATCAGGAAGCGCGAAACGAACTCCGGAACTTCCCAGAAGACGAATGTCGAGACACCCAGGTTGATCACCGCCAGCACCAGGAACAGCTGCGGGATACTCGCTTCCAGGACTACCAGCAACAGGATGCTCAGCCCCGCGCCGATCACCATGAACAGCGCATTGATGATGTTGTTGAAGGCGATAACCCGGGCGCGGGTCTCCTGGCGCGTTCGCTGCTGGATCACCGAGTACATCGGCACCACGTAGAGTCCGCCGAAGAATCCGATAAGGAACAGGTCCACCATCGGGTTCCAGCCACCGGCGCCAAGAAACTGCGCGATTCCCGCGTCCGGCGTAACCGGGCTCATGGTGGTCAGCGCGAAATGCGCCGCGAACGCCGACAGCCCCAGGCTGCCGATGGGCGTAAGGCCGATTTCCACGCGACGCCCCGAAAGCCATTCGCAGACCATGGACCCCACGCCGATACCCACGGCCAGCGTCGCCATCAGCGATGTCGTTACCGTTTCGTTGGCGTTGAGGACCTCCTTGCCATAATTGGGCATCTGCGTGAGGACCACCGACCCCAACAGCCAGAACCAGGAAATGCCCATGATCGAGAGCAGCACCGAACGCTTGGCGGCCGCGGCCCGCCCCATGCGGGCAATGACGGTGACGGGGTTCCAGCAGATCCTGCCGGCGCCGACGGCGGGCGGGGCGGGGGGAATGAAGCGGCTGGCCAGGTATCCTGTCGCCGCCAGTCCCACGACGGTGACCGCGATCAGCAACGGCCGCGAGGCTGCAGGTTCCGCCGCCGCCAGCGCGCCGCCGAGCAAGAGTCCGGCAGGAATGGCAACGAAGGTGCCCATCTGCACCAGCCCGTTGCCGCCCACCAGTTCCGCCTGTCCCAGGTGCTGGGGGATGATGGCGTACTTGATCGGACCGAAAAAGGTGGACTGCGTGCCCGTCAGGAACAGCACCGCCAACACCGCCCACACTGAGCCGGAGGCCACCGCCAGGCCGCCCAGCAGCATGATGCAGATTTCGGCTATCTTGATCCGCCGCGCCAGGGTCGCTTTGTCGCCGTGGTCGGCGAGTTCGCCGGCCCATGCGGAAAAAAGGAAAAACGGCAAGGCGAACAGGCCGGCGCCGATGTTGGCCAGCGTGTTTGCATTGACCGCGCCGGCGCCGAACACGATCAGCACGATCACGGCGTTGCGGTACACGTTGTCGTTGAACGCGCCCAGCGCCTGGGTGAAGAAGAAAGGCGAGAACCGGCGGGTGAGCAGCAGTGAGAACTGCCCGCGTTCCCGGGTGGATGTTGCCGGTCCTTCGCCGCTTGCGCTCATCAGCCGTCTTTCCCGCGCTTCGGAGCGCGCCATGTTAACCGGCGTGCCGGCGTAGGCGCGGCTGCGCGATGGCTCGTCCCCGCCCTCAGCTTGTTCGGCGCGCCTTTGACCGTGCAGCGGCCGGCTTTGTCCGGCACGATTTCCTCCACGCCGAGATTCGCCGCCGGATGCTGGAACAGTTGCAGTGGGTGCGCGTCGAGCCCGCCTGCATCGTCGATGCCGGCGCCGGTACCGGGGGCGCGCGGGACGAATTACTGCGGCGCTTTCCTAAAGCCCGGGTCCTGTCGCTGGACAGCTCGCTCGGAATGTTGCGCGCCGGAGCCGGGGAGCGCATTTGCGGGGACATGCAGCAGATGCCGCTGGCTGACCGCTGCGCCGAACTCGTACTCTCGAACCTGGCGCTGCATTGGTGTCCGGCCATAGGCGCCGCGCTGGCCGAGTTTCGCCGGGTGCTGGGCTCGCCCGGCTTGCTTTTCTTCTCGATGTTCGGCCCCGACACGCTTCGGGAATTGCGCCGGGCGCGGAGCGTCGCGGGTTTCGCGGACGAGCCGGAAACGCTGCTCGACATGCACCATCTGGGCGACGCCCTGGTGCGAGCGGGTTTTGCCGACCCGGTAATGAGCGCCGAGCGGTTTCCGGTGCCGTACGCGGACTATGCGGCCCTGGAAGGCGACTTGCGCCGTTGCGGGGCGAGCCGCGCCATGATGCCCCGGGATGCGGGTCTGGCCGGCCGCGGGCGCCGGCGGGCCGTGCAGGAGGCCTTTGAATCGCAACGCGGCTCCGACGGAATGGTGGCAGTCAGTATTGAAGTCGTCTACGGCCAGGCCTGGGTCGCGCCGCCGAAGGGCCGCGAGGAGCCGGCGGAAGTTCCCCTGGAAGAGATCAGTTTGCGGAGTAAAGCGAAGCCGCCTTGATTGTGGCGTAGACCTCGACGCCTGGCGCCAGCGCCAGCTCCCGCACCGAGCGCCGGGTAACGCGCGCCCAAAGCGTCTGGCCCACGTTCACGACGACGTCGGCAAGCGCGCTGTCCTCCTGCACGACCCGCTCCACCGTGCCCCTCATCACGTTCAGCACGCTACTGCGGCGGGGCCGCTCCAGGGACAGTGAAACGTCGCCGGCGCGCACCTGGAGCACAACATCGGCGCCCGGGGGAAGGCCCAGCCGCGCCAGGAAAAGGGAGTGTCCCGCGCAGGACAGCCGGCTCAGGCCGTCGCCGTCGTCGGCCTGCTCGATGCGGCAGGACAGCAGCGCTCCCGCGGTCCGCTGCCCGGTGAGCGCCTGCAGTTCCGGGCGTCCCAGCAGGTCCTGAAGCCCCCCGGCCGACTGAACCACGCCGCGGTCGATCAGGACCAGGCGGTCGGCCAGCCGCACCACCTCCTCCATGCGATGGGTGACGTAGACGATCACCCGGTCGCGGTCCTGCTTGAGCCGCTCAAGAAAACCCAGTACCTCACCGCGGCGCTCTCCGTCCAGCCCGGCGAGCGGTTCGTCGAGCAACAGGACGTCGGGCGCGGTACGCAACGCCCTTCCGATCGCCACGCGCTGCTGTTCGCCGCCGGACAGGCTCATCGGCCGGCGGTCGAGCAACGACTCGAGCTCCAAAAGTTCGACGAGTTCCTCAAGGGCGGGCGCGGACCCTTTGCCACGCCGCCGCCCGTACTGGAGGTTGCCGCGCACGGTCAGATGCGGAAACAGGCGGCCGTCCTGAAAGACGACCCCCACCGGGCGTTGCTCGGGAGGCAGGTTCACGCCCTTGCGGCTCGCGAACACGCAGGTCCCGCCGATGGCGATCTCGCCTTCGTCCGGCGTGAGCAGGCCGGCGATCATGTTCACCAGCGAAGTCTTGCCCGCTCCGGACTGGCCGTACAGGGCGGTTACGCCGGGCTGTAGCTCGAGCCGCCCTTGCCACTCGAATTCGGCCAGTTTCCTGCGTGCGTCGAATTGCAGCATCGTGCGCGGGTTCAACTCAGGCGCTTGCGGACCGCGCGCGCGGCCATCTCGGATGCCGCCAGCGCGACGATGGCCAGCGCCAGCGATACTCCGGCCAGCCAGGCGGCGGCGGTTTCGCCTTCGGGCGTCTGCAGCAGCGTGTAGATCGCCAGGGGCAGGGTCCGCGTCTGCCCGGGAACATTGGAAACGAAGGTGATCGTGGCGCCGAACTCGCCCAGGCAGCGCGCGAAAGCCAGCAGTGCGCCGGTGAGCAGGCCCGGCGCCGCCAGCGGCAAGGTAACGGTAAACAGCGAACGCGCCGGGGTCGCGCCCAGCGTTCGGGCCGCCTCCTCAAGACGGCGGTCCACCGACTCGATTCCCAGGCGGATTGCCCGGACCATGAGCGGGAAGGCCATGACCGCCGCGGCCACCGCCGCGCCCCTCCAGGTGAACGTGAAAGTGAGGCCGAGCCAGTCGTAAAGGAGCCGCCCCAGCCAGCCGTTGCGCCCCAGCACGATCAACAGCAGGTAGCCCACCACCACCGGGGGCGTGACCAGCGGCAGGTGCACCAGGCCGTCCAGGAGGATTTTTCCCGGAAAGCGGCAGCGCGCCAGTACCCAGGCGCAGGCGATGCCGGCCGGGAGCGAACAGGCCACCGCCCATAGCGAGACCTTCAGCGACAGCGCCGCGATTTCCCACACCGGCGTCATCGTTGCTCCCCGGGAGCGCCCTCGCTAAGCGGCGTGAAGCCGTGCTCCCAAAATACGCTCTGCGCCTCCCCGGTAAACAGGTACTCGTAGAAGGAGGGCGCCGCCGGGCTCTCGGCCGGCCCGAGCAGGGCCAGTTCGTAACGGATCGGCGAGTGGCTTTCCGCCGGCAGCCAGGCCGCCGCAGCCAGGCTGGCGTCCGCGTCCAGCTCGCTGGCATAGGTGATGCCGAGCGGCGCCTCACCCTGCGCCACTCGCACCGTCACCGCCCGAGCGTTGGCGGCGAACGCCAGGCGTCCCGCGAGCGGCCCCCACAGCTCGAGGTGTTCAAGCGCCTCGCGCGCATATATGCCGGCCGGCACGTGCGCGGGGTCCGCCAGCACCAGCGGGAAGTCCGCAAGCGCCGCCAGCAGCGTCGCAGGCCGGCTGAGGGTCACCTGCGCGCCCCCGTGGGCAAGCCAGATCAGGGCAAGCCGGTTGCCAATCAATGGGCGCCGCGAGCCCGGCTCCAGCAAGCCCGCCTGCTCGAGTCGATCCAGCCACTGGCGATTGGCGGACAGGAACAGGTCCGCACGCGCGCCGTGAATGACCTGCCGGGCCAGGGTCGAAGAGGCGGCAAAGGAAAACCGGACACGTTGCCCGTGTTCCTGCTCAAATGACTGCGCCAGGGCATTCAGGGGAACCATCGTGCTGGCCGCTGCGAATACCAGGACCGAAGGGCCGGGCTGGGCGGGCGCCGGCAGGCTCCCGGCGCAGAGCATCGCGCCGAGCGCAAGGGCCTGCAGGGCCTTGCCTAACGGCCGCGCCGATTCATTCCGCCTCCCGCCTGCAAGACGCATGCATGCCAGCATAGCCAATTCCACCCGGATTGCACACAAGCGAATCCTTTGAACCCATGCGGCACGGATACTCCATGTAGGATGGCTGAAACGAGTTGAACCGCGCCGGCGAACGGGATCGAGCTTGAGGCAAGACGGCACGAACAAACGCTACCCGGGTTACGACCATGACCGCCGCTGGCGGGAACTGGTGTTTCCCGATAACTACCGCAATCCGGAGCCTCGCCGGCGGTACCACCTGGTGGTGATCGGGGCCGGGCCCGCCGGCCTCGTGGCCTCGATCGCGGCGGCGGGACTCGGCGCGCGCGTCGCCCTCGTCGAGAAGCAGGCCATGGGCGGCGATTGCCTCAATGCGGGATGCGTTCCGTCAAAGTCCCTTCTCGAGTTCACGCGGCGCAACCCGGGCGCCGATTTCGATGAGGCATTTGCCTGGCTGCGACAGGTCCGCTCCGACATCGCGGCGCATGATTCGGTGGAGCGCTATCGTCAGATGGGCGTGGACGTTTTTCTCGGGCCCGCCCGGTTCGCAGACGGCAAGAGCGTTGAGGTGGGCGAGAGCCGCCTGTCCGCCCGGCGTTTTCTGATCGCAACCGGCGCACGCGCCGGGCTGCCGCGGATTCCGGGATTGCAGGATTGCGACGCGCTCACCAACGAGTCCTTCTTCGACCTGGTCGAGCCCCCGCAGCGGCTGGCGATCCTCGGCGCCGGCCCGGTGGGGTGCGAATTGGCCCAGCCAATGGCCCGGCTCGGTATCGCGGTGCACCTGTTCGAAATGGCCGAGCGGGCGCTGCCCGGTGCGACTGCAGCGGCGAGCGCCGCGCTCGAAACTGCGCTGGAGGCCGACGGGGTGAGGCTGCACCTGGCCTCGAAGGTGAACCGGATCAGCAACCAGGGCGGCCGGCCCACGATTCACGCGGCCGGCGGTTCGGTGACGGTTGATCGCCTGCTTGTCGCGGCGGGCCGGCGCGCCAACGTGGAGGATCTGAATCTCGCGGCCGCCGGCGTTGAGTTGAGCGGCGGCCGGATCGCCGTGGACCACAGGCTGCGCACGACGAACCGGAAGATTTACGCCGCGGGCGATGTCTGCTCCAGGCTGCCGTTCACGCACAATGCCGACGCCCAGGCGCGCATCGTGGTCCGCAACGCGCTGTTTGCGCCTTCCGCGAGTATCCGGGCACTCGTGGTCCCGCAATGCACCTACACCGATCCGGAAGTGGCCCAGGTGGGCAGAACGGAGGCTGAACTAGCCGAAAAAGGCATCGCATTCGACTCCCGCCAATTGAAGTTCGGCGAGCTTGACCGGGGCAGGACTGCCGGCGACCGTGAAGGTCTTGTCGAGCTGTTGACCGCCGCGGGCAGCGACAGGATCCTGGGGGCTACCATCGTGGGGCATGACGCCGGAGAGCAGATCGCGCCGCTGTGCCTGGCGATGGCCAACGGCCTGGGCCTGGGTGCCGTGGGCAAGGCCGTGTTGCCCTATCCCACCCGCGCCGAATACCTGCGCCGGCTGGCCGACGAACACGCGCGCACCCGCCTGACGCCCCGCGTTCGCCGCCTGATGAAAGCCTGGTTCCGATATGCCGTCCGGTAGTTTCCAATCCGGCGTGCCCGCGGAGCCGGGCTTTCCCGTCCGGTCATGAACGGCGCCTCCGCGGAAATGGCGGAGCCGAGGGCGCCCCGCGGCTATATTCAGCCCGGCGCCTTGCGCGAGCTGTGGTTTCATACCGGAACGGCCTGCAACCTTGCCTGCCCGTTCTGCCTGGAAGGTTCCCGGCCGGGTGACGACCGCCTTCAGCGAATCACGCTGGCGGACGCGAAGCCGCTGCTCGACGAGGCCGCTGCGCTGGGCGTTCGCCAATACTCCTTTACCGGCGGCGAGCCCTTCATCGTCAAGGATTTCATCAGGATCCTGCGCTATGCCTCAAACCTGGGGCCGTGCCTGGTGCTCACCAACGGGACCGATCCGATGATCCGGCGCCTGGATGAGATCGGGCCGCTGGCCGCGCAACCGTTTCCGGTCAGTTTTCGGATCAGCATTGACTACGCCGATACCCACCGCCACGAAGCGGCGCGCGGCAAGGGGAATTTCGAAAAGGCCTGGCGCAGCCTCGCGGCGCTGCACGCGCGCGGCTTTGCGGTATCGCTGGCCCGACAGTCCGATGCCGGGGAGGACAGCGCGGCGGTGGAGGGGGCGTTTCGCGCGCTTTGCGGCCAGCACGGCCTGCCGCGCGACACGCGCATCGTGTCTTTTCCGGACTTCCTGCCGCCCGGATCGAATCCCACGGTGCGCCGGATCACGGAAGACTGCATGACCACGCATCATGACGAGGAGTCGCGCCGTTCTTTCATGTGCTACTTCTCGAAGATGGTTGTCAAGAAACAGGGCCGCATGCGGGTATACGCCTGCACGCTGGTGGACGACGACGAATCCTTCGACCTCGGCGGCACCCTTGCGGAAAGCCTCGACAAGCGCATCTTTCTGCGCCACCACCGCTGCAACAGCTGCTTCGCCTTCGGCTCCTCGTGCAGCGAACTGGCATGATGCTCGACTTGAAATGACCGCGGAGTAGAGAACGATGATTCAGACCAACAGACGCAAATTCATCCAGCGGGCGGCCAGCATGGCCGCGGTAGGCACGCTGCCGCTGACCTATGTGAGGCTGGGCAGCAGCGAGCAATCGGCCGGGTTCAGCTTCGCCTTCATTTCCGACTCGCACATCCAGCACATCCGCGGCGCCGAGTTTGTCCGCAACTGGGACCGCGGGCTGATACGCGCGGTGGCGGAAACCAATCTCCTGAACCCGAAGCCGGATTTCGTGATTTACGGCGGCGACCTGGCCCAGCTGGGAACCAGGCCGGAGCTGGATCACGGCGCGGAACTGCTCTCTGCGCTCAACTGCGACATCTATCCCATCCTGGGCGAGCACGACTACTACCTCGATCTGGGCGAGTACTGGTCGGATCTGTTCAAGCGCCCGCACTACTACAGCTTCGACCACAAGGGCGTGCATTTCGTGCTGCTCAACTCCATCGTGACCAGCGACGAGTGGACGTACGAGCGCTGGCCCACGGCGGAGCAGCGAATGAACGAGATGGCGGGGCTGGACAATGCGAACGGTTCGCCATTCATAGTCGGCGACGAACAGCGCGAATGGCTGAAGAACGATCTCGCGCAAATGGAAACGAGCACGCCGATCGTGGTGATCTCCCACTCGCCGCTGCAGAAGATCTACAAGAGCTGGAATTTCTGGACCGACGACGCCGAGCAGGTGCAGGCCATACTCGCGCCGTTCGACCAAGTCACCGTCCTCTACGGTCACGTGCATCAGATCCAGTACAACCAGATCGGTAACATCGCCTTCACTTCCGCCATGGCCACCGCCTGGCCCTGGCCCTATCCCGGCAGCTACGCGCACTCCGAGCAATACTTGCCGGTGCTGACCGTTCCGATGAACCGCGCCGACCCGTTGTTCGCACGCGACGCCACCGGCTGGCAGTTCGTGGACGTGCACACCGGTCGCGCCGCGGTTAACTACTACCTTTACGACAATGCGGTGCGGACGGTCGCCTGGAACGCGGAAAACGGACATCCCGAGGACCAACCATTCCAGGACTCCGTCACAGGTCCCCGGCGAGGCTCCTGCTCACGGGGCCTTGCGGCATAATCCTTCAGACACTTTCCAACGGCGCGCTCGTAGCTCAGCTGGATAGAGCGTCGGTCTCCGGAACCGAAGGTCAGGGGTTCGAATCCCTTCGGGCGCGCCAATTCCAACTATTGACGACTGTGCATAAGCGCGGTATGTTTCGCATCACGGTCGAGAGGGCTGTGGAGTTCACGGTCCGCTGGGGACAGGTTCCCCACTCGGCTGTTCTTATTCAGGGATTGAATGTACCTTCTCTATATAGACGGTTCGGGTTCGGTCAAGAACCCGAAAGAGCGCCATTTCATTCTCGGAGGCGTCTCGGTTTTTGAGCGCCAGGTCTTTCACCTGATTAGAGAGTTCGATCGATTCGTAGATTCGCTCGGTCTCGGCGCACCGGAAGATATTGAACTCCATGCCAGCGTGATCGCGGCGGGACGAGAGAAACCCTGGAAGGGAGTGCCACGCAAGAGGCGCCTCGAAATCATCGAAGCCGCCCTGGAAATAGTTCGAGCAAGTCATCGAAGTAACGACTTATTCGCCGTTGCGGTTGACAAGGGGCACCGTGCGCCTCATGACCCAGTCGAATACGCCTTTGAAGAGATATGCAATCGGTTTAACCTCAGGTTGACCCGTCTCTTTAATCGCGCCGGAAGAAGGTTGGACGAAGCTCAACGCGGGCTCGTCGTAATGGATAAATCCGACAATTATGAGAGCGCGCTGCAAAGCCTTGCTCGAACCTTTCGAGCACAGGGCACTCGTTGGGGCGACCTGCACAACATGTCGGAAGTCCCGATGTTCGTTGATTCAAGGGCGTCACGAATTGTGCAGAATCGCTCGCGCACGCATCTTTCAGTTGCCCTTGGCCTGCTGTGGGCCTTGATCGCTTCTCAGGCAATGGGCCAATTACGAATAGACCTGTCCGTGCAGAACCGGAAACAGGGATCTGCTGCGCTTCTACAAGCAAGGGAGGGCGTTTACGGTATCCGAAACAGTATTGCGACGGAGAAAATTCGGGCGGTTCATTGCTCGGAAGGCGGCGATTTGTCCACCGTCCAAGGCAAGTTCGTTGTGCACAACGGTTGCGGTGATCTGACCTGGGAATTCGGTCTGGCGCCCTATCCGGTTCAGGGCGTGGTTGCGTCCAGTCAGTCCAGTTTGTTTTCCGAAACTCTGTCTTGGTGGATTCTCAGCGAGCGTGATGCCATGCTGAATTCATCCGGAATAGGAGCGGCATCGAACATTGCGTTTTTCCTTGATGACAGGCCGCTGGACATTCAAGCGGGCCCGCGGCGCCTGCCTGCATTGAACCAGCCGCCAGGTTTCTGGCTGTTGGGCGACCCTGTCCATGTCGACCGGGGCAATGTCCGTCATTTCTTTGACCGCGGGACCATTCCGCGGCATCTCGCCGATCTGCTGGACGGCCATTCGGCGGGAATTGGATATCTCCTGGAGATGCTGCCGCGCACCGTTCTTCCACCGGTTTTCTGGATGGGCCTTGCGGAATGGCAGTTGAGCGTCGGTGGCGCCGCGGGGACAGGGCTGGTGCTCGCAAATTACCCACTGCGCGCTCAGGACTTCAACAAAGCAGCGCACGCCATTACCCTCTATACCGTGCTGCATGAGCACGCTCATCACCTCTTCGATGCGATCGACGCGCTGTGGATCGGCGAGAGCCTCGCAAGCTATCTCGCAATCAAGGCGATGAAGGAAACCGCTCAGGAACTCTATCCGGTAGTTGAGGAGGCGTTTATCGTGCCCGGGCGTACCCTTGAAACGGCACTGCCGGTGCTCGGCGAACGAGCGGCCGCGGGTGACGGACAGGCATACATGCGGGTTTACACGGGGGCCGCCTTCTGGATGGCGATTGATGACGCGATGGTCACGCAGGGTGGGCAGAACCGTCTGCTGCAGGTCTTGCCGGAGATACTTACGCGAGGTTTTGCTCTTGGCGGAGCGCCACGGCCCCATGAGATCGGGCAAGTGACCGACCTTGCGCCGGAATCGCTGAATCCGATCCTCAATCGCTATCTCGGAACCGACTGAATGAGAGCGTTCTGTCTCTTGCCTGGACTGGTGCGACGCGTTGATGCATAAGCGATCGGGATACAGCGGCCATCGCGGCCTGCGCGCTGTCATTCTCGCCGCGGGTGCGTCACGCCGATTTGGCTCGCCGAAGCAACTGGCGAGCCACCACGGCGAGACCCTGGTGGCGCGAAGCGTACGTTTGGCGCACGAGGCTTGCGCCGGACCGATTTGGGTGGTGCTGGGCTACCGCGCCCAAGCCATGCGCCGCGCATTGCAGCAAGGCCGGGTGCCGTCGGGCGAAACGACGACGGTTAGGAATCCGCGCTGGCGCGACGGAATGGGCCGGTCCCTCGCCCGTGGGGTGCGCGCGTTGGATCGAAGCGCCCGCGCGGTGCTCGTGTGCCTTGCCGATCAGCCGTTGGTGGAAGCCGGGGACCTGGCGGCGCTTGTTTGCACCTGGCGCGACAATCCGCGGTCCGTGGTGGCCTCCCGTTACGCGGGGAAACTCGGGGTTCCCGCCATCTTCCCCCGCTCGCACTTCGGCGCGCTGAAATCACTGGCCGGCGACCGGGGCGCGCAAGCGCTTCTGGCGTCCTCGAAAAACGTGCTCGGCATACCGATACCCCTTGCCGCGGTGGACGTAGATGAGCCGAAAGACCTGTCACATCTTTCCTGCTGAGACGTCCTTCGGCACCCGGCGCCTCGTGTAAAGTTGCCACGCGAGTGGCAACAACACCCTAAACTATGAGCATTTTTCGAGGGAGCAGCCTGATCATGCGAATTCTTGCCTGCGGCGCCATTGTGCTGGCTTTGTGCGCCCCTGCAGCCAGCGCCGAAATCAACGTCAGCGAAGCCGAAAAGGACTACATGGAAGCCTTGTATCTGCACTTCCACCGCAATCCCGAATTGTCGCTGTACGAGTTCGAGACCGCGTCCCGCATGGCCGAGGAATTCACCGCCGCGGGTTACGAGGTCACGGCGGAAGTAGGCGGCACCGGCGTGGTCGGCGTGTTGCGAAACGGCGAGGGCCCCACGGTGATGATCCGCGGCGACATGGACGCCTTGCCGGTCAAGGAGCTGACGCGCGTGCCCTATGCCAGCACGGCCATGACCGTCGACGAGCTGGGCCGCACGGTTCCGGTCATGCATGCATGCGGGCACGACATTCACATCACCAACCTGATCGGCGTGGCCCGCAAGCTGTCGTCGCAGCGCGACGACTGGAGCGGCACGGTGGTGCTGGTGGCCCAGCCGGCCGAAGAGCGCGGCCTGGGCGCTCGCGCCATGATCGAGGACGGATTGTTCACGCGCTTCCCGCGTCCCGATTACAACCTCGGCCTGCACGTGACGGCCAACCTTCCGGCGGGGCAGGCCGGCTACAAGCCGGAATTCGCGATGGCCAACGTGGATTCCGTGGACATCATCGTGCACGGCACCGGCGGGCACGGCGCCGCTCCCCACCTGACCCGCGACCCCATAGTGCTCTCCGCCTACATCGTCACCGCGCTGCAGACGCTGGTGGCGCGCAACCTCAACCCCATCGACCAGGGTGTTGTAACCGTCGGGTCCATACACGGCGGCACCAAGCACAACATCATCTCCGACCGCGTCGACCTGCAGCTGACCGTGCGTTCGTATTCCGACGCGAATCGGGCGCTGCTGCTCGACGGCATCGCCCGGATCGCCAGGGCGCAGGGCAGGGCCATGGGCCTGCCGGACGACCGGCTGCCCGAAGTGATTGTCAAGAATGAATTCACGCCCGCGCTGTACAACGATCCCGAGCTGTCAAACCGCCTGGCCGATGTGCTGCGCGCCGAGCTGGGGGCGGAGAATGTGGAGCAAAGCAAGCCGGTCATGGGCGGCGAGGACTTCGCCAGGTTCGGCCGCACGGACGAGCGTATTCCGGGCTTCTATTTCTGGCTGGGCGCCGCCGATCCGGATGCCCACGCCAAGGCGGAGTCCGAAGGCCGCAAGCTGCCCGCCACGCACTCGCCGTTCTTTCTCCCTGCCTACGAGCGGACCCTGGAGACCGGAGTTCGCACGATGACCGCCGCCGCACTGGAACTGCTCGCCAAACCGTAGGAGCCCCGCCCGAGGATCAGCGCATGACAAAAGCCGAAGTCAAGACGATCATGGATTTTCTCAGCGAAAATCCGCAGGTGGACGTGTCCGCGGCGTGGGAGCGCTGCTGGGGGATTCAGACGGGGATCGTCGACCGGGTGCGCGCGCGTTTTCCGGTGGAACTGCATCCGAGTTGCGAAGGGCGCGAGTACTACACTTCGCCGGACGGCGCCATGGAAGGATCGTTTCAGGCGTACACCGGCCCGGAGGTACCGTGGCTGGTTCATTCCTGGATCGGCAACCGCCAGGCCAGCATCCTGGACATAAACGCCACGGTGTTCCTGGGCGAGCAGAACCGCGTGCCGCACCTGGCGGTGATCTTCGGGACGATTCCGCGACTGTTTTTCTACGCGGAATACACGCCGCGCGTGGACCTCAGGGTCAATCCGGAGTACCTGGAACGCTACTATGAGCCGGCCAACGCCGCCTACCTCGAGTTCCAGGGCAATCCTGCGTTTACCCAGTATGTGAGCCACGGCGCCTACTTGAGGGCGCTGATGTCTCCGGTATGCATAAGCCACACGGCGGAGCTGACGGACGCCAACATCGACGTGTGCGAAAAATACCTGGAAGGCTTTCTCGACCGCTGGTTCGGCTGGCTGGACGAGGCCGGGCCTGTTCCGGAGGAGGAACGCGCGGCCCAGCGCGATTTCGACTTCAAGGTGCGCGAACTGGGTTACCGGCTCGATCCGATGAACGTGCTGCCCCAGCGTGTATTCGGCGAGGAGGAGTTCCAGCGCATGCTTGAATTGCGTATCGGCACCGAGCAGATTCGCGAAGCATTGGCTCGCTCTTGAGCGCCGGCATTCTGACGAAACTCAAGAAAGAGGACGCCGCCCTGGTCGATACGACATCCGCAAACCCACGCAAGCTTGCCGTGGTGATATTCAACCTGGGCGGACCGGACACGCCCCAGGCCATCCGCCCGTTCCTGCTCAACCTGTTCAGCGATCCGGCCATCCTGCGCATACCCAATCCCTTTCGCTGGGTTGCGGCCCGGCTGATCGCCGGCCGCCGCGCCGCCACCACCGAAGAAATTTACCAAAAGGTGGGTGGCGGATCCTCTATCCTGCCGGCAACGGTAGAGCAGGCCGAGGCGCTCAAGAAGGAAATCGCCGACACCGCCGAGCAGGTGGAAGTCTTCGTGTTCATGCGCTACTGGCACCCATTGGTCAGCGAGACCGTGAGCAGGATCAAGGAATTCGGACCGGATCGCATCGTCCTGCTGCCGCTGTATCCGCAGTTTTCGACCACGACCACGGGCACTTCGATCAAGGCCTTCAGGGAAGCGGCCCGCAAGCAGCGACTGACCGCGCCGCAGGACGTCGTCTGCTGCTACCCGGCTCACCACGGCTTTCTGGACGCGACCGCCGCCAACATCAGGAAGTCGCTGGACGAGGCGTCCCGGCACGGCGCCCCTCGCCTGTTGCTTTCCGCGCACGCCTTGCCGCAGCGCACCATTGACGCCGGCGACCCCTACCAGTGGCAGGTGGAAATGACGTCCGCGGCCATAGTGGAGGCGCTTGACCACAGCGGGTTGGACTGGGTGACCTGTTATCAGAGCCGGGTCGGCCCGGTGCAGTGGATAGGTCCCTCAACCGAAGACGAAGTGCGGCGCGCCGGCGCGGCCGGGCGTCCTGTGGTCGTCGTACCCATCGCGTTCGTTTCCGAGCACGTGGAGACGCTGGTCGAAATTGATATGGATTTCCGCGAGGTGGCCGCCGGCACCGGTGTCCCGTTCTTCACGCGCTGTCCCACGGTGGCGGTTGATTGCGACTTTATTCAAGGGCTGGGAGACCTGGTTCGAGGCGCTCTCGGCAGCCAGGGTGTAGCGTCGGACATCGGGCCGCGCCGCTGCCCCGTGCAGTTCGGCACCTGTCCGAACACGACGCCTGCGCATTAGTCCTGGAAAGAGGGCGAGACGCCCTCGGGGAGCTAGGGAGCGAAGATAAACCTGAATCCGGAGGCGGTGGACTCGACCCGGCCGTAGTGCGGATGCCCGAAGTGCGCGGGGAACAGCAGGGTTGATCTGTCGGCGATGCGCTCCAGGGTCTGCCGGCGCGTCTCCGCCGCCTCTTCGCCCTTGTTGCAGAACACCGTCGTGTACTGCGGCCCATAGACCTGCATTACGGCGTGAATGAGGTCGCCCGAGAACAGTCCCTGCGCTCCTTCCTTGCCAAGTTCCAGCACCGTGTGGCCGGGCGTGTGCCCGGCGGCCAGCCGCAAGCGAACCCCGTCTTCGATTTCGTATCCATCGTCGACGCCCTCCAGCAGCCCGGCTTCGATGAGGGGCTGCACATTTGCGTCGAACACGCCGCTGTTCGGGCCCACGTCGTAATCGTCGTCCTGGACACTGGACCAGTGCTCCAGCTCCTTGCGGTGGCAGAGGTAGCGCGCGTTCGGAAAGGTAGGCTGCCAGCGGCCGTCAATCATCGAGGTGTTCCACCCGCAGTGGTCGAAATGCAGGTGCGTGCAGAACACGTAGTCGATGTCTTCCGGCGCGGCGCCTGCGCCGCGGAGCCGGGTCAGGTAGGCCGTGTCGAGCTGGCTGAACGCGGCCAGTTCCTTGCGCTCGTAGATCTTGTGGTTGCCGATGCAGGTGTCGATCAGGATCCAGTGATGCCGGGTGCGGATCAGCCAGCTATGGAAGCTGAGCACGATGCGGCCGGTTTCCGCCTGAAGCTGGTGCGACGTGAGTACGTCGCGGTGCTCTTCAAGCAGTTCCCCGGGCATGTCCGGAATCAGGTCGGCGTAGCCCGCGTACGGGAGCATCAGCTCCTCGATACGGTGAATCTCGTAGGGGCCCAGTTTGATCACGGTGCAGCCTTGAGGCTACCAGTAATGCGTCCAGCGCGATCGCGCCACGAACTGCTTGTAGGCATCGAGGCGGCTTTGCGGGGGCGATTCGGCGTAGCCGTTCGGGTCGTAGCGTTCGCGGTACTGGTCCAGCACCGGCCGGTACAGCGCCATGTGCAGGTCGGGGATCCGGTGCTTGCGCCGGAATTCGGCGATCGGGATGGTGGCGGAGCGCTGCGTTTCGAACACGCTGGCCTTTGCCAACTCCACGCCCCGCGGGCCGAAGATCGCCGACCGCCCGGGACCGCCGTAGGCCGTGTCTTCCAGAAAGCCCGGATTGCGATCGTGCGTCGATACGGAGTTGTTGCAGATCAGCGTATACAGGCTGTTGTGGTACGAAGTCAGCCGCATGTCCTCGTACTCGAACCCGCCCGTGGCCACCCGGCAGATGATTTCCGCGCCCTTGAACGCCATGCAGCGGAAAAGCTCGGGCTCGAACTGCACCGCCGAAAGCGCGATGTTGCCGATGCCGGTGCGGGCGACGGGTATTACGGCGTCCTGCCCGTACATTTCCACGAATTGGTCCAGCACGTCGTAAACGGCGGTGGTGTATTGCTCGCCGCCGGGAAACATTCCGCGCACGTTGCGCTGCTTCCAGTGGCGCGCCGCCAGCTCGCCGTCGGGGCCGATCATGATCATCAGGTGCAGGATGTGGCCCGGCCAGTCGGCGTCCTTCGCGTAGGTGCCGAACGCCACGTAGCAGCCGTACTGTCTGGCCTTCTCCGCGACCGCTTCGGTCTCCGGACCGGGGACCTCTATCGCCAGCCGGTGGTGCTGTTCGCGCGTCCACAGGCTGAAGCCGGTGATCGGAAACTCGTGGAACAGCAGCAGATCGCTGCGGCCGCCATAGCCTTGCGCGGCGTCCATGCACTCCAGCATGTACTTCAGATTGGCTTTGAGATCGGGCTCGGGGTTCTCGCCGTTGACCGCCCGGACCCTTGTTTGCACCACGGACACGGTGATCGTGTCCTTGACCAGATCGGCAACGGGATAGGTGCCGTCGTCGCGCACCATCGGCGTTTCTTCGTTCATGCCGCTAATGTAGCATTACGCGATGAATTTCTTGCCGAAATGCAACGTACTCGCGGGACAGCACACTGATGCGCGTTCGCGTTGACTATTTCGCCATGCTGCGCGAGTGCGCCGGACGGGAGCAGGAAACCCTGGAGACCGCCGCGGCCACGCCGCAGGAGCTCTACCGCGAGTTGGCCGGGCAGCGTGACCTTCCGGCGCAGACCGGGCTCAAGGTTGCCGTAAACGATGAGTTCCGGACATGGGACTTCCAGCTTTCCGACGGAGACCGGGTGGTTTTCATTCCGCCCGTGGCCGGCGGGTGAGCGATTTCTGCATCAGCCGGAGCGAAATCGTGCCGGCGGAAGAGATCGCAGCGCTGGAGGACGCGGCTTCGGGCGCCGTGGTGTCCTTTTGCGGCCGGGTGCGCAACCATAACGAAGGACGTGCGGTGACGCGGCTGGAGTACGAGTGCTACGAGGAACTTGCGGTCAGCGAGGGCGAGCGGGTGCTCGGCGAGGCGCGGGAGAGATTCGGCGTCGGTAAGGTGCGCTGCGTGCATCGCACCGGAGACCTCGCCATCGGCGAACCGGCGGTATGGGTCGGCGTTGCCGCCGGGCACCGCGAAGAAGCCTTCGCCGCCGCCCGCTTCGTCATCGACGAGATCAAGAAGCGCGTGCCGATCTGGAAGCGCGAGCATTACCCTGAAGGCCCGGCTGAGTGGATCAACGCCGCGCCGCCGGAGGACGCATGACGGGTCGGCGGTCCTGGCTGTTCGTACCGGGCGACAGTAAGCGCAAGCTCGCCAAGGGCCCGTCAACCGGCGCGGACATCCTGATCCTCGACGTGGAGGACTCGGTGAGTCCGGCCCGCAAGCCGGTTGCCCGGAAGATGATCGCTGAATATCTCGGCTCGGCCGCTCGCGACGGCGCTCCGTTGTGGGTGCGCATCAACGGACTGCATACGCCGTACTGGCGCGAGGACGTGCAGGCGGCAATGGCGGGCCGCGCCGACGGCATTGTGCTGCCCAAGCCGCGTTCTCCGGCCGATGTTTTTGCCGTAGCGGAGTTGATGGACCAGTTCGAGGGCTCGGAGCGCGGGGAGCCTGCAAAGATCCTCGCGCTCGCCGGCGAAACCGCGCGCGGCCTGATGTCGCTGCACGAATACCGTCGCGGGCTTCCCCGGCTGACCGCCCTGAGCTGGGGCTCGGAAGACCTGGGGACCGACGTCGGCGCCCTGCGCCGGCGCCGTGAAGACGGCAGCCTGTTGCCGCTGTACGAAATCGCCCGCGCGCTGAGCCTGGCGGCGGCTACCGTGGCCGAGGTGGATGCGATCGAAGCGGTATATGCCGACTTCCGCAACCTGGACGGCTTCCGGCAATTTGCGCAGGAAGCGCTCGAAATGGGTTATGTGGGCGGCGCGGCGATTCACCCGGCGCAGGTGGAGATCCTCAACGAGGTGTTCGCGCCCAGCGAGGAGCAACTGGCCGAGGCGCGCGAGATCGTTGACGCGTTCGAGCGTTCCGGGGAGACCGGCGTTATGTCGATCCGCGGGAAGATGGTGGACCAGCCGCACCTGGCGCAGGCCCGCAAGCTCTTGCGCCGCTTTGGTTCAGTTACGGAGTAATTTGCCGGCGCGGGCGGGCGGGTTCAGCGTTCCGAGAGTTCGCGCTGCACCAGTTCGTCGACGATGTCCAGAAGCCCCGGCATGTCGCTGTCCGGAGTCACGCGCACCACGTACTTGCCGTTCACCACGAACGCCGGCACCGCCAGAATGCGGTATCGCCGCATCAGGTCCTTGATTCTAGTGAGGTTCGATTGCACCCCGAACGAACGGAACGCGTCGCGGTACTCCTCGGCTCCAATTCCGTAGCGCTTCGCGAAACCCTCTTGGTCCGACAGGGTAAGCAGAAGACGCTGTTCCGTGTGGTAAGCGCGGAAGACTTCCCGGTGCGCGGCTTCGAGTTCACCGAGTGCATCGAGAGTTAAAAAAAGACGCGCATGCGCATCCATAAATTCATTCCAAACCGCCGGAATGTGAATGAAGTTCACTTCGTCGGGTTGTCTCTTCTTCCACTCCTCCACGTAGGCGTCCATGCGGTAGCAGAAGACGCAGCCGTACCAGAAGAACTCGGCCACCTCGATCTTGTCCGGCGGGCTTGACGTGCCCTGCACCGGCACCAGGCGGTCGTAATGCACGCCCTCCCGATACTTCCAGTCGGTCGTGTCCTGGGCCTGCGAAATGGGTGCAGCTGCGACGAGGAGGGCCGCGAGCAGCAGATTGCGATATCGGAATTTCATCTTTTGCGGAATTTTTTGCATAGTGTACCCACCTCTGCCCGGAACGGCCATCGCCGCCGCGATTATCCATGCTGCAAGCCACCTTTCTGAAATCAGCGGCGTCCTGGAAGCAGTATCCCGAGGATGCAGGCGTCGAGGTGGCGTTCGCGGGGCGCTCCAATTCCGGCAAATCCAGCTCGATTAACGCCATTCTCAACCGGCGGGGCCTCGCCCGTTCCAGCAAGACGCCGGGACGCACCCAGATGCTGCAGTTTTTCTCGGTGGGCGAGCAGCGGCGGATCGTGGACCTGCCCGGCTACGGCTACGCCGCCGCGCCGCTGCGCGTTCGCAGGCAGTGGGAAGGCATGATGGGCGATTACTTCCGGCGCCGCGGGACGCTGCGCGGCGTCTTCATCGTGGTCGACGCGCGCCGCGGAGTGGGCGAGCTCGACCTTCGCATGCTGGATGTCTGCGCGGGGGCCGATGCGCCCGTGCATCTGCTGATGAACAAGTGCGACCGGCTCAAGCGCGGCGCCCTCATTCACACCTTGCGGCAGGCGGAGCGGCTGCTCGGCGGGAACGGCACGGTCCAGGAGTTCTCCGCGTTGCGGGCCGTGGGCGTGGAAGAAGCCCGCGCCGTGCTCGTAGCCTGGCTGGATGCATGAGGACTTCTGTCCAAGCAGCCGGAACATGAAAGCAGACGAACGCGGCGGCGACAACAGGCACATCCGGCACGCGCTGACCGCGGCGGTGCGGGGCCGCGTTTCCAAACGGGCGGGTTTGCGCCCGGTGCCGGAAGACTTGCGGATCGACGGCAAGGTCTGCCTGGTCACCGGGGCCAACAGCGGGCTGGGCAAGTCGGTGGCCGTCGACCTGGCCGGAAGGGGCGCCCGTGTGCTGATGGCCTGCCGCAGCGGCCATCCGCAGGCGGGCGAGGACGTCAGGCGCCTGTCCGGTTCCGCGCAGGTGGAAATGCTCAAGGTAGACCTTGCCGACCTGGATTCCGTTGCGCGGCTTTGCGACGAGCTGAAGAGCAGGGCGCCGCGGATCGATATCGCCGTTCTGAACGCGGGGCTCATACTGCGAAGGGCGCGCCGCACTCCGCAGGGCTTTGAGGTGATGTTCGCCGTTCATTTCCTGGCCAACCGGTTGTTGGTCGATCGGCTGCTGGCCGAGGGCCTGATAGTGCCGTCCGCTCAGGTGAAAGAGACGCCACGAATCGTGCTCGTCGCTTCCGAGGCGCACCGTTCCGCCGGGCCGATCGACTTCAACCGGTTCGGCGCATTTGTCGACTACGGGCTGCGGGACGCCATGAAGCACTACGGCATGAGCAAGCTGCACCTGTGCACCTACGCGCAGGAATTGAGCCGCCGGCTCAACCCGTCAGGCGAAGTCCGCGTCGCGGTCCACTCGCTCTGCCCCGGCCCGGTCGCCACGGGCATTGCGCGGGAGGCGCCGGCCTTCCTGCAACCCTTGATTCACCCGCTTATGAGCCTGCTTTTCCTGAGCCCGGAAATCGCCGCCAGACCCGTGCTCTACCTGTGCTGCGCCGAGGAGATGGGCCGGCGCAGCGGCGCGTACCTGCACGTCATGCGCGAAAAGCGCCCGTCCCCGCTGGCCAGGGACGAAAACGCCGGCGCGCGCCTCTGGGCGGCGAGCGAAGCGCTGCTTGAGCGGCGCTCGCTCGGTTCCGGCGTTAGTGGGCCGCGTCCCAGTTCGGGCCCTGGCCGAGGTCCACTTTGAGCGGGACCTCGAGAGACGCCGCTCCCGCCATCATCCGCGTGACTTCCGCGGCCAGATCGCCGGCAAAGTCCTGCTCGCACTCGAACACCAGCTCGTCGTGGACCTGCATGATCAGCCTGGCCTTGTCCTGCCGCGGCTCCAGCCACTCGTCGATTACGATCATGGCGCGCTTGATGATGTCGGCCGCGGTTCCCTGCATCGGGGCGTTGATCGCGCTTCGTTCGGCGTAGCTGCGCCGGCGAAAGTCCCGCACGCGGATGTCGGGCAGGTACAGGCGCCGTCCGAACAGCGTCTCCACCCAGCCCTGTTCGTGGGCCTGCTCTCGCGTCCGCTCCATGTACTGCTGCACGCCGGGGTAGCGGGCAAAGTAATGATTGACGTATTCCTGCGCCTCGCCGCGGCTTACGCCGAGCTGCCGGGCCAGACCGAACGGCGACATGCCGTAGATGAGACCGAAATTGATTGCCTTGGCGGCCCGGCGCTGATCGGCGCTGACCGAATCGGGCGGCGTGCCGAACACTTCGGCGGCGGTGGCCCGGTGCACATCCATGTCTTCCGAAAAGGCCTTGCGCAGACCCTCGTCTCCGGAAAGCTGGGCCATGATGCGCAGTTCGATCTGCGAATAGTCGGCGGAAATCAGCACCCGCCCCTCGGACGCCACGAAAGCCTGTCGGATCCGCCGTCCCTCCCCGGTGCGCGCCGGAATGTTCTGCAGGTTGGGATTGATGGACGACAGCCTGCCGGTGGCGGCCACGGCCTGCTGGTACGAGGTATGCACTCGCCCGGTGTTCGGATCGATGCATCCTGGAAGTGCGTCGGTGTAGCCGGACTTGAGCTTGGCCAGGTTGCGGAACTGCAGGACCGTTTCCGGCAAGGGATGCACGGCGGCCAGTTCGTGCAGCACCGACTCCGAGGTGGACGGCTGACCGGTCGAGGTGCGGCGCACAGGTTCAAGTCCCAGCCGGTTGAACAGCACGTCGCCGAGCTGCTTCGGCGATCCAAGGTTGAATTCCCTGCCCGCCTGCTCGAACGCCTGCTGCTGCAATTGCTGCAACTGTTCGGCCAGTTCCTGCGAGTGTTCCGCCAGCACTTGGGCATCCACCAGCACCCCGGAGCGCTCCATTCGGGCCAATACCGGCGACAGCGGCATCTCCATGCCGCTCAGGACGTCGTCGAGGACCGGCGTCTCCTTCAGTTTCTCCGTCAGGATTTCGTGCAGCCTTAGCGCGTAGTCCGCCTTCTGAGCCGCGTAAGGGGTGACCTGTTCAAGAGGCGCCTGCGCCGGTGACAGCCGGCCGCGGCCTTTTCCGAACACGTCTTCACCGGGAATGCAGTCGAGCTCCAGGTAGTGCTTTACGGCCTTGTCAAAATCGTGGCTTGTCGCAGTCGAGTTGAGCACGTACGAATCCAGCATCGTGTCGCCGGCCCCGCCTGCCAGTTCGATGCCGTGGTTCGCCAGCGCGTGGCTCAGGAACTTGAGGTTGTGCCCGACCTTCTTTGCAGCCGCGTCCTCCAGCCAGTCCTTCAGCGCCGCGAGCAGTTCCCGCCCGTCGGAACGCTCCACGGCCTCTTCGGCGAGGTCGCGCGGCGCCAACGGAACATAGGCGCCTTCGCCCTTGCCCGCGGAAACGGCCAGCCCGGCCAGACGCAGTTCCATCGGGTTCTCGCCGGACGCTTCCGCGCTCACGCCCGCTGCGGGAGCGGCCCTCAGCAGCGCGAGGCATTCCTCAAGCTGCTCGGAGTTCAGTATGGTCTTGTACTCGGCCGGTTGCGGCGCGGCCGGAGCCGACTGACGGAGGCTGCGGAGAAAGCTGTTGAGTTCGAACGTCGCGCACAGCGGCTCAAGCGCGTCCATGTCCGGCGGCTTGAGCGTGAGTTCCTGCGGCGCGACGTCCAGCGGAACATCCTTGCGTATGGTCGCCAGTTCAAGCGAAAGGTCGACATCGCCGAAGCTGGCCCGCAGGGTCTCTCCGGCCTTGCCGGGAATGTCGCCGGCGTTTTCCTTGACGCCGTCAAGGCTCCCGTAGGCCTGCAGCCACTTGGCGGCGGTCTTCGGCCCCACGCCGCGCACCCCGGGGATGTTGTCCGAGGAATCGCCGGCCAGGGCGAGGTAGTCGCGGATCCGCTCGGGCGGGACACCGAACTTCTCCTCCACCCCGGCGCTGTCCATGACCCGGTTGTTGTTCCAGTTGACCAGCCGGACATGCGGTCCGACGAGCTGCGCGAAGTCCTTGTCGGTCGTGGAGATCAGCGTATCCAGGCCTTCTTCCTGGGCCTGGGCGGCAAGGGTCCCGATCACGTCGTCGGCCTCCACACCGCCGACCCTCAGCAGCGGCACACCCATTGCCTCGACCACATTCACCACCGGCTCGATCTGCTCGCGCAGGTCTTCGGGCATCACGTCGCGATTGGCCTTGTATTCCGGGTAAATCTCGTCACGGAAGGTGGGTCCGGGCGCATCCATGACGAATGCCAGGAGGTCCGGGGGTTCCTCGCGGAGCAGCCGCTGGATCATGCTCACCACGCCGTGGAGCGCGCCGGTGGGCCGGCCGTCGGCGGTGGTGAACGCCGGGAGAGCGTAGTAGGCGCGAAACAGGTAGGCGGTTCCGTCCACCAGCAGAAGGCGGTTCATGGCGAGTCGGGGGCCGGAGGCCCGGGAGCGGGGGCGTCCCCGCTTTCTTCCAACGCAGTGCGCTCGCTACCCTCTGCGCCGTTCTCCGGCACAGTCTCCTCCACGGGCGGCGGGCCTTCTTCCGGCAGGTAGAGCGCACCACTGAATCCGCAGGAGCAGAGCGCCAGCGCCAGCAACAGTGCGCCTGCCGCCCGGAAACGTGGGGACGCGGGAATTCCGGGAGGAGATGCGGTGCCGATGGACGAGAGTGTGCGGAGATGCGCCAACACGCCGGCAAGTGTACCCTTACGGCACTGACCTGCCTGAGGCTGACCCGGCTTCGTGAGCGAGAAACTTGAGATCGTCGCCTACCCGCTGATTGAGCGGCCGATGAAACTGCGCCGCGCCGCGCGCGCCAGGGAATGGATGGACCGCACGGTCGATCATTTCGCCAACCGCTGCCTGCCGCTTCTGATCGCCAACCAGACCGGCTGGGACGTGCTCAGTCCGGTCGAATTCAAGGCGCGCTGGAACGGCAAGCCGGCCAAGGAGGGCGTCGAGATACGCTTTCCCGGAGAGAAATCCGAGCTGGTCAGCGCTCATTTCGGAAGCGGCGTGCTGACCTTTACCCTCGGTTACCTGTTTCGCACCAGCAAGGGCCACAACCTGTGGTGCAAGGGCCTGGCCAATACCGCCAAGGACGCGATCGCGCCGCTGGAGGGCATTATCGAGACCGATTGGGCGCCCTTTACCTTCACGATGAACTGGCGCTTCACCCGCAAGCGCACCTGGGTGACCTTCGAGAAGGACGAACCGGTGTGCCGGCTGGTCCCGATTCCAAGGCAATACGCGGAAGCGTTCGACGCTGTGATACGTCCGCTGTCGGACGAACCGGAACTGGCCAAAGAGCACATTCAATGGAGCCGGTCGCGCGGCAATTTCAACAAGGAGCTGGACGTGGACCGATTCCGCCGCCCGGCCGAGAAGTGGCAGGGCCACTATATGCGCGGCACGCACCTTGACGGCCGCCGGTTCAGCGATCACCGGATCAAGGTATTGATGTCCGATTTCCGCGAGCCGGGCGGTGACGACTGACTAATCAGGGGAAAGATATGAAACGCAGAGAACTTCTTGCCGGACTGGGAGCGAGCGCGGCCGTACTGGCCGCCTGCGGCCAGGAGCAGCCCGCGGCCGGGACGGCATCGTCGGCCTCGCCGGGCGAAACCTTCAACTGGAAGATGGTGACCACCTGGCCGCCCAACTTTCCCGGCACCGGCACCTCCGCCACGCTGCTGGCGGAAACCATTACCAGGGCGTCCGGCGGCCGGATCAGGGTGCAGGTCTACGCGGCCGGCGAACTGGTTCCGCCGTTCGAGGTGTTCAACGCGGTGTCCGCGGGCGCCGCGGAAATCGGGCATGGCGTTTCCTATTACTGGAAGGCGCAGGTCGAAGCGGCCCAATTCTTCGGCGCCATTCCGTTCGGCATGACCCCTCCCGAATCGTCCGCCTGGCTGCATTTCGGCGGAGGACTGGAGTTGTGGCGGGAGCTGTATGAGCCGTTCGGCGTCATGGTATTCACCGGCGGCAACACCGGCACCCAGATGGGCGGCTGGTTCAACCGCGAAATCAATTCGCCCGAGGACCTCAAGGGGCTGAAGATGCGCATACCGGGCCTGGGCGGCGAGGTGCTGCAACGCGCCGGCGGCACACCGGTCATGCTGCCGGGCGGCGAAATCTATACCGCCATGCAGACCGGCAGCGTCGATGCCACCGAGTGGGTGGGGCCTTACAACGACGTCGGATTCGGCCTGCACGAGGTCGCGCAGTACTACTATTACCCGGGCTGGCACGAGCCGGGCGCGATCCTGGAAGTTTCGATTAACCAGGAAGCCTGGGACGCGCTTCCGGAGGATCTCCAGGATGTCGTGAGATCCGCATGCGGCTATGTGGAAAGCCGAATGGGCCCGGAATACAGCGCCCGCAACGCCCAGTTTCTCCAGCAGCTTCGCGACGAGGGCAAGATCGAGATCCGCCGTTTCCCCGATTCGGTGATCGACGAGTTGCGCGCGCGTTCCCGGGAAGTGATCGACGAACTGGTTGCCCGCGACGAGAAGGCCGCGCGCATCTACGCCTCCTACGCGGCCTTCCAGCAGCAGGTGAACGAGTGGCTGGACATCGGCGAGCGCGCTGTAGTCGCCGCCCGCGGCTGACCGGGGGAAGGCTGCGGCTACCAGGTCGACGATGGGCCCCATACGCACGGGGATAATCGGTTGCGGCCGTATTTCTTCTTCGCATGCCGCCGCCGTACGGCAGCTCGAGGGTGATTTCGAGCTCACGGCGCTGGCCGATCCGAATGAGAGCAGGCTCCGGGAGCTTGCGCTTCGCCATGAAGTTTCGCATCTCGTTGAGAGCCCGCAGGCGCTTTGCGCACGCAACGATGTGGACGCCGTAATCATCTGCTCGCCCAACGAGTTTCACGCGGACCAGGCGGTTGCCGCGCTGGCTGCAGGCAAGCACGTCCTTGTCGAAAAACCGATGGCGGACAACGCGGGCGATGCGGAAATGATGGCCAGGGCGGCCGGCCGCAGCGGCCGGGTGCTCGCGCTGGGGCACACATTCCGGCATTGCGCCGCCATCCGCTACGTGCAGGACCATTTGCGCGACTACGGTGCGTTGCGGGCCGTGGAAGTGTCCATGTGCGTGAAGTGGGACGGCCCGCAAACCGACTGGTGGACCGAGCGGTCGATGGAAGAGGGCCTGGTCCTGTCCCTGTTTGCCCCGCACGCGCTCGATTTTGTACACATGGTCATGCAGGACGATGTCCTCCGCGTCCACGTTGAGGCCGCCCGCCATCAGTCGGGCTGGCGCGGCGAGGACGAGGCGATGATCCTGCTGTCCTATCCCGGCAGGCGCATGGCGTCGGTTCACGTTTCCTACAATCAGGATTACGTGGTGAACCGCAAGTCCTTGCATTTCGAGAATGCCTTCGTGCTCATCGAGGACAACGAGAAGGTGTGGGTCAACGACGAGCTCGTTGTTTCACCGCCGGGGCAGCCTGATGGTGCAGCTCGCAGGATGGGCTCACGCGATCTGACGCCCTATTTCGTCGACCAACTCAGGGAATTCGCCAGAGCCATCCGCGGCCGGCCCCATCGCTGCATCCTGGCCGACGAAGGCGTGCGATTCACCGCCCTGCTCGACGAGGTCATTCGCGCCGCCGCGGCAACATCGCGAGACGCCGTTCATTGAAATAACTAGTCTGACTAGGTATGATGCCTGCATGGCACGCACCTACTCCATCTACGAAGCAAAGGCGCGCTTTTCCGAGGTGATTCGCGAGGTGCGGGAAGGCGAGACCGTCACCGTGTCCTACCGGGGCGAACCGGTGGCGGAGATTCGCGCAATCCGGAAATCCAAAATGCCAACTCTGGACGAGCGGCTCGATCACCTTGAGCGCCGGGGTGCTTTGGTTCGGCCTGTGAGGGCAAGCCGAGATTTCAAGATGGTGGCCAGGAGGCCCGGTGCGCTGGCGCGCTTTCTTGCGGAACGCGCCGAATGAGCGCCGCTTATGTCGACACGTCGGTTCTGGCGGGCATTGCCTTCGGGGAACCCGCCGCCGAAAGGTTTGCGCTGGCGCTGAATCGCTTTGACCGCGTGCTTTCATCCAACCTTCTTGAAGCGGAAATGCGCGCCGTCTTCGAGCGCGAAAGCGAGGCCTTTGAGGAGGATGTCATGGCGGGCATCGACTGGGTTCTGCCCACCCGGCCGCTCTCGGCTGAGTTTGCGAGAGCACTCGGCGCAGGCTATCTGCGGGGCGCCGATCTTTGGCACGTCGCTACCGCGCTGTATGTTTCTCCACAACCCGACAGCCTTACCTTCGCGACGCTTGATGCCGGGCAGGGCCGGGTGGCCTCGGCGCTGGGCTTTCGCAAGTGCCGAATCTGAGCGCCGCGCTGTACCTGGAGGTGCGGCGTGAAGTTCCCGCTAGTGGCCGCGCATCAGATCGCCGGCCACGCCGCTCAAGTTCAGGCTCGCTCGGACAGAAGCGCCAGTAGCGGCGGGTTGATATAGAGATTCTCGCGCCCCATCTTGACCTCCTTAAGTACGTTTTCGGCTGCGAGAGCTTTGAGGTAGACGGCGGCCGTCTGGCGCTTGACGATATCCGCTTCCACCACGTCGCTGATTCGGCAGTAGGGATTCACGAAGATCAGTTGGGTCAGTTCGCGGGAGTAAATTTTCGGCAACCTCTGACGCATTGCAAGGGCTGTTTCGTCTAGAAGCTTCCGGATTGCGTGGATCTTAGTGGAGGTCCAGTCGGCAGTTATTCTGACGGCCTCCAGAATAAAGAGTATCCAGTTTTCCCAGGCCTGTTGGGTCGTCACTTCGAGTAGATACTGGTAGTACGACGACTTGTTCCGGATGAGGTGCCGGCTGAGATAGAGGACGGGAAGGTCAAGCAGCCCCTTATCCACGAGATAGAGCAGGTTGAGCACACGTCCGGTGCGGCCGTTTCCGTCCACAAACGGGTGGATCGCTTCGAATTGATAATGCATGACCGCAAGGCGGATCAGCGGGTCGATCGCTTCGACTTCATGAATGTAACGCTCCCAATTGGCAAGTTTGTTCCGGAGAATGTTCTCTCCCACCGGCGGTGTGTAGACAACCTCGTCGGTTGCATCATTGATCAACGCCGTTCCCGGCGTCTTGCGGACATCCAGGTTTACACCCTTGATCGTCCGGCAGACCGCAACCGCAATGGCGGTCGAAAGCGGCCGGTTCTTCAGCATTCCGAATCCGTGGTGCAAAGCAGTACGGTAGCGCAGCGCCTCTTTGGTGGCAGGGTCGGCTTGACCTGCCGCCTGGTTGGCATATCGGAACAGTCGATCCGCCGTTGTGACGATGTTCTCGATCTCGGAACTCGCCTGAGCTTCGAGCAGCGGGATCGAATTGATCAGCATCGCCTGGTTCGGAATAAGCTGCCCGGCGACCCTGAGTTCCGCCAATGCAGCGCGTGCGGCAATGCAGCGGCGCAGAATGGCCTTGGTCTCGGTCTCCGCAGCCGGCGGCAGATCCGGAAGGTCGTTGAACGGATGGCGGGGATCGAAGGTCATGTTTCCGTATCCTGGACCCATGTGGGGGCGTTTGCCGAATATGTCGATTCAATCGACATGCGGCCCTAACATGTCTATAAAATTCGATTATATCGACATATACTGCTGTGGCAAGGTCGGTGGACCGCTAAGCGGAAGGTCTGAACAAGGCCTCAAATAGCGTTTGGGGAGGCGATCTGGCGCTTTTTTGACGGCTTTGGCGCCGTTTCGAGGCCCGAAAACGGCCCGATACGGTGGTTCTTGCCGCCCCGCGCGGTGTGCAGGCGCACGTATCCCATGTCAGGCGGCCGCATACCGGCCGGCAATCAGCAGATTGGTAAAGCCCAGCAGCAGCGCATGCGCCGTGGCCACGTCCGATACGTTCGCCGCGGTCGCCTTCAGACTGTGCGCCAGACCCGATTCGGAATCCACCCCAATGTGCGCCTTCATCCCGAAATACCGTGCTTCTCCAGCAAATGACGGAAGTTCAATATCGTCGTCTCGTCCGGCAACGGACCCGTCAATCGAAAACCCGCAAAACGACGCACCGACTCCACCTCATACAGCAAATCCTCCATCCCCGGATCGCTGACGTTGTAAAACAACTGAACGCAATGCACCCGAAGCATCGAACTCAAGGGATACGGACGCCGGCCCCGCCCCGCCTTCGGATAAAACGGCTCAATCCGGGACTCCAAACGCGACCAGGGAATCAAGCCATCCATCTTCGAAAGAAACTTCTCCCGGCGCGTGCGGCGCTTCTTCAGGTCGTGCTCCAATTCCGCAAAGCTCGCTTGATGCATCACTCAACCCTCAACAAGACAGAATAGAAGGTATTGTCGCAGAATCGAACTTGTTCAGAGATTCCTTAGTGCTTGCATATCGTGCTAGCATTCCGGAACGGTCCCAGGCAATGCTCATGCCGTAAGGAGGCGCTGCAATGAAATCCACCATTACGGTTCGTGACATCAATGCAGGAGACAAAGCGTGGCTGCAGCGCGAAGCGCGCCAATTCGGTATCTCAATGGAAGAGTTTGTACGCCGGCTGATTCGTGAGAAACGGGAGAATTCCCGGAGCTGCGGAAACCTTTCGGACGCCTTCAAGCGCTATTTCGGCCCGGAACACGGTGTGGAATTGCCGCCGCGCGCGCGCTATGGCTATAGGCCGATAGAGTTTGACGACGAGGGCAATACGTGACCGCGCCGATTGCCTGGCTGCTCGATACCAATGTCGTCTCGGAGATGATGCGGCCTGAGCCGGAGCTTCGTGTCGTTGCATTTCTTGATCGGATCGCCGGTGACGGCGTGGGCCTTTCGTCCGTTACCGTTTGGGAAATTCTGAATGGCGTTGGCCGTCTTGATACGGGACGCCGCAGGGACGATATCCTGCGGCGGTTTCAGGGTCTTCTGGACGATGTGTTCGAAGACCGGGTACTGGATTGGACGATGGCCGACGCCATAGCCTGCGCGGGCATTATGGAAGTGAAGCGGCGCCGGGGCGAATCGCTCGACGAACACTTGCCCGACGCCTTTCTCGCTGCGGCTGCGCTCTCCAGAGGATTGACCGTCGTTACCCGCAACGCGCGCCAGTTTCGAAACGTCGGCGCGAAAGTTGTCGATCCTTGGACGAGCGTGTATCAATAGCGGCTGAATTTACATGCTGGCCTGCCTGCAATAAGGCCAAGCCTGCACTGTGATTACTCCATTGAGTATTTTTACTCAATGGAGTAATCATCAGCCGGGACGGCTGAAGCCGGGCGTGCGTGCAAGTTCGCGGTCGAAGGTGTAGGTCACGGAAGCGCCGGCCAGAGCAGCGCTTTCGCCGATCAGATAGTCCGAGAAGTCGGCTTTCCCCGCGGCATAGCGCTGAATTGCTGCGCCGACCGCGGCGCGGTTGGCAAACTCGAATTCATCCGCTGCAAGCAAGCGCCGCAGCGTTTGCAGGATATTGGCTCTTTCAAGGCCATACACGGCCTCCAATACCCATTCCATCTCGCACAAGACGATGTCGGGCAGCAGAACCCGCTCTCCGGCAGCCACGGCGCGCTGTAGCAGTTCTTCTGCCTGTCTTGCCTGCTGCGCTTGATCGTTCAGCAGCAGGCGCAGCAGAAGATTGTTGTCGAACGCGATCACTTTGGGCCATGTTTTGCTGCCGCCCTGGCCCGCAAGGCCCGGCGCATGGCGTCTGCGCTACTCGGCTTGCTTGCGGCATGTTGCGCCAGGAATCCACCCAAGGGCTCCTGTCCGCTTCGTAGGGGACGCATCCGCACAGCGCCGTCGCCGGCGAATTCAAACGCCAGCCGGTCACCCGCCCGCACTGCCATTCTGGACCGAACGGCTTTGGGAATCGTGACCTGCCCCTTGCTGGTTATCTTTGCGGTATCCATGACAATTCCTTACAAATGGCATATTTCTCGCTAATAGTAATGCCTTTTTGATCCAGCTACAACCTCGACCGGAAAAGACCGGCGACCACGCGAGAGCCCCCAATTCGAGCTTCGTGCGCGGCGTACACTGGCAGTGTGCAGACCCGTGGAGCAGGCATGGTCGTAGCGCACGCGCGCAACATGCTGCATCATCGTGGCAGGAGCGGAACTCGATGCCCGAACGGATACTTGAAGACCTGGAACCCGTTGCCGGCAATGGCCTGCTGCACCGGCGCCTTTTTCTCAAGGGGAGCGCCGCTGTGCTGGGCGCCGGTTCGCTGGGACTGATGACGGCAGCGCCGGCTAAGGAGTTGCCGCCGTGGATGCGCGGGCCGGGCCGGCCGCTGAGCGGTTACGGCACCCGTTCACCCTACGAGGCTGGCGTCCAGCGCCAGGTCCTGGCAGCAACCGGCACCGACGGCGCCGGTGGTTCATGGACGCCGCTGGAAGCGCTGGAAGGCATGATCACGCCGAATCCGCTTCACTTCGAACGCCACCACAGCGGCATTCCCGAAATCGATCCCCACCGGCATCGGCTGCTCATTCACGGCATGGTCGATCGCGCCCTGTTCTTCGACATGGACGCGCTGTCGCGTTACCCGATGGTGTCGCGCATTCAGTTCATCGAGTGTTCGGGCAACAGCTACCTGGCGGGGTTGCCTGCCCGGCCGATCAACGACACTTGCGGTGCGCTCCACGGCCTGGTCTCGTGCAGCGAATGGACCGGCGTGCCGCTTTCCATTCTGCTGGATGAGGCCGGAGTCGACCCGGCCGCCGGCTGGATCATGGCCGAGGGCGCCGACGCCGCGGCCATGAATCGCAGCGTGCCGATGGCCAAGGCCATGGACGATGCGTTGCTCGCGCTGTACCAGAATGGCGAACGCCTGCGCCCGGAGCAGGGTTACCCGCTGCGGCTGTTTCTGCCGGGCTACGAGGGCAATATGAGCATCAAGTGGCTGCGCCGGATCAAGGTGACCGCCGCGCCGTCAATGACCCGGGAAGAGACTTCCAAGTACTCGGACCTGCTGCCGGACGGGCGGACGCTGCTCTTTACCTATCCGATGGACGTAAAGTCGGTGATCACTTCACCGTCACCCGGACTGGAGCTCAAGGAGCCCGGGCTGTACCAGATATCCGGCATGGCGTGGTCCGGGGCGGGCCGGATCGCCAGGGTCGAGGTCTCCGCCGACGGCGGCGCTACCTGGGGCGAGGCGGCGTTGTGCGAGCCGGTGCTGGACAAGGCCGTAACGCGATTTCGCATGGCGTGGCGCTGGAACGGCGCTGAAACCGTGATCATGAGCCGGGCCGCGGATGAGGCCGGCGAGATGCAGCCCACGCGCGACGCGATCATCGCCGCCAAGGGCACCAAATTTGCTTACCACTACAACGGCATCCAGGCCTGGAGGGTTGACGGCAAGGGCCAGGTGAGCAATGTCTACGCGTAGCCTGCCGGCGTTGATCGCCGTCGTTCTGGCGGTGGGCGTCCTGGCCCAGGAGGGTCCTGAGCTGGGTATTGAAGCCACTCCGGAGGAGGTCGCCGAATGGGACATCGGCATCGAGCCGGACGGCGAGGGTCTCCCGCCCGGTTCGGGCACTGCGCTTGAGGGAGAGCCGGTCTATACGCTCTACTGTTTTTCCTGCCACGGCGTCGAGGGCGAGGGCCTGTTGAACGACGTGCTGGTCGGCGGGCACGGCACGCTCGACGGGCCGGCGCCGCGCAAGACCGTGGGCAGCTTCTGGCCCTATGCGACCACAGTGTTCGACTACATTCGCCGCACCATGCCGTACCAGGAGCCGCAGTCGCTCAGCGACGACCAGGTCTACGCTCTGACGGCCTACCTGCTGTTTCTGAACGGCATCATCGGGAAGGATGAGGAGATGGATGCGGAGACGCTGCCCGAAGTGCGCATGCCCAACCGCGACAACTTCATCCTCGCCTGGCCGCCGCAGGATAACGAATAGCCCTGGGAGTGGGGCCCATGTCCCACTCCTCGTGAAGATTACTTGCGGTAGTCCAGCGGCGGCTCGCGGTCGCCGAGCAGGGGCCGGTATTCGAAGTCCGGACCGCGCCGCTCTTCAAATTCCGCTTTCGCCCGGGCGATGAGTTCGGCATCCGTGTAGAGGTCGCGGGCGGTTTCGGCGAGCACCCTGGCCGCCAGCATCATTCCCTTGTGGCCGATGCTCATGCCGCCGGCCGCTACCGCCTGCCAGCTGTGGGCCGGCGTCCCGGGCACCCAGGTGGCCGTGCCGAAACCCGCCGTAGGCACTACCCAGCTCACGTCGCCGACGTCGGTGGATCCCATTTTCTGCTTGAACTCGAACGGCTCGATTTCGTTTCTTGATTCAAGCGGGCGCAACTGGCCGAACAGCGACCCCCGGATCGCGGTCGCGAACGCCATTTCCGCTTCGTCGTACTCGACGCCCCCCAGGCGTTCCAGATGGCGATGCATCACCCCGGCCAGGACATCGTTGCGCAGCAGCGGGAAGTTGCCGTGCATCACCTCGTATTCCATCGCGGTGCCCGTCCCGCGCGCGGCGCCCTCGGCGGCGGCCACGACCCGGTCGAAGAGCTCGACCACCATCCCGGGCTGGGGATGTCGAACGTAGTAATAGACCTCGGCAGTCTCGGGAACGATGTTGGGCGCCTGGCCGCCGTCGGTGATCACATAGTGCAACCTGGCCGTGGAAAGCATGTGTTCGCGCATGAGGTTGGTCATGTAGTTCATGGCCTCCACGCCATCGAGTGCCGAACGGCCCCGTTCCGGCGATACGGCTGCGTGCGCCGCGATCCCGTGAAAGCGGAACCGGCCGGACTTGTTGCCGTTGCTGCTCTCGGGGGAGGCGATGTTGCGGTCGGCGGGATGCCAGTGCAGCACGATGTCCACGTCGTCGAAGAGCCCGGCCCGGGTGAGATACACCTTGCCGGATCCGCCCTCCTCCGCCGGCGTTCCGTATACGCGCACCGTGCCCGGCGTTTCCGTTCCCGCAAGCCATTCCGCGATGGCCGTTGCCGCCGTTGCCGATGCGGTGCCGAACAGGTGGTGCCCGCAAGCGTGTCCCGGTCCGCCCGGCACGAGGGGCTGCCGTTGCGGAACCGGCGCCTGCGACAGGCCCGGCAATGCATCGAATTCCGCCAGGATGCCGATGACCGGTCCGCCCGTCCCCCGGCTGGCGACGAACGCGGTGGGGATTCCGGCCACGCCGCGCTCGATGCTGAAGCCGTTGCCCTCGAGATATCCCGCCAGACGGTCGCTGCTGCGGGTCTCGAGATAGCCGAGCTCGGCATAGTCGAACAGGTCCATTGCCAGCGCAACGGCCTCGTCGCTACGGGCATCGACCAAAGGCGCCAGATCGTCATCCGCCGCCGCCGGTCCGGACAGCAGCAGCCCGTACAAAAAAGCGCTCAGAAGCAGCGCAAAGCCTTGCTTTGTGAATAGTTTCATGTTGCCCCTGCTGTGTAGAATTAGGCGCCTATTCTATTGAGGATTGCCGTGTCGTGAGCAGGCGAAGGCTGATCTGGGTTCTTGCGGGCATTTTCCTGGCGGCCTTCACGGTGTGGATCCACTACGAGGTCAAGGTCAATCTGCAGCAACCTGTGGAAATAAGCGCGGGCGGATCGGTCGAGCAATCCGGCAACCTTGCGGTGGGGGAGGAAATTCCGGACTTTTCCAGCGTTGACCTGGATGGGGCCAACGTAACGCTCTCGGAATTTCGCAATCGCGACGTGGTGGTTCTGGACTTCTGGGCCAGCTGGTGCCAGCCCTGCATACGCAGCATGCCGTCGCTGGAGGCGCTGAACGAGGAATTCGAGCATCGCGGCGCGGAGTTTCTGGCCGTCAATGTGGGGGAAGATCCGGAGGTGGTCAGGGAGTTCGTTGAGGACATGGCGTTTTCCGTTCGGGTGGTCATGGACGAGAAGGAGGACATCAGCGGCGCCTATGGCGTGCGCGGGATACCTCAACTGGTCATCGTCGGCAGGGATGGAGGTGTGGAGCATATCGAGACGGGTTATCCCCCGTTGACGAGGTTTGCCGAGCTACGCGAGCAAAGGCTGCGGGAAGTGCTGGAGGATCTGATCGAGGCGGACGGCGCATGAGTGTTATTCGTACGGACAAACTCTCCAAGACCTACAAGGGCGGCGCCGACGCACTCAGGGGTTTGGACCTGGAAGTCAGGTCCGCCGAAGTGTTCGGCTTTATCGGGCCCAACGGCGCCGGGAAATCCACGACTATCCAGTTGCTGCTCAACTTCATTCAACCGGACACGGGTTCCGCCAGGTTGTTCGGCCAGCCGGTCCAGGCTACCAGGCATCGCGAGCGGCTCGGTTATCTGCCGGAGAGCGTCAATCTGCACACCTACTACACCGGCAGGCGGCTGCTGGAGTTCTATGCTGGCCTGTCCGGCGTCCCGGCCACGGACCGGGCGCAGCGCGCCGAGGAAATGCTGGACCTGGTGAGCCTGCAGGATGCCGGCGACCGCAGGATCTCAAAGTACTCGAAGGGGATGGTGCAGCGGCTCGGACTGGCGCAGGCGCTCATGAACGATCCGGAGCTGCTAATCCTGGATGAGCCAACCTCCAACCTCGACCCGGTTGGCAGGCGCGATTTCCGCGACATCGTTCTCAAGCTCAAGGAGCAGGGCAAGACGGTGTTCATTTCCTCGCACATCCTTTCCGAGGTGGGGTCGGTGTGCGATCGCGTGGCCATCCTGCATCGGGGAGAACTGAAGCGGCTTGAGGACCTGAGAACCTGGGACGATGTGTCCACGCAGGCGCTGGAAGACCTCTTCTTCGACGTGGTCGGCAGCGGGAGAGTGCAATGACAAACATTTTCCTGATCGCCAGGGACAGCGTTCGCGCGCTGCTGCACCGACGCCTGCTGCTTGCGATCATGCTGGTCATGCTGATCCTTATCGTGATCTTCTCGCTCGTGCTCGGCCGGTTCAACAGCATCACCGCGGACGGCGCTCCGCCGCCGGACACCGCGGTGGCCGAACAGGGTCTGCAAGCGCCGCAGCCGGAACCGGAATCCTTTCAGGAAGCACTGGAGCGCGCCCAGCCGCCGCCGGCAGCGGCGCCCGATGACGAGGCGCGCGAGGCCATGCAGATGCTCGCCAATCAGGCGCTTGTGCAGTTTTTCGGTCTCGTGGCGTTTGGAGGCATGGTCGTTGCGCTGTTCATCGGCGCCACCGCCGTGTCCAGCGACGTTCGAAGCGGCTCAATCACGATGATTCTGTCCCGTCCCGTCGCCCGCTGGCAGTTCCTGGTGGGCAAGTTCGGCGGCGCGATGGTGGTTCTCCTGGGTTACTCCATCCTTGCGGCAGTGGCGATGGTGATCTTTGCGCAGGTGAACGATATGGAAATGGTCCCCGCAGCGCGTTATGCCCCCTGGCTGATGTTCTGCCGCAGCCTGATCTACGCTTCCTTCGCGCTTGTGCTGTCCACGCTGATGCATCCGATCCTTGCCGGCATCCTGCCGATATTCCTTACCGGCGACTTGTTCTTCAATCTCTTTTCGTCAGGCAATCCCGTTTATTACCTGCATTTCCTCTTCCCGACCTACGGGCCTTTCGACGCCACCAGCCAATTCACGGGCGGCATCCTCATGGGTTGGAATGAAGTGGCGATCCTGACCGTTTACGCGCTGGACCTGGCGGTGATCTTCCTGCTGCTGGCGATGTGGCGTTTCCGCTCGAAAGCGGTAACCTAGGGCTCAGTCGCCGTACAGGGCCCCGGGCAGCCAGGTCGCGATCTCCGGCCACAGCGCGAGCAAGGCCAGGGCCACGAGCTGGATCGCGATGAACGGGGCAACGCCCCGGTAGATCGCGGAGGTGGGCACCTCAGGCGGCGCCACGCCACGCAGGTAGAACAGCGCGAATCCGAACGGCGGGGTCAGGAACGACGTCTGCAGGTTGATGGCGATCATTACGCCCAGCCACACCGGGTCCAGACCCATGGACAGCAGCACCGGGCCCACGATCGGCACGACCACGAAGGTGATCTCGATGAAGTCCAGCACGAAGCCGAGCAGGAACATCACCAACATGACCAGCACCACCGCCCCGAACACGCCGCCAGGCAGCGACATCAGAAACTCGCGCACGATCTCGTCGCCGCCGTAGCCGCGAAACACCAGCGAGAATACCGACGCGCCGATCAGGATCAGGAACACCATGCTGCTGACCCGCGCGGTGGAGCGCGCAACCTCGCGGATACGCCCCAGGCTCAGCTTGCGGCGGAGCGCGGCCAGCAGCATTGCGCCGACAGCTCCGACGCCGGCGGCTTCGGTGGGGGTTGCCAGTCCCAGGATGATGGAGCCGAGAACGGCCGCGATCAGCGCCAGCGGTGGCGCCAGCGCTCCCAGAAGGCGGCCCAGTTGCGCCGCCGGCCGGAGAATTCTGTAGGCGAACCATTCGCCTGCGGTCGGTCGCGCGCCGGCCCCGTCCGGCGCCGGTGGGTCGTCTTCGCCCGCTGCGGCTCGCGCGGGAACCGAGGCCGGGCGAACCACCGCAATGATCAGCATCCATGCGGCGTACAGAGCCACCAGCATCAATCCCGGCAGCAGCGCGCCCATGAACAGGTCGCCGACCGAAACGGTTCGGGGCGCGAAGACTCCCTGGGCGAGCTGGGCCTCCTGGTAGGCCGAGGAGAGCACGTCGCCCAGCAGCACCAGCACGATCGACGGCGGAATGATCTGTCCCAGCGTGCCGGAAGCGCTGATGACGCCGGTGGCCACGGCGGGGTCGTAGCCGCGTTTCAGCATGGTGGGCAGGGCCAGCAGCCCCATGGTGATGACGGTGGCCCCCACGATGCCGGTGCTGGCCGCCAGCAGCATGCCGACCACGATGACGGCGATGCCAAGCCCGCCGCGGAGGCCGCCGAACATCCGACTCAGCGCGTCCAGCAGGTCTTCCGCTATCTGCGCCCGTTCCAGTGTCACGCCCATGAATACGAACAGCGGCACCGCCACCAGCGTCTCGTTGCTCATGATCCCGAAAAGGCGGTTGGGCATGGTGCCCAGGAAGGAGATGTCGAACACGCCGGCAAGCGCGCCTCCCAGGGCGAACAGGAGCGCCGTGCCGCCCAGGGTGAAGGCCACCGGAAAGCCCGCTAGAAGAAGCAGAACGACGCATGCGAACAGCGCGAAGGCCGGCCAGTACATCGCTATACCCCGCCGCCGGGCATACCGCCGGGCGTTTGCTCCGATGCAAGCCCGGCGTCGGGGGCCGCGAATCCAAGCAGCTGCGCCGCGCTGCGAAGGCAGATCACCAGCGCCTGCAGGGCCATCATCCCCCCTGTTACCGGCAGCAGCGTCTTCAGCAGCGAAGGAAAGGGATAGATGAGACCGCCGGCCTCGCGGGAGGATTCGTGGATCAGCCATGAGGTCTGCACGTACTCCAGGCTCCCCAGCAGCAGCCCCGCGGACAGCGGCAGGAGGAACAGCAGGCACCCGGAAAGGTCCACCACCGCCCGGCGCTTCGGACTCATCTCGCGGTAGAAGATGTCTACGCGCACATGGTCGTCGCGCGCCAGGGTGTAGCCGGCGGCCAGCAGGAACACCGCGGCGTGCATCCAGGTAATGGTTTCCTGCAGCCATATCCAGCCCACGGACAGGCCGTATCGCAGCATCGCGACCAGGCAGGTCACCAGGGTCATGACGAAGGTGAGCCAGGCCACGGCCTCGCCGATGCGGACGATCACGCGCTCGACCGCGCCCGCTGCCTTCAGCGCGCGGTTCACGGTCGCCAGAAGGTCGGAGACAGCAGCACCAGGAAGGTGAAGATCTCCAGTCGGCCCAGCAGCATGGCCACGATGCAGGCCCACTTGGCCGTTACCCCGATGTCGCCGTAGCCGGTCGCGACCTCGCCCAGCCCCGGCCCCAGGTTATTGAGCGTGGCGGCCACGGCCGAGAACGACGTGAATGCGTCGAGGCCGGCGGCCTGAAGAACGATCAGAATCAGCACGAACACGGCCACGTAGACGGCGAAATAGCCCCACACCGAATCGACCACGCGCGTCGAAATCGGCGTATTGCCCAGCTTGACCGGGATCTCCGCGCTCGGGTGCACCAGGCGCCGGACCTCGCGGATGCCCTGTTTTACGAGCAGCAGCACCCGCACGCACTTCATGCCGCCGGCGGTGGAGCCGGCGCAGCCGCCCATGAAGGCCGAAAGTATGAGCAGCATCGGGAGGATGCCCGGCCACTGCGAGAAATTGGCGGTCGTAAAGCCGGTTGTGGTCATGATGGAAACGGACTGGAACAGGCCGTCGACCAGCGCCATTGACGGATCTTCCCTCCAGCCGTAAAGAAGCAGGCCAACTACGACCAGCGCGCACAGCGCCAGCAGGACGACGGAGTAGCCCCGAAATTCCGCGTCGCGCAAGTAGCCGGCAAGCGAGCGGCGGTTGAAGGCGATGAAATGCAGCGCAAAGTTGATCCCGGCAAGGAACATGAACACGACCGCAATCAGGCGGATGCTGGTCTGGGGGAAATAGGCGAAGCTTGCGTCGTGGGTCGAGAAGCCGCCGATCGCCACCGTGGAGAAGGCGTGCGAGACGGCATCGAAGACAGTCATGCCGGCCAGGTAATAGGCCGCTCCGCAGGCTGCCGTGAGCGCGCAGTAGATGTACCACAGCGCCTTGGCGGTCTCCTTGATGCGCGGGGTAAGCCGGTTGTCCTTCATCGGGCCGGGCGTTTCGGCGCGATAAAGCTGCATGCCGCCCACGCCCAGCATGGGCAGCACGGCCACCGCCAGGACCACGATACCCAGTCCCCCCAGCCATTGCAGCTGCTGGCGGTAGTAGAGGATGGCCCGGGGCATCTCGTCCAGTCCGGTCAGCACCGTGGCGCCCGTGGTGGTGAGTCCGGAAATTGCCTCGAACATGGCGTCGGTGAAGGAGAGCTCCGGCACCAGCGCGAAATGCAGCGGCAGGGCGCCGAAGCTGCCCAGCACCACCCAGAAGGAAGCCACGATCAGAAAACCGTCGCGCAGCTTGAGCTCCCCCACGGCGTGGCGGGCCGGCAGCCAGATGACGAAACCCGCCGCAAGGGCCGCGACGAAGCTGAACGCAAACACCGGCCAGCTGCCGTCGCCGTAGTACAGGTCCACGGGCAGCGGCGTCAGCATGGTCACGCTGAAAAGCATGAGCAGGCGGCCCAGCACGCTGCCGACTAGCGCAATCTGCATGGTGGCGGTCAGGCTCCGTCTTCGAAGAGCCGTTCGATCTGCGCCTTGGCCCGCGGGTTGGTCATGAAGAGAATGACGTGATCGTCGTCGCGCACCGTCGTATCGTCGTCAAGCGGAAGCACCACGCCCGCGCGCACGATCGCACTGATCGAGGTGCCGTGCGGCAGATTGATCTCGCCCACGGCGCGGCCTACCAGCGATCGCTGTCCGGTGCCGCTGTGCGCCACGCCCTCGATCGCCTCGGCGCGACCGAAGCGCAGCGAGTGCACCCTGGCCACGTCGCCATGGCGAATGTGGCGCAGCAATTCGCTGATGGTGATCTGGGCCGGCGAAATCGGCACGTCTATGCCCATCTGCCCGGCCAGCGCGGCATAGGCCTGGCGGTTGGCCAGCGCCATGACCCGCTTGCAACCCGCCCGCTTGGCCAGCCCGGCCGCGAGCATGTTGGCCTCGTCGGCGTTCATCAGCGCAACGAAGGCATCCATGCGCTCGATGTTCTCCTCGATCAGCAGCTCCTCGTGGGTGGCGTCGCCGTGCAGCACGATCACGCGGCCCAGCCGTTCGGTCACCTGCTGGGCGCGCTTGGCGGAGCGCTCGATCAGCTTGACCTGGAAACGGTTCTGCAGCGACTCGGCAACCTTCAGCCCGATATTGCCGCCTCCGGCGATCATGATGTTGCTTACGTCCTGTTGTTCGGGCCTGAGCGCGGAGAGCAGGGGGCGGACATGGTCGGCGCCGGCGATGAAAAACACCTCGTCGCCGTCCTCGATGACGGTCTGTCCGTTGACGGTCTGCGCTTGCCCGCCGCGGTAGACCGCGGCGATGCGCCCCTTGACCTGGCGGTCCCGCAGCGCGGCCGGCGTCCTGCCCACCAGCCACGAGCCGGCCTGGGCCTCGGCGCCCAGCAACAGGGCGCGTCCGTCGGAAAACTCCAGTACCTGCGATGCGCCGGGGAAGCGGATGAGCTGCTCCACATAGCGCGTAATCAGGTCTTCCGGAGCGATTACCACGTCCACCGGCAGCCCGTCGGATCCGAACAGCGCATCGACGCCGGTGTAGTCGGTGTAGCGCAATCGCGCAATCTTGGTGCGCTGCCGGGCGCCGGACTGGAATTCACCGTAGCGGGAATGAATCACCTGGCAGGCCACCATATTCACCTCGTCGTTGCCGGTGACCGCGATGACCAGGTCCGAATCGCCGGCCCCGGCGTGGTCCAGGACCCCCGGATGCGAGGCGTGGCCGGCAACGGTGCGCACGTCCATGCGTTCGTGTATTTTCCGCAGAATGTCGGTGTCGAGATCCACGATGGTGATCTCGTTTTCGGGTTCGCGAGAGAGACGCTCCGCGATCGTGGAGCCCACGACGCCGGCCCCGAGGATCAGTATCTTCATTTGTTCAAGCGCATGGGCTTCAAGCGCAAAGGCTCGGCGGAACTATATCAAGTCCGCGACCGTTTTGGCGTGGAGGCGCTAAATCAACTCCAGGCGCGCATAGGCCACGACCAGCCATTTTGAGCCGTACCGTTCGAAATTTACCTGCACGCGGGCGTGGTCGCCGGCGCCTTCGCGGTTCAGCACCACTCCCTCGCCGAACTTCGGATGCGAGACACGCTGGCCCAGTGCCGGTCCCGTGTCAGCTCCCTGCCCGTCTCCGTCCGTCGCAGCTCCCCCCATCCGCACCGGAAGCGAGACCCTGGGCTGAGGGCGCACCTCCTCCAGCAGTTGGGCCGGAATCTCGGAAAGAAAGCGCGAAGGACGGTTGCGGTGCTCCTGGCCGCGCAGCCGGCGAACCTCGGCATAGCTCAGATTCAGTTCCGTCATAGCCCGTGTGATTCCCACGTAGCACAGCCTGCGTTCTTCCTCCAGTTCGTCCTCGCTTTGCATCGAACGGCTGTGCGGAAACAGGCCCTCTTCCATGCCGGTCAAAAACACCACCGGAAACTCCAGGCCCTTGGCGGCATGCATGGTCATCAACTGCACGGCGTCGTCGTCCTGTGCGCCGTCATCGCCGCTCTCCAGCGCAGCGTGGGCAAGGAAAGCGTTCAGGGGAGACGCCGGCTGGTCTTGCATGGACTCCTCGATCATCTGCGCGGCGTTGACCAGTTCGTCGAGGTTGTCCACCCGCATCCGGTCGGTCTCGCTGCCCGAGGCCGTCAGCCTCTCGATCAGTCCGCTGCCGCGCACGACCCGGCTGACCTGTTCGCCGAGTTCCAGGTGCTCAATGTCGCCGGCCAGCGAGTCGATCAGAGCGAGAAAGCCCTTGAGCGCGCCGGCCGCCCGGGCGTTGAGGAATTCGCCCGACTGCCCGGCGGCGTCCCACAGCGTCAGCCCGTATCGCATGGCGTGGCCCCGCACGGCGCGCATCGTGGCCTCGCCGATCCGGCGCGGCGGGTTGTTCACCACCCGCTCGAACGACGGGTCGTCGCCGCGGTTGGCTGCCAGGCGCAGATAGGCCAGGGCGTCCTTGATCTCGGCCCGCTCGAAGAACCGCAGGCCTCCGTACACGCGGTAGGGAATGCCGGCGCTCACCAGCGCTTCCTCGAAGACCCGCGACTGGACATTGGAGCGGTACAGCACCGCCAGGTCGCGCAGCGACCCGGCGCCGTGTTCGCGTGCGCGGCTCACGACCTGGTTGGCTTCGTCCCATTCGTTGTAGGCCGCGAACAACCGCACGGCGCCGCCCTTCTCTCCCCGGGTCCACAGTTTCTTGCTGAACCGCGAGGCGTTATTCGCGATGACCGCGTTGGCCGCCTCGAGAATGGTTGCCGTGGAGCGGTAGTTGCGCTCCAGGCGCACAATCCTCACGTCGCGGAAATCGCGGCTGTAATGCCGGATGTTCTCGACCTGAGCGCCGCGCCAGCGGTAGATGGACTGGTCGTCGTCGCCCACCGCGAACGGCAGGCCGCTGGTACCGCACAAAAGCTTCAGCCAGTTGTACTGAATGCCGTTCGTGTCCTGAAACTCGTCGACCAGCAACCAGCGAAAGCGTTCGCGGTAGCGGCCGAGAAGTTCCGGGTTGTCCTGAAGAAGCTCCAGGGCGCGCATCAGCAGTTCGCCGAAATCCACCAGGCCGTAGGATTCGCAGCGCTTCTGGTAAAGGGCGTAAAGCTGCTTCTTCTCTTCGCCGTAGGGCGCGCCGCCTGCAGGCGCCTGCTGCGGCCGCAGGCCCGACTCCTTGGCGCCGGATATGAAGTACTGGAGCGACTGCGGGGTGATCATCCGCTCGTCCACCCGCTCGTCGTTCAACAGCCGCTTGATCAGTCGAAGCTGATCGGAGGAATCGAGAATCTGAAAGTCCTGCCGCAGACCGGCTTCGCCGAAGTGCCTTCTCAGGAGCCGGTGGGCCATGCCGTGGAAGGTGCCGATCCAGAGCTGGCGGGTGGGTGTCTCAAGCAGCGTTTCTATGCGCGTGCGCATTTCGTTGGCGGCCTTGTTGGTGAAGGTGACGGCGAACAGGTTCCACGGCGAGGCGCCATGGGCGGCGACCAGCCAGGCAGCCCGATGCACGAGCACACGCGTCTTGCCGCTGCCGGCGCCGGCCAGCACCAGCACCGGCTGCTCGCCGGCCGTGACCGCTTCCCGCTGGGCGGTGTTCAGCGGGTCCAGGATGTGGGTAACGTCCATGCGGAAGGCCCGCGCGTCAGCCTATCTTCGAAAGCCTCAGCAGGTGTTTGGCGTCGCGAAACAGGCCGTCGGGATCGAGACCGGGCGGATAGCTCAGTATCAGGTTGCCCAGCGGGTCCACGAGCAGGACCTCGCCCTGCTGGCGGGACCCGATGCGCTCGATCAATTCGCCGCGGCCGGGCGTGCCGGCGGGCAGGACCACCATGCCCGGGAAAGCTTGCGCCGCCCGGTCATAGTCCGGTTCCATGACCACCGGCAGGAAAACGCGCTGCACCCGGGTCGCGTCCTTGCCCAGCGCCAGCCGGACCTGTCGCATGCGCACCAGCGCTTCCTCGCAGGCCGTTCCGCACTCGCCCCGCTCGAGGTAGAGGAACGTCCAGCGTCCGGCCAGGCGGGCTTCGGCGCCGGCGTCGCCGCCCGCCGGCAGCGCGATGTCGCCCAGTTCAACCGGCGGGTCGGCCAGCACGCCATGCGCGTCCGGGCCGGAACCCGGGCCGGATCGGCCCGAGTACAGGAACCAGGCGACAATCACCGGGACCAGGAACAGTGCGGCTATCGCAATGACCTGAAACCGCTTAGCATTAATCCGCATTCCGTTTTCTCCTGCGCTTAGAGGTTACCGCCAGCCAGATTCCGACAGCCGCCGCCGCGAGGCCGTACCACTGCACGGCGTAAGCCAGGTGCCGCTCCGGCGTCATGCCGTAGGGGCGCCAGCCCCGCACATAGCCGTCGGGTTCGGAACTGTCCAGCAAGAGCTGGAAATCCGGCAGCCTGTCGTCAAGCAATTCGCGAAGCTCCCCGGCGGTCGGATAGACTAGCCGGCGTGGCCAGGAAGCGTCCGCGGCCGCGTCCTTAAGGCGCAGGCCGCGCCGAAAGTACGGGGCCGCCATTCCCGTTACCCGGCGCTGCTCCTCTCCTACCGTCAGATCCGGAAGTTGCGAGCGGTCGGCGGACCCGGCAACGAATCCCCGGTTCACCAGGACCAAGCCCGCTTCGGTGTGCAACGGCGTCAAAACGTGATAGCCCCGCATGCCTTCGTGGGTCATGCTGTCCAGCAGCACCTGCCTTTGCGCCTCATAGCGTCCCGTCAGCCGCACCTTCCGGTTGTTTCCCGCAACGGGAACGGCCTCAAGCCCGATGACCGGCATTCCGGTCTGGGCGCTTGCGAAGGCCTCCAGTTCGGCGCGCCTCTCGCCGGAACGGTTCAGTTGCCAGGTGCCGAGCGAGCCGAACACAAGCAGGCCCAGCAGCATAAGCAGCAGCTTGCGCACGGCGGAGGCTTTGTTGGCGGGCGGAGTTATCATGCGGTTTCGCGCGGGGCGCCAAACTTGAAATAATGATTCGAGCACTCATTATCGTGCTGTTGCTGGCTATTATCGCCAGCCTGGGCTCGGGTTTGTATCACATGGTCTCTGCCAGGGGCGATTCCACCCGTATGGTGCGTTCGCTGGCCTGGCGCGTGGCCCTGTCCGCAACCCTCTTCCTGCTGATACTGCTGTTCTGGCGGCTGGGCCTGATCGAGCCCCACGGCATCCTCCCGCGCTAGACGCTAGACGCGAACGCCGCCCAGCGCCTGATCGAATGTCTTGAGTTCGCGCACGCCGCGCCTGCGGCAGCACGCGAGATGACACAGATCTCGAGCCGTCAATGCGGGCAACTGCTCCTGCAATTGCCGCGCGAGCGTGACATCTTCCAGTTCCAGCGGCCACACCTCGGTTCGCGTCCTTACGATCAGGGACAGGGCAGCGTCCAGAGTGTGCATTCGGCCCGCCGGAAGGTAGTAATGCAACATTTCCTGCACCACTTCCGCCGACGTGCATAGACGGTACCGGTTACGCAAGGCGTCATCGAAGAACTGCCGGGCGTTCTCGCGAAGTGGATGGGGCCGACCGACGACGTACATGAAGACATTGGTGTCAATGAAAATCACGTTCCGGACGAGCCGCGCCCGCGGGACTGCCCGATCAGTTGCAAGTGTTGCTCCCAGTCCGGTTCCGTTGGCGGTCCTTCAAGTTCGTCACATTGGCGAAAGAAGTCACGCAAGTCCCCCGCGGTCTGAAAGGGGCGGGATTCCTGCTGAAGTCCCAGCCGCTGATGCGCTGCCGCTCTGAGCCAGGCGCTCAAGGTCATACCTTCGCTACGGGCCTGGTGAACGAAACGGTCCCGATCCTTGTCGGGCATGATCAGTTGAACGCGAGCCATTTCAGAAACACTCATATAAGATGTAGATGTGTATGAATAATACACATTACTCTCGGAGCGTCAACGGGGGTGCTGACGGTTCCACTCAACGGCACTCACTCGCCCGGTTCACGGCCGCGCAGCGCCAGTCCTTCGGCGACGTGCGCTTCTTCAACGCGGCCAGCCGCTTCAAGGTCCGCGATCGTGCGGGCCACCTTGAGGATTCGTGCGCAGGCGCGCGGCGAGAGCGCGAATTTCCGGGCCGCGCGCTCAAGCAGAGCGCGTCCAGCCTGCCGCGGTTGGCAGTGGCCCCGCAGTTCGGCATTCTCCAGTTCGGCATTGCATTTCCCGCTTCGGTCCATCTGTATTTCCCGGGCTTCCAGGGCCCGCGTCCGTACCTGGGCGCTTGAGAATCCGCCGCGGGGACCGTCGGCAATGATGGGCCGGGCCGGCCGGCACACCTGCACCCTCAAATCGATGCGATCAAGGAACGGTCCGGATATGCGCCCCTGGTAGCGCCGCGCCGCCTCCGGCGTGCAGCGGCACTCGCGTTCCGGGTCGCCGACGAAGCCGCAGGGGCAGGGATTCATTGCCGCCAGCAACTGGAAGCGCGCCGGAAAGGTGACCGTGTAGCGGGCCCTGGATACCACGATGTTGCGGGTTTCCAGCGGTTCCCTGAGGGCTTCCAGGACGTCGCGACGGAATTGCGGCAGTTCGTCGAGGAACAGGACGCCGTTGTGGGCGAGGGAGATCTCGCCGGGAGTGGGCCGTGCGCCGCCCCCGGCCAGCGCCGTATTGGAGCAGGTGTGATGGGGACTGCGGAAGGGCCGCCGCCGCCAGCTGTCCTCCGGCGCGATGCCCTTGAGCGAATGCAGGGCCGCGGTTTCCAGCGCCTCTTTCTCGCTCATCGGCGGCAGGAGGCCGGGGAAACGCTTCGCCAGCATGCTCTTGCCGGCGCCCGGAGGTCCGCTCAACAGCAGGTTATGGCCCCCGGCCGCGGCAATTTCCATGGCCCGCTTGGCCTGCGTCATTCCGATCACTTCATTCAGGTCGGAGTATGCGGCCGGAAGAACACGGCCGCCGCTGTAGGCGACGTACTCGGGCTCGCCGTTCGCGTACAGTCTGGCTACAAGCTCCTCGAGGTTGGCCACCGCTACCGCGCGCCCCGCCTTCGCCAGCCCCGCCTCCGGCGCGTTGGCTCCGGGAATGAACAGCGTCCTGCCGCGCCGGAAGGCGGCGAGCACCGACGGCAGGACGCCCGGGACGGGCCGCAGCGCGCCGGTCAGCGCCAGCTCCCCGAGGAATTCTGCCCCCGCCAGTACGGCCGGATCGACTTGCCCGCTGGCCGCCAGGACCCCCAGTGCAATGGGCATGTCATAGCGTCCGCCGCTTTTGGGCAATTCGACGGGCGCCAGGTTTACCGTAATGCTGCTTGCCGGCATCGTGTACCCGGAGCTTCGCAGCGCGTGACGCACCCGCGAGGCGCTTTCCCGCACCTCTTTCCTGGGCAGGCCAACGATGGTGATGCCCGGCAACCCGCTGGTGATGCCCACTTCCACGGTGACGCCTGGCGCGTCGACGCCGCTGAGCGCGCTCGTATGGATGGTCGATGGATTCAATGCCGTCCCTGGCTCGCTGCCGAACTCAGTCTCCCCCGGGCTTCATTTCCGCCAGCGTCCGCTCCAGGGACTCGACTTTGCTGCGGGTGCGTTCGAGCACGCGCTCTTGCGCCTCGAATTCCTCGAACGTCACGTAGTCGCTCCTGCCCAGGGCGGACTGCAGCAGGGCGCGGAAATTGGTCTCCAGGTCCTTGGCCGCTCCCTGTGCCGAAGGCGGGACCAGTTTGCGCAGGCGACGGGCCAGATCGGAAATAAACTCGTCGTTCATGGACCGTAAGGGTGCGTCATCAGCCTGCGGTTTGTCCAGTATGAATTGTCCGCATAGCCTGAGAATTACCGCAGCGAGTTGATAGACTAGCCGCATTGCATCGGAGGACCGTATGGCGGGAGCAAAACCCAACTCCGCCGGCAAGGCGGCGAAGCCGAAAGCCGGAGCTGCGAAGAAGGCCGCGTCCACCACCGGCCCTTCCGCAAAAGCCGAGCCCCCGGAAAAAGGGAAACCATCCGCCCGAAGGCGACTTTGGTGGTTGTGGCTGATCCCGCTGATCGTGGCCGCGGCGGGCGCGTGGCTTTGGTACGAGTATCTGGCCGAGCTGCCGTCGCGCATAACGCAACTCGAAGCGGAAGCCGCGGCAATCGGCCAATTGGAGGAAAGGATCGAGGAGCTTGAGCGGCGTCGCGACGAGGACGCGGCGCGGCAGGCGGCAGACGCCGAGGCGGCGCGGTTTGCGGCGGAGCGGATGCGCGACGCGCTGGAAGTGCGCCTGGCCGCGTCCGAGCGGGCGCTGGAGGCCCTGGGAAGCCGGCCCGCCGGCCAGCAGCAGCGCTGGCGCCTGGACACCGCCGACAGTCTGCTGGGGTTGGCTGATCGCCAGAGCCGGTTCGCGCGGGACTATGAAGGCGCCGCGCAGGCCATTGGCGAGGCGCTGGAATTGCTGGCCCAGGTGGGCGATCCGCGCTACGGCGCCCTGCGGGCGGAATTGCAGGAGCAGGTGCGGGCGCTGGAGAGGATGCCGGCCCGCGACATCGAAGGCGTGGTGGTTCGCCTGGGTGCGCTTCTTTCCAGGGTCGAGGGGCTCAAACCGGACCTCAGGCCCTCGACAGGCGAGGCGCTCGACACGGACGAACTTCCGGACGAGGGATGGGAGCGGGCACTCGCCAGCATCCGGCGCGCATTGCGGTCCCTCGTCACGGTCCGCCGCACGGAAAGCGGCGTCGACACGCTCCTGACCGAAACCGACACGGAAACGCTGCAGCGCCTGCTGGCGGCCGAATTGCATCTGGCGCGCCTGGCCTATGTCCAGGGAGACCTGCAGGCTTACTCCGCGGCCCTGGTCGCGGCCCGGGGCCGCCTGTCGCGACTTTACGCGGAGGACGACCCGGACGTGTCGGACTCGCTGGCCGATATCGACGAGTTGCTGAAGCTGGCGCAGGGGCGGGAAGCGCCCGACATCGCGTCTTCGCTGCAGCGCTTGCGGAACATTCGAGCCGACTGACATGCGCGCCGGTCTCATCGTGGTTCTCGTGCTGCTGCTGGTGGCGGTAGCGGCGCAGTTTCTTTCCGAGGACGCCGGTTACGTGCTGGTTTCCTTCCAGGGTTGGGCGGTGGAGATGACCGTTCCCATACTCATCGTGCTGCTCGCGCTGCTGCTGCTGGTGGCAGGCGTACTGCGCCGGGTACGCCAGGCGCCGCGGCTGGTTGCGGAACGCGCGGCGAAAGCGGGCGCGAGGCGTACCGGCCGGCGCGTGGCCCGTGGCCTCAGCGCGCTGGCCGCCGGTCGGCTGGCCCGCGCCGAGCGGCTGCTCGCCAAGTCCGCGGGTCGCAGCCAGGCGCCCGTGCTGCAGTACCTCGCGGCGGCCCGCCTCGCACATGGTTCGGGCGATGCCGAACGCCGCGATCATTGGTTCTCGCTGGCCGAAAAGGCCCAGCCGGAGGCGCGTGACGCAGTCGCCCTGGAGCGAGCGGAAATGCACCTCAAGGCCGGGGAACAGGCCGCGGCCATGAATCACCTGGCCGGGATACTCGAGCGCGAGCCGCGTCACCTGCAGGCCCTGCGCCTGTTCATACCGCTGCAACTGCAGCGTGAAGAGTGGGCGGAGGCGGCCCGCCGGCTCAAGGCGCTTCGCAAACACGGGCGGACGGCCGCCGGCGACACGGCCCTATGGACCGTCAAGGCCTATACCGGATTGCTGGCTGAAGCGGATGATGCGCGCCGGGTGCAGCGCCTCTGGGGAGAGCTTCCGCGTGACCTTCGAGCGAACCAGAACCTGGCCCTGGCCTATGCCCATGCGCTGATGGGAAACGGCGCCCACGAATTGGCCGAGCAGGACCTGCGCCGCCGTCTCGGCGCGCAATGGAGCTCGGAGCTGGCCGCAGCATACGGCGAACTCGAGCTTCGCGACGTTCCGGCGGCCATCCGGCATGCGGAAAGCTGGCTGGCGGAAAACCCGGAAGACGGCGCCCTGTTGCTGGCGCTGGGGCGCCTGTGCCGCAAGGCGAAGCTGTGGGGCAAGGCGCGCTCCTATCTTGAGACCTCCCTCGGGATTGAGGAGTCTCGCGTCGGCTGGCTGGAACTGGCCGGAATGCTTGACGAGCTGGACGAGAAAGAGGCGGCGGACGACGCCTACCGCAAGGGCCTGCGCTTCGGCTGACTTGGAGGCGCCGGGAGAGAGCACGGCCACGGTTCCTCCCGCCACCACGTAAAGGAATCGCCTGATGCGCGACGATTCCTCGCTGCTGATTTCGTGGCGGTACTCGGTCATCGTGTATTGCTGTCGGGCTGCCGCCCGGGACGGAAAAAATACCACGTGTCGGGTACAATTGGGGCTCAACGAAGGCTATCCGGCTTGGCCGGCGCGTGCCACCCGAGCCCAGCGAGGGCAGGTGGCGTTTTTATGTTTGAATCCATGCGAAAGTCGGCCATGCGTCTGGTTTTGGTGCAGGCAGCGGCCGGGGCCCTTGCGGGCGCCGCGGCCTGGCCGGTATTCGGTCGCGCGGCGGGCCTGGCCACCTTCGCCGGCGCATGCATCGGACTTATGGGCAGCCTGTGCATGGTTGCCGGGCTGCTGCGGGTGCGTAGCGGGACCACTCCGGGACGGATGCTCGCCCTGGTGCTGGTCGGCGAAGCGGCGAAACTGGTCGTCTGCGCAGTGGGCTTCGCCATCTGCATCGTCGCATTCGACCTGTCCTTCCCGGGTCTGCTGGCTGGCTTCGTCGCAACGCTTCTCGGGTATTGGGCCGGACTGCTGCCCGCGGTGCTGGGGGAAAGCACCCCACCCGCCGCCCCGGCCGGGCAATAGGGGAGAAAAGCGTGGCGGCTGAATCCGGCGGAGGCGGCAGCGCCGCCTATATTGAACACCACCTGACCAACCTTCAGGCCGGTGAGGGCTTCTGGACGTTTCACATCGACAGCCTGTTCTACTCGGTCCTGCTCGGCGTCCTGTTTGCCGGCTCCTTCTACTTCGCCGCGCGCAAGGCCACCGCCGGTGTGCCCGGGCGCTGGCAGAGCTTCGTCGAGATGCTCGTGGATTTCGTCAACACACAGGTCAAAGACGCCTATCACGGCCCGTCGAAACTGGTGGCGCCCTTGGCGCTGACCATCTTCTGCTGGGTGTTCCTGATGAACTTCATGGACCTGGTGCCGGTGGACCTCCTGCCGCGCATCGGCGAGCTTATGGGCATCGAGTACATGAAGGTCGTGCCGAGTACGGACGTCAACATCACCTTCGGCCTGTCGATCACAGTGTTTTTCCTGATCATTGTTTTCAGCATTCGCGCAAAGGGCTTTGGGGGCTTTGGTCGCGAGATCCTCTTCAAGCCCTTCGGTAAGTGGCTGGTGCCTTTCAACGTAACTCTGAAGGTCGTCGAGGAACTGGCCAAGCCGATGTCGCTGGCCTTGCGGCTGTTCGGGAACCTCTACGCGGGCGAACTGATCTTTATCCTAATTGCATTGTTCACGCTGGGGGAAACGCTTTCCTCCCTGGTCACGTCCGCCGCGGTATTCAGTTTTGTAGTCCAGTTCGTGCTGGGCCTGGCCTGGGCGCTGTTCCATATCCTGGTGATTACGCTGCAGGCATTTATTTTCATGATGCTCACCATCCTTTATCTGAGCATGGCGAGCGAGGAACACTAGTACTTCCAATTAACAGGAGAATTTATGGAAAATCAAGCTGAAGAAATGATTCAGTTAGCCGCTTCCCAGGCGCAAGTCCTGGGGATCACGGCGGTGGCGGTGGCGATCATCATCGGGATGGCCGCGATGGGTACTGCACTGGGCTTCGGCCTGCTGGGTGGCCGTTTTCTGGAAAGCACGGCCAGGCAACCTGAGCTGGCGCCTATGCTGCTGTTCCGAATGTTGATCATTGCCGGACTGATTGATGCGGTGCCCATGATCGGTGTGGGCGTGGCGCTTCTTTTCGCGTTCGCTAATCCGTTCTTGGGTCAACTCAACAGCCTCATCGGCGGCTAGGCAACGGAAAATGAGCATAAACGCGACTTTGCTGGGGCAAATTCTCGTATTTGCCGCGCTCGTCTGGTTCACGATGAAGTTCATCTGGCCGCAGTTGCTTGACGCCATGGACCAGCGCAACAAGGAGATAGCCGACGGCCTGGAGGCCGCGGCCCAGGGGCGCAGCGAACTGGATGCGGCGCAGGAACGGATTGAAAAGCTGGTGTCGGACGCGCGCGGCCGGGCCTCGGAAATCATCGATCAGGCCAACGGCCGGGCGGCGCGAATCGTGGAGGAAGCCCGCGAAGAGGGCGAGCGGGAGCGGCTGCGCCTGGTTGCTTCGGCCCACTCGGAAATCGAGCGGGAAACCTCGCAGGCGCGCGATGAACTGCGCGAGCAGGTAGCCGCCCTTGCGATCGCGGGGGCCGAGAAGATTCTCCAGCGCGAGATCGACGCCCGCGCGCACGGCGACATGCTCCAGCGTTTCGCCGCACGCATCTGATGGATTCTCCCGGCGCCATTGCGCGGCCGTATGCGCGGGCGGCCTTCGCCTACGCGAGGGATCGGAACGGCGTGGCCCAGTGGTCGGCGGCGCTGAAGGCAGCCGCGTCGGCCGCCGCGGATCCGCAAATGCGCGCGGCGCTGGAGTTGTCCGACACAAGCCAGGCAGCGACGGACCTGCTTTGCCGGTTGCTTGAAGATTCCGCGGCCTGGGAATTCGATGGCGTGCGCAACCTGATGCGGCTGCTGCAGGAAAACCGCCGCATGGGCGCCCTCGGCGCGATCGCGGAGCAATTTGAGCAACTGTGGCGCGAAGATTCCCGGCGGGTCGAGGCGGTGCTGGTTTCCGCGGTGCCCCTGGATGTGGAGCAGCAGGAGGAAATCGCCCGGGCGCTCAAGGCGCGCCTCGGGCGCGAGGTGGATTTTCGCTTTGAACTGGATGACAGCCTTATTGGCGGAGTCCGCGTTCAGGTGGGCGACCAGGTGATCGACGGTTCGGCGCGGGCCGGCTTGAGCAGTTTGGCGACCACGCTGAACCGGCCGGCGAACTAATTGATAGACAGGTAGTGGAATGACTCTGAAAGCGAACGAAATCAGTGATCTGATCCGGCAGCGCATCGAAAACTTCGATGCCGCCGCCGAGCAGGTGGAGGTGGGCACGGTAGTGTCCGTGACCGACGGCATCTGTCGAATCCACGGTCTGTCCGGGGCGCAGTACGGCGAAATGCTGGAGTTCCCCGGCGACACTTTCGGCCTGGCCCTGAACCTGGAGCAGGACTCGGTGGGCGCGGTACTCCTGAGCGAGTACCGGCACATCACCGAAGGCGACGTGGTCAAGGCCACCGGCCGTATCCTGGAAGTGCCGGTTGGCGAGGCGCTGCTGGGGCGCGTGGTGGATGCGCTGGGGAACCCTGTCGACGGCAAGGGTCCGGTGGAAACCAGCGATTTCTCCGCGATCGAGAAAGTGGCGCCGGGTGTAATCACCCGCCAGTCGGTAAGCCAACCGGTGCAGACCGGTCTGAAGTCGGTGGACTCCATGATCCCCATCGGCCGCGGGCAGCGGGAGCTGATCATCGGCGATCGGCAGACCGGCAAGACCGCGGTCGCAGTTGACACCATCATCAATCAGCGCGGCACCGGCATCAAGTGCATATACGTGGCGATCGGACAGAAGAACTCTTCGGTGGCCAACGTGGTCCGCAAGCTCGAGGAGTTCGGCGCGCTGGAACACACCATCGTGGTGTCCGCGCCGGCCGCCGATACGGCCGCCATGCAGTACATCGCCCCGTACGCGGGCTGCGCCATGGGCGAGTATTTCCGCGACCGGGGAGAGGACGCGCTGGTGGTGTACGACGACCTCACCAAACAGGCCTGGGCGTACCGCCAGGTGTCGCTGCTGCTGAGGCGCCCGCCCGGCCGCGAGGCCTATCCCGGCGACGTCTTCTATCTGCACTCGCGCCTGCTGGAAAGGGCCGCGCGTGTCAACACCGACTATGTGGAGGAAGCGACCGGCGGCGAGGTCAAGGGGCAGACCGGCTCGCTTACCGCATTGCCCATCATCGAGACGCAGGCGGGCGATGTGTCGGCGTTCGTACCTACCAACGTTATCTCCATCACCGACGGCCAGATCTACCTGGTGACCGACCTTTTCAACGCAGGCATCCGTCCCGCCATCGACCCCGGAATTTCGGTGTCCCGGGTGGGAGGCGCCGCCCAGACCACGATCATCAAGAAGCTCGGCGGCGGCATCCGCCTGGCGCTGGCCCAGTACCGCGACCTTGCGGCGTTTGCCCAGTTCGCCTCGGACCTCGATGCGGCCACTCGCCGGCAGCTGGAGCGCGGCCAGCGGGTCACCGAGATGATGAAGCAGAACCAGTACGAGCCTCTGACCGTCGCCGAGGTTGCGGTGTCGCTGTTCGCCGTGCAGGAGGGCTACATGGACGACATGGAGGTGGACCAGCTGCTCGCATTCGAGAAGGCCCTGCACGCGCATGCGCGCGACAACCATGCGGATCTGCTCGACAGGATCAACGAATCGGGCGACTACAACGACGAGATCCAAGCCGGCCTCAACAAACTCGTAGAGGAATTCAAGACCAGCGGCGCCTACTGATGACTATACATTCAGACACTTTCGCCTTTCGCCAGGCGCGCCGGTCGGGACTTGAGCGGGTTTAGACGTAATGCCGGGCGCAAAGGAAATCCGCAGCAAGATAGGCAGCGTCAAGAACACGCAGAAGATCACGCGCGCCATGGAAATGGTCGCCGCCAGCAAGATACGCCGAACCCAGCAGCGGATGACCGCAGCTCGGCCGTACGCCGACGGCATACGAAAAATCGCGAGCCACCTTTACCATGCCCGGCCCGACTACACCCCGCCGTACCTGGCGGAGCGCGAGGAGAAGTCCGCCGGCTACATTCTCATTTCCACCGACCGGGGCCTGTGCGGCGGCCTCAACGTCAACCTGTTCCGACACTTCCTGGGTGAACTCAGGCGCCAGGCCGACGCCGGCGTAGCCACGCAGATCGTCCTTATCGGCGCCAAGGCCGTGCAGTTTTTCCGCAATCTCGATGTCAACATCACCGGAGTCGCTTCGCACCTGGGTGAAAAGCCGCATATCGTGGACCTGGTCAGCGCCGTGCGGATATTGCTCAAGGAGTATCGCGAAGGACAGATCGACCGGATGTACCTGGCCCGCAACGTGTTCGTGAACACCATGCGCCAGCAGCCGGTGATCGAACAATTGCTGCCGGTCGCGCTCACCAGGGACGACACGCTGGCCGCGCACTGGGACTACATTTACGAACCGTCGGCGGGCGAGTTGCTCGACGGCGTGCTGGAGCGCTACATCGAGACACAGGTGTTCCGCGCGGCGATGGAGAACGTGGCCTGCGAGATGGCGGCCAAGATGGTGGCGATGAAGTCGGCCACCGACAACGCCGGCAAGCTGATCGACTCACTACAGCTTCAGTACAACAAGGCCAGGCAGGCGGCGATTACCGCCGAAATCGCGGAGATCATCGGCGGCGCCGAAGCCGTATGAGACTGACCTGCGCGTACGCGGCATCGCCGCCGGGAGATCGGACGAATGAAAATTTATGGCTTAGCGAGGGCGAGACGCCCTCATTCCCAGGAGATACGGCATGACCGCTAACGCAAACGGCGCCATCGTGCAGATCATCGGCGCCGTGATCGACGTGGAGTTCCCGCGCGAATCCATGCCCCACGTATATGACGCCCTGGTGGTGGAAGACCGCAACCTCACGCTGGAAGTGCAGCAGCAGCTCGGCGACGGCGTAGTGCGCACTATCGCCATGGGCTCCAGCGAGGGCCTGAGCCGCGGCCTGCCGGTGAACAACACCGGCGGCCCGATCACGGTCCCGGTAGGACACAAGACGCTGGGCCGGATCATGGACGTGCTCGGCGATCCGGTGGACGGAAAGGGCGACATCGGCGAAGAGGAGCGCCTGCCGATTCACCGTCCCCCGCCAACCTTTGAGGACCAGGCGGGCAGCAACGAGCTCCTGGAAACCGGCATCAAGGTCATCGACCTGCTTTGCCCGTTCGCCAAGGGCGGCAAGATCGGCCTGTTCGGCGGCGCCGGTGTGGGCAAGACCGTGAACATGATGGAGCTGATCCGCAACATTGCGGTCGAGGCGTCGGGCTATTCCGTATTCGCCGGAGTGGGGGAACGCACCCGCGAAGGCAACGACTTCTACAACGAGATGAAGGAGTCGGACGTGCTCGACAAGGTGGCGCTGGTGTACGGACAGATGAACGAGCCGCCCGGAAACCGCCTGCGGGTGGGGCTGACAGGGCTGACCATCGCGGAGCATTTCCGCGATGAAGGGCGCGAGATCCTGATGTTCATCGACAACATCTACCGCTACACGCTGGCCGGGGTTGAGTGCTCCGCGCTGCTGGGGCGCATGCCCTCGGCGGTGGGCTACCAGCCCACGCTGGCGGAAGAGATGGGCGCGTTGCAGGAACGCATCACCTCCACCCGCACCGGTTCGATCACCTCGGTGCAGGCGATCTACGTGCCGGCCGACGACCTGACCGACCCTTCGCCTGCCACGACCTTCGCCCACCTGGATGCGACCGTGGTGTTGTCGCGTGCCATCGCGGAGCTCGGCATCTATCCCGCGGTCGACCCGCTCGATTCCACCTCCAGGCAGCTCGATCCGCTGGTTGTGGGCCGCGAGCATTACGACACCGCGCGCGGCGTGCAGCGAGTGTTGCAGCGCTACAAGGAACTGCAGGACATCATCGCCATCCTGGGCATGGACGAGCTGTCCGAAGAGGACAAGCTCACCGTGCAGCGGGCGCGCAAGATCCAGCGCTTCCTCTCGCAACCGTTCTTCGTGGCCGAAGTGTTTACCGGCACCCCGGGCCAGTTCGTTACCCTAAAGGAGACCATCCGCAGCTTCGGCGCCATCCTGAGCGGCGATTGCGACCACCTGCCCGAGCAGGCGTTCTACATGGCCGGCGGCATTGCGGAAGTCGAGGAAAAGGCGAAGGAACTGCAATAGCCGTGTCTTCGATTCACCTGGACATCGTCAGCGCCGAGGGCGCGATTTACTCCGGCGAAGCGGATTTTGTCGTCGCGCCCGCATCGCAGGGCGATGTCGGCATCGCGCCTAGGCACGCTCCGCTCTTGACCGAACTGCGTCCCGGACCGGTTCGGGTGCAACGCGAAGGCGAGGACGAGCAGCTTTTCTACGTGACCGGAGGCCTGCTGGAGATACAACCGGATGCCGTAATCGTGCTGGCCGATTCGGCCCTGCGCCCGGATCAGCTCGACGTGGATGCCGCCGATGAAGCGCGCAGGAAGGCAGAGGTTGCCCTGGAGGGCGCCACCGAGAAATCCGACATTGAGAAGGCGCAGCGCGACCTCGCCGATGCCGCCGCGCGCCACAGGGCGCTGAAGAAACTCCGCGTACAGGACTGAACTCTTGCGTGGCCCGGCGGTCTCGGGATTCACAGCCCGCCCCGGGCTTCGTTCCAATCCCTTGGCTTACGGCCACAAATTCAGGATTGTTCTTGTATGTTCCTTGCAAGTGCTTGAAATATAACAGTAATCCAATTCGGGTGAATTTTTCACCAAAGTTAAGAAAGTGTTACAACGGCGCGCTTTTCAGGCCCGGATTCGATAGTTGCCCACAAGTTTTTCCACAGAAAATGTGGATACTCGAAACTGCTTGTGAGACCGTGGACGTTCCCGCTCACGGCGACTTAGAATCTGCGGGCGTTTGAATCCCGCCCGTGAGCATCTTCCCCGATTACGAATCCCATGACGCTGTCGGCCTGGCCGAACTGGTGCGCTCGGGCGAGGTCGAGGCCCTGGAACTCCTGGAGGCGGCGATCGAGCGTTGTGAACAGCGCAACGCCTCCGTCAACGCGGTAGTGCATACTTTTTTTGACCGCGCCAGACACGCGCTGACGGCGATCGACCATCGGGCGCCTTTGAGTGGCGTGCCCTTCCTGCTGAAGGACGCCGGCGCCCACTTTGCGGGAGAACCCACCGGGTATGCCTGCCGTTTGTTCGACGATTTCGTGCCCGAGCGGGACACGACGCTGGTCCGCCGCTATCGGGAGGCCGGACTGGCGATCTTCGGCAAGACCAATACGCCGGAGCTGGCGCTGGCGGTCACTACCGAACCGGAAGTAACGGGACCGACCCTGAACCCCTGGAACCCCGGGCATTCGCCGGGCGGCTCCAGCGGCGGTGCCGCCGCGGCCGTGGCGACTGGCATCGTGCCGGCCGCACATGGCAGCGATGGCGGGGGCTCCATTCGTATCCCGGCTTCCCTCTGCGGCCTTGTGGGCCTCAAGCCCACTCGCGGCCGCGTCCCTACCGGCCCCGACCGGGCCGAGGGCTGGGCCGGCATGGCCCAGCATCACGTGATCACCCGCAGCGTGCGCGATTCCGCCGCCTTTCTCGACGCCGTGGAGGGCCCTGAACCCGGTGACCCCTACCATCCGCCTTCCCATGCCGGTTCGTGGATGGCGGCGCTTGAGAAGCCGGTGGGCGCCTTGCGCGTGGCTCTCATACAGGACTCCTTCAACGGCACGGCCGTAGACCCCGATGTCCTCGAAGTGCTCGGCGGCACGGCCCGGTTGTGCGAAGAACTCGGTCATCGCGTGGAAGAAGCGCGATGCCCGCTGTCGCCCGAGCAACTGCGCAACTGCGCCACGCTGATCCTGAATTCGCATGTCAACGCCGACATTCGGGCGCGGTGCAGGGCGCTGGGCCGAGAGTTCCGCCGCGAGGACGTATCCCATGTCACCTGGCGGATGGCACAGGCCGGCGCGGAAGCCAGTGCGTCGGACTACGCTGCCGCGCTTCACCATATCCAGTACATTGGACGCCGGATGGGAGAATTCTCCGATCAGTTTGACGTCATACTTTCCCCGACCACGGCCGCCCCGGCGCCCCGCCTGGGCGAGGTCGACATGGACACCGAGGACCTGAAGCGCTACATGCAAGTCACCAACCGCTACACGGCCTTTACCCAATTGTTCAACGTTACCGGTCAGCCCGCCGTCTCCCTGCCGCTCGGCGGATCGCCGGAGGGGCTGCCGATCGGCGTTCAGCTGGCAGCCGCGCAGGGCGGCGAAGGCCTGCTGTTCGGTCTGGCCGCGCAACTTGAACGCGCGCGCCCATGGACCGGCCTTTGTCCACAGCACGAAGGCGCCTCCTGATGGCCGGGGCTTTGAATGTGGTTATCCTGGCGGCCGGCCGGGGTACGCGGATGCGCTCCGCCATACCCAAGCCGCTGCACCGGCTGGGAGGTAAACCGCTACTGGCTCACGTAATCGACGCGGCGGTAGGTCTGCAACCCGATCGTATCGCAGTGGTTTGCGGGCACGGCGCCGAGCCGGTGCGTGCTGCATTCTCCGGGGCGCCCGTCGACTGGGTCGTGCAGGACGAGCAACTGGGTTCGGGACACGCGGTAATCCAGGCGCTGCCGGCGATCGATCGCGGTGCGCGCGTGCTGGTCCTGTACTCGGACGTCGCGCTGGTCACCGGCGAGACGCTTCAGCGGCTGGTGGCCGACGACAAAGGGGTTTCGCTGTTGACGGCGGAAGTGGAAGACCCCTCGGGTTACGGTCGCATCATCCGGGATTCGGCCGGTGCGGTAGCGGGCATCGTCGAACATGCCCACGCCACGCCTGAGCAGAGACTTGTTCGCGAAATCAATGTAGGGCCGATGGTGGCGCCCGGCGATTGGCTGGACAGGGCTTGCCGCGCGCTCAGACCTGCCGGCGCAAAACAGGAAATCTACCTTACCCACACGGTTGATATCGCTCTTGCCGACGGAACGTTCGTACGCGCGGTAAGGACTGGTGGGCCGGACGAGGCAATGGGAGTCAACAGCCCGGCGCAACTCGCCGAAGCCAGGCGTCTGCTTCGGCGCCGCCGAACCGGGTCGCTGATGGAGGCCGGCGTGCGGATCGCGGATCCCGAGCGCATCGAGATTAGGGCCGAAGTGCAGGCCGGCCGGGATGTTTTCCTCGACGTGGGCGTAATACTTGAAGGGGAAATTCGCCTGGGCGACGGGGCGAGCATCGGCGCCTACAGCGTGGTTTCGGACACCCGGATTGACGAGGGTGCGCGAATCGAACCGCATTGCGTGGTGGAAGGCGCTCATATCGGGCCGCGGGCGCGGGTCGGTCCCTTCGCCCGGCTGCGGCCCCAGGCCAGGCTGGGAGAGGAATCCCGGGTCGGCAATTTCGTGGAGGTCAAGAACAGCGAGCTGGGCGACGGCGCCAAGGCGTCGCATTTGAGCTACGTCGGCGATTCCGAGGTCGGCGGGAAGGCCAATATCGGTGCGGGCGTGATCACCTGCAATTACGACGGGCGAAGAAAGCACCGCACGGTGATCGGCGAAGGTGCGTTCATCGGCTCGGGCGTTGAATTGGTGGCCCCGGTGGAAGTCGGCGCCGGCGCCGTGATAGGCGCCGGTTCCACGATCACCAAGCCGGCGCCGGCGGAGCGGCTCACCGTGGCCCGCTCACGGCAGAAAACACTGCCGCTGAAGAAGCGGTAGCTAGCAGCCCGTGGCGGAAGTCCCACTGCGTTCGACCGGCGATCCATCCCGCCTGGACTGCGTTGCTCGTCGCTTGCATATGCCCGATATGGGCGCTCCTCGCGCCTTGCCAGGCGGGCGTCTCGCCGTTCTCGGCGCGACGCGGGATTCCGCCACGGGCTGCTAGCCGGCGATGTGCGGAATCGTCGGAGTCGCCGCCGAGAGGGACATCGCCCGCCTGCTGCTCGACGGACTGCGCCGACTGGAGTACCGCGGCTACGACTCCGCCGGAATGGCATTGCTGGCGAACGGCGCACTCAAGCGCCTGCGCCGGCCGGGGAACGTGGCCCGGCTGGCCGAGGAATTTGAAACGAAGACCCTTGAGGGCGCTGTCGGCATTGCGCACACCCGCTGGGCCACGCACGGCGCGCCCACCGAACAAAACGCGCATCCCATTTTCGCCGGCGACCGGGTAGCGGTCGCACACAACGGCATCGTGGAGAACTACGAGGCCATCAAGGAGGAACTCATTGCCGGGGGTGTCGTCTTCACAAGCGAAACGGATACCGAGTGCATCGCCCACCTGCTCGACGCCGAAATGCGTTGCGGCAAGGATCTTGTTGCGGCCGCGCGCGATGCGCTTGCCCGGCTGCGGGGCAGTTACTCCGTGGTCGTTCTCGCGCAGGCCGAGCCCGGCGCGATCCTGGCCGCCCATCGTGGCGCCCCGATGGTCGTCGGCCTGGGGGAGTCGGAGAACTATGCCGCCTCCGACATCGCCGCTCTACTTCCGCTGACCCGCCGCTACCGCTTTCTGCGCGATGGAGACCTGGCGCTTGTCAGCTCGGACAGCTTGCAGATTACCGGCTCGGGCGGCGAAACCGTGGAAAGGCCGGTGGTCGAAAGCGAGTTCGGCCCCGAGTCGGTGGAGCGGGGCGCCTACCGGCACTACATGCAGAAGGAGATCTTCGAGCAGGCGCGGGCGGTTCGCGACACGCTGCAGCCGTTGATTTCCGGCGGCCTGCCGGACGCGTCCATGTTCGGCCCGGAAACAGGCGCGGCGCTTGGTGAAATTACGGCCGTGCATATCGCCGCCTGCGGCAGCGCCTTCAACGCCGGGCTGGTAGCCCGGCAGTGGATACAGGAGTACGCGAACCTTCCCTGCACCGTCGAGATCGCCAGCGAATACCGCTATCGGCCCCCGCCTTGTCCGCCCAACTGCCTGTTCCTCGCCATTTCGCAGTCGGGGGAGACGGCCGACACGCTGGCTGCTACCCGGGCTGCCCGCGAACGGGGCTACCGGGCGGTCGTCGCCTTGAGCAACGTCGCCACCAGCAGCCTGGTCCGCAACGTCGAGCAGAGCCTGCTGACGCGCGCCGGCCTGGAAGTCGGCGTAGCCTCCACCAAGGCACTGTTGACGCAGTTGGCGGCGCTGGCGATGATCGCCCTGGCGTTGGCCGGCGCCCGGGGCCGGGCGGAAGCGGTCATACGCGGGCTGACGCAGGAGGCCGCGGCACTTCCAGACCTGATAGAACAGCTGCTCGAAATGGACGGCGCGCTTGCGCAACTGGCCGAGCATTTCCGCCATCGCGACCACGTCCTGTTCCTGGGTCGGGGCCCGATGTGGCCGGTGGCGATGGAGGGTGCGCTCAAATTGAAGGAGCTTTCCTATATCCATGCCGAGGCCTATGCGGCCGGCGAATTGAAGCACGGCCCGCTGGCGCTGGTTGACGATCAGATGATGGTCGTGGCCCTGGCTCCCAACGATGGCCTGCTGCACAAGCTGCGGTCCAATCTCGAAGAGGTCCGTGCGCGCGGAGGAAAGCTCTTCGTGGTGTCCGATCCCGACGCCAACCTGGGGCACGAAGACGGCATGATCGTGCTGCGCCTGCCGGCGCCGCCCACGGCGCTGCAGGCGCCCCTGCTCTATACCGTGCCACTACAGCTGCTCGCGTACCACGTAGCCGTGCAGAAGGGCAACGATGTCGACCGCCCGCGCAACCTCGCCAAATCCGTCACCGTCGACTAGGTGGCCCAAATTTTGGCGAGTGCGGAGTCCCTTTTGCTACCCCTCCCTGCCGGGACACGCATGAATCCATCCATGGAGCTTGGCGGCGACATCCCTGTCGCCGCCATTCCCGGCAGGGAGGGGTAGCAAAAGGGACGGGGAAGCGGCCCCCCCGAAGAGAGTTGGCGTCAAGCGAGCCGGGCGAAGACCGGTGCGTGGTCGGAAGGCCGTTCGAGCCTGCGCGGCGCCTTGTCGACGCCGGATTCCGTGCACGCCGAGGCCAGCGCTTCGGACAGGAGAACCAGGTCGATGCGCAGGCCGCGGTTGCGGCGGAAACCCGCGGCGCGGTAGTCCCACCAGCTGAAGATATTCTCGGGCTGCTCGAACAGGCGGAAACTGTCCTTCAGCCCCAGTTCTTCAAGCGCCCGCAGACGGCTGCGCTCGGGGCCGCTGCACAGGATCTTGTCGCGCCACTCCTCGGGATCGTGAACATCCCGATCGTCCGGCGCAATATTGAAGTCGCCCATCAGCGCGAGCCGGGGCCAGCGTTGCAGTTCGGCGCGGACCCAATCGGTCAGCGCGTCAAGCCAGCGCAGCTTGTAGTCGTAGTGATCGTGCCCGACCTCCTTGCCGTTGGGGACATAGAGGTTGATTACCCGCACATCGCCCACCGTCGCCGCGACCGCCCGCGCCTGCGGATCGTCCAGTCCCGGAATCCCCGTAACGGGCTCGGAAATTTCACGGCGGGTCAGCAGCGCCACGCCGTTGTACGTCTTCTGCCCGTGCACCAGGCAGCGGTAATCCAGCTCTTCAAAGTCCTGAAGGGGGAAATCCTCATCGCGGCATTTCAGTTCCTGAAGGCCCAGCGCATCCGGGGCGTGGGACTTGAGCCAGTCACCCACATGCGCCTTGCGCACGCGCACGGAGTTGACGTTCCAGCTTGCAATCATCATGGCCGGGAATTCGGCAAAACGCGCGTCAGGTGCGCAGACGGCCCATGCGGATGTGGACATCTCCCACCCGGTCTATGCCGGCTGTTACGTGATCGCCGGGCTTGAGCTGACCCACGCCTGCCGGTGTTCCGGTAAAGACCAGATCGCCGGGTTTGAGTTCGAAGTAGGCGGAAATCTGCGCAATCAACTCCATCGGCTTGCGGATCATGTCGCTCAGATCGGCCTCCTGCCGGATTACGCCGTTGACGGCCAGCCAGATGCGGCCCTTGGCGGGGTGCCTGATGCTGGAGGCGCGGCGCAGCGTGCTCACCGGCGCGGAGTAGTCGAAGCTCTTGCTGATCTCCCATGGATCGCCGGCCTTGCGGGCCTTGCTTTGCAGGTCGCGACGGGTCAGGTCCACCCCGACGCCGTAGCCGTATACGTGGCCCAGCGCCTCGTCCGCCGCGATATTGAGTCCGCCCCCCTGCAGCGCAACCACCAGTTCCACCTCGTGTTGCAGGTCTTTCGTGCGCGGCGGGAAGGGAATCTCGCCGCCGTCGGGCAGCAGCGCGTCGGCGGGTTTCATGAAAACCGGGGGCTGGGGCACGTCCGGCCGGTTCATTTCCTTGATGTGATCGGCGTAGTTCCAGCCCACGCAGAATATCCGCCGGGCCGGAAACCGCCGCTCTATCCCCCGCACTTTCAGGCTCGGACGGTAATAGTCAAACAATTCGCTCATCGGCTTGGGCGTCGCGAATCATTGTTTTCGCGCCGCCAACCTGGGACTTTCGCCAATTTTTGTTGCGGGGTCAAGACAGAGCGCAATCCAATACGGACATGAGCCTGAAGCGTTGTGTTGGTTGTAAGCGGTCGGCGTGTTTGGGATTATTGTTGAAAGGGTCTGTATCTTGAGGTCTGTGCGATGGGTGTTCAAGGGTTGTGCGCCGGGTTTTTTCTTCCTGATCCAAGATCATTGGTGGCGGGTCCTGTGGAGTTGTGGTCGAGAGGCTCGCGAGTGGGGTCAGGCGGTGGGTAACGCGGTCGCGTTATCCACGGGCTGACCCCACGTCCCGTAAGGGCGCGGGCCGTTCCGCAGGACTCGTCCACAACTCCACAGGACGGGCTTTAAAGGAAAGGCGCTCAGGCCGCGGTGGCGATGGCCTTGCCGATCTGCTGGAACAGGTGATTGCGTGCGCGGGTCACGGCTTGCGCGGCTTCGAAGTCGCTGATCTTGAGGGCCACGGCGTCGAGCTGTTCGAAGGTGACGCCGGGGCGCAGGTGCTGTTCGGCGTTGTCCAGCGACTTCAGCTTCTGGTAGGGCGTCATTACGTTATCGTCGCGGTAGCGCTTGCGCACCCGGCCTTTGGCGTCGATGACCTCGATGGGGAACAGGCACGGGCGGTGGTGGTTGAGAAACGGCGACAGTGAGTCCCGGTTGAAGGCGTTTACCGCTTCAACGAAGCGTATCGGGATATGGCTGTAGCCGAGCCACTTGCGGATCACCGAGGCGTTCTTGCTCTCGACCAGGGCGTTGTCGTGGGATTGGCGGGCCCGGGACTTGGTGAAGTCGCCGATGTGCAGCTTCTCCAAAAGCGCCGCGACCTGGTGGTTGATGTACTCGGAGCCGTTGTCGGCGTGGAACCCCATAACGTCAAAGGGAAAGGCCTCGATGAGGTCTTCAAGCGCCGGGATCAGGAAGGCCTCCGAGATCGCCGCCATACTGCCCACATGCTGGTATTGCGTGATCTCATCCACCACGTTGATGTGATAGATCCCCTTGACGCCGTCCTGATCGCCCTGGTGCACGGTGTCTACGCGCAAGAACCCCGGCCGGCCCCTGGGCTCGGGCCGCCGCCGCACCCCGATGGCCACCGCACTGGGGCGGGTGCGCTCGAAGACCTGGCGCACGTTGCGGTAGGTCAACGACTTGCGCAGGTTATACAGGTGCCCATTGGACAGTTTTGACAGGCGCTCAAAGCGCCGGTCGCCGAACATCTCCCATTGGCGGCGCAGCACACAACGCGTGGCGGCGCCGGACATCTGGCCCAGGGCGGCGTCGACCTCCGCCAGGCGCCGGATGTCGGCGCGCGTGTACCGGCGCGCAAACGGCTTCGCCGGCGCCCCGCCGCGGCGGTCCTCGATCCGGCCGGTCACCCGGTGCTGGGCGATCAGGCGCGTCAACTGCGCCCGCGACAGCCCCGTCACCTTGCCCAGGTAGCGCTTCACCAGCCCCTTGTCCGCCTTGCCCAAACAGGGATAATCCAGCCGCACCAGCGTGCGACGAATCAAGCGGTAGATCCCCTCGCGGTCGGAGACGGCAAAGTCCACCGCCTCGCTGCCCTCAACAAAGGCGCGAACCTCTTCCAAAGTCCGAACCCGTTCGGTGTGTAGCGTCACGATCATCCTCCGATGATCCCAAACGCACGCCTACAGGCTCATCTCTCGTTGGATCTACGTCACTCGTTCAGGCTCATGTCTCATTGGACAAGGCTGACAGGGCCCGCCCGGAATGGCGGGACGAAGCGATTTCGGGGTGTGAAGCGTTATCCTCTCGCGCATGAAGAGTTACGACCTCATCGTGGTCGGCGCCGGCAGCGGCGGCTTGGCCGCGGCGCAGCGCGCGGCGGAATACGGAGCGCAGGTAGCGCTGCTTGAATCCGGACGTCTCGGCGGCACCTGTGTCAATCGCGGCTGCGTGCCCAAGAAGATCATGTGGCATGCCGCCGAACTGGTGGGAGAGTTGGGGCATAGCGGCGATTACGGTTTTGACCTGGCGGTCAACGGCCATGACTTCGGGGAACTGGTGAACCGCCGTGAGCGCTACATCCGCCGGCTGAACGGAATCTACGCGAAGAACCTCGAACGGCGAGGCGTACACAGCCTTGCCGGGCATGCTGCCTTTTCCGCTCCGCGCGTGCTGAGCGTCGCGGGCGAGGAGTACTCCGCCGAGCGAATTCTCATCGCCACCGGCGGCGCCCCGGTCGTGCCCGGGATTCCGGGGGCCGAACTGGGAATCACTTCCGACGGGTTCTTCGAGCTCGAGCGGCGCCCCGCAAGAGCGGCGGTCGTCGGCGCGGGCTATATCGCCGTGGAGCTGGCCGGGATCCTGCAAGGCCTCGGTACGGCTGTAACCCTGCACCTCAGGCGCGATTCGGTGCTGCGCAGCTTCGACGATATCCTGCAGCAGGCCTGCATGGAGGGCCTCGCCGCATCAGGGGTGCGCGTCGTAACTGGGTTCGTCCCCGGCGCGGTCGAGAGGGATGCCGAGGGCCTGCGTCTCACGGCCGCTTCAGGAGAAAGCAGCGGCCCCTTCGATGTTCTTGTGTGGGCCGTGGGAAGGCGTCCGCGCAGCGCCGATCTGAACCTCGACCTCGCCGGAGTGCAATGCGATGCACGCGGCGCCATCGAAGTGGACGAATGGCAGGAGACCACGGCTGAGGGCGTGTTTGCCCTGGGCGACGTCACAGGGCATCACGAACTCACGCCGGTGGCGATTGCCGCCGGCCGCCGCTGGGCGGACCGCCAATTCGGCGGAATGTCCGCGCGGCGCATGGATTACAGCAACATCCCCACCGTGGTGTTCACCCATCCGCCGCTGGGATCCGTCGGCCTGACCGAGCGGGAGGCACGCGAGACTTACGGAGATGCGGTGCGCTGTTACCGGGCCGAATTCGTTCCGCTGTTTTACGGCATCTCGGAGAACAAGCCCAAGGCGCGCATGAAACTCGTCACGGTGGGCTCCGAGGAAAGAGTGGTGGGCTGCCACCTGGCCGGCCCCGGCGTCGACGAGATGCTGCAGGGTTTCGCGGTGGCGATACGTATGGGCGCTTGTAAGTCGGACCTGGATGACACGGTGGCCATCCATCCCACGGCGGCCGAGGAACTCGTGACCATGCGTTGATTCGCAGGCCCCGGCAATACGGCCGCCCGGGATCAAACCTCAAGCAGATCTCTTGTGTCCGGACGCCTGCCGTGCCAGATGGAAAAGCTCTCGGCCGCCTGTTCGACCAGCATGCCCCAACCATCGTGGGCGGCGCGGGCGGCGCCCTTTCGCGCCCAGGCCAGAAACGGCTCGGCTGCGCGACCATAAGCCAGGTCCAGACATAATGCACCCTCTGCCGCGGCCGGGGGCAGCGCGGGCGGCAGACCGGCCAATCCCGCTGAACTTGCATTGATTACAAGGTCCGCCCCCGGCAGTTCCCCGCTGCCGGGACCGGCTACGCGGATTTCTCCGAACGAAGCAAAGTGCCGGGCCAGGTCCCGTGCACGACTCCGAGTGCGGTTGGCAATGAAGATCTCTCCGACGCCCGCGGCCAGCAGTGCCGGCAGCACGCCGCGAACGGCGCCGCCGGCGCCGATCATCAGCACCCTGGAGTCTTCGAGGTCTACGCTCAGGTTAGTGCGCAACAGGCGGACCAGGCCGAGCCCGTCGGTGTTGTCCCCCCTTAATCGGCCACCCGGCCTTGCGGTCAGCGTATTCACCGCCCCGGCCTGCTTGGCTTCCGGACCGAGCTCGTCGCTCAACTCCGCGGCCTCCTCCTTTAGCGGTACGGTGATGTTGCAGCCCAGACCGCCGTCCGTCCTGAAGCTTTCGACAGCCGACCCCAGGGAGCCCGGGCGCACTTCGATGCGCCGGTACTCCAGATGCAATCCCAGTTGCGAGGCAAAATGGGCATGTATTTCCGGCGAACGGCTGTGTCCGATCGGGTATCCCATTACGGCGTAAATTGCTGACATTTCCCTGAGCCCATCTGAATCCGGAGCGCCATTCCGGACGAAGCGTACCGCACAAGTCTGGTTGCAGGTAGCTTAGTAACTGTGTGCTAGACTTCCGCGGCGGGAGGAACCATTCCCGCGTCGGCCGGGTGTTCGTTTACGGGCATGCGGCCTTAAGTGTCCCTGAACAGGGAAACAAAGCTACAAACTGGAGGCATTTTTATGACCAGTCCTGAACGCAAACTACTCGCCCTTGCTCTTAGCGCAGCTCTCGCCGCCGGCGTTGCCGGCCCGGCTGCTGCAGCCGTTGACGGCTCCCATGCACCCGAGCTTCCGTCACTGATGGACGGCCATGGTGATGATGGCGACGACGAAGGCAGCTGCGGCGACGATGACGACGACGACGAAGGCAGTTGCGGCGAAGGCAGCTGCGGCGACGAAGACGGCGAAGAAGAATAAATCGCCGCTACTTCGGTAGCTGATTCAGGACGACAGCCGGCGGGCTCACGGGCTCGCCGGCTGCATCGTCCAGGATGGCCGGCATGATTGCGCCGGCAGCCAAGCGGGGGCGTAGCGTCTGAATGCGCCAACGGTGCCCGTGGTCGCTCGGCGTGAGCGACGAATACCAGGCCTATCACGATGAAGAATGGGGACTGCCCGTTCTCGATGACACCGTCCATTTCGAATTTCTGATCCTTGAATCCGCGCAGGCGGGCCTGTCGTGGAGGACCGTGCTGCACAAGCGCGAAGGCTATCGGCTGGCTTTCGCCGGCTTCGATCCGGTACGCGTCGCGCTGTTCGGCGAAGCAGAAATCGAGGCCCTGGTCGCGGACGCCGGCATCATCCGTAACCGGCAGAAGATCACGGCCGCCGTCAATAACGCCTCCCGCTTCCTGGAGGTCTGCGAGGAATTCGGCTCCTTCGCGCGCTATATCTGGGGATTTGTGGACGGTAGGCCGGTCGTCAACCGATGGCGCAGCCAGAATGAACTGCCGGCCACTTCGGAGCTTTCCGACCGACTTTCAGCCGATCTCAAGGCCCGGGGATTCAAGTTCGTGGGCTCTACCATCGTGTATTCCCACCTGCAGGCCTGCGGCCTGATCAACGATCACCTGGTGCGCTGTTTCCGCTACCGGGAGTGCCGGGAAGCTTTTGCCGGGCTTCCCTGGAACTGATCGGGCTAGATGCGGGTGATGGTGCCGGACCAGCGCCAGACGGACAACTGGGTGATCAGTTCCCGGCCGATCAGGTCCATCTTGCGCAGTTGATCGAGGCGCGGAGAGACCTCGTCGAGTTCCTTCTCGCCGAAGACGGTCTTGAGCAGGCCGCAGGCGTCGGCTATGCAGATCAGGGCGATGTCGCGGGGATCGGGAATGTCGCCCGAGAAAAGCACCCCTACCACCCGCTGCCGGGCCTCCCGCTGCAACTCGCCGTCCATCATCGGATAGCGCCGGGAACGGAACACCCACAGGAACTTTTCTTCCGTGCGCTCCAGCACGCCCCGCGCGATCAGGCTTTCGATGGCCTGTTCCTGAATGGACTCTCCCTGCTCCTCGGAAATGATCTCCAGCCAGGCCGCGGTGTCCCTGGTTTGATCGCTGTCGCTGATGCGATTGAGCACCTGGTCCAGCATGGGGTTCTCCGTGGGGGTCGCATCGATAACGATCAATTGCTCCGGATCGGTGTCGATGCGATTGGCGAAGGCCAGGTCCATCAGGATGCCTCCCACCAGGGTGTGCTCCAGGGCGTACTTGCCGATCGGCAGGAAGGTGCCGGTCTTGTCGTCGAGAAGAAGCGTCAGAGTCTCTTCGGCGAATGTAATCATCAATCCAGGCCGTGTCACGCTGGAATCCAGCCATTATGCCGGGCGCAACACCGCTCCGGTGGCGGCGTCGCGGATTTCGGTCGGTCCTTCAAGCGGGCCGCATTCGCCGGGCATGATCCAGTCGACCTCGCCCGCGAAATAATGCCGGGCCTCCCGCTCGGTGCGGGCGGGTGGCATGCCGTGCGGATTGCAACTGGTGGACACCACGGGACAATCCAGCGCCCGGCTCAATGCGGCGGCCAGGGGGTGCAGGCTCACGCGCACGGCTACGGTGTCGCGCCCACCCGTTATCCACGCGGGCGTGTTCGGCGAAGCGCGCATCACCCAGGTAATGCCCTCGCTTTCGCGCAGCCCCGCCGAATTCGCCGCAGTGGAGAGGTCCGCCACCCAGCTTTCGAACTGCTCCCATTCGCCGGCAATAAGGATCAGGCCCAGTGACCGGTCGCGGCCCTTGAGTCTGAGCGCGCGCTCGACAGCCTTCTCGTTGCGGGGCAGGCAACCGAGCCCGTAGACCGACTCGTTGGGGTAGGCGATCACGCCGCCGCCGCGAAGGACGTGGACGCCCTTGCGGATGGGCGCGTCAGCGCCGGGCTGACCTTCTCCGTGTTCCTTTCTTCCGCGCATTCTTGAGAAGTTCGCGACATTCCTCCAGCGACAGGGCGGCGGGATCCTGTTGACGCGGCACCGAGGCGTTGCGTGATCCGTCGGTGACGTACGGACCGTATCGTCCGTCCAGTATCCTGATTGCGCCATCCTCGAATTCCTTGATTGCCCGCTGCCTTGCACGCAGCGCCGGCTGGACCTTTAGCGCTTCCTCAAGCGTGAGGGTGAACACCGAAAGCGGCTTCGGCAGGCGGATATATCTGGGCCGGGTCTTGCCGACCCGCTCCCCGATCTGCACGTACGGCCCCTTGACTCCGCAGCCGACAAGAACGGGCCGGCCGTTTTCCGGATGCTCTCCGAGCTTGCGCGGCAGACGGAGCAGGGCCACCGCCTCGTCCAGCGTTACCGTGTACGGAGAGATGTCGGGGGGCAGGGAAGCGTATTTCGGTTTTTCCTTGCCGCGCTCGCCGAGTTGAACGTAGGGTCCGAAGCGCCCCCGGCCCGCGTAGACCATGGCGCCGTTTTCCGGATGCGGCCCCAGCTCCCGCGGCAGGGAAAGCAACTTCAGGGCTTCCTCCAGGGTCACCGACTCTTCGGTCAGGCCTTCCGTCAGGGAAGCGTATTTCGGTTTTTCCTCGCCCCCCTTCTCCCCCAGTTGCACGTACGGACCGTTGCGGCCGCTACCCGCGTAGACCGGCTGGCCGGTGGCAGGATCCTGTCCCAGCGGACGCGGTCCGCGCAGCAATTCCAGCGCCTGTTCGAGCGTGACATCCTCGTAGTTGACGCCATCGCGCAAGGTAGCCACCGGCGGGCGATGGTTTTCGGTGCGCTCGCCGAGCTGCACGAAGTAGCCGTAGGGACCCAGCCGGGCGTAGACGGGTTCACCGGATTCCGGATGCTCGCCCAGCAGCCGCCGCGGGCGTTCCTCGACGCCCTTGAGCGTGCGCTTCTTCTCCGCGAGTTGCTCCGAGTAATGGCCCCAGAATTCGTCCATCACCGGGACCCAGTGTTTTTCCCCGTTGGCCACCGCGTCCAGCGATTCCTCCATGCCCGCGGTGAAGTCGTAATCGACGTAATTGTTGAAATGGCGGGTAAGGAACTCGGCCACCATCCTGCCTTTCTGTGTGGGCACGAAGTTGCGTTTTTCCATGGCCGCGTACTCGCGGTCGCGGATCTTGCGCAGGGTCTCGGCGTAGGTGGAAGGCCGCCCGATTCCATGGTCTTCAAGCGCCTTGACCAGACTCGCCTCGCTGTAGCGCGGCGGAGGTTCGGTGAAATGCTGTTCGCTGGCGAGCTCCCGCACGTCCAGTATGTCGCCCTTCTTCAGCGCTGGCAGCGCCTTGTCCCTGCTGTCCGCGGAGCGTGCCAGGGCCTTGAGAAAGCCCGGATGTGCAAGCGTGTTCCCGGTGGCCCGGAAGCGTCCCGCCGGGTCGCCATCCGGACTTTGGGCAGATGCCTTGCCGGGCGTGAACTCGGCGCTCACACGGTCGTACAGGGCGTCGCTCATCTGGCTGGCGACGGCGCGCCGCCAGATGATGCCGTACAGGCGGTACTGGTCGGAATCCAGCCGGCTCCTGAGCGATTCCGGAGTGTTGGCAATGCTTGTCGGCCGTATCGCTTCATGCGCTTCCTGCGCGTTGCGGGTCTTGGTGCGGTACCGGCGCGGCGACGCGGGAAGGTAATCAGGGCCCAGTTCCTTGCCGACGTATTCCCGGATCTCCTGTACCGCTTCGCGCGCCATCTGCACGGAATCGGTCCGCATGTACGTGATCAGTCCAACCGCCCCGCTGCCGGTATCGACCCCCTCGTACAGAGACTGCGCCACCCGCATGGTCCGTTGCGCCTGCATGCCGATCTGGCGTGAGGCGGCCTGCTGCATGGTCGAGGTCGTGAACGGCGGGGGCGGAGAGCGCTTTGCGCGGGTGGGCGTGACGTTGGCTACGCTCAAGACTCCCGGACCGTCGCCTGATGCGCCGTCCCGCATTGCCGCCAGGAGCGCTTCGCGGGCCTGTTCGGTTGCCGCGGCATCTCCCAGCGAGAACTTCTTCAGCTTCTCGCCGTTCAGCTCCACCAGGGCCGCCTCGAAGTCCTGGCCGTCCTTGCCGAGGTGTGCGGCAAGGGTCCAGTACTCGCGCGGCCTGAACGCCTCGATTTCCTTTTCCCGTTCCACGATCAGCCGCAGGGCCGGACTCTGCACCCGGCCCGCCGAAAGGCCGCGGGTGAGTATCCGCGACAGCAGCGGCGAAAGGGTGAATCCGAGCAGCCGGTCCATGCAACGCCGGGCCTTCTGCGCGTCCACCAGCGGCATGGAAACGTCGCGAGGATCGTCGACTGCCTTGTTGACCGCACTGCGCGTGATCTGGTTGAAGGCCACCCGGTGAACCTGCTTTTCTTCAAGCGCCCCCTCATCCGACAACAGTTCCAGGAGGTGCCAGGCGATGGCCTCGCCCTCGCGGTCGGGGTCGGTGGCGAGATACAGGGCCGGCATCCCGGCCAGCGCGCGGCGTATCCGCGCCACCGCCGCCTTCGAGCTCTCCACCGGCTCAAACTCCATTTCGAATCCCTTCTTCGTGTCGATTGCCAGGCCGCCGCTCTTCAGATCCCGTACATGTCCGTTGCACGCCAGAACCCGGTAGTCCTTGCCCAGATAGCGCTGCAGGGTTCGCGCCTTGGCGGGAGATTCGACCACAATCAGGCCCCCCGCGGCCCTTTCGCCGGCGTTTCGCGTCATGGGGTGATGACCTGCATGGGTCGGTATGTCGTGGAAGAATTCATCTGGCTGCTGCGCCTTTTAATACCCTAACTCCATAGAAATCGACCGCGCATCCTAGCACTACTTTAGCGACCGTACTGAAACCGCCCGCCCGGCAGCGAATGTACGCGGCCGTCAAGTTCAAGGCGCGCGAGTTCAGCGGATAGCTCGGCTGCGTCACGCCCCGTCTGGCTTACCAGTTCATCCATGCCGACGGGGCCATGCCGCATGAGCTCGTCCAGTAGCGGCAGCTCTCCGGGCACGTGTTCGAGAGCATCCGGCGCCGCGGGTTCGGCGGAGCAGGCCTGCAGCAGCGCCGGCAGCTCCTCCAGCACGTCTTCCGGCCGCTCAACGAGCTTGGCGCCGTTGCGGATCAGCGCGTGGCAGCCGCGAGACTGCGGGCTGTATATCGATCCGGGTACGGCAAACACTTCGCGGCCCTGCTCGGCCGCTGTTCGAGCCGTGATGCGCGCCCCGGAGCGGGCGGCCGCCTCAACGACCAGCACGCCGGCGGACATGCCGCTGATGATCCGGTTGCGGCGGGGAAACATCCATTGCTGCAATTCGATGCCGGGCGGGTTTTCCGAGACAAGCGCGCCGACGTCCGCGATGCGGCGGGCCAGTTCGCTGTTGCGCCGCGGATAGACCCGGTCCAGTCCGGTCGCGCTTACCCCGACGGTGGCGCCGCCGCAGTCCACGGCCGCTTCGTGCGCGGCCGCATCAATGCCTTCGGCGAGTCCGCTGGCGATGGAGAGGCCGCGGCGGCAGAGCGCGCGGGAAAAGTCCGCCGCGGTCGACCGGCCCAGGGGCGTTGCCGCGCGGCTGCCCACGATTGCGATCTGCGGCTCGGCCAGCACGTCAACCTCTCCCAGGACGAACAACGCCGCGGGCGGGTCGTCGATTTCACGCAACAGCGACGGAAAGCGCGTGTCGGAAAACGGGACGAGGTGCGCGCTATCGCCGGCAAGCCAGTCCAGACAGGGTGCGATTACGGCGGGGTCCGGCTGCCGCAGCCATTTCAGGCCGGATGGTTTCAGGCCGGCTTGCAGCAGTTCGTTGCCCGGCGCGGCAATGACGGCATGTGCCTCGCCGTATTGCCTGAGCAGCCTGAGCCGCAGCAATGGCGACAGCGCGGGACACAATTGCAGGGTAATCCAGGGTTCTGCATCCATGCGGGAATTCCTTTGGTGACTGTGGGAAAATACCACACTGATGGCGGAACTGAGAATACTGACGTTGCCGGACCGGCGGCTGCGCCGCAAGGCCAGACCGGTAGCGGTGGCCGGCGAACGATTGCGGCGGCTTGCGGACGACATGCTCGAGACCATGTACGCGCGCAAGGGCGTCGGTCTCGCGGCGATCCAGGTGAACGTCGCCGAGCGCGTGCTGGTGATGGACGTTTCCGAGCAACGCGATTCGCCCCGCTGCTACGTCAACCCGGAAATCGTTTCCTCCGAGGGCGAGGTGGTCAGCGAGGAGGGCTGTCTTTCGGTGCCCGAGTTCACCGCCGAAGTGCCGCGCGCCGAACGGGTCCGGGTTCGGGCCTATACGGCGGAGATGGAGCCGCTGGAGGAGGAACTGGAGGGGATTGCGTCGATCTGCATTCAACACGAGATCGATCACCTGGACGGCAAGCTGTTCATCGACTACCTGTCCCCGCTCAAGCGCCGCATGTTGCGCAAGCGCATGGAGAAGGCCGAGCGGGCCGGCAGGCCCGCGGCCCTGGAGTTCTAGCGCGGCCATCGCTTTCAATTCCCGATGACTGCGCCTGCGAGGATTCTGTTTGCAGGCACGCCCGGGTTTGCGCTGGCGGCGCTACGCGCCCTGCATGGCGCGGATTACCGCATCCCGGCCGTGATCACCCGACCCGATCGCGCCGCCGGCCGCGGACGCAGGCTGACTGCCTCGCCGGTCAAGCGATGGGCGCGGGAGGCGGGGCTCAAGCTGCTGCAGCCAGCAGACTGGAGCGACGCCTCGCTGGCAAGGCAACTTGAGGACTTCGGAGCCGACCTGCTGGTTGTGGCGGCCTACGGCTCGATCCTGCCGGCTGCCGCGCTTGAGGCCTGCCGCCGGGGAGCGGTCAACATACACGCGTCGCTTCTGCCCCGCTGGCGCGGCGCATCCCCGGTAGCGGCGGCGATTCTGGCCGGCGACAGCCACACCGGGGTCACCCTGATGCAAATGGGTGCCGGTCTGGACACGGGCCCGATGCTGTCGGCCCGGCGCACACGCATCGAGCCGCATGAGACGGCGGGAGCGCTGGAGATGCGGTTGGCCGGGCTCGGCGCCAATCTTCTGCTTGAGCAGCTTCCGGCCATCCTCGCCGGAGAGCTTGAAGCGGTTCCGCAGGACACGGCCCAGTCCAGTTACGCGCCGATGATCAGCAAGCGGCGGGGCCGCCTGGACTGGTCGAAGCCCGCCGAGGCGCTTGCCCGCCACGTGCGCGCTTTCGATCCCTGGCCGGTCGCGCATGCGATGTGGGGCGACAGGCCGCTGCGGCTTTGGCGGGCCCGGGCGCTTGAGTCCGGCTCGGGCAGGCCCGGCCGCGTCCTGGGTGTTTCCAGGGACGGGATGGACGTGGCGACCGTCTCCGGCGCTTTGCGGGTACTGGAGGTTCAATTGCCGGGGCGGCGCCGAATGCCTGCAATTGAGGCAGCGCGCGGCGCGCCCCTGGCGGAAGCGATACTGACATGAGCGGGACCGGCTCCGGGACGCGGCGGGTAAGCGCGTTGACGGTGTACGGCGTGCTACGGGGACGGAGTTACCGGCCGGCGCTGGAAGAAGCCGGATACCGGGCGTTGGCGCCCGCGCGGCAGGCGCTGGCTTCGGAACTGGCGCTGGGGGCGCTGCGCTGGCACCAGCGGCACATCAAGTTGCTGGAACAAATGATGGATCGGCCGCGTCCGCCCGCCAAACTCGGCGCGCTATTGTCCGTAGGGCTGTTCCAGCTTGCCCGCACGCGGATTCCGGACCATGCGGCCGTGAGTTCATGCGTTTCCGCGGCTAAGGCGCTGCTTCGACCGGCCCAGGCGCGCACGGTCAACGCGGTCCTGCGCCGTTATCTGCGGGAACGTCCTCGATTGGAGGACGCGGCCGACCAAAGCCTCGAGGGCCGCTACTCGCATCCCGGGTGGCTGATCCGGCGCTTGCAGGCCGCCTGGCCTGGTCACTGGCAGTCGATTCTGCGGGCCGGCAACCGCAAGCCCCCGATGTGGCTGCGGGTCAATCCGGCAAGGACCGGCCGCGAGTCGTACCGGGCACAGGCAACCGGCAGCGGACCATGGCGTTGCATCCTGCCTGATGACCTTCCGGGCGCCCTGCGTATCGACCCGCCGGGAGCTGTCGGCCTTATACCCGGTTTCGGCGAGGGTCTGGTCTCGATTCAGGACGCCGGAGCGCAACTGGCCGCGCCGCTGCTCGGCGTTCGTCCCGGAATGCGGGTCCTGGATGCCTGCGCGGCGCCCGGCGGCAAGACCGCGCACTTGCTGGAGCTGTGCCCGCAGCTTGGCGAGCTGGTGGCGCTGGACAGCGATGGCGATCGGCTGGCGCGGCTTGAGGCGAACCTTGCGCGGCTCGGCTTGAGCGCCGCCGTTCGCCGCGGCGACGCCTTGCGGCCCGCGCAGTGGTTCGACGGCGTGGCTTTCGATCGCATTCTGCTCGACGCACCCTGTTCGACGACCGGCGTCATTCGGCGCCATCCGGACATCAAGCATTTGCGCCGCGATGAGGACATCGCTCCCTTTGCGAGTCTGCAAGGGAGGCTGCTGGACGCCCTCTGGCCGCTGCTGAAACCCGGCGGTCGGCTGCTGTACAGCGTTTGCTCGGTATTGCCGGACGAAACCGATGATGTAATCCGGCGCTTTCTGGGTGAAAATAGGGGCCTGGCTTGTGAAGTGAGGGGCTGCGGCGGCGTGTCCGGCGGGTGGGCGCTGCCTTTGGCGCGACACGGCTATCAGTTGTTGCCTGGGAGGCGCTGCGCCGACGGACATTTCAATGCGCTGCTCGAAAAACCGCTTCAGATTGACTGATTCGCCTGCCCGGCGGCGCGCGCCTTGCCACGAACCAGGGGACACGCGCTGATGCGACGATACAGGCGGGACACGACACTGGCGCTGCTGTGCCTGCTTTGCCTGCCACTGTCGGCCCCGGCCTCGGAGGTCGACGTGCGCCTGGCCTACGCGCGGGCCGATGGGGGAAGCTGGCTGGTGACCACGCGGGTCGACATCGAGCTGGACGCGGAAGGCGAGCGGCTTGTGCGTGAAGGATTGAGGCTGAGGGTAGAGGTTGAATTCGCCGTGGCGCGGCCCCGGGCGCTGATTCCCGACAGCCAGCTGACCCAGGTTGTGCGCACCCTTTACCTGGAGTTCGACCGCGAGGCCGACCGCTTTGTCGTCAGTTCCCCGTCGGCCGACGCCCGTGCGGAATTCGCGACGATGTTCTCCGCCCTGCGCAAGATCGGTTATGTGGCGGATCAGCCCCTGGTCGGCGAGGATGCACTGCCGCGGGGGCAACCGCACGTTTTCTCCGTGCAGGTACGGCTGTTTCCCGACGAGTCGGACTGGTGGCGGCGCAACGTTACCGGACGGCTGGGATTCGGCCTTGTTCTGCGCAGCGAAACGTATACCTGGTCGGTGACGCCGTAAGGCGGGACGCCCTGGGGGCCTCAGCCTCGCAGCAGCAGGCTTGCCGCCATCGCCGCGACGGCGATCAGGAACACGGCGCGAATAAGCGGCTCCCCCCTGGATACCGTAAGGCGGGCGCCCAGCCAACCCCCGATGGAATTGCCGATCGCCAGCGCCAGGCCGACCAGCCACAGGATTTCCGATTGCCAGGCGAAAACCGCCAGAGCCAGTACCGTATACGGCACGATAATCACGACCTTGTACATGTTCACGCGCACCAGGTCCATGCCGAGGATGCGGTTCAGCGCCGGCATAAGCAGAAACCCCACGCCAACCTGAATAAAGCCGCCCCAGGCGCCGGCAAAGACCAATGCCGCATAGCCCAGCCAGCGGCGTCCCCTGCCGGGCGTAGGCGCGGAGCCGGCCTTTCCACGACGCAGGATCAGCAGCGTGCAGACCACCATGGTCAGCGCCACGATGCGGTCAAACCACGGGCCTTCCATCCGTACACCCAGCGACGCGCCGCCCACCGCGCCAGCGCAGGCGAACAGCGACAGGAACATCGCTTCCTTCAGCTCGGAGAAACCGTGTCGCCGGAAGGTGCTCAACGCAACCAGGTTCTGGGCGATGATCGACACGCGCAGAGTTCCGTTGGCAATCGGCGCCGGAATGCCGGCCAGCAGCAGCACCGGCAGCGTAAGCAGCGAACCGCCGCCCGCCATGACGTTCAGGAAGCCCGCCGCGCAGCCCGCCAGCGCCAGCAGCGGCAGGAACTCCAGCGGCAGCGAGTCGCTCACGGCGCGGACTCGTGACCAGGCGGGCTAGCCCGCCGGCAGACTCTCCCGCAACACCCCGGGCAGTTCATCGCGATTCAGGGGAGGCAGCGCGGCAGGTGGGGGGCGTGAATTGTAGGTATTCCAGAACAGCACATTGAGGTCCTTGTGGCGTCCCTCGCGCCCGTCGCTCAGCAGGGTCGCCGCGGCCTTCCCCGAGTAGGTGTACTCCAGTCGCGTACTCGTTTGCCGCCGCATGAATTCGATTGCCGCCAGCGCCTCGCCGGTGGGCAGCGCGTAGCCGTCACCCAGGAACTCCGCGCGAAACTCGACGCGGTGCAAGGGCTCTGCTTCGGGCAGGGGGCAAACGCCTTCCAGCAGTTGCCTGAGTTGCCCGGCCAGCGACCGGATTCTGTCCATCGAGGTCATGTTGTCGGACACGACGCGCGCCGCCACGATGCGCGTGGGAAGCCCGCACAGCGAAAGGCCGAGATCGAGTCCCAGCGTGCTGCCGGAGGACCCGCACGGAAGGTAGATCAGGTCCGGGGCCGGGCATTCGCCCGACTTGACCTGCTCGGCCAGTTCCAGGGCGCCGCATACGTAACCCAGGCAACCTAGCACCGAGGAACCGCCCAGCGGGATGTCGTACCAGGCGCCCTCCTCGGCCAGCATCCGCTCACGTACCCGCGCGGTTGACTCCGCGTCGGCCGCCGGTACCAGGCGAGTACCCAGCAGGAGGTGGTAGCGAAGCGTTTCCTCGACATAGGGAGTGGGCGGCTGAGGGCGGACGATTCCGCAGCATTCCAGGCCGAGGCTGCGGGCGTAGTGCGAGGTGGAGAGAATGTGATTGGAGCCCACGGCGCCGTATGTGAGCACGCCACGGTAATCGCCCGCCAGCGCGTCCGCCAGCAGGAACTCGAGCTTGCGCAGCTTGTTGCCGCCGTGTTTTGCGCCGCTGATGTCGTCGCGCTTGATCCACGCCGAGCGGGCGCCAAGTTCTTCGGCCAGGGAATCATGCCGGTCCACGGGCGTGGGCGTGTCGGCGATGGCGCGCCAGGGGAAGCCTTGTCGAATGGCCTCGCGGTAGGCGCGGGCCCGTGAGGCGGAAATCAACGCTATTGGACCAGCTTCAACAGGATGGAGTCGAATCGATGCTGCTGCAGACGGGCGCGGTCGGCATTCAGCTGCGCGAGGTCGTCGGTGGGGCCGATCCGGACGCGGTAATAGGTTTGCCGGTCCACCATCACCGGCTGAATGCGCGCGGTCATGCCGACCAGCGCCAGCCTTGCCTTAAGGGATTCAGCCTGGGTCTGGCGGGTAAAAGCGCCCATCTGCAGGACGTACATCCCCGGCGTATCCACCGGGCTGGGCGCGGGGGGTCCGGGCTCGGAATTCGGAACCGGCGAGTCGGCAAGCTCGGAGGCGGCGGCCACGGTTTCGGAGACCGCTTCGGTAGTGGATGGTCCAGCGGGTTCGGAAGCGGTTGGCTCCGGTGCCGGTCCGGCGGTGGCCGATTCGCCCGCAGCCGCCGGCCTGGAAGCCAGCGTTTCCTCGACCACCTCCTCGCCGCGTTCGAGAATGTCGTAGAAATCGAAAGTTGGAGACGAGGAAGGATTTTCCGCCGGCGTGCCGGATGAAGGCTCAGCCAACCATGCGGTGAACATGGGATAGACCCAAAGAGCCAGCACCAGCCCCAGGGCGATGCCCGCCACGAAAGCGCCCCCGCGCCTACCGCCGGAACCGGATTTGCTACGCCTTGCCATGCCTACATGCTCCTCGGCGCCGTTACGCCCAGCAATCCCAGCCCATTGCGCAAGACCTGGCCGCTGGCCTGCGCCAGCAGCAGACGCGCACAACGCAAGTCGGATTCGACGTCCAGCACCTTGCAGTGGTTGTACCAGCCGTGAAACGCCTGGGCCAGCCCGATGAGGTAGTGCGCCATCACCTGGGGGGCCCGCTGCAGGGCCGACTGCTCCACGGTCTCGGGCAGCCGCGCCAGCGCCAGCATCAGGTCGATCTCCCGCGGATGCTTGAGCAGTCCGGCGTGCTCCTGGCCCTCATCCGGGCTGAAGCCGATGTTCCGTGCGCGCATCTTTTCGAACAGGCTGACGACGCGTGCGTGGGCGTATTGCACGTAGTAGACCGGGTTGTCGCTGGATTGCTTCTTTGCGAGATCAAGGTCGAAATCAAGATGCTGCTCTCCCGCCCGGGATACGTAAAAGAAACGCGCCGCGTCCACACCCACTTCGTCGCGCAGGTTCCGCAGGGTTTCGAACTCGCCGCCGCGGGTGGACATGGCCACCCGTTCGCCGCCGCGGTACAAGACCACGAACTGCACCAGCCGAACCTCCAGGCTTGAAGGCGGTTCGCCCAGCGCTTCCAGGCCGGCCCGGACCCGATCGACATAGCCGTGGTGGTCCGCACCGAGCACATCCAGCAGCACGTCCGCGCCGCGCTTGCGCTTGCCGTAATGATAGGCGATGTCGGACGCGAAATAGGTGCTGCGGCCATCCGCCCGGACCACCACGCGATCCTTCTCGTCGCCGTATTTCTCTGCCGGAAACCAGAGCGCGCCGTCGCGCCGGTAGGTGACGTCGGTGAGTCTGCCGAGGCAGGCTTCGATTTCGCCGCCCTCCACCAGTGCGCGCTCGGATTGCCAGTGGTCGAACCGCACGCCGAACTGCTCGAGGTCGTCGCGAATGTCGTCCAGCACCCATTCGCCGGCCACGCGGCCGATGTGGGCGAACAGGCCGTCGCCCAGCGTCTTGCGCGCGGTATCGATCAGTGCGTCCACGTATCGGTCGGCACCCTGACCATTGGCCTGATCGGCTTCAGGCCAGGCCATCCCTTTCCGGGCCGCCTCGGCCGCTTCCGGAAGTTCGTCGCACATCCGCCTTGCCAGATCGAGAATGTATTCCCCCCGGTACGCGCCCTCGGGAAACTCCGCGCTTGCATTCTCCCGCTGAGCCATCCGCAGCCACACGGAAAGACCCAGCACCGCCAATTGCCGCCCGGCATCGTTGACGTAGTACTCCCGCCAGACCTCGTGCCCGGTCGCTTCCAGCAGGCGGGCCAGGCAGTCGCCGGTCGCCGCGAGCCGGCCGTGGCCCACGTGCAGGGGCCCGGTGGGATTGGCCGAAACGAACTCCACCAGCACCCGCCGGCCTCCCCCGAGATTGGTGGACCCATAAGACTGGCCATCCGCAACGATTCGGCCCAGTTCCGCCTGCAGCGCGCCGGGGTTCAGCCAGATATTGACAAATCCGGGACCGGCGACCTCGATCCGCCCGATCAATGCGTTGGGCGGCAATCGCGCCACGATATCGGCCGCGATTTCCGCCGGCTTGCGCTTCAGCTTGCCCGCCAGCTGCATGGCGGCGCTGGTGGCGTAATGCCCGTTTCGCGCCTCCCGCGCCTGCTCAAGCCCGGCTTGCCGGAGGCTGTCGGAGTGGTCCCCGGCAACCGAAAGCAGGGCTTGGTCAAGTAGGATGCTGAGGGCTTTCTTCATCGCCGGGCCGCGGTGAATTTTATGCTTTGCCGGAAGCGAGGACATCCCGCCCCGGCCGCCCCGGCCAGGGGCGGGGAGGCATTCGGTGCCGCGACTGGCGATGCAAGCGCGGGGGAACAGGCATGCCCGGACGTTGATTCCTATTATAGGGAGGTGTTCCATAAGCATGTTGCCCGGCGCCCGCAAGGACAACATCATCGACCTGGCTTCACGCGAGAGGCCGAGTCGAAGGCGGCTGGTCAAGGAACTGTTTGACCGGCACGCCGCGGCCTTGCGACTGTTCCTGCTGGGGCGGGCGGTTCCCCGGGATCGCATCGAGGACCTTCTGCAGGAGCTCTTCGCTCGCCTGATGGATGCGGACCGGCTGGAAGAAAAGATGTCCGACGCAACCGGAAGCAATCGTTCCTATCTCCTGACCATGGCCAACAACCTGATCGTGGACAGGCAGCGCAAGTTGCGGGTGCGCACCGCGTACGCGGCGGCGCAGCGCCAAATCGAAAGCGAACAAGTGGATGAGCGAACGCCGGAGAGGATCGTCGCGGCTCAACTGGAACTGGAAGCCATCAAGGCCATCATCAGAAACATGCGCCTGAACTGGCGAGTGGCGCTGGTCCTGCAGCGCTTCCGAAACATGAGCTACGAGGAAATTGCCTTGCACATGGGAGTGACGGAGAAGCAGGTGGAGAACTACATCGTGCGGGCCATGCGGCAGATCCGCAAAGCGAGGCGGAAGATCAAGGCCGCGGGAGAAAGATCGTGCTGAAAAGCCTTCAGGAGATATTGCGCGGCGACGTGGAGCATGCGTTGCTGCATCTTTGGTCCGAACGGTTGTCGGAGGCCAAGGCGGCCGCGATCCGCAACCGGGTCCGAAGCGATCCGAAATACCGGGAAGAGTTCGATGGTTCCCTTGAGGTTCTCGCTTCAATGGAGGAATTGGCGGACGATGACGAGATCGGGGAGATGGTCCTGGAATACAGGCGCCTGATCCAGGAACGCAAGGCGAAACGCAGCGCTGTGCTGGGCATCGCCGCCGGCGTGTTCGTGGCGATCGGCGGCGCCCTGCTTTATTTCGCGCCCTGGAGCGAGCCGGACGACGGCCACCTTGAGAAGTACTTCACCCGCATCGGGGAGCAGCGGACCATAGAACTGAATGACGGCAGCGTTGTGACGCTCAATACCGGCGGTCAGCTGGTGGTGGACTACAACGGGCGGGAACGGAGAGTTCTCCTGGAGCGCGGCGAAGCCTATTTCGAAGTCGAGAGCGACCCCGACCGTCCCTTTACCGTGGAGCTGGGAGTCCGCTCCGTCACGGCCATCGGAACGGCGTTCAATATCCGCAAGCATCCGGAGCATTACCAGGTGGCCGTGATCGAGGGCGCGGTTTCATTGCATGAGTTGGCGGATGCTGTGCCCGCTTCGCCTCCGCCCATCTCCGCCGAGGGCGATGCGGTGGTGATTCCCGCGCGCTCCCGGCACCTCCTGGAAGCAGGCTGGGTGGCCGAGTTCGACGTGAGCCGAAATCAGATCAGGGCATTTCGGCCGGAGACCATGGAACGGTACGAGGGTTGGCGCAGCGGAATGCTGAGCTTCTACCGGGAGCCGCTGTTCCAGGTGGTCCAGGAGTTGAATCGCTACTCGCGCAGAAAAATCCTGATTGAAGATTCCACGGTCATGGACCTGACCGTTTATACGGCCTTGAGCGTGCATGAGATCGATTCCGCGCTTGACGGCCTGGAGAAGCTGCTGCCGATCGAAGTCAGGCGGCACTACGACCGGATCGTGATTACCGGCTCGGAAGGCGGGTGAGGCAATAACTTGATCCAAGGGTGGGGACTATGAACAGAATTTTGGGAAACATCAGGACGCTGGCGTCGCCGGCGGTGGCTACCGTTGTGCTGGCGCTGTCGGGAGCTGCCGTTTCGGCTCAGTCCGGGGAACTGCTTACGCTCGACATCGAGCCGCAAAAGGCCGGCCCGGCATTGGTCCGGCTGGCCAGGTCCTCGGGCGTGCAGGTCATGCTGACCCAGGGAGCAGGGGAGGAAGTCGAGGTCGAAGGGCTGAAAGGCGAGTACCGGTTTGAGGACGCTCTGGCTGCCCTGTTGACTGATACCGGCCTGGAGTACGAGTACACCTCCGAGAATGTTGTTCTCGTACAGCAGGCACAGGAAGACGAGGAAGCAGCCCCTGATGCGGCTCCCGAAGAGCCGGTCGTGGCCGAACAAGAAGAGCCGCTGGAACTTGAGCAACAGGTCGTGACCGGGTCCCGGCTGGTGGGCGGCGATCCTACTGCCCGTGTCTACAGCTATACGGCCGAGGATATAGCGGCGCGCGGTGTATCGACGCTGGAGGAGTTCTTCCGCACTTTGCCGTGGACCTATCCGTCCATTACCACCCAGACCAACACCAGTCTGCATTTTGACGGCACCGACCAGGACGACGAATACATCGAACTGGGGCTGGGTATCTCCACGGTCAATCTGCGAAACCTGGGCTCGGCCAACACGCTGGTGCTGATGAACGGCCGGCGCATTGCCGGCGCCGGTCTGGAGGACGACTTCGCCAACATCCTCAACGTCCCGCTTTCGGCTATAGAACGGGTGGATGTCCAGTTGGACGGCGCCTCCGCCGTATACGGATCCGACGCGATCGGTGGGGTGGTGAATTTCATCACCAAAAGGAACTACACCGGTCTATCGCTGGACTACCGGCAGGAATTCAGTTCCACCGACGCGGACCAGAACACAGCCAGCATCACGGGCGGGTATGCATGGGGCAGCGGCAACGTAACCGCCGTCGTATCGCGGGATACTTCCGATCCGATCACCAACGCCAAGACCGGATTGACCACACTGGATTTCCGGCCGCGGCTGGGACCGGAATTCGATCTTCGCAGTTTTTCGACAGGTCAGCCCGGCGTGGTGTGTGAATTCGAGGCTCCTTCGTGGGCGCCCACGTTCTTCCGGTGCGTGCGAAACGGGCCTCGCTACCAGCTTCCGGCGAACCACAGCGGCGCTGGAGCGACGGTGGACGACTTCGTCGTCTTCGCTCGAACAGACCCGTCTCCTGTCCCCTATGACTCGCTCTTGCCGCAAAACGGCGAGGAATCTACGACTGATTCGCTCACCGTCAACTTCGAGCAATACCTGACGGACGATCTCCGGGTGTACGTGGACCTGATCTACTCAAAACGCGACTCATACCAGGAACACGCCCCGACTCTTGTGGGCGTGATCCCGGTTCCTTCCACCAACGCCTACAATCCCTTCGGCCGGCCCATGCTGGTGCAATACGCGGCGGTTCGAGAGTTTCAGGACGGCCTTCTGCCCCCACATTTCACCGAAGCGGTGACCGAAAGGCGGGACGTGAACTTCGGCGTGATCTGGCAATTCACCGACTCGCATGAACTCAGTCTGGACGTAACCCGCACCGTATCGGAACGGGAGGTCTATCGGCTCCGGGCGCGGGGCAGGCGCGACCGATGGGACCCGACGGCGGATGCCTACTACGAGGCACTTTCGAGTTCCGACCCGAGCCGCGCCTTCAACTTCTTCGGCAATGGTGAGGCCCAGTCGGGGGCGTTCGACGGATTCCTGACCACTACCCAGGGGCCCATTACGGGCGACAGCGAGACCAGTCAATACAATCTCACGCTTCGCGGCAGCCTGTTCGATATGTGGGGTGGCCGGGCATCGTACTCGGCGGGCGCGGAATACCGCGAGAACATCATTTTTCAGACCAAGACCTCTACGGCCAACCAACAGGGAATACTGTTGCTGAACATGGAGGACAGCGGCTCGAAGATCGGCGTAGACCGGCCGTCCCGCGAGATATCCGCCTACTACGCCGAACTGGCCTTGCCTCTTATAGGTCCCGAGAACTCCCGTCCCGGCGTGCATTCCCTGATTCTCAGCCTGCAGGCGCGACGCGACGAGAACGAATCGACAGGCTCCGCCTACGTTGGAACCCGCGGGGCCTACCTCAGTTTTGAGTTCCTGGATCCTCTGCCTGTTCCCTATTGGCACCCGGAGCAGGGTTGGCTGATCCATCAGCAGCGCCAGTGGGCCTTCCACTATGCGGACGTCGTGCACGATTTCAATTACACGACCACTAAACAGAGCCGCACCAGCCCGAGCGTAGGCCTGCGTTATCAGCCGGTGGAGAGTTTCACCATGCGTACCCGCTGGACGCGTGCCTTCCGGGCGCCGGTGTGGAGCGATCAGTTCCAGACCTGCATTGATCCGCCTGTAGATTCCTTCTGCTCGCCGGACACACGATTCAGGCAGAGCTTCAGCGGCGTGGATCCCTACCACCCGGATGGCCCCACCGAATTCTCCCTGCCTTTTGGGAGTGTCATACGGCAGGTGTACAACACGGAGCTGAAGAACGAGTATTCGGACACCTATTCCGTGGGCTTTGACTGGGCCCCCCTGACGATTCCGGGGCTGCGCTGGACCGTGGATTGGTCCAAGACGGACTTCACCAACCGCATCCACGACGGACTTGAAATTGCGTTCATGGCGCAACTGCGTCCCGAACTGGTAATGAACCATCCGCAAGTGGTCACACGCAACGCGGAAGGCGAAATCGAGTCGATGCTGTTCCTTCCGATCAACATCAATGAAAAGTACAGCGAACTGATCGATACCAGCCTGCAATTCAGTTTCGACACGGCCTATGGCAGGTTCATGCCGGGCATCGCTTACACGCGGATCCTGGCGGACCACATTCAAATCGGTCCCACCGACGAGAGCCGGCTTGAGTTTGCCGGCACGATGGAAGGTCCCGACGAGTACCAACTCGAAGGCTCGCTGAGCTGGTTGTGGGACCAGTTCGCCGCCAGCGTGTTCGTGTACTACACGCCTTCCTACACCAACGACCGCGCGGCCTACTGCAGCAGTGCGCGCCAGAATGTTCCCAACAGCCGCTGCGCCGCGATCCCCTGGGAGTGGCTGAGTATCGACGTGGGTTCGCTGACCACGGTGGACCTCACGGTGACCTATCGCATGGACAACGGTCTGAGGATACGCGTCGGGGGCCGCAACATATTCGACCGGGCCGCGCCGCCCACGGTGTTCGGCGGCAACCTGCCGTACGACCCGACCCGCTGGGATGCGCGCGGGCAGGTGTTCTTCGTCGACCTGAACTGGGAGATGTAGACGCCGGAGTGGCGCCGCTTTCGATCGCCAACTGGATATCCGGCTACAGGTCGGTGATCAGGCGATGTGCCGATACGGCGCGTATTTTTCCGGCCAGCGGGTAGGTGGAATCGCCGGCATGCACGACGATCAACTCATCCAGCTTCAGGTCGCGCAGGGCATGACGCATTGACGGAGTAATCGTCGGCGCCGAAGACAATTTCACTTCGATACCCAGCCGCTCGTTTCCCTTGCGGGCGTACAGGTCGAGTTCCGCGCCGGTGTGCGTTCTCCAATAGTAGAAATCACGGCCCGTGGCGGCGAGTTGCTCCATCACCAGTTCCAGCACTAATCCTTCCCAGGTGCTGCCCCTGGCAGGGTGCATGTCCAGGGACGCGGCGTCGGAAATGCCGAGCAGGTGGTGTGCAAGGCCCGAATCCCGCAAGTACGCTTTCGGCGCCTTGACCTGGCGTTTGTTCAGGTTCGCGTGCCAGGGCAGCAATTGCCGGACGACCAGCGCATCGGTAAGGATGTCCAGGTATCTCCGCACCGTAGTATCCGCAACTCCGAAGGAGCGACCGAATTCCGATGAGTTCCATACTTGTCCGTGCCGGTGCGCGAGCATTCCCCAGAAGCGGCGCAGGGTGGTTCCCGGCGTGCGTACGCCCAGTTGCGCCAGGTCGCGTTCAATAAAGGTTCGGCAAAAGCTCTCCAGCCATTCAAAGCAGTCGCGGTGCGAGCGAGCAAGATAGGCTCGCGGAAAACCGCCGCGCAGCCAGCGCCGGGCCAAATGCTCCGGGCCGGTTTCGTCCAGGCCCAGGCCATTCAGTTCGTAATAGCTGATCCTTCCAGCCAGGGATTCGGATGTTTGACGCAACAAATCCGGTGAGGCGCTGCCCAGCACCAGAAACCTGGCCGGGCGCGGCCGCCGATCCGACAGTACGCGAAGCAAGGGGAAAAGGTCGGGCGCCCGCTGCACCTCGTCGATGATGATCAAGCCCTTTAGGTCCTTGAGCGCTAGGTTGGCGTCTTCCTGAAGCCGTGAGAGGGCCGCCGGGTCCTCCAGGTCGAAATGATGCGATTGCGTGTGATAGCTGTCGCTGACCTGCTGCGCCAGCGTTGTCTTGCCGATCTGTCGCGGACCAAGAATGCCCACGACCTCGAAAAGCCGGAGCCGCCTGAGTATTTCCTTGATATGGTGGTGTCTGCGAATCATTCGCCGCACTTTACCATGAATTCTCGGTGATAAGAACCGCATTTTCATGGAGCAAGCAGCGTGTATTCGAGTTGCAGACCCCTACAAGACGTGATCGCCGCCGCGAAAGAGAGCTTCCGGCCCTCCCTCCCAGTAAATCCCTCCGGCCAAAACTCAGGGAAAAGTTTTTCTCATCCGTTAAATTGAGTTAAGGAGGACTTCCATCAACGTTGCGTACACACGGGCGAAGGACAACGTCATTGACCTGGCTGGTCGCGAGAGGAAAGGACGCAGGCGGCTGGTCGAGCAGCTCTTCGAGGAGCACGCGCGGGCCTTGCGCCTGTTCCTTAAAGGGCGGTTGGTCCCGGACCAGGATATCGAAGAACTGATCCAGGAATTGTTCACCCGGCTGATGAGCGTAGAGGCTCTTGAGAAAAAGACGTCCGAATCGACCGGCAGCAACCGTGCCTACCTGCTGACCATGGCCAACAACATGCTCGTGGACCTGCTGCGCAAGTCGACGTTGCGCAAGACATACTCCAGCGACCGGGCGGGACCCGAGGTCGAACCGGTCGATGAGCGTACGCCGGAGCAGATCGTTGCCGCGCAGATGGAGTTGGAAGTCATGAAGAGCGTGATTATGGAGATGCGCCCGACCTGGCGGCAGGCATTTGTTCTGCATCGATTCAGGAATCTGCGATACGAGGACATTGCGCTGGAGATGGGTATGACGGTGAAACAGGTGGAGAACGCGATTGCGCAAGCGATGAAGCGCATTCGCAAGGCGAAGCGGCGCATGGACAAGGCGGGGAGCAAACTGTGCTGAAGAACATTCGAGAAATCATGAACGGCGCCACGGAGCTATCTTTGGTCCATTTGTGGTCAGGCCGGCTATCGGAAGCCGAGGCGGCGGCGATTCGCTCCCGTGCCAAGGGGGATTCCAGGTACCGTGAGCAATACCTGGGCACGCTGGACGCCCTGGCCGGCATGGAAGAGCTGGCCGGCGACGCGGATATCGAGGCGGTCGCCCGCGATCCCCGGGGTCTCAGCCAGGCACGCGGCCGCAAGCGGCGGGCTACGTTTGGGATCGCCGCCAGCCTGCTTGTGGGAGCGGGCCTTGCCACGTTCTATTTCACTTTCTGGAACGGCCCGGACCCGAGTCACCTGGAGCGCCACTTCACCCGGGTAGGCGAACAGAAGACCATTGATCTTAAGGACGGCAGCGCCATCACGCTGAACACAGGCACGCAACTGGTGGTGGATTTCACGCAACAGTCGCGCACGATCTTGCTGGAGCGTGGGGAAGCCTACTTCCAGGCGGCCGAAGACCCGGCTCGTCCCTTTACGGTCGAGCTGGGTGTCCGCTCGCTAACGGCCATCGGCACCACCTTCAACGTCCGCAAGCATCCCGAGCACTATCAGCTTGCGGTGTTTGAGGGGACGGTTGCAATGCACCCGCTAACTGATGAGGCCATCGGCGCGGCGCCGCTGGTGGCCTCCGCCGGGCAGACCGCAGTCATTGACGCACCCGGGCAGCGCCGGGTGGAGGAAGGCTGGGTGGTTGAATTCGACGTCAACCGCAACCAGTTGAAGGCGTTTCAGCCCGAATCGATAGAGCGTTTTGGACGTTGGCGCAGCGGAATGTTGCGGTTTGACCTGGAACCCCTGTACCAGGTCGTCCAGGAACTGAACCGCTATACCCGCAAGAAGATTCTCATCGAGGACGCGGCGGTGATGGAGATGAGCGTGTATGCAGCGGTGAACGTCAAAGAGCTTGACTCGGCGCTCAGCGCGCTGGAGCAACTACTGCCGATCAAGATTACCAAGCACTATGACCGGATCGTGATAACCGGTTCGGACAGCACCACTCCGACGCGTGGCGCTGGCAGTTGACCAGCGAACTTTCACTAGAAGGTGGGGACCATGAAGAAAATCCTGGACACAGTAAGACCCTATGCCGTACCGGCAGTAGCTATCACAGCGCTTTTCTTTGGCTCGCCCGGCGTCCTGGCGCAGGATGCCGAAGTGCTGACCCTGGAAATCGAGGCCCAGGAGGCTGGTCCGGCGCTAATGGAACTGGCCAGTTCCTCAGGCGTCCAGATCATGCTGCCCGATCAGGTTGGCGCGCAGGTCGAAGTTGAGGGACTCAAGGGCGAGTACCGATTCGAGGAAGCCCTGGCCGCCCTGTTGACCGACACGGGACTCGAGTACGATTACACCTCCGAGAACGTTGTTCTCGTGCAGCAGGCGCAGGAGGACGAGAGCGCGGAAACTGAAGCGACTCCCGAAGAACCCGCCGCGGTGGAAGAGGAAGAGCCGCTGGAACTTGAGAAACAGGTCGTCACCGGCACGCGCCTGCTCGGCGGAGATCCCAGCGCGCAGGTTTACAGCTTTTCGGCCGAAGACATTGCAAGGCGCGGGGTGTCCAACCTGGAGGAGTTCTTCCGCAAGACGCCCTGGGCGTTTCCATCCATGACCACGCAGACGTACGGTACTGCCAATGAGTTAAACCGTGGTCACCCGGATGCCGGTCCGGACTTCGATGCCCAGATTTGGGGGGCTCCTGCGGGGGGGGGTTGGCCATATCGGGGTTTCCACCGTAAACCTGCGCGGGATGGGTTCGCCCAATACGCTGGTGCTGCTGAACGGACGCAGGATCGCGGGCACCGGGGGGCAGCAAGCTGACTTCGCCAACCTTCTGAATGTGCCTTTATCGTCCATAGAGCGGGTTGACATTCAATTGGGTGGCGCCTCGGCGATCTACGGCTCGGATGCGATCGGCGGCGTTGTGAATTTCATCACCAGGAAGAACTACCGAGGTCTTTCGGCCACGTACCGTCAGGAATTCAGTTCCACCGACGCCGACGCTTCCAGCGCCAGCATCAGGGGTGGGTACGCGTGGGACAGCGGAAACGTAAGCGTTGTGATGTCACGCACCACTTCCACGCCTATCACCAATGCAAAGGCCGGTTTCGGCAGTCTGGACCAGCGTCCCTTGTTCGGGCCGGAACGCAGTTTCGACGGCCGTTATCTTCAGACCGGTCAGCCAGGAGTCGCCTGCGAATTGAGGATAATACCCTGGAGCCCCCCGCTCTGGAATCCGAACGCAGCCCCCCGACCGCCTACGTATCGGTGCGCGGGCTCTTTCGGGCCCTATTACCAGTTGCCCCCCGGCCACAGCGGCGAAGGCGCCACAGTTGACGACTTCGAGACCTTTTTCGTTACCTATTTTCCTGTTCGCAGCGGGGCGCCGTATCCCTATGACTTCGTCGCGCCGCAGAACGGCGTGGATTCCACGAATACTTCGCTGCTGCTCAACGTGGAGCAGTTCGTAACCGATAAGCTGCGCGTATATGCGGATATCAACTGGTCGTTGAACGAATCCTACCGACAAAGTCCGGCCGAGCAGATCAGCGCGATCATTGTTCCGGCGAGCAACGCATGGAACCCCTTTGGCAAGCATATGCTGGTCAACTATGCGCCGGTGTACGAATCCGCCAATGGACTGTTGCCGGCCGAATTCAACGAATCGGAAAACGAAAGCCGGACCTTCAGTTTCGGCTTCATATGGAACTTCGATGCGCTCGGCGCCTCCCAGGAATTGCAGGTGGATGTCAATCGCACAAAGTCCTGGCGTGAAAGCAGTAGTTTTACTGCCCTAGCCGACCGCGGTGCGCGTGATCCCACTGCGGAGGCCTTTTATGCCGCATTGTCGAGTTCTGATCCGAACAGGGCGCTGAATTTTTTCGGCAACGGAACGGCTCAGGGATCCGCGTTTGACGAGTTTCTTACCCGCTCGAGCGGACCTTACGAGGGAGTGAATGAAACTCGGCAGGTCAATATTACGATGCGAGGCGAGTTGTTCAGTATGTGGGGTGGTCCTGTGGCGTATTCCGTGGGCGGCGAGTACCGCGAGAACATCGTCTATTCCGCCGAAGCCGGATACCTGAATGTTGATTTCGAATTAGTCGACGACTCAACTTCCGGTTCGGGCGGAACCGGAATTGGCCTGAGCGGTTCGCTGAACACTCTGGTCGGCGTGGAGCGCCCCAAGCGCGAAACGCGGTCCTGGTACGTCGAACTGGCATTGCCATTCGTTAGTCCCGACAACGCGCTACCGGGCGTGAACTCCCTGGTGCTTACACTGCAGGCCCGCCGCGACACGAACGAGTCTGTGGGATCGCTGGGAGGGCGATCGAGACCAGAGGTTCCAATACGCTGGCATTACTGGGATCCGGATGAAGGCTTTGCATATGTTGAATCCCGTTGGCCTGTGTATCGTGTTGATCCGAATCTGGTGACAGCCGAATTCGGCCGCGTCAGTCCGCGCATGGGAATCCAGTACAAACCGGTACTCGATCTGACTTTGCGCGCTTCCTGGCAACGCAACTTCCGCTCGCCCACGTGGCGCGATCAGTTCGGACCGGGAGAGCCGGGTGATTTCGTCTTTATTTTCAGTTGCTTTGGACAGGATCCCGTTTGCGTTGATCCATTCGACCCGGATGGACCCACGGAGATCACACGTGCAAGCGGAGTTCTGCAGATGGTCCTGGACTACGCTCCGGACATACGAGAGGAACACTCGGACAACTTTTCCGTGAGCTTTGACTGGACACCGAGAGCAATCCCGGGGCTGCGCTGGTCAGCCGAGTGGGAAAGAGTGGACTTCACCGACAAAATTGCGGCCGCCAGCGGCATTATCTACAGTCGCCCCGACCTCATATTGGACAACCCGCAAATCGCGGTGCGTAACGAACGGGGAGACTTGACGGCCGTGATTCTGCGCGAAATCAATCTTGCGGAGGCATTGAACGAATCGGTCTCTACCGAATTGGAGTATTCCTTCGACACGGGTTTTGGCAGCTTCATTCCGAGGGTTCGCTATACGCGCTATCTTGATGACTATCAACGGGTAGCCCCGGGGCAGGAGCGCCTGTCGCCGCTGGGTACACAGCGAGGTAACGACGTGTATTCCTGGCAGGGCGCGCTAACCTGGTCATGGGACCGGCTTGTCGCAGACGTTTTCGTGTACTACAAGCCTGGCTACAGCCATCGGGGACCGTACTGCCAAAGTTCGGATCTCAGTCTTCCCGGGACGAATTGCACGCGGGCGTTCGAATACATCCAAATGTCGGTGTCGTCACTTACTACGGTGGATCTGACGCTCACCTATACCCTGGACAACGGGTTGCGGATACGGGCTGGCGGGCAGAACATTCTCGACCGCGCGGCGCCGCTCGCCTGGTTCTGGGGCCAGGCGCCCTACGACCCCACCCGGTGGGATGCGCGTGGCCAGGTGTTCTTCCTTGAAGTGAATTGGGAAATGTAGTCGTCTCGGCGCCGGCCGCGAAGGAAATCGTCGGCCGGCGCCTGAATCGGAGGCAGGGGCCGGGAGGCATCGCTTCCCGGTCTCCACGAGGACGGGACGCCCGGAGGTGAAGGCCATCGGCGCGGGTAAGATGGCCTTCTTCAGGAGAGTCGGTGGTGCCGAAGATATGCGCGCGAAGTCCCTTTTGTTTCGGAGTCTGGCGTTGGCCTTTTGCGCGTGCGCGTGGCTACCGGCAGTCGCGACAGCCGAGGAGGCCGGATCGGGCGGCCGCGCCGAGGCAAGGGTAATCGGAGATCACATCCTGGTGCCCGTGACGCTAAGCACCGAGGCGTTCCGCAAGGAAACGCACCTGGTGCTGGATTACGCTGCGCTTACGCCGCTTCACATCTTTGGCCCCATTTTTCGGGCGGTCCGCTTCGGCGAGAATGAACAGACGCTGAAGATACTGGCTGAGGATGGCCTGCGTCTGGAGGTGCCCAAGGACGGTGTAATCCCCACGCCGCGGGGGTCGCCCGAGATGATGCTGTTGGCGGGTCTGACCAATCGTTTTTCGCGCGAACTCAAGGAAATCGACGTGGCCGCGATTCTGGGCGGCCCGGTGCTGCGCCAGTTTGCGCTGGACATGAACCTGGACGAGGGCCGCGTTACCTTCACGCCCGCGGAGGAAGCCGACGTGATGGACGCGCAGCTTTGGGCGCAGTCGGTCATCACCGGCCTGGAAACCACAGAGGAAGGCCGGGTGCTGGCGCCGCTCAGCTACGGCGACGGCCCGCGGTCGCTGATGGCGTTTAACACGGCCGGCTACCACAGTTACATCAACGCGAAAACCGCCGGCGAACTCGGCCATCCGTCCGGGGATGTGCCGGACATCTACTTCGGCGCCGGGGATCAGCGGGTGGAGCTGTCCCGGATGGCTGCGCTGTATCCGGTGGACTTCGGGAAGAATCCACGCCTGTCTTCCGACTGGCTGGTGGTTCCGGGACTGAGCCTGTGGACGGCCTATCGGCTGGAGATCAACCCGGTGCAGGGCTACCTGGCGCTGGAACCGATCCGCAACAGCAACTACTCCGAAGCCGACTTTGCGTTCTATTCGGCGGCGGCGGCCGAGGATCGAATGGGTTTGCAGGCTTACCTTCGGGAGAATCCCGAGGATCGCAACGTCGCCGAGGCGGCCGAAGTGCTGTTCGCACAGGGGCTTGAAGAAAATGCTTCGGTAGCCGAACAGATGGAAGCGGTGGAATACCGCCTGTCGGCGACGCTGGAGCGCATGAAGACCGACTGGCTGGGCCAGACCGCGCTGGGGCTTCATTTTTCGGAGGAACGCGACGCGCGCTCGAAGTTGATCGTTGCGGTCGCAGAGAAGGCGATGGAGTTCATTGCCCGTTCCGACAATCCGGGGATGCGCCAGCAGTTGCAGTTGATGCTGGGCGATCGCTACCTGCATGCCGGCGACGCCGAGGCGGCGTGGAAAGTTCTCCTTGCCGCCGGTTTCAATGGCGACCCGCAACTGGACGGTGTCGTACGCCACGAGCTCGGGCGTGTTTACGAGGCCCTGGGAAGGCACCGACGGGCCTATTCCAGCTACCAGCGCGCGCTTTCGCCGTTGGTTCAGACGCCGCCTGAACTGCAGGAGAGCGCCCGCGCCGCCATGGATCGGATCCGGCCCTTGCTGGACCCCGACGACCCATTGCTTGCGGAAGAAGAGGAGAGTTAATCGTGGAACGCCTGGGAACGAGGCCGGGAGAGAGCCCATCCTGCCCTCGTGGAGGGCTGGTAGCCCTCTTTTCGGGGGTCGTGCGCAAGGTTCAGGTAAGCTGAACGTGTTTCAATACCATGCAGGTCACCCGTGCCGGATTGCAACGTTTAACGCAAGCGGCGCATCCATCAAACGGGGACATCGAAGAAGAGCATTCTTGAGGCGGGAGTCAAGTCCATGAAATCGAATTTACTGCGGTCGGCGGCCGCCCTGTTGTTTGTGTTTTTTGCCTGGTCGGCGCAGCCGGCGGGCGCGCAGGACGGAGTCTCTTCGGGCGGCACGGCCGACGCCAGGGTGGTCGGCGACCATGTGCTCGTTCGGGTGGTCCTGAGTACCGAGAAGTTCCACAAGGAAACGCACCTGGTGCTCGACTACAACGACGAGCAGCCGCTGAGGATTTACAACTGCATTCTCGGCGCGGTGGAGTACGGCGAGGGCGAGGAGACCATCAAGATTCTGGCCGATGGTCTGCGCATCGAGGTGCCGAAGGAAGGCGTCCAGGCTTCCTCCGAATGCACGCTGTTCCTCAAGAACCTGAGCGGGCAGTACTCGGTCGAGCTGAAGGACGTCGACGTTTCGGCGATTCTGGGCGGCCCGGTGTTGCGCGAGTACGCGCTGGGCATGAACCTGGCGGAAGGCGAAGTCACCTTCACGCCCGCCGCCGAAGCCAGGGTGGAGGACGCGATGCTCTGGGCACAGTCGATCATCACCGGCTTGCGCACCACCGATAACGGCCGTGTCCTGGCGCCGCTGAGCATCGGCGAGCGGGATCGGTCCCTGATGGCCTTTAACACCGCGGGCTATCACAGCTACATCAATGCGGCGCTGGCCGGCGGGCTGGGCTATCCGTTCGGCGACGTGCCGGATATCGCTTTCGGCCTTGGCGATCAGCGCGTGCCGCTGTCCGGCATGGCCGCATTGTTCCCGGCGGATTTCTCCCAGGATCAGGCGCTTGCCTCAGACTGGCTGGTGGTGCCCGGATTGAGCCTGTGGACGGCGTTTCGGCTGGAGATCAACCCGCTGCAGGGCTACCTGGCGCTGGAGCCGGTGGTGGACACCAATTTCTCCGAGGCCGATTTCGAGTTTTATTCCGCAGCCGTCTCCAGGGACCGGGACGCGCTACGGTCGTACCACAAGAGCAACCCCGATGACCGCAACGTGGCCGAGGCGGCCGAGTTGATGTTCGCGCTGGGGCTTGAAGAAAATGTGCCCGTCGAGGAGCAGCTGGAGGCGGTGAACTACCGCCTTTCCACAACGCTGGATCGCATGAAGTCGGGCTGGCTCAAGGAGACGCTCGAGCCGTTGTTTCTTGCCCAGGACCGGGACGAACGCTCCGAGCTGATCGTGGCGCTGGCCGAGGAAGCGCTGGAGTACATTTCGCGCTCGGACGATCCCGGGCTGCGCCAGGACCTGCAACTGATCCTCGGCGACCGCTATCTGCAGGCGGGCGAAGCGGAGCAGGCCTGGAAATATTTCCTGGCTGCCGGCTTCAGCGGCGATCCCCAAAAGGAGAGCCTGGTGCGCCATGAACTCGGGCGGGTCTACGAGGCCCTGGGCCGCCATCGGCGCGCTTATTCGAATTATCAGCGCGCCGCGTCGCCGCTGCTGGAAGGGCCGCCGAACCTCAAGGACAGCGCACGCGCCGGGATGGAGCGCCTGAAGCCCTTGCTGGAAGAGGACGATTCGCTGGTGGTGGAGGCTGGCCGCTAAACAATCCGCCAACACGGGGTAGAGGAAATGCTCGCGAGTCCGCCCCCCGATAGCCTGCAGGGGCAACTGAACCGGCTCGCCGCTCTGGGCGCCGGACGCCTGAAGCGCTGGGTGCTGCGTTGCGCCTGCGACCGTTACCTCAGGATCCTGTTCCCGGCCGCCTTGTGCGTAAGCGGCGCCATCCTGCTTGCTGTCCTGCTCGATGCGGCGGCCGGCACAACACTGTGGCCTTTCGGGCTTTTGCTGACGGTACTTGTCGCCGTGGCCCTGCCGGTCCTTGTGGTTGCGGCCTGCGTACTGCTTGAGTTCGCTCGGCATCGGGCCGACCGGCGGATGTGTCTGGCGCTCTACGACAGGGACCTGGGCCTGAAGGACCGTCTGCAGGCCGCGGATCAGTACCTTGCCAAGGCGCAACGCACCGACTTCGAAGAGGCGGCCGTGGAGGACGCCCGGGGGCATGCCGGCGCCGCCCTGGAGCGCAAGCTCCCACCACTCGAAATCCGGCCGCCGGACCTCATGCCGCCGCACCGCAGGCTGGGCGCACTGGCCGCCGTGCTGCTGGCTGCCGCGCTGTGGATCGGTCAGTACTCCGCTTCGCAAGCGTCGGTGAGCGAGACCATGGTGGCTGAAGCGATTCCCGGAGATCTGCGCGAAGATTCCAACCTGACACAGGTCCTGCCCGATCCATTGCGCCCGCGTCCCGCGTCGCTGGCGGCCAGGCGCAACACAGAGGTAGAGGTCCCCAGGTCCGAGCAGGGAAGCCGGCCGGGCGAGATGGAGACGCGCGAGTTTTCGACCCAGCGCCAGTCCACCGACCGCAGCGCCGCCGGCTCGGACGCAAGGCGGAGCAACCAGGCCCGGCAGGCCCAGTCCGGGGCCTCGGGGCAGCGCGCGGAACAACAGGAACAGGACGAAAACGAACCCCGAAGAAGGGAAGCAAGGAAACAGCCGCCCAAAGAGCCGCCCAGGGAACAGCCCGACCAGCCCAAGGAGGCGGCCGGTCTGAAGGGCGGCAAGGGCGAAATGTCCGGCGGGCGCATGGCGGCGTCGGACCATGCTTCCGCCCAGGACAAGACCCAGCAGCCGGAACCGGAAGGCGACTCCGATTATGGCGACGAGGAAGAGGATGAGGAGCAGAAGGCGGGTTCCGCCAGCAAGCCGCTGATCAATCAGCGCAAGGCGCCCGTCAACCGGTCACTGACTCCTTCCGCCGATGGCGGTGAGGAGCGCGACGACCTGAACGGCCGCGGCGGCCCCGGGGGCTTGAAAAAGACCCGTGGCGTGGCCGCGATGCTGCTGGGCGTGCCCCTGCCCGATTACCTGCAGGGCAAGGTCAACCCCGGGCGCATGAAGATCCAAAGCGAACAGGGCCGGGCCGAGGAGCATGCCGCCGACGCCGCTCTGGCGCGGGAACGCCCGGCGCGCGACGCTGCGGTCGGTCACACCCTGCATCGTGAGATCCCGCCGTTGAGCCGGGACGTGGTACGAAACTATTTCATTGCACAGCGAACGAATGGCGAACAAGCGCCCAAGGAGAACGAATGACCGACAGCAACGCAGCGGCGGCGGCCGATCGCGCCCGGGCCGGCGCCGACGAATTCAGCGAAGTATTCAACCGGGTCAAGTCCCAGGTCAGCCGGCTGATCGTGGGGCAGGACGAGGTCATCGACGGCGTGCTGACCGCATTGATGTGCGGCGGTCACGTGTTGCTGGAGGGCGTGCCCGGTCTGGGCAAGACCATGCTGGTCAAGTCCCTGGGCGAGGCGTTGAACCTCAATTTCTCGCGCATCCAGTTCACGCCCGACATGATGCCCGCGGACATCCAGGGCACCATGGTGCTGACGGAAACCGACGGCGGTGGTCATGAGCTGACGTTCCAGCAGGGGCCGCTTATCGCCAACCTGGTGCTGGCCGACGAGATCAACCGGGCGACGCCCAAGACCCAGTCGGCGCTGCTCGAAGCGATGCAGGAGCGCCAGGTGACTGTGGGGCGGCGGACGATCCGGCTGGATGAACCGTACAGCGTGATGGCCACGCAGAACCCCGTGGAACAGGAAGGCACCTATCCGCTTCCGGAAGCCCAGTTGGACCGGTTCCTCTTCAAGCAAATCGTTTCATACCCGAAAGAAGAGGAGTACGCAGCTATCCTGGAGCGCACCACCGGCGAGCAGGAGGTCGTGATCGAGGCGGTAGCCGACGCGGAATCCATCGTGCGGCTGCGCGCGGTGGCACGGGCGGTGGCCGTTCCGGAGGTGGCCCAGCGTCATGCAGTCCACCTCGTCATGGGAACACAGCCGGACAGCGACTACGCGCCTGACAGCATCGGCGCCTACGTTGCGCTGGGGTCCAGCCCGCGTGGCGCCCAGGGCCTGATACTGGCCGGCAAGGTACGCGCCCTTTTGCGCGGACGCTTCTCCGTGAGCACCGACGACATTCGCGCGGTGGCGCTGCCGGTTCTGCGTCACCGCATCCTGTTGAACTTCCATGCGCAGGCGAACCGGGTGACGTCCGACCTGCTGGTGGAAGACGTGCTGCAATCCGTCGAGCCGCCCCACACAGCGAGCTGAACCATGCCGTCAGCGGCGCCGACCGTAGAGGAGATCTTTGATACCGAGTTCCTGACCGCGCTTCAGGGCTTCAGCCTGTGGGCGCGGCGCATCATCAGCGGCGGGCGGCATGCGGAGCAGCTTTCCAGGGACAAGGGCGCCGGCCTGGAATTCGCCGACTACAAGGCCTATGTGCCCGGCGACGATACCCGCACCATCGACTGGAACATCTACCGACGCCTGGGCCGGGTGGTGGTCAAGGTGTTCGAGGAGCGGCAGGAACTGCCCGTCTATCTGCTCGTGGATCGGTCGGGCAGCATGTATTTCGAGGCCGCTCCCAAGATCGGCGTGGCGCTCAAGGTAGCGTTGGCGCTGACTTCGATCAGCCTGTCCCAGCACGACAGCGTGGGGCTGTTCTCGTTCTCGAACGACCTGGAGATGAAGCTGCGTGCGGCCTCAGGACATGGCCGGCTGATGCGCGTCGCGGAGCGGCTGGCCGAACTGGACGAACAGGGAAGCACGGAACTGGTCCAGGCGATTCAGGGGGTCGAGCGTCTGCGCCTGCGGCGGGGCCTGCTGGTGGTGATTTCCGATTTCTACGATCCGGCGGGGCTGGAGGAGGTCCTTGGATCGCTGCGCCAGACCCGCCACCGGCTGCTGCTGGTGCAGTTGATCGGCAATCACGACCTGGACCCCTCGGGCCGCCGCGATTTGCGCGGTGACGTCCGCCTGCGTGACTGCGAGTCCGGCGAGGCCGTGGACGTATCGCTCACGCCCGCCATCCTCGAGAACTATCGTGCCATCGTGAACGATTTCAACGACAGCCTGACGCGTTTCGCCACCGAGCGGGGCGCGGCGTTTCTTCGGCTGAATACCGATGAGGAAGTACTGCCGCAACTGGCCGCGGCCTTCGAGGCGGGCAGCATCGAGATATGAACTTCGCCAACCTCTCGCTGCCGTGGCTGCTGGCGGGCGCCGCCGCCCTCGCGGGGTTGCTGTACGTGTTGCAGCAATTGCGCATCCGCTATACCGAAGTCGCCGTACCCACCGCCATGTTCTGGCGGGAAGCGGCGCGCGACGCGCCGGTGCGCGTGTTTCGCCGGCGCTTCCGGCACTGGCTGGCGTACCTGCTGAGCCTTCTGATCTGCTGGCTGCTATGGCTGGGGCTGGCCGAACCGCGGGTGGAGGACCCCGAGGGCGGGCAGTACCACGTGCTGTTCCTGGACGGATCGGCGCACATGTCCGCGCCGGGAGACCTGGACCAGGCCATCCGGCGCTTGCGTGATGACTTGCGCAACCTCCCCCAGGACCGGCGCGAAGTCATCTGGGGCGGCGCGTGGAACCTCAAGCTGTTGAACGCGGGCGAGGAAAGCCTGCTGTTTGACCGGCGGGTGGTGGGGCTGGCGCCCGAGGGCGCGCCCTCGGCGGTGGAAGAACAGATTGACCTGCTGGCGCTGCCGGGCGCCTACCCGGAGGCGGTGCGCCTGGTCATATACGGCCGCGCTCCGGTCGGAGGCGGGACGCTGGAAGAACTGCGCGAAGGCGTGCAGGTCCATCGCGCAGCAGGATTTGACGAACCGGGAGCGAATCGCGGGATCGTCGCCATGGGCCTGGGAACAGCCGCTTCCGGGCGCTGGGACGCGGTGGACGTGCTGATTCGTATGGCCGCAACCGGGGACTTGAGCACGCTTCCGGGCGACGTGCAACTGAGCCTGGACGGATCGCCCGTGACCGGAATCGCCATCGAGGCAGTTCCGCCCGACGGACTGGTCCTGCGCGATGTTCCGTCCGCCGGCGGCTTGCTCGAAGCGAGGATCGCCGCGGCCGACACCTTGTCGGCAGACGACTCCGCGCAACTGCAACTGCCCGAGCGGCGGGAATTGAAAGTGGCGGTTTCGAGCCTGCTGGGCGCCGTTCTCATGGAGGCGGTCGAAGCCGATCCGGGTCTTGTCCTGGCCGCGGACGAGCCGGAACTGGTGTTCCGGCGGGCCGGCGAGTCATTCGGCGGCGATTTGCCGGCGCTCGAATTCGCGCCCATGAACGAACAGGTAAACGCTTTCGAGATTCAGTACGCCGGTGACCTGGACGCGGAACTGGCATTGCGCGACAGCCTGCGGGGACTGGGCCTGCACCTGATCGACGGCGCGGGGCTGGCCGTCGAGGCCGGCCGGCCGGTGGGCGTGCAGGCTTCGGCCGGCGAGAACAGGAACGTTTCCGTGTGGCTCGAACTGCTCGACGAGCGCTACAACTTCACGGCGTCGCGCGCTTTCCCGCTGTTCATATCCCGGGCCTCGCGCTGGCTTGCCGAAGAAAACCCGGTGTACGCGTATCTGGCCGCGGGCCGGCTTGCGGCCGAGGAATCTCCGGATTTCGCATTGGCGGGCCCTGGTATCAGCGCTACCCGATTGCTGGGCGCCGACCTGGCGCCTGCGCGGGCCGGATTCCTCGAATCGCCGAACGCGGAGCTGGCCTATCCCGTCTCGCTGTTGAGCACGGCTGTGACCACAGGGCAGGTGGGCGTGGAACTCCCCGCTTTCGCCCCGACAGCCGCAGGCCTGGCCGGCCCGTCGCTTCTCGCCCTTCTGCTGATCCTGGCGGCGCTGGCGCTACTGGCTTTCGAGTGGTACGCCTACCAGCGCGGGATGATGCCGTAATGTGCCGTAAGGGATTGTTGCAATGACCGTGTCGTTCACCTATCCCCTGGCGGCGCTGCTGCTGGTGCTTGTGCCGGCCTTGTGGTTCTGGCCCGCTCGGCCGCGCACGACCTGGCATGGGGTCATCCGTACGCTCTTGTTTGTACTGCTGATCGCGGCGCTGATGCAGCCCGTGACGGTGCTGGAAGTGGAGCAGGAGCGACACGTCGTCGTGCTGGACGAAACCGCCAGCATGTCGTCGTCGGCGCGCAGCCGCGGAGCCCAGGCGGCCGCCACTTTAGTTTCCGAATTGGCCGGGCGCGGCGACAGCACCATGATTCGCCTGGGCGCAGGGGACGCGGAGAGCGACGCCGGAGAGGCGAATGCCCGGCAGATCGTGCCCGGACCGCGCGACGAGTCGCCGCTGGCCGAAGCCCTGGAGATTGCAGGGCAGTCCATCCCGCGGGACCAGCCCGGTTCCGTGGTCCTGATATCCGACGGCCTGGCCACCAGCCGGAATTGGGCCCCGGCGGCCGCGCAACTGGCCGAACGGAACATACCGGTGCATGTCTTCAATCCCGAATCGTCCTCCTCCGACCCCTTCCCGGCCCGGCTCCAACTGAGCGTGGCCCGCCCCGGCGAGGCGTTGCGCGGGACCGCCGAAGTCATCGGCTCGAACGCGGAAATGCAACTGGTCCTGAAGGCGGGAGACGAAGAACTGGCGCGATCCGAGCCGTTCAGTGGGGAAGGGCGGCATATGGTAGAGGTGGACTTCGAGGCCGGCGACCCGGGGTTCCTGGACGTAACGGCGGATCTGATAGTGGCGTTGGGCGCCGGGGATGATCCCGCCAACAACCGCTTGCAGGCGGTCGCCGCGATACAGACTCCGCTACGCATTCTCTACCTCGGTTCCCGCCAGGAAGGCGCGGCGGATCGGCTGAGGGAAATCCTCGGCCCCGGGCATGAAATCGACACCGCCGACCCCGGAGAACTCAACGGGGACGCGGACCTCAAGCCGTATCAGCTCGTGATGCTGGACGACGTTCCCGCCCGGCTCCTGTCCGAAGCGTTCCAGGCGCGTCTCGAAGACGCCGTGGTGGAACAGGGACTCGGGCTGATGATGAGCGGCGGCGAAGCATCGTTCGCAGACGGCGGGTACTTCGGGGCACAGGTGGCCGACCTGCTGCCGGTGGAGATCACTGGCGAGGACGACATCAGCGACCCCAGTGTGGGGCTCGCCCTCATCCTGGACACCTCCGGCTCCATGGGCGGCACGCGCATCGAACTGGCCAAGCAGATCGCCCGGATCGCGGTGCGCCGCCTCCAGCCCCATGATCGCGTCGGGATTGTCGAGTTCTACGGCGCGAAGCACTGGGCGGTGCCGATGCAGCCGGCCTCGAACAAAATCGAGATCGACCGCGCCATCGGGCGCATGAAGGCCATCGGAGGCACGGTGCTCTATCCGGCCATCCAGGAGGCCTACTACGGGCTCAAGAACATCAATTCGCGCTTCAAGCACATCATCCTGGTGACCGACGCGGGCGTAGAGGACGCCAACTACGAAGCCATGGTGCGCAGCATCTCGCGCGACAATATCAACGTGTCCACCATCCTGGTCGGTCAGGGCGGCCATAACCTGGTCATGTCCGATATCGCCAACTGGGGCCAGGGCCGCTTCTATGGCGTGGGCAACCAGTTCAGCCTGGTGGAGCTGATACTCAAGCGTCCGACAGTGCGCAAGGCGGTACGCTACAAGCGCGGCAGCTTTTCGCTGGACGGACTGAGCGGTCCGGGCTGGTGGGGCCCGGTGGATCCCGCATCGCTGCCTCCGCTGGACGGCTACGCCCAGGTGGAGCCGCGTGACGGGGCGGAAATGCTGATCCGGATCGCCGACGCCCGTTACCCGGTGCTGTCGTCCTGGCGCTATGGCCTCGGCCGGGTAACGGCCCTGATGACCGAGCCGGCCGGGCGGGGCACCGAAAGCTGGCGCGAGTGGCCGGATTATGCCGAGTTCCTGGGCCGCATCGTCGCGCGCACGGCCTCGGACCAGGAGCCGTTCAGGCTGGAGCTCAAGCGCCGGGGCGAGCGTGCCCACCTGAGCGTGCGGCGTTATGAGAACGACCCGCTGCTGGCGCCGGTCGCCCGGCTGGTGGATGACGGCGGAAGCGAACTTGCGGCGGCTTCGCCGGCGCTGATCGAAACCGCGCCCGGACTGTTCGAGGCGGATTTTTCCGCCCTCCCGGACGAGGCGATTCGAGTCGTGGTCCGCCCCAATCGCGGGCCGGGAGCGCAGCGCATTGCCCTGGAGCCGTACTCGGACCGCTTCGGCGAAACCCAGGTGGATCCGGCACAAGCGCTTGACCTGGAAGAACTGGCGGCGCTGACCGGCGGCGCCGTTCTGGCCGGCGGCGACGCGGCGCAAGTCCGCGCCGGCGGAGGTCTTCGTGCCGGCGACGTGACGCGGTTGTGGCCGTGGCTGCTGCTGGCCGCCCTGCTCGCCTACCTGGCGGACATCGTCTACCGTCGCTGGCCGCGATGAGGATGGCAACGATGAACTACAGGTCACGCCCATGGCTTCCCGGGAGAGAGGTCCTGAGACCCTCCGCGAGGGCGGGACGGCCTCGCCCCCGGTGTTTCGCGCTTGCCCTGGTCTTCGCCTTACTCTGCGCCGCACCTCCGGCGCACGCCGCGACCACTGCGCTGGCTGACCTGATCGGGTCTTTGGAGACATCCGAGCGCTATGACCTGGACAAGGTCGCCGCGGTGTATCGCGAGACCGTGATCAGCGGCGCCGGCATCGACCGCGCCGTCGCCCGCCTGCGCGCCTACGCGCGCGGCGTCACGCTGAGTCCCGAGGGTCAGGCCGCCTGTCACCTGGCGATCGCGCATTTGCAATGGCGCGACGGTGCGATCGAGCAAGCCGTCGCGTCAGCCGAGAAGGCATTGGAGAGTTCACCGACACCGGGGGCCTTGTTGCTCAAGGCCCGTCTGTTGGATGCCGGCGGTGACGAGGACTCCGCCCGCAAGTGGTATGAGCGCGCCGTCGAGGCCTTTGGCGAGGGTGACGAGCAATGGCTGATCCGGGTGCGCCTGGCGATGATGGATGTGAGTTCGCGCAACGTCGAAGACCTTGAGGAACTGGCGAAGCAGCGCGACCAGACCTTCCGCAACCAGGCGGCCGTGGTGCTGGCGATATTGGGCCGTGCGGACCGGGCGATTGCGCTTTATCAACCGCTGGAAGAGGCCGGCAAGCTGTACCAGCAGCATATGCGCCTGTCGGAGTGGGCGCTGAATGCCGAGTCGCATGAGCTGGCCCGTGAACAGGCCTGGCTGGGCTATGCGGCCGCCTCGGTGCGCGTCGACCGCTTGTACGCCTTGAGTCTGTTGGCGGAGTCGTACCGTTCGGCCGATGAGCTGGACCTGTTGCTGGTCGATCTGGCTGCCCGCGACCCCGAAGACCAGGACCTCTTGCGCCTCCGGGTAGAGACCCTGATCGAGACCGAGGACTACCGCCAGGCCATCGAGCTGTATGAGCAGCTGGAAGGTTCGCAAGCCGACATTGCCGAGCGCCGCCGCCTGGTGGCGCTGTATGAGGCCGCCGGCGACACGGACGCGATGGTGCGCGAGTATCGGCGGATGATGGAGGCGGAGCCCGATCAGGCGCAGTGGTATGACGGCCTGGCGGCGCATTACCTCAATGTCGCCGATAACGATGCGGCTTTGGCCGTCTGGGAGACGCTGAAGGAACGCAACGCCGGGCGCGCCGGCGTACTGGTTGAAGGCGCGCGGCTGATGCTGCAGATGGGCTTTGTGGACGAGAGCGTGGCGATGGTGGAACAGCATATGGAAGGCCACGGCCCCGACGTGGGTGCGCTGTTGTTCCTGTTCGAGACCTGGCTGGACCGGGGCGAGGACGAGCCGGCCCTGGACGCACTGCAACGCCTGGATGCCCACTTGCCGGCGGATGCGGCCGAGCGGGTGGAGTTGGCGGACGCGTACGAGCGCCTGAGCCGTCCGGCGGAGGCGCTCAGGGTCTTCGAGGCGATCCGGGACACCCGGGGCGAGTTGGGTTACGACGATCAGATGCGCCTGGCGTGGCTGTATACGCTGGTGGACCGCAAGCGCGAGGCGCTTGACCTGTGGCGCGACATCTGGCTGGGCGTGGAGAGTCCGGCGCGGCGCAGTTTTGCCGAAAGCCAGCTGTTGCTGCTGGCTGCCGAGTTGGGCGCCCTGGGCGATATGGCCGTCGAGCTCGAAGGAATGCTGATGCTGGGCACGGCCAACCGCAACCACATGAACCTGCTGGTTCGGATCTACACCGAGTCCGGAGACCAGCTCTCGGCCACCGAGATCATTGACGAGTATGCCGAGGCGATGGGCGAGGACGACGTCGGCCATCAGCAACTGCTGGCGCAGGTGTACATGCTGCTGCAGGACTACCCGGCGCACGACAAGGCCCTGCGCCGGCTCTATGAGATCGATCCCGTCAACCGCATCGATCACATCAAGAGCATCATCATCAATCTGTTGACGTTTGACCTGGCGACGGAGAGCAACGAGCGGTTCGAGGAGATCCAGCGCTGGATCGGCGAGCTTCGCACGGCGGACGAGGAGTCGGTGACCGGCGAGTTCGAGGCCAGCATCTTTTCGATGGCGGGATTTGCCGATGAGGCGGTGGAGGCGTATCGGCGCGCCCTGGTGGAACAGCCTCAGAACAGCGACAACCTGCTGCTGCTGGCCGATGAGATGGACAACAACGGACAGACCGACGAGGCAGTGGCGATTCTGCAGTTCTTTGCCGAGAACGCGGTCGAGGACAACGACTTCGTGGTGGCGGTGGACGGGCTGCTGAACCTGATCGGCACCACGACCTTTTTCCAGCAGCCGGACCCGGACGTGCAGGACACGCTGGACTGGACTCGCCGGGTGATTCTCGAGCGCATCGCCGGGCGCGCAAACCGTTTTTACCTGTACGAACTGCTGGCCGACATTGCCCGGGAGAAGGGCGACACCGAGGCGTCGTTCGTGGCCCTGGAGAACTCGTTGGCCGAAGCGGGCTTGCGGCGCCCGGCGGTTCTGCGCGAATTGCTGACCATGGCCACCCCGAACGCCGGCTTCGGCGGGTTCAGCACCGGCTCCGGCGATATCGACCGGCAGCTCAAGTATGGCCGCCGACTGGTGGGTCTGCGCCAGCAGCTGCCGCCGGAGGTGTATATCGACGTCGGCAAGTCGCTGCTGGCCAGGGAGGACGTCTCGGGAGCGGAGCGGGCCTTTGAGATGATCGACGACATCACCGGGATGATCGACATCGACCGGACCAAGGCGGAGATTTTCGAGGAGGCGGGGTATGACGAGCAGTCGCGGGTGTTCTACAACCGCGCGCTCAACGTCAACCGCGACAGCCTCGAACTGTTGCACAAGACCGGATTCCTGTACGAGGCGATCGGCCGCGAGGACGTGGCGTTTCGACGCTATATGCAGGCCATCGGCGACGTGCTCCGGCGCCAGTCCACGGTCCTGGCGGCGGGCGCCCGCCCGGTGGACCCGAACTCCTGGCAGGCGATCATGAACCAGCGCACCGACACAACCGTGTCGCGCGAGTATCGCGAGCACTACGCCTCGCTGGAGCAGGGGCTGCTGCTGAGCTGGCCGGAGGATGCCGAAGCGTCCCAAGCCGCCCAGGCGGAACTCAAGGTCCTGTTCGAGACCGAGTTGCGCAACGTGCTGGATCGCTCGGACGAAGAACTCCTGCCGCTGGCGCGTTACGCGCGGCTCGACCGCACCGCCCGGCTGATCCGCAAGGCTGGTTTCTTCCTGGATGACGTGGACTTCGCGCAGTATGCCGACCGCAAGCTGCTCGATCACTTCGGAGACGACACCGACTTTGCCGAGCACCTGGTGCGGGCCTATGCGGCGGCCGGACGGCCGCTGCCTGACGGCGTCAACCTGGACGACGACGAAAGCGCGCTCGCCGCGTTGTCGCCCTTGCGCAAGCAGTTGGCCCTGGCCGCGCAACGAGAGGACTTCGAGACCCAACTGCAACTGCTGCGGCTGGACGGCGCCACCGACGAGATGGAGACGCTGTTGGGTGAGCGGATCCTCGACGGCAGGTTTCGCGACGGGCTGGGCTATGCGCTGGGGCTGCTCGGCAAGCAGGAGTTCCGGCGCCTTGCGCTGGCCACCTCGTCGAAACTGCTGGAGGAACCTGACTCGTTCAGGGCGCTGGTGGGAGCGAACGTAGACATGCTGCTCAAGGCCGAGGACGTGGCTGGTCAGCCGTTGGTACCGCCGGAAAAGGTGATTGAGTTGTTGCTGGACCCGGGCGGCGGAAACCAGCCCGCCGATCCGTTCCAGATCAACGATGCTCGCGGCTTCTGGAAATACCTCGAAGAGCGGGGCAGTACGCAGGACCGGATTCGCTTCTTCCAGGCGGAAGCGGGCAGGTCAGGGAGTGGCGGAGGCATGATTTCGGGTCTCGGGAACGCTATCGGTGCGTTGCGTCCGCTGCTCAAGGAGGAACTGACTGCCGGGCAGCGCCGCGAGGTGGCCGATACGTTGATCGAAACTCTGTCCGGCCTCGAGTCCAATGACGACAGCGCGTTCTACACCGTTGCGCAGGCTATGATGATCGTGGACGGCCGCAGGGAAAACGCCGACGTGCTGTACCGCGTAGCCGATTACGTCACAAATCGCTGGCCGAACATGCCCGACGCGAGGCCCTTCCTTGAAGCCATGTATTCGGGGCGGACCGACGACGCGTTTCAGCGGATCGTCGAGATGGAGGAGAACCTGCCGTCGCCGCAAGGCTTCCCGATGCGTTTTTACGCGCCCGGGCTGGATGAGGCCCTCGAGCGCAGCCGCTCGCAAATACTGGACCAGATCGTAGCCGGTGAAGCAGTACCCCTCGATCTGGCCCGTGCGGCCTATGAACGGGAATTCTCGTCTCGTTTCTTCTTTCAATGGCCGACCACGGAACGATCGGAACGCCAGGATCGGGTGCTCGACAGGCTGCTGAATCTGGATCCCGATAATTCCCGCTACCGGGCGGACCGGATCGATGTCTGGTTCAACCTGGGACGCGTGGCTCAAGCCGGAGATGCGATCGCCGCGGAGTACAAGGCCGCATCGGACAATGATGCCTGGCGGCTGGCGCATTTCCTTTTCTTCCGCTCGCAGCAACGCTTCGAGGAAGCGCTGGAGGTCAGCGCCGACGGTGGCCCGGACCTCAGCGATCCCGCTGTCCTGCAGCAGGCAATGACCCGGCTGTCGAGGTCGCCCGGGCCGGTGGCCAATATCATCAGAAAGCTGCAAAGCACGCAGACATTCCAGGCCTCTACGGGCGCCGCGTCGATGTCTTCCGGTCTGATGGCGCTGGGTGCGCCCGGATCGCAGGTCCGGCGGCAAGGCCCTGTTCAGCGGCTGGGCGAAGCGCTGAGCGCCGGCGATCACGACAAAGGCCGGCAGGCTCTTCGCGAAGCGTGGCGAAGCCTGCTGACGCCCCGGAACTCTCCTTACGGGAGTCCTCCGGGGAATACGCCGCTGACGTTCCTCGCCAGCAGTCTGTTGAATTCTCCGATGCCCCAACCCGGGCAAGGCGCCCAACGCCCGGCAAGTGCAGGAGTCTTCGTAGGCGTGGCCTTTGTCATGGCTCCAGCCGCGACACTGCGGACGCCGGCCAGCGGCGCTATGGGCGAGACCGCTCCGGAGCCGCAAAAGCTGTTTGACGCGGTGGTGGAGGCGCCCTACGGCGCGGCCGAAATCGATGGCTTTCTGCGCGCGATGCCGGACAGGACGCGAACGGGATTCAGTCAGCTCTATGAGTACCTTGCGGACGCGTCCGAGGACGGCCGACGCCTGGAAGATCTTTGGAGTAGGCTTAATCTCCAGGAAATCACGGATCACGAGTTCACTTTGTGGATGCTTCTCCGTGATCGGCAGAAGGTCGAGTTCGGCCCGGGAGGCCTGGAAGCATTCCAGGAACGCCTGGCCGCATTGTCCGATCCGTCGCCCTACCAACTGCTGCTTGCCGCCCGCGTCCTTGCGACGGCGGGCGCCGTGCAACAGGCGGTGGATTACTACAAGCTGGTGGCCGCCCGCAGGATTGAACACAAGGAGTTTGCCGACCAGCAGCGCTTCTTTTTCGGCGTTCCGGGCGCGCCATCGAACCCCGCCAATCTCCTGGAGCTGATCGCCGAAGTTGCCGGGAGGTTGCCTTCGCAGGCGGCCAGGGATGTCCTGGATTCAGTCCTGCTTCTCGCCCGGCGCGCGGAGGAGATTCAGGGCGCCGAGTTGCTGTTCGACGCTTTCCTGCTTGCGGCGCTGGAAAAGGTGTACTCGCCGCAAGAGGTTCTGGCGCAGGCCAGGCGCCGGCTGCCGTCTGTTCCGGACCTGCCCGGCAAGCTCTACGAATCGGGTGCGGCCAAGGGGGCCGAGTTGGCGCGGGCCTATGCGCGCTCGGGTGACCTGGATCGCGCCACGGAGATTCTGGGCGCCATGCTGATGGAAGCGGGTCCCCGCACAATGTCGGAGGACGAGCTTCGGGATCCGCAGCGGTATATGAGAGCCCAGGCTGCAAGCACACTCAGCCTGCTGTACGGCCTCCCGGCAGTGACCCAGCCATATCAATACGACAACCAGGGTTTTACCGCGGCGCAGGAAATCCTGAGAAGGCAAGGGCGCCTGTTCCCGATGGGGGAAGACGGCTGGCCCGGCATTTCGGAATGGATCGGGGCAGCGAGCGAGGCTCTGCTGGACTGGCTGGCCGCCGGACAGGTGGATCAGGACGAGGCGCTTCGGTTGCTCGTACCTCTGGGGATGCGTCAGTTAAGCGATGCGGAATCGGAAGCGAAGAGCGATGTTGTGGCGCGCATCCTTGGGAGCGTAGAAGCCGCAGGAAGCCCCTTGAGCGCCGAGAGCCTGGTGATGCTGGCTTCCCTGTCGGAGGCTGGCGGAGGATCCCTCCCGTTTTACCTGGTCGCCGGGATCCTGGAGGAAGGCCGGCTGTCCTGGCAGCAGCAGCAGACCCTGCTGAACCTGTTTCAGGACTCCGGCGAAGGAGCGCAACTGCTGGAACTCGTGCGGGCTAACGGGCTCGACCGGGGCCTGGGCGTGCTGCGCGTATTGCACACGATCGCCGAACGACTGGAAGATACGGCCTACGCCAGTGAATTGCAGGCGCGAATCAAGCGCGAGGAGGCCGCCGAAGAGGCGCTCTCGCCGGAAGAAGAGGACGCAACTCAAACCGTGGCTATGGCCAGCCCCTGATACCATGGCATTAATGTATTCAACCACCTGTCTTCCCCCCGGGAACGAGGGCGTCCCGTCCTCGAAACTCCCTGAATGGAGAAAACGATGAAGAAACTACTCTTGCTCGGTGCGTTCTTCACCGCCGCCGCGGCGCTGGCGTCGGAAGACGGCATCACAGTACGGGCCAACGGCCTGGACCAGTTCGACGGCGAGCTGATCGAAATCGGCTATTCCGATCCGCGCACGGATGCGGGCTTCGAAGTGCTGGGCATCGCGGTTATCCAGGACGGCGAGGCCACCATGGAGATTCCCCTTTCCGAGCCCCTGCTCATCGAACTTAACCTGCTCGCGGGCGAATCCGCCGACGAATTCCGCGTCAGCGGGATCGTGGAGCCCGGCGGCGAGCACGAAGTGTTGTGGGATTCCGCCGCGGCGGCGCTGGACTTCAACGGTGGACACTACGACGACCTGATCAGCAGTGCGCTGGACGAACCCGGCGAGGCGGCAACCGAGTCCCTGCGCTCAATCTACCTCAACTATGAAGATCCGGTCGCCCGGCTACTGGCGCTGAGGGCCGCATGGCAGGACGGTGAGGACGAGGAGCAGGTCAAGGTCATGGAAGAACTGGAGTCTCTGCTGGGCGAGAACATGACGCTTCGGCTGCTCAAGGTGTTCACCGCCACGCGGGTGGAGGAACTGGCCGAGGCAATCCGCGACTTCACGGCGCTGGACCTTGAGGGCGAGGAAGTCCGGCTGTTCGATGTCGTGTCGGAGAACAACTACACGCTGGTGGAGTTCTGGGCTTCCTGGTGCGGGCCTTGCATTGCCGAGATTCCGCACCTCAAGGCCGCATACCAGCGCTTCAATGCGCAGGGATTCGAGATTGTCGCCTTCAACCTCGACGATGACCGCGAGGCCTGGCGCAAGGCTTCCGAGGAGGATTACAACATCGAGTGGCTCAACGTGTCCGACGAACTCGCTTTCGAGAGCCCGGTGGCGGAGATGTATCGCGTCAATGCCATCCCGGCCAGCTTCCTGGTCCGCAACGACGGCGTGACCGTGGGCCGCAACCTCCGCGGCAAGAACCTGGAACTTCGCATTGAAAAACTGCTGGAGGAAGACGCCGGGAAGGAAGAGGCCTCCGAAAAGCACGGCAGGAACGTCGCAGGCGAACCGGTGGATGCCGGGAATCCCTAGCAGCCCGTGGCGCGCCGCTCCCGTTTTGTGGAGGCTGCCGCGCGCCGCGCGATTCGGCTGCGGCGCCTGCGCCGCTGAGCGGAAATTGCACAAAAAAGCCTTTCAATCGTCCGTAGAGTAAGGGCCTGCCGCTTCTCCATCAAAGGGCATATGGCGCATCAGCAATTCGACATCGGGCTTGTTACCCGCCCCGCCTCCGAGGCGCAGGGCGAAGCGGAATCCCTCAAGCAGCGCATTTCCCTGCTTTTCGAGGAACACAACGCCACGCTGATTCGTTTCCTTTCCGCCCGGCTTCACTCCGATGAGGAGGCACGGGAAATCGCGCAGGAGGCGTACGTGAAGCTTCTGGGGCTGGACGACCCGGATTCGATCAGTCATTTTCGCGCCTATCTGTTCAGGGTGGCCGCAAACCTTGCCGCGGACCGGCTGAAACAGCGGCGCCGGCGGGCCAGGCTTCGCAACATTGCTTTTGCCGGCGCCGAACAGACCGCTCCCTCACCGGAGAGGGGGGTGGATGCGCTGCAGGAACTCGCCATAGTCCGCGCGGCGATACAGGAGTTGCCTCCCAAGTGCCGAACCGCGTTCCTCCTGCACAAAGTCCACGAGGCCCCGATTGCGGAAACGGCGCGCAGGATGCAACTCTCGATCCGCATGGTGCAGCTTTACGTCGCCCGCGGGCTCGCCCATTGCGCCGAACGGCTCGCGTCCGCGGCCCCGAATGCGGGTTCTGTGAACGAGCGAAGTCAAAAGGAACGCCATGTCCACAAGGCGTAAACAGGCCGCCGAATGGCTGGTGCGGCTGGAGAATCCGAACGTATCCGCCGGAGAGCTGCTTCAATGGGAAGCCTGGATGAATCAGAGCGCCGCCCACCGGCGCTCGTTTGCCGAGGTCGCGCGACTGTCCCGGCGCATGAACGATTACCGGGACGGACTGAAGGATCTCCCGGTGATTTCGCGTCGGGAATGTGATGAGCACGCCGGCGGGGGAGCCGCGGAGGCGCGGTCCTGGAGCTGGCCGAGCCCGGTGTTGGGACGCGCATGGAACCGATTGCAGGAGCAGCCTGCCTGGGCGCGTCGCACTGCCGCCCTGGCCTGCGCCTCCACGGTTCTGATCAGTGTTGCCTTTCTGATTGGTTTCGGCCTGCGCGGTCCGGGAGATACTGCATCCATGCAGTCCTACCGGACGGCTACCGCGGAGCACCGTAGCATCGTAATGCCGGATGGATCCGCAATATCCATGGGGGGCAAGTCCTCGCTGACGGTGCATCTTTCTTCCGAACAGCGCCTCGTGATGCTGGAAAGCGGGGAGGCGCTGTTCAGAGTGGCGGAGGACGAGCGGCGCCCTTTCGTCGTTGTGGCGGGCGCCGGCAGTATTACGGCGCTGGGGACCCTGTTCAACGTACGGCGGGATGGGGACCGGGCGGTGGTCACGGTTACGGAAGGCCGTGTCGAGGTGAATCGCGGCACGCAAACGGCGCGCGGCGGCAGTCCGCACGGCCCCCCCCCGCTGACCGCTACGATCACCGCGGGCGCACAGGCCATTGTCAGCTACAAGGAATTGAGCGTCGTTGAATTGCGCGACACCGCCGCCGTCATCGAATGGCAGCAGGGACGTTCGCAATACCGGGCGGAAGCCTTGAAGTACGTGGTTGCGGGAGTTAACCGTTATTCCGCCAAGGAAATCATCATTACCGATACGGAAGTTGAGAACATGCTGTTTACCGGATCGGTGTTTCAGGACCAGACCGACGATTGGCTTGCAGCCCTTGAAGCCGTATTTCCGGTGGAGGTCACGATGGCGGGCGACAACAAGGTGCTGATACGGAAACGCCTTGGGGAACAGGACCCGGGCTAACGGCGCGTCCCGGCGGGACAAGCCGCCACGACCCGTTGGCGCGATGCAATGCCGCGCTGCCGGGATTGTAGTCCGGCCCGGCAAGGCGGCGCATTTCGCCAAATCGGCGGTCGTTCGTCCTATATATTGGGACTGCTATGTGTTTTGGTACGCCGAACTGAAATGGTCCACCCAATCATCCCAAGAAACCGGGGCATGGAGAATGAGTAGTAACCGAAAAATCCTTCCTTTCCTGGTCGCCCTGACCGCCTTTATGGCTGGCGGGGCGTCGCCACCGGCTCTAAGCCAGTCCAATGAAATCAAGCAGTTCGATATTGCTCCGCAATCATTGGAGTCCGCGTTGCTGGAGTTTTCGGAAAAAGCGGGGCTTCAGCTTGTGGTGGCGTCGAAATCGCTCGAAGGCGTGGAATCGCCGGGTTTTCGCGGCGCAGGAACCGCGCAGCGCGTCCTGGCTGCCTTGATGGAAGGCATTGATCTGAGATACAACACTATCGGCGCCACGGTAACTATTACGGATGACGGCGCCGGGCGTCAGAAAGATACCGATTCCGGGCGTGATCCGGACAATGGGACCCAAGCAAAAGAGAACCTGGAAGCGTCGGAACCGGAAGCGCCGGAGGAAGACCGGGCCAGCCTGAGCGACACCGTTAGTGGAGAAGAGCAGGCGCCCCTGGAACTGCCGTCCCTGACGGTTAGGACCGGCAGCATGCTGATCAGCGACGCCAGCAAGCTAACCCGACACACTACCATTTTCTCGCGCGAGGAAATCGAATTGAGCGGCGTGTCGAGGCTGCATGAATTCCTCGCGCGGCTGCCCGGCAACATCAATACGCCGAACAACGTAGGGGCGGGGAATTTTCTCGAAGGCCAGAACTTCGGTCTGGGCAAGAACCTGTTTGCGGGCAACAGCGTGAACCTGCGCGGGCTGGGCGCTCAATATACCCTGTTGCTCATAGACGGTCGCCGCCCCACAAAAGGCGGCCAGTTCGGCGACATTTTCGATGTCAGCAATATTCCGCTGAACCGGGTCGCGCGCATCGAAATACTCTATGATGGCGCAGCGGCGATTTATGGCGCCGACGCGGTTGGCGGAGTAATCAACATCATCACCGATCGCGACTACGAGGGGACCAGTCTGGCGGCTACCCATGAGACCACGGAGGACGGTGGCGGTGGCCGTTTCAGCGTTAACCTGGGGCACACCTTCAACTGGCTGCGAGGCTCGTTGACCATTGACTTGGCTCACGAGAGTCAGGATGGAATCGATGGCGCCCAGCGGGATATCCGGTTCATCAACAGCCTGCCGGTGGCCCCGGGCTCTCCCGGCAATGTCGGCTTCGGCATTGACCGGGTGGTGCCGAGTCCGCTTTTCTACGTGAAGGATATTGACGGAGACGGTCAAACGACGTCCCGCACCGGCATCGACCCTGATTTCGCCGCCGCCTATGACGGCCACTTTGGAGTGCCCCCGGGGTTCTTTAGTTCACTTCTCCAGGGTGAGAGGATAAGAGCGGATCTTCCCGGTATCGGGTTCTCTTACGAGCTTTTCGCACTATTCAGCCCCGGCGGTTTTCTGAATCCCACGGATTTCGGCTATACGCCGGTCTATCAAGCCGGCGTTCCGTCCGGCTATACGGGAGCGCAGCCGCTGAGCATTTACGACTTCGACGAAGGGTTCCCGCTCAATGAGCTGCCGCTGCAGAGGGGGTACAGCCTGACGCCCGAGGATAAGAAGAATTCCATATCGATTGCCGTTGACCACGACTTGACCGATGTAATCACCTTTGCCGGGACGCTTACCTACGGCCAGACCGAGAAATTCGTCCAAACCAGCAACGGCGTGCAGCTCGTTACGATCGGAAGTCCCGACGCCTTTCCGCGTGCGGTCAACCCCTTCGGCGTTTCTGCGGCCTACTCCTTGTTCACGAACCTGCCTCAGCAATCACAGATGATCGACCAGGAGTCCAACAGCATGTCCGCCTCCATTGGCTGGCAGGTCAATGAGCAATGGCATTTGAACTTCAGTGCGGGTTACAGTTCTTCGACCAACGAGTCGATTTCGATAAATTCAGCCAACAGCTCGCTCTTCAATTTCATAGCGGCAGGAGGACGCCGCAAATTCGACGGCGGACAATTGATCGTTGAGGAACCGGACCCATCGCTCAATATCTTCGCTCCCGAACTGGGATTTGCATCGCGGGAGGCCTATCTGGCTCAAGCTCTGCTCGATGGGACAGCGGCAGTTGTAAAATCTAGGTCCGCCGACACGGAGATCAGACTCCAGGGCTCGTTGTTCGAATTGCCGGCCGGAAACCTCTTGAGCGCAATTGCCGCCGGTTACCGCCGCGAGGACACCCGCCTGCTAAGCGACATTTCCGGCCTTCGATCCACTTCGATCAGCCTCGGCATTCCGGAACAAACGGGCTTCCAGACCAGCGATTTCGATGAGGACTTCGGCGACAGCGCCATAAGTCTGGCCGCTGAGTTGGTCATTCCCATCGCCGACAGCGTAACGCGGATGTTTCCCGGAAGCGGCCTGCTGTTAAACGTCCAGGCTCGCGCAGAGGATTACTCGAACATCGAAGACAACGAGTACAACTGGGCGGTGGGATTCAACTGGGAGCACACCGAATGGTTCACTACCCGCTGGAATCGAAGCTACTCGGTGCGCGTGCCGGCCGCGGTCCGGTTCGCCCGTGAGGAAAACCTGCGCAGGAGCGCGCTGTCGGTTTACGATGAATCAAGGCTTTCCATAAGAGGATTCCTGCCCGTGCATTTTCTGACCGGCGCCGCCCCGGGGTTGAGGCCGGAAAGGAACTATCTGCAGTCTCTGTCCTTTATTTTCAAGCCCTTGCCGATTCCGGGGCTGGAAATCAATCTCAATCTCTACGCGTCGAAAACGGTCGATCAGATACGGCAGCCGGCAACGCGGCTGCGATTTACCCAGACCGAACTTTCCGATTCATCTTTTGTGGACTCCCATCCACTTCTGGCGCCCAATCCTGCTGACGGCGTGGACCTGATCGTCGACACGCGGGAGACCAATGCGGGCAGCACCGAAAATCGCGGAGCGGATATCGAGTTGAACTACCGTTATTCATCGCGCTTCGGCTTATGGTTCGCCACCCTTCGCCACAATTACGTGGCCAGGAATACCGTCAGGGAATCGAGCTTCTGCGACGGCGGCGCCTGTTTTACGGTGGATGGCGACAGACAGAATACGCAACCCGTAGATACCGTGGGAACGCTCGATGGCAGTCTGAACCTGATCAGCGTCGCGGAACCACTGCCTGAACACAGATCTTCACTGATCATTACCTGGTCTCTGCGCGGACTCGACGTGACCGTGGACACGACCTTTACCTCCGAGACATCCATCATCTCGGAGAAGAAACTGACGGAATTCAATCCCGCCACTTTTCAACCAATTGTGATCAGCAGTGTTATCGAGCGAACAACGGTGCCCGCCCAGAGCGTCAACCTCCGTGTTGGCTACGATTTCTCAGGCGGTCTCTTCTCCGTTCCGGGTTGGCTCGAAAGCACTCAAGTCAGCCTTACGGTGACCAGTCTGTATGCAAGAAAATCCGGAATTGAAGATCGTGTCATCAGCAGCAGTTTTGAAGGTCTGGTGCCTTTTGAGGAATTGTCCAATCTCGTACACATCAACCCCCGGGGCCGCACACTGATTCTCAACTTTTCCACCACCTTTTGACAAGAAAGAACCCGGTATGACCAAAACTCCAACTTTCCCCGCGGCAATTGTGGCTTTGCTATTAAGCGCGCCAGTTTTGGCGGGTGGTGTCCGGTATTTCGAAGGCCCATGGGAGGATGCGGTCGCCAAGGCTCGGGACGAAGACAAACATGTGTTCGTGCAGGGGACGGCCGTATGGTGCGGTCCCTGCATAGTAATGGAGAAAGAGGTTCTGCCGCTGGACGAGGTGGGAGCGTTTTTTTAATGAGCATTTCGTTTACGTGCGTTGGGATTATGACGATGAAAGCGAGGCAATGAAGGCCTTGCGTGAGAAGTACGACTTCAACAGCGACGAGAGTCATGCTCTGCCCGGATACATGGTGATCGACGCCGATGGAGGCGATGTCGTCTACAGGGCTGACTCGTACATGGAACCTGAGGTTTTTCTCATGATGGGCAGGATTGCTCTCGGGCATGCGGAGACATCGATAGAGTCGTTGGAGCGCTTCCGTTCCGGTGGAAGGGATGTCGGATTTCTGAATGAATTTCTTGGCAAGTTTCCGCTTCTGTTTCTTGCGGATCACTTTCCGGCCGACGAGCAGCACCGATTGGTTCCGGTTCTTCTTGAAGCCGCGGACAGTTACCTCCGCCAATTGACGCGGGAAGACAGATTCACTGCGATAAACCTCCACCGCTTGTCGATACTTCTGCAGGCGGAACAAGGGGGCCAGGGCCGATTTGCCTCCGTTGATGGGTTTATCGAGAGTTTTGACGGCTATCAGGCCGTTTACGAGGAGTCTCCGCCAAAGCTGTTCGCCGGCCAGTACGATAGTCTGGCGCCCATCTGTATGGACATTCTGGTGAGCCGTGCTGCGTATTCCAGATGAAGTCTGCCACTGATTCCATTCGAAAGCTGCCACCCATTCCAGGGGAAGCCTGCCACTGATTCCAGAGCAAGGCTGCCACCCTGGCGGCCTGCTTTGAGGGGTATTCGGGAACGTATCGGCGCGGGATGACAAGCCGCTACTCTGCCTCCTTTTTTTCGGGAGGGGGAAGATGCCGGCGAAGAGGTTATCCATGCGCAAGATCAGAGAGGTGTTGCGGCTCAAATGGGCCGTGGGGATGAGCAACCGCCGGATCGCGGTGAGTTGCGGCATAGGGCGTCCGACGGTGAGCGAGTATCTTCGGCGGGCCGAGTCGGCGGGTTTGGGTTGGCCTGTGCCCGAGGACATGAGCGATGCCCGTTTGGAGCGGCTGTTGTTTCCGCCGCCGCCAGATCTGCCGGCCTCGGCGCGGGGCATTCCGGACTGGGCCGAGGTTCACCGGCAACTCAAGCGCAAGGGCGTGACGCTGTTTTTGCTGTGGCAGGAGTATCGGGCGTCGTGTCCCGACGGCTATCAATACAGTTGGTTCTGCGAGCGGTATCGCGCCTGGCAGGGCAAGCTCGATGTGGTCATGCGCCAGGACCACCGCGCCGGCGAGAAGCTGTTCGTGGACTATGCCGGGCAGACTGTCGGGGTCATCGACCGGGCCACGGGCGAGCTTCTCCAGGCGCAGGTCTTTGTGGCGGTTTTAGGGGCGTCCAACTACACCTATGCCGAGGCCACCTGGACCCAGGGCCTGCCCGACTGGATCGGCGCTCATACGCGCGCCTTTGCGTTCTTCGGCGGTGCGCCGGAGCTGGTGGTGCCGGACAACCTGCGTTCGGGCGTTCGCAAGGCCCACCGCTACGAGCCGGACATCAACCCCACCTACCAGGACATGGCTTCGCACTATGGCGTTGCGGTTCTACCGGCGCGGGTGCGCAAGCCCCGCGACAAGTCTTGGGTTTCATGATGCAACCTGCTCGTATCGTGGTGACAAGGCGACCTTGCAGCCGCTTTGGCGCTTGAGTCTCGGTGCATTGTGCGCTTTGCCGGGGGCCTCGCTGTCCATTCTGTACATGGTGAACGATCGTTTGCCCACTGTTAACCGGCAGGCATCGATTCCGTTGCCGCGACGCGCCCGCGCCCGCACGGTCGTCGCGCAAACACCGAGTTGGGTCGCCAGCTCCGTGGCGTCGACGTATCCGCGCTCGCGCAATCGCTGCCGTCGGCGTTCGAGCCCGCTGCGCCAACCCAGCCGTTTCCGGATGCCATACACGGTGCGGCGCGTAAACATATCCCCTCTGGAGTCCCGATGGCCCCGCCGGTTCAGTTGCGCGGCCACCGTGGCGTCGTCAGCCCCTTCGCACAGCAGGGTCTCCAGTTCAACCAGAACCGCGTCGCTGGCATGCCGGCGCACAACCGTCGAGCGCGGTTTCGGCAGATCGACGGGCCCCAGCGTCCAGGGCTTACCCCCGCGAAGACGCAGCCCGATACGAGCGCGATAGCCTTGGCGCGTTAGCGTCACGTCCTCAAGCAGCAGGCCCAGCAACCGTTTACGATCAGCGTTGCCGGTTGCCGGCGCATTCCAGACCGTGCCGAAGTCGTTGGCCAGTTCGAGCAGGCGCTGGTCCTGTTCGCCGGAAGCCACGCTATCGCGGCTCTTGCCGTGCTGTTCCCGCGCTACGATGGCCTTTTCAAGCGCGCCCAGCCGAGTATTCCATTCGGCCTCGAGGTTGGCGGCGACGAGGCGGTTTTCAGGATCCACTTCCATGTACCGCCGTCGCGCCAGGTCGGCTTCATGGCGTAGCGCTTCGATCCGGTTGGCGTGCTGTCGGTCAACGGCGGCGCACTCGGCGCGCACCTGCTCGCGCACGGACAGCGCAAGGGCAATGTTCTGGCGATTCACCGCCGCCACAATGAAGTCCGATACCGCCGCGTCGATACTGTCCCCGTGCAGGCTCTGGCAGGTACGGGCGCCAAGGCGAACGACATTGTGCTGGCAGTAGTAATACCAGCGCGCCGACTCCCTGCGTTTCGGGCGTGCCGCGACATAACGAACCTTCATCCGATGCCCGCAATGCCCGCAGATCACCCGAGACTGAAGCAACGCCTGGCCCTCCCGGGGCGCCGGCTGGCGCCCCGGTCCCCGTGTGAACGCAGCCATGTTCCTTTTCAGCGTTTCCTGGTTGCGGCGATATTCGTCCCAGTCGATATACCCGACATGGGCTTCGGGTATGCAGACCTGCCACGACTCCATGGCGACGCGGGCATAGCGCACCGTGCCGTCGGGATGGCTGCGGGTACGGGTACGCCCATAGGCGAAGCAGCCGGCGTAGCGGGGATTGCGGATCATGCGCTGGATCTGGCTGTGATTGGGCACCGACCAGTGCACCTGTCCATTCATGCGGTACGGCCGCGAAGGCAGGGAGACAGCATTCTTGCGGAACCATTTCAGTGTCTGCATCGCCGAACCGAGGCGGCGGAACGTGGTGAACACCAGCTCGATGGCCTCCACGATGGCACGGTCGGGATCGAAGTCGATCTCGCCGGTGTCGGTGTAGATCAGGCCGATCGGCAGGCGCATCCTGAGTTCGCCCCGCTGCGCCTTGCTGCGCTGCCCGCCGATCAGGCGGGCGCGGATGCCCTGCAGTTCATACTCCGACAGCGCCCCCTTCAGCCCGAGCAACAGACGGTCATTGCCGTCGTTGGGATCGTACACGCCAGCCTCGTCGAGGATGAGCGTGTCGGCGATGGCGGCGATCTGCAACAGTTGGTGCCAGTCGGTGTTGTTGCGGCACAAACGCGAGACCTCCAGACTCAGCACCAGGCCGATTTCCCCGGCGGCGATACGGGCCATGAGATCTCGGAAGCCACTGCGGTTGGCGCTGTGCGCGCCCGATTTGCCCTGATCGTCGTCGATGGTGCGGATACGCTCATCGGACCAGCCCAGCGCGATCGCGCGCTGACGCAGACCGTACTGGCGGCGCGCGCTCTCGGTATTCTCCAGCACCTGGTGCATGGAGGATTGACGGATGTACAGACAGGCTTCGCGCTGACGGTGATCGTCGGTGACCTTGTAGGACATGGACTCAAGCATGGCGGCCTTCTCCCGCTTCATGTACGAGCAGCTCATGGATCATCCGGGCGGCCGCCCCTGTCACGGCGGTGCACTCGGATACCGGTAGCGGATCCCGTGACGACGCCACGGAGGTGGGGACTGCAGCCGGTGGATCCGGAGGCGCGGTTAGCGTCAGCGCACGGGCCATGCCGTGGTGGCACAGCAGGCCGATCGCCTGGCTGCGGCCGCCGATGCACCATTGCCGGCGCCAGCCGTCATAGCGGCGCACGCTATCGACATCAATCGACAGCGCCGGCGGCAGTGAGGTCATCGTTGTCTGGCCGTTTTTTTTGCCAGCGCCTTGTCGAGGCTGCGCGGGTGGATCCGTACGCCGAACTGCGCCTCGATCAGGGGCACGAGTCTGCGGCTGCCGAGCGGCCCGTGTTCGGCCCGGCAATGGAGGACGAATGCGAGGATCTCGGGCGTGATCTTGTGGGCGCCGCGCGGACCGCGCCGCTGCGGAATGAGTCCCTGAAGCCCGCCCTCGCGGAAGGCCCGGTTGGCGCGCACGCAGGTGGGTACCGAAAGGCCGAACCGGGCCGCCGCCTCCTTGAGGGGAACGCCCCGTACGGTGCAACGCACCATCTCGTAGCGGACCTGCAGCAGGTCGCGCGGATCGAAGAACGCGTTGTCGTGGAACAGCGGGTCGGTGACCGTGTCCGGGCGCGGATTGAGCGTGCCGGATTGGCGCAGGCGGTCGGTCTTTTTGTCGGGCATGGCGCGGATCCTGATTGAGCGAACCGTAATGATCATAATATATTACTCCATCATTGACAGTATCAACCAGCCGTTTCCCTCCATGGGGTAGTAAGACAATTGGAATATCGAGAACTGTGCTGCAAGAACCGTCCCCAAACCCCGATGCCGATTCCATGTCTGCGTAAAATACATTGATCATTATGCGCCCTTATTTCTGATCGTCCAGAAGCACGTCAACCTGCGCCCGAAGCGCCTCAAGATCGTCCGGCCGGAACAGCGAACGCCCCGCCGAGAGCCGCTCAAAGTCGTCCACCGTGCGCCGGTCCGTCCAGGCAACCGGCAGGCTGCGAACCGTCGCCTCATCGACAATGCAGCGCACCAATGAAACACCGCCGGTAGTTACACACCGCTGCAGCGGGAACGCCCGCCCCGACCACGGATGGAATGGATGGGTCACCTCGACGACGTCGGTTGGCTGTCGCGACCGTTGCGCTGAGTTTGCATTTGGTGACCAGTAACAAGGCGAAGGTGGAGACCGGCGTGTTGGTGGTGGAGCGCTGGATCCTGGCCGCGCTTCGGCGCCGCCAGTTCTTCTCCCTGGGGGAGCTCAATGGCGCGATCCGTGCGCTGCTGGAACCGCTCAACACGCGCCCCTTTAAGAAGTTGCCGGGTTGCCGCCGCAGCCGTTTTGAGGAACTGGACCGCCCCGCTCTTAAGCCGCTGCCGGCGCAACCCTATGTCTATGCCGAATGGAAGAAGGCCCGGGTGCATATCGATTACCACGTGGCCATGGACGGGCATTACTACTCCGTTCCCTACACGCTGATCAAAAAGGCCGTCGAGGTTCGTGTCACCCGCCACACCGTGGAGTGCTTTTACCGCGGCGAGCGGGTGGCCAGCCACCGCCGCTCGCATCGCAAGGGCGGCCACACCACGGTGGCGGCGCACATGCCCGAAGCGCACCGCCAGGCCGGCGAGTGGTCGCCCCGGCGGCTGATGCAATGGGCGGCCAAAAACGGCCCGGCCACCGGCCAGTTGATCCGCGCGGTGCTGGACTCCAGAAAACACCCGCAGCAGGCGTACCGCGCCTGCCTGGGCATCTTAAGGCTGGGCAAAGCCTATGGTGGCGAACGCCTGGAGGCGGCCTGCCGGCGGGCGCTGGCCTTGGGCAGCTGCCGCTACAAGAGCATCGAATCGATCCTCAAGAACCGGCTCGACGAAAAGCCGCTTGCCGAGCAGCCGGAACTGGCCCTGCCGGACGCGCACAGCAACATCCGTGGGCCGGAGTACTACCACTGAAGGAGAACCTCATGCTGCAACATCCCACCCTGGACAAACTCAAAAACCTCAAGTTCACCGGCATGGCCGCGGCGCTGGCCGACCAGATGGCCATGGAGAATATCCATGAACTGAGCTTCGAGGAGCGCCTTGGATTACTGGTGGACCGCGAAGCCGCCGAACGCGAGAGCCGGCGCCTGACCAGCCGGCTGCGGCGGGCCCGGCTACGACACAACGCCGCGTTGGAAGACATCGACCTGCGAAGCCCCCGCGGACTGGATCGGGGACTGATCCAGTCGCTGGCCGCCTGCCAGTGGGTGAGGGAGCACCTCAACGTCCTGATCGCCGGTCCCACCGGAGTCGGCAAGACCTGGCTGGCCTGCGCGCTCGCCCACAAGGCCTGCCGCGAAGGCTATACCGCCCAGTACTTCCGCCTCGCCCAACTGTTGCGCGAGTTGACCATCGCCAAGGGCGACGGACGTTACACCAAACTGCTGGCCCGGCTCGCCCGAACCGAGGTCCTGGTACTCGACGACTGGGGACTGGCCAAGCCCAATGCCGAAAATCGCCGCGACCTGCTCGAAGTGCTCGAAGATCGCCACGACCGCCGCGCCACCATCGCCGCCAGCCAACTGCCCATCGACCAATGGCACACCGCCATCGGCGACCCCACCCTGGCCGACGCCATACTGGACCGGCTGATCCACAACGCCTACCCGATCAACATGAAAGGAGAATCCATGCGAAAACGACAATCCCGGTTGACGAACCACGACCCTTCCGGGCCATAATGCAAAACCCGCGTCGCTATGCAACCAACGGTGGCAGCTTTGCTCCGGTCCAGGTGGCAGGCTTCACATGGAACAGGCGGCAGACTTCAGCGGTTTACGCACCGTGCAAAGTCAGCGGATGAAGGACGCGATGCGTTGCTATCGCAGTTGCGCAAGGCGGAGCATCCGGCTTTGAAGGAGATGAGACGGACGTTGGGCGCTGATGCCTATGCGGCGCGGATTGAGGAGATCAAAAGGTAAACGGTCGCCAAGCCGGCGAGTCGTGGTTGCGGACAGCGTCGATATACATGGCTACTAGTCTGCCCAAAAAAAAGCGATAGAGCCCATGCCAATCAAGAACTTGAACACAATAGGAGCAAAATCTCAACCGCAAGCCCGGGCTAAACCGGATTGCGCGGTCGTACTTTCGGGCCGGTTATTCGCCGTTTTTGCGCCAGCCGCCGCCGAGGGACTGATAGAGGCTGACGATGGCGTTCAGGTGGGCGCGTTTGTTGCTTAGCACGTTGTTGCGGGCGTAGTACAGGAAATCCTGGGCGGTGAGGACCCGCTGGTAGTCGATCACGCCTTCGCGGTAGCGCACTTCGGCGATTCGCAACGACTCCTCGGCGCGCTTGAGGTCTTCGAGCGCGATCCTGCTTAGCGAGTCGAGCAGTTCGATGTTGCCCAGCGCGATCTCGATGTCGTTGAACGCGCGAATGACGATTTCGCGATAGCTCGCCAACGACGAATCCAACGCCAGCCGGGCGCTTTCCCTGGCCCGACCCCGGCGGCCGAAGTCGAACACGTTTTGCACCAGCGAGGCGCTCAGGGAGGTCCCGACGCTGTTGTCCGACGTCAACCGGCGCAGATCGCTGCTCGCGGCGTTTGCGGACGCGGTCAGCGAGATGCCCGGCAGCAGCGCGTTGCGCGCGATGGTCACGTTGGCCCGAGCCTGGCGCAGGTTCATTTCGGCCTGGACAATGTCGGGCCGGCGGACGAGCAGTTCCGACGGCAGGCCGGGGGCCACCGAGGGGGTATTCAGGCCGGCAAGCGTGGTCGTCTTCACATCGAAACCGCGCACGGGCTCGGCCACCAGCAGCGCCAGCGCCGCGCGCGCGGCGTATTCTTCCTGGCGCAGCTGGGCGAGTGCGTTGCGCTGCCTCTGCACGGCGATCTGCTGCTGAAGCGCGTCGATGGGAGTAAGCACACCCGCTTCGACGCGTGCACGCGTGATGCGCTCAATGGCCTCTGCGTTCTGCAGATTGAGTCTCGCCGCATCGATCTGATCGCGTGCGTACAAGATGCGGAAATAGGTCGAAGCGGCGGTGCCCAGCAGATTCAGCCGGGTGGCGGCGAGCTGCGCCGCGGCCGATTCAAAAGCGGCTTCGGCGGCCTCGAAACGGTACGGTTTGCTGAGGATATCCGCGTAGCTCAGGCTCAGCGCCAGGCTACCCGAGTCGGAACCGCCGTCGCGGAATGAACCCCCGGGCGGGGCAGTCCCGCTGTAGTTGCCGGAAGCATTGAAATTGACTACCGGCGTGGGGTAGAGGTCAAAGCCGGCGTCGATCAGCGCCAGTTGCGCCTGCCTCAAGCTGCGCTCGGCGTTCTCAAGGCTCAGATTGCGCTCCTGCACCTGCTGCATGAGGTCGCGCAATTCGTCGCTGCCGAAAGCGTCCCACCATTCCTCTCCGGGCCATTCGCCGGATGCCGACGCGCCCCAGTCCGGCGGCGCGTCCGCATCCAGCGCGGGCATGGAAACCGTGGAGCAGGCCGTCAGCGTGATGGCGGCCAGCAACGGCGCAAAGGGCAGCATTCCTGCCCCGGTTCGCGGTCTCCCGTCATCGCTGACGAGCTCAAGACCCATACTCTGCATATCGTTTCCTCGTTCAGCTACGCCCGCAGCGCTGCGACCGGGTTCATGCCGGCGGCCCGGCGCGCCGGCGCAAAGCCGAATATCACGCCCGTCAAAGTGGCGCAGGACAGTCCGACAAGCAGAATCCAGGGCGTAAACACTACTACCGCCACGGGTGTAAAACTGTTCGCCAATGCCCCCAGGCCCAGCGCGCCGATCAGCCCGACGGCGCCGCCCAGCCCCGATACCATTGCCGCCTCGCAGATGAACTGCGTCAGTATGTCGCGCTCGCGCGCGCCGATGGCCATGCGCAGCCCGATCTCGCGGGTGCGTTCGGCCACCGAAGCCAGCATGATGTTCATTACGCCAATGCCGGCCACCACCAGCGAAATGGCTCCGATGGCGCCGAACACCAGGCTCGCAATCCGGCCGATATTGTTCTGGACCTCCAGGATTTCCGCCTGATTCGCAATCCGAAAGGCGCCTCCCCCATGACGCCGGCTCAGCAGCGCTTCGATCGCATTCTGGACCGTCTCGACCTCGTCCGTATCCGCGGCGACAACCTGAATCGAGTCCAGGTTGTCGCGGCCGAACAATCGCGTTGCGCCGGTCATGAGCGGCACATGGGCGGCCCGCTGCCCGGGGGAGAAGCCGCCGAACGTAGCTTCATTTCGCTTGAGCACGCCGATTACCTGGTACGGCTCGCCGCTGATCAGGATGTACTCGCCCACGGGCCGGGCCTGTTCGCCGAACAGGCTGCCCGCCAGCAGCCCGCCCAGAATGACCACCGGGGCATAGCGTTCGCTGTGGCCCTCGTCGAAGAATGCGCCCTGCGCCAAAAGAAGCCCGCGCTCCTGCATCGCCCGGCCGGTGGTGGCCGTAATGCGCGCGGATTCGCTGTTTTTCGCTCCCACCAGAATCCCGCCGCCGTTCATTTCAGGCGCCACCCAAAGCAGGTTGGGGATTTGCGACCGGATCGCCGCCGCGTCACTCAGAGTGAGAGGCTTGCTGTCTTCGCCGAACCGGGGACTGATCGTGATGCCGGAGCCCCCGAGTTGGCGGACACTGTCCAATATCGAGTTGCGCATGCCCTGGGCCACGCCCAGCATGGCAGTGACGGAGAACACCCCGATGACAATGCCCAGCAACGTAAGCGCGGTGCGCGACTTGTTGCCGCGCAAGGCGCGTCGCGCCGTTCGCGCGCTTTCCGCCAGCGATGCCACCGGCGCCTGGATGCGCGCCGCGCCGGCGCGTGACGCGGGGGCGGCGGAAACTCGCGCGTCCCCCGGCTCCGCGCCCGTGTCGCTTGTCATGCGGCCGTCGAAAAGCTCGATGCGCCGATTCGCGTAGCGGGCTACGGCCCGGTCGTGGGTAACCACGATCACCGTGCGTCCCCGCTCGGACAACGCGGCCAACTGCGCCATGATCTCCTTGCCGTTGCGCGAATCCACCGAGCCGGTGGGCTCGTCGGCCAGCACCACTGCCGCGCCGTTCATCAGCGCCCGCGCAATCGCCACCCGCTGCCGCTCGCCGCCCGACAGTTCGTTGGGATGATGGCCGGTGCGGTGCGACAGGCCCAGCGTCGAAAGCAAATCCGCCGCTCGCGCCCAGCGCATGCGCTTGCGCATTCCGGCGTAAATGGCGGGCATCTCGACGTTTTCCTGGGCCGTGACCATGCGCAGCAGGTTGTAGTCCTGGAACACGAACCCGAACGCTTCACGCCGCAAGCGCGCCCGGTCATCGACGCCGGCCGAGTGAACCGGCTGCCCGCCGTAGAAATACTCGCCGCCGCTCGGCTGGTCGAGACAGCCGATGATGTTCATCAGCGTGGTCTTGCCCGAACCGGACGGGCCCATCACCGCCACGAACTCGCCGGCGTGTATTTCCAGCGTCACGCCTTTCAGCGCCCCCACTTCGGCGTCGCCGGCGCGGTACCGCCGGCTGACGTCATTGAGCGCAATCAGAGGCGGCCTGTTGTGCTCCATCAGCGGCCGAAGAAGGGCGGGAGATCAGGCATCGGCGGCTGCGGCGTGCCGGTCACCACCCGCTCGCCTTCCGACAGGCCCGACAGCACCTCCACCTCCACCTCGTTGCTCACCCCCACGCGCACCGTTCGCGATTGCCGCTCGCCGGCGGCGCCCACCACCTGCACTGTTGCCTCCCGTCCCTGCGCGCCCGATGACCGCTCGCCTCTTGCTTGATTTGCTGCCTCATCGGGCAACGGGGGCGAGTTTCGGGCGCTCGCGGCCCCGCGGACTCGTGCAGGACCGTCTTCGGCGGACTGCCGAACATACTGTCCCGAGGCGCTGACCGGCCCGCCGGCGAACGTTACTGCGCCTCGCGGAACCTTGAGAACGCCGCGCGCCGCCGCCACCACGAAAAACACCCTGGCGGTCATTCCCGGCAGCAGCGCGCCGTCGGGGTTTTCCACTTCCATAAGCGCGTCGAACTGCGCCAGTCCGCCTGCTCCGCCCGGTCCCTGAGGGATGGGCGAGATCTCGCTGAGATGTCCCTGCCAGCGCCGCTCGCCGTCCGCCGGAGTGGTGAAGTAGGCATCCATGCCCGCTTCCAGGCGGCGCATGTCCGCTTCCGACACGCTGGCGCTGACCGTGATCGTGCGCAGATCGCCAATCCGCAGTATGACCGGCGCGGTTTGCGTCGCGTTGAGCGTCTGTCCTTCCTGCGCAATGATGCTCACGACCGTGCCGTCGGCCGGCGCCGTGATGCGGGTAAAGTCCAGCATTGCCCTGGCTTCCTCGACGCTGGCCTGCGCCTGTTCGATCTGCAGCAGATGCCGGGCCAGGCTCGCCTCCGCCTGCGCCAGACTCACCACCGCCCGGTCGTATTCGACCTCGGTGGTGGCCTGCGCCTGCATCAGGCGCTCCTGGCGCCTGAGCTCGGCGCGCGACAGCGCCAGACTGGCTTCCTGCGAAGATGAAGACGCCTCCAGCGCTTCCAGGCTGGCTTCCGCCGAATTCAACCGGGTGCGGGCAATAAAGTCGTCAATCTCCGCCAGCAGATCGCCTTCGGATACCACGTCGCCAAGCCGCACATGCAGCTTCATCAACTGTCCCGATACCTGCGCCCCCACATCGACCAGACTGCCCGCCTCCAGCGTCCCGGCAGCAGCGATCACCTGTTCGATATCACCCCGCGCCACCGTAGCGGTGGTTGGTGGAGGCGGGGCCTCCGCGCCTCGCGGCCACAGAAACCACGCAACCACGATCACAAGCACGCCAAGCGTGATGGCCTTGGCGCGGTTGCGCCTCAGCCAGGCCGGAATTCCGCCGAGGCCGCGCGTCAAGCTAACAGCAGCCCCATCTGCGGAACAAAACCGCCGGCCCGGGGCGGCTGGACCCTTTTCCTTGCCTAATAGGGCAGTGGGCGGGCGCTGCCAACCACGAGAGTGCGTGCGATCTTGTCATGCCAGCCTTGCTTTTTCCTGTCGAACGCTATCCAGATAAAGCCCAGACCCAACGGCAGCGCAGACACAATATATCCCAAGTAGCGCACGATGCACTGCAGCGGGGAGGCACGCTTATTGGTCTTCGCATCTACAATCTTCACCTTCACAAGCATCTTGCCGATCGTGGCCGACTTGAGTATCCAGAAGCCAACATAGTAAACGGCGGGCAATACCCAGTTGAAGAAGACCCGCTCGCGGGTTATACCTTCCGCAGCTCCCATAGCCCATTCCAGGTAGCCCTGTCCGTACAGCAACCGCACAGCCAGAAAGGTAATGCCGAAGAGAACCACGCTGTCCAGGACCACCGCCCCGAACCGAATCCAGAATCCACCATACCGCAGGTTCGCAGCACTGCCATTACTCATGCTCACCCTCCTTGCCGTTCCAAATCCACATTAGCAACGAGCAGAGGGCGAGCAAGCTCAACCTCCTAGGCAAACCATAAATCTAAAGGGGCTTACCTATCGTCGCTACGCAAGTCTTCCTGAAGCAAGCGCCAAGTATCCAACTGCATCCGCCGGTTAGCCGGTATGCCAAAAACACCAAGCAGCCAGATCCCCAGCACAGCAAGCGCTCCGAGAATTGCCAAGGGGTGACTGTTCCACATGATCAATGCACACATATGGCCAACGCCCATAACTGGAATTAGCAATACCCAGAAGGAAATCGCCCCTAAGCGAAGACTTCGTATGGTTTTTCTGCGTTGCTCTTCAGACAGTTCCAGCGGATGTGTTTTCATGTCTTCCCCTAGTGGCGAAAGCGGCAATCAAGACCCATAAGCCAGCCGCCTACAGCAGTTGCCGCCGATCCTATGGTGGCCAGCCTCCCAGTCGCCGTCAGTCCGATCACCGCTCTGGTTCCCCAAGTTGCAGCGAAGAAATAAGCATACCCGGATGCGACCAAGCCAGTTGCCGCAGCGTAGGCACCTACACTTACACCCAGCAGTAGTATACTTGCGCCGCCAACCCATAGAGCCAAATCCTGCTCCTGTTGGCTGCAAGGCTGAAACTTGTCTTCACAACGGCCTATGAGTTTGTTGCAGTTTTCCGTAAAGCTGCAATCACTGTCAGACCAACAGAGTTCTCCCTCAGCTTTTGCCATGCTTGGCAGCACAAGAGTGGCTGTAGAAACGCACACCATCGCGCAGGATATCAATGCCACTGCTCCACCCTTGAGCCAACACTTGACTTTTCCCATAGCGTTTTCCCTCCGCTTGATTGAGAATCCCGGCCCGAATGCCGGGCTACAACTCGCATTAACGGCAGTAAATTGGGGATGGAGGCACGTAGGTGAACGGAACAATAAGCGCATTTTTATCAATGGCTTACGGCGTTCCTTTCGCCGACTTGGGTGATCGTCGGCAAGGTATCGGGCGTGTGCTAAGAGCCTGCAATGGGCGCCCGCCAACCAAGGCTATAACAGGTCAGTTCTGATCGTAAGCATATGAAATTTAGTGGAATTTCTACACGGAGGAATGGGAGTTGACAAGGGTTTTCTAATACCTATAATGCGAGGTATCATAAATAAAGGCGGGCGTGAATCGTAAGGAGATAACAAACTCACGGCGCTATCCTTCTCCGGCGATGAGTTGCGGGGCCTGTCGGGAGGGGATGTGGGAAACCAGGCCGTTTCGGATCGAGCGTATATCCTGATGCAGCAATCCAACGCTCTCAATACTCGCCGTGCCTATGCGTCCATGCTTAAGGGTTTTGACGCTTGGCGGAAGGGCCGGCCGGTGGACGATGCGGGGATAGCGGATTATCTTGCTCATCTTCAGGAGTCCGGCAAGGCAGTGGCTACGGCGCGCATTGCATTGGCGGCAATCCGCTATCGCGCCCGCCACAACGATGAGTCTCGCCCGGACGGCGCGCTCACTGCCAAGGTGCTGGCAGGTTATGGGCGCGCCGGAGCGAACCGGGGTCGCGGTCAGGTTGCGGGAGTGACATGGGAACAGGCGGACGCCATGGCCTCTCTCGCCGCCCAGGGCGGGCGCTTATGGGATTTGCGGGATGCGGCGCTGATCACGGTGATGTCGGATGGTTTGCTGCGGGTCAGCGAAGCTGCCGCCGTACGCGTGGCGGACGTGAACCCTGCGCAAAATGGCGCCGGCACGCTTCTGGTGGCTCAGAGCAAGACGGATCAGCAGGCCGCGGGCGCCGTTTTGCATTTGCGTGCTGTCACGATGCGCCGGGTTTCAGCCTGGAAGGAGGCGGCAGGGATTGACTCCGGGCCGCTGCTTCGGCGGATCCGAAAGGGCGGACGGGTCGAGGACACGCCGCTGACAGCCACGTCCATCCGCGCCATCATTCAGCGTTGGGCGAAGGCGGCAGGCGTATCCGGGCGTGTGTCCGGGCACAGCCTGCGGGTGGGCGCCGCGCAGTCGCTGGTTTCGGCGGGCGCCACCGTGCCGGAACTGCAGCAGGCGGGCCGCTGGCTGTCGCCGGAAATGCCGGCGCACTACGCAAGAGGGCTGCTTTCAGGGCAAGGCGCCGTGGCGCGCCTGAGGCCGGATTCATGATCGAATCCTTGCCTTGAAATACCGCAGTTGACTTGCGGATTTTCAAGGCATATCATGGGCGAATGATCAAACGTCCAGGCACGATCGAGCGGATTGACGCCGCTTTCGCCGTGCATCCGGCGGTTGCGCTGGTGGGTCCCCGGCAATGCGGCAAGACCACCCTGGCCCGTATGTACGCCAGCAAGGAAGGAGATGCGACTTTCTTTGACCTTGAGCGGACCATGGATCAGCGCCGGCTGGAAGCGCCCGAACAGGCCTTGGCGCCGTTGCGCGGACTGGTGGTGATTGACGAGGTGCAAAGGGCGCCCTCGCTGTTCGAGGCCTTGCGCGTGCTGCTGGACCGGCCCGGCGCGGACGCGCGATTCCTGCTGCTGGGCAGCGCATCTCCGCGATTGCTCAGGAATACCTCGGAAACGCTCGCCGGCCGCGTGGGGATCGTTGATCTGGCCGGTTTCGACATGACGGAGACGCCTTCGCAGGATTGGCGGACCCTGTGGGAGCGCGGCGGCTTTCCGCGCAGCTACCTGGCCCGCAGCGCTTCCGCCTCCGCGCTGTGGCGGGAGAATTTCATCCGCACCTTTCTGGAACGGGACATCCCGCAACTGGGCATCGGCGTGCCCGCCGAGTCGCTGCGGCGATTCTGGACCATGATCGCCCACTATCACGGGCAAATCTGGAACGCGTCCGAGTTCGCGCGCGCCATGGGGACCAGCGAGGGGACGGCGCGCAGGTATCTGGATATTCTGCAGGGCGCCTACATGGTGCGGGCTCTTACGCCGTGGCATGAAAATATCAGGAAGAGGCAGGTCAAGTCGCCCAAGATATACGTGCGCGACAGCGGGCTGCTGCACGCCTTGCTTGAGCTGGCCTCCTTCGGCGCCATTGCGGGGCACCCGAAGATCGGCGCATCCTTTGAGGGCTTCGCTATTGAACAACTCCTGTCCTGCTTCAACACGCGCTCGGCCAGCTTCTGGGCCACGCACGGCGGCGCGGAACTGGACCTGCTGGTGAATTGCGCCGGCAGGCGTTACGGTTTCGAGTGCAAGTACGGCGACGCGCCGGGCGCTACCCGCGCCATGCACAGCGCTGTCGAAAGCCTTGGCCTGGAACGCCTCTGGGTGGTGTATCCGGGTGACGAACCCTATGCCTTGACGGAGCGCATTTCCGTGTTGCCGGTGGGCAGCGTTCCGGCGCATGTGCGGCGCATGAGAAACATGGCGCTACCGCGAAGTCCTGGAAGTTGAGGCAGAAGGCGAGCCGGATGCGTGGTTGCACTTTCCGGCCGTTGATCCGCCTTCTTTGCGTCAGCCGGCTTCGAGGGACTGATAGAGGCCGACGATGAACGAGGTGAATGCTCCTGCGTATGGAGCGCTGCAATCATGCGAATACCAGCCCGGTCACAACGCGGCCGGCTCGTTCTCCTTCATGTAGACCTCGAACGAAGACTCGCTCGGCTGGTCTTCGTTGATCTCCTGGATCAGGTACTCCGGATAGTTCTTCTCCGCGTAGGCCAGGATGTTCGGCGGAAGCTGTTCGAGATTGTCCAGGCCCCTGGTGGTGCAGCGGTAGAACAGGCGGCCTTCGTGCCGGCCCATCATCTGCCACGGCAGCCAGGGCGCCAGGCGGATCCAGGAACCGCTGTGCTTTATCCGATCCAGGGCGGGATTGCGAAGATCGTCGTCGTTGCAGACGTATTCGAACATTTCGCACACAGGCAGGATTTCGCCGGTGGACTCGCGCACCCACACCTCGGGGTCGAGCAGGTTGGGCACCATGCCGCGGAAGTCCAGCCACACGGACGTCTGGTTGCCGATGGTCTGCCAGTTGAGGACAAAGGGATTGCTGGGGTCGTCGGACGCCCGGTAGTTGGGGAACTTGAAGAACATTTCGCCGGTCTGGTCCCCGACCGGCGCCTGGGAGCGGAACTGGGGCCCGAACACGCCCTTGACCATGCGGTTGTGGATGTGCATGACCTTGTTGGTCTCGCCGGTGTACGGGTTCTCCCAGGTCTCGATGATCTCGTTGGTCCTGAGGTCCTTGTAGAAGCCCACTTCCTTCCAGAAGCTGGCGAAGGCGCCGTTTTCCTGGCGCACCGTGTATCCCATCCCGAAGCCTTCCAGGCCGAACAGCGCGTCCGGCGTGTTGTTCGGCAGCATTCCGAACACCAGGCCCGAATACCAGCCCTGCACCCAGTCGCGATCCTTCAATGAATTCGTCAGCTTGAAATACGCTTCAAGGTTGTCCATCGGGTTCATCCAGTCGTAGTCGATCCGGTCCTGGGCCGGCTCCTGCGCCTGTTCCTGTTCCTGGCTTCCGCCGCATCCAGGCAATGCCGAAGCGGCCGCAAGAGCGGCACCCCCGACCAGGACATTGCGGCGGCTTAAGGGTGAGTCGAAGTGGTGCGGCATGGCGGGTCTCCCGGTTGATGCGCGTATTCCCAGCCCACGAGTCTAGACAGCCCGAAGGCGGTTTGCAATTGGCGCGACACGACACTGGGGCCTTTCGGCTGCATGCTAGAGTCTCGTGCGGGCAGTGAGGTCATTTTTCCATGTTGAGCCGGCGGGCCTTCAGTACCGGTGCGCTTGCGCTGGCGGGTTTTGCCGGGTTCGCTGCCCGGGCGCCTTCAGCAGGCGCCAGGCAGTCGGAACGAACCAGCGGGGGGGATTCGGCTGCGACCGACGTGCTGATTGTCGGCGCGGGACTGTCCGGGCTCTACACGGCGCTGCTGCTGGAGGAACTCGGTGCGTCGGTACAGGTCATCGAGAGCCGCTCGCGGGTCGGCGGGCGCGTTCACACCCTCTATGATCTTCCCGGCCACCCGGAGGTGGGGGGCAACACCATTGCGAGCGGCTATGCGCGGATGATCGCCATGGCGCAAAGGCTTGATGTGCGACTGGTGGACTACGCCGCGCGCCTGTTCGGCGGACCGCCGCCGGAACTGGTCCATGACGGCGCGCTGCTGAGCCGGGCCGAGTGGGCGGAGTCGCCGGACAACCCATTCGCCGAAGAGTCCCGCGACAGGATGCCCTGGGAGTTGATCGCGTCGCGGACCCCGTCGGGCAATCCTCTGCCGGTGTCCTCCGATTGGCTGAACCCCCAATTCGGCTCTCTGGACGTCCCTCTGCACGACTACTTCCTGGACCAGGGCCTGAGCGACGGCGAGGTCCGCACGGCGTACGACACAAACCCCTACTACGGGACGTCCGCCTGGGACGTCTCGGCGCTGATGTACCTGTTCAACGAGCGCTGGATACGAGAGCAGACCGCGATCGGACCTGCCGCCTACGCCGTCGAAGGCGGCAATCAGCGCCTGCCGGATGCCATGGCGGGCGCACTCAATCGGGAAATCCGCTTCGGACAGGAAGTCGTGAGTATCGAGAACCGTGGCAACGGCGTTCGGGTGAGTTGCCGTGGCGGCGACTCGTTCCACGCACCCTTCGTGGTGTGTTCGGCGCCGTTCTCGAAGGTCAGGGACATGGCGCTCTCGCCGCCGCTTAAGGGCGTTCAGCGGCAAGCGGTGGGCACGCTTGCGTATATGCGCAATACCCTGGTTTTTCTGGTGCCCAAACGCCCGTTCTGGGAAGATGACGGGCTGTCTCCTTCCATGTGGACCAACGGCCGGCTGGGCATGGTGGCCGCGCAGCGCTTCGCCGAGGACCCTGCCGAAGTCACCGGCCTGGTGGTCAACACCCGCGGTTGGGTGGCGGATCAGCTCGATCGCCTGGGGCCCGCCGATGCGCAGTCCTGGGTGATCCGTGAAATCGAGCGGCTGCGTCCGGCCGCAAAGGGGGCGCTGGAACCGGGCGGTTTTCACTCCTGGTGGCTGGATCCTCACAATGCGGGCGATTGGGCGATCTTCGCGCCGGGGCAGGTGCAGGGCCTGCTTCCGGGCATGGCGCGGCCTCATGGCCGGATCCACTTCTGCGGCGAGCACACCGCCACCATGAACCGCGGCATGGAGGGCGCGATGGAGTCCGCCGAGCGGGTTGCGCTGGAGGTGGCTGACCGGCTCTGACGAACGCAGGCTGGCGTCCGGGGTCGGGACGCTACATTCGGTATAGGATGCAAGGGGGCCTGCAGGTGACCGTGTGATGCTCACGCGTTCATCGGCATTGGCCTTCGGCAATTCGGGAGAGAAGAAATGAAACGCAGAACGGCGCTCGGTCTTATCGGAGCTGCCGCCGCCGCGCCCCTGGTGAGGGTTCCGGCGGCGCGCGCGCAGATGCTTGATCTCGATCCATCGAATCCGGATCACACGCTCATGATCACCCGCAAGCTGGCGCACACCATGGACGACAGCATTGTCTACTGGTGGGCGAATCTGCGGCGGATGGCCGTGGTCGACAAGATCGCCACGCCCGTGTGGAACGTCCATGTCGCCGCATTGCTCAGGACCCGGGACATCGACGAGTCCGGCGCATACGAGGCGACGGCCATCAGCATGGTTTTCTATACCGATCTGGAAACCGGCGAATACCTGGAATCGATCAGGAACCCGTTTACCGGCCGGGAGGTCGAGATCGGCTATTTCCCGGCAATTCCGTCGAAGCGCGTGGCCAGCACCGACGAGTCCCCGGAGGAAGGACCGGGCCGGGAAGGGTTCAGGAGCATAAGAATCCATCCGCTAGGGCCCGCAATGATCGAGGGTGACGATGTCTGGGTACGGGACGACGATATATTCCGCTCGGAACCTGAATCGCCCGAGGCAGGCCTGCCTTTTCGCGGCAACGACTGGAGTACGTATCACGGTTCGGTCGCCGACGTGGCCAACCCCGAAGTCCCGAACGCCCCCGCCACCTGGCATTTCAACGACATCCTGAGCTACCCGCCCTGGCTGGGCATGGGTGACCTGCCCGGCGACTTCGTCTCCCGCGGTTTCGGGCGCAAGGTTTCGTCGTTCGACGCCATGCCCGTCAGGTGGCAGGAACTCATCAGGATGCGGCACCCGGATATCTACGAGGACCCAACGGGCGCGCTGGATGGCTAGAAGCATGACGCCGCGCCGCAACTGGCCCGCGCTGCTGGCCTGTGTTGCGGCCCTTGGCGCGATGGCGCCATTCGCGGGGTCATCCCGGGCCGCCGCCGGGCCCGAATCGGCCGGCACGATCACGCATGAGGAGCTCGTGGCCAGGTATGCGGACGAGGACTCCCGGTTCGTCGTGCTCGAGGGAAACGACGGCATAAACGTCCACTACAAGGACCAGGGATCAGGCCCCGCGGTCCTGCTGGTGCACAGTTCGACCGGCGATCTCAAGGATTACGACGGCTGGGTGGAGATTCTCGGCGATGACTACCGGGTCGTGCGCTTCGATCTGCCGGCCTTCGGCCTGACTGGCCCGGTACCCAGCGGCAACTACTCCATCGACCGGTTCCTGGCGCTGGTGGACAGCCTGATGGACCACCTGGGCATCGACCGTTTCGCGATCGCCGGAACCTCCTATGGCGGCCTTGTGGCGTTCCGGTACGCCGGCACCCGCACCGATCGCGTGACCGCCCTGGTGCTGCAGAACTCGGCGGGCGTGGAATACGGCGGCCGTGGCGGCACCACGGAGCGGGTGCGCGATACGTCGGCCGTGTTCGTGCCGAAACGTTTCACGACCGAGGAGATGGGCGCCAATCTTCGCCTGTCGGTAAACGACGACAGCAACATTACCGAGGAACTGATCCGGCGAAAGACCGACTACTGGAACATGATCGGCCGCGACCGCGAAGGGTTCATTGCCTGGCAGATGTACGAACGAGGGAACCCCCAGCGCGTGCTCGCCCGGGTGCGCGCGCCGGCGCTGGTGATCTGGGGCGGCGCGAGCAGGGCGCTATCGCCCGAAACCGCCCAGCTCTTCGTGGATGCGATGAAGAACGCCGAGAGCACGGAGAAGATCATCTTCGAGGGCGGCGGGCACTTTCTGCATATCTCGATGCCGGAAGCCACAGGCCGGGCCGTAAAGGACTTTCTGGACCGCAAGATCGGCCCTTCAAGCGAATACAACGAAAGGGAGTAAACCATGAGTGCCAAGCTCGACAGGAACGATTCTCCGCAGTCCCCGCGGCGCCGGGAGATACTGGCGGCCGGTTCGGCCGGCGCGATGGCGCTGGCGTTGGGAAGCGGGGCTGCGAGGGCCGAGGACGCCGCGGCAGGCGGCGGAGCCGTCGGCGTGGCCGCGGACGGCAACTACGAGCGCGTGCCGCTGCGCAAGGACACGCTGCGCGTGACCGCCGTGCAGTCCATCATGCGCGCGGTGCGCGACACGGCAAATCCCGCACGCGAGATGAAGGCGAACCTCGATCACATGCTCGATCTCATTGACAAGGCAAACGGATTTGGGGGGCCGCAGGACCTCGTGTGCTTCCACGAGCAGCCCATCATGGGTTGGAATCCATGGACGCGCGAAGAAGTGCTGCGCGTGGCCATCGAAATACCGGGGCCGGAAACCGAGGCGCTGGGCAGGAAAGCGAAGGAATACGGCTGCTACATCACCTTCGGCACCTATGCAATAGACCCGGACTGGCCGGGCCACCTGCTGCTCAACGGCGTGCTGATCGGCCCCGAGGGCAACGTGGTCGCCAATCATTGGAAGACCAACAATATTCGCGGTTTCATTCCCGGCTGGGACATCTTCACCACCGGGATTTACGATGTGCTCGACCGCTACCGCGAGATGTACGGAGAGGATGCCGTGCTGCAGGTGGCGCGCACCGACATTGGCAATATTTCCTGCTCGATCACGCCCGGCCAGCCGGACGTGATCCGCGCGCTGGCCATGAAGGGCCTGGAGATCCGCCTGAGCTCGTCTTCGGGGGGTTACAGCCTTACCGAGGCCCAGACCATCGCGCGGCACAACCGGCTCTGGAGCGTGGTCTGCAACCAGTCCGTCTCGCCGGAGCAACCGGGCTTTCCGGAGTTCTCGGGTTCGGGCGACACGGCCATCTTCGATCCGCGCGGAACCATCGCGGCGCGGGCCCGGTCGGTGCATGAGGAGTTCGTGCGGACAACCATTCCGATGGCGGCATTCCGCCGTTCACGCACGATTCCGCCCGGCGTCCCGATTGAGATGCTGCGGCCGGTGCACGAGCGGTACGTGCCACGCGACGGTCCGAATTCCCAGGCGTCCTATCAGCCCGTGGATGCCGCTGACGCATCGCGCCATTTCAAGAACATCCGGAACTGGTAATTCCGGACGATCGCTGGAACGCGAAGCCGGCGGGCTAGAGTGAAACGGGCGGCTGCAATCCAGCCGCCCGTTACGTGAGTCAGGCTGCCATTTGCTAAAGGCGGGCCTGCACGGTCACGCCGACCTGCCGCGGGTCCGGCAGGGTTAACGTAAAGCCAATGGCGCCCGTGGCGAAACTGCTGGTGAAACGCCGCGCCGCCAGCACGGCGTCGCTGTCGGTCACATTCTCGATCCAGACGGTAACCGTGTAGCGTTCATTCCGCCAGCCGCCGCGCAGGTTGCTGATTACCTCGGATTCGGTCTGGGCCAGGTTATGCACCCAGGCAAAGGTGCTGTCCTGATAGAACGAGTCCAGGCGGCCGAACCACTCACCACCCCAGGCGGCGGGCATGTTGAATACCAGGGAGAACGCCGCGGAGTTGTTCGGATTGCGGGACAGCTCCCCGTCCTTGGCGTCGTAATACCCGAAGACCTGCGAAAACGGGGCGTCCAGGTATTCCTTGATGTCGGTCTCGTTGTAGTTGTAGGAATAGTTAACCAGCCACATGTCGTTAAGCGCATAGCCCGCGCTCAACTCCACGCCCCGAATGTCGGTATTGCCCGCTCCCGAGAAATCGATCTGCCGGCCGAGAATGTCGTTATCGTCGAAAACGCCGTCGCCATTGCTGTCCACATTGGTCAGGAAGGTCTGGAAGCGCTGGTTGGTCCATTTCATGAAATAGACGCCTGCGTTGACGAAACCCCGGCCGTTGGCGAAGCTGTGCTTGATACCGAACTCGTAATCCTTCAACTCTCCCTCCGGAACTGTCGGGCCGACTCCGAAGTTGTCCTGGAAGAACTGCGCGGAGGAGGGCGCCATCCCCACGATCTCCTGATTGAAGGCGCCGGGGTTGTTCCCCTCGGCATAGCTCGCAAAGATCATGGTGCTTTCGTTCAGCTTGTAGTCCAGAATCACCCGCGGCGTGGTTGAACTGAAGGTATTGTTGAGCGAAACCTCGGCGCCCGTCATGCCCGGCGGCGCCTCCTGAACAATCGTTTCCCCGAAATCCAGCTCTTCGTCCGCTCGGCGCACTTCGACACTGAGCGTCAGTTGCTCGGTAAGGTCATAGGCGATGCTGCCAAACAATGCCTTGTTAGTCACCGTGGTGTCCGGATCAAGCAGTGTGCCTATGCCAAAAATTCCGTCGAAGGCGCCCCGCGCCGAGGCGCCGTGAAAGAAGGGACCGCGGAACGGGCTGCAGTAAAAGCTCTGCGTGGACGAACAGCCGAAGCCGCTGCGGCGCTTGCCGTAGGTGAGATCGAGGTAATAGGCGCCGATCATCCAGCGCAGCCGTTCCTCCTGGGGCGAGGTCAGGCGCAACTCCTGCGAGAAGGTGGTGTCCTCCCACTCCGCGTAGACCAGCAGCTCACCGGGCAGGAGTTCCCGCATGTCCCTGGTGCGGTCCTTGAAGGCGCCGGTCACGGAGCTCAATGTATAGTCGCCGATGTCAACGTTGACTTCGAGGCTGTTGAGGTTGATCTCGCGCTCCAGACCCATGTCGTCCTTGGGCCAGGAGGCGCCTGGCGTGGACAGGTCCACGGACGTATCCAGCGCCAATCCCGTAAGCCCGGCGCGGGTGATGGTGCCGCAGTAATAGGTCTTGGGGGTTATCCCGGGTGAACTCTCCCGGGTGAAAAAGGGCCCGCAGTTGTTCTCGGCGGCGAGTTGCAGGAACCGCACGCCCGCCCCATCGTCGTCTTCGGAATAAACCGAGCGGAACCGGATGGACACATTTTCCGAAGGCGTTGCATACAGGGTAAGGCTGAGAGCCCGGGTTTCCTGGGCGCCCAGCTTGTCGCCGCCCGGCCACTCGTTGTCCCAGCCGCCGTCGTAGCTGTACAAACGACCGGTTAATCGGTACGAGAACTTGCCGTCCACGATCGGGCCCTCCACGCTGCCCTCCAGATCCATGCGGCCGTCCTGACCGGCGACCAACTGGAGGTCGGCCGCCCACTCATCGCCTGGTGTCTTGGTGATGTAGTTCACTGCGCCGCCAAAGGTGGCCCGGCCGAAGAAGGCGCTCTGGGGACCTTTCACCACTTCGACCCGCTCAATATCGTTCATCGACACCCACTGGCTGGTGCCGCTGAGGTAGATGCCATCCACGAAAGCCGATGCAAGCTGCTGATCGCGCTGCGTGTTGCTGTTGTCCATGCCCCGGAATCTCAACGCCGGATCGTTGCGGGTGGCGAGAACGTTGCTCATGTGCAGACCCGGCGTGAAGTTGGCGATGTCCTCGATGCCGGTGATCGCCTGAGCCTTGATGTCCTCACTTGTAAAGGCCGTAATACTCAGTGGAATATCCTGTATGGACTCGCCGATCTTGCGGGCCGTAACCGTGATCTCCTCCATCAGGGGCAGTTCGTCCTGGCCGAAGGATGTGGCCGGGGCGGCAAGCCCCAACGGTACGAACATCATTGTTGCGAGAGCTCGCCGCATGAACATGGTTTCTCCTCTCGGGAAAATTTTGCACGCGCATCTTACCTGACAGCCGCGTGCTGATTCAAATTTCAGCGCAATCCAATACGGACATGAGCCTGAAGCGTTGTGTTGGTTGTAAGCGGTCGGCGTGTTTGGGATTATTGTTGAAAGGGTCTGTATCTTGAGGTCTGTGCGATGGGTGTTCAAGGGTTGTGCGCCGGGTTTTTTCTTCCTGATCCAAGATCATTGGTGGCGGGTCCTGTGGAGTTGTGGTCGAGAGGCTCGCGAGTGGGGTCAGGCGGTGGGTAACGCGGTCGCGTTATCCACGGGCTGACCCCACGTCCCGTAAGGGCGCGGGCCGTTCCGCAGGACTCGTCCACAACTCCACAGGACGGGCTTTAAAGGAAAGGCGCTCAGGCCGCGGTGGCGATGGCCTTGCCGATCTGCTGGAACAGGTGATTGCGTGCGCGGGTCACGGCTTGCGCGGCTTCGAAGTCGCTGATCTTGAGGGCCACGGCGTCGAGCTGTTCGAAGGTGACGCCGGGGCGCAGGTGCTGTTCGGCGTTGTCCAGCGACTTCAGCTTCTGGTAGGGCGTCATTACGTTATCGTCGCGGTAGCGCTTGCGCACCCGGCCTTTGGCGTCGATGACCTCGATGGGGAACAGGCACGGGCGGTGGTGGTTGAGAAACGGCGACAGTGAGTCCCGGTTGAAGGCGTTTACCGCTTCAACGAAGCGTATCGGGATATGGCTGTAGCCGAGCCACTTGCGGATCACCGAGGCGTTCTTGCTCTCGACCAGGGCGTTGTCGTGGGATTGGCGGGCCCGGGACTTGGTGAAGTCGCCGATGTGCAGCTTCTCCAAAAGCGCCGCGACCTGGTGGTTGATGTACTCGGAGCCGTTGTCGGCGTGGAACCCCATAACGTCAAAGGGAAAGGCCTCGATGAGGTCTTCAAGCGCCGGGATCAGGAAGGCCTCCGAGATCGCCGCCATACTGCCCACATGCTGGTATTGCGTGATCTCATCCACCACGTTGATGTGATAGATCCCCTTGACGCCGTCCTGATCGCCCTGGTGCACGGTGTCTACGCGCAAGAACCCCGGCCGGCCCCTGGGCTCGGGCCGCCGCCGCACCCCGATGGCCACCGCACTGGGGCGGGTGCGCTCGAAGACCTGGCGCACGTTGCGGTAGGTCAACGACTTGCGCAGGTTATACAGGTGCCCATTGGACAGTTTTGACAGGCGCTCAAAGCGCCGGTCGCCGAACATCTCCCATTGGCGGCGCAGCACACAACGCGTGGCGGCGCCGGACATCTGGCCCAGGGCGGCGTCGACCTCCGCCAGGCGCCGGATGTCGGCGCGCGTGTACCGGCGCGCAAACGGCTTCGCCGGCGCCCCGCCGCGGCGGTCCTCGATCCGGCCGGTCACCCGGTGCTGGGCGATCAGGCGCGTCAACTGCGCCCGCGACAGCCCCGTCACCTTGCCCAGGTAGCGCTTCACCAGCCCCTTGTCCGCCTTGCCCAAACAGGGATAATCCAGCCGCACCAGCGTGCGACGAATCAAGCGGTAGATCCCCTCGCGGTCGGAGACGGCAAAGTCCACCGCCTCGCTGCCCTCAACAAAGGCGCGAACCTCTTCCAAAGTCCGAACCCGTTCGGTGTGTAGCGTCACGATCATCCTCCGATGATCCCAAACGCACGCCTACAGGCTCATCTCTCGTTGGATCTACGTCACTCGTTCAGGCTCATGTCTCATTGGACAAGGCTATTTCCAATCCGATGTCCGGATGCTTAGACCAACGCTTTCTTGCGGCAGAGTCGGATATCGAAGGCTGACCTGTCGAACGCATGCTCGTTGCGGCGAGTGGTGGTATCGTGAATCGACGGAGTGTTTGGGCACGTTTCGGAGGAGGCGGCGCCCAACTGGGGAGTCCGGGGAGCTACCCGGAGGATTTTCAATCCGAATTGATATCGCTGGATTCGGAATTCATTAGGGAGACAGCCCATGAGATTGCGAAGGCTCTTGCCCCTGCTTGCCATGCTGTTTGCGGCGCTGCCTCCGCAGCACTCGCTGGCAGACTGGGACTACCGAACGGTAGAAGGTGCGGGCGGCGTCCCCTTGAACGTGGTCACGGCTGGCGATCCGGCCTCCCCCGCGATTCTGCTTATCCATGGCTTCGGTCAAAGCCACTACAGTTTCGTCCGGCAAATGGACTCCGATCTCGCCGATGATTACTACCTCGTGTCCTTCGACCTCAGGGGGCATGGGGCATCCGGCAAACCGTGGACCACGGAGGCCTACAGCGAGTCCGGGGTTTGGGCCAGGGACGTGGCCGCCGTGATGGCGGCCACCGGCCTGGACCGGCCGGTGGTGGTCGCCTGGTCGTACGGCACGATGGTGGCGATGGACTACATCCGCGAGTTCGGCGACAAGGGCATCGCGGGCATCATTCTGACCGGCGGCCAGGGCGCCCTGAGGCCCTTCCGGATGCCCTCGGGGGACGACGATCCCGCCGCGGAGGAGTTTGCGCAGATCCGCGAACTGCAGAGCAGCCCGGACCTGATCGACTATATTCGCGCCGGCGAGCGGGTGATCCCCTTGCTTACGGCATCACCCCTGCCCGAACAAGAACTCCAGTTGTTTCGGGCCATCGGCCTGATGCTGCCGCCCTATGTCCGGCGCGCCATGGCGCACCGCCGGCTTGATAATCAGGACATGGTCGGGCAACTCTCCTTGCCGGTGCTGTTTTGCCTGGGAGAGAAGGACAATCCTTATCAGCTCGACGACGGGGCTGAACTCGCTGCAAGCCACGAGAACATGAGCCTTACCGTGTACGAAGGGGCCGGGCACTCGGTGTTTATCGAGCAGCCGGAACGCTTCAACGCCGAACTGCGGCGCTTCGCGGAGGAAACGCTCACAATCAAGTCGCATTAGCCCGGCGGCTGCCAGCGAGCGAAGGGTGCCGGGTCCCGGTTCGCGATCGCGCCCGGCATGCCGCCATACGCGCTGTGTATGAGGAATTGCGTCGCCGTGCAGGTTCCGTTAGATTCGGACAGGTGGCTGCTGTTCTGAAGGAGGGTTGTATGTCTTGCACACAAAAACTTACGGGGGCTGCTCTGGTCCTGCTTGCAACAACCCTGGCGGCCCAGACCGGCGACGAGGCGGAGGTCTTCGAGGAAATCATCGTGACCGCGCGCAAGGCGGAGGAGCGGCTGCAGGAAGTGCCGCTCGCGATCACGGCCTTCTCGGCCGAAGAGATAGCCCGCCGCAGCATGCGCGAACTGGAGGATGTCGCCCATGCGACCTCCGGTTTTGCCTATGAAGATTATGGTGGCGGTTACGGAGTCGCGGTCATTCGCGGCGGCGCCCAGATGCGCATTCAGGACCTGGACCACACTACGTCGATCTATCTAGACGGCATTTATCTGCCGCGTCAGTACATGGTGGACCTCGGGGTGGGCGGCTTCGAGCGGATCGAAGTCGTGAAGGGCCCTCAAAGCGCCCTGTTCGGACGCAATGCCTTTCTGGGGGCCGTCAATTACGTCAGTGGAGGACCGGGCGAGGAATTGAGCGGATCGGTCCAGGTTACCGCAGGTACGGATGAACGCCTGGACCTTTACGGCGAGGTCGGCGGGCCCATCATCGCCGATGTGCTCGGCCTGCGCTTGCTCGTGAGCGACAGCGAGTTCGACGGCACCTGGGCCAATGAGCATCCCAATTCCGCGGGCTACAGCGATCGCGGGACAGTTGGCAACCTGGGCGGCTGGGACAACCTGACGCTGGGCCTGAACGTCGAGTTCCGCCCGACGGAGCAGGTAGCGGTGGATCTGGATTACTACAGCGTGGAGCGCTTCCAGGAAACGAAGGGGAGCGTTCGCATCGAGGCGCCGGGTGATACCAACTGTTCGCGGACCTTCTTCGGTGGGGCGGCGGATCGCTTCTATTGCGGCGAGCTGCCCACCACGTTCTCGCCATTGCCGGGCGGCAGCCCGCCGGGAACGAAGGCGACTTCCGATCCGCGCGGCTATCTGCTGGATGTGGAGTCTGACTTCATCCACGCCGGCGTGATGGTCGACCTTAACGACAACTGGCGCATCGCCTACCAGTTCGGGAGCGTGGATTCGGAGGTGATCGCGGCCGGCGCCGGCGATCGCGATCCGGCGCTCGGCTCGTTCAACTTTTTCAATCCCGCCTCGCCGGTGAACTACGTGAACGTTACGCCGGCGGGAACGAGCGAGTACGCGTCCCACGAAATCCGGATCGATTTCGAACAGGGTTCGTGGTCCGCATCGCTGGGCGCCTTCCAGTCGGAAATCAAGGACTTCGACTTGTTCGACTTTGCGTTCGCGCCCTTGAACGGCACCGAGCCTTACGATGTCGATCCGAACGACGGCATCAGCGGCATCGCCGCGCTGGCGCTTACACGGGCCCGGACCACTGTGGATACGGACGCGATATTCGGCCGTATCGGCTGGGAGTCTTCTGACGGTCTCTGGCGCGTGGGAGCGGAAGCCCGAATCACCGACGAGGGCAAATTCCTGGATTCCAATACGAGGCTCGCGGACAGCCCCAAATTCGAGGACAGCTGGTCGCCGTTCACGCCCCGTTTCACGGTGGATTACCGCATGAGCGAGGACCGGATGCTCTATGCGAGCCTGGCCAAGGGCGCCAAGTCCGGCGGGTTCAACAATACCGTCTTCAACGAAGCGCAGCGCAGCTTCGAACCGGACGAGAACTGGACTTTCGAAGTCGGCAGCAAGAACACGCTGATGGACGGCCGCTGGCTGGCCAACGTGGCCGTCTATTACACGGACTGGACCAATCTGCAGATCAACACCTCGCCTACGGATCTCCCACAGGGCGTCCTGGCGCCCGCTATCGTGGGCAATACCGGCGGCGCGAAAATCTGGGGAATCGAACTTGACGGCGCCTGGGCCGCGACGGACAACTTCACCCTGGACTATGCGGTCTCGTTTTCCAATGCGGAATACGAGAGCGGCGCCGTGAGCGGCCGGATCGGTTCGCTGGGCGCCTGCGATAACGTCGCCTGTCCCAGCGACGGGTCGATCGGCGGCAACGATATCCAGCGCCAGCCGCCGTTTCAGCTCAACGTTGGGGCCACCTTCAGCGGGACGCTGCCGACGGGCTGGGACTGGTTCCTGCGCGGCGACGTAATTCACCAGACCAAGCAGTACATGGATGAGATGAATCTCGCCTGGCTGCCGGATCGCACGGTGGTGCATGCACGGTTTCAGGTCAGCAGCGGAGCGTGGAGCGCGGCGCTTTGGTCAAGAAACCTGCTGGACGAAGAATATGCAACCAGCGCATTTTTCATAGCAACGGGTTTTGGCACGTCCTATGTACCGATTTTCGCCGACAAGCAAACGCTGGGACTGACGCTGACATACGGGCTGTAGAAACGGCCGGGGCCGATCCTGATGCGCCGAGCAGCGGTATTCGCCGTAATCGCCGCCGTGATCGTCGTGCTGGCGGCGGCGCTGTTCGTTGACTGGCGTTTCTGGTATCGGTGGAACACGCTGCCGGAGGACCCCGGAGAGTGGCCGGCGAGCTACTACCAGCCGGTCGTCACGGTCCCGGGCAGTCCGGGCGAGTTCTTTCCTGCGGCCGAAGGGGCGGCGCTCACGATAGATGCCGGGGCCCTGGAAGCGGCGGCGGACTGGGCGGAACAACACAACAGCGTCGCGCTGCTGGTGCTGCACCGGGGGGTGATCCAGCTTGAGCGCTACTGGCAGGACATCGGCCCCGACTCGCTGTTCACCGGTCGCGCGATGACCCGGTCGCTGCTGCCCCCGCTGGTCGCGGTCGCAATGCAGGAAGGCGCGATTCAATCGCTTGACGATCCGGTCGGTCGCTATCTCCCCGAATGGCAGGATGACGCCCGCGGCGCGATCACCGTGCGCCAATTGCTGCGGAATCTCAGCGGGCTGGAGAACCCGCCCCTGGCCGGGGATCCGGACCCCTACGGCAAGAACGCCCGGATATCGCTGGGCTCCGATTTTCGCGCGGCGGCATTGGACCTCGATCTCGAGAACGTGCCGGGCGAGTTCTTCGCTTTCTCCAACGCCAATGCCCAGCTTGTGGGCGCGGTGCTGGAAAGCGCGACCGGCGAAGCTTACGAGGACTACTTCAACAGCAGGCTCTGGGCCCCGTTGGGCGCGGGTCCCGCACAGCTGTACATGGACCGGCCGGGCGGCATGCCGGCGGTCTATTGCTGCTATCGCGCCACCCCAAGGGACTGGTTGCGCTATGGCGACGCACTGGCCTCGGATGGTCGTGTTTCGGGCCGCCAGCTCTGGCCTCCCGGCTGGGTGAAAGAGATGACCACCGGGTCGGCCGTCTATCCGAATTACGGCTATCAGATCTGGGCGGGCAATCCACCGGGCGGCATCCGGCTGTACGTGCAGGACAGGGACCAATCCGCTCCCCATGGGCCGCCGATCGAAGCGGATGGCGTCTTCTTCCTGGAAGGCGGCGGCTTCCGGACGATGTATGTCATCCCGGATGAGGAGCTCGTGATCCTGCGTCTGGGTTATTTCCATGCCGATTGGCTCACATCCACGCTGCCCAACCTGATCCTGGCGGGGCTCGTAAACTGAGGAGACGTCATGTCAAACATTCCGCACCCGTTTCGCCCCTATCCCCAACCGGTGTCCGGCGCGTCGCCGACCCGCCGCCAGTTGTGCCAATCCCTGCTCGCGGGCGCCGCCCTGCTCGGCCCCGGAATGCTTCCGCTACGCGCCTCGGCGGCCGGAGCCCTGGACCTCGGCCGGGAACCGGACCTCCTTCGCGCCCTGGTCAAGATGCGCGGCAGCCTGGATTCCGAACTCGTGATCGGCTGGCTGCGGGCGAAGAGATTCTCCATATCACAGGGACGTATCGAACCGCTTTGCGGACTCATCGCCGCGGCGTTCAGCCGCTTTCGGCAGGTCTCCGATGACCTGTTCGAAGCCGTTGTCCTGGAAATCACCCATTACACGGATTTCGAGACCTGGGAACTGCTGGATACATTGGTGATGCCGTTCACCAACCGGGAAGTCGAGGTGCCGGCATTCCGTTTCGGCCCCACCACCAGCCGGTTTGCCGTCAGCCTCGATGAGAGAGAGGAGTTCGAGCCGCAGGAGGGCACCACGCAGGAGGCCTTTTCTCCGGCCGCAACGGTGCGGATGACCAAGTCCATTCACCCGGAGTATGTCCGGGACGGCACCCTGCTGCTGCGGCACGAGGAACACGGCCGGGTTCGGCCCACCGACAGCGACATACCCAACATGTTCTACAAGGAATCCACGATCTGGTCCGCGCCGCTTGACGACGTTCTGGACCCGAACCTGACCCGGGTTGACGCCCTGGTCAACTACTCGGCGATGACCAGCTGGCGGCCGTGGATGCACATGGGCGACGTTCCGGGCCACACCTCCTCGAATGGCCACGGCGCCAGGGCCCGGTCGATCGACGAACTGCCGGAGGACTTTCTGGCTTACACGCGGCGGCTGCACCCCGACGTGTTGGAGGACCCGGACGCCGCGCTGGGCGGACTCGAAGAGTAGCGGCCGTCGTGGGAGTCCAGGGGACCCGGATGAGCACCCGCCGGCAGGTACTCAAGGGGCTTGCGCTGACCTCCTTCGGCCTGGCCGGCTATAGTCCCGCACGGGCCGCGGACTCGACGGCCGCGGGCGGTCTCGATCTCGGCACGCCCGCCAGTCTGATGCGAGCGCTGGTGCGGATGCGCGGCAGCCTGGATGAGCGCATTGCGTACATCTGGCTGCGCGGAATACGCTACACGCTGGTCGATGGCGAAGCGCTGCCGATGTGCGCCTACCTGGGCGGCTCGATCACGCGCTATCGGCGCCTGTCCGACGAGATGTACGAATTCCTGATCTACGAGATCTCGTACTACACCGACATTGAAAGCGGCGAAATCCTGGAGACGCTGCGGATGCCGTATACGGACAGGGAAGTGTCCGTTCCGCTGTACCGCAGCGGGCCCGGCCGGCACGTCATCATGATGGCCAACGACGAGGAACTGGAATGGAGCCGCGAGAGCACCACCAGCGAGGAACTCGCGAGACAGATCGCGCCGGACGCGAAAATCTTCTACAGCTTCCGGGTGCGCCCCTCACAGGCGTTCGGCGGCAACGTGTGGATTCGCAGCGATTCCTTCACCCGGGTGGCGCCTTACGACCCCGGCGAGAAGGCCATGTTCTACAAGGAGGCCATCACCTACCGGGCGCGCGAGGCTGATCTCGCCGAGCCCGACGCGCCGCAGGTTGACGCCACCATCTCCTTCGCCATCGCCACGGCCTGGCGCCCCTGGATGGAGATGGGGGATGTCGATGGACACACCGTTGCGGACGGCTTCGGCGGCAAGGTCTTCGATATCGGCGAAATGCCGGAGGATTTCGTCCGGTTCACCGCCGCCCATCATCCGGACGTGCTGGAAGATCCCGCGGCGCTGCTGAAGTCATGATGCGCGTGGCGCATTTCGCGAGGGCGCAATGCCGTTGCTTAAGGTGTGACGCTGGTGGGCATTCCGAATCAGACGGTGTTATAGTCCGAATCAGACGGAGAAAAATTCCAAATCGGACGAGACACCATGCCGGACCGGGCGGTCAAAGTCGAATCATTTGTGAGGCGGCACGCCGAGGAGCCGATTCGTACGGCGCTAACGGACACCCGCATCGTCGCCATCGTTGGACCGCGCCAGTCTGGCAAGACGACGCTCGCACAGCGTATTGCCCGTGACGAGAACCGTCCTTTCATCACCCTGGACGATGTACAGTTCAGGCAGTTCGCCCGGAATGATCCGATCGGTCTCGTGCGAGGCCTGCCGTTTGCGGCGTTCGACGAGGTGCAACGTGCTCCGGAACTCATTCTCGCTCTCAAGAAAAGGGTTGACGAAGATCCCCGCCCCGGAAGCTACCTGATTACGGGCTCTGTCGATCTCTTCAAGGGATCGATATCTCCCGATTCTCTGGCCGGCCGCGTTGAAACCATCGAACTGCTGCCATTCTCGCAAGCGGAAATTGCCGCCACCGGACCGTCCCGGTTTCTCGAGCGTGCGTTCTCCGGTGACTTTCCGGCCTTTGAGGCCAAGGGCGCGGCAAACGACCTGATCAAGCGGGTGGTCGCCGGCGGTTTTCCCGAAGCGCTGTCGCGCCCTGTGACTGCGCGCCGCCGGGCCTGGTTTCGCGCTTACGCGCGTTCGCTGGCTGAGCGCGATGTTTCCGACATCGCCGCTGTCACAAAGCTCGATGAAATGGTCCGGCTAGTCGATCATGCGGCCGTATCGGCTGGCCAGCTTCTTAACATGTCTCAACTCGGATCTCGGCTCGGCGTCGATAGCAAGACGGTGGAACGCTGGCTGGTCTTGCTTGAGCACATGTTTGTGGTGCGTCGCGTTCGCGCCTGGCGACGCAGCGGATTGAAACGGCTCGTCAAGGCGCCGAAGCTGCATTTTCTGGATTCCGGATTGCTGGCTGCGCTCCGGCACACGGGGACCGCGGAAGTTGCGGGGGATCGCCAGTCGTTGGGTCCGCTACTTGAGTGTTTTGTCTTTGCGGAGCTTTCCAAGGCCGTCGCCCTGCGCGAAGAGAAGTCAACGATCAGTCATTATCGAGACAAGGATGGCGTGGAAGTGGACCTGGTCCTGGAACGCTCGCCCGGGACCATGGTGGGTATTGAAGTCAAAGCCGGCGCGACCTTGCGGCCTCGGGACTTCAGGGGACTGGAGCGGCTGAGGGAGGCTGCCGGCGAAAAATTCGTCTGCGGGATCGTGCTGCATGACGGCGAGCAGGTTCAGCAGACAGGCTCCGGATTGTTCGGCATGCCGGTCAGCATGCTATGGGACGCCTAAGCTCACGCTACGAACGAGGAACGCACACTACAGGTCGAACGGGATCGGGCGCTCGAATTCGGCCCAGCGCGGCTCGAGCAGCTCCGGGTATTCGCGCTCCATGCGGTCGAGAAACTCGCGCGGCAGTTCGGATACCGAATTGACTTTCTTGCCGTCCCAGAATCCCGCCAGGTGGCCCATGCCTTCGGGCATCTTCAGCCACGCGGGATGTTCGAATGCGTAGTGTCCGCAGAAGTGGGCGGGCAGGGACGTAATTGTCTCGTTCGCGAACAGGTCGAATTCCACCCAGTTGCAGGAATTCTCGATGTGCGTCGCCGGCCAGTCCGGCGGGGCGCTGCGGACCAGGTCCATCTTGATCAGGTCGTTCTCGATCCGGAACTTGCGGTAGGGAGCCTGGACAAAACCGTCGCCGGACAGGTTGCGAAAGCCGATGGGACTTCCGATTGTTCCCGGATCGGTCAGGAGCGGGGTCACCGGCACCTCGACAAGCTCGCCCGTGATGGGATTGGTCACGGAGTTCGTGAACGCGTTGGTCCTGAGGTCGCGCGGGAAGGACACATTGTGCGCATGGATGCGGTAGTTGTGATCGCCGAGATGCCGGAAGTAGCTGAACTCGATTCCTTCGTACCGGATCAGGGGTTCCGGGCGCCGACCGCCGGGTATGACGAATACCAGCCAGTGGTACCAGGTCAGCGTCGTGCCCTGATCCTCGACCAGGTCCCGTTCCATCCGCATCTGCGCGCGAAACTCCTCCACGGGGTCATCGAAATGGAGGAATTCGGAAACGACCCGGCTAATCGGCGGATTAACCGATGCGGGGGCGGCAGCCTGAAGCGCCCGTGCGCCGAGAAAAGAGCCGGTTGCGCCGGCCGCCGCTGTGACGAAATTGCGTCTGTTGACCATGGTTCGTTTTTCCCCTTGAAGTTCCTTTGGCACAGCGGCTATTGCCGTGGGCCCGTGGCGGTCGGCGTTATCGGCCATCACGGCTATTTTGTATGAGGTCCGCCGCGCGCTCGCCGATCATCATAGCGGTGGCGTTGGTATTGCCGCTGGTCAGACTGGGCATCACCGAAGCGTCGGCAACGCGCAGTCCGTCGATGCCGTGCACGCTCAGATCGGGCCGGGTGACCGCCAGCGCGTCTGTGCCCATTTTGCATGTACCCACGGGGTGGTAGCCCAGAAAGGCGGTCCGGCGCAGGTATTCGCGCCAATCGTCGCGGCTTTGCACGTCCGGACCGGGCAGCCGCTCGCCTATGCGGTACGGTGCGAACGCGGCGCCGTTCAGTATTTCGCGGACCCTCCGGCAACCCTTGATCAGCCGCTCCATATCGTCGTCGTCGGCCAGTAGCGCATGCGAAATGATTGGCGGCGCATCCGGATCGGCGCTGCGCAGCCGTATGCTGCCGCGCGAACGGGGATAGGACACGTTGACCGCGGCTGAAATGGCCGGCTTGTCGTATGGGATGACGCCTTCTTCCGAAAAGCTGAAGGCGTAGGGACCCAGTTGCACCTGGATGTCCGGGCGGGGCTCATCCAGCGTGGAGCGGATGAAGGCCACCGCGTGCGGGTAAGGGCTGGTGGCCGGTCCGCGGCCGAACAGCAGCCAGTTCAGCCCGTGCAGGACGATCTTCCAGCTGTTGATCTCGGTGTTGTAGGTGGACACGTTCACGTCGATGCCCACCATGCCTTCGGGGTGTTCCTGGAGGTTGGCGCCCACGCCCGGAAGGTCCCTGACGACTTCAATACCGGCCTCGCGCAACTGCTGCGCGGGCCCGACCCCCGACAGCATGAGAAGCTTGGGGGAGGCGATGGCGCCGGCGCACAGGATCACCTCGCGTGCGGCCTCGGCGCGATGCAGCCGCCCTCCCTGCCGATATTCCACGCCCACGCAGCGGCCGTTTCGGAACAATAGCCGGTGGCACGCGCTGCGGGTGCGCAGCACGAGATTGCGGCGCCGGCGCACGGGATGCAGATAGGCGCTGGCGGCGTTGTAGCGGCGGCCACGCTGCTGATTGACCTCGGTATAGGCCACGCCTTCCTGGGAAGCGCCGTTGTAGTCCGGGTTGAGCGTCAGGCCCGTCTCGACGGCGGCCTGCACGAAGGTGTGCGCCAGCGTGTGCGTGGTGCGCAGGGCCGCGGTGCGTACCGGTCCGGTGCGGCCCCGATAACGGTCATCGCCCAGCGGCGAGGATTCCATCCGCCGGAAAAACGGGAGCACGTCGGCGTAGCTCCATCCGGGGCAGCCTTCCGCGGCCCAGCGATCGAAGTCATCGGCCGCGCCGCGCACATAGAGCATGCCGTTGATTGAGCTGCTGCCGCCCAGGGTCTTGCCGGCCGGCCAAAGGTCGACCCGGTCGTTGCGGCTGGGATCGGGTTCGGCCTGATAGCACCAGTCGATTTTCGGATTGCCGATGGCGCGGATGATCGCCGCGGGCATGCGGATATACAGCGAGCGGTCGGCGCCGCCGGCCTCCAGCAGCAACACCCGCGTGTCCGGATTCTCCGTCAAGCGGTTGGCCACCGCGCAGCCCGCCGAACCGGCGCCAACGACGATGTAGTCGAAGGAGTTGACGGAGAGAAACCTCGCAAGTGAATTTGCACGGGGAATCATAAGAGACATGGCTGCATTGCGGGACCCGGCCGAATTACCCGGAAACCCGACCGGCCCCGCCACGCGGCGGCGGCGATGGTCTATTCTTGCGGTCGACACAAGAGATCAACGGGCGATGTATTTCCTTGACGTTCTGAGGCAGGCGCTGGAATCGATCGGCGCCAACCTGTTTCGCGCTTTGCTGACCATGCTGGGCATGATCATCGGCGTGGCGGCGGTGGTGACGATGGTTTCACTGGGTACCGGCGCGCAGCGGGCCGTGGAGGAGCAGATGGAGGCGCTGGGGGCCGACATCCTGGCGGTCACCAATTCCCAGCGCCGGTTCTGGGGCGTGTCGCTCGAGAACAGCAGCCTGGGCGTGGACGACGCCGCCGCGCTTCGGCGGGACGCGCGCCATCTTGAGAGGGTCGTGCCCAGGATCACGCAGCGTCTGCAGTTCGAGTTCGGCAACGGCAACACCCGCGTGGAGCTGATCGGGTCGACCTCCGAGTACCCGGTGCTGCACCGATACGAGATTGCCGCCGGGAGGATGTTCGTTCCGCAGGAAGAGGAAGCGCGCCTGCGCGTAGCGGTGCTCGGCAGCGAAGTGCCCGGAAAACTGGAAACCACGGCGAGCGCTCTGCTTGGGCAAACGGCGCTACTGGGGGGCGTTCCATTTACCGTGATCGGCGTATTGGAGGAAACCGGTTCGGTCGGCATGCAGAATCCCAATGACGACGTGCTGGTGCCGCTGTCCACGGCGCAGTACCGGGTGACGGGCAGTGACCGGCTGGAAAGCATGGACGTGCAGATCCGCTCCGGTTCGGCGGTGGAGCAGGCGCTGGTGGACGTCGAACGCATCCTGCGTCGCGAGCACCGCATCCGCCCGGGCGAGGACAACGATTTCGGGATCCTGGACCGCAAGCAGTTCCTGGAGGTTCGCGAGGAAACCACCCGCATCTTCGCCCTGCTGCTTCCGGCGATCGCCGGGGTCAGCCTGGTGGTGGGAGGAATCGGCATCATGAACATCATGCTGGTGACTGTGGCCGAGCGGACCCGCGAGATCGGCGTGCGCCGGGCGATAGGCGCTACCCGCACGGCCATCATGTCGCAGATCCTGGTCGAATCCTCGCTGCTGTGCCTGCTGGGCGGCGTGCTGGGTGTGGCCGCCGGCTGGGGCGCGTCGAAGCTCCTGGCTCAGTTCTTCAACTGGCAGACGGTAGTGGCGGCGGAATCGATCGGTGTGGGGCTGGGTTGCAGTCTGCTCATCGGCGTCCTCTTCGGACTGTGGCCGGCCCGCCGCGCATCAACGCTCGATCCCATCGAAGCGCTGCGCCACGAATAGCCGGGGGGCGGTATCAGGACGCGCCGGCCACCTTCGGCTGCGGAACCCGCGTCAGCCAGAGAAGGGTGGACAGTCCCAACACAGCCGCCACCCCGCCCCAGTACACGGTGGCCGTGGTCAGGCCGATCGACTGGGCCCAGCCTCCAAGCGCTGCGCTGCCCAGGGCCACGCCGCCGAACGCCACCACGCTCCACAGGCTCATCACGCGGCCCCGGTACTTTTCTTCCACGACGGTCTGGGTAAGCGTCTGCGATCCCACTCCGCAAATGGTCAGGATGCAGCCGAAGACCGGCAATTGCAGCATGGCGAGCCAAAAATTGCCGGTAAAGCCGAATACGATGATGAGCAGTCCGGTTAGCGCCGTGCAAACGACTGTCCACTTGCGAAGTTGCTGCAGCGACTTGTTACGGGCCACAAACAGGCCGCCCAGCACTGCTCCGACTCCGAAAGCCGAAATCAGCAGGGACATGCCGTCGCTGCCGCGCTGGAAAACCTCGTCCGCGTACGGCGCCATCAGTTCAAAAAGGGCGCGTCCGAAAGTGGCGCCGATCATTACCAGTACAAGGTAGAAGCGGATCGCGGGATGACTCAAGGTGTACTTGAGGCCGTCACGCATCAGGCGGGCCAGCCCGATCTGGCGCTCCAATTCACGCGTCACGGGCTGCAGCTTCAGGTCCCAAAGCACCCATGCCATGCCGAGAAAAGTGGCGGTGCTGAGCGCGAACGCCGGCGCCAGGCCAAAGAACTTGATGATGTAACCGCCGAGCACCGGACCGATGACGCGCGCGACGTTGAAGCTGACCGCCCCGAGTCCCACGGCGCTGGCCAATTGCATGGAGGGCACCAGGTTGGCCATCAGCGCAAGGCGCATGGGCGTATAGCCGCCGCTGAACACGCCGAATGACAATGCCAGCAGGAACAGCGCGGCCGGCGTCATCAGGCCGAGCGCCGCCAGGCCGAAAAGGCCGGCGGTGACGCCGATATTGAGTAGGTTGAAGACCTGCGCCGCCCGGCGCCGGTCCCAGCGGTCGGCGTAGGCGCCGAATACGGGACCCAGCACGGCCACCGGGAAATAAGCGGCAAACGCCACCGCCGCTACGAAGAACTCCGATTCGGTCAGCAGCCAGGCCTGCCATCCCAGCGACAGCCGCAGAATCCACAGCCCGTGCGTGGTGATGGTGCTGCCGATCAGAAAGCGGCGGTAGGCGGGCGTGGATAATGCGGAACTGGACATGCCGGGCGAACGATTGCCCGGCGGAACTCACGGCCTGAAGCAGGCCGCTATGGGTAGCCGCCGGGGTAAATGGGCAAGCGAGTGAGTATGATGCGCGCAGCGTGAATTGTCCACGCCTGTGTTTTCCATGAACCGACCCGCAAAAATATCGCTGGAGTTCTTTCCGCCACGAACGGAAGAACTGACCGCGATGCTGGAGGCTACGCTGGCGCGCCTGTTGCCGTACGGCCCGCTGTACTGCACCGTCTCGTATGGCGCCGGCGGTTCGACGCGCGATGGCACGGCGCGCTGGGTGCGGCGTATCGGGCGCGAGTACGGCAGCGATTGCGCGCCCCATCTTACTCATGTCTCGCACACCCGGGAGGAGGTGCGGGAGATCGTGCGGGACTACGTGGAACAGGGCGTGCGGAGGATGGTTGCGTTGCGCGGCGACATCCCCGCGGACGGCGTTCCCGAGGAGGTGCGCGAGCGTGGCTATTCCTCGACGGTGGAGTTGATTGCCGACCTGAGGGCCTCCGGAATACGCGAGGTCATGGTGGGCGCGCACCCGGAGCACGGCGGCGGCGACAGCGCCGCTTTGCGTCAGCACCTGGAGTTCGTGAAGCAGAAGCTCGACGCGGGCGCCACCCTGGCCATCACCCAGTTCTTCCTCGATAACGACAGGTACTACCGCTTGCGCGATGTTTTCGCCGCCGCGGGCCTGGAGAAGCTTCTGGCGCCCGGCATCATGCCCCTGCACAACTTCAGGCAGGTGTTCTCTTTCGCAGGCAGGACCCACGTTGAAGTTCCGGCAGCGCTGCGATCGCGCTTCGAACAGGCCGCGGACGACGCCGATGCGGTACGGGAAATCGGGGACGGTTTCACGCTGGACCAGGTTCGAGACCTGGCGGAGAACGGCGTGGAGCGTTTTCACATCTACACCATGAACCGGGCACCGTTGACCGCGGCCATCTGCGAGGCGCTCGGATTGAGCGCGCCGGGGGCGCAGTCGTGAACAGGGCCTCTGCCCGGGCCGAAGCTCTGGGCGAACTGATCCGCAAGCGAATCGTTTTCATCGACGGCGCAATGGGCACGCTGGCCCAGACCCTGGATCTCTCCGAGGAGGAATACCGGGGTGCGGAGTTCGCCGACTGGCCCCAGGCGCTAAAGGGCAATCACGACCTGCTGTGTCTGACCCAGCCACGCTACGTGCGCGAAATCCACGACGCCTATCTCCAGGCCGGCGCCGACATCCTCACCACCAACAGCTTTACCGCGAATGCGCCATCGCAGGCGGACTACGGTCTAGAGGACCGGGTCGCTGACATCAACCGCGCATCGGCCCGGGTCGCCCGCGACGCCGCCGACGCGGCCCAGCGCCGCGACGGCCGCCCGTACTTCGTGGCCGGCAGCCTCGGACCCACCAACCGCACCGCCTCGCTGTCGCCGCGCGTGGAGGACCCCGGTTATCGCGCCACCGATTTCGACCGGCTTGCGGCCACCTATGAGACCGCCACGCGTGCGCTGCTGGAGGGTGGCGCAGACCTGCTGCTGATCGAAACCATCTTCGACACGCTCAACGCCAAGGCGGCTTTGTACGCCATCGCGCGCGTCGGCGATGAACTGGGGCGGCCGCCGCCGGTGATCGTGTCCGGCACGATCACCGATGCCTCGGGCCGGACGCTGTCGGGCCAGACCGTGGAAGCCTTCTACAACTCGATCCGGCATGCGCCCATGACCGCCATCGGCCTGAACTGTTCGCTGGGCGCGACCGAGCTGCATCCGCACATGCGGGAACTCTCGCGGGTCGCCGAACTTCCAGTGAGCGTCCATCCGAACGCCGGGCTGCCCAACGAACTCGGCGAATACACCGAGACACCGGACGAAATGGCGGCCACGCTTCAGGAGATGGCCAGGGAGGGGCTGCTTAATCTGGCCGGCGGCTGCTGCGGCACAACGCCGGAGCATGTCCGGGTGATGCGCGAGGCGCTGGCCGGCATTGGCCCGCGCACGCCGCCAACGCCGCCGCGGATCACGCGGCTGGCCGGACTGCAGCCACTGAATATCGACGACAGCACCGGCTTCGTTCACGTCGGCGAGCGCACCAACGTTACCGGCTCGGCGATCTTCCGCCGGCTCATCGAGGCGGACGATTACTCCGCCGCGGTGGCAGTGGCGCGCCAGCAGGTCGAAGCCGGCGCCAACCTGCTGGACGTGAACATGGACGAGGGGCTGCTGGACTCAGAAGCCGCGATGCGCCGGTACGTCAACCTGCTGGCCGCCGAGCCGGACATCTCGCGGGCGCCCCTCATGATCGATTCGTCGCGCTTCGAGGTGCTCGTGGTCGGACTGAAGTGCCTGCAGGGCAAGGGTGTGGCCAATTCGATCAGCCTCAAGAACGGCGAGGAGGAATTTCTCCAGCAGGCGCGCGAGATCCGGCGCCTTGGCGCGGCCGTGGTCGTGATGGCTTTCAACGAAGAAGGCCAGGCGGAGAGCGTCGAGGAGCGGGTCGCGGTGGCCGAGCGCAGCTACCGCCTGCTGGTGGACAAGGCCGGCTTCCCGCCGGAGGACATCATCTTCGACCTGAATATCTTCGCCGTGGCCACCGGGATCGAGGAGCACGACGACTACGCCCGCGCCTTCATCGAGGCCACCCGCCTGGTCCGCGAGCGGCTGCCCGGCGTGCATGCCAGCGGCGGAATAAGCAACCTGTCGTTCTCGTTCCGCGGAAACAACACGGTGCGTGAGGCCATGCACTCGGTGTTCCTGTATCACGCCATCGCCGGGGGCATGGACTTCGGCATCGTCAACGCCGGGCAACTGGGCGTTTTCGAGGACATCCCCGAGCGGCTGCGCGAAACGGTGGAGGACGTGATCCTCAACCGCAGTCCGGGCGCCGGCGAACGTTTGCTGCAATTGGCCCAGGAGTACCAGGGGCAGGGCGCGCAGCAGGTCCGCGACGAAAAAGAGTGGCGCGGCCTGCCGCTTGCCGAGCGTTTGAGCTATGCGCTGGTGCATGGGCTGGATGCCCATGTGGTGGACGACACCGAAGCCGCCCGCCAGGCCAGCAAGCGGGCGCTGGACGTAATCGAGGGTCCGCTGATGGATGGCATGAACACCGTGGGCGACCTGTTCGCCACCGGCCGGATGTTCCTGCCGCAGGTGGTCAAGTCGGCCCGCGTGATGAAGAAGGCCGTGGCCCACCTCATCCCGTTTATCGAACAGGAGGGCAGCGGCGTGTCCAGCCGCGGGCGACTGGTTGTCGCCACGGTCAAGGGCGACGTGCACGACATCGGCAAGAACATCGTGGGCGTGGTGCTGCAGTGCAACGGCTACGAGGTCATCGACCTCGGCGTGATGACGCCCTGCGAGGAGATCCTGGACACCGCGGTCAGGGAAAAAGCCGACTACATTGGCCTGTCGGGCCTGATCACGCCGTCGCTCAACGAGATGGTGCACGTGGCCGGCGAGATGCAGCGCCGCGGCATGGAACTGCCGCTGTTGATCGGCGGCGCCACCACCTCTCCGCGTCACACGGCGCTGAAGATCGATCCGGCCTACGAGGCCGGCGTCGTATACGTGAAGGACGCTTCGCGCGCCGTCGGCGTGCTGGGCAAGCTCAGCGGCTCGGAGCGCGGCGCGTATCTCACGGACGTGGCGGCAGACCTGAAACGCCGTCGCGAGCAGCCCTCGGGCACGCGCAGGCGGGAGAACCTGCTGAGCCTCGGCGAGGCTCGCGCCAATCGCCTGCGGATCGACTGGCAGGCCGAACCGCCCGCCCAACCGGCCCGGCCCGGAGCTATTGAAGTCTTTGCACCCACGCTGGGCGAACTCTACGACTACATCGACTGGCAGCCGTTCTTCGCCGCCTGGGAAATCCGCGGCAAGTTTCCGCAACTGCTGGAAGAAGGGACCAAGGGGCAGGCGGCGCGAGAACTGTGGGACGATGTTCACGACACATACATCGGGCCCGTCAGGGCCGGAGAGGTTCCGTTCCCGACCGCCGGCGTCGCCGGTATCTTTCCGGCAGCTGGGTTTGCCGATGACATCGTGGTGTATGCGGACCTGTCCAGGGAGGAGGAACTGGGGCGCATTCACTGCCTGCGCGAGCAGCGCCGCAAGCCGCCCGGCAACCCCAACGGCTGCCTTGCCGACCTGGTCGCCCCCGAAGGCCCGGCCCCCGACCATGTCGGGATGTTCGCCGTGACCGCCGGCGGCAACCTGGATGAGGTTCTCGCGGCTGCAGGGGCGAAGAGTTCGGACGATTACAGCTCCATCCTGCTCAAGGCGCTCGCCGACCGGGCCGCCGAAGCCTTCGCCGAATACCTGCATGAGAAGGTGCGGAAAGAACTCTGGGGATACGCTGCCGACGAGTCGTTCAGCAAAGATGAGTTGATCGCGGAGCGCTACCAGGGTATCCGGCCGGCCCCGGGCTACCCCGGATGTCCGGACCACAGCGAGAAGGCGCTCATCTGGCGCCTCCTGGAGGTTGAGCGGCGCATCGGCGCGCGCCTGACCGAGTCGTACGCGATGTGGCCGGCCGCCACGGTGTCGGGCTATTACTTCGCCCATTCCCGGTCCCGCTACCCAAACATCGGGCTGATCGGCGAGGATCAGCTTGCCGACTACGCCCGGCGCAAGAGCATCGCGGTTGACGAGGCGCGCGTCTGGCTGGCGCCCAATCTCGCAGACTGACGGCGCGCTGGCTCCCTTACCTGGCCCTTCCGGGAGACGCATGAATCCATCCATGGAGCTTTGTTCCGCTGTGAGCGCCGGGTCATCGACGCTCACTGGCACACAAACTCCCGGAAGGGCCAGGCAAGGGAGCCAGCGAAAATCGTAGGTTGTCCATGTAAGCGAGGGCGTCCCGACCTCATCGAAGGCGGCCTGCGGTTACGCGCTCGTGGCCAGCCAGGTCGCGATGGGTAACGGGAGCGTCGAGTCCGGCGCTGCGCATCAGTGAGCGCACCGGCGCGCCCTGGTCTGCGCCATGCTCCACCGCCAGCATTCCGCCGCGGTTCAGGTGCGCCGGCGCCCCGGCAATCGCCAGGTGCAGTTGCCGCACGCCGTCCGGGCCGCCGTCCAGGGCCTGGCGCGGCTCGAAGCACAGCGGCGGTTCGCCGCAGAGCCGCGATTCCACGTACGGCGGATTGCAGGCGATAGCGTCGAAGCGCCGGCCGTCCAGCGGACCGTACCAGGAGCCCTGAACGAATCGCACCCGGCCCGGCGCCATCCCGGCGGCGTTGCGCCGGGCAACGGCGAGCGCAGCGTGGGAAATGTCGGAGGCCACGACCCGCGATTCGGGCAGGATCCGCGCCAGCGCGACAGCCACCGCGCCGGAACCGGTTCCCAGGTCCAGTATCCGCGGACTTCCGCCCTTCGCACGCATGTCCTCGCGAACGACCTCCACCAGCAATTCGGTCTCCGGCCGCGGCACGAGCACCTCGTCGGTAATCTCGAATTCCAGCGAATGGAACTCCCTGCGCCCGATGATCTGCGCCAGGGGCCTGCCGCGCATCCGTTCGGCCAGCAGCGTTTCGAAACGCTCCACCTCTCCGGACGGCAATGCTTCCGCCGCGTGCCCGTAAAGCGCGGCCCGGTCCAGGCCCAGCGCATGGGCCAGCAGCAACTCGCAGTCCAGCCGCGCAGTCTCACTGACGCGCGCAAGCCGCCTTGTTCCCTCCCGCAACAGAGACTCCGGATTTCGCGCGCTCGCCATCGCCCTATTTTCCCCGACACGCGCCACGGCGCGAGTATTGTGTTCTCGGCGCTTCCCGCCATAATGCGCCTTCAGGGTTCAGGACCATGACCAAAAAGCAAGGCAATTCCACTCGCTGCGTGCACGCCGGCGACACCCACGACGCGGCCACCGGCGGGGTCATGCCTGCGATCCATCAAAGCACCACCTTTGCCTACCCGGCCATGCGCGAGAAGCCGGAGCACATCTACACCCGCGAGTCGAACCCCACGCGGGACGCCTTCGAGCGGGCCCTGACCGAACTGGAGGGCGGTTCGAGGACGCTTGCCTTCGCATCGGGAATGGCCGCCAGCACTGCCGTTCTGGAACTGCTGACCCCCGGCGACCACATCATCGGGCCGGCCAATGTCTACGGCGGTAGTTTCAATATGCTGCGGGTCGCGGGCGAAGGGCGTTTCGAGGTCAGCTACGTTCATCAGAACGAGGGCCCGCCAGCCTTGCGGGCAGCCTGGCGCAAGAACACCCGGCTGGTGTGGATGGAAACGCCTTCCAACCCGCTGATGCACATTACCGACCTGAAGGCCCTTTCCGAATTGTGCGCGGCAAATGGCGCCTTGAGCTGTGTGGACAGCACCCTGGCCACCCCATTGGCTACCCGGCCCCTGGCCCTGGGCGTGGACATCTCCATGCACTCGATTACCAAGTACATTGCCGGTCATTCCGATGTATTGGGCGGGACGCTGACAGTCTCCGACAGCGATCTGGCTGGCCGCCTGATGCAGGTTCGCAATCGCACCGGGGGCGTGCTCGCTCCGCTCGATTCGTACCTGGCGCTACGGGGACTGAAGACGATGGAACTGCGGGTGCGGCGGCAATTCTCCAATGCCTCACGCGTGGCTGAGGAGTTGCAGGCGCACGGGAAGGTAGCGCAGGTCCACTACCCCGGTCTTGCGGATCACCCGCAACACGCGCTTGCCGACAAGCAGATGGATGGCTTCGGCGCGATCGTCTCGTTCCACCTTCACGGCGACGAGAATGCGCCGGAAAGATTGCTCAATGCCCTGGATCTGTTCACGATCGCGGAAAGCCTCGGCGGTGTCGAAAGCCTGGCAGGCTTTCCGCCGCTGATGAGTCACGCCACGATGACGCCCGAGGCCCGCCGGGCCGCCGGGATCACGGGCAACCTGGTGCGGCTTTCCTGCGGCATCGAAGACGCCGCCGACCTGGTCACCGACCTCCTTCAGGCGCTGGAGCAGGTCTAGGAATCTTCCTTGCGATTGTTGGCGGCGCGCCTCTTTCCCGGGATTACATCGAGTAGCTGAAGCGCAGTCCGGCCTGGCGCTTGTCCGGAGCGAAGATCACGGTCGCCAGGTTGCCCAGGGCGAAGAAGTCGCCCGAACTTTGCGCCGTGCGCACCGTATCGTCACCCGTTACGTTGTCCACGTAGGCGAACAGGCTCCAGCGTTCCGCCTGCAGGCCGATGCGTGCGTCGACGTTGACCCACGAGTCAAACACGTTGCGGCGTCCGACCGCGATGCCGCGCTCGCTTTGGTACTGCGCAAGCAGGTCAACCTGGAAGTTCATGCCGTTGCCGACGGCACGGGTGTAGCTGGCCGAGATATTGAAGTTATGCTGCGGCACGCGCTCCATCTCTCGCCCCGATTGATCCACCGAACAGAGGTAGAGCCCGGCGGGTGTCTGCTGCAGGGTGCAATCGTTTACCAGCCCGATGGTAAGCGCGCTGTTGGTGAGGCTCACATAGTCGGTGTACTCGCTGTCCAGCCAGGTGTATCCCCCGCGAATCAGCAACTCTTCCGTGATTGCAAATGCTCCCTCCACTTCAAAGCCGCTGATTTCCGCGGCGCCCGCATTGCCCACCACCAGATCGAAGCCGGTGGCCGCGGTTGCGCTGGGCTCAAGGCTGACCGTCTGTTTGCCCTCGTAGTCCATGAAGAAAACCGCAGCGTTGAATGTCACGCGGCCATCCGCCAGCGTACTCTTGAATCCCGCTTCGTAGTTCCACAATTCCTCCGGCGCGAAGCGCGCGGTAACGGGGTTCGGGCTCGCTATCGTGGAAACGCCGCCGGGCTTGACGCCCTTGGAAATGGAAGCGTAGGTGAGTATGTTTTCGGAGTACTGGTACTCCAGCGTGAACCGCGGCGTGAAGAAACTGTCCTCAGAGCCTCGCTGGACGGTCGGATTGTTGTTGACGGGGATGGGTCCCGCAAAAGCCGCGCCGATCATGCCGTTCCCGCCCACGGTCCAGTAGGTATCCGTGGATTCGTCCGAGTAGCGGGCTTCCACTGAGCCGGTCAGCCTGTCGTTGAAGTCGTATTCGAGGATTCCGTACGCCGACCAGTGGTCGGTATCGCGGCCCTCGTCGCGCTTCGTGATGGGACTTTGCGCGGCCACGTTCTGGCCCGCGGAAATGAACGGAACGAACATCAGCACGATCAGGTTTCCGTTCTTCTGCCGCACTTCCTCGTTCCAGTACAGTCCGCCCACGGCCCAGCGGAATCCATCGGATTCCAGGTCGCCGAGCCTGACTTCGAGGTTGGTCTGGTCGATGTCCGTTTCAAGGTCGAAAAGGAATTGCGCGGGCAAGGGTTCGTTAACGCCGGGCGAGGGCAGGAAAACCGGTTGCCAGGGCTCTCCGTAGTAGTCCACGTCCATGTTCTGGGTGGTTTCGGCGGAGGTGCCGCCCAGCCAGGCGTTCAGCTTCGCCCCGCCGAAGTCCCATTCCGCCCGTGCGTGTACCAGCAGCGAATCGAAGGTGCTTCCTTCGTAGTCCTCACCGGTATAAGGGTTCAGGCTGGCGGTAATCGTGTCCAGCGAAGTGATCGCCCCGGCCGGCGGCGCAAAGACATTCGCAGGGTAGGGAACCGGCCCGAATGCGCCCGGAGACAGGAGTCCGACCACATGCGACGGCAGGTACACAGGATCGGCGTGGCCGGTCTTGCTGGCCTGCTGCGCCTGCGGGCGGATTTCGTATTCGTCCGACGAATACGCCACGCGCAGGTCCAGGCGGAAGCTGTCGGACGGCTGCAATGCTGCGGACGCGGACACGCCCGTGGAGTCCGAACCGCCGATGCCTTCACCCGACACTTCGTTCTCGTAGTAGCCGTCGTGCTGCGCCGTTACCGCATTGATCCGCACGCCGAAGGTCTCCGATACCGGGAAGGACACCCCTACGCGCGCTTCCATCTGCCCATACTGGCCAACGTCAGCCGAGAAATCCGCCTCGAGCTCGTCGCTGGGGGCCCTGGAAACGTAATTCACCGCGCCGCCGAAGGCCACCCGGCCGTACAGCGCGCTTTGCGGACCCTTGACGACTTCGATTCGCTCGATGTCCATGACCTTGAGGTTCATCAGCATTCCGCCGCCGGAGGTCAGCATCGATTCCGACGAGATGTCGATGCCATCCACCAGGATGCCGACCGGAGCGCGGCCGCGGTCGGTGGGCAGTCCGCGGATGTGCGGTCGCGTATCCTGCGGGATCCAGCCCTTGTCGAACACCAGGCCGGGCGTCAGCCGGGCGATGTCGTCGATGTCCCTGATGCCGGCCGCGGCGATGGCTTCTTCGTCAAACACCGAGATGCTCAGCGGAATGTCCTGCACTGATTCGGTGCGTTTTCGGGCCGTGACCACGATTTCCTCGATGTCCTGCGCGGGCAGCGAGGTGGCAAGCAAACAAAGGGCGCCGAGCGCGATCGCCGGGCGCATGAAACGCGATAAGGTCATGGTTGTCCCCTGATGAAATTCAAGAAAAATCCGCCTCCCCAAGCGGATTCAAGGGGAGTATAAACGCCGATTTCCGCTATTGCGACTGGCGCCAGGCCTGTGCCCGCAGCGACGCGTTCGCGCTTAGTGCGGCGTGAAACAGCGCCACGTCGTAGTAGTGATAGCTCGCCCCCGGCAGCAGCAAGGCATCGAACGGCGCGGCCGGGGTTCGGTCCAGGCGCAAGATGCCCTGGTCGCACCAGGCGCCGGTGACGCCCGGGATCGAGGCGCGCCGCCTCTGCCCCGGCAGTGCGGGCGCCACGGCGCCGGGATTGGCCGAGGCGGGCGTCCAATCGCCTGGCGCCGACCAGTTCAGCGGATTGCTGCACTGCACGTCCAGGCCGCCATCGTCGCGGCGATATTGGGGCATGCGCATGGCGGTGGCGAACTGAATCGCCCGCGCATCCCCGGTGGGCCCGTAGGTGATCCAGGACGCCACGCAACCCGTATCGTTGCTCTCGCGGCATGGCTGGAAATTCCTGAGCCGGTCCCCGTAGGAACCCAGCGGCACGGGTATTCCGGCAATGTAGGTGACGGCCATGCGGCTTGATAGCGCATCGTCCTGGGCGATGACATCACTCAGCAGGCGTTCGGCATGCAAGGCGCCCTGGCTATGGCCCAGCAGCACGATGGGGCGGTCGCCGGTGTGCTCCGCAAAGTGCGTGAAGGCCCGTGCGATATCGGTGAAAGCCAGCCCGTAGGCCGGATCCCGATTGCCCTTCTGGTCGAATACCGCGGCGGAAGCGGCCTGCCGGTAGCGCGGCGCGTACACCGCGCAGCAGGCATCCAGCACGCTTGCCTGCGAAGCCACGACGGCATCCACGGCTGGCCGTGCCGCGGCGTCAGGCACGGTGGCGTTCCATTCGCGCCCCGGCCAGGTGGTGGGGTGAATATAAAAACCGGCCGTATGTTCGGGCGCCAGCGCCGCTTCGTCCGGATAGCGGGCCCAGTTCTCCTGCTGCATGTAATCCGGCGCGCGCGGCGCCGGGCGTTCGCCGAAATCATGGTCCGGCCTGGCAATGTTCAGTGATACGGGGGCCGCCGGTTTAAGCGCCGCGATCAGCCCGTTCATCATCTTCGCTTCGTCCCAGTCCAGGCGGTCTGCGCCGAAGCGCACGACCACCAGCCCGAGCGACGGCACGACGTAGACGCGCTGCGAGAAGTGGCCTTCCATGTACCAGGCGTCGGCCGCCCCCAGCGCCGGGTCGCGCGGAACTTCCATGCGCGGCTTTGACATGCGCAGCTGGGTCGGCGCGTACGGTTCGTTGCGCCACAGTTGCATGCCGAAATTGGGGTTGGTGGACGCGCCTTGCGTCATGCGGGCGACCCAGCCGTCAGGAAGCAGGCGGCGGCCTTTCCAGATGCCGTCGCCGGCCAGCAACTCGCCAATGCGCAGCCAGTTGCGCCCGTTGGATATCAGGCAGCAGAACGATTGCGCGTTGCCGCCCGGACGGTCCAGCTGGACCCAGGCCTCGCCCGCCCCGATCGGCTCCCAGATCCAGTCCCGCAGCAGTTCCGCCCAGGGCCGGCCGGCGGCCCTCTCGATCGCGATGGAAAGCGCCTGCACGCCGGCATTGGACCAGATGTACTCGGCTCCCGGTTCGGCGGCCATTGGCGTGCCCAGGGCTTCACGGGCCAGGCGACCGGTCAGGAACAGCCGTGCGCCGGGGGCAAACGGACTGACGGCGAAGCGCCCCCGCTCCAGTCCCCCTTCCATGTAGGCCAGGTTCGCCAGGGTGATGCCCGAGCGCTGCGGATCGCCCGCCCACTCCTCCAGCCAGAACGAGGCCGGCTGGTGCTCGGATTCGATCGCGCCGTTGTAGATAGCGGCGCCCAGCATGATCGCGGTCAGGCTCTTGTGCAGCGACTGGGAATTGTAGGGAGTCCTGGAGTTCGCCCCGCGGTCATAGCGTTCGAACTGCAGTTCCCCGTTGACGGAAACGAGCAGCGCGTAGGACTGCTGGCTTTGCGCATAGTTCCAGGCTTCTTCCAGGACGTCCTGCGGAATCACGGGGTCCTGCGCGGTATCGGGAGCCGGGCTGTCGCCATAGCCGATGGGTACCTGCGGCGAATAACTACGGGCATTGGCCGGGTCGGACGCATCCTGCGGCCAGTTCAGGAACCTCACCCACAGGCGATAGTCGCTTGCCATCCAGCCAAGCGTTCCCATCAGCGCAACGAGGACGACCAGGGCCAGGGTCAGCCACACGCGTTTCTTTTTCATGGCGCGAATCATAACGGCGCTTGTGCTTTCCATCCGCTGGAGCTTTCTGCAGCATTACTCTGCATTAGAATAATGCAATCGACATTGGATGACTTCAGTATGAGTCAGATTACCGCCCGACTTCCGGATACGGTCCTTGCCTCGCTCGATGCAGCGGCGCAGGCGTTGCGGCGCAGCCGGGCGGAAGTGGTTCGTCAGGCCATTGAGCGCTACCTGGAGGATTTCGAGGATCTGAGCGCCGCCATAGAGCGTATCCGCGATCCGAATGATCCCGTGCTTGACTGGGAGCAGGTCAAGCGTGACCTACTCGATTCAGATTAAGCGCAGCGCGGCGAAGGAGCTTGCACGCGTCCCCGGGGCCGATCGGGCGCGTCTGGTGGAGGCCATTGACCGGCTGGCGCAGAATCCATTCTTGGGAGAAACACTCAAGGGCCGGCTGCAGGGCCTGAGAAGGCTGCGGTCGGGCGCTTATCGTGTGATCTACGAACTCCAGGAAAGGGCGCTGCTTGTCCTTGTAGTGCGTGTCGCACACCGCCAGGGCGCGTACCGCTGACAGGCGGGTTGCGCGGCAGTCAAGGGTCCGCGAGCCTGTTTGGGTATCCCCTTACACCTGCACGGCGGCGCTTTCGCCCGCCAGCCTGCCGTAGGTGGTAGCGGTGAGCAGGCCGTTGCCGGCGATGTAGCCCCAGCGCGACGGACCCGAAACGCCGCGCGCCGCGCCGCCGCCGGCGAACAGGTTGGGGAAGGCGCTGCCGTCTTCGCGAAGCACGCGGGCCCGCGAATCCACCCTCAGTCCTCCCTGCGTGTGAAACAGGGCGCCCGTGACGCGCACGCCGTACCAGGGCGCGGCGAGTTCCGGCCTGCCGGTGAAATCGCGGCCGAAGGGATCGGCCGTATCGCCCCGGGTCAGGGTGGCCGTCTCGGCCAGCGTCTCCTCAAGGGCATCGGCCGGCAGTCCGAACATTTCGGCAAGTTCTCCCGGGGTCGAGGCTTTTCGGACCGCGCCCGCGGTGATCGCTTCGCGGTAATCGTTGAACTCGTGCATCAGATCGTGCAGACGCTGGTCGTAGACCGTGATCGCAACGTGATCGGGCTGCGCCAGGACATTAATCGCCTGCTCGGAATAGCCCAGCGATTCGTCGGAAAAGCGCCGGCCGTCGAGGTTTACCTGGATCCCTCCTTCCAGGATGACCGGCCACAGGATGGGCACGCCGTAACCCTTCGCGAGACCGCCGTGGCCCTGGTAGGAGCGGATGTCGGCAATCGCCGCGCCGAGTTCCCGGCCCCACTGGATCGCCTCGCCCTGGTTGCCCGGATGACCGAAGAACTCCGCGTCACGCAGTTCGGGGATATATTCGGCCACCATTTCCTGATTGCCGGCGAAACCGCAGCAGGCCAGGATCAGCGCTCCGCAGCCCAGGTCCTCGGTGCTGCCGTCCGGTCGCTCGCAACGCAGACCGCTTATGCGCCCTTCGGCATCGGCGTAGAGGTGGCTGACGCGGGCGTCAGTCAACAGGTCGGCGCCGGCGTCGGTGCAGGCGTCCAGCAGGCTGCCCATCAGTTCGGACCCGGTGCGGTTGGGGCTGCCATGCAAACGCATGACGCTGTGACCCGAATACAGGAAGCTGTCGACCAGCGAAAGCGCCACGCCGCATTCATCCGCCAGCCACTCCACGGTGCGCGCGGACTCGCGGGCCAGCGCCAGCACCACGTCCGCGTCGGTCTGCTGCCTGGCCTTGGCGAGCATGTCGCCGGCGAACAACTCCGGCGAGTCCTCGATTCCCTTCTCGTGCTGCATCCGGGTTCCGGCGCCCGGGATCAGGCCGGTGGACATGCCGGTGGTGCCGATCGGCGCGGCGTCGCGCTCGAGTATGAGCACTTCGGCGCCAGCCTGGCGGGCGGCGAGACCGGCGCACAGGCCGCATCCACCTGCGCCCACCACGGCCACCGGGACATTCCATTCGAAACGGGCGTCCTCGGCGGGTAATACGCTCATCGGATCCTCGGTCGTTCGGCCTCGGTGACGAAAACCGGAATCATACGCGTCGGGTTGCGTTATCGTAACGCGCTTCTGTTGGAACTTTCCCGGGAGAGGGCTCGTGAATCGTAGAGACCTGCTGCAGACTGCGGCCGTGATGGGTATCGGGGTCGGCGCGCCGCGAGTGCTGATGGCGCAAGAGACCGGCGCCGGCGCCGACGAGAAACTGACGCTGCCGGGCGATCCCCAGGCGCAGTGCCGCGCGATGATCCGCGCCTACGGAAACGAGGGCGGCGACCCCTGCGTGTGGAAGACCCGCGGAAAGGTCTTTGCTGTTCAGGAAGACGCCGTCACCCCCATGTACGGCTTTCTCGGCAGCGAAACCGGGTGGTGGAAGCAGGTGGAAGAGCACGTGTGGGCGCGCTATCCCTCCACGGTATCATTCTTCACCGATCTGGAGACCGGCGAGTTCATCGACCAGTACACCAGCCCCTTCAACGGCACCGCGGTTACCTTGCCGGCAAGTTTCATCCGCCACAAGGAAGGGCAGTACTACACGCCCATGGGGGTGTGGTTCGGCAGCATGAAGCGGGTATTTCCCGACCATTACGCCGAGAAACCCCTGCACCTGGACTGGACCGACGACAACGGCATACTGCGCCTGCAGGAAGGCTCGCGCTTTCCTCCCATACTTCCGCAGCCTTCGCTGGAGTACGCTTCGCTTTTCGCAGCGACGCATGAAGTCCTCGGGGAGGAGCTGCGCCAGCCCACCGCCGCCGCCGGGGGCTGGAACATCTTTTCCGCCACCCGCCGGCCGTATAACGAAATGGGCATCCTGCCCGGCCACGTGATTTGGCATTTCGACGCGGTAAAGGTGCGGTCCTTCGAGGACCTGGACTCCGGCTATCTCGAGCGCGCCCGGGCCCTTTCTCCGGTATTCGAGCAGTCGCCCGAGCACGATGACGGCCCGTCGTTCTTCGAGCGCATCATCGAGATGCGGGGATTCGGCTGAGCGTCCTTCTCTTAGCCCATTCATGCGCATTCTCAACCGGGAGGCGGTCGCCGAAGCGCTCTCGCATGCCGAGTGCATTGATGCGCTGGAGTCCGCCATGCGCGCGGTATCCCGCGGCGCCACCATCATGCCGCTGCGCAGATACATGGACATCCCGGAGCAGGGCGGCAAGTTCACCCTGATGCCGGGTTACCTGGGCGAACCGTGCACATTCGGCGTCAAGATCGTGTCCAAGTATCCGCGCTCGGCGGACAGCCCGTACGGCTCCCATGTGGGCGCCGTAATGATCTTCGACAGCGAGGAAGGCATACCGCTTGCCCTGCTGGACGGCAGCGAGCTGACCGCGATCAGGACGGCCGCGGCCAGCGCGCTGGCCACGCGTGTCCTGGCGCGCGCCGATGCCGCGTCGCTGGCCATACTCGGCACCGGCACCCAGGCTCGGCACCATGCTCAGGCACTGACCTGCGTGCGGGCGATCAGCGAAATACGGATCTGGGGACGGACGGAATCCCACGCCCGGCGGATGGCGCAGGGGCTGCCCGCTTCCGCCTGCCTTGCCGGCAGCGCGCGTGAGGCCGTGGAGGGCGCCGACATCGTCTGCACCACCACGTCCGCCGCAACCCCGGTGCTTGAGGGCAAATGGCTGGCGTCCGGTTGTCACGTGAACCTGGTCGGGGCCGCCATCGCCAGCGCGGCGGAAGCCGATGTTGACGTAGTAACCCGCTCGCGCTTCTTCGTGGATTACCGCGCCTCCGCGATGGATCAGGCAGGAGAACTGCTCGCTGCAATCGAGGCAGGCATTGTTTCCGAATCGCACATCGCAGGGGAGATCGGCGAAGTGCTGGACGGCAAGGTTGCCGGGCGGCGCGGCGAAGCGGAAATCACCGTCTACAAGTCGCTGGGCGTCGCCGCCCAGGACCTGGCCGCCGCCATTGCCGCTTTTCGCAACGCCGAGAACAGGAACATCGGCGTGGACCTCACCTGGGACTAGACAGGAGGGATTGACCATACAGGAGGAATTGACGATGACCGATGCATTGGCATGGAGAAAGAAATTCGGGGTGCTGGGGCCCTCCACAAACACCATCGTGCAGCCGGACTTCGACGACCTGCGCCCGCCGGGCGTCACCAACCATTACTCGCGCATCGTCATACAGGACGCCAACGCGATATCCGACGAGACCTTCATGGCGGGCACCATCGAGATTTCGGAGAATACGGCCGCCGCTGTTCGGGGCGTGCTGACCTGCAAACCCGACTACCTGGTGATGGGCATGTCGGCGGTGACCTTCTACGGCGGCGTGAAGGGCGGCACGGAATGGAAGCGGAGAATAGAGGAAATCGCCGAACTCAAGCTGTCGGTCGGTTCCGAGGCGGTGGCCGACGCGCTCGACGCATACGGCTCGCGCAACGTGGCGTTCATGTCGCCCTACTTTCCGGTGGCCAACCGCGAAGTCAGTCGATACCTGTCGGATCGCGGCTTCAAGGTAGTGCGCGACTCCTGCCTGCGCTGCCCCTCATGGACCGCCATCGCGGAAGTGCCGGAATCGCGGGTCGCCCGGGAATTCCAGGAACTGGACGGCGACGACGTCGACGCACTGGTGCAGGTGGGCACCAATCTTTCCGCGATCCGTCTGGCGGCGGGCGCCGAACGGTGGCTCGGCAAGCCCGTGATCGCCATCAACACGGCCACCTATTGGCACGCTCTCAGGGCCAACGGCATCGACGACAGGGTCATGGGATTCGGGCGGCTGCTGGAAGAGTTCTAGTGTGGTCAGGCGGTGTCCAGCGCGGTGAGCTGTTCAGCCTCCATGTGCTGGCGCAGAGGCTCGATGATGCCGTCAAGGTCGCCTTCCATGATCTGCGGAAGCTTGTAGAGGCTTAAGTTGATGCGGTGGTCGGTAACCCGGCCCTGCGGAAAGTTGTAGGTGCGGATGCGCTCGGAACGGTCGCCGCTGCCTACCTGCGAACGACGCTCTTCGGCGCGCTCGCGCTCAAGGCGGCTCTGCTCGGCGTCCAGCAGCCGGGCGCGCAGCAGCGACATCGCCCGGGCGCGGTTCTTGTGCTGCGAGCGCTCGTCCTGGCACTCCACGACGATTCCGGTGGGCAGGTGCGTGAGGCGGACCGCGGAGTCGGTCTTGTTGACATGCTGGCCGCCGGCGCCCGAAGCGCGATAGGTATCGACCCGCAGGTCCCCGGCGTCGATCTCGATTTCTCCCGTCTCCTCGGCTTCCGGCAAGACCGCCACGGTGCAGGCCGAGGTATGGATGCGGCCCTGCGATTCGGTCTCCGGGACGCGCTGCACCCGATGGGCGCCGGACTCGAACCGCAAGTACGAAAAGACCCGCTTGCCGGCCAGCCGGCAGACGATCTCCTTGTAGCCTCCGTGCTCGCCTTCGCTCATCTGGATGATCTCCAGCGTCCAGCGGCGCGCCTCTGCATAGCGCGTGTACATGCGGAACAGGTCGCCGGCGAAGATCGCCGCTTCGTCGCCGCCGGTGCCTGCGCGGATCTCCAGGTACACGTCGCGTGCGTCGCGCGGGTCGGGTTTGAGCAGGAAGCGGCGAAGCTGGCCTTCCAGGGCCTTGAGTTCGCGCCGCGCCTCTTCGGCCTCCTCCTGCGCCAGCTCGCGTAATTCCTGATCGTCCCCCGCGAGCATTTCCTCTGCTCCGGCCTCGGTTTCCAGCGCCCTCTCCAGGCGGACCAGCAGGCCGGCCAGAGGCTGAAGCCGGGCGTGCTCGCGGCCCACGTCGCGGCGGCGCACCGAATCCGAAAGCACTTGAGGATCGGCCAGCGAGGCCTCAAGTTGTTCGAAGCGGGCCTTGAGGCCGCGGAGTTTTTCCAGCAGGGCGGGGTTCATGGTTCTTTCCGCGCGGAGCCTGTTGACCCGGCACTGGGGCTATTATCGCAGTGTGGATCTTCATCCCCGCATCAGGCTGACCGCCATCGTTCTCGCAGGGTTCTCCCTGGCGGCCTGCGCGAGCACGCCGATGCGGCTGGCCGAGGCCGGCTGGCCGGCCTTCCCGGGCGAGGAGGCCCGGGCTCTGCTGGCTGACGCGCAACGCTCGACCGAGGACGCCGCGGGAGCGCTGAAGGCCAGGGAGGCGGGCGAGTTCGCTTTCCGACGCGATCTGTACGCGCTGGCTCTGGAAGCGGCGTCTGTGTGGCGCGCCCGCGCGCCGGGCGATGTCGAAGCCCTGGCGCTGCTGGCGGCACTGCAGGCGGCTGCCGGAGACATAGAGGCTGCCTTTGATACGGCGCGGGCAGGTTATTCGGCAGGACAGAATGACGCCCGTTTTCTCGCATTTTTCGAGGAACGGCTGAACGGCATCAATTCCGACGCGCTGACCACGGCAGCCCTGGAGCCGCTGACCGGCCGACTCGCCGACGAGCATCCCGATTCGCCTGAAGTTCTGAGTCTTGCGGCCCGGGTTGCGCTTGCCGCGGGCGAAAATGCGCAGGCGGCCCGTCTGGCCGACTCCCTGTTGCGCCACAATCCCGGGGACGACGACACGCATGTGCTCGCGGCCACCGCGCTCCTGCGCGCCGGCGAGCCGGATGCGGCGCTTGCCCGGCTGACCGAACAGCTGGCCATTCGCGAAAGCCTGGCGCTGGAGCAGAACTACGTGGTGCTGCTGCTGGAAGCGCGCCAGCCCAGAGAGGCCTTGAGCCGTCTGCGGAATCTCCGCGCGGCGGACCCGGACTCTCCCGATCTGGCAATGCAGGAGGCCAGGATTCTGCAGGCCCTGGGCGCCGGCAATTTTGCCGAAGCGATATATCTTGAGCTCTTTTCTCGCGGCCACCGGGCGGATTCCTGCCGCATGGCTTTGGCGCAGATCACAGCCGGCCGCGAAGAGTGGCTGGAATCGATCGAGTGGCTCGCCGGGATAGAGTCAAGCCGGCTTGCGCCGGCAGTCGCGGAGCTGCTGGTCAGGGCGTTCGTGGCGCGGGATGAATTCGACGAAGCTCTGGCTACCCTCCTGGAACATGTCCGGCGCTATCCGGAGCACGCGTTCGAGAGCCTTCCGCTTTTCGCCTTCGCAATGCGGTCCGCGGAGCGCGATGCCGAGGCGCTGGCGGCCTATGAGGAAGCCCTTCGCTACCGGCCGCAAAGCCGCCCGCTGAGGATGCAGCGGGCCCACTTGCTGCTGGACCTGAAGCAAGACCGCAAGGCGATACGGGCGATGGAAGGCCTGCTGGCCGACTACCCGCATGACTCGGAAGTGCTCAATGCCCTGGGTTATACGCTGGCGGATCGAGGCATACGCCTTGACGAAGCCCATGGGCACATCAGCCTGGCGCTGGAACTGGAACCCGGCTCGCCCGCAATCGTGGACAGCATGGGCTGGGTCCTTTACCGCCTCGGCAGGAAGGAGGAGGCGGCCGGGCTGCTGGAGCAGGCGCTTGAGAACTTTCCGCATCCCGAAGTCGCCGCGCACCTGTGCGAAGTCCTGTATGAACTGGGACAGGTCGAACGGGCCGACGAACTGCTTCGCGAATCGCTGGCGCAGTACGAGGACACGACTCTTCTGGAGGCCGTCCGCGAAAGGTATTCGCGGTGAGACGGGCAGCCGCGGTTGCCGGCCTTCTTGCTGCGGTCGTCCTGCTGCTGACCGGCTGCACGGTGGCCGGCAATCGCGCTCCCGCCGTCCTGGACGCGGCCGCGCTGGCGGAGCTTGAATCCTGGGGGCTGCGCGGCCGCGTCGCACTTAACCGGGAGGGCCGGGGTGCGCAGGCCAACGTGTTGTGGCGCCAGCAGGGCGCCTTGGCCCAGCTCGAACTGAGCGGGCCCTGGGGAGTGGGCGCCGAGCGCGTGCGGATCGAGGACGGGGACGTCAACCTGTTGAGCGAGGGCGACTGGGTTTCGATGTGTGCGCCCGGCATGCAGATCGACGAACTGGAAATGCTGTGCGAAAGTGCGCCTTTGACAAGCCTTCCCTATTGGCTGCGCGGGCTGCCGAATCCCGGTTCTCCGTTCACCGAATACAGCTCCGGTCAGGGCGCGGTACGGGAATTCCGGCAGGACGGCTGGCGCATCGAGGTAAATGCGCTGGCCCGCTCGGGCGACCTTGCCGTTCCCCGCAGGCTCAATATTTCCGGGCCCGGCGCCAGCATGAAGGTCGCCATCACGAATTGGGAGCTGCCGCCGGTTCGCTGAACCGGGCGGGGCGAATGCACGTGGACAGTCCCGCCCCGGACCTGGAGATCACCGAAGAATTCGCCCGCGCGCTTGACGGCATGGAGCAGGGCGGCCGGCACCTGCTGATAACAGGCAGCGCGGGCACCGGAAAGTCCACCCTCCTGGGCCACTTCTGCCAAAGCGTCGACTGGGACCCGGTGGTCCTGGCGCCTACCGGCGTGGCGGCGCTGAACGTGGGCGGTCAGACCGTTCATCGCTTTTTCGGTTTCGGAATCGACGTAACGCCCCAGGCAATCGCCGCGCGCCGCGGCAAGCCGCGCAACGCAAGTCTCTACAGGAGCCTGCGCACGCTGATCATCGACGAGGTATCGATGCTGCGCGCCGACCTGCTCGACTCCGTGGACCTGTTTCTGCGGCGCTACGGTCCGAGCCCGAACGCGCGCTTCGGCGGCGTACACATGGTGTTCATCGGCGACCTTTACCAGCTGCCGCCGGTGGTTACCGGGCTGGAGCGGGAGGCGCTGGGCCAGGTCTACGATTCCCCCCACTTCTTCAGCGCCCGCGCGCTCGAGGGCGTCGAGCTCGAGATCATCGAACTCACGCGCGTATTCCGGCAGCGCGACCGGGGGTTCGTGCAGCTGTTGAACCGCATTCGCAAGAAGTCGCTTGAAGACAGCGATCTCGATCACCTCAATCAGCGGGTGGATCCCCATTTCGAGCCGCCCGCTGACGGCGGCTACATCACGCTGACCGGCACCAACCGCAAGGCGGGCCTGATCAACCGCAACAGGCTGGACGGGCTCGCCGCGCCGGAGCATCAGTTCGATGCCGTGATTGAGGGGACCTTCGGCCGCGAGTACTACCCCACCGAAGCGCAGCTTCGCTTCAAGGCGGGCGCCCAGGTCATGCTGCTGAACAACGACAGCGCGCAGCGCTGGGTCAACGGCAGCATCGGCGTGATCGAGGGCGTGGAGATCGGCGGCGGCGAGGCCTATGTGCTCGTGCGCCTGGCCGATTCGGGACGCCGTGTTCGTGTCGAGCCCCACGAATGGGAGCTGATCCGTTTCGAGGCCCGCGAGGGGTCCATCGTCAGCAGCCCGGCGGGAACCTTCACCCAGTTTCCGTTCCGGCTGGCGTGGGCGGTGACCGTGCACAAGAGCCAGGGCAAGACCTTCGAGCGGATGGTGGTGGATCTCGACCGGGTGTTCGCCGCCGGGCAGGCCTACGTTGCACTGAGCCGCTGCACTTCCCTCGAGGGCCTGGTGCTGACCCGCCCGCTGACGGCGGGTTCCATTCGCTGCGACTGGCGGGTGCAGCGCTTCCTGACCGGCGAGCAGTACAAGCGCGCCGAACGCAGCCTGTCTGCCGATGCCAAGCTCGAAATCATCGAGAAGGCCATCGCCACGGACAGCGCTTTGGACATCGAGTACCTCAAGCGCAACGACGTGCGCACACGCCGCCGCGTTCGGCCGCTGGAAGTTGGTATGCGCTCCTATTCGAGTCGCGAGTTTCTGGGCATGCGCGCCTGGTGCATGCTGCGCCGGGACGAACGCACCTTCCGCGTAGATCGCATTCTCTCCCTCAGCGCTCCCGACTCCTGATCCGTAGTTTTCTGCAAAGCCTTCCGGTGAGTGACGCGCCCCCTTCCTGTCGGGAGACGCATGAATCCATCCATGGAGCTTTGTTCCGCTGTGAGCGCCGGGTCATCGGCGCTCACTGGCTCACAAACTCCCGACAGGGAGGGGGCGCGTCACTCACCTCTGATCCTGCGCGGAAGTAGGAAAAACGAGGCGCAAACGAGGTTCTATAATCAAAGGTTCAGCATGGGGGAGATAACCATGAGTGACAATCCCGGCTACACGGCCGATTTCATCAAGTCCGACACGGACCAGGCCACGTTCATGAAGGATCCGGCGATGGATCACCTGATGACGGCCCTGGTATCGATCAGCACCGAGCTTTGGGTCCAGGCCCGGCGCACGAAGATCACCGAGCGCCTGCTGGAGGACCACGGCAAGGTAACCCGCGAGATGATCGAGGGATATAAACCCAGCGCCGAGGAGGAGGCCGCCTGGCGGGCCGAGCGCGACAGCTTCATCGAGCGGACCTTCGGTTCGATCACGGTGGGCGCTTCGCGTTCGAACCAGACGCCGCCCCTGGATCGCGAACTTTTTGACATGAGAAGGAGGCAGTCATGATGAATCGACGCACGATTCTGGGCGGCCTGGCCGCGGCCTTTTCCGCTACGGCCGCGGCGGCTACGCGCAAGGCGCGCGCGTCCACGGTTACTCCGCCTTCACCGCCGTACGACTTCGAGCCGCGCGGCAACATTGGCAAGCTGGAGCGCCTGGCCAACCTCGATCTTGAGAGCCGCCAGGACTTCCTGACCGGCTTCAGGGTCTGGTCGAACGGTCCCTTAGGCCGTGCCGCCCAGGTTCGCGCCGAGGACATCTTCAAGGAAGAGGGCATCGATCCAACGAGCGACATTTCGATCGAGGCGTTGCGCGAGATTCTGGAACGCGACCCGGTGATCGGCGCCAGCATGCGCTACTGGATCAGCGGCCAGCTCATCAGCTGGAAGATCCTGCAGGAAGAGTTCCACGGCAAGGCCGAAACCTACCTGGCCGAGCTGGACGCCGCCGACAAGGCCGGACCGGGAACGGTGAAGCTGGACCCCGAGCTCGAGGTTCCGGAATACGCTTCGCACGAAATCCACATTCAGCCCGGCGGCTACGTGGGCGATCCCTTTGCCGGCCACATCTATCACTACGGCACCAACCACTTCTACATGGGTCATAACGACCAGGACGAGGTGCATGCGCAGCTGGCGGCGGCGGTCGAGCCTCCGGCAGATGGCAAGGTCAAGCGCATTCTCGATCTGGCCTGCGGACCCGGCCAGCTGACCCTGGCGCTCAAGGACCGTTTTCCCGATGCCGAGGTGTGGGGACTGGACGTGTCCGCCCCGATGGTGCGTTATGCGCACATGCGCGCGGTCGAGCTCGGCAGGGAGTTGCACTTCGTGCAGGCGCTGGGCGAGAAAACGGGCTTTCCGGACGGTTTCTTCGACTTGGTTGCTTCGTACATCGTCTTTCACGAGACCCCGGCGAGTATCACCAGGGACATCATTGGCGAGGTGCGGCGCATTACGCGTCCGAAAGGCGTGTTTCAGCCCTTCGATTTTCCGACCGACGAGCACCCGCCCACGGGCTATCGCCGTTTCAGGCGCTGGTGGGACCATCGCTGGAACCAGGAAGTGTGGCGCAACGAGTTCGCGAGCATCCATTTTCCCAACGAAATCGAGAAGGCCGGATTTACGGTGCGCGAGGCCAGGAAGGGCGTGCTGTTCTTCGGGCGGGTTCACGCAACGCGCAACGCTTGAACGCACCCAAAGGGGCGGCCCTCTTGCGGGGCCTTCGGGTCGCGGCATGTTTGCTGATGGCCGCGACGGCCCAGGGCGCCTATGCGCAGGCGGCGCCGGAAAGTTCCGACGCTGCGGGCGAATGGAGCAATTTCGGACGCGACCCCGGCGGCAGCCAGTATTCCCCGCTGGATGAGATAAGCCGGGAGAACGTTCGCGGGCTCGAACAGGCCTGGATACATCACAGCGGCGACTATGCTGAAGGCCCCCAGGGCGTCGGCTCGTCCCACGAAGCGGTGCCGCTGATGGTTAACGGGCTCTTGTATTTCTGCACGCCGTTCAACCGGGTGTTCGCAATCGACGCGGCCACCGGGCAGGAGGAGTGGGTCTACGATGCGCATGCCGCGTTGCAGGGCGGCGAGGCCGAACGCGCAGGCGATCGCCGCCCGAGTACCTGCCGCGGCATCGCCTATTGGGAACAGGCGGAAGAATCCTCCGAGCGCTGTGCCAAGCGCATCTTCAAGGGCGATTTCACGGGCGCCATCCATGCCATCGACGCGCTGACCGGCGAGGCCTGCCTCGATTTCGGCGCCGCCACGGCGCACCCCGGGTATGTATCGCACTGGGACTATGAGGGTTACGGAGAGGGACAGGTGCGCGGCATGTCTTCGCCGCCGGCCATTCTGGGCGACCTGGTCGTTGCCGGCAGCGGCTCGGACGACGGGGTGGCGGACGCAATCGACGGGGTAGTGCGCGCCTTTGACGTGCGTTCCGGCGAAATGGCCTGGGAGTTCAATCCGATTCCGCCGGAAGCGAGCGCGCTTACCGGGGCGGCCAACGTCTGGACGACGATGAGCGCCGACCCGTACCTCAACCTGGTTTTTCTGCCCACTACCAGCCCCTCGGCGGACTACTACGGCGGCGGGCGGCGCGTGGACATGCCGCTGGTCAACGCGGTGGTGGCCGTTGACGGCGCCACCGGCAAGCCGCGCTGGTCGTTCCAGACCACCCACCATGACCTGTACGACTACGACCTGCCCGGCCATGCGCTGCTCGTGACCATACGCAAGGACGGCGAGCTGCGTGACGTCGCCATTCAGCAGACCAAGAGCGGCCACCTGTTCGTGTTCGACCGCGCGACCGGTGATGCGGTGTTTCCCATCGAAGAGCGTGCAATGCCGCCCTCCGACCTGCCGGAGGACATCGCCTCGCCCACCCAACCCATTCCCGTGGGCATCGCCACCTTCGCCCGCATCGAACTGGACCGCGAGAGCCTTTTCGGGATTACCGCGCTGGACCGTAACTGGTGCCGCAAGCGGTTTGACCAGTCGCGCTACGAAGGTCTCTATACGCCGCCCAGCCAACGCGGCAGCATCCTGTTTCCTTCGGCGCTGGGAGGCGGCAACTGGGGCGGCGCCGCCTACGATCCCGGCACCAACCTGCTGGTGATCAAGGCGGAAAACCTCGCCACCTGGATTCGCTTCGTGCCGACGGACGAGGGTCAGTCCGAGGGCCCGATGGACTACCTGAACCGTCCCCTGCGCGGAACTCCGTACCGGGTGGAGGGCGAAGTCTGGATGTCGCCGTCCGGCTTCCCCTGCACGCCGCCGCCCTGGGGAACCTTGAGCGCCATCGACATGGACAGCGGCGAAATGCGCTGGCAGATCCCGCTCGGCCGCTTGCGGGCCATGGGTATTACGCTGCCGGCGGCTTTCGCCTGGGGTTCGCCCAGCGTGGGGGGTCCGATCGCGACGGCCGGCGGCCTCGTGTTCGTGGCGTCAACGCTGGATCACAACCTGCGTGCCCTCGATATCGAGACCGGCGAGGAACTGTGGACCGGCAGGCTTCCCGCGCCCGGGATGACGGTGCCGATCACCTACCGCGCCGGCGGCCGGCAATTTGTTGTGATCGCCGCCGGCGGTAACGCGCGCGTCGGCACGGCGCAGTCCGACGCGCTGGTCGCGTTCGCGCTGTCCGAGTAAAGCGGCTACCCGCGCTTTAAGAGGCGAGCTGTTCCTCGAGGAGTTTTCGCGCGATACCGCGCGCCTGGTCGAGCCTGCTCACCACCCGATCCCCGGGCACGCCCCGCAGCACGTCCAGAGCATCGATCATCTCCGCGACCCCGCCCGACAGCCCCACCACAATCACGCTCGTGTCGGCGTCGCCGGCCACGTTGAGCAACTGCTCGATAACCATGGCGGCGCTGTCGTCGAGGAACCGGGCTTCGGAAAAGTCGAATATCACGACTTCGTGGTCCTTGATGTCGGCGCCGATCACGCTGACCAGATTGCGTGAAGATGCCACCGTAAGGGTGCCGCGCAGGGCCACCATCCCCACGCGCGCCTGCAGCGGGTCGCTGATCTCCATGCCTTCCTCGCCGGCGAAAAACGTCCGGTCCAGCACCGGCACCGAAACCACGCGGTCGAGTTCCAGGCCCTTCAATTGCCGGGCGTGATTCATGCCGGCAACGATGAGGCCGATCGCGACGGCGGTGACGAGATCGACCACCACCGTCAGCAGCAGGGTCATCAGCATGACCACCAGGTGGTCGCGGCGCAGGCGATGAATGCGTCGCAACAGCCGCCAGTCGACGATGTCCCAGCCGATCTTCATCAGGATGCCGGCCAGCACGGCATGCGGAATCGGCTCCACGTAGTCGCCGAATCCCAGCAACAGCGCCAGCAGGAACAACGCGCGTATAACGCCGGATACCGGTGTGCTGCCACCTGCCCGGATGTTGGTGACGGTCCCGATGGTGGCGCCCGCTCCCGGCATTCCCTGGAACAGCCCCGAAACGATGTTGCCGATGCCCTGACCTACCAGTTCCCTGTCCGGCCTGTGCCGCGTGCCGGTCATGGAATCCGCCACCAGCGAGGTAAGCAGGCTGTCCACTGCGCCCAGCAGCGCGAGGATGATGGCCGGGTGCAGGGCGCTCAGCAGGAAGTCGGCATTCGGGAGTTGCAGCGTGAAGTTCGGCAATCCCTCGGGGATCGATCCGATCGAGGGCGCCCCGGTCAGCCAGAGAATTCCCATTGTCGATCCGGCAACCAGCGCAATCAGCGGAGCCGGGGCCAAGCGCTCCAGCCGCCGTGGCCAGAAAATCGAAATGGCGAGCGCGAGGAGGGCGATGGCCAGCGCGCTTGGGTTCAACCCGGCGATGGCGGCCGGCAGCGCCCGCACCGCTCCCATGGGACCTTCGGGCGAAGTAGGCGCGCCGAGGAACGGCAGTACCTGGATCAGCATGATGATGATGCCGATCCCGGACATGAATCCGGACACGACGACGTGCGGCGTGTAGACCACGAAGCGCCCGATCCGCAGTACGCCGAGCAGCACCTGTATCACCCCGGCCAGCACCACAATGATCAGTGCCTCGCCCAGGCTGTTCGCGTGGGTCGAGATGATCACGGCCATCGCGACGGTCATCGACGGCGTGGGCCCCGAAATCTGCGACCGCGTGCCGCCGAACACGGAGGCAAAGAAGCCGACCGCAATCGCGCCGTAGATCCCCGCTTCGGCTCCCAGGCCGGAGGCGATCCCGAATGCCAGGGCCACCGGCAGAGCGACTACGGCGGAGGTAACGCCGCCGAACAGGTCGCCCTGAAGGGTCTTCAGGTCGTATTTCATACCCGGGAGGGAGCGCGGCGCGCTTTGGAAAGAGGGCGTCCCGGCCTCACCCGCGGGAACGCGCGCTCACCCGGAGCGGCCCCACGCGCGCCGTCCACGCTCGGCGGTCAGGCGAAAACACGCTCTCCGATCATGCGCCCGAATACCAGAGCCGGCGTCAGCAGCATCCCGTTGACGATACCGAAGCCGGTAGTCGCTCCCGCGCCCAGTACTTCACCGGCGGCGTAGAGATTGGGGATGGGATCGCCGTTTCCGTTCAGCACTGCAAGATTGGTGTTCACGTTCAAGCCCGCAAATGACAGCAACTGACTGCCTTGCATGCGAATGGCGTAATACGGCGGCTTGCCGACCGGCAGAGGCATGTGCTCGCGGCCGAAATCGGAATCCTGGCCGCTTGCCTGCCCGGAGTTGTAGCACTCAAGGGAGGCAGCCAGTCCGTCGCCGTCGATGCCGGCCCAATAGGCCAATTCCGCCATGGAATCGCCGCGCGAGAAGAAGTGATACTTGTCGAAGGCCCAGTCCAGCCGCGCGCGATCCCAGCCGATGACCATGGACGGCGCCGCTTCCATGATGGCCTGGTCGAAGACGATCCAGTAGCGGTGGTCTTCCTGTCCGAGCAAAGAATGTTCACGCGCGTCCACACTGGGATGGTCTTCACGCACGAAGCGTTGTCCCGCGGTATTGACATAGACCTCCCAGGGCATGCGCCGTTCGGGAGTTGTAATTACGGGCACCGGGGCCGGCGTGCTCGGTATGTTGAAGTCGTTCAGCACCATCCCGAAAAAGGTCTGGAAGAGTTCCGCGCCGCGCAGCGTGCCGCCCGCCGCCACACCCATTTCCAGTCCGCCGCCGAGATTGAAAGGATAGGCCAGGCTGGCGTACAGCGGCGTGCCGTGCAGTTTCTCGAACATCTCCGGGTTGGCCGCGCAGCCACCACTGGTAAGCGCCACCTTGCGGCCAAGCAGGTCCATTTTTCGCCCCATTGCATCGCGCACCATGACGCCGTTCACGACCCCGGAGTTATCCTGAATCAATTCCAGCGCGTCCGTGCGGATCAGGAATTCGATGGACCCTTTGCGAGCCAGATCAAGGACTTGCGTTAACAGGATTTTCAGGATCGCGACTCCATTCTGCTCCGCCCACTGGTAGCGCCGCGCCGTGTAGGGTTCATGCCCTCCGGTCATGACCGGATGGCCATCCAGGGGCGTGAATCCCTGTTCGCCCAGCCAATCCACCGTCCTGGCCGCTTCCCTGACGAAAACGCCGATGAGCTCGGTATCGACCTTCCCCTTGCTGATGCGCATGATGTCGTCAAAGTGCGCTTCGGGCGAATCCTCAATGCCCTGCTCGGCCTGGAGTCGCGTCCCCGCGGCTGCAATCTGGCCAAAGGACCGGTCCAGCGTTCCGCCCAGGCGGTGCGCCTTTTCCACAACGAGTACCCGGGCGCCTTGCTGGGCGGCGAAGATCGCGCAAGGGAGTCCCGCCGATCCCCCACCAACCACGATCAGGTCCCAGGTTTCGCTGGCCGCCCGGCTGATGCGCGGCATCAGTGCCATTGCCGCCGCAGCGCCGGCGCCGGCGAGCAGTTCCCGCTTGTTCAACCGAAGTGCCGCAGTTTCCGTCGGGGCATCAGAGTGAATCCTGCCCATTGAAGAACCCTCCCAAGTGTTGTTGCCATTCTAAGCACTAAATGTCCCGTTACTCCGGGATCAATCGCTGCAACGGGTCTCAGGTAAACACGCGCTCCCCGATCATCCGTCCGAATACCAGCGCCGGCGTGAGCATCATGCCGTTGACGATGCCGAAACCGGTGGTCGCTCCGGCCCCCAGCACTTCGCCTGCAGCGTAGAGGTTAGGAATGGGCTCGCCGTCCTGTGTGAGCACTTCGAACTGCGGATTGACGTTAAGCCCCGCAAACGTCAGCAATTGCGTGCCCTGCATGCGGATCGCATAAAACGGCGGCTTGGCGACCGGCAAGGGCATGTGCTCGCGGCCGAAATCCGGGTCCCGACCGCCCGCCTGCCCGGCGTTGTAGCGATCGACGGCCGCCGCCAGGCCCTCCGCGTCAATGCCCGCCCAGAAGGCCAGTTCCCCCAGCGTCTCGCCGCGCGAGAAGAAGTGGTACTTGTCGAAGGCCAGGTCCAGTCGCGCGCGGTCCCACCCCAGCGCCACCGGCGGCGCGGTATCCATGATCTCCTGGTCGAAGATCATCCAGTAGCGATGATCTTTCTGCGCAAGCAGCGCGTGTTCGCGTTCGTCCACGCTCGGATGGTCTTCGCGCACGAAGCGCCGGCCGGCGGAGTTCACGTACACCTCCCAGGGCATGCGCCGTTCCGGGTAGCTGTTGACCGGCACTCCGGCGGGAGTGCTGGGCACGTTGAAATCGTTCAGCACCATGCCGAAAAAGGTCGTGAACAGTTCCGCGCCCCGCAAGACGCCGCCCGCCGCCACGCCCATTTCCAGGCCGCCGCCTAGATTGAACGGATAGGCCAGGCGCGCATACATGGGAACGCCGTGCAGCCGCTCGAACATCTCGGGATTGCCCCCTGCGCCGCCGGTGGTGATCGCGACCTTGCGCGCCTTAAGGTCCATCTTGCGGCCCAGGGCGTCTTCCACCATCACGCCCTTCACGGAGCCTTCAGCGTCCTGAATGAGTTCCTTTGCGTCGGTGCGGATCAGGAATTCGATCGAGCCTTTGCGAGCCAGATCCAGAAACTCGGGCAGGAGCGCCCTTAAGATCGCCACTCCGTTCTCCGCCGCCCACTGGTAGCGCCGCACCCGGTAGGGCTCATGGCCCCCGGTGGTCACCGGGTGGTCGGGCAACGGGGTGAAACCCCGGTCGCACAGCCAGTCCACCGTCCGGGCCGCCTCCGTCACGAACACGCGGGTCAGCTCGGGATCCACCTTGCCGCGGCTGATGCGCATGATGTCGTCGAAATGCGCCTGGGGCGAATCCTCAATCTCGTGCTCCGCCTGAAGCCGCGTTCCGGCAGCCGCAATCTGCCCGGATGAGCGGTCCAGCGTTCCGCCCAGGCGGTGCGCCCGGTCCACCACCAGGACCCGGGCGCCCTGCTGGGCGGCGAAGATCGCGCACGGCAGTCCCGCGGATCCTGCTCCCACCACGATAAGGTCCCAGGTCTCGCTGGCCGCGCGGCTGATCCGCGGCATCAGAGCCAGCGCCACCGCCGCGCCCGCGCCCGTGAGCAATTCCCGCTTGCTGACCTGCACTTGCCCGGCTTCGGCCAGGAAATCGATTGACTTGTTGCGCATTTGAACAACCCCTCCCAAACGAGAATGCCATTCTACGCACGGTGGTTTGCGTTCGGCTGCCGGCTCTACAATGCGCGCCTGCCCGCCGGAGGAGATCATGGGAATCAAGGCCATCAGCTTTGACTGTTACGGAACGCTGATCGACTGGGAAAGCGGCATTGCCGAAGCTCTGTCGGATTGGTCGCGGCGCCGGGGCGCAGAGCTGGAACGCGCCGATTTGCTGGCGGCGTTCTCCGAGGTCGAGCCCCTTGTGCAGTCCGCCCATCCGGGAATGGCCTATCCCGAGGTGTTGGGCAGGGTTGCGCGAGGGATAGGGCGCAAGTTTGCCTTGCCGGTGAGCGATGCGGAGGCTGGCGAGTTTGCCCGTTCGATTCGCCGATGGCCGCCATTTCCCGATTCGTCGAATGCGCTGGCCGAGTTGCAGAAGCGCTATCGGCTTGCGGTGCTTTCGAACGTCGACAAGGAATCCTTCGCGGCGAGCGAACGGGCCCTGGGGATTCGCTTCGACCTGGTTTGCACCGCCGAGGAGATCGGCTCGTACAAGCCCGATGCCAGCAACTTCCGATTCCTGCTGGCCAGGCTCTCGGAAATGGGCATTGCCCGGACGGAACTGCTGCACGCCGCGCAAAGCCTTTATCACGACATTGAGCCCGCCGGCGCGCTGGGAATCCGCACCGCCTGGGTGGATCGCTATGCCGGCACGGGCTCCGGCGCGGCGCGGCCTCCGCAAGGCGCAACCGAGGCGGACCTCTGCGTGTCCGGACTGGCCGAACTTGTCGAGTCGCTCTGAAAGGCAAGGAACTTATGGGACAGCACACCAGGACAGTGCAATAGGGCCGTCCCGTATCATGCGCGGGTCATGGAAGCGCGCCTGACCGAAGGGCCTGTCGGCCGCCATATCTGGGACCTGATGGTCCCGATGATGGTCGGTCTGTTGGCCATGATCTCGTTCGGGTTGGTGGACGCCTGGTTCGTCAGCCGTCTGGGGCCGCTGCCGCTGGCCGCGGTCAGTTTTACGCAGCCCGTGGGCTTCGTGGTGGCGGCCGTAACAATGGGCATCGGCGTGGGCGCCAGTTCGGTGATCGCGCGCTTGCTCGGCCAGGGCGCCAGGCGCCGGGTGCGGCGCATCGCCACCCACGCGTTCATGCTGAGCGGAATGCTGGCCCTGGTGCTGCTGGCGGTGGGTTGGGTCTTCATGGAAGACATCTTCAGCCTGATGGGCGCCGACGAGACCACCATGCCGATGGTTCGGGACTACATGGAGATCTACCTGGTCGGCCTGATCTTCGTGGTGGGGCCCGCAATCGGCGGATCGATACTTCGGGCCCTGGGCGACGCCAAGTCGCCGGGCGTCCTTCTCGCCTTGACTGCTGTCGTCAATGCGATCCTGGATCCGATTCTGATCTTCGGCCTGTTCGGCTTTCCGCGGCTGGAAGTGCAGGGCGCGGCGCTTGCGACGGTGATCGCCAACCTTATTTCGCTCGCGGCCATGCTGTTTATCGGTATCCGCCGCGACAAGTTTCTTACCCTGCGCGGCATGAAGCTGATTCTCGATTCGTGGAGCCGTATCCTGCATGTGGGCCTGTCCGCCACGGCCTCGGGGCTTATGGCGCCGTTGACTTCCGCGTTCGTGGTAGCGATGGTGGCGCGCTTCGGCCAGACCGCGGTGGCCGGATTCGGCGTCGGTATCCGCACCGAGGCGCTGGCGCTGTTGCCCTTCATGGCGCTGGGCGCGGCGATCGGACCCTTCGTGGGCCAGAACGCGGGAGCGGAGCGAATGGACCGGGTGCGTGCGGCCCACAACTGGTGCCTGCGATTTGCCTGTATCTATGGTCTCGCTGTTGCCGCTTTGCTTACCATCTTTGCGGAGCCCATCGTCGGACTCTTTACCAGCGACGAGGGCGCCATGCGGGCGGCGGTGACACAACTGCGCATCATTCCCTGGACCTATTGCCTGCTGGGCATGACGATTATCGCCAATACCTCCCTGAATGCGCTCGGCAAACCCCTGGCGGCGATGATGGTGTCGCTGTGCCGAACGCTGCTGGTGTATGTGCCGCTCTCATGGCTGCTGGGCCTGTGGTTCGGGCTGATCGGGGTGTTCTTTGGCGGGGCTCTGGGCAACCTGGTATCCGCTGCCGTTGGCTTTCTGCTCCTGCGGCGCGGGCTGCGTCAGATCGATTTGACCGGCGTCCTGCCGGAGGGAATCCGTGGCAAGGCACGCGCATAAGGCGCTCATCGCCGCGCTTGCGCTGGCAGCGTGTGCGCCGGCCGGCGGCGAGGAAACGCTGACCCTGGTCAGTTCCTGGAACCGGCAGATCAATTTTTCGCAGCACGCCCAGCATTACATCGACGCGGTCAACGAACGCGGCCGCGGCGTGGTGCAGATCAAATTCATCGGCGGCCCCGAAGTCATACCGCAGCGGCAGCTCTTTTACGCCCTGCGGCGCGGCGTGATCGACATGGCGCTGGGGGGCATCACCTACTACCTTGGGCTGCTGCCCGAGGGCGATGCCATATTCGCCTCGAACATCGACCCCATGCAGGCGCGTGCCAGCGGCGCGCTGGAGGCCCTGCAGCCCTACTGGAAGAAGCGCGCCAACGCCCACCTGATCGGCTGGATGCAGTCGGGCATCGGCATCAGCATCTATCTGGCCCGCCGCCCCGAATTCACGCCCGAGGGAATGCCCGACCTGCGCGGTCTGAAGCTCCGCACCTCGCCGTCCAACCGGGAACTGCTGTACGCGTTCGGGGCCCGCCCGGTGCAGATTGCCCTGCGCGAAACCTATACCGCCCTGCAGCGCGGCATCGTGGATGGTCTGGCCTTTACCAGCGTGGGTCTTGCGGACCTCGGCGTGGAGGAGTTCGTGCGCTACCGGATCGATCCGGAGGTGCTCAACCTTTCCATCTGCCTGCAGATCAACCTGGACCGCTGGAACGCCCTTAGCGACCAAGCGCGCCACATCCTGACCGACGAAGCGAAGAAGTACGCGGTGGAGGCGAATGACTGGTTCCGCGATCTGCGCATCCGCGAATACGCGGAACTGGCCGAGACCGGTTTTGAGGGCGTGCCGGCGCCCGATCCGGAGGCCTTTCGCGACCTTGCCCACCAGGTGGTCTGGGAGCGGATGCGCAAGCGGGCGCCGGAATCGGTCGAGGCCCTCAAGCCGCTGTTTTACCCGGAAGACCGGGGAGGGGAGCGGTAAGGCGTGTCCGGGGGGATGATCTCCAGGGCCTGGAATGCGCTGGTGAACGGGCTGGTGCTGTTCGCCTGCGCGCTGATCGCCGCCGACTGCCTGCTTATCGTGGTGGACGTGACCCTGCGCAATTTCGGGCGGCAGCCGCCCGCGTACACGGTCGCCCTCACCGAGTATTCGCTGCTCTACATGACGATGGCCGCCGGGCCCTGGCTGGTGCGCGAGCGCGCCTGGATCGTGGTCGAAGTGATTTACCGGCGGACCGCACTCCCTTTGCGGACCAGGCTGGACAGGCTGATCTTCGGCATCTGCACCCTGGTCAGCGTGATCGTGGCGGTGCTGGCCGGCATCCTTGCGGTGGAAGGCGCCCTGCGGGGCGAAGTGGAGATCCGTTCTCTCGACATGCCGCGCTGGGCGCTGTTCGCGCCGCTCGCCCTGGGATTCGGCATGATGACCGTGGAGTTTCTGCGCTGTCTGCTGCGCGGCGACAGCATGGCGCAGACCGAAGCCGACGTGGAGCAGGCGTTCTGATGACGGCGGGGATTGCCGTTTTCTTCCTGGTCATCGCCTTCATGGCGATGGGCGTGCCCGTGGCGTTCGCCTTCCTGGCCGCCAACCTGCTCGGCGCCTGGATGATCATGGGCGACTTGTACGGGCCGCTGCAGGTCGTCGACAACTCGACCAGCCTGATCACCAGCTTCACGTTGGTGGCCGTGCCGATGTTCGTTTTCATGGGCGCGCTGCTGTTCCATTCCGGGCTGGCGCTCAGGGTGTTCGATGCGCTGGAGACGCTGTTTGGCCGGCTCCCGGCGCGTCTGAGCTACATCACGGTCGCCGGGGGCTCCACCTTCTCCACGCTGACCGGTTCGACCATGGCCAATACCGCGATGCTCGGCTCACTGATGATTCCCGAGATGACTCGCCGCGGCTATGCGCCGCACATGTCGATCGGCCCCATCATCGGCACCGGCGGACTGGCCATGCTGATCCCACCGTCCTCGCTGGGCGTGCTCCTGGGGAGTCTTGCGGGTCTGAACATCGGCGCGCTCCTGATCGCAGGGATTATTCCCGGACTCGTGCTTGCGGTCGGCTACAGCCTGGTCATTTATCTTCAGGCGCGACTGAACCCGTCCAGCGCGCCCAGTTACGGCGTGCAGCGGGTCCCCGTGCGCCAGCGCCTGCGGCTGCTGGTGTTCAACATTCTGCCGCTGGGCCTGGTCGTGTTCTGCGTTGTGGGCTTCATCGTGCTCGGATGGGCCACGCCGTCGGAAGCGGCCGCCTTCGGGGCGCTCAGCGTGGCCGCCCTGGCCGCGCTGGCGCGCAAGCTGACAATCAAGGCACTCCGGTCCGCCCTGACGAGCACCGTCCGCATTTCCGGCATGGTGTTCCTGCTGATCCTGAGTTCGTCGGTGTTCAGCCAGCTGATGGCGTTCTCGGGCGCCAGCACCGCGGTCGTGGACTGGTCGATAGGAATGGAGGCCGGTCCGTACGCCAAGCTGTTGATGATGTTCGCCCTGATGCTGGTGCTGGGCATGTTCATGGACCAGATCTCGATTCTGCTGCTCACGATCCCGGTGTTCTTTCCGCTGGCCGCGTCGATGGGTTTCGATGCAGTCTGGTTCGGGGTTGTGGTGCTGTTGGCCCTGGAGATGAGCCTGACCACGCCGCCCTTCGGGCTTTTGCTGTTCCTGATGCAGAGCGTCGCGCCCAGGGGGACTACGCTGGGGCAGGTGATCCGCGCCGCGCTTCCCTACCTGGCCTGCGATGCCCTGCTGCTGGGCGTGCTGATCCTGTTCCCCGCCATCACCCTGCGCTGACGCTATTCGGCAGGCTTGGTGAGCTTGTAGAGCACCCGGTCGGTCTTGCCGCGGATCGCGGGGTCGAACACCATGATGGTGTGGTCATCGTCCGGGTTGCGCAGCAGGTCCGAGCTTTCCATCTCAAAGCCGGCGGCCTCGATTATCGGCAACGCTCGCGCCACATCGAGACGATGCAGGCTGGTATTGTCCCTGTCGGAGTCGCCGTAGTGGTCGACCACGCCGAGTACCCCGCCGGGCTTCAGCAAGGCCTTCACCGCGGCCAGCAATTCCGCAACGTCCTCGTCGCTTCCGAAATTGTGGCGGTCGTGCAGGTTCAGGGCGGTAAGTGCGGCATCCAGCGAGCCGGGCTCAAGGCCGGTGTCATTCTCATCGCGGTCGAGGCGGATCACGTTCGGCAGACGGTTGTCCGCGAGCCGGGCCGTAATGGCCTTGTCGTAGGCGCCGTCATTGAAGCCCAGGAGCATGGGAGGGTTCTGGGCATAAACAGTGCCTTCCGGCCCCACGGCCACTGAGAGCACCTCGGTGTACCAGCCGCCCGATGCAAGCAGGTCCATAACGGTCATCCCGGGTTCAACGCCGAGAAAGGCAAGCACTTCGGCCGGCCTCCGGGCCGTGTCCCGCGCCTTGTCTTCATAGGCACGGCCGCTCGCGGCCAATTGCTCCGCCAGGTCTGCGGATGCCGACATCGAGATCAGGGTCATCAGGGCCACCCCAAACAACTTCTTCATTACGGTTCCTCCTACCCCGGATCGGGGGCTGCAGAGTGTAACGCGATCATGACGCGCTCCGGGAAGTGGGATTTTTTCTGCATTTGCGTACGCACGCTCGTATTGAAGACATGCCTTCCCCTTTTGATCCTGGTTACCTATGGAAGACGCCTGTACTTGCGACATGAGCGAGATAACCATGACGGAAATCGGCGCTCGGCTAGCCGCCGTCGAGCGATTGCAGTACTGGACGCTTGGCTTGATCGGCGGCCTGATACTGGCTCTTTTGACCGGTGCTTTCGCGGTGATAGCGGGCTTACTGCAGTAGTAGCAGCGCGGCCCGCTCAGGGCTGCATGAGCTGGCGGACGAGGTCGGCGTTTTCGAAGGTTGAGACATCCTGGTTGATTTCCTCGCCGCGGGCGATTGAGCGGAGCAGGCCTCGCAGGGACTGCTAATGCCAGCCCTGCCGCCACGTCCGGTATTTGGCCGGCCGCAAGCGGTAGCGCGCGATGTTGCCTTCGTGGAGGCTCATCAGCTCGGTCTCCACGACTTCGACGAATCGCGCCTGCTCCGCCGGTGACACCTGCTCTGCAGCACGTTGCCGCGCCAATGCAGTCGCAGCCCTTTTGGCCATTCCCGTGCGCACCACCGACGCCACTAGTTCGGCGATCAGCGACCGGTAACGCAAGCGGAACGGGTCCGGCTCACCCAAGGACTGGCGCACTGCCGAGTATCGGGCGCTGGAACGCTCGTAGGCCCAGACGAACACGTCGCGCAGCAGTTCGACGCTATTCAGCTCGTAAATGGCCAATACGCCGTCGATGTAGGCTCGCACCGGCACGTCCACGAAGGACAGGGGGCAGAGATTGCCGCGGATCAGCGGGACATTCGCCGCGAGGCGGGAGACCCGCTTGTTGACGTCTTCGAAGCCTCGCAGGTAGGCGAGGTGTACGAGGGCGAAGAAGGCCTGCTCGAAGGGGTCCGTGATCATGCCCGCGGTATCCAGGATTCTGTCGAAGCATTCATCGATGAGTTGCGGTACTTCCAGCGGTTGGTAAACCGTGCGGCCGATGCCTACCGGAATGCGCCGCAGGCGCCCGCCCGCCTGCGGGTCGGCAAGCAGGTTGTCTGCGAGCAGGGCGTGCAGATTCAGGACGGTATACCGATTGAGGCCGATCTCGTCGGCCTGCTCAACGAGCAGCTCAACAGCCGCCTTGTGATTCAGGATCATCTGCGCTTCCAGCGCATCCTTGCCGTCGGCGGGCTCCCCTAGCTCGAGCAGCCGCTGGGTTTCCAGCAGGGAGTAGGTATTGCCTTCCAGACGGCTGGAGTTCCAGGACAGATCGATCAGCAGGCGGTTGTAGATCGTTCGCGCGTAGGTTCCGGCCGGGCGCTCGCTGCCGGGCGGGCGACCCATGGCGAGCAGGCGTTGGCGCGTTTCCGCCGGCAAGTAGTGGGTAACGTTGGGCCGGTAGTCATCGAGAAAGGCGCGCTGGTAGCCCACCGGCCGCCGTTTCTGGATCGGAGCGCGAATCGCTTGCCTGATCGCCTCCGCCTCTGCCGAGATCGGCACATAGACCTCACCACGCGCCTCGGTGGTCGGCCTGCCCGCGACCGCAGTGAAGCTGCCGGTTTGCGTGACGGGCACGCGATAGCGACGGCCCTTGCGCTCCCCTTCGGCGATCAGCCGCTTCTGTTCCACCAGCAGGGCGAGGCGGCGCTGCAGCATCCGCGGCGGCAACTCGAATGACAGTCCCTCGCGGATGACACTGACCCGCACGCCTTGCGGATGGGCTGCCACGACGGTGAGAATGGCGTCAAGCTCGGGTTCGGGGATCCGCTTCGGCACGTGGCCAATTATATGTCGCTAAAAGCTCGTATACGACACATAAACTCATTTATACGACGTTAAGAACGTCATAGTGTCGTATAATCTGCTCTTCCAGTCGTAAACGCGCCCGCCATTTCGGACCTCTGTCCCAGGTTTCTGTCACTTATACTTTCCGCATGACCGAAATATCCATGACGGGAATCGGCTGAAAGCGCTCAAGGGGGATCGAAGAGGGTTGTATTCGATCCGAATAAACGATCAGTGGCGCATTGTGTTTCGTTGGCGACATGGGCAGGCGAGCAGTGTGCAGGTCGTTGACTATCACTGACCGGAGAAAAACATGAGCAATCAGCCTTCAAATCCGTTTCATCCAGGCGAAATACTTCTGGAAGAATTCATTGAACCCAAGGGCCTGACTCAGGCGGCATTCGCTGAGCAGCTCGGCTGGACCCGCGCCCGGCTGAATGAGCTGGTTCGCGGTAAGCGAGGAGTGACTGCCGAATCGGCGCTGGATCTGGCTGGAGCTCTGGGGACTTCCCCTAAGCTTTGGATGAATCTGCAGGCGACGTTCGATCTGGACAGGGTTCAGCGCGCGCGAAACGCAGCCTGATCCCATCAGGGCTGTGTGAGTTGGCGGACGAGGTCGGCGTTTTCGAGAGTGGAGATGTCCTGGTTGATTTCTTCGCCGCGGGCGATTGAGCGGAGCAGGCGGCGCATGATCTTGCCGGAGCGGGTCTTGGGGAGGGCCTCGACGATGCGCAGGTCGTCCGGGCGCGCGATGGGGCCGAGCTGTTCGTCGACCCAGGCGCGCAGTTCCTGCTGACCGGCTTCGCTGTCGCCGCCGGCCGCCGCGGCGCCCTTCAGCACCACGAAGGCGAAGATGGACTCGCCCTTGATCTCGTGCGGGCGGCTTACTACCGCCGCTTCGGCCACGGACGGGTGCGCCACCAGCGCGGATTCCACTTCCATGGTGCCGAGACGGTGGCCGGACACGTTTACCACGTCGTCCAGCCGCCCCATGATCCAGAAATAACCGTCGGCGTCGCGGCGGGCGCTGTCGCCGGTGATGTAGCAGTAGTCGCCGAACTTTCCGAAGTACGTTTCGCGGTAACGCTCGCTGTCGCCCCAGATATTGCGCAGCATCGAGGGCCAGGGATGGCGGATAACGAGGTATCCGCCGCGGTCGGGCTCGGTGATCTCTTCGCCGTTCTCATCCACGATGGCCGCCTGTACGCCGGGCAGTGGCCGGGTGCATGAGCCGGGTTTGGTGGACGTGACGCCCGGCACCGGCGAAATCATGATGCCGCCGGTCTCGGTCTGCCACCAGGTATCCACGATGGGGCAGTCGCCGTTGCCGATCACCCGGTGATACCACATCCAGGCCTCGGGATTGATGGGCTCGCCCACGGTGCCCAGCAGGCGCAGCGAAGAAAGATCGTACTTGGCCGGTATGTCGTCGCCCAGCTTCATCAGGGCGCGGATGGCGGTGGGCGCGGTGTAGAACACGGTGACGCCGTAGCGCTCGCAGATCTCCCAGAACCGGCCGCCGTGGGGCCAGGTCGGGGCGCCTTCGTAGATCACCACGGTGGCGCCGGAGGCCAGCGGCCCGTATGCGACGTAACTGTGGCCCGTAATCCAGCCCACGTCGGCGGTGCACCAGAACACGTCGTCCTCGCGCAGGTCGAACACCCAGCGGCAGGTCAGCCCGGCGTGCAGCAGGTAGCCCGCGGTGGAATGCTGTATGCCCTTGGGCTTGCCGGTGGAACCGGAGGTGTAGAGCAGGAACAGCGGATGCTCCGCGTTGACGTACTCCGCCGGGCAATCGGCGGCGACCGCTGCGGTCAGCTCATGCGCCCATCGGTCGCGCTGTGCATGCCAGGCAACTTCTTCCCCCGAGTGGCGGAAGACGACTACCCGGCGCACCGGATGCTCGCCGTATTCCAGCGCCTGGTCGACGGCATCCTTCAGGCGCACGTACTTCCCGCCGCGGCGCCCCGCATCGGCCGTAATGATGACTTCGGCGCTGGCGTCCACCACCCGGTCGTACAGCGAACGGGCCGAGAACCCGCCGAACACCACCGAGTGCACCGCGCCTATGCGCGCGCAGGCGTGCATGGCGATGACGGCCTCCGGGCACATCGGCATGTAGATCACCACGCGGTCGCCGCTGGCCACGCCCTGCCCGCGCAATGCGGCGCCCAGGCGCTCCACTGCCGCGCCCAGTTCGCGGTAGGTCAGCGTGCGGCTGTCGCCCTCCTCGCCCTCGTAGACGATCGCGGGGCGGTCCGGGGCGTTCCTGATCCACGGCCCCAGGCAGGCTTCGCTGGCGTTCAGTTCGCCGTCGGAGAACCATGAGAAATGCGGCGCTTGCGAGCGGTCCAGGATGGCGGTAAACGGCCTGTGCCAGGTCAACAGTTCGCGGGCCAGTTCGGCCCACATGCTCTCGGGGTCCTCGTTACCCTTCAGGCACAGTTCGGCAAGCAGTTCTTCGTCGAGTTGCGCGCGGTCCGCAAAGGACTCGTTCGGGTCGAATCTGCGCTCCTCGCTTAAGACGGATTCGATGTTGCCCGCTGCCACGACCTGTCGCCGGCGTGATTCAGGCGGCCTGTTCGAAGCGGCTTTGCAGGCGGCTGTCGCGGGGAAAATGGGCCTTCAGGAACTCCATCTGGTCGGCCAGCACGCGCCGGCCCTTCAGATAGATGTATTCCGCATACGTGGGCACAAAGGGAACGGCCAGCAGCTCCATGCCGGCGTCCTCCGGCTGACGGCCGCCCTTGAAATTGTTGCAGCGCTTGCAGGCCGCCACTACGTTGGCCCAGGTATCCGTCCCGCCCCTGCTGATCGGGCGCACGTGGTCGCGAGTGAGGTCGCGCTTGAGGAAGCGCCCGCCGCAATACATGCAGATCTGGCCGTCGCGGCGGAACAGCGTGTGGTTGTTCAGCGGCGGCGTGTAATTGTCGAGACGCTTTTTCAGCCCCGCCGACACGCCCTGGGTGGCCACTATGGTGTTGACTTCCACCTCGCTGCGGTGGCCCGTGCGGGCGCAAATGCCGCCGCGGATCCGGAAAAGCGGCCGCCCGCAGGGATAGGCTACCTGGCCCGCGTGATAGAGCCGCACGGCATCGCGGTAATCGATCCAGCCCAAAGGCCGGCCCGCCACATCGGTGCGCAGCACCCACTGGCGCAAGTCAACGGCGTCTTCCAGCAGCAGCATTACAAGCTCCCTTTCAGCCCGCCTTATACCTCTAAATTGCGAAATTTCAATGTCGAGAGCGAAAAATCACCTATTTCGGTCGGCTAAAATGCGCGCCATCCCCCGCTGACTGCGCACTATTCCTCCTCCCAAATGCCCCTGACGATCGGCGTCTTGCGCGAGACCGCGCCCGGTGAGAAACGCGTAGCCGTAGTGCCGAAGGTCCTGGCGCGCATGCACGCGGCGGGCCTGCGCGTCGTCATGGAAGAGGGAGCGGGCAAGGCCGCGAGTTTTACCGACAGCGACTACAAGGACATCGGGATTGAGTCTTCACCCGGCGCCGTGGCGGGGATGTGCGATGCGCTCTTCTGCGTGGGACCGCCGGAGATTGAGCGCATCGGGGAACTGAAGCAGGGCGCCATGGTGGTGGGCCTGCTCAATGCTTACGCGCCGACGGAAACCACCGACGCCCTGTGCAGTGCCGGTGTCACGGCCTTTTCCATGGAACTGGTGCCGCGGATAGCACGCGCCCAGTCCATGGACGTGCTTTCCTCGCAGGCCTCGGTCGCGGGCTACAAGGCTGTACTGATGGCCGCCGACGAGTCGCAGAAGTTTCTGCCCATGCTGACTACCGCCGCCGGCACGATCAGCCCCGCCCGGGTCCTGGTTCTGGGCGCCGGCGTTGCGGGGCTGCAGGCCATCGCCACCGCCCACCGGCTGGGCGCCGTGGTGGAAGCCTATGATGTCCGCGACGAAACTCGCGAGCAGGTCGAGTCCCTGGGCGCGCGTTTCGTGGACTCGGGCGTCAGCGCTACCGGCGAGGGCGGTTACGCCCGGGAGTTGACCGCGGAGGAAAAGGCCATGCAGCAGGAAGCGCTGGATCGCCATATCGCCGCCTCCGACATACTGATCACAACGGCCGCGGTCCCGGGACGACCGTCCCCGCGCATCGTCAGCGCGGCCGCGGTTGAGCAGATGCGGCCGGGCTCGATCATCGTGGATCTGGCAGCGGAGGGCGGCGGCAACTGCGAACTGAGCCGCGCGGGCGAGACGACAGACCACAAGGGCGTGCGCATCATGGCGCCGCTCAAGGTGCCCGCGATGATGGCCCGCCACGCCAGCGCCATGTACTCCCGCAACCTCTTCAATTTCATCAAGCCTGCGATCGACGGGGAGGAATTCTCTCTTGACCTGGACGACCCCGTGTTCGCCGGCACGCTGCTGACCCACCAGGGCGAAATCCGCTACGCGGGAGCGAGGAGGGACTGAATCGCCATGATCGACGGTTTCGTAGCGCTATACATTTTCATGCTGGCGGCCTTCGTGGGCTACGAAGTCATTTCGCGGGTGCCGGTAATCCTGCATACGCCGCTGATGTCCGGCTCGAACTTCATTCACGGCATCGTCCTGGTGGGCGCCATGGTGGCGCTCGGGTTCGCGGATTCGACGCTTGAGAAAGTTATCGGTTTCATAGGCGTGATGCTCGCCTCTGCCAACGCGGTGGGCGGCTACGTGGTGACCGAGCGGATGCTGGAAATGTTCAAGCGCAGCAAGGACGGCGATCAGGAAGATAAAGAGTGAGTCTGAACACTCTCATTGCCGGCAGCTATTTCCTGGCCGCGGTCCTCTTCATCCTCGGCCTGAAGGCGATGAGTTCGCCCGCCGGTGCGCGGCGCGGCATCGTCTGGGCCGGCCTGGGCATGGTGCTGGCCACGCTCGTGACCTTCTTCTGGCCGGGTATGAAGCCCGAAAATCTCCTGCTGATCGGCGCAGCAATAGTTATTGGCGGTGCGGGGGCGTGGATCAGCGGCCGAAGGGTGGCGATGACCGGCATGCCGCAGATGATCGCTCTCTACAACGGAATGGGCGGCGGCGCGGCGGCGGCGATCGCCTGGGTGGAATTGCTGCGTGGCGGACATGGCGGGGAGGAATTCGGCTGGACGGTGATCGCCCTGGCCGTCACCGGTGCGTTGATCGGCGCCGTTTCGTTTTCCGGCAGCCTGCTGGCCTTCGCCAAGCTGCAAGGCTGGCTGAAACGCTCGCTGCGTTTCGCCGGGCAGAACCCGGTCAATCTCCTCATCCTGCTGGTTGCGGCAGGAGCGGGGGTGCTCGTCATCATGGGCGTGAACGGGCCGTGGCTTACCGTGTTCATTGCCCTTGCGCTACTGCTGGGGATCACGCTTACCATGCCCATCGGCGGCGCCGACATGCCGGTGGTGATTTCGCTGTACAACGCGCTGACCGGTCTCGCGGTCGGCCTGGAAGGCCTGGTGCTGGACAACGCGGCCATGATCATTGCCGGAACCGTGGTTGGCGCGGCCGGCACGCTGCTGACCCAGTTGATGGCCAAGGCGATGAACCGGTCGCTGTACAACGTGCTGTTCAGCGCGTTCGGAGAGACGGCCCTCGAAGGGGACGAGATCGAGGGGACCATGAAGCCCGTGGAAGCCATCGACGCGGCGGTCATGCTCGGATTCGCCCGGCAGGTCATCATCATCCCGGGTTACGGCATGGCCGTGGCGCAGGCCCAGCACAAGGTCTGGGAGCTGGCCGAAGCGCTGATGAAGCGGGGCGTGCGGGTGAAATTCGCGATTCACCCCGTGGCGGGACGCATGCCGGGGCACATGAACGTGCTGCTGGCGGAAGCCGGCGTGCCGTACGACCTGATATTCGACGAGGCCGAAATCAATCCGGAATTCCCCAAGACCGACGTGGCGCTGGTGATCGGCGCCAACGACGTTGTCAACACCGCGGCGCGCACCGACACCGCCAGCCCCATTTACGGCATGCCCATACTGGACGCCGACAAGGCCAATAACGCCATCGTGATCAAGCGCGGCAAGGGCACCGGTTTTTCCGGTATCGAGAATGCGCTCTTCTACGAGGACCGTACGCGCATGCTGTACGGCGACGGCCAGGCCAAGTGCGCGGAGCTGATCCGCGCAGTGCAGGAAATCTAGCCCGGGAGGGTTTACGTGAACGACACACCGCAAGTCAGCCGCCTGGTGCGCACCGCACTGTTTGTTTCCGACCTCGACCGGTCCTCGCGCTTCTACAAGCAGGGCCTGGGCTACCGCGAGGTCTACAGCGAGGGAGAACTCACGCACAAGGTGGCGCATGCCCTGCTGGGCGTGTCGGAGGACTCCGCGATTCGCTATGAAATCGTGAAGGCCGAGGGCCCGAATTTCGGGATGATTGGCATGTTCGAGGTCAAGCCGTCGCCGCCGGCGGTAAGCCGCCGGAGCGGTAGCGTGAACGTCGGCGAGGGCTGCCTGGTCATGCTCACTACCGACATTCGCGCAGTGCGCGACCGCCTGGTGGACCTGGGCGCGGAGATCGTCTGCGAGCCCCAGCGGCTCGTTGTTCGGGGCACCCTCCCCGGGGGCGAGGAGATGACCGGCCCCGGTAGCCTGGAAATGACCTGCCGCGACCCCGACGGCATGCTGATTAATTTGATCGAACGCTGGTCGGGCGCCTTCTGAACAGAATAACCAGTGTTTTCTCTGGCGCCTTGCTTTCGTTGGGCGCCTGGAGTGCTTCCGCCGAGCCGTCCGATTGCGCCGACTGGAACACCGAAGAGTTTTTTACTCAAGCGCAGGCTGCCCAGGTCAGGGCCTGCCTGACTCTTGGAGCTGATCCGAATGCCAGGGACGAGAATGATTGGACGCCGTTACATTTGGGGGCTGCTCTCAGTCAGGATCCTGGCATCGTGGATGCACTCCTTGACGCCGGGGCGGAACTGCAGGCGCTGGATGCATACGACAATAGCCCCCTTCACTTGGCAGTGGGCAATAGCGGAAGTCCCGAGGTGGCTGCCCGTCTGATTGACGCGGGCGCGGACCCGAATGTTCGCAGCTTGGGTGGGAGAACTCCTTTGCATGTGGCTGCGCGCACGGGCAGAAATCCCGCGAATATTGCTGCCTTGATAAGTGCTGGCGCCGACCTCAACTTAGAGGACCTCTCGGGTGAGACGCCCCTGCATTTCGCGTATCGTGGCAACAATCCGTTGGTGGCATCCGCGCTGCTGGCTGCGGGTGCGGATCCGAACTGGAGAGATGAGGACGGGGCGACACCTTTGCATGTGGCGAGTCTCCACAGTCCGGGGCTGGTTGTAGCGCTGGTTGCTGCAGGGGCGGATGTTCGGGCAGCGGACGAAAAAGGCCAGACACCGTTGCATCGGGCGGCGCAATGCGATGATCCTCTTTCGGCTTCGGCGTTGATTGAGGCAGGCGCAAATGTCAATGCGGGGATCGAATCCGGCTTTACGCCGCTAAGTGTTGCGGCAGTATCCGGTAAGGCCGAGGTGATCGCCGTGCTGTTGGCAGCCGGCGCCGACCCGATTCCACGCGCGATTGACGATAAGACCCCATTGCATTTGGCGGCGGCGAGTCTTGACGAAATTGAGGTTGCTCGTGCATTGATCGCCGCCGGTACAGATATTCACGCACAGGACGAGTATGGTCGGACCGCCTTGTACGCTGCGGCACGGAGCGCAAATCAAGGATTTGTCGAGGCTTTGATCGAAGCCGGCGCCGATCCGGATGTGCGCGATTATGAAGGCACTACGGCCCTGCTGGCGGCGACTGACGTTGCGCCAGTTAACCATAATCAGACACACCTTGCCAAGCTCATCAAGGTAGTTGACGCATTGGTCGATTCCGGAGCAAGCCTGCACTCTCGGGACCGGTGGGGACGGACCGCGCTGCATGCAGCAGCCATGGAGCGTGGGGGTCATGCGATAGTTGACGCGCTGCTGAGAGCGGGCGCGGACCCGAATTCTCGGGCTCGAGACGGAGAGACGCCCTTGCATGGTGCGTCGCAATACTCTCTCGAATCAGTGAACTTGCTTCTGGCCGCAGGGGCGGATCTGACAGCAAGGGACGATATAGGCAGGACTCCACTGCACGCGGCTGCTTCCAGCGGTGGCGGTTACGCGATTGTTGATGCACTCCTCAATGCCGGAGCCGAATTCAACGTGCTCGACAGTGCTGGAGAATCGCCTCTGTACTTTGCAGCGGGACGGGACCAGCCGGACGTGGTGAACTTGCTATTGGGGGCTGGAGCAGATCCGCTTGCGAAGAATCTTGATGGCGAGACGGCTCTACATAGAGCAGCGCGTAACCGCAATACGGAGATTGTCACTCGCTTGATCGGTGCGGGAAACAGTCCGTTGGAACGAGACCAATACGGTCGAACGGCACTTCACCACGCGGCCTCGCGCCGAGATACTGCTGCGGTGATTGAAGTGCTGCTGCAAGAAGGAGCGGATCTGCAAGCGGAGGACGATTCCGGCAAAACGGCCTTACATCACGCCTCCAATAATCTCAGGCACGCGGAGGCATTCATCAAGTTGATCGAGCTTGGCGCCGACCCAAACGTGCGATACGGCATTCGGGGAAGAACGCCGTGTGCAACCGCTGCCCGGGTGGGCACGCCGTCCGTCGTGGCTGCATGCCTGGAAGCGGGCGCAGATCCTAATGTAGCGGGGAGAGAGAAACAGACGCCCCTGCATTTGGCTGCAATGAACGAATATCCGATACTGATTGACATGCTGCTGGATGCTGGCGCCGATCCGCTCGCCCGCAACCGTTACGACGAAATCCCCTGGATCTACGCGAAAGACAACGAGCACCTTATCGGAACAAAGCCGTGGCGGCGGCTGCGAGACGCGAGTCTCTGATTACACAGAACGAAATGCCGGGCGGAGCGTTTTCGCCGGGCGGAATCCGATAGCCGGGCCGGGGCCGCGCTGCTTTGCGGATGACATGCAACCTGTCAGGCGCTGCCTTCCCGGTATTGGGCCGGGTGTCGCGCATGGTGTTTTCGCTTTACCCTTACCGAGCGGAACAGCCGCTCTCAATTCACCCGGGAGGTCCAACGTGAACGACAGGCCGCAAGTCAGCCGCATAGTGCGCACCGCCATCTTCGTCTCCAACCTGGAAAACTCGGTCCGTTTCTACAAAGAGGCCCTGGGCCTCGGCGGGGTTTACGCCAACGGAGTGCTCGAGCACAAGGTGGGGCATGCGCTGATCGGTGTTCCCGAAGACAGCGTGATCCGCTACGAGATCCTCCGGGCCGACGAACTCAACTTCGGGATGGTGGGCCTGTTTGAAGTGAAGCCGTCGCCTTCGCCCGTCAGCCGCAAGAACCGCGGCGCCAACCTGGGCGAGGGCTGCATGGTGTTCTTCGCCACGGACATTCACGCGGTGCGCGACCGTATCGTTGAGTTGGGCGGCGAAATCGTTTGCGAACCGCAACTGCTCGCCGTGCACACGCTGCGCCAGCTCGAAATGACCTGCCGCGACCCGGACGGCATGATGATCAACATCATCGAGCGCCCCACCGAAAACTGGGACGCGGACGTCGTGCAATAGGGCTCAAGGCTGGCGCGCGTTTCGTCCGGCATGTCGGTCGGTTCCCTGTTACGGGTAGCCGTGGGGCCGCGCTTCGCGGTCCCCCTGCTGGACTATCTCGCTCCCGGCAAGGGGCCCCGACCGCAGCTTGGCGTTCGGGTATCGGTGCCGCTTGGCAAGGGGCGGCGCACCGGCTTCGTGCTCGAGCACCTCGATGGCTCGGACGTGCCCGCCGACCGGTTGCGGCCGGTGCTGGACGTGCTGGATGCCGAGCCGCTATGGGACCCGGTGACCCTGGAAGTGCTGCGCTGGGCCGCGGACTACTACTGCCATCCGCTCGGCCAGGTTCTCGCCTACGCGCTGCCGCAACAGTTGCGCCGGGGCGGCAAGCTGCCGTCCGCGTCCTTGCTCTGGCGGGCCGCCGGAAAAGCCTCCGCCGAAGAACCGAACCTGCTCAAGCGCGCGCCAAGGCAGCGCGAATTGCTTGACAGGCTGATGGCGGCCGGGCGCGGGGGCCTGGCGGAAGAAGCGCTCGCCGCGCTTACGCCCGACTGGCGGAGGCTGGTTCGGATACTCCAGGAAAAGAAGCTGGTCGAACCGTTCGAGGCCGCGGAGCCGGAACATGCCGACATCCTGGGCGAGGAACCGCTGGCGCTGAGCGGGGAGCAGTCCGCCGCCGTGAGCGCCATGCCCGTCGGCCAGGGCTATGCCTGCCACCTGCTGGATGGCGTGACGGCCAGCGGCAAGACGGAGGTGTACCTCCACCTGGTGCAAAAGGTGCTGGCCGCGGGCCGGCAATGCCTGCTGCTGGCGCCGGAAATCGGGCTGACCCCGCAGCTTGCCGAGCGGCTCACGGCCCGTTTCCGGGTGTCCGCGGCTGTGCTGCATTCGGGCCTGAACGACGGCGAGCGTCTGAGGGCATGGGCGGATGCCCGCGCGGGAAGGGCAAGGCTGGTGGTGGGCACCCGCTCGGCCGTGTTCGTGCCCTGTGCCCGCCTCGGTCTGATCGTGGTGGACGAAGAACACGACCCGTCGTACAAGCAACAGGACGGCTTCCGCTACCAGGCCCGTGACCTGGCGGTCATGCGCGCGTCCAGGGCGGATGTTCCGGTGGTCCTGGGTTCCGCAACGCCGGTGCTTGAGTCCCTGCTGAATGTGCAAAGGGGCCGCTATACGCACCCGCGCCTGACGAAAAAGGTTACCGGGACCCGGCCGCCCCGGGCCCGGCTGGTGGACCTGAACCGGCATCCGCCGGAGCATGGATTGAGCGCCCCGCTTGTCGAGGCCATGTCGGAACAGCTTGAATCCGGTTCGCAGGTTCTGCTGTATCTCAACCGCCGCGGGTTCGCGCCGGTGCTGATGTGTCCGGATTGCCGCCGAACGGAAGAATGCAGCCACTGCGATGCCCGGCTGGTGTTCTACCGCCGGCGCGATCTGCTTCTCTGTCATCACTGCGGCGCCAGGCGCCGTCCGCCGACCGGCTGCGCGAACTGCGGCACGCCGCTGCAGACGATAGGGCGCGGAACGGAACGGCTGGAAGAGGAGCTTGAGGCGCGTTTTGAGGATTACCCGGTGGCGCGCATGGACCGCGACAACGTGCGCGGCAGGCGTAGGCTGGAGCACATTCTGGGCGGCATCCGCGAGCGGCATTACCGTATCCTGCTCGGCACCCAGATGCTCACCAAGGGCCATGATTTTCCAAGCCTCGGGCTGGTTGGGGTGATCGACGCCGACCAGGGCATGTTCTCCCAGGAATTCCGGGGGCCGGAAAGGCTGGCGCAGACGCTGGTGCAGGTCGCCGGCAGGGCCGGACGCCGCGAGCAGCCCGGCCTGCTGGTTTTGCAGACCCGCTTTCCCGATCATCCCCTGCTTCGCCAGCTGCTCAGGGAAGGTTACGCCGGCTTTGCCGCTACCGCCCTGGACCTTCGCCGGCGAAGCGGCTGGCCGCCGTTCGCGCACCTTGCGGTGCTGCGCGCCAGCGCGCCGGATGCGGCCAGCGTCCACGAGTTTCTCAATCGCGCGAAAGCCGCCTTCGCACAGGACGGCTCCGAGTCCGCCGTGGAGGTGCTGGGTCCGGCGCCCGCACTGATGGAGCGCAGGCGCGACCGCAACCACGCGCACCTGCTGGCGCGCTCTTCAAGCCGCGCCCGCCTTCAGGCTTCCTTAAGCCGCTGGATTCCCGCGGTGCGCGAACTCAAGCGTCCGCGCCGCGTCAGCTGGTCGGTCGATGTCGACCCCGCCGAGATCGGCTAGTGCGTGTATTTCGCAGAGTTGACCTTCCCGAATTGTCATTCGAGTAACCTGGAATTTTCGGTCGCAGGCCAAGCGCCCAGTCATCCATACCCCGCCTGCAGGCACATTGCGTCGATGGCGATGTTGTAGTCCATGCGCTCGCCGCGCCAGCCGCAGCGCGCGGTGCCGGCATCGATGTTCAGGCCGCGGGCTGCGTTGAGCTCCGCCAGCCGCTCCGCGCCGTCCACTGGTTCTTCGCAGCCGGTTGACGGGTGGCACGTTGCAGGGGTGTTTCCGCGGAAACATTCCCCGTGCGGCCTGCCCGCCGGCGGGATCACCCGTCCGTCCGGACGCGTGAACTGGATCTCGCCCTCGTTCATGCGAACGCCGTAACCGCCTTCATGCACCTGGCGGTGATGCTGAGAACACAGGGTGACCAGGTTATCGAGCCGGGTCTCGCCCCCGTCGGCCCAATGCTTGATGTGATGGGCGTGCACATAGCGGGATCGGTCGCAGCCCGGAAAGCGGCAGCCGCCGTCACGCACGCGCAGCGCGCGCCGGATCGCTGGCGGCACGGCGCTGGTTCGGCGCCCAACCGCCAGCGGCTCGCCCTTCGCGCCTTCGACCACACCGACCAGGGCGCCGTCGCACCCCAGCCGCCGCGCCGTTTCCACCGCAACATTACCGCCGTGCTCAAATGAAGCGCCGCTGCTTTCGGGCACGTCACGCAGCGCATCGTGGGCGATGTGCACCACCACCTCGTGAGCGCCGTTGGCCGAGCCTGCGCATTTCCCGGCAAGAAACCGCCCGAGGATGTGCTCCAGCGCGTCCGCACGCCGCTGACTCACGCTACGTCGGGGTGTTTCCGCGGAAACATTTTCGGAGCCCGCATCCCAACACGGCGGCAGCGCGGATTGCGTCGGGGATGTTTCCGCGGAAACATTTGCGGGAACCGCAGCCGCATCAGCAGCATCCGCATCAGCCGCGGCCCCCCCGGCACCCTCTGCATCCCCGACCCGCTCCTCGAGTTGCGCGTGGGCCGCTTCCAGCGCCTTAAGCAGCATCTCCCCCGCCTCGGGCGCCAGGCGTGCCTCCAGCCTGACGCTGCCGTCGCTTTCACGCCGGCACTCCAGGTAGCGCCGCTCGTGCATGCCCTCGGCCTCGTTGCGCTCGAGATAGCGCACGGCGCGCCGGAAGCCCCGCACCGTGCGTTCCACATGCGCGGCCGTGCCGTTCAGGGCGATGTTCAGCAAGGTGTCTTCCGTCTCCGCCGTCGCCACGCGCGTGAGCGCGCGCACTTTCGAATACGACAGCCGGCCTTCGCCGAAGGCACCGGCGATCTTCGGCAGCGATTCCAGGGCTCGGGCTACCCGCACCTTCTCTCTCGCCGCCACCGGGCCTATGCCGCATTGCCAGCTCAGCCAGTGGGCGCAACTCGCTATGCCGTGCTGGGCCCAGCCCTCCCTGCGGTCGAACTCCGCCAGCAGGGCGAGAAAATGCGCGGTGGCCGCGTTGATGTGTCCCCACAACTGGGTGATCTCCGCCTCCAGTGCTTCGAGCGCTTCCTCTTCGCGCTGCCGCTCGGCCATGCGCACCGCGGCATCGGGGTGGGGATACGACGCCTTGCCGGTTGAGAAAGGCCCGGCAGCCACAGCAGCCGGGGACTCGGCGTCGCGAACAGGGGCGGCGGAAGCAGGGCAGTGAAGATCCATTTCGAGGCTCCGTTCAGTCCGTTGAAGTGCCCCCACTATAGCAAAAAAGACCCGTGAAATCAATCTTTTAGAATTTCTTATCCAACCTCTTCTCTTGGTATTTAGAGTTTCCCATTAGTATGGTTCCTGTTGGTCTTGCACTCGCCAGTCAGGCTGAGCCATGCTTCTCACAAAGCTCGCGCAAGCTGTTCCTGATGTCGATAAGAAGTGCGAGTGCGCCACACACCAGGACGGCCAGCATGCCGCCTAGAACCAGACCTCCAAGAAAGCCAACAAATCCTCCAAAATCCTCGTGATAACCACCCACAAAAGCGGGCGCAAGAATAATCACCCATGCGAGCAGAGCATTGCCCACACCCAGCGCGCTTGCGAGAAACCTGTTCATGCTTTCTCCTCCCAAAAGCACGCATCTTACTCATCTCTCGCAGGGGACAAAGGCGACTGCGGTTTGCCGTGTGCCTTTGGATTCCGGAACAAAGCTAGCGCGTTTCCTGCTCCAGGTAGTCGATCAATGCGGCGCGATCGGCGCCCCGCTGTATTCCGATGAAGACCATTGCTGTCCCCGGAACGAGGTCGTACGGGTCCGCCAGAAAGCGGCTGAGATTGTCGCGCGACCAGACGACCCCGGATTCCTTCAGCGAGTCCGTATAGACGTAGCCGGGCTTGTGGGCGGCCGGCATCCCGATAACACGGTGCAGGTTGGGGCCGACCTTGTGTTCCTCGCCCTGTTTCAGGGAATGGCAAGCCCGGCATTGCAGAAACAGGATGCGTCCGCGCCGCATTGCGGTTGGATCCGTCTCATCACGGGCCTGTTCGGAATCGGAAGCCTGCTCCATTCTCGCGGTGGCCGGGCCCGGCACATCCGCGCCGGCGGTCAACGCGAATATCAGCCCGGTGAGTAACGCCGCACTGAGGGTTCGGCCGAGCACAGCCGGATATAGGCCTTCCCCGGGCATCTCAGCGCCTCCCATCGGCCAGCGTCAATTCTTCCAGCGACTCCCGGAATTCGTAACCGTCCCGGTAGCAGTAGGCCACCAGGTCTCCGGTGTTCACGGCCAGCGATCGCGAATCCGGATCGTTGACGGTGAACACCACCGAAGCCAGCTCCCCCTTGCGGCGTATGGAGAAATAAATGAAATCCGGACGCGTCGAGTAATACGGGTATTCCTTGTCGCGCATCAACAGCGTGAATTCCTGGCCGTCGCGTTCCCGGCTGACGTCGGCCGACCCGCCCTGGCTGTGCAGCGGAAGGTCCGTGATCTCCTGGGTTTCCGGCCCGCGCGGGTCGAAGGTGATGCCGCAGGTGAAGCGTTTCACGCGGCGCAATTCGAAGGGCTCGTCCGCCGGCATCCCGATGTGAAGGCTGTCGTCGGCGACCAGGAAGGTTGAATCCACCCTCCAGTACTTCGTCGCGGAAAGATAGAGGTCGTGGACGGCATAGCGGCGGACCTCCCCTTCGCCGAAAACGCAGGCTTTCGGCAGCATGCCGCCCTGGAACTGCCCCGCTACGCGCTTCCAGAAAACGTCGCACTGGTCCAGGAAGAAGACGTCCGCCTCCGCAAGACCGTCGAATACCGACGGATCGCGCTGGGCGCCGAGAAAGCGTTCCGGCTCGTGAAAGAATCCCTGCTGCATGCGAATGCCGTCGGCGCCGGCCCCGGTGGAAAAAATCACCAGCCGCTGGCGGTACACCTGCTCCGGGTCGTTTTCGGTGTATTCCTCCACGTAGAAAACGTGCTCGCCGAAGTCCGGCGCGTCAATTCGCCTGTGAGTCGCGTGCACGCGTACATGCCGCTCGTCCTCGGGAGTATTTGAACGTGGGTCCGCCTGGAACCAGCGCTGCTCCTCGTTGTCGAATTCGCCCTCGAACCAGCCGGTCAGAACAAGCAGGTCGCGGGCGAAGGGATCATTCTCAGGCGCCCCGGCCGCGGCCAATGGAGCGCACAAAAGCGCAAGAACCAGGATTCTCATGTGCTCAGGCGCGCAGCAGCGCGTCCACCGCGGCGCGCTCGCCCGACTCGAAGGCCCCTTCCATGCCGCGCTCCATCAGGGCCGTGTGCTCGCCGGCGAAATGGATGTTGCCGTGCGCTTCGCGCATGTGGGCGGCGAACTGCCCAACCTGTCCGGGGCGCCAGAACACCCAGTCCCCGCCGCCGTGTACTTCGCGATGACAGGACTGGATGCCGATGGGTTCGAGCGCCCCCTTGAGCGAGGGCCGGACCCGCTCGAGTTCGCGCATCGTGAATTGCGTAACCTGCTCGTCGGTCATGAAGTCGTACTTGTAGGCTTCGTTGCCGTTGATGAAGGCGACCGCGGAGGTCGGCTCGCCGTTTGGCCCGCGGTGATGTACGCCGAAACGCTCGAACGGTTCGTCGGTCCACATGCTGGCGGGCAATTCGTCCTGCTCCCAGAAGTGCTTCCTGAGCAGGAAATGCACCTGGATGGAAGTGCCGTAGTCGATTTCATCGATCGCCCTTTCCATCCTTTCCGGCAGCCGCGGCGAGAATTTCACCTTGCGCAGGACCGGATAGGGCGTCGAGCAGATTACCTGGCGGGCCGTATAGCTCGTGCCGTCCATGCAGTGCACGGTGACTTCCGAGCCCTTGTCCTCGAAGCCATAGACGGTCTTGTTCAGTTCCACCGGGTTCGACAGGGAAGCGGCCATGGCCTCCGGCAGGCGCGAGTTGCCGCCCTTGATCTGCACCCAGGCGGGCTGGCCGGCGTTGGCCAGGGCTCGCGAGGCATTGAATTCGCCCACCGCGTAGCGGCGCATTTCATGCAGCGCGGAGGTGTTGTCCATGTGGTCCGTGTGGATCACAACGTTCATCAGGCGAATGGTTTCGTCGTCGAAACCGAGATACTCCTTGAGGTAGTGCGTCTGCGGAATGTCAAAGCGCGCGAATTCCGGGGTGATCCAGGCATCCAGGGGCTGGCCGGAAAGCGGGTTGTTCTTGTGCGACAGCTCGAACAGCATGCGGTGGGGCAGGATCCTCCGGTCGTCGCCCTCCGTGGGGTTGAGCGGATGGCTTTCCCAGTCCGAGGCCAGGATGTATTCGCCCCGGATGCGATAGCACCATTCCCTGATGTCAGACACGTCGTCGGGCCCCAGCATTTCCAGTCCGAGACTGTTGGCCGTGTCCAGCATGCGGGCGTAGTTGGCGCCCATCCATTCGCCCCCGGCCTCCGGCTTGCCCGGCACGTCCATCAGCGTGTAGACCCGGCCGCCGATGCGGTTGCGGCCCTCAAGGGTGAGGACATCAAGCCCCTGCTCCTGGAGGATGCAGGCGGCGTGCAGCCCCGATAAACCGGCGCCGACGACAATGACGTCGTGGCCCTTGTAGTTCGTGACCGCGCGGGCCGCGGCCGGCACCCCGGCCACCGCCAGCGCGCATGCGCCGGAACCGATGAAGCGCCGGCGCGAGTAGCCCTTCGCGTCGATTAGCGGCGGTCGAGGTCTTTCAGTCTGTGCTCGATCAGGCATTTGCCTTCTCCAGAGTTCGGCGGTCGTGCAAGGAATATAACTGATCGCTCCCGATCCCCACGGCAAGGTCATGCGAAGCGCCAACGTTGACCCATTCATGTGCTGGATTCCGAGTCGCCTCTGATGCAAACTGAATTGCCGATCGGGATATTGGGGCCCGATTTCTTAATACAGGATCTTTTTTTCGATGACCAAGACGACGAATAATGCCGCGACCAGGATCGCCGCGCGATCCGACCGCCGGCGGTTCATTGCCGGCGGCGCTGCGCTGGCCGGCGCCTGGATGCTCCCGCGCGCGGTGCGGGACGCAAATGCCGGTCCGGGCTTCGATGCGGAGGTGATTGTCATCGGGGCCGGCCTTGCCGGGCTGAACGCGGCGCTGCTGCTGGAGGAGCTGGGCGTGAGCGTGATGGTGGTGGAGGCCACCTCCAGGTTCGGCGGGCGGATGCACACCGTTGCCGACGACATCGTTCCCGGGTATCCGGAACTGGGCGCAAACGGAATCGGCGGGGGTTATGCGCGGATGCTGAACGCGGCCAGGCAGTATGGCGTGGAGATCGGGCCCATGCGCCCGCGCACCGAGCCTCGCGAGGGCGAGATGCTGTTCTGCATCCAGGGCCAGCTGATCAGCGAGGACGACTGGCCCGGCCATGCGCTGAATCCGTACCGGCAGGAGTGGGCCCGGCAAATGCCGCCGTCACGGCCTCCGTACCAGCTTTACGCCGAGCTCAACCCGTTTCCGAAATCGGACCTGGGCGCCTGGCGGCGGCCGGAATTCGCCGAATGGGACCGGTCGGTCGGCGAGGTGCTTACGGAAGCGGGCCTGGCGGAAGGCGGCGTCGAGCTCGGGGCCGGACTCAATTCGGGTTACGGCACCGACCACCACGACCTGTCCGTCCTGATGATGTTTCACACGATCAGTTTCGCAATGCACCAGGCCAACTGGCCGGGCCAGGGCGGGGCCGCAAAAGGCGGGAATCAGCGGATTCCGGAGGCGATGGCGGACAACCTGACGGGCGATGTGTTGCTGAACAGTCCCGTTGCGGCGATCGCCGACGAGGGCCAACGGGTGCAGGTCACGCTGGAGGATGGCCGCCGGCTGCATGCTGCGCGCGCGATCATCGCCATGCCTTTCTCGGCGCTGCGGAGGATCGCGCTCGAACCCGAACCGCCGGCCGCGCAAAAGGCCGCGATCGACGAGTTGGGCTATACGCCGTGCACGCAGGTCCACTACGCGGTGAAGCAACCCTATTGGGAACAGGACGGCATGGCGCCGAGCATGTGGACGGACGCGCTGCCCGGGCGATTCATGGCGCTGAAGAACGATCCCGCCAGTCCCGAGGCGGTAACCAGTTGCCTGGCCTATATCAACGGCCGTTCGGCATTGAAGCTTGCGCACATGGACGAGGAGGCCGCCATCGCCGAAGTGACGGCCGAACTGTTTCGGCTGCGCCCGTCACTCAAGGACGCGCTGGAACCGGTCTACCTGTGGAAATGGTCCAACAACCCGTACGCCGGCGGCGCCTATGCCTATTGGAAGCCTGGGCAGATAACGGCTTTTGCCCGGACCATCGCCGAGCCGCATGGGCGCATTCACTTCGCCGGAGAGCACACCGCCCGGTTGAATCGCGGCATGGAGGGTGCAATGGAATCCGGCGAAAGGGCCGCCATCGAGATACTGGAATACCTCTAGCCGATACCTGGTAACCCGCCGGAGCGCCGGCGCATCCAGTTGCGCAGGTTGGACTGCGATTCGTACAGACCTGTGCTGGGCAGCAGCAGCACCTCTTCGTTCTCCTCGAGTCCCGCGATCACGACGGAGTACTCGAAGTCGCTTAAGCCCGTGCGCACCCAGGCGGGCGCAGGCCCGTCGTCGCGCATGACCAGAACCCAGTATTCGGAAGCGAAGTCGTATACCGGCTGTTGCCGCTGGAACTGCCGGCCGGGACCGCCACCCGGTCTCGCGCCGCCCGACCAGGGCCGCCCGACGCGCCGCGGCTGATTGCGCATTGCTTCCCCCATGGCCCGGCGCATGGTCTCGCGCTGCCGGGGGCTAAGCTGCGGGCGTTGCCCGGTTCGATTCTGCTGACGGGCGGATTCCCGGGCATCGGGGCGCGCCTGCGCCGGCAAAACCGCCTGTTCGTCGCCGCCGGTCTCTTCCCGCTCCTTCATGACTGCGTCGTGAAGGTTGCTGTATGGCCAGTTCAACATGTGCGCGGTCGCCTCGATGTCGTCGATCGTGCGCAGCGCCGCCATTGGCACGGCGGGCGCCTCAAGTTCCTCGGCGATCTTGATTTCCACCTCCGCGTTCATGCCCGGCAACAGCAGCGACTCGGGGTTGTCCAGCAGTATCAGGACCGAGAACATGGTGACGTTCTGTTCGACCACGGCCAGCGGCTCGATCTTCTCCACATTGCCGGTGAATTCGCGGTTGGGATAAGCGGCCACCTTCACCTGCGCCTGCATCCCGGCATTGATCTTGCCGATGTCGGTCTCGTCCACGCGGGTGCGCACCAGGACCCTGCTGAGGTCGGCCATGCGCAACAGCAGTGTGCCGCCGCCCACGTCCTGGGTCGGCGACGAAATGACCTGTCCGGGCTCGACGTTGCGTTCGATGATGGTGCCGTCGATGGGCGCGAGCACATCGGTGTCGCCCAGCGCGATGCGGGCGTTTTCCACGTCCACGCGGGCGCGCACCAGTTGCGCCTCGGCTTCCGAGAGCGACAGCGCCGCCTCTTCGAACTCGCTGTCGGTTATGGTGTTGTCGGCCACCAGCAATTCCGCCCGCTCCATCTGCATTCGGGCGATGGACTGGCGCGATTCCGCGGCCTTAAGCGCCGCTTCGGCCTGGGCCACGTTGTTGGTGGGGATGCGTTCGTCGATCCGTACCAGCAGGGTGGAGCGTTCCACCCGATCGCCGTTTTCGGCGTTGATCTCGAGTATTTCGCCCGAAGCCTTGGACTTGAGCTCGACGGTGCGCAGCGGTTCTACCGCCCCGGCCGCCTCTACGAACACCCGGATGTCGCGCAGCTCGACGGGCGCCTGGTCGTACGCCTGCGGCTCGGGCACCGGTTCCTCGGCACAGCCGGCTCCGAGCAGCGCCAGTGCGATAAACGCGCCGCTACGCGCCGGAGCAATACGCACCTTCATTCGATTTCGCCTCCCGTTGCGGGTCCGCTGTCGACCGTGATCCTGCCGTCCAGCATTTCGATCCTGCGACCGGCCCGCGCCGCGATGCCGGGGTCATGGGTAACCACGATCAGCGTGTGACCGTCACTGTGCAGTGAATCGAACAATGTCAGGACTTCCGCTCCGGTGGAGGAGTCCAGATTACCCGTCGGCTCGTCCGCCAGCAAGATGCTCGGCCGGGTGACCAGTGCCCGGGCGATGGCCACTCTCTGCCGCTGGCCCCCGGATAGCTGGCTGGGCCGGTGTGTCAGGCGGTCGGAGAGCCCGACTCGTTCCAGGGCCTCGGTCGCCCGCTTCAGGCGGTCGCGGCGGCGCATGCGCGCATAGATCAAGGGGGCTTCGACGTTCTGCAGGGAGGTGCAGCGCTCCAGCAGGTTGAAAGTCTGAAACACGAAACCCACCTGCCGGTTGCGCACCCTCGCGAGCTCCCGGCCGTTCATACGCGAAACATGGACGCCGTTCAGCCAATAATCTCCCGCAGTGGGCGTCTCCAGGCAGCCGAGCAGGTTCATCAGCGTCGATTTCCCCGAGCCGGACGGGCCGGTCACGGCAAGGTACTCGTTCGGCCGCACCGCCAGGCTGACATCGCATAGCGCGACCACGGTATCGGTCCCCATCCGGTAGGTCCGCGTCAGCTCGCGCGTGCGGATGGCGGAAGTGGTCATCGGGCCGGAAGCACACTAGAGCCGCTTGCGCAGCAGTTCGTTGACGATCCGCGGATTGGCCTGACCCCTGGTGGCGCGCATTACCTGGCCGACAAGAAAGCCGAACACCCGGGTATTGCCCTCCCGGTACTGCCGGACCTGATCCGCGTGTTCCGCCATGACCTCCTCGATCACGCCGTCAAGCGCGCCGGCGTCCGAAATCTGGCGCAGCCCGCGTTTCCCGATGATGTCGTCGGCGCTGCCTTCGCCGACCCACATCGCCTGGAACACCTCCTTGCCCAGTTTTCCGGAAAGCGAGCCGTCGCGCAGCCGCGAGAGCAACAGCCCCAGGTCGCCGGCGCTCACGCGGCTGTCGGCGATGTCCAGACCGTCACGGTTCAGAGCGGCAGCCAACTCCCCGCTTATCCAGCGCGCCGCCAGCAGCATGTCCCCGCAGGCCTTGCCTGCGCTCTCGAAATAGTCCGCCGTGGCGCGGCTTTCGCAGAGCCGCCGGGCGTCTTCGGCGGGCAGGCCATACTCGGACTCGAACCTCGCGCGGCGTTCATGCGGCAGTTCGGGAAGCGTCCGCCGCAAGTCCTCCAGGAAACCCGCATCCAGCGCCAGCGGCGGCAGGTCCGGGTCGGGGAAATAGCGGTAGTCATTGGCCTCTTCCTTGTCTCGCATCGGCCTGGTCGTATCGAGGACGGAGTCGTACAGCCGGGTTTCCTGCGCGACCGTTCCGCCCTGGCCCAGCACTTCGGCCTGGCGCTGGATTTCGCAGCGCAGCGCGCGTTCCACGAACCGGAAGGAGTTGAGGTTCTTGATTTCGGTGCGGGTCCCCAATTCCGTGTCTTCGGGCTTCTTGAGCGAGATATTGGCGTCGCAACGCATCGAACCTTCCTGCATCGCGCCGTCGGAGATGCCGATCCAGGTCACCAGTTGATGAATGCCCCGCATGCACGCGGCGGCCTCCTCCGGAGAGCGAAGCTGCGGTTCGGTGACGATTTCAAGCAGCGGTGCGCCGGCCCGGTTGAGGTCCACGCCCGTGGCGCTGGGCATGGCGTCGTGCAGGGACTTGCCCGCGTCTTCCTCGAGGTGCGCGCGGGTCAGTTCAATCTGCCGGGGCGGCTCGCCGGGAACGGCGACCTCCATCGAGCCGCCGCTCACTATGGGCAGTTCGAACTGGGAAATCTGGTAGCCCTTTGGCAGGTCGGGATAAAAGTAGTTCTTGCGCGCGAACACCGAGCGTCGCGCCACCTTGCCGCCGGTCGCCAGTCCAAACTTCGCGGCCATGGAGACGGCCTCTCGGTTGGCGACCGGCAGGGTGCCCGGAAAGCCGAGGTCCACCAGGCAGGCCTGGGTGTTGGGGCTGGCGCCGAACACCGTCGACGCACCGGAGAACATCTTGCTGCGCGTGGCGAGCTGAACATGGATTTCCAGCCCGATGACGACCTCCAGTTCCATCGCGCGGTCCCCGGCTAGGCTGTGCCGACGGGCGCCGATGTGCCGGGCGGCCACAAGCGGTGCCAGTCGGTTTCCAGTTGGTAGGCGTGGGCGGCGCGCAGCACGTCGATTTCGGCGAAAGGCCGTCCCATCAGCTGCAGGCCCACGGGCAGCCCGTCCACCATGCCGGCGGCAATCGAAATGGCGGGAATCCCTACCAGGCTGGCGCCGATCGTATACACGTCGTTCAGGTACATCTGAATCGGATCGTCGATTTTTTCGCCAATACCGAATGCCGGCGCCGGAGAGGTCGGTCCCGCCAGCAGGTCCACCGATTCGAAGGCCCTGTTGAAGTCGGACGCCAGCAGCCGGCGCGCGCGTTGTGCCTGAAGATAGTAGGCGTCGAAGTAGCCCTTGGAAAGCACCCAGCCGCCCACCAGAATGCGCCGCCGGACCTCCTCGCCGAAGCCGGCCCGGCGGGTCATTGTGTATAGATCGTCCAGGCTCTCGGCCCCCGCTTCGCGAAGACCGAAGCGCACGCCGTCGAAGCGCGACAGGTTGGACGAGCATTCGGCGGGCGCGACGACGTAGTACACCGGAACCGAGAGCGGCAGACGGGGCAGCGACACCTCGGAAATTTCCGCCCCCAGTCCACGCAGGGTTTCCATGTTGTCGGAGAAAACCTGCCCGCAGCGTGGGTCCAGGCCCTCGTCCATGAACTCCTCGACGATGCCTATGCGCACGCCCTTCAGGGCCTTTCCCTTCAGGCCCTTCAGGGATCCCGAATAATCTTCGCGGTCGATTTCCGCGCAGGTCGAGTCGCGCGGATCATGGCCGGCCATGCTGTCCAGCAGCAGGGCTGCGTCCTCGGCGGTGCGGGTAAGCGAACCGGCCTGATCCAGGCTTGAGGCAAACGCGATCATTCCATACCGGGAAACCCGTCCGTAGCTCGGCCGAAAGCCGGTCAGCCCGCACAGGGCGGCTGGCTGGCGCACCGATCCGCCGGTGTCCGTGCCGGTGGCCGCCGGCACGAGGCCCGCGGCCACCGCTGCGGCGGATCCGCCGGAGGAGCCTCCCGGCGAGCGGGACAGATTCCAGGGGTTGAGCACCGGCCCGGCGTAACTGGTCTCGCTGGAAGAGCCCATGGCGAATTCGTCCATGTTGGTCTTGCCGATCAGCACGGCGCCGGCCTGCGCCAGCCGCTCCACGACCGTGGCGTCGTACGGCGGCACGAAATTGTCCAGGATTCGCGACCCGGCTGTAGTGCGAACTCCCCGGGTACAGAAAATGTCCTTGTGCGCGATCGGTATCCCCGCCAGCGGACCGCCATCGGCGCGCGCCGCATCGGCCCGGCGAGCCTGCTCCAGCGCCGATTCGCCGCAAACGGTCAGGAACGCGTTCAGGCCGGGATTCCGGTCCTCGATGCGCTCGAGACAGGCCCGGGTAAGCTCGAGACTGCCAATGTCGCCCGAGTCCAGGGCCCGCCTGAGCCCGCAAAGGGAAAAGTCGTTCATCAGGGTCGCCTATTCGATGACCCTGGGCACACGGTAAAGGCCGTTCACCACATCCGGCGCGCAGGCCTGGGCGTCATCGCGCACATCGGGCTCGGTGACTTCGTCAACGCGCAGGGGAAGCGTCAGATCGAGCGGATGCACCATGGGCTCGACGCCCTCGGTGTCCAGCTGCTGCAATACCTGCACAAATCCGATGATCCGGCGCAGGGTGCTGACCAGTTCGCCTTTTTCGCCGTCCTCCAGCGCCAGGCGAGTCAGCCGGGCCACGCGCAGCAGTTCCTCGTCGGAGAAATCTCCGGCCGGCTTGGGGTCCCTGGGTGTCTGGAGGTTGTTCATACCGCAACCCGGCATGATCGCAGTACTGTATGCCGCTTGCAATCGAGCCTGCCCGGCAAGCCGCGCCGGGGGCAGGCGCCGCCGTGCGGCCGAGGTGTCGAAATCATCCGCCGCATGGCGCGTTTTTTGTCCGATCTGCTATGATTTGCCCGATTTCAAGGGAGCGTCCGCTCCCAGGGATGCGCTGGCCCGATGAGCAATTTTGTGCGTGGATTCGTCGAGCGGCTGGCCGTGGATCTCGCCATAGATCTAGGCACCGCCAATACCCTTGTGTACGTCTGCGGACGGGGAATCGTCCTGAACGAACCTTCCGTCGTCGCGCTGCGCCGCAGCGCCGGCGCCGCTTCGGATGGAGTGCTGGCCATCGGCGCCGAAGCCTTCGGCATGCTGGGACGCACCCCCCGCGATCTGCAGATCGTCAAGCCCCTGAAGGACGGCGTAATTGCCAACTACGAAGTGGCCGAGCAAATGCTCAAGCATTTCATCATCAAGGCCCTGGGGCTGAGTTTCTTCCGCCCCGCAGTGCGGCGCCTGGTGATCTGCGTGCCGCATGGCGCCACGCCCGTGGATCGCCGGGCCATTGAGGAATCGGCGCGCGACGCGGGCGCGCGCGAAGTGTTCGTGGTGGACGAGCCCATCGTCGCGGCCATCGGCGCCGGCCTGCCGGTGCACCGGCCCTGCGGAAACATGGTGGTGGACATCGGCGGCGGCACCTCGGAAGTGGCGGTCCTGTCGATGTCAAGCGTGGTCTATGCGCGCTCCGTCAAGGCCGGCGGAACCCGCATGGATGACGCCATCGTGCAGTACGTGAGGCGCAATCACGGCATGTCGATCGGACCCAGCCAGGCCGAAGTCATCAAGCGGGAGGTGGCCAGCGCCTATCCGGGCGAGGAAATCAAAGAGATCAATCTCCACGGGCGCAGCCTGTCGCGCGGCCTGCATTCTCAGTTCACCCTGAACAGCAACGAGGTGCGCGACGCCCTGAACGATACCCTGGAGGAAATCGTGCAGGCGGTGCTGGATGTCCTCGCGAATACTCCCCCGGAGTTGGGCGCCGACATAAGCCAGCGGGGCCTGGTCCTGGCCGGCGGTGGCGCTTTGCTGCCTAAGCTGGATTCACTTATTCGCGAACGCGCCACGGTTCCCGCGTTCGTGGCTGAGGATCCGCTGACCTGCGTGGTGCGCGGTTGCGGGCACCTGGTGGAGACTCAGGGTACGGTTCGTTCCGCCAGGGAGATCACCGGCCCGCAATGGGCCTGAGGGGTCCGATGGGGTAGCGCCGTGACCCGCGCGACCGCAACGATCAGGTCGGACCGCTTCCGGCGGCGCAAAGGTCCGAGCCGGGCGGGCGAGTGCCTCCTGATCTGCCTGCTGAGTTTCAGCCTGCTGGTCGTCGAGGCGAACGTTCCGGCCGTCCAGAGGATGCGAGGGATCGGCGAGCTGGTCAATGTGCCGGTGCAGGCCACCGTGCGGTTCTTTTCCGACAGCTTTCGCGGGGTGCAGGGATATTTCCACGATCAGTCTTCTCTAATGCGCGAAAACCGGGAATTGCGCGCCCGCCTGTTGCGACAGGAGGTGAACCTGCAGCAAATGACATCGCTGGAGGCCGAGAATAAAGCGCTTCGTTCGCTGCATACGCTTAACGCCCAGCTCGGCTCGGACAATCTCACCGCCGAAACGCTGCCCGGCACTCCGGATCCCTCCCGCCACCGGGTGACCCTGAACAGAGGCAGTCGGCAGGGCGCCTATATCGGTCAGCCGGTGGTCGATGCCGGCGGGGTGGTCGGCCAGGTTACCCGCGACTACCTGGTGACTTCCGAGGCGCTGCTGATCAGCGACGCCAATCATGCCCTGCCGGTAATGTTCGAACGCACCGGGCTGCAGGCGATCGCCCTGGGCACGGGTCGCAGGGACCATCGCCTGCTGCTGCCCTTTGTGCCGGCCCATGCCGATGTGGTTCGGGGAGATACGGTGGTCAGCGCCGGCACCGGCGGCCTGTTCCCTGCCGGGTTGCGGGTCGGCGTGGTGGAGGATGTCCGCAACTCTTCGGGCCAGGCCTTCCTTGAGGCGTTTGTGTCGCCGTCGGCCAACCTCGAGAGTCCGCGCCAGGTGCTGTTGCTGCGTTCGGAACCGTTGCCGCCGGTCGGGGACCTCACCCCGGCGGATGAGGAGCCGACCGCCGCCGCGGCTGCAGGGTCATGACTGAGGGCGCGGTTGCGCGAAATTACTCGCTGCTGGGCGCGGCATTGCTGCTGAGCGTCGTGCCGCTGCCGCAACTCCTGGGATTGTGGCAGCCTCCCTGGCTGGCCGTCGCGCTGATCTGGCTGGTGCTTGCCGCGCCGGAGGACGCCCGGCTGGCGGTGGCGGCCGCCGCTGGGCTGCTTCAGGACCTGCTGGTGGGCTCACCCCTGGGTCTGCACGCGCTGGCGGCCACCCTGCTGGTTTTCCTGGCCTCGAATACCCGCCGATGGATCGTCTCGTCGCCGCCCTGGCTCAGATTCCTTCTGGCCGTGCTGATGATGACGGTGTACCTGGGTGTGGTGGCGCTGATCGGCGGCTGGTTCGATTACGCCGGTTCATGGGCCGCTACAGTCAGCAGCCTGATGAGCGGGGGCGTGCTGATCCTGATCGCGTTCCTGTTCCTCAAGGTCTAGCAGACCGTGACGATCAGACCCAACAGCGAACAGGTCGAAGAGGGAACGCTGGTAAGGCGGGCGACCTATATGGTCTTCCTGCTGGGACTGTTGTCGCTGGTGCTGCTTGCCCGGCTCAGCTACCTGCAATTGACGCAATACGGCTATTACGCCGGGCAGGCCCTCGGCAACCAGGTGCAGGGCCGAAAGGTACCGCCCCGGCGCGGAATCATTCTCGACCGCAACGGCGAGGTGATCGTGGGCAACCAGGCCGGATTCCGGCTGATCCTGGTCCCGGAACAGGTCGATAATCTGACCGCCACGCTCGGACGCCTCGCGCAATCCGGAATTCTCAACCCGGAGGGCCAGTCCGAGCTGATTGATTTTTCGCGGGGCTCGCAGCCCTTTGAGGCCATCCCGATCAGAACCCGGCTGAGTGATGAACTGGTCGCCAGGTTTGCCGTTGTCCGCCACCGGTTCGCCGGCGTGGATATTGAAGGACTGCTCCTCAGGGAGTATCCGCTGGGCGCGGCCGGCGCTCACGGCCTGGGCTATGTGACCGCGGTAAGCGCCGAGGACAAGGAGCGACTGGACCCTGCTCAGTACGCAGGAATACCCCATATCGGCAAGACCGGCGTGGAGGGAAGTTACGAGGACTACCTGCGCGGTATGGCCGGCAGCGAAAGGGTGGTTACCAATGCGTACGGTCGGCCGCTGTCGCGCACGCGTGAACTGGAACCCGAACCGGGTGCCGACCTGTTCCTGTCGATTGACAGAAGTCTTCAGACGGAAGCGTACGACGCCATGGATTCGCGTCGCGGCGCGGTAGTCGCGATCGATCCCAATGACGGCGGGGTTCTGGCCCTGGTCAGCAGTCCGGCGTTTGATCCCAACGATTTCGTTTCCGGCATGAACCGGGACACCTTTGCCGAATTGAACCGCAATACCGACCGGCCCATGTTCAACCGGGCGGTGCGCGGCGCATATCCTCCCGGTTCGACCATCAAGCCCATGCTGGCGTTCTCCGCCCTGACTTCCGGCCACCGGGAAGCCGACCAGACCATCAATTGCTGGGGGAGCTTCCGGCTGCCCGGCAGCAGGCGCGTCTTTCGGGACTGGAAGCGCGAGGGTCATGGCGCGATGAACCTGCACGACGCCATCGCGCAGTCATGCGATGTGTACTTCTACCAGTTGGCGCATGACATAAACGTAGAGGGGCTGCACGACAGTCTCGTTCAATTCGGTTTCGGTACCCCGACGGGCGTGGATGTGGCCGGCGAGAGGGCCGGGATCGTGCCTTCCAGGGCCTGGAAACGCGCCAATTTCAGCGACCCCGCGCAGCAGCGCTGGTTTCCCGGCGACACCGTGGTCGCAGGCATAGGGCAGGGATACCTCACGGTCACGCCACTGCAGCTCGCCCAGGCCGTCGCGCAGCTTGCGATGCGGGGCCGGCGCTACAAGCCCCGGCTGGTCGAGGCCATCCGGGACCCGTTAGGCGGCAACCTGGTGCGGATGCCGCCGGTACAGACCGGCACGCTTGCCCCGGAAGCGGCGGAGCACTGGCGAACGGTCGTCGATTCCATGGTTGCCGTAGTGCACGGCCCGCGCGGAACGGCCAGGGCGACGGGCGCAGGGCTGGACTTCCGCATAGCGGGGAAAACCGGAACGTCGCAGGTGACAGCATTGCCGCAGGACGACACGCAGGTCCCCGAGGAGGTCGAGGAACGGTTCCGGGATCATTCGCTGTTCGTGGCCTTCGCCCCGGTTCACGAACCCGTCATCGCGCTTGCGGTGATTGTGGAGAACGGCGGCTCGGGGTCCGGCGCGGCCGCTGAGGTGGCCAGCCGCCTCCTGGATACCTATCTCGCGGGCAATGCGCCGCCCGATCGGGTTGCGCAGGCGCAATGAACACACTGGAAGCGACTGGTCAGGGCATGGGCGTGCTGCAGCGCCTGAAGCTGGACGGCTGGCTGCTGGTCTGGCTCATGCTGCTGATCTCGGCCGGGCTGGCGGTTCTGTACAGTGCATCCGGCGGCAGCGGGGACGTCGTGCTTTTCCAGGTTTCGCGCCTGCTGATCGGACTCGGGCTGATGCTGGTTCTCGCCCAGATCACTCCCCGGTTCATGGCCCGCGCCGCACCCTGGGCGTACGGCACGGTACTCATCCTTCTGGTCCTGGTACTGCTGGTGGGCGAGGAAGGAGGCGGGGCCCGCCGCTGGCTGGACCTCGGGATACGCTTTCAGCCGTCCGAGTTTGCCAAGCTGGCGGCGCCGCTGATGCTGGCTCATTTCTTCCACAGCTCGCGCGACCGCCCCGGCTTTCTGAAGACCCTGGCGGCGCTGGCGCTGATCGTGGCGCCCGTCATTCTGGTTACTCAACAGCCCGACCTGGGAACCGCGGTGGTGATCGGCTGTTTCGGCTTCATCGCCCTGCTTCTGGCCGGAATCAACCGCAAGTTCATATATGGCGGCGCAACACTCCTCTTCCTCGCGATTCCGGCCCTGTGGGTCAGTTTGCGCGATTACCAGCGCCAGCGAATCCTGAGTCTGCTGAATCCGGAATCCGACCCCCTGGGCGCCGGCTATCACATCATTCAGTCGAAGATCGCCATCGGCTCGGGCGGCGCCTTCGGCAAGGGCTATATGCAGAGCAGCCAGGCGCAGTTCGGATTTCTTCCGGAACCCACCACCGACTTCATTTTTTCGGTAATCAGCGAGGAATTCGGGTTTGTCGGCGTGGTCGTGGCGATGCTGCTGTTCATCGCCGTTGCCGTGCGCATGCTGCAGATTGCGCTGGCCGCCCAGGGACGCTTCTCCCGGATCCTGGCGGCCAGCCTGGCGATCGGGTTCTTCTTCAGTTTTGCGCTGAACGCGGCCATGACGACCGGGCTTCTGCCGGTGGTAGGATTGCCGCTGCCGCTTATCAGCGTGGCCGGAAGCGCCAATGTGACTTTCCTGGCCGGCTTCGGTATCCTCATGGCCATTCGTTCCGATCGACGCTATCTAGCCCGTTAGGTGTTGCGCAAATTCTTCCTTCTTGCCGCCGTGTTCGCGCCGTTCGCGCCGTTCGCGCCGTTCGCGGCGGGCGCCATGGACCTGGACGACCCCGCAATCAGCGCGTTCATCGACGAAGTCGTGCGCGATGAGGGACTGGACCGGGACGATGCCAACCAACTGCTGGCATCCGCGCAGTTCCGTCCCGAAGTGATCGAAGCCATGAGCCGCGCTCCGGAGCGCACGGTGGAATGGCGTGATTACCGGGCGATATTCATGGACTCAGGAAGGATTTCCTCGGGCAAGGCCTTCTCACGGCTGCATTCCGAGTCGCTGGCGCAAGTCGAGAGCGATACCGGCGTCCCGGCCTCCGTAGTGCTGGGCATTCTCGGGGTGGAGACCCGCTATGGGCGGATCACCGGCAGACACCTGGTGCTGGACTCGCTGGCCACGCTGGCGTTCCATCACCCCCGGCGCGGTGATTTCTTCCGCCGGGAATTGAAGGACTTTCTGGCGCTGCACAACGAGGATACACTCGACGCGGCCCAGGTCATGGGGTCCTACGCGGGCGCCATGGGGCGCGCCCAGTTCATACCATCGAGCTACCGCCGCTATGCGGTCGATGGTGACGGCGACGGCAGGCGCGACCTGTTCTCCAACTGGCGCGACGTGCTCAGCAGCGTGGCCGGCTACCTGAGCGACCATGGCTGGCGCCGCGGCGGGCGCGTGGCGATGCCCGCGGTCCTTGCCGAGAGCAGCACGGCCAGCCCGCAGGAGCGGGGCCTGTCTCCGCCCACCACGCTGGGCGCCCTGCGATCGGCCGGCGTCCTCTTTGACGGCGACCTGCCGGATGAGACCCCTGCCGGCCTCTTGCTGATGCAGGGCGCCGCCGGTCCCGAGTACTGGCTGGCGCTGCCGAACTTCTACGTGATCACGCGCTACAACCGCAGCTATATGTACGCCCTGGTCGTGCACCAGCTCGGACAGGCCATCATCACCACGGACACCGGATGACGCGAATAGCGTCGGTGCTGCTCCTTACGGGCTGCATGATTCTTGCACCCGGGTGTTCGGCAATCAGAGACATGGTGGGCGTGCCCTGGGGCGGTTCGTCCGGCGGCCGTCCCGGACAGGACTGCTACGACCAGTTCGGGCAGACCTATTGCCCGCTGGTCTCGGCCGAAGGGTTCGTGGAAACCGGGATCGCATCCTGGTACGGCGAGGACTTTCACGGCAAGCCCACCGCCATGGGCGAGCCTTACAACATGTACGCCATGACCGCCGCGCACAAGACGCTGCCGCTGCCGACCCGCGTGCGGGTAACCAATCTTGAGAACGGCCGCAGCGCCGAGCTGCGGGTAAACGACCGCGGCCCCTTCGTGGGCGACCGGGTGATTGATCTTTCGTACAACGCCGCAAGGGAACTGGGCGTTTATCGGCGCGGGACGGCCAGGGTCCGCATCGAGGCGCTGGAGGCGGGCGGTTCGCCGGAGCCCTCGCCGGCGGCGGGCGCCTATGCTTACCTGCAGACCGGCGCGTTCGCCTACCGTGAGAATGCCGCGAAGCTCTATAACCGGATCCGGGAGGCGGGGATTTCGGGAGTGTATCTGCGCCGCAAGGGTAATGGCGTGTATGCCGTGTGGGTGGGTCCGCTGGACAATGCAAGGCACATGACCCGGCTCAAGCGGCAATTGGCGAACATCGGCATTTCCCGGACCGTCAGGGTGCAGGGTGTTGCGCCGCCCGGCTGAAATCTGCGGCCCGACATCGCGAGTACGTTTAGACGAGATTGAGAAGAAACATGATCAGGAATTCAACGAGAAGGTCCGGCACGCGTGCCATCCTGCTCGCGGCTGCCCTTGCCGCGGGCACCGCCGCAGCCCAGACGCCGCGGCCGGTCGCCGAGCTGCCCGCTCCGCCTGCCCTGAACGTATCCTCCTTCGTGCTCATGGAGCAGGAAACGGGGACCATCCTGGCCTCGCTCGAGCCGGACCTGAGGGTCGAACCGGCGAGCATTACCAAGATCATGAGCGCCTACGCCGTGTTCGAGGCCCTTGCCGCGGGTGAAGCGTCCTTCCACGAAGAGGCGGTCATTAGCGAGAAGGCCTGGCGGATGCAGGGATCGAGGACCTTCCTCGACCTGAACAGCCGGGTCAGCGTGGAGAACCTGCTGCTGGGGATGATCGTGCAGTCGGGCAACGACGCCAGCGTTGCGCTGGCCGAGCACCTGGCCGGCGCCGAGGAGGATTTTACGATCCTGATGAACGCGATCGCCCAACGCCTGGGGATGACAGGCACGAATTTCGAGAATTCCACCGGCTGGCCCGGCGAGAACCATTACACCACCGCCATGGATACGGCGATCCTGACGCGCGCCATGATTCAGGACTATCCGACGCTGTACGGCATGCACGCCCTGCGCGAGTTCACCTGGAACGGCATCAGGCAACCGAACCGCAATACACTGCTTGCCCGTGACGCAACGGTGGACGGCGTAAAGACCGGGCATACCGAGTCGGCGGGCTATTGCCTGGTGGCCTCGGCGGTGCGCGACGAGATGCGCCTGATCGCGGTGGTCATGGGCGCGGCCAGCGAGTCGCAACGCGTCCAGGATGCCTTGCGGCTTTTGAGCTACGGGTTCCGCTATTTCGAGACCCGCACGCTGCTCCAGGCCGGCGCCGACTTCGGGTCGGCGCGCGTCTGGAAGGGAGAGGATACCGTCGTCGGCCTGACAGTTCAGGACGATGTGGTCATGACCCTGCCCAAGCGCGCAAGTGAGCGGATTGAGACCAGGGTTGTTATCGACGAGCCCCTGATCGCGCCGCTCGAGGCTGGTCAGCGGGTCGGGAAGATCGCTCTGATCCAAGATGGCGAGACCATTGCGGAGCTGGAGCTGGTGCCCGAACGCGCCGTGCCGTCCGGGGGGTTGTGGCAGCGAACCCGGGACTCCGTCCTTTTGTGGTTCGAGTAAGCGAGACGGACTCCGCCTGCATCAGGTCGCTGGGGCGCCTGCCCTGGCGTGAGGCCGTTGAGCGCATGCAGCGGTTTACCGGCGAGCGGGACGAGGCGGTGCGCGACGAGATCTGGTTTTGCGAACACCCGCCGGTCTTCACCCTGGGCGTCAAGACCCGGCCCTCGCATATCCTCGATCCCGGCGACATTCCGGTGGAGCAGTCGGACCGCGGCGGGCAGGTCACCTACCACGGCCCGGGTCAATTGATGGTGTACCCGCTGCTGTCCCTGCGCCGAGCCGGACTCGGGCCCAGGAGCCTGGTCTGCGCATTGGAAGAGTCCGTGATCGATTGCGCCGCGGCGCATGAAATAGAGGCATCCCGCCGGCCCGGCGCGCCCGGCGTATACGTGGACGGGGCCAAGCTGGCCGCCATCGGCCTGCGCATCCGGCGCGGATGCTCCTATCACGGCATGGCCGTGAATGTCTGCGCCGACCTGGGCCCGTTCTCGCGGATCAATCCCTGCGGCTTCGAGGGCCTTGACGCGGTCAATTTCGCAAGCCTGGGCGGCCCCGACAATCTCGCCGACGCGGCCGCCGAACTGCAGCCTTTCCTATTGTCCCGCCTCTACCCTTCGGGCGGGCGGCGCCGGATGGCATCCAGTCGTTCGACGGTGCCGGCGTCCGCCCAGTAGCCTTCGTAAAGCGTACCTGCAACCCGCCCTTCGTGGGCGGCCGCGCGCAACAGGGGCGCGAGTCCGAAGCGTTCCTCCGTGGCGTCCCGGAACAGTTCCGGAGCCAGCACGCTCACGCCGGCGAAGGTGTAGCGTGGGCGGTCGTTGCCGACTCGCCCCGAGCGCAAGCGGAAGTCGCCGGCCGGGTGGTGCGCCGGGTTCGGGACCAGCATGAGCCAGGCGAGGTCCCCGGACCGGAAATTGCTCAACGCAAAAGGAAAATCGGTGCGCAGGTCGGCGTTGACTACCCAGAAGGGCTCCTCGCCAAGCAGGGGCAAGGCCCTCGCGATGCCGCCGCCCGTTTCCAGGGCCGAATCGCCTTCGTCGCTGTAGCGGATTCGCAGGCCATAGCCGGACCCGTCGCCGAGCCTGGCGCGGACCATTCCTCCGAGCCAGGAAAGATTGACCACCGCCTCCTCTACGCCCGCAGCGGACAGGGCCGTCAGCAGGTGTTCAATCAGCGCTCGCCCTTCAACTTCCATCAGCGCCTTGGGCAAGCGGTCGCTCAACGGCCGCAGACGCTCGCCCCGGCCGGCCGCCAGAATCATCGCCCGCGCGGGCCGACCCTCGTTTCGCTTACTCGACATGGTTTTTCGCACGGCGATTTTCGCACGCTGAAAAACCCGGCACGGATCGCACAGGAAGCGGGCTTTTAGGTAAAGTGAGGATTTGTTCATGAGAGTTCCTCCGCAATCCGTCGTCGGGACAGCGCCGAGCGCAAGTGTTTTGTCCCATGGGACGGCACACTAGGCCCCGCGCGTGCCGATTTCATTGCTCGCTCCGCTGGCCGCGGCCTGCATCGCGCCGGCCCAGCCGGGTATCTGGGAGGAGCGGCCCGGCGCTGACCTGGCCTGCGAGATTGCCGCCCAGCGGTCCGAAACCACGGTCGGCCTGACCGCGGCGAACGGCATCCGCTGGGACGTCGGAGACCGCGTCGAATTCCTGGGCAATGTGTCCGTTTGCATGGGCGACCACCGGCTGGACGTGGATACCGCCCGCCTGGTACAGAGCAGCAACCGCATCGAGTTCTCCGGCGACGTGGCCTATTCGGGGGAGTCGGTTCGGGTTCGGGCCGCGGACGCGATGCTCGACCTGAATCTGGACAGGCTCCGGTTCGGTTCGGCGGAGTACGCTCTGCGCGACAGCCTGGCGCGGGGTACTGCGGAGGAAATCCTTCTTGACGCGCAGCAGGACCTGGTGCGGATGGAGGAGGTCAGCTACACCAGTTGCCTTCCGGGGCGCAACCACTGGGAACTGCGCGCCGGTTCCATAGAAGTGGAGCAGGAGAGCGGCTTCGGACAGGCGCGGAGTATCCGCCTGGAGCTCCTGAACGTGCCGATCCTGTACCTGCCTTCCCTGTCTTTCTCGGCCCGCGGCGCGCGCAAGTCGGGGTTCCTGGTGCCGGAGATCGGCAGTTCCAGCCGCCGGGGACTGGAACTGGACGCACCCTGGTACTGGAACATCGCACCGAACATGGACGCCACGTTCACGCCGCGCTACTTGTCGCGCCTTGGCTTTTTTGCAGGCGCCGAATACCGCTACCTCACGCGGAATTCATCAGGCCGGATCGAACTGGGCTACCTGCCCCAGGACAAGCTGCGCAACCGCCCGCGCTACGACGTCAACATCGAGATGCAGACCGCCGTTTCGGACCGCTGGAGCGTGCGCGCCGATGGACGCTGGGTGTCCGACGATCTCTATATCGAGGATATCGGGCGGGGATTCTGGGAACAGGCCCAGACGCACCTGCGCCGGGAACTCGCGGCCACCTACAGCGGCGACCGGATCGATGCCCTGCTGCGGGTCACCGGACACCAGGTCGTGCATCCGGACGTAGACCGCCTGTTTCGCCCGCATGTGCGGCTGCCCGAGATTCGATTGCACGGCCGGTGGCCGGAACTGCTGCCGGGAGTGGATGCGCGCCTGTGGATGGAAACCGCGTGGTTCGAGCATTCGCAGCGAACGTCGGGCGCCCGGGTGCATTTCGAACCCGAGGTGGTCGCCCGCTACCGTGCGGGACCGGTCGAGGTGAATCCGTCCCTGTCCATGATGGTGACCGGCTACCACGTGACCGAGCCCTTCCGCAGGGATGCCGACACGTATTATCGGGTGCTGCCGCTCGTGAGCGTGGACGCCCGCACCGGCCTCTGGCGACGCTTCGGTACGCAGCAGCTGGACGTGACGCTGCGGCCGCGCGCCATGCTGAGCATCGTTCCCAACGTGAACCAGGACTACCTGCCGGTGTTCGACACCATCATTCCGGACTTCAACTACGTGCAGCTTTTTCGCCCCAACCGCTACCTCGGGTTCGACCGCGTGGGCGATTCGGTGCATTTGAGCGCGGGGGTTCAGGGCGTAATCCAGCGCAGTTCGGCAGGCCGGGAGCTGCTGCGCTTCACCCTGGGGCAGCGATACAACTTCCGCGGCCGCAAGGTCAGCCTGGAGGGGCTGAGTTCTCACGAGGACGCGGCCTCGGATTACATCGCCGAGTTCGCCTACGGCCTGGGCAGGGACTGGGAGGTGGATATGCGCTACCTGTGGGATGCGGAAATCGACAACGCCAGCCGTTCGGAGATTGCCGTGGTCTACAGGGAGGACCCGCGGCGGACCGTTCGCCTGGCCTACCGCAGCCGCTGGGCGCGAACCGAAACCATGGACCTGGCTTTCCGGTGGGCGGTCAATGACCGGTGGACGGCCGTTGGCCGCTACAACTACTCGTTTGGCGAAGACCTGGAGTTGGAACGCTACCTCGGATTCGAATACGAATCCTGCTGCATCAGCGTCGCGCTGCTGTGGCGCAGGCATGTCGAGCGGGACGCCACACTGGGCGGTGCGTCGGTCTATCTGCAGGTCACGCTGAAGGGCCTGACAAGCCTCGGCGGCGACGCCCGGGCGATGATCGAGCGTGGTATGCTCGGCTACCCCAGCCGATGACCTGTAGCCCCATACGCGCCGTGAGCCTCAAGAACCTGATTTGTCTGCACTTTCGCAGGCGGACGCCGCCCGTGTCCGTCCTGCTTGTTGCGATTTTCCTGGCGCCGGTTTCCGGGCCGGCCTGGGCGCAGCTCAGCGATGAGGGCGAGTTTCTCGACGGCATCGCCGCGGTGGTCAATGACGGCATTGTCCTCAGGAGCGAACTGGATCAGGAACTGACCGGCGTACGCGCGAGCATTCGCGCCCAGGGCCTGCGGTCTCCGCCGTCCGCGGTGCTGGAAACCCAGGTGCTGGAGCGGCTTGTGCTGCGGGAAATACAGCAACAGCGCGCCAAACGCTTCGGCATCGAGATTTCCGACGAGCAGGTCAACCGGGCGCTTGGCTTCGTGGCCCAGCAGAATGGGGTCGAATTGAGCGATCTTCCGGACGTGCTGGGCGAGCAGGGGGTCGCCTATGCCGAGTACCGCGAGGAACTGCGGTCGCAGATCGCGCTGGACACGCTCAGACAGCGCGATGTGGTTTCCCGCGTGTATCTCAACCCCAGGGAGGTGGACGACTTCCTTCGCGGAGCCGAAGCGGGGGAGGAGGCGAACCGGGAGTATCTCGTATCGCACATTTTGATCGGCACGCCGCTCAATGCCACCGCGGGGCAGCGTGATGCCGCCCGGGAACGTGCGGAGAGACTGCGTCAGCGCGTGCTGGAAGGGGAAAACTTCGCGGAGCTGGCGATTGCCTACTCCGAGGCGCAGAACGCCCTGCAGGGCGGCAGCCTGGGCTGGCGCAAACGCAACGCTCTGCCCACCGCGTTCGTTGCGCACGTGTTGCAGCTCGAAACCGGCGGCCTGGCCGAGCTGATCACCACCGGCAGCGGCGTGCACGTCGTGCGCCTGGACGATACGCGCGGAGGCGATCCAATCATTCAGGAGCAATGGGAACTCAGGCACATTCTGCTTCAGCCGAACGAAATACGCGACGACGACGCGACCCGCAGCGAGATAGCCGAACTTCGCGAGCAGATCCTGGCCGGCGAGAGCTTCGGCGCCCTGGCCCGGGCTTACTCGGCCGACCCGGGTTCCGCGGGCGAGGGCGGCATGCTCGGATGGGTCACTCCCGAGGACCTGGACCCCGCTTTCGCCGCCGGCGTGGCGGAGCTGGAAGGCGACGAGATCAGCGAGCCCATACGCAGTTCCTTCGGGTGGCATATCGCGCAGCGTTCCGGCGCCCGTATGCAGGACGTGAGCGAGGACGTGCGCCGGCAGCGCGCCGCCCTGGCCTTGCGAGAGCGCAAGGTTCAGGAGGAAACCCAGCTTTGGCTGCAAAGACTGCGGGCTGAAGCGTTCGTGGAATACAAGAATTAGGGCCTGTTCACACTATGCGATGCCGCTCTGTTGAGTCTGTCACGGCGCCAATCAAGGCGCGAGGAGCGACGTTTGGTGATTCCAAATGAGCGAGTCGCAACGCCGAGTGGCGGTGTGACAGACTCAACCCGAAGGGCCGGGTCTGTTTTCCCGCCGGGCGGCGTTGCCGCGCCCTTGTGTGGGCCGGCCACACGGCGCTTGCGGCGCCTTGCCGGGCAAGAAAACAGCCCCGGCAGAGCGGCATCGCATAGTGTGAACAGGCCCTAGCCTGTTGACAGGCCCCAGGCTCGCGGTCAGCGTCGGCGAACCGGCCGGAATCGGGCCGGAAATCGCAATCAAGGCGGCGCGTGAACTGCGCCGGTTCGACACCGTGCTGCTTGCCGACCCGCGGATGCTGCGCGAGCGCGCGGAAATGCTGGGCCGGGATTTTTCGGCACGGCCGTACGAACCCGGGGAGCGCGCGCCCGGACTGAGCGTAGCGCCCGCGCGCCTTGTTCATCCCTGCGTTGCCGGCCGCGCCGATGCCCGCAACGCACCTGCCGTGCTCGCGGCCATAGAGCGGGGAGTGGCGGGCTGCCTGAGCGGGGAGTTCGACGCGCTGGTGACCGGACCGGTCAACAAGGCGGTCATGCGCAAGGCCGGCCTCGATTTCATGGGACACACGGAATACCTGGCGCGCCTGAGCGGCGCGCCGATGCCGGTGATGATGCTGGCCGGCGTGGCCGGCCCCGGTCGCCCGCCGCTGAGGGTGGCGCTGGCTACCACCCACATTCCCCTGAGCGCGGTGCCGGGCGCCGTGACGCGCGAGCGCCTGGCTGCCGTTCTCGAGGTTCTGGTGCAGGGACTCAAGCGTGACTTTGGCGTAAGCAGTCCGCGAGTGGCGGTTCTGGGCCTCAACCCGCATGCCGGGGAGGATGGCGAACTGGGCAGCGAGGATCGTGACGTGGTGGCACGGGCCATCGACGAGTTCGGGGATACGGGCGTGACCGGTCCGTGGCCGGCGGACACGGCCTTTACGGCCGACAATCTCGCCCGGCAGGATGCGGTGCTGGCCATGTATCACGATCAGGGCCTGCCGGTCGCCAAGCACGCCGGCTTCGGCGCGGCGGTCAACGTAACGCTCGGCCTGCCGTTCGTGCGCACTTCCGTGGACCACGGCACGGCCTTCGATCTGGCCGGCACGGGGACAGCCGACGCAGGCAGCCTGGTTCAGGCGGTGGCGGCGGCCGCCCGCATGGCGCAGCGCAGGGCGCGTCAAGCGGAACAATGAAGCAGCGTCAGCGGCCCCGGCCCCGGCTGGGACAGCACTTCCTGGTCGATGCCACGGTCGTTCAGGACATCATCGAAACCGCGGCGCCCAGGGCCGGCGAACACTTCGTCGAGATCGGTCCGGGCCCGGGCGCGCTGACGGGTCCGCTGCTGTCGGCGGGAGCGTTTGTTCACGCGGTGGAGATCGATCGAAACCTGGCCCGGGAACTGCGCGAGCGTTTTCCCCACGAGCGGCTGAGCGTGCACCGCGCCGACGCGCTCGAGTTCGATTACTCGGCCCTCGAGGCGCCGGGACTGCGCCTGATCGGCAACCTACCCTATTACCTGAGCACGCCGCTGCTGTTTCGCCTGTTCGAAAGCGCGGCTGCATTTCTCGACATGACCGTCATGCTGCAGCGCGAAGTGGCCAAGCGGCTGTGCGCTTCTCCCGGCAGTCGCCGCTATGGGCGCCTGTCGGTGATGGCGGCGGCCCGCTGCCGCGCCGAACCGTGCTTCTCGATCGCGCCGGACGCCTTCGACCCGCCTCCCCGGGTGCACTCGATGGTGGTGAGGCTGACGCCTGATGCGCGCTACCGAACGCGCCGTACGGAAGCGTTCGAAAGAGTGGTGCGGCAGGCCTTCTCGCAGCGCCGCAAGACCATCGCCAATGCCCTCAAGGGGCTGGCGGACCGGGAGCAGATCGAAGCGGCGGGCATCGACCCCGCCATGCGCGCCGAGCAGATTGCCGTGGAAGCGTACCTGCGCCTCGCGGAACGCCTTTCCTGATCAGCGCCGCCGCCGTTTGGCGGAACCTCTCTTTCCGGCCTTCGGGCAGGGAACGCTGACCGACTGCGGTGGGCCGTCCAGCCGCACCGCGGCGAGCGATCCGCCCCATACGCAGCCCGAATCGAGCGCGATGAAACGATCGGTAATCAGGCATCCCAGCGCCGACCAGTGTCCGAACACAACCCGGCAGCCGCGCGGCAGTTTCGGAGAGTGCCTGAACCAGGGAGCGAGGTAGGGCGGCTGTCCGCCGGGGGGTCCCTTGTAGGAAAAATCCAACCGCCCCCGCTCATCGACCATACGCATCCGGGTAAAGGCGTTGACGATCATCCGCTGGCGCCTGATTCCGGAAAGCCCGTCCTCCCAGCAATTGGGCGTGTTGCCGTACATGTCGGCGAGGAAGTCGCGGTAAGCCGCGTCCTTGAGAACGCTCTCCACCTCGGCGGCGCGCGCCAGGGCCTGCTCCAGGTCCCAGCCGGGCAACAGCCCGGCATGCACCAGGAGGCAATTCAGGTCCGGGTCAAAGTGAGCCAGCGGCCGGTTACGCAGCCAGTCCGTGTCGGCGCGGGCATCGGCGTGCTCTTCGCGAACCTGTTGCGCCAGCCAGTGCAGGTCGTGGTTGCCGAGCACGATGACGGCGGCTTCCTCCAGTTCGCGCACGCGTTTCAGCACGCCCTCGGAGTCCGGCCCGCGGTTGACGAGGTCGCCGCAGAACCACAGCCGGTCGCGCCCCGGCTCGAACCCGATCCGCTCGAGCAGCGCATCCAGGGGCCCGAGACACCCCTGCACATCCCCCACCGCCCATACCGCCATCGCCTTGACTGCCTGTTTCGACCCGCTTTTCCCGCAAGTCTCAGTGTGCGCCTCTTGCCACCCCCTCGCGGGAGACGCATGAATCCATCCATGGAGCTTGGCGGCGCTGTGAGCGCCGGGTCATCGGCGCCCACTGTCGCCGACACTCCCGCGAGGGGGTGGCAAGAGGCGCACACAATCCCATGACTAATGCAGGACGCCGGGGGCCTGAAGGCGGAATACGGGGATAGCCGCCTTGAAGTCGTGGCCGCCGTCCGTGGTCATGCCGTAGCTGCCCTGCATCGTCCCGAACGGCGTATCGATGATCGCGCCGCTGGTGTAACGGTGGCTTTCGCCGGGACGCAGCCGCGGCTGTTCGCCCACCACGCCGTCGCCGAACACCTCCTCGACGTGCCCGTTGCCGTCGGTGATGATCCAGTGCCGCGTCAGCAGCCGGGCGGGTTCGCCGCCGCGGTTCGAGATCGTTATCGTGTAGCTGAATACGTAGCGGTCGCCGTCTGCGTCCTGCCCCAGGTAGGCCGGTTCCACCTCGACCTTAATGTCATCGCCCGAGATCATTCTTACGGCTCGACCGTGGCCGGGGTCCGGTTCTTCATGAATTCCTTCATGTCGTCCTTCACCTCGGTCCAGTTTTCGACATCGAACATTTCGGGCGCGTATTCCTCGATGCTTGCGCGCAGGTTGGCCGGCATTTCGTCGAGACTGCGCAGTTTGCAGCCGTAGCCGCGCGAGAGCTGCCGCCCGGGCCGCTGGCCCATGAGCATCCAGGGATTCCAGTTCAGGGTTTCCTGGTAGTGGCTGATCGCCGGCGCCATGGTCAGGTCCGGGTTCTCGATATCGGCGATTTCCGCCATGAGGAAGATGAACGAGTCCCAATGGAAGGTTGGGCCGACGGAAGCCTTGGGCCAGACTTCCGGACGCAACGGATTGGGGAACCTGAACTGCGAGCGGCTCGGGATGAAGAGCTTGCCGCCCACCGCCCACCATTCCATGTTCTTGGGCTTCATCGTTGCGGTTTCGTCCGTCACCGTTCCTTCCAGTCCGTTCTCGATCTCGATCGGCCCCGTGAGGTACTGCTGCACCTCGACCGTCTCGCCGGTATAGGGGTTGTCCCAGTGGGTGATGACCTCGTCGGTGTCGAACCGGGTAAAGAGCGCCACTTCGTTCATGGTGGCCAGGTACTTGTGTTCTTCCGCCTGCCGCCAGCGGGTGACGTTGTAGTTGATCATGCTGAACATGGGGTCGAGGTTGCCCTCGTGGAGATAGGCCCACACGTGGCCGCGCGAAACCCGGTGCACCTTTTCCCCGGCGAGCGAACCGTAGACCTTGACCCGCGCCCGCAAGCGGGAGACCGGGTCGGTGAGGTCCAGGGGTTCGCGCGGACCGCCCTGCTCGGCCGCGCATCCGGAAAGCGCCGATGCTCCCAGGGCGCCCGCTCCCAGGCCCTTCAGGACGGTGCGCCTGTCAAGGCCGGAATCGTTCGCGGTGGCTGCTTCGTGGTTCATCTTGTTCTCCTTGTCTGCTGCGCTTCAAACGGAAATCGGCGCCGGAATATGCGGGTGCGGATCGTAGCCGACCAGGTCGAAGTCGGTTTCCACGTAGTCGTCTATGGTTTCCCTCGCGGCCCTGATCTCCAGCCTGGGAAGCGGTCGCGGTTCGCGGGTAAGCTGCTCGCGCGCCTGTTCGCAGTGATTGCTGTAGAGGTGGCAGTCGCCGCCGGTCCAGACGAACTCGCCCGGTTCCAGCCCGGTCTGCGCGGCCATCATGCTCAGCAGCAGGGCGTACGAGGCGATGTTGAAGGGAACGCCCAGAAACAGGTCCGCGCTGCGCTGGTAGAGCTGGCCCGAGAGCCTGCCGCCAGCGCCGACGTGCAGCTGCAGCATCATGTGGCAGGGGGGAAGCTTCATTCGCGGAATCTCGGCGACGTTCCAGGCGTTGATGATGATTCTTCGCGAGTGCGGGTCGTTTCGGATCATCTCCAGCGCCTGTTCCACCTGGTCGATCGCGCCACCGTTGCCGTCCGGCCAGCGCCGCCATTGCGCCCCGTAGACTGGCCCCAGGTTGCCGTCCTCGTCGGCCCACTCGTTCCAGATTTTCACGCCCCGCTCCTGCAGCCAGCGCACATTGGTGCCGCCGCGCAGGAACCAGAGCAATTCCACCGCGATTATCCGTAGCGGAAGTCTCTTGGTGGTGAGCATGGGAAAGCCGTCGGCCAGGTCGAAGCGCAACTGCCGGCCGAACACCGCACGGGTGCCGGTGCCGGTGCGATCGTGCCGTTCGGCGCCCTGCTCAAGGACTTCCTGCAGCAGATCAAGGTATTGCCGCATGCTCAGGCGGGACGGCCAGCAGGTCGCATGAGCAGCCACAGGCCAACGATCAGCATGGGCAGGCTCAGCAGATGGCCCATGGTCAGCCAGCCGAAGGCCAGGTAGCCCAGATGCTGGTCGGGCAGGCGCAGGAACTCGACCAGCAGGCGGAACAGGCCGTAGCCCGCGAGGAACAGCCCGGTTGCGCGTCCGCTCTGCCGCGCAGAGGGCCCGGAGGTATACCACCACAGCGCGGCGAACAGCACCAGCCCTTCCAGCAACGCCTCGTAGAGCTGGGTAGGGTGGCGCGCCACGCCGTCCACCACGAACGCCCAGGGCAGGTCGCTCGGTTTGCCCCAGAGTTCGCCGTTGATGAAGTTGCCGATACGCCCGGCGAACAGTCCGGCGGGTACCAGCGGAACGACGAAATCGGCCACTTCGGCAAAGCTCCTGTTGTGCTTGCGCGCAAAAAGCAATGCCGCCAGGCACACGCCCAGGAGGCCGCCGTGGAACGACATGCCGCCCTCCCATATGCGCACGATATAGAGCGGGTCCGCGAGGACGTTCTGCCAGCCGTAAAACAGCATGTAGCCCAGCCGCCCGCCCGCCAGCACGCCCAGGCAACAGTAGAAAATCATGTCGTAGACCATCTCGGGCGTAAAGGTGCTGCCGGGCCTGCGGCACCTGCGCTGCGCCAGCCACCAGGCGGCGACGAAGCCCACCAGGTACATCATTCCGTACCAGCGGATGGCCAGCGGCCCGATGCGCAGGGCTACGGGATCGAATCCGGGATATTCGATCATCGCTGATCAAGTCTAGCGCAGCGTCGAGTAGCGGCTGACACGCGGTTGCCGGTCCTTCGGTCTTTGCTCGCCCCCTCCCTGTGCGGAGACGCATGAACCCATCCCTGGGGCTCGGCGGCGGCTGTCCTGCCGCCGACGCTCCGCACAGGGAGGGGGCGAGCAAAGACCTCCAGCCTGATGCGCCTCCCCTCGCCAGGTAAAGCCTTGTCGTCTGCCCTTCCTTCCGGGGAGCGTTGGAGCCGGGATGGCGGAACCGAGCCAGGGTGGCGCCTCCCCGGAAGGAAGGACAGACGACAAGGCGAGGGGACTGCGCAAACGGCAGGTCGTCGTGTCCCCGGGGAACAGGGCAGACAACGCTATTCGGGTTCGTCGATGCGAAGAACCTGGTTGCACTCTAAAAAGTAGCCGTCCGGGTCGAAGATCGCGCAGCCCAGGAGGTGGCGTGTCTCCCCCTTCGAGCCGGTGACCTTGAAGGTCCTTTCGGGCGTATGCACCAGTGTGCCCAGTTCGGCGGCCCGGCGCGCGACCTCCGCCGCGTCTTCCGTATCGACCACGAACACCGGCGTGCCGTATCCCACCGATGTGGGAATCTCCGGGGCCGGAAGCGGCGGATCCACCCATTGCAGCAGGCCGATCATGCCGATCCTGGGGTCTTCGCACTGCATGATGACCAGGTGGGTGACGTCGCCTTTCTTGCCGGCGGCGATGCCCTTGCCCGAAAGGGTGTAGGGCATGTCGATCCAGGCTTTCATCCCCAGCACGTACTCGTACCAGCGGCGGCTCTTCTCCATGTCGCGGACAATCAGCGTGGTGCGCTTGACGATGTTGCGGATTTTGGGTGCTGAGTTCATTCGTGATCCTCCCTCGTTCAGGTGCGCGTTTATACCACGCCGGGCACGAAATTAGCAGGATCCGTCCAGCCGGCAGGCGTTCGGCCGCAGCCACTCGTCGAGCGCCAGGCAAAGCGCGGTGTGCGACAGCGGATGCTGGTTCATGTGCTCCCATCCCGAGCGCAGGGTGCGCTCGGCCGCGGCCGCGAAGCGCATGCCGGGCGTGACCTGCGAAAGCCGCAGCAGGGCGCGCGCCGCCACCGCCGCACCGGAAGGTAGCGCGTCGTCGGAGAGCGAACGCGGCCGGTGAATCAGTTGCTCGTGGTGCGGGGAGGTGAAGAAGAAGCCGCCATTGGCCGCATCCTCGAAGCTGTCCAGCATGGTCCCCGCCAGCGCCTCGGCGGTGGCCTGGCGCCCGCCGCCCAGCTCCAGCAGCGCGTCGATGAAGAATGCGTAGTCGTCGAGAAACCCTTCTCCGGCCGCGCGCCCGGCGGTCCAGCAGGCGAGCAGCCGGCCGTCGCGCATCAGCTCCGCGATGATGAAGTCGGCCGCGTCTTCCGCCGCCGCGGTGAAATCCGGCCGTTCCAGGCAGCGCCCCGCGATCGCCAGCCCGCGCACCGCCATCGCGTTCCAGGCGGTCAGCAGCTTCTCGTCGCGCATGGGGCGCTCCCGCTGCCCGCGGGCCTCGAGAAGACGTTGCCGCGCCGCGGACAGGTCCGCTTCGCCGGCATCCGGCGCGGGCCGCTCCACCAGGTGCCAGCTTTTTTCCTCGAAATTGGGCCTGCGGCTGAGCCCATAGCGGGCCGCGAAACCGTCGTATTCGCCCGCCGGCAGCAGTTCTTTTACCTGCTCCGGCGTCCACAGGTAGTAAAGGCCTTCCTCGCCTTCGGAATCGGCGTCCAGGGCGGCGAAGAAAGCCCCGCCTTCGTGGCGCATGTCGCGCAGCAGCCAGCCGGCCGTGGCCTCGGCAACCTCGGCATAGCGTGGCTTGCCGGTGAACTGAAAAGCCAGAGCGTACGCGGACAACAGCGCCGCGTTGTCGTACAGCATCTTTTCGAAATGCGGGATTTCCCAGCGCGCGTCCACCGAGTAACGGAAGAAACCGCCACCCAGGTGGTCGTTGAGTCCGCCCGCGGCCATCGCGTCAAGCGTGGTCTCGAGCATTTCGCGGGCCGCCTCGCCCCCGGGCTGCGCGGCGCGCCGCACCAGCAACTCCATGTCCGCCGGCCGCGGGAACTTCGGCGCGCCCTGGGTGCCGCCGTGCACGGTATCGAAGGCCGAGCGCATCTGCTCCACCGCGTTCGTCAGCGGTTCCTCGCCGAGCTCTCCCGCAAAGGACGCGCCTGGCGCCGCTATCCGGGCGAGCATCTCCTGAACCGCCTTGCCGTTGCCGCGCGCCTCCTCGCGCCGGCCCGCGTAATAGGCGGCGACGTTCCTCAGCAGGTCCGTGAAGGCCGGCATTCCGAAGCGCGGCGCCTTGGGGAAATAGGTTCCGGCGAAGAACGGCAGCAGTTCGTCGTGGGTCAGAAATACGGTCAGCGGCCAGCCGCCGGCCCTGCGGGTCAGAAGTTGATGGCTGGTCTGGTAGACCTTGTCCAGGTCCGGCCGTTCCTCGCGGTCCACCTTCACGTTCACGAACAGTTCGTTCATGACCGCCGCGGTGTCGTCGTCCTCGAACGACTCGTGGGCCATGACGTGGCACCAGTGGCAGGCCGAATAGCCCACCGAAAGCAGGATGGGACGCCCGGATTCCCGCGCGGCGTCGAGCGCCTCGTCGTCCCACGGATGCCAGTGCACCGGATTGTCCGCGTGCTGCAGCAGATAAGGGCTGCTGACCTCCCCGAGCCGATTCATGTGTTTACTGAATCAAGATCTGCGCCGCCTTGAATATCTCGAGAAACTGTCATCGTGGAAACATCAGGTTGAAGGTGGAAAATACCATGGTCGTTACTGTTCGCCGTACATGGCGGTAATGAGGCGCCGGAGTTGCCTCGCCTTCTGAGCCGTCAGACGGTCCAACTCTCGCTTTAGCCGTCGCTTGCTGATAGCGCGTATTTGATCCACAGCGATCTCGGCGGGCTGGCCTGCGCATTGAACCTGGAGACGACTGCGCCATTCCGGGTGGAGCTTGGAGGTAAGAGGACAGACCACGACGGTTTCCAGGTACCGGTTCATCTCGTTCTGGCTGACCACGATTACCGGGCGCACCTTGCGAATCTCGGCGCCAACGGTGGGATTGAGGTCGGCATAGTGGATTGCGTACCTCTGGGGAAAGGAGGCCATTAGTGCCCCGTCACGGCCCTAGTCGATGCCGTCGCCGGCAACGGCATCAAACTCACGCCAGTTCTCGTCGGCTGCCGCCATGGCGCGGTAGGTGTCCTTCCAGGAGAGGCGCGCCTTCTTCTTGCCACGCAGAAATACGCCGTCCTCTGCTGCTTCCATTGTTATGAAATCGCTCCAGCCGTATTGCCGGAGCAGTTCCCTGGGCAATCGGATCCCCCTGGAGTTGCCGATTGCAACAACTTTGATTTCTCTGGCGGTGGTTGCTTGATTCATGGCCTGAGCTTCCTGTCCTGAATTTGTGCTGTAATTACTGTAATTACATTTCATTCGATGTCAACAACTTATTCCTTCCGGTTTGCCGCCGGTTTCTGTCCGCCAAAGAACGGGTTGGAGCCCCACATTGGCGCCTGCGAATACAATCCGGTTTCTCTCGGCGCCGAACGACTGCTTGGATGATCGCGTGAACAGGGGCAATGCGGCAATGGCCGGCGCTACGCCGGGGACCGGGCGCGCGATACTCGAGCGGATTGCGGACGGCGACCCGGGGGCCATGACGGACTTGGTGGACAAGTATGGCGATTTGGTATGGTCGCTGGCGCGGCGCTATTTCGGCGCCTCGCCGGTCGCCCAGGACTCGGTGCAGGAAGCCTTTCTTTCGCTTTGGTCCAGCGCCGCGCGGTTCCGCCCCGACCGCGGCAGCGAACTGACCTTCGTGCTGACCGTTGCGCGCCGGCGGATGGTGGACCAGGTCCGGCACGAGGCTCGTTTCTCCGACAGCGTTCCGCTGGCCGGCGACGAGGTGGACTCCAACAGCAGTGACCAGGCCCGGCTGGACGCGCAGCTCGAAATGATGCGGGTTCAACCGCTGCTACGCGAGCTGTCCGGGAATGAAAGGAAAATCCTTTCGCTGTCTCTATACGAAGGATATTCACATAGCGAGATCGCGAAACGCCTGAATATGCCTTTGGGAACCGTCAAGACGCGCATCCGCCGCAGTCTTATCCGGCTGCGGGCGGCGCTTAAGGTGGAGCGCGGGGAGGCCTGACGTGACGACCGCCGACAGAATCCTCGAATTGCTGGCCGCCGAGGCCGCCGGCGAACGGCTCGAAGACGCGGAGTACGGCGAATTGCGGGAATTGCTGGCCGCCATGCCGGCGGGCGAACGCATACGCGAGCGGGACCTGATGCACGAAGCGGCTGCCCTGGGGCAGGCGGCCTTCCTGGCGGAGGACCGCGAGGCCTGGCGGACGATGCCGGACGGTCTCCGCGAGCGCCTGATGAGAATGGCGCGCGCGCGGGCATTGGACAGCGCCCCGCGGGACAGCGCCCCGCGGCGGGCCAACTGGCCGGCCCGCTGGGGATGGGCCGCGGCCACTGCCATGGTCCTGGCCTGGATCGTTACCACGGTGCTGCTGCCGCGGCCGCAAGTCGTCCCGCCGACCGTTTCGGTGCAGGCGGCGCCGGACCTCGTCAGCCTGCCCTGGCGCTCGGAAGTCAGCGGTTACGAACAGGTTCGGGGCGAAATGACCTGGAGCGACGCACTGCAGGCCGGCGAGATGCGGTTTGCCGGGCTTCCGCCGAACGATCCCGAACTGCAGCAATACCAGCTCTGGATCGTGGACCCGGACCGCCATGAGCACCCGGTGGACGGCGGCGTGTTCGATGCTTTAGCCGATGGCGATATCGTTATACCCGTGAACGCGAAACTGAACGTGGATCAGCCCGTGGCCTTCGCGGTAACGCTCGAGCAGCGCGGCGGCGTGGTGGTTTCCCAGGGGCCGCTGCTGCTGGTCGCCGCCGAAGGCCCACGCCCTGGCCAGGCTCTGTGAGGATTCTGCGCGGTATTTTTCTGGCGCTGGTCTGGACTGTGGGCGGGCTGGTCGCGCTGGCGCTGATTTCTTTTGCTGTGGCCGCCTGGATCTGGCGGGACATCCCGGCGGAACGGCTCGAAGCCCGCTACGGCACTGAGGCGTCGCGCTTCGCCGCGATCGACGGCGCGCGCATCCACTACCGCGACGAAGGCCAGGGCCCCGCCGTGGTGTTGATCCACGCCAACTTCGCCAGCCTGATCGGCTGGGACCCCTGGGTCGAGGCGCTGAAAGACCGCTATCGCGTCGTGCGCTTCGACATGACCAGCCATGGCCTGTCCGGCGCCGACGCTACCGGCGACTACAGCCTGCCCCGAACGGTGGATCTGATGGAGCGGCTGCTCGACGAACTCGATGTGGATCGCTGCGCGATCGTGGGAACCTCCCTCGGCGGCACCGTCGCCATGCACTACACGGTCCGCAATCCGCGCAACGTTGCGGGACTGGTGCTGATCTCGCCCGGCTCGCTGGAGCCCGATGTGCGCGGCCGGCAGGCGCCGGCGCGCATGTCGCCGACCACCGCGATAGTGCGCTGGATCACTCCGCGTGCGCTGCCTGAGTTCATGCTGAGAACCGGTTTCGGCAATCCCGCCGGCGTCTCGGACGAACTCATCGACCGCTGGCACGACCTGTGGCGCCTGGAGGGGCAGCGCCCGGCGCAACTGGCGCGCTTGCGGCAGTACATTTCCGGCGATGTCGAGGAGCTGATCCGACAGGTGTCGGCGCCCGTCCTGATTCAATGGGGCGAGGAAAACCCGCAAGTGCACGTGGAACTGGCCGGCGAGCTGGCCCGACTGCTGAAGAATTCGCCTCAAGTTGAGACTATCATTTATCCCGGCGTCGGGCATATGGCGATACAGGAAGCGCCGCGCGAAACCGCTGCTGACGCGCGCGCCTGGCTGGACCGCATGCCTTTTGCCGAACCTGCCGACCTTCCCGGTATCGAGAGTCAGACCAGATGATTAAGAAACTCCTCAAGGTGGCCGTTGCGGGCCTGATTGCAGTGTTCACCCTCGCGGTGGCCGGATTCGGTGTGTTCCGGTACATGAACCGCACTCCGCCGCAACTGGTGGAACCGAACTACTTCGCCTACTACAAGGCCCAGGACACCGTGCCCGAGGGCCGGGTGGGCGTGTTCATCTCGCACCTCATCCAGCCGGAAGAATTTCGCGCCGAGGACTACTATGTGCTGACGGGCAAGAGCCTGCAGTACATTCCCTGGCCGATCCGCAACATCGCCGGGGCCGATCGGGGCGTGGTGCTCATGGATGCCGAGCGTTATTACGAGTTCGAGGAATTCACTCCCACCCGGTTGATTGACCACCTGGGGCGCGATACCGATTTCGACGGCGTGCCGTACGCCGACAAGTACCTGACCGGCGAAGTCGTGTGGTCGCCGCCGTCAACCGCCACCTACATGGCCCAGGGCTATTTCCTGCTTCCGGGCCGCAAGGCCGGCATGCCCGCGTCGGCGGCCAGGCTGATCACCAAGTGCCGGGTTTTCTACTACGCGCCCGGCAAGGGTTTCTTGGACGGCCGAATCCCTCACGAGGAAGGCAGCCGCATCCTCGCCGAGGAAGCCATGCAGCAGGTGCATGAGAAGTACGGCGACATTCCCTGGGCCTGGGTGACCGCCGAACACCTCGGCATGGCCCGAAAGGCGATGTACGAACTGCTGGACACCGGGGTGGATACGGTATTGCTGGCCAGCCCGAGGCCGGTTTATTCGCACCATGAGGAATTCAACAGCAGCGTCAAGCACGCCATGCACTACATCCATGAGTGGGAGGAGCGCAACGGCAAGCACATCAAGGTGATCATCACTCCGCAACTCGGCGACATCCCGGTAATTCGCAGCGCTTACGTCAGGATGCTGAGGGACCGCCTGGATACGTTTTCGCCCGCGGATACGGTAAAGGTGGTGATATCGACTCATGGAATGCCCTGGGACCGGGTTCCGCACGAGGCCTGGCTGGAGTTGGCGCCGGCGTATCTTGAAGCCATGGAGAATGATGTCCGCGAAGTGCTGGAAAGTTACGGCTTTTCCCGCAGCGAGCTGGTGACGAGCCAGGAGAACTTCGCCGATCCGCTCAACGACCCCGACGACCGTTACCTGTCCACCAACGAGGCGTACTGGAACGGTATCAACGACGGCTTCGATTACGTCGTCAACCTGCCCATCTCGTTCTTCGCCGAGAACACCGACACCGCCTTCGGGCACGCCATGGTCAATTTTGAGGGTTTCGACGAGTACAGCCGGTACGATCCCATCGACTACCCGGACTGGAATGAGCCCCTGGTGCGCGAATACGTGCAGGACGGCACGCGGGTCATCTACAACGGCACGCCGGTGGGCCGCTACAGCGGACCGGTCGTCGAGGCTTTCTTCCAGGCCATGGATTCGATCCTTTCCCGGCATGCCGGCAATCCCGCGGGCGTTCCCGCCCGCCAGGATGATGAGCCGCGCTTGACCCAGGCTCACAACGCCCGGCCCGGAGCGGAATGAGCGAGACGTCCGCAAGCCCAAGTCTTGAGGGGCTGCGCATTCCCCGGGATGAGCAGCCCCAGGAAAGCCGCTTAAGGCGATACCTCTGGCCGTCGATCGGTACGGTGGTCGTCGTCGGCGTGCTCGCGCTGCTGGCGCTGCAATTTCTGCCGGACAGCCGGGCGGAGGTCCGGGTCGAAACCGTGCGCAGATCCTCAGGCGGCGCCGTGGCCAGCGTGCTGGACGCCAGCGGCTACGTGACCGCGCGCCGCGCCGCCACGGTGTCGTCCAAGCGCACCGGTCGAATCCGCACGGTGCTCGTGGAAGAGGGCATGACCGTCGAAGAAGGACAGGTCGTGGCGGAGCTCGACGACGCGGCCGAACAGGCCCAGCTGCGGCTCTCCGAGGCGCAGCTCGCGTCGGCCGAAAGTTCAATGGGCGAGACCCGCGCCGAACTCCACGAGGCCGGGCTTGCCTACGGCCGCCTGTCGGAGCTGCACGGCCAGGGGCTGGCCAGCGAGGCGGAACTGGACGCCGCCCGGGCTACGCGCGATCGTCTCAGCGCACGACTGGAAGCCAACGCGGCGTCGGTTACGGTCGCCGAGCGCGCCGTCGCCGTGCAGCGGCAGGCGCTCAGCGAGACCATCGTGCGCGCGCCTTTCGCCGGCGTGGTCATCGACAAGAACGCGCAGCCGGGGGAAATGATCTCGCCGGTCTCCGCCGGCGGCGGCTTTACCCGCACGGGGATCTGCACGCTGGTGGACATGGAGTCGCTGGAGATCGAGGTGGACGTGAACGAGGCGTACCTGCAGCGCGTGCGTCCCGGAGGGGCCGTTACCGCGCGGCTGGACGCCTATCCCGACTGGCGGATTCCCGCGGAAGTCATCGCCATCGTGCCGGCGGCCAACCGCGAGAAGGCCACCGTACGGGTGCGCGTGGGCATTCTCGAGCGCGATGCGCGCATCCTGCCCGACATGGGCGCCAAGGTGTCATTCATCGAAGCGGGGCAGCCGGTTCCGCAGTCCACGCAGGCGCCTGCCGCGCTCACCGTTGCGGCCTCGGCCGTTCTCGGGGAGGGCGACAGCAACTGGGTCTACATTGCCGAGGACGATCGGGCCTGGCGGCGCGATATCGTGATCGGACGGCGCGACGGCGGGCGTGTCTCTGTCGTCTCCGGCCTGTCGGCGGGCGACAGGGTGGTCGTGGATCCTCCCGCGGGGCTATCGGACGGCGCCGAAATTCAATATCCTTGAGGCAACGAACTCATGGGACAGCACACCAGGACTAAAGAGCGCGATTTATGGCTCGACAATTGATCCGTCTGGCGGGCGTCGGCAAGAATTACCGTAAGGGACGCGAGCTCGTACGCGTGCTTGAAGGGATAACGCTGGGCATCGAGGAAGGCGATTTCGTCGGCCTCATGGGACCTTCCGGGTCCGGCAAGACCACGCTCCTGAATCTGCTGGGCGGTCTCGACAAGCCCACCAGGGGCGATGTGGAGGTGGATGGCAAGACCATCAGCAAGCTCTCGTCGGGCGCCCTGGCGAAATGGCGGGCGAGCAATATCGGGTTTATCTTCCAGTTCTACAACCTGTTGCCGGTGCTTACCGCCGCACGCAACGTGGGCCTGCCGTTGCTGCTGACTTCCCTTTCGGCCTCACAGCGCAGGAAACACGTGAACACGGCGCTGCAGTTGGTGGGCCTGGCGGACCGGGCGAAGCATTATCCCCGGGAGTTGTCGGGCGGCCAGGAACAAAGGGTGGCGATCGCGCGCGCCATCGTGTCCGATCCGCCGATACTGTTGTGCGACGAGCCCACCGGCGATCTGGATCGCGCGACCGCCGACGAGATCATGAGTTTGCTGCAGCGGCTGAACCGGGATTACGGCAAGACCATCGTCATGGTCACCCACGATCCGCGCGCCGCTTCCTTCGCCCACCGAGTGCTGCACCTGGACAAGGGCGAACTCAGCAAGAAGCCGGTGGACCTGCACTAGGGCCGCGAGCATGAACCGATTCACCCTCATCTGGCGCAACCTGTGGCGCAAGCCGATCCGCACCGTATTCACCATGCTGGCCATCCTCGTGGTGTTCTTTCTCTTTACGCTGCTGGAAGGCCTGCGGATCGCATTTTCGCTTTCCGACGTGGGTCCCGCGGCCGAGGAACGGCTGCTCAGCTCGCACAAGGTCTCGCTGATCATGATGCTGCCGGTCGCCTACGAGTCCCGGATCGCACGCCTTGGGGGCATCGAGGCGGTCTCCCACGGCACCTGGTTCGGGGCCCGTTACCAGGACAACCCCGAGTTCGCCCAGTACCCGGTGGTAGCCGAGCAATACCTGGCGCTGAATCCCGAGATCAAGCTGGACGAAGAACAGAGACAGGCCTGGCTGGGCAACCGGATGGGTGCGATCGTCGGGCGTCCGGTGGCGAACCAGTACGGCTGGGAGGTCGGCGATCGGGTGCCGCTCAAGTCCAGCATATGGACGCGCAACAACGGCAGCGACGTCTGGGAATTCGATATCGAAGGCATTTTTGACGATACCGACGCCGGAATGAACGCGGGCGTTGTGCTGTTTCATTACGACTACTTCGACGAGGCGCGGGCCTTCGGCAAGGGCACCGTCGGCTGGTACGTGTCCAAGGGGGACGGATCGGTGCCGCTGAATGAATTGATGGACTCCATCGACGCCGAGTTCGCCAATTCGCCGGCGGAAACCAAGACCAACACCGAGGCGGCCTTCGCCCAGGAATATGCGCAGCAGTTCGGCAATATCGGGCTGATCGTCACCCTGATCCTGGCCGCGGTGGTGTTCATGATCCTGCTGGTTACCGGACACACGATGGCGCAATCCGTGCGCGAGCGGATCCATGAAATGGGCGTGCTCAAGACGTTGGGCTTTACCTCGGGGAGCATCTTCGGCCTGACCGTCGTGGAGGGGCTGCTGCTGGTTCTGCCCGTGGGCATCCTGGCGATGGCGCTCGGATGGGGCGCCCTGGCGCTCGTCGCCGGGTTCATGGGGGCGATGTTCCCCGCGGGCCTGCACATCGGGACGTATTCCATCGTTCTGGGCCTGGCGCTGATGCTGGCGATCAGCCTGGGGTCCGTGCTGCCGCCGGTCATCCGGGCGCTGAGGCTGGACATTGTGGCCCTGCTGCGCACGAGCTAGGGCCCGTTAACAGGACCCGGCGCACATGTTCGGCTGGCTGACGCAGACTGCGGCCCTCTCGGCCCTGAACCTGCGCAGTCTGCCGCGCAGGCCCGGCACGGCCGCCGTGGCCATGTCGGGCATCGCGGCGCTCACGGGCGTATTCGCCGGCGTGCTTTCCATGGCCTCGGGATTCGAGAAGACCATGGAGGGGACCGGGCAGGAGGACGTGGCGCTCGTGCTGCGCAGCGGCTCCACCGCGGAACTCAACAGCCGCTTCGACGGAGAACAGGCCAACGTGATTCGCTTCGCACCCGGTATCGCCCGGGACGCGGCCGGCGAGCCCGAGGTTTCCGCGGAGTTGTTCTGGATTGTCAACGCCGTTGGCAAGTCCTCCGGAACCGAGGCCAACGTGGCGTTGCGGGGTATTCAGCCCAACGGCTATTCGCTGCGCAATAACTACCGCCTGGCGGAGGGCCGGGAATTCACTCCGGGGCGGTTCGAGCTGATCGTCGGGCGCGGCGCGCGCAATCAGTTCGTGGGCCTGGAGCCGGGACAGACGATCCGCTTCGGGAAGACCGAGTGGCTGGTGACCGGGATGTTCGAGACCGGCGGTTCGGTGTTCGAATCGGAGCTGTGGTGCGACGTCAACGTGCTGCAGTCGGCGTATCAGCTGGGCAACGGCTTTCAGGTGGTGCGCGCTCGCGTGGACGGCCCGGACGGCCGCCTGCGGCTGGAAGAAGCGCTGGGCGACGACCAGCGGTTGAGCGTGGACGTATGGAGCGAGAAGCAGTTCTACTCCGACCAGGCCGAGGATACGGCTGCGCTGATTACCACTATAGGTCTGCCCGTTTCGGTGCTCATGGGCATAGGCGCCGTGTTTGCCGCGCTCAACGCCATGTACGCCTCCATTGCGGCGCGCGCGCGGGAGCTCGCGACGCTGCGGGCGGTCGGCTTCGGTTCCTTTCCCACGGCGCTGGCGACGCTGCTGGAGTCGGTAGTGCTGGCGTTTCTTGGGGGCGTGCTCGGCTGCGCCATCGCCTGGTTCGCGCTGAACGGCTTTCAGGCCTCCACCCTGGCCGCCAGTTTCAGCCAGGTCGTGTTCAATTTTGCGGTGACGCCGGACCTCCTGGCCCGGGGGATCGTGGCGGCGCTGATCGTGGGCCTGGTGGGGGGAATCTTCCCCGCGGTGCGGGCGGCGACCGCGCAGGTCACCGCGGCGCTGCGCGAGCTCTAGCGTGCTGTCCCGGTGCGCTGCTGCGCGGGTGCGATGCGGGTGGGGCGCATAAGCCGGGCGTTTGCGGCGGCTGTCGGGGCCGTCATTCTGTTTGCCGCCGCGGCGGCGGACCAACAGGGCTTGATCGACTACCGCAAGGACGTCATGCTGAGCATGGCGGCGCACCTTTCCGCATTGACCGAACTGCTGACCGTGGACCTGGATCTCGACGAGGACCATGTCGAAGCCCAGGCCACGTCCCTGGGGCTGAACGCGCAACTGGTCAGTTCGCTTTTTCCGCCGGAGTCCGACCAGGGCGATACGTCGGCCCTGCCGGGCATCTGGCAAAGGCCCGAACAGTTCCTGGCCCGGGCCGAAGCGGCCGAACGCGAGGGCCGCAACCTGGTGGCGGCGGCCGAGTCCGGAGACCGGGAGTTCATGGTGCAGTCGCTCAGCCGGCTGGCCGACGCCTGCCGGAACTGCCACCGCGAGTTTCGCTTCGAGGAAGAGGACTAGGGGACAGCACACTAGGGCCAGATACAATTTGCAGGCTTCCGTCATGAACCTGCGCGAAACATCAATTGGCCTGATTGCCGCACTGGCGGTAGCGGCCGGCGCTATATCGGGGTGCGGCGGTGAGGCGCCGGAGGAGGAACAGGCTGCCGTGTCCGATTCCGGGTGGAAAGAATTTACCGCCGAGTTCGTTGAGGAACTGTTCCTGGCCGAGCCGACCCGCGCCGTGTGGTCCGGCCGGCACGAATTCGACGGGCAGCTTCAGGACGTTACGCGGCAGGCAATCCGCGGGCGCGGCGACATGCTGCGGGGCTACGCTCAGCGGGCGCGCGAGGAGTTTTCCGCCGAAACCTTAAGCCCGGCACAGGAGTTGGAGCGCCGGCACCTCGTTGCCGCGATCGAGGGCATGCTGTTCAGCGTGGAGGTGGCCGAGTCGCACCTGCGCAACCCCTCCTGGTACGCGGGCCCCTTAAGCCCCAGCGTGTATGTCTCGCGCGAGTACGCGCCAAAGGATGAGCGGCTGGTGGCCCTGACCGCCCATCTCAGGGAAATTCCGGACTATCTTCAGCAGATGCGCGGCACGCTTGAGCCGCCTTTTCCCCGGCCGTTCGTTCGCACCGCGCTGGTGAACTTCGGCGGACTCGCGTCGCATCTTGAGGACGACGCGCCCGGCCTGTTCGCCGACGTGGCCCACGAGGAGTTGCAGGCGGCGTTTGCCGAGGCGCTGGCGCCGGCCGTGCAGGCCCTGCGCGAGGTCGAGATCTGGCTTGAACTGCGACTGGAGGACGCCACCGGCGATTTCGCCCTCGGCGAGGAGCGCTACCGGGAACTGCTCTGGCGCCGATACGGGATCGACCTGGACTGGAAGACGCTGAAGAGCGTGGCGCAGGCCGACTTGAGACGCAACCTTGAGCTGCTGCGGGAAAACTGCCAGCAGGTCGATCCGGAAATCACCATCGCCGACTGCGCCGCCATGGTGCGCAACGACAAGCCCGAGCAGGGCGCCGTGGCCCGCGCCAACGAGCAGCTGCCGGAGCTCAGGGAGTTTCTCGTCCAGGCGGACATCATCGGGATTCCAAGCGACGAAACCGCCTTCGTGGCGGAGGCGCCCGCCTACAGGCGCACCAATTCCGCCTACATCGAGATACCGGGGGCCTATGATGAAGGGCTGCCCGCCATTTACTACATCGCCGGCCCGGACCCGGAGTGGCCGCCGGAAGTGCAGCGGCAGTACGTGCCCGGCGAGGCCGACCTGCTCAACACCTCGGTGCATGAGGTCTGGCCGGGGCATTTCCTGCATTCGCTGTATGTCAGGCGCTCCGACAACTTCGTCGGCAAGATTCTCCGCAACGGCATGCTGAGTGAAGGCTGGGCCCACTACACCGAGGAGCTCATGCAGGAGGCGGGACTGGGCGAAGGGCAGCCGCTGCTAAAGGTGGGGCAGATTCTCGACGCGCTGATGCGCGACGTGCGGTTCCTGTCGTCCATCGGCCTGCACGTGGAGGGCATGAGCGTCGAGACTTCGCAGCGGATGTTCGCTGAGCTGGCCTACCTGGATCCCGGCAACGCCGAGCAGCAGGCGCTGCGCGGCACCTACGACCCCGGCTACTTCGTCTATACGCTGGGCAAGCTCATCATCGTGAAGATGCGCGAGGACTGGACCGCGGACCGCGGCGGGCGCGCGGCCTGGAAGGAGTTTCACGAGACGCTGCTGTCGCTCGGCCACGCGCCGCTGCCGGTGCTGCGCGAAGCGATGATGGGGCCCGACGACCCCGGCCCACTCCTCTAGTCAGGCAGTAACAAAATCGCGGATGGCCCCGACCTTGCGGGTCAGGAAGTCCGGGTCCTCGTAGGGCGGCAGCGTCATGAAGCGTGCGCGGGGGGCCAGCGCGGCAGCGTCGCGGGTGTGTTCCAGCAGCGGGTCCTGCTCGTCGCAGATCGCCAGCGCTTCGGCGGTCAACAGCGGCATGCGCTCGCGTACCCGGTGCGAGAACGCCGCCCGGTAGGCCTTGTGGTACGTGGTCAGCGCCTTGAGCACCTCTACCGTCGCGGCGTGCAGCAGTTCCGGCGCCACGATGCCCGTGCCGCGCAGATGCTCCTTGTCGCGCTTGAACCAGGGGAAGAAGATGTTCTGGTCGCGCATGAACTGGAAGGCCCACAGGTAGTGCCGGCCTTCCAGGTCGGGGTGGACCTCCGGCGCGTAGTTGCTCAGCATGTCCTGGCGCTCCTCGCCCTCGAACAGCGCGATGCCGTCCAGGATGACCTTGCCGATCCGCTCCGGCGCGGCCATTCCCAGTTCGATGGCCGTGTGCGCGCCGGTATGGCTGCCGTACGCGGCGGCGCGCTCGATCCCCAGCGTGTCGAGCAGCGCCAGCATGGCCGTGGCGAAGTCTTCGATGCGCGGCTGCTCCACCGCCAGCGCGTCCGAGTCGCCGTTGCCCGGCGTGTCCGGGCAAACGACGTTCAGGTTCGTGCCCAGCGCCCCGCCCAGGGTTCGCATGCTCCACGACGAGGTGGGCGAGGCATGGAGCATGAGCAGGGTGCCTTGCGCGGAACCCGGAAAGTGGTAGCGGTAGTGAATGCGGCCCGTGGCCGTGTCGGCGAATGCGCGGCTTAAGCGCAGCGGTGGTTCGTTTGCCATGGACTTCCCCTTTTTCGTTGCGGCAGGCAAGGCTCAAGCGCGCATATTGCCTCAAACAGCCGGGGCTGTGGTAAATTCGCGCACCTTGCCCGAGACGCGGGCAGGAGGTTCCGACAAAGGGGTTCTGCATGGTCATCATCAAGCGAATACTGATTGGCATCGTCGCGCTGCTGGTGTTGTTTTTCGTCGTCGGCTTCCTGCTCCCGCGCGACGTTCGGGTCGAGCGCTCCGTGGAAATCGACGCATCGCCGCAAGCGGTGTTCACCATGATCAACGACTTCCAGCAGTTCAATCGCTGGCAGCCCTGGGCCCAGATCGATCCCGCGACCCGCTACGTATACGAGGGGCCGGCCACCGGCGCCGGATCGCGGATGATCTGGTACAGCGATCACCCGCAGGTGGGCGACGGCCAGCAGGAAATCACCTTGAGCGAACCGTACTCCAGGGTGCGCATGGCGCTCGATTTCGGCACCGGCGGGCTTGCCAGCGCCGACTATCTGATCGACGCTGACGGCGGCGGGTCGATACTGACCTGGACCCTGGAAACCGACATGGGCGGCAACCCGGTGGCGCGCTATGTGGGGCTGATGATGGATGGCATGATCGGTCCCGCATACGAGCAGGGCCTGGCCAACCTGAAGGACATCCTGGAAAACCAGCCCGAACCGGAACCCGGGCCGGCGATCATGGAGGCCCCCGGCGAACCTGAGGGTTCCGGGGCAACGCAATCGGATACCCGCGCCACCTAGTGTCCACGCCCGCCCCTTCGACCAAAGCCGAGGTTTGCCGAGCATGACCCAACCGTCCACCGCTTCCATCCGCAACATCGTTCTGCTCGGCCATTCCGGCGCCGGAAAGACCGTGCTGGCCGAGAAACTGCTGGCGGCCGCCGGTGCGATCAAGACGCCCGGCAGCATCGAACGCGGCAGCACGGTCTGCGACTACCGCCCGGAAGAAAAGCGACTGCAGTATTCCGCCGATGTCGCCTTTTGCCACTTCGAGCACGACGGCGCCCACATCAACCTGATGGACACGCCGGGTTCGGCTGATTTCGCCGGGCGGGCGCTGAGCGTGCTGCCCGCCGCGGAGACCGCCATGGTGGTCATCAACGCCTCCGCCGGCATCGAACTCATGACCCGTCGGACGATGGCCGCGGCCGAAGAGATGAAGCTGGCGCGGTTCATCGTGGTGAGCCATATCGACAGCGAAACCGCCGACCTGCCGGGGCTGATGGAGCAGATCCGCGAGTCTTTCGGGCGCGAGTGCATTCCGCTGAACCTGCCGGCGGACGGCGCTGGTCGCGTCGCCGACTGCTATTTCAAGCCCGAAGACGCCGACACCGACTTCGATTCCGTCGCCGGGGCTCACACCGCCATTGTCGACCAGGTCGTGGAGCTCGACGACGAACTGATGGAGCTGTACCTGGAAGAGGGCGAGGACATGAACCCGGAGCAGCTTCACGGTGCGTTTGAACGCGCGTTGCGCCGCGGCCACCTGGTTCCGGTATGTTTCGTCTCCGCCGCCACCGGGTCCGGCATCAACCAGCTCCTCAACGTGATGAACGAACTTGCGCCGTCGCCGCGCGAGGGCAATCCGCCGGCCTGCTCGCTGGACGGCGAGACGGTCACGCTGAAGGCGGACAAGGATGAGGACACGGTCGCGCTGCTGTTCAAGATCAACGTCGATCCGTACGTCGGAAAGATGGGTGTTTTCCGGGTATTTCAGGGCCAGGTGAACGTGGGCGACTCGCTTTATCTCGACGACCAGCGCAAGGCGATCAAGGCGGCGCACCTGTACGCGCTGCAGGGCGCCGAGTCCCTGGAAGTCCAGTCGGTCGGCCCCGGCGGCATCGCGGCGCTTTCGAAGATCAACGAACTTGCCTACGCGGGCGTGCTGCATGCGGAACACGCGCATGACCGGCTGAAGTTCGGGGACGCGCCGCTTCCGGCGCCGATGCACGGCGTGGTGCTGGAACTGACGCGCCGCGGCGACGAGAAAAAGCTGTCCGACGCGTTGGCCAAGCTTACGTCCGAGGACCCCAGCCTGCTGCTGGAATTCGACACGCAGGCCAACGAGACCGTCCTGCGCGGCATGGGCGAGCTGCACCTCAGGGTCATCCTCGACCGGATGCGCGAGGAGTTCAACCTGGAGGTCGAGACCCGGCAGCCGCGTATCGCCTACCGCGAGACGGTTACGCGGAAGGCCGAGGGGCATCATCGCCACAAGAAGCAGACTGGCGGCGCCGGCCAGTTCGGAGAAGTGTTCCTCAATATCGAACCGCTGCCGCGCGGCGGCGGCTTCGAGTTCGTCAACAAGGTGGTCGGCGGCGTAATCCCGTCGCAGTTCATGCCCGCGGTGGAGAAGGGTGTGCGCCAGGTACTGCTGGAAGGCGCCGTGGCCGGCTACCCCCTCCAGGACATCCGCGTGACCGTGTACGACGGCAAGCACCACCCGGTCGATTCCAAGGAAGTCGCTTTCGTTGCCGCGGGCAAGAAGGCTTTTCTCGACGCGATCAGCAAGGCGCGGCCCATCGTGCTGGAGCCGATCGCGAAGATCGAGGTCACCACCCCGGGGCAGCACATGGGCGACATCGCCGGCCACCTGTCCGGTTCGCGCGGCCGCATCAGCGGCAACAACTCCGTACCCGGCAACCAGGTAATCATTTCCGCCGAGGCGCCGATCGGCGAACTCGGCGACTTCCAGACCCGGCTGAAATCAATGACCGGGGGCGAGGGCGCCTACACCATGGAATTCGACCACTACGCCATCGCCCCGCCGCTCATCCAGAAGTCCCTCGAACAAGCCTTCAAGCCCAGCGACGACTAACCCCGTGATACAGCACGTTCCGCCCTCCACGCTCAAAGGGGGCTCGCCCCCTGGGAGTGAGGGCGTCCCGCCCTCCGCCTTGGAAGAAATCGCGCCCAATCCAACCACCCGGAAAGCGATGGACGAATTGGAACAGGGCAAGGGCAAGGGTTTCGACAGCGCCGACGAGTTGTTCGAGGACCTCGGCATATGAAATGCTGACGCCGGTTCGGTCCAGCCAATCGGCGAGGCGTTGCACCTCGTGAGCGCCAGCTCCCGCTCCCACCTGACCTGGCAATAGGCCGCCGCTCCTTCGGGATCATCCCGAGGGCCCCTTTGCGTTGTCTTGCCCAACTGTATATGTTATATATACACACCAGAATGAGTGAGCCGAGAGCAATCGCCGTCCAGATCGGTCCCATCTCGCCGGCCGCGCCCGGCGCGCTCTATCAGCAGATCGTAACGGGCTTCAAGCGGGAAATCGGCGAGGGTCGCCTGGCCGGCGGGATCGCGCTGCCGTCCTTCCGCCTGCTGGCGGAGCAGCTCCTGGTCAGCATCATCACCGTACGCCGCGCGTATGAGGAGCTCGAAAGGGAAGGAATCATCTACCGCCGCCAGGGACTCGGCACCTTCGTCGCCGCCGACGGCCGCGAGCGCAGCCGCGCCGCCAAGCGCGGGCACGCGGAGGCACTCATCCGTTTGGCAGTTCAGGAAGCTACGGAGGCCGGTCTGAGCCCCGCTCAGGCCAAGGCTTTTGTCAGCCGAGTCACCACAGAAACCCTTTCCGAGGCAAAGGCATGCAAAGCACCAACGCTATCGAAATCCGCGGCCTGATCAAACGATTCCCGGGATTTCAACTGGGCCCGCTGGACCTCAGCGTACCTTCCGGCGCCATCTACGGCCTGGTGGGCCCCAACGGCGCCGGAAAGACGACTACGCTGGATCTCATCTTCGGTTTGGGGTTGCCAGAGGCCGGGGAAATCCGGGTCCTCGGTTGCGACCACATCAAGGATGAAGTCGCCATGAAGCATGCCGCAGCCTACGTGAGCCCGCAGACAAGTTATGTCGCCTGGAAATACGTGCGGCGCGCCGTCCGTTTTGTTGGCGCTTTCTACCCGGATTGGGACCAGGGCTATTGCGACGATCTGCTCGAACGCTTCAGGATCGATCCGAACGCGAAGATCGCAAGGCTATCGCTGGGCAACAGCATAAAGCTCGGGTTGGTGCTGGCGCTCGCGCGCCGCCCGCGGATTCTCATCATGGACGAACCCACCATCGGGCTGGACCCGCTGTCAAAGAGGGAATTGTTTGCCGAACTGCTCGCATTGATGCGTGACGAGGGCCACACGGTGCTGATTTCGTCGCATAATCTCACCGACCTCGAACGGTTTACCGACCATATCGGCGTCATTCACGAAGGCAGGCTGTTGGTGCAAGGCCGCACCGACTACTTGCTGGAGACTTACCGGCAGGTCAGCTTTTCGCTGGCCGGCGCCCCGCCGGCCAGCGCCCGCGTAATCGAACGCGACGGCGACCGGCAACGCGTCCTTACCGATTCGGCGGACGAATACCGAGAATCTCTTGCCGGCTGCGGGGCCGTCGGCATTTCCGTGCAGCCGGTGACTCTCGAAGAACTCTTCGCCGGTCTTGTCGAATGACTGTTGTCTTGTGATGAATCGGCCCGTCGAATTGGGTCTTCTGCGCCTGCCGGTTGGTTTCTTGGGGACAGTAGCCGGTCCTGTGCTGGGCTTGTCCGTCATGGCCCTGAATTCGAGCGTCTTGGGAACCAGTATTTTTCCCTGGATCCTGGCAGGTTCATTTTTCTATGCGCCGCTTTTCGGCAATTTGCTGGGCAGGGAATGTTCTCTTGCCTGGGGCCGGGCCACGGCTCTCCTGCCGGTACCGGCAAGGGTTCGACTGATTGTGATCTGGTGGCGGAGAGTGTTCGCGCCGGCGATCCTGGTTTGGGTGCTCAATGTGTGGTATTCGTTTCTATCCCCCATGGATTCTCTTTCCCGGGACGCCGCCCTGATCGGCTTGGCCCTGCCTTTCGCCGGCTGTGCCTGCTGGTTTCTCGCCGCCGCCTCGTCGGGCGCCGGATACTGGACCTACAGTAGCCGGAGGCGGCCGAAAGCCGGTTTTCTTGTCATTCTCGGATACATCGCCTTTCTGGCCATACCGTTGGTGGCGATTCGCTGGATTGGGCTGGAACAGGCTGAGGCCCGGTATTCGCTGCTGCTTCTGCTCTCGGGGTTGGTCCTGTCGATACTGGCAGTGAGTCGGCTCTACTCGGTATGCCAGGCGGACCCGACCACTGTGGCCGATGCGCGGCCCGCAATTCGGCAGGAAAGAAACCGCATGCGAATGGGAAGCGGCCTGACAGGATTCCAACTGTTTGCGATGCACTTTTTTCTCTATGGCGCCGGGGCTGCGATCCTCGTGAATCTTATGTTGTTTCTTCCCTGGAAGATCCTGAGTCTATTGTCGGACTTTCCTGCTGCTGAGGCGGAAATTGTCCTCTTGCCCGTCGTTCCAGCCATAAGTCCACTGATGCTTGCCACATTACTGGCAATGAAACCCTCCTGTCTCAGGGTCTTGAGGACCCTGCCCCTGAACGCAAACCAAATCAGCATTCGGCTGACTGTCCTGGTGGCCTTGCCCTTGCTGTTGTCCTGCTTACTGACCACTGTCCTGGCGTTACAGCTATACGGAAATCATTCCTTTGTTCAGATTTTTCTGTTCAGCATGGGTGCTGCCGGAATCGCGAGTTGTATCGTCATCCCCGGTTTCTTGCACCTGACTCCTGAAGCGGGTGTTTCGAAGCAGCTCCTGGTCTTGGTTCCAGCACTTGCCGCAACAGGGTTGTGGATTGCGATTTCACAATTCTTCTTCGCCAATGAACTGGCGTTGCCAGCGGCTGCTGTTGCCGCCACCGGGATCGGTCTGACCTGGATACTGATAAGGAAAGTGCTCATGAGCTCATCTCGCGCATACCGAACCAACTGGCCTCCGGGCCCGAAGGAAGGGCGCGGCTATATCCCTTGAACCTCCACTAGTTCGCGTTGCCAAGTACCGGGAAGGACTTCAAGAATCGACTAGGCCAGGGGAACGACGCGCGAGCCGAGGATGGTGGTATCGCGTGTGATCAGCGGCGCCTCATTGCGCATTGGCCTGCCAGGCCGCTCCGGTGCTAAGAAGGTAGCCCTCAACCCGGATCTTGTTCTGCAGGCTGCCGATCAGGGCAGCGAACCCGCGTTCGTAGGGCACAACACGCGCCACCGGCTTGCCGTGTTTGGTGACCACCAGACCCTCGGGGTCGAGGTGGTCGAGCAGGGACAGACATTGTTGCTTGAACTTTGCCGCGCCCACGGTCTTCATGACATGCTCCCTGTAGTGAGGAAGAAGTGGACACATTATGTGTCCACTTCTTCTTCAGGGGGAGAGCAGGCGGTCGCCGGGCCTGAGGCCCCAGCGCTTGGCTGAGCCGGCCTTGAGTTCGAGCACGCGGTTAACCGGCTCGCCCGAGCGGATGGTCTCCAGGCTCAGCGGTTTGGTGTCGGTTGCGATGCTGGCGATGCTGCCGTCGGCGCGGATGAACAGCATGTCCAGCGAGACGTATGTGTTCTTCATCCACATGCCGATTTCCCGCTCGCGGCCGTAGACGAACAGCATCCCCCAGCCTTCGGGCACGTCGCGCACATGCATGAGCCCGCGGCGCTGCTGCTCGCGCGTTTGCGCCAGCCACAATTCCAGGAACACGCACTGGCCCGCGGAGGCCGCCAGCACCGCTTTTGCGCGCGCCAGGTGATCGAGGTCCTGCCCGCCGACCGATTGCCAGACGAGCAGCAGGCTCGCCAACGCAAGTGCCCTTTTCGCCATGGCGCAAGTATGTACCCCTTACAATCGGGCGCCTATGACTATTCGATCCCCGGACTGAGGCCATGCCGGCCGAACCCGCGCCACAGGAAATCACGCAACTGCCGCTGGCCGCGCTGCGCCGGCGCATGGAAGAGCGCGTGCTCGGCCAGGAAGAGTTCATCGAGCACATGCTCATTGCCCTGCTCGCCGGCGGCCACCTGCTGGTGGAGGGCGTGCCGGGGCTGGCCAAGACGCGCGCGGTCAAGGTGCTCAGCCAGAGCCTGAACGCCAGTTTCCATCGCGTCCAATTCACGCCCGACCTGCTGCCGTCGGACCTGACCGGAACCGATATCTTCCGGCCGCAGACGGGCGAGTTCCAGTTTCGGGCCGGTCCGATCTTTCACAACCTGGTGCTGGCGGACGAGATCAATCGCGCTTCGGCCAAGGTGCAGTCCGCCCTGCTGGAGGCGATGGAGGAGCGGCAGGTCACCGTGGCGGAGAAGAGCTGGCCGTTGCCGGAGCCGTTTCTGGTCATGGCCACGCAGAACCCCATCGAGCAGGAGGGCGCCTACCCGCTCCCCGAGGCCCAGCTGGATCGCTTCCTGATGAAGACCCGGATCAGCTATCCCAGCGCCGAACAGGAGCAGCGCATCCTGGAACTCACGCGCCGGGAAGCATCCGAGACCGCGACGGGCCAGAGCGACGCCGAAGACGCCTACACGGTGGCGGAGGTGATGAAGGACCGGGCCATGGTGCTTGAACTCCACCTTGCCGAGCGCCTTGAGCGCTATATCGTGGAACTGGTCCGGGCCACCCGGGCGCCGCAGAAATACGACGAATCGCTTGGCAGCCTGGTGAGCTACGGAGCCAGCCCGCGCGCCTCGATCGCCCTGGATCGCTGCAGCCGGTCCCGCGCCTTTCTGCGCGGCAGGGACTTCGTCACTCCCGGCGACATCCAGGCGGTGGCCCCGCCGGTCCTTCGCCACCGGATCATTCTTACCTACGAGGCCGAGGCCGAAGGCCGCAGTTCCGAGGAGGTCATCAGCCGGCTGCTGGACTGCGTGGCGGTGCCGTAATCAATCCGGCAGGGGGGCCGCGGACGTAATGGCGGGCGCAGCGCAACACGACACCGTGATGCAGGACGTCTCAAGCGATACGCGGCCGGGCCGCGGGCGCACGTGGATCGGGCTGCCGGAACTGCTGGCCCTTCGCCACACGCCGTTCGCATCGTGGTTTCAGTCGGGCGGTGAGCTCCGCTCGGGGCCGGCAAGACTGGCGCCCCTGCGCGCCCGCGGAATGGAATTCGACGAAGTGCGCGCCTGGCAACCGGGCGACGATCCCCGTCACATGCACTGGAAGGCCACGGCCCGCACCGGCCGCCCGTACACCAAGCTCTACCAGGAGGAGAGCGAGCGCCCTACCGTGGTCTGCGCGGACCTCACGGAGCGCATGCACTTCGCCACGGTGGGGTCGTTCAAGTCGGTCGTGGCGGCTAGGGTCGCGATGATGATCGCCTGGACGGCGGTGGCCGCCCGCGACCGCGTGTCGGGCCTGGTGCTGTCGACGGCGGGATTCGACATCACTCCGCCGCTGCCCGGACGACGGGGCGCGCAGCGGTTGGCCCGCGCCCTGGCCGGAGCGTTCGGCAACGCAGGCGGCAATGGCGCAAACGGGCAGGCTGAGTTGATCGACGCCGTGCCCGCGCTGCAGCGCCGCGCGCCGTCCGGCAGCCGCCTGGTGCTCGTCGGCGACTTCATGGGAGAGGGCTGCATCGATGCCGCGAGGCGGCTGGCCGCACACCGCCCGCTCCTGATCGTGCGCCTGTTCGACCCGCTCGATCGCGATCTGCCGCCTCCGGGTCGATACGCTGTTCGCGACCGGCGCGGCGAAACGGTGTTCCGCACCGGCGGGGAGGCCGCGCGGCGGCGCTGGCGGGACGAATTCCTTCAGGGGTCCCGGGCGCTTGCGGAGATCGCTCGCACGCACGGCGGAGCGTACCTGGAAGTCCGCACCGACGAGGACCCCGCAGGCCGCCACACGTCGCCTCCGCTTCACGCCGTCCTACGGCGGGCAACTGCCCGGAGACTGGCGCGGTGAACGGCGGCGACCTTGCAGCGCTGCTGCGCGACATCCACCTCCCGCCGCCGCCGCCATGGTGGCCGCCGCAGCCCGGCTGGTGGCTGGTCGCGCTGGTTCTGCTGGCGGCGGGCTTGTGGTGGCTGCGGCGCCTGCCGGCCTGGAAACGCGAGGCGCTTTCGCGGCTCAGGGCCGCCGAGGCCGAATTCGCGCTCCACGGCGACACCGCCCGCTTGCTCGCGGACCTGTCGGTCCTGCTGCGCGCCTGCGCCTTGAGGCTCGGGGACCGCGCCCGGGTCGCCGGCCTGACCGGAAGCGCCTGGATCGAATGCCTGCGGGATCTCGGCCGGGGCGCCTGTCCCGCGCCCGAGGAAGCCCTGCTGCATGGACCCTATCAGGCGCGGGCCGAGCTGGACGCGCACGCTTATTCCCGCAGCGTCGCGGCCTGGATTCGGCGCTCGCGCGGGCCTGGCAGCCCGTGGCAGAACCCCGCGTCGCACCGAGACTGGCGAGACTCCCGCCTGGCAAGGCGCGAGGAGCGCGCATATCGGGCATATGCAAGCGACGAGCAACGCAGTCCAGGCGGGATGGATCGCCGGTCGAATGCAGCGGGGCTTTTGCCACGGGCTGCTAGGGACGGATCATCGTGAGACTGGCCTTCGAGTGGGCCTGGGCCTGGCTGTTGCTGCCACTCCCGCTTCTCGCGTACCGCTTTTTGGCGCCGCTCAGGCGCGGCGCGGGCCAGGCCCTGCGGGTGCCGGACCGGGACCGCTTCTCGCGCGCCGACCCCATCGGCGAATCAAGCCGCCGCTTCGGCCCGGACTGGCTCATTGCCGCGTTCATGTGGCTGTGCCTTTTGTTTGCCGCGGCGCGCCCCCTGTTACTCGATACCGGGCTTACGGCTCCTGCCACGGGGCGCGACCTCATGCTTGCGGTGGACCTGTCCGGAAGCATGGAAGTTCGCGACGCGCGGCTGGCGGGAAGGCCCGAATCGCGGCTCAATGCGATCAAGTCCGTGGCCGGGGACTTCATCGAGCGGCGCGTGGGCGACCGCGTGGGCCTGATCCTGTTCGGCGGGCAGGCTTATCTGCAGGCGCCGCTGAGCTTTGACCGGGCAACGGTCCGGGCATTCCTGGATGAATCATCCGTCGGCCTGGCGGGCCGCCAGACCGCACTGGGCGACGCGATCGCGCTGGCCGTCAAGCGCATGTCGGACGAGGGCCCGGCGCCCGATCACAGGGTGCTGGTGCTGCTGACCGATGGCGCGGCCACGGCCGGCGTGCTCACGCCCCTGAAGGCCGCGCAACTGGCTTGCGAGACGGGGCTCAGGATCTACACGATCGGAATCGGGTCATCGCGTTCGTCACAGTCCGGCATTTCCTCGGAGCTCGACGAGGAGACCCTGGTGGCCATTGCGGACATTACCGGCGGGCGCTATTTTCGGGCCGCGGCGGTCGGCCGGCTGGAAGAAATTTACGCGGAGCTTGACCTGCTGGAGCCGGCGGAGCTCGAGGAACTGGCGCTGCGCTCGGGGCGCCCGGCGCACGTGCCGGCGCTGTTCCTGGCCCTGGCGCTGGGCCTCGTGCTGGCCTGGCGGGCAAGGCGCTCGTAGGGAACCGCGCGCATGGAATTCGATCTGCACTGGATCCGGCCCCTGTGGCTGCTGGCGCTGCCGCTGGCCGCGCTGCCCTGGCTTAAGGGCAGGCACGTTCGCGGGACGTGGACGAAGGTTCTGGATCCCGCGCTGGCGCCGTTTCTTCTCGAGGGCCGGGGAAAACGCGCCGGCTCGAACTGGCGTCTCATCTGTTCAGCGGGGCTGGCGCTGTGCCTGCTGGCCCTGGCGGGTCCGGCCTACCGGCAGATGCCGGTGTCCGCCACCCGCGGCGGCGATGCGCTGGTGGCGGTGCTCGACGTGTCGCGTTCCATGCTGGCGGCCGACCTCACGCCAACCCGCCTGGACCGCGCCCGGCTGAAAATCAAGGAGGGCCTGCGCATGCGCGCCCACGGCCAGACCGGCCTGGTGGCCTATTCCGGCCACGCCTTCACCGTCGCGCCGCTTACTACCGACGCGGCCACGCTGATCAATCTTCTCGACGTGCTGGCGCCGGACGTCATGCCCAGCCGCGGGAGCGACGTTGCCGCGGCCATCGCCAGGGGTCACCGCCTGCTGAACCAGGCCGACGCGCGCCAAGGCAGGGTGCTGCTGGTGACTGACGGGTCCGGCGGCCGCAGGGCCGTGGAAGCGGCCGCCGCGCTCAGGGCCGACGGTCATATGCTGCTGGTGCTGGGCGCCGCCACGCCGGAGGGCGCCCCGGTTCCGGACATGCGCGGCGGGTTCATGCGCGACGCTTGGGCGGGGCTGGTGGTGAACCGGCCGGACGAGAACGCATTGCTGCGCCTGGCGCGCGAGGGCGACGGCGCATATCGGCGGATGACGGTCGACAACGGCGACCTGCGGGAGTTGCTGGGCCGAGGTCCGGGCGTCGCCTCGGGCAGTCCTGCCGACGACCTGCGCGCCATGCGCTGGCGCGACGAGGGGCCGCTGCTGCTGCTGTTTCTCCTGCCGCTTGCGGCGCTGGCGTTTCGGCGCGGATGGATCCTGGTGCTGCTGGCTGCGCCGCTAGGCGCATACGGCTCGGACGGCTGGTTCACGACCTCGGATCGACAGGGGATGCGCGCTTTTTCCGACAGCGACTACCCGCGGGCGGTTGAGCTGTTCGATGATCCGCAGTGGCGCGCGGCGGCGCTGCACCGCCAGGGCCACTTCCTCGAAAGCGCGGAAATCCTGCGCGGACTGACCGCCGTTCCCGCCCGCTACAACAGGGCCACGGCCCTGGCCCTGGCCGGCCGTATCGAGACCGCCGTTCGCCTCTACGAAGAGTTGCTGCTCGATCAGCCGGACCATGCCGACGCCCGCCACAACCTGGAAGTGCTCAAACAGAGCGCCAGCCTGGCGGCGGCGTCCGGCGAAAACCCCGCCCAGGCCCCGGCCGACGCGCTGGAGCAAGCGGCCGACCAGGCGGAGGGTCAGCAGGAAAGCATGCCGCTGGCCAGCGACATGGCGGTTCCCGACGAGCAGATGCTTCCCGACAGCTCGCAGAGCTGGCTGCTGCAGGTCCCAGACGACCCGGGAGGTCTGTTGCGGCGCAAGTTCCTGCGCCAGTACCGGGCCGAGGGCGTTGACCAGGACGGCAATCCCCTCTGGCCGGGCGGCGAGGCCGAGCCATGGTAGGCCGGCGCGCCGGGTTGCCGCTGTTGCCTTTGCTGGCGCTGGCGGTATTGCCGCTGTCGGGCGCCGGGGCCCAGACTCCCGCGGCGGAGAACCCCTTCGTGGTGCGTGCCGAGATCAGTACCCGCAGCCCCTGGGAGCGCTCGCAGGTGCTGTACACGGTGCGCATTTACCGTACCGCCGGCGCGCGCCGCTTCGGGCGCATTCGGCGCCTGAACGATCCCGTGCTCCTCAAGGGCGAGGCACTGATCGAACAGCTGGGGACAGACCGGCAGTACAACTACCGGTCCGAAGGCGCCGAATCCCTGGTACTGGAACGTCGCTACGCGCTTTACCCGCAGTCAACGGGCGAAATGCTGCTGCAGCCCGCCAGCCTGCAGTGGATTGGCGAGGATTTCGGGTTTCGGACGCGCAGCTTCGTTCCCGACGCAGGTCCGGAGCGGTTCGAGGTTCGGGCGGTGCCTTCGCCCCCCGCCGGCCGATGGCTGGCGGCCGCCGACGTGCAATTGTGGGAGGACTTCGAGCGGGAGCCGAACGACCTGGTCGCAGGCGAGCCGCTGATCCGGCTGCTGGGAGTGCGGGTGGAGGGGCAGCCGGCGCGCCAGATTCCCGAGCTCAGGCCCGGTGACGGTCCGAATTTCCGCCACTTTGTCGAACGTCCCGAGTTCGAGGATCTCGTTACCAGCGGCGGGCTGGTGGGCGTGCGCCGGCAGCGCGCGGCGCTGCTGGCCTTGCGCAGCGGCGACGTCGTATTGCCCGAAATCCGGCTGAATTGGTGGAACACGGCCGACGAACGCTGGGAGACCGCCGAATTGCCCCGGCGCATCCTTAAGGCCCGGGCGCCGATCGGGCAGGACCTGCCGCAGCCGTCCGAAGCGCCGCCGGAACCTCTTGCGGCGACCGGCTGGCTGATACCGCTGCTGGCCGCAGGCTGGTTCGCGACCGCAATCGCGTGGTGGATTTCCCGCCGGATAAGCGCGGACCGGCGTGTCCGCCGGCGAATCCAGGCGGCGCTGGGCCGCGACTCGAACCGCCGGGACGCCCTCGCCGGGCCCCTGAAGGCGCTGGCCGCCGCATGCCGCGCCAATGATGCCCGGAAGGTCGAGGAGGCCCTGCTGGCCTGGTCGCGGACCTGGTGGCCCGATGCCGCTCCGCGCGATCTCAACGAACTGGGCCGGCGCCTGGGCGGACCCGCCGAAACGGAGTGCCGGCACTTGTGCGCCGCCTTGTACGGACCGGGCAAGGCAAGCTGGGATCCGGATGCGCTGCTCAGGGCAGCGCGCCGCCCGCCGCCCATTGCGCCGAGGGAGAAACCGGGGCCGGGCAGGCTTCCGCCCCTGTGGCCCGGCAAGGCGGCCGAAAGCAGATAAACTTGGACCAGCATTTCTGTCCTGAACGCAATCGCCATGCCCAAAGTCACACTCATTCCTCCAATCGTCCGCGCCCGACTTGAAGACCGCGACCAGATGTCCCCCCGCGGGCGCTCGATCACCGCGGGATTTGCCTCCAGCCCGCTGGGCAGGCTGATGCTGGCGGAGGTTGACGGCGCATTGTGCCGCGTGGGGTACGTGGACGGCGCCGAAGATCGGCAATGGCGGCAGCTCGCGCGGCGCTGGCATGGCGCGACGCTCCGGAGGGACGACGAGTGGGCGCAGTGCAAGGCGGACAGCCTGTTTGACTCGGGCGCGGACTCCGTGGACGTCCTGTTGCGCGGAACGGCGTTCCAGCTTGACGTCTGGCAGGCGCTGCTCGGGGTTCCCGCCGGCAGCACCGAGAGCTATGGGGAGCTTGCCCGGCGGGCGCGCAGGCCGGGCGCTTCGCGCGCGGTGGGCGGGGCCATGAACGCCAATCCGGTTGCCTGGCTGGTGCCCTGCCACAGAGTCGTGGCCGGCGACGGCGGCCTGTGCGGCTATGGCGGCGGCCTTGATCGCAAGCGCCGCCTGCTGGCTGCCGAAGGAGTCCATCCGGCATGACCACCCCCGGCGGGACACTCGACGCATTGGCCGCCATTCCCGTGGTAAGCGGTCAGAAATACCGCACGCCGCAGGGTTTCAGCGCCGTGCGCAACGGCCAGAAGCGCCGCGCCGCGCCCGAACCCGATCGGGCCGGACGCAAACCGCGCTGGCTGCGGGCGCGGCTGCCCTCGGGGTCGCGGTACCTGCGCCTGAAGAGCCTTATGCGCGAGCACAGGCTGGCCACCGTATGCGAGGAATCGCATTGTCCGAACATCGGAGAGTGCTGGAACGCCGGTACGGCCACATTGATGGTGATGGGCGGTGTGTGCACCCGCGCCTGCCGCTTCTGCGCCGTGGACACGGGTAATCCCTCCGGCTGGCTGGATGCCGACGAGCCGGACAACGCCGCCGAGACCGTGCGCATGATGGACCTGGGCTATGTCGTGCTGACCTCGGTCGACCGCGACGACCTGCCCGACGGCGGCGCCTCGCATTTCGCCAGCTGCGTTCGCGCCATTCGCCGCCAAAGTCCGAAAACCGCCGTCGAAGTCCTGACCCCGGACTTTCGCGGCAGCGAAGAGGCGGTGCGCACGGTGCTCGCGTCGAAACCGGCGGTATTCGCCCATAACGTTGAAACCGTTCGCCGGCTGACGCCCCGGGTGCGCGATCCGCGCGCCGGCTACGACCAGTCCCTGGAGGTGTTGCGCACCGCCGCCCGCCACGGCGCGGGCATTCTCACCAAGTCCAGCATCATGCTGGGGCTGGGCGAGCGTCCCGGGGAGATACGCCAGGCAATGCGCGACCTGCGTTTGCAGGGCGTGTCGCTGCTCACGCTCGGGCAGTACCTGCGTCCCACCCGACACCATCTGCCGGTGGAGCGCTATCTGCCGCCGGAGGAATTTGCCGAATGGCGCGAGTACGGGCTGGCCGCCGGCTTCAGGGAGGTTGTGGCCGGCCCGCTGGTGCGCTCCAGCTACCGTGCCGAGCGCGCCCTGATGGGCAATAATGCGGGAGTGGAATTGCATTCGATGAGTCCTGCGTTCTCCTGTTCCTGAGGTGCAGGCGAGGAGTGAAACATGAAGAAACTTGCAATACTTGTTCTGGCGCTGGCCGCGGTCGGCTGCGTCAGCGAGTCGTCATTGCGCGTGGAAGCCAACCAGCAGTTCCAGCAAATGCGCCGGCAGATGCCGATCTCGCGGGACTCGGCCGAGCGGGCTTACATATTCTGCGTGGCGCAGTCGGTGCTGCGGGCGGTCGAGGAACCGTACGCTAGCCGGGCCTGGGAAATTGAAGTATTCGACATGCCCGACGCCAACGCCTTCGCCATGCCCGGCGGCAAGATCGGCGTGTACAGCGGCATCCTCGACGTGGCCCGGGACCAGGACCAGCTTGCCGCGGTGATCGGGCACGAAATCGCCCACGTGACGCGCGAGCACCAGGTGGCGCAGGTCAACCGGGGAATGATGACCACCGGCGCGGCTGCTGTCGCCGGCGCCGCTATGCGCGTGCCGCAGCAGGACATGCAGGCGATTGCCCAGATCGGCCTTACCCTGCCTTTCAGCCGCAAGCACGAACGCGAGGCCGACGACATCGGCCTTTTGTACATGGCCGATGCGGGCTTTGATCCTCGCGCCAGCGTGACCCTGTGGAAGAACATGGAAGAAAAGTCGGGCAGCGTACGCCCGCCGCAGTTCCTGTCCACGCATCCGGCCCCCGAGGACCGCATGGGCAACCTGATTGCCCGCATGGGCGCCGCACTGGAACGGTATAACGCGGCGCAGGCCGGCGGCGTGCGTCCCGTTTGTGAGTAACACGCGGCGGCGAGGCAAGCTCGCCGCATGATTCCGCTCAGCGACGAAAACGCGACCAGCCGTACGCCGGTCGTGAGTTACGCGCTGCTGGGCGTCATCCTGCTCGCATTTCTCTGGCAGCGGCAGGCGGGCGAAGCGGCGGTCTACGCCTTCGGGCTGATTCCCGCTCGGCTCGTGCACGGTGCTCTTCTGCCGCCGCAACTCGAATGGGCGCCGGCCTGGGCCACAATCTTCACGTCGATGTTCCTGCACGGCGGCTGGCTGCATCTTGCCGGCAACCTGCTCTACCTGTGGATTTTCGGCGACAACGTGGAAGACGCGCTCGGCCGCGGGCGCTTCGTCGCCTTCTACCTCTTGTGCGGCGTTGCGGCGGCGTTGGTTCAGACAGTCTCCGAGACCACCTCCACTATTCCCATGATCGGCGCCAGCGGCGCCATCTCCGGTGTGCTGGGCGCCTACATGAGGCTTTTTCCGCACGCCCGGGTCCGGGTGCTGGTTCCCCTGTTCATCGTCTTTTATACGATTCGCGTGCCCGCATGGCTGGTGCTGGGCCTCTGGTTCCTGTTTCAGCTCGCTTCCAGCGCCATGATTCAGTCCGGCCAGGGTGGAATCGCCTTCTTTGCCCATATCGGCGGCTTTCTTTCCGGGCTGATTCTGGTAGGCTTAATGCTTCCGCGTCGCAAAGCGCGGTTGTGATTTTTCGAGTAACAACTCTGGAGGAACACCATGGTCCGTTTGAACCTGGTACTTTTGTCCGCGGCTCTGGCGCTGGCGGCGTGTGGAGGGGGCGCTCCGTCGGACGACGGCGCCGCTGCCGATAGCATGCCCGCCGAGGAGGCCATGCCCGCCGAGGAGGCAATGCCCGCCGAGGAAGCCATGCCCGCCGAAGAGGCAATGCCGGCCGAGGAAGCCATGCCCGCCGAGGAAGCCATGCCTGCCGAGGAAGCAATGCCTGCCGCTGATGCGGACGAAGGCGGAGAAGATGGCGGCGGCGAGGAAGACGCCGGCTAGCTGATTTGCCGTCGCATGGGCGGTGCGCGTCCATGCGACACACAAAGGGAAGGCGCTGTCCTTCGCGCATTGCGGCCCGGTTCACGGGCTGTGATGCTCGGCCAGACTGGCTTCCTGGATTTGACAGGCGGTGCGCCCGGGGCTTGTTCGGGCGCCGCCGCCGCGAAAGCATGACTCCCTGAAACTGGAGATCAGATATGTACCGATCCGTTCTCGCCGCTGCTGCGGCCTTTGTTTTTCTTGCCGCCCCCGCTCCCGCGCCGGCCGACGATGCGGGCGCTTCCTGGGATTCCGCCATGGCCGCCGTGCTGGCGGGGGACCACCGCGGGTCAAGCCGCAGCGGGACGCCGAATTCGTCCCGCGACGGCGCGCGCAATCCCGCCGGGACCCTGAAGTTCCTCGGTCTTCAGCCCGATTCCAGCGTTGTCGAGATCTGGCCTGCCGGCGGTTGGTACACCGAGATCATCGCACCCTTCGTCGCCGGGAAGGGGCAATTCTACGGAGCGCAATTTCCGGGCGGCACCGACATGGAGTTCTTCAATCGGGCCCGTGACGCCTACCAGGCCAAGCTTGAAGCCCATCCGGAGGCCTACGGCAACGCCCAAATGACGGAGATGTACCCGGACAGTATGGCGCTGGCGCCGGAACCCGTGGACCTGGTGCTGACGTTCCGGAACGTTCACAACTGGATGTCCCGCGACTTTGAGGACGAGGTGTTCCAGGCTTTCTACGACGTCCTCAAGCCCGGTGGCGTTTTGGGCATCGTCGAGCACCGCGGCACGCCGGGCAGCGAGCAGGACCCGAAGGCGGAATCCGGCTACGTGACCGAGGAATACACCATCATGCTGGCCGAGAAGGCCGGCTTCGTGCTGGACGCAAAGTCCGAGATCAACGCCAACCCCAGGGACACGCGCGATCATCCCGAAGGCGTCTGGACGCTGCCGCCGACGCTCCGCCTCGGCGACGAGGACCGCGAGAAATACCTGGCGATCGGCGAGACCGACCGCTACACTCTGCGCTTCCGCAAACCCGAAGCCTAGATCACCTTCATTCGCCGGGGCGCCGCGGCTTTGTTCGCCCCCTGCCCCCGCGGAGACGCATGAACCCATCCCTGGGGCTCGGCGGCGGCATCCTGCCGCCGACGCTCCGCGTGGGCAGCAGCGATCCTCTGAATTGGCGATGCCCGGGGTTCAGATTTGGGTTATACGGTCTTAAAATACCGCCGCCATGATTCGTGCGGAGTCGCTGAGCAAACATTACGGCCCCATCAGGGCGGTCGACGGAATCTCCTTCACGATAGAGCCGGGGGAGATCGTCGGCCTGCTCGGCCCCAACGGCGCCGGCAAGACCACCACCATGCGCATGTGCGCGGGCTACCTTGCGCCCACCTCCGGCAGCGTGAAGGTGCACGGCTTCGACCTGCTGACCGAGACCATCGCCGCCCAGAAGACCTTCGGCTACCTGCCCGAAGGCGCGCCGCTGTGGGGCGAAATGACGCCGCGCGCATTCCTCGACTTCATCGCCGACGTGCGCGCGCTTGAGGGCGAGCGGCGCGCGGAACGAATCGGCAAGGTGGTGGCCCTGCTGCAACTGGAATCGGTGCTCGATCAGCGGATCGAGACCCTGTCGAAGGGGTTTCGCCGCCGGGTCGGCCTGGCCCAGGCCATCCTTCACGACCCGCCCGTGCTGTTGCTCGACGAACCGACCGACGGCCTGGACCCCAACCAGAAACACGAAGTGCGCGAACTCATTCGCGGCATGTCCAGCGACAAGATCGTGGTGATCTCCACGCACATACTGGAGGAGGTGGAGGCGGTGTGCAGCCGCGCCATCATCATCGCCGCCGGGCGCATCGTGGCCGACGACAGCCCCGGGGCGCTGGCCGCGCAGTCCGATAGTCGGCGGCTCGACCGCGTCTTCCGCCGCATCACCACCGGTGAACCGGGATGATGGGCCACGTGTGGACCATTGCCCGGCGCGAGTTGCGCGCCTATTTCGCGACTCCGGTCGCGTACGTGTTTATCGTGATTTTCGTGGCGCTGAGCGGCGTTTTCACCTTCTATCTCGGCAATTTCTTCGAGCGCGAACAGGCGGACCTCACGCCGTTCTTCGGCTTTCACCCCTGGCTGCACCTGGTGCTGGCGCCGGCCGTATCCATGCGCCTTTGGGCCGAGGACCGTCAATCGGGCAGCGTTGAACTACTGATGACGCTGCCGATCGCGGCCTGGCAGGCGGTGCTGGGCAAGTTCCTGGCCGCCTGGTGCTTCATTGCCGTCGCGCTGGCCCTGACCTTCCCCACCTGGATCACCGTCAACTACCTGGGCGAACCCGACAACGGCGTGATCATAGCGGCCTACTGCGGCAGCGTGCTGATGGCTGGCGCCTACCTGGCGATCGGCGCCTGCATTTCCGCCGCCTGCCGCAGCCAGGTGGTGGCCTTCGTCACCACCGTCGTCGTGTGCTTCGGGTTCCTTCTGGCGGGCTTCCCGCTGGTTCTGGACGCGTTCGCCGGCTGGGCGCCCGAAGTGCTGGTGGACACGATCGCTTCGCTCGGCTTCCTCACGCATTTCAATGCAATCAGCAAAGGCGTCCTGGATGCCCGCGACATTCTGTATTTCCTGCTTGTGATCGCCGCCTTCCTCTACGCCAACGCCATCGTGCTTGACCTGGGCAGGGGCAACTAGGGTGGCCCGGAGCACCGGACCGCGATACGGGCAACTCGGCCTGGGCGTCCTGCTGCTGGTCTTCCTGGCCGCCGTGGCACTGGTCAACATCGTCGTCCGCGGCGTGCGGCTGGACCTCACCGATGCCGGCCTCTACACCCTTTCGGAAGGGACCCAGAAGGTGCTCGACGGCATTCCCGAACCGGTACGGCTCTACTTCTTCATTTCACGCGGCGGACTGTCCGACAGCCCCGGCCTGCGCGCCTGGGCCGACCGGGTGGAGGACATGCTGAAAGAATTCGAAGCCCATTCCCACGGCAGGCTGGACGTCAGCGTTATCGATCCCGCGCCGTTTTCCGAGGACGAGGACCGCGCCGCGGCCTTCGGCCTGCAGGCAGTGCGCCTTCAGATCAGCGACGATCCCCTGTACTTCGGCGTGGCCGGCTCGAACGCCGTCGGCGACGAGGAGTTCATCGCCTTCATAGATCCGCAGCGCGAGCAGTATCTGGAGTACGACCTCGCCAAACTCGTCTATTCGCTGTCGCGCGCCGACGAGCCCGTTGTGGGCCTGGTGAGCAGCCTGCCCCTGACCGGCGGCTTCGACCCCATGCAGACCAGCGTGACCGAACCGTGGATCATCACGTCGCAGATCAGCGACCTGTTCGATCTGAGGGACCTCGACATTATCGAGGACGAGATCGACGGGGAAGTCGACGTGCTGCTGCTGGTGCATCCCAAGGGCGCGACGCCTCGGCAGTTGTACGCGCTGGAGCAGTACCTGTTCCGCGGCGGCCGGGCGCTGGTTTTCGTCGACCCCCTGGCGGAGGCCGACCCGGCCACGCCGCCAGGCGGCGCCATGGCGGGCATGCCTGCAGACCGCTCGTCCAACCTGGAATTCCTGCTCGGCCATTGGGGCCTGGAAATGCCCGGAGAAACCGTGGTCGGGGACGGCCGCTACGCGCTGCGGGTCAGCGAGGCCGACGGCACGCTGGCCCGCCATCCCGCGTATATCGGGGTGGACCTCAACGAGACGGGCTCCGGCGAGGTGGTGACCGCCGAGCTGGACGTGCTGAACCTGGGATTCGCCGGCTACCTCAAGGCGAACGAGGATGCCGCCCTGCAGGTCACGCCCCTGGTGCGCTCGAGTTCCGACGCGGGATTCCTGGATCCCAACCTGCTGGCCTTTACGCCGGACATCAACAGCCTATGGTCGGGCTTCAACCCGCAGGGCGAGCCGCTGACGCTGGCGGCCCGGCTCAGCGGCACGGTAAGCAGCGCCTTCCCGGACGGCCGGCCCGAGCAACCCGCGGACGAAACGGACAGCGACGACGACGATTCGGCGAACCCGTTTGCCGATGCCATGGCGCAGGGCGAGACGCCCTCTCTCCAAGGGGCGCCTTCGGAGGAAGGGGAGGAGGCCGAACTTCCGGAACATATTGCCGAGGGCGAGGTGCAGCTCATCCTGGTGGCGGACACCGACCTGTTGTCCGACCGGATGTGGGCGCAGGCGCAAAGCGTTTTCGGCCAGCGCCTGGTGACGGCGTTCGCCAGCAACGGCGACTTCGTCATCAACGCGCTGGACCAGTTGGCCGGCAGCTCCGACCTCATGGGTCTGCGCGGCCGGGCCGCCTTTTCCAGGCCGTTTGACCGCGTCGACGAGTTGCGGCTCGAAGCCGAAGCGCAATTCCGGCTTACCGAGGACCAGTTGCAGCAGGAGCTGGTCAGAACGGAAAACCGGCTGGCCGAGTTGCAGGAAGCCCGAGATGACCAGTTCGCTCTCAGTCTCACGCCCGAACAGGAAGCGGAACTGGAGAAATTCACCGATGAGCGCTTGCGCATACGCCGGGAATTGCGGGAAGTGCGCCGCAACCTCGACGCCAGCATCCAGAGGCTGGGCGCGGTTCTCAAGGTCATCAACATCGGCCTGATCCCGCTGCTGATCGGCATCGGCGGACTGGCCGCGGCGCTCATGCGCCGCCGCCGGCGAACCGGGCGCGGATCGTGACCCGGCGCTCCCTCATCATCCTGGGCGCGGTCGGCGCCGCGCTGATCGCGATTCTGCTCCTGGCCCGGCTGGATTTCTCCCGGGACGACTCGACCGGCGTATTGCACGCGCCGGGTCTGGCCGACCGCCTGGCCGACCTGCAGTCCCTGCGCGTGACGGGCGCCGGCGGCGAGGTGATCGCTACCATCGAACGCTCGGACCAGGGCTGGGCCGTGACCGAGAAGGGTGGGCACCCGGTGGACTTCGAACGCTTCCGCGGCAGCCTGCAGGCGCTGTCCGAGGCCCGCCGGGTGGAGAGGAAGACCGCATTGGCCGAGTTCTATCCGCGGATCGGCGTCGAGGACGTAAGCGATCCGAATGCCGGCGGCTACCTGCTTGAGCTCGGCTACGGCGGCAGGCGCCCGGAGGACCGGTTCATCCTCGGCAACCGGGCCGGCGCCGGAATGGTTTACATCCGCAACGCCGGCGAGGACCAGAGCTGGATGGTGAGCGCCGATCTGAGCCTTTCCGATGAGACGCGCGACTGGGTGGACCGGGACATCATCGATCTTCGTTCCGGCGAAGTGCGCCAGGTCGCGCTGGACCGCGGCGCCGGGGACCGCCTTGAGATCGCCAAACAGGACCGCAGCGACATCAACTTCACGCCCCGGGACATTCCCGAGGGAAGAGAGTTGAGCTATGGCAGCGTGGCCAACAGCATCGGCAGCGCGCTGGCCAACGTCGAGGCCAATGACGTGCGCCCCGCGGCGGACGTGGCGGCCCTGGTGCGCGCGGTGCTGGCCCGGTACGAGACCTTTGACGGGCTCGAGCTGGAGCTGGACGTGCGCGAGGAGCCGCCGGCGGGCCCGGAGAACGGCGAAGATGCCACCGTGGAAGACGCCGACCCGCGCTACTGGGTGCTGTTTACCGCCCGGTCTGTTGAACTTCCGGCGGAAGCCCCGGCCGGCGAGGACGAGGCAGCCGGCGGCGCTGGCGACGTTTCGCCGGCCGAAGGCGCCGCGCAGGAGGAGCCGGTCCTCACGGCCGATGAGCGGGCCGGCGAATTGAACGCCGCCCTGGGGGGCTGGGCCTACGAGCTTCCCCGCTACAAGAGCGATCAGTGGTTCAAAACGATGGACGATCTGCTCAAGGACGAATAGACCCGTATAGACTTCGCGCAGGGACGCGCCCAAGGAGTCGCCCGGAACAATGGATTCTCTAGGAAACCTCGTCTACGGCCTGTCCGTCTGGATCGTCCCGCTGCTGCTGGCGATTACGCTGCACGAGGCCGCGCACGGCTACGCGGCGCTAAAGCTCGGGGACGATACGGCCCAGCGCCTGGGCCGCGTTTCCATCAATCCGCTTCGGCACATCGACCCTGTCGGCACCGTGGCCATGCCGCTGATCCTGCTGGCCCTGTCCGGTGGCAGCTTCATGTTCGGCTACGCCAAGCCGGTTCCGGTGGCCTTCCACCGCCTGCGCAATCCGCGTATCGACATGGTCAAGGTCGCCGCGGCAGGGCCCCTGTGCAACCTGCTGCAGGCCTGGGTCGCGGCCCTGCTGCTGCACGCCGCCGGGGGTCCGTTCTTCTCCGGGTTGGACGCCTGGCTGGCCGACGTGTTGCGCATGGCCATCTATTTCAATGTCCTGCTGGCCGTGTTCAACATGCTGCCGCTGCCGCCGCTGGACGGAGGCCGGGTTGCCGTCGGACTGCTGCCCAATTCAATGGCCGCGCCGCTGGCGCGCCTGGAGCGGCACGGTTTCGGCATCCTGCTGGCGCTGTTCTTCGTGCTGCCCTGGCTCGGGGCCCAGCTGGGAAGAAACTGGAGCATATTCCAGACCGTAATCATCCCCGTCACCCGCTGGTTCCGCCAGCTGATCCTGCTCCTGGCCGGTCACTTCTGACAGCCGCGGGGCGGGCGCGGGACACTCAGCCCGGCTTGCGGAAAATCAGGATCTTCTCGTCCCGCATCACGTTATAGAGGCCGAAAACGATCTTCGGGATTTCCCGTTCCCGTTCCATTCCGGCCCTGACGGCCCACTCGCTCATCTGTTCCGTGGTCGTGTATTCGCTTCGGTCCACCGTGGCGTTGCCGATCACGAATACCGCCCTCGCTCCCGGCTTCAGCACCCGCGCCACCTCCCTGAACATCCGCTGCATGTCGCGGTTGTAGAGCGCCAGCTTTTCCTTCGCGCCCCGTCCACGCACGCCGGTCATTGCGGCGCGCAGCTTCGGCAGATCGACGCCCAGCGCATCGAGCGCGTGCTCGTCGTTCTTCACGTAATCCAGCGCGATGGAGTAGGGGGGCGAGGTCACCACCGCATCCACCGTGGAATCGCCGACAGCGGCCGCCGCCAGGTCCCGTGCGTCGCCCTGTGAGATGGACGCCGCGCCGGGGCTGATTCCGAAGCGGCTCAAGGCCTCGGCATGAGCCTCGACGGACTGCAGCATGGCCTTGAGGTTCTTCCGGAACGAGGCCGGGCCGTTACGCCGCCGCCGCGATACGTCGCTCAGGGCCACCATGCGGGCGATCCGGACGAAGTCCGCGACGCGCGGATTGTCGTGTTCGTCAGCGCCGGCGTTTTCCGGGTCCAGCTCCGTCCCCTCGAGCAGGGCCTCGACCCGGCCGCGGATGGCTTCGACGGCCCCCGCCGAGTCGATCTTCACGCGGGTCAGCAGCACGCAAAGCGGCGACATGTCGATGCCGATGCAGCGCATCCCCAACAGCGCGGCCTCCAGCGCGGTCGTGCCGCTGCCCAGGTACGGGTCCAGCACCAGCGACCCCTCGCGCGCGCCGGCAATATTGAGCAGCGCGCGCGCCATCTGCGGATGGAATTTCCCCTGGTAGGGATAGATCCAGTGCGTCAGGTACTGGTTGACCGATCGCGTCCGGTTGAACTCGCCGCCCTGGTATCGGGGGCGAATGAGTTCGGCATAGACTGTCGACCGCCCGTCCAGCGTGCCCGCGTAGGCCGAGCGGTTCAGCACCTCGGCCGCGCAACCGTCAGCCCGGACGTCGACTTCCCAGGGATTGTCCGCGTCGCGGTCCCAGTCTTCGCATCCCAGCGCCCGCGCCTCCATGCGCGCGAGCTGCTCCTCGTAGAGAAACTGCACGTTGCGCTGCAGCACAAGCCTGTTCATGGACCGCACCGTACCAGAATCCCGCCGGCTTGTACACGGAGGAATGGGAGGGTCGCGGGGGCAATGGCCCGTTGAATCCGAAATCCGGAAACAGGGCGAATTTCACAACGCGCGGGCTGCGCTACAATCAGATACCCGCCCTTCTTCGAGGAGGCAGATTATGTATATCAATTTCTGGTACGCCGCGGAGCGGTCGGAGAAGCTCACCGCCGACAAGCCGCTTCGCGTGCGCATGTTGAGTCACGAGTTCGTGCTGTTCCGCGATTCAAAGGGCAAGGCGCATTGCTTAAGCGACACCTGCATCCACCGCGGGGCGGCGCTGTCCGGCGGCAAGGTCATGGGCGACTGCGTGCAGTGCCCGTATCACGGCTGGCAGTACAACGGCAGCGGACGCTGCGTAAGCATCCCCTCGCTCGGTCCCAAGGGGCGCAAGAAAGTACCGCCGCGGGGCCAGGTGGACGGCTATCCCACCGAGGAGCGCTACGGCCTGATCTTCGTGTTCCTGGGGGACCTCCCGGAAGAGGAGCGTCCGCCCCTCATGCCGATTCCCGAGTGGGGCCAGGAAAACTGGCGCGCCAACACCATGGACTACCACTGGAACGCCAACTACGAGCGCGCCGTGGAGAACGGCCTGGACCCGGCCCACAACGAATTCGTGCATCCCACCCACGGCTACTCCGGCGAGCGCGCGGAATACAAGGTCAACGAGTTGCGGATCGAACACCATGACCATGGATTTGCCTTCATGCACACCTTCCAGTCACCGCCGCTGAAGAACTGGCTGATGAAGAGGATTCGCAATTACGACGGCCCGCTGGACGCGGGGTCGGGCCATCATGGTCCGAACGGCCTTTATACCTACATCCACCTCACGCCCACCAAGTGGTTCCACCAGTACGTCTGGGAAACTCCGGTCGACGAGCATTACCTTCACACCTTCCTGGTGTCCATGCGCAACTGCATGATTCCCAAGAACAAGTATTTCCTGAAGATCGCAGACAGGACAATGGACAAGCGGAACTTCGCCATCGCCGAACAGGACCGCGCCGTGATGGAGAAGGTCGACCCGGTGTGCACGCCGGTCGAACGCAGCACCCGCGAGTTGCTGATGCCGGCTGACAAGGTGATCTGGCTGTACCGCGAGCGCCTGGAGCAGTGGGACGACAAGGGCTGGCGCATCGATGCCGACGAACTCAAGCGCATGCGGGCGAAACGCAATGTCGTTTATGCCATCCCCTCGCCGGCCCGCCGCGAGTCGCAGGCCTGGGTGCTGGACCCGGTGCCGCTGGTGGAACCCAAACCCACCGCACAGCCGCTGCGCGCCGTCGGCGCCTGACCGCCGGCCCCTCGCCCTTTTGCGACGCACGCCTTTCGGGTAGGCGCCATCCCTGGCTCGGTTCCGCCATCCTGGCTCCAACGCTCCCCGAAAGGCGTGCGTCGCAAGAGGGCTTTAGCTGGCGGGCGCAATGGGTCGCGGATGCGTTGGTTTGCGTTTGTCACGCAAGCTGCATATCCAGCCAGCGTCGATCAAAGCGACACGGCTATCGCCGCTCTGTTGGCCAGCAATTAACTCCTGAAGGACACGGGAGTCGGATCGGGTGCGGTACTGGGCGCCCGGTGGCTGCGGACGCGGCGGCGGAGGTCGGCGCCGATCGCCATAACACACGGCACGTACACCAGCACCAGCGGTGGCGCCAGCATCAGCCCGAACACCAGCGTGATCGCCAGCGGCTGCACCAGTTGCGCCTGAAGGCTGCCTTCGAACAGGATGGGCGTAACGCCTACGATCGTGGTCATGCTGGTCATCAGCACCGGCCGCAGCCGTTCCTGCGCCCCATGCACAAGCGCTTCCATCAGGGGCTCGCCCTCGTCGCTGTGGCGCCGTATCGCCGAGACCAGGATGATGGAGTCGTTCACCAGCACGCCCGCCAGCCCCAGCAGCGCAACCAGGCTGAACATGCTCAGGTTGAAGCCGAAGGCCAGGTGGCCCAGGATCGCCCCCACCAGCCCGAAGGGAATCACGCTCATCACCACCAGCGGCGTGGCGTAACGCGCAAACACCCAGGCCAGCACGATGTACATGCTGCCGAGCGCCACAATCGCCGCCATGCGGAAATCCGCCAGCGCCATCTGCTGCTGTTCGGCACGCCCCAGGAAACTGATGCTGACGCCGTATCGCTCCCGTATCGTGCGCATGATGCCCTGTTCCTGCATGGCGCGAATCACTTGCCCGCTGGTCGTCATGGTCGGATTGATGTCCGCCGACACCGTGACCTGACGCACCCCGTCGGTGCGCTGGATCTGGGAAAAACCCACCCGCTGGCGCAGGTCCACGATTTCGGTCAGCGGCGCCTCCACGCCCGAGCGGGAACGCAGGTAAAGATTGCGCAGGCCCGCCTCGCCCGGCCCCGCCTCGGGCAGCTTCACCAGCACCCGCAGTTCTTCCTCGTCGCGCGGGACCCGGTCGGCCAGCGCGCCCTCGTAAGCGTTACGCACCTGGCGCGCGACTTCCGACGCGCTGAATCCCATGGCCTCTCCGGCCGGCGTGATTTCCAGCAGGATCTCCTGCTTGCCGCGGGGCAGATCGTCGTCCACCGAGTCCACGCCCGGTACCGCCTGCAGCCATCGGGCCGCATATACGGCGGCTGCCTTCAGTTCCTCCAGGCCGGCGCCCGAAAGGCTCAATTCCACGTCATTACCCGGCGGTCCCGCCACTTGCCGGGAAAAGAAGATCAGTTTCTCCACGCCGGGCGAACGCGTCGCCTCGCGCTTCCACGCCTCAATGAATTCCTCGTTGCGCACCGCGCGCGTATCGCCGGGCGCCAGTTCCAACGTATAGACGCCCAGGTGGTCGGCGCTGACCTCCAAAGGCGCATTGCCCACGCCGGGATCGCGCGTGGCCACCGAGCCCACGCCGAAGGCGATCAATTCGCCCGGCGCATAACCCAGGTTGCGCTCGGCGGCTCGCGATGAGCGGCCGAGCTCGGCCACCATGAACTCGGAGTCGCGCCGGGGCGCCCCGGGCGTAAAGGCGAAATTGGCGAACACCAGGTCGGATTCCGGCGCCGGGAAGAAGTCGAAGCCCACCCTGCCGGTGCTCATCATGGTGATGGACAGCAGAAACAGGCACAAGGCCGTGGTAACGCTCGCGTAGCGGTTTCGCAGGGCGGCCCTGAGCATCCCGGTGAACGCTCCCTGGCGGAATCGCGCGAAACCCTCGTCGAAGCGCACGCGCCAGGGGGCCGGTTCGCCCTGCTTCTTCAACGCGGAGCGCAGATGCATGGGCAGAATCAGGAAGCACTCCACCAGGCTGGCCGCGATCACCAGGCTCAGCGTGAGCGGCAGGTCCTTGATGACGCTGCCCACTTCCTCCTGGACCATCAGTATGGGAAGGAATGCCGCCAGCGTGGTGAGCGATGCGGCCAGGACCGGGGGCAGCATGATCCGCGCCGCGCGCTCGGCCGCCTCGCCTCCCGGCACGCCCGAGTCATAGAGGGTGCCGGCGTGTTCGGAAACCACGATGGCGTCGTCCACGATGATTCCGATGCCCATGATCAGCGCAAACATGCTGATCATGTTGAGGCTGAGCCCGATGGCAGCCATGCCGGCCATCGCCGCGAGGAAGGAAATCGGAATGCCCACCGCAACCCAGAACGCGGGCCGGCCGCCGAGGAATACGTAAAGGACCGCCAGCACCAGCATCAGTCCGCCGGCGCCGTTCACCAGCAGCATGTTCACGCGCTGGGTCACCTGGTCGGCGAGAACGTCGAACGTTTCCACCCGCAGGCTGGAGGGGGCGGTGGCGCGGAACTCCTCCAGGTACGACACCACCCACTGCTGCGCCAGCATCGAATCCACGCCGCGGCTGCGCCGCACGTTCATGTTGATCGAGGAATACTCGCCCACCTGCCGCGCCACTTCGCCGTCGGCCGCGGTTTCGTGAATCCGCGCGATGTCCTTCAGTTGCAGCCGTTCTCCGGACTCGTTGGAGAGGACCTCCAGTTCCCCGAGTTCGGCCGCCGTGCGCGCTCGCCGCTCGCTTCGGATCTGGCGCGAGATGTTGTCTGTTTCCAGGGTCCCGCCGGGAAGGTCGAGGCTGGACCGCGCGATGCGCTGGGCAATGTCGTCCAGCGTAAGATCGAGCCGCCGCAGGGTTTCCGCGGGCACTTCCACCCGCAGTTCGCTCTTGCGCAGGCCGCTCATGCGGATCGAGCTGACGCCGCGCTGCAACAGCGCAGTGCGGATTTCCCAGGCGTACGCTTTCAGCGCGCTCTCGGTGAAGGGGCCGGAAATCTCGATGTTGCAGATGACCTCGGTCGGATCCAGCAGGCGCACCACGGGCCGCTCCATCTCCTGGGGGAATGTCGCCACCCGCGCCACCGCCGACTGCGTGTCGGTTAGGGCCTTGGCCATGTTGCTGCCGAAATCGAATTCGAGCAGCAGTACGGCGCGCCCCTCGAAGGACGTGGCGTTCACCCGGTCCAGGTTGTCCACCCGCATGAATTCCCTTTCCAGCGGCTCGATCACGTTCGATTCCATGTCCTGCGTGCTGGCGCCGACCCAGGTGATATCGATCTGGATCTGCTCAATCGTGAAGTCGGGCATGAGCTGGCGGTTGAGCTGGCCCAGTCCCAGCAGCCCGAACAGGATCATCAGCGCCATCAGCAGGTTGCCGGCCACCTTGTGGCGGGCGAAGAAAACGAGGATGCGGTTGGCGGCCATATACAGTCGGGGCCTTCTACTCGACGATTACCGCGCGGGCGTTCTCGCCGGCTTCCCGGAGTTGCGTGATTACCACCTGCTCGCCGTCCATGAGCGCGTTCTCCTGCGCCTTGCCCAACATTATCAATTCACCGTCGTAGCCGTGCAGTTCGACCTGGCGGGAGCGCAGCCGGCCGTTCTCGACCACGAACACCTGGTCCTCGCCGTACAGGGCGGTCTCCGGGATCGCCGCGACCCGCGGAAAGAGCCGGTCTTCAAGCTCTATGCGCACGAAGGCGCCGGGCCGAAGCGGCGTGTCGATCGAAGTGTCGAGCAGTTCCGCGAACACGCGCACGCCGCCGCTGGCCGCGGAGATTTCGCCGCCCAGCCGTTCGATGCTCGCGGGGAATTCCAGTTCCACCTCGCCGACCTTCCAGTAGATCCGCGCCGGCCGCCCCATCAGGCTTCCCTCGGACATCAGCCTTCCGTACTGCTCGTTGGAAAGGGGGAACCCCACCTCCAGCGAAGCCGGGTCGACGATGCGGGCCACACGGTCGGAGATGGACAACTGTTTGCCCAGGTTGGCGCTTACGTCCACCAGGACGCCTTCGTACGGCGCCACCAGCCGGGTGTCCTTCAGGTCCCGCTCCGCCCGCCGCGCGGCCGCCTGGCTGCGCTCCAGGGCCGCGCGCGCGATTTCCAGCTCCAGCTCCGCGGTGTCGCGCTGCTGGGCCGAGACATTGCCCTCGGCGAACAGCGCTGCGATACGCTCTATGTCCTGCTCCTTCAGGCGCAGTTGCGCTTCGGCCTCGGCAGCGGCGGCGCGCTGCTCCGCCAGCGCAATCTCGTAATCGAACGGGTCCACCCTGAGCAGCAGCTCGCCCTCCGCAACCCTGGCGCCTTCCCGGAAGTTTTCTCCGACCTCGGCGATCGGCCCCGGCGCCAGGGCTCGAAGCTCGCTCTCGCGCCCGGCAACGACTTCGCCGTAGAGCTTGAGCACCGGTCGCAGGTCCTGGAAGCGCGCGGTAGCGACCCGCACCGGCCAGCGGATTTCCGCCTGCTCGACCGGCGCCATGCTGGGGCGCGTGACCACCAGCAGCGAGATGAGGCCGGCCGTGATCAGCGCGATCAGCAGCGGAAGGGTTATGCGTCGCATGGGGGCTTATTTTCCACCATATCCACAGGGCAAAATTCGGCGGCTGCCGTCATGCGGATTCGCGCGCCCGAATCCGGGCGGAAAATAGCCGGTAAGCGCCCGCAATCACGGGCTTAATCATGGGAGCGCAATCCAATACGGACATGAGCCTGAAGCGTTGTGTTGGTTGTAAGCGGTCGGCGTGTTTGGGATTATTGTTGAAAGGGTCTGTATCTTGAGGTCTGTGCGATGGGTGTTCAAGGGTTGTGCGCCGGGTTTTTTCTTCCTGATCCAAGATCATTGGTGGCGGGTCCTGTGGAGTTGTGGTCGAGAGGCTCGCGAGTGGGGTCAGGCGGTGGGTAACGCGGTCGCATTATCCACGGGCTGACCCCACGTCCCGTAAGGGCGCGGGCCGTTCCGCAGGACTCGTCCACAACTCCACAGGACGGGCTTTAAAGGAAAGGCGCTCAGGCCGCGGTGGCGATGGCCTTGCCGATCTGCTGGAACAGGTGATTGCGTGCGCGGGTCACGGCTTGCGCGGCTTCGAAGTCGCTGATCTTGAGGGCCACGGCGTCGAGCTGTTCGAAGGTGACGCCGGGGCGCAGGTGCTGTTCGGCGTTGTCCAGCGACTTCAGCTTCTGGTAGGGCGTCATTACGTTATCGTCGCGGTAGCGCTTGCGCACCCGGCCTTTGGCGTCGATGACCTCGATGGGGAACAGGCACGGGCGGTGGTGGTTGAGAAACGGCGACAGTGAGTCCCGGTTGAAGGCGTTTACCGCTTCAACGAAGCGTATCGGGATATGGCTGTAGCCGAGCCACTTGCGGATCACCGAGGCGTTCTTGCTCTCGACCAGGGCGTTGTCGTGGGATTGGCGGGCCCGGGACTTGGTGAAGTCGCCGATGTGCAGCTTCTCCAAAAGCGCCGCGACCTGGTGGTTGATGTACTCGGAGCCGTTGTCGGCGTGGAACCCCATAACGTCAAAGGGAAAGGCCTCGATGAGGTCTTCAAGCGCCGGGATCAGGAAGGCCTCCGAGATCGCCGCCATACTGCCCACATGCTGGTATTGCGTGATCTCATCCACCACGTTGATGTGATAGATCCCCTTGACGCCGTCCTGATCGCCCTGGTGCACGGTGTCTACGCGCAAGAACCCCGGCCGGCCCCTGGGCTCGGGCCGCCGCCGCACCCCGATGGCCACCGCACTGGGGCGGGTGCGCTCGAAGACCTGGCGCACGTTGCGGTAGGTCAACGACTTGCGCAGGTTATACAGGTGCCCATTGGACAGTTTTGACAGGCGCTCAAAGCGCCGGTCGCCGAACATCTCCCATTGGCGGCGCAGCACACAACGCGTGGCGGCGCCGGACATCTGGCCCAGGGCGGCGTCGACCTCCGCCAGGCGCCGGATGTCGGCGCGCGTGTACCGGCGCGCAAACGGCTTCGCCGGCGCCCCGCCGCGGCGGTCCTCGATCCGGCCGGTCACCCGGTGCTGGGCGATCAGGCGCGTCAACTGCGCCCGCGACAGCCCCGTCACCTTGCCCAGGTAGCGCTTCACCAGCCCCTTGTCCGCCTTGCCCAAACAGGGATAATCCAGCCGCACCAGCGTGCGACGAATCAAGCGGTAGATCCCCTCGCGGTCGGAGACGGCAAAGTCCACCGCCTCGCTGCCCTCAACAAAGGCGCGAACCTCTTCCAAAGTCCGAACCCGTTCGGTGTGTAGCGTCACGATCATCCTCCGATGATCCCAAACGCACGCCTACAGGCTCATCTCTCGTTGGATCTACGTCACTCGTTCAGGCTCATGTCTCATTGGACAAGGCTATGGGTTGACAGTCTCGAAGTTCTTGTGAGATGATGGGACGTTACGTCCACGGAGGGGTACCCAAGCGGTCAACGGGGGCAGACTGTAAATCTGCTGGCTCAGCCTTCGTAGGTTCGAATCCTACCCCCTCCAGTTTGCGAGGTGGTGGTTCCCCCTGATTTCTTGAGTACCCGGCCGGGAATGGACACAACAGGGCTTGCGGAGTATTGCGGGCGTAGTTCAATGGTAGAACCTCAGCCTTCCAAGCTGATGATGTGGGTTCGACTCCCATCGTCCGCTCCAGTTGGAAGGAGGTATACGTCGCCCACATAGCTCAGTCGGTAGAGCACTTCCTTGGTAAGGAAGAGGTCACCGGTTCAAGTCCGGTTGTGGGCTTTTTTTGCAACCTGATGAACGCGCGTCGCGCGGGCGCGCGCGGACACACAGAGGAGTAATCATGGCCAAGGCGAAATTTGAGCGTACCAAGCCGCACGTGAACGTTGGGACGATTGGTCACGTGGACCATGGCAAGACGACGTTGACGGCGGCATTGACGAAGATCATGGCGGCGCAGCACGGTGGCGAGATCAAGGCGTTTGACGAGATTGACAATGCGCCGGAGGAGCGTGAGCGCGGGATCACGATCGCGACGGCGCACGTGGAGTATGAGAGCGACAACCGTCACTATGCGCACGTGGACTGTCCGGGTCATGCCGACTATGTGAAGAACATGATCACGGGTGCGGCGCAGATGGACGGTGCGGTATTGGTGGTGAGCGCGGCGGACGGACCGATGCCGCAGACGCGCGAGCACATTTTGCTGGCCCGCCAGGTGGGTGTTCCGTACATTGTGGTGTATCTGAACAAGTCCGACATGGTGGACGACGAGGAGCTGCTGGAGCTGGTCGAGCTGGAGGTCAGGGACCTGCTGTCGCAGTATGACTTTCCGGGCGACGACACGCCGGTGATCGTGGGCAGTGCCCTGCAGGCTTTGGAGGGTCAGGAAGGCGAGCGTGGCGTGGGCAGCGTACACGCATTGGTCGAGGCCATGGACAGTTATATCCCCGAGCCCGAGCGGGCCATTGACGGTGCCTTTTTGATGCCGATTGAGGACGTGTTCTCGATTGCCGGTCGGGGCACGGTGGTGACCGGCCGTGTGGAGCGCGGCGTGGTCAAGGTGGGCGAGGAGGTTGAGATCGTTGGGATCAAGGACACTTCCAAGACCACCTGTACGGGCGTTGAGATGTTCCGCAAGTTGCTGGACGAGGGTCAGGCGGGGGACAACGTGGGGGTATTGCTACGGGGCGTCAAGCGCACCGAGGTGGAGCGCGGCCAGGTGTTGGCCAAGCCGGCGTCGATTACGCCGCACACCCGATTTGAGTCGGAGGTGTATATCCTGACCAAGGAGGAGGGCGGCCGTCACACGCCGTTTTTCAAGGGTTATCGTCCGCAGTTTTATTTTCGGACCACGGACGTGACCGGAGCGGTGACGCTGCCTCAGGACATGGAGATGGTGATGCCGGGTGACAACGTGCGCATGGAAGTGGACCTGATTGCGCCGATTGCGATGGAGGACGGCCTGCGCTTTGCGATACGCGAAGGCGGCCGAACCGTCGGAGCCGGCGTCGTCGCAAAGGTGGTGGAATAGCCCAGCCGTTCCCGACAATTGAAACGCAGCAGGCCAGTAGCTCAATTTGGCAGAGCAGCGGTCTCCAAAACCGCAGGTTGGGGGTTCGAGTCCCTCCTGGCCTGCCAACCGACCCTCGCATGACAGGCGATGAAAGACAACAATCCCATCAAGACCGGCAACTCCCTCGACACGGCATGGCTGTTGCTGGCCGCGCTGCTGCTGGTGGCCGGCGTTTACGCCTACTACGCCTTCGAGGAATTGCCGATCTTCGTGCGGGTGGGCGGCGTGCTGGCAAGCCTGGCGCTGGCGGCCGCGGTCCTGTTGCGGACCGCCCGCGGGCAGAACGCCTGGCAGTTCGTCCAGAGTTCCCGCGCCGAGTTGCGCAAGGTCGTCTGGCCCAACCGCCAGGAAACCATGCAGACCACCGCCACCGTGCTGGTCATTGTGCTCATCCTGTGCGTGTTCTTCTGGTTGCTGGACATGGGCCTGGCCGCCCTCACCCGCTCGCTGACCGGCGCCTGAGGGAAGGATAGGCCGCCATGCACTGGTACATCGTTCAGTCGTATTCCAACTACGAAGAGAAGGTGAAGGCCGCGCTGCTGGAGCGCATCGAGCGCGAGAACATGCAGGAAAAGTTCGGCCGCGTGATGGTGCCCACCGAGGAAGTCGTGGAAATGCGCGACGGCCAGAAGCGCCGGTCCTCGCGCCGCTTTTTCCCCGGCTACGTGCTGGTGGAAATGGACCTGGACGAGAGTTCCTGGTACCTGGTCAACAGCGTCCCGCGGGTGCTCGGCTTCGTGGGCGGCACCAGCGAGCATCCCGAGCCGATTACCGAGGAAGAGGCCGACCGCATCCTGCAGCAGGTCGAGGAAGGCTCGGAGAAGCCGCGCCCCAAGGTGTTGTACGAGCCCGGCGAAGTCGTGCGGGTCGTCGACGGGCCGTTCAACGATTTCAACGGCGTGGTCGAACAGGTCAGCTACGAAAAGAACCGGCTCAGGGTGGCGGTGCAGATCCTCGGACGCTCCACGCCGGTCGATCTCAGTTTCGGTCAGGTGCGCAAGGCTTAGCGGAGGACAGGTTATGGCGAAGAACGTAATGGCTGTGGTCAAGATGCAGGTCCCGGCCGGGCAGGCCAATCCCAGTCCGCCGGTCGGCCCGGCGCTGGGTCAGCACGGCGTGAACCTGATGGAGTTCTGCAAGGCTTTCAATTCCCAGACCGGCAGCCTGGAACCGGGCATGACCACGCCGGTCGTCGTCACGATCTACAGCGACCGCAGCTTCAGCTTCATCACCAAGACCCCGCCCGCCGCCGTGCTTCTGCGCCGCGCCGCCGGCGTGGACAAGGGCAGCGGCGTGCCCAACCTGGAGAAGGTGGGCGAGGTGACCCGCGCCCAGCTCGAGGAAATCGTGCGCACCAAGGAACCGGACCTCACCGCCGCCGACATGGACGCCGCCGTGCGCACCATCGCCGGGACGGCGCGCAGCATGGGGCTGACCGTCGCCGGTGCGGAGGTTTAGACATGGCCCCTTTAAGCAAGAGACAGAAGGCTTTTCGCGAGACGCCGGGGCGCCGGGACCCGCTGCCGGTCGGCGAGGCCATCCGCGTCGTCCGCGAGAGCGTGCCCGCCAGCTTCAGCGAATCGGTGGACGTGGCGGTGAACCTCAACGTTGACCCGCGCAAGGCCGACCAGATCGTGCGCGGGGCCACGGTGCTGCCGCACGGTCTCGGCAAGGAAATCCGCGTGGCCGTGTTCGCCGACGGCGAAGCGGCCGAGGCCGCTATCGAGGCGGGCGCCGACACCGTGGGCCTTCAGGAACTGGCCGACGAAATCAAGCAGGGCAAGATCGAACACGATGTCTACATCGCCGCGCCCGGCGCCATGCGCGTGGTCGGCGCGCTCGGCAAGGTCCTCGGGCCGCGCGGGCTGATGCCCAACCCCAAGTCCGGCACCGTGACGCCCAACGTGGGCGAGGCGGTGCGCAACGCCAAGGCCGGCCAGGTGCGCTACCGAACCGACAAGTCCGGGATCATTCACTGCTCGATCGGCAAGAAGAGTTTCAGCGAGGAAGCCATCCTCGAAAACCTTACGGCGCTTCTGAACGAACTGTTAAAGGCCAAGCCGCCCGCGGCCAAGGGTATTTACATGCAGCGCATCACCCTGTCCTCCACCATGGGACCGGGCGTGCGCGTCGATCAGTCGAGCATCGACCTGCAATAGCTAACTCACGGAAAGCGGACCCATGCCCCTTAACCTTCAACAGAAGAAAGAGTTGGTCGAAGACCTGCGTTCCGCCGCCGAAGGCGCGATGGTGGCGGCGGCGGCCGATTACCGCGGCCTGAACGTCGAGGAAATGACCGACCTCAGGCGCCGCGCGCGCAGCGCCGGCGTCACCCTGCGCGTGGTCAAGAACACGCTGTCGCGGCGCGCGGTCAAGGACACGTCCTGCGAGCAACTGACCGAGGCGCTGAACGGCCCAACGCTGCTGGCTTTTTCGGATGAAGACCCGGGCTCGATCGCCAGACTGTTCAAGGACTTCGCCAAGCAGCACGAGGCGCTTCAGCCGCGCGGTTTCGTGCTTGACGGCACTCTGTATGCCGGCGATCAGACCGACCGGATCGCCACACTGCCGACGCTGGACGAGGCGCGCGCGAAGTTTCTGGGCGCGCTCACCGCGCCGATGCAGAAACTCGTTGCGACCCTCGCCGAGCCGCCGGCGCGCCTGGCGCGCCTGATGGCCGCGCGGCAGGACCAGATGGAAGCCGAATGAGCCGGCTTCCGCACCAGACTATCGATTCAATTCCCCCAAGGAGCAAGCCATGACCGCAGGAAGAGCAGAAATCCGCGAAGCGCTGGGCAAGATGCCGGTGCTTGAACTTGTCGAACTGATCAAGGAACTCGAGGAAGAGTGGGGCGTCAGCGCGGCCGCGGCCGTCGTTGCCGGCCCCGCCGCAGGCCCCGCCGAGCAAGCCGCCGCCGAGGAGGAGCAGACCGAGTTTGCGGTCGTGCTGCAGGGTTTCGGCGAGTCCAAGGTCAAGGTCATCAAGGCCCTGCGTTCTCTCACCACGCTTGGTCTCAAGGAGGCCAAGGACCTGGTCGAGAGCGCACCCGCTCCCGTATCCGAAGGCGTGTCGAAGGAAGACGCCGAGAAATTCAAGACCACGCTCGAAGAAGCCGGCGCAACGGTTGAAGTCAAGTAGTTGGGCATTTCGGCCCACTTCCCGGCAGCGGGGGCGGTTCCGCCTTCGCGGCCAGCGCCTGCGCCTGCCACTTGCAAGGACTAACCACGTATGACCTATAGCTACACCGAAAAGAAACGCATCCGCAAGAGCTTCGGCAAGAGTTCCACCGTGCTGGAGGTGCCGTACCTGCTGGCGATGCAGCGCGACAGCTACGCGCAGTTCCTGCAGGCGGACACTCCGCCGCACGAGCGCGAGAACCTTGGCTTGCATTCCGTTTTCTCGCAGATATTCCCGATCGAGAGCTATACCGGCAACGTGGAGCTGCAATACGTCAGCTACAGCCTTGGCGAACCGCCCTTCGACGAGGAAGAGTGCCGGCTGCGCGGGGCCACCTATGCCGCCCCCTTCAACCTGATGGTACGGCTGGTCATCTTCGACCGCGGCAGCACGCGCGCGGTCAAGGAGATCCGCGAACAGCAGGTCTACCTGGGCGAGATCCCGCTGATGACCGGGCACTGCAGCTTCATCATCAACGGCACCGACCGGGTCATCGTTTCCCAGCTGCACCGCTCCCCGGGCGTGTTCTTCGACCACGACCGCGGCAAGACCCATTCCTCGGGCAAGCTGCTGCACAACGCCCGGGTCATCCCGTACCGCGGCTCCTGGCTGGACTTCGAGTTCGACGCCAAGGATTGCGTCTACACGCGCATCGACCGCAAGAAGAAGATCCCGGCCACGGTGCTCCTTAGGGCCATGGAATTCTCCACCGAGGAGATACTCGGCATGTTCTTCGAGCGCGACGAGTACAGCATCGACAAGAAGGGCAAGGTGAAGATGCGGCTGGAGCCGACGCGCCTCAGGGGCCTGACCGCGCGCTTCGATATCGTCGTGGGCGGCGATCTGATCGCGCCCAGGGACCGCCGCATCACCCAGCGCCACGTGCGCATGCTGCAGAAATCGCGGCTGAAATGGCTGGAGCTTCCGCCGCTGCCCAATTACAAGGAAAACGGCGAGGCCGAGACCGCCGAAGACGAGGACGCCGCCCATCCGCTGCTCGGGGAGACCCTGGCCTGCGACGTGGTCGACACCGACACCGGCGAAGTGCTCGCCCAGGCCAATGACGAGATCACTCACGAGGTCCTGCGCAGCCTGATCGCCCACGGCATCGGCAAGATCGAGACGATCTACGTCAACGAACTGGAACACGGCCCGTACATTTCCTCCACGCTCAGGGTGGACGAGACCCGCAACCGCGACATGGCGCTGGTCGAGATCTACAAGATGATGCGCCCCGGCGAGCCGCCTACCGCCGAGGCCGCCAAGAACCTCTTCCACAACCTCTTCTTCAGTTCCGACCGCTACGACCTCTCAAGGGTCGGCCGGATGAAGTTCAACCGCCGCGTGGGGCGCGAGGAGACCACCGGCAGTTCCATTCTGAGCCCCGAAGACATCGTCGAGGTGCTGCGCGTGCTGCTGAGCATCCGCAACGGCAAGGACAACGTCGACGACATCGACCACCTCGGCAACCGCCGCGTGCGCTGCGTGGGCGAGATGGCCGAAAACGCGCTGCGCCAGGGCCTGGCGCGCGTGGAGCGGGCGGTCAAGGAGCGCCTCTCCATGGCCGAAAGCGACGGCCTCATGCCGCAGGAGATGATCAACGCCAAGCCGGTATCGGCGGCCATCAAGGAATTTTTCGGTTCGAACCAGCTTTCGCAGTTCATGGACCAGAACAATCCGCTGGCCGAGACCACCCACAAGCGGCGCGTCTCGGCGCTGGGCGCCGGCGGCCTGACCCGCGAACGGGCCGGCTTCGAGGTGCGCGATGTGCACCCCACGCATTACGGCCGCGTATGTCCGATCGAGACCCCGGAAGGCCCGAACATCGGGCTGATCAACTCGCTCGCCGTCTACGCGCGCACCAACGAATACGGCATCCTGGAAACGCCGTACCGGCGGGTGACCGACGGCAAGGTCACCAACATCATCGATTACCTCTCGGCCATCGAGGAAGGCCAGTACGTCATTGCCCAGGCCAACGCCCGGCTGACGGACGAAGGCGGATTCACCGAGCCGCTGGTGCGGGTCCGCCACCGCAACGAGTCCACGCTGATGCAGCGCGAGCGCATCCAGTACATGGACGTTTCGCCGCGCCAGACGGTATCCGTGGCCGCGGCGCTGATTCCCTTCCTAGAGCACGGCGACGCCAACCGCGCGCTGATGGGCTCGAACATGCAACGCCAGGCCGTGCCCACGCTGCGCGCCGAACCGCCGCTGGTGGGCACCGGCATGGAGCGGGCGGTGGCGATCGATTCCGGGTCCTGCACCGTGGCGCGCCGCTCCGGCGTGGTGGACTATCTGGACTCGTCGCGCATCGTGGTGCGCGTGGAGCAGGAGGACGCCGGCGCCGGCGAGCCGGGCGTGGACATCTATAACCTGGTGAAGTACCAGCGCACCAACCAGAACACCTGCATGAACCAGCGCCCGCAGGTGCGCAAGGGCGACCGGGTGGCGTTCGGCGACGTGCTCGCCGACGGCGCCGCAACCAGCATGGGCGAGCTGGCCCTGGGCCAGAACCTGCTGGTGGCCTTCATGCCCTGGAACGGCTACAACTTCGAGGACTCCATCCTCATTTCCGAGCGGCTGGTGCACGAGGACCGCTTCACCAGCATCCACATCGAGGAGCTGACCTGCATGGCGCGCGACACCAAGCTCGGCGCCGAGGAGGTCACCGCCGACATTCCCAACGTGGGCGAGGCGGCGCTGGCCAAGCTGGACGAGTCCGGGATCGCCTTCATCGGCGCGGAAGTCAAGGCCGGCGACATCCTGGTCGGCAAGGTTACCCCCAAGGGCGAGACCCAGTTCACGCCGGAGGAGAAGCTGCTGCGCGCCATCTTCGGCGAGAAGGCTTCGGACATCAAGGACACCTCGCTGCGCGTGCCGGCCGGCATGGACGGCACCGTGATCGACGTGCGCGTGTTCACCCGCGAAGGCGTGGAGAAGGACAAGCGCGCGCTGGCCAACGAGGACCAGGAGCTGGCCGGCGTCAAGAAGGACCTGGACGACCAGCGCCGGATCATCGAGCAGGACCTTTTCCAGCGCGTGCGCGAACTGATCGAGGGCAAGATGGCCGACGGCGGGCCGCAAGGGTTCCAGCCCGGCAAGGTCACGCCCCGCAAGCTCGAAACCCTGCCGCGGGACCAGTGGTTCGAGATCAGCCTGCGCAACCGCAAGCTCAACGAAAGCCTCGAACTCTCCCGTGAACGCCTCGAGCAGATTCGCGAGCAGATGGAGCGGCGCTTCACCGAGAAGGCCCGCAAGATCACCGCCGGCGACGAGCTGGCCGCGGGCGTGCGCAAGATGGTCAAGGTGTACATGGCCGTCAAGCGCCGGGTGCAGCCCGGCGACAAGGTGGCCGGACGCCACGGCAACAAGGGGGTGATTTCCACCATCGTGCCGGTTGAGGACATGCCGTACCTGGACGACGGCACGCCGGTGGACATGGTGCTCAATCCCCTGGGCGTACCCTCGCGCATGAACACCGGGCAGATCCTCGAGTGCCATCTCGGCTGGGCCGCCAAGGCCCTGGGACTGCAGATCGGCGAGTTGATCGCGCAGGACGGCGGGATCAGCCCGCTGCGCGAGACGCTGGAGCGGATCTACAACTATTCCGGTCTGGGCGACGGCCAGAGCGTCGAGTCGCTCGACGACGAGGAACTCACGGACATGGCCGGCAACCTCGCCAACGGCGTGACCATGGCCACGCCGGTGTTCGACGGCGCCACCGAGGCCGAAATCAAGGACATGCTCAATCTGGCCGAACTGCCGGAGTCGGGCCAGACCACCCTGTATGACGGGCGCACCGGCCAGGCCTTCGACCGCGAGGTCACGGTGGGCTACATGTACATGCTCAAGCTCAACCACCTGGTGGACGACAAGATGCATGCCCGCTCCACCGGTCCGTACAGCCTGGTGACCCAGCAGCCGCTGGGCGGCAAGGCCCAGTTCGGCGGACAGCGCTTCGGCGAAATGGAGGTCTGGGCGCTGGAGGCCTACGGCGCCGCCCACACGCTGCAGGAAATGCTCACCGTCAAGTCCGACGATCAGTCGGGGCGCAGCCGGATGTTCAAGAGCATCGTGGACGGGCGCCATCGCGTGGAGGCCGGCATGCCGGAATCGTTCAACGTGCTGGTGAAGGAGATCCGCGCGCTCGGCATCAACGTCGAACTGACGCGCAACTGATGCGCCCCTTGCACACGCCACCCTCCGCCGTTCGCTGGCGTCTTACCGACTCCTTCCGGGAGTTTGTGAGCCAGGGATGGCGGAACAAAGCTCCATGGATGGATTCATGCGTCTCCCGGAAGGAGTCGGTAAGACGCCAGCGCGCCGACTGTGGCGAATACTGTCAAACACCAATCACTCTAAGGAGCGATGCATGAGAGAAATCACTCGCATGGCCCAGGCCGCCCCCGGATTTGAAGACTTTGATTCCATCACCATCGGACTCGCGTCCCCGGAGATGATCAAGTCCTGGTCCTGGGGCGAAGTACGCAAGCCCGAAACCATCAACTACCGCACCTTCAAGCCGGAACGCGACGGACTGTTCTGCGCGCGCATATTCGGCCCCCTGAAGGATTTCGAGTGCATCTGCGGAAAGTACAAGCGGCTCAAGCACCGCGGCGTGATCTGCGAGAAGTGCGGCGTTGAGGTGCGCGAGGCGCGCGTGCGCCGCGAGCGCATGGGCCACATCGACCTGGCCACGCCGGTGGCGCATATCTGGTTCTTGAAGTCGCTGCCGTCGCGCATCGGGCTGATGCTCGACATGACCATGCACGAGATCGAGCGGGTGCTGTATTTCGAGGCCTTCGTGGTGACCGATCCCGGCGACACCGACCTGGTCCAGGGCCAGCTCCTGACCGAGGAACTCAAGCGCGAGGCGCTGGAGATGTACGGCCCCATCTTCGAGGCCGAAATGGGCGCCGAGGCGATCCGCAAGCTGTTGCGCGAGGTGGACCTCGACGAAGCAATCGAAAAGGTGCACGGCGAGATCGACGCCACCGGTTCGGAAACCAAGATCAAGCGCCTGACCAAGCGGTTGAAGCTGCTCAAGGCCTTCCGGGATTCCGGCAACCGTCCCGAGTGGATGGTCCTGACCCGGCTGGCCGTTCTCCCGCCGGAACTGCGGCCGCTGGTGCCGCTGGAGGGCGGGCGCTTCGCCACCTCGGACCTGAACGACCTGTATCGGCGGGTCATCAACCGCAACAACCGCCTGCGCCGTCTTCTGGACCTCAACGCGCCGGAGATCATCGTGCGCAACGAAAAGCGCATGCTCCAGGAAGCCGTCGACGCGTTGCTGGACAACGGCCGCCGCGGCCGCGCCTTCACCGGCAGCAAGAAGCGCGCGCTCAAGTCCCTGGCGGACATGATCAAGGGCAAGCAGGGCCGCTTCCGCCAGAACCTGCTGGGCAAGCGCGTGGACTACTCGGGCCGCTCGGTCATCGTGGTGGGCCCCACGCTCAAGCTGCACCAGTGCGGCCTGCCCAAGAAGATGGCGCTGGAGCTGTTCAAGCCCTTCGTGCTGTCCAAGCTGCAGATGTTCACCGAGGCCACCTCGGTAAAGGCCGCGCGCCGGCTGATCGAGCGCGAAGAGCCGATCGTGTGGGACTTCCTCGAAGAGGTGATCCGCGAGCACCCGGTGCTCCTGAACCGCGCGCCCACCCTGCATCGCCTCGGCATCCAGGCCTTCGAGCCGCTGCTGATCGAGGGCAAGGCCATCCAGCTTCACCCGCTGGTCTGCACCGCCTTCAACGCCGACTTCGACGGCGACCAGATGGCCGTGCATGTGCCGCTGTCGCTGGAGGCGCAGCTTGAGGCAAGGGCGCTGATGATGGCGTCGAACAACATTCTTTCGCCGGCCAACGGCGAGCCCGTGATCGTGCCTTCGCAGGACGTGGTGCTTGGCATCTACTACATGACCAGCAAGCGCATCAACGCGCGCGGCGAGGGCATGGTGTTCAGCGGCCGCGACGAGGTGCACCGCGCCTACGAAACCGGGGCCGCCGACCTGCACGCCACGGTGAAGGTGCGCGCCAACGGCGAGCTGGTCGAAACCACCGTCGGCCGCGCCCTGCTCGGCGCGCTGCTGCCGGAGGAACTGGACTTCGACCTGATCAACCGCACCATGAACAAGCGCGAAATCGGGCAGCTCATCAACGCCTGCTATAGGCAGGCCGGACTCAAGAAGACCGTGGTGTTCGCCGACCGCCTGATGTACATGGGCTTCCAGTTCGCCACTTCGGCGGGCATCTCCATCGGCATCAACGATATGGAGGTGCCGGAGAACAAGCCGGAAATCCTGGCCGAGGCCGAGGAGAAGGTCAAGGAGATCCAGGACCAGCACTCCCAGGGCCTGGTCACGGACGGCGAACGTTACAACAAGGTCGTGGACATCTGGTCGCACACCAGCGACCGGCTGGCGCGCGTCATGATGGACAACCTCGGCACCGAAACGGTCACCAACGCCGAAGGCGAGGAAGTCAGCCAGAAGTCTTTCAACTCGATCTTCATGATGGCCGACTCCGGCGCCCGCGGCTCGGCGGCCCAGATGCGCCAGCTCGCCGGCATGCGCGGCCTGATGGCCAAGCCCGACGGCTCCATCATCGAAACGCCCATTACCGCCAACTTCCGCGAAGGCCTGGACGTGCTGCAGTACTTCAACTCCACGCACGGCGCCCGCAAGGGCCTGGCCGACACCGCGCTGAAGACCGCCAACTCCGGCTACCTGACCCGCCGCCTGGTGGACGTAGCCCAGGACCTGGTGGTGACCGAAGAGGACTGCGAGACCACCTCCGGCCTGGTGATGGAAGCGGTTCTGGACGGCACCGAGAAGATCCAGTCGCTCACCGACCGGATACTCGGCCGGGCCACCGCCCAGCCGATCGTCTCGCCGTCCACCGGCGAAGAGCTGATCGGCGCCGGCGAGCTCCTGGACGAGAAGCTCGCGGCGCTCATCGAGGAGCACAGTGTCGAGCAGGTCACGGTGCGTTCGCCCATCACCTGCGAGACCCGCTTCGGCGTGTGCCGGGGCTGCTACGGCCGCGACCTGGCCCGCGGGAAGTGGGTGAACATCGGCGAGTCGGTGGGCGTAATCGCCGCCCAGTCGATCGGCGAGCCCGGCACCCAGCTCACCATGCGCACCTTCCACATCGGCGGCGCGGCGTCGAGGACCGGCGCGCGCAGCAGCATCGAGGTGCGGCGCGACGGCGTGGTGCGCCTGCAGAACCTCAAGACCTTGAAGCACAAGAAGCAAAAGCGCCTGGTGGCCGTGAGCAACACCGGCGAGCTGACCCTGGTGGACGCCGACGGCCGGGCGCTGGAGCGCCACAAGGTCAGCTACGGCGCCGCCATCCTGGTCAACGACGGCGACAAGGTGAAGGCCGGCCAGACCGTGGCCACCTGGGACCCGCACAACCGTCCGATCATTTCCGAAGTGGTGGGCTGGGTCGAGTTCGAGGACCTGCTGGAAGGCATTACCGTGGAGGAGCGCATCGACGAGTTCACCGGCCTGTCCAACGTGGCGGTGCTGGAACGCCGCCGCCGTCCCTCCTCCGGCGCCGACAAGGAGCCGCGTATCCGCCTGACCGACAAGGACGGCAGCGTGCTGCACTTCGCCGGCACCGACGCACCGGTGGAGCACAAGCTGCCCGAGGGCTCGGTGCTCGACGCCATCCTGGCCGCGGCCTGGCAGAAGTCCCGCGGGATGGAGGAAGGGGGGAAGGCTTCAGGCAATCTGAAGGTGGTAACCGGCGACGTGCTGGCCCGCGTTCCGGCCAGCGAGGCCAAGTCCATCGACATCACCGGCGGTCTGCCGAGGGTGGCGGACCTGTTCGAGGCCCGCAAGCCGCGCGAGGCCGCGATCCTCGCCGAGCACCACGGGGTGGTGAGCTTCGGCCAGGACACCAAGGGCAAGCGCCGCCTGATCATCGCCGACGAGCAGGGTGAGGAAGTCAAGATGCTGGTGCCCAAGGACCGCGCGCTGAACGTGTTCGGCGGCGAGCACGTCGAGACCGGCGAAATGATCGCCGACGGCGAGCCCAACGTCCACGACATCCTGCGGTTGCGCGGCGTGCAGGCCATGGCCGAATACCTGGTGGGCGAAATCCAGGCGGTCTACCGGCTGCAGGGCGTGCGCATCAACGACAAGCATATCGAGGTGATCATCCGGCAGATGCTCAAGCGCGTCGAAGTCATCGATCCGGGCGAAACCGCCCTGCTCAAGCGCGAGCAGCTGGAGCGTTCGCAGGTGGTCGAGATCAACGAGCGCATGGTGGAAGAGGACAAGACCCTGGCCACCTACCAGCCGCTGCTGCTCGGCATCACCAAGGCGTCGCTCGCGACCCGCTCGTTCATCTCCGCGGCATCCTTCCAGGAGACCACCCGGGTGCTGACCGAGGCCGCCGTGATCGGCATGCGCGACGAGTTGAAGGGCCTGAAGGAGAACGTGATCGTCGGCCGGCTCATTCCCGCCGGCACCGGCTTCCACTACCACCAGGACCGCGTGAAGCGGCGCGAGAAGCGCCTGGAAATTGAGGCCGCCGAGGCCGCCGAAGCCGAGTTCACGACCGTCCCGCCCGAAGAAACCCCCACCGAGCCGGCCGCCGCCATCGAGGAACAACCTCCCAGCGTCGCGGCCTAGCGCCTACAATTGGACTTGACGCGAACCGAAGTTCGCGCTATTCGGGCTGACGGCCCGCGTTCGTATGGGAGTTCGCATCATCGGCCTGCACAAGGGAGTAATGGTGCGCCTCGCCGCACTCGTGGCGTGCCTGGGAATTCCGCTCGCCGTTTCGGCGCAAGCTCCGCCGCCGGGCGTTTTCTCTGAGGTCCAGACTGCAGTCGGCCCACGCATTAGTCCGGCGCTCGAGCCGGCCACGATCCGCAGCCGAATGGTGCAGGTCGATACGCAGAAGATCACGGCGGCCCGCCGCGGGCGGGAAGTGCTGAAGCTGAACCTTTTTGATGACGCGGTGGTGGAGGTCCAGATCAAGCGGGTGCGCCCCACCCCCACCGGTTACTTCATCTCGGGCCGTCCCAAAGGCATGGAATGGGGCGACGTGCGGCTGGTTGTGAACGGTCCGGTAATGGTGGGCACCGTAGAGACGCCGGAAGGGACGTTCACGATTCGTTCGGGCGGTTTGGGCCGTCACGTCATTCGCCAGATCGATCCGGCGGCGGATTCGTTTGAATGCGAAGTGGTGGATGATCCGCTGCCTGTCCGCCCGGAGAGGCGATCTGTCTCGCCGATTCCCCCGGAGCAGGCCATTTCATCCATTGGCCCTGTTCCTGCATTGCCGGGCCCGCCACACGTTCAAGCTGAGGATACGCCGACGGAGAGCGGCTCGGAAGTCCGGATTCTGGTGGTTTACACGCAGCAGGTGCGGCGGGAAGAGGGTGGCGACGCCGGCGCCCGGGCCCTCATCGATCTCATGGTCCAGTCCGCCAATCAGGCCTTCGAAGACGGCGGGATCAATCCGCGGCTGGTGTTGGCGCACGCGGCGAGGGTGGAATATACCGGAGTGACGACGCGCACTGACTTGGGGCGCCTTCGAGATCCCGACGATGGTTATATGGATGAGGTGCACGCGCTTCGCAACCGTTTTGCCGCGGATCTGGTGCATCTGTTGACAGACGGCTTCGGCGGCGGCTCTGCCTGGCGACTGAACTCCGAAACGCTGGAATCTGATTCTGGAGGCGCTGCGTTTGCGGTAACCGCAAGTCGATCCGAAGAAACGTTTACGCATGAAGTGGGGCACAACTTCGGCCTGCGGCATGACCGGTATATCAATAGTCCCGAGTCCGCGATCTACCCTTATGCCTTCGGTTACACAAACACCCGGACCTTTGAGACCGGCGCGCCGGAAACCGCCCGGTGGCGGACGATCATGGCATATGCAAACCGGTGTCGGGATGCAGGGTTTTTCTGCCCGCGTCTGTTCCGCTTCTCGAATCCCGACCAGAGCCATGAGGGGGATCCTCTGGGCGTTGCCGCCAAACACACGGCTACGGGTCCGGACGGCCCCGCGGACGCCCGGCTTACGATTAACAAAACAGCTCGTTGGGTGGGATCGTTCCGGTCGGAAGCTTGCACTGACTTTGCCGTTACGCCGGCAACCCATGTAGCGCCTCGGGATGCCGGTGAGATTGTCCTTCACGTGGATACGGCGCCCGGATGCCTTTGGGAGGCGTCCGACCAATCCGACTTTCTCACGAATTCATCCGACGCGCCAAGTGCAGGTTCCGGCCGTATACATGTAGAGGTTCAGGCCAACCTAAGCGGAGCGGAACGCACAGGAACCCTCGTGGTGGCCGGAACGAGCATTACGGTTCGCCAACTCGCGGCTGACGCGGGCGTTTGCAACCGCTCCGCCGCCGTTAGGTTGGCTATCACGAAAGCGGCTGGTTTTCGTGAAGCGGCGCAGTGTGACCAGGTCACCGAAGAGCATCTGGCCCGGATCGATAGATTGAGTTTCCAAAACCAAGGCAACCGTTCGTTAAAGGAGGGAGATTTTGACGGGCTTTCCGGTCTGCAATATCTGGCTTTGTCCTCTAGTGATGATCTGACTGAATTGCCGGACCGCATCTTTTCCGGGCTCTCCAGCCTGCAGGTGCTCCATCTGAGCAATAGCCATTTGGCCGAATTACCCACAGGCGTGTTCTCCGGGCTTTCCGGCCTGCAGGAACTCCATCTGAGCAATATCCATTTGGCCGAATTACCCACAGGCGTGTTCTCCGGGCTTTCCGGCCTGCAAAAACTGTATCTGATATATAACGACCTGAACGAATTGCCGGCAGGCGTGTTCTCCGGGCTTTCCAATCTGCAGGAGCTGAATCTATTCAACAACAATCTGGCCCAACTGCCCAGAGGCGCGTTCAGCGATCTTTCCAACCTCAAGCAGCTGCAATTGGGGATGAACCCATTCAACACTTTGCCCGCAGGCATTTTCGAGGGTTTGGCCAGGCTGGAGAGCCTCGGCTTTTGGAATGGTGAGTTGACCGAATTGCCGGCGAACATTTTTACCGGGCTGAACAGTCTGCAGGTGCTGGATCTGACTTCGAATCCCCTTACCGAGTTGCCGGCGGGCATTTTCGAGGGTTTATCCAGACTGGAGAGACTCAGTTTTTGGAATGGTGAGTTGACCGAATTGCCGGCGGACATTTTCTCCGGGCTTTCCAATCTGCAGGAACTGGATTTGTTTTCCAACCATCTGACGGAATTGCCGGCGAACATCTTTGCGGGGCTTTCGAGGCTGGAACAATTGATTCTGCGCGCCAACGATCTGCGGGAGTTGCCTCCGGGTCTTTTCTCCGGGCTCACTGCGTTGGAACGCCTAAATCTTTCACGGAATGAAGTCGAGCCCTTGCCGTTTCTGGTTTCCCTCGAGAAGGTGGGCGGCGGTCAGTTTAAGGCGGTTGCGCCGACCGGCGCGCCGTTTACGTTGGATCTTCCGCTACACATTGGTAGCGGCGGCGAGATTGAAGGCGGCGCGAGCCACATCGTGATTCCTGCCGGCGCGGTGGAGAGCGCCGCCTTGCGTGCAGAGCGCGTGGGCAGCGTAACGGACGCGGTCAGCGCTGATATCCGCGCCCTGCCGGATCTACCGGCCGATCATTCCGGTTACGCGCTCGTGAAAGATGAATCCTTGCCGCTGAGGGTTGTCGCATCTTCCCTGGCTACTGACGCTACGCTAACCGGGCTTTCCCTGAGTAGCGGGAAGCTGGATCCGGTGTTTGCCGCCGACTCTTTGAGCTATACCGCCTATGTCGCCAACGCCACTTCTTTGGTTACGGTCAAGCCGTCGACCAGCAATGCAAACGCAACGGTCGCTTATCTGGATGCTGAGGATCAGGAGCTGGCGGATGCAGACGCCAGCGCCGATGGCCATCAGGTCAGGCTTGAAGCGGGTGAGAACACGATCAAGGCAAAGGTGACGGCGCAAGACGGAGCGAGCACACAGGACTACATGATTCGTATCATCGTTGATGGCCCTGCGGATGTTTGCACTCGCACGAAGCAAGTTCGTGACGCAATCATGAAGGCGGTCGATGTGGCCGAATGCGCGGACGTTACAGAGGCCCAACTATCGCAAATTACTCAACTGCTATTGCATGGGATGGGCATCTTGTCTTTGCAGACTGGCGATTTTGCGGGCCTGTCGGGACTTGGCAGCCTTTGGCTACACAACAATTCGTTGCGCGATCTACCGTCCGGGGTCTTCTCCGGGCTCACCGTGTTGTACCACCTCACGCTTTATGACAACCAGATCAGCCGACTGCCCGCCGACATTTTCTCCGACCTGACGGCGTTGCAATACCTCCTGTTTTTCGGCAACCAAATCAGGCAACTGCCGGCCGGCATTTTCTCCGGCCTGACCGCGTTGCGGGACCTCACGTTTTATGACAACCAGATCAGCCGACTGCCGGTGGGCATTTTCTCCGACCTGACGGCGTTACAACTTCTCCTGTTTTCCGACAACCAAATCAGGCAACTGCCCGCCGGCATTTTCTCCGACCTGACGGCGTTGCGGCGACTCGGGTTTCATGACAACCAGATTAGCCGACTGCCGGTGGGCATTTTCTCCGACCTGACGGCGTTGCAATACCTCTCGTTTTCCGGCAACCAGATCAGCCAACTGCCTGAAGGCGCGTTTTCCGGGCTGACTGCGCTTGAACGCCTCTTTATTGCGCAGAACGCAGTCGATCCACTACCGCTGGTGATTTCCCTGGAGAAGGTGGGCGATGATCAGTTCAGGGCCGTAGTTCCCGCCGGCGCGCCGTTTACGCTCGATCTTCCGATTCACATTGGTCGCGGCGGTGAAATTGAGGGCGGCGCGAGCCACATCGTGATTCCTGCCGGCGCAGTGGAGAGCGCTGCCTTGCGTGCAGAGCGCGTGGGCAGTGTGACGGACGCGGTAAGCGCCGATATCGGCACGCTGCCGGATCTGCCGTTCCAGCACAAGGGTTATGCCCTTGATAAAGATGAATCCTTGCCGCGCGAGGTTTTGTCGTCGGAGGCGCCCGGGAAGGATGTGGCGTTGCGTCGTCTATCGGTTAGCGGCGTACCGCCGGAAGCGTCGAGCGCCGCGACTTACCAGGCAAAAGTTACGTACGCGGCATCGTCGGTTACCGTGACGGCGGAAGCCAGTAATGCAAACGCCACGCTGAACTACCTGGACGCGCAGGATCAGGCGCTGGCGGATGCGGACGCAAGCATCGACGGCCACCAGGTGGGTCTTGCGCTCGGCGAGAACACGATCAGGGTGAAAGTCACTTCCGAAGATGCAACGGTAACGCGAACCTACACGATTCTGATCACCCGCAACAGTCCACCGGAGATTACGACGGCGTCGCCGCTTTCCGTGCAGGAGAATGTGGCGGAGGTTGCAACGCTGGAGGCGGCCGACGCGAACGGCGATGCGATCCGGTGGCATACCAACGGCGGGGCTGACGTTAGCCGGTTTGATTTGACCCCGGACGGGGCGCTGACTTTCAAGTCGGCGCCGGACTACGAGGCTCCGGCCGATCTGAACGGGGACAACGAATATACGCTGGTCGTGTGGGCCTCGGATGGGACGGACGAAACTTACATGACCCTCACGGTCACGGTTTCCAACGTGTCCGAGGAACCGGGCGACGCGAGCCTGAGCGGTCTGGTTCTGAGCGATGGAACGCTGGACCCGGTGTTTGCATCGGCGACCACGAGCTATACGGCCAGGGTGGCGAACGCGGCATCGTCGCTCACCGTCGCGCCTGCCACGAGCAGTCCGAACGCCGCGGTGGCGTATCGGGACGCGCAGGATCAGGCGCTGGCGGATGCGGACGCAAGCACCGGCGGCCACCAGGTGGGTCTTGCGCCCGGCGAGAATACGATCAAGGTGACGGTCACGGCGGAGGATGGGACGACCATGCAAACGTACGTCATCCTCGTCACCCGCAACAGCCCGCCGGAGATTACCACCACCTCGCCGCTGTCCGTGCAGGAGAACACGACCGAGGCGGCGGCTCTCAAGGCGGCCGACACCGACGGCGACAGCATAACCTGGTCGAAGAACGGCGGCGACGACGCGGATCGCTTTGATTTGACCCCGGATGGCGTGCTGACGTTTCAGACGGCCCCGGACTACGAGGCCCCGGCGGACGCCGATGGCGATAACGGCTATGTGGTCATCGTGCGCGCCTACGATGGCGTGGACGCCGCCAACTTAAGCCTGACCGTCAACGTAACCGATGTCGAGGGTGATCCGGACCCGGACGTGAACGGCGATAAGATGTTGGCGCCTCCGGCACAAGTGACGGGAGTGGAGGTTGTGCCGGGCTTTGAGGAGTTGGCGGTGTCTTGGGATGCGGTGTCCGATGCCTCCGGCTACAAGGTGCAATGGAAGTCGGGTGAGGCGGCCTACGATGAGACGCGCCAGGCGGTGCTCTCTGGCGGCGATACGGTGAGCCACACGATTGCGGAGTTAACGCCCGGGACGCAATACGCGGTTCGTGTGATTGCGACGAAGGATAATGCCGACGACGGCGAACCTTCGGAAGAAGTGACCGGCATACCGACGGCCCAGGCGCCCGCTCAGGTGACGGGGGTTGCGGCGGTGCCGGGCTTTGAGGAGCTGGCGGTGTCCTGGGATGCGGTATCCGATGCCGACGGCTACACGGTTCAATGGAAGTCGGGTGAGGAGGCCTATGACGAGGATCGCCAGGCGGTGATCGCCGGCGGCGATACGGTGAGCTACACGATTGCGGAGTTAATGGTCGGCACGCAATACACGGTCCGTGTGATTGCGACGAAGGATAATGCCGATGAAGGGCCGCCATCGAGCGAAGTCACCGGCACACCCAAGTCTTCGCCTCCGGCGCAAGTCAGGGGCCTTGAGACCACGGCGGGCATAGGACGACTGGATGTGACCTGGACGGCGGTTTCCGACGCCGATGGCTATAAGGTTCAATGGAAATCGGGGGATGAGGCCTACGACGAGGCACGCCAGGCGGTGGTCCCCAGCGGCGATACGTTGAGTCACACGATTCCGGATTTGTCGGGGGGCACGGAATACACGGTACGCGTGCTTGCGACCAAGGACAACGCAGACGACGGCATACCATCTGAAGAAGTCAGCGGCATACCGAAGGCTACGCCGCCTGCGCAGGTGACCGGCGTTGCGGTAGAGCCGGGCTTTGAGGAGTTGGCGGTGTCCTGGGATGCGGTGTCCGACGCCGATGGCTACGAGGTGCAATGGAAGTCGGGTAGTCAGGACTACGACGAGGTCCGCCAGGTCGCGCTGCTGGGCGGTGAGACGACGAGTTACACGATCATTGATCTGACCGTCGATACGGAATACACCGTCCGTGTGATTGCCACGAAGGAGTACGCGGAGGACGGTGCGCCTTCCGAGGAAGTCACGGCCTCGCTGGCGAACCCGGACCCCGACGTCAACGCTGACGGGACGCTGGACGGGGACGATGCGCAGGTGATGTATCAGGCCTATGCATCCGAGGAGAGGGTCGGCGATGGGCAAAGCGGCGGCACCGCGGCGTTGCGTCGCACGCTGCTGTCGGGATTGGTGGGAACGGCCAATCCGAGTGATGACGATCTGAAGGCGATGCTTCGCAGGGCCAACGTTTGGCGGTCCGTGGGTGTGGCGGTTGGCGGCGACATCAACGAGGACGGTGCTATTGATGGCGACGATGCGTTTGTGATGTATTACGCGTATGAGTTTGCCGATTTGGTAGGCGATGGCGAGACGGGGGGCACGGCGCGGCATCGTCAGCACTTGTTGTCCTCTCGCGCCAACAAGGACAATCCCACGGATCAGGATCTGAAGAGGATGCTCAGAAGGGCCAATGCGCTGCGCGAAGAGTTCGGCTGACAAAATGCAACGCTCGGTTTGACCGTAGCCACCCCCGATCCGTCACGCCGCATTCGTGCAACCGGCGTTGCAATCGTGGTATAAGGACGTTTCCAAGATTGTTTCAGGGGCGGCAAATGACCGACTTCCGGAAGCAGGCGCTGGCTTTGGGTTGCGTAGCGCTTTGCCTCGCGCTCTTGCCCGCGGGTGAGACCGAAGCGGCTACCTGGACGTTCACACCGGAGCTTAGGCGTCTGGACGCTGAAGGCAACGAGTTGCCGGCGGGGCCCGTCGATCTGGCCCGGCACGAGGTGCTGCGGATCGGTCTGTATATCGCGGTAGCCGCCGATGGCGACGCGCCCCCTGAGAGCGCGCACCTGGGCTTCGAGTCCTTAAGCGGCGCGATCCATTTCTTCGGCGAGACGCTGGAGGTCAACGACATCGGCCCGGTGGTGCGGTCGCTTCGCGGTGGCCGGGGATGGGAGCGTCGCATGGCGGATGCCTCATTCGACAAGGCCGCCGACGGCTGGCTGGGCCCCCCGGAAGAGGCGGACAACGAGACCAGCTGGATTGCCTTCTGGTCCGATCCGACCAATGCTCAATCCAATCCGCGGGGCGCCTGGTGCCCGGGCGAGAACGGCAATTGCAGCATTTTTGTTGGCGTGCTGACGGTATCGGTGGCCCGGTTGCCGGCTGATGCGTCCGGGGACCTGTCGCTTCGTTTCGGCGGTGTCGCTTCGGCGGAAGAGCACGCTACAGTGAGCGCCATGTTCGGCCGCGCCGAGGAAACGGTCGTCGCCGGCAACACGATTACCTACAACGTCTGTCCGGCTTCGGGCTGCACAGTCGCCGACGACGGCGCCGGGCCGGATCGCGAGTCGCGCGCCCTGGCCATGAAGTTCGCGCTTGCGGGCTTCGGCCGTGAAGTGGGCGGCAACGTGGTCGATATGATCGGCGAGCGGGCGGCCATGAACGTCGCCGGCCCTGCCGAGACCTACCTGGCGCTCGGCGGCCGGCCATTGGATTTGGCGGGACTGGGCATTGGCGACAGCCACAGCGACAGCGATAGCCCATCAGGGGGCGCCAACGGCTGGCTCGCCGGCGTCATGGAGCTCCTGGGTTTCAATCTCAACAGCCAGGACGGTTTGGCTTGGGAGGCGGCCCGGGCTACCGGCTTATCCTCGGGCTACGTGAACTTCGACCTTTTGCCGAGTGCGCGCGAGTTGCTTACAGGAAGCGCCTTCGAGATGACGCTGGGCGGCAGTGATGATCAGGGCGCGTTCGGCAAGTGGACGCTGTGGGGTGTGGGCGGCGACATGGACGCCTTTGGCGGCCGTCCCGACGACCGTTTCTCGATGGACGGCGAAGTGTTCGCCGGCCACATCGGGCTGGACTACCGGTTCAGCGAAGCGGTTCTGGCTGGCGTGATCGTCAGCCGTACTGCGGGCGGCGTGGACTACCGCTTCAGCGGCCCCGTCGGTGATGACGGCGATATCGCGATGTCGCTCACCAGCGCCCATCCCTATCTGCACTGGTCGCCCATGCATGGCCTGGGCGTGTGGGGCTCGGTGGGCTTCGGCCGAGGCGGCGCTACGCTGACCGACGAGAAAGGTTCGGCCGACACCGGCATCGGCCTTGGCATGACGGCGCTGGGCGCGCGCCGTGAACTCACGCCGATCGGCCGCTTTGACCTGGCGATCAAGGCCGACGCCTTCTTCGTGCGCATGGAATCCGAAGAGCACGAACATCTGCCGGCGGTCGCGGCGGATACGTCACGCATGCGGCTGGCGCTGGAGAGCAGCCGCAGCTTCGAGTTTGAGAGTGGATCAATGATCACCGGCACGATGGAGCTCGGCGCTGTGACTGATGCCGGCGATGCCGAGACCGGCGCCGGCGCCGAACTGGGCGCCGGTCTGGCGTACCAGCATCCCGGCGGCATTGACATCCAGGCGCACGGTCACATGCTGCTTACGCACGCAGAAAGCGAGTTTGAGCAATGGGGCGCCAGCCTTTCGGTCACCTTTGATTGGGGTCCTCAGGGCGAAGGCCTTTTCTTTGCCCTGGCGCCAAGTTGGGGCACTCCGGCGACCGGCGCCGAAGGGATGTGGGAGACGACCCGCGTAGCGGAGAGCTTCCTGGCCGGCGAGACCCAACAGGGCATGAACCTGGACACCCGGATCGGGTACGGTCTGAACCTTCCGAACGGCCAGGGCCTTTTGACGCTGTTCGGCGAGATGGGCAAGCCGGACGCCGCCCCGCCGCGGCTGCGGCTGGGCACGCAGCTTGCGCGGCTGCAGACCGAACAGTCGGCGATGAACCTTGAGGTCTTTGCCGAGCGCATGGGCGCGGGGCCAAGCGCGGAACCGGCATACGGCATCGTGATCAACGCCCGCGGGAGCTTTTGACTCCAGCAACAGGGCGGGTCGCCCCCCCTTTGTTTGAGTGATCAGCGTGGCCAAACGGCGCATCGGTTTCGCGGCGGCATTGTTTGCCGGTGCGGTACTTGCGCAAGCGGCACTGGCCCAGGCGCCTCCTCCGGGCGTTTTCTCCGAGGTCCAGACTGCAGTCGGTCCACGCATTAGTCCGGCGCTCGAACCGGCCACGATCCGCAGCCGCGTCGCGCAGGTCGATACGCAGAAGATCAGCGCCGCGCGCCGCGGACGCGAAATCCTCAAGCTCAACCTTTTTGACGACGCCATCGTCGAGGTCCAGATCAAGCGGGTGCGCCCCACCCGCACCGGTTACTTCATCTCCGGGCGTCCCAAAGGTATGGAATGGGGCGATGTGCGGCTGGTCGTGAACGGGCCGGTGATGGTGGGTACCGTAGAGACGCCGGAAGGGACGTTCACGATTCGATCAGGCGGTTCCGGCCGGAGTGTCATTCGCCAGATCGATCCCTCGAAAGAGTCGTTTGAATGCGGTGTAGAGGAAGCTTTGCCGCCGCCCGCTCCCCCACTGCCCGCCCGTCCCGAAAACGCCATTTCATCGAGTAATCCTCCTCCTGCCGGTGCTTTCTCTTTGCCATCTCCACAAGCCGACGACAGGCTGACCGAGGACGGGTCGAAAGTCCGCGTGCTTGTGGTGTATACGCCAGAGGTGCAGTCTAAGCATGGTGGTGCTGCCGGAATACGGGCCTTGATTGATTTCTACGTGGAATCGGCCAATCAGGCGTTTGAGGACAGCGGGATCAATCCGCGGCTGGTGCTGGCTCACTCGGCAATGGTGAACTATGTGGCGAGGGGAGCCCGCGATGATCTGTTTCGCCTCCGAGGTCGCGGCGACGACTACTTGGAAGAAGTGCACTCTCTGCGTGACAAATTTGCGGCGGACCTGGTCCATCTGTTAACTGATGTTCGCACGGGTGCTCGCGGTATTGCCTATCTCTTACTGAAAGAGAGCCTGTCCGCGGAGTCGGAAGCCTTCGCGCTTACCGCAGTAGACAACGAGAAAGTGTTTACGCACGAAATCGGCCACAACTTTGGTGTGGGGCATGACCGCTATGTCTTCAACATACCCACGATTTATCCCTATGCCTTCGGCTATGTGAACGACAGTGCGTTTGAACCCGACGCTGTCGAAAATACCCGCTGGCATACGGTCATGGCCTACCCCAACAGGTGCAGAGATGCAGGTTTCAGCTGCGAACGCTTGCTGCGGTTCTCGAATCCCGAGCAAAGCTACATTGGTGACCCGCTCGGGATAGATGCGGACAGTACGGCGACGGGATTGGACGGGCCGGCGGATGCGCGGCTTACACTCAACAACACCGCGCGGTTGGTTGGTTCATTCCGCTCGGAAGCCTGCACGGAGTTCAGCATAACGCCGGAAACACCGATTGCTCCTGTCGGTGCCAATGAAATAGGCATAAGGGTCAACACAGCCCCAGGATGTCTGTGGGAAGCATCAACTCAATCAGAGTTTCTCTCGCTGATATCGGAGGCCAGAATGGCCGGTTCCGGTTTCCTTCGTCTACAGGTTGAAGCGAACGAGACGGGTGCGGAACGCACTGCTACGGTCACTATAGCAGGCAAGGACTATGAGGTTCTCCAAATTGCAACCGAAGCCGGAATCTGCAGCCGCACTTCCGCCGTAACCGTCGGGATAATGGGAAGTATCCCCGGTGTCGGCCCCCGTCGTTGCGATGAAGTCAACGCCGAACACTTGACCCAAGTTAAGAACCTGCATCTTAGCCGGCATGGTGTCACGTCCCTGAGGGCGGGAGATTTCGAAGGTTTAACCGGCTTGCATACACTGCTCCTGGAAGGGAACCAACTGGCCACATTGCCCGAAGGCGTGTTTGACGGTCTAACCGGCTTGCATACGCTGGCACTGCAAGACAACCGACTGGCCACATTGCCCGAAGGCGTATTCGACGATCTCTCAAATCTAAAAAGACTGCGTTTGGGCGAAAACATGATCACCGACTTGCCGGAGGATGTATTCGAGGTTCTTACGGGCCTCGAAAAGCTCAATTTAGAGCAAAACCGATTGGCCGAGGTTCCCGAAGGACTTTTCAGCGGCTTTCCCAACATGTTCCTGTTATCGCTGAGCTCCAACCCATTCACCGAGTTGCCCGGGGGCGTGTTTCGAGGACTCTCAAAGCTCCAATATTTGTATCTCGAAGGCACGCGAATGACTCGATTGCCTGCCGAGCTGCTTCAAGGGCTCTCCGGCCTTGAGAACCTTTATATGGCCGCAAACCCCTTTACGGAATTGCCGGAAGGCTTATTCCGGGGGCTGTCCAACCTCAAGTACATAAGTCTTCATACCAACAAACTGACCGATTTACCCGTGGGCACATTCGATGGTCTTTCGAAGTTGGAAGAACTTGCCCTGGGATTCAGCCGATACACCACCTTGCCGGTCAAGATCTTCGACGGTCTTTCCAGCCTGAAGACACTGAATATTGTCGCCAATCGTATAGTGGAACTGCCGGTCGGCGTTTTCGATGGTCTTTCCAGTCTTGAGCACCTGCAATTGAACGAGAATCGATTGTCCGATCTCCCGGCCGGAATATTCTCGAAACTTTCGCGACTGCGTCATCTGGAGCTCTCAAAGAACGATTTGCAGACTGTTCGAGCCGAAATGTTTCAGGGACTTTCCGGGCTTGAGCAATTGGACCTGCGCCATGGTGAGTTGACTCACTTGCCGGCTGATGCATTCACTCAACTTCAGGGACTCCGTTACCTGAACCTTTACGGCAATGACTTGAACGACCTCCCAGAGGGCATTTTCTCCAGTCTGACCTCGCTTGAAACGCTCTTTTTCGGAATAAACGAGTTTCTCCGAATACCGGATGGCGTGTTTGTTGGCTTGACAAGGCTTTCACGGGTCGGTGTGGAGCGCAATCCAGTCGATCCCTTGCCGCTTCCCATCTTCCTGAAGAAAGTCGGGCAGAATCAATTCAAGGCCATTGCGCCCTCGGGCGCACCGTTCACTCTCACGCTTCCGCTTAGCGTCAGCACCGGTGGTTCGATTGAAGGTGACTCCGACACGGCAACCATCCCCGCCGGCGCCAGCGAGAGCGCCCTGCTGCGAGTGACGCGCGACTCAAGTACACAGGAAGCCATCTCCGTTGACATCGCCACGTTGCCGACGGTTCCTTCCGAACATCAAGGTTATGCCTTGGCGAAGGACGAAACCCTGCCTCGGGTGGTTTTGCCCTCACTGCTTCCCACAGACGCCGCATTGGCCGGTCTTTCGCTGAGCGACGGAAAGCTCGATCCAGTTTTTGCCGCGACCACGGCAAGCTATACGGCCACGGTTGCGAACTCCGTGTCCTCGGTCACCATAACGCTTGTGACCCGCAACCTCAATGCAACCGTAACGTATCTGGACGAGGATGATCAGGAATTGACGGATGCGGATGGAATTACGGGGGGGCAACAAATTAACCTCCGACTTGGCGAGAACACGATTAAGGTCAGGGTCACTTCCGAGGACGGGACGAATACGCAGACCTATACGCTGGTCGTTACACGCGATGACGCCGCCGACGTATGCTCCCGCACTGAGCAGGTGCAAGAGGCGATCTTGGAAACCATGGCGGCCATTGAAGCATGCAATGAAGTGACCGAGGCCCAACTGGCGAACATCAAATCGCTTTTGCTGGACAATGCGGACATCTCGTCATTAAGGCCGGGCGATTTAGCTGGGTTGACTTCCCTGCAAACCCTTTCTTTGCAAAATAACCAGTTGACCAGTCTGCCGCCCGGTATTTTTTCCGGGCTGACCGACCTCGAATACCTGAATCTTGCCGTCAATCGACTGCACGATCTACAAGGAAATGTGTTTTCCGATCTATCCAAGCTTAAGAGGTTGAATTTAAATAGTAATCGATTGAGCAGCCTGCCTGCTGACGTGTTCTCGGGTCCCTCCTCGCTTGAATTCCTTCAGATTTCCACCAACCGCTTGGAAAGTTTGCCGGAGAACCTGTTCGCAGGCTTGGACGCGCTGGAACACCTCCACCTTTTCAGCAATCGCTTGAGCAATCTGCCTGAGGGAATTTTCTTTGGATTGACACACCTTATGGAGCTGCTCTTGGAGGACAATGCGGTTCAACCCCTGCAGCTATTCCTCTCTTTGGAGAAGGAGGGGGACAATCAATTCAAAGCGGTTGTACCTGCAGGTGCGCCGTTTGCCCTGGAGATTCCGATCATTGTCAGTACGACCGGCGAGATTTCCGGCGGCGCGAGCATGGTAACGATTCCGGCCGGCTCGCTGCAAAGCGATCTGTTGGAGGTAACCCGTATGGCCGGCGCGGAGGACGCCGTCACGGTTGATATTGGTGTCCCGCCCACTCTGCCTCCCGACCATCGCGGCTATATTCTTAAGAAGGACGACTCGCTTCCCCGAGTGATTCTGCCAGGGCTTAAGGATCCACCTCCCGCCCAGGTGACTGGGGTTGAACTCACGGGGGGCATCGAGCAATTGGACGTTGCCTGGAACAAGGTTGCCGATGCCGACGCGTACAAGGTGCAATGGAAGTCGGGCGAGGAAGACTACGACGAGTCCCGGCAGGCGCTGCTCCCAGGCGGCGATTCGGTCAGCTACACGGTTACGGGCCTGACGCCTGGGACGCAATACACCATCCGTGTCCTTGCGACCAAGGAGAACGCGGAGGATGGGCCGCCCTCCGAGGAAGTCACCGGCATCCCGAAGGAGTCACGTCCTGCCCAGGTGAAGGGTGTTGCGGTCATTCCCGGCGTCGATGAACTGGAGGTTACCTGGACAGCGGTCTCCAACGCTGATGGCTACAAGGTGCAGTGGAAGTCGGGTGAGGAGGACTATGACGAGGAGCGCCAGGCGGTGCTTACCGGCATGGATACGTTGAGTCACACGATTGCGGATTTGTCGGGGGGCACGGAATACACGGTTCGCGTGCTTGCGACCAAGGACAACGCAGACGACGGCATACCGTCTGAGGAAGTCAGCGGCATACCGAAGGCTACGCCGCCTGCCCAGGTCACGGGCGTTGCGGTAGAGCCGGGCTTTGAGGAGCTAGAGGTGTTCTGGGATGCGGTGCCCGACGCCGATGGCTACGAGGTGCAATGGAAGTCGGGTAGTCAGGACTACGACGAGGTCCGCCAGGTCGCGCTGCTGGGCGGTGAGACGACGAGCTATACGATCATCGATCTGACCGTCGATACGGAATACACCGTCCGTGTGATTGCCACGAAGGATTACGCGGAGGACGGTGCGCCTTCCGAGGAAGTCACGGCCACGCTGGCGAACCCGGACCCGGACGTCAACGCTGACGGGACGCTGGACGGGGACGATGCGCAGGTGATGTATCAGGCCTATGCATCCGAGGAGAGGGTCGGCGATGGGGAGAGCGGCGGTACGGCGGAGTCGCGTCGCACGCTGCTGTCGGGAGTGGCTGGGGTATCCAATCCCACCGATGACGACTTAAGGGCGATGCTTCGCAGGGCCAACGTTTGGCGGTCCGTGGGTGTGGCGGTTGGCGGCGACATCAACGAGGACGGTGCGATTGATGGCGACGATGCGTTTGTGATGTATTACGCGTATGAGTTTGCGGACTTGGTGGGCGATGGCGAGACGGGGGGTACGGCGCGTCATCGTCAGCACTTGTTGTCCTCTCGCGCCAACAAGGACAATCCCACGGATCAGGATCTGAAGAGGATGCTCAGAAGGGCCAATGCGCTGAGGGACAAGTTCGGTTGACGGATTGGTTTCGCCTAGCGGTTCGGCGAACGGTCCGGCTGTCCTTCGCTGGCCAGTCGGGTTGTTCGGACGATTATGCTGCGCCAAACCCGCGATCTAATTGTTCCCTGAATGTCCCCTACAGCTGTCCTAAAGCTGTCCCCTAAAACAGCCTTGTCCAATGAGACATGAGCCTGAACGAGTGACGTAGATCCAACGAGAGATGAGCCTGTAGGCGTGCGTTTGGGATCATCGGAGGATGATCGTGACGCTACACACCGAACGGGTTCGGACTTTGGAAGAGGTTCGCGCCTTTGTTGAGGGCAGCGAGGCGGTGGACTTTGCCGTCTCCGACCGCGAGGGGATCTACCGCTTGATTCGTCGCACGCTGGTGCGGCTGGATTATCCCTGTTTGGGCAAGGCGGACAAGGGGCTGGTGAAGCGCTACCTGGGCAAGGTGACGGGGCTGTCGCGGGCGCAGTTGACGCGCCTGATCGCCCAGCACCGGGTGACCGGCCGGATCGAGGACCGCCGCGGCGGGGCGCCGGCGAAGCCGTTTGCGCGCCGGTACACGCGCGCCGACATCCGGCGCCTGGCGGAGGTCGACGCCGCCCTGGGCCAGATGTCCGGCGCCGCCACGCGTTGTGTGCTGCGCCGCCAATGGGAGATGTTCGGCGACCGGCGCTTTGAGCGCCTGTCAAAACTGTCCAATGGGCACCTGTATAACCTGCGCAAGTCGTTGACCTACCGCAACGTGCGCCAGGTCTTCGAGCGCACCCGCCCCAGTGCGGTGGCCATCGGGGTGCGGCGGCGGCCCGAGCCCAGGGGCCGGCCGGGGTTCTTGCGCGTAGACACCGTGCACCAGGGCGATCAGGACGGCGTCAAGGGGATCTATCACATCAACGTGGTGGATGAGATCACGCAATACCAGCATGTGGGCAGTATGGCGGCGATCTCGGAGGCCTTCCTGATCCCGGCGCTTGAAGACCTCATCGAGGCCTTTCCCTTTGACGTTATGGGGTTCCACGCCGACAACGGCTCCGAGTACATCAACCACCAGGTCGCGGCGCTTTTGGAGAAGCTGCACATCGGCGACTTCACCAAGTCCCGGGCCCGCCAATCCCACGACAACGCCCTGGTCGAGAGCAAGAACGCCTCGGTGATCCGCAAGTGGCTCGGCTACAGCCATATCCCGATACGCTTCGTTGAAGCGGTAAACGCCTTCAACCGGGACTCACTGTCGCCGTTTCTCAACCACCACCGCCCGTGCCTGTTCCCCATCGAGGTCATCGACGCCAAAGGCCGGGTGCGCAAGCGCTACCGCGACGATAACGTAATGACGCCCTACCAGAAGCTGAAGTCGCTGGACAACGCCGAACAGCACCTGCGCCCCGGCGTCACCTTCGAACAGCTCGACGCCGTGGCCCTCAAGATCAGCGACTTCGAAGCCGCGCAAGCCGTGACCCGCGCACGCAATCACCTGTTCCAGCAGATCGGCAAGGCCATCGCCACCGCGGCCTGAGCGCCTTTCCTTTAAAGCCCGTCCTGTGGAGTTGTGGACGAGTCCTGCGGAACGGCCCGCGCCCTTACGGGACGTGGGGTCAGCCCGTGGATAACGCGACCGCGTTACCCACCGCCTGACCCCACTCGCGAGCCTCTCGACCACAACTCCACAGGACCCGCCACCAATGATCTTGGATCAGGAAGAAAAAACCCGGCGCACAACCCTTGAACACCCATCGCACAGACCTCAAGATACAGACCCTTTCAACAATAATCCCAAACACGCCGACCGCTTACAACCAACACAACGCTTCAGGCTCATGTCCGTATTGGATTGCGCTAAAACTTGACTTGACAGGCGAATTCCGCATAATTCGCGGATTCGGTGCTTGCGGCTGAGGCTGCCTTCAAAGGGCGTCCTCAAGGAACGCTGCAAGCGAGGTTTTCCGACCACAACAAAGGGCAAAGGGCAGGCCATTAAGCAATGTCCACGGTAAATCAGCTTGTGCGCAAGGCGCGCGCGCCGCGGCGGGCGAAGACCAGCGTTCCGGCGCTGGAGAACAGTCCGCAGAAGCGGGGCGTGTGCACGCGCGTGTACACCACCACGCCCAAGAAGCCGAACTCGGCGATGCGCAAGGTGGCCCGCGTGCGTTTGACCAACGGCTTCGAGGTCACCAGCTACATCGGCGGCGAAGGGCACAACCTGCAGGAGCACTCGGTAGTCCTCATCCGGGGCGGCCGGGTCAAGGACCTTCCGGGCGTGCGCTATCACACGATCCGCGGCACGCTCGATTGCGCCGGAGTGACCGACCGCCGGCAGGGCCGGTCCAAGTACGGCGCCAAGCGACCGCGCTGAATCCATGTCCCGCCGTTCCCGCGCCCCCCGCCGGCCCGTACTGGCCGACCCCCTGTACGGGAGCGAGCTTTTGTCGCGCTTCATCAACATGATCATGAAGAGCGGCAAGAAATCGGTAGCGGAGAGCATCGTGTACGGCGCCATCGACGTCATCTCCCGAATCCGCAAGCAGAGCCCCGAAGAGGCGCTGCTGCTGCTGGAGCAGGGCCTGGAGAACGTCAAGCCCGCCGTGGAGGTCCGTTCCCGCCGGGTCGGAGGCGCCACCTACCAGGTGCCGGTGGAAGTGCGCGCCACCCGCCGCGAGACGCTGGCGATGCGCTGGATGATCGACGCGGCGCGCAAGCGCAACGAAAAGACCATGGCCGAGCGCCTGGCGCGCGAGCTGATGGACGCCTCGGAGAACACCGGCGCGGCGGCCCGCCGCCGCGAGGAAACCCATCGAATGGCGGAGGCCAACAAGGCCTTCGCGCATTACCGCTGGTAGCCGCCTGACGGCGCCCTGGCCTTGTTTTCCTGCGCAACCCGCGGCCTGTTCGGTATCTCACCATGCGCGCTACCCCCGTCGGCCGCTACCGCAACATCGGCATCATGGCCCACATCGATGCCGGCAAGACCACGACCACGGAGCGGGTCCTCTTCTACACCGGCGTTTCGCACAAGTTAGGCGAGGTCCATGACGGCGCGGCCATCATGGACTGGATGGACCAGGAGCAGGAACGCGGCATAACCATCACCTCGGCGGCCACCACCTGCTTCTGGAGCGGGATGCGCCGCCAGTTCTCCGAGCACCGCATCAACATCCTCGACACGCCGGGCCACGTGGATTTCACCATCGAGGTCGAGCGCTCGCTGAGGGTGCTGGACAGCGCCGTGGCGGTGTTCTGCTCGGTTGGCGGCGTGGAGCCGCAGTCCGAGACCGTGTGGCGCCAGGCCAACCGCTACGGCGTCCCGCGGCTGGCCTTCATCAACAAGATGGACCGTATCGGCGCGGACTTCTTTCGCGTGGTCGGCCAGATCGGATCCCGCCTGGGCGCCAAGGCCGTACCCATACAGGTGCCCATCGGCAGCGAAGCCGATTTCGCCGGCGTCGTGGACCTGGTCGAGGAACGAGCCATCTACTGGAGCGAGACGGACCTCGGCACCACCTACCGCGAGGACGACATTCCGGAGGACCTCGCCGAGGTCTGCGCCGAATGGCGCGAGCGCATGGTCGAGGCCGCCGCCGAGAGCGACGACGAGCTGATGGAGAAGTACGTGGGCGGCGAGCCGCTGTCGGCGGACGAGATCCGCCGGGGCCTGCGCGAGCGCACCCTGCGCAACGAGATCGTTCCCGCCATGTGCGGCAGCGCCTTCCGCAACAAGGGCGTGCAGGCGGTGCTCGACGGCGTGGTGCACTACCTGCCGTCGCCGGCCGAGAAGCCGCCCATCACCGGCATTACGGGTTCCGGAGAAACGGCCGAGCGTGCGCCCAGCAACGACGCGCCCTTCTCGGCGCTTGCCTTCAAGATCGCCAACGACCCGTACGTGGGCAACCTGGCGTTCATCCGCGTGTATTCAGGCACGCTCAAGTCGGGCGACCGGGTGCTCAACGTTACCCGCGGCAAGAAGGAGCGCATCGGCCGGCTGTTGCAGATGCACGCCAACGAACGCGCCGAGGTCTCCGAAATCCGCGCCGGCGACATCGTGGCCGCCGTGGGCCTGAAGGACGTGACTACCGGCGACAGCCTTACCGAGGTCAGCCAACCCATCACGCTCGAGCGCATCGCCATCCCCGACCCGGTCATTCACGTGGCCGTGGAGGCGCGCACCCGCGCCGACCAGGACAAGATGGGGCTGGCGCTTCAGAAGCTGGCCAAGGAAGACCCGTCCTTCAAGGTATCCACCGACAAGGAATCCGGCCAGACCATCATCGCCGGCATGGGCGAGCTGCACCTGGAAATCCTGGTGGACCGCATGCGCCGCGAATTTCAGGTCGAGGCCAACGTGGGGCGCCCGCGCGTGTCCTACCGCGAGACGATTCGCCGGTCCGTGGAACAGGAGGGCCGCTTCGTGCGCCAGACCGGTGGCCGGGGCCAGTACGGCCACGTCTTCCTGCGCCTGGAGCCGCTGCCCTCGGGGGGCGGCTACGAGTTCGAAGACGAAATCGTGGGCGGCGCCGTCCCCAGGGAGTACATCCCGGCGGTGAACAAGGGCGTTCAGCAGCAGATGGGCGAAGGCGTGCTGGGCGGCTACCCGGTGGTGGACATCAGGGCGACGCTGTACGACGGCTCCTTCCACGAGGTGGACTCCAGCGAAGTCGCGTTCCGCGTGGCTGCGGCCCAGGCGTTCCGGGAGGGCATGAGGCGGGCCAAACCGATCCTCCTGGAGCCCACCATGAAGGTCGAGGTGGTCACGCCGGACGACTACATGGGCGACGTGAGCGCCGACCTCAATCGCCGGCGCGGCGAACTGCGCAGCATGGAGGAGTCGCCCGCGGGCAAGGTGGTGCGCGGCGAGGTGCCGCTGGCGGAGATGTTCGGATACGCCACCACCCTGCGCTCGATGTCGCAGGGCCGCGCAACCTACTCGATGGAATTTTCCCGTTACACTCCGGTCCCCGCCAAGGTGGCGGCGGACCTGACTCATACCGGCTGAGAGGAGCCGTACTCAAGGAGAAAAGCACTTATGGCCAAGGCGAAATTTGAGCGTACCAAGCCGCATGTGAATGTTGGGACGATTGGTCACGTGGACCATGGCAAGACGACGTTGACGGCGGCATTGACGAAGATCATGGCGGCGCAGCACGGTGGTGAGATCAAGGCGTTTGACGAGATTGACAATGCGCCGGAGGAGCGTGAGCGCGGGATCACGATCGCGACGGCGCACGTGGAGTATGAGAGCGACAATCGTCACTATGCGCACGTGGACTGTCCGGGTCATGCCGACTATGTGAAGAACATGATCACGGGTGCGGCGCAGATGGACGGTGCGGTATTGGTGGTGAGTGCGGCCGACGGACCGATGCCGCAGACGCGCGAGCACATTTTGCTGGCCCGCCAGGTGGGTGTTCCGTACATTGTGGTGTATCTGAACAAGTCCGACATGGTGGACGACGAGGAGCTTCTGGAGCTGGTCGAGCTGGAGGTCAGGGACCTGCTGTCGCAGTATGACTTTCCGGGCGACGACACGCCGGTGATCGTAGGCAGCGCTTTGCAGGCTTTGGAGGGTCAGGAAGGCGAGCGTGGCGTGGGCAGCGTACACGCATTGGTCGAGGCCATGGACAGTTACATCCCCGAGCCCGAGCGGGCCATTGACGGTGCCTTTTTGATGCCGATCGAGGACGTGTTCTCGATTGCCGGTCGGGGCACGGTGGTGACCGGCCGTGTGGAGCGCGGCGTGGTCAAGGTGGGCGAGGAGGTTGAGATCGTTGGGATCAAGGACACTTCCAAGACCACCTGTACGGGCGTTGAGATGTTCCGCAAGTTGCTGGACGAGGGTCAGGCGGGGGACAACGTGGGGGTATTGCTACGGGGCGTCAAGCGCACCGAGGTGGAGCGCGGCCAGGTATTGGCCAAGCCGGCGTCGATTACGCCGCACACCCGATTTGAGTCGGAGGTGTATATCCTGACCAAGGAGGAGGGCGGCCGTCACACGCCGTTTTTCAAGGGTTATCGTCCGCAGTTTTATTTTCGGACCACGGACGTGACCGGAGCGGTGACGCTGCCCCAGGACATGGAGATGGTGATGCCGGGTGACAACGTGCGCATGGAAGTGGACCTGATTGCGCCGATTGCGATGGAGGACGGCCTGCGCTTTGCGATACGCGAAGGCGGCCGCACCGTCGGAGCCGGCGTCGTCGCAAAGGTGGTGGAGTAAACAAGATGGCTGAACCGCAAAACATACGAATCCGGCTCAAGGCCTTCGATCATCGGCTTATCGATTCATCGGCCCGCGAGATCGTCGAAACCGCGCGCCGCACCGGCGCCAAGGTGCACGGCCCGGTGCCGCTGCCCACCCGCAAGGAGCGTTTCACCGTGCTGATTTCTCCGCACGTGAACAAGGACGCCCGCGACCAGTACGAGCTGCGCACGCACAAGCGCCTGCTGGACATCATCGAGCCCAGCGACAAGACCGTCGATGCGCTCATGAAGCTCGAACTGCCGGCCGGTGTGGACGCTCAAATCCGCTTGAATTAGAAGGGCATGATTGCTAATATTGTTAGTCTTTACCCTCGCAGCCCGTCCGGCGAGGGTTCTCACTCTTAAGAGACCGCCATGAGCCTTGGTTTGATCGGCCAAAAGCGAGGAATGACGCGCCTGTTCACGGAGGAAGGGGCCAGTGTGCCCGTCACCGTGATTGAGGCGCGCCCGAATCGCGTGACCCGCCAGCGCACGCCGGCCAAAGACGGCTACGCGGCCGTGCAGGTTACCGTGGGCGAGGCGCGCAAGGCGCCGGGCAAGGCGCTGGCCGGCCAGTATGCCGATCAGCCCGCCGGCGAGGGCCTGTTCGAGCATCGCCTCGACGATCCCGCCCAGCTCGAGGCCTATCAGCCCGGCGCGGAAATCAGCGTCGCCCTGTTCTCCGAGGGCCAGCATGTGGACGTCTCCGGCGCCACCATAGGCAAGGGCTTTGCGGGCACCATCAAGCGCCACCATTTCCATGGGCAGGACGCCACCCACGGCAACTCCAAGGCGCACCGCGTGCCCGGCTCCATCGGCCAGAACCAGACGCCCGGGCGCGTATTCAAGGGCAAGAAGATGTCCGGCCACCTGGGAAACGTGCGCCGAACGGTCCAGAACCTCGAAGTGGTGCGGGTCGACGAGGAGAGAAACCTCATCATGGTCAAGGGCGCCATTCCGGGCCACACGATGGGCCGCGTTCTGGTACGCCCCGCCGTGAAAATGCCGGCCCAACAGGCTTAAACCATGAACGCAACGGCCACAAAATCCGACCGGCAGGAACCAGCCGTTGCGAAGCCGAAAAAGGCAAAGCCGACGAGAAAGGTCTACAAACCGTTTTCCGACGACGTTCCGTTTAACGAGTCGCTGGTCCACCAGGCGGTTGTCGCCTGGCTGGCCGGCGCCCGCGCGGGCACCAAGGCGCAGAGAAACCGCTCCGCGGTGCGCGGCGGCGGCGCCAAGCCCTGGCGCCAGAAGGGCACCGGACGGGCCCGCGCCGGCACGCGCTCCAGCCCGCTCTGGCGCGGCGGCGGCCGCACCTTCGCCGCAACCTCGCGCTCGCACGCGAAGAAAATCAACCGCAAGATGTACCGTGGCGCCATGCGCTGCCTTCTCGCGGAAGTGGCGCGCAGCAAGCGCCTGACCATCGCCCGCAAGATCGAGCCCGCCGACCACCGCACCAAGACGGCGCTCAAGCTGCTCGAGGAGATGGAATTCAGCGGCGGTCTGATCGTGGTGGAGTCGTATGACGACTACCGCGAGTTCTGCCTGGGCATCCGCAATCTCCCCGGCGTGGACATCATCGATCTGCGCGAGCTCAGCCCCGTGGCGCTGGCGGGCTCCGGCCCCATCCTGATCACGGAAGGCGCCTTCAAGGCGCTCAAGGAGCGGCTGCAATGAGCGCCGAGAACCTTTCCGAGCGCCTGCTGAACACCATCCGGGCGCCGCACCTGTCCGAGAAGGCCCTCAACCTGGCCGAGAGCGAGGGGCGCAAGCAGCTCGCCTTCAAGGTGGCCGTCGACGCTACCAAGCCGGAGATCGCCAGGGCGGTGAAGGAGATTTTCGAAGTGGAAGTGGACTCGGTCACGGTCATCAACTACAAGGGCAAGGTCAAGCGGCGCGGCACCACCTTAGGCCGCCGGCCGAACTGGAAGAAGGCCTACGTCACGCTGGCTCCAGGCCAGGACCTGGACTTCGTGGCGGGCGAGTAAGGGGCAGGACAATGGCGCTTAAACCACTCAATCCCACCTCGCCCGGCCAACGCTTTGCCGTGCGCGTGGTCACGCCCGAACTGCACAAGGGCGAACCGTACCGGCCGCTCACCAGGCCCCTGCCCGGCCGCGGCGGGCGCAACAACGCCGGTCGCATCACCACCCGGCACCGCGGCGGCGGGCACAAGCGCCATTACCGCATTGTCGATTTCCGCCGCAACAAGGACGGCATAGCGGCGCGGGTCGAGCGCCTGGAGTACGACCCCAACCGCAGCGCCCACCTGGCGCTGCTGGTGTATGCCGACGGCGAACGGCGCTACATCCTGGCGCCGAACGGCGTCAAGGCCGGCCAGAAGCTCATGTCCGGACTGGAGGCGCCGATCCGGGCAGGCAACTGCCTGCCCTTGAGCCGCATCCCGCTGGGCACGCAGATCCACAACATCGAGATGAAGCCCGGCAAGGGCGGCCAGCTGGCCCGGGCCGCCGGCGCTTCGGCGCAGTTGCTGGCCCGCGAAGGCCCGCACGCCACGCTGAGGATGCGCTCCGGAGAAATGCGCAAGGTGCCGATCACCTGCCGCGCCACCATCGGCGAGGTCGGCAACGATCAGCACGGCCTGCGCAAGGACGGCAAGGCCGGCGTCAAGCGCTGGCGGGGCATCCGTCCCACCGTGCGCGGAGTGGCCATGAACCCGGTGGACCATCCCCACGGCGGCGGCGAAGGCCGCTCGTCGGGCGGACGCCACCCGGTCAGTCCCTGGGGCGTGCCCACCAAGGGCTACCGCACCCGCCGCCGGAAGGGCGTCGAGCGCATGATCGTGCGCCGCAGGAAGAGCAAGTAATGCCCCGGTCGCTGCGCAAGGGCCCGTTCGTGGACCTGCACCTGCTGAAGAAGGTGCAGGTGGCCGCGGCTACCCGCAGCCCGCGCCCGATCAAGACCTGGTCGCGGCGCTCGATGATCATCCCCGACATGGTCGGCCTGACCATCGCCGTACACAACGGGCGCGACCACATCCCGATCCTGATTTCCGAGAACATGGTGGGGCACAAGCTCGGCGAGTTCGCGCCCACCCGTATATTCCGCGGTCACTCCGGCGACCGCAAGGCCACGGCCTGAGCGCCCGCGGAGCATGACGATGGAAGTTTCCGCCCGGCTGCGCTACGCCCGCATCTCCACCCGCAAGACGCGGCTGGCCGCCGACATGATCCGCGGCCGCCACGTCGAGGAGGCCGCCAACGCCCTGGCGTTCACGCCCAGGCGAGCGGCCGAACTGCTGGGCAAGGTGCTCAACTCGGCCATCGCCAACGCGCAGACCAATTTCGGCGCCGACATCGACGAGCTGTACGTCAGCGAAGTGCTGGTGGACCAGGCCAAGCCGTTCCGGCGCTTCCGGGCCCGGGCCCGCGGCCGCGGCGCGCGCATCATCAAACCCCAGACCCACATCAGCCTCACCGTGTCGGATCAGCACGCGGACGGGGCGGACCAGGAGTAGCCGGCGCTATGGGCCAGAAAGTAAACCCCATCGGCATCCGGCTCGGCATTTCCCGGCCGTGGTCGTCCACCTGGTACGCGGATTCGAAGCATTTCCCGGCGCTGGTCGAGTCCGACTATCGCATCCGCGAGATGCTGCGCAAGCGCCTCAAGGATGCCGCGGTCAGCCATATCGACATCGAGCGCCACCGCGAGAGCACCCAGATCCAGATCCACACCGCCCGCCCCGGCACCGTCATCGGCAAGAAGGGCGAGGACATCGAAAGGCTCAGGCGCGACCTCGCCAGGCTGATCGACACCAAGCTGCACCAGGTGCGGGTCAACATCAACGAGATCAAGAAACCCGAGCTCCACGCCCGGCTGGTGGCCGAGAACATCGCCTCGCAGCTCGAGCGCCGCGTGATGTTCCGCCGCGCCATGCGCCGCGCGGTCAGCACCACCATGCGGCTCGGCGCGCAGGGCATCAAGGTCAAGGTCTCCGGACGGCTGAACGGCGCCGAGATCGCGCGCTCGGAGTGGTACCGCGAGGGCCGCGTGCCCCTGCACACCTTCCGCGCCGACATCGACTACGGCCTGGCCGAAGCGTTCACGACCTACGGAGTGGTGGGCGTGAAGGTATGGATCTACCGCGGCGAGAAAACCGCCCCGCAGGAAGCCCCCGGCGTGCCCAAGGCGCCCGCCGCCACGGAGCCCGCGCCCAAGGCGCCTGCCGCCGCGGAGCCTGCGCCCAAGGCGCCTGCCGCCGCGGAGCCCGCGCCCGCAGCGCCTGCCGCCACGGAGCCCGCGCCCGAAGCGCCCGCCGCCACGGAGCCCGCGCCCGAAACGCCTGCCGCCACGGAGCCCGCGCCCGCCGCCGAGGCAAAGCCGTCATGATGCAGCCCAAGCGCACCAAGTATCGCAAGATGCACAAGGGCCGCAACCGCGGCCTGGCCCAGCGCGGCAATTTCGTCGCCTTCGGCGAATACGGCCTCAAGGCCACCACGCGCGGCCGCATCACCGCCCGCCAGATCGAGGCGGCGCGACGCGCGCTGACTCGCCACGTTCGCCGCGGCGGCAAGGTGTGGATCCGCATCTTTCCGGACAAGCCCATCACCCAAAAGCCGCTGGAAGTGCGCCAGGGCAAGGGCAAGGGCAACGTCGAGTACTGGGTCGCGCTGGTGCAGCCCGGCCGCCTGCTCTACGAGATTGAGGGCGTGCCCGAGCCGCTGGCCCGCGAGGCCTTCCGGCTGGCGTCCTCCAAGCTGCCGGTCGATACCGCATTCGTACACAGGCAACTGCAATGAAGGCTTCCGAACTCAGGGAAATGGATGCCGCCGGGCTCCGGCGGCGGCTTGTCGAGCTCAGGCGCGAGCAGTTGCAGATGCGCCTGAGCCAGGCCACGGGGCAGGAGGCGCGCGTGCATCGCCACCGCGAGCTGCGCCGCGACGTCGCCCGGCTCAAGACCATCATGCGCGAGGCCGCAGGATCATGAGCGCCTCGGAACGCACGGGCCGGGTCCTGCCCGGCGGATCGGACAAGACCCGGCGGGTGGCCGTCGAGCGCCTGGTCAAGCATCCCATGTACGGCAAATACGTGCGGCGCACCACGCGCATGCTCATTCACGACCAGGACAACACCTCGCGCGAAGGCGATCTCATCGCCATCGCCGAGGGCCGGCCCGTGTCGCGCCGCAAGTCCTGGAGGCTGGTGCGCGTACTCAGGCGCGCGGACGGGAGCAGCGGCGAGTAGTGGGGACCGGCGGTCATGATTCAAGCCCAAACCGTACTGAGCGCGGCCGACAACTCCGGCGCGAGGAAGCTGCAATGCATCAAGGTGCTGGGCGGATCGCGCCGGCGCTATGCGCGCATCGGCGATGTCATCCGCGTCACCGTCAAGGATTCGGTTCCGCGCGGGCGAGTGCGCAAGGGCGAGCTGTATCACGCTGTTGTAGTGCGCACCCGCAGCGGTGTGCGGCGGCCCGACGGCTCGCTGATCCGCTTCGACGGCAATGCCGCCGTGCTCCTGAACCCGCGCCTGGAGCCGGTGGGCACGCGTATTTTCGGCCCCGTCACCCGCGAACTGCGCACCGCCCGCTTCATGAAGATCGTCTCCCTCGCCCCGGAGGTGCTGTAGCGTCATGAAGCGGCTGAAGAGCGGCGACGAAGTCATCGTTATCACGGGCAGCAACCGCGGCGCCCGCGGCGTCATCACACGCCTGGTCGGCGACGACCGCGTGCTGATCGAGAACGTGAACCTGGTGCGCAAGCACCGCAAGCCCAACCCGCAGCAGAACCAGCCCGGCGGCATCGTCGAGGAAGAGCGTCCGCTGCACGTTTCCAACGTGGCGCTCTACAACCCCGTTACCGAGCAGGGCGACCGGGTGGGCGTCAAGACGCTGGCCGAAGGTCAGCGCGTGCGTTACTTCAAGAGCGACGGCGAGGTCATCGACACCGTATGAGCGCGCTCCAACAGACCTACCGCACCGAAATGGCGCCCCGCCTGATGGAGCGCCTGGGCCTGAGCAATCCCATGCAGGCGCCGAAGCTGACCAAGATCACGCTTAACATGGGCGTGGGCGAGGGCGCCAGCAACCGCGGCGTGGTCAGGAAGGCCGCCGAGGACCTGACGCTTATCGCCGGCCAGCGCGCCGTGATTACCCACGCGCGCCAGTCCGTGGCGGCTTTCAAGCTGCGCGAGGGCTTCCCCGTCGGCTGCAAGGTCACGCTGCGCCGCTCGCGCATGTACGACTTCGTGGAGCGCCTGGTGAACGTGGCCATCCCGCGGATCCGCGACTTCCGGGGGCTGAACCCCAGGTCCTTCGACGGCCGCGGCAACTACAGCATCGGCGTGACCGAGCAGATCATTTTTCCCGAAATCAACTACGACAACATCGACGTCATCCGCGGCCTCGACATCGCCATCACCACGACGGCGGTGAACGACGAACAGGGCCGCGCCCTGCTCGATGAATTCAACTTCCCCTTCAAGAGGTAAGCGCATGGCCAAGAAGAGCATGGTGGAACGCGAGAAGAAGCGCCAGCGCACGGTGGAGCGCTACCGTGAGCGCCGCGCGGAGCTCAAGCGCATCATCGCCGACCGCTCCACGAGTCCCGACGACCTGGCCGATGCGCTGCAAGCGCTTCAGCGCCTGCCGCGCGACTCCAGCCCGGTGCGGCTGCGCAACCGTTGCGCAATCACCGGCCGCCCGCGCGGCTATTTCAAGAAATTCGGATTGAGCCGCAACAAGCTTCGCGAAGAGACCATGTTCGGCAACATCCCCGGCGTGAGCAAGGCGTCCTGGTAGGCGGTGCCCGCATGAGCATGCAAGACCCCATTTCGGACATGCTGACGCGCATCCGCAACGCGCAGAGCGCGCTGCACGACAACGTGTCCATGCCCGGATCCAAGATCAAGGAGTCCATCGCGCGGGTGCTTCAGTCCGAGGGCTACATCGAGGGCTACGAAACCAGCGGCGAGCCCGGGCCCGAGCGCACCCTGCGCATCGAACTCAAGTACGTAGAGGGCGAACCTGTCATCCGCCGGCTGGAGCGCTCCTCCCGCCCCGGTTTGAGGGTCTATCGCCGCGCCGACGATCTGCCGCGGGTGATGGGCGGCCTGGGCGTGGCCGTGATTTCCACTTCCAGGGGCGTGATGAGCGACCGCGAGTCGCGCGCGGCCGGGCAGGGCGGCGAAGTGCTCTGCATCGTGAGCTGAACCATGTCCCGCCTGGCCAAACGACCGATTCCCGTTCCCGACGGCGTAAGCGCCCGTCTGGCCAACGGCACGCTCACGGCCAGGGGTCCGAAAGGCGAGGACTCGATGGCCGTCCACAGCGAGATCGAGATGAAGCTCGACGACGGCGCCGTGTCGGTGGCCCCGCGCTCCGGCTCGCGCCTGGCGCGCAGCATGACCGGCACCACCTGCGCCCTGGTGCGCAACCTGTTCACCGGTGTCAGCCAGGGCTTCGAGCGGCGCCTTCAGCTCGTCGGCACCGGCTATCGCGCCGAGGCCAAGGGCAGCAAGGTGGCGCTGCAGCTCGGTTTTTCGCACCCGGTCGAATACCAGGTGGCGGACAAGGTGTCGGTGACGACGCCTTCCCAGACCGAGATCGTGCTCGAATCCATCAACCGTCAGCTCGTCGGCCAGACCGCCGCGGAAATCCGCGCCCTGCGTCCGCCGGAACCCTACAAGGGCAAGGGCGTGCGCTACAGGGGTGAGCAGTTGCGCCTGAAGGAAGCGAAGAAGAAGTAGGCGGGGCGTAGCGACATGGCCATCGACAAGAAAACCGCCCGCGCCCGCCGCGCCCGCAAGACGCGCGGACGCATCGCCCGGCTCGGCCGGCCGAGGCTCAGCGTGCACCGCACGCCCCGGCACATCTACGCCCAGCTCATCGAGCCCGGCGACGGCAAGGTGCTGGTGTCCGCTTCGACGCTCAAGCTGCGCGGCGAGGTCAAGAACACCGGCAACGTGAAGGCCGCCAGGGAAGTGGGCAGGCAGCTTGCCGAGCAGGCCGTCGAGGCTGGCTTCAAGGCCGTCGCCTTCGACCGCTCGGGCTTCCGCTATCACGGGCGGATCAAGGCGCTGGCCGACGCCGCGCGCAAGGCCGGCCTGGACTTTTAGCGAGAAACGCGAATCATGGCGAACGAAAACGAGACCCGCGAAGACCTGCTGGAGAAGCTGGTGCATGTCAACCGCGTGGCCAAGGTGGTCAAGGGCGGCCGGCAGTTCGGCTTCACCGCGCTGACCGTGGTCGGCGACGGCGGCGGACAGGTCGGCTTCGGCCACAGCAAGGCCCGCGAAGTGCCGCTGGCGATCCAGAAGTCGCTGGCCCAGGCGCGCGTCGAGATGAAGCCCGTAAAGCTGCGCCGCGGCACGCTGCACTACGCCATGACCGGGCGCCACGGCGCCACCAAGGTGTACATGCAGCCGGCCGCCGAGGGCACCGGCATCATCGCCGGCGGCGCCATGCGCGCGGTCTTCGAATGCTGCGGCGTGCGCAACGTGCTGGCCAAGTCGTACGGCTCGCGCAACCCCATCAACGTGGTGCGCGCCACCGTCAAGGCGCTGCACGAGGCGCGCTCACCGGGCCAGGTCGCCCGCATCCGCGGCAAGTCCGTCAAGGAGATCGTGAGCTGACCATGGCGAAGGCGAAGCACAAGAACGTCGAGCTCACGCTCAAGCGCAGCCTGCACGGCCGGCTGCGCAAGCACCAGGCCTGCGTGCGCGGCCTGGGCTTGAGGCGCCTGCACCAGACCGTGACCGTGCCCGCCACGCCCGAGAACCTCGGCATGGTGCGCAAGGTCTCGTACATGCTCGACGTGAGGGAGCTGGACTGATGCTGAACTCCCTTTCGCAACCCGGCGGGCGCAAGCACCGCAAGCGCGTGGGGCGCGGCGCATCGGCCGGCGGCGGCAAGACCGCCGGCCGCGGCCACAAGGGCCAGGGCTCGCGCTCCGGTTCCGGCGTCATGCGCGGTTTCGAGGGCGGCCAGATGCCGCTTCAGCGCCGCCTGCCCAAGGTCGGCTTCGCGTCACGCACCGCCCGCTACACCGCGCGCATCCGCACCGGCGAGATCGCGGGCCTAAGCGAGAAGACGGTGGACCTGGCGCTGCTCAAGGAACGGGGCCTGGCGCGCTTCGACACGCGCGCCGCCAAGGTGTTCCTGAGCGGCGAAATCAGCAAGCCCGTCAAGCTGGTGGGCATCGCGGCTACCGCGGGGGCGCGCAAGGCGATCGAAGCCGCCGGCGGTTCCGTCGAGGGCGGGGGCGCCCCCGCTTCCGGCAAGGCGAAAGACTGATGGCGCGGCGCGGACAGGCCGGCGCCTTCAACCCCGCTGCGGCGCTGGGCGAGGCCACGCGCTTCGGCGAGTTGCGCAAGCGCCTGCTGTTTCTGGCCGGCGCGCTGGTCGTGTACCGCATCGGCGCCTTCATCCCCGTGCCCGGCGTCGATCCCGAGGCTCTCGCCCAGTTCTTCATGCAGCAGGAAGGCACCATCCTGAGCATGATGAACATGTTCTCCGGCGGCGCGCTGGAGCGGCTGTCGATCTTCGCGCTGGGCATCATGCCCTACATCTCAGCGTCGATCATCATGCAGCTTGCGGGAGTGGTTGTGCCCACGCTGGCCGCGCTCCGCAAGGAGGGCGAGTCCGGCCGCCGCCAGATCGTCAAGTACACCCGCTATTTCACCGTCATCCTGGCCGCTTTCCAGTCCATCGCCATGTCGGTGGCGCTGCAGGGGCAGGGCGTGGTCATCAACCCCGGCCCCGGCTTCGTGCTGACCGCGGCGATCACGCTCACCACCGGCACCGTGTTCCTGATGTGGCTGGGCGAGCAGATCACCGAGCGCGGCATCGGCAACGGCATTTCCATGATCATCCTGGCCAGCATCCTGGCCGGGCTGCCCTCGGCCTTCGGCGGCACGCTGCAACTTGTGAGCACCGGCGAACTGAACGGCGCCTTCGCGCTGATCCTGATGCTGCTGATCCTGGCCGTAACGGCCTTCGTGGTGTTCGTGGAGCGCGCCCAGCGGCGCATTCCCGTCAACTACGCCAAGCGCATGCAGGGCCGGCGCATGTATGCCGGGCAGTCCAGCCACCTGCCGTTCAAGCTCAACATGTCGGGCGTGATCCCGCCGATCTTCGCCAGCAGCATCATCCTGTTCCCGGCCACGCTGGCCTCCTGGTTCGGCCAGGCCGAGGGTTTCAGCTGGCTGCAGACCCTGGGCGCGCGGCTGTCGCCGGGCCAGCCCATCTACGTGATGATGTACGGCGCGCTGATCATGTTTTTCGCGTTCTTCTACACCGCCCTGGTGTTCAACGCGCGCGACACCGCCGAAAACCTGCAGCGCTCCGGCGCCTTCATCCCGGGCATACGCCCCGGTCAGCAGACCGCCAACTACATCGACCGGGTGCTCACCCGCATCACGCTGTGGGGCGGCATCTACATCACCGGCGTGTGTCTGATGCCCGAGTTTCTGATCATGCAATGGCAGGTGCCGTTCTATTTCGGCGGCACCTCGCTGCTCATCATGGTGGTGGTCACCATGGATTTCCTGGCCCAGTTGCAGGCGCACATGATGTCGCACCAGTACGAGGGCCTGATGAAGAAAGCCAATCTCGGCTCCTACGGGCGCAAGGGCCTGCGATGAGCGCCGGGACATGGCTTGAAGGAGATGCAGGCATATGAAAGTACGCGCATCGGTTAAGAAGATCTGCCGCAACTGCAAGATCGTGCGGCGCAAGGGCGTGCTCAGGGTCCTGTGCACCGACCCGCGGCACAAGCAGAGGCAGGGCTGACATGGCTCGCATCGCCGGCATCAACGTGCCCGTGTACAAGCACGTGCGCGTCGCGCTTACGCACATTTTCGGCATCGGCCCCGCCCGGGCCCTGGAGATCTGCGAGCTCGCCAACGTAACGCCCGACGTGCAGGTCAAGGACCTGGACGAACCCGAGATCGAGCGCATCCGCTCCTGCGTGGCGCGCTTCCAGCTCGAAGGCGACCTGAGGCGCGAGAATTCCATGAACGTCAAGCGCCTGATGGACCTGGGCTGCTACCGCGGACTGCGCCACCGGCGCGGGCTGCCGGTGCGCGGCCAGCGCAGCCGCACCAACGCCCGCACCCGCAAGGGGCCGCGCCGGCCCATCCGCAAGTAAGGGGTTATCGAAATGGCAAAACCCAAACCCCGCAAGAAAGCGGCCAGGCGCCATGTCGTGGACGGCATCGCGCACATTCACGCGTCGTTCAACAACACCATCATCACTATCACCGACCCGCAGGGCAACGCGCTGTCCTGGGCCACCTCCGGCGGCTCCGGTTTCCGCGGGTCGCGCAAGTCCACGCCCTTCGCCGCCCAGGTGGCTGCCGAGCGGGCCGCCAACCGCGCCCGTGAAATGGGCATGGCCAACCTGCAGGTGAGAGTCCGCGGCCCCGGCCCCGGCCGCGAGTCCGCGGTTCGCGCGCTTAACGCCGCCGGATTCCGCATTACCCACATCGAGGATGTCACACCCATCCCGCACAACGGCTGCCGCGCCCCGAAGCGGCGGCGCGTCTAGGGAGGCGCTCGACATGGCTCGTTACACCGGACCCGTATGCAAGCTCTCGCGGCGCGAGGGCACCGACCTGCTGCTCAAGAGCCGGGTCCGCTCGCTCGAAGACAAGTGCCGCCACGACCGCGTGCCCGGCGCGCGCAGCACCCAGCGTCCCGGACGCATGTCCGACTACGGTCTGCAGCTTCGCGAAAAGCAGAAGTTAAGGCGCATGTACGGCGTGCTGGAGCGGCAGTTCCGCAACTATTACAAGCGCGCCGCGCGCCAGAAGGGCTCCACCGGCGAAAACCTGTTGCGCCTGCTCGAAGGACGCCTGGACAACATCGTCTATCGCCTCGGCTTCGGCGCCACCCGGCCCGAAGCGCGTCAGCTCGTGTCCCACCGCGGGATCCAGGTCAACGGCCGCCTCGTCAACATTCCCTCCTACCAGGTCAAGGCGGGCGATGTCGTTGCCGTGCATCCGCGCGCCAAAGAGCAGCTCAGGATTCAGAACGCCATAGAGATCGCCCGCCAGCTCGGGTTCCCCGAGTGGCTGGAGCTGGATCAGAAAGCGCTGGCAGGCACGGTCAAGAGCCTGCCGGAAAGAGAAGAGATCCTGCCCGACATTAACGAAAGCCTGGTTGTCGAGCTTTATTCCAAGTAGCAGGAGTGCAAGCGCCATGGACCAATCAGTACACACCTTCTTAAAGCCCCGCATCGTTCGCGTGGAGGAACGCGGTCACCCGAACCGCGCCCGCATCACCATCGAGCCGCTGGAGCGCGGCTTCGGCCATACGCTGGGCAACGCGCTGCGCCGGTTGCTCCTGTCGAGCATGCCGGGCGCCGCCATCGTCGAGGCGGAAATCCAAAACGAAGTGCTGCATGAATACAGCTCCATCGAGGGGGTCAAGGAGGACGTGGTCGAAATCCTGCTGAACCTCAAGGACGTGGCGGTACGCATGCACGCGCGCGCCAGTGCCGAGCTGATGCTCACCAAGAAGGGCCCGGGCCAGGTCACCGCCGGCGACATCGTGACCGACCACGACGTCGAGGTGGTCAACCCCGATCAGCACGTCGCCACGCTCACCTCCGGGGTGGAGTTGAGCATGCGCCTGACCGTCGCCACCGGCCGCGGCTACCGCCCGGCGGCGCGCATGGCGGAAGTCACCGAGGGCAGCGTCACCATGGGCCGGCTGCAGCTCGACGCTTCCTTCAGCCCGGTCCGGCGCGTCAGCTACGACGTCGAGTCCGCGCGCGTGGAGCGCCGCACCGACCTCGACCGGCTGATCGTGGAACTGGAAACCAACGGCGCCATCGATCCGGGCGACGCGGTGCGCCGCGCCGGCGAAATCCTGCGCGACCAGCTCACCGTGTTCGTGGACCTGGCGCCGAGCGAAAACGTCGGCCTCATGGGCATCGACCCGCAGCTCCGTCAGCTCTACATGTCGCCGATCGAGGACCTGCAGCTCAACGCCCGCTCGGTGAACTGCCTCAAGGCCGAAAGCATCCACTACGTGGGCGACCTGGTGCAGAAGACCGACGCGGAACTCTTGCGCACGCCCAATCTCGGCAAGCGTTCGCTCACCGAGATCCAGGAGAAGCTCAGCGAGCGCGGACTGGAACTGGGCTCCGAACTGCCCGAATGGCCGCCGGCCGGGCTCAAGACCGCCGCCTGACTGTCGGGCCGCCAGCTGAGAGACAAGGAACTTTCGCCATGCGCCACCGCAAATCCGGCCGCATCCTGGGACGCACCAGCGACCATCGGCGCGCCATGTTCCGCAATATGGCCGCCTCGCTGATCGAGCACGAGCGCATCACCACCACCGTGCCCAAGGCCAAGGAATTGCGCCGTGTGGTGGAACCGCTGATCACGCTGGCCGGCGAGGACAGCGTGTCCCGCAGGCGCCTGGCCTACAACCGCCTGCGCAACCGCAAGGTGGTCGGCAAGCTGTTCGACGAGCTGGGCCCGCGCTTCAAGGAGCGCCCCGGCGGCTACCTGAGCATTCTCAAGAAAGGCCACCGCCCCGGCGACGCCGCCCCCATGGCCATCGTCCGCCTCGTAGAAGACCCCAAACCCGCAGAATAACTTCCGGGAGGATCGTCATGCCGATGGGATCCGTCTTCGAACACAACCGCACCCAAGCCGTGCGTTTGCCGGATGAAACTCGCTTTCCCAAGAGCGTGAAGCGGGTCCACGTCCGGGTAAAAGGCCTCGACCGCATCTTTTCGCCGGCCGATCAGGTTTGGGACAGCTTTTTCCGGGGCAGGAAAGGTGCCAGCGACGACTTCATGGCTGAACGCCCGGGGCAGGAGCAGCAGGATCGAGAATCGCTGTAACGGCGCCCGCCGGCCGGAAAGGAGACCCAAAGGCTCTCTTCAGCGATACCCCGCCTCCAGGCAAAGCCCGTCGATGGCGATGTTGTAGTCCATGCGCTCGCCGGTCCAGCCGCAGCGCCCGGTGTGGGGGTCGATCTTCAGGCCGTGCGACGCGTTGAACGCCGCCAGCCGCTGGGCGCCGTCCGTTGCGGAGGCGCTTCCGGGCTTTTCGCAGGTGTTTCCGGACCCAGCACAAGTGTTTCCGCGGAAACATTCCTCGTGGGACCCGTGCGCCTGTCCTGTCCTGCCCGCCATTGGGAGCACCCGTCCGTCCGGGCGCGTGAACTGGATCTCGCCGTCGCGCACGCGAACGCCGTAACCCCCTTCGTGCACCTGTCGGTGATGCTGAGAGCACAGGGTGACCAGGTTATCGAGCCGGGTCTCGCCGCCATCCGCCCAATGCTTGATGTGATGGGCGTGCACATAGCGGGATCGGTCGCAGCCCGGAAAGCGGCAGCCGCCGTCGCGAACGCGTAGCGCACGCCGGATCGCCGGCGGCACGGCCCGGGTGCGGCGGCCAACGGCCAGCGGCTCGCCCTTCGCGCCTTCGACCACACCGACCAGGGCGCCGTCGCACCCCAGCCGCCGCGCCGTTTCCACCGCCATCGGCCCGCCGTGTTCGAACGACGCGCCGCTGCTCTCCGGCACGTCACGCAGCGCATCGTGGGCGATGTGCACCACCACCTCGTGAGCGCCATTGGCCGAACCCGAGCACTTCCCGGCGAGAAACCTCTGGACAATGTGCTCCAGAGCGTCCGCGCGCCGCTGACTCACACTACGCCGAGGTGTTTCCGCGGAAACACTGTCAGGCAACGAATTCCACCGCGAAGGCAGCGCGGATTGCGTCGGGGATGTTTCCGCGGAAACATTTGCGGGAACATCGTCAGGCGCCGAGCGCGCCGGCTCGCCCGTCCCGGCGCTCTCCGCATCCTCGCCGCGTTCCTCAAGTTGCGCTTCTGCCGCTTCCAGCGCCTTGAACAGCATCTCGCCCACCTCGGGCGCCAGGCGGGCCTCCAGCCTGACACTGCCGTCGCTTTCCCGCCAGCACTCCAGGTAGCGCCGCTCGTGCATGGCCTCGGCCTCGTCACGCTCGAGATAGCGCACGGCCCGCCGGAAGCCCCGCACCGTGCGCTCGACATGCGCAGCCGTGCCGTTCAGGGCAATGCGCAGCAGCGTGTCTTCCGTCTCCGCCATCGCCACCCGTGTGAGCGCGCGGACTTTCGAATACGAAAGCCGGCCTTCGCCGAATGCTTCCGCGATCTTCGGCAACGACGTCAAGGCCCGGGCTACCCGCACCTTTTCTCTCGCCGCCACCGGGCCGATGCCGCATTGCCAGCTCAGCCAGTGGGCGCAACTCGCTATGCCGTGCTGGGCCCAGCCCTCCCTGCGGTCGAACTCCGCCAGCAGGGCGAGAAAATGCGCGGTGGCGGCGTTGATGTGCCCCCACAGTTGGGTGATCTCCGCCTCCAGTGCTTCGAGTGCGGCCTCTTCGCGCTGCCGCTCGGCCATGCGCACATCGGCATCGGGGTGGGGATACGACGCCATGCCGGCAGAGCAAGGCTCGACGGCGGCAGCAGGGGGAAGCTCGACCGGGCCGGCAACAGTCGCCGGAATCTCAGCGTCGCTAACAGGGGCGGCAGAAGCAGTGCGGTGAAGGTCCATTTCGAGGCTCCGTTTCAATCCGTTGAAGTCCCCCGAACTATAACACGAATAAGCAATGGAATCAATGTCTTATATTGCTTTATATTGCCGAAAACGGGCCAAACAACGCGCCAATAAACGAGGCCTCGGCGTCGATCGGCGATCTTCGTCCACAGGAGATTCCCGCAGGAAAGTGTCGCGTCCTCTCCCGTGGAAAGGCGGCCCGCCCTCTCCGAAGGCGAAGCGCCATCGCCTTGCGGGGGCGTTGTCCCCCTGTGGCATTATTCCGCGACCGCTTCAGGAGTAGCACCCAGCCCATGCCAGAGAACACTTCCGCCCGGCGCTGGAGTTCGGGACGCACCTTTCTGCTCGCCTCCATCGGCGGCGCCATCGGCCTCGGCAACATCTGGCGCTTCCCCTACATCATGGGGGAGAACGGCGGCGGCGCCTTTGTTTTCGTTTACCTGATCGCCGCCTTCCTGGTGGCGGTGCCCATCCTGTCGGTGGAAGTCGCGATCGGCCGCCACGGCCGCGCCAGTCCCTACACCGCCATGGCCGCGGTGTCCACGCAGAGCGGCCGCTGGGCCGCCTGGGGCCTGGTGGGCGGCATGGGCCTGCTTACCGGCTACCTGATCATGAGCTTCTACAGCGTCATCGCCGGCAGCACCGTCGACTACCTGGTGCTGGCGGCGAGCGGGGCCTTCAAGGGGCTCACGAAGGAATCCGCCGAGGCGCTGAACGCCGGGCTCAACAACAACCCGCTGCGCCTGGGCGCCTGGCACACGCTGTTCATGGTGGCGAGCTGCGTCATCGTGGGCCGGAACGTTCGCCGCGGCATCGAGGCGGCGGTGCGGTTCCTGATGCCGGTACTGTTCCTCCTGCTCCTGTCCGTGATCGCCTATGCGCTGCTCGAAGGCGATGCCGCCGGCGGCCTCAACTTCATGTTCGATTTCCGCTTCGAACAGCTCACCGCCGCCTCCGCGCTGGAGGCCATCAGCCACGCCTTTTTCTCGATCGGCGTGGCCATTGGGCTGATGATGATGTACGGGGCCTTCGCGCCCTGCGAAGTCTCGCTTCCGCAGACCTGCGTGGGCATCGCCATCGCCGACACGGGCGTGGCGGTGCTCGCCGGCATCGCGATCTTTCCGCTGGTGTTCGCCAACGGCCTGGAGCCCGGCTCCGGTCCTTCGCTGGTGTTCCTGACGCTGCCGATCGCCTTCGGAAGCATGCCCGGCGGGAGCTTCTTCGGCTCGGTCTTCTTCCTGCTGCTGGGCTTCGCCGCGCTGACCTCGGCCATCGCCCTGATGGAAGCGGCCGTCACCCTGCTGCAGGAACGCCTGCAACTCGGCCGCTGGACCGCAACCCTGTCGGTGGGCGCCACGCTGTGGGGCCTGGGCTGGCTGACGGTGCTGTCGTTCGGGTCCGGCGCGGAATGGAACGCGATTGCCGGCATGAACCCGTTCGAAGTGATCGACTACCTCACGGCCACGATCATGATGCCGCTGGGCGGCGCGCTGATGGCGCTGTTCGCCGGCTGGCGGATGAAGCGCTCCATCCTGCTCGGCGAACTGGGCTGGCAGGAAGGCGCGCTCTTCACCGTCTGGCTGTGGCTGCTGCGCGTCGTCGCCCCCGCCGCCATCCTGATCATCATGTACAACGCCCTCTTCACCTGACCCCGGGGAAGAGGGCGTCCCCGGGAGCTATTGCTGCGCTTCCAGGCGTTTCTGGCTCAGGCGCTTGTGGTAGCCGATCCAGCTTCGGGCGTTGAAGTTTTTTTCGCCCCGGCCGAGTGTGGTCAGCAGCGAAACGCGCACGGCAAGGGCGCCCGGGTGGTTCGGGTCCACCGCCAGCGCGGCGTCGGCCATGTTCAGGCTCAGCACCAGGTCGCCTTCCTCCTCAAGCGCCTCGGCGCGCGCCACGACCTCGTCGACGCCGCCCGCCAGCTCCACCAGCTCGCGGATCTTCACGTCGGGCGATTCCGAAAGCAGGGTGGCCGGCTGGCCGTCGAACCAGCCCGCATAGCCATGGTAGATGCCGCGCACACTCCAGGCCACGCCGCCGTACGACTCTTCGATCTTGAACCGCTCCGGCAGCTTCACTTCGTTCATCACGGTAAAGACGTCCTTGCCCTCGTTGAGCCCGCGCACGGTGGCGTCATGGACATACTCGATCGCGTCGCGGTACTCGCCCAGCGTGGATCGAATCTCCTCCTTGCCCACCAGCGGCGGCGCGTGCGCCACCATCACGAGTTCCGGATCCAGCGCGAGAACGATGTCGATCGAATTGACATAGTCCAGCGCGAACCGCGGCGGCGCGCCTCTCAGCGCGGCGATGTTCGGAAAACTGCTGTAGTAGTTGTCGCCGATGAACGCCGCCTTCAGCTCCGGGATCCACACGGTCGAGTGGTCCCAGGTCTCACCCGGCGTATGCATCATGTGGAAGGTCAGCCCGCCGAATTCGAACTTGTACTCGGAATCGAACAGCATGGTGGTGGGAATCTCCGCCGCGAAATTGCCCTTTGACTTCACGTCCCTCGGCGGAGCGAGGAACTGCGCCTCGTTGCGGTACTGAAAAAAGCCCGCGAGCCGCTCGCGATAGTGCATGTATTCCACAAACCGTCGCTGCGCGATGACCTCCGTGCCTTCCTCCTTCCACAGGTGCACGCCGCCCACATGGTCTTCGTGCGCGTGCGTCAGCAGGATGTACTTCACCGGCGCCGAGCTCATTCCCCGCAGCACCTCGTAGTGGCGCGGCGCGGAATCCCTCGTGGTGGTGTCGATGACCACGTTGCCGTCGGGGGTGACGACCAGGAAGGTGCGGCTCATGTCGGTCGCCATGAAGATCTGGTCGGTAACCTTTACGCCCTTGACCGTTCGCGCCATGGCGGACGGGGCGGCCGAAATCAGAAGGGCCAGTGCGATACCCGCGCAGATTGCATAGCGGCCGGCGGGCCTTGCGGCTGGGCCGGGTTGCCGGATGGGTGTGTTCATGATTTGTTCTCCGGTTGGACCCAAGTCCTTCTATCCTGCCATAGCGGAGGAGACGCGGCGCTACAATGAAAGGCCAAATCCGCTCAGGCGGACGCTTCGAATTGTCTACTCAGAACATGTCCACTACCCGGCACCTTTCCACCGCCCGATTGACCGCCGCCACCGGCGGGCTCGCGGCGCTTGTGATGCTGCTGGCGGGCTGCGGCGGCGACAGGGATGCCGGCAACGCCACGCCCCGCGGCGGCGGGGCCGCGCCGGTGCTCACCGAGATCGTCAGCCTGGGCGTGGTCACCGAAGAATACGTCGCGCTGGCCACCGCCCGGGCCAACGAGGCCATCGACGTCACGCCGCGCATCTCCAGCGTGGTGTCGGAGATTCGCTTCGAGGAAGGCCAGACCGTGGAGGCGGGCGAAGTGCTGGTGGAACTGGACAGCCGCGAAATCCGCGCCGATCTCGATCTGGCCGAAGCCAACCTGCGCGAGCGCCGCAGCCGCTACGGGCGGCTGGAAACGCTGGCCGCCAGTCAGGTGGTCTCCGAAGTCGAGCTGGAGGAGATCCAGGCGCAGCTGCAGGTGGCCGAAGCGCAGGTCAACTCGGCCCGCGCCCGCCTGGAGGACACCGTCATCCGCGCGCCGTTTTCCGGCACCGTGGGCCTGCGAAGGATCAGCGTCGGCGGACTGGTGCAACCGAACACCATCATTACGACGCTGGACGACATCGGCGTCATGAAGCTCGAGTTCTCCGTGCCGGAGGAATACCTCGCGGTCGTGAACGAGGGCCTTGAGATCGAAGCCAGCGGCGCGGCCTGGCCGAACCGCATCTTCTCGGGCGCCGTGATAAGCGTCGACAGCCGGGTCGACCCCATGACTCGCTCGCTGGCGGTGGTGGCCGAGCTGCCCAACGAGGACGGCGACTTGAAGCCCGGCATGTTCCTGCAGGTGGTGATCGCCCGGCGCCGCGAGGACGTGGTACTGGCGGCGGAGGCCGCGCTGGTCCCGCGCCAGGGCCGCCAGTTCGTGTTCGTAATCGACCAGGGACGCGCGCTGGAGCGTGAAGTGAAGCTGGGCACGCGCACGCCGGGCGCGGTCGAGATCGTCACCGGCCTCGAAGCCGGCGAAGAAATCGTGACCCAGGGCGTGCAGCGGCTGCGCGACGGATTGCCCGTGCGGGTGGCCGACGCGCCCGCGAGCCCCGGCGCCCGCGGAGCGGCGGCGGGACCCTCGCAATGATTATTTCCGACATTTCCGTGCGCCGGCCGGTGCTGGCCGCGGTGATCAGCCTGGTGCTGTTCATCCTCGGCCTGCTGGCGCTCAACACGCTGTCGGTGCGCGAGTATCCCGACGTTCAGCCGCCGGTGGTTTCCATCGACACCCTCTACACCGGCGCTTCCGGCGACATCGTCGAACGGCGCATCACCCAGGTGATCGAGGACCAGGTGGCCGGCCTTCCCGGCGTGGTGAAGATGACCTCGCGCAGCCAGGACGAGCGCTCCACCATCACCATGGAGTTCGGGCTGGACCGCGACATCGACGCCGCCGCCAACGACGCCCGCGAACGCGTGGCGCGCGTGCTGCGGGCCCTGCCCGAAGAGGCCGACCCGCCGCAGATCACCAAGCAGGACAACATGATGGACGCGACCATGTACGTGGACGTGGCCAGCGATGTCCGCTCGGTCATGGCCATCACCGACTTTGCCGAGCGCAGCCTGGTCGACCGCCTGAGTTCCATCGATGGCGTCGCGGCCATCCGCCTGTCCGGCGGCCGCCGCCCGGCCATGCGCGTGTGGCTGGACCGCGAGGCGCTGGCCGCCCGCGGCCTGACCGTGCAGGACGTGGAACGCACCCTGCGCAGCGAGAACGTGGAACTGCCGGCCGGCCGCATCGAGTCGGTGGACCGCGAGTTCACCCTGCGCGCCATCACGGGGCTGGACACGCCCGAGGAATTCGGCGCCCTGGTGATCGGCCGCGGCGCGTCCGGGCGCTTCGTGCGCCTGAACGAGGTGGCGGACATCCGGCTCGAACCCGAGGACATGCGCTCCATCGCCCGCTCCAACCGCCAGGCCGGCGTCAGCCTGGGGATTGTCCCGCAGGCCCAGGCCAACATCGTGGCGGTCAACCAGCGGGTCAAGGAAGACGTGGATCTCCTCCAGGCCTCGCTGCCGGACGACATTTCCGTGGACGTGAACGTGGACTTCTCCGAGTTCGTCGGCGAGTCCATGCGCGAGGTGTTCAAGGCCCTGGCGATCGCCCTGGGCGTGGTGCTGTTCGTGATGCTGCTGTTTTTGAGTTCCTGGCGCGCCACGCTGATTCCCGGGCTCACCATCCCAGTTTCGATCATCGCCGCCGCCATGGTACTGGCGATCCTGGGCTACACGATCAACACGCTGACCCTGCTGGCCGCGGTGCTGGCCATCGGCCTGGTCGTCGACGACGCCATCGTGGTGCTGGAGAACATCGTGCGCCACCGCGAGCAGGGCAGCCCGCCGCTGCTGGCGGCCATCGACGGCAGCAAGCAGATCGCCTTTGCCGTTATCGCCACCACCGTGGTGCTGGTTTCCGTTTTCCTGCCCGTGGCCCTCGCTCCCGGGCGCATAGGCGTGATCTTCGGTGAGTTCGGCATCACCCTGGCGGCCGCCGTGGTGTTCTCCTCCGTGGTGGCCCTGACCCTGGTGCCGATGCTGTGCTCGCGCATGATGCGCTCCCAGGAAAAAGTGACGGCCTCGACCCGCGGACGCAAGCGCGGCGCCGTTTTCCGCGCCCTGGCCGGCGGCTACCGCAAGGGCATGACCCGCGCCCTGCGTGCGCCCTGGCTGGCCATCGTGCTGGTGCTGGGCGTTTCCGGCCTCGGCTGGTACCTGTTCGACCGGCTCGACCAGGAATACACGCCCACCGAGGACCGCGGCATGATCATCATGATGGCGCGCGGCCCCGAAGGCGCCAGCCTGGACTACATGGACGGGCAGCTCGGCCAGATCGAAGACATCGTGATGCCCTGGGTCGAGCGCGGCGAGGTCCGGCGGATCATCCTGCGCACCGGAGGCTGGGGCGCCGGCGGCGACGTGAGCTCCGCGTTCATCTACTCGCCGCTTGAGCCGCGTTCAGAACGCGAGATGTCATCGCCGGAAATCGCCGGCATGCTGCGCGGTCCGCTGGCGGCCCTGCCGGGCGTGCGGGCCTTCGTGTTCCTGCCTCCGAGCCTGAACATGGGCGGGGGCCAGCCGGTACAGGTGGTGCTGCGCGGCAATGAATACGACCAGCTTGCCGAATGGCGCGACCGCGTCCTCGACCGGGTGCGCGAGAACCCGAACATCGTCAACATGAACTCGGACTACTACGAGACCAAGCCGCAGATCAAGGTAACGGTGGACCGCGCCCGCGCCACCGACCTCGGCGTGTCGCTGCGCGATGTGGGCGAGACGCTGCAGACCATGCTCGGTTCGCGCCGCGTCACCACTTTCATCGACCGCGGCGAGGAATACAACGTGGTCCTGCAGGCCTCCGAAGAAGACCGGGTCACGCCGCAGGACCTCAACAACATCTACGTGCGGTCCATTTCCAGCGGCCTGGTGCCGCTGGCCAGCCTGGTGCGCCTGGAGGAGAGCTCCGGTCCGCGCCAGCTGTCGCGCTTCAACCGCCGCCGCGCCATCAAGCTGTCCGGAAACATCATGCCCGGCTACTCGCTGGGCGAGGCGCTGGACTACATCGAGATGGTGATCGAGGAGGAAGTCGACGACGAGTCCCTGAGCGTGCAATACGACGGCGAGTCGCGCGAATACAAGGAGTCCAGCGGCCAGATCTACTTCAGCTTCCTGCTGGCGCTCTTGATCTGCTTCCTTGTCCTGGCGGCCCAGTTCGAGAGTTTCATCCATCCGTTCATCATCCTGCTCACCGTGCCGCTGGCGCTGACCGGCGGCATGCTGGGGCTTAACGTGTCCGGAGGCACGCTCAACGTGTTCAGCCTCACCGGCTGCATCATGCTGATCGGCCTGGCGGCCAAGAACGGCATATTGATCGTGGAGTTCTCCAACCAGCTCCGCGATCGCGGCCTGTCGGTGGTCCAGGCGGTGCTGGAAGGCGCCACCACGCGCCTGCGGCCCGTGCTGATGACCAGCTTGTGCACCATCGGCGGCTCCATCCCGCTGATCGTGGGCGCGGGGGCCGGCACCGAGGCCCGCCGCTCGATCGGCGTGGTGGTGCTGTTCGGCGTGCTCGTTTCCGTGGTGCTTACCTTGTACATAGTTCCCTGCTTCTACGCCATGCTGGCCGGCCGCACCCGCCCGGTCAACGCGGTGTCGCGCGCCGTGCAGGCGCTGCGCAAGCGCCACCCCACCACGACTGCCGCCTCCACGCCCTAAGGGTGGGGGCATTGCCCCCATAACGTCTCGCGCTCCACGAAACGCTCTCCTTAGCGTGATCGAGTCGAATTGCTAATGCGCGCAATCGCACTGTTTTATTGGGAGTCAGCGGGCAGAGTAGCGTGATATATTCGCCGGTATGGACGACGAAAGGGACGCAATGATTTCTGTCCTGATTGGAAAGATGACAGCGGTAGAAGTATTGCTGGATATGCTTTGGACGGATCGGATTTCCAAGGAAGAAAATCCGCGGGAAGTTGCGCGAACCTTGGCGGAACACATCAAGAGTTTGGTGGACGACGACCTGTCCATACCTTTTGGCAAAGCTGCTTATGACGCATTGGACGAACGCCTGGAAGCGATCAAGCGGCGCGTGGAAACACTGTAACAACCATTGGAGGGAAACATTGGTGAGCGGAACGCAGTCAATAGGGTATCGGACCGAAAAGGTCATTCACTACATCATTGCCAACACATGCCCGGATTTGGGCGCAACCAGACTGTGCAAGGTAATGTGGCTTGCCGATGTGCTTCACTACCGCCGGCATGGCAGGTCCGTGTCAGGTCAGGAATCTTACAAACGAATGCCAAGAGGTCCGGTGCCAAACGGTTTCTACGATGCACTCGACGGCTTGGAAAAGCGCAAGGCTATTCGAAAGAAGCCGGTCACCGTTTTCAATTTCACGCGCAATGAGTTTCATGTTCTGAAGCCGGCGAACAAGAATTGGTTTTCCGGGAGTGCTCAAGAAGCACTTCATGAAGCCATCGAGGCCATCAGGCCTCTCAGAGCGATTGAGGCAAGCGAGGATACTCACGATTCCCTTTGGGAAGAGTCGGAAGATGGCCAGCAAATGCTTATTTCAGCGGCTGCCATTGTTCCTGCCAAAGTGTTGCCGAAAGATATCGAGTGGGCGCGCCAGGAAAGAACAGTTCCACTTGAGTAGGAAATGCGTTTTGCACGCATTGGGGGAAAGTGGAGGATCAAACTTTCCCCGTCCGCCGTCGCAACGGTGCGAGCAGAGAAGGCGCGCAACGCCGAGTTTGGCAGGTACTGGCGCGGCATTCTGAACCGTTTGAAGATTACTGCCCATCGTGACGGAACGCCTTTGGGGGAGGACCGACCGGGCGAGTATGTTTTTGCGTCCGGTCCCGACCCTGTGTCAGGACTGCCGCGAATCCTGGTCAGCTACTTGATTATGGGAGACACCGTAACCATCGGCAGGATTCTCATTGATGTACCGGACGAATGAAGTAAAATTCCGCCCCGTCATGGCCACCATGATCGATCTTCAAGGCGAGCTTCGCGACGGCGGCGGCAAGCGTTCCGCGCGCCGCGCGCGCCGCGAAGGCAAGGCGCCGGCGGTGCTGTACGGCGCCGGGCGCCCCCCGCGCATGCTGTCCTTTTCCTCCGAGGCGCTGAACCGGCGCCTCGAAGACCCCACCTTCCGTTCGCGGGTGCTGAACGTGCGCGTCGGCGACAAGTCGCAGCCGGCCATCGTCAAGGACGTGCAGCGCCACCCGGCGCGCAACACCGTCCTGCACATCGACCTGCAGCGGGTGCGCGACCAGGAGACCATCCGCATGGTCGTGCCCATCAGCCTGCTCAACGCAGAGGAGTCGCCGGGCGTGAAGATGGGCGGCAGCGTCTCCCATCTCCTGAGCGAGCTGAACATCATCTGCCTGCCCAGGGACCTGCCGGAGCAGATCGAGGTCGATCTGGCCGAGATGGAGCTGGACGCCATGCTGCATATGTCCGACCTCGACCTGCCGGAAGGCGTCGCGGTGAACGAGCGCATTCACGGCGCCACCGACCACCCGGTGGTATCCATTCACCTGCGCCGCGTCGCCGAGGTGGACGAAGTGGAAGAAGACGAAGAGCTGCTCGACGAAGACGCCGAAGCCGAGGGCGAGCGCGAGGGCGAGGCGCCGGCCGACGAGGATTCCTCTGGCGAGGACTGAATCCCCTCCCGACCTGGTCATCGGCCTGGGCAATCCGGGCCCCGATCACGCTCACCACCGGCACAACGCCGGCTTTAAGTTCCTGGATCTGCTCGCCGGCCACTGGTCGGCGCCCGATTTCGTCCACCGCTCGCGCCTCGGGGCGGCCGCGTCCATCGCGCGCCGCGGCGAAGCGCAGGTGCTGCTGCTCAAGCCCAGGGCCTGGATGAACTCCAGCGGCCAGGCGGTGCGCGCCGTCCTGGATTTCTTCAAGCTCGACGCGACCTCCGCCCTGATCGTCCACGACGACCTCGACCTGCCCCCCGGCGCCGCGCGTCTCAAGCGCGGCGGCGGCCACGGCGGACACAACGGCCTGCGCGACGTCATCCGCCACTGCGGCCCGGAATTCCTGCGCCTGCGCCTGGGCGTGGGCCACCCCGGGGACAGGGACCGCGTAACTCCCTATGTACTGTCCAAACCCACCGCCGGCGAGGGCAAGGCCATCGAGGAAGCAATGCACGAAGCGTTGCAAGCCTTCGACACGCTGTACAAGAAAGGCCTGCAGTCCGCCATGACCCAACTCCACACGCCCGGAAGCGAGGACCCCGGGACCTCCCGGTGAAAGCCGCGATCATCGGCCTGCCGAACGTCGGCAAGTCCACGCTGTTCAATGCGCTGGCGGCCGCCGAGGTCCCCACCGAGAACCGCCCCTTCTGCACCATCGACCCGAATGTCGCGCGGGTGCCCGTCCCCGACCCGCGCCTGGACGCCGTGGCCGAAGCCTCCGGCATGCGGCGCAAGGTGTATGCCACGCTGGAGCTGGTGGACGTGGCCGGCCTGGTGAAGGGCGCGTCGCGCGGCGAAGGCCTGGGCAACCGCTTCCTGGCCCAGGTGCGCGAGGCCGATGCCGCGGTGCACGTGCTGCGCTGCTTCGAATCGAAGCGCATCGCCCACGTCTCCGGGGCCCTGGACCCGGTCGACGACGCCGAGACCGTCAACACCGAGCTGATCCTGGCCGACCTGGCCGTCGTCGAACGCGCGCTGGACTCCGCCCGCCGCCGCGCCAGGTCCGGCCATCCGGACCTCAAAAAGCGGGTGGAAGAACTGGAAGCTCTGCACGACCACCTGGGGAGTGCCCGGGAGGGAGGGCGTCCCGCCCTCCCCGAAGGCGGGACACCCTCCCTCCCACTCCTCACCACCATGCCCACGCTCTACGCCCTCAACGTCGCAGAAGAGCAGCTCGAAGAAGGCGGCCCCGCCGACCCGGCCGAAAAATATGCCGCAAAGCAGCGCAAACTCGCCGTTCGCGTCACCGCCGAGCTCGAGTCCGAGCTCGCGGCGATGCCCGAAAGCGAGCAGCAGGATCTGCGCGCGGGCCTAGGCCTCCCGGACCAGGTCCTCGAGCGTTTCATGCAGGCGCTGCGCCAGCTTCTGAATCTCAACACCTTCTTCACCGCAGGACCCTCCGAGGCCCGCGCCTGGCTGCTGCCCAAAGGCGCTACCGCCTGGCGCGCCGCAGGCCGCGTGCACACCGATTTCCAGCAGCGCTTCGTGCGCGCCGAAGTTACGCCCTGGCAGGCTTTCATCGCCGTGCCCGGGACCGCGCCTGAACTGAAGGGCCGGGAATATAGAGTCCGGGACGGTGATGTGTTACGATTCCGTTGGGGTTGAGGCTGCTTTGCGAGCAAATTGAATTGTTTGTGCTCCACGCAAGAGTTTTTGATGTACAATCAAGGCCCGTGCACAAAATGGAATATGGGGGGAACCATCCTCAAGCCGATGGTTCTAAGTGCAACGGGGTTTTGTTTTCCCGTGGGCCACGAGTCGCTCGCTACTGCTTGGCCGCAGCAAATGAATACTGCTCGAGAGGCGTCTTTAATGTACCGCTCGGCCGCAAAGCAAACGCGAATGATTCGTGCTCTTATAATCCATTGGATGTATTGCTTGACACGGCGCAAAGCTATACTATTGCGTCTATCCGCCCGGGAGGGATCGGCAAATTATCTAACCAATCGAACTTGCTCGTTAAGGAGGCAGGCTCATGTCTAACTCAGCAACCGTAATTCAACTCTTGCAGGCTCGCCTGGAAAAGGCGATACGCCGGCGTCGAGAGAATCCATCGCGCGCGGATATTCTTGTAATTCCCGCCTTGGCGCTCGCGCTGGACGCCTGCGGGGGCGGCGGGTCGCAAAGGCCGACTCCTCCTCCGCCACCACCGCCTCCTCCTCCTCCTCCGCCCCCTCCGGCTGCGGTGATTACCGCGGACGCTTCCGGGTCCGTGAACGAGAACGCCGATGGCGGAACGGTTGTTTCGGTAGCGACCGAAAACGCCACTTCGGTCACGGTCGATGATGAGCGCTTCGAGGTCGCCGACGGCAACCTCAAGCTGAAGGGCGGCACGACCCTCGACTTCGAGTCGGACGCCTCTCCGATCGAGGTCACCATCACCGCCAGCGGCGATGGTGACTCCGCTACCCATACGGTAAGCGTTTCCATCAACGATGTGAACGAGGGGCCGACGATTTCGGTTGCGGACGGCGCCGTGGACGAGAACGACGCAGGCGCTATGGTTGGCGCGGTTACAGCCAGCGACCCGGATGCTGGCGACATGCACACCTACACGGTGAGCGATGACCGCTTTGAAGTGGCGGACGGCATGCTGAAGCTCAAGGACGGCATGAGTTTGGATCACGAGGCGGAAGAATCCGTGACCGTGACCGTGACCGTCACGGACAGCGGCGATCTTTCGGCTTCCATGGATGTAACCGTTGGGGTCAATGACCTGAACGAGGCCCCCACGATAGAGGCGGCGGACGGTTCCGTGGACGAGAACGCGGCAGGCGCGATGGTTGGCGCAGTCACGGGTTCCGACGTGGACGACGGCGACACGCAAACTTACTCCGTGAGCGACGACCGCTTTGAAGTGGCCGACGGTATGCTCAAGCTGAAAGACGGCGTGAGTCTGGACCATGAGACGGACGAATCCGTCGTGGTTACCGTGACCGTCACGGACAGCGGCGATCTTTCGGCTTCCATGGATGTAACCGTTGGGGTCAATGACCTGAACGAGGCCCCCACGATAGAGGCGGCGGACGGTTCCGTGGACGAGAACGCGGCAGGCGCGATGGTTGGCGCAGTCACGGGTTCCGACGTGGACGACGGCGACACGCAAACTTACTCCGTGAGCGACGACCGCTTTGAAGTGGCCGACGGTATGCTCAAGCTGAAAGACGGCGTGAGTCTGGACCATGAGACGGACGAATCCGTCGTGGTTACCGTGACCGTCACGGACAGCGGCGATCTTTCGGCTTCCATGGATGTAACCGTAACGGTCAACGACGTCAACGAAGACTTCACGATCGAGGCCGCCGATGGCGCCGTGGACGAGAACGCCGATGGTGCTGCGGTAGGCGCGGTTACGATCACCGACCCGGACGCCGTCGACACCCACACCTACGAGGTGAGCGACGATCGCTTTGAGGTCGCAGGCGGTATGCTCAAGCTCAAGGACGGCATGAGCCTGGATTACGAGACGGACACTTCCGTCATAGTCACGGTCACAGCCATGGATGAGGGTGGAAACTCCAATTCGGTGGATGTGACAGTCACAGTCAACGATGTCAACGAGGCCCCGTCCATTTCGGTTGCGGACGGTTCCGTGGACGAGAACGCGGCAGGCGCGATGGTTGGCGCGGTTACAGCCAGCGACCCGGACGCCGGCGACACCGACACCCACACCTACACGGTGAGCGATGACCGCTTTGAAGTGGCGGACGGCATGCTGAAACTCAAGGACGGCATGAGCCTGGACCACGAGGCGGCCGGTTCCGTCAAGGTGACGGTAACCGTCACCGACGACGGCGACCTTTCGGCCAGCGCCGACGTGACCGTCACGGTCAACAACGTCAACGAGGCCCCGAGTGCGCCTGAGCTTCGCGGATTTGCGCAGTCGGTGGACGAGAACGACGAAGGCTCCGTTATTGCTTCGCTGGAGACCGGTTCGGATCCCGAGGGTGACGCGGTCAGCTTCAGCGTCGATGACGACCGCTTTGAAGTGATTGCGGGCGGCGTCCTCAAGTTGAAGGACGACGCGTCGCTCAACTACGAAGAGGAAGGCGGTTCCGTGGATATTGTGGTTACGGCCATGGACCCGAGCGGTCTCATATCCGAGCCGACCATCGTGACGGTGGAGATCGGGGACGTGAACGAAGCGCCCTCGATCATGGCGGCTGACGCCGACGTGGACGAGAACGCGGCCGGCGCCGTGCTGAGTGCGATTACGCTGAGCGACCCGGATGCGGGCGACACGCACACCGTGCGGATCAGCGACTTCCGCTTCACGACCGTTACCGACGAGAGCGGCGGAATGTGGATTGCGCTCAAGGAAGGCGAGAGCCTTGACTTCGAGGACGAAGGGTCCGTAGCGCTCACCTTGACCGTCACCGACGCCGGTGACCTGTCGGGCACCGTGGACGTGACCATTACGGTCAACGACGTCAACGAGGCCCCCACGATTGAGGCCGCTTCCGGCGCCGTGGACGAGAACGCGGCCGGTGCGGCCGTGGGCGCAGTCACGGTTTCCGACCCGGACGACGGCGACACCCACACCTACGAGGTGAGCGACGACCGCTTTGAAGTGGCCGACGGCATGCTCAAGCTGAAAGACGGCGAGAGTCTGGACCATGAGACGGCCGGTTCCGTCACGGTGACGGTAACCGTCACCGACGGCGACCTTTCGGCCAGCGCCGACGTGACCGTCACGGTCGACAACGTAAACGAGGCCCCGAGTGCGCCTGAGCTTCGCGGACTTCCGCAGTCGGTGGACGAGAACGACGAAGGCGCCGTTATTGCTTCGCTGGAGACCGGTTCGGATCCCGAGGGTGACGCGGTCAGCTTCAGCGTCGATGACGACCGCTTTGAAGTGATCGCGGGCGGCGTCCTCAAGTTGAAGGACGACGCGTCGCTCAACTACGAAGAGGAAGGCGGTTCCGTGGATATTGTGGTTACGGCCATGGACCCGAGCGGTCTCATATCCGAGCCGACCATCGTGACGGTGGAGATCGGGGACGTGAACGAAGCGCCCTCGATCATGGCGGCTGACGCCGACGTGGACGAGAACGCGGCCGGCGCCGTGCTGAGTGCGATTACGCTGAGCGACCCGGATGCGGGCGACACGCACACCGTGCGGATCAGCGACTTCCGCTTCACGACCGTTACCGACGAGAGCGGCGGAATGTGGATTGCGCTCAAGGAAGGCGAGAGCCTTGACTTCGAGGACGAAGGGTCCGTAGCGCTCACCTTGACCGTCACCGACGCCGGTGACCTGTCGGGCACCGTGGACGTGACCATTACGGTCAACGACGTCAACGAGGCCCCCACGATTGAGGCCGCTTCCGGCGCCGTGGACGAGAACGCGGCCGGTGCGGCCGTGGGCGCAGTCACGGTTTCCGACCCGGACGACGGCGACACCCACACCTACGAGGTGAGCGACGACCGCTTTGAAGTGGCCGACGGCATGCTCAAGCTGAAAGACGGCGTGAGTCTGGACCATGAGACGGACGAATCCGTCGTGGTTACCGTGACCGTCGAGGACCGCGGCGAGCTTTCGGCTTCCATGGATGTAACCGTTGGGGTCAATGACCTGAACGAGGCCCCCACGATTGAGGCGGCGGACGGTTCCGTGGACGAGAACGCGGCCGGTGCGGCCGTGGGCGCGGTCACGGCTTCCGACGTGGACGACGGCGACACCCACACCTACGAGGTGAGCGACGACCGCTTTGAAGTGGCCGACGGCATGCTCAAGCTGAAAGACGGCGTGAGTCTGGACCATGAGACGGCAGAGTCCGTCATGGTTACCGTGACCGTCAGGGACATCGGCGATCTTTCGGCTTCCATGAATGTAACCGTTGGGGTCAACGACCTGAACGAGCAACCGACCATTTCGGTGGCGGACAGCACCACGCCGGACGGCATGACGGCTTCTTCGACCGTCGCCGAGAACCATTCGGGCGCGCCATTGGGTGAGATCACCTTCAGCGATCCCGACATGGGCCAGACGCACACGCTTTCGGTGAACGATCCCCGCTTTGAGACCGAGCAGGACGCCAACGGCGGCTGGTGGCTGAAGCTGGAGGACACCGAGAGCCTGGACTACGAAACGGAGCAAGAGGTTACGGTCAGGGTTACCGTTACCGACGACGGTGATCCGGAGATGTCCGCGTACGTTGATGTCAAGATTAATGTCACGGACGGCAACGAAGCGCCGACCGCGCCGACGGTCCGCAACGCGGATTCCCTGAGCGTCGACGAGAACGAAGAGGGCGCGACGATCAGCACCCTGGGCGACAGCACCGATCCGGAAGGCAACACGATTTCCTACACGGTGCATGACGACCGCTTCGAGATTACGGACACGTTGGTGCTCAAGCTCATGGACGGCGTGAGTCTCGACCATGAGGCGGAAGAAGACGGCTCGGTCACGATCATGTTGACTGCCTCGGACGATCAGACGCCGGCTGGAACTTCTCAGGCGACGATGGTTACGATTGCGATCAACGACCTGAACGAGCCGCCGACCGTCAATGGGGAGCTTCCCGACGTCACGGACGGCGCGGCCGGCGAAGCCCTTGGTGTTGAACCGATCCACCTGGAGGACCTCTTCAGCGATCAGGACGATACCGACTCGCTGTTCACCTACAAGTTGGACGGCGGGCCGGAAGGCTGGAACATGCAGCTCACGACGGAAACCGTTACCTACACGGCTACGGCTCCGACCGTCAACGACGTGGAGTATGAGTACACGCCTCCCATGGAAGAAGAGGAAGGCGACGGCATGGACGACGGCACGAACGGCAACGGCATGGAAGAGGAAGAGGAACCCATGCCCACCGACATCGGCGCCATCTCCTTCACCGACCCGGACACGGGCGCGGCAATGGGTCGCGGCGACGAGCACACCTTCTCGGTCGACGACGACCGCTTCCAGATCACCGAAGCCGGCGTGCTTCAGCTCAAGGCCGGCCTGGTGCTTGAGGAAGACACCGAGGTCATGATCCAGGTAATGGACCGCTACGGCCTGTCCGGCACCGCCACGATCACCATCACGATCGCCACGGAAGAAGAGGAAGGCGAGAATGGCATGGACAACGGCATGGACGAGGAAGAGGCGCCGGATCCGGAGACCAAGGACGTCACCTTCATTACCGGCACCATCACCGGAACGCCTCCAGCAGGCGCGTTCGGCGAATGGACCATTGCGGTTGTAGCCACCGATGACGGCGGCGAATCCGCGCGGGCCGAGTTCGACATCGTCGTCGACGACGGCAACGACGTTCCCACCGCCATCAACCTGACCAACAGCGACGGCTCGGCCAACCTGCTCTACCAGGTGGAAGTCAACGAGAACGACGAATCGGGCGCGTCCGTGGGCACCCTGACGGTGGACGACATCGACAGTGTCTACCATCCGTACGGACAGCACGCGTGGGAGGTCGACAACGACAAGTTCGAGATCGTCAACGGCGTGCTGAAGCTCAAAGCCGGCGAATCGCTGGACCACGAGACAACCCCCTCGACCACCATCACGGTCACCGTAACCGACGACAACGGCGACGGCCTGTCCATCTCCCAGGAAATCGTCGTGACGGTCAACAACCGGAACGACGCGCCCGAGGCCATCGACGCGATCGGTAGCTGGTGGGTGGTCGTGCCTGAGGACCTGAGCGCCGACGATGCGACCAAGGGCCAGTGGTTGAGCTTCTCGCTGGAGACCACAGGTCCCAATGCGGCCTTCACGGACGAAGACGTGACGAATGCCGACGGTGACAAGCTCACCTACAGCATCGCCAGCGGACCTTCCTGGCTGGAGATCGACCCGGCAACGGGAGCGTTCACCAACAAGGCGGAAACCAAGGCCGCGCCCGGCCGGTACTCCGTAACGGTGCGCGCCACCGACGAGGGCCAGAACCGCGACGAGGAAGACTCGGACGGCATGCCGACCAACACGGACGGCGCGTACGCCGAAGTCACCTTCGAGATCATCGTGGCCGAGTCCGACGAGAACAACGAGGACAACGACGAGCCCGAAGTCACGGTGGAGATACTGAACAACGGCGACTACAACGAAGGCTCCGGCAAGGTGGCCGTGGCCTATGTGACGGTCGTCGACAACGACTTCGCCCTGGCGCCGCATCCCTATGGCCAACTCGCAAACGACGGCAAGCCGATGCTTGTCAATGCCGACACCAACAATGACGGCACCTACGACGAAACCACCGGGTTCGCGGATCAGTTCGAACTGTCCGAGACGTACACGCAGGACGGCAATGCCCGCACCTGGACCGTCTATGTCAAGGAAGGCAACACCTTCGATCACGAGACGGAAGACGACATCGAGATAGCGGTGCTGGCCTGGAACGACCTGGACGGCAACGGCATGTATGACGCCGGCGAAGGCGATGCCGAAGACATCAACATCGATGTCGAGGACGTCAACGAAGCGCCCGTGTTTGCACTGGGCACTCCGACCAACACGGCTGCCGACAACAGCGCGACGCTGGAAGCACGTGCCATGGTGGCGATGACGATGACGGCGCCGGCAGTACCGGCGGGAATCGACATCGTCCAGCAGCAGCAGGAAGATAACAAGACGACGATCTACCTGAACCTGATGGAGCTGTGGAGCGATCCGGACGATGGCGACGACACGGACGATCTGACCTTCACGGTTTCCACGTCCACCCCGTGGATCCAGGTGGTCGACTTCGGCCAGTGGGAAGACGTACAGAAGGGCCTCGACCGCGAGACCGATGACACCGCCGATGGCGACCCGACCAACGACGACGACCCGACCTGGCAGGGGACTGCCCCGACCGACGACGAGGCCTGGGTAGCGATCATCGAGATCGACCGCATGACCAACAACGGTCAGACGGACGACGGCCTGGTCACGCTCACGGCCACCGACGAAGGCGGCGAGAGCGCCACGGCGACGATCGTTGTGGACATCACCGACGAGAACGTCACCATCCCGCTGACTGTCGATACGAACAATGATGACACTCCGGATGACACGGGAGCGGTTCGTATCAACGGCGTGCTCCGCGAGGGCAACGGCCTGACGATGTCCTTCAACCACAGGCTGGATCCCGACTACGCCCAAGGCGGGGAGCCGGTCACGGTGGAGTACACCTGGGAGTTCCTGGACTCGAACGGAGACGTGGACGCCGGCCTGACGCAGACCAGCTACGGTTCCCCGGAACCGGTGATGCTTACGCAGGACCATGTGGGCATGCAGGTCCGCGCCACCGTGACGTACTACGATACGGACCCGGCAAGTGGTGGCGACATCGCTGCCGGCGTGACCGGCGGCACCACCACCCGCATGGGCACCGTTGAAAACGTGCCGGACGCGGGCACGGCGCACATCGTCCTGACCACCAGCGGCACCAATATTGTCGCCGAGGTCAATCTCACGGACGAGGACGGCATCGATACGGACGATTCAGACGATGCTGATCCGCCCGTCGGCGACGATGTGGGCACTGCGCCGGTCTACACCTGGGAGTCGTCCGTCAACGGCGTCGGCGGCTGGTCCGCGGTGGCCGGCGATGACGATACCAGCGACACGATGGTGGACCTGGGCGCGGACGGCGGCGGAGGCCATTACTTCCGCCTGGTGATCACCTACCAGGACAACGGTGGCGTCAACGAGCGCAACGTGAGCCAGACCATCAAGGTGGGCGAGCTCGAAGCTCCCACGACGGCGCCGACCATTACCGGCTCTCTGGCCGCGGGCGGCACGCTGGTCGTGGACTCGGGCGGCGGCTCGGTGCAGTGGCAGACGATGACACCTGGCGGCTGGGTCAATATCCCCGGCGCCACCGGTGATCTGACGCTGACCAATGCGCATGCCGGCTCGACTTTGCGGGCCCTGGTGACCTACCGGGATGGCAACGGCGTCACGGCAATCGTGGCTGCTAGCCACCTGGCCGCTGTCGTCGGGGACACCGACAACACGACGCTGGAGATCGCAGCTCTCGCCAATAACGACCCGGTGAGCCTGGGTAACTACGAGATCGAGGCGACGATCATGAAGCAGGGCGCCAATGACCCGGCAGTGATCACGGTGGTCGAGGCAACGGTCGATGTGGCCAGCCTCTTCCAGGATGCCGACGGCGACACGCTGGAGTATGACAGCAGCGAGACCGAAGGTCTGGACAACGGCAACTACATCCGCTTCGACCCGACGACCGGCAAGCTGCTCTACATCACCGACAACCAGAACGGCCAGGGCAACAGCTCGGGCAACGGCTCGGACGGTGGCGGAAACGTGTTTGCGATCGCTGTCACGGCCGAGGACCCCAGCGGCGGGGAAGCAAGGTCGGCCGTCGGAATCCGGCTGAACGCGCCGCCCACGGAGATCACGGGCACCGCCACGGCCACGATCGGCGAGACGGAAAGTTCGGCCGCTAACGCCACCTTTGTCGATGACCTGAACGTGCAGGACCACAACAGTCCGACGCACGCCTTCGGTCAGTACGACTGGGAGGTGAACGATGATCGGTTCACGATCACGGCGAAGGACGACGACAGCAGTCAGGCTGTCCTGGGTCTGAAGGCGGATCAGCCGTTCTTGACGGATGGCACTGAAGACGGCACGGTCGAGGTCAAGGTCACCGCCACGGAGAAGGCAAGCGGCGAGAGTGTGGACTTCACCGTCACGGTCACGGTCACCAACGATTCGGCCCTCGACCCGACCACTCCGGCCACTCCGGACCCGGTGCCCGGCCTGAAGGACGACGAGACCTCTGATGGAACGGACAATGACGAGGTCGATGACGACACCACCGGCAGTGAGGACACCGACCAGGACGGCGGACTGCCGCCACCTCCGGACCCGGGCATGATGTTCGAAGACGATCTGCTGGATGAATTCATTCTCGCAATCGACGACATCGACATCGCCTAAACCAACAGCAACTCACGTTGCAAAGCGGCGGGCTATATGCCCGCCGCTTTTTTTTGGGAGGAGCGAGGGCTTCCAGCCCTCGACGAGGATAGGGTGTCCTCGTTCCCAGCCCCACCCAAGAAGCGCAGGTGGGTCAACCCGAAAATGGGGGTCATGCAATCCCGATAAGTCTCGAAGGTACGGATCTGTCATTCGACGGGACGGTTTCCAGTGGGGACCTCGACGGCGATGGCCGCCCAAAACTGATCCTCGGGACTCATGCCCCCGACGATTTGGCTTCCCGTTCCGCATACATAATCTCAACGGCGCAGCTGGCCGACGCCGACCTTCGCGATGGCGCTCCGGATCGCTCCATCACCCTGAATTCGATCACCAGATACCTCGCCTCGGATTAATCCTTCCTGGCAAAGAGTGCTTTCAGCCCGATGTTCATCCATTTGACAGCTCCGGCCGGCATGGCCTGCATAAGGTGGGCCTTGCCCTCTGACGGAAATGCTCACGCTCGACTACGAATTTCCGCTTGACGCGGCGCGCGTGCGCAAGTTATAACCGGCTGCGGGAGGATCGGCCGGCCTCGCCGGTCCAGGGAATTCACAAGGAGTGCGAATATGGCGCAAGCATCATTCGACGCGGTCTCGGCGACCCGGCGCCTCAAGGATGCAGGGTTCGGGGCCGAGCAGGCCCTCAGCCGCCTGCCCGGAGGAGCAAGCAGAAGCCATGGTGAAACCTGGTCAGCCGGGCCCCGCTGAACGCTCAGATCGCCGGAGGTCTCGAGCAGGTGCAGTTGCACCTCGAGTCCATTGAGGCCGTCCTGGGCGCCGAGACCAAAGCTGCCCTGAAAGACTTGCGGTCGGAAATGTTCCGCATGATCTGGCTTCAAGGCGGCGCGCTGGCCACGCTCATCCTCGGCCTGGCGGTTTCTCCCGTCCAGCCGCAGCCGGACGGCGAAGAACCGCCCGGATACTGGACCACGTATGCCGACGAGCTCCGGTCCGGGGGAGAAGGGCCGCTGATGGTGGGAATCGATCCCGGTACTTTCCGCATGGGTTGCGTCTCCGGATTCCGCTGTGCCGACAATGAACCGGTGAGGGAAATGACCATCGCCCAACCCTTTGACCTGTCCGTGCACGAAGTGACCGTGGCGGATTTTCGGAGGTTCGTGGAAGCGACGGGCCATGTGACCGACGCGGAGCATGCCACTCGCAAGTGGCCCGCAGGCAAACCGTTCAGTCGCATGGCGGCGCTTACGATTCCGAGAGCAAAGCGCGATTGCATCGGGTTCTCCGCCGAGCACTTGCGGGCCACGAGAAATGGAATCATCGTGCGGCGCATGAGCGCGGTGCTCTGGACCTGGAAGCAGCCGGGGTTCGAGTCGAGCGATCGCCATCCGGTGGTATGTGTTTCGTGGTCGGACGCCAGGGAATACGTCAACTGGCTTGCGGAGGAGACGGGGGAGCCGTACCGCTTGCCGAGCGAGGCGGAGTGGGAGTTCGCTGCGAGGGCCGGCCCCCTGGCGCACGACGACTATGACAATCCCTCGGCGTGGTGTGACTGGAAGAAAGACCGGGAACACTTTCGCAGGACGGGCGTGCAAAGCAAACAATGCATGCCGCTGCCCGGGCCGACACCCGTGGGCAGCCACGGACCGAACGCTTTCGGCCTGTATGACATCGGAACCAATGTGACCGAGTGGACGGAAGACTGCTGGAGCAGGAGCCTTCGTGACCTGCCGGGCGACGGCTCAGCCCGTAAGGCCGGCAATTGCTCGAAGCGAACCGGGCGCGATAACCGTTACATACTCCAGGCCCCGCCGCACGAATCGCGGGCGGGCCACACCTTGCGCAGATCCATCAACTGGTCGGGCATACGCGTCGCGAAGACGCCGGACTATACGTATTAGTCCCCCCTGCGGGCAGAATGTTGTTTGACAGCAACCACCAGACCATGAGCAGACCACCGGGGAAATGTTTTCGCTCGACTGCGAATTTCCGCTTGACTCGGTGCGGGGGCGCGAGTTATAAACGGCTGCGAAAGGACCGGCCCGCCTCGCCGGTCCAGGGAATTCACAAGGAGTGCGAATATGGCGCAAGCATCATTCGACGCGGTCTCGGCGACCCGGCGCCTCAAGGATGCAGGGTTCGGGGCCGAGCAGGCGGAGGCGGTAGTGCAGACCGTGACCCAGGCCAACAGTCTCACCGTCCAGATGGTTCAGGACCTGGCCGATCTCAAGGCCCACGTCACCGAGAACATGGTCACCAAAGCCTACCTGGCCAAAACCCTGAGCCAGTACGACCTCAAGAACATGGCGACGAAGTCCGACCTCAAGGACATGGTTTCCCGCATCCAGTTTGAAGAGACTGTTGCCAGGCTCGCCACGAAGGACGACATTCGCGACATGGCCACCAAGCGCGATATTCGCGGCCTGGTAACGGAGGCGCAATTCGAGAGAGAGTTCGCGCGGCTCTACCGGAACCTTCTTGTCGGCAGCCTGGCTTGGGCCAGTCTGGTCATTGCCATAATCAAGTTCCTTTAGTCCACACCCCGGGAGGCCCCCGATACGGCGGGCGGGACGATTCAGTCGGGAGAAATCCTCGGAATGACCTTTCGCCCGTGCTTTCGATAGAACCCAAAATCGCTGTCCAGCGTCAGTACCACGCCGTCCTCATACAGTTCCGCCATCCGCACGAGACAGCCGTCGGCCAGCGACATGGGCGCGTTCCGGTCCTTCTGGAGCAGGCTTGAAACGCCTGTCGTTTCATCGTCAAGGTGAAATGACAAATCCAGAACGCTTCGCTCCACCAGGTCCAGCACGGCGCCCTGTGCGCCGGGAAACGAAACGGGCATTAGCTGCTGGATCGAGGTCTCCAACCGGCGGGGATGCTACGTATGGGTGTCGTACCTCCAGCCGGGCCACACCATTCGCTGGCAGGGCGAGTGTTCCGATGGCCTCGGAGAGGGGGCAGGGCTCTGGGTGGAAACACGGGAACCCAGACCGGGCCGGGATGCCTTTCAAAGCAAGAATGTGGGTCTATTGGGGAAGGGCCGGCAACAGGGCGCCTGGGTTGAGCGCAACAACAACGGATACGTCTCCAGAGGGTCCTACCGGGACGGGCTCAAGCACGGCGCCTGGTTGGCGCGCCGACTCCGCGGACAGTGCGGGCCGGACAGTTTTCTTCGTGGAAGGCAATCGGCAAGGAGTCTGGACGCGACGCCTTGCGGGCGGAACCGAGGTCGAACTGCGCTATCACAACGGGGACCTGCTGAGCACCGGCCGCGGACGAAGCCACGTGATCGCGGGCAGGAGAGCGTCCGGCCCGGGGAACAATCCTGCGCCCGCGACTCTCCCCCGCAGACGTTCTTGAATCAACCCTTCACGGCCCCATATCTCCGCTAGAATTCTTCAACGCAGGCTGCGCGGGAAGAGAGGCGGCGCCGCCATTCCATTCACGACTCCAAGGGAGAAAGTCCAGATGAGCGATTCCAAAATCTTTGTTGACGGTTTGATGTCCGCGGTGCTGCGCGACGGCGTCGTGCGCCTTGAATTCGGCGAGTTCGAAGCCGATCAGCCGGGCGACGACGACAATCCGCCCAACATGATTCCCAAGACCCGCGTGGCCATGCCCTGGCCCGGCTTTCTCCGCACCCTGCGGATGATGCAGCAAGTCAACGAACGCCTGCGCCAGGAAGTCGAGAAGCAGCGCGCCGCCCAGGCCAACGGCGGAACCGCCACGTAGAGCCCGCGTGCCCGCCGGAGTTCTTGCCGGCGGCCAAGCTAACGTGAACGACCAGTCCAGGACTCCCGAGACCGAACGTCCCGTAACGCCGTTGCGGGCGGCGCTGAACAAGTACCGCGGCGGCTTCATCGCCATCGCGGGCTTCAGTGCGCTGGTCAACATCCTGATGCTGGTCTCGCCCATGTACATGCTGCAGATGTACGACCGCGTGCTCACCAGCTTCAGCGCCCAGACGCTGATCATGCTCACGCTGATCGCGTTTTTCCTGCTCGGCTGCTTCGGCCTGCTCGAGTGGGTGCGGAACCGGCTCATGCAGCGCATCGGCCTGGCGCTGGGGCTTAACATGGCCGAGGATGTGCTCACCAGCGCGTTCCGCTCCAGCCTGGCCAACCAGGCTCAGGGCGCCACCCAGCCGGTGCGGGACCTCGATTCCATCCGCCAGTTCATGGGCAGTCCCACGATTTTCGCTTTCTTCGACATTCCCTGGACGCCCATCTTTACCGCCGTCATCTTCATGTTTCACCCGCTGATGGGCGCAGTGGCGGTGTTCGGCGCGCTGGTGATCCTTACGCTCGGCCTGCTGGCCGAATTCCGCTCGCGGATGCCCATGCGGGCGGCCGCCATGGAAGGGCTGCAGTCGCACCAGTTGCTGGAATCCTCGATGCGCAACTCCGACTCGCTCAAGGCCATGGGCATGTTCGAGGGGCTGATGGGCCGCTGGCAGGGGCAGCACCGCCGTTCGGCGTCTTTCCAGTCTTCCGCCGCGGGCCGATTGAGCGTGCTGCTGGCCACCACCAAGGCGTTCCGCTTCGCGGTGCAGGTGGGAATACTCGGCACCGGCGCCTACCTGGTCCTGCAGCAGGAGGTCACGCCGGGCATGATGATCGCGGGCTCGATCATCATGAGCCGCGCGCTGCAGCCGATCGAGCAGGGCATCACCGCCTGGCGCGGTTTCGTCGGCGCCCGCCAGTCCTGGCGCCGGATCAACGGGCTGCTGGAGCAATTCGGCGATGCCGATGCCGCCAAGGGCACGGATCTGCCGCGCCCTGAAGGCAAGGTCGAGGCCGAGAACCTCAGCATCGTGCCGCCCGGCGGCGAGACACCCGTCGTGCGCGCCGTCAACTTCAAGCTCGAAGCCGGCATGCTCATCGGCCTGATCGGCCCCTCGGGCAGCGGCAAGTCTTCGCTGGCCAGCGTGATGATGGGCGTGTGGCCGGCTTCCGAAGGCGCGGCGCGCCTGGACGGTGCGGAAATAGGCGGCTGGCCGGATCATCTGCGCCTCAGGCACTTCGGTTATCTGCCGCAGCAGGTGGAACTGTTCGACGGGACCGTGGCCGAGAACATCTGCCGGCTGGAAGAGCCGGAGGCCGAGGGCATCATCCAGGCGGCCCAGTTTGCCGGCTGTCACGAAGTCATCATGCGCCTTGCGAAGAACTACGCCACGCCCATCGGCGTCGGCGGGCGCGGGCTTTCCGCGGGCCAACGCCAGCGGGTCGCGCTGGCCCGGGCCTTGTACGGCGACCCGGCCTTCGTGGTGCTGGACGAGCCGGACTCCAACCTCGACAGCGAGGGCCAGGAAGCGCTCGGCGCCGTCCTGGACACGCTGCGCGAGCGGCGCATCACCACCGTATTGATTACCCATAACGTGCGCCTGCTTCGGCGTGTGGACGAGATCGGCGTCATGAACGAGGGCCAGCTCGTGAGCTTCGGCCCGCGCGACAAGATCATGGGTCAATTCGCCGCGCCGCGCGCGCAGCAGGCGGCGCGTGGCGCCGGGAAGGCAGCCGCCGCGGGCGGGCAGGGCAAGCAGCCGGGCGCGCCCGCCGGTCCCGGCAAACCGATACAGGTCAAGTACAAGTAATGAACTTCCAGATGCAAATGCAGCCCGACAACTGGCGCACAAAGTTGATGGCCTTCATCAGCCGCATTGTCGAGACGCCGCCGAAAATCGAGGAAAACGAGAAAATCGAGCCCCTGACCGACCGCGGCATGTGGATCGGCGCGATTTCCGTGAGCGTGCTGCTGGGCGGCTTCATTCTCTGGGGCTCGCTGGCGCCCCTGGCAAAGGGCGTGGTAGCCGAGGGCATCGTGAAGGTGGACGGCGAGAACAAGGCCATCCAGCACCTGGAGGGCGGCATCGTCCAGGAACTGCCTGTGCGCGAAGGCGATACCGTCTCGGCCGGCGATCTGCTGCTGGTGCTGGACGATACCAGGCCTCGCGCCGAAATGGGCATGCTGGAAACACGATACTACGGCGCGCTGGCCGAGAGTGGGCGCCTTGAGGCAGAGCTGTACGACCGCGAGAGCGTGGCGTTTTCGGATGAGTTCGCGGAACTGCGCGGCGATCCCAGGACCGAGGAAATTCTCAAGTCACAAATCGATCTTTTTACCGAACGGCGCTCCCAGCATGCCGGCCAGATCACGATCCTGGAGCAGCGCGTGGGGCAGCTCGGAGAGAAGATCAACGGGTTGAGGTCGCGCCGCGACGCCGCGCAGCAGGAACAGAAACTCCTGGAAGAGGAAGTGGCCACGCTGGCCGATCTGGCCGGACGCCAACTGGAGTCGCAGAACGAACTGACCCAGCGCCGGCTGAGCCTGGCGCAGACCCAGGGCCAGGTGGGGCAGATTATTGCCGAGATCGCCGAGGCGGAACTGGCCGTGGGCGAGACGCGGCAGCAGATAATCCAGCTCAAGAACGAGTACCGCACCGAGCTGTCGGGCGAACTGACCGAGGCGCAGAACAAGTGGTTCGAGGCCAGCGACCGCCTCAACGCGGTGCGTGACCAGGTCGCTCGCACGCGCCTCTACGCGCCGGTGGGCGGAAAGGTCATCAACATGCAGGTCCATACCGTGGGCGGAGTGGTGCCGCCCAGCCAGACGATCATGAACATCGTGCCGGAAGAGGACAAGCTCATCGTGGAGGCGTACGTGCGCCCGACGGACGTGGACAACGTCAACGTGGGGCAGGAGGCGCGGCTGCAGATCACGCCCTTCAAGCAACGTGCGACGCCCGAGCTGAGGGGTGAGGTCACGCTGGTTTCCGCGGACATCATCACCGATGAGGAGACGCAGATGCAGTATTACACCACCCACATCAATCTTTCGGAGGCGGAACTCGCAAAGCTCGGAGAGCGGGACATCCGCCCCGGTTTTCCGGTGTCGGTGACCTTGAGCGGCGGCGAGAGCACGCTGGTCCAGTACCTGGCCGAGCCTCTGTCGGACATGATTCGCCGCGCGATGAAGGAAGAATGACGATTAAGCCCGGGAACGAAGCATCTGGGAGGGAGGCCGTCCCGGCCTTCCGGAGGGCGGGACGCACTCTTTCCCGGGTGTTCCTCATCACCTGCCTCCTCCTCGCCGCCCCGGCCTGGGCCCAGCAGCCTTCGGCGCCGAGCGACGACCCCTACACGCTGGAGCAGGCGCTGCGCGAAGCCTTGCAGCGCGACCCGCGAATTCGCGCCGCCGGCAGCCGGGTGCAGGAAGCCGGCGAGGAATTCGCCGAGGCCCGCAGCCTGCGCTTCCCCACGGTCAATCTCACCGGCGGCCGAGGCTACGGCTACAACCGCAATGAGGCCCGCAGCATCGGCATCTACGAGGGCGATTCCCGGAGTTCCGGCCTGGAAGTCCGCCAGACCGTCTTTTCCTTCGGCCGCATCGGCGCGCGCGAGCGCGAGGCCAGCGCCCTGATCGCCGCCGCGAGCTTCGATGCCGACGACACCCGCCAGTCGGTCATGACCGAAGTGGCGGTGTCGTTCGCGGAACAGGTCTACCAACGCCGAATACTGATCCGCCGGATCGAATTCGAGCGGCTGGTCGAGCAGCAGGAGAGCTCGGTGCGCGAACAGTTGGCGCTGGGCAGGTCGGACCTGACCCAGGTGCACGAAGTGCTGCGTTACCTGCACCAGGCCCGCGCCGAGCGCATCGAGGCGGAAACCGCGTACCAGCGTGCGCAATTTGAGCTGGCGCGCCTTACCGGCGCCATCCGCGAGAACCTGGACGCCGGAGGCCTGGACGACCTGGAGCGTGGTTCGCCTGCGACCCTGGAGGCAGCCAGATCGCGCGGCCTGGAAGATGCTCCGATCGCCGGCAAGGCCCGCCAGAGCCTGGTGGTGGCCAGGAGCCGCCTGAAATTCCAGCGGGCCGAGCTGTGGCCCCAACTGGAGTTGAAACTCGGCGGCGCCGACGGCTACGTGGGGGAGATCCGCACCCGTGACGCGGACGCCCAGTTGACGCTACGCATGCCGCTCTTTGAAGGCGGCAAGAAATTCGCCCTGGTGAGAAAGGCGCGCTATGCCATGGAAGCGGCCGAGTACGATCTCGACGCCGACCTCGAGCAGCTTGAGCTGAACATCACGGTGTCCTGGAACCTGGTCGACGGCCTGGCGAGGGCTTGCCTGGAACTGGAGCGCTCGCTCGAAGACGCCGCGGAGATCGTATCCATCGTGGAAGAGAAGCTGCGCATGGGCCGTGGCACCATTCTGGACCAGCTGGAAGCGGAAGAAATCGTTGCCAATACCGACGTGACTCTGCTTGAGAAGCGCATGGAACTGGCTGAGGCTCGCGCCGGTCTCCTGCGCAACCTGGGAGCGCTTTCGCCGTCCCTCTGAGCCCCCCGGGAAGGAGGGCGTCCCGCCCTCTTTCGCCGCATAGTGTGCATGGCAGAATAATCGGGTGACTTACCCAAACCAGATTCAGTGTATCCAGGACCCAACGCCTTAGCTCCAAAGTTTCTCCTTGTCTTGTTCGGCTGCGCGATTGCGCTCGCCTTCGTCCTGCCCGCTGCAGCGCAGGAAGCGCCAACCGGCGATTTCGTGGTCGCGGCGACACAGGGCCGTGAGGTCGTGGTCCTGCCGACCGCGCAGGCATCCGGAGCGGTGCGCCCGGGACGGGACACGGTTTACGGCTCCGCCTTGGAGAGCGGAGATCGAAGAGTGCACGTCATCGAATTCGAGTGCGAGGTTTTCCGGGCCGCAACGCCACTTCAAGGCCCGGCGTCCCGGATCGCGTTCGATCCCTCCCGGTGGACCTTCGTGCCGCTGCTTTCCAGCATCCGGGTCGAGGCCGATAGTCAGGCACAACTTCAGGACATCGCGGAGCGTCTCGGCGCCGGGGAATCGGTGTACTTCGACAAGCTGAGCTTCGGCATCATCCACTTGCCCGAGGATATGCATCCCCTGAAGGCCATCGCGCAACTGGAAACGGCGGCCGGCCAACCCAGGGCGAACATCCGACTGCGGCGGCCGCCGATCGAATGGCGCTAGCGCCCGCCTGCCGTTGCTCCCTGGCGTTGGCGGGCTTCAACGGCCGGCCCTATATCGCGCAGCATGCCTGGCAAACCAACGCGGCGGGGTACCGCTTTCACAACTGGTACGGGATCGGGGCGCTGGCGCTGGACGAGGCCGTGACCATTGCCACTACCCATGTTCCCGGCAGCCTGGGTGCTTTTTCGCAATCCCCATGGTTCCCGGCATCCGACGAGATGGGCCTGTCCCTCGCGATTCCGGACGGCGACGGGGCCGGTGTCTCGGATACGCTTTCGGTTGCGGATTTACCGCAGCGAAGAGCCCAACGGCGGCTGGCGGATTCAGGTTGTCGACCTGGCGCCCGCCGATACCGGTACTGTGATGTCCTGGCGCCTCCGCTTCCACTACGGTAAGCATCCGGACTGAGATCCGCGCCGCCGCTACCCTACTCGTAGGTCTCCAGCAGCTCCGCCGTGTGCGCGGTGGTCCAGCAGGGGTTGTACGAATAGCCCCGGATGACTTCCACGGGTCTGAGCGGTTCAAGCTCCTCGTTGTCCGAGTAGCCGAACTCCACGCTGGCTTCGCCCGAAAAGACGTTGATCGCGCGGGCGTTGCCGATGCGGTTGCGGAGCAATTGTTTCGTTGCCGGAACGCTGGGGCTCATTTCCGGGTAGTAACGCACCGAGTAGAGCCAGCCGAAGGTCGGCGCGGCGGTGTCCTCCTCGCGCTTGTCCAGGCGCACGGACACGTCCAGGATGCGGTAGCCCTCGCGGTCCACCACGCCCCTCAAGTTCGATCCCACGCCCAGCGGCCTGATCGTGGGATGGTTCGGCGGGATATGGGTCAGGTGAATGCGGGCGATCTTCTTCGGCCAGCCCATGAAGTTGCCGAAGGTCATCGACCAGTCCTTCGACACCCACATCGCGTTCATGAAGGTGCCGGACTCGCCCTTGTAGGAACATCTCAGGCCCACCACGCCTTCCGTGTAGCGGGTCCGCTCGGGGTTGCTGTGGACCAGTTCCGGGTTGTCGCCCGGCACGCACACCAGCTCATCGACGATCGCAAAGGCGCGGCCGGTGGGGTCCGGCTCCAGCGGCGCCGGGAGGTAGCGCGCCACCTGTTCGGCATCGGCGCGGTAGTCCACGAAGATGAATTGCCCGCCGTAGTGGTGCGGCGTGGGCGTAACCAGCGCGGCCCTGCCTTCCGGCGAGAGCGGATTGCTGTAGCCCTTGAGGTTGAGTTGCCCGCTCACGCGTCCGCAAGTTCCGCGAGGATTTCTTCGGTGTGCTGGCCGGCCGTGGGCACATCGCGCAGCAACGTGGGGCGGCTGCCGCCTATCGCCACCGGCAGCGCCGGCAGCGCCGCCTTCTCGCCGGCGAACTCGCCGTCCGGCACGGTCACCTCCACCAGGCCGCCCGAAGCGGTGAGGTGGGCGTCATCGGAAAGGTCCTCGGGCCGGCTGATCGGCGCGAACGGCAGTCCCGCCTCGGCGCAAAGCCCCATCAGCTCCGCCGGCGTCATCCCTGAGAATAATTCCTTGATTTTCGGAATGAACTCACCGCGGCGGGCGACACGCCCCGAGTTGGTCTTGAGGTTTTCGTTGGCGCCCAGCTCATGCAGCCCGAAGACCTTGCAAAAGCGCACCCACTGCACGTCGCTGACCACGCCGACGAATATCTGCTCGCCGGTCCTGGTGGCGAACACCTCGTAGATCGCCCAGGCCGACACCCGCGCCGGCATCGGCGTGGCGGCGGCGCCGGTCACGGCCTTTTGCGCCATGTGCTGTCCCACCAGGAACACCGCGCTTTCATACAAGGTGGCCACGACCTCGCAGCCGCGCCCGGTGCGCTCGCGTTCGTACAGCGCCGCCAGCACCCCCAGCGCCCCGAACATACCGCCCTGCACGTCGATCACCGACGCCCCGGCGCGAAGCGGCCGGCCCGGCGGCCCGGTCATATAGGCCAGCCCGCCCATCATCTGCGCCACCTCGTCCAGCGCCGCGCGATTCTCGTAGGGTCCGGCCTGGAAGCCCTTCTCGGTGCAGTAGATCAGCCGCGGATTGCGCTTCGACAGCGTCCCGTAGTCGAGCCCCAGGCGCGCCATCGCCCCGGGCCGGAAGTTCTGCACCAGCACGTCGGAGTGGTCGGCGAGCCTTAGCGCCGTGTCTATGCCCTCCGGCGACTTGAGGTTGAGGCAGATGCTCCGCTTGTTGCGGTTGTACATCGGGAAATAACCCGCCCCGGAACCCGGCAGCCGCCGCGTCGGATCGCCGCCGGGCGGCTCCACCTTGATCACGTCCGCGCCCAGGTCCGCCAGCATCAGCCCGCAGGCCGGCCCCATCACCATGTGGGTCAGCTCCAGGACCTTCAGCCCCTCAAGCGGGCGGCAGGAATTCTCGTTCACAGCGCCGGAGCGTACCGCGTTTGGAGCGGTGCTTGCAAGCACGCCCTCGTTCCCGGGGTTACGTCCAGGGGCGGGCGGTGCGGTCGGACTGCTCGAAGGCTTCGATGGCGGCGCCGTGTTCGCTCAGCGTGAGGGCGATGGGGTCCAGGCCCTTGAGGATCATCTCGCGCTCGCGCGGTTTCATGGAGAAGCGCAGGGGTTCTTCGTCCAGGCGCTGGACTTCGCAGGTTGTGAGATCGACTGTCAGCCGCAGTTCCCGTTCCTGCGCTACAGCCCCCAGCGCGGCCACATCATCGGCGGGAAGTACCACAGCCATGATGCCGTTTTGCGCGCAGTTGGCCTGGAAGATCTCCCCGAAACTGGGTGCGATTACGGCGCCTATGCCCCAGTCGGCCAGCGCCCACACGGCGTGTTCGCGCGATGAACCGCAGCCGAAGTTCTCCGCGGAGATCAGGATCTTCGCATTCCGAAAAAGGGCCCGGTTCAGCACGAAATCCGGCTTTTCCTCACGCGTGGCCAGGTCCGAATAGCGCCAGTTCGCGAACAGCCCTTCGCCCAGGCCTTCGCGCGACACCCGCTTCATCTCGCGGCTCGGAATGATTGCGTCCGTGTCCACGTTGGGGCGCATCAGCGGCGCCGCCACGCCGGAAACGACGCCCCTCATCCCCAAATTCGCAATGCGCCCAGTAGTGCAGCGAACGCGGTGAAGGAGCCGGCCATGGCCAGGACTATGGTGCGGTGAAGGCCAGCTACGCATTCCTGGATTTCCGCCCTGAGCGCTCCGAAGCCCTCGGCCATTTCCGTGCGTAATTCAGCCAACTCCAACTTCGTCGCGAAGTTCTCGAGGTCCGCCCTGGTGACCATTTCATTGTCGATCCGTTCCTTGATTGCATCGATCCGGACCGTGATTGCATCGATCCGGACCGTGATTGCGTCGACCTGGACCGTGATTGCGTCGACCTGGACCGTGATTGCATCGATCCGGACCGTGATTGCGTCGACCTGGACCGTGATTGCATCGGTCCGCGCCGTAATTGCATCGGTCCGCGCCCTGATTGCGATCAAATCACCCGCCATTTGCTCATTGATCGCCGTGGCGCGGCTTATCGTTCCCACTATCGCCTCCGCCTGCCTGCCGCTGAAGCCGGCTGATTCAAGTTCCTTTGCCTCCGACAGTGTGTCGTATGCCAGTTCTTCCATTTTCACACTCCTTGCGAAATCCGCTGAACAAAACGCATGAGGGCCAATCCGGCCCACGCCATGAAACCTCTTTATAGTCTTGTGTACCGATCATTGTCAAGCCGGGATTGCAGCGCGGACTAGACCAGTTTGCGCGGGTCGGTGAGGCGGCCGGCCACGGCGGAGGCGGCGACGGTGGCGGGGCTGGCCAGGTGGGTGCGGGCGCCGGGGCCCTGGCGGTTCTCGAAGTTGCGGTTGGTGCTGGACACGGCGCGCATGCCGCCGAATCCGTCGCCTCCCGCGTAGAAGCACATGGCGCAGCCGGACTCCTGCCATTCGAAACCGGCGCTCTCGAACACGCGGTGCAGGCCCTCGGCTTCGGCGGCGGCCCGCACGGCGGTGGAGCCGGGCACGCAGATCGCCTTGACGCCATCGGCCACGCGCCGCCCGTCCAGGATCCCGGCCGCCGCCCGCAGGTCCGACAGGCGCGCGTTGGTGCACGAACCGATGAAGGCGGCGCCGATTTCCAGTCCCTCCACGCGTCGGCCGGGCGCCAGGCCCATGTAGTCCAGCGCGCGGCGCATCCCCTCGCGCCGTCCCGAGGCGCCGCCCGGCTCCGGCACGACGCCGTCGATCCCGACCGTGTGCTCGGGGCTGGTGCCCCAGCTCACCTGCGGGGCGAGGCCTTCGCAATCGAGTTCCAGCTCGCGGTCGAAGCTCGCGTCCTCGTCGGTCTTCAGTTCCCGCCAGGCCGCCAGCGCCCGGTCCCAAAGCGCGCCGCGCGGGGAAAACTCGCGCCCGCTCACGTATTCGAACACCTCTTCGTTGGGCGCCACCATGCCGGTCCATGCGCCGAACTCGATGGCCATGTTGCAAAGCGTCATGCGGCCTTCCACGCTCAGCGCGTCGATCGCATCGCCGGCGAACTCCACCGCGCAGCCCAGGCCGCCCACGGCGGAGTGCTGCGCGATTACCGCAAGAATCAGGTCCTTCGCCGTCACCGCCGGATCCGGCCGGCCGGTAAAGCGCACCCGCATGGCCGCCGGCTTATCCACCCTTAGCGTGCCCGTGGCCAGCGCGTGCTCGGCCTGGGTGGTGCCGATGCCCCAGGCCAGCGCGCCCAGGCCGCCCACAGTGCAGGTGTGGCTGTCGGGGCAAACCAGCGTCAGGCCGGGCAGGGCGATGCCGAGTTCCGGCGAGATGACGTGCACGATGCCCTGGCGGGAGTCGTCGATGTCGAACAGCCGGATACCGGCTTGAAGCGCCGCCTCGCGCGTGGCCGTGATGAACTCCGCGCCGCCGGGCATGCGCGTCAGTCCCGGGCGTCCCGGCCTGGTATCGACGATGTGGTCCATCACGCAGAACGCGCGCTCCGGATGGCGTATCGCCCGTCCGGCCTTCTCCAGCGCCTGCAGCGCCAGCGTGCCGGTGCGCTCATGCAGAAATACCCGGTCGATGGCGATCAGGGATTGCCCGTCGTCGGTGCGCGCGACCTCGTGGGCGGCCCAGAGCTTCTCGAACAGCGTGCTCGGCATCGCGTTCAGCCCCGCGCTTTCCGGATGCGGAACAGCCCTTCCTGGGCCATGGTGGCCACGCGCGTACCGTTGCGCGCGTACACGGAAGCGCGGGCAAAGCCGCGCGCGCCGCCGGCCCGCGGGCTGTGCAGATCGAACAGCAGCCACTCGTCCACCCGCACCGGGCAGTGGAACCACATGGCGTGATTGAGGCTGGCGAGCTGAAAACCGGCGGTCGGGCGAACGTGCGGGAAGGTAACCATGCCGATCAGCCCCATGTCGGAAAGAAAGGCCAGAAACGCCTGGTGGGCCTCGATATCGTCCGGCAAGCGCGTTGAAGTGCGCGTCCACAGCATCTGGCGGGGCTCGCGGGCGCCCATCCCTAAGGTGTGCGCCGGGTCGACCGGGCGGAAGTCGAGCGCCTGCGTGAGCCTGAGCAGGTTGAAATAACGGCGCGGCATCCAGTCCGCTTCGCCGGAGGTCAAGGCCCGCAGATCCTTGAGTTCCTCGGGCGGCGGCGCCTCCGGCATCGGGTCCTGGTGCTCGGGCCCCTCCTGGGCGGCCTGAAACGACGCGGTCATGTTGAAGATCTGCCGTCCGTGCTGAACGGCCACAATCCGGCGGTTGGAGAAGCTGCCGCCGTCGCGGGCGCGGTCCACCTCGTACACGATCGGCGAGCGCATGTCGCCCTCGCGCAGAAAGTAAGCGTGCAGCGAATGCGCCACGCGTCCTTCCACGGTGCGCAGGGCCGCGTACAGCGCCTGGCCCAGCACCTGGCCGCCGAAAACCCGGCCGGTACCGAAGTCGCGGCTCTGGCCCCGGAAAAGGTTCTGTTCCAGCTGCTCCAGCTCGAGCTGATCGATGAGATCCTTCAGGCCGTCCGCGCCCATCGTGTCGGATCGCGTGTCCATGCCGTAAAGCGTACAGCATCGCCGCCGGAGAATGCCGTAAGATAGACCGCTCGCTTTGGGAGAGGGTGGACTATGGCCAGACATGGCAGGATGTCCGTAACGCTCGCCAGGATCGGCGTGTGGGTCTGGGCGGTGGGGGCCGTTGTTGTGGCGGCCAGCATCGGCGGATACCGGCTGGACCTGCTGACCCTGATACCGGCCTTCATAGGCTACGTCGGCAGCGTTGCAATCATGGCACTGGCGATGCTGTTTCTGCTGATCGCAATGATCGGCGGGCGAGGCCGGATGGGTAGCTGGCAGTTCAACGCCACCTGCTGGATCGCGCTGGTCTTAAGCGTGGGAATGACCCTCAACAACCTGCTGTGGCTTCGCCAGGGGCAGGTTTCTCCGCCAATCCACGACATCACCACCGACACCGCCAACCCGCCCGAATTCGTTGACATACTGCCGCTGCGCGCCGGGGCGCCCAATCCGCCGGAATACCCCGGCGAAAAAGTGGCCGAACAGCAGCTTGCGGCGTATCCCGAGATCCAGCCGCTTGAACTGGACATGCCGCCGGCGGAGGCGATGGCGGTTGCGGAGAGCGCCGCGCGCGAAATGGAATGGGAGGTGATCACGGTGGCGCCTGAGGAAGGGCGCCTGGAGGCCGTCGCCACCACCGCCTGGTTCGGTTTCAAGGACGACATCGTGGTGCGGATCGCGCCCGCCGGCGACGGCTCGCTGGTGGACATTCGCTCCAAGTCGAGGCTGGGCCTTTCCGACGTCGGCACCAACGCCCGGCGCATCCGCGGGTTCCTCGCGCTCATGCAGCCCTAGGGCCCGACCCTGGGAGTGGGGGCATGCCCTCACGGCACTGCCCTCACAGCGTCCCGCCCTCGTCAAGGATAGAAATGAAAGACCGCTCCGCATATATTGATTTCATCGAGCGCCGCTACTTCGGCAACGTTTCCGCCGATGACCTTCAAGCGGTGCGGGATTGCTTCGCCGACGACGCCGAGGTGCTGATACGCCACGGCGACAACCCCGAACGCCGCTATTCGCCGTCACCCGGCCCCGGGCAGGAGCCGCTGGGGAGCTTCTTCGAGCATCTTTGCGGGAACTACGACTGCTGGTTCGGCCATTTCCGCCACACGATCGACGTTGACAGGCAGCGCGCGGCCAGCCGTTTTGTCGTGCGGCTGACGCCCAAGCCCGGCGGACTCTACGCGGACCATCCGACGCAGCAGTTGCTGAACTCCAACTTCTTCGAGTTCGCCGGAGGCCGCATCAGCTTCATGCTGATCAACTACGCCAACGCGGCGGGCCCCGACACGCCGACCGGCTATCCCACCTAGATCATGTAGAGGCCGAGGGTCTCGGCGGTGCAGGCGGGCTTGTTCTGCCTGTCGATTTCGATCCGGTGCCGGCAGGTCATCTGTATGCCGCCGAGGCGGGCCCGTGCCTTGAGCACCGTGGTGCGCACGCGCACGCGGTTGCCGCACACCACCATCCTAGAAAAGCGCACTTTGTTCAGGCCCCAGTTGATCGCCCGCTTTAGGGTGGGGAAATGGACGAACTCCTCGGTGGCGCCGGGGATCAGCGACAGCGTCAGGTAGCCATGGGCAATGGTGGCGCCGGTTTCGAGCTCCCTGGCCGCCCGCTCGGGATCGACGTGTATCCACTGGAAATCCTCGGTGGCCCTGGCGAAGCGGTCGATCCGTTCCTGGTCCACCAGGATCCAGTCGGACACGCCCACCTCGACGCCTTCCAGCGCCCGTGCGTCTTCGATCGATCGAACCTCGTGAACCAAGTGATTTTCCGCGGCACTCCCCGGTGCCCCGTATTATGGGGCTTATCACCGCCTGCGGTCGATCATTGCCAGGAATTCGGCCCTCGCCCGTGCGTCGTCGCGGAAAATGCCGAGCATCTGGCTGGTCACCATGCTCACGTTGCGCTTGCCGATGCCGCGCGTGGTCATGCACTCGTGCGCGGCTTCGACCACCACCGCCACTCCGCGCGGTTCCAGGACGGTGGAAATGCACTCGGCGATTTGCGCGGTAAGCTTCTCCTGCACCTGCAGTCGCCGCGCGTAGGCGTCCACGACCCGCGCCAGCTTGCTGATACCCACCACCTTTTCGCGTGGCAGGTAGGCTACGTGGGCCTTGCCGATGATCGGCGCGATGTGGTGCTCGCAGTGCGAGTTGAAGTCGATATTCGTCAGCGCCACGATCTCGTCGTAGCCGTTGACTTCCCTGAAAGTGCGTGACAGAAACTCGTACGGTTCCACCGAGTAACCGCTGAACCATTCCTCGAAGGCCCGTACGACGCGCTTGGGCGTGTCCACCAGGCCCTCGCGGCCGACATCGTCACCGGTCCAGCTCAACAGCACGCGCACCGCCTCCTCCGCCTCGCGGCGTGTCGGTCTGTTACCGTCGTTCTTGCTCATGGGACCGCTCCCGGCTGCGAGGCTCCGCCGCGCAGAAATCTGCGTAGATCGTCATGACTATTGATGTTCGTAATGTCCATGGGGATCAGTTTCAAGGGCCGGGATTCCAGGTAGGCGCGTGGCGAGGGGCCTATCCCGGAGGCGGTCTCTTTCGCCAAACCCGCAAGGGTAGCGGGTTCGTAGATTGCGCACAATGGCTGCGGGGCGCCGGTGGCGGGGTCGCAGTAGGCCGTTGCGGCCGCCTTGGCGTCGCGTTCGGCGAGCAGGCGCTCAAGGTCGGCGGCGCTCAGTCCCGGCTGGTCGCAGGCCAGCGCCAGCCAGGCCCGCTCCGGCGCCGAAGCGTGCGCCGCTTCCAGGCCCGCCGCCGGCCCCTTGCCCGGATGGCGGTCCGGCAGGCAGCGGTAGTGCGAGCGCAATTCGTCGCAGACCTGGTCCGGGCGAACCGACACCCAGACGTCGTCCAGAACCTCTTCGAGCAGGCGGACCGCGTGTTCCAGCAGGCTCACCCCGCCGATCTCGGCGGCCGCCTTGTCGCTTCCGAAGCGCGTGCTCAGGCCCCCTGCCAGCACCAGGCCGGATATCGGCGCGTCAGCCGGCGCCGTCATCGCGGTAGTCGCTCTTGCCGCCGGTCTTGCCGACCAGCCGCGTGGCGGTGATCTCGATACCGTGCGAGACCGATTTCAGCATGTCGTAGACGGTCAGCGCGGCGACCGTCGCCCCGGTCAGCGCCTCCATTTCCGCGCCGGTCTTGCCGGTCACCTTCACGGAGCACTCGATCTCGACCTCGTTGCCCTTGAGGTCGAGCGCGATGCGGCAGCCTTCGAGCTTGAGCGGATGGCAGAACGGGATCAGTTCGTGGGTGCGCTTGGCGGCCTGGGTGCCGGCGATGATGGCGGTTTGGAACACCGGCCCCTTGTGGGTCTTGATTTCACCGTCTTCGGCCTGTCCGGCTGCCTCGGGAGGCAGCACGACGACCGCGCGGGCCGTGGCCGTGCGCTCGGTCACGGCCTTGCCGTCCACGTCCACCATGCCGGGGCGCCGCTTCGAATCAATGTGCGTCAGCATCGTCCGGGAATTATAGTTTCCACCAGGCCGGGAGCGAGGGCGTCGTCGCCCTCGCCGAGGGTCGGATGCCTTCGCTCGGCCTTGCAATTGCTCATTGAATTCAAGCATCCGCGATATACTTTGCAACTCGAATCGAGTCGTCACATGCCGGTAGTAGCCCAGTTTGAAATTACGTATACGCAGTTCTTAGACGAGCACGGTAAAGCCCAGCAAGAATTGCCCGAATTCGCCGCCGATGCGGACGAAATGGCGCGCATGTATCGCTTCATGCACCTCACGAGAGTGTTCGATCGGCGCTGCATCAACCTCCAGCGCACCGGGCAGGTCGGCACCATCGCCTCCAGCAACGGCCACGAGGCCGCCCAGATCGGCCTGGCGGCCGCCATGCGGCCCGAAGACGTGCTGGCGCCTTCCTATCGCGAGCATGGCGCCGTGATCTGGCGGGGCGTGCGCATGAGCCAGCTGCTGGCGGTGTGGGGCGGAGATGAGCGCGGCCACAACTGGGACGGCGCCCGGCACGATTTTCCCTATTGCGTGCCGATCGCCACGCAATGCCTGCATGCCGCGGGCGCGGCGCTGGCCTTCAAGATGCGCGGCGACGAGGCCTGCGCGGTGGCGCTGTGCGGCGACGGCGCCACCTCCGAAGGCGCCTTCTACGAGGCCCTGAACGCCGCCGGCGCGATGAATCTGCCGGTGGTCTTCTGGGTCACCAACAACCGCTACGCCATATCCATGCCGGTGGAAGGCCAGACAGCAGCGCAGACGCTGGCGCAGAAGGCGATCGCCGTCGGCATTTCGGGCGAGCAGGTGGACGGCAACGACCTGATCGCGGTGCGCAACGCCGCCGAAATCGCCACGCAGCGGGCCCGCTCGGGCGGCGGGGCCACGCTGGTCGAGGCCCTGAGCTACCGGCTGGCCGACCACACCACGGCCGACGACGCCACCCGTTATCGCCCCGACGAGGAGGTCGAGCAGGCCAGCCGGCGCGCGCCGCTTCACCGCATGAAGCGGTTCATGGAGGCGCGTTTCGGCTGGACCGACGAACAGGAAACCGCGCTGATCGAGGAGCTGGAAGCCGAGGTGGAGAAGGAGGTCGAGGCCTACCTGGCGACGCCCCGGCCGAAGATCGAGGAGATCTTCGAGCACCAGTTCGCCAACATGCCGGCCGCGCTTGAGGCCCAGCGGGAAATCGCCCGCCGCTATCCCGTCCCGGATTAGTGACGCGGCACTAAGCTGATGGCCAATCTCACGCTGGTCGAAGCGGTGAACCAGGCGCTGGCCTGGGAGATGGCCCACGACGAAACCGTGGTGGTGTTCGGCGAGGACGTGGGCGTGAACGGCGGGGTGTTCCGGGCCACGGTGGGCCTGCAGGAAAAATTCGGCATCGAGCGGGTGTTCGACACGCCGCTGGCCGAGGCCATGATCGCCGGCTTGTCGGTGGGCATGGCCACGCAGGGGTTCAAGCCGGTGCCGGAAGTCCAGTTCATGGGCTTCATCTACCCGGCGCTGGACCAGATCGTCAGCCACGCCAGCCGGATGCGCAACCGCACCCGCGGGCGGCTGACCTGCCCGATGGTGCTGAGAGCGCCGTTCGGGACGGGCATCCGCGCGCCGGAGCACCATTCCGAGAGCACGGAGGCTTTTTTCGCGCACATGCCCGGCGTGCGGGTCGTGATCCCATCCTCGCCGGTGCGGGCCTACGGCCTGCTGCTTTCGGCGATCCGCGACCCGGACCCGGTGGTCTTCCTGGAGCCCAAGCGGATTTACCGCGCCTTCCGGCAGGAGGTGCCGGACAACGGCGAGGGCCTGCCGCTGGACAAGGCTTTCGTGACCCGGCCGGGAACCGATGTGACCCTGATCACCTGGGGCGCTTCGGCGCTGGAGACCTGGAACGCGGCCGGCGAGCTGGCTGACGAGGGTATCGACTGCGAGGTGATGGACCTGGCCACCGTAAGCCCCATGGACAAGGAAACAATCCTGGAGTCGGTGTCGCGCACCGGGCGCGCAGTCATCGTTCACGAGGCCGCGATAAGCGGCGGGCTGGGCGGGGAAGTGGCCGCGGTCCTGGCTTCGGAAGGGCTCTACAGCCTCGAAGCGCCGGTAATCCGGGTGGGCGGCTACGATGCCGTGCCGCCGCTGGCGCGCATGGAATACGGCTATATTCCGGGCGTCCAGCGAATCAAGGACGCAGTGCACGAGTGCATGGAGAGTTGATCCAGATGTCAACCGGGACAATTGGAATGAGAGAGTTCAAATTACCTGATCTTGGCGAGGGTTTGACCGAGGCCGAGATCGTGGAATGGCATGTCGCCGCCAACGACGAGATCAAGCTGAATCAGCCGCTGGTGTCGGTGGAGACCGACAAGGCCGTGGTGGAAGTGCCGTCGCCTGTCTCGGGCCGCGTGGTCTCGATTCACGGCGAGGCCGGCGACGTGATCCCCGTAGGCGACGTGCTGGCCCGCTTCGATGTGGAGGAGGGAGCGCGTCCCGCCCCAGGGGCGGAACCCGGTCCCGCCGAACCCGCCGCCGAGGGCAACGGCGACGCCCCCGGCGTGGTCGGCGAACTGCCTGCCAGCGCCGTGGTCATGAGCGACACGACCGGGTCGGCCGCTGCGGCGCCCAAAAGGAAGCGCGTCAAGGCCGCCCCTTCGGTCCGCGCCCTGGCCCGCGAACTGGGCGTGGACCTGACAAGCCTTGAGGGCTCCGGCCCGGGCGGCCGTATAACCGCCAGGGACGTCGCAAAGGCGGCCGAGACCCCGGGAGAGAGGGCGTCCCGCCCTCAAAGCGATGAAGCCGCTCGCGCAGGCACATCCGCCACCGACGAGAGACTCTCGGGCCCGCGCCGCGCCATGTTCCGCAGCATGACCGCCGCGCACAGCGAAGTGGCGCTGTGCACGGTAATGGACGACGCCGACATCCACGACTGGGAGTCGCCGCGCGATTTCACGCCGCGGCTGGTCCGGGCCATGGCGGCCGGCGCGCGCGCTGAACCGCGGCTGAACGGGACTTTCAGCGCCGAGACCGGCGTGCTGTCGATGTCCGAAGAGGTGCACATGGGCCTGGCCATGCACACGCCGCACGGCCTGATCGTGGCCACCATCTTCAACGCCGGCACGCTCGGCCTCGACGAGCTGCGCGAGGAAGTGGCGCGGCTGAAGAAGGCCGGCGCCGACCGCACCTTAAAGCCCGAGGAGGTGCGCGGCTACACCATCACGCTGTCGAACATCGCCGGCGGATCGTCGCGCTACGCCACGCCGCTGATGGTGCCGCCCACCGTGGGAATCCTCGGGAGCGGCGCGGCCCGCGAGGAAGTCGTGGCGGTTGACGGCGAGATCGCGATTCGGCGCATGCTGCCGCTGTCGCTCACCTTCGATCATCGCTGCTTGGCCGGCGCCGACGCGTCCCGATTCCTGGGAGCCGTGGTGGCGGACCTGAAACTGGCCTTGTGAAGCCCTCGTATGGCCGGCTGGTCCTGTGCCGGCACGGCGAGAGCCTGTGGAACCGCGAGAACCGCTTTACCGGCTGGACCGACGTTGACTTAAGCCCCGCGGGCGAGCAAGAGGCCAGCCGCGCCGGGCGCCTGCTTCGCGGGGCCGGCCTCGTCCCCGACGTGGCCCACACCTCGGTGCTGACCCGCGCGGTTCGCACGCTGTCGCTGATGCTGGCCGAGCTGGAATGCAGCGGCATCAAGGTCCATCAGAGCTGGCGGCTGAACGAGCGCCATTACGGCGCGCTGCAGGGCCTGAACAAGGCCGAGACCATGGAAAGGCACGGCAAGGCTCAGGTGAAGATCTGGCGCCGTTCCTACGCTGTGCCGCCGCCGGCGCTGGAGCCCGACGACCCGCGCCACCCGCGCCATGAGGCGCGCTATGCGGACGTGGACGCGCCGCCGGCCGCCGAGTCGCTCAGCGACACGCTGGATCGCGTGCAGCCCTATTGGGCGAGCCACATCGCCCCGGACGTCGAGGCCGGGCGCTGCACGCTGGTTTCCGCCCACGGCAACAGCCTGCGGGCGCTGGTGAAGTTGCTGGAGAATATTTCCGATGACGACATCGTCAAACTGGAGATTCCCACGGGGGCGCCGCTTCTCTACGAGTTCGGGCCCGGCTTTGCCGCGCAGTCCCGGCGCTACGTGGGAGAAGTACAGTGATTTACCGGTTGGGTGACCGCGCGCCGAACTCGGAAGCACTGTTTATCGCCCCGGATGCAGCGGTGATCGGCGCCGTGGAGCTCGGGAAGGACTCGAGCGTGTGGTTCGGCGCCGTGCTGCGCGGCGACAACGAGCCGATTCGTATCGGCGCGCGCAGCAACGTCCAGGACGGTTCGGTAGTGCACACCGATCCCAGCTTTCCCACGACGGTCGGCGACGACGTAACCGTTGGGCATCGGGTCATTCTGCACGGCTGCACGGTAGGGGACGGATGCACCATCGGCATGGGCGCAATCCTGCTGAACGGCGCGCACGTGGGCGCCAACAGCCTGGTGGCGGCCGGCGCCCTGTTGCCGGAGGGCCGCGAGTATCCGCCGGGCAGCCTGATCATAGGCGTGCCCGGCCGCCAGGTGCGCATGCTCAGCGACGAAGAGCGCGCCGAAGTGGCGCGGGGCGCCGAAATCTACGTCCGCAACGCCCGCCGGTTCCGGGATTTTCTGACGGCCTGAGGAGCCGCGAAGCCGCTACCGCCACAGAGCGGCAACGGACATCGCTGCAATCATGCTGGCCAGTCCCAGGATGAGCGTGCCGAGGATTCCGGTAGCGATAAAACCAAAGCGGAAAATCTCGGACTTCAGTACCGCGAGATCCGCCGTGAGCATTTCCCTGGTCACAAACGCACTGAGGTCGTCTCGGGTGGCGAAGTCCTTGAGGTCGTCCCGGGTGGCGAAGTCCTTGAGGTCGTCTCGGGTGGCGAAGTGCTTGAGGTCGTCCCGGGTGACCATGTTCTCCTGAATGTACGACTTCAAATCCGACAGGTCGTCGGCGACTTGCTGCGTAAGAACGTTCACTTCCGATACGGTCTCCACCACCGCTTCCGCTTGCTCTGCCGGAAGTCCGGCCGCTTGCAGCCGCTGACTCGCCGCAATCGGTTCGAATCCTGCCTGGGTCATTTTCGTTCTCCTTTTCGAATTCCATGGACACGCCGACCAAACGCGTCCTTCCATGTCCCCTTATACTCCTGGATACTGGAGTGTGTCAATAAGAAATCGACTGCGATTCAACCTCTTATGCGCTTCGTGTACGTTTCGGTGAGTTCGGCCATGATCGAGAGCGCGATCGAGGCGGGGTCATTGGCGCCGATGTCCAGACCCACGGGTCCGCGGAGTTTGCCGTGCAGGTCGCCGGCGCCTTCTCCCAGCTCCCGCAGCAGCCGTTCGCGGCGTGCTTTGGGGCCGAGCACGCCAACCCACGGAATGGGCCGGTTCGCCAGGGCGGCCAGGTAGGAGCGGTCGGACGCCAGGTGGTGGCTCATGACCACGCAGGCGTCCCAGGAATCCAGGTCGATGTGCTCGGCGATGTCCTCGGGCCGGAGCTCGCGCACGGCCTCGGCCGCACCCAGGTCGCCGCGCTGAAGATACGAGCGCCGATGGTCGCAGACCGTGACCCGCCAGCCCAGCCGCTCGGCGAACTCCACCAGCGGCACGGCGTCCACGCCGGCGCCCAGCACCAGGAGCCTGGGAATCGACTTGAGCGGATACACCAGCACCTTGCGCGCGGGATTCTCAAGCGTGTGCAGGCCGTCCGGATGCTCGGCGGGCACCTCGTCGTCCAGGAAGGTGCTGCCCACCGGCGCCTCGTCGCCCTCCACCACGACCGCGCAGCGCGATGCCTCTGAGCCCATCGCCAGCTCCGCCATCCGCGCCAGCGGCGCCCAGGGTCGCTCGCCTTCACCGGACAGCGGCTGCAACAGCACCTTGAGCATTCCGTCGCAGCCCACGCCGGTCCCGAACAGGATGTCGTGCTCGCCGCGCATGTCGTAGCAGACCGAGCGCGCTTCGCCCGACTCCAGCACGGCGGCCGCATGCTCCGCCAGGTCGCCTTCCAGGCAGCCGCCGCTCACCAGCCCCTGGTAGTTGCCCTCGCCGTCGATCAGCACCCGCGATCCCGACTTCGAATAGGTCGATCCGGCCGTTTCGTAAACCGTGCCCAGCACCAGCCGGCCGCCGGCCTCCTTCCAGGCCGCGAACGTCTCGATGAGGTGCTTCAGCGCCATCTCGCTTCCAGGGTCGGGCGGGCGGCCATGAGGGACTCGGCGAGGCGGAGTTGGCCGCGCGCGCGCACGAGGTTGTGCTCGGCGCGCGAGGCGAAGCGCCCGGGGTCCCAGCCGAAATAGCGGTCGTTGACGATGTCGGCCGTAAAACGGGTGGTCAGCTCCAGCGTGATCCAGAGCGTGGCGTCCACCAGGCTGGAGCGCTCGTCGTCCGTGAGAAAGGTGGCCACGTCCAGGTAGCCGGACCGGGCGGCCTCGAACAACTCGACCGAAAATTCCGTATCCTCGCTGTCCTCGCCGACCGGATTGCACCAGGAACGAAACGCGTCGCCCAACTCGTAGGGCAGGCTCAGGCGGCCCAGCGAGTCCAGGTCCACCATGGCCAGGCCTTCGCCTTCGGCCGAGAACAGCATGTTGTTGATCTTGGGGTCGCCGTGGGCCACGCGCAACGGCGTGTCGGGCAGGGCCGGCAGTTGCGAGAGCAGTTCCAGCGTCCGGCGCTCAAGGCTTTCGGCTTCCGCGTGCAGGGGATGGCCGCGATGTTCGGCCAGCGCTTGTTCAAGCTCCCGGATACGGCGCCGGGGCTCGTGTATCGGCCGGCGCTTGCTGGCGAACGGATGTTCGAAATCGACCAGCGCCAAGTGAAAGCGGGCCAGCAGGGCGCCGGCCCGCGCGGCCTGGCGGGTGGTCTCGAGCCGGTTGTGATACTCGCCCTCAAGCCAGGTGAGCAGGCGCCAGACGCCGTCGGCCCGCTCCACGCAGAGGCCGCCGCCGGATGAGCGCACCAGCCGCGGCGTGGCCATGCCCCTGGCGGCGATATGTGCCGTTACCGCCTCGATGTCCTCGTGGATCTCCGGGCCCAGGATGGGACTCAGGCGCTGCAATGCGTAACGTGCGCCGTTCTCGCAGTGGATCCGCCAGGTGCGGTTGATCAGCCCGTGGTTCATGTAGTCCAGCGATTCGGCGTGCAGACCGTACGCGCCGAGCACTTGTTCGGCGGCAGCAGTCTCGCTGAGTTCGGACGATTCGTTACTGGGCATGGGCCCCGGCGCTGGTCAGTCGTTCTGCAAGGCAGCCGATTCTATCTCCCGCCGGCCGCCGATTCACTGATTTCGGGGCGCCGCACAAGCGCAAATGGTGTTTCCGCCACCGCCGATTTACCTGGGGAATTTTGCTCCAACGGCCAATTTACATATACTGAGCCGCCGTGGGGGCTCTGAATTCCCCTTTTCTTTTGGGATTCATTGCACTGGTCAACTTTCCAGGGGACAAAACATGACAATTAGTGTCTGCTTCCGCCGGCTCGCCGGCCTTGCCGCTGTGTGCGCCGCCGCCCTGATGGGCATTCAGGACATCGCCGCGCAGGAATTCGAGGAAATCGTGGTCACAGCGCGTAAACGCGACGAGTCGCTACTCGAGATTCCCTTGTCGGTATCGGCATACACCCAGGACGAACTGGATGCCCTGGGCATGAACACCATCGAGGAGCTTTCCACGGTAACGACGGGCTTCGCTTTCCAGAACGTCAGTCAGGGCGGAATGGGCGGGCGGCATAACCCCAACATCCGCTTCCGCGGGCTGGGCGTTCAGGTCGAGAGCCCCGCGTCGCGGGCCGGCTCGGTGTTCTGGAACGGCGGCTACATCTCCGATGGCGCCGGCATCCTGCCGCTGATCGACCTCGAGCGGGTCGAGATTCTGAAAGGGCCGCAGAACGCCTTCTTCGGCCGCAACACTTTCGCCGGCGCCGTCAACTACATCCCCGCCAGGCCCGGCGAGGAATTCGAGGGCAAGGTGTCACTGTCCTATTCACCTTCGGATGACGCCAGCTACAACTTCACCGCTGCCATAGGCGGGCCGCTCAGCGACAAGGTGGGCGTGCGGTTCGCGCTGATGCAGGAGAAGGTGGGCGCCGACTTCCATTTCGACAACGGCGACCCCATCGGGGAGCAGAACAATACCGCGGTCACCGGCCTGGCGACATTCGAGGTTTCGGAGACTTTCAGCTTCCAGGTCTCGGGTTTTTACGTGGACTCCGATGACACCATGCAGCTGCAGTCGCAAGGCGGCCATGTTCCGGCCGGAAGCTGCAACCGCAGCTATACCGGCACGATCCGGCCCGTGGACGGCGGCAATGGCGGCACTTTCACCACGGACCTGTCGCAGTCCCCGCGCAACCTGTTCTGCGGCTCCGTTCCCGACTGGGACTCGGCACAGCCGAACTTTTCGGAGGTCGGCAAGATCACGGCCAGCACGCCGCTTTTCCTGTTCTCCAACCCCTGGTCGTTTGTCACGACCCTGCCGCCCGAACTGGAAGGTTATTCAATCGTTGACGCCCCGGACGGGCTGGGCAATACCTATGAGCTCTGGCGGGTTGATGTTTCCGGGGAATACGAGCTGGCAAACCAGGGCGTGCTGAGCGCTCAATTCGCTCGCGGAGAATCCTCAAGCTGGCGAATAATCGATAACAACTTCGGCACGCCGGCGGCGTTTTTCTTTCTTAATTCCGGCAGCCCCTGGCTTGCCGGGCAGGCCGGCTGGGTGCGCGATACCTATGTGGAGCTGCGCTACACGCCGCAGGCCGGGGAGCGGATGAACTACATGGTCGGCGCCAGCTACTATTCGCAGGACAATCGTTTCACGGACTTCAGCGGCTTCGGCGCCACCAACAATCTGAACTTCCAGGACGGCGAGAACTTTGGAGTTTTCGGTTCCGTGGACTACGCACTGAACGAGCAGTGGACGCTGTCGCTGGAAGGGCGCTGGAACACGGATACCCAGACCATCGTCTATGACGGTGTTTCCATTCGACAGCGGGTCGATCTCACCGCGCTTCTGGACGTGGAACAGAAATACAGCGCGTTCATGCCGCGGGTGATCATTTCCTGGCAACCTTCGGACGACACCAATCTCTACGCCCACTACTCGAGGAGCAATCTGCAGGGCAACGACACCAATGCGGAGGACTACTCCGCGGCCACGGGCGTGACGCTGAACCTTGGCTTCTTCACGCCGAAGCAGTCGCTTGCGGCCTTTGAGGCGGGACTTAAGCAGCGCGTGGGTGGCTGGCTGAACTACGCGGTTTCCGCTTACTTCATGGACTGGGAGAACCAGACCTTCTTCGAGCTGAGTCCGGCGCCGTTCTTTACCGCGGCCTACATTGCCGGCGACGCCGAGATTCGGGGGTTGGAAGCTGAATTTGAACTGTCGCCGAGCGAATGGTTTACCTTCAGCGGCGGAATTACCTATAACGATGTGGAATTCACCGACTTTGCCGGCACCGGGTCGGTGGCCACGGCAGTGCTTGCGCCGCCCCCGACACTGGCTGTCGGCGAGCAGATTTCCGCGACCGGCGGCCGTCCGCGCTACATGCCGGAATGGACCGGCAGCCTGTCCGCGATCCTTCAGCTGGATCAACTGACGGGCATGGCGAACAACATCTGGCTGCGGATCGACGGGATCTACCAGGGCCAGTTCTACATCGACAATTTCAACTGGAACTCCGTGGACAGCTACTGGAAGATCAATGCCCGGGTGCACGCGGACCTGGGAGACATGTTCTCGGTTGAGCTCTACGCAAGGAACCTGACCAATGATCAGAGTGCCTTGACAGCAGGCGGCACCACCAGCATATTCGGCCTGCCCCACCGCAAGACCTTTGCGCCTCTCCCGCACAAGCGCGAAGTCGGCGTAAAGCTGACGGCCAGCTTCTAACGCGGGAGAGAATGCGTCTCGCCCTTTGCGAGGGACGGGAGGCCCTCGTTCCCGGCGTGCGGGCGAGACGCTGTGAGGGCTTGACGCCCTCGCGTGCCGCTATTCCTTGTAGCCGCCGAAGACCAGCCAGTGGGAGAGCGCTCCCATGCTGGGGTCTTCCTTGTCGGTCGTTCCCCGTTCGCCCGCGAAGTTCAGGGTGCGCGGCTGGAAGCCCTGCATGACGCGGGTGAAGCCGGCGTCTTTCATCGCCTGCTCGATGTCCACGGTGCCCAGCGCGCCCCAGAAGGGTTCGGCGTTGTAGTAGTTTTGCCAGTCGCGCACCACGACGCCGCCCATGTCCATGCCCTTGTAGCGTAGCGGCACTTCCAGGTTGCACATGGCGCCGCCGGGTTTGAGCACGCGGTAGGCCTCCTTCAGGATGGCCGGCATGCCGGTGCCCGAAGTCTCGTGGAAAAGGATTTCCGACGTGACCATGTCGAAGCACTCGTCCTCGAACTTGAGATTGCGGGCGTCCTGCTGGTGGAAATGTACCGGCTTGCCCAGCGACTCGGCGCGGGCATGGGCGTAGCGCAGCAGGGCGCCGCCGATGTCGATGGCATGCACCTCCGCGTCCGGGAACAGGTCGGTGAGCGCCAGGGTGCCGTGGCCTACGCCGCAGCCCAGGTCCAGGATCCGCTTCGGTTTCTCGTCCGGAAAGCTGTCCTGGATGAAGGCGCAAAGCGTGTGGCCGCGCACGTCGTTGAGCCCGCCCGCGCGGCCGAGGCCATACAGCACGGCGCCGCGGTCGTAAATCGCCCCGGCTCGTACGTCGTCGCCGCCGGCGTCGTGCAGATAGCCGCCCGGCTGAATGTGCTGATCGACCAGCGTAAGGTATTCGGGATTCGGCACGTCCGGGTGGAGCGTCAGGCTGCCGATCGGGTCCTCGATCCCCCGGAACTTCTCTTCCAGATCGTCCAGTTGCCGGTCGACGGTGTCGGCCACGTAGTCCCACATCAGTTCCTGCGACGTGCGCAGCAGCGCGCCCCAGTGCTGGAATATGGGCAGTTCCTCGGCCTTGCGCAGCACCGCCGTGCGGTCCTTTTCGTCCTCCGGGTCGCGCTCGCCCATTTCGGGCATTATCTGCTCGTTGCAGGCGTCGATGGCATGCCCCATCAGCCGCCCGTTGGCGTAGGCGCGCAGGCCCAGAAAATACTTCTGCGCCGCGAGTTCGTCGTGGGTGGCGCCGGCCATCATGCCGTGACGCGGATACACGTCGCTGCGCATGGTGTCCTGGCGCACGCCTTCGGCTTCAAACATCACCATGTTGAACCTCCTTTGATATGCGGTCGAGTTCACCGCCGGCCGCTGCGGGTTCCATATCTTCTTCCAGGTAGCGAAGCACCCGGCCCATCATCTGCTGCCGGATCGGGGCCCGCTCCGCCTCGGCTGCCGCGTCGGGCAGCCACGCATCCACGGTGTCCTTGCCGAACAGCCCGGCCTTCTCCAGCAGCCGCTCGTGCGTGTCGATCCGCTCGCGGATCACGCTCACCTCGCCAAGGAGCGTGGTAAGCATCGCGAACAGCATGTCGAGGCGTTCGTCGCCGTAAAACGCCGGGCGCTTGCCCAGCGCCCGCCTGGGCCGTGCTTCGGGTTGTGTATTCGTGGGCATAAACAGTTCCGATCCGGTTGCCGCAGTTTAGTCAATGAATATTAAGCGCGTCTTGCGGCGGAGTAAACGAGTGGTCCAGCGCTTCGGCCACCGCCTGGTTGGTGACGCGCCCGGCATGCACGTTAAGCCCCGCCATCAGCCCCGCGTCCTCGCGCATGGCCTGGCGCCAGCCCTTGTTCGCCAGCGCCAGCGCAAACGGCAGGGTGGCGTTGTTCAGCGCCTGGGTGGACGTGCGCGGCACCACGCCCGGCATGTTGGCCACGCAGTAATGCACGACGTCCTCTTCTATGTAGGTGGGATCGGAATGGGTGGTGGGATGGCTGGTCTCGAAGGTGCCGCCCTGGTCGATGGCCACATCCACCAGCACCGATCCGGCCGCCATGCCCTGCACCATTTCGCGCGACACGAGCTGCGGCGTGGAGGCGCCCGGAACCAGCACCGCGCCGATCACCAGATCCGCCTGTGCGACGTACTCCTCGATCGCCGAACGGGTCGAATACACCGTGTTGAGCCGGGCGCCGAACTGCAGGTCCAGCTCCCTCAGCCGCGCCAGCGACTTGTCGAGCACCACCACGCGCGCCTCCATGCCCACGGCGATGCGCAGCGCGTTGGTGCCGACCACGCCGCCGCCCAGCACCACGACGTTGGCCGCCAGCACGCCCGGGACGCCGCCAAGGATCTTGCCGCAGCCACCCATTTCGGTTTCCAGGCACCGCGCCCCGGCCTGTACGGCCATGCGCCCGGCGACCTCGCTCATTGGCGCCAGCAGCGGCAGGTGGCCGCGGACGTCGGTGACCGTTTCGTAGGCGATCGCGGTGACGCCGGACTCCATCAGCCTGTGCGCCTGGTCCGGGTCGGGAGCCAGATGCAGGAAGGTGAAGAGGACCTGGCCCTCGCGCAGCATCCGGCATTCATCGGGCCGCGGCTCCTTGACCTTCACGATCATTTCGGCCTTCTCGAATATCTCTTTGGCGCTTTCGGTGATCCTTGCGCCCAGGGCCCGGTAATCGTCGTCGCTGCGGCGCAATCCCGCGCCGGCATCGGCTTGCACCAGTAATTCGTGGCCGTTTTCGATTAACTCGCGCGCACTGCTTAAACTCAATCCTACCCGGTGTTCGTCGGGCTTAATCTCTTTGGGTACACCGATCAACATGCCTGAATTGTAACGCTGCCACACGGCTAGGCGTGTTCCCTCGCCCTGCTTTCTTCCACCCCTGTTTGAGGAGGCGCCATCCTGGCTCGGTTCCGCCATCCATGGCTTGAACGCTCCCGCTATCAGGCGTGTTCCCTCGCCCTGCTATCTTCCACCCCTGTTTGCGGAGGCGCCATCCATGGCTCGGTTCCGCCATCCTGGCTCCAACGCTCCGCCAACAGGGGTGGAAGATAGCAGGGCTTAAGCCGCGCTAGTGGCCGGGCGGGGGCTGGATCGGAGGAAGCGAATCCATGAATCCGGGCGCGGCCTTTTCGACCTCGCCGAACAGCCGGCCTTCCTCGGCCGCGGCATCGGCCGTGTTGTCGGCCACATAGTCCCAGTCGGCGTCGGCAAACTCTGCCTCTTCCTCGGCCAGCGTCGAATGCCGGCTGGCCGAGAGGATGTTGAGAAACACGTCCAGGAACCGCCGCGCCTCGTCCTCGAAGTCCTCGCGCTCGCTCGCGCCGCGGGCCCTCAAGGCGTCGCGCGCAGCGACCAGGCCGGCCAGGGCCTGCTCGCTGGCGGCCAGGCGCTCCTTCAGCCTGTCCAGCTTGTCGCGAAATACCGCGTCTTCGGGACCGGCGTGCGGATTCAGCCGTTCCCACAGCCGGTGGTCCTGGGCATGCAGGCGGTCCAGCGCGTGCTTGAGATAGTCCGAACAGGCCAGGTACACCGGGACCGGATTGTCGGCCGCCGCTTCGCCTTCCAGCGCCGCGCCCAGCGTGCGGCGAACCATCGACATGCGCATGCGCTCCTGGCGTACGCGTTCCTGTGCTTCGGTAATCATTTCAGCCTCCCTCGGGAATCTCACATAGCTGCACGCGGGTGGCGGTGATCGAGCCCAGCAGCAGCTTGTTGCCGTAGCGCGCGGCGACGCTGCCGGCGGAGTGCATCCGCCCGGAATCGGCCGCCACCAGTTCCAGCCCGCTGCCGTCGGCGTTGAGGCGATAGAAGCGGCTGGGCGCGGGATAGTCCTTGTCGCCGAAGTGCCGGCCCAGCGCCATGCCGTTGGGGTGCTCCGCGACCCACAGCTTGCCGTCGGCGTCCACGTCGATATTGTCGGGAAAACCCGGCATGGCAACGCGCGACTCTTCGGTCAGCCTTCCGTCGCTGTCCGCCGTCATGAACTTCAGCCGCTTGCCCTGGGTCTCCGAGATGGCGAAGCGGCCGTCGGCGAAAGCGATGCCGGCGCCGCCGGAGAGCTTGTCGGCGGCCACGCGCATGACCTGGCCGTCGTAGTAAACGGCCCTGGCCAGGCCCGCCCCGAACAGGAACTCCTGTATCTGCTGGAAGCGATTGACGGCTCCGGTGTCGTTGACCGCCATGAACTGCTCCGCGCCAACGGCCTGGATGTCGTTGGGGCTGTTCATGAGCGGGCTGCGCACGGTGCGCACGTGGTGCAGCAGGCCGTCGTCGCGCAGTTCGAAGATTTCCACCGCCTCCGGGCTTTCCCCGCGCTCGCGCGGATGATTGATCACGAAAAGCCGCGTGTTTCCGGCGGCGTCCTGGTGCAGGCTCAGTCCGTGCGGATGCAGGTGGGAGGGCAGTTCCGCCAGGGGCAGGAACTGGCCGACGGGATCGGCGTTGAGGTCCAGCGCCATGATGACGCCCCGGATGCTGCGATTGGAAAGCAGCGCCCGCCGGTCTAGCACCGACAGGTAGGCGATGCCGCGCATGTGGTCGATCACGATGTCCTCGGCGCTGCCCGGCAGGCTGATGGCCTCGCAGTCCCAGGGCAGTTCGTCGTCCACGCTGGTGAAGGCGTTCATGCGCGCCATGGAGCCCACCCCGGCCAGCAGCAGCAGTCCGAAGATGGCGGCAATCGCGATCATGAATTTCTTCATGCCGCCGAGTATAAGCCGGAGGGAGGACGTCTCGTTCTCCACGAGGCCGGGACGGCCTCGTCCCCGGATTGAGGGCTGGACGCTGTGAGGGCATGCCCTCACTCCTGCTAAAGCAGGATCACGGCGGAGAGCGCCAGGCGGTAGAGCGCGAACGGCCACAGGCCCCAGCGCGCGACCAGCCGCAGCAGCAGGCCCATGCAAAGGAAAGCGGCCGCGCCGGCCACGGCCATGCCCAGCGCCAGCGCGCCCCAGTCCGCGCCGGCGGGCGCGGCGCCGAGGCTCAGCGTCTCCAGCCCTGCGGCCGCCAGGATGACCGGTATCGCCAGCAGGAATGACAGGCGGGCCGCCGCCGGGCGCGCCATGCCCAGCACCCGGGCGGCCGTAATGGTCACGCCGGAGCGCGACGCGCCGGGGATCAGCGCCAGTGCCTGGCCGCAGCCGATCCACAGCGCCTGTTTGAAGCCGATCTCGCGCAGGCGGGTGTCGTATTGCGGGCGCCGGTCCGCCCACACCATCAGGACCGCGAACAGCGCGCCGGCCACCGCGATGAGCCGCGGCTCGCGGAACGACGCTTCAACCGTGTCGTGCAGCAGCAGACCGAGCACGCCGACCGGAAGCGATGCCACCACGATCATCAGTCCGAGCCGCGCCGAAGGCCCGGGCGGCGCGCGATACAGGAGCCAGGCCCGCCATTCCTCCAGGATCGCGGCGAGCTCGCGGCGCGAGAACGCGATCACGGCGATGAGGCTGCCGAAGTGCACTGCCACGTCGAAGGCGATGCCCTGGTCCTCCCAGCCGAGCCAGGCCGGCACCAGGATCAGGTGCGCCGAGCTCGAAATCGGCAGGAACTCGGTGACGCCCTGCAGCAGGGCCAGCAGGACGATCTGCCAGAGGCTCATGCGCTGGTCGCCTGGCCCGCAGGATCGCGGGCGAGGCCCGGTTCCAGCGACGCCAGCGTGTTGCGCCCGTCGAAGCCGCTGGGCGCCTCGATCCCTTCCGTGGCCAGCCCCAGGAACTTGAAGGCTTCGCCCATGCCCCCGGGAAGCATCAGCCGGCGCAGCGCCGCGGCGTCCTCCGGCGCGGGTGGCGATCCCGCCAGTTCCAGTATTCTTGCGCCCAGGAGGAACTGCGCCTGGCTGGCGAAACCCACCGCTTCCAGGCCGGCCGCCTCCGCGCTGCGCTTGACCGCCGTGAAGTCCACCCAGGCGGTGATGTCTTCGCGCCCGGGCCGACGAAACGGGTCGTCGTGCCAGCGCTGCCCGGAATGGCAGCCCAGGGTGCCCTCGTCACGTTCGGCCAGATACAGCTCGTGCCGGGGAAGCCCGTAATCGGCCAGAAGAACCAGGCCGGCCTCCAGCGACTGGGCCAGTTCCCCCGTGAACTCATCCAGGTTCGCCCGTATCTCCGAGCAATACCCGTCCGGCAGGCTCCAGGGCAGTTCCGCCTGCAACGCGTCCAGGGCCTTCTCCAGCGCCGTGTCGGCGCGTCGGTCCTCCCAGCGCAGCCGCTTCGCTCCCGAACTGACGCCCCGCTCCAGCCAATGGCCCGGCGCGCGCCGAAAGCACTTGCAGGGCAGGGCGTCGATCACCTCGTTGGCGAGGATCACGCCACGCAGGCGTTCGTGCGTGAGCCGATCCACCCATTCAAGCCTTTCGGCCAGGTCCGGGTGCGCGTTTTCCAGGCGCTCGCGCTGCCCGGCGCGCATGCCGGGAGCGGGTTCGACCATGAGGTAGCGCCGCGGAAGCATGCCCAGGGCCTTCAGCTCGGCCAGCACGACCTCGGCTAGGCGGCCGCTGCCCGGGCCCAGCTCCACGATATCTCCGCCTTTCAGGGCAGCGAGGACTTCGGCGCACTGACCCGCCAGCGTGCGCCCGAACAGCGCCGACGTTTCCGCCGCGGTATCGAAGTCTCCACCCTCGCCGAACCGGGCCCGGCCGGCGCCGTAATAGCCCGCGTCGGGGTCATACAGCGCCAGCTCCATGTAGCGGTCGAACGCGAGCCAGCCGCCGGATCCGGTGATGGCGGCGGTAATGTGCCGGGGCGGCCTGGTGGGCTTGTGATCGTTCGAATTCACGGGCGGCTTCATATAATGCCGCCTCCGGGCAGCAAAGGGTGGCGCAAGGGCAATGAAGACGGCGAAAGTCGCACTGGTGACCGGCGGAGCCAAGCGCGTTGGCGCGGCGATCGCCGGGGAATTGCACGCTGCCGGATTCACGCTGGCGGTGCATTGCAATCGCTCTCGCACGGACGCCGACGCGCTTGTCGAGCGGCTGAACGGGATTCGATCCGATTCCGCGTTCTCACTGCAGGGCGATCTGCTCGAAGAAGGCGCCTGCGAGCGCCTGGCCGCGGAGGTCCTGGACCGCGCCGGCCGCCTCGACTGCCTGGTGAACAACGCCTCGACCTTCTATCCCACGGCGGTGGGCGAGATTACCGAGAACGACTGGCAGAGCCTGGTGGGCAGCAATCTCAAGGCCCCGGTGTTCCTGTCGCAGGCGCTGGCGCCGGCGCTCAGGGCCGCGGGCGGCGTGATCGTGAACATGGTCGATATCCACGCCCGCATCCCGCTTCGGGGCTACCCGGTGTACAGCGCGGCCAAGGCCGGGCTCGCGGCCTTGACGCTAAGCCTGGCCGGCGAACTCGCGCCGGAGGTGCGGGTAAACGGCATCGCGCCGGGCATGGTGATGTGGGCCGATCCGCCGCCGCCCGAAAACGTGCGCAAGGCGATCCTTTCGAAGACACCGCTCGGAAGGGCCGGTGAGCCGCGCGACGTGGCCCGGCTGGTGCGTTTCGTGGTCTGCGACGCGCCGTTCGTGACCGGCCAGATCATCGCCGTGGACGGCGGCCGCAGCATCGGCTGGTAGGAGTCAGGCGGGGGTGAAGGGCGAGACTTCGCTCAGGTTCCAGCGAGGGCGGGCATCGGGCCAGGCCGGTCCGGGGACGCCGCCGGCAAGGCGCAGGCAGCCGGTAAGCGCGATCATCGCGCCGTTGTCGGTGCAGTACTCGGCGCGCGGGTAATAGAGGCCTACGCCGGACTCCCGGCACAAGTCCTTCAATTGCGACCGAAGGCGGCGGTTCGCGCCCACGCCGCCCGCCACGACCAGGCTGCCGTGCCCGGTCGCATCCAGCGCGCGCGCAGTGCGGTCGAGTAGCGAGCTGACGATCGCCGTCTCCAGCGCCAGCGCCAGCGAGGCCCGGTCGGTTTCGGTGAGCGGCACTTCGGCGGCCAGGTCGCGCACCTTGTAGAGCAGCGCGGTCTTGAGCCCGGAGAAGCTGAAGTTCAGGTCCTTGCGTCCGCGCATCGGCGTCGGCAGGGTAAAATGGCCCGGCTTGCCCTTTTCCGCCAGCCGGGCAATTTCCGGCCCGCCGGGATAGCCCAGGCCAAGCAGCTTGGCGCCCTTGTCGAAGGCCTCGCCGGCGGCATCGTCCAGCGATTCGCCCAGCACGGCGTAATCGCCGTAGCCGCCCACGTCCACCAGCAGGCTGTGGCCGCCGGAGACCAGCAGCGCCAGGTACGGAAAATCGGGCGAGTCACCCTCGAGCAGGGGGGCGAGAAGATGCGCCTCCATGTGATGCACGCCGATCAGCGGCACGCCCAGCGCGCGTGCCAGTCCGCCGCTGAAAACCAGCCCGGCCAGCAGGGCGCCGATCAGGCCGGGGCCCGCGGTGCAGGCGATGCCGCTTAAGTCCGATTTTCGTAAACCGGCGTCGTCAAGAGTGCCTTTCACCAGCCCGGCAAGACGCTTGATATGGTCGCGCGAGGCCAGTTCCGGCACCACGCCCCCGAATTCCGCATGCTGCCGGGCCTGGCTATACAATCGGTGCGCCAAAAGGCCCCGGCGCGACCCGTAAACGGCCACGCCGGTTTCATCGCAACTCGTTTCGATTCCCAGAACCCGCACCGGTTGCATTTTAATTGCCGTCAGGCAATGGAAGAAAGGCGGCTTTGCGATACTGCATGTAGTATCATTCCCAAGGTGGTCAAGGCGGATCGCTTGCTCGGTGCTATGAAAGCCAACCCCAGGGCGGATTGGAGCCCGAACAATGTCAGGAAATTGGCGCGACAATACAATCTTCAATTGCGTCAGCGTGGAACCAGCCACGCCGTACTGACCAACGCTGCCGGCCACCATTTGACCGTTCCCATGCACAAGCCGATAAAGCCGTTCTACATCAGGCGACTTGTCAGATTGATTGAGGAGGGTTTATGAAGTTTGAAGAATACCCAATCAAGGTAAGCCCAATTCCAAGTGATGAAGGTGGGGGCTACATGGTCACCGTTCCGGATCTTCCCGGTTGCTTTGCCGACGGTGACACGATCGAACAGGCGATTGAAGAAGCGCGAGACGCGTTTACGGCATGGACAATGGTGGAAGCGGAGGATAAGGGATCGGTTCCTCCACCGAAGAGCTACAGCGGTCAGTTCGTACAGCGTATTCCGAAGACCTTGCACTTGCGTCTGGCCCAACGTGCGGCCAGCGAAGGCGTGAGCCTGAACCAACTTGCCGCGACCTTCCTCGCCCAGGGACTTGGCCGACGTTAGCTTGAGCACGCTCTTCGAGCAAAGAAGTCCTGGCCGTTCCGGGTGCTCGTAGGGAAGGAGAATGACCGACAGAATCATCATTCGGAACCTGCGCGTGAGGGCGACCGTGGGCGTTAATCGCTGGGAGAAGGCTGCGCCCCAGGTGGTCGGAGTGGACCTGGAGATCGCCGTTGACGCGGCGAAGGCGGCGGCGGCGGACGAGATCGGCGCCACGCTGGATTACAAGCGCGTGTCGCAGGACATTACGGCGCTGGCGACAGGCCGCGCCTACGAATTGGTCGAGACCCTGGCTGAAGCCATCGCGTCGCTGGTCCTGGAGCAGCATGGCGCGCAATGGGTCCGCGTGACCGCGCGCAAGCCGTACGCGCTGCGCAATGCGCGCGACGTGGGCGTGGTGATCGAACGCGGCAGTCGAACGCGCAAGGACGCGTGAGAGCGCGAACGCGTGAACCCGCCGGTGCGCGTATTCGTCAGCGCGGGCAGCAACATCGATCGGCGCGCCAACCTCGAGGCCGCCTGCAAGGCGCTGAATGAAGACTACGGCGAGCTTGAACTATCGCCCGTGTACCAAAGCCCGGCCGAGGGCTTCAGCGGTCCGGATTTTCTCAACCTTGTGGCCGGGTTCCGCACGGAGGAATTGCCCGGGCAAGTGCGCCAACGGCTCGCGGAGCTGGAGTCGCTAGCCGGCCGCGACCGATCCGCCGGCAAGTTCTCCTCGCGCACGCTGGACCTGGACTTGCTACTCTACGGCGACCGAATCGACGCGACGCTGAAGCTGCCACACCCGGACATCGAACGCTACGCCTTCGTTCTCAAGCCGCTCGCGGATCTCGCGTCCGACCTGCGCCACCCGTCCACCGGCGCAACCATGACGGAACTCTGGCGCTCCTTTCCGGGCTCTCGCCACCTCCAGGAAGCGCCACCGTTGGGCCTATAGCCAGGCTTCGATTCGCTCGCGCTGTTCAGCGTCCGGCAGCGGCCCGAGAGCCGCGCCGAGGTTGTCCACCATGTGCTTGACCTTGGTGGTGGCCGGAATCACGCAGGTGACCGCCGGGTGGCCCAGGATCCACTTGAGGAACAACTGGGCGGGGCTTTCGCAGCCGAGCTCGGCCGCGACGTCGGGCAGTTTCTTGCGGCCGACCCTGCGGAACAGGTCGCCGCGCACGAAGGGCCGGTTCACCATCACCGCCATGCCCTTCTCCTGCGCCAGCGGCAGCAGGCGCTGTTCCGCTTCGCGCTCGCCCAGGCTGTAGTTGAGCTGCACGAAGTCCCAGTCGGCGGCCTGCATCACGCGCTCGAAGTCGCTGAACTGCCGGGGGTTCGACGTGGTGATGCCGAGGTAGCGGAACAGGCCGTCGGCCTGCATCTCCAGCATGGTTGCGCGGTGTACCTCCCAGTCGACCAGGTTGTGGACCTGCATCAGGTCGATCCGGTCCACGCCCATCTTCTCCATCGATTCCCGCATCTGCTTGACGCCGGACTCGCGCCCTTCGGTCCAGACCTTGGTGGCGCAGAACATCGTCTCGTTGCCGGCGGCCAACGGAAGCAGCTCGCCCAGGTGGGTCTCGGAATTGCCGTACATGGGAGAGGTGTCCACCAGGGTGCCGCCGGCGAACAGCGCTTCCAGCACCTCGACCAGCGCGGCGCGCTGGTTTTCGCCGCTGACGCTGTTGAACACGCGCGAAGTGCCCAGGCCCACCGGCGGCAGGGCCTCGCCGCTGGACGGAATGTGGTGCATGCGGATTTCCGCGGCGCTGACCGGCGGCAGGCCCAGGGCGAGCCCGGCTGCGCCGGCGCCCAGCAGTACGTCCCTGCGGGAAATGTTGCGGATCATGGTGTTTTCCTTGGGTTGGAGGGCGGTTGCGATGATATTGCCACGAAAGGAGGGATTGAGGGCGGGACGCCGTCTTTCCCAGGGGATGGTGGGATGCCCTCGCTCCCGGGGGTTATGACTTTGCGATTGCGGCGATGCGCCGGCGGCGCAGTTCCTCGCCCAGGCGGGCGCCTTCGTAACCTTCGTCGGCCAGGTCCTTGCCCGACACGGTGCTGGCGCTTGCGAAGGCGCGGCGGAAAACGTCCGCGGCGGGGTAGGCGTCCTCGGTCATGCCCTTGCGGCCGCGGTAGTCCGCCTCGCAGGCCACCAGGAAATCTTCCAGCAGGCTGTCGGCGCGAAAGGCGCCGAGCGACTCCAGCACCTTGAGCCTGGTGTCGGGACGCAACTCGTCGGCGCGGTGGCAGACGCCGTGGTAGCGCGCGACCTTTTCCGCCAGCGTGCGAAACCGCTTCGGCGCGCCCAGCCGTTCGCACATTTCGCCGACCAGCCGCACGCTGGCGGCCTCGTGACCGCTGTGCCGCGGCCAGAATTGCTCGGGCGTGACCCCCTTGCCGAGATCGTGGGTCAGCGCCGCAAACCGGACCTCGACCTTCGACGAAAAGCGGGCCGCCTGTTCAAGCACCATCATCACGTGCACGCCGGTGTCGATCTCCGGGTGCCAGCGCTTCGGCTGCGGCACTCCCCAGAGACGGTCGATCTCGGGGAAGATCACCTTCAGGGCTCCGCATTCCCGCAACACTTCGAAGAATCGCTGCGGAGCGTCTTCGCCCAATGCCCGCACCGTCTCCTGCCAGACGCGCTCGGGCACCAGCGCCGCCGCCTCGTTCCGCGCCACCATTTCGCGCATCAGCGCCATCGTCTCCGGGGCGATCCCGAAACCGAGGCCGTTGAAGCGGGCCGCGAAGCGGGCGACGCGCAGGATCCGCACCGGGTCTTCGCGAAACGCGGGCGATACGTGGCGAAGCACCTTTTCCGCGACGTCCCGCTCGCCGCCGTAGGGGTCGACAAGGCGACCGTCCTCCTCCTCGGCCATGGCGTTGATGGTCAGGTCGCGCCGCATCAGGTCTTCTTCCAGGGTCACTTCGGGGCCGAATTCGACTTCGAACCCCCGGTAACCCGGCGCGGTCTTGGTCTCCCGCCGCGCCAGCGCGTATTCCTCCTGCGTATCGGGATGCAGGAACACGGGGAATGAGCGCCCGACCTCCTTGTACCCCTGCTTGAGAAGTTGTTCGGCGGTGGCGCCCACCACCACCCAGTCGCGCTCGCGTACCTCAAGGCCCAGGAGCCGGTCCCGCACCGCGCCCCCTACCAGGTAGGTCTTCATGTGCTCAGGCGGGCCGCCTCCCACCGCCGGGGCGGCGCCGGCCGGCTAGCCTCGCACCTGGATGACAACCCTGCGGTTTCCACGGGCGAGGTGGAGCACCAGCAGCGAGCGGTTCTCCGCTGCCGCCTTCATCTGTTCCACGTTGCGCACGTCGGTGCGGTTGACCCGGAAGATCACGTCGTCGGCCTGCAGGCCGCTGTTCTCGGCGGCGCTGCCCGGTGCGATGGACTCCACCAGCACTCCCCGGAAGCCGCCGTCTCCGCCGTTGACCAGCGTGGCGCCGGCCAGCGCCGGATGGACGTCGTCGCCGACGGAGGTCACTATGCCGCCCAGGGTGGCTTGCACCAGCTTGAGTTGCCCGTCCTTGCCGACGATCTGCAAGGTGACCTCTTCGCCCACGGAACGCAGGCCGACGCTGTTGACCAGGTCGCTGCTGCCCGCGATTTCCTTGTCGTTCACCTTGACGATCACGTCACCCGGTTCGATTCCCGCCTGCTCGGCGGCGGAATCCGGGACGACCTCGCTGACGAGGGCCCCGGCCGTGGACGCAAGATCCAGTGCCTGCGCCACGTCCTCGCTCACGTCCCCCACCATCACGCCCAGCCGGCCGCGCCGGATCTCGCCGAACTCGACCAGCTGGCGCATGATCGCGCGCGCGATCGAGGTCGGAATGGCGAAGCCGATGCCGATGTTGCCGCCGGAGCGGGACAGGATGTTGGAAGGAATGCCGACCAGTTCGCCGCGCATGTTCACCAGCGCGCCGCCGGAGTTGCCGGGATTGATCGACGCGTCGGTCTGGATGAAGTCCTCTATCGGGCTGGGCGCTCCCTCGCTGCGGCCACGCTGGATTGTCCTGCCCAGGGCGCTGACAATGCCGGAGGTCACGGTGTGGGTCAGGCCGAAGGGATTGCCGATGGCCAGCACGTAGTCGCCGACCTGCAGCGCTTCGGAATCGCCCAGCCGCATCTCGGTGAGGCCATCGGCATCGTCCAGCTCCAGCAGCGCCACGTCGGTGCCGGCGTCCGATCCCACCACCGCGGCGGCGATGGTCCGTCCGTCGCTCAACGTCACTTCAATCTCGGTGGCGTTCTGGATCACGTGATGGTTGGTGATCACCAGCCCGCGCTCAGCGTCGACGATGACGCCGGAACCGGTAGGCTGCGGCTCCGGCGGCTCAGAGTCCTGCTGAGGCTGTTGCCTGGGCCAGGGGTTACCGAAGAAGCGCTCAAAGAGGGGGTCGCCCCGGAAGGGGCTGCGGAAACTTCTTGGCGGGCGGGTGATTGCGATGCTCACCACCGCCGGCTTGGTCGCTTCGACCAGCGGCGCCAGGCTGGGAAAGGGCTGCCCGTCGAGTTGCACCGGCGGGGAGGATCCAACCGTGCTGTCCTGGGCGTACGAAGTCGTCGGTGCGCCGCTTGTAAGCAGCGCGCCGGCGCCGGCAAGGATCAGCGCCAGCGCCGCTAGTCCGATCAGTATCCTTCGTCTCATCTTCTTGTCCGGAGTATCAGTGAATTGCATTCGCGAGGTATCCCAATTGATGCGCATGTGCCGCAAACAGTCGCGCCGCCACAATGGTTCGCCAAACGGAGAACGGCGGTTTCATTGTAATTCAGAGCGGCTGTTGCAATTGCCGTTCGCGGGGGTTAAAAATTCTGCCAGATCAGCGCCGAATCGACGCTGGAATCAGGGGACAGCGCAGGCGACTTTCCGGGCTCACGGAGATGGGACGGAAAGCGATAATTTGGGGGAGTCTATGGGGCAACCGGTCAAGCTGGCACATTTCGGCGAAGACAGAGAGGAGATTTCCTTACAGCCAGCCTCCCTCGACATCTGGGATTCCAAGTACCGGCTCAAGACCAAAAAGGGCGAAATACTCGACGAAGACGTTTACGCCACCTACGCCCGGGTGGCGCGCACCCTGGCCGAAGTCGAGCCCGAGGAGATTCGCGAAAAATGGTTCGAGTCCTTCCTCTGGGCGCTGAGCCATGGCGCGGTCCCCGCCGGAAGGATCGTATCCAACGCCGGCGCCCAGGAGCACAAGCCGGCCACCTCCACTATCAATTGCACCGTGTCGGGCACGGTGCGCGACTCCATGAACGGCATCCTGGAGATGGCGCATGAAGCCGGGCTGACGCTCAAGGCCGGCTGCGGCATCGGCTACGAGTTTTCCACCCTGCGTCCGCGCGGGGCCTACGTGGCCGGCGCCGGCGCCTACACCTCCGGGCCGCTGTCGTTCATGGACATCTACGACAAGGTCTGTTTTACGGTTTCCTCGGCGGGCGGGCGCCGCGGCGCGCAGATGGGCACCTTCGACGTGGGCCATCCCGACGTCAAGGAGTTCATCACCGCCAAGCGCGAGGACGGGCGGCTGCGCCAGTTCAACCTGTCGCTGATGATCACCGACGAGTTCATGCAGGCCGTCGAGGCCGAGGGCGAATGGGTGCTGGCCTTCCCGCTGGACAAGTCGGAAGCCCGCGAAGACGGACTGGACATGGACGATCCGGAAAAGGTCGTGTGGCGCGAGTGGCCGGTCACGGATGGCTATATCACCGACGCGGAAGGCCGCGTGGCCTGCAGGATGTACGGAACGCTGCCGGCGCGCGAATTGTTCGATCTCATCATGCGCTCGACATACGATTTCGCCGAGCCCGGTTTCATCCTGATCGACCGCGTCAACGAGATGAACAACAACTGGTTCGTGGAAAACATCCGCGCTACCAACCCCTGCGGCGAGCAGCCGCTGCCGCCGTACGGCGCCTGCCTTCTGGGTTCCGTCAACCTGACCCGCTTTGTGCGGGAGCCGTTTACCAAGCGGGCGTACTTCGACTGGGACGAGTTCAACGCGGTGGTGGCGATCTTCACCCGCATGCTCGACAACGTGGTGGAGATCAACGGCCTGCCGCTGGACAGCCAGGTGACCGAGATCCTGCGCAAGCGGCGCCACGGCATGGGCTTTTTAGGGCTCGGATCGACGCTCACCATGCTGCAGATCCGCTACGGCAGCGATCAGTCCACCGAATTCACCGAGCGGGTGGCGCGCGAACTGGCGCTGACCGGCTGGCGCGTGGGCCTGGAACTGGCGCGCGAAAAAGGACCGGCGCCGATCATGGACGAGGAGTTCGAGGTGACGCCGCAGATGCTGCGCCGGCGTCCGGAAATGGCCGAAGACGGCTTCCGGGCCGGGGACCGGCTGCCCGGCAAGGTGCTCATGGCGCGCTACAGCCGCTACATGCAGCGCGTGGCCGGCGAGGACCCCGACCTGGTCGAGGCCATCGCCGATGACGGCGCCCGCTTTACCCATCACTCGTCGATTGCGCCCACCGGCACGATCTCGCTGTCGCTGGGCAACAACGCCAGCAACGGCATCGAGCCCAGCTTCGCCCATCACTACTTCCGCAACGTGATCCGGGAAGGGCGCAAGACCAAGGAGAAAGTGCCCGTTTACTCGTGCGAACTGCTCGCCTACCGCGAGCGGATCAATCCCGGGGCCGGCCCGGACGGCGAGGGCGACGAGGCCTTGCCCGATTACTTCGTCACCGCCGACGACGTTACGCCATCGGAGCACGTCGCCATCCAGGGCGCGGCGCAGAAATGGGTGGACTCATCCATCTCCAAGACCGCCAACGTGCCGTCCGACTATCCGTACGACCGCTTCAAGGACATCTACGTCGAGGCCTGGAAGAGCGGCCTCAAGGGCTGCACCACTTTCCGCTTCAATCCCACCGCCTTCCAGGGCGTGCTGGTCAAGGAAAAGGACCTGAAGAGCACTTTCTACGTCTTTGAGCTCGAAGACGGCAGCGAGGTGAGGTTCGCCGGCGACGAGGAAGTCGAGTACGACGGCCAGGTGCACACCGCCGCCAACCTTTTTGACGCCCTCAAGGAGGGCTACTACGGCAAGTTCTGAACAATGACTGAGTCCGCCAGGAAAATCGCCGGCAAGATCGTCGGCTACCGCGTGGAGCAGCCCGACGCCGCGCCCGAAGTCTCCGCCGACGAACAACCGGCCGCCGCGCCCGAGACGCCCCCGCAGCCCAAGCCGCCCGAAAAACCCGCCGCGCGCCCGGCGCTCAGCGCCAGCGAGGACGGAAAGGTCGTGCGCATGCACGAGGGCCTGGAGCGCCCGACGCGCCTGGAAGGCACCACCTACAAGGTCAAGACCCCGGTGTCCGATCACGCCATGTACGTGACCATCAACGACATCGTCCTGAACGAGAACACGCCCGACGAGAGGCGCCGTCCGTTCGAGATCTTCATCAATTCCAAGAACCTCGATCACTACCAGTGGATCGTGGCGCTGACCCGGGTCATGTCGGCGGTGTTCCGCAAGGGCGGCGACGTGGCCTTCCTGGTGGATGAACTCAAGGCCGTGTTCGACCCGCGCGGCGGCTACTGGCAGCCGGGCGGTGTGTACATGCCGTCGATCATCGCCGAGCTGGGCTGCGTAGTGGGCGAGCACCTGGAGCGGATCGGGTTTATGGGAGAACACTCCCTGGACCCGGCCCAGCGCCGTGCGCTGGAAGTCAAGCGGCAGGATTTCGAGGACGCCCAGCGCCAGGAAGACGCCTTTGCCAGGAATACCTTCCCCGCCGGCGCCCAGCTTTGCGGGCGTTGCCACACCGCCGCCGTCGTGATGATGGACGGTTGCCTGACCTGCCTGAACTGCGGCGATTCGAAGTGTAACTAGTGTCGTGTCACGGACACGGCGCTGGTGTGCCGAAAAGGCCCCGCCGCGATGAGTGACCTGTTCGATCTTCACGGCAGGACGGCGCTGGTTACCGGTTGCCGGCGCGGCATCGGCAGGTCCATGGCCGTAGCGCTCGCCGAGGCGGGCGCGGACCTCATCGGAGTCTCGGCCACGCTGGAAGCCTCGGGCTCGGAAGTGGAACAGGCCGTCAGGGAGTCCGGACGCAGCTTTACGGCCTATCAATGCGACTTCGCGCAGCGTGACCAGCTATACCGTTTTATTGCCGCGGTCCGGGAAGAGCACGGCGCCGTGGATGTGCTGGTCAACAACGCCGGGACCATACGGCGGGCCCCGGTCGCCGGGCATGGCGACGACTACTGGGACGAGGTGCTGGAGGTTAACCTGAGTGCCCAGTTCATATTGAGTCGCGAACTGGGCCGCGACATGGCCGAAAGAGGTTCGGGCAAGATAATCTTTATGGCTTCGCTGCTTTCGTTTCAGGGGGGAATCACGGTGCCCGGGTACGCCGCCAGCAAGGGCGGATTGAAGCAGCTCATCATGGCGCTCTCGAATGAATGGGCGGGAAGTGGCCTTAATATCAACGGCATTGCGCCGGGTTACGTCGAAACCGACAACACCGGGGCCCTGCGCGAGGACCCGCAGCGCTTCAATGCAATTCTCGAACGAATTCCGCAGGGCCGCTGGGGCAGGCCCGACGACTTCAAGGGCGCGGCGGTGTTCCTGGCTTCCCGGGCCTCCGACTATGTCAACGGCAGCATACTGCTCGTCGACGGCGGCTGGATGGGGCGCTAGTGCGGCACCCACCAGCCTTGCACCCGATAGCGGTTCCCCTGCTCGCCGCGTTACTCGCGCTCACGGGTCCGTTCGCGGCGGCCCAGGACAACATTCGTCTGCGGGCCGCCGACATTCAGGAGGCAGGCTATCCGACCGTGCGCGGCATGGAAGCGATGTCGGACCGGCTCGACCAGGCCACAGGGGGCCGGATTCGCCTCAAGATCTATCCCGGCGCCCAGTTGGGCGACGAACGGGGCATGCTGGAAATGACGATATTCGGCGGGATCGATATCAGCCGGACCAGCATCGCTCCGCTGAACTCGATCGCGCCGGAAACGGGCGTGTATTCCCTGCCGTTTCTCTTTCGTTCCACGGAACACATGCGGCGCGTCCTCGACGGCCCCATCGGAGATGAAGTCCTTGCCGCGCTGGAGCCCCACGGACTCATAGGCCTGTGCTACTACGACGCCGGCGCGCGCAGCATGTACAACAACCTCCGTCCGATCCACTCCCCGGCCGACATTCAGGGAATGAAGGTTCGCGTAATGAACTCGGAAGTTTTCGTGGACATGATTTCGACGCTGGGCGGCAACGCGACGCCCATGGGGTACGGGCAGGTGTATGAATCGCTGGCCCTGGGCACGATCGAGGCGGCGGAGAACAACTGGCCTTCCTATGAGTCTTCCCGGCACTTTGAAGTTGCGCCGCACTACAGCGTAACCCAGCATGTGATGGTGCCCGAAGTGCTGGTCATGTCCCGCTATCGCTGGCGGAAACTGTCGCCCGAGGACCAGGTGCTGGTGCGCAGGGCCGCAAAGGAGTCGGTGCCCGCGATGCGGGAGCTCTGGGACGCACGGGTGACGACGTCGCGCAACGCCATGGTGGAGGCCGGCGTGCAGATTGTCGACAACATCGACAAGCAACCCTTCATGGACGCCATGCAGCCGTTGTATGAACAGTATCTGAAGGACCCGCGGCTCAGGGACCTGGTGGAGAGGATCCGTGCCGCGCCCTAGTGTGCTGTCCCATAAGTTCGTTGCCTTTCAGAGCGGGCCTGAAGCGTCAATGCAAGGCGACGACCGCAGGGAATACTGCCCGTATTGCCCAGGGCGGCAACGCCGCAGTGGCGCTTCAGGCCCGCTCCCGAAGGGCGCGGCCCCTGTGGCCCGTGGCCGCGTTGCGCTCCTTGGCAATGGGAGCCACCATTCCCGGCGGAACGCGCCTTGCCACACGCCGCAGGGGACACGCTGAAAGGCAACGAACTTATGGGACAGCACACTAGGCAACGATTGGACCTGGACCGCGCAGCCGGGGCGCTCGCGGGTTTCGTCCTGAAGGTCGCCGCGGCGGGACTGGCCGTGATGACGCTGGTGATTTCCTGGCAGGTGTTCGCGCGCTACGTGCTGAACGCCAGTCCACCCTGGTCCGAGGCGGCCGCCCTGATTCTCATGGTCAGCTTCGTGCTGCTGGCCGCGGCCGTTGGCGTTTATGAGAAGTTCCACCTGGGGTTCCGGTGGCTCGTCTCCAAGCTTCCGCTCCGGCTCAAGCGGCCCGTGTTTGTTTTCGGACAGGTGCTGATCATGGCCTTCGGCGCGGCCATGGCCTTCAACGGGCTGGCTCTCGTTGACTACACGGCGACGCACATCATCCCCACGCTCAACATTTCCCGGTCGGTGGCCTACTGGCCCTTCGTCGTTTGCGGCGTACTCATGCTGCTGTTCGCGTTCGTCAACTGCGCGACCCTGATTGCCGGAAGGAGGGACGCCGACCCGTGGAGCTAGTGGTACTTTTCGGTTGCTTCGTGGTTCTGCTGGCTCTCGGCGTGCCGGTAGCCTTCTGTCTCGGCCTTTCGGCGCTGGCGACCCTGTTTTACCTGGACATTCCCCTGATCGTGGCGTTCCAGCGCATGGCGGCCGGTATCGACGTGTTTGCGCTGCTCGCCATTCCGTTCTTTATTTTTGCCGGCGAACTCATGAACCAGTCGGGTATCGCCGCCAAGCTGGTGCGCCTGGCGGAATCCATGCTGGGCCGGGCCAGAGGCGGACTGGGGCAGGTGAGCGTGCTCTCCTGCATGATGTTCGGCGCGGTCTCGGGTTCGGCCGTGGCGAGCGTTTCGGCGATGGGATCGGCGTTGACGCCGATCATGAGCGAGAAGGGCTACTCGCGGGATTTCGCCGTCAACGTCACCGCGACCGGCTCGGCCACCGGCCTGCTCATTCCGCCTTCGCACAACATGATCATCTACTCGATCGCGGCAGGCGGCAGCGTGTCCATCGTGTCGCTGTTTCTGGCCGGCCTGCTTCCCGGAATCCTGCTGGGTCTCGCCCTGATGGCCGCGACCTGGCTGGTCGCCGTCCGGCGCGGGTATCCGGGCGGCGCCTTCCCCGGCTGGCGTCAACTCTTCGTGGCCTTCGTGCAGGCGCTGCCGGGCCTTCTCTCGGCGATCATCATCGTGGGCGGAATACTCTCGGGGATATTCACGGCGACCGAGTCATCGGCGATAGCGGTCGTCTATACGGTCGTCATCGCCGCTTTCGTATATCGAAGCCTGAACTGGTCGAAGTTCGTGACGGCCACCCGCAACGCCGTCAGGACCACGGCCATCGTTATGCTGATCATTGCCGCGGCCTCGGCTTTCGGCTGGCTGATGGCGGTCGCGGAAGTGCCCCTGCGCATGTCGGAAGCCCTTCTCGGCATCAGTGAGAACCCGCTGGTCCTGTTTCTGATCATCAACCTGATCCTGCTGATGCTGGGAACCTTCATGGACATGGCGCCGCTGATCATCATCACTACGCCGATCTTCCTGCCGGTGGCCACTCAGCTGGGCATGGACCCGGTGCAATTCGGCGTGGTGATGATCCTGAACCTGGGCATCGGCCTGGTCACCCCGCCCGTGGGCGCGGTCCTCTTCGTCGGTTGCGCGGTAGGCGGCATCACCATCGAGAAGAGCCTGCGCTCCATCTGGCCCTTCTATTGCGCAATGCTGGTTGTGTTGTTGCTGGTGACGGCCATTCCGTCCATTTCGCTCGCTCTGCCCGGCCTGTTCGACTAGTGTGCCGTCCCATGAGTTCCTTGCCTTTCAGAGCGGGCCTGAAGCGCCACTGCGGCGTTGCCGCCCCACACTAGTCCTGTTTGACTCGGGCCTGTTCGTCCGTGATTCCCGACTATTCGAATGGGCACATCCTGGTGGCGGGCGACGTCATGCTGGACGAGTACTGGCTGGGAGCGGCCACGCGCATTTCGCCCGAAGCGCCCGCTGTGGTGGTCCACGTCGACAGCCAGGAATACCGTCCGGGCGGCGCGGCCAATGTGGCCTGCAACCTGGCCGGGCTGGGCGCGCGGGTGACGCTGCTGGGAATTGTCGGCAAGGACGACGAGGCCGCGGCGCTGGCCGGGGCCATGCAGGACAGCGGCGTGACCTGCGAGTGGATGCGTTCCGAAAGCCGCCCCACGATCCGCAAGCTCAGGGTCCTTAGCCGCAATCAGCAGGTCATCCGGCTGGACCGCGAAACGCCCTTCAGCGGGGACGATTCCGCCCGCCTGACGGTGCGCTTTGCCGAACTGCTGGACGGCTGTTCCGCGGTCGTGCTGTCGGACTACGCCAAGGGCAGTCTGGCCAATGCCGGCACGCTGATCGAGGCCGCGCGCTCCGCCGGCATTCCGGTCCTGGTAGATCCCAAATCCGCGGATTTCGGCGCCTATAGGGGGGCCAGCCTGCTGACGCCGAACCGCGCCGAATTCGAGGCGGCCCTTGGCGGATCGGGGGAATCGACGGAAGAAATGGCCGCACGGGCGCAACGGGTGTGCGCCCTGCTGGAAATCGGCGGCATGGTCGTCACTTTGGGCGAACAGGGACTGCTGGCGGCGCCGGCCGCCGGATCCGCCCGGCACATTTCCGCCCGGGCGCGCGAGGTCTACGACGTCACGGGCGCCGGCGACACCGTAACGGCGGTCCTGGCTGCCGGCCTTGCGGTGGGCGCGGACATGGACGAGTCGGCTTATCTCGCCAACGTGGCGGCGGGCGTGGTCGTGGCGCGCGTGGGCGTAGCGCCGATCCATTTGCGCGATCTCAGGGAAGAACTCCGTGCGCCGGGATCGAGCGCTTCCGCGGTCATCGACGCCGCGGAAGCTGCGGCCATCGGTCGGCGGCTGCGCGACAACGGCAAGACACTGGTCATGACCAACGGTTGCTTCGACCTGCTGCACGCCGGTCATACCGCCTGTCTCGCGGAGGCGCAGGCGCTGGGCGACCGCCTGATGGTGGCGGTCAACGACGATGAATCGTTGCGCAGGCTGAAGGGGGACTCCCGGCCGGTCGTGCCGCTGGATCAGCGCATGGCGGTGCTCGCCGCGCTGGGCAGCGTGGATTGGGTCGTGCCCTTCGCTGAAGATACGCCGGCCGCGCTGATCGAGCAGGTCGGCCCGCTTGTGCTGGCCAAGGGCGGCGACTATCAACCGGAACAGATTGCCGGCGCGGACGCCGTCGAGCGTCTTGGCGGCCGCGTCGTCGTCCTCCCGTACCGCGAGGGCCTCTCCACCTCCGCCCTCCTGCAACGCATTCCCGGCGCCTGACGCCACGGGAGCGCTTAGCCTTGCCCCTTTCTGCCGGGAGTGTGTGAGCCATGGATGGCGGAACCAAGCTCCATGGATGGATTAATGCGTCTCCCGGCAGAAAGGGGCAAGGCTAAGCGCGGGGGTGCCCGCATACGCATGACTACACGCGATGAGGTGGTGCTCGGCGGCTACGGCGCGCTGTCGTGGATTGCGGCGCCCGCAATGTTCGGCTACATGCTGACGCGTTCGGCGCGCGATCCCGGCTGGCGCCGCCGGCTCTCCGAACGCTGGGCCTTGAGGACCCCAGTTTTGCCGCCCGGAGGGGTGTGGCTGCACGGCTCGTCGCTCGGTGAGGCCGGGGCGCTCTCGATGCTGGCCGGCGAACTGCACGCCCGCCGGCCCGAGCTGCCCATGCTGCTGACGGCCTTCACGCCGGCCGGTTCGGCGGCCATCCGGCGCGGTCTGCGCCAATCGCAGTCTCACTGCTTCCTGCCGCTGGACCTTGGCGTCGTCAACCGGCGCTTTCTGCGCGCCGCGCGCCCCGGCCTGGGCGTGATCCTGGAAACCGAGATCTGGCCGGGACTGTTCGCGGCCTGCCGGGCCGCGGGCGTGCCTCTGGTGATGGCCAGCGCCCGCCTCTCGGCGCGTTCCCACGCCCGCTACCGGCGGGTGCGCGGGCTTGTTTCGGCGGCGTTGCGGGCGGTTCGAACCGTGGGCGCGCAAGGCGAGGAAGATGCACGGCGCTTTGCGGACCTCGGCCCCGGCGGCCTGGACGTGCGCGTGACCGGCAACCTCAAGTTTCACTTTCGGCCCGGCGCGGGCGTGCTGGAGCGCGGCGCGGAAATCCGCCGGTCGATCGGCCCCGGCCGGCCGGTTTGGATCGCCGCCAGCACCCATGAGCCGGAGGAGCAGGTGGCCCTGCAGGCGCACCGACAGGTGCTGGCCGCGCGTGAAGACGCGCTGCTGATCATGGCGCCGCGCCATCGCGAGCGGTTCCCCGCGGTGCGCGCCTTACTGCAGGAGAGCGGCCTGAAGATCGGAGTGAGGTCGGTCGAAGGCTTGCCGCCAACCGGAGCCCAGGTCTTTCTGCTGGATTCCCTGGGCGAGATGACGGCCTTCTACGCCGCTGTCGACGTGGCCTTCGTGGGCGGAAGCATCGCGCGGGTGGGCGGGCACAACCTGCTCGAGCCGGCTGCCTTCGGCCTGCCGGTCCTGGCCGGTCCGCACCTCTTCCAGACGCGGGATACGGCCCGCCTGCTCGGCGAGGCCGGCGCGCTGTTCATCGTGCATGACGCAAGGGAACTGGCCGGCCGGCTGGCCCGCCTGCTCGACAGTGAGGATGCGCTGCGCAGTGCGGGAGAGGCTGCCAGAAGCTGTCTAGCGGCGGGCGAGGACGTTCTTGAGGAAACGCTCGCTCTTATTGAGCCGTTTCTTCCGCCTCGGCCTCTTCGGTCTGCGCCATCCAGCTGCTGACTTCCGCGAGGTCCGCTTCGCTCAGGATGCCCGCGGCGTTCTTGAGCGCCAGCACGTTGATGATGAAGTCGTAGCGGCTGCGGGCGTAGTTGCTTTCCGCGGCGACCAGGGCCTGGCGCGCGGCAAGCACGTCCACGATGGTGCGGGTGCCGATCTCGTAGCCCGCTTCCGTGGCCCGCAGGGCGGTACGGCTGGACGACACCGCTTGGCGCAGCGCGGTGACGCGGGAAATCTCGGAGCTGACGCCCAGGAAGGCATCGCGGGTCTGGCGCACCACCATGCGTTCGACGCCTTCCAGGCGCTCGGTGGAAGCGCGGTGCAGGAACCTGGCTTCGCGGACTCGCGACGACCGGTTGAAGCCGTCGAATATCGGAACCGAAAACGTCAGCCGGATCGAGTTGTTGCGGTTGCTGTCGCGGAAATCGCTGGCCTGGCCCCGGAAGACACGCTCCCGGTTGCCGTTGCCGCCGCCGGTATCCGCCACCAGTTCCAGCGAAGGCAGGTACGCGGAGCGGCGCAGCTTGACCTCGCTTTCGGCGATGGACGCCGCCAGCCGGGCCGAGACCAAGCTGGGATTCTGCTGCAGGGCCGTGTCCACCCACGATTGCTGGACATTGGGCGACGGCAGCGGCAGCGGCATGCCTTCGCCGGGCTTGGTGAGGTTGGCGACCGGCATCGGCGCGCCGACGATTTCGCGAAGTTGTTCTTCGGCGCTCGCCAGGGCGCGCTTGGCGCCGATCTCGGCGGCTACCGCCTGGTCGTGCGCGGCCTGCGCCTCCTGTACGTCGGTGATGGCGATCAGGCCCACCTCGAAGCGTTTCTGGGCCTGCTCCAGTTGCCGGGCGATGGCGGTGCGCGCGGCGCTCTGCGCAGTCAGTTCGTCCTGCGCGCCCAGCACCGCGAAGTAGGCCTGGGAGGTGCGCAGCATGGATTCCTGGCGGGCCGCTTCGAAATCCGCCTCGGACTGCGCCAGGAGGTCCTTGGCCGCGCCCATGGCAATGATGGCGCCCCAGTCGAACAGGGTCTGGGTCAGCGTCAGGCCCCAGCCGCGGGTCCGCCCATCCGACGAGCTGATATCGGTGATCGGCGCAAACTCGCCGGTGGGCGTGGGGGCGTAAAACAGCAGCGTGCTGCGGCTGTCGCTGCGGGTGAAGTTGCCGGAGGCGTCCAGTTCCGGGAACAGGAAACTGCGGGCCTGGGACCGGGTCTCCTGCGCCGCCATCAGGCGGGCCTCGGCCTCGCGCAGCACCGGGTCGCCGGTGCGCGCCCGCTGGTACACCTCAAGCAGGTTTTCCGACCACCCCGGCAGGGGCGCTGCGACGACCACCGTTAGCGTGGCGAAAAGCAATAATTTCTTCATTGAAGACCAGTCGCGCAAGTCAACGTGGGGATTCTAACCGCTGCCGCCGATAGCGCAGTGTTCCGCGGGACACGCCAACGCGTACTACAGGTGGAAGGGGTCGGGATGAGGAGCGTTCGTCAACGGCGCCGCAACGGTTTCAAACAGGGACTCCTCGATTCGCGGCTCACCGGCTGTGATCAGCAGCGCTTCCATGATCGGCTGCTGCCCCACGATGCAGAACAGCCGGCCGCCCTTGTTGAGCCACTGCTCGAAGCGGTCGTCGTACCGGGGCAGGGAGCCGGTAAGGACGACGGCGTCGTATGCGGCTTCGGGCTCGAAGTCGAAGGCATCGGCGCAAACGGTCGTCACGTTTTCCCTTGCCGCGAGCCTTTGCGAAGCGCCGGCATGCAGTTTGGGCGAAATCTCCAGGCTCATCACTTCGCCGGCCATCTGCGCCAGGCAGGCGGCAAGCCAGCCGCTGCCTGTTCCGATCTCCAGAACACGGTCGCTGCGCTTGAGTTCGAGCGACTGGAGGATCCGGCCCTCAACGGACGGCGTCATCATTTCCTGGCCGCCGGGCAGCGGCAGCGCCAGGTCGGCGTAGGCCAGCGCGCGGTGCCGCTCCGGGACGAAATCCTCGCGCCGCAGATCGCTGAACACGGCCAGAACGCGCTCGTCCAGCACGTTCCAGCACCGGACCTGGCCGCGCACCATCCGCTCCCTCGCCGTCATGTCCATCTCTTCCGCCTTCATCCTTGCATTAGAGCATGGGGGCGATGAGGAGGGCGACGATGTTGACGATCTTGATCAGCGGGTTGATGGCGGGACCGGCGGTGTCCTTGTAGGGATCGCCGACGGTGTCGCCCGTAACCGCGGCGTGGTGCGCTTCGGAGCCCTTGCCGCCCAGCGCGCCGTCTTCCACGTATTTCTTGGCGTTGTCCCAGGCGCCGCCGCCGGTGGTCATCGAGATCGCCACGAACAGCCCGGTGACGATCGAGCCGATCAGCATGCCTCCGAGCGCCTTCGCGTCCGCGCCTTCAGGCATCAGCCAGCCGATCACCAGAACCAGCACCACCGGCGCGAGCACCGGCAGCAGCGAGGGCACGATCATTTCGCGGATCGCCGCACGGGTCAGCAGGTCCACGGCGCGCCCGTAGTCGGGCTTGGCCGTGCCTTCCATGATGCCCGCGATTTCCCTGAACTGGCGGCGCACTTCCTGCACCACGCTGCCGGCGGCGCGTCCCACCGCTTCCATCGCCAGCGCGCCGAACAGGTACGGGATCAGGCCGCCGATGAACAGGCCGATGATCACGGCCGGGTCGTCCAGGCGGAACACGAAACTCTTGCCGGCCGCCTGCAGGTTATGGGTGTAGTCGGCGAACAGAACCAGCGCGGCCAGCCCGGCGGAACCGATGGCGTAGCCCTTGGTGACGGCCTTGGTGGTGTTGCCTACGGCGTCCAGGGGATCGGTGATGTTGCGGATCTCTTCGGGCATCTCGGCCATTTCGGCGATGCCGCCGGCGTTGTCGGTGATCGGCCCGAAGGCGTCCAGCGCCACGATCATTCCGGTCATGGAAAGCATGGCCGTGGCGGCGATCGCGATGCCGTACAGCCCCGCGAACTGGTAGGTGAAGAGGATGCTCAGGCACACCGCCAGCACCGGCAGCGCGGTGGCCTTCATCGAAAGGCCCAGCCCGGCGATGATGTTGGTGGCGTGGCCGGTCGAAGACGCCTGGGCCAGTTTGCGTACCGGCGAGAACTGCGTGCTGGTGTAGTAGTCGGTGATCAACATGATTACGCCGGTAAGCACCAGGCCGATCAGCGCACAGCCGAACAGGCTTGCGGGCTGATGCGAACCGGCCTCGGCCCACATTTGCTGCGTCAGGAACCAGATTCCGATCGCGGCTAGCACGGCGGCCACGATCACGCCCTTGTACAGCGCCGACATGACGCCCTTGCCCTTGCCTGCGCGCACCGCGAAGGTGCCGATGATGGAGGCCACGATCGACACGGCGCCGATGGCAAGCGGGTACAGCACGGCCGCGTCGGGCGCTTCCTGAATCGTGAGGAAGCCGAGCAGCATCGTGGCGATGACGGTCACGGCGTAGGTCTCGAACAGGTCGGCGGCCATTCCGGCGCAGTCGCCCACGTTGTCGCCCACGTTGTCGGCTATGACCGCCGGGTTGCGCGGGTCGTCCTCGGGAATGCCGGCCTCGACCTTGCCGACCAGGTCCGCGCCCACGTCGGCGCCCTTGGTGAAAATACCGCCGCCCAGCCGCGCGAAGATCGAAATCAGCGAACCGCCGAAGGCCAGGCCCACGAGCGCGTGAAGCACATCGGCCGTCTCCATGCCGGCGCGGTCCAGCACCAGGTAATAGCCGGCCACGCCCAGCAGGGCCAGCCCCACCACCAGCATCCCGGTAATCGCCCCGCCGCGGAAGGCCACCGCCAGCGCCGCGTTCATTCCGTTGTGGGCGGCCTGGGCGGTGCGCGAATTGGCCCGCACCGACACGTTCATCCCGATGTAGCCGGCCGCGCCGGAAAACGCGGCCCCCACGAAGAACCCGCCGGCCACGGTCCAATCGAGCACGAAACCCAGTATCAGCAGCAGGGGCAGGCCCGCCAGGGCCACCGTCATGTATTGCCGGTTCAGGTAGGCCCTGGCGCCGACCTGCACCGCCGTGGCGATCTCCTGCATTCGCTCGTTGCCGGCATCCAGCTTCAGCACCCAGCGCGTGCTCACGAGCCCGTAGAGAATGGCCAAGGCCCCGGCGGCGATGGCGCTGTACACGTAATTCATATGATCTGTCCCAAGTGTGCTGTCCCATAAGTTCGTTGCATTTCAGCGCGTCCCCTGCGGCGTGTGGCAAGGCGCGGTCCGCCGGGAATGGTAGCCCCCATTGCCCAGGACCGCAACGCGGCTACAGGCCGCAGGGGACGCGCCCTTCGGGAGCGGGCCTGAAGCGCCACTGCGGCGTTGCCGCCCTGGGCAATACGGGCAAGTATTCCCTGAGGTCGTCGCCTTGCATTGACGCTTCAGGCCCGCTCTGAAAGGCAACGAACTTATGGGACAGCACACTAACGTCGGGCGATTGCCCGCAAACCGGCGAATCTTATCCGTTTCCGCGGATAGTAAAATGCGCGCTCCCATTCAGCCGCCCGCGCTTCCCGGATGAACACGATCAATCTGCCCGCCCCGCTGCGGGACGAACTGGAAACGATAGCCGTCAACGGTTACCCCAATGAGACCTGCGGGGTCCTGGTCGGGGCCTCAACCGACGGCCAGGTGCGGGTGGAGCGGGTATTTCAGGCGCGCAATCTCAACACCGCGCGCGCGCGCGACCGCTACGTGCTGGATCCCGACGACCTGATGACGGCGGACGAGGCGGCGCGTGAAGACGGACTGGACATCGTCGGTTTCTGGCACACGCATCCCGATCATCCGGCGCTTCCGTCCGAGACGGACCGCGAGGCCGCGTGGGACGGTTATTCCTACGTCATCCTTTCGGTAAGCGGCGCGCGTGTGGAGGACCTGCGTTCCTGGCGGCTCAACGGCGCCGGCTTCGTGGAAGAGCAGGTGGCGGCATGAGCAGGGCGACCGTGCGCATTCCCACGCCGCTGCGCGGTTTTGCCGGGGGCAACAGCGAAATCATGGCCGAAGGTGCCAGTGTGGGCGCCGTAATGAGCGCGATTGGCGCGGATTACCCGGAACTGCTGGAACGGGTCATGAAGGCGGACGGGCAGCCGCGCGAGTTCGTGAACATCTATCTGGGCAGCGACAACGTGCGCACGCTGGACGGCATGGAGACGCAGGTGAGCGAGGGCGACGTTCTCTCGATCCTGCCGGCGGTGGCGGGAGGCCGCTCGGCCCGGGACCGCCGGCTGGCCGACATCCGCGGCAATGTGCCGGAAGTCAGCCCGCGCGAGGCGCTGGAACTGCAACGCTCCGGCGCAGCCCTGATCGACGTGCGCGACGCGACCGAAGTTGCCCAGGGCAGCCCGGGCGGCGCGCTCAGGCTGGACCGCAGTTTCCTGGAACTGAGGATCGAGGAGGCGGTTCCGGACCTGGACCGTACCCTGGTGGTCACCTGCGCCAGCGGCCAGCGCTCCCTGTTCGCGGCCGATGACTTGAAGCGCATGGGCTACAGCGACGTGCGTTCGCTGGCCGGCGGGTTCAACGGCTGGAAGGACGAAGGTCTGCCTTTCGAGATTCCCAGGATGCTCAACGCGGATGCCCGGGAGCGCTATTCGCGCCACCTGGTCATGCCGGAAGTGGGCGAGGCGGGCCAGTTGAAGCTGCTGGAAAGCCGGGTGCTGCTGATAGGCGCCGGCGGTATCGGTTCGCCGGCGGCGCTGTACCTGGCCGCGGCGGGCGTGGGCACGCTGGGCATCGTCGATCATGACGTGGTTGACCGCAGCAACCTGCAACGCCAGATCCTGCACTCCGACGAACGCGTGGGCGTGTCCAAGGTGGCCTCGGCGCGCGAGGCGGTGCTGGCGCTCAACCCGGCCGTCAACGTGGTGGAGCATCGTTTGCGCCTGGAGAGCACCAACGTCGAGGAGGTTTTCGAGGGCTACGACGTGGTGGTCGACGGTTCCGACAATTTCGCCACGCGCTACCTGGTCAATGACGCCTGCGTAAAGCACCGGATTCCCAACGTGCACGGCTCGGTGTTCCGTTTCGAGGGGCAGGTGTCGGTTTTCTGGCCGGCCCGCGAAGATGCCCCGGGCCCCTGCTACCGCTGCCTTTATCCGGAGCCGCCGCCGCCCGAACTGGCGCCGTCCTGCGCGGAGGCGGGGGTGCTGGGCGTACTGCCGGGCATTGTGGGGCTTCTTGAGGCGGTGGAGGCAATCAAGATCCTGCTTGGCGCCGGCGACCTGCTGGTGGGTCGGCTGTTGCACTATGACGCCCTGTCGGCGCGGTTCACGGAATTCACGCAGGCCCGCAACCCCGAATGCAGCTATTGCGCCGAGGACGCGGAGTTTCCCGGCTACATCGACTACCAGGAGTTCTGCGCCCTGGCAGGGTAGGCTGCGCAGCGGCGGTTCCATCAGTGCCCTGAGGTTCGGGGGGTAATGCAAGCAATGGCATTCGATTCTGGAGAAGCCGCGCTGCCGCTGGCGGGTGACGATGCCGGGCTGTTCGCGGGCATCGGCGAAACCCCCCTGGTCGAACTGGACTTCCTGGAGGAAATCCCCGAAGGCGTGCGGCTGTTCGCCAAGCTGGAGAGCACCAATCCCGGCGGTTCCATCAAGGACCGTCCGGTGGCCCGCATGCTGTCGGCCGCATTGCGCGACGGGCATCTCGACGGAGACCGGCGGCTGCTGGATTCCTCCTCGGGCAATGCGGGCATCGCCTACGCCATGCTGGGCGCCGCGCTGGGTATTCCGGTCACCCTGGTGGTGCCCGGCAACGCCAGCCGGGAGCGCCTTCAGCGGATCGAGGCGCACGGCGCGGAACTGATCCTGACCGACCCCATCGAGGGCTACGACCACGCGCTGCGCGAGTCGCAACGGCTTGCCAGGGAGCAGCCGGAACGCTACTGGCATTGCGACCAGTACGCCAACGACGAAAACTGGAGGGCCCACTATCACGGCACCGGCGCCGAACTGCTGGCGCAGGTCGGCGAGGCCGTCGGCAGCGCGCCCGACGCCTTTGTCGCCGGCGTCGGCACCGGCGGCACCATTACCGGGGCCGGCCACAGGTTGCGCGAAGCCAATCCCGGCCTGCACATCGCCTGCGTGATTCCGGAAGTGTTTCCGGGCATCGAGGGCCTCAAGCCGCTGGGCGCACCCGACGATATCGTGCCCGCCATCCTGCGCGAGGAGCTGATCGACGAGCGCATCGACGTGCGCATGGAGCAGGCCACGCCTGTCTGCCGGCGGCTCTCGAAGGCCGGGCTGTTCGTGGGGCCGTCGTCCGGCGCCTACGTGCACGCCGCCCTCAAGGTTGCCGCCACCGGCCGCTACCCCGTCGTCGTCACCATTCTGTCGGACGGCGGCGAACGCTACGCCTCCACCGGCATGTGGGGGCGCTGACTCCCGGGAGGCTAAACGGGAACCGTGTAGTTCAGCGGCAGGCGGCCGCCGTCGGCGAACAGGGTCTGGCCGGTGATGTAGGAAGCCATTTCGCTGGCCAGGAACACGGCCACCGAGGCGATCTCTTCCGGTTGGCCCAGGCGGCCCATGGGGGTGCGCGACAGGATCATGCGCCGCGCGTTCTCGTCGGTCATCACGCTCTTGAGAATCTCGGTCTCGATCGAGCCGGGACCGATGGCGTTGACCCGAATGCCGTGCGCGGCGAGGCCCAGGGCCATCGCCCGGGTGAGCTGCGAGAGCCCGCCCTTGGACACCACGTAGGCGAGCTGGCTGGGAATCGCCAGCCGTTCGTTCACCGAAGACATGTAGAGGATGCTGCCCTTGCTCCCGCGCTTGACCATTTCGCGGGCCGCGAGTTGCCCCAGCACGAATCCGGCGCGCAGGTTGACGCGGTGCACGCGGTCGAATTCCTCGCGGCTTACCGTCAGCACGTCTCCGGGCGCCAGGATGCCGGCGTTGCTCAGGAGGATGTCCAGGCCGTCGAAGTGATCGGCCGTGGCGGCGATGAGGCCCTCGCACTGCTCGTCGTCGCCCACGTCGCAGTGGTGCGCCAGGGTCGTGGCGCCGGTTTCCGCGGCGATCTCGCGCGCCGCCTGCTCGCAGCCTTCGCGATCGATGTCGGCCAGCGCGACGCCGGCGCCGTGCTGCGCGAAGGCCAGGGCGCAGGCGCGGCCGATGCCCCGGGCGGCGCCGGTTACCAGGGCGGTCCTGCCTTCGAGGAGTCTGCTGCCGTTCACGCCGCGGGCGTGTGCTGTTTGAGGTACCACTCGGCGATTTCCTCGCGCGTGGTCCACCACACGCCCGGCAGCGACTTGGCGTGCTCGATGAATTCGCGCAGGGCGCGCATGCGGTAGGCGCGCCCCGAAACGTGCGGATGCAGCCCCACGTTCATCATGCGCGCCTGGGTCGCGCCCTCCGCGTACAGCTCGTCGAGTTCGTCTATCAGGATGTCGCGGAACTCGCCGGTCGTGTGGCTGCGCCGTGTGAGAATCGTGAAGTCGTTGATTTCATTTGAATACGGTGTGGAAACGATGTTCCCGTGCGGGGTCCGTATCAGGTACGGCTGATCGTCGTTCATCAGGTCGCAGTAGAACAGCAGCCCCGCCTCGGCCAGGATCCCCGGCGTGGCCAGCGTGCCCCGCAGCGACGAGGACAGCCAGCCGCGCGCCTTGCGCCCGACGGTGCGCTCGTAGATATCCAGCGTGCGGTGAATCACCTCGCGCTCGCGCGCCTCGTCGCCGGAAAAGTCGGTCAGCAGCTCGCCCTGCTCGTAGTTGTGGGCGATCAGTTCGCAGCCGCGCTGCAGGGCGGCCTGCACCATGGGCAGGCGCCGCTCGCAGGTCACGGCATTGAGCGTGCAGGCAGGCGTGACGCCCAGTTTGTCGAACAGCTCGAACTGCCGCCAGATGCCCACCCGCTGGCCGTACTCGCGCCAGGTGTAGTTCGGGAAATCCGGCACCCTGCCCGGCAGGGCGTCCGGAAGAATCGGCGGCCCGCCCGCGTAGTACGGCGCGTCGGTGTCCTTGACGAGGTCCCAGGTTTCGAGATTGAACGTGATCAGCAGCGCTACGCGCTTGCCGTCGGGCCACTCAAGCCGCGGCCGCTGCGTAATCGGCGTGTATTCGTACTCCACCGGAGTACTAGTGCTCGGCCATCAGCGAGCCGAAGCCGTAGACCCTGTCTTCGATGCCGTTCTTGCGCAAGGCGTGCCAGTAGGTGCAGGTATTGATTGCCAGAACCGGCTTGCCCAGCCAGTTCTCGGCCTCCGGCGCGATGTGCGCGAACGCCAGGTTGGTGCCCACCTGGATGATCAGTTCCACCGAGTCGTCGTTGACCTCGTGTACGGCCCGCCGCAGCGTGGCCGGGCTCTCATGCGCGATCAGCATCGGGCTCCTGCTTTTCAGCCCCACCAGGTGCACCACCTCGAAGCCGCAATCCTCGAAGAAGTTGCGCACTTCCTTGTCCCCCACCGGCATATAGGGCGTGATCACGCCGATCCGCTTGATGTCGCCGTAGCAGGCGATGGCGTCGCGGCAGGCGTGCGAACCCAGGCCTACCGTCACGCCGGCGCGCTCCTCCAGGTTCTTCTTCAGCTGCTCGGCTCCCAGCACGCCCTCCCAGAACGTCTCGGCCGACATGCCCATCACCACGTAGTCCGGGCTGCAGGTCATGACGCGATCCACGGCGTTCTCCGTTTCCGCGCGGATGTTCTCCATCAACTGCAGGAATTCCTCGTCGCTATTTACGGGGTCGTCCGGAATCCAGGCTCGGGAAAAGTGATTGGTCACGCCGCGCGGGCGCATGTCGTCGTATTCCGGCTGCACACTGGTGTTGGTGGACGGCGCCACCACACCGAACTTCATGCGCCATCCCAGGGTATCGGTCATTGCTGGTCCCCCTAGTCCTTCAGAATAAAGTCAGCCACGATGCGGGTCCATTCCTCGGGCTGTTCGTCCACGATGTCGTGAGTGCCGCCTTGCAACTCGGCGTATTCGAAATCGGGCCTGAGCTTGTTTACTAGCTTGCAGACCTCGTAAATGTCGTCTCCGGTGTTGGTCAACACCAGCGTCGGCTGGGTCATCTTGCGCAAAGGCACGGAAAGGTCATGGGCGAAGGCGGCGGCGTGGCCGAACCTGGCTTTCTCGCCGGCGATCAGCATCTGCACCACGCCCCAGTGCATGGCGCGCAGGTTGGTCCAGCCTGGCGTGAAGTGCAGCCGCCGGTTCCACACGTCCATGAGGTGGCTGCCGTCCGCCTTCACTTCGGGCTCGGCGCGCTTGCCGGTCGCCTCGCTCCACTTGGCCTGCTCCTCGCGGGTCAGCAGCGGCGCGCCGTTCAGCACTACCCGGGTAACCCGCTCCGGCTCCATTACCGCGAGTTCCGCGGCTATGGAAGCGCCGGTGTGGTGGCCCAGCAGCGCCGTGCGTTCCAGCTCCAGATGATCGATCACGCTGCGGATGGCTTGCGCGTAGTCCGGGATCCAGGGTTGCTCGTCGGGTACGTGGGACTGGCCGAAGCCGGGCGTATCTACGCCGATCGCGCGTATGCCGCGCTCCGCCAGCGGCTGATAGGCGGCCTCGAACATCTCCGAGGAGCTGGGCGACTGGTGAAGCAGCAGCAGCGGCGTGCCGCTGCCCGCCTCCTGGTAATGGATCTGCCCGAACGGCCCGTCGGCGTAGCCTTTGCGTCTTTTGGGGCTCATATACCTAAGTTGCTGCATCAGCGGCGACCGCCGGTATATCTCGTTGACGGTTCATCGGAGGGGCCAGCGCCCACGCTCCTCGCCGTCCAGAAGCCCCAGTCCCCCGGGCCAGTATGTTCAACGCGGCATTGATATCCGCATTGCCGTAACGCCCGCAGGCGCGGCACTCGAAGCTGGCCTGCGAGCGCCGGTTGTCCTTTGCGACATGCCCGCAGTGCGAGCAGGTCTGAGAAGTGTAGGCCGGATCAACCTCGATCAGATCGGCGACCTTGTAGGCAAGCTTGTCGCGCAAGCCGCCCCAGCCGGTGTCGAGGATCCCCCGGTTCAGCCGCGCCTTGGCCCGCACCCTGCTGCCGGGGCGCCGGGCTGTGCCCTTCGCCGACTTCGTCATCGCCTCGATGTCCAGCTTCTCGACCACTACCGTTCCGGCGGTGGATACGAGATCACGGCTGGCGTGGTGCTGCCAGTTGGCGCGGATCATCGCCAGCTTCCTCGAGACCGACGCCCGTCGATGCCGGGCCAGGGCCCTTCTCTTCGAGCCCTTCCTGCGCCGGTCCATCATCCGCTGGTAGCGGTTCTCGCGGCCCTGCAGCTTCGCGACCTCGGGCGTGTGCAGGATCTCTCCGCCGCTGGTGGCGACTTGGCCGACGTTGCGGTCAAGGCCGAGGGTACGGCCATTGTCGTGCGGCGCCACGAGCTCGTCGGGAACCTCGTAGCACACCGTGCAGTACCAGCGCCCCAGCACGCGCTTGACCACGGCCTGCTTCGGCACATGGGCGTCATAGGGGTTGCCGCCCGAACGCCGCAGTACGCACCAGCCGATCTTCGGAATCCAGAGCCGGCGCACGCCGGTGATGGAGTCGATGCGTATGGTCACGTTCTGCGGGATCGTGAACGAGTCATCGCCCCGGCGGGCCTTGAACTTCGGGAAGCCCGCCTTCGGATCGGTGAAGGTCCGCTTCCAGGCATCGGCCTGGCGCTTGAGGGCATAGCGCACCGGAGCGCAAGGGAGAGACTGTAGCCAAGGGGTCTCGGCACGAAGTTCCTTGAACCGCTTGCCGAGCGAGAAGAATGTGAGCGAGGGCTTTGCCGGGCGCTCGAAGCACATTCCAAGAAGCGTGTCCTCGCAGAAGCGCGGAGTGTCGCAATGCAGCCGGTACTGTTCCTTGGTCTCCGCCAGCACCCGGTTCCAGACCCAGCGGCCCGCGCCAGCGGTCTGAGAGACCTTCTCCGCCTTCGCGGCGCTGCCCGGGGCCAGGCGGAATGTGATGTTGCGGTGCATAAGACTATTTTATCAAGTATCACCTTGAAATGCTTGAGGAAAACATGGGATCTTGCAACTTAGAGGTATAAGCCCCTTTCATATCGTCTCGAATCCCTCTCCCGGGCGGGCTAGTGTAGCGTAGCAAACAGCCCCCGTGTCTTATACTTGCGCCCCGCAAGCGGGCCTGGAGCAAGCCAGTGACTGATGGCACCCATGAATTCGATTTGCTGATCAAGAACGTGCGCGTGGCGCGGGCCGGCGGGGACGGCCTGGAACATCTCGATATCGCGATCAAGGGCGGGCGTTTCGCAAGCCTGGCGCCGGACATCGCCGCCGGGAGCGCCAGGGAAACCTACGACGCACGCAACCGGATTGCATTTCCCGGGGTGGTGGATCCCCACATGCACTGCGGCATCTACGGCCCGCTGGAGCAGGACGCGCAGACCGAGAGCCGGGCTGCGGCCCAGGGCGGCGTGACCTCAAGCCTCAACTACATGCGAACCGGGCAGTACTACCTGAACAAGGGCGGTCCGTATGCCGAGTTCTTCCCCGACGTGCTGGAGAAGTCCGACGGGCGCTTCCACGTGGACTACTGCTATCACCTGGCGCCCATGGACAGCACCCACATTTCGGAACTGCCCATGCTGGTGGGCGAGCACGGGGTGACCTCGTTCAAGATCTTCATGTTCTACGGCAGCTACGGGCTGCACGGCGCCTCCGTGAGCCAGAACGACTTCCTGATGATCGGCGAGGACGAACGCTACGACTACGCGCACTTCGAATTCGTGATGCGCGGCGTCAAGCGCGCCATGCAGGAGCACCCGGACGCCGCCCCCGCCGTCAGCCTCAGCCTGCACTGCGAAACGGCGGAGATCATGCAGGCGTATACGAAGATCGTGCAGGATGAGGGCAGGCTCACCGGCCTGCACGCCTATCATGCCGCGCGGCCACCCCACTCGGAAGGGCTGGCGATTTGCATCGCTTCGTACCTGGCGCATGAGACCGAACTGCCCAATATCAATCTATTGCACCTGAGTTCGGCCAAGGCGGTGGACGCGGCGCTGCGCATGCAGGGTGCTTTCCCGCACATCGACTTCCGGCGCGAGGTCACCATCGGCCACCTGGTTCTGGACGTGGACACGCCCAACGGCAACCTGGCCAAGGTCAACCCGCCGATCCGCCCGCGCGAGGACGTGGAGTTCCTTTGGGAGAAGCTGCTGGAGCGCAAGCTCGACTGGGTGTGCAGCGACCATGCCTGCTGCAAGCACGAGCGCAAGGTGAGCCAGGACAATCCCGACGACATCTGGCTGGCGAAGTCCGGCTTCGGCGGCACCGAGTACCTGCTGTCCGCGCTGGTCAGCGAGGGGCGCGGCCGCGGCATGAGCTTCAATCACATGGCGGAGGTGACCAGCCTGAACCCGGCGCGCCGCTTCGGGCTTTCACGCAAGGGCGACATCGCCGAAGGCCTGGACGCGGATCTGGCGATCGTGGATCCCGATGAGAACTGGACAGTCCGGGCCGAGGAATCGGAGTCCCAGCAGGGTTACACGCCGTTCGAAGGCGTGGAACTCGGCGCCCGGGTCAAGACCACTTTCCTGCGCGGACGCCGGATCTACGACGACGGCGCCGTTATCGGCGCCCCCACCGGCGAGTTCATTCGCCGCCCGATGTAGCGAGGTCGAACCGATGCCACAGATGCAAACCTCCAACCTGACGCCTCGCCAATACTGGGAAGAGGTCAAGTCCAACCCCAACCGGGCGCGCTTCGGCTTTGGGGAAAAGGCGGCGTTGATCAACATTGATCTGCAGCGCGCCTATACGGACATCGACAGCTTTCCGACGGCCTACCAGACGAACCCCGACCAGATCGATTACATCAACCGCCTGTCGGCGCTGGCGCGCGAACGGAACATGCCGGTGATCTGGACCTACGTCGCCTACATGGACAACGCCGACGACGCCGGCGTCTGGGGCACGCGCACCGACACCGAGAATTCGCTTCAGAACATCAAGGAGGGCGGCGCCCGCTCGGAACTCGACCCGCGATTGGAGGTGGACCGCGAACGCGACGCCGTGGTGAACAAGCGCATGGCAAGCGTCTTTCACGACAGCCTGATACCCTCGCTTCTGGTCTGGCACAAGGTGGACACGGTGATCCTCACCGGCGGCAGCACCTCCGGTTGCCTGCGCGCCTCCGCGGTCGCCTCGCTCTCGCACGGCTATCGGACGATCGTCCCGGAAGAGTGCGTCGCCGACAAGCACGAGATACCCCACTTCGCCAACCTCTGCGACATCATGCTCAAGTATGCGGATGTGGAGCCCTTCGCCACGGTGGCCGGCTGGCTGGAGAACCATCCCGGCTGTGCGCCGATTCGTCAGGCCCGCGGCGCCGGCTTCTAGTGACTAGTCCCGTGCGGGAAGATCCAGCGCTTTACGACTATCGCGCCTGGGACGAGCGCCTGCCGATCCGTTGGCCCAACGGCGCCAGGGTCGCCTTTTGGGTAGCGCCCAATATCGAGTTCTACGAACTGGATCCCCCGACCAATCCAATACGCAAGGCCTGGCCCCGCCCGACCCCCGATATCCAGGGTTATGGAACGCGGGACTACGGCAATCGGGTCGGCCACATGCGCATGATGGAACTGCTCGACCGCTGCGGCGTGCGCGGCTCCGTCAGCCTGTCGGTGGCGCTTTGCGAGCATCATCCCGAGATCATCGACATGTGCCGGGAGCGCAACTGGGAGTTCTTCAGCCACGGCATCTACAACACCCGCTATGTCTATGGCATGGACGAGGCCCAGGAACGCGCCGTGATCGAGGACTCGGTGCGCACCATCGCCAGACACACCGGGCAGCAGTGCTCCGGCTACCTGGCCCCGGCCCTAACGCATACTGAGCGCACGCTGGACCTGTTCAGCGAGGCCGGCGGGCTTTACACCTGCGACCTTTTTCACGACGACCAGCCCACGCCCGTGCGGGTGCGCTCCGGCCGGCCGTTCGTTTCCGTGCCCTACTCGCTGGAACTCAACGACACCATTGTCTATGTCGTCAACCGCATCGAGCCCAGGCGTTACGGAGCGATGATCAAGCAGGCCTTCGACCGGCTCTACCGGGAAGGTGAAAAGGGCGGAACGGTCATGTGCGTGCCGCTGCACGCCTACCAGGTGGCGCACCCGCACCGGATACGCGCGTTCGAGGACGCGCTGGCCTATATCACCGGGCACCCGAAGGTGTGGGTGACCACGGGCCGGGAAATTGCCGAGTACTTTGTGGAGCACTACTACGACCAGGCCGTGGCGAAGTGGGGGAGTGAAGACAAGGGGGAGGGCGGAGATGGCGCTTGACCCGGCCTACCTGGAGTACCAACGGCGCCGCTACGGCATGGACCACGACCGGTACGAGTGGTCGATGCTGTCCCGACGCGCTCCGGTCGCATGGCCGAACGGCGCACGGGTGGCGCTTTGGGTCAACGTGGCGGTGCAGTTCTTCCCGCTGAACCAGCGCGGCAAGCCGTTCCCGCCGCCGGGCGGCATGAGCACGGCGTATCCCGACCTGCGTCACTACACGCTGCGCGATTACGGCAACCGGGTGGGCCTGTTCCGTTGCCTCGAAGCCTTGGACGAAGCTGGCGTGACCCCGACGTTTTCAGTGAACGCCGCCATCGCCGAGCGTTACCCGCAGTTGCTTGAGCGCCTGAACCGGCGCGGCAACGAGATTCTGGCGAGTTCCTGGCACATGGACACCCTGCATCACGGCGACCTGGCCATGGACGACGAGCGGGAGCTGATCAACCGCTCGCTTGCGGCCCTGCGCGCGGCCGTGGACGAACCGGTCACGGGCTGGCTGGGTCCGGCGCGGTCGCAAAGCGGCAACACGCCGGACCTGCTCGCCGGGTCGGGCATACGCTACATGGGCGACTGGATCAACGACGACATGCCCTATCCGTTCGCCACCCGGCACGGCGAGTTGATTGCGCTGCCCCTGTCGCTGGAACTCGACGACCAGTTCATCATCCAGAACAACCTGCACTCGGAATGGGAGTACGCCGACCAGGTGAAGGATGCCTGCGATTACCTGCTGGCGGAGGCCGGGAAGACCGGACACGGGCGGCTGCTCGCCCTTTCGGTGCATCCCTGGATGATGGGCCAGCCGCATCGCATCGGCGCCTTCGAATCGGTCCTGAAGCACATTTCGGAGCAGACGGGCGTCTGGTCGGCCCCGGCCTCCGACATCGTGGCGGCCTGGTCGGATCAACGCGCCTGAGCGCGGGCCCGAACGCGGGTCGGGGTCTTACGCTGGCGGCAAATCCTGACCCTGCGGTGTGAAGTGACCGGTAGCCACGCCCATCACGGCGAGCAGACTTTTCTCCACCCGCGCCATTTCGGCGGCGGTCAACTCGGTTAGCGGCTCGGGTCCAAGCCGCCTGCGGTCAAGTGTCCGAGGCTGGCGGTACAGATCCGGCCACGGCGAATAATGGCGGGCGCATCCATGCAGGATTCGGGGCTTACGCGGATATCGGTGTCCGACTCTTCGTCAGCGCCATTGACTCATTGTCCAGAGGCAGTGCTTCCTCCGCCAATTGGACAGCGTGGTCCGGGTCGATGGCTTTCGCTGCCCGGGTCATTTGCGCGAGGAACCGCTCGCGTTGCCGGTTGGCCAGAAAGTGCTCCAGCGCAATCCGCGCAATCAGAGACTTGGGCTGCCTCGACAGCCGGGCCTCTTCGTTCAGGCTCTCATTGAGGCGATTAGTGAGCCGGATGCTGAGAATGGACACGCACGCACCAGATGTAATGCACTCTGTTGTGCGAATTGTAGGCTTCAGGCTGACTGCCGGCAATTTTCTCCTTCGTGCCCATGAATTCGAAGGTGCGTCGAATTAGCTAAGAGACCTGCATGTGTTTGGGAGTTTTTCGCGTCTCATTTTTGGTTTCGACGCTTATCATGTCGGTCTACAATTCGAAACATGAGTGCAAGATCGGTGGGAATCCTCTCTCGAATCCAGGAAGGATTTACTCCGGCACTCTCAAACGGATTGACTGGAAACAGGGATGAGCTATGCAACTTACAAGGACTGTGAGAACAAGGACGCCACTGGCAACCATGTCGCAGCGGGAAATCACGGCAATCGAAGCGTCAGTCGCACGAACGCTTCAATCGTCCGTCACACCCCTGGACTCGCTTGATATCACCAGATCGCTGGTCCGCGAAGTAATTTCCGCCTACTGGAAGGGAACCCAGGCTCTTCTGGGAGGCCATGCAAGGCTTCGCGAACTTCCGTCGGGAGTTTCGCTTGCGCCACTTGAGCCGGAAGTTCGCGAACTGGCTCGAAAAATGGGCACCGGAGTGGCCGAATCTGACGTGCTGGACGCCAGTTACAGGATCGGCGTTCTCTACACGGGCTTGATGCCCGACGACCGCCGGGCACGCCTGGGGGCGCACTACACACCGCGAGCGCTTTCCCAGCGATTGCTGGATATGGCGGAGGAGGCCGGAGTCGAATGGGATACGGCACGAGTGCTTGATCCGGCATGCGGCGGCGGCGCTTTTTTGTCTCCCCTCGCCCTCCGCATGGCGGCAAGCCTCAAAGACCAACCAGCGGAAACCGTACTGGCGAGCATCGAGCAACGGCTGCGAGGATACGAAATCGATCCGTTTGCCGCCTGGATGTCCCAGGTATTTCTGGATGTGACGCTCGCGGCGTTCTGCCTGAAGGCGGGCCGGCCACTCAAGTCGCTTGTGAAGGTTTGCGATGCGCTGGAGCAGGAACGCGGAGCCGAAGGATTCAATCTGGTTATCGGAAACCCGCCCTATGGTCGCATCACGCTATCGCCGAGTTTGCGTCAGAAGTTCGGGCGCAGCCTTTTCGGCCACGCCAACCTGTACGGCGTGTTCTCCGATCTGGCGCTGCGATTGACAAACCCGAAAGGGGTGATCGCGTACGTCACGCCCACAAGCTTTCTTTCCGGCGAATATTTCAAGGCCCTGCGTGTCTTGCTGGGCTGGGAGGCGCCGCCGATCTCAATCGACTTCATTGCGGAACGCAAGGGCGTCTTCGCAGACGTGCTGCAGGAAACCCTGCTTGCGACGTATCAGCGAGGCGGCGAGCCTAGCGCGGCGAGCGTGCACTTTCTGACGCAAGATCGGCATGGCTCGGTCAAGATCAACGGAGCAGGATCCTTCAACTTGCCCGAAGAGTTGGACAGGCCGTGGCTCATCCCAAGAAGCGACCGGCAAAGCAAGCTCGTCGGCCAGGTTGCCCGGTTGCCCTACCGATTGGCGGACTACGGCTACACCGTCAGCACCGGACCGCTGGTCTGGAATCGGCACAAGTCGGGCCTGCGTGACCACCCCGGCCAAGGGCGCTATCCATTGCTCTGGGCAGAATCCGTACGCTCCAACGGCGAGTTTGAATTCCGGGCACAAAAGCGCAACCACAAGCCCTACTTCGAACCAAAAGAGAAGGAAAAGTGGGTGGTCACCGATCACCCATGCGTGTTGCTGCAAAGAACAACGGCCAAGGAGCAATGCCGGCGCCTGATCGCGGCCGAGCTACCGGAGCAATTCATCAGGAAGCACGGCGCGGTGGTTGTCGAAAACCACTTGAACATGATCAAGCCGCTAAACGGCACTCCCAAGGTATCGGCGGCTGCGTTGGCAGCTCTGTTGAATAGCGATGTCGTTGACCAGGTTTTCCGCTGCATCAACGGTAGCGTGGCCGTGTCAGCCTACGAGCTGCAAGCGTTGCCGCTGCCCTCCCCTGACGACGCCAAGGACATTGAAGCATTGATTGAAGCGCGCGCACACCGGGAGGTCCTGGACCAGGCCGTAGAGCGGCTGTACGAAAGTGAAGCGAAATAATGGCGCTGCCAGCGTTACTTCCGGTGCCGGAAATCCACGAAAGACTGGGAACAATCTTCCCGGAAGGCACGGCGCACCGCAATTTTCTGATACGTGAGATGGCCGCCAAGACGGTATTCACCATGCTTTATGTCGGGGCGCTAGAAGGAACAGAACGCTGGTTGCGCCCCGATCAAGTCACGCGGATGACCGACCATCAAGCCGCATCAACAAACGAAGAAGATCGTATTGCATGGCGCGAGGCGTCGCTGCGCCCGACGCATGAGTCCATCGCGGGCAGGTGGTACGCGGCCAATACGCGAGAACCCATCCGGGATGAGACACTGCGTGAAGGCCTTGTACGAACCCGAGCCGTACAAGAACGCGTAGACTTGCCCACTACATCGCCGCGTCCACGATACGCGCTGGCTCCCGCATTCGCTGCTTTGTTCGATCCGGCGTTGGCAGGAGAGGCGCTAGACGCAATGATCGCTGCATGGCAAGAAGCAAACTTGTCCACGGGCGCGCTGGCACGCATTGCGATATTGCGCCGGGGCACGGTCGCCGGCGAGGAACGAGTGCTCGTCACATTTCCGAACGGAGAAACCCGGCACATGGAGCCCGGGCCGAGCTCCGTCATATCCAAAGCCGTCGTGGAGGAATTCGCGAGCCGATTTCTGGAGCGCCCCGGTGTCATTCTGCTGAGCGAAAGCCGCAACAAAATTGTGGCGCGTGACGACGAACTTGCACAGGCCATCGGCCTGGAAATCCAGCCGGACCTGAACCTGCCCGACATAATCCTAGTTGACCTGGGATCAGTCGACCCATTGCTTGTCTTCGTAGAGGTGGTCGCCACGGATGGACCAGTCAGCGAATCGCGCAGAGATTCGCTGATGTCGGTGACTACGGATGCTGGATTCGCGGAAAGCCAAGTGGCGTTTGTAACGGCGTATGCAGACCGCAGCCATGCAGCGTTCAAGCGTTCTGTAAGCGAACTCGCATGGCGATCCTTCGCCTGGTTCATGTCAGAACCCGATCACATCATGGTGCTGAGGCAAGGAACCGCTACTACGATGGCGAAGCTATCAGGACTCATGAATCAATAGGATGTAGCGGTGCAACAGGGATCACGAAACATATGTCGCGATACCACCTCACCGTGAACAGCCCCTGGCTACCCAATCGTCCGAATCCACTTTCTTGGCGATCCAAAGGTCGATATTGTGCATTTGAAATGCACAATATCGACTGCAGTGAGTCTGGAACGTTGGTGCTTGCCATGCAAGGCTACATTGAACGCTCGCTTTCGTTGAGGAGGGGACTTCCTTTCTCCCGGGTCAGAAGCGGGCGGTGAGTTCCAGGCCTACGCGCCGCAGGTCGGCGGGGTGGATGAAGGTGCCGCCGAACTCGGGAGCCGGGATCACCTCTTCCAGGTAGACCTCCTCGGTCGCGTTCTTCGCGAACAGCACCGCCGACAGCCGGTCGTTCTCCACGCCCACGCGCACGTTCAGCACCGTGTAGCTGTCGCGCCGGGTGGGGGTGAAGTCGCTGGCCACGCCGTTGAACAACGTGGCGCGCTGCTGGTCCTGGACCACGTGGAACCAGGTTTCGCCCACCGCGGACACGTCCGCCGAGGCGGCCAGCCGCCAGTCGCCCGTCAACGGCATGACGATGCGGGCGCCGGCGCTGGCGGTCCAGTCCGGCGTGTACGGCGACTTGTTGCCCACGGTGTCCGGGCGCACGCTGTTGGCCTCGATCTCGCTGTCCACGTAGCCCCAGCCCGCGTAGACGTCGAGGATGTCCGTCACCGCCCAGGTGGCGCCCACCTCGGCGCCCTGCAGGCTCACTTCGTCCAGGTTGCCGTTCAGGCGCAGCAGGCCGAAGGGGCCCACCAGGAACTCGAAGAACTGCATGTCGTCCACCTGCACGTTGAACACGGTGGCTTCCAGCCTCAGGCGGTCGTCCAGAAGGCTGCCCTTCACGCCTGCTTCCAGCGACACCGAAGTTTCCTTGTCCACATCGTCGCTGATCCCTACGGGCACTTGCGGCGGCGCGCCCACAGCGGCCAGGAACACGTCGTTGATCAGGCCGTTGATGAAGATATCGACGGTGGCCTTGGCGCCCTGGTTGTTAAAGCCGCCGCTCTTGAAACCGACGCCGCCGCTGGCGAACAGCGTCCAGTCCTCGGTGACGTCCCAGGTGAGCGAGAGCTTGGGCTGGAACTGGCTGAAGGTGCGCGATTTGGGCGCGATAACGCCGGCCGGATTTACGCCCGGGCATAGGCCGGGATTGATCGGCGCGTTGCCGGTGTAGGGCGGTCCGTCGCAGTCGATGTATTGCGACAGGGCGTTGACCGGAACCAGGTTGTCCACCTTGCGCCGCTCGCTGTCGAAGCGCAGCGCCAGCGAGACCTCGGTGGTTTCGGTCATTTCGTACGAGACTTCGCCGAAGGCCGCGACTACCTGGCTGCTGAAGCGGTCGTGCACCAGTTGCTCGGTGGGGTTGTTGCCCGATTGCGGAACATACAGCTCGTTGGTGATGCCGTTCCCCAGGTCGAGACCGGTGTTGACGCCGACCTCGCGGTCGATGTCGAGGAAGTAGGCGCCGGCCAGCCAGGTGAGCGGCCCGTCGCCGACGGAATTAAGCCGCACCTCGACGCTGTAGTCGGTCTGCTTGCGCTCCTGGTACTGGGTGCCGTCGCAGGCGATCGGCGTGTAGGGGCCCAGCAGGGATACGGGGAAATTCGGGTCGGGTCCCAGGTAGGTGGGAGCGGGCAGCCGCACCCCGGCGTTGAACGCCGTGGTGACCGAGTCCAGGCAGTGCTGGTTGGCGTTGAAGAAACCGAACGCCCCGCTGGTGCCGTCGGCGCTCAGGTTGTTGTCGATCTTGCTGAACAGGAACCAGGCGCGCATGTCCGCCCAGCCGAGGCCATGGTCGACACGGGCGGAGAACTCCGTGGCCTCCTGTTCGTTGCCGGGATCGATATTGCTCTGGAACTCAAATTCGTGGTCGTTGACATCCTCGAAGAACTGCGGCACGCCGAAAAGCTGCGCGAACAAGGGCAGGTGAAAAGCGGCGTTGAAGGTGATCGAGGCCGCGTCGACCTCGCCGTAGCGGAATTTGAAGTCCCAACTGGTCGCCTCGGAAGGGTCCCAGGTGAGGCGGGCATTGACGTTGTAGCCGCGGTAGTCGTCGACGATGTCGTCGCGGTCCAGGTAGGTGTTCTCGTAGAACCCCTTGGTGGAGCGATAGTCCCCCTGCAGGCGGTAGTTCATGTCTTCCGCCAGAGCGCCTTCGATCGCGCCCGAATACAGCCAGGTGCTGTCCCCCGCGGCGCTGACCTTCAGGTAGCCGCCAGGCTCGCTGCCCGGCTTTTCGGTGGAAATGATGATAGCGCCCGCCGCCGCGTTGCGTCCGTAAAGCGCGCCCTGCGGCCCCTTGAGGACCTCGATCTGGCGCAGGTTGGCGTATTCGCGGTTCAGCGCCGCCGGGTTGGTCATCAGCACCCCATCGACGATCAGCGCGTAGGAGTTCTCCGCGTCGCGCGCGCCGTTGATGCCGCGGATGTTGACCTGCGTGTCGCCCACTTCCGCCGAGTCCACGATCGACACGCCCGGCGTCATGTAGATGAAGTCCTCGGCGCGCTGAATGCCGGAGCGCTCGATGTCTTCCGAGGTCAGTACCCGCACGGTGCCCGGCACGTCACGCAGGGTCTCCTCGCGTTGCCGGGCGGTAACGATGATTTCCTCGATCGCGTCCTGTGCCGGGGCGATTGGTGCAGCAAGCACAATGCCCAGCACGCAAAAGCTCAGTCTTCTGGCAGGGTTCGTCTTCATTTGCGACTCCGTGGCCGGCTCCTCAGAGTAAGGAATATTAGGCTTGGCGGACGACGCGAGTCAATGCGGCCGTCGCTGCGGATACACGGCCTGAGGGTCGCGGCGTGATAGATTAGCCGCCTTTCCGGGCGCGGTGGAGTCGACTATGGCAGAGGCAAGGACAGTGGTGGTTACCGGCGGCACGCGGGGCATTGGCAAGGGCATGGCGCGGGAGTTCCTGAAACGTGGTCACCGGGTGGTGGTGTGCGGGCGCAGCGACGAAAGCGCAGCCGCCGCCGCCTCCGACCTGGCCGGACACGGCGAGGTCCTCGGCAAGGGCTGCGACGTAAGCGATTTCGCCAGCGTGCAGGCGCTTTGGGACGCGGCGGCGGCACGCTTCGGCGATATCGACATCTGGATCAACAATGCCGGAATCAGCAATCGCCGCGCCGGGTTAAGCGAGCTGCGGCCCGAAGAAGTGGCGGAAGTGGTGAACACGAACCTGACCGGCACCTTCAACGGCTGCCGGGTCGCGATCGACGGGATGCGAACGCAGGAAAGCGGCGGGGCCGTGTACGTGTTCGAAGGCTTCGGCAGCAACGGCATGACCGCGCCGGGACTCACTCCCTACGGTTCCACCAAGCGCGCGATCAGCTATATGGCGCAATCGCTGGCCAAGGAAGTGCGCGGCAGCAACGTGATCGTGGGCGCTCTGAGCCCGGGCATCGTGATCACCGACATGTCGATGCTGGCTGGCGGGCGCGATACCGAGCGCGCGGCGCAGGCGCGCAAGATATACAACATCCTGGGCGACAGGGTGGAGCGCGTCACGCCCTGGCTGGTGGAGAAGGTGCTGGCGAACCGCAAGAACGGAGCGGCGTTCCGCTGGCTGACCCGCCTGCGGTCCGCCGGCCGCTTCCTTTGTCCCGTATACCATCGCCGCGACGTCGTCAGCGACTACGCCCCCGGCAAGTAACGCCGGCCACATCGATCCGATCGAGTGTTGTGGGCGGTCAGGTAGCGAATGGTGGCTGACGACTTCATCCGGCGGATCATCGCCGACGACCTGGCGTCCGGAAAGCACTCGGGCGTGGTTACGCGCTTTCCGCCCGAGCCGAACGGCTTTCTGCACATAGGGCACGCCAAGTCCATCTGCCTGAATTTCGGCGTCGCCGCCGAGAACGGCGGATCCTGCTACTTGCGCTACGACGACACCAACCCGGTGGCCGAGGAGCAGACATTCGTCGACGCCATAAGAGACGATGTCAACTGGCTGGGTTTCGACACGCCGCTGGTGACGCATGCCTCGGATTATTTCCCGCGGCTGTACGAGATCGCCGAGCACATGATCGGGACCGGGCATGCTTTCGTGGACAGCAGTTCCGCCGACAAGATTTCCGCTGACCGCGGCACGCTTACGAGCCCCGGTCGCCCCAGCCCCTACCGCGACCGCCCGGCGCAGGAAAACCTCGATCTGTTCCGGCGCATGCGCGCCGGCGATTTCGGCGACGGCGAGCAGGTGCTCAGGGCCCGCATCGACATGGCCTCGCCCAATATCAACCTGCGTGATCCCGTGTTGTACCGCGTGCGGCACGTGGCGCATGCGCGCACCGGACGGGACTGGTGCATTTACCCTATGTACGACCTCGCCCACACGCTGAGCGACGCGCTCGAAGGAATCACCCACTCGCTGTGCACGCTGGAGTTCGAGGACCATCGGCCGCTGTACGAGTGGCTGCTGGACCACAGCGGACTGGACCTCAGGACCCGTCCGCGGCAATACGAGTTCGGGCGGCTCAACCTGGGTCATGCGGTAACCAGCAAGCGGCGAGTGGCGAGCCTGATTCGAACGCAGGCTGTCGAGGGTTGGGACGATCCTCGCCTGGTGACTCTGTCCGCGCTACGCCGGCGCGGCTACCCGCCGGAAGTGCTGCGCGAGTTCTGTGCCCGTGTCGGCGTCAGCCGTTCGGAGCAGATGATCGGCGCGGATCAGCTGGAGACCGTCGTGCGTGATGAGTTCAACCGCGATGCGCCGCGCGCGATGGCGGTGGTCCGCCCGCTGAAGGTGGTGCTCACCAATCTGCCCGAGAACCACTTCGAGGAGCTTCCGGCGAACAATCACCCCAAGCGCCCCGAAATGGGCAGCCGCAAGCTGCCGTTTTCGCGCGTAATCTATATCGAGCGCACCGACTTCATGGAAGACCCGCCCCGGCGCTTCTTCCGCCTGCGTCCCGGCGGCGAGGTGCGTCTTCGCAACGCCTACATCATTCGCTGCGAGGAAGTCGTGCACGGAGCGGACGGCGAGCCTGCGGAACTCCATTGCAGCGTGGACCCGTATTCCCGCAGCGGAGGGGAGGGCGCGCGCCGCAAGGTAAAGGGCACGGTTCACTGGGTCAGCGCAGCCCATTCCATTCCTGCGGAGTTGCGCCTGTACCGGCCGCTGTTCAAGGTCGAGCGTCCGGACCTGGATTCCGGGACGCCGCCGTTAAGCGAACAGGTGAATTCCCGGTCGCTGGAAGTCGCCGCCGCCCGCCTGGAGCCGAGCCTGGCGAATGCCGGCCCGGACGAAGCCTGGCAGTTCGAGAGGCTGGGCTACTTCACGCCGGATTCCCGGGACTCCTCGCCCAGCGCCCTCATCTTCAATCGCATCGCCCCGCTGCGCAGCAGCTACGCCAGCTAGCAATTCTCGGATCGCGGCCGGCGCCGCGCTGTTGTCGCGCTCCCGTCCCTTCGGAGCCACTTCGCGACGCTCCTGCCGCGAAGGGGCACGACAACAGCGCCCAACCGGTCGCGAGGCCGTGTGTTGCGGGGGTAAGCCCCGGTGTTCGGGGGGTAGCCCCTTCTCGGGGGCTTACTCTTCCTGGGTGAAGCTGCGCAGGCGCTCGGCGTGCGAGGGATGGCGCAGCTTGCGCAGCGCCTTGGCTTCGATCTGGCGGATGCGCTCGCGGGTGACGTCGAACTGCTTGCCGACCTCCTCCAGCGTGTGATCGGTGTTCATGTCGATCCCGAAGCGCATGCGCAGCACCTTGGCCTCGCGGGCGCCCAGCGTAGCAAGCACGTCGCGCATCGTCTCCTCCAGCCCGCGCGTGGTCGCCACGTCCATCGGTGAAGTGGCGTTCTGGTCCTCGATGAAGTCGCCCAGGTGCGAATCCTCGTCCTCGCTTAGCGGCGTTTCCAGCGAAATCGGCTGCTTGGCGATCTTCTGAACCTTGCGGACCTTTTCCTCGGGCATCTCCATGCGCTGCGCCAGTTCCTCCGGCGTGGGGTCGCGTCCCATTTCCTGCTGCATCTGCCGGGAAATGCGGTTCAGCTTGTTGATCGTCTCGATCATGTGAACCGGCACGCGGATCGTGCGCGCCTGGTCGGCGATCGAACGGGTGATGGCCTGGCGGATCCACCAGGTGGCGTAGGTCGAGAATTTGTATCCGCGCCGGTACTCGAACTTGTCCACCGCCTTCATCAGCCCGATGTTGCCTTCCTGGATCAGGTCGTTGAACTGCAGTCCGCGATTGGTGTATTTCTTGGCGATGGAAATGACCAGGCGCAGATTGGCCTCGACCATTTCCTTTTTCGCGTCCTTGGCTTTCAGTTCGTTGTGGGATATCTCGCGGTACAGCTCCTTGATGCCGCGCGCCATGGGCTTGCCGTCCTTGCCCCTGGGAATGGCCTTGAAGCGGTTGATCGGCAGGCAGCACTTGTTCTCGACCCTGCGTAGGCGGCGGGTAAGCTGCCGCGCTTCCTCGGCATGGGGCGCCAGTTTCGATCCGTACTCCTCGCTGGCCAGTTGTTCCTCCAGCCATTCGTCGTTGCTTGGATCGGATGCGAAATATTCCTTGAAGCTGCCCAGCTTGATCCCCGCGCTGCGCACGTATATCCGGCGAAGCCGCTTTTCGCATCCCGATACCGACGAGGGATACAGCGCGTCCTGATCGTCGGAAGGGGCGCGCATGGTGGCGTGCAGCGCGTCGAGCATGCCGTCGAAGGCGCGCGGCGTGAATTTCAGCTCCAGCAACATCCGGCTCATGACCTTCTGCGTGTGCTTGAGGTTGCGGCAGGACAGCGCGAAATGTTCCGGTGCTTCGCCGTTCTGGGCCTTGAGCTCCTGCGCTCGAACCCTCTTGAGGGCGCGATGCACCCGGGCGCACTGATCCGTCAAAGCGAGCAAGCGCCGTTCCAGTTCCACGGGATCGGGCGGCTGTTTGCGCGCGGCGTTGTCGGCCGGGTCGCGTTCGGCGGCGGGCCGCAAGTCTTCAGGTTCGTCCGGATCGACGATCTTGGCTACCAGGTCGGTCAGCTTCATCCGGCCGGCCCGGTAATCCTCGAAGCGGTCAACCAGGTGCTGTACTGACGGCAGGTAATAGGCCATAAGACGCTGGATTTCGCTGCGGCTCTGCTCGATGCGCCGCGCGATGCTGATTTCCCCTTCGCGGGTGAGCAATTCGACCGAACCCATCTCGCGCATGTAAAGCCGCACGGGATCGGTGGTGCGGCCCAGTTCGACTTCGAACGCGCTGATGGCGTCATCGGCCTCTTCCACGTCGTCGTTGGTGGATTCGCCTTCGGTCAGGGCCAGGGTGTCCGCATCGGGAACCTCGTCCTCCTCGTACACCTTGATGTCCATGTCGCGGAGCACGTTGATGATTTCCTCGATCTGCTCCATCTCGACGATCTCGTCGGGGAGCTGGTCGGTCAGCTCGGTGTGCGTGATGTACGAGCGTTGCCGCCCTAGTGAAATGAGCTTCTTGAGCCAGTTTCTCTGTCGTGAGCGCTGTGTAGTGGTTCCAACGGTCATGCGGGGTGGCTGCCTCCGGGAGGTTTAACCGAACAATTATCGCTTATTTTGGGGATTATATACCTAACTTGACAACAGGTGCACAAAGAGCAGCGCCCCTCGAAAGGGGCGCTGCAATAGTATCCTAGAGTAAAGACCGCAACACGCTACATTACGAACCCAAGGAATGCGAAAATGAACGCTGCCAGGAACATGAGGAAAGCCACGACTTTACGGTCTTCATAATGCAGTCCCATAGTCAGAACCAAGAGTGCGCACAGCCCCAGCCCAAGAGCGATATTCAACAACATTGTTAGTCGCGCTGGCGCCTTTCCCACTCCCTGAACTGTTCCAGGAATCGATCGAGCCGCCCCAGCGTATGATCCGCCGTATCCTCCTGGCTCAATGCATCTGCTTCTTCGCGGGCCAACGCGACCAGCACATCGATAATCTGCTGCCTCTCAGCGTCACTTAATGCATTCCATTCTTCTTCGGTCAGGCTGTCCAGATCGGCCAGTATCTCGACAACGGTTCTTGAGCTACTCCCAGAGGATGATCCGCCGGGCGCTTCTGTTCGGTTGCTAGGCCCGGTCGTTCGTGGATTTTTGCTCAAGCAATCCAAATACGCACCAGCGGCTGTGCCTGTAACTGCGCCTTGCAAGATTGCACTGCAAGGATCGCGTAGCGCGTAAATTACATCGTTTTCGTTGATGTAAACATATATGTCCAAGGGATCCCTTCGGGTCGTCGCCTGGATTCCCCAATACGTTCCAATGGCGGTTGCCGCGGCGTGTATGGCGCCAACAGATTCCCTCAAGAACCATCCTGCCAAAGCTATAGATACTGTGTTTTCCGCAGTGGACATTGTGTAGGAAAGAGTCACCATTCTTCGCATGTCGTCAGTGACCATGTAACAACGTCCATCGGCAACGTAGTAGTCATATTCTTCCCGAACGATGAGTTCCCATTCATCTTCGTAATGTTCACGCCCGCGCCATGAAGACCCGTCTCTTGCATCGGCCCAACATTCACTCGGGGTGTCGTAGCCGTAAACATTTGTGGTGGCCCGCGCTGAAAATACGCCCACAAGGAAATACAGTGCCATGACCAGCAATAGAAATATGCCGATACGTTCCCCTGTTTTTGACAGCGCCCATTGATGATAAGTCCGCCAAGCATTACGAATCTTGTTTGTCATTTCCAAATTCTCCTTACAATGAGGAATGTGCCCCGCTGGTGAATCATGCTCTCCGTGCGCAATTTGATAGTAGCACAGTTCAATTGACAAGATAACGCGCGTTATCAGGTATACTTGATATCGCCAATGCCCAAAAGGAGACGGAGGCGGCGGGATTCGAACCCACGGTAGGTATTTTGCTTTACGGGCACCTACACCGGTTTTTAAGACCGGCGCATTAAGCCACTCTGCCACGCCTCCGCAGAGCGGTTGCGGAGCATAGCATCTTGGGGCGAGAGGGTTGATCCTTCTCGCCCCTTTTTACTATGTGATATATTTTCCCACGAGAAATTCGCTGGTATCCCCTATGTCGGGTTGCCCGCTGAATACAACAGCCGTTTGCAGCCTGGAGTAGCTATCCGGACTTGGTAAACAAGCGGGATTTTCGCTACCAGTGAATTTCTCAAAGGCCCGGCGCTTTGCCAGGCCAAAACAAGCGAGCCTCCAACGAGGATAAGTCGTCGGAGGCTCTTACCGCGCAGAGAGTTGAATACCACACAGCGCGGCAGCGGCATTGTAGCCTCTGCAACGAGCAGGCTTTCTCTCTGCGCCTCAGCCGACCCCGCTTTCCAAGGCGGGGTCGGTTCCAATAAGAGGAAGAGAGCATGTTTGAGAAGAAAGCAGATCCTGGCGGGGCTATTTTCGTCGGGATACTTCTAATCGTTGTCGTTCCACTTCTGACAGGGATGTGTTCTGTTGCTTATCCACAAGAAAGCAACAGAATCCTGACTAAAGAGCAGTCACCCGCCGTGCAAGCAATTAACACGGCGCTAGAGAACGTGGACGCCGCAATTGTGGAAGCAACGGTAACGCGAGACTATTTTGTTGCGCAACTTGCCGCACCTACATTCAACACAGCGAAGATAGAAGAGAAAAGCCACGCGCATATGGCAAAAATTACGGCAGCGGACGAAAAATGGCGTATTGCTTCCGAGTTGCTTCAAGAGACGGCAGAAAACGCGCCTCATGCCTTCAAGAGTATTGAACAATTATGGGCGACACGTGATCGCCTGCAAGCCGCGCGCGACCGTATTACGGCATTGGGAGAAGATGCGCTAAAAGCACTGGACCGAAGCGCGTCCCGTTTACAGAGACAGTTGGAACGATGAAGAAAACCACTCCTGTTCTCTTCGCATTACTGGCCTACGCCTGTCTTGCCACGGGCGAAGATGCACACGCCCAGCTCGCAACAGCAGCCACCGTAACCGGCGCCTATGATGGAGACACGATTTACGTTACCGCGGCTGTTTGGCCCAACATGCTTTGGGCTGGCAGTGTTCGCGTTCTCGGCGTAGACACACCGGAGATTCAGGGGCGCTGCGTACAGGAAAGCACGCTGGCGCTTGAGGCACGGGATTACGTTCGGGATCTGTTGACTGACGAGAGTGTTCTTTTGACGGATGTGAAGAACGACAAATATGGCGGGCGTGTCCTGGCGCATGTCTTTTTACAAGCGGAAGACAACCAGCAGAATCTTGCTGCTCTACTTATCGAGCGAGGCTTGGGGCGTGATTATGATGGCGGCACTCGGCAAAGCTGGTGTGGAGATGAGCAGGAATTGCCCGAACAGGCGGCACCAGTTGATGCCGATGTGAACCTGGACGATCCTCTTGCACTATATGACGATAACAATAACGGCAGGATTACTTGTGCTGAAGCAAGAAAGCACGGGATTGCGCCCGTGAAAAGCGACCATCCTGCTTACCGCTATATGAACGATAGAGACAGGGATGGGGTGGTTTGCGAGTAATTATCAAGATAACCAAGATAATCTTGTGATACACTCCTTTCCAAGGAGAGTGGCCCCGGAGAGAATCGAACTCTCACCTTCCCGTTCGGCAAACAGGGGCTCTATCCGTTGAGCTACGGGGCCACTTCTTCATTCTACTGTTAATGAATGCACGTAACTACGTGCGGCGCTTAATTCGTTGCGCATGAAATTTGCGCAAAGAATTACAACAGAATATGTTGTATCATATATTCAACAGTTTTAACTGTAATCATCATCAATATCTGGAGATAACTATGAGCACCAAATCCAAGCTCAATGGCAGCGTTGATTTGTTGGCTAAAGCAATGCGTCAGGTGTTCACAGAGGCCGTAGAAGAAGGTCTTGTTCCAGTGCGAGAGGACATCAAGGACATTCGTGGCGACATCAAGAAACTGAGCGACGGTCTGGACACGACAAACCAGAACATGCAGGCGCAATTCGCGCAACATCGCAAGGACGTGTCGGCAGATGTGCGCCAAGCTTTACGGCGTCAGCCTAGCCGTTAGGCGATCAAGTCCCGGTACATCAGCCGCTTTCCAACTAGGCCAGCGATTACGTTCCGCATCATCGCGGCGGTATCGCACTCGCGGAGATTGTGACGGCCTGCGAACTCTGTGACGTAACGTTGCAGGTGCTTCCGACTCATCTTGTGGAACGTGCCGGTGTGAGCACGTTTGAGCATTGACCAAAAGGACTCTACGCCGTTGGTGTGAATCTGCCCATCAACGTATTGTCCGGCGCCATGCTTGACAGCACTATGATTCGCCAGTCCTCTATAGGCACGCGCTTCGTCGGTAAAGATTGGAGCGCCAGGAGCCGCTGATGCACTTACGAAGCCGTGCAATGTGGGTTTGTCTGTCTTCTCCACTACACGAGCCTGAACACGATTACTCTGACGATCCTTTGCGCCGACTACGGCTGTCTTGCCCACGGTGCCGCGACCTGCTTTCAGGCGGTCCTTGACATGTTTGTTCTTCTCTTTGCCACCCACATAGGTTTCGTCTACTTCCACCGGACCGATAAACTTTTCAATGCCTGATGTGTCCCAAGCCTCGCGTAATCTGTGGAGCAGGAACCACGCCGTCTTTTGCGTCACTTTCAGATCCCGATGCAGCTTCATGCTGGACACGCCCTTCAAGCTGGTTACATAGAGATAGGTTGCGACCGCCCACTTGCGCAGTGGCAGGCGGGAACTCTGCAAGGTTGTGCCGGTGCGGACGCTGAAATACTGGCGGCAGTCCGTGCACCAATAGGGCATCGGCTTGCGGTTCGGGACTTCCTTTGTCGCAGTGCTTCCACAGTGACCGCAGCATCGACCCTCCGGCCATTGTACGGATTCGAACCACTGGACAGCCGTATCTTCGTCGGGAAACATCTCCATTAGCCTGATGAGCGAGATGCCTTTACGATCTGATTTTCCGGGAGATTTGTGCTTGGACATAATGTATTCCTCCATACGCGTATTTTCTCAGATTATGCTGGCTTTGTCAAGTTAGGTATATAATCCCCCTTATTTTTTGTCTTCCATAAAGCCGGGCAACCCGAAGGGGGCGACCCCGCTTATGTTCCTTGGATGCCGCGGATGTGGGATCCGTTTCCGGGGAAATCAACGGCTTTGCTCGCCCTGCCGCCGCTCATTGCCTCATGGCGCGCCGCAGGAAGACGACGCCAAAGGCCACGACGAAGAGTTCAAAGACGATCGCCAGTCCCTGGTTCGCGGAAATTCCGGGCCCTCCGGCCAGGACCTCGGCAAGCAGCCGGGTCAGCATCAGCGCGCCGACGCCGAAAACCGTGCAGGCGAGGCCGGCGAAGGCCAGTCGCTTCGACCACAGGCCTGAAATCAGCAACAGTCCGATGCCCGCCACCAGGCCGCCATAGGTCGCCCGGATTTCGGTCACGCCCGAGGGGTCTGCCGGCGCAATGCCCATCGCCTGTCCCAGGGTGTGCGGATCAACGTAGGCAAACAGGGCGGAAGCGATGAAGATGCCGCCCACGACTGCGAGGTAGATTTTTTGCGCCATTCCGGATCTCCCTTTGTTTCGACCTCCGCCGGCCTCAGCCGGGGGTGCGCGCCGCCATTTCGCGAATCGAATTTTCCTTGCGCATTCTGACAACGCCCTCCTCGAACTCCAGCCTGGCCTGGCGCGCGCTGAGCTCGGTTCCCCTGGCCAGGAGTTGCGAAACAAGGCCATGTTCGGGCTTTTCGCGGTAGCGCTCGACGAGCTTGACCGGGCTGATCCCCGGTGTTGCGCGCACCGTTTCGAACAGTTCCGACAGCAGGCCGATGCGCGGCTCCTTAAGGTATTTCAGTTCCGGCAACGGGTCGAGGTCCGCGGCCAGTTCGGGGAAAATGACGAGCAGGCCGGCCAGCGATTCGGCCAGGTTGCCCCAGGGGTCCCGTCGCAGAGGTCTTGAGGCCGGCTGGCGGGCAACGTCGCGCCTGCGCTGCGAAGTTTCCAGGAGCTGCCCCAGGCGCTCCCGCGGAAGCTGCACCTCTTCGGCCAGGCGGTTCATCAAGAGGTCCCGGTATACGCCGACCGGCGTGGCGCCGAGCAGCGGCCGCGCCAGTTCGGCCATCCGCGCGCGTCCCTCCGCGGTGGCGAGATCGCATTGTGCGGAAAGTGTCTGCATCAGGAATTCGGACATCGGCGTGGCGGAATCCAGCACCTTGTTGAAGGACGCCGCCCCCTCGGAGCGCACGTAACTGTCGGGGTCCTCGCCCTCGGGCAGAAAGGCGAAACTCAACTGGCGTCCGCCGCGCATTTCCGGCAGGGCCCGCTCCATAGCCCGCTCGGCCGCTCTCCGCCCGGCCGGGTCGCCGTCGAAGCAGAACACGACGCTGGGTGCGATCCGGAACAGCCGCGTGAGCTGCTGCGGGGTAACCGCAGTTCCCAGCGAGGCCATGGCGCCTGCCACGTCATTCTGCGCCAGCCCGATGACGTCCATATACCCTTCCACCAGCACGCAGCGGTCGACTTTTCGCCGGCCCAGTTCATGCAGTCCGTACAGTTCGCGTCCCTTGTGGAACACCGGCGTTTCCGGGCTGTTCATGTACTTGGGCTGGACGTCGCCCATCGCCCGTCCGCCGAAACCGGTCACGCGGCCGCGGCGGTCGCGGATCGGGAACATGATCCGGTCGCGGAAGCGGTCATAGAGTTCGCCGGATTCGCCCTTGAGCGCCAGGCCCGCGTCAACCAGGCTGCGGCGCTGGTCCTCCGACTGGCCAAAGCGCGCCAGGATGCCGTTGCCCCGGGGCGCGTAACCGATCCCGAAGGCCTGCGCCACCTTTCCGGTAAGTCCGCGGCTCTTGAGGTAGTCCTTGGCCGGGTCGCTGCCCTTGAGCTGCTCGATGTAGTGCCGGGCGGCCCCGTTGAGCAGGTCGTACAGGCCCTTGCCGGAAGGCCGGGACGGACCGCGGCGCGGCACTTCGAGACCGTAGCGTTCGGCCAGCGCCTCCACCGCGGCGGGAAAGTCCAGCCGGTCGTGCTGCATCATGAAGCCCAGGACGCTGCCGTGGGCGCCGCATCCAAAGCAGTGGTAGAAGTCCTTTGTGGGGTTGACGGTGAAAGACGGGGTTTTCTCGTTGTGAAACGGACAAAGTCCCTTGTATTCGCGCCCGGCCCGCTTAAGCTTGACGCGTTCGCCGATGATCTGCGTTATGTCGGCGCGATCCAGGAGATCGTCGATAAATTCTCTCGGAATCGGCCCGGCCATAGCCGAATATTGCACTATTCGGCGCCCCTGCCAAAACTTCACGCTTTGAAGGCCGGCATTCTGCGAATCCTTCGCGCGGTGTCGTTTCCCTTCGGAGCCACTTCGCGACGCTCCTGCCGGGAAAAGTGCGCCACCGCGCTCCAACTGGCGCGCGGCCTTCGTACGAAATTCGGTTTGTGGGGGGAGGGGGTTAGTAGAGGCGGCGGCGGCGATTCTGTTCGCGGCTGGTGCGCTTGGCCTGGCGCTTTACGGCGGCGGCCTTCTGACGCTTGCGAACCTGGGTCGGCTTCTCGTAGGACTCGCGGCGGCGCACCTCGGACAGGATGCCGGCCTTCTCGCAGGCGCGCTTGAAGCGGCGCAAGGCCGCATCAAAGACTTCGTTTTCCTTTATCCGTACGCTGGGCAAGTCGTTTTCCTCGTCGCAGGGAGCGCGGATTTTAGCGATTGCCTGCCTCCATTGCAATTGCCTGTTGTATTGTTGGCCGCCTCGCAACGCGGTTTTTCATGGCAAGACAACCCGGCATCCCGGCCTTGATTCTGGCGCTTTTCCTGGTGACGGGCGGCGCCGGAAACGCGTGGGGCAAGGGTGACGTGGAGCGGGGGAAGCGGTTGGCCAGAGAGTGCTTTGCCTGTCATGGGCAGGACGGCTACAGCCCGTCGCCGATCAATCCCAAGATCGGCGGGCAGCATGAGCGCTACCTGTTCCTTTCGCTCAAGGAGTACCGCGATGGCGGGCGCTCCCATTCGCTCATGCGCGGATCGGTGCTCAGCCGCACGGACCAGGAGCTTGAGGACATCGCGGCCTATTACGCCAGCCAGCCCGGCTATCTGACGCCGGAGGAAATACGCGAACGCACTGAGCAGGGCGTGCCATCCGCCGGACCGCCTCGCGCCGGCGCGCCGGAAGGCGGTCCTCCCCGCGGCCCGGCGGGACCGCGAAAGTTCGACCACAGCGACCACATCGCCCGCTACAACAGCATGCTGGCGCAGGCGATTGAAGACGCGGCGCGGGCCGTGGGCGAGGTCGGCGGGTTCGCGTGCCTGGGCCTGTCCGGCAGCGCCGATTCCGATGTCGACGGCGATGGACTTGCGGACGCATACGATGCGGCCCCCGGGGATGCCGGCGAATTCGTGCTGGACACAAACGCCGACGGCTTCTTTGAGATCTGCAATATCAGGCAACTGGAAGCCATCGGCAATCTCGGCCGGCAGGAAGGCAAGGCAACGACGCTGGATCGCGAGGTCCGCATGATGCGCAAGTACCAGCTCGTGCGCGACCTTGACGCCTCGTCCATCCCGAACTTCGAGCCGATCGGCGATTGCGGTCCCGATGGCAATTGCATGATAACGCTGGACCGCTACGGTTTTCAGGGCGTCATCGATGGCCGGGGACACACGATCCGCGGATTGCGCATCTCCAGACCCGGCGGTGGAGGGATCGGCCTGCTCGGCGTGCTCGGCGCACGGGGCACCGTTCGCGACCTGGTGATTGAGGATGCGCTCGTGATCGGACGCGGCGGCGCAGCCCTGCTCGTGGGCAGCAATTTCGGCATTGTTTTCCGCTGCCGCGCCGAGGGCGAAGTGGCCGGCGACCTGGCGCTCGGCATCCTGGTGGGAGGAAGCGGCGGCCTGGTCGCCTTCAGCGAGTCTTCCGGCACGGTTTCGGGGAACCAGGCCCTCGGCGGGCTGATCGGGGACATGCGCGGCGGCGTCTACCACAGCCGCTCGAGCGCCGAAGTTTCCGGGAGCCGCGGCCTGGGCGGGCTGGTCGGCCTGAATACCTTCGGCCTGGTAGAGGGCAGCTATGCCACGGGAGCGGTGATCGGCGGCAACGACCTGGGCGGACTGGTGGGAATGAACACCGACGCCAAGGTACGCAACAGCTTTTCCACCGCCAGGGTGGAGGGCGACGGAAGCAATATCGGCGGCCTGGTCGGGTTCAACTCCTTGAGCGAGGTGCGCAACAGCTACGCCGCCGGGCCGGTGTTCGGCGCCGATGCCGTCGGCGGGCTGGTCGGGCGTAACAACGGCAGCGTGCGCATGAGCTACGCGGCGAGCAGGGTGGTGAGCGAGGGCGCTTCGGGCGGCATTTCCGGAGTCACGGTCGAGGGTGAAGAACAGCTCAACTTCTGGTCCAGCTCCGCTCATCCCGAAGGCGCGTCGCCGCTGAACCTGCTGACCGCCGAAGACAGCGGCTGGAGTCCGGCCGCCGGCGACTACCTAGGCCTGATCGACGGCTATTGCGACGCCAACGCCAACGGTTTCATCGATCCGCAGGAACGCAGGCCGGACAACCGCATCTGGGACTTCGGCGATTCCGCGCAGTCACCTACAATCCGCTGTACCGCCGTAGTGGATGAACTTTGGGGCGGCAAGAAGGGGGACTGAAATGCTGAGAACTCCGATCGGCGCGAAGGCGTGGGCGTTGGCTCCGGCACTGCTCGCGGCATCGAGCCTGTTGTCGGGCGCCGAGGAGCGCGTCAACACCTTTCAGCCATTTGTTGCGGGCGACATTTTTGTCGCTTCCACCATCATGGATCACCCCGCCGACGATCACATGGGCACGGGGCGCATCTTTCAGTACGACGCCGAACTCAAGCTCAAGGGCGAGCTCTACACGAAGGGCACCACGCACAAGATCGGCGGCCTGAATTTCGGCCCCGACGGCACGCTGTGGGCGTTTGCGCAAGGGACGCCGGCGGTCGTGGAAATCGGCCAGGACGGGGTGCAGAAGCCGGTGCGCAGGTTCTCCGAGCGCAGTTTGAGCAGCGTCACCTTCGCCCGCGACGGGAGCCTGTATTTCGGGGAGCACCTGCAGGGGACCAACACGACCATCCCCACCAACACCACCGTATTCAATCTGCTGTCCGGCCGCGACGTGATCGGCGACGGCAACATCTTCCAGTTCAGCCCGGATGCCCGGCTGCTGAAGGAATTCCACTCGGATACGCATGGCGGCGTCGTGGGCATTCACGGCGTGACATCGACCGTGCTCACCGACAACGACACCCGCATGGTCTACGTGTCCGAGACCGGCAATCGGGTCATGCAATACGACCTGGCCAACGACCGCCAGTTGCCGGACCTGAGGGTCTTCGACGACGACGAGAACGTGTTCATGGTCCTTACCCTGATGCCCATGCTCGATGGTTCGCTGTTGATCAGCACGGGCAACGGCCTGGTGGTGCTCGACAAGGACTCAGGCGAGACCCTTCGCTACTACGACATGCGCAGTCCCGGATGGGCGGCCTCGGGGCCGACAGTGGACGGCGCCGGAATTATCGTGGGCAACTTTTTCACCGGCGAGGTCGTGATCATCAGCCGGGAGACCGGGGAAGTCGTCCGCAGCAACAACATCGGGCAAACGAACTCGCTCTCGGGCGTGGCCCAGTTTCCCGGCTGACCAATGACACGACACTGACACCAGTTTCGCTCGCAAGGGGCCTTCTCATGACAAAAAAGCGCATTATCCTGATCGTTCTCGCCGTCATCGCCGTTCTTGTCCTGCTGTCCTTTAGAACTACCCAGTACCCCGTTTTCGAAATGGAGGCCGACGCGGCCCCCGAGGGCGGTCACCATGTCCTGCTGTTCGGCGGAACCCGCAACACGGGTCTGGAGGTGGCGAAAATCCTGGCAGGAAGAGGCGACCGGGTTACGGCTTTCGTCCGCCCGTCGTCGGACCGCTCCGGGCTTGAGCCGCTGGGCGTGAGCTTTGCCGTCGGCGATGCGCTGGACCTGGAAAGCGTGCAGGCCGCATTCGCCGGCGGGGACTACACCTCGGTCATAACCACGGTGGGTTGCTTCAGTTGCGATCCGCGCCCGGACTACCTGGGAAACCGCAATATTTTCGATGCGGCCGAAGAGGCCGGCGTGCAGCGGATGGTGTTCGTCACCAGCATCGGCTCGGGCGACAGCGAAATGGCCGCTCCCTGGCTGGCCCGGGTCTTTCTTCGGGAAATCCTGCCGCTGAAGACGCAGGCCGAAGACCATCTCATGGCCAGCGGCCTCGACTACACCATCATCCGTCCCGGCGCGCTCCGCTCGAGACCGCCCACCGGCAAGGGATACCTGAGCGAGAGCCGCGATGCCGAAGGCATCATCAACCGCAGCGATCTGGCCGGCCTGATCGTCGAAGCGCTCGACGATAACGCGACGACCGGCAAGGTCCTAGCCGCGGTCGATTCGGAGATGTCCTACCCCTGGGACGCGTTCTGACGAAAGGGCTGGCGTTTCCGTCCAATTGCAGTTAGGCGCTCGACACGCATGCGTTTCTGTGGTGGCTTGTCGGTAACGAGCGATTGCCGCCTTCCGCCCGCCGCGCCATCGGCGACGGCGCCAACGAGAAACTGATCAGCGCGGCTTCAGCGTGGGAGATCGCGACCAAACATCGGCTCGGGAAACTCCCGGACGCCGGCGAGCTTGCGAATGACATCGCCGCCGGCATCTCAGGCGAGGGCTTCGAGGAACTGCCAATCACCGTGGAAGACGCCGCGCGCGCCGGAGCTTTGCCCGGCCCGCACCGCGACCCCTTCGACCGAATACTCATCGCGCAAGCACTTTCGCGCAACCTCGTCCTCGTCTCAATAGAGACTCTCTTCGACCGGTACGGCGTCCGCCGCCTCTGGTAACAAATGACGGAATCGGTGATTGCTGACAACAGCGTAATGGCGCCACAATGATGATCCGCACGCAAATTTCTTTGGACGCTGAATTGCACACGCGGCTTCGTGCACGTGCAGCGGCGGATCAATCCACGGCCCAGGCGACCGTTCAGGTATACCCCGCCTCCAGGCAAAGGCCGTCGATGGCGATGTTGTAGTCCATGCGCTCGCCGCCCCAGCCGCAGCGGGCGGTGTGGGTGTCGATAGCCAGGCCGTGCGACGCGTTGAACGCCGCCAGCCGCTCCGCGCCGTCCACCGCGGAGGCGCTTCCTGACTCTGCGCAGGTGCTTCCGGGCTTTGCGCAGATGTTTCCGCGGAAACATTCCCCGTGCGGCCTGCCCGCCGGCGGGATCACGCGGCCATCCGGGCGCGTGAACTGGATCTCGCCCTCGTTCACGCGAACGCCATAGCCCCCTTCGTGCACCTGGCGGTGATGCTGAGAACATAGCGTGACCAGGTTATCCAGCCGGGTCTCGCCGCCATCCGCCCAATGCTTGATGTGATGGGCGTGTACATAGCGGGAACGGTCGCAGCCCGGAAAGCGGCAGCCGCCGTCACGCACGCGCAGCGCGCGCCGGATCGCTGGCGGCACCGCCCGGGTCCGGCGCCCAATGGCCAGCGGCTCGCCCTTCGCGCCTTCCACCACACCGACCAAAGACCCGTCACAGCCCAGACGCCGCGCCGTCTCCACCGCCAGCGGCCCGCCGTGTTCGAACGACGCGCCGCTGCTCTCCGGCACGTCACGCAGCGCGTCGTGGGCGATATGCACCACCACCTCGTGGGCGCCGTTGGCCGACCCCGAGCACTTCCCGGCAAGAAACCTCCGGACAATGTATTCCAAGGCGTCCGCCCGCCGCTGACTCACGCTACGTCGGGGTGTTTCCGCGGAAACACTGTCAGGCCGCGTATCCCAAAACGGCGGCAGCGCGGGTCTCATCCGGGATGTTTCCGCGGAAACATCTGCGGGAACCGCATCCGCATCAGCCGCATCAGCCGCATCCGCATCAGCCGCGACCGCCCCGGCACTCTCCGCATCCCCGACCCGCTCCTCCAACTGCGCGTGGGCCGCTTCCAGCGCCTTAAGCAGCATCTCCCCCACCTCGGGCGCCAGGCGTGCCTCCAGCCTGACGCTGCCGTCGCTTTCACGCCAGCACTCCAGGTAGCGCCGCTCGTGCATGGCCTCGGCCTCGTCACGCTCGAGATAGCGCACGGCCCGCCGGAACCCCCGCACGGTGCGTTCCACATGCGCGGCCGTGCCGTTCAGGGCGATGTTCAGCAAGGTGTCTTCCGTCGCCGCCGTCGCCACCCGCGTCAGCGCGCGCACTTTCGAATACGACAGGCGGCCCTCGCCGAAGGCGCCCGCGATCTTCGGCAGCGATTCCAGGGCTCGGGCTACCCGCACCTTTTCTCTCGCCGCCACCGGGCCGATGCCGCATTGCCAGCTCAGCCAGTGGGCGCAACTCGCTATGCCGTGCTGGGCCCAGCCCTCCCTGCGGTCGAACTCCGCCAGCAGGGCGAGAAAATGCGCGGTGGCCGCGTTGATGTGTCCCCACAACTGGGTGATCTCCGCCTCCAGTGCTTCGAGCGCTTCCTCTTCGCGCTGCCGCTCGGCCATGCGCACCTCGGCGTCCGGGTGGGGATACCGTGCTTTCCCAGCAGAGGGAGGCTCGACGGCGGCAGCGGGGGGAAGCTCTACCGAGCCGGCAACAGCCGCCGGAATCTCAGCGTCGCGATCAGGGGCGGCGGAAGCAGTGCGGTGAAGGTCCATTTCGAGGCTCCGTTCAATCCGTTGAAGTCCCCCGAACTATAGCATGAATAAGCAATAGAATCAATTCTTTAGGGGCCTTTACCGGCCAAAAATCCCGTAGGCAAAAGCCCCGATAGTGCGCCGTTCTCCAGCAACGCGGTGCCGATTCGATCAGCCCATAGTTGGCGCGTCGTCCGGCGTATTCGACGGGCCTTCGCCTGGCGCACTTCCGAGCCGTGGTTACACTTATATAACGCGCTTGCCGAAGCCCAACGCCGCAACAATCTCGCCCTCACCGGACCCTTCATCGTCCCAACTGTCGGGCGGCTTGAAGCCACCGTCCCGATCCCGTTCGCGCCGATGAGGGCGGCGCACCGCATCCCTTGAATGCATCGGGCTTCGCTACAATTTCTGCTCCACAGACGCGTTATGCAAGGAGACCCAGTGGCGTGCCGTGAGGCAATTGGCGGAAGACGGTGGTGCAGTCACTGTTTCTGACTATGGCACCTACGACGATCATCATTTACACGTTCAGTTCTGAGCCGAGGGAATCCGCATGAGAAAGAATGAACTCGCGGCGCTAGCAATGGCCTGCTCACTGGTCTCGGCGCTGATCGTCCCCGACGGCGCAGTTGGGCAAGCTCCCGAGCCCGCCTGGGCTCAAGCGCAGCAGGCGGCGCTCGCCGAGGATATCCTCAGCGGAGATGAAGACCGGCGTCAGCGCGCTGTTTTCGTCGCTGAAGCATTGGGTCCTTCGAGAATCAGTGAAGATGTCCGTGTCGCGCTCATAACGCTATTGGAACAATGCATTGACGCGCGGGCCACAGCCCGTCGACAGGGCATCCCACTCAGCGACGCTGTGGATTTTGAGTTTTTTGTTTCGGTCGCTGTAGTTGTTGCCAGTCTCAATGACCCTCGCGCAATACCGGCGCTTACGCGAGTTGGCAACTTCTGCTATAGCAGGCACGCCGCGCGCGGACTCGCTTCGTTTGGTGAACAGGCGTTGCCGGCGATTCTGAAATTCTTCGACACCCCGGGAGCGTCGAATGGTGCTCTTGCGTATAACATGGATGCACTGTCGATGATGGTCGAAGACATCGGCGCGAAGGGTCTTTCGATGTCGGCGCGTGACCATATTGTTGGTGTCGCCAGAGATGGCCTCCATAGCCAAGATGAAGGTGTACTTCTCAAAACTGTGGATCTCGCCGTTGCGCTGAACGAGCCCGAGTTGGTTCAAACGGTAGCGGCGTTCTCTCGGGAGTCCGGCGAACTCGTCGCACGCGGCGTCAGTCCGACAGCGGCGAACTTGCTTCGCAAACGTGCAACCCGTGCCCTTGCCAGGACTTCAAGCGGGCGATTAACCGAGTAAATCTCGCACAACTTCTTTCGCTCTTCCTGCAACACAGGTGCAGTGCCCGTTCATGGCAGTTCGGAAAACAAGATAGAGCATCCATGGAATGGAAACCCGACAGTTTGGCTGTTCTGGAGGCGGACACTTTACTTGTCCTCCGCGGATGCGCGAATTTTTCCAGGGGTGAACTGCAGGTGACGAATCCTCGAAGCCGGTGAAGCAGTTTCTGACGACGCGTCGACCGCTGAAGTCTGCTGCCTATTCCATTCGAAGCCTGCCGCGTGAACCGGATTCGTGCAGGTGTAGTGGCTCTTGGCATTTCTGTGGCGGAGTACTTCCGCCGGCTTGTTGCCCGGGACTTGGCTGAACGGCCCAAAAGCGTTGACCGATCCATCGTCTTTAATCTTGGCGCATTGGGTGGCGCGGACATTGGAAGTCGGACCGCATGACAGGAGAGGAGAGCGGCGCCGGGAAGGCTCAAGCCTTCTTGAGCGTGTCCTCGTAGTTGGCGCGGCCCTGCATGCGTGCCTGGATGAGGTCGAGGCCGGCGTGTACCTGGTCGTAGAAACCCACGGCCAGCAATTCACGGCGCAGTTGCTCGTTGATTCCGGCGCGGGTTGCATGTTCGGCAACCAGTTCGGCGAACCCCTCGCCCGAGGGCTGGGTGGATTTTTCCGCGATGGCGCGAAACAGCGAGCCGGTGTAAGTGTCCGCCTGAGCGGCCTCGACGCCCTGGGCGCGCAACCAGGCCGAGACGGATTCCAGCAGCTCGAAGTAGGGGGCCATCAGCGCGGAGACGGAAAAGAAGGCATCGAGTTGCGCTTCATCGCTGACCTGGATCACGGTGCCGATCGGGTCGAAAAATTTCGCCAGTTGGTCATTCGGCGGACACATCGCGATGGGGCCCTTGCGCTGCGCCGCCGGGGGGACGGGCGCAACCCTTCCGGCAAGCAATGCAGGCCGGACGCGCCGCCGGATTTCCGCCGAACCCAGCGTCGCGATGAAGCTCACGACCCGTTGCTCCGGGCGGAACTTCAGCGCTGCAAGCACGGCTTCGGCAACCTGCGGCCGCACGGCAAGGATGACCATTTCCGAGCGGTCCACCACCTGCTGGTTGTCGGCGGCCACCTCGACCGCGGCATAGCGTTCGCTCAGGTTCCGCGACCGTTCGCGGTTCCTTGGCGAGAGCAGAATCGACAGCGCGGACGCCCTGGCCTCGCACAGGCCGGTCACCACCGCCTCGGTAATGGCGCCGGCGCCGATGAATCCAACGTCCATTGGCCTACTCCGAATCCCGCTCGAGCAGCAGCCGCTCCATGATCCGCGCGTAGACGCGGCGCAGGCCCTCGACATCGCTGGCCCGGACGCGCTCGTTGACCTGGTGGATGGTGCGGTTGATCACGCCGAATTCCACCACGTCGGCGCCGTGCAGCGCGATGAAGCGCCCGTCGGAGGTGCCGCCGCCGGTGGACAGCTCCGGGTCGATCCCGCACTCATCGCGCACTGTTTCCCGGGCCGTTTCGACCAGCGGGCCGTGGGCGGTCATGAAGGGCTCGCCGGCGGGGAACCATTTGATCTCGTAGTCAATTTCGTGGCGGCTGAGGAGGTTCTCGACCCATTCCTTGATCTGGTCGCTCCGCCACTCGGTGTTGAAGCGGAAGTTAAAGCGTGTAACCAGTTCGCCGGGAAACACGTTGGTCGCGCCGGCGTCGGCATGAACCCGCACGACCTGGAAGCCGGTGGGAGGAAAATTGTCGTTGCCCTGATCGAGCGGCGTGGCGTACAGGTCCGCGAGCACCGGCGCGAAACTCTGTATCGGGTTTTGCGCCAGCGCGGGGTAGGCAACGTGGCCCTGTTCGCCACGCACGGTCATGATGGCGCTGAGCGAGCCGCGCCGGCCGACCCGCAGGGTGTCGCCGAGCTGCTCCGAGCAGGAAGGCTCGCCCACCACGCACCAGTCGATCATTTCGTCGCGGGCGCTGAGCGTGTCCATGACCCTGCGGGTGCCGTCGGTTGCCGGTCCTTCCTCGTCGCTGGTGATGAGGAAGGCCACCGAGCCGCGGTGATCGGGGTGGTCGTTAGCGAAATCGATACCGGCGCGGACCATGGCCGCGATGCCGGTTTTCATGTCCGCGGCGCCGCGCCCCTTGAGCCAGCCGTCGCTCAGCTCCGGCTCGAAGGGATCGTGGTCCCAGTCCTTGCGCGGCCCAGGCGGCACCACATCGGTGTGGCCGGCAAAGCACAGCACCGGCGAGTCGCCGCCGTGCCGCGCCCAGAGGTTGGACACCTTGCCGAAGGGCATGTGCTCGACGCTGAAGCCGGCCTCTTCCAGCAGCCCGCCCAGGAGCTCCTGGCAACCGCCGTCGGCGGGCGTGACCGACCGCCGGCGCATCAGGTCCAGCGCCAGATCGAGTGTTTGTTGATCGCGGGCGTCATTCATCGCGCAACAACTCGTTCAAAGACGTGCGCGTGCGGGTGCGCTCGTCCACCTGCTTGACGATCACCGCGCAATAGAGCTGCGCGCGGCTCTTGCCGTCCGGCAGGCTGCCAGGCACCACCACCGAGCCGGCGGGGACCCGCCCGTACAGGACCTCGTCGCGGGCCCGGTCATAGATTCGCGTGCTCTGGCCGATGTAGACGCCCATCGCGATGACCGCGCCGCGCTCCACGATGACGCCCTCGACGATCTCGGAGCGGGCGCCGATGAAGCAATCGTCCTCGATGATGGTGGGCGTGGCCTGCAGGGGCTCCAGCACGCCGCCGATCCCGGCGCCCCCGGACAGGTGCACGTTCTTGCCGATCTGGGCACAGCTTCCCACCGTGGCCCAGGTGTCGATAAGCGTGCCGCTGTCCACGTAGGCGCCGATATTCACGTAGCTGGGCATGAGCACCACGCCCGGCGCGATGTAGGCGCCTCGCCGCACCAGCGCATCGGGCACCACGCGCACGCCGGACGAGGCGATGTCGCCGCTTGCGAATTTCAGAGGCACCTTGTCGAAAAAACGCGTGTGCCCCGCGGGAATCTCGCGGCTGGGCGTGATCGCGAAATAAAGGAGCACCGCCTTCTTGAGCCACTCATTGACCCGCCAGCCGTCGTCGGTCGGTTCGGCGACGCGGGCCTTGCCGCTGTCGAGCAGGCCGATGGCCTCGTCGATGGCCGCGCGCAGCCCGGCGGGCGCGCTGTCGGGCGCGAGTTCCGTACGCTGTTTGTACGCGGCTTCGATGATGTTGCGCAGCTCTTGCACTTCAGGCTCTCGGGAGTGATTTCCGCCGCTTATCCCACGGCGCGCGCAATTATCGCATCATGGCGATGCGGGCCCTTCGCGCGGTGTTGCACCCTTCCCTTCGTCGCCACTTCGCGACGCTCCTGCCGGGAAGGGTGCAACACCGCGCTCCAGCATGCGCGCAAGAAACGCCCGAGAGCCCAGTCAGGTGGAGAGGTTCTGAATGAAGCGGCGCGTGCAGCGCTTCCAGCTGAATTGTTCGGCATAGCGCCGACAGTCCTCGCGATCGAGTTCGAGCGCCGACTGAATGGCGCCGGCCAGGTCCTCGTTCATCGCCGCAACCCGTCGATCGCGCAAAACATCAAGCGGCCCCGGAACCGGATACGCCGCCACCGGGGTCCCACAGGCCAGCGCTTCCAGCATGACGAGGCCGAAGGTGTCGGTGCGGCTTGGAAAGACGAATACGTCGGCGGCTCCGTAATGGGCAGCCAGTTCCTCGCCGAACCTGGCGCCGGTGAACAGCGTGTCCGGGTAATGCGCCGTGTAATTGTCGAGCGCCGGGCCATCGCCGACGACCACCTTGCTGCCGGTAAGGTCCAGCCCGAGGAAATCCGGCAGGCCCTTCTCCACGGAAACCCGCCCGACGTACATCTGTATCGGCCGGGGAAGGTCCTGCAGACACGCGGGTACCGGCAGGCCGGGCCGGAACAACTCCGCGTCCACTCCCCGCATCCAGGGTCGCGTGTTCGGGAGTCCTCGTTGCTGGAGCTCCCGGCGCAGAGTGGGCGTGGCCACCATCACGCCGCGCGCCGGGCGATGGAACCAGCGCATGGCCTTCCATCCCCAGCTCACCGGCAGCCGGCAGCGGGCGTGCAGGTACTCGGGATAGCGGGTGTGCAGGGACGTGGTAAAGCCGCGCTTTCTTCGCAGGCACCAGCGGCGTGCCGCCAGGCCCAGCGGCCCTTCGGTGGCGATATGGATAACGGCGGGGTCCAGTGCGTCCAGGCGCCGGCCCAGCGCCCACCAGGCGTTTGCCGCCAATCGGATTTCCGGGTAGCCGGGGCAGGGCAGGGTCCGAAACTGGCCGGGGTGAATGACGTGCATTTTCAGGCCAAGGCATTCGGATTCCCGGAGGACCGTTTCCAGGGTGCGGACCACGCCGTTCACCTGCGGTTTCCATGCGTCGGTGACGCAGGCGACGGTCAGTCGGCCTTCGATCACGCGGCTTTTCTGAATTCTGTCGGTCCGGGGCATTCGTCGGTCCAATCCTTGCCATCGATCAACTTGAGTTCGCCGGCGTGAGTCTCGCAAAGGGCGCTCAAGCTTTCGACCCAATCGCCGTCATTGCAATACAGCACACCGTCGATCATGCGCATTTCGGGTCGGTGTGTGTGACCGCAGATCACGCCCTTCAGCTTGCGTCTGCGCGCTTCCGCCGCCAGCCTTTCCGGGTAGCTGCGCGCGCCCGACACTACCCGCTTGATCCAGCGCTTCAGCCAGGCGGACAGCGAGCGCTCGCGCAACCCTGCAAGTCTCATCAGTTTCATTATGACCACGCTCAAGCGCAGCAGCCATTCGTAGAGCAGACCTCCAAGAGAACTCAGCCAGGGGGTGTGCTTCTGCACCGGGTCGTACTCGTCGCCATGGCAAACTAGCATGCGGCGGCCGTCACGGCAGCGGTAGATGTGCTCACGGCGGATCTCCACGCCCCTGATTCGGAGGCCGCCCAGGCATCGGAAAGCTTCGTCGTGGTTTCCGGGAATAAAGATCACGCGCGTCCCGTTGCGGGCCATCGCGAAGAGTTTTCGGACGACCTGCGAGTGGTTGCGGGGCCAATACCATTTGCGCCGCAGGGCCCACACGTCGATGATGTCGCCGACCAGGTAGAGCGTTTCGCATTCCAGCCGGCCCAGGAATGCGCGCAACTCGTTGGCCTTGCATCCCCGGGAACCGATATGGGTGTCGGAGAGGAATACCGTCCGGCAGCGGATTTCGGCGCGCGTGTCGGTGACCTTCGTTTCGGCGCCGTCCCTGTAGACGGGGAACGGCAGGGCGGTTGGGCCTCCGCCCAAAGAGTTGATCAAGTAACAGCTCCCCCGGTATCCACGCCCGGATATCGTGATCCCGCAACCTTTCCTCGCGATTACAACTACTTGACGGTTTCGCGACGCAATTGCTTCAATTTCGTGAATGGAGACTCTTCGTCAGGAGGAGTGCAGGGTCCGGGCGAGGGTTGCGAGGCGGCGGCCGAGGGCTTCCGCCAGGGTTTTCTCGTCCGCCGTGAGGCCGTCGTCGCTGGTTCGCTCGACATGCGACGCGCCGTACGGCGAGCCGCCGGACATCGTCTTGCGCAATTCGGGCACGGTGTAGGGGATTCCGGCGATCAGCATTCCGTGGTGCATCAGGGGCACTGCCAGCGACAGCAGCGTGGCCTCCTGTCCGCCGTGCATGCTGTTCGACGACGTGAATACGGCGGCGGGCTTGTCCACCAGCAGGCCGGAGACCCATTCCGCCGCCAGGCCGTCGAGAAAATGCTGAATGGGCGCGCTGGGGGCGCCGAAGCGGGTGGGACTGCCCAGCGCCAGGCCGGCGCAATCCCTGAGGTCGTCCTTGCTGACGTACGGGGCGCCGCTTTCGGGCACGGCGGGCAGGGCTTCGCCGGATTGTGCGGCGACCGGGGGCGTGGCCCGCAGCACGGCTTCGCAGCCTGCGATCATTTCTATGCCTCTGCCGATGGCCCTTGCCAGGGCCTCGGTGGCGCCCTTCACCGAGTAATACACCACCAGGATTTTGCGTTCGCTGCTCAATGCATGGGCGTCAGACGACGATGACGGGGTCGGTGAGGGTGTGGATGGGTTCGGCGCCGTGAGCGGTAATCAGGCTTAAGTCCTCCATGTGCGCGGAGCCGCCGATGCCCGTGTTCATCACGGGGCAATCCACGCTGATGATCATGCCGGGCTGAAGCCTGAGGTCCTCCTTCACCCAGTAGGGACGCCCGTCCTGACCGGGCTCGTCGGTGTGCGTAAGGCCCACGCTGTGCGGCGCGAACGGAATGTCGAAGTCCAGGCCCGAGTCCCGCACCGCCTTCTGGCCGATCGGGGGGATTTCCGAATAGCGCAGCCCGGGCCGCAGTTTCTCGCGTATCGCCTCCCAGCCGATATGCATCGCCCGGGTCGCATCGCGCATGGCGTTCGCCGGTTCGCCGACGAAGATGGTGCGCGCGAAGTCCCCGTGGTAATGCCAGCCGTGGCTGACGCAGTCGATGAAGAAGGCCGACCCCTCGCCGAACTCGAAGTCGACGACTTCGGAGATCATGCGATCGATCGACATGAAGACGCCTGCGTTGCCGCGGCTGGCGGCCTCTGAGAAGAACGACGCCCGCAACTCCTGGGTGGTGGCGCCTTCGCGCGCCGTGCCGGCGGCGGCCAGGGCGGCGTCGGCGTTGGCCTGCGAGGCCAGGCGCATCAGTTCGATCTCGCGTGGTGACTTGACCAGTCTTATCTTGCGCAGGGTGTTGTCGCCCGCCACCGCCGTGGCCTTGAGAGGCGAGTATTCGAGCATTGCCATGATCGCCATGTGGTCGACGCCGACACGGCCTTTGTCCATGTCCAGGGCGCGCGCAGCCTTCACCATCGCCCATTCGCGCTCGGCGCTGAGGCCGTTGCGCGCGGCGGCTGCCTGCACTGCGGCCCGCCGGTGGGTTTCGACCGCGTCCACCGGGGCTTCGCCCTTGTCGCGGTAGATGCGGAGCTCGCCGGCGCCGGGTTCCTCGACATCGCCCAGAACGGCAGTCGCGGTTACCGCGCGGTGAGTGTATACGTAGGGTTCCACGCCGCCGTCAAAGTGGGAGTCGGCGTATACGAGGTAGTAGAGAAACTGCGGGATGACCAGCGCCACCGGCTTTTTCGGATCGGCGGAGAGCAAGGCCAGGGTGGGTGCGGGGAAACCCATTTTTCCGAGTTGCGGCCAGTACCCGGTCAGGTGAAAGACGTTGACCGGCTCGGCCACGATCAGTCCGGACAGCGATTCCTGCTGCAAGACCTTCTCGGCCCGTTCGCGATTAAAGAGCGGCCCTCCCCTGAGCAGCGAACCGCCTGCGGCGAACGTCTCCCGGAACGACTCGTGAGGGTGCATGGTCGATTGATTCTAACGCGCCGCCGCAAATGACCGACCGGGTAAAATGACCCCATGTCCGCAGAGGTCTGCCGCCGCTACATCGTTTCGGGACGCGTGCAGGGCGTGTTCTTTCGCGCCAGCACCGCCAGCGTTGCACACCGCCTCGGACTGCGCGGGCGCGCCAGGAATTTGCCCGACGGCAACGTGATGGTCCTGGCCGTGGGGCCCGAATCGGCAGTGGACGAACTGGGCGAGTGGCTGCGCCATGGACCGTCGTCCGCCCAGGTAGCCGATGTTCAGCAGGCCGATGAGCAGGTGGACGAGTGGCAGCACCTGCCCGACTTCAGAACGCACTGACGCCCACTGACGAGGCCCTGACGCCCACTAAAGCGCGTCGCCGCACCCTTCCCGGCAGGAGCGTCGCGAAGTGGCTCCGAAGGAAAAGGTGCGGCGACGCGCGAAGGGTCAGCGCCTTGCTCGATCGGCCAGCAAATCCGCGGCCTCGGCGGCGCTTAAGCGCTCGGCGTCGTCCGCGCGGCGGTGCTTGTATTCCAGCGTGCCCTGCTTCAGACCGCGGGCGCTGACCACGACACGGTGTGGAAGGCCGATCAGGTCGGCGTCCGCCAGTTTGACCCCCGGGCTGGCGTCGCGGTCGTCGAACAGCACCTCCACGCCCTGCGATTGCAGTTCCGCGTAGAGCTGCTCCGCCGTTGCCCGCACTTCTTCGTCGCGCGCGATGTTCAGCGCCACGATCACCAGGCTGAAGGGCGCCATCGCTTCGGGCCAGATGATCCCCCGCTCGTCGTGGTTCTGCTCGATTGCCGCGGCCACCGTTCGCGTCACGCCCAGGCCGTAGCAGCCCATCTGCATGTGCTGCTCGGCGCCGTTCTCATCCAGCACGACGGCGTTCATCGAGCGGCTGTACTTGTCGCCCAGCTGGAATATGTGGCCAACCTCGATGCCCCGGGCGATCTGCAGGCTGCCGCCCCCGCCCGGGCTGCGGTCGCCCTCCACGGCGTTTCTCAGGTCCACGCATTCGGGCTCCGGCAGGTCGCGCCCCCAGTTGACGTTGACGAAATGCTTGTCGCGCCGGTTCGCCCCGCAGGCGAAGTTCGCCCGGTGGCCCGCGGCGTGATCGACGTAGGTGGTAACGGACAGGTTGACCGGACCCACGAAGCCCGGCGGGCAGCTAGCCGCCTGGGCCACTTCCTGCGCATTGGCCAGCGCCAGGGGTTTGGCGACTTCCGGCAGGCCCGTCGCCTTCAGTTCGTTGACCTCGTGGTCGCCGCGCAGTACCAGCGCCACCACGCCGCCGCCTTCGGCCTTGACCAGCAGGGTCTTCAGGCAGTTCTCCAGCGGCTGATCCAGGTGCTCCGCGACCTGCCGGATGGTGCGCATGCCCGGCGTGTGCGCTTCGGTCATGGCGTCGCCGGGCGCCTCCCTGTCGCCCTCGGGGGGCAGGGCGGGCGCCAGCTCCAGGTTGGCGGCGAAATCGTCGCCCTCGCACCAGACGATCAGGTCCTCGCCCGAATCGGCCAGCACGTGGAATTCCTGCGAGCGCGAGCCGCCGATTTCGCCGGAATCCGCCTGCACCACGCGGTAATTGAGGCCCAGGCGCTCGAAAACGCGGCTGTAGGCCTGGCGATAGTCGCCGTAGATGTCGCTCAGCGACTCCTCGCCGAGGTGGAAGGAATAAGAGTCCTTCATGATGAACTCGCGGGCCCGCATCACGCCGAAACGGGGGCGGATTTCGTCGCGGAACTTGGTCTGGATCTGGAAGAAGCTGACCGGCAGCTGCCTGTAACTCCTCAGTTCCCTGCGGGCGATGTCGGTAATCACCTCTTCGTGGGTGGGACCGAAGCAGTATTCCCTCTCGCCCCGGTCGCGCATCTTCAACAGGAGGTCGCCGTAGTCCTCCCAGCGGCCGCTCTCGCGCCACAATTCCGCGGGGTGGACCGCCGGCATCAGTATCTCGTGGGCCCCGATGCGCTCCATCTCCTGGCGCGTCACCCGCTCGACGATGCGCGCCACGCGCCAGCCCAGCGGCATCCAGGTGAACAGCCCCGAGGCCAGCCGGCGCACCATCCCGGAGCGCAGCATGAGACGGTGGCTCGCGATTTCGGCTTCGGCCGGGGTCTCGCGCAATGTGGCCAGGGGCAGCTTGGAGAGGCGCATCGTCGGGTCTAACTTTCGGAGCGGCAATTGTAGTGGAAGCTGTTCGAGCCCGCCCGCGGGCGGTTCCCGGCCGTCGGGCTTGTGGCAGACTTGCCCGGATGGAGGGTAATCGCGAAAAATTCGCCCGGGGCAGGGCGGCGATGCGCAAGCGGGGGATATACCTTTTCCCCAACCTGCTGACCAGCGGCGCGCTGTTCGCCGGCTTCTACGCCATCGTGGCCGGGGCCGACGGCGATTTCGAGAGGGCCGCGGTGTCCCTGTTCGTGGCGATGATTCTTGACGCCCTCGACGGCCGGGTCGCCCGAATGACCGGGACCGTGACGGAGTTCGGCCGCCAGTACGATTCGCTGTCGGACGTGGTCGCATTCGGCCTGGGTCCCGCGGTGGTGATGTACCAGTGGGGCCTTAAGTACATGGGCGATTACGGCTGGGTCTGGGACAAGGTCGGCTGGGTGATCGCCTTCTTGTTCGCGGTCGGCACGGCCCTGCGCCTGGCGCGTTTTACCGCCCGGGAATCGACTGGCGACAAGAACTTCTTCGAGGGCCTGCCGTGCCCGGCGGCCGCGGGCTTCGTGGCCGGCTTCGTGTGGCTGGCGGCCGAGTCCCAGTGGACGGGCCTGCCGGTCCTGATTCTGGCGGGGTTCGTGACGCTTGCGGCCGCGACCTTGATGTGCGTGCGTATCGCCTATCCCAGCTTCAAGCACTTCGCCGTGAACCGGCGGCTGAAATTTACCCAGATGGCGGCGATTCCGGTCTGCTTTGCCCTGATTGCGCTGGACGCGCCGCTCATGCTGTTTACTCTGTTCGGCGTATATGTGGGGCTGGGTCCGGGGCTGCTGGCGTGGCGCGCAGTACAGAAGGGCCGCCGCCGCGCGATGCGCAAAGCCGCCGATTGAACCAGGCGTGACACGGTCCTAGCGAGTCTGCCGGCGTCTTATGGGGCAGGAAAGCAGATTCAGCCGGGCGCAGCGCGATCTTCTTGAGTTGATGGACGTAAGCGTCTGGACGGGGCGCTCGGAGTCGCAGCTATCGGGCGATGGCGTACAGAGCCCGGAGCCGGCCGCGGGGGCGACGCCTTCGACGCAGGAAGGGTCGGATTCTCGAGGGCGGGAGGCCCTCGCTCCGGGGCGGGAGGCCCTCGCTCCGGTACCCGTTGCTTCCAGTCCGCCGGAACTGGAGGCGCTGCGCAGCAAGGTGGCGGCCTGCAAGGCCTGCGCGCTGCATTCCGGTCGCCGGCAAACCGTGTTCGGCGTGGGCAACCCGAAGGCCGACTGGATGTTCGTCGGCGAAGGACCGGGAGAGGAGGAGGACCGGCGGGGCGAGCCGTTCGTCGGCCGTGCCGGCAAGTTGCTGGACGCGATGCTGCAGGCGATGAAGCTGGACCGGACGATCGTTTATATCGCCAACATCGTCAAGTGCCGACCGCCCGGCAACCGCAATCCCTCCCTGGACGAAGCGGCCGCCTGTATTCCCTACCTCAAGCGCCAGATCGAGCTGATCGCGCCGCGGCTGATCGTCGCCCTGGGCGCGGTGGCGGCGCAGCGCCTGCTCGAAACCGACCGGCCGGTGGGCGCGCTGCGCGGCAAACTGCAATACGCCGCCCACCTTGAGCCGCCGGTGCTGGTGACCTACCACCCCGCCTACTTGCTGCGGTCGCCCGGGCAGAAGCGCAAGGCCTGGGAGGACCTGCAACTGGCAATGCGCGAGATGGACGCCTTGCAGCGGGAGCGCAAGTCCGTTTGAGCGCCGCGCGCGCAAGAAGGTCGGCCACGTTCCGGGCGCTGTCGGGCGAGGCCTGGCGATGGGCGATGTACGACTGGGCCAATTCGGCCTTCGCCCTGATCGTAATGACCTCGTTCGTTCCCCTGCTGCTGCGCGAGCACTGGTCGGCGGGCGAAACCTCCACCCAGATCACGTTCATCTGGGGCTCGGCAAACAGCATCGCCGCCCTGCTGCTGGCGCTGGCCGCTCCGCTGCTTGGGGCGCTGGCCGATCAGGGCGGGCGCCGCCGCCGCATGCTGGCAATGTGCGTCGTGCCCGGGGCGATCTGCACCGTGATGCTGGCGCTGCCGGGAGCCGGACACTGGGCGACGGGACTCTCCCTCTTCGTTTTGGCCTGGCTCGGCTATTCGGCGGCCAATATCTTCTACGACGCACTGCTGACGGAGGTGGCCGAGCCCAAACAGTACGATCTGGTATCAGCCTACGGCTTCTCGCTGGGCTATATCGGCAGCGCGATGCTTTTTACCCTGTGCGCGCTGGTGACGGTCGATCCCGCAAGGTTCGGTCTGGATTCGCAGGTGCAGGCGATGCAGGTAAGCATGCTGGTGGTGGGTGCCTGGTGGGTGCTTTTTTCGGTACCGCTGTTACGCAGCGGACGCCGAACGGGCGACACGGGTCGCCGGGCGCGCCTGGGCGCGGCCTGGCGGCAACTGTGGTCTACCGTGCGCACGGCACGCCAATACCCGCAGCTTTGGCTTTTCCTTCTGTCGTATTTCCTTTACATCGACGGTGTGCACACCATAATCAAGATGGCGGTCGATTTCGGCGCCGCCATCAATCTACCGCCCTCGGACCTCGTGTTCGCGATTCTCGTAACCAATTACATCGGGTTTCCGGCCACCCTGGCGTTCGGATTCGCCGGGCGGCGCTTCGGGCCCCGGCGCTGCATTTACGTGGCTCTGGCGGTCTATTGCCTGGTCACCTTGCTGGCCAGCATGGCCGGCGAGGCATGGCACTTCTATCTCCTGGCGGCGATGATCGGCCTCGCCCAGGGCGGTGTGCAGAGCCTGAGCCGCTCCATGTTCGCGCGCCTGGCGCCGCCCGGCAGGTCCACCGAAATGTTCGGCTTCTACAACATGTTCGGGCGCTTCGCGGCGATCCTGGGGCCGGTCCTTACCGGCTACGCGGCGCTGGTCCTGGACAGTCAGCGGCTCGGCGTGCTGGCGATCCTGGTGCTGCTGGTGGCGGGCTTCATCCTCCTGACCCGGGTCAGGGAAGTGCCGACGGAAGCTTGAGTTCGAACGTCCTGGCGCAGTCCAGGGCCTCTTCGTAGCCGGCGTCGGCGTGGCGGGTCACGCCCGTGGCCGGGTCGTTCCACAACACGCGTGCGATGCGCTCGTCCGCCTCGGCGCTGCCGTCGCAGCAGACCACGACGCCGGCGTGTTGTGAGTAGCCGATTCCGACGCCGCCGCCGTGGTGCACCGAGACCCAGGTCGCCCCGGAAGCGCAATTCACCAGCGCGTTCAGAAACGGCCAGTCGGACACGGCGTCCGATCCGTCCTTCATCGACTCGGTTTCGCGGTTCGGACTGGCGACCGAGCCAGCGTCGAGATGGTCGCGACCGATCACCACCGGCGCCTTCAGTTCGCCGTTGCGCACCATCGCGTTGAAGGCGAGCCCCAGCCGGTGCCGGTCGCCCAGGCCCGCCCAGCAGATGCGAGCCGGCAGGCCCTGGAACCGGATCCGTTTCGCCGCCATGTCCAGCCAGCGGTGCAGCGCCGCGTCGTGGGGCAGGAGTTCTCTGACCTTGTCATCGGTGCGCGCGATGTCCTCCGGGTCGCCGGACAGCGCCGCCCAGCGAAACGGGCCCTTGCCGCGGCAGAAAAGCGGGCGGATGTAGGCGGGCACGAAGCCCGGGAAGTCGAAGGCGTTCTCGACGCCGGTTTCCAGCGCCATCTGGCGGATGTTGTTGCCGTAGTCGACCACCGGTATCCCGCGTTGCCAGAAATCGAGCATGGCCCGCACCTGCACCGCCATCGACTCCTTGGCCGCACGCACCGTTCCGACCGGATCGGAACGCCGGCGCCGCTCGTGCTCCTCCAGGGTCCACCCCTGCGGCAGGTAACCGTTCAGCGGGTCGTGCGCGGAGGTCTGGTCGGACACTGCGTCCGGCGACTGGCGCGAGTCGTTCGCCGAGCGCCGGGCCAGTTCCGGGAAGACATCGGCGGCATTGCCCTTGAAGCCGACGGAGACGGCCTCGCCGCGATCGCAGGACCCGTTGATCATGGCCAGGGCCTCGTCCAGACTGTTCGCCTGCCGGTCGAGGTAGCCGGTGCGCAGCCGAAAGTCGATGGCGCTCTGCCGGCATTCGACCGCCAGCATTGAAGCCCCGGCCATGGTGCAGGCAAGCGGCTGGGCGCCGCCCATACCCCCCAGCCCGGCGGTCAGGAACCACTTGCCGCGCATGTCGCCGTCGAAATGCTGCCGGCCCATTTCGGCGTAGGTCTCGTAGGTTCCCTGCACGATTCCCTGGCTGCCGATGTAAATCCACGAGCCCGCCGTCATCTGCCCGAACATCATCAATCCCTGGCGGTCCAGCTCGTTGAAGTGTTCCAGCGTGGCCCAGTGCGGAACCAGGTTGGAGTTGGCGATCAGCACCCGGGGCGCGTCGGGAAACGTACGCAGGACGGCCACCGGCTTTCCGGACTGCACCAGCAGGGTTTCGTCCGCTTCCAGCGCCTTGAGCGTGGCCACCATGCGATCAAAGGCTTCCCAGTTGCGCGCGGCCTTGCCCCGGCCGCCGTACACGACCAGTTCCGCGGGGTTTTCCGCCACCTCCGGGTCAAGGTTGTTCATCAGCATGCGCATCGGGGCTTCGGTAAGCCACGACTTGCATGCGAGCTTCGCGCCCCGTGGCGCGCGTATGGTCCGGCTGGCTTTCATCACTTTATTTCCGGCTCGTTCACAGTTCGCGCGGGATCCCGTTCTTGTATACGCGGTGGCAGGGGTTATTGCCCAGAGCGTAACTGAGTTCATCCGGTGATTGCACATTCCAGACGGCCAGATCCGCAAGCTTGCCTGTCTCGATCGAGCCGCGATCGGTCAATCCGAGCGCGAGCGCGGCGTTCACCGTGGCGCCGCGCAGCGCTTCCTCCGGCGTCAGTCCGAACAGCACACAGGCCATGTTCATGGCCGTGAGCAGCGACAGCATCGGCGAGCTGCCGGGGTTGTGATCGGTGCTGACCGCCATCGGCACGCCCTCGGCCCGAATCGCCTCCACCGGCGGCTTTCGGGTCTCGTGGAGGTAGTAGTAAGCGCCCGGCGCCAGCACCGCCACGGTTCCGGCTGCTGCCATCGCCTCGATTCCCTCGGGGGAGAGGTACTCGAGATGGTCGCAGGACAGCGCGCCAAGCTCCGCGGCCATCGCCGCGCCGCCCGAATCGGAGAACTGCTCGGCGTGCAACCGAACCGGCAGGCCGAGCGCCCGGGCGCGCTCGAAGATGGCCCTGACCTCGGCCGTGGTAAACGCAAGGCCTTCGCAGTACGCATCGACCGCGTCGGCCAGGCCTTCCGCGGCCACGGCCGGCAGCATTTCCTCGATCAGCAGGCGCAAATACCCGGCACGGTTGTCGCTGTATTCCGGAGGGACGGCGTGAGCGCCCAGAAAGGTGGCAATAACGTCGATTTCCGGGGTTCTTCCCAGCATCCGCGCCACGCGCAGAATGCGCAGTTCGGTGTCGAGGTCCAGGCCGTAACCGGACTTGATTTCCACGGTGGTCAGGCCCTCGGCCATCAGCTTCCGCAGCCGGGTTGCGGACGTTTCCAGAAGCTCGCCGTCATCCGCCGCGCGTGTTGCATCCATGGTCGAGACGATTCCTCCGCCGCTTGTTGCGATTTCCTCGTAAGTGGCGCCCGCGAGGCGCATGGCCCATTCGTTCGCGCGGTTGCCCGCATAGACGAGGTGCGTATGGCAGTCGATCAGGCCGGGCGTAACCAGCCGCCCTCCCAGGTCCAGTCGTTCTTCGCCGGACCGTGCCTCATGCTCGGCAGCCGAGCCCACCCACGCAATGCGGTCGTTTACGATGCGCATCGCGGCGTTGGGCATCAGGCCATACGGTGCAGCGCCCTCCCGCATTGTGGCAATCCTGCAATTCCCGAGAAACAAACTCATGCGAACTACCGGCCCGCGGCTTGCGCCGGTGTCTCTGGATTCCGGTTAATTTGGCGCCGTTCCCGGTGGCTCACGCATCGCGGTCAGGATGCCCTCGATACGGGCTACTCGTTCGGCCAGATTGTCAAGCCTTGTCGTGATGCGGCCTTGTGAGCGAAGCACCAGGCCGATAATGGCGATTGACGCGCCGATGATGGCGATAAGTTCCTGACTCATGGGTCTCTCCTTGTACCTTTGTTGCCGATTCTGCTATGTGCCTGCGGCAAAATCAATACGGGAATTCATAGGGCTGGCGCACGCTGAAAGGCAACGAACTTATGGAACAGCACACTAGCGTCGTGACGAGCCTGTTATTTTCGAGCGCACTGACGCCGGACGGCTGGCGCGACGACGTGCGGGTCGAACTGGACAGCCAGGGCACGATCCTTTCGCTTGAACCGGGCTGTCTTGACGCCGCTGTGGCCGCGGTCGGCGGCGTGGCCATACCGGGGGTGCCGAACGCGCATTCGCACGCGCACCAGCGGCTGCTGGCCGGGTTGGCGGAAGCGGGAGCCGGGCGGGGCGATTTCATGCGCTGGCGCGAACTGATGTACCGGGTCGTGGGCAGGATCGATCCGGACAGCTTTCAGGCGGTGGCGGCGCTGGCCTACATGGAGATGCTCAAGAGCGGCTATACCTCGGTGGCGGAATTTCATTACCTGCATCACGACGCCGGCGGCTCGCCGTACGCGCAACCGGCGGAAATGGGACTGCGCTGCATCGCCGCGGCCGAAGACGCAGGCATCGCGCTGACGCTTCTGCCCAGCCTCTATGCTCACGGCGGCTTCGGCCCGGCGCCGGCGGGTTCCGGGCAGGCGCGTTTCGTCTGCGATAGCGGCGCCTATATGGAAATCTACTCGGCGCTTACGAAAGCGGTCGAAGATCGGCCCGGAATGCGGCTGGGCTGCGCACCGCATTCGCTGCGCGCCGTCGACGAATCGCTCCTCAAGGAAGTGCTCGCGGCCGCACGGCAAATCGATCCCGATGCCCCGGTCCACATGCACGTCGCGGAGCAGCGATCGGAAGTGGCGGCCTGCCGGGCCTGGTGCGGCGCTTCCCCGGTGCAGCTCCTGCTGGACAGCGTCGCGGTTGACGGGCGCTGGAACCTGGTTCACGCTACCCATATGAGCGATTCCGAACGGAGCGCGCTCGCGGCCACGCAAGCTACCGTCGTGTTATGCCCCACCACCGAAGCCAACCTGGGCGACGGCACCTTTTCGGCCCGAGAATGGCTTGATCTGGGCGGTCAGTTTTCCATCGGATCGGACAGCCAGGTCACGATTTCGCCGGCGGACGAATTGCGGCTGCTCGAATATGCGCAACGCCTGGCTTCGGAGTCCCGAAATGTGCTGGTGGGACGGTCCGGCCAATCGCTGGGCCGGTCCCTGCTGGACACCGCGCTGAAGGGCGGCGCGGCTGCCCTGGCGCAGCCCTGCGGCTTCCTGGAAGAAGGCGCGCGCGCCGATTTCGTGGTGCTCGACAGCGAACACCCGGCGCTGATTGCCCGCGACGGCGACGAGATCCTCGATTCCTGGATTTTCTCCGGCGGCACGGCCTGCGTGCGCGACGTCTTCGTTGGCGGCCGGCAGGTCGTGAGCCAGGGAAGGCACGTCAACGAGCCTGAAATTGTGGGCCGTTATCGTGAAGCGGCCGAGGCGCTGCTGCAATGAACACGGGCGCAGCCCCGGCTTCGATCACGCTGGGTGAACAGTCGCTCGGCCTCAAGGCGATAGAGGCGGCACTGAACGGGCCGGTCAGCGTGGCTCTGCACCCCGAGGCGGCGAAGCGCTGCGAAACCGCGCACAAGGTGCTGCGCCAGGCCGCAGCGGGCGATGCCGCGGTGTATGGCGCCAATACCGGTTTCGGGCGCCTGGCCCTGGAACGCATTCCGGCCGACGACCTGCGCACGCTGCAACTCAACCTCGTGCGCTCGCACGCCGCCGGGGTCGGCGAGCCTCTTCCCGGCGCGATCGTGCGCCTGACGATGCTGCTCAAGTTGAACAGCCTTGCGGCCGGCTACTCCGGGGTGTCCGGTGAGCTGCTGGACTTGTTGAGCCAATGCATCAACGAGGATGTCCTGCCGGTGGTTCCTTCCCAGGGTTCGGTGGGGGCGTCCGGTGACCTGGCGCCCCTGGCCCACATGGCGCTGGTCCTGGTAGGGCGGGGCGAGGCACTTTACCGCGGACAGAGACTGTCGGGCGGGCAGGCGCTGGCCGAGGCGGGGCTGGACCCGATCGACCTGGGCCCCAAGGAGGGCCTGGATCTCATCAACGGCACGCAGGTTTCCGCGGCACAGGCGCTGGCCGGCATGATGGATGCGCGCCGCAACCTGAAGGTGGCCGTGGTGATCGGGGCCCTTTCCTGCGATGCCTTCAGGGCCACCGACGTGTTTTCCGATCCGCGCCTGAACGCGCTCAAGCCGCATCCCGGCCAGGTGGCGGTGGCGCGGGTGTTGCGCCGGCTGTGGGAGGGCAGCGAGATCCGCGCCTCGCACCTGGACTGCGACCGGGTGCAGGACCCGTATTCGTTCCGCTGTCAGCCCCAGGTGATGGGCGCCTGCCTGGACCTGGTCGACAACGCCCGCCGCACGCTGCTCATCGAAGCGAACGCGGTCACCGAAAATCCGCTGGTTTTCTCCAGACAGGAGGAAGTGGTGTCCGGGGGTAATTTTCACGGCCAGCCGGTGGCATTCGCAGCCGACACGCTGGCCCTGGCCATCTGCGAGACCGGTTCCATGGCGGAACGGCGGATCGCTGCGCTGGTGACCGGCGAATTGAGCAGCCTCCCGCCCTTCCTCATGCCCGATCCCGGCCTGAATTCCGGTTTCATGCTGGCCCACGTGACGGCTGCCGCACTGGCCAGCGAAAACAAACAGCTGGCCACTCCGGCCAGCGTCGACAGCATTCCCACTTCCGCCAACCAGGAAGACCACGTGAGCATGTCGGCGTACGGTTCGCGGCGGCTGGCGCGCATGAACGCCAACGCCGCAGGGATCCTGGCCATTGAATGGCTGGCCGCCGCCGCGGGCATCGATCTGCTCCGGCCGCTGCGGTCCTCTGACGCGCTCGAGCGCATCCACAGTTTGCTGCGCGAAAAAGTGCCCCGGCGGGCGGCGGACCGCGAGTTCGCGCCGGACATCGCCGCCGCGCGCGAGTTGATCGAAGACGACGTACTGACGGAACTGGCCGCCGAACTCGTGGCCGGCGAAGGCTGAACGGGCCCGGTGGAGGGGTCGTCCGTCCGCTCCATGGATCGCGGACCGGCTGACGGGCTGTACACCTGTACCCGTGGCGGCTCGGCGCTGGTGCTGTCGATTCCGCACTCGGGAAGGCGCGTGCCCGGTTCGATCGCGGCGCGCATGACCCCTCAGGCCCGGGAACTGCCCGACACCGACTGGCGCGTGGACGAACTCTATGACTTTGCGGCGGATCTCGGCGCGACGGTCGTCCGGGCCAACTACAGCCGTTACGTGGTGGACCTGAATCGACCCCCCCACGGCGTTTCGCTGTATCCGGGGCAGGCGGAGACCGGGTTATGCCCGGTTACAGGGTTTGACGGGCGAGCGGTCTATGAGCCGGGGCGGGAACCCGACGACGCGGAGATCGAGCTCAGGCGCATGAGGTTCTGGCAGCCCTATCACGATCGGCTCGGGGCGGAACTTCAACGAGTGTGCGAGCGGCATGGCAAAGCCGTCCTGTACGACTGCCATTCGATCGCATCGGTAGTACCGCGGCTCTTCGAGGGCCGCCTGCCGGGCCTCAATCTGGGTACGAACCGCGGGCGGAGCTGCACGCCCGCACTGCAGGAACGTGTGGTCGCAGTGCTTGGGGGAAGTGGTTATGAATTTTCGGTCAACGGCCGCTTCATCGGCGGATTCATTACCCGCCATTACGGGCAACCGGAACGAGGCCTGCACGCGCTGCAAATGGAGATCGCACAGGATGCGTACATGGACGGCGCCGCACCGGAGGACTACAGTCGAGACAGGGCCGCCACGCTACGGTCCCGCCTGCGACGCATCCTGGGTGTCCTCCTGGAGTGGGCCGATTCCACCGATTGGGATTGACCGGCGCCGTCCGCACGTCTAAATTGTCCGAAAACAATGGAGATTCGGCCGGTTCCTGTCCACTGTCGGATTTGGGCCAGGTCGTGAATATTTGAATGCTTGAGACACGGAGACGCACATGAAGAAGTCGGTGATTGCAATAGCGGTTCCGGTTGTGGCAGCGGCATTGATCGTGCTGCCGGCGGGATACTTCGGCCAGGTGACCGAAACGACATTGAAGAACCGTATGGCGAACATGCCCTACGGCTTCCAGATGGAGCTCAAGGATTACCGGCGCGGCTGGTTTTCTTCCACGGCGCGGCTGGAGTGGGAGCCCCTGGGCGGTTTGCTCATGCCGGGCCTTGGGCCTCGGGGCCCGTTACCGGACGCTGCCCTGACGGATTTGCCGTCCGCCATCGATATGCTGGTTTCGGGACCGATCGCAATTGATATCGAAATCGCACACGGACCGGTATTCTTCGCCGTGGAGCCGGGTGTAGGCCTGTTTCATGCCCGGGGACGGGTCGACTTGGGGAACCAGGCAACCGACGGTGAGGAGGATCCGGCGGACAACTACATGGAGTTCTACGTGAGTTCCTTTTCCGGCGCAACGGTCGACAACCGCCTGGAAATACCGGCTGCGGAAGCGGAATTCGGCCCGATGGCGGTCAATCTGGCGGGTGCGGCGCTGGAAGGCGAATGGACCGGCCCGGAATCATTCCAGCTGCAGCATGTAGCGCTTGGCACTATGGAAATGTCCATCGGCGTCGCCGAAACCGGCGTGCGCATTGCGATCTCGGATCTGGAAAGCAGCACCGAGTTCCCGCAGGGCCTCGAGGGTGGAGCGATTCTATCTCCCTCGCAAGCGACCTCCTCCCTCGGTGAGATCCTCGTCGAGAGTTCGGAAGGCGATACCGTTTTTCGCATGACCGGCTTGAGCTCCGAGGACGCGACATCGCCGGAAGAGGACGGGACTTATCGCGCCGACAGCGACGCGACGATCGAGTCCCTGGAAGTGTTGGGGCGCGAATTTGCGCCGATCGAAATCCGCCAGACGGTCGGGGGTTTAAGCGAGGAATCGTTGCTGAAACTGCTGGCGGCCTTGAGTGGAGGCATCGTGGAGCCGCCTGCCGCGCCGCTGGAGCCGGAGGAGAATCCGCAAGGTCCGTCCGCGACTCCTCCCGGTCTTCCGGTTCCCGCCGGCATGCCGCAGCTTTCCGGAGACATGCAGGAAGCCGTCCTCGCAGTGCTTGCGGACGGTCCGTACGCGGACATCAGCGCCGACCTGACCTACCGGGGAGAGCACACGCTTCGTTTTGACGTGCACTACGCTTTTGAGTCGGAACTCGCTCCCGCCACGGCGGAAGAGATGAGTCTTGTGGGAATTCTCTCCGGGCTGGAATACACCATGGACGCCGAGATTCCGATCCCGGCCGCGGAAGAACTGTTCGGTCAGGGAATCATCCAGCTCGGGTTGATGCAGGGACTGCTTCAGCGGATCGAGACCACCTACACCGTCAGCGTGGCGCTGCAAAACGGCATGCTCAGCATTAACGGCATACCGATGATGCCTCCCCCGGCAGTTCCCGGCGCGGCTCCGCCCCCCGGCTAGAGTATTGATACGACGCTAGTGCTTTTCCAGGATGCTGCCGTGGCCGTAGATGCGGTCGTGTATGCCTGAGCGGCGCAGCGCGTCCCAGTAGGTGACGGCGTTGATCGCCAGCACCGGCTTGCCCAGCCAGGCCTCGGCCTCGGCGCAGATGTCCATGGCCGGCAGGTTGGTTCCCACCTGCACGATCGCCTCGGCGTCGTCGCCGTCGAGTTCGCGCAGGGCCGAGCGCATCTGTGGTCCCGTCGTGTAGGCGATCTCGATCGGCGACGGGCACTTCAGTCCGATCAGCCGCAGGACGTCGAAGCCCGCCTGCAGGAAGTATTCGCGCACCTGCTCGTCGCCGCGCGGCATGTGCGGAGTCAGCACCGCGATCTTCTCGACGTCAAGCGCGCGCAGGGCGGCGACGGTGGCCGTTGACCCCATGGACACTCCCACGCCGGCGCGCTGCTGAAGGTTTTCCTGGAGTTCCGCCGCCTGTTTCACGCCGCCCCAGAAGGCCTCCAGGGCCACGCCCATGATCATGTGGTCCACCTGCGCCGAGCAGACCCGGTCGATGGCGTCGCCCATGCCGTCGCGCATGGCCTGCACGTGCGCCAGGAAGTCCTTCTCGGTGGTGATCCTGCGCTGGCGGATGCTCACCCGGCCGGTGTGATTGGTGACGCCCGGCGGGCGCAGCAGTTCGCACTCGGGCTGTACTGTCGTGTTGGTGGAAGGCACCGCGAGGCCGACGCGAAGGCGGTGGCCGTGGTAGTCGGTCATTGTGAATCTCCGGCGGGAAATGGCTCGCAGGGATTGTAATTCCGGCGGAAATCGTTGAGTATCCGCGCGGATGTCTGAGTCTCCCACCTCCACCGGCGGCGTCTACCGCCTGCTTGGCTTCATTCCTCTGCGCCTGGAAGAGGGGGTGCGCGGCCGGCATGTGAACGCGCTCTACTTCGGTGCGTTCTTCTCGATCGGCCTGCTCACCTTCATCAATGTGCAGCAGGGCTACCTGTTCACCAACCTGGGCATTCCCGAAAGCGAGTGGGGCGGGCTGGCCGGAGGGCTGCTCCTGCTCAACGAACTCGTCGTCCTGGCGACCGTGTACCTTTTGGGGACTCTTTCCGATCGTGTCGGGCGGCGGGTGGTTTACGCGCTGGGCTTCAGCATGGTGGGCATCTGCTACGTGCTGTATCCCCTGGCCACTACGGCCGAGCACCTGTTCCTGTCCCGGCCGCTGTTCGCGTTCGGCGCCGCGTGCATTTCCGCCATGCTGGCATCGGTAATCAACGACTATCCCGAAGAGGCCTCGCGCAGCCGGTTCCAGGCGGCGGCCTTTATACTCAACGGGATCGGCATCAGCGTGGTCAATGGAATGGCCGGCCGGCTGATCGAGGGCTACAAGGGCCTGGGCCTGGAATCGGTCATGGTGGGGCGGGCCACGTTCGGGACCGCGGCCGGGGCCTGCCTGGTCGTGGCCGTGGTGCTGATCATCTTTCTCAAGCCGGGCGCGCCGGCGCAGGTGGAAAAGCGGGAGGGCCTGTTCAGGACCGCGGGCGTAGCGTTCCGCGCGTCGCGCAATCCCAGGGTGGCGTTGGCCTACGTCGGGGCGCTGGTTTCGCGTGGAGACCTGGCAGTCGTCAGTGTTTTCTACTCGCTGTGGCTGCGTCAGGTGGGAATGGAGCAGGGCCTGACCAGCGAGGAGGCGCAGGCCCGCGCGGTGCTTTTCTACATCGTGGCCCAGGCGTTTGCGGTGCCGTGGGCGGCGATCATGGCGCCGATACTCGACCGGATCGACCGCGTGGCGGGCATTGCGATCGCCATGTTCCTGGCCGCCTGCGGCTACCTGTCCATGCCGTTCTTCCCCGATCCCATCAGCAACTGGATGTTCCTGGGCGCGGCCCTGATCGGCATGGGCGAAATGTGCGCGCAGCTCTCGGCCATCGCGCTTATCGGCAAGGAAGCGCCGGTGCGCGGCCGCGGCTCGGTCATCGGCCTGTTCAGCTTTTTCGGCGCCGTGGGCATCATGGCTTCCGGCGTCTTCGGCGGCTGGCTGTTCGACAATTGGCAGAGTTACGGGCCGTTCGTCATGGTCGGCTGCGGGAACGTGGTAGTGTTCTCGCTGGCGCTTATCCTGCTGCGCCACGAGACCCGGCGGCGCAAGGCGCAGGCCGGACTGGTCGCGAGCAGCTAGCGGCGCGCGCCACAATCAACGCGGCTGCCTGACCAGGGCGCCGCAGAGCAGGACACAGGGGACAGTTATGCGACGACGGGAATTGATGAAGAGCTTCGGCGCGGTCGGCGCTTTGGGGGCGGCGGCGCTGGCCTTCAGCCAGGCGCCGCGCAAGGCGATTGCAAACGGCAACGATTCTTCCGGGGCGCCGGACTACCTGAGCGGTCCGTACCTGGACCTGCGCAGCCCCCAGGGCAACCAGATCGGCTACGCGCGCCTGAGCAGCGATCTGGACGAGAGCAAGCAGCGCTACGGCTGGTTCAAGGGCTACGTGATGGGTGTGCGGCCTGGCGAGAAAATCCAGGACCTGTTCGGATTCGCCGGTTTTGGGGTGTCGCGCCTGGAGACCCAGCCGGACGGCGGTATCGCCAGGGTGCTGCGCGAGGTGGGCTACTACACCGACCTGCATAGCGGCGAGATTATGGAGGAGTGGCACAACCCCTATCTCGACGAGACCGTGTACCCGGTACCGATCGCCAACGATCCCTTCAATACCGTGATCAGGGACCACTTTCCGCCGCCGCCGCAGTACGGCGGCCTCAACGAGGACGACGTGCGCCCGCCGCGGCCGTTCATCCTGCCCTGGCGGCAAGTGGGAGATCGGCTGCAGATGGAGCGCCATATCCATCTCTACTACCCCAGCGCGCTCGATCCCGAAGTTTGGGTGCGCGAGTCCGCCGGCGAAAGGGTTCGGGTTTCGGAGTTCTTCTCTTATTCCCTGAGCGGCGCCGACATGCAGAATCCCGAACTCACCGCACTCCCCGTGCACGGTGTCTGGAACCGCACGACGCCTTGGCTGCCGTGGATGCTGATGGGTCAGGGCGAGGGGCACTGCCAGTACGCCTGCTTCATGGGGTCGGGCGAGGACCTGGAACAGATTCATGACCGGGCGTTGCTGGATTACGCCGAGAAGCACCACGCCAAGTACTTCAACGCGCCGGAGACCTATTCCCCGGACACGCCCAGCCTGTCCAGCCTGGAACTGTATGCCATTGAACAGACTCCGGCGCCGCCCACCGGCGGCGAGTAGCGTGCGCCTTCGCTCCCGGGCGATGTGCTGGTATCCTTGCAGCCCACGTGCCGGCCGGCACATGAGGCCGGACGGTTTCGGGGGACCTGCGCGGCGGGTCTGAATCAGCGGGAAACATAGAAAAGAGGGGAAAACCCATGCAATCGAAACGGCGGGAATTCATCAAGGGCTTCGCGGCCGTGGGGGCGTTCGGCGCCGCGGCGCTGAGTATGGGGGCCTGCGGCGACGTCAACGTCAACATCAATGACGACAGCGCCGATGCCGGCGGCGGCGACGCCGACGGTTCGCAGGATTATTTCAGCGGCCCGTATCTCGATCTGAGTACCGGAGAGGGGAACAAACTCGCTTTCGCCCGTACACAGGGCAACCTCGACGAGAGCAAGCAGAAAGTCGGCTGGTTCAAGGGTTACGTCATGGGCGTGCGCCCGGGCGAGAAGATTCGCGACCTGTTCGGTTTTGCGGGTTTCGGCGTTTCCCGCCTGCAGCAGAATGAGGATGGCACGATTGCGAAGATCCTGCGCGAAGTGGGGTATTACACCGATCTGCAAAGCGGAGAAGTCCTGGAGGAGTGGCACAACCCCTACCTGGATGAAACGGTTCCCGTCGTGCCCATCGCCAACGATCCCTTCAATTTCGTGATCGCGGATCATTTTCCCGAGCCGCCGGCATTCGGCGGACTGAACGAGGAGAAGCCGCCCAAGGTTCCCTTCAGGCTCCCGTGGACCCAGCGCGGCCCGCGCATGGACATGGAAGTCCACATTCACCTGTACTATCCCAACGCGCTCGATCCCGCCAAGTGGGTGCGTGAGTCGACCGGCAGCATGGTCCAGGTATCGGAGTTCTTCGCCTATCACCTGAACGCGGCGGATATGCAGAATCCCGACATGACCACGCTGCCCTACCATGGCGTCTGGAACCGCACCACGCCCTGGCTTCCCTGGATGCTGATGGGCCAGGCTGACGGCTTCTGCCAGTACGCCGCCTTTATGGGCGCCGGCGAGGACCTGGAACAGGTTCACGACCGCAAGCTGCTCGACTACGCCGAGAAGCACCATCCCAAGTACTTCAACGCGCCGGAGACCTACGATCCGGAAACGCCCAGTCTTTCGAGCCTGGAGATGTACGCGATCGAGCGCACGCCGGCGCCGCCGAAGGAAACGTAGGCCGTAGCGGCACTTGAATTCGTACTCGCGGCTGCCGCCGGCCGGCCGCGAGTGCATTAGAGCCTGTTCACAGGCCCTGATGCCGCCGGCAAGGGAGCGATGCTGAGATGGCCCGCGGAATCAATCCGGCCAAGGACCGCGATCTGAAGCCGGATCCTTCAGGCATCCGTCTGTTCGGCCTGTGGTTCGTGCCGGGTCTTACCCGCACCCACGGATGGTCATTCATTGTCCTTTCGTTTACGACGGTGGGCCTGCTCACCGCGATTACCGGCGTTCAAACCAATGTCTTGAGCGAGAACTTCGGCATAGTCGCCAGGGACCAGGGGCAATGGATCAGTGCCCTGGTGCTGTGGACGGAATTCGTCCTGCTGGCCGTGTTCGCGGTCGTGGGAGTTGCCGCCGACCGTATCGGCCGCCGCCAGCTCTTCGCGGTCGGGCTGGTCTTCATGGGCTTCAGTTATGTCTTCCACGCCTACGCCGGCGAAATTTGGCAGCTGTTCGGGGCGCGGGTCGCCTATGCGATCGGCATCGGTGCGGCCACGGGGATGCTGGGCACCATCCTGGCGGACTACCCGCAGGAAATCTCGCGCGGTCGCGTGGTGGCGATCAGCGGTGCGCTCACCGGCCTGGGCGTGGTGCTCATCAAGCTGATGTTCGGCGATGGCGCCCGGGTGGTGGTAGGAAGCCTGGACCTGCCCGAGGAAAGTTCCCTGACCGTGGGCCTGTTCCTGGTCGCGGCGGTCGCTTTCGTATCGGCCGCGGTGGCGGCCTGGGGCCTGCAACCCGGTACGCCCACCAAGCGTGAAGAGCGCCCGCCGGTGAAGGAGTTGCTGACCGCCGGCGTGCGCGAAGCGATCCGAAACCCGCGCATTGCCGTGGCGTACGCGGGTGCCTTCGTGGCCCGCAGCGACCTGGTGATCCTTGGCAGTTTTCTGACCCTTTGGGGGCGGTTTGCGGTCGAGAGCGCAGGCATAACCGGCTCCGATGCCCAGGCGATGAGCGTGCGCCCCTTCGCCGTCGCCCAGACTGCCGGGCTGCTCTGGATCGTCCTGCTCGGCTTCCTGCTGGAGAAGCGCGACCGGCTGGTGGCGCTGGCGGTGGCCTTCGGCGTGGCCACCATCGGTTACCTGGGGATGTGGTTTGTCGACGACCTGCTCTCGGTGGGAGCGATTCCGCTGCTGTGCATGCTGGGCGCGGGGCAGATCAGCGCCTTCTGGGGCGCCACTACACTCATCGGGCGCGAGGCGCCGAAGGCGTCGCGCGGCACGGTCGTTGGCGCTTTCAATCTGAGTGGCGTGCTGGGCATACTGGTTTTCGTCGCGCTGGGCGGCGTGCTGTACGACAAGTACGGCCCGGCGGCTCCATTCCTCATGGTGGGGTGCGCCAACCTGCTGGTCATGGCAGCCGCCGGAGGGCTGGCGCTGAAGGAATCGCGCGCCGCCGCGGCCCAAAGCGCTGAAGGCGCCGCCTGAGGCCGAACCACGAAATGAGCGACACAACAGAGCGCGTCAACTGGCGCGCGCTTCTGAGTCCGTATTTCCTGCAGGTGTTCGGCATCTGCCTGTTCGGCTGGACGCTGGCCAACATGGACCAGGCGTTTTTCGGCTATGCCATCCCGCCGATCAAGGAGACCTTCGCGATCGGCGATCCGGAGATCGGCTTGATCCTGTCGGCATCGTTCCTGGCCGCCGCGATTTTCGTCGTGGTTGCCGGGCTGCTCACCGACCGCTATGGCCGGCGGATGATGTTCTCCGTGTTCCTCGCCCTGTCGGCGCTGATGGTCGGCCTGTTTTCGCTGGCCGAAACGTTGTGGATGCTGGTATTGCTGCGCCTGGTCGGATGGTGCCTGTGTTCCGGCATGGTGCCGATCGTCAATTCGTACGTGGTGGAGGCCTCGCCCGCCCGCTTTCGCGGATTCAATGCCGGCATCCTTCAGATCGGCTATCCCCTGGGCTGGTTCATCGGCGGACTGCTGGCGGTCGAACTGATGGGCAATCCCGAGATCGGGCGCATTGTGGGCGGGTTCCTCGAATCGCTGGGCCTTATTTCCGCCGAGGCCGTGCAGGGGGCCGGGAGCTGGCGCCTGCTGTTCATGGTGGCCTTCCTGGTCATACCCATCGCCGTAGCCCTGTACTGGTTCATTCCCGAGAGCCGCAGGTTCCTGGCCGAGAAAGAGGCGCAGGAGGCCGCCCCCGATGCCGGCATGACGGCCCGCGATCGCATATCCCTGCTCCTGAGCAGGCAATACATCCGGCGCGTTTCGCTGGGATGGATCGCTTCGCTGACCTTCGGCGGGGCCTACGGGGGGACCGCGTTCTTCTTCCCGACCTTCTTCCATGAAGTGCGGGGCCACACGCTGGAAGAGGCGAACCTGATCGTGGGCGTTTCCTACGGCATCGGCGCGCTGGGTTATATCGGCTCTTCGCTTGTCGGGGAGTTCCTGACCACCCGCCGCAACACCGTGGCGATCTGGGTCTTCACCGCCATCCCCATCGCCGCCGCGGTTTTCTGGCTCGATCTGGGACTGGGCGCCGACATCGCGCTGATGGCGGCCATGACCTTCTTCTTCTACGGCACCATCGCCGTGCTGCAGACTTACCTGGCGGAAGTGTTTCCCACCCGGGTGCGGGCCACCGCGGTGGCTTTCGTGGCCGGCGTCGGCATCAACATCGGCTTCGCCTTCTATCCGCTGCTGGTCGGGGCGCTGGTGGGGATCATCGGCTGGCAATGGGCATTCACCATCACGGTGGTACCCAGCCTGTTTCTGACGGGGATCTCCACGCTCATGCAGATCAACGTGCGGTCCGGCGAGCGCCTGGAGGACATCTCCGACTAGCGGTCGCCCGCGCCCCCGGGGTCGGTAAACGCGGGGGATGAACCGCCAAGGTCCCCGCTCACTGGCCGTACAGTAACCCATATGCGGAAAACCAACGCCATCCCGCCCGGTCGATACGTACACGTGACGCTTGTGCTCGGCGGGCAACGCCGGGAATTTCGCATGGACCCGTCACGGGGACTGGATATCGTAAGCGCCGCCATCGAGGCGGGGCACACGCCTCCGCATTCCTGCCGCAGCGCCATCTGCGCCACCTGCCGGGCGCGGCTTGTGGAAGGAGAGGTCCGCATGCGCCGTGACCATGCGCTGCTGGAAGAGGAGATCGATGCCGGCTTCGTGCTTGCCTGCCAGTCGCTTCCGCTCAGCGAGAGCGTGGTCCTTGATTACGAAATCGAGACTGCCTGAGCCGGTTGCCGGGAAAGCCCGTGGCGGTTGGGCAAAAGGGCTTTGATGTTATTATTCCCCGCTTGGTTTCCCCGAATTTCGGGCACACGTTCCCTGGAGGAAAAGCGGATGAATAAAGGCAGTATTGGCTTGGGATTGCTGGCCGTCGTGATGATCTCTCCGATGGCCATGGCTCAGGACGACGGCATGGTCCTCGAGGAGATCATCGTCACGGCCCAGCGGCGCGAGCAGAGCCTGCAGGAAGTTCCCGTGGCGGTGACCGCCTTTACCGGCGAGGCGCTTGAGATCGCCAACATCACCGAGGCGGCCCAGTACCTCAACCTGACGCCCAACGTCAGCTACACCGAGGACGGCCAGGTGGGTTCCCGCGGCATCAGCATCGCGATGCGCGGCGTCAGCAACATCAACACCGACGAGAGTTCCTTCATCCAGTCGATCGGCGTCTACCTCGATGAGTTCAGCGTAGCTTCGGTAGGGCAGGGCACGGTCAACCCGCAACTGCAGGACCTGGAGCGGATCGAAGTGCTGCGCGGCCCGCAGGGCACCTACTTCGGCCGCAACGCCGTGGGCGGCGCGCTCAATCTGACCACCCGCAAGCCGCAGCCCGAATACGACGCCAGCGCCAGCCTGGGCTTCCGCATGTTCGAGGGCGCCAGCGAGCAGGCCGATTTCAGCGGCATGATCAACATGCCGGTCAGCGAGAATTTCATGCTTCGCGGCGTGCTCTATTACGAGGACTCCGGCGGCCTGGTCGAGAACATCGTTCCCGGCGGCGGCGACTCGGGCCACGAATACACCATGGCCCGCGTGTCCGCCCGCATGATGCTCGATGACACCACAACCGTGGACCTGATGCTCATGCTCAGCGACGAGCAACAGGGCCACGACGAAAACGTGCCGGCCGGCGTTTGGGATACCGATTCCGTGGCCACTTTCCTGTTCCGTGGTCCGAGCGGCGGCCTGCTGGCCCCGGTGGATCCCGGCACCGGATTCTGGCCGGAAAACCGCAACAAGGCCGCGCGTTCGGCGATCGGCGAGAAGAACGACAACACCACCAACATTGCGATCCTGAAAGTGTCGCGTGAAATGTCCGATACCACGACATTGAACTGGATCACCGGCTGGATCGACACCGATACGGATCGCGTCTTCGACAACGACCTGGTTCCCGAGAACGTCGTGTTTCGTGACCAGACCCGCGAGGGTACGTCTTTCAGCACCGAGATTCGGCTGGACATCACTGCCGACGACTTCGACTGGACCATCGGCGCGATGTACGCCAGCGACGAGAAGGATATCAACAGCAACGTGCAGCTCGGCACGACAACCGTCGTCAACGGCGTGGACCACGCCGCCATCGGTTCGCTGCCGCCGACCTTCCTGAACGATATTTTCGGGCGTCCGTTCTGCCTGGCCTGCTCCACCGACGGCTTTGAGTTGACCAGCATCGCGGTGTTCACGGACGTGACCTGGCACATGAGCGAGCGGTTCGATTTCACGCTGGGCGGGCGTTACACGTCGGACGATGTATACAACTCCTACTACCCTCTGAATCCCGCCGGTGGCGACCGTTGGCCCAACGACCTCGTGCCGACAGCCGTCATCAGCAACGAAGACACTTTCACCGACCTTTCGCCGCGGATAGCCCTGTCTTATGACCTCACCGACGAGGCCACTGTGTATGCGACAGTTTCGCGAGGCTACAAGGCGGGCGGTTTCTCACTGGCCCGCAACGGCGCCGACAACTCGGCGGTCAACGAGGCATTCAATCCCGAAATACTCACCAATTACGAGTTGGGCGTGAAATCAGAACTTTTCGACGGGCGTGCGCGATTCAACGCCGCGGTGTTCCAGCTGGACTGGGAGGACCTGCAGCTCGAGACCTTTTTCTTCCTGGTGCCCGGCGATGCCACCACCAACGTGGAGTTGACGATCAACGTTCAGGAAGCGCGCGCAACAGGCCTGGAGGCCGAGCTGGCGGCTTTGGTCACCGAGAACCTCACTATTACGGGTGGAATCGGCGTGATCGATACGGAGATCCTGAGCGACGACGTGGCCCGTTTGAGCGGCAACCTCTTCGTTGACCTCAAGGGCCAGCCGTTGCCCCGGGCCCCGGAGCTGACCTTCAGCATGGCTGCGGACTACCAGTTCACGCTGGGTCAGTGGGACGGCTGGGCGCGCCTTGAGTGGATTTACAAGGACTCGCAGTTCTCCACCATCGAGGACGTCACCTACCTGCAGACCAGCGGAGCAACCATTTATTCGGATCCTCTGACGCAAACTGACTGGATCGCCCAGGTGCCGAGCCGCTCCGATGGCTTCCCCTTCCGTACGCCCGAGGTGGACATCTTCAACCTTCGGGCCGGCGTGCATCTCAGCGAGTGCTGGGAACTCGTGGCCTATGTCGAGAACCTGACCGACGAGGCGTACTTCACGGGAACCGGCGAGAACTTCGGCTTCAGCGGCTTCCGGCTGCGTCCGCATCCGCGCATCTGGGGCGCCAAGGTCAACTACAAGTTTGGCCGTTAGGCGGTCGGCCAGCATAACCCCGGGAAAGAGGGCGTCCCGCCCTCGACGAGGGGAGTGCGCCTTCGTTCGCAGGGCCCTCGCGCCGATTCCGGCCTGCCTGGCGCTGGCGCTTATCGCGCCTTCTCCGGCCTTCGCCCAGACCCGCGATGTCAATTTCGCCGTGGTGGGCAAGCACGCTGGATTTGAGCAGGTTGGCGACGGCAGACCGCAGCGTTTGTATTACTCGTTTTTCTCGGAAATTTTTCTGGCCGACGGGACACCGCTGGGCGAAGCCACGCTGGTCCGGCCGGATGGCCGTGAGGTGCCGTTTACGGATCAGCGCCAGGTCGTGGGTCCTGTGCGCGACCAGATTCTGCTTATCCGGGGCGACCGGCGGTACGACAGCGAGGCCGACCTGGACGAATCGTGGCCTGACGGGGAGTACATGTTCCGTTACCGGCCCCCGGGAGCGAATGAAGATGTTTCAATTGCGGTTACGCTGGGGGACGGCGAGTACCCGGGCGGTCCCGGGGTTCGGCTGGAACAGAAGGGCGCCGAAGTGAGGACAGACAGCGTCGACCCGATGCTGGACCTTGTCGTGCGGTTTACGCCGTTCGAATCGGGCCATGCGGACCCGCGCGAGATTTGCGATGACTTGATCTTCGTGATCCTGCGCGACGAGGAAAGTTACAAGGTGGATCACAGCGGCCGGCCGTTTCAGGGCCAGCGATTCATGCTTTATTCCGACACCGAGCGCATCATCCCGGCCTCCGCCCTAGCGCCCGCCAGCCGTTATACGCTGAGCGTGGAGCACGCCACCATCGAGCAGACCGCCCGCGGGGCCGGTGTGCCGGTGATGTCCACCCGCGCGGTCACGACGGCGCTGGAGATCGAGACGCTGCCGCCGCTTCCCCAGATCATGGACTGACTTCACTCCCGGCTTCCAGGTTTGTTGATCCGGAAGTTGCCGGTCGGTTCAGTGCCCGATGGTTGCCGGCCGCAGGGGCTTCTCATGCAACACGAGATTCGACGATGAGTTCCTGACCGAGAAGGCGAAGTGCTTTGTGAATTCGATTGGTTGCCGTTTGGTGTCTGGGATCAAGCATCCGACGCACAACCCTTTCGTTAACACCCATTCGACGGGCCAGGGCAAGCCGTGAGAGCCCACTTTTCCGAAAAGCGAGCGCAAACGCGGCTTTCGCCGCCATCTGCGGTGGAACCGGTACCAGTTTTTCTCCGGCGCGCCGAGGGCTGGGTCTTGGAATGGGTTCACCGTCGTCGATACGCCCTGCGATCGCTTCCTCCAGCGCATCCTGAGCCTCCAATAGGGCTTTCTCTTTGTCCGGCCCCGACGAGAGGCACTCCGGAAGATCCCGGCACGACACGATTGTTTCGCCTGAACGATCGAGACGGAGTTGCACAGGATAGCGGAATTGCATGATTTTTCTCCCTTCTTCTCCTGCTAAAAAGAACTCAGCGAAAATCTTCGCGATCGAGGCCAAGCTGTCCGACCATTGCGGACAGAAGCCCGGGTGACAAGTCCTTGCGCCGGCCCTTCAATACCGTCTTGCGCAGGCCGTAGTACAGCGTAACGTGGCTGCCCTTTCCGCGTTTGGGATCCACCCGCACAGAAACATTGCGGGCTCTGCCGATCGCAAAGACCCGGTTCAGGAATTCCCTTCCCGTCAGGCAGTGCAATATAGGACAGAACTGTCCGAATATCAAGCGACAATTGACAACCGCAATTGCACTTTCAGTTACGAATCTAAAAGAACACTTCCAGCGGCTCGTGGGGCGCGTCGCAGTCGATCAGGTCCACTCGTTTCTCGCGAATCAGAAAGCCCCTTTCCGCAGACTGTAGCCGGTAGGTGAACAGCCCGGCGAACATCCGAACGCGGTCCCCTTGCCGCTCACTCATCTGGAAACGGCGCTCGACCACCCAGTCTCCGCTGGCGTGGTCGATTTCGCGCAGCGCCGCCGGCCCGACCGTGCGGCTCGTGCGGATTCCTCCGGCGAGGGAATGCGCCGACTCGTGTTTCAGGCGGGTGATCCTCATGCGCATCAGCGTACGGTCCTCGTGGAACAGCGACGAGTGCAATTGCGCTTCTTCCTGTTCGGGAGAAAGCGGCGCCCAGTAGCGGCAGTCGTCCGTGAACAGGGCCAGCCAGTCTTCGTAAAGTTCGCGATTAAGCAGCTCGCATTCCCGGTACAGGAGACGCTCGGCCTCCTGCAGTTGCGACCGGGCAACCCTGCGTCCTTCAACCAGGACGATCATCGGCCAGCCGTCATGTATTCGCGCCAGGCACGGTACTGGGCACGGACATATTCTTCGTCGAGCGCGGTGCTTGTGCCACTGTCCCGCAGGGCGGAATCCCGCCGGTGCTGGCTTACAGCGCCGGGGAAGCTCTCCAGTCCCCGCTGCACGCGCCTGTAGGCCTCGGCGTCGTCCGGCTTGACCAGCGAGGAAGGAGAGTGAATCGTATTGGCGTAGCGAATGTTGCGGCGGAAGTGCGATTCCGGCGCGCCTTCCGCGCGCAGGGTCCAGCTTTCGACCAGCATGCGGTCCACGGCCAGCGGAGTCAGGCGGCGCATCTGCATGTATTGCGGGTGCGCCGAAGCGCCGGGATAGAAACAGGCGTTGTGCAGGTTGCGGGTCAGCGCCTGCCCGGCGCGTTCCGCGCCCCAGGCCTCGGCCAGCGCCTGCCGGTAAGCCGGGTCCTCGCCGTCGGCTTCCTTGCGGAAACCGCTCATGTCACTGTGCCCGTAAGGGTGGCAGCGCACCTTCAGGTCACCGAAAACCGCGAGCGGCTGGCCGTTGGCGGCCACCCACTGCACTTCCTGCGGCGGCTCATCCACACGGGCCGCGGCGCGGGCGGCCGCGATCGAGGATTCGTGCACGGCCGGGGGATGGACACCGTCATGCAGGTTCTCCAGGTACACCTTCCAGTTGCAGCGAAGCACGATAGCGAGGGGTTCTCCGGCCACGGAAAGATTGCCCGAAGGCGATCGGTCCGCCATGAGGTCCAACGCTTCGCGGGCCGGGCCGAGGAATTCCTCCAGCGGCAGCGGATTCGAAGGCGTCTGCAGCCGAACAAAGGCGAAGTCCCGGTACGTCTCCACAGGATACGCGTCGAGCGCCCAATCCGGATGCCCGGCGCGTGGCGCGTCTTCGCCCACATAGCCGTCGGGAAGAGGGAGCTGCCTGAGAGCGCCGTCCGTGCCGTAGGTCCATCCGTGATACGCGCAGCGCAGGCGCCTGGCGCGGCCGCAGGCTTTCCCGATGAGTTGCGCGCCGCGATGGGCGCAGCGATTGAGCAGCGCGCGCGGCCTGCCGTCCCGGTGGCGGATAAAGATCAACTCCCGGCCGGCAACGGACACGCGCCGATAGTCGCCGGGTCGGGGGATTTCGCCCAAGTGGCCCAGGTAACTCCAGCTTCGTGCGAAAATCCTCTCGATCTCCGCGGCGAATACCTCACGGCTCGTGTAGACCCGCCCGTCAACGGAACTGTCGCGTACCAACCCCTCGAACATCGCCGCATATAGTACGGGCGCATGACGGGATCGAGTAATCCTCAGCGCAGGTGGTGGATCGTGGCCGTGGCCGCGCTGGGGCTCTCGACCAGCCCGGGCCAGTTCGCGTTTGGCGCTTTCGGCCTCTTCATCGAGCCGCTGGAGCAGGAATTCGGCTGGTCCCGCGCCGACATGAGCCTGGCGCTGACCCTGTTCACCCTGTGCCTCGCGATCACGCTGCCGTTCATCGGACGGCTGGTGGACCGTTACGGGTCCCGCCGGGTTCTGACGCCTTCGATGCTGTTTCTCGGGCTGGCGCTTTGCTTCCTCGGCTGGCGACTCGAGTCGCTGATGGTGCTGTTCACCTTGTACGTGCTGATCGGCGTGCTGGGCGCCGGCGCCAACAGCCCGCCGTACATGCGAACGGTCTCGGCCTGGTTCGATCGAAAGCGCGGACTCGCAATCGGAGTGGCGATGGCCGGCGCCGGGCTTGGTTACGCCTACGTGCCGCCCATGGTGCGCTACATCAACGACGCGTACGGCTGGCGTTTCAGCTTCCTGGCGCTGGGCGCGATCATCATCCTGGTTGCGACCCCGCTCGTGGGCCTTTACCTGAAAGACTCGCCGCGGCCGGTCATGGACGCCGGGCACGACACTGGCGGTATCGCGGCCCGGTACACCGGCGATTCCTGGACGCAGGCCATCAGCCGGAGCGTCTTCTGGCTGCTGATCGTGGTTTTCGCATTGCTGTCCTTCAGCCTCTACGGGATGCTGGCGCACTTCAAACCGCTGCTGACGGGCATGGGGATCCCGTCCGCCGAGGCCGGTTGGATTACCGGAATGGTGGGAATCGCCGTGATGGTCTCAAGAGTCGTGATCGGGTTCCTGATCGACCGCATCTTCGCTCCGCGGGTGGCCCTGGTCGTGTTCCTGCTTTCGGCCGCGGGCATGTACGTGCTGTCAACCGGGGATGCGCCCGGTTTCGCGATACCCGCCGCGCTGCTCTTGGGCCTGAGCATGGGCGCCGAGATCGACCTCCTGGCCTATTTGGCCGGGCGCTACTTCGGTCTCAAGTCGTTCGCGGTGATTTATGGATTGCTGTTCAGCGCCTTTCTGGTCGGTACCGCCCTGGGACCCTGGGCTTACGGTGCGGCGTACGACGCCAACGGTTCCTACAGCCTGATTCTGCTGGCGGGCGCGGGTTGTTGCGGCCTGGCTGCGATCGTTACCGGCTTGCTGCCGCGCTGGAACGACGAAAAAGGGGCCACATCATGAGGGCCTGGGTGGAGTACCTTGCCCTAAACGGCCAACTGCTGACCATAGAGCGGGAAGTCGATCCGCGCTATGAACTCGCCGCGGTGACCAGGCGCGCCCAGGAGGCCGGCAATCGGCCCCTGTTGTTCAGGAACGTGCGCGGGACCCGCTTGCACGTGGCTACCAACCTGTTTGCCGACGCGGACAACCTGCGAAGCGTGGTCGACGATTCGGACGAACCCTTCGCCGCCGCCTACGCCAGGGTTCTCGACGCCGCAGAGGCGCGCGTGGCGCCGCCCACGACCGAAGTGCAGGCGCCCGGCGACCTGCAGCAGGGATCGCTCACGGACCTGCCGCTGATTACTTACCACGAGCGCGATGCCGGGCCGTACTTCACCGCGGCGATCGTGCTGGCGTGCGACCCGGACACCGGCGTACCCAATATGTCCTTTCACCGCGCCATGTACGTTGGGCCCGGGGAATTGCGTCTGCGGCTGGGCGACAGCCACGATCTCGCCGACTATCAGCGCCGCGCCGAGAAAATCGGTCAGGCCCTCCCGGTGGTCCTGTTGATCGGTGTTCCGCCGCCCGTGTTCTGTGCCGCGGGAACGCATCTCCCCGCCGGGATTGACGAGTATGCGCTGGCGGCCGAACTGGCGCGGGAGCCGATTGACGTGTACTCAGGTCCCGTAACGCGCCTGCCGATCCCCGCCGCGACGGAAGTCGCGATAGAGGGACGGATCCTGCCGAACGAAAGGCGTCCCGAGGGTCCCTTCGGCGAGGTTCTGGGGTACTACGTGCCCGAGGGCCGCAATCACGTGATGGAAATCGAGGCCGTTGGCTGGCGGCGCGGCGCCGTCTTCCACAGCCTTCTGTGCGGCTCCCGTGAAGACCTCGCCCTGCTCGAAGCCGTCAACGCCGCGCGCGTATACCGCGACCTGGCGCGCCGCCTGCCCGGCATCATCGATGTGTCCTGCGCCCCCGCGTTCATGAACACCACCGTGCAGATCCGCCCGCAGTACGCCGGCCACGCCCGGGATGTCATGGACGTCGTGTTCGACAGCCACGCCGACTACAACCAGCTTTGCTGCGTGGTGGAGGAAGACGTGGACCTGCACGACATGAACGCGGTGATTCACGCCTTCATCACGCGCGGGCGGGTCGATACGCGCACGCGGATCATGGAAGGCCGGAAAGGGTTTTACCGCGACACGCAGGATGATTTCGCCGGCCGTGTGGGGCTGGACGCCACCCGCCCCTTCGGCCGGGAAGACGAATTCGTCGTCAAGGAAGTGCCGGGGCTTGACGCCGTGCGGCTCGAGGACTACCTCACGCGCGGCAGCAGGATATAGGGCCAGGGGCTGGGCATTTCGCTCACCGGCATTTCGATCAGCCCCGGGGCGTCGGCATCGAGCGCTTCCCGGAGTGCCTTGCGCAGCGCTTCCGGCGTATGGACCCGCCAGGCTTCCAGCCCGAATGACTCGGCCATCGCCTTGAAGTCGGGGTTGGTCAATTCGGAGGCGAGCACGCGCCCCGAGTAGCGTTGCGCCTGGTCGCGACGCACGTTGCCGTAGGCGTCGTTGCTGAACACGATGACCACAACGTTGAGGCCGTGGCGTTTTGCCGTGGCCATTTCCGTGCCTGCGTACAGGAAACCGCCGTCGCCGGCAAAGGCGACGACCTTGCGGTCGCGGTGCGCCGCCTGCACTCCAAGGGCGGTGGGGTAGCCGTAGCCCAGGTTGCCCTGGAAGTTGCTGCTGATGTAATGTCGCGCCCGGTAGGAGGGAAACGCGAACCAGGACGTATAGGCCATTTGCGTGACCTCGTCCACCAGGAAGCCGTTGTCCGGCAATTCCTCCCGGACCACCTTGAGCACCGCCATCTGCGGCGCGTTGTTGCGGTGGAAATCCTTCTCGAAGCGGCGTTTCAGTCCCAGCAGCTCCTTCCTGCGCGACCCACGCTTGCGGTTGGCGCTCTCCAGCGCTTCGGCCAGGTCAGCCAGCCCGGCGCCGGCGTCGCCGTATAGCGCCACGGTCGGCGCCCGCCCGCGGTTGAACGCGCTGTCGTCCGCCTCCAGCCGCACCACCGGCAGGCCGTCGTCCAGGCCCCATTCCAGTTCGGGCTCCGTGAACCGGGTGCCGACGGCCAGCACCGCGTCCGCATTGCCCCAAAGCGCGTGGGCTGCCGGGAAGTTGATTCCCAGGTAATGACGCTCGTCGATGACTCCCTTGGCATTGAAGTTGGCGGCCGCCGGCGCCTGCAGCATTTCCGCCACGCGCTTGAGTTCCTCGCCCGCATCCAGCGCGCCTGCTCCGGCGATGATGATCGGATGCCGGGCGGCACCCAGGATGCGGGCCGCCTCCTTCAGCGCGTCCGGGTCCGGCCTGTTCACTTCGTACGAGGAGGCGGGCTCAAGCAGCGTGGCTTCGCACTCGCCCTCCATCACGTCCGGAGCCATTTCCAGCGCCACCGGAAGCGCGCGCCCCGTATGCAATTGCCGAAATGCTTCGGCCACCAATTCCGGCGCATCCGCGCCGTTGGGAATACGCTTCGCCCACTTCGTCAGGCGCCGGAGGATCCCGAGCTGATCGTGGATCTCGTGCAGCATGCCCCATCCCTGGTCGATGTGTTGCGAGGGGACCTGCCCCGCCAGGCAGAGCACGCGCGAGTTGGTGGCATATGCCGTGACCAGCGCGGAACCCGAATTGAGGACGCCCGGTCCCGGCACCACGCTGAAGACGCCGGGGCGCCCGGTAGAGGCGGCGTAGCCGAGCGCCATGTAGGCAGCGCCCTGCTCGTGGCGGGAGTTGATGACTTCAGTGGTACGCCCGTATTGCGCCAGCGCGTCGAAAAGTCCGTAGGTCTGGCCGCCCGGAAGCCCGAAGACCGTGTCGACGCCGTGGGCGAGGACGGACCGCGCCAGCGCCTCGCCCCCCGTCATCCGCTCACTCATGGGCCGACTTTGTTCGGTCACTCCTCATGGGCGATCAGGACTTCAAATTCCGAGCCGGTGGCGCGACAGAATTCGACCGCGTCGCGGCCCGCCGCAGCGTTTTCCTCCGAGCGCATCGCCGCCTCGAAGTCCTCTTTCGGGCCGAACTGCAGTCCCACCAGGAGATACACGGAGGGTTCGCCGCCCATGGCATTCCCCGTTATCCGGTTGACAACCAGTTTCTTCAGTCCCGGGATCTGCCGCACCATCGGTGCGTGAACATCGCGAAAATACTTGTCGAAAGCTTCAACGTCGTCGGGACGTGTGTATGTGACAAGAATCTTATGCATTTGGGCACCTCTGAATGGCTATTTCTGTGCGCCGCCACGCCTATCGACGTGCGGCGGGCCACCTATCTTAAGGCTTGTTCCGTTGCTGGCGGAACTCGTGCTGGGGGAAGCTGCCGAGCACCCGAACAATGTCGGTGTAGTACGCGATCTCATCCAGGGCCGAGCGCGCCGGGGCGTCCGTTTCGTGGCCCTCCACCTCGACGTAAAAGCGCGCCCGGTCAAAGTTTTGCGTGCCGATATAGCTCTCGAGCTTGGTCAGGTTGACGTTATTCGTGGCGAATGCACCCAGCGCCTTGTACAGGGCCGCCGGTACGCTGCGAAGCTGAAACCACAGCGCCGTGATGTAGTCCGTGTCCTGATCGGCGGGCGCGCTGTTCTTTTCCCTGGCCAGGACGATGAAGCGCGTCGTATTGTGCCGCTCGTCCTGAATGTCCCGGCCCAGACTGTTCAATTGATACAGTTCGCCGGCCAGCGCCGAAGCGATCGCGCCGATGGATGGGTCGCCCTCTTGCGCCACCCACTCGGCGGCCGCGGCGGTGTCGCTGGCCGCCCGCGGCTCAAGCGCTCTCTCGCGAAGATGGCGACGGCACTGCGCCAGCGCCTGGGGATGGCTGTAGACCGCCTTCAGGCTCTCGGGGGTGGCGCCTTCAACGGCCAGCAGCTCGTGGCGTATCGGCTGGAAGTACTCGGCCACGATATGCAGGGCCTGATGGGGCAGCAGTTGATGAATGTCCGCCACGCGGCCACCGAGGTTGTTCTCGATCGGAATCATGGCAAGGTCGCCGCCGCCGGCCTCGACCATCTCGAACACGTCCTCGAAACTCGGGCAGGGAACGGCCTTGAGTTCCGGATGGACTGCGCGGCAGGCCAGGTGCGACCAGGCGCCGGCAATGCCCTGGTAGGCGATGCTCAAAGGGGATCCTCCGGAAACAACGGCGGCAGTATACTCCCCGCCTTCCCTCCCTCGCGACCGGAGAAACCCAATGAATGACGAGAAGACCAACCGCGAGCTGGAAGCGGCGGTGCTGCGGCGCCTGCTCAGGCACCTGGACGACAATACGGACGTTCAGAACATCGACCTGATGATCGCCGGCGGCTTCTGCCGCAACTGCCTGGGCCGCTGGTACGCGGAGGCGGCCAATGAACGCGGGATCGATCTGACGGAGACCGAAGCGCGGGAGCGCATCTACGGCATGCCGTATGCACAATGGAAGAAGAAATACCAGAAACCCGCCACCGAGGAGCAGTTGCGCCGTTTCGCCGCCCGCCACGACTGAGCGGCCCCAGTGTGCTGTCCCATAAGTTCGTTGCCTTTCAGCGTGTCCCCTGTGGCGTGTGGCAAGGCGCGTTCCGCCGGGAATGGTGGATCCCATTGCCAAGGGACGCAACGCGGCCACGGGCCACAGGGGACACGCCCTTCGGGAGCGGGCCTGAAGCGCCACTGCGGCGTTGCCGCCCTGGGCAATACGTGCAGTATTCCCTGCGGTCGTCGCCTTGCATTGACGCTTCAGGCCCGCTCTGAAAGGCAACGAACTTATGGGACAGCACACTAGTCGAACGCGGGAAGGCGTTTCTCCACCGACGGCAGGTCGATTTCCTCGTAAACGGGCAGCCCGCCGCGAAACGGGGGCAGGGCCTCGCCCTCGACCAGCGGCTGCAGATAAGTTCGGGCGGCCGCGGTAATGCCGTAGCCGTCGTCCGTAATGAACCCGCGGGGCAGTTCCTTCTCGCGGTTGGCTACCCGGTCGAGAGGAGCAGCCGAAGTTTCCCAAGTGTAGGGATCATCGCCGGTACGCTTGATTGTCACCATCATCGCATTGCCGCCCTCAACCGCCATTTCGACGCCCGTCCGCCCGGCCGCACAGGCATGCTCGAGGTCCGTGGCTGAAGCCAGGTGCCGCGCCGAGCGCTGCAGGTAGTCGCTGATCGCGTAGTGGTGCTTGTAGCCCAGGCTTTCCTGGATCATTTGCGCCAGCACCGGCGCCAGCCCGCCGAGTTGCTTGTGGCCGAAGGCGTCGGCGCCGCCCGCCTCGGACAGGAAGCGGCCGTCGGCGTAGCGGGCGCCCTCGCTGGCCACGATTACGCAGTATTCATGCCGCTGCACGGATTGCCGGACACGCTCGAGGAAGCGGTCGGCCTCGAAGGGAACCTCGGGAAACAGGATGATATGCGGCGCGTCGCCCGCACCGGAACCCGCCAGCCCCCCGGCGGCGGCGATCCAGCCGGCATGCCGCCCCATGACTTCCAGGATGAATACCTTGGTTGAAGTGCGCGCCATGCCGGCGACGTCAAGCGCGGCCTCGCGGGTGGACACCGCCACGTACTTGGCCGCCGAGCCGAAGCCGGGGCAGCAGTCGGTGACCGGCAGGTCGTTGTCGACGGTCTTGGGCAGGCCGATGCACTGCAGCGGGTAGTTAAGCCGGCGACCGAGTTCGGAAAGCTTCAGCGCCGTGTCCATGGAGTCGTTGCCGCCGTTGAAGAAAACCATGCCGATGCCATGCGCGCGGAACACGTCGATCAGACGGTGGTACTCGCGCTCGTCGTCCTCGAACCGGGCCAGCTTGTAGCGGGCCGTGCCGAACGCGCTTCCCGGGCGCTGGCCCAGGGCGGTTACGGCTTGCGCGGACGCGGCGTCGGTGTCCAGCAACTGCTCGTGCAGCGCGCCGAGGATGCCGTTGCGCGCTGCATAAAGCTTGCCGACCGCAGGCCTGGCGCGGCGCACCGCCTCAATGACGCCCTGGGCGGTAGCGTTGATGACGGCCGTGGGACCGCCGGATTGCACATAGAGTGCGTTGGGTGCGGGCATGCGGATACTGGTTTTATTGGATGGGCTACCGTGTACGATAGCACCCCCTTAACGCTGCGCAAGCCAGGCCGGAGGACTCGATGCGGATTGTTTTTCTGGGCGCCCCGGGCGCGGGAAAGGGCACCCAGGCGCGCCGGCTCGAGGAGCGAAAAGGCTGGCCCCAGGTGTCCACCGGCGACCTGCTGCGTGCCGCAGTAGCGGCCGGCACGCCGCTGGGCCTTCAGGCGAAGGCCGCAATGGATGCCGGGGAACTGGTTTCCGACCAACTGGTCATGCAGCTTCTGGATGAGCGGCTCAGGCAGGCCGACTGTGAAGGGGGCTTCATCCTCGACGGCTTCCCCCGCAACCACTCGCAGGCACGGCTGCTCGGAGAGCTGCTTGAGGCCTCGGACCAGCAACTGGATGCGGTGTTGATGCTGGAAGTCGACCAGGGCGTATTGATGAAAAGGCTGACCGGCCGCCGGACCTGTTCGGCGACCGGCAAATTGCTGAACATCCATTTCTCTCCGCCGGAGGAATTGGCGGCGAGCCGCGAGGCCGGCGGCGAGCTGATTCAGCGCGGCGACGACACGGAGGAAACCATCGCCAACCGGCTTGCCGTGTATGAGCGCCAGACCCGCCCGCTTCTCAAGCACTACTCCGGCCTGCTGCGCCGCGTTGACGGGCTCGGCTCGCCCGACGAAGTATTTGCGCGGGTGTCGAAGGCGCTTGAACCTGACCCCGTTCCCACCCCTGCCCCCGGCTAGCGGGCAACATCCGCAAGTAAGGAATTTGGGCCCGATGGTTGCGATATTCCAGGGCGTCCTGATGGTGTCGCTCGGTCTGCGCGGCCCGGACTCGTTGCCCGGTTCGCGCGGGATGCTGGCGCTTTGCCTGGTTTCCTGGACAGCGGTAACCGCTATCGGTTACCTGATGCTGCTGCCGGCGTCAGCGGTCTTTGTGCTGCCTGTCGTGGCGTTCGAGTTGTTGCTCCTGCTCGGGTACTCGCGATTCATTCTTTGGATGGCGGGCAAACCGGAACGCTGGCCGCAAACGCTCGTGTCCATGCTCGGTGTTCAGGCCATCATCAACGCCCTCAACCTGCCGCTGGTGTATGTCGCGACGTCCCTGGAACAGCCCGGGCTGCTGGTTCAGGCAGCGGAGTACGGCTTCCTGGCCTGGTGGTTGCTGGCCATGGGCAACATCTTCTCGAGGGCCATGGATCGCGGCATCTGGGTGGGCCTGCTTTTGTCCGTGGCTCACTTCTTCCTCTACATGATCCTCTACGTGTCGCTGACCCAGCTCTTCGGCATTCCGATCGAAGCTTCTTCCTGATGCATATTCACATTCTCGGCATCTGCGGGACCTTCATGGGCGGACTTGCCGCCCTGGCCCGCGAACTGGGCCACGAAGTCACCGGCGCCGATCGCGCCGCCTGGCCGCCGATGAGCACGCGGCTGCGCGAACTGGGGATCGAGCCTGTCGCCGGCTTCGAATCCGGACAACTGGACGCCAAACCCGACCTGGTGCTTGTGGGTAACGTCATGTCGCGCGGCATGCCGATCGTGGAGGCGCTGCTGGACTCGGGGCTGGCTTACCTTTCCGGTCCCCAGTGGCTCGGCACGCACGTGTTGCCCGGCCGCGAGGTGATCGCGGTAACCGGGACGCACGGCAAGACCACCACCTCGGGCATGGTTGCCTGGCTGTTGCAGGAAGCGGGTCTCGAACCCGGCTTTCTGATCGGCGGAGCGCCCGGGAATTTCGAGCGCACGGCGAGGCTCGGAAGCGGACGGCATTTCGTTATTGAGGGCGACGAATACGACACCGCGTTCTTCGACAAGAATGCGAAGTTCCTGCATTACCGCGCGCGCACCGTGATCATCAACAACATCGAACACGACCATGCCGACATCTACGCCGACCTGGAGGCGGTGATGCGGCAGTTCCACCTCCTGCTGCGGCGCACGCCGGGGGGCGGCCGCCTGATCGTCAACGGCGCCGATTCCAATATCGCCGGGTTGCTGGAGAAGGGTTGCTGGACGCCGGTGGAGCGCTTTTCGGTGGAGTTATCCGTCAAGGCCGAATGGCGGGCCGCAAGGCTGCAGGGCGCGCGGGCCCGGTTTCAGTTTTCTTCGGGCGAAGCCGAGGGCACGCTGGAACTTCCCGGTTCGCACAACCTGTCCAATGCGCTCGCTGCGGTGGCCGCTGCCCACGGCGCCGGCGTCGATCTCGAGAGCGCCTGCAGGGCGCTTGGGAGCTTCAAGCCCCCGGCCCGTCGCCTCCAGCTCATCGGGCGTTACGGAAGCGGTCCGGGCATCGCGCTGTACGACGACTTCGCCCACCACCCCACGGCAATCCGAGCGACGATTGAGGCCTTGCAACAGGACTACGCGCGCGTGCTGGCGGTATTCGAACCCGCTTCCAACAGCATGCGTTCCGGCGCACACCTTGAACGGCTGCCCGGTGCGCTGAGCGGGGCGGCGCACGTCTGGCTGGCCCCCTCCGGCAGCCTCGAATGGGACCCGGATGCGGAATTCGCGAAAGTGGCGAACGTAACGCCCTGCGCGGATGCGACTAAGGCCGCACAGGCCGTGGCTTCTGCTGTTCAACCCGGCGACGCGGTCGTGTTCATGAGCAACAGCGGCGCCTCAGGCGGCGCCCACCTGCTCGCCACCGCCCTGAATCATTCGCAACCTTAGGCATCGTCGGTACCCTGCCTTAACCCGTGCAGCGGCTGTTAGCGCAGCGGCTGGAAAGGAACATCCAAGAGTAGTAAGGTTGCCGGGGATTTGCGGCCCGCCTTGGACGAATCTATGCGCAAAGCACTTCGAGTCGCCACTGTTCTCTCTTGAGTTCCGCTGCAGCAATCAGGCGCTCCAATCGGCCTCCGTTCGGGCTCACGATCCCATTTGCCATAGCCTTTTGCATCGCATCGGTCTGCACAGGTGCGGAACTTGATGAGTCGGGCTGCGTGCTTGAGACGATCGGCGTTTCAAAACGCTATGCACGGTGCGCGACGCTTGATGTTCCGCTTGATCCCGAAGTGCCCGAAGGCAGCCAGCACGAGCTGTTCGTCGCCCGAATCCCGGCGCAGGTTGCCAATCCTGAGCCCGATCCGCTTCTCCTGATCGCGGGCGGTCCCGGGCAGAGCACCGTGGACCTCTACATGCGGATGCGGGCCGCATTCGGGCCGGTGCGGCGCAACCGCGACATCATTCTCGTCGATCAACGCGGCACCGGGCGCTCGGCGGCCGGCTTTCGGTGCGAATTGCCCGAAGACGTCGACTTTCAGATTGCCGACGAGGGCGACCTCGAAGCCCTTGTATCCGAGTGCCTCGCAGGCCTTGAGCGCGACCCGCGATTCTTTACCACGTCCGCCGCCGTCCGGGACCTCGATACCGTGAGGCGCGCACTCGGTATCGACCAATGGAACATCTATGGCGTTTCCTACGGCAGCCGCGTCGCCCAGCACTACCTGCGGCGTTATCCCGAGCATGTTCGCACAGTCGTGCTCGACGGCGTGGTCCCGCCAACTCTGACGCTGGGCCCGGAAATGGCGCTCAACGCGCAGGCGGCGCTTGAGGGGATATTCGAGCGTTGTGTCCGGGATGATGGGTGCGCAAAGCGCTTTGGGGATATGGCGTCCGTGTTTGACAACTTGATGTCTCGAATACAGGACTCTCCCGTATCCGTTGCAACCAGGGAAACAGCGACCGGGGAAGTTGGAGAGACGCTCGTAACCGAGGAATACCTGATGGGTGTGACGCGGCTGTTCAGTTATTCGGACACTTCGGCGGCGCTCCTGCCGCTGATCATCGACGAGGCCGCAAACGGTCGCTTCCAAATGCTCCTGGCGCAGGCCGAACTGATCCGGGACAACCTTGAGCGGACGCTGAGCTTTCCCATGCATAACTCGGTGATTTGCAGCGAGGATTACCCGTTCGAAACGGCGGAGGTTTCGCTCGGCACTACCGATGCCTATCTGGGGACTTCTGTCGTCGATGCGTTGCACGCCATTTGCGCGCAATGGCCGCAGGGAGTGGTCGACCCTGACTTCAGGGAACCCCTGGTGAGCGCCCATCCGGTCTTACTGCTGTCGGGCTCCAACGATCCCGCGACGCCCCCGCAGTATGCCGAAGACGCGATTGCCGAAGGCCTCAGCGGCGCGCTGCACCTGGTGGCACCCGATCAGGGTCACGGCATGGCGTCTGTCGGCTGCGTGCGTGATCTTATGCAGGAGTTCATTGAAACGGCGGCGACCGAAGGACTCGACGCTGACTGCCTCGATCGCGTGATGGCTACCCCCTTCTTTCTCAGTGCGGCCGGCCCCGGCCCCTGAACTTGCGTGTCGCCAGTAATTCCGGGGCCGCCGTGATCGAGGTTGATGCACTCAGCAAGCGTTTCGGTGAAATCCCGGCACTCTCCGACGTGAGCTTTCGCGCTCGCGACGGTCAGATCACCGGCCTGCTCGGTCCTAACGGAGCGGGGAAATCCACCTGCCTGCGAATCCTCTCGACCGTGCTGCAGCCGAGTCGCGGCATCGCGCGCGTCGGCGGGATCAGCGTTTCGGAAGATCCGCTGGCTGTGCGCCGAATCATCGGAACCCTGCCTCACGGCGCGGGGCTCTATCCGCACCTCACGGCCATCGAGAACATTCGCTACTTCGGCCTGCTCTGCGGCGTGGATCGCCCGACCCTCGCGAGGCGCATCGACCAGCTCGTCGAGCGTCTCGATCTCGGCGACGTCGCCGACCGCAAGGCCAAAGGGTTCTCGCAGGGCGAACGGACAAAGGTGGCGCTTGCCCGGGCGCTCGTGCATGAACCTCCGCATCTGTTGCTCGACGAACCGACCAACGGACTCGACGTGATGGCCGTTCGCCAGTTGCGCAGGTGGTTGCGGGAACTCGCCCGGGAAGGCCGCTGTATTCTGATCTCCAGTCACGTCATGCAGGAAATCTCGGCGCTTGCCGACGACCTGGTGATCATCGCCCACGGCAAGATCGCGGCAAAGGGAAACCCGTCTGAACTGGCTGCCCGGTACGGAAACCAGGACCTCGAAGAAATCTTCGTTTCCGCGGTGGGCGGCGAGCGGTCATGATGTCGGCGATTCTCACGGTCTGCCGAAAGGAAATCCTCGATAACTCGCGGGACAGGCGCACTCTTTTGACGGCGATTCTTCTTGGTCCGCTCCTCGGGCCGATACTCTTTGTCGTCGTCATCAACTTCACGATCTCCCAGGCCAGTTCATCGGCAGAAAGGCCGATCGACGTGCCGATCATCGGCGCCGAACACGCCCCTAACCTCGTCGCGTTCCTGGCCAGTCGAGGCATTGCGGCCTCTCACGGGCACGGTCTCACGAGCGTTGACGAGGCGGTGAATGCGGTTCGCAACGGCGAGCGGGAAGTGGTCGTCTTCATCGATGCTTCATTTGGGGAAGAGTTGGCGAGCGGGACCGGCGCTCATGTGGGCCTGGTGTACGACCGGTCGGATACCACGTCGGGCCAGCGCGTCAGGCGTGTTCGCGGGTCGATCAATTCCTATTCCCAGCAGATCGGCGCGTTGCGACTGCTGGCCCGGGGGCTCGACCCGTCCGTGGTACGCCCGCTGATCGTCGACAACTTCGACGTGTCCACCGCCGAAGAGCGCTCCTCCCTTCTGCTCGGCATGCTCACCTATTTTCTGTTGTTCGCGACCCTGATGGGCGGACTGTATCTGGCAACCGACACCACGGCCGGTGAGCGCGAGCGCAAGTCGCTGGAGCCGCTGCTGGCGACCCCGGTGCCGCGCTCGAGTCTGCTGTTGGGGAAAATGGGGGCAACGGTCGCGTTCATGCTCCTGTCGCTTGCGCTGACGCTGGCATGCTTTACAGCCGCGTTGCGCTTCATGCCCTTCGAGGAATTGGGCATGAGCACTTCTTTCGGCCTGGGAACCGCCTTGATCGCCTTCCTGGTGCTCGCTCCCTTCGCGCCGCTCGGCGCGGCCTTGATGACGGTCGTGGCGTCTTTCACGAAAAGCTACAAGGAAGCCCAGAGCTACCTGGGTTTCGTTATCCTTGTTCCAACGTTGCCGCTGATCGTGGCATCGATAATGAACGTTAAGCCCTCGCTGGCGCTCATGGCCGTTCCAAGCCTCAGTCAGCACCTGCTCACCATCAACCTGATCCGGGCGGAACCCATCGAGGCGTCCATGCTGTCGCTATCCATAGTATCGACGCTGCTGTTGGGAGCGCTGCTGGCCTACGCCGCCATCCGCCTGTACGACCGGGAGCGCATCCTGGGTTGAGCCGTGTTCCGGCGAGCCGGGACAGCCCGAAGCGGCGATGAGTCGATCAGCGGGCGATGGTCATTTCGTCGATCAGCGCTTTGGCGCCGTCGACTTTCTCCATGACCCAGAGCATGTAGCGCGTGTCCACGTGGATGGTGCGCGTGATGCTCGGGTCGAAGTCCCAGTCCGAGTTCACGCTCTCCAGCGTGCCGTCGAACAGCAGCCCCACCAGCTTACCGTCGGCGTCGAGCGTGGCCGAGCCCGAGTTGCCGCCGGTGGAGTCGAGATCCGAGAGGAAATTGACCGGCACGGAACCGATGGATTCGAGGAAATAGTCGCCGTAGTCGCCCGCGCGGATCAGGTCGAGCTGCGATTCCGGCGAGTTGAACGGCTCCTCGCCCGTGTCCTTCTGCAGGATGCCTTGAAGGCGCGTGAACGGCTCGTACAGGAGCCCGTCCGCCGGCGAGCCGCCCATGACCGTGCCGTAGGTCACGCGCAGCGTGGAGTTCGCGTCCGGGTAGGCGGCATGGCCCCGGGCCTGCTGCCAGTTGATGATGGCGCGCATATATTGCGGGTTAAGCAGGTTGGCGCGTCCGCTGCGGACCTTGGCTTCCTCTTCCCGCGCCATCTGCGTTTCGTGCAGTGCAACGGCCAGGCGAATGAAGGGATCGGAATCGCTTTCAAATTCCTCGGGCGTGGCTTCCATGAGCGCCAGGCGCGTATCCAGGCTGTTCAGGGTCGTCCCTTCGTAGTATTCGTCCAGCTTCCGTGACAATTCCTCATCGCTCAATTCGGGCGAGAGGCCCATTGCTTCGTCCAGCGCCTCGATGCGCATCTCCGCAGACTGGGCAAGATAGCCCTTGAGAAACAGGATCCATTCCGCCTTGTCCACCGCGGGATCGAAGCGGCGGTCGATCACGCTCATGCGCTGGCGGAACATCGCCATGTCGCGCTCCTGGTAACCGCTCTCTCGCTCCGCGTCCGGTTTGCCGCGTTCGTGCGCCAGGCGGTACAGGCGCTGCGCCGCGCCCAGGAGTTGCGGCCGCAAGACATTGCCGTACCAGAAGCTGCGCTTTGCCTCCTCGGCGCGTTCCTCGGAAAGGGCGTCCAACTCCGCTATCGCCTGGCCCAGCATCATGCGGTGCGGGTCGGCCGCGATCCAGCCACTTAATTCCGCTTCCCGCTCCGCGCGACGCTGCACCAGGCCGTTACGGCGCGCGCCATCGATCTGTCCCTTCAGGTTCTTGAGAACATTGTTAAGCCCAGCCAGCCTTGACTCATAGCGAATGCGCGCCTCGCTGCCCTCCGGCGCGGCGGCTTCAATCGTGGCGATCCAGTCGGCCAGCAACTCAACAAACACGGGATATTGCCAATCGAAGGTATGCCTGACGGAGGCAAGGCGGGCGTAACGGGAAGTGCTTCCGGGGTAACCCATGGCCATCACGAAATCGCCGTCTTCAAGGCCGGCTGCGGAGACCTCAAGAAAATGCGGCGGCGTATACGGGACGTTGTCCCCGGAATAATCCGCGGGTTGCCCGTCAGGTCCGACGTAGGCGCGGTAGAAGGCGAAGTCGCCCGTATGCCGGGGCCAGCGCCAGTTGTCGATGTCGCCGCCGTACTTGCCGATGGCGTCGGCCGGCGAATACACGATGCGTACGTCCCGGATCTCCAGGCGCTTGATCAGCTTGTACTGCAGACCACCGAAAAACGATGCGGCCTGGCAGCGGTAGCCCGGTTCCGACTCGCAATCCCTGATCAGGGCCTTTCGGCGCTGTTCGATCTTCGTGAAGCGCTCGCGAGGCGCCAGTGCCGGGTCCAGTCCGCCAGTCACCTGTTCGGTAACGTCGTCCACCTGCAGGGTGACATACACCCGCGATCCCGGGACGGCCGGAAGCTCTTCGCCCATTGAGGCGGCGAGGAAGCCGTTTTCGAGGTAGTTGTTCTCGCTGGTGGAATTGAACTGCACCGAGCCGCGCGCGCAGTGATGGTTGGTCACCACCAGGCCCTGCGGCGACACGAACGAGGCGGTGCAGCCGCCGAGCGAGATCACGGCCCCCATGGGGAAGGCCGTAAGGTCGGCCAGCGTGGCCGGATCCAGGTTCAGCCCCGTGGCGCGCAGGCCCCCGGCGATACCGGGTATCTGTTCCGGAGTAAACATGCCTTCCCTGGCTGCCGCCTGTTGCGTGAACAGCGCGCCGGTCAGGGCCGCGCAGCCAATTGCGGCGAGCAGTCGAAATTGCGTTTCCAAGCGAATTCTCCCGTTACTTGCAGATGAACACTTCTTGCCCCGGGAATACTAACGCGCGGCAAGGCAACAGGCCATCCGGCGCGGGCGCGTTTGACCGGCCGGCGCTCGTCGATAGAATTGCCCCAGCCATGTTTCTCGCGCTCCGCGATCTCACCTTCGCCAAGGGTCGGTTCCTCCTGATGGCCGCGGTCATCGTAATGGTGGCTCTGATGATGGTGCTTCTTACCGGCCTGTCGAGCGGGTTGGTCGACCGCAACATATCGGGCATCCGCGCCCTGCCCACCACCCACCTCGCTTTCGAGTACGACGACAAGCCCACCTGGTCCAACAGCATGGTGGAACGGGCGATGTGGGAAGGCTGGGCGGATCAGCCGGGCGTAATGGCGTCGACCCAGCTCGGCAACACCATGTTCAATGCCCGCACTTCCAAGGGCGAACCGGTAACCCTGGCGCTGTGGGGAATGGAACCGGGATCGTTCATCGATCCGGGCGCGGACATCGGCCAACCCATCGGCGACGATCCTTATGGCGTGGTGGTCAGCCGCATGCTGGTGGCGGAGAACAACGTGGAGGTTGGCGACACGATCGTGCTGGATCGCGTGCTCACGGAACTCAAAGTTGTGGGGCTTCTCGACGCGCACAACAACATCGCCCATACGCCGATCGTCTATGCGCCGTTCCGTCTGTGGGCCGAAGCGTCCTACGGTCCGCCGGGAGGGCCTCCGGAAGGCGAGTCCCTGCCCGACATCCTCTACGACTTCGCCACCGTGGTGGCTCTGCAGCTTGGGGAAACAACGGAGATTGCCGCCATAGACGAGCAGTTGTTCACGGTCGCGCTCGACAAGCCCATGTCGTTCGTGGCCTCGACCGGCTACAAGGCCGAGCGGGACTCGGTGCGCATCAACCAGGGTTTCCTGCTGGTAATCGCCACGCTGATCATCGGCGCGTTCTTTTCGATATGGACCATACAGCGCACCCAGGAGATCGGTCTGATCAAGGCGCTGGGCGCGTCCACGGGATACCTCGTTCGGGATGCCCTGGCGCAGGTTTCCCTGCTGCTGGCGGTTGCCGTGACTTGCGGCGTTGGGATCGGCTACGCTCTCGGCGACCTGATCGTTGACGGCACGGACATCCCCTACGTCATCGATATCGACGCCATGCTGATTTCCGGCGCGCTGGTGTTCGGCGGCGGGCTGGTCGGCGCGTTCCTGGCGGTGCGCAGGATTGCCCGCATTGATCCGATCATTGCCCTGGGGCAGTTGCGATGACGCTGGAAGTCGATTCCGTATCCCTCGTGCTCGGCGACGGCGACCAGCAGGTTACCGCGCTGGACAAGGTCTCGCTGGTGGTCGGAGCGGGCACCCTGTGCGCCGTGATGGGACCGTCGGGGGCCGGGAAATCGAGTTTGCTGGCGGTCTGCGGCGGCCTGCTTCCGCCCACCTCCGGCCGCATCAAAATCGAAGGCAAGGACATGACCGCGCTTAAGGAAGACGAGCGGGCCCGTCTGCGGCGGGAGCGCGTCGGGTTTATTTTTCAGCAGTCCAACCTGGTCGCCGCATTGACCGCCATGGACCAGCTCCTGCTCATGTCTCATATCAACGGCCGCAAACCGGACCGGTCCGCCAGGGAGCGGGCCGGCCAGCTTCTCGAAGAGGTCGGACTCAAGCACCGGGCCGGACATCGTCCGCACCAGATGTCCGGTGGCGAACGCCAGCGCGTCGGTATTGCGCGCGCCCTGATGAACGATCCGTCGGTGCTGCTCGTGGACGAGCCGACCTCCATGCTGGATCACGGCCGCGGCAGGGAAGTGGTCGGGCTCCTGGCGAAGCAGACCGAAGAGTACGGCGTCGCCACGCTGATGGTGACCCATGACCAGGCCATGTTGCCCTGGGCGGACCAGGTGGCGGAAATCGAGGACGGATTCCTCGGCAGCCCGCACCGCCCGGACATTGACGGAGGACCTCCAGATGATTCCTAGACAATTCCTTGTTCTGACCGCCGGCGCAATCTGGCTCAGCTTCGGTCTTGCATCGGCCGGGGCGCAGGAGGACCACAGCGCCCACCGCGCCCACGGCTACCAGGGGCATGACATGCCCATGCCACCGCCGGACGAACTGGGCCGCCGCCGCATGGGCATGGACATGCGCGACATGCTGAGCGAAGACGTTCTCGCCGGCCTGAAGGAGAAGATCGCCCTGTACGGCCTGCTGACGGACAACGAACTGCGCATCAACGTGGCGCAGATGGGCGAGAACTACACCTGGTATGTCAGTGACGCCGATATCCGGGGCGATGTGGGCGTGCTGGTGCTTTCCCACGGCGTCAGCGAGGCCGGCGACCGGATCATGACCGACTCCATGCGCGCCGTTGCCGCCAAACACCCAACAGCCATCGGCTACGGCATGGCCATGATGACCTCGTCGCACTTGCAGGCGGCTATCGACGATCTCGAAGCGGCAGGCGCAAAGACCATTGTGCTGGTGCAGACCACCTCCACCGTCCATAACTCCATGACCCGGCAATGGGAGTACATCCTGGGCCGGCGCGACGAGTCCTCCTACCTCAAGGTCAAACCCGTCGAGGCCAGCGCCGAGCTCGTGTTTGCACCGCACATGGACGACGATCCGCTGATCGCCGAAATCCTGTCCGACCATGCGCTGGAAATCAGCACCGACCCGCAAAACGAAGCCCTGTTCCTGGTGGCCCACGGCCCCGAGGACGACTTCGACAACGTGCTGGACCTTCCGGTGATCGAGAGCCTGGCCGAACAGGTCAGGGCCGCGACCGGGATCAACGAAGTGTGGGCCATCAACCTGCAGGACGACGCCATCCCGCCGGTGCGCGAAGGCAACGTTCGTCAACTGAAGCGCTGGATGCAGCAGGCGCAGCGCAAGGGCAAAAAGCTGATCGTCGTGTCGCCGGCGTCCTCGGCCGACGGCTTGCAGCACCACATCAGGCAGGACCTGATGGGCCTGGACTACACCTTCAACGAGAAGGGGCTGTCACAGCACCCCAATTTCACCGAATGGGTCGTAAACACGGTGCAACAGCAGATCGCCGGGCTGCATAACTAAAGCCGTTTCTTTCCCCCTCCCCTGTGGAGAGCGTTGGAGCCAGGGATGGCGGAACCGAGCCAGGATGGCGCCTCTCGACAGGGGAGGGGGAAAGAAACGGCGAGGGTCGGCAACAGACGATCAGCGTGCGATGAGGCGGCGCGGTTTCTGGCGCGACTCCGATCCCGTGATCTCGCCAAGGCTGCCCGGCTCGCGCAGCTTGACCGGCACGCGAACGCCCAGCCGTTCGCGAATCAGCGCGCCGATGCGTTCGGCCAGGTCGGGAAGACGCGGGTCGCCGACTTCAATCTCCACGTGAAGCCGTTCGCCGTCGCGCACGCACACATAGTCGCCGGCGTATTCCTCAAGTTCGACCAGCACGGCGGCGGCTGCCTCCGGGTAGAAATTGATGCCCTTGAACTTCACCATGTTGTCGCTGCGCCCCAGGAAACCGGCGATGCGCGCGAACGGCAGTTCCAGGGCATTGCTTCCGCTGAGCCAGGCGCTCATGTCGCGCGTGTTGAAGCGGATGATGGGATAGGCGTCGTCCTTGTAGAGGCAGGTGCAGACCAGTTCGCCGGCTTCGCCGCCGGTCGCCGGTCGCTGGCTGTCGGGATCGAGAATCTCAAGGAAGTGGGCATCCTCCATGACGTGCATTCCGTCGAGGTCCGGTCCCTCGGTGGCGATCAGCCCGGTGTCGCCCACGCCGTACCAGTCGTAGACCTTTCCCGCCGCCCAGGCCTCAGCCAGTTCCTCGCGCGGCATCAGGCCCAGGTGCGTGGAGATCATTCGCACCCGGATGTCCCGCCCCGGTTCCAGCCCCCGGCTGCGCGCCGTGTCCGCCAGCTTGCGAAGGTAGTCCGCAAAGCCCACCAGCACGGTGGCGCCGAATCGCGCCATGTTGCCGACCTGGCTCACCGACGGCGTCTCGTTGCCGGCCCCGGCCGACAACAGCAGCGCGCGGGTGTAGTGCAACGCTGCCTCGCGCACGAAGTGCCCCGCGTTCACCATCCCGTGGGCGTACGAGGAGTGCACCACGTCGCCGGCCTTAAGTCCCTGCAGCAGCCAGGCGCGCGCCACCATCAGCGCCTGCAGCTCACGGCTGCGCGGCCCGAAGAAGATCGGCTGCGGCGCGCCCGTGGTGCCGCTGGTGGTCTGCATCACCAGGCCGGCGGGACCCGATTGCGGGTCTTCGTCACGATGCCGGTAGTAGTCGCCGAAGGGAGGGTTGCGTTCCACGCTTTTCATGAGGTCCGACTTGGAGAAGACCGGCAGCCTTTCAAGGTCTTCCAGGCTCTGCACGTCGCCCGGCTCAAGCCCCGCTTCGCCCCACAACCTCCGATAAAAAGGCGTGGCCCAGGCCCGTTCGAGGCAACGGCGGAACCGCCCTTCCTGCATCGCCCGCAGCTCGTCGCGGCTCATGCCCGAAAACCGCGCCAGGAAATCATCGCCGAGGGGGTACTCGCGCCTCAACGCCGCCGGGTTGGCGACCGGGAAATAGTCTGGAAGGTGATCGGTGCTCATGGCAGGGAAGAGGATAGCCGACGGACCGCTTCGGGCGAATAGCCCGGCGCCGCGGTGGTACCATCCGGCTCCACATCGGGACATTCAGTCGCAGGAATTCTTATGCCAATCCGTACCGCGCAGCGGCCCGTTGCCCGGCAGCCGCGGATGCATCGCCAGAACGGCCGCACGCCGGCGCATCGGGTGCGGGTCGGCGGCGCAAGGCGCCTGTTCGCCGACATGGGCGCCCTCATTCTTGCCGCCGCGAGCGGTGTAACGGCCGCTGACCCCCAAACGGAGGTTCCGATCATGGGTGACGAGGCGATGCCGCGCTTCGATCAGCCGCTAACGCATGAGCAGGCTGCCGCTTTTTCGGAGCTGGCCCTGGATTGCATCGTGACCGAATACCCGAACAAGCCGGGACAGGTCATGCTGGGCGAAGAGTCGGTCCTGGCCCCGCGGCAACTCCATCCGGTGTTCTACGGCTGCTTCGACTGGCACTCCGCGGTGCATGGGCATTGGCTGCTGGTGCGGCTGCTGAAGCTGTATCCAGGGCATTCAGCGGCGGAACTGACCCGCAACGTGCTGGAAGCGCAATTCAGCAGCGATGCCCTGCTGGCGGAGGCGGAGTACTTTGACGAGGACCAGAACCGGTCTTTCGAGCGCATGTACGGTTGGGCCTGGCTGCTGCGCCTGGTGGTGGAACTTCGCACATTCGATGATCCGTACGCCCGCCAGTGGGCACAGCGGCTGGCGCCGCTGGAGCAGCGCATCGTGGCGTTGACGATGGACTACCTCCCGCGTCTGGACTGGCCGGTGCGAACAGGGGTGCATCCGAATACCGCGTTCGCGCTGGGCCAGGAACTGGACTACGCGCGGTCCGTCGCAAACACCGAGCTGGAGCAATTGCTGATCGACAGGAGTCTCGCCTACTATGCCGCCGACCGGCAGTATCCGGTCAATTACGAACCCGGCGGCGAGGACTTTTTTTCCGCGGCGCTGGCCGAAGCGGACCTGATGCGCCGGGTCTTGCCCGCAGGCGAGTATTCCGCCTGGCTGGATGGATTTTTCCCGGGATTGCGCGCAGGCGAACTGGGGCGCCTGCTGGAGCCCGCCAAGGTCAGTGATGTCACCGACGGAAAGATCGTCCACCTCGCCGGGTTGAACCTGCATCGCGCCTGGACCATGCGATCGGTCGCCGGGGCCCTGCCACCGGAAGACCCGCGGGCGAAAGTCCTCCTGGATTCGGCCGCGGACCACTTGCAGGCGGGCCTGGAATACGTCTTCAGCGGGCACTACGAAGGCGAGCACTGGCTCGCTACCTTCGCAGTCTATGGTCTGACGGAAGTGGATGCGGCACCGTGAGTTCGACTGATGCAAAGGTCGGTGCAGCCGATGGACTGAGCGCGTGGCTTACGGCGCTTGGTGATGGAGTCTTGCGCGTTGATGAGCCGATGGCGGTGGAATACGAAGCGACGGCCCTGCAGCACATGCTGGATGCCGAAGGCCTGTATCCGCCGATCTGGGTGCGCAATCCGCGCCTTGCGAACGGAGAAATATCGCCCTTCGGACTGGTTACCAACCTGACGGCAAGCCGGGAGCTGGTTTGTTCCGCGCTGGGGCTGGACGACCACCGCCGGGCGGCCGCCTGGTGGGCTCAACGCCAGGAGCGCCGGATCGAGCCGGTGACCATTTCCGCGAAGGATGCTCCGGTGAGGGAGACTCTCATTGACGGCGATGACGTGGACTTAAGCCTGCTGCCCGCCACCCTTCAGCACGAGGGCAACCCCGGCCCGTATCTAACCGCGGCGCACGCCACGACATTCGACCCCGAGTCGGGCATCGACAATTCCGCCATCCAGCGCTGCTGGCTCAAGGACGCCCGCCGCATGAGCTGGTTTCCGTATCCGAACTCCCACAATGCCCGCAATATGCGGGCCTGGCATGAACGGGGCGAACCCTGCCCGGTGGCGTTCTGGATCGGGCACCATCCGGCGGTAAGCGTAGCGGCCCAGGTCAAGCTGGGTTACCCGGAAAGCCACTGGCCGGCGGCCGGCGGGCTGCTCGGCGAACCGGTCCGGCTTACTCCCTCGCTCAACTTCGACGGGACGCTGCTGGTGCCGGCCGACGCGGAAATCGTTATAGAGGGGCTGGTCCATCCCGAGGCAACGGCCCCGGACGGGCCGTTCGCGGAATACACGGGCTTTCTGGGGCCCGCCGTGGATGCGCCGGTTTGCGAAGTCCTGTCGATGTCGTATCGCGAGGATGCGGTGCTGCATGATTGCGGCTCGGGCCTGGCCGACAACCTGACTCCGGACAACATCGCCATGGAGGGCAAGCTGTATTCGCTGGCGCGCGCGGTGTCGCCGCGCCTGATCAACGTGCATGCGCCCGCGCAGGGCCGGCGTTTCCTGGCGCTGCTGCAGTTCGACGGCGCGCTTGCGGGGGAGGTCCGTGACGCGCTGGCCGCCGTGCTGGCCTGGCGTCGCGTCAAGACGGCGGTGGCGCTGGACTCGGACATCGACCTGTTCGATCCGCAGCAGGTCAACTGGGCGCTGGCGACCCGCTTTCAGTGGGACCGCGACCTGATCCGGGTGGACGGCCTGTCGACGTCCTTGCTCGATCCGTCGCTGGAACCCGGCCGCAAGACGGCTTCCAAGGCGGGCCTGGACGCGACATTGCCTCGCTATCCGTCAACGCCGCCGGTAGCGCATCCCGAACCGGCGGCGCTGAAGAAGGCGGCAGACTTGCTGAGGCGGTTGACCGATTCGGGGCTGGCGGACGACTGGCCGCGGCTATGATTGAGGTTGTGGGAAGACATTGGCGGGCGTTATGCTGCGCCCCGCCTATGGGAGGAAGCAAATGAGACATGCATATCGCGCGACGCTGGCCGGCGCCGCGCTGCTGATCCTGTCCTCGGCGGCCATGGCCGCGGAAAGGCTGGATCCGGCCAACCCGGACCATGCCATTCTTCTCGGACAGAAGATGAACTGTTCGCTGAACGAAGGAGAAACGGTCCTTTACTGGTGGCAGGGCGGCGCGATGAGCCGCATGCCAGGCGAGAAGGACCGCCACATTTTCAACGTGCAGGGCATGAACATCCGCCAGTGCAAGAACTTCGAGGATCCGGAACGCGGCCACGGCTACCGTTCGGTTTCCCGTGAGCTGCTGATCTACCTGGACCCGGAAACCAACGAGGTCCTGCGCACCTGGACCAACCCCTGGACGGGCGAGGAAGTAGAGGTCGTGCACGTGGCCAACGATCCGGTCAACATGCGCGGGCCCGCTTACGCCCGGCGCCCCGACGGGACGGGCATCACGTTTAACGGCCACTTCATGAAGGGCCGCGTGTGGACCACCGGCTTCGCTCCGCTGTTCTACACCAACCCGCTGGCGGGCGATTACCAGGATTACGTGGGCGGTACCTATCACGCCATGGAAATGCTCAATGCCTATGCCTACGAGGACGAACTGCTGGATCCCGAGCTTGCAACACTCAAGCGCTACACGCTGTCCTGGGCGCGCACGTCGAAGTGGCTGCCGTGGATGAAGATGGGCGACCGTCCGGGGATGATGATCTTCACCACCGTCGGCAAGCGGGTTGCCGGGATCGACGACCTGACCGAGCCGCTGCTGAGCGAACTGCGCAACAGCTATCCCGAGTATGCCGAGCCGCCGCCCCTGGACGATCCGCGGCCCAACGTGACCAGCTGGTCATATTTCGAATCGGTAACCGAGCCTGAGGGGGAGTGGAGACAATGAAAACAATCAGAACTTCAGGCCTTCTGGCCGGATTGATCGGCGCGCTGTCGCTGGCAGCGGGCGCCGCTTACGGCGGACAACTGGACCTCGACGACCCGGATGACGTCATTCGGCTCCTGATGAAGGTCCGCTGCTCGCTCAACGACGGCGAGACGGCGCTTTACTGGTGGGAAGGACGGATGTACTCGCGCAAGCCGGCCGAGAAAGACCGCCATCTGTTCAACGTGCAGGGCATGAATATCCGCCACTGCGAAACACTGAACGACCCCGTGCGCGGACTGGGTTTTGTCGCCCGCTCGCGGGAACTGATGTTCTACCTGGATCCGGAAACCAACGAAATCCTGCGCACCTGGACCAATCCGTGGACCGGCGAGGAAGTGGAGGTCGTGCAGGTGGCCAACGATCCGCCCGGCAACTACCGCGAGAACTGGGCCCGGGACGAGGAAGGCAATCCCTCCGCAGGGCTGTCCTACTTCTTCAAGGACGGCGTGATGATGCACGGCGGCGGCGCCGCGCGGCTCTTCTACAGCAACCCCCTGGGCGGCGATTACCAGCAGTACGTGGGCGGGATCTACCACGCGATGGAGTTCGGCACTTCGGCGTCGCCCGCCGATGAAATCCTGGACGCGGACATTCCAATGGCGCAGGACCGGGTCATTTCATGGGGACGCGTGTCCAAGTGGCTGCCGTGGATGAAGATGGGCGATCGCCCCGGCGTCGCGGTGTTCCATACCGCCGGAATGCGATTGAGCAGCTACGATGAATTGCCCGCCGTGGTGATGGATGAAATCCGCGCCAATCACCCGGAATACGTCGAGCCACCGCCGATACGCACCGAGAACCCCAGGGAAACCTCCTGGACCGTGTTCAAGGACCACATCGACGCCCGTCGCGCCCAGGAGAGCGAGGCCGACTAGGGTCGTGACAGGACACTAGTTCCCGGCCTGCTTCCAGGCGAAGATCAAGCCATGCCCGGCTTTGCAATCCTGGCGACCATTTACCTGGTCCTTGGTTTTGCCCTGGCCATAACCTTTGTGACCTTCTGGGCCAGAAACCGCGAGGAATTGCGGGAGTACACAAGATTTGGTGTCTATACGGCGTGCGTTTTTTGCGCCTTCTCGGCAGTTGCGCTGGCTGTAGCCCATTTCGAGCAAGGCCTTCCAGTGGGTTCCATTGTCCTGACGTTCGCACTGGTATTCGATTTCTTCAAGATAACCCTCGTCGTTGCGGTTGGCGCCTATTGCGCCCGGCTGGCCGGTTACGCCGCCTTTCCCCTGATACGCCCGCGCCTGGGTCTGGAGGTTGAGCCGGCGAATGGCGCCGTGACCCATCCGGGGCACTTCGACGCCGACCTCAGGACCAAAGCCACATGGGTTGCCGTGCTGGTTCTGGCCTGGCTGGGTTATTCGAAGCTGTTGTTCTGGCTGTTCTCCCCGCAAATGGCGGAACCCCTGCAGGAAATGTTGAGCGTGTTGGAGGTAAGCCAGTCAATGGAGTTGACTCCGGCAAGCGCTCTTGCCCTATCGGCAGTGGCCATTTCGGAGGAGCTGATTTTCCGGTTGGGAATTCAGAATATGCTGGTGCGCTTGTTCAATTGGCGAGGCCACAAGTATTGGATACCTGTCGTCTTGACTTCCCTGTTGTGGACCATCGGCCACACCGGGGTCCTGGAGCCCGATTGGGTCAAGCTGTTGCAGGTGTTTCCGGCTGGACTTGCCCTGGGGTGGATGTTCAGAAAACATGGAATCGAGTGCTGTATCGCGGCCCATTTGCTGTTCAACCTGATCATGCCCACGCTGGGGCTTTAGGGCCTGTTCACACTATGCGATGCCGCTCTGCCGGGGCTGTTTTCTTGCCCGGCAAGGCGCCGCAAGCGCCGTGTGGCCGGTCCACACAAGAGCGCGGCAACGCCGCCCGGCGGGAAAACAGACCCGGCCCTTCGGGTTGGGTCTGTCCCGGCGCCACCCGGCGTTGCTCGTCGCTCATTTGGAATCACCAAACGTCGCTCCTCGCGCCTTGATTGGCGCCGGGACAGACTCAACAGAGCGGCATCGCATAGTGTGAACAGGCCCTAGGCTTGCCGCGGCGCAATCCCCCGGCCCGGACTTAGCCGGTTCGGCCAATCAGGCGCGTCAGGTTGGCGATGTGTTCCTTCAGTTGGGTGCGTCCCGAATCGGTCAACTGATACCAGGTCACCGGTCGCCGGTTGCGGAAGCTCTTCTGTATACCGAGGTAACCGGCGTCCTCGAGCTTGCGCAGGTGCGTGCCCAGGCTGCCATCTTTTTCTTCGAGCACCTGCTTCAGTCGGCTGAATGACATCGCGTCGTGTCTGGACAGCAGTACGCAGATCGCCAGGCGGACCCGGTGCTCGAGAAGCCCCTTGAGCGAACCCAGTTCCTCCAGGGTCGAGACGTCCGGGTCAGTTCTTGGCACGTTGCGCCCTCGTGCCAAGGAATGCCTGAGCCGCAAGCGCCGTGGCGGCGAGCACACCCGCAACGGTGAATCCGTACGACGGCAATGCCAGCGTGATCAGGTATCCGACGCCCAGCAGCAGGCCGATGGGTAACATGCGCCGCTCAAGGTGCAGGCCCGCCAGGAAATAGGTCAGCGCCAGAAGAAGTATCCACGTGGAGCTTGCTCCCGGCCACGTCAACTGCCCGGTCGCAACGAGGCCGAATACCAGCAGTCCGGTGCACGCGAATCCCAGGAAGTGAAACACCCAGCGTCTGCCCTCCCGGCGATCGGCCTGTCCGACCTCGCGGCCCGCGCGCCTGGCTAACCACCAGGTAAGCCCACCGCCAACGGGCCCGCCTATCATCCAGTAAATACCGATCCAGGCCGACCCCGGGCCCACAAGGTCTACCAGGGTGAATCCGCACAGGCAGAGCACTGCCCAAATCAGGTAGATCGCGGGAATGTGAACAGACGCGGATCGCTCGGCCGCGGCGCGAACATAAGCGATGTCTTCTGTCAGTTGCTGCTTGTTGTTCATATTTCCTCCTTTCGCCAGGAAATTAAACTCGTAAATTACGTTTACTCTGAAATATAGAGTGATATTTGCGAAAAGTCAACAGGGATGTCGACCGCGAAGGCGGCGTCATCCCGTCGGTGGCTGTATTACTGTTCGGCTGTGGCTTGCTGCAGGTAGGCGATGAGGTCGGCGCGGTCCCGGGCCCTGCGGATGCCGGCGAAGATCATCTTGTTGCCGGGAATGACTTCCGAGGGGCTGCGCATCCAGTCATCCAGCGTTTCCGGCGTCCAGGTGAGTTCCGAGGCCAGCAACGCTTCCGAATATTCGTATCCGGCCGCTGTGCCGGCCCGGCGGTCCAGGAAGCCGAGCAGGTTCGGTCCCAGCAACTGGTTGCCTTGCGCCACCAGGGTGTGACAGGCGCGGCACTGGATATACAGGCGACGGCCGCGGTCCGGGTTGGCGGCGGCCAGCAGGGTGGCGAGGTCTTCCTCCTCCACGGCAGGCGCGGATTCCGCCGCACCCTCGGCGGAAGAATCAGCCTCCGCTGCGGTCGTGGCCGGCTGCTCGCCGCCGCATGCGCCAAGCGCAAAAGCAGCCGCCAGCAGGGCCGGCGTGACTTGCCTGAGAGAGTTCAACTTTCGCCGGCCGTGGTTGCCGACATTGATTTTGCTGCGGCGTGTATGGCCCGCCGGATGCGCGGGTAGGTGCCGCAACGACAGATGTTGGTGATCGAGCGGTCGATGTCTTCGTCGCTGGGCGCGGGGTTGTCAGCCAGCAGCGCCGCAGCGGCCATCACCATGCCCGGCTGGCAGTAGCCGCACTGGGGGACCTGCTCGTCGATCCAGGCCTGCTGCACCGGGTGCGGCGTGCCGCTTTCCGCCAGCCCTTCGATGGTGGTGATGTTGCGCCCCTCGGCGGCGGCGGTGTTGATCCGGCAGGACCGCACCGCCACACCGTCCATGTGCACCGTGCAGGCGCCGCACAAGGCGATGCCGCAGCCGTACTTGGTTCCGGTGAGTTGCAGATGATCGCGCAGCGCCCACAAAAGCGGCATGTCGCCGGGCACATCCAGCGTCACCGCGCGTCCATTGAGAGTGAAGCTTGCCACGGCCCGGCAGTTTATCACGCACGAATCCCTTGGTACTTTCTCAGCCTTGTCCAATGAGACATGAGCCTGAACCGGCCTGGCAAACGGTTTATGATTCGTGGCGCTATGTCCAGAATCAAAACTCTATCCGCAGGTACGCCTGCCCCTGCGCCGGCTGTCCCGCAGCCGTGCCTTTCGTTGAACCGTCGCGAGCTACTCGTTGCTGCCGGGGCGCTGCTGGCCGCGCCCGCCTTTGGACTGCGCGTGGCGACGGCCCGTGAAGATGGCGGCCCGCTCAATGCCTGGGTAACGCTCGACGAGCAGGGCGCGGTCACGATTCTGTGTCCGGTGGGCGACATGGGGCAGGGCATTCTGCACAGCCTGCCACTCATGCTTGCCGACGAAATGGAAGTCGCCTGGGACGACGTTCAGGTGCGTTACGCGCCTCTTGACCCGGGCGCCTACGGCAATCAGGCGCGTCTGGACCGCGGCCAGGGTTCCGGCAATAGCGTGTCGGTGATGGGTTATCACAAAGGCCTTCGTCAGGCCGGGGCCGCTGCCCGCGAAATGCTGGTGGCTGCCGCCGCGGAAGAGTGGGGCGTGCCGGCCTCGGAGTGTTACGCCGAGCAATCGCGGGTATGGAGCAATGGCCGCTCGCTCAGTTACGGGGAGTTGGCCGGCAAAGCCGCGGGCATGCCCGTGCCGGAGGCTCCGAGGCTCAAGACGCGCGAGGAGTTCCGGCTGATCGGCAAGCACGCACCGCGCAAGGACAGTGCCGCAAAGGTCATGGGCACATTTCCGTTCATGGCCGATTCAGCCGGTGGCGAACCTGCCTTGCACGCGGCCGTGCTCAATGCGCCGCGCCGCGGCGCTCGCCTCAAGAGCCTTCCTTTCGAGTCTCCGGACGGCGCCTGGCCAAAGGTCATGGCCATCGGCGATCAGGCGGTGGCGGCGGTGGCCGAAGACTACTGGACGGCATCCTCGGCGCTGGAGCAGGCCGACGTGGTTTGGGAGGATGGCGACACCAGCAGCACGGAATCGGTCTTCGAAGAACTGCGCGGCGCGATTGCGGACGAGGAAGGCCGCAACTGGGTTGACGCCGGCGATCCGGAGTCCGTGCTTGCATCCGCCGCGCAAACGCTGGATGCGACCTACGAGGCGCCCATCCTGGCTCACGCCAACATGGAGACACTGGGAGCCACGGCGCGCTTCGCCGATGACGGATGCGAGTTGTGGATTCCATCACAGAACCTGCAGCGCATGCAGGCCGATATCTGCAGCGAGTTCGGCCTGGAGCCGGAACAGGTGTTGCTGCACCACTGCCACATGGGCGGTGCATTTGGACGGCGCATCGAGTCGGAGGTGGTCCTGCAGGCCCTCTCGATCGCAAAGGCGCTGCACGAGCAGGGACTGCCGGACCGGCCGGTCCGGCTGGTGTGGAGCCGCGAGCAGGACATGCGCCACGACTGTTACCGGCCGCCCTACGTGGCGCGGCTGCGCGCGGCGCTGGACGGTTCCGGCCGGCCCAGCGCATGGGTGGCGAAGTCGGCCGGGCATTCGCTGCTGGCGGAGCGCTGGCCGTGGATGGTGGAAGAGTCGGCGGACCCGTCATCGGTGGGCGCATTGTTTAATGACCTGTACGCCGTTCCCAACCGTCGCGTGAGCTACGTGATGCGGCAAATGCCGGTACGCGGCGGATTCTGGCGCAGCGTGGCCGCCAGCATGAACTCCTTTTTCGCCGAGAGCTTCTTCGACGAGGTGGCGCATGCCGGCGGCCGCAATCCGGTGGAGCTGCGCGCCAAACTCGTCTCCGACAAGCGCGCGCTCAAGGTGCTGGAGACGGCGGCCGAAGGCTGGACCGCGCAAAGCGGCATAGCGGTGGCCAAGCTGTTCGCCAGCTACATCGGCATGCAGGTGGAACTGGAAACCAGGGACGGCGCGTGGCGGGCGCGAAGGGTTCGCGCCGCGGTGGACTGCGGACTGGCGGTGGATCCCAACAACATCGAGGCGCAGATCGAGGGCGCCATCGTGTATGGCCTGAGCGCGCTGCTGTTCGGGGAAATCAACCTGGAGAACGGGGCGGTGGCGGAAGGCAACTTCGACCGTTACCGGATGCTTACGATGGCGAACACGCCGGCCATCGAGGTGGAACTGATTACGTCGGACCATCCGCCCACGGGCATAGGCGAACTCGGCACGCCGCTGGTGGCGCCGGCTTTCTGCAACGCGCTGTTCGCCGCCACCGGACGCCGCGTGCGCAAGCTTCCGCTTAGCGCCGACGACCTGAAGGCTTAACCGCCCGGAGCAGCGTTCCCGCGTGACCGGGTGGGCGTGGAACGCAAATGGATGTCGCAAACTGAAATGAAGAGGACGCTGGAATCACTCGTTTCCGCAATCACCGACTTCAATCGCCGAAAGCGAGTCGGTGAGCTTGCGCGACATGCTGGAACATGTCCGAACTTGATCACAAGCCACGAACTCCGGAAGCACCGTCGCGTGCGAGTGACGTTTGAGGAAGCGCTGGCGCGCACGGCAGGCATTTGCGAAGAGATGGATGGTCTCGACTACCAGGAGCGAATTCGCAAGGAATGGTCCTGAGTGATGGCGGGAAATCTGCTTGATGTAGGTTCCCGCTGATGCGCCTTTCGTGGAACGAGGTTCGTGTTCGCGCTGCTGCGTTTGCGGAGGAATGGAAAGCTGCGGCGTACGAGAAGGGTGAGACGCAGAGTTTCTACAACGACTTCTTCAACGTGTTCGGTATCCGGCGGCGTTCGGTTGCGCGTTACGAGCAACACGTGTCCAAGCTCGACAACAGTTCCGGCTATATTGATCTTTACTGGCCTGGGGAACTCATCGTTGAGCAGAAAAGCGCCGGGCGCGATCTGAGGCAGGCATATGGGCAGGCCGGAGAGTATTTCGATGCCTTGCCGGAACACGAACGACCCCGCTACATCCTGGTCAGTGACTTCCAGAGATTCGAACTCTATGATCTGAGCGAGCGGAACGAAACGGCATTCCCGCTGGCGGAACTGCCCGCGAATGTGGAGGCATTCGCCTTCATGCGCGGTTTGCGGCGGCGTGAATTCCGCGATCAGGACCCTGTCAACATCAAGGCGGCCGAACTGGTAGGCCGGTTGCGCGATGCGCTGTATGAATCCCGCTACCGGGGGCACGATCTTGAGCAGTTCCTGGTGCGGCTCGTGTTCTGCCTGTTCGCCGATGACACGGGTATTTTTGAGCGCGACATCTTTCTGGAATTCGTTGACTCCAGCACCAAGGAAGACGGGTCCGATACGGGCGCGCGCCTGATCGAGTTATTTCAGGTTCTGGACAGGCCCGAAGGCGAACGCATCACAACCCGTGATGAGGACCTGCTGCGCTTCCCGTACGTGAACGGCGCCCTGTTCGACGGGCCGCTTGGCATTCCCGGCTTCGATTCGGCCATGCGAAGGCAGTTGCTGGAAGCCTGCGAATTCAACTGGTCGAACATCTCACCGGCCATTTTCGGCGCGCTGTTCCAGTCGGTGATGGACCCGGCCGAGCGCCGCGCCCAGGGCGCACATTACACGACAGAGAAGAACATCCTCAAGGTGATCGAGCCGCTGTTTATGGATGATCTGCGCGCCGAGTTCGAGCGCCTGAAGGCGCGCAAGGACAAGCGCCGCAGGGTGGATCTTGAGCGTTTTCACGCAAAACTGAGGCGGCTGAAGTTCCTCGACCCGGCCTGCGGATGCGGTAACTTCCTCATCATCGCCTACCGCGAATTACGTGAACTGGAGATCGAGGTCCTGAAGGAGATTCACGCGAAATTCCTTCGCCGCCTCAGCGAACTTCGCGGCGGTTCTGAACTTCCGTCGGACCAGCTATCCCGCATCGATGTGGATCAGTTCTACGGGATCGAGCTCGGAGAATTCCCGGCGCGCATTGCGGAGACTGCGCTATGGATGATGGACCACATCATGAATACCCGGCTGAGCCTGGTATTCGGCCAGACCTATGCGCGCATACCGCTTGAGAAGTCTCCGCGCATCAGGATCGCCAATGCGTTGGACACGGACTGGGACGCGTTTCTTGCAGCCGAGACATGCTCCTATGTGTTTGGGAATCCGCCTTTTGTTGGGCATCAATGGCGCACACCGTCGCAACAGGATGACATGGCGCGGATTTGGGGAAGGGCCGGACAGGTCAATCGGTTGGATTACGTCACGTGCTGGTTCAGAAAAGCTGCAGCTTATGCTGCTGCGAACTGTTCGATAGAGATCGCTTTCGTTTCCACGAACTCGATAATGCAAGGCGAGCAATGCGGCATTCTGTGGCCCGCTATGTTTGCATACGATCTCTCGATCCGTTTCGCGCACCGGACTTTCCAATGGAACAGCGATGCGCGCGGAAAGGCGGCTGTGCATTGCGTTATCGTCGGAATGACCTTTGCGAAGGACGCCGCTTGCTGCATATACGCATACGAGCATGTGCGGGGCGAACCTCACGCTTCGGCAGTCGCGCGCATCAACGGCTACCTGATCGACGGTCCCCAATACGCTGTGCCTGCTCGGTCCGCGCCGCCGGGTCGGTTGAAGATACACAAGGGAAGCCAGCCGACCGACGGCGCCCGCCTCAGGAAGCCGGAGGGCAGTTATCTCAAATTCAGTAACCTGATTCTGGACTCTGGTGACCGTGAGGAGCTGCTGGCTGCTGATCCGAACTGCGAAAAGTGGCTGAGGCCATTTGTAGGCGGTGAAGAAATGATCTCCGGGCGGTGGCGCTAGTGCCTCTGGCTGAGAGATGCGGACCCGTCCGAACTAAAGGCGTCGAAACCGATTGTCGAGCGATTGGAGCGCGTGCGCGCGGGTCGGCTTCAAAGCCCGACGGCCAGCGTGCGGGACTATGCCAACTACCCGACTCTTTTCACGCAGGATCGCCAACCCGATACCGACTATCTCGCCATCCCAGAAGTTTCGTCCGAAAGTCGGCAATACATCCCAATAGCCATGTTGCCGCCGACTGTGATCGCGTCCAACAAGCTTCAGATCATCCCTGGCGCGCCAATCCACTACTTCGGCATTCTCACGTCAGCAATGCACATGTCTTGGATGCGTACGGTCGCGGGACGCCTCAAGAGCGACTACAGTTATTCGCCATCCGTATACAACTCGTTCCCGTGGCCAGAAATGAACGATTCACAGCGCCGCCAGATGGCGGATATGTCCCAAGCGATTCTGGATGTGCGGGACCGGTTTCCAGATTCATCGCTTGACGTGCTGTATGACCGGGACGCTATGCCCCCTGCGCTCCGGAGAGCGCACCAATCGCTCGACCGTGCCGTGGATCGGCTCTACCGGCGAGGCGGCTTCGCTTCCGAACGCGAGCGCGTCGAACACCTGTTCGCCCTCTACGAGAAAATGCACGCCCTTGTGCATTAACGCGAAGCGAGCACGCAAGGGACGCTCCAAGAGAAGCCGGTCGGTGATAAAGTCGCAGAATTGGGTTTCGGGGCTGGCTTATATCTCACAGTCGGGCATGAACGAATCGCGCAGAGTCCCTTCTCGGATAACACGGTCGCTTATGGTGGAAGCCACGGGCGGCACGGGGGTCACGACCGCATGCCACAGGTAAGTCCGAGGGTCCTGACCTGGGCGAGGGAGACCGCGGGCCTTACGCGGGAAAGGGCGGCGAAGAAGATTCAGCTAGGCCCTGCGCGCGGGATGGAGCCCGCCGACCGTCTAACGGCACTGGAAACAGGAGCCGTTCAACCCACTCGCTCAATGTTGGCAAGAATGGCCAAGGGCTACCGCAGACCCCTGATCGCCTTCTATCTCGCAGAGCCGCCACGTGCGAGTGAAGTCGGCACGGACTTCAGAACACTGACCGGCGCGCGCTCCGCAGAGCAGGATGCACTGGTGCAAGCGCTGGTTCGGGATGTGATTGCGCGCCAGGGCATCGTGCGCAGCCAGCTTGAGGATGACGACGCCGAAGAAGTACGGTTTATTGGAACGGTCACCATGGCGGATAAACGAACCCGAGCGTTGGAGGCCCTGCGCAAGGTTGTAGGTGGAGTGTCGGGCGCGGACATTCCCCGTCGGGAATTCGGCGAATTGCGTAACGCGGTGGAGAGAGCCGGGGTCTACGTTCTGCTGCAAGGCGATCTCGGCAGCCACCACACTGCCCTTGAGACGGACGCATTCCGGGGCTTCGTATTGGCAGACTCATTGGCGCCTTTCATCGTCATCAACAGCAACGACGCTCGCGCCGCATGGTCGTTTACTTTGCTCCACGAGGTAGTTCACCTTCTGTTGGGCCATACGGGGATCAGCGGCGCAGATGCGGAATCGGAAACGGAACGCTTCTGCAACGACGTAGCGAGCGAGTATCTGCTGCCCTCCACGGCAATCGAAACGTTCGAGGTTTCCGGACTCGAAAACGACGAACTTGCTACGGTGCTGGGTCGGCTATCGGACGAATGGAAGGTCAGTCGCTCGCTCATTGCATATCGCCTGCACCGGTCGGGAAAGATCGACGGGCCCGTCTATCGCCGGCTCGTAGAGATCTTTCGTCGGCAATGGAACGAGCGGCGGAAACAAAGCGGCACCAGCGAGGGTGGGCCGAATCCCTATGTGGTGAAGCGTCACCGGATCGGTAACGCGCTCCTGAAATTGGTCGCGCGCGGCCTGGGCGAGGGAACGTTGCCGACGACGAAAGCCGCCTTGGCCCTTGGTGTGAAGCCGACCCAGGTCGGTCGGATCCTCGGAATGCGGGCATCGGTCTAGACTCGCTGTCGTGCCGTATTTGCTCGATTCGAACGTACTCATCGACGCCGACCGGGACTACTATCCGCTCAAGCGGGTGCCGGAGTTCTGGGATTGGCTTATCCACCAATCGGAGCACGGCGTAATATTGACTCCAACGGAAATGTACAACGAGGTCGTTGTGGGGAAGGGCGTTCTGGTCGAATGGCTCAAGGGAAACAAGGATACGCTGGTTCTCAAGGATGAAGCGGACCCGGTTCTTGTGCGTGATGTTGTATCGCAGGGATACGCCCCCGACCTGACAGAGGATGAGATCGAGAAGATCGGCAACGACCCGTTCATCGTGGCGTACGCGCTTGCGTGCGAGCCCCACGCGACGGTCGTAAGCACCGAAGTCTCCAGACCGTCCGCACGACGCGGCAATCGTCGGCTGCCGGATGTCTCCGAACAGTTCGGGGTGAAATGCATCAACACATTCAAGCTGGTGCAAGAGTTGAACTTCAGCACCGGTTGGAGAGCCGGGCAGGAAGTGGCCGAGGTCAATCAGAATGCCGATCTATTCGCCGCTCACGCTGCTGAATAAAGCCGTCAGTTTGATGATGCCATCATGAGAGTGAGTTCTCTGCGCCCGGCTGGCCGCTCGGGAAAGCGGGTCAGGCCGCGACACCTTCGGGAAGAGTTTTCATCCCCGCTCCAGGGTTTGTCGGCGAGCCATCACGAGCAGGCATTCTACAGATTCGTCAGCATCCGAACCTTTAATCTGGTGCCTACTCGCACAGCGGTGTCACTTGAGGCCGCGCTCAAGGCGTAATTTGAAGCTTTGCATCGGGACGTTTCGGGTTTACGCTTTCGGCACTGGCTGAAACAGGAGAGGGAGATGCGGATATTCGCCGTAACCATCGCGCTGGCCTTGCTGGCTTCACCGGTTGGCGCCACCAACTCGAAGCCGGAACTGATGAAGGTTCTTGAGGACTTCATGGCCTGGATGCCGGGCGAGTACACGTCCATCCCCCAGGTGTTCCTGGAGCGCAACCTGGGTGCGCCGCCGGACGGCGAGCACGACGTCTTCTACCGGGTGTTTGCCCCGATCGATGCGCCCCACCTTGCCGAGCACGTGATCTATACGCAGATCAGGCTCGATGGTGACGACGGTCCGGTGTTTCCCGGGCAGCAGGTGCTGTTTCTGATTTCGATCGACGAAGAACTGGGCGCGGTTTCGATCTCCGGCCGGCGCATCAAGGATCCTCAAAAATACGTGGACGCGCATCTGCGGCCCGAGGTGTGGCCCGAACTTCAGCCGGACCCCAATTTCGGGGGGAATTGCAGTTTCAACTGGAGGCGCCACGGCAAGCAGCTCAGGGGTCTGCTCGGCGAGTTCGGCGAATGCACCATGGTGTCGAAGAACACCGGCCAGCAGATGACCTGGGACGCGGAGTGGATCCTCAACCCCGATGAACTGTGGATCTACGACAACGGCTACCTGGAAGACGGTTCGCTCATTTCCGGACGCCTGGACCGCACCCACCTGCGCATGTACAAGGCAAAGCGTTATGAGTGTTTCGTTGCCTTGCAGTTCGAGGACGGCAGCAACCAGGTGATCAACCCCTTCTTCATGCATGACCGCGGAGACGTCTTCACATTCACGACGAGCGAGCCCGAACCGCGGCAAATCCATCTGGAATTTCTGACCTCACTTTGGCCGTCCAGTTCCGGACGCAACTTCGTGGACCTCGCGCGCCTTACGCTGCACGACGGAGAGCCGGGCGCGTATACCGGCGACGATGTCATCGCCAATGCCTGGGCGACACCGGAAAGCGGCCGTGTGGGGTTCGGCGCCGACGGGGCCTCGGCCCGCTGCAAGCTGGCCGACCCCGACGACCCCCGCTTTATCGAAGCCATGCGCTGGCAAGGCGAAAACTAAACTGGTCGCAGGCCCTTCCCGGCACCCTCCCTTCCGGGAGACGCATGAATCCATCCATGGAGCTTTGTTCCGCCATCCCTGGCTCACAAACTCCCGGAAGGGAGGGTGCCGGGAAGGGCCGCACGGCAGTGCTTTTGCGCCCTGCATCCCCTTCCGGGGAGACGCATGAACCCATCCCTGGGGCTCGGCGGCGGCTGTCCTGCCGCCGACGCTCCCCGCAAGGGGATGCAGGGCGAAAAGCCCTAGGTGGCCAGGTTTCTTCGGAGCTGTGCCAGCCAGATAGCGGTGAGCAGGAAGTAGGTCTGCATCAGCAGCGAGAAATCCCATTCGATGATGTCCTGGAAGGTGTCCTTGTTGTCCATGTAGTTCATCACCGGGATGCTGAAGACGCCGAAGAACAGCATCGAGAAGCAGATCCACTTCATCGTGCGGGTCAGCCATCGCGGGGCAAAGGTCTCCAGCCGCCGCAACGCCATGAGCTGCGCGACCATCGTCAGACCGAAGTAAAGCAGCGAGCCGAAGCGGCGCATCAGGAAATAGAAATGGCCTTCGGAGCCCAGAAAGGCCGTGTAGAGCACCAGGAAGGCCGCGCCGCCCATGCCGGCCGCGGTCGCAATCGGAGCGGCCCGCCCGGTGCCCGCACGTATGTGCCCGTTCATCTGCCGCCAGAACAGCACCAGAAGGACCGCCCCGGCGACCATGCCCACCTTGAACAGGTAATAGCTGATGCCGTAGCGGCCGGCGGAACTGATCGATGTGCAGCCCTCGAAGTAGGGGATGCAGGCGGGTACCAGGCCCTGCGTGCTGGAAATCAGGTAGCAGATGTTGACGGTAAGCGTGGGCACTACCGCGGTCAGAACGGCGATCCAGACCGCTCTGCGGTCAGGCTGTATCGCGGCGCTCGCATGCACCGGCGCTGCGGGACCGTGCGGCGCGGGGGCAGGCCGAATCACGAGTCGCGGGCGCTTAGGTACGAACCTTCCGAAATGGCCTGCCAGCCGGATACGCCTTCCTGGAACTCGCGGTAGGAGCGAAGGATCCGTCCGGCCAGCGGGTTTTCCGCGCCCAGTTCGTCCAGGATTTCATTTGCGGCCTTGCGCAGGCCCTTGAGCACGTCGTCGGGGAAACGCCGCAACTGCACCCCGTGTTCCTCGACCAGCACCCGCAGCGATTGCACGTTGCGGGCCATGAATTCCGAGAGCATCCGGTGGTTGACCGCCGTGCAGGCCGTCTGGATCAGGCTTTGCAGGTCCCTGGGGAGCGACTCCAGCGCCTCGCGGTTGACGATGATCTCGATCGAGCCGGCCGGTTCGTGCCAGCCGGGAAAATAGTAGTAGGGCGCCGCCTGGTAAAGGCCCAGCGGAAGATCGTTGTATGGGCTGGCCCACTCGGTCGCGTCGATCAGCCCCGATTGCAGCGCCGTGAACAACTCGCCTCCCGGCAGGTTGACCACCGTTGCCCCGAGCCGTCGCAAAACGTCGCCGCCCAGGCCCGGCATCCTGATCTTGAGCCCGGAAAAGTCCTCCACAGAACGGATTTCGTGGCGGAACCAGCCGCCCATCTGGGCGCCCGTGTTCCCGCCGGGAAATGGCACCAGCCCGTAAGGCTCATAGCATTCCCGCCACAATTCCATACCGCCGCCATAGGCCATCCAGGCATTGAATTCCGCCGGCAGCATCCCGAAGGGGTAGCCGGTAAACAACTGGGTGGTCGGCGCCTGGCCCTTCCAGTACGCGGGGGCCGAATGGCCCATTTCCACGCTGCCGCGCGACACCGCGTCGAAAACCTCGAAAGCGGGCACAAGCTCGCCTGCGGCATAGACCTGCAGGGTGAGCCGCCCGCCGGAGACTTCCCTCAGGGTGTCCGCCAGCGTTACCGCGGTCGTGCCGAAGCCGGGCAGCCCCGGCGGCCAGGCGGTAACCAGGCGCCAGCGGTAACGCTCGCCCGCTCCGCCGCCGTCCGCGCCGGCGACTGCGGCGGTTCCGCGATCCGGGGCGGGCGCGCAGCCGGCCGCCGCCACCCCTGCCGCGCTGGCGGCGAGCATTTTCAGGAATTGACGGCGCTGCTCGGTCATTCTGTGTCCCTTGCTGTATCCGCTCAAGAATAACGCACCTGTCTTCGCTATCATTGCCCGCCATGAACACGACGAACCCGCTCGCGCCCGGCAAGACAAAGGGCGACGCACTGGTCGGCACGCTGGCCGCCGCAACGGTGGTTACCAGCGACCTGGACCGTTGCCGAACCTTCTACTCCGAGTTGATGGGCCTGGAACCGGCGCTGGATCATTTGCCTGAGGGGACGCGGGATCCACTGACCCGGCTCTGGGGACTGGAAGGCGAGGGCGATTGGGAACATGTCCTCTACCAGCAGCCGGGCAATACCGACATGCCGTACCTGCGCGTGATCGGCGTCTCCGGCGATCGTCCGGAAGTGCGCCCGGGCATGAATGCGCTGCTGGAAGGCGGGCTGGCGGTGGGCTTTGCCTGCGCCGACATGGAGAAGCTGATTGCCGAGAGCGAGCGCATGGGCTTTAGTACCGTGGCCGGCGTTACCCGTATTCCGCTGCACCGCCCGGACGGCTCGCCCTACGATGCCCTGGAAACGCATTTGCGCGCGCCCGACGGTGTCTATGTGCTGGGTATTGCGCGGCCGCCCGACCTGGCCCCCATTTGCCCGATTGCCGACGGTACGCTGACCGGCGGACCGGCGTATTCGAGCCAGGTCATCAACAACGGACAGCGCAGCCTGGACTTCTATACCGAAGTGCTGGGATACGAAGTCCGCCGCGACATCGATCTCCCCAGCGAAGGTCCGGCAGGCGGCTTGCTGGATGTGCCGCCGGGCTCGAACATGCGATTTCTGCAGGTCTTCGCGCCGGGCTCCGAGAGCAAGTATCTTGTGTTTCTGGACTGGTACGGGACCGGCGCCGGGGCTGTTGCTCCCTCACGCCCGCCGAACCGCGGCATGGTGATGTGGTCGTTCATGACCACCGACCTGGACGCGGTGCTTGAGCGCGCCCGGGCCTTCGGTGCTGAAGTGCTTTGCGAACCGGTAGCCGTCGACGCCCGGCCCGAGGCAATCGCCACGAGGCGCGCCACGCTGGCGGCGCCTAACGGTTTCGCCATAGAACTGGTCGAGGAAATCGCCGACTAGGGCTGGGCGCCCTCTTTCCCGGGGAGCGAAGGCGTCCCGCCTTCGCGGAGGGCTGGGCACCCTCGTTCCCCGTGCGCGCTCACGCGTAACGCAAGCTTCACACAATTAACGCAATCGTCAATTTTCTGTAACGCGAAAGTTATCCCGCGCGTTTTAAATGCGCCCATACAACGGGAGGACCTCGCGAATCCATGACGATCAGCAAGAACGGACTGGCGGCCATCGCCGCCTGCATGCTGGCAAGCACGCCGGCAATTGCCCAGGAAGAAGAAACCCCAAACGCCGACGGCAGCCTGAGCGGGGCCGTGATCTCGGCCGCTTCCGGAGCCGGGATTGAGGGGGCCCTGCTAACGTTTTCCGGAGGACCCGAACCACGTTACGCCAGCAGCGACGAAGTGGGCGGGTTCGTGGTGGTGCTTCCCGCCGGTTCGTACACACTTTCGGTCTTTCGTTCCGGCTTCGCGTCGCCGCCGGACCGGGAAATTGCGATCCAGGCCGGCATCGAGCAGAACCTGACGATCCCGCTGAGCAGGGAAGTGGCCGCGTTGCAACAGGGAATGGAGGAAATCGTAGTGCTCCGCGCCTACCGCCCCACGGCGCTGACCCGCAGCCGCGACTCCGAGTCCGTGGTGGACGTCCTCTCATCGGAAGACTTCGCCATTACCGGCGATTCCACGGCGGTGGACGCCCTCGCCCGCGTACCCGGGCTGACCGTGGTCAACAACAAGTACGTCTACGTGCGCGGTCTCGGCGAACGCTACTCCAACACCGTGTTCAACGGTTCGCCCCTGCCCAGCCCCGACCCCACGCGCCGCGTCATACCCATGGACATGTTCCCGACCGGCGCACTGGAGAGCGTCGACATTCAGAAAACCTATTCCCCGAAGCTTCCCGGCGATTTCTCCGGAGGGATGGTGGCGATGGCGACCCGCGGCGCGCCTTCCGAGCGGGTGCTGGAGCTGAGCGTCGGCATAGGGGGGAATTCCCAGGCCACCGGCGACCAGGGCCTGCACTTCGGGGGCGGTGACCGGGACTGGCTGGGAATGGACGACGGCACCCGGGAGCTGCCGGCGGTCCTGAATCAGGTCACGGAGAACGGCGCCGTGTCGCTTAACCTTGTCAGCGACGAGGAACGGGCCAGGGCCGGCCGCTCGCTCAACCGCGGTTACGACACGGATCTCCAGGAAGTTGAACCCGGCGTAAGCCTTTCCGGCCGCTGGGGCGGCGGCAGGCAGGTCGGCGGCGGCGACCTGGGATTTCTGCTTTCGGCGCGCTACTCGAACGACTGGTCGTACCGGGACGAAGAGCGCCGCACCTTCGGCCTTTCAGGCGCCTCCGACGACCTGTCCATCCTGGACGAAGGCACCCAGAGCCGCACGCAAAACACCATCGACCTGTCGCTTCTGGGCAACGTCGAGTGGGACATCAACGCCAACACCTTCCTGCGCAGCACCACGTTCGTGACCCGCCGCACCGACCGCACCTTCCTGCGCGAGTTCGACTTCTTCTCGGAGAACGACATTCACGTGGCCGACACGACGCTGGAATTCGTCGAACGGCAACTCCTGAGCCAGCAATTCGCCGGCGAGCATTTCATTGAGACATTCAGGTCGCTGACCGTCGACTGGTCGCTGACCTGGTCGGTGGCGACCCGCGGGGAACCCGACACCCGATTTTACCGGTTTGAGCGGTTCAACGAGGCGGAAAACCTCTATGCGCTGTCCGACACGGGCCAGTCCAACGAGCGGAGCTGGGAGGACCTTGAGGACGAGGCGCTCAACTACGCGCTCAACCTCTCGTTGCCGATCGAGTTCGGTTCGGACTCCGACGGCGAGATTGCGTTCGGCCTCTCGTACCTGGACAAGGAGCGCGACTCCCGTTTCCGCCGCTTCCGCTTTCTGACCGACTTTTCCCGCAACAACCTGCGCTCCCAGCTCGGACAGACGCCCGATCTGATCTTCGCCGACGAGCTGATAGCCGAGGACCTCTGGGAGCTGCAGGAAACCACTCAGCCCACCGACAACTACGCCGCGGGCCACAGCCTGTCGGCCGCGTACGCGATGGCCGACCTCAACCTGGGAATGAGCTGGCGCTGGATGTTCGGCGCCCGTTTCGAGGACTCCACCCAGGACGTCACCACATTCGAGCTGATCGACCCCACCCGCCGCAACATGAGGGAGCTGGCCGAGTCCACGCTGCTGCCTGCCATGACCCTCACCTGGCTTCCGGGCGGCGGCGAGACCCAGCAGATACGCCTGGGCTACAGCCGCACGCTCAACCGCCCCGATCTGAAGGAATTGTCCGAAGCGCCCTACATCGATCCCGAAGAACGCTACACGGTTGTGGGTAACCCGGACCTCAAGGTGGCATCCATCGACAATCTGGACCTGCGCTGGGAGTATTTCTTCGACAACGTGAACAACGTCCAGGTGGCGGTGTTCCACAAAAAGTTCGAAGACCCCATCGAGCGCGTGATCCGGCTCGGAGCCGGCGGTGTCCGCACCTTCGCCAACGCCGAATCGGCCACCCTGCAGGGCGTCGAAGTGCAGTTGCGGGCGGAACTGGGCCTGGTTTCCGATGCCATGCGGGATTTCGAATTCCGCCTCAACGCGGCGCTCGTGGATTCGAAGGTCGACATCGGCTCGGCCGGCGCACAGCAGACCAGCACCGAGCGCGAACTGGAAGGCCAGTCGCCCTGGGTGGCCAACGTCCAGTTCAGCTACGACAACCCGGATCTCGACCTGCAGGTCGCCCTGCTTTTCAACATGGCGGGAGAGAGGATCGTGGACGTCGGCACGCAGGGGCTGCCGGATTCATACGGGCAGCCTGTTGCGCGGCTGGATTTCAATTACCGGCAGGCCGTGAACCTGTTCGGCACGCCGCTGCGGATACAGCTCAAGATCCGCAACATCCTGGATGACAACTATGAGGTCCTGCGCGGCAGCCGGGTGGAAAGGCTCTACAACCGCGGCCGCTCGATCAGTCTCTCGGTCGACGCCCAGTTCTGACCGAGCCGATTTCTGCCCGACCGAACCCATTTCACAAATCCATTTCACGGAGGTGTGACTCCATGCCATTGAACTTTACCCGTTGTCTTGCCGTGACCCTGTTCACCAGCATGATTCTGACCGCCTGCGGCGGTGGCGACACCCGTGACGACATCGTGATCACGACCGCTCCACCCGCGGCCCCGGTGGTCAACCCGGACCCGCCCGCGGACGGCGATGACCCGTTTCCGGTGTCCGAGGCCTTCGACGGCAACGGCAACCGGATCGGCCTGGATCCCATGCTGAACTCCAACGGCACGCCCGGCGAGGGCTCGCCGGACCTGCAGGGCGCCGAATGGGCCTTTACTTCCAGCTCGCCCGACCTGCAGGGCGATGCCTTCGCCATCTCCCTGGGCGGTGAATTCGAGGATGTGAACTACGTGGGCGCCTTCGCCCAGGACACGGCCGATACCTGGACCGAGGGCTGGACGGTGGGCGTGCACGGCAACAACACCGTGTGGCAGCCCAAGGGCGATCCGGCATCCAACAGCGACTGCCCGGCGGGGACCACCTTTGTCGAAGCGCAGTCGCTGCCCGAATCCGTGGGCGGCGGTTCGATGGACCTCTGCCAGCTGGCGCGCCGCTACGACACCGACGACCAGACCATCACGCTGACCGGCGACAACATCTACCGCCTGGCGGCCGGTTTTCCCGGCACCTACATCGGCAATGGCGAAGCGGCCGACGGCAATCCGGGCAACGACGTGTCGGTGACGCTGGTAATCGAGTCCGGCGCGCTGATCCTCGGTTCGCAGCAGGAGGCCCTGATCATCACGAGGGGGTCCCGCATCGAGGCCTCGGGCACCGCCGGGGACCCCATCGTGATGACCTCCACGGACCAGTTCGAAGAATGGGTCGAAGGCCGGGCGAGGGCGGACGGGCGCGGCGAGTGGGCCGGCCTGGCGCTGATGGGCTATGGCCGCTCCAACGAGTGCGGCGATCCCTGCGACGTCAACGCCGAGGGCAATATCGGTTCGTACGGGGGCACGAACGATTCCGACGACAGCGGATTCATCGAATACATGGTGATCCGCCACGCCGGCAACGACATCGACGGCAACGGCAACGAGCTGAACGGCCTGACACTGTTCGCGACCGGATCGGCAACCCGGGCTTCCTACGTTCAGGTGCACTACGGATTCGACGATGGAGTGGAGCACTTCGGCGCCACCGATCACATGGACCACATCGTGATTACGGGCGCGCGTGACGACTCCTTCGACTGGGGCCAGGGCTACCGCGGCAGCGCCCAGTTTGTGCTGATCGTGCAGGCACGCGATGACGGCGACCGCGGAATCGAGGCCGACAACGACGGCGACAATCCTCTGGCGGCGCCGGTCTCGCTGCCCACATTGGCGAATTTCACTATCCTCGGCGCCGCGAACAGCGCGGAGACCTCCTCCGATGGAATCCTGCTGCGGCGCGGCACGGGCGCACGCATCTACAACTTCCTGGTGGCCGATTTCCAGGATTCCTGCCTGGACGTGGATGGCGGTGCTACCGAGGACCTTTTCGGGACCGACCTGACCATCGAGAACTCCCTGTTCTACTGCCCCGCCAGGGAAGTCTACGAGAGCGGCGACGATGACGTGTCGGGCACGGCGATCGCCAACTGGGTGGACATGGATCCCGACAACCGGGTCGCCAATCCCAACCTGCGCGCCGACTACCGTCCCAACGAAGTCGAAGCCGACGTGGCGAACACGATGTTCGTGACCACCGACTACGTGGGTGCCTTCGCGCAGGACACCGACGACAACTGGACCGAAGGCTGGACGGTTTCCTTAAACGGCAACAACACCGTTTGGGAGCCGGCGGTCGCCAACCCCGGCGCCGACGGAAGCTGCCCTGCGGGCACCACGGTGGACGGCAGCATCAGCCTGCCCTCGAGCGTGGGCGGCGGCGAAATGGACATGTGCCGCTTGCAGCGCCGCTACGATTCCGACGGTTCGACGCTCGTCCTGACCAACGACAATATCTACGCACCGGCGTCCGGTTTTCCGGGCACCTACATCGGCAACGGCGAGGAGGCCGATGGCGATGCGTCCGACAACGTGTCCGTGACGCTGAAGATCCAGCCGGGCACGCTGGTTCTCGCTTCTTCGGGCGAGGCACTGATCGTCACCCGGGGCTCACGGATCGAAGCCGACGGCACCGCCGAGGACCCCATCGTGATGACTTCGCGCCGCCAGTTTGACGACTGGTCGGAAGGCGGCGACGGCACCGCGGGCCGCGGCGAATGGGCCGGCCTGGCGCTGATGGGCTATGCGCGATCGAACGAGTGCGGCAGCCCCTGCGACGTGGCGGCCGAAGGCAACATCGGCGCTTACGGCGGCAACGACGATGCCGATGACAGCGGTTACATCCGCTATATGGTGATCCGCCACGCCGGTAACGATATCGACGGCAACGGCAACGAGCTTAATGGCCTGACCCTGTTCGCGACCGGCTCCGGCACCCGCGTCTCCTATGTGCAGGTGCACAAGGGACTGGACGACGGCGTGGAGCATTTCGGCGCGAGCGACTTCATGGACCACGTGGTGATCACGGATGCGGCCGACGACTCCTTCGATTGGGGTCAGGGCTACCTGGGCGGCGCGCAGTTCGTGGTAATCCGCCAGGCTGCCGACGACGCGGACCGCGGCATCGAGGCGGACAATGACGGCGACGCCCCCAATGCGCAGCCTATTTCCGGCCCGACGCTGGCGAACTTCACGATGATCGGCACGGAAGAAGGCGGCACCACCACGCTGGGGGTGCTGCTTCGCCGCGGCACCGGCGCCTACATGTGGAACAGCGTGATTACCGGCTTCGACCGCTGCGTGGACTTCGACGACGAAGCTACCTTCGGCCGCTATAACACCGGCGAGATCGCGTTCCGCAACAACGTGGTGTCCTGCGCCACCAACTTCGACGAGGAATAGCCTGCTCCAGTCCACACGTTCCGGTCATGCACGCGTTCCGCTCCCCGACCTTCCTTCGCGGGAGACGCGGCAAGCACATCCCTGTGGCTCGTTTCCGGCATCCTGCCTCCAACGCTCCCGCGAAGGAAGGTCGGGGAACGGAGCGCTCCTGCCGGTGCTGCATCCGTTAGGAATGGCATAATTGGAAGGCGAGATGCGGCGCGACATTCTGGTAGTTGAAGACGAGGGCGCGATTCGCGGAATGCTCGCCTTCAATCTGCGCCGCGCAGACTTCGAGGTGCGCGAAGCGGAGGATGCGGGCGCCGCGCGCAAGGCCATCGCCGAGCGCCTTCCCGACCTGGCCATAATCGACTGGATGCTGCCCGACGGCAGCGGACTGGAACTGACACGCTGGATCAAGCGCACGCCCGAGACGCGGGACGTGGCGATCATCATGGTCACCGCCCGCTCCCAGGAGCAGGACAAGATCTCGGGCTTGAGCAGCGGGGCCGACGACTACGTCACCAAGCCGTTCTCCAGCCGCGAGCTGCTGGCCCGCATCAACGCGGTGCTGCGCCGCTCCCAGAGCGCCGAGGAAGATCCGATAACCCGCGGACGGCTGACACTGAACCCGGTAAGCCATCGCGTGCATACCGACAGAGGGGCCGTCGTTGTGGGGCCGACGGAATTTCGCCTGCTGCGCCTGTTCATGGAACGCCCCGAGCGCGTATTCAGCCGTACGCAGTTGCTCGACCGCGTATGGGGGCCGGCGGTTTTCGTGGAGGATCGCACGGTGGATGTGCATATCCGGCGTCTCAGGAAAGCGCTGGAAGCGCACGAAGTGGACCGCTATATCCAGACCGTGCGCGGCGCGGGCTACCGTTTCTCGTTGTACTAGCCCCGGACCGCGTTCCTGAATCGTGGATCCCCTGGTACGCAGACTGGTCATTCGCATTGTGCTGCGCGCAATCGGCGCTGCGGCGGTGCTGGCCGTGGCCGGCTGGTTGCTGGCCGAAATGCCGATTGCGGGCGCGTTGACCGGCGTGGTGCTGGTCCTTGCATGGGAATTGTCGGTCCAGCTGCGCGCAGCGGGCGAGCTGTCGCAGGTGTTCGACCCGGATGCCTGGTCCGGCGGCGCGTTCTCCTTCGCCGAATTGCCGCAGCAGCTGAGCGACCTGGAAAGCCGTACCGAGGAGGCGGAACAGCGGCTCAGGAAAGTGCTGAAGGCGCTGCGCAGCACGGCGCGGTCCTTCCCCGACGCGGCCCTGGTCCTGAACGACCAGGGCGAAGTCGTGGTCAGCAACCGGGAGGCCCGCCGGCTGCTGGGCGTGCGCAAGCGGCTGGACAAGGGCCGGCCGGCGCTGAAACTCATTCGCGATCCCGAGTTCAGGAACTGGCTTCAGCGCGGCGGCAAGGACCTGGTGCGATTCAAGTCGCCGGAGCAGCCCGACAGCTGGCTGGAGGCCCGGCGCGTCCCCTATGCGGAAAAGCAGTTCCTGCTGCTGGTGCGCGACATTACCGCCGAGGTGCTGGCGGACAAGACCCGCTCCGACTTCGTGGCCAACGCGTCGCACGAACTGCAGACACCGCTGACGGTGCTCGCCGGCTACCTGGAATCGATGGCGGAAGACGAGGAATTCCCGGAGCGCTGGGGCGACCCCGTCCAGCTCATGGCGTCACAGTGCGACCGCATGACCCGGCTGGTGCGGGACCTTCTCGAGCTGTCGCGACTGGAGACGTCCGAGACCCCGCCCGGCTTTGCGCCCCTGAACATGATGGACGTGCTTGGGGACGCGGTGCAGGTCGCGACGGCGCGCTCCAGCGGCCAGTTGGATATTCGGGCAGAGGTCAATAGTGAACGGCGTCTGCTGGGCGACGAAGCCGAGATCCGTTCGGTCGCAATCAACCTGGCGATCAATTCGGTGGCCTTTACGCCCCCGGGCGGCGAAGTGGTATTGCGCTGGCAGGCCGGCGGATCCGGCGGACGGCTCTCGGCTTCCGACACCGGCATCGGCATTCGGCAGGAGCACCTGCCGCGCCTGACCGAACGGTTCTACCGGGTGCGGGGCGAGGGCAGTCCCGTGGTTCCGGGCACCGGTCTGGGACTGGCCATCGTCAAGCACGTGCTGACGCGCCACGAGGGCAACCTGGAGATCGAGAGCAAGCCCGGAAAGGGGAGCACGTTTACCTGCCATTTCCCTTCCAAGCGTGTCGGCGACGAGACGCAATAGTGTAAAATTCCGCGGCTTCGCGCCCACCGCGCGGCTTCGATTTCGAGTAACGATCCAATATGCGCACCGTCTCCGCAAAACCCGGGCAAGTCCAGCAGGACTGGTTCCTCGTGGACGCCGCCGACCAGACGCTGGGCCGCCTGGCCACCGAACTCGCCAGGCGCCTGCGGGGCAAGCACAAGCCCGAGTACACGCCGCACGTCGATACCGGCGATTACATCGTTGTCGTGAATGCCTCCAGGGTGCGCGTGACCGGCGACAAGCTGAACCAGAAGATGTATCACCGTCACACGGGCTACATCGGCAACCTGAAGTCCGTTCCCCTGAAGCGGGTCATGAAGGAAACGCCCGAGCGCGCCATTCGCTCGGCCGTGCGGGGCATGCTGCCGAAGAACCGCCTGGGCCGCGCCATGCTCAAGAAGCTCAAGGTCTATCCGGGACCCGAGCACCAGCATACCGCGCAGCAGCCCAGGCCGCTGGAGATACAGGCATGACCGACACCGTGTTTTACGGCACCGGCCGGCGCAAGACCTCCACGGCGCGCGTGTTCATTCGACCCGGCACCGGCAAGGTGACCGTCAACAGGCGCCCGCTGGATGAATTCTTCGGCCGCAAGACGGCCCGCATGATCGTGCACCAGCCGCTGAAGGTCGTCGGCCTCGACGGCCGCATGGACGTCAACGTCACCGTCAAGGGCGGCGGCACCACCGGCCAGGCCGGCGCCATCCGTCACGGAATCACCCGGGCGCTGCTTGCCTATGACGAAGAACTGCGTCGCAAGCTGAGGGCGCCCGGCTTCGTGACCCGCGACGCGCGCAAGGTGGAACGGAAGAAGGTGGGCCTGAGAAAAGCCCGCCGAGCCACCCAGTACTCCAAGCGCTGATCGCTGCCGGCGGACCGGCCCGGCAAACCGCGGGTGGGGGATCGTCTAACGGCAAGACATCGGACTCTGACTCCGAGAATCCAGGTTCGAATCCTGGTCCCCCAGCCAACCCCATCACTTGCGCCGCGACCAACGCCGGGCAAAATATGCGCATGGCGGACAACAAACGATCCATCGGCGATCAGCTTCTGGCGGAACTGGGCCACGCCCTGCGCGTGTGCGCCGGCGAACCCGCGCCTAGCGCTGACAATCCCGCAGGCGACGCGGAGGACGAGATCCGTTCAGGCCGCGACCGGGAACTCAGCGCCAGCCTGATGCGCGTGAACCACTCCGGCGAAGTCTCCGCCCAGGCGCTGTACCGCGGCCAGGCGCTGGTTGCCCGCGACGAGGGTCTCAAGCGCAACCTGCTGAATGCAGCCGAGGAGGAAGGGCGCCACCTCAAGTGGTGCGAGGAGCGGATCACCGAACTGAACGGCCGCCGCAGCCTGCTGACTCCTTGTTGGTATGCCGGTTCCTTCGGCATCGGCGCGCTTGCCGGCCTGATGGGCGACCGTTCAAGCCTCGGCTTCCTGGCGGAGACCGAGGCGCAGGTCGAAAGTCACCTCGACGGTCATCTTGAAGAGCTGCCCGCCGACGACGTGCGCAGCCGCAAGATCCTCGAGCAGATGCGCGCCGACGAGGCCCGCCATGGGCAAAGCGCCCAGGACGCCGGCGGCGAACCCCTGCCGGAAGCCGCCCGCTCGGCGATGCGACTGGTGTCCAGCATCATGACCACGACCGCGCGTTACATTTGAGCCCGGCGTCAGTGACATGAAACGCGCCCGCATCGCTCCCTCCATCCTGTCGGCCGATTTCGCCCGCCTGGGCGAAGAGGTCGAAGCCGTGCTTGAGGCCGGCGCGGACGTGATCCACTTCGATGTGATGGATCACCATTACGTCCCCAACCTGACCGTGGGACCGCTGGTCTGCAGGGCTCTGCGCGAGCATGGGATCATGGCGCCGATCGACGTGCACCTCATGGTCAGCCCGGTTGACGCCGTGGCCCGGTCCTTTGCCGAGGCCGGCGCGAGCATCGTGAGCTTCCACCCGGAGGCCAGCGGCCACGTCGACCGCACGATCGGACTGATCCACGAGAACGGCTGCCGCGCGGGGCTGGCATTCAATCCCGCAACGCCGCTGATCTGGCTGGACCACACCCTTCAGGCCATAGACCTGGTGCTGATCATGTCGGTCAATCCGGGCTTCGGCGGCCAGAAATTCATTCCCCAGGCGCTGGCCAAGCTGTCCGAGGCCCGCAGACGGATCGACGCCTGCGGGCGCGATGTCTGGCTGGAAGTGGACGGCGGGGTGAAGGCCGGCAACATCGCGGAGATCGCGGCCGCCGGGGCCGATACCTTCGTGGCCGGCTCGGCGATTTTCGGCGCGGCCGACTACGCGCAGGCCATCGGGGAAATGCGCGCGGCCCTGGGCGAATAGTCGCGACGTTGCCGGGGCTAGTGTGCTGTCCCATAAGTTCGTTGCCTTTCAGAGCGGGCCTGAAGCGTCAATGCAAGGCGCCGTCCGCAGGGAATACTGCACGTATTGCCCAGGGCGGCAACGCCGCAGTGGCGCTTCAGGCCCGCTCCCGAAGGGCGCGGCCCCTGTGGCCCGTGGCCGCGTTGCGCTCCTTGGCAATGGGAACCACCATTCCCGGCGGAACGCGCCTTGCCACACGCCACAGGGGACACGCTGAAAGGCAACGAACTTATGGGACAGCACACTAGGGAAGGTCTGAACAAGGCCCCAAACTGCGCTTGGGGAGGCGTGTTGCCGGTTTTTTGACGGCTCCGGCATCGTTTCGGCACCCGAAAACGGCCCGATACGCGGGGTTCTTGCCGCCTCGCGCGGTGTGCAGGCGCACGTATCCCATGTCAGGCGGCCGCATACCGGCCGGCAATCAGCAGATTGGTAAACCCCAGCAGCAGCGCGATCCTCTGCGTGTTCTTCGCCAAGCCCCGATAGCGCACCTTGCCGTAGCCGAAGTGACGCTTCACATACAAGAAAGGATGCTCCACCTTGGCACGCACCGACCCCTTGCGATGCTCCGCCTCCTCCTCGGCGCTGTCCTTGTCCAGCCGCCGCCGCCGGCCGCGCTTCATCGCCACCCGCCAGTCCACATCCTGATCCCGGTTCTCTTCGCGCTTGCCCACGCCCTGATAACCCGAATCACCCCATACCCGCTCCTCGCCGCCGTGCAGCAACGCGTGCGCCGTGGCCACATCCGACACGTTCGCCGGCGTCGTCTCCAAACGGTGCGCCAGACCCGACTCCGCATCCACACCAATGTGCGCCTTCATTCCGAAATACCATTGATTGCCCTTCTTCGTCTGATGCATCTCCGGGTCCCGTTCGCCTGACTTGTTCTTGGTCGAACTCGGCGCGTCAATAATGCTCGCGTCCACAATCGTCCCACGCTTGAGCCGGTGACCCTGCGCCTGAAGATGCGCGTTGATCTCCTCAAACAGAACCCCGCCCAGTCCGTGCTTCTCCAGCAAATGACGGAAGTTCAATATCGTCGTCTCGTCCGGCAATGGACCCGTCAGACGCAATCCCGCAAATCGACGCACCGACTCCACCTCATACAGCAAGTCCTCCATCCCCGGATCGCTCACGTTGTAAAACAACTGCACGCAATGCACCCGAAGCATCGAACTCAATGAATACGGACGACGGCCCCGGCCCGCCTTCGGATAAAACGGCTCAATCCGCGCTTCCAGACGCGACCAGGGAATCAAACCGTCCATCCGCTCAAGAAACTTCTCCCGGCGCGTGCGACGCTTCTTCAGATCGTGCTCCAACTCCGAAAAACTCGCTTGATGCATCCCTCATCCCTCAACAAACACTACAATCCTATTGTCGCAGATTGCAGACTTGTTCAGAGCTTCCCTAGCGTATGCCGCGCTGTTCCTTGATCTGTTCGTAGGCCCGGTTGACTTCGCGGGTGCGCTCGCGCGCGCGTTCCATCATCGCTTCGGGCAGGCCGCGGGCCACCAGCTTGTCGGGGTGGTTCTCCTTCATCAGCCGGCGGTAGGCGGTCTTGATTTCCTGGTCGCTGGCGCGGGACGACACCCCTAACGCCCGGTAGGCGTCCGTGATCGGTTGCTGCCGGGCCGGGCCCGCGCGGCCATTGCCGCCGGCGAATCCGGAGCGCATGCGCGCTTGCGCTTCGAGCTGGCTGATCTGCCATTGAGACAGGCCCAGCGCCTGCCCGATGCGATCCAGCGCCGCGCGTTCCCCGCCGGTTACGCCACCATGGGCGAAGGCCATGAAGAACTGCGTCTGCAGGAAGAACTGCGTGAGCAGCGGCTGTCCGCGGCAGACTTCGTTCATCTGAATCAGTTCTGCGTCCAGGTCGAAATCGGGTTCCTTGCCCTCGTTGAAGCAGTCGATGGCCTCGCGTATCTGGGCCGAATTCAGCCGCATTCCCTGCATGATCTGGCGCGCGGCGCGGATTTCCTCTTCCGTTACCCGGCCGTCGGCCTTGGCGATATGCCCCATGACACGGAACGTGGAGGCAAAAAAGACCCGGCGGCGGTTTGCCGTTTGTGCTCCGGAGTGGATTTGCCACGATCCGCGCATGCCCCGGGACATGCTGCGATCCAGCATGTGGCCGAGCAGCACTCCCAGGAAAGCCCCCGGTAGGTTGCCGAACATGAAGCCGAAGATGAATCCGGCAGCTTTTCCCAGAAGAAACAGGTACAACTAAAATACGCCCGAAACGCACGCACAGGGGAGCAGGCAGTGACCGTATCGTATACCGAAATACCGGGTTTGCAGTCCATCGGCAGCGGCAAGGTACGCGACCTTTTCGCGGTGGGCGACGATCGCCTGCTGCTGGTAACCAGCGACCGCATTTCCGCCTATGACGTCGTTCTGCCCGATCCCATCCCCGGCAAGGGCCGCGTGCTGACCGGGCTTTCGCGGTTCTGGTTCGCCAATACGGGCCATATCGTGCCGAACGCGCTTCTGGATACGCGGCTGGCCGAGGTGATCGACGGACTCGAGCCGGCGGCGATTGAGGAGCTGGAATCGCGCTCGGTGCTGATGGAACGGGTGCGGGCGCTGCCGGTTGAAGCGGTGGTTCGCGGTCATCTGATCGGTTCGGGCTGGAAGGACTACCAGGCCACCGGCGAGGTATGCGGCATTCGTCTGCCGGAGGGCCTGAGGCTCGGCGAGCGGCTGCCCGAGGCCATATTCACACCGGCCACCAAGGCCGAGGTGGGCGAGCACGACGAGAACATCGGAATGGATCAGACCGCCGGCCTCATAGGGGACTCGCTGGCCGAGCGCGTGCGGGACATTGCGCTGGCCCTGTTCCGGTTCGGCGCCGATTATGCCGCCGCGCGCGGCATTATCGTGGCCGACACCAAGTTCGAGTTCGGGATCAACGCGGCCGGCGACCTGGTGCTGATCGACGAAGTACTGACGCCCGATTCCTCCCGCTTCTGGCCGGCCGCCGAATACCGCGTGGGCGTATCCCCGCCCAGCTACGACAAACAGTTCGTGCGCGATTACCTGGATTCGGTGGACTGGGACCACCGCCCGCCCGCGCCCCGGCTGCCGGAAAACGTGATCGTCCGCACCGCGGAGAAGTACAACGCCGCGCTGGAAGTCCTGACATCCTGAGCGGTCCCCCCTGCAAATCTATAATTGACGCCAGGCGGAAGTGGCGGAATTGGTAGACGCGCAGGATTTAGGTTCCTGTGGGGTTATCCCCTTGAGAGTTCGAATCTCTCCTTTCGCACCAGAATTTCGCGCCACCAAGGGGGGGCGAACCATCCAGTCCTATGAATCTCGACAGCGCTAACTACCAGGTGGAAGACGGCGAGGGACTTCGCCGCGTCATGCATGTGCAGGTTCCGGCCGCCGCCATGCAGCAGGAGTTCCTGGCGCGGCTGGGCGCGATTCGGCGCCGCACCCGGATACGCGGCTTTAGGCCGGGCAAGGCGCCCATAAAGCTGATCCGGCAGCGCTACGGTCAGGACGTTTGGAACGAAATGACCCGCGAGGTCATAGAGAGGAGTTTCCGCGAGGGCGCGCAGGATCGGCAACTGCGCGTGGTCGGTGGCGGCGAGGTCAAGACCAGCAAGGCGCGCGAGGGTTCCGACCTCGAATACGAAGCCACCTTCGATGTGTTCCCGGACATCGAGTTCAGCGGTCTGGACGAACTGGCCTATGAGCAGCCCGAAGTGGAGATCGGAGAGCGGGACGTGGATCGCACCATCGAGCGCCTGCGGCGGCGCGATGCGCACTGGGAGGATGTCGAACGTCCGGCCCGCGAGGGCGACCGCATGGTGGCGAATATCCGCGTTTCGCGGCGGCGCGAGACTCTGCCCGCCGGGGACATCAGGGAGGCGCCCCTGATGCTGGGCGAAACCCGCCTGATGCCGCAGCTAGTCGAACGCCTGGTGGGATTGTCCGCTTCGCGAAAGAAGAAGTTCCGTCTGAAATTGCCGCCCGATTACCCGGACGAAGCGTTGCGCGGCAAGCGCGTGCTGTACGAGGTTGAAGTCGTGAGTGTCTCCGAGCCCTCGCTCCCGGACCTGGACGAAGAATTCATCAGGAAGCTGGGCGTCGAGAGCGGTTCCATCGACGACTTGCGCTCGAACGTGCGCCTGACGCTGGAACGCGAACTTGCCTCCGTTTGCGAGGACCATAAGCGCCAGTCACTGTTTGACCAGTTGCTGAGCGCGAATCCCGGACCCACGCCCAAGTCGCTGGTGGACCAGGACGTCGAACAGGCGCGCGCGGCCATGCGTCCGCCTCCGCCTCCTCCGGACCCGGACGCCGAGGAAGAAGCCGCGGAGCCGGCCGAGCTGCCCGAGGAAACGCCCGAGATGCGCGCCGCGGCGGAGCAGCGCGTGCGTCTGCAACTGCTGATTTCCGAGCTTGCGGCGCGCGAAGAAATCGCACCCGAGGAACAGAAACTGCGCGAGCAGCTGCAGGGACTGGCTTCCGGAGCGCCCGATCCCGAGGCGGCCCTGGCCGAGCTGGCGGGCAACCGCGAACTGGTCGGCAATCTGCGCGCGCGCCTGCGCGAGGAACAGGTGCTCGAGTGGCTGTACGAAAACGCCGATGTCAAGACGCTCCCCATGGCCTTCGACGAGTTCATGGAACCCATGCCCCCCGTCCTGTCCGGCGGCGCCTAAGTACCGCGGACGATGAGAACACCGTTATGCTGTTCGCGTCCTTTCAACCATCCGTTACCGGGAGTGTGTGAGCCATGGATGGCGGAACCAAGCTCCATGGATGGATTCATGCGTCTCCCGGGAACGGATGGTTGAAAGGACGCGCGAGACTGAGGATTTTCCAGAATGAATGAAAAAGCACTGAATCTCGTGCCCATGGTCGTGGAGCAGACTGCCCGCGGCGAACGCGCCTACGACATCTATTCGCGCCTGCTCAAGGAGCGGCTGATATTCGTGGTGGGCGCCGTGGACGACCATATGGCCAACCTGATCGTGGCCCAGCTGATCTTCCTGGAATCCGAGAACCCCGGCAAGGACATCAGCCTCTACATCAATTCGCCGGGCGGCCTGGTGAGTTCCGGGCTGTCCATTTACGACACCATGCAATTCATCAAGCCCGACGTGAGCACGCTTTGCCTGGGGCAGGCCGCCAGCATGGGGGCGCTGCTCCTCGCGGGCGGCGCCAAAGGCAAGCGCTACTGCCTGCCGCACTCGCGCGTAATGATCCACCAACCCATGGGCAGCTTTCAGGGCCAGGCGTCCGACGTGGACATTCATGCCAGGGAAATGCTCAAGACCCGGGAGCGGCTGAACCGGATACTTGCGGAACACACCGGCCAGCCGCTGAAGCGCATTGCCCGGGACACCGACCGGGACCATTTCATGAGCGGCGAGGAGGCCTGTTCCTACGGGCTCATCGACTGCGTGCTGGCCAGCCGGGACGAGGTGGCCGTGCCGGAAGAGGACAGCGGCTAGTGTCGAGTTACGCCCGGGCGGTTACAATGCCAGCGCGCGCGTAGGCGCAACTGCATCGCACTAAAGCTATGTCCAGCAAAAAAAATCGTGGCGGCGGAGGCGAGCGGAAACTCCTGTACTGCTCGTTCTGCGGTAAGAGCCAGCATGAGGTACGCAAGCTCATAGCGGGCCCTTCCGTGTACATCTGCGACGAGTGCGTCGAGTTGTGCATCGACATCATCCGCGAGGAATTCGAAGACCGCGCGGGAAACCAGCCCGTGTCCCTGCCGCTGCCCGCGGGGATCATGAAATTCCTGAACGAGTACGTGATCGGCCAGGACCGGGCCAAGAAGGTGCTGTCGGTAGCGGTCTACAACCACTTCAAGCGCATGCGTTCCCGGCGCAAGGAAAAGGACGCGCCCGATGTGGAGCTCGCCAAGAGCAACATCCTGCTGATCGGACCCACCGGCTGCGGCAAGACCCTGCTGGCCGAGACGCTTGCGCGCATTCTCAACGTTCCCTTCACCATCGCCGACGCCACCACCCTGACCGAGGCCGGTTACGTGGGCGAGGACGTGGAGAACATCATCCAGAAGCTGCTTCAGAAGTGCGATTACGACGTCGAGAAGGCCCAGACCGGAATTGTCTATATCGACGAGATCGACAAGATTTCCCGCAAATCGGACAACCCTTCAATTACCCGCGACGTATCCGGCGAGGGCGTTCAGCAGGCGCTGCTCAAGCTCATCGAGGGCACCGTGGCTTCGGTGCCGCCGCAGGGCGGCCGCAAGCATCCGCAGCAGGAGTTCCTGCAGGTCGACACCTCGAACATCCTGTTCATTTGCGGCGGCGCGTTCGCCGGACTGGACGCCATCATCCGCAACCGGACCGAACGCAGCGGTATCGGCTTCACCGCGGAAGTGTGGGGCGAGGACGAAAGCCAGCGCCTGGGCGAAGTGCTTTCGCACGTGGAACCCGAGGACCTGATCCGCTACGGCCTGATACCCGAATTCGTCGGCCGGATGCCGCTGGTGGCCACCCTCGATCCGCTGGACCTCGATGCGCTGATGGCCATCCTGGTCGAGCCGAAGAACGCGCTGACCAAGCAGTACCGGGTGCTGTTCGAAATGGAGAATTGCGAGCTGGAATTCCACGAGGGCGCGCTGAAGGCCATCGCCGAAAGGGCCATGGAAAGGAAGACCGGGGCGCGCGGTCTGCGCACCATCCTTGAGGATGTGCTGCTGGATACCATGTTCGACCTGCCCTCGCGGAAGAATGCCCGCCGGGTGGTGCTGGATCGCGGGGCGATCATGGGCCAGAACAAGCCCCTGGTGGTGTACGAGACCGACGAACCGCTGGCCTTGAAACCTCCGGAGGAATACGAGAGGGCGACAGGATCGGATGGCTAGCTCGCAGCCTGGCGAAGTCAGTTGCGGGACAGGAGACCGGCCGGGATACCGGCGATGCGTTCCGGGTTGGGTTTGGCTTCAGCCAACCCCATATCGATGACACACAAAGAGAGCATTAGCGCGGGTATCGAGGTAACACCATGAGTGATGACACCAGCACCGAATTAGCCGTCCCTCGCCGTCTGGCGGTCCTGCCGCTGCGCGACGTGGTCGTGTACCCGCACATGGTCGTTCCCCTGTTCGTGGGCCGCAAGCCCTCGATCCTGGCGCTGGAAAACGCCATGGCCGTGGGTAAGGAAATCCTGCTGGTGGCGCAGCGGAAGCCGGAAGTGGACGAACCGCAGGCGCGCGACATATACCGGGTAGGCACGCTGGCGACCGTTCTGCAAATGATGAAGATGCCGGACAACACGGTCAAGGTGATGGTCCAGGGCGTCCTGCGCGCGCACCTCAGCTCCCTTAATTCCGGCAAGTTCTTCAGCGCGGAGTTTAAGACCGTTTCCGAAGAGGCCGAGGCGCTGGACAAGCCGAAGGAAATGGAAGCGCTGCGCCGCTCGCTATTGAGCCAGTTCGAGTCGTACGTGAAGCTGCACAAGAACGTCCCGCCCGAAGCCCTGGCCGGCGTGTCCGGGCTGGATGATACCGGCAGGCTGGCCGACACGATTGCTGCGCACATGCAACTTGCGCTCGAGAAAAAGCAGGTCGTGCTGGAGACCGGCGATCCGATGAAGCGCATGGAATACCTGGTGGGCCTCATGGGCAATGAAATCGACATGCTCAAGATCGAGCGCAAGATTCGCGGCCGCGTGAAGACGCAGATGGAAAAGAGCCAGCGTGAGTACTACCTGAACGAACAGATGAAGGCCATCCAGAAGGAGCTGGGTGAGATGGACGATGCGCCCGACGAGATTACTTCGCTGGAAAAGGGGATCAAGGAAGCCGGCATGTCCAAGCAGGCCCAGGAAAAGGCCATGACCGAACTGGGCAAGCTCAAGATGATGGCGCCGATGTCGGCCGAAGCCACCGTGGTGCGCAATTACCTGGACTGGCTGCTCAAGGCGCCCTGGAAGAAGCAGCGCCGGACCAACGGCAACCTGGCGCGGGCCGAAACGATACTGGAAGAGGATCATTACGGGCTGGAGAAGATCAAGGAGCGCATCCTGGAGTATCTGGCGGTGCAGAAGCGCGTCCGGTCCCTAAAAGGGCCCATCCTGTGCCTGGTGGGTCCGCCGGGCGTGGGCAAGACCTCCCTGGGCCGTTCAATCGCCAGGGCCACCAACCGGTCCTTCGTACGCATGTCCCTGGGCGGCGTGCGCGACGAGGCGGAAATACGCGGTCACCGGCGCACCTATATCGGAGCGCTTCCGGGCAAGATCATCCAGAACCTGGCGCGCTCGGGCGTGCGCAATCCGCTGTTCCTTTTCGACGAGGTCGACAAGATGTCCATGGACTTTCGCGGCGACCCTTCATCGGCGCTGCTGGAGGTGCTGGATCCGGAACAGAATTCCACCTTCAACGATCACTACCTTGAAGTCGATTTCGATCTCTCTCGCGTCATGTTCGTATGCACGGCCAACACGCTCGCCATACCGCCCCCGCTGCTGGACCGCATGGAAGTCTTGCGGATTCCCGGCTATACGGAGGACGAGAAACTGGCCATTGCACGCAATTACCTGATCGCCAAGCAGATGAAGTACAACGGCGTGCGCAAGAATGAGTTGCGGTTCACCATCGGCGGCCTGCGCAACATCATTCGCCATTACACCCGCGAGGCGGGGGTGCGCAACCTGGAGCGGGAGATCGCCCGGGTGTGCCGCAAGGTCGTCAAACGGCAGTTGCTGCGCCCCTCGCCGAGGGAAATCTGCATCGGCCCCCGCCAGCTTGAGCCGTACCTGGGCGTACGCAAGTTCCGCTACGGCCGGGCCGAGAACCAGAACCGGGTGGGTCAGGCTCAGGGCCTGGCGTGGACGGAGGTGGGCGGTGAACTTCTGCGCATCGAGGCTTCGGTCGCGCCGGGCAAGGGCAAGCTGACCCTCACCGGCAAGCTCGGCGACGTCATGCAGGAATCGATCCAGGCAGCGGTGACCGTGGTTCGCGCCCGCGCCGCCTCCCTGGGGCTGGACCCGGGCTTTCAGTCCGAACTGGACCTGCACGTGCACGTTCCGGAAGGCGCCACGCCCAAGGACGGTCCCAGCGCGGGCATCGGCATGTGCACCGCCCTGGTGTCGGCGCTGACCGGCATCCCGGTGCGCGCCGATGTGGCCATGACCGGCGAAATAACGCTGGGCGGCGAGGTGTTGCCGGTCGGCGGGCTGAAAGAAAAACTGCTTGCCGCGCACCGCGGCGGCATCGAGCGCGTGCTGATTCCCGAGGAGTGCGTGAAGGACCTCGCCGAAATTCCCGCCAACGTCAAGCGCAGCCTGGATATCCGGTCGGTACGCTGGATCGACGAGGTGCTGGAGCTGGCCATGGAGAACATGCCCGGTGTGGGCGCTTCCGTTGCGGATGATCAAGCCGCCGCGGCGGCTGCCACGCCCGCCGCGGCGCCTCCGCCGGATCAACCGCGCACGCACTGAACCCTTGTTCCGCAGGCTGATCGGGCTTGTCTTTTAGGCCTCGCGTGCGCTTTGGTCAAGAGCATGTAATGTTGCGGCGGCCTGGGGATTAGTACATAATTCCCGCCTGTTGGGCGGATATGGCGGCATCAGTGTTTATGGGGGTCGCTATACCGAATTTTGGGGGTGGATTTCAATATCCTTTAGACACCGCCAGTGCGTATCGAACCGGTAGAGCCGGGCACAAACCTACGGAGAATTGCATGAACAAACGGGAACTTACGGATGCCGTGGCGTCTGCTGCGGGTCTTGCGAAAGCGGATGCGGCTCGAGCCGTGGATGCGGTTTTAGGGGCCATTAGCGGTGCCTTGGGACAGGGAGACTCGGTATCTCTGGTCGGTTTCGGGACCTTCAGCGTCAAGCATCGCGCCGCACGGCAAGGCCGCAATCCCCGCACCGGAGAGACGATTCAAATCGCCGCCACCTCGGTTCCCGGATTCAAGGCGGGCCGCGCCCTGAGAGATGCCGTAAACTAACCACCCCCAGCTGTCGGGGCTTGGCCCCGGTTAGCGTTTGCGGCGAATTCCGCAAGGGTAACGGCGCCGGCGGGTGCTTAGCTCAGTTGGGAGAGCGTCGCTCTTACACGGCGAAGGTCGGGGGTTCAAGCCCCTCAGCACCCATAGCGGAGTGGTAGTTCAGATGGTTAGAATACCGGGCTGTCAATCCGGTGGTCGCGGGTTCGAGTCCCGTCCACTCCGCCACTACTCTCCCAATGCGGCGGCTTAGCGCGCTCCGATGCTCCAGGTAATCCGTGACCGGCTCAGCGGCTGGGTGGCCGGCATCATCTTTGGCGTAATCGGGCTGGCCCTGGTTCTGACCTTCGGCACCATGCGGGGCAACGTCGGCATGTCCAGTACCGCGGTCGCCAGCGTCGAAGGCGCGGAGATCGGTCAGACCGAGTTTCTGCGCACGCTGAATGAAGAACAGATCAGGTTGCGCGAACAGTTCGGCGAAGCGCTGCCCGAGGAGTTCGAACAGCAACTTCGCGGCCTGGTCCTTGAGCAGATGATCGACGCGCGCATGATTCAGGCGCACGCCGAGGAGCGCGGCTTTACGACCAGCGACGACCGTCTCGCGGGCGTGATTCAGAGCATTCCCGCCTTTCTGGACGGCCGCGAATTCTCGGTCGACCTGTACCGCAGCGCCCTGGCCAATATCGGCGAGACGCCGGCTTATTTCGAATATCGGCAGCGGGGTCTGATGACGCAGCAACAGTTTTCCCGGGGCATAGCCGAGAGCGCCTTTTTTACCCCGGTTGATTTTCGTTTCTATATTGAACTGGTGCAGGAAAGCCGCGCGGTGCGCGGCTTTTTCGTTGCGCCGGAATCCTTCCGTCACGACATGGTCGTGACCGACGAACAGGTGAGCGAGTACTACGAGCGGAACGCCTCCGGCTTCTGGACGCGCGAGTACCTGGATCTGGAATACATCGAACTCGATGCCGGCAACCTGCCGGACATGGAGGAAATAACCGAGCAGGACGCGCTGGAATGGTACGAGGAGAATCGCGACCAGTTCATCAGCCCGCTCCAGCGCAGCTCCAGCCATATTCTGCTGGCGGCGAGCCCGGAAGGCGACGACGAGGTGCTGGCCCGGGCCAATGAGCTTGTCGCGCGGCTGGATGCCGGGGAAGACTTTGGCGCCCTCGCCGAGGAATTTTCCGAGGACCCGGGTTCCGCCGCGCTGGGGGGCGACCTGGGCTGGAACGAACGCGGCGTTTTCGTTCCGGAGTTCGAGGAAGCGCTTTTCGGCCTGGAAGAGGTGGGGCAGTACACCGCCCCGGTGCAGACGCAATTCGGCTATCACATCATCCGCCTGGACGGCGTACGCGGAGGCGACATTGCGCCGTTCGAGGACGCCCGCCAGGATGTGCTCGCGGACCTTGGGGAGCGCCGCAACCGGACGCGCTTTTACGATCTGGCCGACCGGCTGGCCGACATGGCCCTGGAAAGCGATGAAGGACTGGCATGGATAGCCGAGGAACTCAAACTGCCGCTCAGGACCATCGAGAACTTTACCCGCGAGGGCGCGGCGGAATTCGCCGGCAACCGGCGCGTGATTGACGCCGCCTACGGCGAGACCGTGCTGGATCTCGGCGAGAACTCGCGGATTCTTCAGTTGGGTCCCGACCGGGCGATAGTCCTGCGCGCCGCCCGTCACCAGCCTTCGGAACAGCAGCCGCTGGAGGAAGTGGCCGATCGAATCCGCGAGATACTCGTCAGTGACGCGGCCGCGGAGGCCGCCGCCGTCCGGGGAGCGGAGTTGCTTGCGCGGCGCCGGTCCGGTGACGAACTGCAGGACTTGACCGGAGAAGAGGGCGTGGAGTTTTTCGAGGAGCCGGAAATGCGCAGAGACTCGGCCGACTTTCCCTCTGAACTGCTGAACGCCATATTTGCCGCGGCGCCCGGTCATTCGGCGGAGGGACTGAGCCTTCTCGACGGCCGCTACGCGCTGTACGAGGTCTCTGAGGTATTTCCGGGGCGCCCCGAGACCATCCCGCGGGACCAGCGGGACGAAGTCAAGGCCGACCTGGAGGACCGCGAGGGCATGATGGAATTCGATGCCTATCGCGCCAGCGTGCGTGACCGGGCCAGCGTCTGGATAGCGCCCGAAACGTTGGGAGATACGCCATGAACCAGTGGAATCCGCTTCGCTGGCCGTTGTATGCGCAGATCTTCGCCGGGATCGCGCTGGGCGTGATCGCCGGGCTGATCAGCGGCGACACCGCCGAATTGGCAGCCGGCGTAACCTTCGACTCCATATACGACTATATCGGCACGCTGTTTCTCAACGCGCTGAAGATGCTGATCGTGCCGCTGATCGCCACTTCGATCATTTCCGGCGTGGCTGGCCTGGGCGAACCCGGCACCCTGGGCCGGCTGGGCGGCAAAACGGTTCTCTACTACCTGACCACGTCCACGATCGCGGTGCTGGTGGGGCTGACCATCGTGAACCTGGTGCAGCCCGGCATCCTCAATGGGGCCGCCGTGGGCCAACTGCTCGATTTCGAGACCAATTCGGAGCTGGTGGCTTCGCGCGTGGCAGGCGCCGAGGGCGGCGTCGCGCAGGTGTTTCTGCGGATGTTTCCGCCGAACATCGTCATGGCCGCCGCCGAAGGCCAGATGCTGGGCGTCATCGTCTTCTGCATCCTGTTCGGCTATTTCATTTCCCGCCTCGTGCAGGCGAAGCGCGAGCAGGTGACCGGTTTCGTGCAGGCCTGCTTTGAAGCGATGATGGGCGTCACCCGGTTCGTGATGCGCTTCGCGCCAATCGGAGTGTTCGGGCTGGTCGCATCGGTGGTCGCCGACGTTGGGCTGGGGGCCGCACGGCCGCTGGTGATCTTCTCGATCACGGTTCTGATCGCCCTGGCCATTCATTTCCTGGTGGTCATGCCGCTGATACTGCTGTTCGTGGCGCGCGTAAACCCGCTGCACCATTACCGGGCGATGGCGCCGGCGCTGCTGACCGCGTTCTCCACCTCCTCGTCCTCGGCAACGCTGCCGATCACGATGCGGTGCGTGGAAGACAACGCAAAGGTGTCCAGCCGCACCACCGGATTCGTTCTGCCGCTGGGCGCGACGGTCAACATGGACGGCACGGCACTGTATGAATGCGTTGCCGTGATGTTTATCGCCCAGGCCTACGGTCTGGAACTGAGCTTCGGCGTGCAGTTCACAATTGTCTTCGCGGCGCTGTTGACGTCCATCGGCGTGGCCGGGGTTCCGGCCGCTTCCTTCGTCGCAATCGCGGTAATCCTCGGGGCCGTGGGCCTGCCGGTCGAGGCGATCGGGGTCCTGTTCGTGTTCGACCGCATACTCGACATGTCGCGGACCGCGGTGAACGTCTTTGGCGACAGCTGCGGCGCGGTGACTATCGCCAGGATGGAGGGAGAGACCGGGGTACTGGGTCAGGAAACGCCGTGGCGGGGTCGCGCCCCGGCTTGAGCACGGAGAAACCACCGGGCCGGCGGCTGGTGCGCGAACGCCGCACGGTCGCCTTGTTCAAGCCCGAGCCGCCGCCGCGCGAGCTGCTTCTGGCGGCCGCGGATGCGGCGCGTTGGGCGCCGAACCATCACCTGACGGAACCGTGGCGCTTCTATTTGCTGGGTGCGCGGTCGGTGCGCACCATGATCGCAATCGCCGAGGAACTGACTCTTGTCAGGCGGGGAGCCGGCGCGGCGAAGAAGCGGCGCGAACTCTATGAGGCGGTCCCGTGGTGGCTGGCTGTGACCTGCACGCGCTCCGGGGACGAGTTTCGCGAGCGCGAAGACTACGGCGCCTGCTGCTGCGCGGTACAGAATTTCATGCTGTGCCTGTGGGAGGGCGGCGTCGCCTGCAAATGGAGCACGGGGGCGGTCACGCGTGACGAGCGCTTCTACGAACTGCTCGGCGTCAGCCCGGAAGAGGAAATGGTTGTGGGCCTTTTCTCGATCGGCTACCCGCGTATCGTCCCGGAGCAGAAGCGCCGGCCCGTAGGAGAGATCCTCACCGAACTCGCCTGACCTGGGAGCGAGGGCGTCCCGCCCTCCACGATGACGCCTTCACTCCCGGGTTAGTCCGGGAAGGAGAGACCGACGGCGCCCATGCCGGCGTCGACGGGAAGGACCACGCCGGTGATTCCGGACGCCATTTCCGAGCACAGGAATACGGCGGCGTTGCCCACTTCCTCCAGCGACACGTTGCGCCGAAGCGGGGCGGCGCCTTCGTAGTGGTGCAGCATCTTGCGGAAGTTGGGAATGCCGGCGGCCGACAGCGTCTTGACCGGTCCCGGCGACAGCGCATTGACGCGTATGCCCATCTTGCCCAGGTCCATGGCCAGGGCGCGCGTTACCGCCTCCAGGCTGGCCTTGGCGGGCCCCATGACGTTGTAGTTCTGCACCGCGCGGGTTGAGCCGGAGTAAGAGAGGGTCAACAGCGCCCCCCCGTCGGTCATCAGCGGCGCGGCGGCGCGCGCCAGCGCTGCGAAGCTGTAGGCGGAAATGTCGTGGGCGACCCGAAAGCCTTCACGGGACACGCTGTCGGCAAAGTCGCCCTTCAGGTTATCGCCCGGCGCAAAGGCGATCGAATGAACCAGGATATCGAGCCGCGGCCAGGAATTCTTCAACTGCCCAAAGGCTTGTGCGATCGATTCGTCGCTGCCGACGTCCATCCCGAGGCAAAATGGCGCATCGATTTCCGGCGCGAAGGCCTCGGCGCGCTCTAGCATTCGTCCGGGCAGCGCGCTCAGGGCCACTTCCGCGCCCTCGCGGCGAAAGCTCCGGGCGATGCCCCAGGCAATCGAACGCTTGCTCGCGATGCCGGCCACCAGCGCCCGCTTTCCCTCGAGAATCGGCATGGCGCGATTCTACAGGCAAGGCACGCTGCACTTCCCGAAAGGTACAATCCATTGCCGTGCAGCAGGTGGAGATTTATACCGACGGGTCCTGCTCGGGCAACCCGGGGCCCGGCGGCTGGGCGGCCCTGTTGCGTGCGGGGAACCATGAGCGCGAGTTGACCGGAGCGGAACCGGACACCACCAATAACCGCATGGAGCTGACCGCCGCGTTGCGCGCGCTGGAGGCCCTGAAACGGCCCTGCCGCGTAGTCCTGCACACGGATTCGAAATATCTGCAGAAGGGCATGAACGGCTGGCTGGACAAATGGAAGCGCAACGGCTGGAAAACCTCGAACAGGAAGCCGGTGCGCAACGAGGATCTTTGGCGCGAACTCGACAATGTGTGCGCCCGCCACTCGGTCGAATGGCGCTGGGTGCAGGCGCATGCCGGCATTCCCGATAACGAGCGCGTGGACGTGCTGGCGCGCGGGGCGATAGATTCGCTTGCCGATCCCGGCGCGCCGAATTCCTGAATCCGCAGCCGTGCGCCACGTTGCCGTCGATGTCGAAACTACCGGGCTGGACCCGAAAGGCGGCGATCGCGTCATATCCATCGGCTGCGTGGAACTCGTGGAACGGCGGTTTACCGGCCGCGATTTTCATCGGCTCATCAATCCTCAGCGTTCCATTCCGGCGGAATCCACCCGGGTGCACGGCATAACCGGCGACCAGGTAGCGGAGCAGCCGAAGTTTGCGGCTCTTGCCGAAGAGTTTCTCGAATTCGTGCGCGGTGCGCACCTGCTGGGACACAACGTTGAATTCGACCTGGGCTTTCTGGATGCGGAATTGCAGAGGACCGATAGAACGGAAAGGCTGAGGGAGATCTGCGACTCAACCTGCACGCTGAAGATGGCGCGGGCGCGCTATCCGACGCAGCGCAACAACCTGGACGCGCTGAGCCTGCGCCTGGGCGTTGCGTCGCGCGAGCGGGGCTACCACGATGCCCTGGAGGATGCCCGCCTGACGGCCTCCGTGTGGCTGCGCATGACCATGGGACAGGGCGAACTCAGCATGAATGAGGAAACGGGCGGTGGCGCGAAGCGGCCCATCGACCGGGAGGGCCTTGATTTCGCCCGCTTTGAGCCGAGCCCCGAAGAACTTGAGGCGCACGAGAAAATGCTGAGAAATATCGATGCAGGATCCGAGCAGGGCGCCGCCTGGCTGAAGGAATTCAAGCAAACCTGATCTCCGTCCATTAGAATCCGGCTTTTTGCCGAACTGGAGAAAATCGTGGGGCAGTCAATTCGGTCCGCATTCGCACAAAACTTCCTGGGCGATTCGCCCCGCTGGTACAAACAGACGATCATCGCGTTCCTGGTCATCAACCCCCTGCTCTGGTTTCTGCTGCCGGGCGGCGAGTTCATTGCGGGCTGGATCCTGGTGCTTGAATTCATCTTCACCCTGGCGATGGCGCTGCGCTGCTATCCGCTGCAGCCCGGCGGACTGCTGGCGATACAGGCGGTGCTGATGGGCATGACCTCGCCGGAAACGCTGTACACCAAGACGCTGGACAACTTTCCGGTCATCCTGCTGATGATCTTCATGGTGGCGGGCATCTTCTTTTTGAAGGAAATGCTGCTGTACGTGTTCACCCGCATCCTGCTGGGCGTGCGCTCGCGGCTGCTGCTATCGCTACTCTTCAGCGCTACCGCGGCGGTGCTGTCCGCCTATCTGGACGCGTTGACGGTGACCGCGGTGATCATCGCGGTGGCGATAGGCTTTTACCGTATCTACCACTCCGTTTCGTCCGGCCTCAAGGCGGGCGAGGTTGCCGGGCGATTGACTGATGACTCGCAGGTTCCGGACGAAAAGATGGCGGAGCTGCGCCAGTTCCGCGCCTTCCTGCGTGGCCTGATGATGCATGCCGCCGTAGGTACCGCGCTGGGCGGCGTCACCACGCTGGTCGGCGAGCCGCAAAACCTTCTCCTGGCCAAGGAGGCGGGGCGCGCTTTCGGCGAGGCCGGATGGAATTTCGGCCAGTTCTTCCTGAACATGGCGCCGGTGACCATACCGGTGCTGTTCATGGGCCTTGTGACCTGCGCGTTGCTGGAATTGAGCGGCCGGTTCGGTTACGGCGTCAAGCTCAGCCCCGCGGTGCGCGAGGTCCTTGAGCGCTACGACCGCGAGGCGTCCGAAGCCCGCACGCCAAGGCAGAATGCCGCGCTGGTGGTCCAGGGCGGCGCGGCGGTCATTCTCATCGTGGCGCTGAGCCTGCATCAGCTTCACCATACCGAAGTCGGGCTGATCGGCCTGATGATCATCGTTCTCGCCACGGCCTTTTCCGGGATTACCGAAGAGCACCGGCTCGGCAAGGCCTTCCAGGAGGCGCTGCCGTTTACCGCGCTGCTGGTGGTGTTCTTCGGCATCGTCGCCGTGATCTACGACCAGAAACTGTTCAAACCGGTAACCGAACTGATCTTCACCCGCGACGGTACCGAGCAACTGGCGATCATGTACCTGGCCAACGGGGCCCTGTCGCTGATCAGCGACAACGTGTTCGTGGCCACGATCTACATCGCGGAAGTCAAGCAGGCGCTGTTCGACGGGCTGATCGACCGCGCGCAGTTCGAATTGCTGGTGGTGGCCATCAATACCGGCACCAATATTCCCAGCGTGGGTACGCCCAACGGCCAGGCGGCCTTCCTGTTCCTGTTGACCACCGCACTGGCGCCGGCCATCCGCCTGAGTTACGTACGGATGGTGCTGATGGCGCTGCCGTACACCATCGTCATGACCGTTACCGGTTTGCTCGCGATCATCTACCTCCTGTAAGCGGGGGTGTCGCCCATAGCCCGTGACATCGCCTCCCTGCCGGAATGGGACGTGCTCTTGCAGCACGCCGGGCAGGCTCGCGGGTGGCGCCTGGGTGAACTGCTGGATGCGCCGGGCCGGTTCACGGACTTTTGCTTGCGCAGCGATGGCCCGGCCAGGGCCGGATTGCTGCTTGATTTCAGCCGGCAAAGGCTAAACGGCGAGACGCCTGGACTTCTCCGGGCTCTTGCTGAGGCACGCGGGCTTGAGGCCGCCCGGGCGGCACTGTTCGCGGGCGAGATCGTGAATCCAAGCGAGCATCGTGCCGCGCTGCATCCCGATGCCCGTTCGGCGAACCCGGCCGATGCGCTCCTGGCCGGTCAGCGCGAGCGAGTGGGCGCCTTCGCCCGGCGATTCCGGGCCGGAGAGGTCGTGGGGGCGGGGGGCAGGCCGCTTCGACGAATCGTCAATATCGGGATCGGGGGCTCGGATCTGGGCATGCGGCTTCTGTGCTCGGCGCTGGGGGACGATCGGTCGCGCCCGGTGGATTTCGTTGCGGAGATGGATGGCGTAGAACTGGAGCGGGCGCTGTCGCGGAGCGACGCTGCGGAGACGCTGTTCGTGGTGTGCTCCAAGAGCTTCTCGACTGCGGAAACGCTCGCCAATGCGTATTCGGCGCGTCACTGGCTAACGGCGGCGCTCGGCGAAGACGCTCCAGCGCGCCATTTCGCCGCCGTTTCCGCCAAGGCCGAAGCCATGGCCGCCTGGGGGATTGCGCCGGACAGGGCGTTTCTGATGCCGGACACGGTAGGCGGACGCTATTCGGTCTGGTCGGCAGCCGGCTTGAGCGCCTGGCTGTCGCTCGGTCCCGCCTGCATGAACGAGTTTCTCGACGGCGGCCGGTGGCTGGACCGGCATTTTCTTGATGCTCCCCCCGAAGCCAACATGCCTGTGCTGATGGGCCTTCTTGCGTTCTGGAACCAGTCCTTGCTGGGATGCTCCACGCAACTCCTGCTCCCATACGACACGCGCCTGAAATGGCTGCCGGCGTACCTGCAGCAACTGGAAATGGAGAGCCTCGGCAAGAGCGCCGACACGCACGGCCGCCCGATTGAGGGCAAGGGCGTGGCGGCCTTGCTGGGAATGACCGGTTCGAGTGCGCAGCATTCCATCATGCAATGGGCACAGCAGGGCGCGCGCCCGTCAAGCGCGGACTTTATCGCTGTGCGGGCTGCCGGCGGGGCCTATTCCCGAATGCACGGCGAAGCGCTGCGCCAGATGCTGGCGCAGGCCGAGGCGCTGGCGCGCGGCCTGCCGCAAAGCGCCATGCCTTCCGATCCGCTGGCGGCCCACAAGGCCCTGCCGGGCGGGCGTTCCTCGAACGTGTTGCTGCTTGAGAGGCTCGATCCCCGGCACCTCGGTGCTTTGATTGCGCTCTACGAGCACAAGGTATTCGTTCAGGCAACGCTGCTGGGCGTCAACCCGTTCGACCAGTGGGGCGTGGAACTCGCCAAGCGCCTCGCCGGCGAACCGGGTGCGCAGCCGCCGCTGGCGAAATTCCTCGACGACTGACGCCACGCCGGGGAGCGGAGTTGGCTTGCCCTTACTGGATTTCGCTTCGTCGGAGACTGAAATGGAGCACCAGCCATCCCAGGAGCGCTGCTATCGCCGATCCCAGCAGTACGCCCAGACGCGCCTTGTTGAAGTATGCGCCGCTGCCGTGCTCGAGCGCCAGGCCGGCGATGAACAGACTCACCGTAAAGCCGATGCCGCAGGCAAAGGCAACGCCGAGCAGTTGCATCCAGTTGATCTCTCGGGGTAAGCGCACAACTCCTGCGAAAGCCGCAATCGCGATAAAGCACACGATGCCGATCGACTTGCCGACAACCAGCCCGGCGGCCACCCCGATCGCCACCGGATGAAGAACGGCGTCCAGCTCCATTTCCCGGATTGGCAGCCCCGCGTTTGCAAAAGCAAACACGGGAAGAATGATGAAGGCCACCGGGGCATGGAGATCGTGCTCAAGTTGCCGCAGAGGCGAGCTGCCCCTGCGGTCACGAAGCGGAATGCATGATGCGATCAGAATGCCCGCCAATGTCGCGTGCACCCCGGATTTCAGGACGGCCACCCACATCAGCAATCCGATCAGTGCATATGCGGAGATTCGGGTTACTCCCAGGCGGTTCGCAAACACCGCGGCGATGAACATTGCGCCCGCCCATAGCAGGGCGGTGAGGGAAAGATCCGACACGTAAAAGACGGCGATGAACGCGATCGCTGCGAGATCGTCGAAGATCGCCAGCGTGAGCACGAACACTTTGAGTGCAAGCGGAACCCTGGAGCCGAATGCGCCGAGCAGTGCCAGGACGAACGCAATGTCGGTGGCCACCGGAATCGCCCAGGCATCCATTGCCGTTGCATCCGACCCATTCAGCAGGAAGTAGATCAGAGCCGGTACCGCTATTCCGCCGGCGGCCCCGATCAGGGGCAGGGTGAGCTTATGGGGCGAGGAAAGTTCCCCCTCAAGAAACTCCCGCTTGAGCTCCAGACCGATCAGGAAGAAGAACACGGCCATTAGCCCGTCGTTTATCCAGAGCAGAAATGGCTTCTCGATCAGGAACGACCCGATTCGGACGGCGGCTTTGGTTTCGAGCAGGACCTCGTAATAGCCGGACAAGGGCGAATTGGCGGTCAGAAGGGCCAGGCCTGCCGCCACCAGGACCAGCACACCCCCCAACGACTCAAGGCGTAAGAACTCCTTTACCGCAGTGGTGACCGGACGATGCTTCGAGTCGGATTCTTGCACGGGAAGGGGGCTTAAGGCGGCTGCAAGCTTGCAGTATGCCGTGTCGAACAGATAACACTGCGCTAAGGTTGCGGAGGGTACTTTTCGTTCGGTCCGGCGAATTCGGATTGCCGAGGTCACTGAGAATTGATGCAAACTTGCCGTAACGCGCACTGCCTAAAATAGCGACGTCATGAAGATCACAGTTCACGGTTGCGGTTACGTCGGCCTTGTGACCGGCGCATGCTTCGCCGAGACCGGGGTGAGCGTTATTTGCCTCGACGCCGATAGCGCCAAAGTGAAGCGGCTTCAGCGGGGCGATCTGCACATCCACGAGCCGGGGCTCGAAGACCTCGTGCGCAGAAACCTCGAGTCCGGCCGGCTTGAATTCAGCGCCGATGTCCGCAAAGCTGTGGAGCACGGCGAGGCGCAATTCATAGTGGTGAGTACGCCGCCGCGCGACAACGGGCAAGCGGACCTCAGGCAGGTGTATGCCGTTGCCGAGTCCATTGCCGCTCATATGCCCGGTTACCGCCTGGTGGCCTGCAAGTCCACCGTGCCGGTGGGCGCCTGCGCCGAGGTGGAGAAGCGCATCGCAGCGGCCCTGGCCGAACGCGGCGCGGCTCACGAGTTTGACGTGGTGTCGAATCCCGAGTTTCTGAAAGGCGGGACGGCCGTGTCCGACTTCATGCACCCCGAACGCATCATCGTGGGAACCGGGAGCCGCCGCGCAATCGATTTCTTAAGCACCCTGTACGCGCCGTTTCACCGCAAGCGCGACCGCCTGAAGGTGATGGATCGCGCCTCGGCGGAACTGACGAAGTATGCCGCCAACGCCATGCTGGCCACGCGGATCAGCTTCATGAACGAATTGGCCGGTCTGGCGGAGCAGGTCGACGCCGACATCGAGCAGGTGCGCGCAGGGGTGGGCGCGGACAAGCGCATCGGCTACAGCTACCTGTACGCGGGCTGCGGCTACGGCGGCTCCTGCCTGCCCAAGGACATCGCCGCGCTGGCGCAGACCGCGCGCGAACACGGCTACCGCACCGAGATCGTCGAAGCGGTAAAGAGCGTCAACGAGCGGCAGAAATCGCTGCTGGGACAGAAGATCCAGGCCCATTTCGGCGGCTCGCTGGCGGGCCGCCTCATCGCGCTTTGGGGCCTGTCGTTCAAGCCGGGCACTGACGACATGCGCGAGGCGCCCAGCCTGGTCCTGATCGAATTCCTGCTTTCGCAAGACGCGCGAGTGCGGGCCTATGACCCGGTCGCGGCCCAGCGCTGCAGGTCGCTGCTCGGCGAACGCGACGGGCTGGAATATGCGGCGAGCGCCGGCGAAGCGGCCGACGGAGCGGATGCGCTGGCAATCGTGACCGAGTGGCCGCAGTTCCGTTCGCCGGACTTCGACAAACTTCGCGAAACACTCAGGCAGCCGGTCATTTTTGACGGGCGCAACCTGTATTCGCCGGACCTGATGAAGGACAAGGGCTTCCGCTATTTCGGCGTCGGTCGCGGCGAGCGCGTGGCCCGGGACAACGGATCCGGCATGCACCCCGTCGGCGAAGAGGTCTTCCGGCCCTGGGGCAGCTTCGAAGGGTTGGGGCAGGGCGAGGGCTACCAGGTCAAACGCCTGCGTATTCTGCCCGGGGAGACGCTTTCGTTGCAGCGCCATCGCCGCCGGGACGAACACTGGGTGGTCGTGAGCGGCGCGCCGGTGGCCGAACGCGACGGCGAGAACCACGCCCTGAAAACCGGCGATCACATCCTTATTCCGTTGGGCGCCGTGCATCGGATCCACAATCCCGGCGACGAGCCCGCGGAGCTGGTGGAAGTGCAGTTGGGCGACTACCTGGGCGAAGACGACATCGAGCGCTTCGAAGACGTCTACGGCCGCGCCTGATGCGGCTTGAGCCGCCGTTCAAGGCCTACGACGTGCGCGGCCGCGTCCCCGGCGAGTTCAACGCCGACCTCGCGTGCCGCATCGGCGCCGCTGTTGTTCGTTTCACCGGAGCGGAGGAAGTGGTGCTGGGGCGCGACGCGCGCCTGTCCAGCCCCGAAATCGCCGACGCCGTGGCCGAAGGCGTGACCCGCGCGGGCGCCGACGTCGCCGACCTGGGCCTGTGCGGCACCGAGCAGGTGTATTTCGCGACCGGCCGGCTTGGCTGCGGCGCCGGCGTCATGGTGACCGCCAGCCACAACCCGGCCGACTACAACGGTCTCAAGATCGTGCGCGAGGAAGCGCGTCCCATCAGCTCCGACACCGGGCTGGCGGAGATCGCGCGCCTGGCGCAGTCGCCGCCGCCGCGCGGCGCGCGCGGCCGCAGGCGTCGCGCAAAGGTGCACAAGTCCTGGCGCCGCCGCGTGCTTGGTTTTGTCGAAGATCTGCCGATGAGCCCGCTGAAGGTCGTCCTCAACTCCGGTAATGGCGCCGCCGGTCCCAGCGTGGAAAAGCTGTCCAAGCACGTGCCGCTGGAGATTTTTCATTTGCGCGCCGAACCGGACGGCAACTTCCCGCACGGCGTTCCCAATCCCCTGCTCGACGGTACACGCATTGCCACCTCCGAAGCGGTGCTTGCACATGGCGCCGATTTCGGCGTGGCCTTCGACGGCGACTTCGACCGCTGCTGCTTCTTCGACGAGCGGGGCGAATTCGTGGACCCCTACTACACGGTCGGCATGTTTGCGGCTGCTCTACTACCTTCTCGACCGGCCGCTGACCGGCGAGTGATCCACGATCCCGCGCTGGTCTGGGATACCGAAGAGCAGGTGCGCTCCGTGGGCGGCGAGCCGTTCCGGAACCGGGCGGGGCACTCCTTCATCAAGCAGCGAATGCGCGAAGAGGACGCCGTGTACGGTGGTGAAAGCAGCGCGCACCACTATTTCCGCGAGTTCCTGTACTGCGACTCCGGCATGATTCCCTGGGTGCTGATGGCCGGCATTCTTTCCGCGCAGGGCGGAAGCCTGGCCGAGCACACCGCCGAACGACGCCGGCGCTACCCGACCAGCGGCGAAATCAACCTTGTGGTCGGTGAGGACCCCGCGCCGCTGCTACAGCGCCTTGCCGACACCTACTCGGCACAGGGCGCCCTGGTGGACCGCGTCGACGGCCTCTCGGTCGATTTCCCCGACTGGCGTTTCAACCTACGATCTTCCAACACCGAGCCGCTGCTGCGCCTGAACCTGGAAACGCGGGCCGACCTGGAACTTCTCGCAAGAAAGACTGCAGAACTCCGGGCCGAAGTGTCGTCAAGAACTTGAGACGGTAATCCTGTCAGGCAACACTCGCTGATTCGCGTGCCCGGCGGCGTTGCCGCAACGTCCTGAGGGTTGCTTCGTGGCTTGTCCGGGAAATGTCGTAGAACGAACACAGGTAAATGCAGAGCAGGCCGAACAGGGCGACCAGCGGTCCATATACCAGTGCGTTCCCGCGGCGCTTGCCAGAATTGCGCACACGACAACCGCCAGCAGCGTCGCAGTGCCGGCGAGAACCGGATTCAGGTGCAGTACCTGTACGTAGTAGAAGAACAGGAAAAAGTCGAACGTGTTCAGTTGTATCGACTCGGCGACCTGCCCGACGCCGAAGGCGAGCTTGGTTCGCGCCGTCAGTTCCCGATCACGCACCTGTGGCGATATCCTTGATCCTTCGTCTTGCAGGGGAAACGGAATGAATCATCGCAGCTACCGCGGGAAAATGCTCTACCTGACCGATGGCGTCGGGGAGATGGGGCGGGAGTGGTTTCACGTTACCGTGCAACCGGATGGCACAAGGACTATGCGCGCGACTTGCGAAATGGACGATGATCGCCTGTTGAGGGATGTCGTGATGACGGTCAGCAAGAACTGGTATCCGGTCGATGCCTTCGTGCGTCTCAGTATTGATGAGAAGCTGGTCGGCTCATCGTGGTTCAGGTTCACGGATAGCACTGCCGAATGCCAGGGCTTCACTGCAAAGGAGGGTCGCCTCGGCCAACATTTCGATACCGGAAAACGGATCGGGTTCTTCGGCGCGCATCCGCTTCATGGCGATGCATGGGCCTGCGCGACACTGCACCGCGACGAATCTTTGGATAGCGGCAGGGTGCTTTCCACTTTCAGCTCGTCACATCTTCCCAATGGCGGCTCGGGGCCCACGCTGGTGCCGACGCCGCCTGGATTCCTGAGCAGGAAGTTCATTGGCGATCAACGGATCGACGTTGCCGCGGGCAGCTTCGAGACTGGGCACTTTCAATTCCTGGTCGCGGACAAGCCCCCGATTGAAATATGGGCAACGGGTTCGGACTTTATTCCGGTCCGGATGCGGTGGGACCTGCTGAAGCAAAGCTACGAACTCGTCGAACTGGAAGGCGACCCGGCGATCGACGCCTGAACCTCGGAACCCGGGCCGACTCTCAACTCCTGGCCGAGAAAACCGCCGAACTCAAGAGCGCAATTAGCGCGGGGTGGTGTCCCGGCCGGAGATGGCATCCTGCGAACCGCCCAGGGGGATTGACACGCGCAGGAACACACCGAATTCCGCCGGACCCGTCTGGTTTTCCCTCATGCTGATTCCCAATTCCGACATCGCCGGCAGGGTGTCGGATAAGCTCCAAGTACTGCCGACAGCAAGCTCCCGCCCATGTCGCCTCCACGTTATCCGGGTATAGGGAGTCAGCAGACCCGGCAAGCCCGGCGCCGTGAGGCCGGCGTAAGCCAACTCGGTTCCGAATTGATACGGCAAACCGTTCCCGGTCGCCTCAATCCGCGCCGGACTGGTCACCGCGTCCGCGTTTTCCCATACCGTTGTGCGCCCGCCGCCGTCTAAGCCCCACGAGGACGTAAACGACGATCGAAACCCGCGCTGCTTCTCTCCCGGGTCCCAGCTTGCCTGCAAACCCACGCCCCAATCCCGGTAGTCGCTCTCATGCACCGCCAGCACCCTCCCGTGCAGCGCCAACTCCAGTCCGCGATTTGCATCCAGGTAACCCAGGCGGAAACCGGTTTCCATCCCGGCGCCCCGATTCGCATCGCCGTCGTCGATGCGTCCGCCGGCCTCCGTCTGCAGGCTCAGCAATCGCCCCACGGACAGCTCCCGGTCGTAAACCCATTCCAGCATCAACCGGCCCCGGCGGACCTCGCCGCTCACGTTGGCAATTTCCGCCGTGGCGCCGGTCCCCAGTTGCGCTGTGAAGGCGTCCGTACGCACACCCCATTCACTGTGGCCCCGGCTGCTCAGCATCCACCTCACGCCCCCGGCGAGCATCCGAAAGTCGGCATCGATATCGTGCGTCCGGCCCGTCTCTTCGAAACTCACCTGACCGCCACCCAGGCCGCCGATGCCCCACATGCTCAACTTTTCGTTCGGCTGCCAGTACAGATATGGGTGAACGGTGTCCATGCGGCCTTCCAACACGCCATCGGCTCCATTTTCGGAGTATTCCAGATCCCCCCAACTGCGCATGAACGACAGTCCGGCGAGCACTCGATCACTGGCATACAAATCCAGCCCGAGGTGAGCGGCCTCAAGACCGCCTCGATAGACCAGCCCGGGCTGCCTCAAGTCCCCGTTGAACTGTTGCAGATCATGCTGCACCCACAACACCGGCGCCCAATTCGTCTGTTTCTCCCGCCTTCGCAGGGGAGCCTCGAATGACAACCCAGAGAGGTTTGGCAAATAATCCCTCAGTACCAAGGTATCGTCCGACAGCGGCGCTCCGATCCTCGAACCATAGTGTCGATCCTGACCGGGGATGCTTCCGCCAGGCTCCACTGCCGAGTCTACGGAGCTACCCGAGCTGTGCAGGTCGAAGCCGGCCGCGCTCCCCAATGCACCGAGCGCAACGTTTCGCAGCCACCGTCCCGGAGTGCCTGTTTCTTGATCCGCCGAGCTCCGGCCCGATTGGGGCGTGTCGGCGGCCCCCTCAAGGCTCGTCGGCTCCGGCTCTCCCGGGAGTGGCGCCTCGGCGCCATGGTCGCTCTCCGCCGGCGGTAATTCTTCAACCGAGATCTCCGGCCGATTCAAGTTGCGAAACCTCTCGAATCGACTCTGAATGGCCGCCTGCACGATCACAGCCGTCGAGGCCGCGACCACCGCCAGTATCGCCTCCTGACTTTTCGAAGCCTGCTCCGCCGTCTGTTGCTGCACGAAATCCACCTGAGCGGTGACCGTGATGTCCACGGTGTCCGCGGTCGAGTCCTTGGTGCCGTCGTTGACGGTCAGCGAGAAGGTCAGCGTCAGGTTCTCAAGCAGTTCCGTCGGCGCGGTGAAGCTGGGGCTGGCGGTTGTCGCGTCGTTCAGCGTTACGGCGGACCCCTCGCCCGAGTCCGGCGCCGTCTGCGTCCAGGCATACGTCAGATCGGCGCCCTCCGGGTCCGAACTGGCGCTGCCGTCCAGGGTCACCATGTCACCCTCGTCCACGGTCTGGTCGCCGCCCGCGTGGGCGGTCGGCGCGTCGTTGTCGCCGGCGGTCACCGTGATGTCCACGGTGTCCGCGGTCGAGTCCTTGGTGCCGTCGTTGACGGTCAGCGAGAAGGTCAGCGTCAGGTTCTCAAGCAGTTCCGTCGGCGCGGTGAAGCTGGGGCTGGCGGTTGTCGCGTCGCTCAGCGTTACGGCGGACCCCTCGCCCGAGTCCGGCGCCGTCTGCGTCCAGGCATACGTCAGATCGGCGCCCTCCGGGTCCGAACTGTCGCTGCCGTCCAGGGTCACCGCGGCGCCCTCGGCCACCGTCCGGTCGTCGCCCGCGTCGGCGGTCGGCGCGTCGTTGGTGCCGGCCGTCACGGTGATGTCCACGGTATCCGCGGCCGAGTCCTTGGTGCCGTCGCCGACCGTCAGCGAGAAGGTCAGCGTCAGGTTCTCAAGCAACTCCGTCGGCGCGGTGAAGCTGGGGCTGGCGGTTGTCGCGTCGCTCAGCGTTACGGCGGACCCCTCGCCCGAGTCCGGCGCCGTCTGCGTCCAGGCGTACGTCAGATCGGCGCCCTCCGGGTCCGAACTGTCGCTGCCGTCCAGCGTCACCGGTTCGCCCTCGCCCACCGTCTGGTCGCCGCCCGCGTCGGCGGTTGGCGCGTCGTTGGTGCCGGCCGTCACGGTGATGTCCACGGTATCCGCGGCCGAGGTGTTCACCCCGTCGCCGACCGTCAGCGAGAAGGTCAGCGTCAGGTTCTCAAGCAACTCCGTCGGCGCGGTGAAGCTGGGGCTGGCGGTTGTCGCGTCGCTCAGCGTTACGGCGGACCCCTCGCCCGAGTCCGGCGCCGTCTGCGTCCAGGCGTACGTCAGATCGGCGCCCTCCGGGTCCGAACTGGCGCTGCCGTCCAGGGTCACCGTGTCACCCTCGTCCACCGTCTGGTCGTCGCCCGCGTGGGCGGTCGGCGCGTCGTTGTTGCCGGCGGTCACCGTGATGTCCACGGTGTCCGCGGTCGAGGTGTTCACTCCGTCGCCCACCGTCAGGGAGAAGGTCAGCGTCAGGTTCTCAAGCAACTCCGTCGGCGCGGTGAAGCTGGGGGTGGCGGTCGTCGCGTCGCTCAGCGTTACGGCGGACCCCAGTCCCGAGGCCGGCGCCGTCTGCGTCCAGACATACGTCAGATCGGCGCCCTCCGGGTCCAAACTGGCGCTGCCGTCCAGGGTCACCGGGTTGCCCTCGTCCACGGTCTGGCCGTCGCCCGCGTGGGCGGTCGGCGCGTCGTTGTCGCCGGCGGTCACCGTGATGTCCACGGTGACCGCGGTCGAGTCCTTGGTGCCGTCGCCGACCGTCAGCGAGAAGGTCAGCGTCAGGTTCTCAAGCAACTCCGTCGGCGCGGTGAAGCTGGGGCTGGCGGTCGTCGCGTCGCTCAGCGTTACGGCGGACCCCAGTCCCGAGTCCGGCGCCGTCTGCGTCCACGCGTACGTCAGCGCGGCGCCCTCCGGGTCCGAACTGGCGCTGCCGTCCAGGGTCACCGCGGCGCCCTCGCCCACCGTCTGGTCGCCGCCCGCGTGGGCGGTCGGCGCGTCGTTGTCGCCGGCGGTCACGGTGATGTCCACGGTGTCCGCGTCCGAGGCGTTCACCCCGTCGTCCACCGTCAGCGAGAAGGTCAGTTTCAGGTTCTCGAGCAACTCCGTCGGCGCTGTGAAGCTGGGGGTGGCGGTTGTCGCGTCGCTCAGCGTCACGGCGGACCCCAGTCCCGAGTCCGGCGCCGTCTGCGTCCAGACATACGTCAGCGTGGCGCCCTCCGGGTCCGAACTGGCGCTGCCGTCCAGGGTCACCGCGGCGCCCTCGGCCACCGTCTGGTCGCCGCTCGCGTCGGCGGTCGGCGCGTCGTTGTCGCCGGCGGTCACCGTGATGTCCACGGTGTCCGCGGTCGAGGTGTTCACTCCGTCGCTGACCGTCAGCGAGAAGGTCAGCGTCAGGTTCTCAAGCAACTCCGTCGGTGCGGTGAAGCTGGGGCTGGCGGTTGTCGCGTCGCTCAGCGTCACGGCGGAACCCTCGCCCGAGTCCGGCGCCGTCTGCGTCCAGGCGTACGTCAGCGTGGCGCCCTCCGGGTCCGAACTGGCGCTGCCGTCCAGCGTCACCGGGTCGCCCTCGCCCACGGTCTGGTTGCCGCTCGCGTCGGCGGTCGGCGCGTCGTTGTCGGCCGTCACGGTGATGTCCACGGTGTCCGCGGTCGAGGTGTTCACTCCGTCGCCCACCGTCAGCGAGAAGGTCAGCGTCGTGGTCGCCAACAACTCCGGCGCGGTGAAGCTGGGGCTGGCGGTCGTCGCGTCGCTCAGCGGCACGGCGGACCCCAGTCCCGAGTCCGGCGCCGTCTGCGTCCAGACATACGTCAGCGTGGCGCCCTCCGGGTCCGAACTGGCGCTGCCGTCCAGGGTCACCGCGGCGCCCTCGGCCACCGTCTGGTCGCCGCTCGCGTCGGCGGTCGGCGCGTCGTTGTCGGCCGTCACGTTGATGTCCACGGTGTCCGCGGTCGAGTCCTTGTTGCCGTCGTTGACGGTCAGCGAGAAGGTCAGCGTCGTGGTCGCCGACAACTCCGGCGCGGTGAACGTTGGCTTGTCCGGGTCGGTGGTGTCCAGCGGCACGGCGGACCCCAGTCCCGAGTCCGGCGCCGTCTGCGTCCAGACATACGTCAGCGTGGCGCCCTCCGGGTCCGAACTGGCGCTGCCGTCCAGGGTCACCGCGGCGCCCTCGGCCACCGTCTGGTCGCCGCTCGCGTCGGCGGTCGGCGCGTCGTTGTCGGCCGTCACGGTGATGTCCACGGTGTCCGCGGCCGAGGTGTTCACTCCGTCGCCCACCGTCAGCGAGAAGGTCAGCGTCGTGGTCGCCAACAACTCCGGCGCGGTGAACGTTGGCTTGTCCGGGTCGGTGGTGTCCAGCGGCACGGCGGACCCCAGTCCCGAGTCCGGCGCCGTCTGCGTCCAGACATACGTCAGATCGGCGCCCTCCGGGTCCGAACTGGCGCTGCCGTCCAGGGTCACCGCGGCGCCCTCGCCCACGGCCTGGTTGCCGCCCGCGTCGGCGGTCGGCGCGTCGTTGTCGCCGGCGGTCACCGTGATGTCCACGGTGTCCGCGGTTGAGTCCTGGGTGCCGTCGTTGACGGTCAGCGAGAAGGTCAGCGTCAGGTTCTCAAGCAACTCCGTCGGCGCGGTGAAGCTGGGGCTGGCGGTCGTCTCGTCGCTCAGCGTCACGGCGGACCCCAGTCCCGAGTCCGGCGCCGTCTGCGTCCAGACATACGTCAGCGCGGTGCCCTCCGGGTCCGAACTGGCGCTGCCGTCCAGGGTCACCGCGGCGCCCTCGGCCACGGTCTGGTTGCCGCTCGCGTCGGCGGTCGGCGCGTCGTTGTCGGCCGTCACGGTGATGTCCACGGTGTCCGCGGTCGAGGTGTTCACTCCGTCGCCCACCGTCAGCGAGAAGGTCAGCGTCGTGGTCGCCAACAAGTCCGGCGCGGTGAAGCTGGGGCTGGCGGTCGTCTCGTCACTCAGCGTCACGGCGGACCCCAGTCCCGAGTCCGGCGCCGTCTGCGTCCAGGTGTACGTCAGATCGGCGCCCTCCGGGTCCGAACTGGCGCTGCCGTTCAGCGTCACCGTGTCGCCTTCGTCCACGGTCTGGTCGCCGCTCGCGTCGGCGGTCGGCGCGTCGTTGTCGGCCGTCACGTTGATGTCCACGGTGTCCGCGGTCGAGTCCTTGTTGCCGTCGTTGACGGTCAGCGAGAAGGTCAGCGTCGTGGTCGCCGACAACTCCGGCGCGATGAACGTTGGCTTGCCCGGGTCGGTGGTGTTTAGCGTCACGGCGGACCCCTCGCCCGAGTCCGGCGCCGTCTGCGTCCAGTCGTACGTCAGCGTGGCGCCCTCCGGGTCCGAACTGGCGCTGCCGTCCAGGATCACCGCGTCGCCCTCGTCCACCGTCTGGTCGTCGCCCGCGTGGGCGGTCGGCGCGTCGTTCTCCTCTGGTTGTTTGGTGCCTTCGTCCGGCGTCGCGCTCACCGTCGACACCGCGCCGGGGCCGGAGTCGTTCACGGCGCGCAGCGCGAAGGTGTACTCGGTGCCATTGTCTAGGCCCGTAATGGTGTGTTCGGTAGTGTTCTTGTTGCTGCCAACGATGTCGGCGAAGCTCATGCTGCCGTTCATGCTGACCTGGTACTTGTTGATGGTGTTGTTGCCCGGGTCGTCCCAGGCCAGCGCCACCTGCGCGTCGCCGGCGGTGGCGGTCAGCTCGGCCGGCGCGGCGGGTACCGCAATCACCGTGATGTCCACGGTGTCCGCGGTCGAGGTGTTCACTCCGTCGCTGACCGTCAGCGAGAAGGTCAGCGTCAGGTTCTCAAGCAACTCCGTCGGCGCGGTGAAGCTGGGGCTGGCGGTCGTCTCGTCGCTCAGCGTCACGGCGGACCCCAGTCCCGAGTCCGGCGCCGTCTGCGTCCAGACATACGTCAGCGTGGCGCCCTCCGGGTCCGAACTGGCGCTGCCGTCCAGGGTCACCGCGGCGCCCTCGGCCACCGTCTGGTCGTCGCCCGCGTCGGCGGTCGGCGCGTCGTTGTCGCCGGCGGTCACCGTGATGTCCACGGTGTCCGCGGTCGAGGCGTTCACCCCGTCGTTCACCGTCAGCGAGAAGGTCAGTGTCAGGTTCTCAAGCAACTCCGTCGGCGCGGTGAAGCCGGGGCTGGCGGTCGTCTCGTCGCTCAGCGTCACGGCGGACCCCAGTCCCGAGTCCGGCGCCGTCTGCGTCCAGACATACGTCAGCGCGGTGCCCTCCGGGTCCGAACTGGCGCTGCCGTCCAGGGTCACCGGGTCGCCGTCGCCCACCGTCTGGTCGCCGCCCGCGTCGGCGGTCGGCGCGTCGTTGTCGGCCGTCACGGTGATGTCCACGGTGTCCGCGGTCGAGGTGTTCACTCCGTCGCCCACCGTCAGCGAGAAGGTCAGCGTCGTGGTCGCCGACAACTCCGGCGCGATGAACGTTGGCTTGCCCGGGTCGGTGGTGTTTAGCGTCACGGCGGACCCCTCGCCCGAGTCCGGCGCCGTCTGCGTCCAGACATACGTCAGATCGGCGCCCTCCGGGTCCGAACTGGCGCTGCCGTCCAGGGTCACCGCGGCGCCCTCGCCCACGGCCTGGTTGCCGCCCGCGTCGGCGGTCGGCGCGTCGTTGTCGCCGGCGGTCACCGTGATGTCCACGGTGTCCGCGGTTGAGTCCTGGGTGCCGTCGTTGACGGTCAGCGAGAAGGTCAGCGTCAGGTTCTCAAGCAACTCCGTCGGCGCGGTGAAGCTGGGGCTGGCGGTCGTCTCGTCGCTCAGCGTCACGGCGGACCCCAGTCCCGAGTCCGGCGCCGTCTGCGTCCAGACATACGTCAGATCGGCGCCCTCCGGGTCCGAACTGGCGCTGCCGTCCAGGGTCACCGCGGCGCCCTCGCCCACGGCCTGGTTGCCGCCCGCGTCGGCGGTCGGCGCGTCGTTGTCGCCGGCGGTCACCGTGATGTCCACGGTGTCCGCGGTTGAGTCCTGGGTGCCGTCGTTGACGGTCAGAGAGAAGGTCAGTGTCAGGTTCTCAAGCAACTCCGTCGGCGCGGTGAAGCTGGGGCTGGCGGTCGTCTCGTCGCTCAGCGTCACGGCGGACCCCAGTCCCGAGTCCGGCGCCGTCTGCGTCCAGACATACGTCAGATCGGCGCCCTCCGGGTCCGAACTGGCGCTGCCGTCCAGGGTCACCGGGTCGCCGTCGCCCACCGTCTGGTCGCCGCCCGCGTCGGCGGTCGGCGCGTCGTTGTCGGCCGTCACGGTGATGTCCACGGTGTCCGCGGTCGAGGTGTTCACTCCGTCGCCCACCGTCAGCGAGAAGGTCAGCGTCGTGGTCGCCAACAACTCCGGCGCGGTGAAGCCGGGGCTGGCGGTCGTCTCGTCGCTCAGCGTCACGGCGGACCCCAGTCCCGAGTCCGGCGCCGTCTGCGTCCAGACATACGTCAGATCGGCGCCCTCCGGGTCCGAACTGGCGCTGCCGTCCAGGGTCACCGGGTCGCCGTCGCCCACCGTCTGGTCGCCGCCCGCGTCGGCGGTCGGCGCGTCGTTGTCGGCCGTCACGGTGATGTCCACGGTGTCCGCGGTCGAGGTGTTCACTCCGTCGCCCACCGTCAGCGAGAAGGTCAGCGTCGTGGTCGCCAACAAGTCCGGCGCGGTGAAGCTGGGGCTGGCGGTCGTCTCGTCACTCAGCGTCACGGCGGACCCCAGTCCCGAGTCCGGCGCCGTCTGCGTCCAGACATACGTCAGATCGGCGCCCTCCGGGTCCGAACTGTCGCTGCCGTCCAGGGTCACCGCGGCGCCCTCGGCCACCGTCCGGTCGTCGCCCGCGTCGGCGGTCGGCGCGTCGTTGGTGCCGGCCGTCACGGTGATGTCCACGGTATCCGCGGCCGAGTCCTTGGTGCCGTCGCCGACCGTCAGCGAGAAGGTCAGCGTCAGGTTCTCAAGCAACTCCGTCGGCGCGGTGAAGCTGGGGCTGGCGGTTGTCGCGTCGCTCAGCGTTACGGCGGACCCCTCGCCCGAGTCCGGCGCCGTCTGCGTCCAGGCGTACGTCAGATCGGCGCCCTCCGGGTCCGAACTGTCGCTGCCGTCCAGCGTCACCGGTTCGCCCTCGCCCACCGTCTGGTCGCCGCCCGCGTCGGCGGTTGGCGCGTCGTTGGTGCCGGCCGTCACGGTGATGTCCACGGTATCCGCGGCCGAGGTGTTCACCCCGTCGCCCACCGTCAGCGAGAAGGTCAGCGTCGTGGTCGCCAACAAGTCCGGCGCGGTGAAGCTGGGGCTGGCGGTCGTCTCGTCACTCAGCGTCACGGCGGACCCCAGTCCCGAGTCCGGCGCCGTCTGCGTCCAGGTGTACGTCAGATCGGCGCCCTCCGGGTCCGAACTGGCGCTGCCGTCCAGGGTCACCGCGGCGCCCTCGGCCACCGTCTGGTCGCCGCTCGCGTCGGCGGTCGGCGCGTCGTTGTCGGCCGTCACGGTGATGTCCACGGTGTCCGCGGCCGAGGTGTTCACTCCGTCGCCCACCGTCAGCGAGAAGGTCAGCGTCGTGGTCGCCAACAACTCCGGCGCGGTGAACGTTGGCTTGTCCGGGTCGGTGGTGTCCAGCGGCACGGCGGACCCCAGTCCCGAGTCCGGCGCCGTCTGCGTCCAGACATACGTCAGATCGGCGCCCTCCGGGTCCGAACTGGCGCTGCCGTCCAGGGTCACCGCGGCGCCCTCGCCCACGGCCTGGTTGCCGCTCGCGTCGGCGGTCGGCGCGTCGTTGTCGCCGGCGGTCACCGTGATGTCCACGGTGTCCGCGGTTGAGTCCTGGGTGCCGTCGTTGACGGTCAGCGAGAAGGTCAGCGTCAGGTTCTCAAGCAACTCCGTCGGCGCGGTGAAGCTGGGGCTGGCGGTCGTCTCGTCGCTCAGCGTCACGGCGGACCCCAGTCCCGAGTCCGGCGCCGTCTGCGTCCAGACATACGTCAGATCGGCGCCCTCCGGGTCCGAACTGGCGCTGCCGTCCAGGGTCACCGCGGCGCCCTCGGCCACCGTCTGGTCGTCGCCCGCGTCGGCGGTCGGCGCGTCGTTGTCGCCGGCGGTCACCGTGATGTCCACGGTGTCCGCGGTCGAGGCGTTCACCCCGTCGTTCACCGTCAGCGAGAAGGTCAGTGTCAGGTTCTCAAGCAACTCCGTCGGCGCGGTGAAGCCGGGGCTGGCGGTCGTCTCGTCGCTCAGCGTCACGGCGGACCCCAGTCCCGAGTCCGGCGCCGTCTGCGTCCAGACATACGTCAGATCGGCGCCCTCCGGGTCCGAACTGGCGCTGCCGTCCAGGGTCACCGGGTCGCCGTCGCCCACCGTCTGGTCGCCGCCCGCGTCGGCGGTCGGCGCGTCGTTGTCGGCCGTCACGGTGATGTCCACGGTGTCCGCGGTCGAGGTGTTCACTCCGTCGCCCACCGTCAGCGAGAAGGTCAGCGTCGTGGTCGCCAACAAGTCCGGCGCGGTGAAGCTGGGGCTGGCGGTCGTCTCGTCACTCAGCGTCACGGCGGACCCCAGTCCCGAGTCCGGCGCCGTCTGCGTCCAGGTGTACGTCAGATCGGCGCCCTCCGGGTCCGAACTGGCGCTGCCGTTCAGCGTCACCGTGTCGCCTTCGTCCACGGTCTGGTCGCCGCTCGCGTCGGCGGTCGGCGCGTCGTTGTCGGCCGTCACGTTGATGTCCACGGTGTCCGCGGTCGAGGTGTTCACTCCGTCGCCCACCGTCAGCGAGAAGGTCAGCGTCGTGGTCGCCGACAACTCCGGCGCGATGAACGTTGGCTTGCCCGGGTCGGTGGTGTTTAGCGTCACGGCGGACCCCTCGCCCGAGTCCGGCGCCGTCTGCGTCCAGGTGTACGTCAGATCGGCGCCCTCCGGGTCCGAACTGGCGCTGCCGTTCAGCGTCACCGTGTCGCCTTCGTCCACGGTCTGGTCGCCGCTCGCGTCGGCGGTCGGCGCGTCGTTGTCGGCCGTCACGGTGATGTCCACGGTGTCCGCGGTCGAGGTGTTCACTCCGTCGCCCACCGCCAGCGAGAAGGTCAGCGTCGTGGTCGCCGACAACTCCGGCGCGATGAACGTTGGCTTGCGCGGGTCGGTGGTGTCCAGCGTCACGGCGGACCCCAGTCCCGAGTCCGGCGCCGTCTGCGTCCAGGCGTACGTCAGATCGGCGCCCTCCGGGTCCGAACTGGCGCTGCCGTCCAGGGTCACCGCGGCGCCCTCGTCCACCGTCCGGTCGTCGCCCGCGTCGGCGGTCGGCGCGTCGTTCTGGTCGGTGACGGTGACGATGATGTCCAGGTCTCCCGTCTTGCTGCCGTCGCTGACGGACACCGTTACCTCGTAGTCGTTGGCGCTGTCGCTGTCGCCGGGCGCCTCGTAGTCGGGCGGGGCGTTGAAGTTCAACTCGGCAGTCACCGTGCCATCGTCGTTGTCGGTGCGCTCAAGGGTAAACTTGTCGGCGTCGTCTCCGGTCAGGTCCAGGACGAAGTCCTGCGCGACAGCACTGAAGTCCAGGTCGTCGATCGTGTAGGTCCCGATCACGTCTGTGCCGTTTTCCGCGTAGTCGATCTCTGCCGATCCGGTCACCGTGGGATCGTATTCGTTCCGGTCGGTAACGGTGACGGTGACGTCCAAGCTGTCCGTCAGGGAGTTGGCGGTGACTTCCAGCCTGATCTTGTACACGTTATCGGCGTCGTCGTCGTCCGGCTCCTCGGCGTCGGGCTTGTTTTCGAAGGCCACGGACAGGGCTTGTTGTCCGCCCGCCGAGGTTGTATGCAAGACGCTGAAGTCATCCGCGTCATTTCTCGACACCTCCCAAGTCGCCACGTAACCGCTCGGGACCGTAATCGAGTAGCTGCCGATTTCTTGATCCGTCGATGTTCTCTCCTCAACCGAAATCTCATCCGGTCCGACGATCGTCGGACCTTTGTTCTTCATGGTGAAGGTGTAGGCCGACGCGCTGTCTTCATAGCCGTCGCTGACCTTGAATTCGAACGTCGTAAAGATGTCGTTCGGGGTGCTGGCGTCCGTCGGCGGGTTGTACCTCAGCTTGCCCTCGTCGAGCTCGGCCACCGTCACATCCAGCGGAGTGACGGTGATATCCCCGGTATACAACGACAGCGTGCCTTTGCCGGGCAACGAGGTGATGCTTATGTGATCCAGTCGGTGGTCGTCGTCATCGTCGAATTCGAAATCGTTCTTCCTAAAGCCGTAGTTCTCATTCTTGTGCGTGGCCACTTCCGCATCGCCACTCGTGGGAGCGGTATTTTCCGCGTTGATTCTTATCTTGTGGACACCTGAATTGTCATCCCAACCATTGCTGAAGAGAATGAGGCGGCGATTGTGGATTCTCCAATCCGCAGCCCCGCTGTTGTCTTGAGCACTTGAATGCGTAGCCCGCCATTCAGCTACGTCCTGTGGGTCGAACGATCCTGGAGCCACCACCACGAAGTAATCGGTGTTCGGGTCCAGCGTGGCGTTGCCGGGAGCCGTGAATTTCTGAAAACCTGTTCCAAGGGTGGTCGGGGGGGTCAAGGTGTACAACGCGGATGTGGCCGGCGCAGGCACACCCGATATGAATCGGGCTTCCCTCACCTGTACCGTGAGGTCTTGATTGCCCGCATCCGACAGGTTCACCTCAACACTGGTCAGGTCGTAGCCCCCTGATGTGTCGCCCGTTTCAAACCCCTGGGCGTATTTCAGATTGCCTATGTCCACCTCGACGTCTGAGCTTTGTCCGGCGTTGCTCACGAACGTGGCCTCGACCGCATGCGCCGGTGGTGAAAAGCCGAGCAGCAGCGCACCAGCGCCGAAGAATGCGCACATGGCTATCAGGCGGAGCAAGATGCTCTCAGTGAACAACGAGGGACTGCTATCGGAATCAGCGCCGCAGACCTTGCGTGGTTCGTCCACCTCCGTGAGTCCGAACCACCGCAACCGCGCCATCCGGCTGGATGGAACATGTTCCCCCGCCAACTTGCCGCGACTGAACAATCTCGCCTCCCGCGTATGCGCGGCGACCCCCCTTGGTGCGAATTCAGCCTCTCTCCGAGGCCCGCGTCACGCGCGCGGATTGAGCAACTAATCTGGCATGTATAGGCTACTTATATATATCACAAACGCAGTTGTTGTGTTCGAAGGTAAATTGCAAGGGCCATTAACTTTGGCCTTTCGCATCTCTCCAACCAATTCTCATGGAGCAGACAGTTATGCGAAATTGGTGGTGGGCGATGCTGGGATTGAACCAGCGACCTCTGCCGTGTGAAGGCAGCGCTCTCCCGCTGAGCTAATCGCCCGTGGGCGGGTATTATTGACCGCCGCCTGCATGGCCTGCAAGTTCAGCCGGTTTTCCGAGTTCAGTTCCGATGTACGTACGTACCCGCTTTGCCCCCAGCCCCACCGGTGTCTTGCATCTTGGGGGGCTACGAACTGCCCTGTACAACTGGCTCTACGCGCGTCGCCACGGTGGCGAATTCCTGCTCCGGATTGAGGATACCGATCGTGCGCGCTCTTCCGATGAGAATGTGCGCACGCTGATTGAGGCGCTGCGGAGTTTCGGCCTGGACCTGGACGGCGAGCCACTGCTGCAGTCCTCGCGTGTTCAGCGGCACCGCGAAGTGGCGCAAGAGCTGCTGGAGCGGGGGGCCGCCTATCATTGTTACTGCACGCCGGACGAGCTCGCGGCCATGCGCGATGAGCAGCGCGCGCGGGGCGCGGACCCGCGCTATGACGGGCGGTGTCGGGAGCGCACGGCGCCCCGCGACGGCGTGAAGCCCGTGATCCGTTTTCGCCGCCCTGATACCGAAGAGGTTGTTGTGCAGGACTGGTTGCATGGGGAGGTGCGCTATCGGAACGCGCAGCTCGACGACCTGGTGCTCTTGCGCGCCAACGGTTCGCCCACCTACCACCTGAGCTGCGTGACCGACGACGAGGACATGGGCGTGCGTCAGGTCATTCGCGGCGACGACCATCTGAACAACACGCCGCGCCAGCTTCAACTCATTCAGGCGCTGGGGTGGACGCCGCCGGAATACTGCCACCTGCCGCTGTTGCTGGCCCCGGACGGCAAGAAGCTTTCCAAGCGCGACGAAGCCACCGACGCGCTGCATTACCTGCGCGCCGGCTACCTGCCGGACGCGGTGCTCAACTACCTGGCCCGGCTGGGCTGGTCGCACGGCGACCAGGAAGTGTTCAGCGTGAGTGAGCTGATTGACAGTTTTGGCCGGACAGGCCTTGGCGCGTCCGCCTCCCGCCTCGACGCCGGCAAGCTGAACTGGATCAATCAGCAGCACATGAAAGGGGCCGACGCCGAAACGCTGAGCGAGGGTCTGGCGACACAACTGAAGCGGCTGGGGCTGGACCCCGGAGACGGTCCGCCGCTGCACCAGGCGGTCGAGGCCTGGCGGGAACGCGCCGAGACCTTTGCCGACATGGCGCAAGCCGCCCGCTGGGCGTACTCGGGCGTGATTGAACTCGACGAACGCGCGTCCCGCAAATTCCTTCGTCCCGTGGTTCGCGAGGCGCTGGCCGCGGTCCGCAATGCGCTTTCCGGACTCGAGGACTGGGCGCCTGGCGCCATCCATGCATGCATCGCAGAGACCGCGGAATCGCAGGGTATCGGCTTCGGGAAGCTGGGGCAGCCCTTGCGGGTGGCCGTGACCGGCGGCGCGGTTTCGCCGCCGATCGACACTACGCTTTCCCTGGCCGGCCGCGCCCGGACCCTGGACCGGCTGGACAAGGCGCTGGCCTATATCGACGCGCGCATCGCCGCCGCGGACCCGGCCGCGCAGGGCTGAGCGCGCCGCGAAACAGTCATGCTGGATTGTCTAGAGCGGGTTACCGGCCCGGACCCGTTCCATAGCGTGATCTGGTTGCACGGCCTGGGGGCAGACGCGGGCGATTTCTGGCCCATTGTTTCGGAGCTGGGACTTCCGCCCGCGCCAGCCTGGCGTTTCGTTTTCCCCAACGCGCCGGTGCGCCCCGTAACCGTCAACGGCGGCATGCCCATGCGGGCCTGGTTCGACATTCTTTCGCTCGAACGCATTGCTCCAATGGACAGCGAAGGCATAGAGGCGAGTTGCCGCGCGCTGGAGGATCTGATCGAGAGGGAAAAGCAGCGCGGCATTGCCCGTAACCGGATCGTGTTGGCCGGCTTTTCCCAGGGCGGGGCGATTGCCGCGCGCACCGCCTTGCTGTCGGACAGGCCGGTGGCCGGCGTACTGGCGCTGTCCACGTTCCTGCCGCCGCTCGCACCGCAGGGACCCAGCGCGGCCGCGGCCGGGCTGGCCTGCTTTGCGGCGCACGGCAGCCATGACGAAGTTCTGCCTTTGCGTCTCGGCCTTGATATGCGGGAGAAACTTGAAGCCGCGGGATGCGCGGTGGAGTGGCGCCAGTATGTAATGGGCCACCAGGTCTGCGGTCCGGAACTCGCCGACGTCTCGGCGTTTCTGCGGAAAGTTTCAGGCGCCACTGCCGGGGCCGGCTGAAACAAGACTGAGGTATTCGGCCTCTTGGCGGCCGCTTTGGAGCGGCGCCGGGCGCGGATCGCGTTCTGTTAGAGTTTCGCGCTCAACAATTGGCAGGAGAACCCCGTTTCCATACTCGACTGGTTCGTTATCGGGGCGTACTTTGTCCTGATTCTGGGGGTCGCCTGGAGGGTTGGCCGCAAGCGCCGGGAAGGTCGCGCGGAGTTCTTCCTTGCCGGACGCAACGTGGGCTGGTTTGTGGTCGGCGCCTCGATCTTTGCCTCCAATATCGGTTCCGAACACCTGGTGGGGCTGGCGGGCTCCGCCGCCGTCGAGGGCGTCCCGGTAGCGCAGTTCGAAATCCTTGCGGCCTTCGCCCTGCTGCTGCTGGGCTGGCTGTTCGCTCCCTTTTACCTGCGCTCCGGCGTATTCACGATGCCGGAGTTCCTGGAGAAGCGCTACTCGCGGGGACCACGCACTTACCTGGCCGTCATTTCGGTGGTCGGCTACGTACTCACCAAGATCGCCGTCACGGTTGCGGCCGGCGGGATCGTTTTCGAGACCCTCATGGGTATACCGTTCTGGTGGGGCGCGCTCGCCATCATTGCGCTTACCGGGCTGTATACCGCATGGGGCGGCCTTCGGGCGGTGCTGTACACGGACATGGTGCAGATGTTCGTCCTTTTGGGCGGGGCGATCGCGGTGACGCTGATCGGCCTGAACGCGGTGGGGGGATGGGACGGCATGCAGGCGGCCGTGCAGCCGCAGGCCTTCAGCCTTTGGCGAAGCATGAGCCATCCGGAGTTTCCCTGGACCGGGATCCTGTTCGGGGCGCCCATCCTGGCCGTTTGGTACTGGTGCACGGACCAGTTCATCGTGCAGCGCGTGCTGGCCGCCAACGGCATCGAGAACGCCCGCAAGGGGACAATCTTCGCCGCATGGCTCAAGCAGTTGCCGCTGTTCCTTTTTGTGTTGCCCGGCGTTCTGGCGCTGGCGCTCAGCAATACGGGGGCGCTCGAGCTCGACGATCCGGACCAGGCGCTGCCGGCCATGATCGGCGCATTGCTTCCGGCCGGCCTCAAGGGGCTGGTTGCCGCCGGCCTGCTGGCGGCGCTGATGAGTTCCCTTTCGTCGGTATTCAATTCGGCGTCGACCATCTTCACGGTGGACCTCTACCGGCGGGTGGTCCCCGGCGCGGACGAAGCACGCCTGGTGGCGGTGGGCCGCGTGGCCACGGTGGCCATGGTGGTCCTGGCCCTGTTGTGGATTCCGTTCATGGACTTTTTTTCCGGCGGGCTGTTCACCTACCTGCAGAGCGTGCAGGCCTATATCGCCCCGCCGATTGCGGCAGTGTTCCTGGTGGGCGTGCTCTGGCCCGGCGCAAATGCCGAAGGCGCCAAGTGGTCGCTGGCGGTGGGCGCCGTGCTGGGCCTGGCCCGGCTGCTCATCGAGGTGATGACCGGAATGTCTCCCGAGTCCTTCGAAGGCAGCCTGTGGCTTGCGCTTGCGGAGATAAATTTTCTGCACATAGCCATTGCGCTGTTTGCGATCTCGACAGCGGTGCTGGTGGGTGTGAGCCTCGTCACGGGCGGCGGCGCTTCCGAGCTCACGGTTCGACGCGGGGACGTGAGGGATCACCCGAGCTGGCGCAGTGATGCCGCCTTGAGCGCAGGCGTTGTCCTGCTGGTGTTGCTGGTCTGGTCCGTCTTTTCGCAGTGGGTCCTGGCAGCCTGAGGAACATGTCCGGAGTTCGCTTATTCCTCTCGGCACTCCTACTGGTGACGACGCATGCCGCGGCCGATCTGGCGCACTGGCCCCGGCAGTCCAGCCCTTTTCCGATTGATTCCGGGGAAGAAGCGCGGCTGGACGGGATCATTGCCGGCATGTCGCTCAGCGACAAGGTGGGTCAGGTGATCATGGGGGAGATCCAATACACATCCCCCAAGGACGTGAAACGCTACCGTCTCGGAGCCGTCCTGAACGGAGGGGGTTCGTTTCCGGACAAGGAACGGCATGCATCCGCCGCCGACTGGCTGACCCTGGCCGACGCCTATTACCAGGCCTCGGTGGACCGTGACGACGGCCGGCCGGTCATCCCGGTAATCTGGGGTACCGACGCCGTCCACGGCCACAACAACGTGTTCGGCGCCACGCTTTTTCCGCACAACATCGGGCTTGGGGCAACGGCCGATTCGGAATTGCTGCGGCTCATCGGGGCCGCGACCGCGCGTGAGGTGGCGGCCACCGGCATTTACTGGAATTTCGCGCCCACGATCGCCGTGCCCCGAAATGATCGGTGGGGGCGGACCTACGAAGGATATTCCGAGCATCCCGAGCTGGTGGCGGAGCTGGGCGCCGCGCTGATCGAGGGAATGCAGGGCGCCGTTGGCAGAGACTTCATGGCGCCCGGTAAGGTGCTGGCCACCGCCAAGCATTTTCTCGGCGATGGGGGCACAAGGGACGGAGTGGACCAGGGAAGAACGTGGGCCAGCGAAGAAGAACTCGTGCGGATTCACGCCGCCGGGTATCGAACCGCGCTCAAGAGTGGAGCGCAGACCGTGATGGCGTCTTTCAGTTCGTGGAACGGCGTGAAGATGCATGCCAATCCCTACCTGCTGCAGGATGCGCTCAAGGGCGCGATGGGTTTTGACGGCTTTGTGCTCGGGGACTGGGACGCCCACTCGCAAATCCCCGGGTGCAAGCCGCACAACTGTCCGGAAGCGTTGAATGCAGGCGTGGATATGTACATGGCTCCAAAGCGCTGGAAGCGGCTGCACCGGAACCTGCTTCGCCAGGCCCGCAACGGCGAAATAACGATCGCGCGCCTGGATGACGCCGTACGCCGGATACTGCGGGTCAAGCTTCGCGCGGGACTGCTGGATGCGCCGCCGCCATCCCAACGGCCGGTGGCGTCAGGAAATGAAGGCGACGCGGTGAGCCGTTCCGGCTGGATCGGTCATCCCGATCACCGTGCGCTTGCGCGCAGCGCGGTCAGGCAGTCGCTGGTCCTCTTGAAGAACGAGGGCCGCGTGCTGCCGATCGCACCGAAATCGCGAGTGCTGGTGGCCGGCGCCGCGGCGTCGAATGTTCCCAATCAACTGGGCGGCTGGTCGATGACCTGGCAGGGTGACGACATCGGGAACCCGGACTTCCCCGGCGCGACAAGCATTCTGGATGGCGTGCGGGCTGCCGTGCAGGGCGGCGGAGGGACCATGCTGTTCCGGCAGTTTGCCGAGGTGCCCGGCGGGCAGGAGGAACCGCTGCCCGACGTCGCATTGCTTGTTTACGGCGAGGAGCCGTACGCCGAATACGAGGGCGACGTGGAGACGCTGGAATTCGGTCCTCGCGACAAGTCCCACCTGCAAGCCGCCGGGCGCCTTCAGGCTGCGGGCGTGCCGGTGGTCAGTGTGCTGCTGAATGGCCGCCCTTTGGCCGTTGTGAACGAGATAGCCGCGTCCGATGCCTTTGTGGTGGCCTGGCTGCCCGGTAGCGAGGGCGCGGGAGTTGCGGATGTGCTGATCGCGCGCGCCAATGGCGAACCGCACTTTGACTTTCGCGGCCGCCTGCCGTTCTCCTGGCCCGGCAGTCCGGACCAGGCGGAGCTCAACCAGGGCGACGAACCCTACGAGCCGGCCTTTCCGTTCGGATTCGGCCTGCGCTACGAACGCGCAAGGTAAAGCCTTCTGCCTGCCCAACCCTTCCGGGAGCGTTGGAGCCGGGATGGCGGAACCGAGCCAGGATGGCGCCTCCCGGAAGGGTTGGGCAGGCAGAAGGCGAGGAAGTACAACGCTTCAGCGGCCGAGCCTGGCGCGGATTTCCCGGGCTTTGGACTCGCTCAGGTCGTACGAGGCCACCAGAGCGATAGCCAGCAGCGAGGTGATCACGGGAATGACCACGTCGCACACGCGCATCCAGAACAGCGCACTCACGGTCTGGTCGCCTTCCAGGCTCACATCGAAACCGGTGAAATTCAGAAGGAAGCCGCCCGCGGCCAGCGCCGCGGCCATGCCGAGCTTCACCACCCACCAGTAGATGGATCCGTACATGCCCTCACGGCGTTCTCCCGTTTCCAGTTCATCCAGGTCGCAGACGTCCGCCACCATGGAAGGCATCAGGGTAAAAAGGCTGCCCAGCCCGAATGCGAGCAGCGGGGCAGGGAGCAGCAGCAGGACGGGGTTCGCCGGGTCGTAGCAGAACCACTTCAGCGCGTATCCCAGTGTCGATATGCCGATACAAACAAAGAAGGCATGGCGCTTGCCGACGGCCGTGCCGAGCCAGGCAGCGAACGCGACCACTGCGAAGGTCGAGATTGTCGCGATCGTTCCGAACAGGCCGATGTAATAGCCTGCGGACCCCAGATCGCCCGCGAAAATGTAGTAAATGATCACGTAGGACTGGAAGGCGGCGATGAGCTGGAAGCCGTTGAAGACCAGGAAGGTCGCCCCGCACAGCTTCAGGAATGGGCGGTTGCGAAGGGATTGCGCGAAGCCCTTGAGAAAGCGCCGCACTTCGCCGGAAATCCGCTCTAGCCGGGAGGCTGTTTCGAGAGAGCCGGCTGCCGTGTTCCTGAACCTTTCGCGCAAGAGGATTGCCGGCAGCACGCCGACGGCAATGCAGGCAACGCCCACCAGTATTGCCAGGCTGGAAGCGCCGTCACGAATATCCGTAAAGAAATCCAACTTCATGAACCACAGGAACCATGGGGCGATCAGGTAGGCGCACTGGCTGAAGAAGTTCTGCACTCCCATGAGGCGCGTGCGTTCGTGGTAGTCCGGTGTAAGTTCGTAGCCGAGCGCCACCCAGGGTGTCGCAAAAACCGTATAGCCGAGGAAGAACAATAGAGATCCCGCGAGAAAAAGGCCGAAGAGCAGCCCCTCGCCCGCATCGCGCGGCAACTGCCAGAGCGCGGCAAAGAAGACACCCGCGAGGATCGCGCCGACGAAAATGAAGGGGCGCCGCCGCCCCCAGCGCGACTGTGTGTTGTCGGAAATGTATCCCATGACGGGATCGGTGGCGGCATCGGTGAAACGGGGAATGGCGGACAGCAGACCCACCAGCGCAGGGTTCATCCCGTAGCCGAGGTTGAGCACCACCATCATGCCGCCGCTGGCGGCGGCCAGGAGGTTATTTGTGAAGCCGCCCAGTCCGTAGGCGATCATGCGCGGGAAGGAAACACGGTCCGCTTCGGCGGTGGCGCGGTCCTTCCAGCCCTTCATCGGCGTGCGGCCTGCGTTTGAACGCGAAACGGCACATTGGCGTATCCCGCGTGTCCCTTTCCGTCATAGACCTCGACGAATAGCCGGTAAGCGCCGGGTGTCTCCGGGGCGCGCATGACGATATGCCGCAGTGTCGTGTTCTCGATATGTCCGTCGATTTCCTCGATCGCTTCCTCAAAATCGCCGCCTTCGGCAGTGGCCTGGCTCTCTGCTCGCAGCGCCCACTGGTAACGAAGCTCATCGCCATCGGGGTCGCTTGCCGAAAGTCTTGCGATATAGCGCTCTCCTGGAAGGAGCGTGACGTTCTGGTGGGCGTTCTTGCCATGCAGCAGGAGCGACCGCACGCGAGGCGCGCGATTCTCCGGATCCTCGCCTGTCCAGGCGGCCTGCAATGCGTCCATCGTTGCGGTCGTCTCGCCGCTGTAGGTGAACATGCTGTACCAGGTCGGAGTGCGTTCCTGTTTCTGGCCCCAGAGGAAGGCATAGCTGCCCAGGCCGTTGCCCAGGTGGGGAGCGATGAATTTCCGGTATTGGTCCCGATAATGCTTCGCCTTGACGGAGCTGTTCTGCTCAACCGGCGCACCCCACTCGGTGGCGGCCACTTCCCAATGGCCCAGCGGCCCCCACTCGGTGATCATGAACGGCGTGTCCGCCAATATCCCATCGGCATACTCCGGCAGGAGCGCGAGGGCTCCATACACCTGGAAACTCAGGAAGTCGAGATCAGGAGCGCGCTCCTGAACCGCCCGGATGACATCTTCCTCCAGGCCTGCTATCGCGGTGGTGGTGGGATGGTTGGGGTCGAGGTGATGCACGATGCGGGAGAGATTGTTGATTTCGTCCCACAGCGCCGGGTCCGTATGGCCGTAGTTGAGTTCATTGCCGAGAATCCAGCTGAGAAGCGCCGGATGGTCCCGATAGCGCTCCACGGCCGCCCAGATACGCGTGCGCTGGGCGATGAGAAAGGTCTCGTCTGTGTAGTCGAAACCATAGCGCGGCGCGACAACGGGAAGGCAGAGCGACACCGTTATGCCGGCTTCCATCGCCTGGTCGAGACGCGCCTGCGCCATATCGATGTTCCAGGTGCGCACGGAATTCCCGCCGCGCCGGGTGAGCTCCGCATAGTTCAGGACTATCGCGCCCGCACCTTTCACCAGGTACGGCTCGCCGTCTCTCAAGAGCTGGTAATTGCCCTCACTGCCGACGACTTCCACCTTCACCGGCCCGCCCGGCTGCTGGCCCCAGCCGGCACAGCTCCAAAGCGCGCATACCAGTGCCGCGATCCACGGCGCCCGTAGTCGGCGAAACTCCCTGTTCATGCGGCAATTGCAATGTTCGCCAGAGAGAGGCGCATGGCTCCCTCGGTCCACAGAAGAAATGGGGTCTCCACACAGCGCGGATCGGTCCCCGACTCGATAAAGCGCGCCAGTTCGATAGCGACACGCTGCCAGTCGCCCTTCGGCAATTCGCGCAGGATTCCGGTGATATCCAGGCTGCCCCAGTGCGGGTAGGCGCTATCCATTCGAAGTATGACCCGGCTCTCCGGCCGTTTCTCCACGCGTACTTTGAAGGTCAGTTGCGCCTTTGCATCCGCAAGCTGCGTCAGGTCAAGCGGCCGGCTGCCGTGAAAGCTGATCTGCGCGCCTCCGCCGTGCCAGGTGACCTCGCGCGCGTCTTCCTGCGCGGACATGTCGATATTGCGCACCGAAACCATGCCGGAGGGGGAGCTTGCGGAGCGGGACGTCACCGGCACGCGCCAGCCTTCCTGGTCTCCGACAAACAGTTCGAACCCGTTCACGGGACGCTTCTCGAACACAGGCACACGCCCGTCCGCGAGCAGGCGCGAAGGATCGTCCTCGCTCAACTGCGGAAAGTTTTCGACGGGCTGGAAAAGGCTGAGCCCGTAGCCATACGGGAACAGGGGATCGTAGCTGTCGTCACCGTGATTCAGCGGCGTCTGCAAGGGGTCGTGCGGCCACGAGAAGGACAGGCGTCCCGTGAAGTCATGGGCTATCTCTTGATACTCGTTTCTGAAGAGGACGTCCGCGATGCCCTTGCCCTCCGTGCCGGGCAGCCAGGCGGCGATGAATGCGTCGGACGCGTTGAGTTCCGGATTGACCCACAGCGGCCGTCCGCTCAGGAATACCGAAACTACGGGGATTCCTTCCGACGCCAGCCTTTGCAGGATCCGCAGGGGATCGGGATGGCGCGCGGAGAAACTGAGATGGGAGACGTCTCCGTGTCCCTCGGCGTAGGGATCCTCTCCGAACACCACAATGGCCGCGTCCGGGCGCTCGCGGAATTTTCCGTCCTCGTGCAGCACGACGCTGCCGCCTCCGGAGGTCACACTCTCTTCTATTCCGCAATAGATGGAGTCGGCGTTGGGGAAATCCTCGTTCTCATTGAAGCTTCCCTGCCAGGTCAGGGTCCAGCCGCCGCATTGCTTGCCGATATTGTCCGCGCCGTCACCGGCAACCAGCACGCGCAGATCGCGTCTGAGAGGGAGTATCCCGCCCTCGTTCTTGAGCAGCACCAGGGATTCGCGCACCGCCTTGCGGGCGATCTCGCGGTGTCGCGGTGCAGCGAGATTGTTCGCGTTGCCGGCGCCTGCGCGCCGGGACGGCCGCGGTTTGGCGAACAGTCCCATGCGCGCCTTGACGCGGAGGATCCGGGTAACGGCATCATCGACACGGGCCATGTCCAGGATGCCATTCTCGAGCTGAGAAAGCAGGCACCCGTGGACCCGGCGCCAGTTCTCGGGCGCCATGAGCATGTCGATTCCGGCGTTGACGGTCTCGGCGCAAGCCTCGCCGAAGTCTTCGCGGACCTGTTGAAACGCGTTCCAGTCGCTGATGACGAAACCCGTGAACCCCATTTGCTCCCTGAGCACATGGGTGAGCAGGTGCTTATGGCCGTGCAGCTTCGCGCCGTGCCAGTCATTGAAGGAGGCCATCACGACTTGCACGCCGACCGCTATCGCCGCCATGTGGCCCTGGCCGTGAATGTCCCGCAGTTCCGTCTCGGTGCACCGGGTGCTGCCCTGATCGATGCCCCCGCCGGTGCCGCCCTCGCCGATGAAATGCTTTGCCGTCGCCAGGACTTTTCCGGGACCGCCCAGATCCAGCCGTGCGGAGTCACCCTGCAGGCCGCGAACGAGATGCGGAGCATATTCGCGGACTATCTCCGGGCTTTCCGAGTAGCCTTCGTAGGTCCGCCCCCAGCGGTCATCCCGCACTACCGCGAGCGTGGGCGCAAAGGTCCAGTCGATTCCGGAGGCGACTATCTCGGCCGCGGTCGCTTCGCCGATCGCCTCAATCAGTTGCGGATTGCGTGTGGCGCCCAGTCCGATGTTGTGCGGAAATACGGTTGCGCCGAAGACATTCGCGTGTCCGTGTACCGCATCCGTGCCCCAAATCAGGGGAACACCGCCGCCGGCGGTCGAAGCTTCAAAAAAGGCATCCGCGAGCGCCAGCCAGTCACCCACGGCGGCGCGCTTGTCGTTTCCGGGGGCGCAGCCACCTCCATTGAGTATCGCTCCGATCGGGCAATCGGCCACGTCGTTGGGGGTGAAGGACGAAATCTCTGCCTGAATCATCTGTGCGATTTTCTGCTCGGCATTCATCCTCCCAAGGCGATCGGCGACTTCCGCCTCGATGCGGGCATGAGTGTCGCGATCACGGTCGAGAGGGCTCCGGCAATCGGGCCAGAGCAGGTGGTTTGCGCGCGGGTTCATTCGCTCGGCGCCCTGGGCGCCGCGAGCGATTCGCGTTCTACGATTTCACAGTCAAATTCCCGGTTTCTCGACCCTTCCTCCGCTCCGGCGATGTGGTCTATGAGGCAGAATGCCGCGGTCGAAGCCATCTCGCTGATCGGTTGACGCATGGTGGTCAGGGGAGGCCAGGTATGCGACGCGATAGGCGAGTCGTCGAATCCGACGACCGAGACGTCCCGCGGCACGTCAAGACCAAGCTCGCGTGCGGCAACGATGGCTCCGGCGGCCATGTCATCGTTACTGGCGATGATGGCTGTGGGCATGGGCTTCTCGCGAAGCAGCCTGTGGGCCGCCTGTTTACCGGAGTCAAAGGTAAAGTGGCCTTGCGTGATGAGCCGTTGGTCGGAAACCTGCCCGTGTTTGCGCAGGCAGGAGAGAAAGCCGCGCAGGCGTTTGTGGCTGGAACCGTGGCGCGGGTCGCCCTGAATGAATCCGACCCGCTGGTGTCCACGGGAAAGCACATGTTCCGTGAGCAATTCGCTCGCGCCCTTGTCCCTGGGATTGACCGAAATCGTATCGGAAACCGTTACGCCCGGAGACACCTGCGCCATGGGTGTCTCGAGTTCCCTCAGCATGCTCACTATGTCGGGGCGGTCGCCCAGGGGGGCGAGCAGCACCAGGCCGTCCACTCGGGTCTGAAGAACAAACTGGCGCACATCGTCAATCGAGACCTGCTGCGGGCAGGGGCGCAGCAGCAATGACAGATTGCGCGAACGACAAGCGTCAAAAACGCCTTCCAGAGCCTTCTGCACGTAGCTGAACTCCTGAGGATTCTCGTAGAGCAGGCCGATGGAATGGGTACGCCTGCCCTTGAGGCCCCGAGCCAGGGGATGGGGCTCGTAATTGAGCGCCAGGGCCGCCTGCAGTACTCGATCTCGCGTGCTGGTCCTGACCCTGGGTTCCTTGTTGAGCACCCGGGAGACGGTCTTGATTGACACGTCGGCCCGGGCGGCAACATCGTGGATGGTGGCTCTGGTAACGCCACCTGCGGCCTTCGCTTGCTGTCTGTCGCTCATGTTAAGGAGTGATTGACGGCATGCTTCGCGTGGTCCATTGGATCAGGGCCCTGTTGGGCGACCGCGAACCCGGCGCTCACGAAGGAGCGCCGGGTTCGCGGACCCGCCAGCCCCCGTGGGAGGTACGGGGGCGCTGCTAAAAGCCTTTGCTGAAGCGCACTCCGTAGGTTCTCGGCGGGAAGAAGTTCGCCCGCCAGTACCCGGGACCCGGATCCGCCCAGGAGCGCACCAACTCATCGCTCAGGTTATAGCCGAAGAACACCAGCGCCCAGGCCTGATCCTCGTTGATGATCCTGAAGTTCGCATTAAAGGTGCTGACGGCCTTCTGGCCCGCGTGGAACGGGCCTTCGATGTAGTTGTTGTCGTTGAAGAACATCTCGGCCTGCCAGTTCCAGGTCAGTGATGGGCCTACGACCCAGCCGTTGCCGAGCCACCAGGTATGGTCCACGGTGGCGGAGAACGACCATTCCGGCGACCAGGGCAGCTTGTTGCCCGACAGGTCAAGAGGTCTGCGAAGCGTGTTGTCGCCCCTGAGCTGAGTCGGATCTTCCGCCGGACAGGGCGAGTATCCGAGGTAGGCGCGTTCAAAGCAGAAAAGTCCATCTTCTCCGTCTTCAAGCGACTCGATTTCCGCATTCAGGTAGGAAACCCAACCGTGGAACCTGCCGCCGGCCCAGGGCTCGGCCCAGTCCCACTCGAACTCGGCGCCGAATATTCCGGCTTCCGCCAGGTTGGTAGTGAGCAGCGTGCCGATGTCGTTTCCGCTGTGGATCGACTCACCCACGATGACCCAGGACGTGCGCTGCATGTCGCTGTAGTCATTGAAGAAGACGTTGGCGAGTAGTCGCAGGTTGCCGTCCAGCGCTTCACCCTTCACGCCCAGTTCAAAGGTGATGACTTCTTCGGGGTCATATGGAAAGGCCGTGATCACGCCGCACTCGCACACGTCCACCTTGTCGCCGAATCCGCCGGCCTTGAAGCCGCTTGCAACGTATCCGTAGGCAAACAGGTCATTGCTTATCAGATAGTCGAAGCCCACGCGCCAGGTGCTCTGGTCCCACTCGGCCTCGTAGGTGTTATCGGTACCCGGTATCCTATTGGGGAAGTCTTCCGCCAGCGAACCCATTGCGTCGGTCAGGACATTGGCCTGGTGGAAGGCCGGATTCGAAGCCCAGGTGGGGTCAATTCCAATCAGGCCCCAGGACTCGTACCAGAATGAGCCGGCGGGGTCGTAAGCGCCGGGATTGACCCAGTAGCCGATGGTCTGGTGGTTCGATCCGCCCTTGTCGAACTTCTCGTCCCAGGTGTGGCGATAGCCAAAGGTCAGATTTGCCCTCTCGGTAACGGCATAGTCGAACTGCGCGAATACGGCCTGCGTGGAAACGCCGCGGTCAGGCTGCACGAAAGATTGCGCCAGAGGTATTCCGCCGGTGCAGCAGAACGGGATTTCGACGTCGAAGCGAATGGCATTTTCCTCTTCCATGAAGAATGCGCCTGCAATCCAGCTCAGGTCTCCGTCCCCGGCGGACTTGAACTGCAACTCGTGCACCATCGACTCGTAGGTGGAATAGCGCGTTGTCAACTGAAGGTCCTCGAATGGAAACTTGACCTCCACGCCAAACCCGAATTGTTCAAAGGCGCCGGCGTTGCGGACCAGGGGAGCAAAGCCGCCGCAGCAGTACCTGGACAGGCCGTAACCGGGATGGTCCGGATCCACCCAGGCCCCGCCGTCGCCGTCGTACTGCTGGAAGCGGTCCTGCTTCGACCAGGCGACGCGGTATTCCAGCACCACCGAGTCCGTGACGTCCCAGCTGAACTCGGACCGCACGGTCTGGATGGTGAAATCGAGCTCGCCGGGAACATTGATCCTGGCGTACCACTGGTCATGATCGCACTCGAAGAAGGTGCCTGCGGCTTTCTCGCAGTCCTTGAGCGACAGGCCGCCCGGGCTGTTGTCCTGGAAGTGATCGTAGGTGAGCTGCCAGCTCGCCGCCTCTCCCAGGTAGGCGCGCATCGCAACGCGCGTGGCCCAGCGGTCCACGGCGAAGTAGGCCTCGTCGGCCGAGACATCGCGGTTCCTTCTCTGGTCCGTGTTCGGAACGCCGTCGGCGGGGATCTCGAAGTTGCCGTCGCCATCCGGGTCAAAGGCGAGATCGAAGCGGTCCGCCTCCTGGTCAATATAGGAGTCCGATTGTTCCATCATGCCGGATACGCGGAACGCCAGGTTGTCGCTGGCCGGCAGGTTGATCCAGGCCCGCGCGCTCATACGGCTGAACCTTCCCGCGTCGAGCTCAATATTGCCTTCAAGAACTTCGGTGTCGGGACGGGCGGTAATGATGTTGATGCTGCCGGAAGTGGAGTTTCTGCCAAAAAGCGTGCCTTGCGGTCCGCGCAAAATTTCCACTTGGCCAACGTCGTGCAAAAGCGCCAGCCCTGCCTGGGGCCGGGGCGTATACATGCCGTCGACATGAATTGCTACGGTGGGATCGCCAAGTTCGGTGAAGTTGTTGGAGGTGATGCCCCGCACGGTGACCTGAACGCCGGAATCCGATGGCGAGGATCCGACTTGCATGTTCGGCACCAGGTCGCCGAGGTCGGTCACGTTACTGACGCCCTGGTCGGTCAATTGGCCCTGGGTGACCGCGGTAACCGCGATGGGCGTTGACATGAGGTTTGTGACGCGCTTGGTGGCGGTGACCACGATTTCCTCGATGACGATTGCGCCGCTGGTGGCCGTCTGCCCGGCATCTTCCTGCTGTGCCAGGGCAGTCCCCGGGACACCCATACACAGGAGCGGAAAGAATAGAACGGACGGGCGGAAGAGCCGCCTGACGCGGACACGTTGATCGGACATGAGTCCCCTCCTCAGCTGGACTGGATTACCTGACTTTATCCGCGAATGACAACGTTGTCAATCACGCCGAAAAGCCGCCACCGAAAAGCCGCTCCAACTGGCGCAAGAATGTTCTTGCGGATACACTACGCCCCTTGTGTAGGGGCCATAGCTCAGCCGGGAGAGCGCTTGCATGGCATGCAAGAGGTCGGCGGTTCGATCCCGCCTGGCTCCACCAGAATTCTTGAGTCCCCATCGTCTAGTGGTTAGGACACCGGCCTTTCACGCCGGCAACAGGGGTTCGAATCCCCTTGGGGACGCCACATTACATTTCGGGTAGATGACAAGGTGATGGATTTTTTTGGGGAGATACAAAGATCTCATCCGGCGCACTGAACGCTCGATCCTGCGACCTGCTGGATGCATCCGAGCCCGCCCCGTACGAAGTGCACAGGGCTGGCGCCAGGGCGCCTCAGCTGGTGGTTTGCGATCATGCCGGGCGAGAATTTCCGCGCGCCCTGAATCATCTCGGCCTCGCGCCGCAACATCGCGTGAGCCACATAGCCCAGGATCTCGGCGCGGGCGACCTGTCGCTGGCCTTGAGCGAACGCCTGAACGCCACTGCTTTGCTATGCAACTACTCGCGCCTGGTCGTGGACTGCAACCGTGCGCTCACGGATATGTCGGCCTTTCTCGACATGAGCGACGGCGTTGAGGTCCCCGGAAACCAGGGATTGAGCGATGAGGCAAAGGAACTCAGGGCGGAGGCCATTTACCGCCCCTACCACCGTGCGATAGACGCGGAACTGGATCGCCTGTGCGCAGTCGTTCAAGCGCCGGTGCTGATTGCGATACACAGCTTCACCCGTTATCTTGACGGCGCGGACCGGCGCTGGGATTGCGGTGTGTTGTGGGACCTGGACGGGCGGATCTCCCGCCCGCTACTCAATGCCCTTCGCGAGGATGGGACGCTGCTCGTGGGCGATAACCTGCCTTACTCCGGGCGGCACCCCGAGGACTTCACGGTCGATCATCACGCCGAGGAGCGCCAATTTCCGTACGCAGCTCTCGAGGTGCGGCAGGATCTGCTGGACACTCCCGCCAGGCTGGAGCGCATGGCCGACCGGATTCACGCGGCGCTCGAACCCATCCTGGCCGATCCCGGCCTGTACGCGCTGCGCGGCTAGAGACGCTTTGGTCGAGCCGATGCGGATGGTCTCCTTCGCGTCTTTTATCATTGAATAAACGCGCCATGCGGCGCGGGGGATAGTGTGTATGAGGGATGCAATCATGCGTCGTGCCGACACGCCGGCGTGGCTGGCCGCGGTCGGCCTCCTTGCGCTCGCGCAGCCGGGCCTGGCGGTAGACAGCGGCGACCTGACCCTCGACGAGGCGATCAGCCGTACCCTGTCCGATAACCCGGAACTGGTCGCGTTCGGCTACCAGATACAGGCCCAGCGGGGGCGCGTAACGCAATCCGCGATCAAACCTGCCCCGGAGATTGCCGTAGAAGTCGAGAACCTTCTCGGAACGGGAACCTACAGTGGCGTCAGCGCCCCGGAAACCACCTTGAGCCTCGGCTGGGTGCTGGAACGGGGCAAGCGGCGGCATTACGTCGAAGCCGCCCGGGCTGGGGTCTCGGCCCTTGATGCCCGGGCGCAGATCGTACGCCTAGATGCGGTCGCGCTTACGGCGCTGCTGTTTCTGGATAACCTGGAATTCCAGGAGAGGTTCGGGATGGCGCGGGAAGCGATTGCGATGGCGGAGCAGACCGTGGCCACGGTCAATGGCCGTGTCGCGGCGGGTCGCGCCGCCGCCGCCGAACGCGCCCGCGCGGAGGCGACAGTCGCGAAAGCGCGTCTGGTCGCCGAGGACATGGAGCACGAGCTGTCCACTGCGCGCCATCGGCTGGCGGCCCAGTGGGCGGAGGCGCAGCCGGACTTTCAGCGCGCAACCGGGAATTGGCGGCAGCTGCCCGCGGCCGGGAGCTTTGCGTCGCTGCTGAAGCGGATTGAAGGCTCCCCCGAGATGGCACGCCTGCTGACCCAGAGGCGGCTGCGGGAGGCGGAGCTGCGCCTTGCGCGGATCCAGGCGCGGCCGGACTGGCTGGTGAGCGCCGGCGTGCGCCGCCTGGAACTGGCGGACGATTACGCCTTCCGTGTGGGCATTACCGTCCCGCTGATGACCCGGGACCGCAATCGGGGACTCGTGGCGGAGGCACAGGCCAACATTGGGCGCGTGGACGCCGAGCAGGCCGCCACCCGCGTTCAGATCGAAGCGCAGCTCTTTGCGCTGCACGAGGCGCTGAAACACAGCCTGCACAGTGCCGAAATTCTGCGCGACGAAGTGCTGCCGCGCCTGCAGGAAGCGGCGGATCAGACCAGGAAGGGGTACGAAGCCGGCCGTTACGGCTATTTCGAACTGCAGCAGCTTCAATCGGAACTGCTGTCTACGCGTGCGGAACTGGTTGCAGCGGCAGTCAATGCCCGCCGGCAAGTGATTGAAGTCGAGCGGCTTACCGGGGCCGCTTTGCCGGCGGCAACGCACTGATCCGGGGGTTTGCCATGAGAAAAGCAGGGCTTGCATGCGGGCTGCTGGCGGGGGCGCTGCTGCTCGCAGGCTGCGGCGCCGGCGAAGAGCGGGACCGCCAGGCTGCCGATCAACATGGCCACGACGAAGCTTCCGGGGCCGAGGCGCCCAGGGGCCCGAACGGGGGGCGGTTGCTGGAGGACGGCGATTTCAGCATCGAGCTGGCCATTGTCGAGGCGGGAACGCCGCCCGAGTACCGCGCCTGGGCAAGCCGTGGCGGGGCCCCGCTGGATCCGCGGAATGTTGAGCTCGGCGTTACCCTGGCCCGGCTGGGCGGAACAACGGATGAAATCGCGTTTACGGCGCAGGATCATTACCTGCGCGGCGACAGCGTGATCTACGAGCCCCATTCCTTCGCCGTAACGGTCGAGGCTCGCCACGCCGACAGGACGCACCGCTGGCAGTACGACAGCTTTGAAGGCCGGACCCGAATACTGCCTGAACTGGCCGAAGCGTTCGGATTGGAAACGGAAATCGCGGGGCCGGAAAGCATACGCGAGATCATCACCGTGTACGGGCGCGTGACGCCCGATGAAGAGAGAGTCCGCCGCATCTTTGCGCGTTACGCCGGCGCGCTGGAGTCGGTCGAGGTATCGGTGGGCGATCGGGTGCGCCGGGGGCAGACGCTGGCAACAGTCGAAAGCAACGACAGCCTGGCCCGCTATTCCATCACGGCGCCGATAGACGGCGTAATCACCGAGCGTAACGCCCATCCGGGTGAACAGACCGGCGAGAGGACGCTCTTTGCGCTGATGGACACCGGACGCATCTGGGTCGAGTTCGCGGTGTTTCCGCGGGAACTGCCGCGCGTCAGGCTGGGCGCGCCGGTGCGAATCAGCGCCTATGGCGGCGAAGTGGAGCGCAGCGGTGAGATCCACTATATCAGCGCGCTGGCAAACCCTGACCAGTCCGTGACCGCCAGGGCGGCACTGGAGAATCCGGATCGCGCGTTGCTGCCCGGTACGTACGTGACCGGCGGGATCCAGATCGCGCGGCACGACGTGAGTCTCGCGGTCAGGCGAAGCGGGCTGCAGAGCTTCCGGGATTTCACCGTGGTTTACGCGCAGGTCGGCGACCAGTACGAGGTGCGGATGCTGGATTTGGGCCGGCAGGATTCCGAGTGGGTCGAAGTGCTGGGCGGACTGGCGCCGGGGACGCGCTACGTCACCGCCAACAGCTATCTGGTCAAGGCCGACATCGAGAAATCCGGCGCCACTCACGACCACTAGCATCTCGAAATGCTGGCGCAGATTATCCTATTTTCGCTGGCTCGCCCCAGCCTGGTCTGGCTGGCCCTGATTATCGTGGGGGGGCTGGGTATCTGGAATTTCAACCGCCTGCCCATCGATGCCGTTCCCGATATCACCAACATCCAGGTTGTGATCAATACCGAGGCGCCCGGCTACACGCCGCTTGAGGTGGAGCAGCGCATCACCTTCCCGCTGGAGAACGCCATGGCCGGGATACCCCGGCTGGACTACACGCGCTCGTTGTCTCGCTACAGCCTGTCGCAGATTACGGTGGTATTCGAGGAGGGCACGGACATTTTCTTTGCGCGACAGCAGGTGGCCGAACGCCTCAACGCCGCAAAGGCCGACTTGCCCCAGGGGCTGGAACCGGAGATGGGGCCCATCGCGACCGGACTGGGGGAAATCTTCATGTTCACGGTGGACGCCGAACCCGGCGCCACCAACGCCGGCGGCTCCCCGGTCACGCCCACCGATCTCCGATCGATCCATGACTGGATCATTCGCCCGCAGCTCTTGCGGGTGCCCGGAATCGTGGAGGTGAATCCCGTCGGCGGATACCGCAAGGAGATTCTGGTTGCTCCGGACCCGGCCCGGATGCTCTCCCACCGGCTTGCCTACGAGGATATCGTCAACGCGCTAAGGGAGAACAATGCCAATCAGGGCGCCGGGTTCATCGAGCACAGGGGCTCGCAGTGGCTGATGCGCATGCCCGGCCAGGCGGAGGATATCGAAGATCTGGGGCTGATCGTCGTGAAGACCACCGATGGCGTTCCTCTTCGCCTGGCCGATGTCGCCCGGGTGGAAGTGGGCCGCGAGTTGCGTAACGGCGCGGCCACCCAGAACGGCCGGGAAGTGGTCATGAGCACGGTGTTCATGCTGATCGGCGAGAACAGCCGTGAAGTGGCCCGGGGCGCCGCCGCCAAGCTTCAGGAGATCAGGGCCAGCCTGCCGCCGGGGGTCACGGCCACCGCCGTCTACGATCGCACCGGCCTGGTGGAGAAGACGCTGGCGACGGTGCGGACCAATCTCACCGAAGGCGCCATCCTGGTCATCGTCGTCCTATTCCTGTTTCTCGGCAACATACGGGCGGCCCTGCTGACCGCCGCGGTGATACCCATCGTCATGCTGATGACCATTTCCGGGATGGTCCAGACCCGCGTGAGCGCCAACCTGATGAGCCTCGGGGCGCTGGATTTCGGCCTGATCGTGGACGGCGCGGTGATCATCGTGGAGAACTGTCTGCGCCGGCTGGGCGAGGCCGGCCAGGATGCGGCGCCGCTGCGAAAACGCCTGGAGACCGTTTTCAGTGCGACCAACGAGGTCATTCGCCCCGCGCTGTTCGGCATGTTCATTATTACCGCGGTGTACATCCCGATTTTTGCGCTCACCGGGATCGAGGGCAAGATGTTTCATCCCATGGCGACTACCGTGGTCATTGCCCTGGTGAGCGCCATGGCGCTCTCGGTGACCGTCGTGCCCGCCGGCATTGCCCTGCTGATCCGAAAACCGGTGAAGGCGCGTGAAAACCCCATCGTGCGCGGAGCGCGATCGCTCTATCGGCCGCTGCTGCTGGCCTCCTTGCGGTTCCGCTGGCTGGTGGTTGGCCTGGCGCTTGTTCTGGTACTGCTCTTCGGATGGCTGGCGACGCGCATGGGGGCCGATTTCGTCCCCAACCTCGACGAGGGGGACATCGTCATGCATGCGCTGCGGATACCCGGCACTTCGCTGTCGCAGGCGGTCGAGATGCAGGAGCTGCTCGAAGAGGAGGTCGGGCGGCAGCCGGAAGTCGCGTTTGTCTTTTCCAAGATCGGCACCGCCGAAGTGGCCGCCGACCCGGTGCCGCCGAGCGTGGCAGACGTATTCATCATCTTGAAGCCGCGCGACCAGTGGCCCGACCCCGACAAATCCAAGTCCCGGATCATCAGGGAGCTTGAGGGCCGCGTCACGCCTTATCCGGGCAATCAATACGAATTCCTCCAGCCGATACAGATGCGCTTCAACGAATTGATCGCCGGAGTTCGCTCCGAGCTTGCGATCAAGGTATTCGGAGACGATTTCGACACCCTGATCGAGCTGGGCGCTTCCATAGAGTCCGCCGTAAGCGGGGTGGCCGGAGCTGCCGATATACAGGTCGAGCAGGTTACGGGCCTGCCGGTTCTCACGCTGGTGCCCGACAGGGAGGCGCTGGCGCGCTACGGTGTCAGTCTGCGCGAACTTCAGGGCGTGGTTTCCACCGCGCTCGGCGGGAGAACAGCCGGCCAGTTGTACGAGGGAGACCGGCGCGTGAATATCGTGGTTCGCCTGCCGGAGGAGCTGCGCGCCGAACCGGACGGCTATGCAAGCCTGCCTGTGCCGCTGGAGGGCGGCGGCTTCGTTCCCCTGGGCGAACTGGCCGGCATGCAGCTGGTGATCGGTTACAACCAGGTCAACCGGGAAAACGGCAAGCGCCGCATGGTGGTGACCGCCAATGTTCGCGACCGCGACCTGAGGTCGTTTGTGGATGACGTGCGGGAAGCGGTCGAACGCCAAGTGGCGATTCCGCCCGGATACTGGATCGAATACGGGGGCACCTATCAGAATTTGCAGTCGGCCGCCGATCGCTTGAGCATCGTCGTCCCGGCCACTCTGGTACTCATCGCGGGACTCCTGGCGGCAGCGCTGGGAACATTCCGTGACACCGGCGTCATATTCACGGGGGTGCCCTTCGCGCTCACTGGCGGGGTTCTTTCGTTGATGCTGCGGGGCATTCCCTTCTCCATCTCGGCGGCGGTCGGATGTATCGCCCTGTCCGGCATTGCGGTACTGAACGGCCTGGTCATGGTGACCTTCATTCGGGACTTGCGCGACCAGGGCCATTCCCTTGACGAGGCCATTATCCAGGGCGCCCTGACCCGATTGAGGCCGGTATTGATGACGGCGCTGGTCGCATCGCTGGGATTTGTTCCCATGGCGCTGAACACGGGTATCGGCGCCGAGGTCCAGCGCCCCCTGGCCACCGTGGTCATCGGAGGCATTGTCTCTTCCACGGCGCTGACTCTGGTGGTGCTTCCGGCGCTGTACCGGCTGGTGCATGGCAAGGATCGGAACGCCGACGCCGAATGATCCCTTGAATGATCCCTTGAAGTGGCGTCGTTGCCGATTCCGCGTTATGATTTCTTCCCACAACAATGAGGGTGGGCAAGGGCCGCGCGGCGCAAGAGCTCGCCCAGGAGGCTTGGGGAATGCTGATTCTTACCCGCCGGTCCGGAGAGGCCGTAATCGTTGGCGATAACGTGCGCATTGCGGTGCTGGACATACGGGGCAACCAGGTCCGGCTGGGAGTTGAGGCGCCGCGCGAGGTGACGGTGCATCGCGAAGAGGTCTACCAGCGCATCGCTGAAGAACAAGGCAGTGTCGGCGGCGACGAAGAGGAGTCCTAGTGCAGGCGCCGCACGTGCGGAGAGGTGGCTGAGCGGACGAAAGCGCTCCCCTGCTAAGGGAGTAAGGGTTAGAAGCCCTTCGTGGGTTCGAATCCCACCCTCTCCGCCAAATCCAGCCGGGACCTTAGCGCCCGCGTGAAGTCCGCGCCTGAAATCAAACTGACCCGCCGGGCATTTGTCGCCGCCGGCGGCTCGTTGACGCTGGCGGTATGCCTGCCTGCCGCCAGATCCCAGGACGCGGACGAGTTTCGCCCCAGCGCCTGGATTTCGATAGCTCCTTCGGGCGAGGTTTCGTTTGTCTGCGACCGCACGGACATGGGGCAGGGCAGCCCCTGGGCGCTGGCCCGTATCGTCGCGGAAGAGCTGGAAGTGTCGTGGGACCGCGTTTCCGTTGCCGCCATGCCCGACAATCCCGCCGGCTGGCCACGAGTCGTGGGCACCGGCGGAAGTCAGGCCGTAAGCGGTTCGTTCGATCTTCTTCGCAACGCGGCGGCCTCGGCCCGGGAGATGCTGCGGCTGGCGGCGGCGGTGGAGTGGGGCATCAGTCCTTCCGAATGCGTCTGCAGTGATGGCGTGGTGACCAACCGCGCGACCGGAGCCCGGCTGGAATACGGTGCGCTGATATCCGCCGCGGCGCAGTTGGACCCCCCGGAGAATCCTCCGCTGAAGGACTTGTCTGAATACCGTCTTGTCGGCAGGTCGTTCCCGCGGCCGGATGTCGCCCCCAAGACGATGGGCGCCCAGCGCTACGCCAGCGATGTGCGCCTGCCCAGGCAGTTGACGGCGCTGATCGACCGGTCGCCCTGGCCCGGTTCGGTTGAGCGGCGCGCGGTCTACGATGCTACGGCGGCCCTGAACCTTCCCGGCGTTGCGGATGTGTTCGAAATTCCGGGCGACGTCCACCGGCCGCCTGGAGTGGTGGTGCTCGCGGAGGACTTCTGGCGGGCTTACAAGGCGCGGGCCGCGCTGGACGTGAAGTGGGTTGCGCCGGACGGCGACGCCGCAGCCGGCGCGACCGATCCTGCGGCCGATTTTCGCCGCCGGCTGGTCAACGCCCTGTATGAACCGGCGCCCCTGGCGCGCAGCGAGGGCAACGTGCAGGAAGCCCTGCAGAGTTCCGGGGCGCGCCGGGTCACGGCGCAGTACGAAGCCCCGTTTCTGCATCACGCCACCATGGAACCGATGAATTGCACTGCGGATGTGCGCGTAAATCGCTGCGAGGTCTGGGCGCCCACCCAGTCCCAGACCCGCGCGCAGCAGGTGGCCGCGAGGCATACCGGCCTGCCCATCGAAGACGTGCATATCTACACGCCCGCGCTGGGCGGAGGTTTCGGGCGCCGCCTGGAGAACGATTATGTTGCCGAAGCCGTGCTGGCCTCCCAGTACGCCGGGCGCCCCGTAAAGGTCATGTGGACGCGCGAGGACGATATGCGGCATGGCTATTTCCGGCCTGCGGCGATCAGCCTGATTCACGGCGCTCTGGATAACGACGGCGAATTGACCGTCTGGCGGCAGCGCGTCGCCTCTCCGTCCCTGCTCAGGCAGATGCGGGGGATGGAAGTGGAAGTGGATACCGCTGCCCTCCAGGGCGTCGCGGACCTGCCCTACCGGGTGCCGAACCTTGAGGTCAGCCATGGCGAGGCCGACTCGCCGGTCAACCTGGGCTTCTGGCGGTCCGTCGGCCATTCATTCAACTGCTTTTTCGTCGAGACTTTTGTCGACGAGCTGGCCCACGCGGCCGGTCGCGATCCCTACGCCTTCCGGCTGTCGTTGCTGCCGGTGGAGTCGCGTATGGCGGCCGTGCTGGCTCGGGCAGCCAGGGAAGGCGGCTGGGGCAGGCCGCCTGGTTCGCAGAGCGGCCTGGGCATTGCCTGTTCGGCAAGTTTCGGCTCCTATGCGGCGCAAGTGGCGCGGGTGTCGGTGGCGCGTGGCGAGCTGCGTATCGAGCGCATAGACTGCGCCGTGGATTGCGGGCTGGCGGTGGATCCCGCCACGCTGGAAGCGCAGATCAGTGGGGGGATTCTCTACGGTTTGACCGCGGCCCTGCTCGGCCGGATCCACTTTGACGAGAATGGCGTCAAGGAAAGCAATTTCGACAGCTACAGGATGCTGCTCATGAACGACACTCCCGAAATCCGGGTGCATGTCGTCAACAGCGGAGCCCCGATCGGGGGCATAGGCGAGGTCGGCGTGCCGCCGGCCGCACCGGCCGTGGGCAACGCGATTTTCGCGGCGCTGGGCAAGCGTTTGCGCACGCTACCGTTTGAGGTCCCGGCGTCGTAGGTTGCCGGGGTGGAGGTATGGCTTTAGTTCAATCATGTGTTCGGTGCGGCGCCGTTGTGGCCGCCGTCGCGATATTGCTCGCCGCCTGCCAGGGCGGCACGGATTCATCCGGGGAGAGCGTTCCGATCCGATTCAGCGAGCAGGCCGCAGAGCGCGGGATCGCGGACATCGGGCTGGACGGCGCCGGCGTGGCGTTCAACGACTACGACGCCGACGGCGACGCCGACCTCTACATCACCAATAACGACAGCGGGACGCACGGGCTGGACTTTCGCAATCGCTTGTGGGAGAACGACGGGCGCGGCTATTTCACCGACGTGGCGCAAGCGCGCGGCGCTGCCAACGAAGGCGGGCTGGGACGCGGAATCAGCTTCGGTGACTACGATCTCGACGGCGACGATGATCTGGTGGTCGCAAACATGCAGTCCGGCGCCCGGGGCGGCTACGATCCGCCCGTCACCCTTTATCGAAACCGGCTGGCGGAAACCGGCGTGCCGGACTTCGAAGACGTTACCGGCGACGCCTGGCTGGTGCGCGAGGGGGTTTACGAGGACGAGTCCAACGAGGGCATAACCGCGACCTCGGGGGGCGTGGGTTTCGGTGACTACGACGGTGACGGTTTGCTGGACCTGTTGTGGCGTTCGGCCGACTACGACGTCGACCAGGCGCTGTTCCGCAACGTCGGAGACGGCGAGTTCGAGGACGTGACCGAAGCCGCAGGGGTCTTGCTTCTGGACAACATGAAGGAGGCCAACAGCCAGGGGTCGCCCGGCTGGTTCGATTTTGATTTCGACGGGGACCTCGACCTGCTGTCGCCCCAGGAGGGCGGCCCCAATGCGCTCTATTTGAACGAGGGTAACGGCAAGTTTGCGGACATCACGCGCTCGAGGCAGCCGCCTGCCGGCTGGGCCTTCCTGAACCCCGGCAACGCCAACGGCGTCTGCCTGGGCGATGTGGACAACGATGGCGACATCGACGCCTATCTGCCGAACGCGGACCAGGCCAACCGCCTGATCCGCAACGACTATGCGGAAACCGGCCAGCCCGGCTTCACCGACATCACCCTGGCCTCGGGCGCGGGAGATGAGGGCGGCGCCCGGGGCTGCACGATGGGCGACTACGACAACGACGGCTGGCTCGACATTTATGTGAGCAACGGCGGGCCGTCCAACGTGCTCATCAACGATATCGTCGAGGACCTCCCATATTTCGTGCAGTTCTACATCGCCTTCGGGGCCGCCAACAATGCGCTGCTGCGCAACAACGGCGACGGCACCTTCTCCGACGTGACCGCAGGGTCCGGCGCCGAGGGACACAGCATCGGCGCCGGCGTGGCCAGCGGCGACGTAAACGGCGACGGGTTCGCCGACATCGTCGGAACGGCCCGGACCTTCTATAACCGCGGCGAGATGCTGTCGGACCCGCAGCGCAATTTCCTTTGGCTGAACCAGGGCAAAGGCAATCACTGGATCAAGGTGCGCCTCGAAGGCCAGCGGCTCAACGCGCGGGTTCGCGTGGCGGCGGGCGACCTGGTTCAGTGGAGGGAGATCTTCTCTTCCACCGGCTACAACTCGGTGGACGAGCCCGCTCCCATCTTCGGCCTGGGAAGCCGCGAAAGCGTGGATCGCGTGGACGTCTGCTGGGCCGACGGCCGTACTCAGACGTTTCTCAATCCGCCAGTGGATCAGGAACTGCGTGCAGCCGCGGCGGACGCCGGCTTCCAGTCGCCCGGCGCCACCACCCAGACAATTACGGCAAATACGAACAGCACCGCCTGCGCGCCGGCTATCAGCAGAAACGGCGCCCAGGGTGTTGCTGCGCTGAACAGTTCGCCGCCGTAGTTGGCGGCAAGGATGATGCCGGCAGAACCGAACAGGCTCAGCAGGCCGATGACTGCGCCGCGCTTGGCGGGCGGCGCTTCCTGGCCCACCAGCGCCATGCTGCTCATCATGCCGCCGGCCATGGACGCGCCCACCAGGGCAAAGAGCGGGAGCATGCGCAGATCCAGCGGCGTTTCCACGAAATACATCAATCCATAAGCGACCATCGACATCGCCGTCGACAGCACCACCCCCGCGACCCGGCTGATGCGGTCGAGTATCCAGCCGAACACGAAGGACCAGCCCACGGCTGTCACCGTGCCCACGGTAGACGGCAGCCATACCAGGTATTGCGCCACGGCGACCTCGCCCCCGGCGGCCCTGAACGCCGTGCTGGCCCACAGGGACGTGAACAGGCCGAACACCACCAGGGCGCCGCGCGCCGGCATCGCGTAAAGGTAGGCGAGCACGATGCGCGGGTTCCTCATCTGCTCGATGCCCGTTCGGGCCAGGTCCCACCAGCGAGGGCGCTGCCGCGTCTGTTCGGGCACGCCGGCCTTCAGGCCGAAGCGGAATATCAGTATCGATACCAGGCACACGAGCGCTGCCGCGCTGTACGCGTAGCGGCCCGCGGCCACCGGCCCCACGCCGGCATCCTGCAACCATACCGGCAGGCGCGACACCATCCATGTTGCAAACACGATGCCCAGCGCGTTGAAGGCCGAACTGAACCCGATCACGCGGCCGCGCGACGACTCGACGGGATAGTCGTTCTGGATCGTGGCCGTCATGGCCGCGGCGGCGGCTACGCCGATGCCGAAGATCACCCGGATCGCCATGAGTTCGTTGACTTCCGTCGCCCAGGGGTACAAGGCGTAGCTGAGTCCGATCATGCCGATGCCCAGCATGATGACCGGGCGGCGTCCTATGCGGTCGGCCAGTATGCCGAACGGCCAGATCAGCAGCAGGTTCATGATTTCCGTAATCAGCGTGAGCTGGCCGGTGATCCTGCCGGCTACGCCCGGATTGGCGATCCCCAGGTGCTCGATGAGGATATAGGGCTGGGAGAAATTCATGTTCGAAATCATCCCGATGCAGATCAGGGACGCGTACATGTAGGTCCAGAAGTGCGTTATGCGCACGCCCGACGCCAGCTCAATGTTTCCTATGCGACCGCTCATGCACTTTCCTCCCGGGGACCGGCAGCCATCATATCCCACACCCCTGGAGCGGGAGCGCCCTTGCTCGCAACTCGGCAAGGAGGGCGTCCCGCCCTCCAGCAAGGCGAGGCGCGTTCGCTCTAACCCAGGTCAGGCAGCCGTTCAGTTATATCCCGCCTCCAGGCACAGGCCGTCGATGGCGATGTTGTAGTCCATGCGCTCGCCACCCCAGCCGCATCGGGCAGTGTGGGCCTCGATGTTCAGGCCGCGCGACGCGTTGAACTCCGCCAGCCGCTGGGCGCCGTCCGCTGCGGAGGTGCTTCCGGGTTTTGCGCAGGTGTTTCCGGACTTTGCACAAGTGTTTCCGCGGAAACATCCGCCGTGCGGCTTGCCCGCCGGCGGGACGGCGCGTGTCCTGCTCCCAATGGCCAGCGGCTCGCCCTTCGCGCCTTCCACGACACCAATCAATGCTCCGTCACAGCCCAGCCTCCGCATCGTCTCCACCGCCAGCGGCCCACCGTGTTCGAACGACGCGCCGCTGCTCTCCGGCACGTCACGCAGCGCATCGTGGGCGCCACAGGTTGCCGATCGCCAGCGCCAGGGCATCCGGAAGCGCTGCTGTACTGGCCCTGATGGTCAGTCAGGCCGGTGTTGAGTCCGCAAACGGGTTGACGGCGCGGACCGGGCCGTAGTGCTGTCCGGGGTTCAGGTCCTCGGTGTAGATCGCCTCACAACCCAGAACCCGCGCAGCCGCAATGATCGCCCCGTCCCAATAGGAAAGCTGAAAGCGGCGGCTGATATCCACGGCATCGAGAAACACATCGGGAGTCATGGCTTGAATCCGAAACAGCAGAATGGGTTCCAGGAAACGCAATGCAATGTCGCTGGAAAGGCGTCTGGCCCGTGCGGGGCGGGTGGCTTGAAAGTAGAACTCCTGCAGCACCTGCACAGACACGGCGAGATCGCGCTCGCCGAGAACGCCCCGCGCCCGTTCCCGCTTGCCGGCCTCTGCCTGATCCTCACTGACGGCGTACAGCAGCACATTGGTGTCCACGAATCGCACGGGAAATGGCCCAGCGCTCAGGAACTCCCGCTTGAGCCGTCGCCTTCGGCGGACGGCTCGGAGCGCATCGCAGCGCGGTCATACAGCGCCGCCCGGGGCAGGTTCTCGGACATTCGCAGTCCCACGCCCTTGGCATCGAAGTCCGCAAACACGTTCCTCAATTGCCTGCAGCGTCGCTGGTAGGGGGTTTCACCAGGTTCAGCGGCGGTCTCTTGCTCTTCGTCGCGATTCGCCATCAGGCTCCTCAGATAGCCACGCACGAGAGCGGAAACGGAAGTGCCCAGTTCGGCCGCACGAATCCGGGCGAGTCGATGGCACTCGTCGTCGATTGATACCGTGATGTTCTTCATGGTCACAGTCTCACAGTTTCTGTGCGGCACAGGATAGACTGGCGCTGATTGTCCGTCAACCCGCTGCTTGCGACCCCGCTGCTTGCGACCCCTGCCTGCGTATTGCGCGGGCGCGCGGACTGGTCTAGTGTTGCCTTGGGCGAGCCGGCCAGGCAATCGCCGGTCGCTTCGGTTTTACCGGTGCGGCGGGAGGAAAGTCCGGGCTCCGGCGGACGGGACGCCAGGTAACGCCTGGGGGGCGCAAGCCCACGGAAAGTGCCACAGAAAATATACCGCCCGGCGCCTTCGGGAATGCCGGGTAAGGGTGAAAAGGTGCGGTAAGAGCGCACCGCGCGGCTGGCAACAGCAGCGGCAGGGTAAACCCCGTCCGGAGCAAGGCCGAATAGGGAAGCCACGCGTATGTCCGCACGCGCTTCCGGGTAGGCTGCTTGAGGCCGTCGGCGACGGCGGCCCTAGATGAATGATTGCCCTCGACAGAACCCGGCTTATCGGCCGGCTTGCCCCTTGTTGCGGAGGCGGCGGATCAGGCTGGAGGTGTCCCAGCGGCCGCCGCCCATCGCCTCAATCTCCGCGTAAAACCGGTCCACCAGCCGCGCGACAGCGAGTTCGGCGCCGTTGCGCCGGGCTTCGTCCATCGCGTAGCCCAGGTCTTTGCGCATCCATTCGACGGCGAAACCGAATTCGAACTCGTCGGCCAGCATGGTGGCGTGGCGGTTGTCCAGTTGCCAGGACTGGGCCGCTCCGGCGCCGATCAGCCCCGCGACCTGCTCGCCGTCCAGTCCGGCGCGCCGGGCGAAGTCCAATCCTTCGGACAGCGCCTGCACGAGCCCGGCAATGCATATCTGGTTGACCATCTTGGTGAGCTGGCCCGCTCCGGCCGGCCCCATGAGATCGATGCGCTCGCCGTAGCATTCAAGTAACGGGAGCACGCGGTCGAAGTCCTTTCTCCTGCCACCTGCCATGATGGCCAGTTTGCCGTTTTCCGCGCCGGCCTGGCCCCCGGATACGGGCGCGTCCAGGAAAGCAAGCCCGCGCTTGCGCGCGGCTGAGTCCAGTTCGCGTGCGAGTTCCGCCGAAGTGGTGGTGTGGTCCAAGAAAACCGCGCCGGGGCGCATGCCCGCGAAGGCGCCGTCACGCTCCAGCGTCACGGCGCGAACATCCTCGTCGCGTCCCACGCAGGTAAACACGAAGTCCGCGTCGGCGCAGGCCGCGACAGGGCTGGCCGCCGCCGCACCGCCGAAATCCGCGACCCAGCGCCGGGCCCTGGATTCCGTACGATTGAATACCGTTACCGCGTGCCCCGCCTTCGCCAGGTGCCCGGCCATCGGATAGCCCATCACCCCCAACCCGATGAATGCCGCCTTGCGCACGGTCAGGCTTTGGGCAGCGTGACGCCGGTTTGGCCCTGGTACTTGCCGCCGCGGTCCTTGTACGACGTCTCGCACACTTCCCCCGCCTGAAAGAAAATCATCTGCGCCACACCCTCGTTGGCGTAGATCTTGGCCGGCAGCGGAGTGGTGTTCGAGAATTCCAGCGTCACAAAACCTTCCCACTCAGGCTCCAGCGGCGTGACGTTCACGATGATGCCGCAGCGCGCATAGGTGGACTTGCCCAGGCAGATGGTCAGCACGTCCCGGGGAATGCGGAAATACTCCACGGTCCGCGCCAGCGCAAACGAATTGGGGGGAATGATGCAGTGGTCGCCGGTCAGGGCAACAAAGCTCTTGCTCTCGAACTGCTTGGGGTCCACGACCGCCGAGTGGATATTGGTGAACACCTTGAACTCGCTGGCGCAGCGCACGTCGTAGCCGTAGCTGGAAACGCCGTATGAGATCACCAATTTTTCGCCGACGCGGCGGACCTGCTGCTCGGCGAACGGCTCTATCATGCGGTGCTCGACGGCCATCCGCCGAATCCAGCTGTCCGGCCCGATACTCACAGACTCTATTCCAGCCAGTCAGCGAGCATCGCAAGCGCCGTGTCCTCGCCCCAGCCGAATTCGTACGCCTCGATGATCACCAGGCGCCTGTCCTTCCGCCAGATCTCCCAGCGGGCCGGCAGCCAACCCAGTTCGCGCGCGTACCAGAGATACTGGAAGTTGTCGGAACCCTCGCGCTGGCGGCGGTACTTGACAGTCTCAAGCTCGCCGGCGCGGGTGCTGAGCGTTTCCCTGCCGAGGCTCTCGCCCTGGTACAACTTCAGCTTTCCGCCTTCGAGCGTGGGTTCCACGTCCAGCGGGCGGCCCGCTGCGATGTCGAGCACGGTCTGGATTTCCCATGCCTTGCGGTCCATGGTGCGCGTATCCATTCCAAAGTCCAGTAACTCCTCCCCCTCGCGGAATACGGCCAGCTTCGCATCCGGGTCATAGGAGATTTCCACCAGGCCGTCCTTGCGGCCGTCGCAGGAACGGCACAGGTAGCCTCGCGGCTGCACCCTGCCATCGTCATCGAGAACGAAGCGGCTGCTTTCCAATGCGTCCGAAGCGATGACCAGGCGGGCCAGGCCCAGACCCCGCGAGTAGGTTTCGTATATGAAGCCGTCGCCGTCGGTCCGGACCAGGCTAAGGCTCAGGGCGCGCTGCCCGAACGGCGCGTCTACGTCGTACAGCACGCCGATACTCTCAATGCCCCGGGCCGACCCGGCGGCGTCCGCCGCAAGCGCCGGCCAGGCGAACGCCAGCAGCAAGGCCGCAACCGTTGTCCGCGCCAGACTCAAAAGAGTTCGCCTTCTTCAAACATGAGCGGTTCGAGCAAGTCGCTTCCGTCCAGCATCGCGTGCCGGTCGCCCATGGCGAGACGGCCCTGCGACATCCATTCCAGCACGCGAGGATACAGGACATGCTCGCAGGCTTGAACCCTGGCCCGAAGCGAGTCCGCATCATCCTCGCGGCCAACGCGAATCCGTGCCTGGGCGATCGGAGGTCCGGCGTCAAGCTTGTGGGTAACGAAATGCACCGTGGTTCCGTGCCAGCGGTCTCCCGCTTCCAGAACCCTGCGGTAGGTATCGAGGCCGGGGTGCTTCGGCAGCAGCGAAGGATGAATGTTGAGCACTCGCCCTTTGTATTCCTCGCACAGTTCCGCGGGGAGAATCCGCATGAAACCGGCGAGCACCAGCGCGTCGGGAGCCAGCGCGCGCAACCGCGCCGCGATTTCGCCCCACCATGAGCGCGCATCCGGGAACCCGTCGCGGGGCAGGGCGATTGCCGCAATGCCGGCTCGCCGGGCGCGTTCGAGCCCCTGCGCCCCGGCCCTGTCGCTGAGCGCGGCGACCGGGTCAAGGCGCGATTCCTCCGACGCCGCTTGATCGAGTATGGCCTGAAGGTTTGTCCCCGTGCCGGACAGAAGAACGACGGTTCTCAAGCTCACGGCCCCGGTATTCCGCTTAGGGCCTGTTAACGCTATGCGATGCCGCTCTGCCGGGCCTGTTTTCCTGACTGGCAAGGCGCCGCGAGCGCCGTGTGGCCAGCCCACTCAAGCGAGCTGCAACGCCGCCAGGCGGGAAAACAGGCCCGGCCCGGCGGGTTGAGTCTGTCCCGGCGCCACTCGGCGTTGCTCGTCGCTCATTTGGAATGACCAAACTACGCTCCTCGCGCCTTGATTGGCAACGGGACAGACTCAACAGAGCGGCATCGCATAGCGTTAACAGGCCCTAGTCAAGCGTTACGCCGCTGCCGGTTTCCACCCGGCCGATCTCGAAAACTTCCTCGCCCGCCCGGGCCAGGTCTTCGCGCACCGCCGTCGCTTCTTGCGGGGACACGGCCAGAACCAGGCCGATGCCGCAATTGAAGGTGCGCAGCATTTCCCCGCGCTCCACCGGTCCCTCGCGGCTCAGCCAGTCGAATACCGGTGGCCAGGCCCAGGCGCCGGTGTCGATTCTGGCCGCCAGGTCGTCCGGAATGATCCGCTCCACGTTTTCCGGCAGGCCTCCGCCGGTGATATGTGCAATCGCTTTCAGCCGTCCCGATTGCGCCAGGGGAAGCACCGAGCGGATGTAGATCCGGGTCGGCTCGCACAACTGGTCGATCAGGCTGCCGCTCAAGGTCCCGGGCCCACCGGCCATGTCCACGATTCGGCGCACCAGCGAATAACCGTTGGAGTGCGGGCCGGACGAACCCACGCCCAGCAGCAGGTCGCCCGCCTCGATGCCCTTGCCGTCCAGCAGCCGGTCCTTCTCGGCCACGCCGACGCAAAAGCCCACCAGTTCCAGTCCGTCATCCACGTACGTATTGGGCAATTCCGCGGTCTCACCGCCCAGCAGCGCGGCGCCGGCTTCCCTGCAGCCGCGCACGATGCCCTTAAGCAGAGGTTCCAGGCGCTCCGGGTCCAGCCGGTTGGCCGCGCAATAGTCGAGGAAAAACAGCGGCTCGGCCCCCATGGCCAGAAGGTCGTTCACGCACATGGCCACCAGGTCCACGCCCGGCGCTTCCATGCGGCCCGCTTCGGCGCACAACCTGAGCTTGGTGCCGACTCCGTCGGCGCCCGCCACCAGCACGGGCTGCCGGTATCCGCTGCAGGGCGCCTCGAACAGACCGCCGAATCCGCCGATCCCGCCCAGCACGCCGGGGCGGTGCGTCTCGCGGGCCATCGGCGCGATACGGCGGACGATTTCCGCGCCGCGCTCCAGGTCAACTCCGGCGCCGCTGTAGGTGATCGGTTTGCTCACTCAAACCCTCTCTTTCGGGGAATCGCGCATCCTATAATGCCCTTTTCCATGCTCTCGCGCATCGCCTTAAGTGTCGTGGCCATGACGGTGTTTCTGGCGTCCGCCGCAACTCTGGCCGAAACGTCCTTCAGGTCCACCGCTCCGCTGCCTGACTCCAGCCAGGCGGGGGTGGACAGGGCGCTGCAGGACGCGCTCGCGCGACTGCTGGTTCGGGTTACGGGACGACGCGGGGCTGGCGAACTCGCCGATCGCTTCCCGCCGGCCACGAGCGTTGTGCGGCAGTTCCGCGTCATCAACGGGCAAAGCCTGGAAGCCGAGTTCGACGAGCCCCTGGTTCGCCGGGTTCTCGAGGAGGCCGGTGAGAGCATCTGGGAAGGCGAGAGGCCCCGGTTCAACCTGTGGCTGGTCGTGAACGACGGAGAAAGGTGGCTGTTCAAGCCGGTGGGTTTCGCGGAACCGTCGCCACAGGCCATGAACGTCCGTAGCGTATTCAGCGGAGCGCTGAGCCGGACTTTCGAGGAGGTTGCGGCGCTGCGCGGCATCGAAATCAATTTCGCTCCCGTCGCCGACGTAAACGGGGCAGGGCAATGCGCCGAGGAGCTTTGGATCGGCGCCTTTGCATGCCTGCCGGGCGACGACGACAGGTTGATGGTTTTGGGGCGGCTGGCGGTGCCCAGCGGGCTCGACGACATCGAGTGGAATCTGCGCGAGGACGGATTCTGGCAAACAGTATGGGAAAGCGACGCTGCCGAGGCGGTGCACCGGGTAACGGACACGCTGGCCGGGCGATTCATGGCCACCCAGGGACCCTTGCGGTCGTATCTGCTGGTGCTGGCGCCGGTCCCGGACCTCAAGGCCTACACAAGCCTCCAGGAAACGCTGAGCTCCCTGCAGGCGGTACGGGAGTGGCAGGTGAAGGGCGCCACGGGCGACGAACTTACGCTGCAGATCACCTCGCGGACGGCCGAATCCCCGCTGCGAGAGGCGCTGGGTTCCCTGGGCGTTGCATTCGAACTCACCCGGACGGGTTCATGAAACTCAAGCGCCACATACCGAACCTGATCTGCATTTTTCGGCTCCTGCTCGCGCCGGTCATCGTCACCATGCTTGCCCGCGGACACTACGGTCAGGCGCTGCTGCTGCTGGGCGTCGCGGCGCTATCCGACTGGCTGGACGGTTACCTGGCCAAGCGCTGGAAACTGGACAGCTATCTCGGTTCGATCCTGGACCCGATGGCGGACAAGGTCCTGATTGCCAGCGTTTACGTAACGCTGGCTGCACTCTCGCATATCCCGGCCTGGCTGGCGGTTGTGGTCATCGTGCGCGACCTCGTGATCGTTGTGGGCTGGCAGACTTTCCGCCTGTTCCGCGGCGAACTGCGCCCGCGCCCCTCCAGGGTAAGCCGTCTGAATACCTTTGTTCAGATATGGCTTGGCGTGGCGGTAATCGCCGCCGAGGCCTTCGGCGGGTTCCTGCCGGCCCTGTGGATACAGATCGGCGGAGCGCTGGCGCTGCTGCTTGCCGTGTTGAGCGGCGTGCATTACGTATTGAGCGGTTTCCTGCTCGCTGCGCAGCGGAAGCGGCAGGAAACCGGGTCGGCCGAGGGCGAAATACGGCAGTTGCAGCTGGACGTGAGCCGCGAGGATCCCTGCGTGTTCGAGAATTTCTACAACGGCGCCAACGCGGACGTCGTGACGGCCCTGCGAAGCCTTATCTCCCGCGACGGCGCTCCTCCTTTCTGGCTATGGGGCGCGCCCGCAACGGGGAAAACCCATCTGCTGCTTGCCGCCGTGCGGGCGGCGTCGGACCAGGGCCTGAGCGCGGCGTACCTGCCGGCGCACGCCGGCTTCAAGCCGGATGCCCTGGATGCCCTGCGCAATATCGAACTGCTTTGCATCGACGACGCCGACAAGATCGCCGGCGCTCCTGAGGTGGAGGAGGCGATGGGCGGGCTTTGCCGGGAACTCGAACGGCGCGGCTCGCGGCTGGTGCTGGCGGCGTCCAGTACGCCGGCGGGGGCGGGTTTTGAGCGTGACGACATGCGGACCCGGCTGGCATCGGGACAGATCTGGAAGCTGCAATCGCTGACCGACGAGGAACGCCTGGAGGCGGTGCAGCTCAGGGTCCGCAGCCGCGGCATCAAGCTGCCGGAAGCGACCGCGCGTTTCCTCATGCGGCGTGTGCGCCGCAATCCCAGCGACGTTTTCAATCTGGTTGACCGGCTGGCGGCCCTGGCGGCCAGCCGCAGCAAACAACTGACGGTGCCCTTCGTGCGGCTGGCGCTGCGCGAGGGCATGCTGGAGGCGCGCCCCGGGCGCTAGCGCCAGAGGTGCTTTTTCCAGGACAATGCGAAAATTGGACCGCCGCAGCTAAACGCTGGCGGGGAGGAGAATAATGCACCGACTTATCGAGGCTAATCGTGCCCGGATCCTTGCGCTCGCCAAGCGCCGCGGGATCCGCAATGTGCGGATATTCGGCTCCATGGCCCGAGGCGACGCAAACGACGATAGCGATGTTGACTTGCTGGTTTCTTTGCCAAGCGGACAGTCAGGTCTTGCACTTGGCGGACTGCTCATGGATGTTCAGGATCTGTTGCAGCGCCGGGTGGATGTTGTCACCGGGCAGGGGTTACGTCCCGAGTTGAAGGAACGAGTATTAGACGAGGCGGAACCTCTGTGATTCCGGATGCTCATTCGGATTCAGTGCTGCTGGCGCACATCCTTGAATGTATCGAGCGTATTGAGGAATATACGGGCGGGGACTCGACCGCTTTTCTTGGCTTGCCCATTGTGCGGGATGCGGTCCTTCGCAACCTGCAAGTTCTGGCTGAATCGACTCAGCGACTGAGCGAAGGGGTCAAGGCCACTGAGTCTGATATTCCCTGGATCGAGATCGCGGGCTTCAGGAACGTACTCGCTCACAACTATCTGGGAATCAGTCTGGAAGCGGTATGGACCGTAATCGAGCAGGACCTGCCCCAACTGGCAGAGCCATTGAGCGCATGGCCACAAGGACTCCGTCCATCACCTACTGACATTCGGACAAGCTGGATGAGTGCTTCCGATTGGCCGGGCGTGGCCCAGGTTGCAGCTATTGAATCGGCGAGAAGCCGGCGGGGCGGAGCATTTTGATTTCTTGCGTTTGAATGGCTTCGAGTTCCCAGACTTCGTTCATGAACTGATCCCAGCGAGGATCGGCTTCCATCGCTGCCCGCCGCTTCTCGCGGTCACCCAGGCTTTCGTATCCCCACATGAAAACCACCTGATGAAGATTGCCGATCTCCGTCGTGAAGAGGCCGAGAAAGGTTCCCAGGTACTCCTTCTGAATCGGCAGTCCATCGTTTTCGTATTTGTTCAGCCAGCGCTGCAGGGTTCCCGGGCGGAAGGTATAGGTTCGGTGATCCACGATCATGGCGTTTGTCCCTGGTTCATGAAGTTGAATGGAGAATCATGTCGCTGGCTTTCTCTGCGATCATGATCGCCGGTGCGTTGGTGTTGCCACGAGTGATCGAGGGCATGATGGACGCATCCACCACCCGCAAGCCTTCGATTCCATGCACGCGCAATTCCGCGTCCACCACGGCATCCGCGCCCTGACCCATCCTGCATGAGCCCACCGGGTGGAGGGTTGTCATGGCCGCATCGATCAGCCACTTGCGAAGTTGCGCCTGAGTCTTGATTTCCGGTCTCGGCGCAACCTCCTTGTGGATGACATGCCGGAAGGCGGGAGCCGCCATGACTTCGCGCATCATCTGCAGGCCCGCAATTGTCCTGTCGGCATCATTCCGATCAGAGAGATAGTTCGCGAAAATACGTGGAGGATCCTCCGGGTTGGATGAGCGCAGAGCAATCCTGCCCCGGCTTGAGAGCTGCACCGGGCCAATGCGAATGGTGAAACCGTGCTGTTCCGCGACTTGGTCAGCGCCCCCGGCGGAAAACACGGACCAGTGCATGTTGGCGGTGTCTTCTGTTGCCGGCATGAAGTGCGTTTGAATATCCGGGGCCTCCATGGCGGGCGAGCTTTTCATGAACGAGCCCGCTTCGTAAGGAAATGAGGTAACGAATCCGGTGCCGAACAGTGTCGCCCGGACCACGCTCAGGGCGATCCGGTCCACGCGCAGATCGCGGCGGATGGAAACCGGTTCCCGGCATGAGTACACCAGACAGCAGTCCACGTGATCCTGCACGTTCTTTCCCACTCCCGGAAGGTGGCGCATTGTCCTGATGCCATGGCTTTCAATTTCCTCGCTGTCTCCGATACCGGAAAGCATGAGCAACTGCGGCGAGTTGACGACGCCGGCGGAAAGGAGCACTTCACGCGTGGCTCGGGCAGTATGCAGCCTGCCTCCGGTCTCGAATGTGACTCCGCCTGCGCGTTTACCGTCAAGAGTCACCCGGTGGGCGAGCGCGTTTGTCTCGATTGTGAGGTTCGGGCGTTTAAGCGCCGGATACAGAAACGCCCGGGCGGTACTGCAGCGTTTCCCTCTCTCGATGGTGAAGTCGTAGCGCCCGAATCCTTCCTGCGTTTCTCCGTTGAAGTCGTCATTGAACGGATAACCCGCCTGTTGTCCCGCTTCGATGTACGCATTAAACATGGCGTTGCTGCCTCGCGCCCGGCGCACGGTCATTTCCCCATTCCGGCTGTGGTATTCGTTATCCCTGTCCGTATGGCGTTCGGAGCGCTTGAAGTAAGGGAGGACTTCGTCGTAGGACCAGCCAGGACTGCCGGCCTCGGCCCAGCCGTCGTAGTCGGCCCGATTTCCCCGCACGTAGATCATGCCGTTGATCGTTGAGCTCCCGCCCAGCACCTTGCCGCGCGGCCAATAGACCCGGCGGCCGTCAAGGTGCTTTTCGGGCTCGGTGTGATAGGCCCAGTTATAGATGCCCGAATGCATCAGCTTGCCCATGAGCATCGGCAGGCGAAACAGGTAGTTGCGGTCCTTGCTTCCCGCCTCAAGCAGCAGGACCTTATGCTCGCCGCTGGCGCTTAGGCGATTGGCGAGCACGCAGCCGGCCGAACCCGCGCCGACGATAATGTAGTCATATTCGGTTTGCATGTATCCGGTTACCTTTACCAGCGAATAGGCGGCTGACGCATGGTGGCAAGTTTCCTGTTGCACTCCACGAATGGATTGGGCCGCTTCAGGAATTCGTTTCCGGCGGCCGGGTGCAGCGTGGCCACAACCGGGAAACTGCCGGTCGCGCCGCGGTCCCAGGACAGACCGCCATTTGCGGCAGCTTTCCAGGCCGCTTCACCGAACAATACGAAGGCTATGGGCCGTCCGGCGCCGCGTAATCGGTCAATGAGGTGCGCCACGAATGGCCGCCACAGCGGAATGTGTCCGCGCACCTGATGCGGGTGTCCATTTACCGAAAAACGGCTGATGGTTAAACTCGCATTGAGGAGCAACACCCCTTGATCCACCCATTCCTGTGCAAGCTGTTGCGGTTCGACGAAGCCGTTAGCCGGATTGGAGATGGCTGCAAGAGTGCGCTGCCACTGGGCAGTATCCGAAGCGTAGCTGGCGTCATCAAGACGCGAAGCGCAGACGCACTGAATGAAGCTGCGCATGCTGTGCGAGGCCATTTCGCCGAGCCCGCTCCAGCACGAATAAGAGCCGGCCTCGAATGCGCGGCCGGTGGCGAAGCGGATGTCCGGATAGGGATCCTGGCCCAGCAGAACGCAACGCACCTGCCTGGGTTCTATGCCGTCGAAAGCCCGAAAAAAGTGCGCTCCGGCAGGCGCTTCGGGCAGCGACTCGTGGCGGCGTGACGGAAAGATGGGTTCGGACGCTTCGAGGGTAAGCGCCGGGTCGATGGCGCTGGCGGAAAGCTCGAATTCCGCGAACAATTTTCGCCAGCCGGAGGGCAAATCGGAACGCCAGCCCGCAAGCCATTCTTCCATAACCCCGGCAAGGCGCCGCGCCATCAGAAAGCTCTCATTCGGGCCGTGAAGGCCGTGCTAGTATTCCGCCGGGCCAAGGAGACAAGCGCCTTGCAAGCAGGGGATAAGCGACCGTCAGCCCGCGCGTTTTTTGCAGGGAGGCTTGTGTAGTGCCGCCCGCCTTGAATTCCCGCGACAGGAAGGAAGCGCGTATTCTGCGTGCGGCGGAAAACCTCCTGGCGACGCGAGGCCTGCATGGCACGCGCATGGAGGACATTGCCCAGGCAGCGGGATTGCCGCGGCCCAATCTGTACTACTATTTTTCTTCCAAGCGCCAGATATACCGGCGCATCATTGCCCAGTTGCGCGCGGATTGGGGAAAGGCGTTTGCCCACATCGCACCTGATCGCGAGCCTGGTGAAGCGATTCGTGACTACATACGCGCCAAAATGGAATATTCGCGGAAGCATCCGGTGGCGTCCAAGGTTTTTGCCAAGGAGGTCATACGCGGATCGGACATGATGACCCGGGAGGAAAACGAGAGCATACGCGCCTTGACCGAAGAGAAGTGCGCCGTGCTTCGCAAGTGGATGGACGAAGGCAAGATGGATTGCCTGGACCCGCGCCACTTTTTCTTTCTGGTCTGGGGCACCACGCAATACTATGCGGATTTCGAGCAGCAGATACGAAGTGTGCTCGGCACGCGCCGTCTTACCAAGACGCACTTCAGCGACGGGGTCGATACTATCCTGCACGTTGTTTTCAAGGGCTGCGGGATAAAGCTCTAGTCTTTCCCGGCAGCCGCGTTTTCTCACGCCCATTGGCGTTTGGCTCCGCGCCGGCGGCCTCTTAACCTTGGCCGGTTGCCGGAACCTATCGGATATTGACATATTTGTCAAACATAATATACATTTTTTGTTTGACATATTTGTCAACAACAGTTAGTATCCGCCATCCCGCCAACCTCGGAGGCCACCATGAGAATCCAGAGAGAAAACGAGCTGTTTTTTCCGCCAGGAAGTACCGATAGAGCGGCCTGGGGCGCCGGGGATTTGTTGGCGGCCCTGTTCGTTGCGGCGATGGTTTGCTTTCCCTGCGCACCGCTGACCGCTCAGACTTCGGAAGATCGAGCAGACGGGGTCATTGAGGAGGTCATCGTCACTGCCCGGAAGCGCCAGGAGTCTCTTCAGGAAACGCCCATTTCCATCACGGCTTTCTCAAGTCCGGATCTTGAGGAAGCCAACATGATTGATCTGCGGGACATCGGAAAATTCACACCGGGCATGTCGTTTACGTCCTACGGCATGGGAAGCGCCGAGGCCGGCGCAATCTTCCTTCGTGGAATCGGTCAGTCCGACCATATGGTGACTACCGACCCTGGGGTCGGCCTCTATATCGACGGGGTCTACGTGGGCCGCAACCAGGGCGCGGCGCTGGACCTGCTGGATCTTGAGCGGGTGGAGGTGCTGCGCGGGCCTCAGGGTACGCTTTTCGGCAAGAACACCATTGGTGGCGCGGTTAACGTGGTCAGCGCCAGGCCGAGCGGGGAACCGGGCGGCCATCTGGGCGCCACCGTCGGGCAGGAAGGGCGGCTTAACGTTCAGGCCTCCGCCGAATTCGGAATCGGCAAGAACGTGGGGCTGCGCGCAAGCGTGCTGAGCCGCAACCGGGACGGCGTGGGCGAGCAGGTTTTCACCGGCGAGGAAACGGGTGATGAAAGCAGCGTAAGCGGCAGAATGCAATTGTTCTGGGCCGGTGAAGCCGCCGAATTCTCTTTGGTGGCCGACGCCAGCCGAGCACGCCAGGCCGCGGTGCCTCACAGCTTCTATGAATTCGCCGATTGGATGGTCAACTTCTTTGGCGCCGCACCGTGTTTCACCAGTGCCTCAGCGGGCGAGTATGCTCCCTGCGCCCCGGGCGTGGAGACCGATCCCTTCGACAGTTACTCCCTGGACGACCTCGCCACCGAGCAGGATCTCTTCGGCTTGTCTGCGACCTGGCAATGGAGCCTGTCCGAACAGATGACTTTCCAGTCCATTACCGCCTACCGGGACATGGATTACGTCGGAAACCTGGAGTTTGACGGCGCTCCGCAGGTGGTTGTCCACTATCTGGAGAGTGGCGCGTCGGATCAGTTTTCCCAGGAGCTCCAGTTGCTCGGCGAGAATCCCGCGGGCACGCTCAACTGGATTGCCGGGTTGTATTACTTCACCGAGGACGGCTACAACCTGCAGGACGACGATCAGTTCGGCAACCTGGATCAGCGCAGGTCGGCGGTTGAAACCAGCAGCTATGCGGCTTTTGGTCAGGCCACCACTGACCTCTCGGAACGGTTCAGCCTTACGGCGGGTCTGCGTTACACGGAAGAAGACAAGGACTATGACGTGGTTTACCGGCGCCTGGACGCCATGGGCAACCAGGCCCTCAATGACGACGGTCAACCCTTTTACCTGGTGGCGCCAACCTCACTGGGCGACTCGTGGGACGCGGTTTCGGGCACGTTGAACGGCAAGTTCCAGGTGTCCGACAGCGTCATGCTGTACGCCACCTACTCCCGCGGCTTCCGCAGCGGCGGATTCGCAGCCCGGCCGAGCCGGCCGTCCAGCGTGGGCGTTTACGACCCCGAATACGTGAACATGGTGGAGGTGGGGATGAAGGTTCAGGCGCTTGACGATCGTATGCGCCTCAATGTTTCGGCCTACAGCAGCAACTATGAAGATTATCAGGCGCAGGTCAACCGTGTGGGAGATTCCTTCGATACGCGTGTGCTCAACGCAGCAGAGGCGGAAATTGATGGTTTTGAGCTGGAGTTGACCGCTGTGCTTTCCGAGGTGGCGCGCGTTACCGTCACTGCCGGCTACACCGATGCGCAGATTACAAGGGTTGATCTGGATCCGTCGCTGGAAGCCAACTTCATGGAAGGCTCGCGGTTACCCTACGTGAGCAATTACACCTTCAGCATATCCCCACGGCTGCAGTGGCCGCTGGGCAACGGCGCCGGGCTATTGATCCGCGCCGATTATTCGTACCGGGACGACTTCTACGGACAGATCGCCAACTCGCCGTTTGAGTGGGAAAACGGTTACGGCTTGATCAATGCGCGTATCGAGTACGTGGACCCGAGTGAACGCTGGCGTGTCGGCCTGTACGGAATCAATCTGGCCGACAAGAAGTACACCAGGGTACGCAACTACTATCCCGGTTTTCTGGGTTTTGCGCTTTGGAATACGGACCGCCGCGAGATCGGGCTTGAGGTGCGCATCGATTTCTGACCGGTCCAGGTAAGCGCGGAATTGGCCTCGGGTTTATCTCGCCCCACTCGCAATGGAATTTCGCAACACCGGCGGCGAGGCGCGGGACAGCGCTATTGAAGCATCTTCCCTCTACTCTCCGGATCTGGCGCCGTCGCCGCAATCCCGCTGCAACTGGACCCTTTGGAGTTTCGTCGCAATCTGGGTCGGCATGGCGGTGTGCATCCCCACCTGGCTGTTGGCGAGCTACATGATTCGCAGCGGCCTGAGCTGGACGGAGGCGCTTGCCATCATCTTCGCCGGCAACCTGATCGTTACGGCGCCGATGATCCTGAACGGTCACGCCGGCGTCCGTTACCGGCTCCCGTTTGCGGTGCTGGCGCGCGCCGCGTTCGGCGTGGCCGGTGTGCACGGGCCGGCCATGGCAAGGGCGCTGGTTGCCTGCGGCTGGTTTGGCATACAGACCTGGATCGGCGGGCTGGCTATCCACGCGATAGGCTGCGCGCTGGCTGGCGTCCCTGTCGAAGCAGGCCTGACAGCAGGAAAGTTTGCCGGGTTCGCCTTGTCGCTCTCGCTGAATCTGCTCATTATCTGGCGCGGGATCGATTCCATTCGGCGCATCGAGATGTGGGCCGCCCCCTTGTTGCTCGTTATCGGATTGTGTCTGGTGGCCTGGGGCGTGTCCGCAGGCGGCGGCTTTGACACGGTGCTGCGCCAGGGCGCCCAACTTCAGCGGCCTACCGCTACATACGATTCCGATGGCAATGTAACGCTGGCGCCGTTGCGTGACAGCGGGGGCGTCATAAAGGCGGATGAGTTTCGCGTGGCCGCCGCGGAGACCCTGGCGGACGCGCCATGGCGCGTGTTGGGAGCGGATGGAACGCGCCTGACAGCGAACCAGCTGCCGGCCGGCGAACTTGCCGTCCAGTTTCGCCGCAATGGCCACGCGTCATCGCCGATCAATGTCGGCGCAGCCGAACCACCGGCCTCCCGTTTTGCAATCTGGCTATTCTGGACCACGGCCATGGTTGGATTCTGGGCCACCATGTCCATCAGCATTGCTGACATTACCCGCTACAGTGTCTCCCAGAGCGCGCAAGCGGCAGGGCAACTACTTGCACTGCCCGGCGCAATGCTCCTTTACAGTTTTATCAGCGTATTTGTAACCTGCGCGGCTGTGATCAGCTTTGATCAGATTCTCATCGCCGAGGACGTGCCCTGGGACCCGGTAACGCTCCTGGCTCAATTCCAGAATCCGGCCCTGGTTGTGGCGGCGCAGTTCGCCCTGCTCATCGCGACGGTCACGACCAACCTCGCCGCCAATGTGATCGCTCCGGCCAACGCATTTACCAATCTCTTGCCGAAGCGCCTTGATTTTCGCCGGGGCGGACTGATTACCGGCGTCATCGGCATGCTGATTGCTCCCTGGTGGCTTGTTGACCGCATCAGCGGCCTGCTCGTTTTTGTGAGCGGATTGCTTGGGCCGGTGCTGGGCGTCATGCTCGCCGACTACTATTGGACCCGCCGCAAGGTTCTTTCGATACCGGATCTGTTCGACGCCAAGGGCTCCTATGCCTATGTTCACGGCGTCAACCCTGTGGCCATGCTGGCCCTGAGCCTGGGTGTGGCCACCGCGTTGGTGGGTTATTTTGTTCCCGCGCTGGAATGGCTGTACACCGGATCCTGGTTTTCCGGTTGCCTGATCGCCTTTCTGGTTTACGGGCTGGGTACTCGGGGGAGGCTGGCGCGTGTCGCTGCTCATTCGTAACGGCCGCATTGTCACCGCCGTGGACGATTACCACGGCGACATCTTCATCGAGGACGAAACCATCTCTGTGATTGGCCGGCGCTTGGAAATGGACGCCGACCACGCCATTGATGCAACGGGGAAACTGGTGATTCCTGGCGGCGTGGACCCCCACACCCACATGGACATGCCGTTTGGCGGGACCACGAGCGCGGACGACTTCGAAACCGGCACTCGTGCGGCGGCCTTTGGCGGCACAACAACAATCGTGGACTTCGCCATACAGGAAAAAGGCCGTTCGACTCTGGAGGCGCTGGAGACCTGGCATGCGAAGGCGGACGGCAAGGCGAGTATCGACTACGGGTTCCACATGATCGTGACCGACATGGAGGATGAGCGGCTTTGGGAGATGCGCCGCCTGGCGGACGAGGGCGTGACCTCCTACAAAATGTTCATGGCTTATCCGGGCGTGCTGTATGTCGATGACGGCACGTTGTTCCGCGCCATGCGCAAGGCAGGCGAGGATGGAACCCTGGTGTGCATGCATGCCGAAAACGGCATCGTCATCGACGAGATCGTCAAGCGTGCCCTGGCCGAGGGTAAGACATCGCCGAAACACCACGCCCTGACCCGCCCCACGCGCATGGAGGCCGAAGGCGTGCATCGGGCCATCGCCATTGCGGAAGTGGCGGGCGTGCCGGTTTACATCGTGCACCTGAGCTGCTCGGACGCCCTGGAGCAGGTCACGCTTGCAAGGGATCGGGGCGCTCTGGTGTACGCGGAGACTTGTCCTCAATACCTGTTCCTGGACATCGGCCACTACGATCAGGAGGGATTTGAAGGGGCCAAATACGTAATGACGCCGCCTCTGCGCGAAAAATGGAATCAGGAGCACCTGTGGCGCGGGCTGGTGTTCGGCGACCTGCACAGCATAGCCACCGACCACTGCCCTTTCTGCTTCAAGGATCAGAAAGTCCTTGGCATCGAAGACTTCAGCAAGATACCCAACGGCGCACCCGGCGTCGAAAACCGCATGAGCCTCGTCTATACCGGAGGAGTGGTTGCGGGGCGTCTTTCCCTGAACAAGTTCGTGGAGCTTACCTCAACGGCGGCGGCAAAGCTCTTCGGCTTATTCCCGAAGAAGGGCACGGTCGCGGTCGGCAGCGACGCCGATCTGGTGGTTTTCGACCCACAGATCAAGGAAACCATCAGCGTCGGCAACCCGCATACGCACCATATGAACGTGGACTACAACGCCTATGAAGGCATGGAGGTTCAGGGAGTCAGTCAAACAGTGATCAGCCGTGGCCGTGTAGTCGTCGCGGACAACGTCTGGCGTGGGAGTCCGGGAAGCGGCAACTTCGTCAAGAGGGCGTCATTCAATGCCTGACACTGCGAGAATCGTGAAATCCGGACTGATCCAGATGGCTCTGCCGGAAGGTGGAGCACACGGCGACAAGGATGCAATCACCGAAGCCATGATCGCCAAACACATTCCGCTTGTCGAGGAAGCCGGTCGGCAGGGTGTCCGGATTCTGTGCCTGCAGGAGATCTTCAACACGCCCTACTTTTGCCCCAGCCAGGATTCTTCCTGGTTTTCTACGGCCGAAACGGTGCCGGGCCCCACGACGGAACGCATGGCTGCGTACGCCCGCCGGTATTCCATGGTCATGATTGTGCCCTTGTATGAATCCGAGGGCGCCGGGTTCCTCTATAACACCGCGGCGGTAATCGACGCGGACGGCGCCTATCTCGGCAAGTACCGCAAGACTCACATCCCGCAAACTGCCGGCTTTTGGGAGAAATACTTCTTCCGTCCCGGCAATCTCGGCTACCCGGTGTTCGATACCGCCTACGCGAAAGTCGGCGTGTACATCTGTTACGACCGCCACTTTCCCGAAGGCGCCCGGGCGCTGGGCCTGGGGGGAGCGGAGATCGTGTATAACCCCTCCGCCACGGTTCGGGGACTCTCCGATCATCTGTGGATGATCGAACAGCCGGCCCATGCCATCGCCAATGGCTACTTCATGGGCTGCGTCAATCGGGTGGGGACGGAAGAGCCATGGAATCTGGGCAAGTTCTATGGCAGCAGCTACTTCGTGGACCCTACGGGCAGGATTGCCGCCCAGGCGTCCGAAGACGCCGACGAGCTGCTTGTTGCGGACCTGGACCTGGGCGCGATCGACAAGGTCCGCGCCAAATGGCAGTTCTACCGGGATCGCCGCCCGGACGCCTACGCTTCGGTAACTGCGCCCTAAGCGCTCGGGCGAACGGCATTATGAACGAAGGCGGGAATCAAGCGCTACGGTCCACCGGCCGGGATGCGGCGATTCGCCGGTACCTGGATTATGTGTTTCCTCAGGTCAAGAGCATCCATACGGACCCGTTAGTCGTTACGGAAGGGAAAGGCTGCCGGGTCCGGGATATCGACGGCGCGTCTTATCTGGATTTCTTCGGCGGCATCCTCACGGTCTCCGTGGGTCACGCCAATGAACGGGTTAACAAGGCGGTAATCGCCCAGATCCAGCGGCTTACACACATCTCGACCCTGTACCCGACGCTTCCGATGGGAGAGTTGGCCGAGCGCCTTGCCCGCATCACTCCCGGCGCGCTGCAAAAGTGCTTCTTTACCGCTTCAGGCAGCGAAGCGGACGAAATGGCGGTCATGACCGCACAAAGCCATACGGGCAACACCGAAGTGATTGCGCTGCGGCACGGTTATTCCGGGCGCACATTGCTGGCCCAGAGCCTGACCGGCAACGCTGCCTGGCGCGGCAACGCGCATCTGGCGCCGGGCATCCGACACGCCCCGGCGCCCTACTGCTACCGCTGCCCCTTGAAACTGACCTATCCCAGGTGCGGCATCGCCTGCGCCAAAGACGTCAAGGAACTGATCGAGACTACGACAAGCGGCCGTGTGGCCGGCATGCTGGCCGAGCCCGTACTGGGCGTGGGCGGCTTCATCACGCCGCCCCGGGAGTACTTTACGATCGTCGCGAAAATTGTGCGCGCACACGGCGGTCTGTTCATCGCCGACGAAGTGCAAACCGGTTTCGGCCGCACGGGGAAACTGTGGGGCATCGAGCACTATGAAGTGGAACCGGACCTGATGACCATGGCGAAGGGCATTGCCAACGGCCTTCCTCTCGGAGTGCTGGTGACCACCCCGCGCATCGCCGAATCGCTCGACAAATCCACCTTGTCCACCTTCGGCGGCAACCCCGTCAGTTGTGCCGCAGCCAATGCGGTGATCGACATCGTTGAGCAGGACGAACTGACGGAAAGGGCCGCCGGGCTGGGCGAGAAGCTGCGCGATGGTCTTGAGCGCCTGAAACAAAGGTTTCCCGTCATGGTCGGGGATGTACGGGGCAAGGGACTGATGCAGGCTATAGAGTTTGTGGCGGATGAAACTGTCGGCGACCGCTCTCCGAGCCCGGAGCGCACTTCCGCCTTCATTGAAGCGGCCCGCGAGCGCGGGCTTCTGTTGGGCCGCGGAGGTCTGTACGGCAATACCGTGCGCATTGCACCGCCGCTGACGGTTTCCGCCGGCGAAGTCGATGAAGCGCTGGCCGCCATGGAAGGCGCCCTCGTTTCCGTGACCGACGCGTAGGCCACGTTGCCATGCCAACGGAACAGGACACTTCGCGTTTGAAGTCAAATCGGCTGGAACGCCACTTTGAGGATTCCAAGCCGCCGTACTCCGCCGGCGAAGCCCTGATTGAGGCGGACCGGTGCCTGTATTGCCATGACGCGCCCTGTGTTCGGCACTGCCCCACGACCATAGACATTCCGAAGTTCATCGCGCAGATCGCCTCCGGCAATACCCGGGGAGCGGCCACCACGATTTTCCGGCAAAACATGCTGGGCGCGTCATGCGCGCGAGTGTGCCCGGTTGAGGAGATGTGCGTGGGCGCCTGCGTTTATGAGCAATTCAACGGACAGCCCATCGCAATCGGGCGCCTGCAGCGCTACGCCACCGATACGGCCTGCGCCGACGAACGCTCCAGCGGGCGCCCGCTATTCACACCCGCTCCGCCCATCGGCCGCCGGGTGGCCTTGATAGGAGCAGGCCCCGCCAGCCTCGCCTGCGCCGCCCACCTGGCCCTGGCAGGCGTGGAAGCCGATATCTACGAACGTGAGGAATTGCCCGGCGGACTCAATACAACGGGTGTCGCACCTTACAAGATGCAAGCTGAATCAAGCCTCGCCGAAGTGGAATGGCTGCTAAGCCACGGGGCGCGGCTTCGTGCCGGAGTGCGCGTGGGGGAAGATATCGCTTTTGCATCGCTCCTTGAGGAATATGACGCGCTGTTTATCGGCGTTGGCCTGGGCCGGGGCAGAACGCTGAACCTGGAGGGACCGGGTGTTTGGGGAGCCACGGAACTGATCCGTGCCATCAAGACGGAGGAGGGCTTTGCCTTGCCGGCCGGCGCGAGCCGGGCGGTCGTAATCGGCGGAGGGAACACCGCCATCGACATTGCGCGTGAGCTTGCGTTGCTTGGCGTAACCGAGGTGACGCTGGCCTATCGCCGCCGTGAGGCGGCCATGAGTGCTTACGCCCATGAACTCGCCGCCGCGCGACGCTGCGGCGTTCGGCTGCGCGAAAACCTGCGCCCGCTCGCCGCTGTGCATCGCGGCGGCGCTCTTTGCGGTGCTCGCTTCCAGGAGGTTGGCGGCAACGATGTGGTCGAACTGGCATGTGATCTTCTCGCGGTAGCGGCAGGCCAGACAACGGGTGTGCAGGCGCTCGGAGCCGGCGTGCGCTGTAACGCCGACGGGACCGTGTGGGTGGTTCCGGGAACGCGCCGCACTTCGCTCAATCGGGTGTTTGCCGGCGGTGACTGTATCAACGGTGGCCGCGAAGTGGTTGACGCCGCTGCTGACGGACGCATTGCGGCACAGGACATGCTGGCGGCGTGGCGGTCGGAAGCGGCACGAAGGAAACGCAATGGCTGACTTAAGCATCGACTTTTGCGGCGTCACCAGCCCCAACCCGTACTGGCTGGCTTCCGGTCCGCCAACCAATAGCGGAGAGCAGGTCATGCGCGCATTTGAGGCGGGATGGGGCGGGGCGGTATGGAAAACGCTGGGCGAACCCATCGTTAACGTCAACAGCCGCTTCGGCGCCATGGATATCGGCAGCGCCAAAGTTGCCGGATTCACCAATATCGAACTCATCACGGACCGTCCACTGGCCGCAAATTTCACTGAGATGGCGGAGGTAAAGAAACGCTATCCGGACCGCGCCCTGATTGCCAGTCTGATGGTGGAGACGCGGGAAGAGTGGCGAGAGATCATTCGCCGCTCCGAGGATGCGGGCTGCGACGCTATCGAATTGAATTTTGGCTGTCCGCACGGCATGTGCGAGCGCGGCATGGGCAGCGCCGTCGGCCAGGAACCGCGGGTGCTTGCGGAAATCGCGAGCTGGGCGAAGGAGTTTTCATCCGTGCCCGTGCTGGTCAAGCTGACGCCGAATGTTGGCGACATTCTGGAACCCGGCCTGGCTGCGGTGCGGGCCGGCGCCGACGGACTGTCGCTGATCAACACCATCAAGAGCGTGATCGGTGTGGACCTCGACCTTATGACGCCGCTGCCCGCAGTGGGCGGCGAGGGTACTCACGGCGGTTACTGCGGCCCTGCAGTCAAACCCATCGCCCTGCACATGGTGGGCGCGCTGGCTCGCGACATGCGCATAAGGACACCGCTTTCCGCCATCGGCGGCGTATCCACGTGGCGCGACGCTGCGGAGTTTGTCGCACTGGGGGCCGGCAGCGTACAGGTTTGCACGGCGGTCATGCATAAGGGCTATCGCATCATCGAAGATCTGACGGAGGGCTTGAGTGAGTTCTTGGACGCCAGGGGTATGGCGTCGTTGACCGAATTGATGGGTCAGGCGTCGCCCAACTTTCGTGAATGGGGCGATCTGGATCTCAACTACCGGATCGTCGCCGACATCAATCCGGATACGTGTATTGGTTGCCAGTTGTGCTATGTCGCCTGCCTGGACGGCGCGCACCAGTGCATCCATACCAGTCAGTCGCCCTGTCATGCCTGGCACGGCGAACCGGATCATGCTCAAGGCCCCCGCGCACAGGTAGCGGCGCCTATGGAGCACGCTGCCCCGGCGAACATGGATAGCCGCACGCCCTGGGTGGACGAAGCCGAATGTATCGGCTGCAACCTGTGCGCGCTGGTGTGCCCGGTTCCCGGGTGCATCACGATGCGCGAAGTGGCGCAAGGATCATCTCGGGAAAGCTGGAATGAACGTCTTGAAGCGGCAGACCCGCAGAGCCAGGGATGATTGGCTTGATCGCGTTTCCGGCCTGGTTGCTATTTCTTGGGCGCGAACTGGAGTGAGATTCCGGTGCAATTGAGCAAAAGCGATCTCCTGCGTACTCAGGCTTACGTGGGCGGCGCCTGGATCGCCGCCGACAGTGGCGCGCTGATAAGTGTCAAGAACCCGGCGAACGGGGCGGTAGTGGCGGAAGTGGCCTGCTGTGGCGCCGTCGAGACGCGCAGGGCGATTTCCGCCGCCGAACGGGCCCAGGCCGATTGGCGCCGCCGTCCGGCCAGGGAAAGGGCAGACGCGCTGCGCCGTATATTTGTTGCGATGATGGCCAACCAGGAGGACCTGGCTCGCATTCTTACCGCTGAGCAGGGCAAGCCACTGGCCGAGGCCAGAGTCGAAATCGCCTACGGCGCAAGTTACTTTGAGTGGTTTGCCGAGGAAGCCGGGCGGGTTTACGGTGACACCATTCCAGCGCCGAGCGCCGATAAGCGCATTGTCACCGTCAAGCAGCCGGTTGGCGTCGTGGCCTGCATAACGCCATGGAACTTTCCCAACGCGATGCTGGCCCGCAAGATCGCGCCGGCCCTGGCGGCAGGCTGCTCAGTGGTGTGCAAACCGGCCACGGCCACGCCTCTGTCGGCTCTGGCGATTGCGGCCCTGGCTGAAGACGCCGGTGTCCCGAAAGGCGTCGTGAATGTTCTTGCCGGCGACACTCGCGCCATCGGCGCTGAACTGACGGGCAATCCGACCGTGCGCAAGCTTACGTTCACTGGTTCCACGGCGGTGGGCAAGAGTCTGATCCGCGCCTCGGCGGATACGGTCAAGCGAGTTTCCATGGAGCTGGGCGGAAACGCGCCGTTTATCGTCTTCGATGACGCCAACCTGGATACGGCCGTGTCGGGCGCAATGACCTGCAAGTACCGGAATGCTGGCCAGACCTGTGTATCGGCGAATCGGATTCTGGTTCAGTCCGGAATCTTCGACGCTTTCGCGGAACGGTTCGCCGAAGAGGCGTCCAGCCTTCAGCTCGGCGACGGCATGGATGCGGGTACGGCCATGGGGCCTTTGATCGACAGGGCCGCCGCTCAGGGTGTCCGGGCGATGATCGGCGAGGCGGTTGCGGAAGGGGCCGCCGTTTTGACCGGAGCGAATCAAGGCGCGGACGATGGCCCCTTCGTTGAGCCGACCGTACTCACGGGCGTGACTCCGGCAATGCGCGTCTGCAGAGAGGAGATTTTCGGCCCCGTCGCGCCCTTGCTGCGCTTTGACAGTGAGGAGGAGGCCATTCGTCTGGCCAACGACACTCCGTTCGGGCTGGCCGCCTATTTCTATGCACGCGACATCGGGCGCATTTTCCGCGTGGGAGAGGGCCTGGAGTTCGGAATCGTCGGCGTCAACGAAGGGATCATATCCAACGCCGCCGCGCCCTTCGGCGGAGTCAAGGAGTCCGGGAACGGGCGAGAAGGATCAAAATACGGTCTGGACGACTATCTTGAGATCAAATATCTGTGCCTGGGCGAGATCGAGTGATGGGCAATCCTGCAGGAAACCCGGGCCAGGCATCCGGCTTCGCAGCAATCATCGCCACGGGCGCCTGCGCGGCCATGATCTTCAATACGCTGCCGCTGTTCCTGGGCGTCGCCGCGGACACTTACGATCTCGGCAGTGAAGGAGCCGGATGGCTGGGAACCATTTACCTTGCCGGGTTCGGGCTGTCGTCGGTGGCGGCTGCGTTCCTGATCACTCGAACCAGCCGCCGCCTGCTCAGCCTGATACTGTTTCTGAGCGCCGCTCTCTTGCTCGCGCTTGCGGCCGGGGCGGGTAGCCGGTGGCTATTCGTAACGCTTCTGTTTGCTGTGGGGCTCAGTTTCGGAGCCCAATACAGCCTTTCCTTTGTAATTGCAGGAGAACGGTCCAATCCCACTCGGGCTTTCGGCGTGAAGCTGTTGGGCGAGGTGTTGCTGGGCGCCGCCCTGCTTGCCGTTATTCCGCTGTTTCTTTTGCCGCGCTTCGGGCTGGCCGGGATGTTGATTGCCTTTGCGGCCACAGCAGCCGCAGGCGCGCTATGCGTGCCGTGGATCGCCGGCAACGGATCGGCTCGGGAGGTCGCTCAGACGCCGGTGGGGGGCTCGAGCTTGCCTGTCCCAGCAGTGATCGGGCTGGCCGCACTGTTTGCCTTCACGATTGGCCAAAGCGCGCTGTGGTCGTTTACCGAACGCCGGGCGTCGCTTGAGGGCTTTGAAGCCGATGCCATTGGCCTGACCCTTTCGGCCGCGGCTTTGTCCGGCGGCCTTGGTTCTCTCGCCGCCGCCTGGCTGTCGGACCGCCGGGGCCGTCTCGCGCCCCTGGCCGGTGCGGCCCTGTTGTACGGAATGGCGATTCTCCTTTTCGTGGTGGGCGGGACGCTGTGGGTGTTCGGGGCTGCCGTCAGCCTGTTCATGTTTGCGTGGCTGTTCGCACTGCCTTATATGACCTTTTCCATATCCGCTTCCGATGTCGGCGGCCGCGCCACTTCACTGGTCGCCGCCTGTCTCGCTTTCGGCAGCATGGTTGGCCCTGGCATGGCGGGGCAGTTGGTGGCCGGTGGCTCGTTCGGGCCGTTGTACCTGTTCGCGGCAATTGTCACCTTTGCTGCCTATGCGTCATTTTGGCGGCTTGCTTCGGCTCGCGGCGTCAGCCGATAGGGCCTGGAGGCCGGATTCATGAAAGAGCGCCTGCCGTTGTTCATCGGCGGTGAATTTGTCGCCGGAGAAAGCCACCGGATCCTGGCCGTCACCAATCCGGCCACGCAGGAGGTCTTGACCGAACTGCCTTTCGCAACGCAGGAGGAAATCGATCGGGCCGTAGCAAGCGCAAAGCGCACCTTTTTCTCCTGGCGGGAAACGCCTGTCCCCGAACGGGCGCGCCTGATGCTCCGGTATCAGCATCTGCTGAAGGAACATCAAGACGACATCGCCCGCGTTCTCAGCCGCGAGACCGGCAAAATTTTTTCCGACGCCCAGGGGGATGTCTGGAGAGGCATCGAGGTGGTGGAGCACGCCTGCAATATCGCCAGTCTGATGATGGGGGAAACCGCAGAAAACGTGGGCGGGCGGATCGACACCTGCACGTATACGCAACCTATTGGCGTGTGCGCCGGCATTACGCCATTCAATTTCCCGGCAATGATTCCCTTATGGATGTTTCCGCTCGCCATAGCATGCGGCAACACCTTTGTGCTCAAGCCGTCCGAGCACGATCCAATGACGCCAAACTTGCTGGCCGAACTGTTTGTGGAAGCCGGAGCGCCGGAAGGCGTGTTGCAGGTCATTCATGGTGGCAGGGATCAGGTGGACGCCTTGCTCGCGCATCCTGACATCCGCGCTATCTCGTTCGTGGGTTCCCTGCCTGTGGCCCGGCACGTCTATCGTACCGGCACGCAGCATCTGAAGCGCGTTCAGGCCATGTCCGGCGCCAAGAACCACATGGTGGTGATGCCTGACGCCAACAGGGAGCGGGTCATCAGGAGTCTTGTCGGCGCCTCCTGCGGCGCGGCCGGTCAACGCTGCATGGCCATAAGCGTGGCGGTATTTGTCGGCGATGCCGCGAACTGGATTCCGGATATCCGCAATGCCATGGCTGCCGTAAGCCCCGGGCCGTGGGACGACGGGAACGCTGCCTATGGCCCCCAGATTAACCCGGAGGCAAAAGAGCGCATCCTTAAACTTATTGCCGACGGAAAGAACGAAGGCGCCGACTGCCTGTTGGACGGGTCGAACTGCCGTGTGGCCGGCTACCCGGAAGGAAACTGGATAGGCCCTACGCTGTTTAGCAAGGTTTCCCCCGGCATGAGGATTTACACGGAAGAAATCTTCGGTCCGGTGCTGCTGTGCGCGCAAGTTGGCGGCCTGGACGAGGCCATCAGGATCATAAACGCGAACCCGTACGGTAACGGCACTTCGATATTCACTTCCTCCGGCGCCGCCGCGCGGAAATTCCAGCACGAAATTGCAGTCGGGCAGGTGGGTATCAACATCCCCATCCCCGTCCCTTTGCCGTTTTTCAGCTTCACGGGGTGGCGTCAATCCTTTTTCGGCGACCAGCACGCGTACGGAAAACAGGCGGTGAAGTTCTATACGGAGACCAAGACTGTGATGGCTCGATGGCCGGATGATGCCCCGCCCGGCGAGCCAAATATGACAATCAACCTCGCGTAGCCGGTGCGTCGTCACGCTGAACCACCAGGTACTGCGCCAGACTGCGCCTATGTCGATGGCAAGAGAAAATTGCGTGAAGCCGTCTAAGTTTGCGTAGTGCCGCGTGCGTTCCCGATCGGGAACATTCGAGCCAGAAAACCGGGGATTATGGGGAAAAGACCCGTACGGGAAAAATCCATTGACATGCTGGCTTTGATCGCAGAAAATTCCTGATCGGGAGTTAAAGCGATGTGGGGGCACGCATGCGCTTCGAGAGAATACTTTCACCGGCCCAAATCGGTCGCATGGTGCGGACCGTACGCAAGTCCGCCGGTCTGCGGCAGTATGAACTTGCCGGCGCCGCCGCCGTGGGTGTGCGCTTTATTGTCGATCTGGAAGCCGGCAAGCCCACGGCGCAGCTTGGCAAGGCGCTGCAGGTGCTTGGCGCTCTCGGTTGCTCCTTGAGTATCGAGACGCCTCCCGCGCCGCCGCCGTGAGCCGCATACTCAACGTCTGGTGGGAAGAGCGTCTGGCCGGACAGCTGAGCCAGGACCGCCACGGCCAGATGTTATTCGCCTATGCGCAGGAGTGGCTTGACGCGGGCGACGCGGCGCTGCCGCTTTCGGTTTCCCTGCCCAAGCGGGTGGAACCTTATTCCGGCCGGGAGTGCGGCCCTTTTTTCGGAGGTCTGCTGCCCGACGAAGATCAGCGAGAGGTGGTGGCGCGAGTTCTTGGCGTGTCCGGGGCAAACGACTTCGCGTTGCTCGAACGGCTGGGGGGCGATGTGGCCGGCGCTTTGCAGTTGCTCCCTTTGGGGGCGGCGCCTTCAGTTCCCGCCACCCACGCACAACCCCTGCCGCTGTCGCCGGAGGACCTTGCGGCCCTGCTCGACGAGCTGCCTGTGCGGCCATTTTTGGCAGGTGAGGAAGGTCTTAGGCTGTCACTGGCCGGTGCGCAGGCAAAACTGCCCTTGATAGTTATAAACGGGGGGCTGGCGTTGCCGGCGGCCGGGCAAGCGACCACACACATCATCAAATCGCCCATCCCTCATTTGCCGGATACGGTCGAGAACGAAGCCTTTGTAATGCGTCTTGCCGGGCGCATCGGACTGCAGGCAGCATGTGTGAAGCCGCGCATGGTCAGCGGCCGCAAGTTCCTGTTGATCGAGCGCTATGACCGCGCCTCCGGCTCCAACGGGCGGGTGCGGCGCATTCATCAGGAAGATTTCTGCCAGGCGCTGGGGATCCGGCCTGAACGCAAGTACGCCGCCGAAGGCGGTCCTACGCTGCAGAATGCGTTTGCGCTGCTTCGCGCAATCGCCGCCCGGCCCGCCGTCGAGTTGCTGAAGATGCTGGATGCGGTGATCTTCAATCTTATCGCGGGCAACGCGGATGCCCACGGCAAGAATTTTTCCCTGCTGTATGCGGACGACGGACCTCGCCTGGCGCCGCTCTTCGACCTGCTGTCCACGACAGCGTATCCCGCGCTTTCGCCGAGGCTGGCAATGAAGATCGGCAAACGCGCAACGCTCGAGGAAATGGATGCCCGAGGTTGGAAAGCGTTTGCCGACGATGCGCGCCTCGGCCTGCCGCTGGTGCGTCGCCGAGTCGGCGAAATCAGTGTAGAGGTGGCTGACCGGGCGCTTGAGGTGGCCGCCGCGCTGCAGGAGGAAGGATTAGACAAGACTACGCTATCCGAACTTGCGCACTCCCTGGCCAGCCGGGCGCGCCGCTGCGCCCGCACCATCGATCGCCGGTCGCCACGCCGCAGGGCCGCCGGCGCATAGCGTCAGCCCGAATCCGCGAGTTCCGCCTGAAGGGCCGCGTGCAGCGCCTCCTGTTGCGGGCCGGACAGCGGTTGGCCGCGCTCATTGATCAGGTGAAACACGTCCTCGGCGCGCTCGCCTATGGTTGCAACTTTCGCGGTGCGCACCGCTATTTCCCGGCGGGTAAGGATGCCCCCCACCAGCCCCAGGAGTCCCGGCCGATCCGTGGTGACCAGCTCCATTACCGTGTGGCGCCCGCGCCGGTCGTCGCGAAAACTCACCTGCACGCCCACGTCGAAGGCCCGCAAGCGCCTCGGCAGTTTGCGGTGGGCCAGTTGTGAAGGCAGCTTGCCTCTGGCGAGTGCTGCCCTCAGGGAACCGCAGATGGCTTCCAGCCGGTCGGCGTCATGCAGCGCTGAACCGTCACGCTGGACCACCAGGTACTGCGCCAGGCTGCGCCGCCCGCCGGAAGGCAGGATGCGCGCGTCGAGTATGTTCAGCCCCTTGGTGTCCAGCACCGAGCAGGTGATAAAGAACCGCTGCACGGCAGACGGGCCGTGCACCAGTATCGCGGTATTGCCGTTGGCCGCGTCGGTGCGCGCGGCCACCTGGAAGCGGTCGCCGGCCAGGCCGGTGTCAAGGGCGATCGTGTGCCATACGATCTCGTCGTCGCGGAACAACCAGAAATAGTCCTCGGCAAAGCGGTCCCACAGAGCGCGGATCCGCTCCTTTTCCAGCCCGCGGTCGCGCAGTTGCAGCAGCGCGGCGTCTTCGCGCTCCCGCAGCAGTTCCTCGGTCCCGCGGGGCTGTTCTATGTTCATCCGCAGCGCCCGTTCCGTCTGGCGGTACAGGTCCTCGAACGCCCGGGCCTTCCAGGCCGTCCACAGGTTGGGGTTGGTGCCCCGCACGTCGGCCACGGTCAGCAGGTAAAGGTGGTCCAGGTGGACCTGGTCGCCCACCAGGCGGGCGAAATCGCGAATGACCGCGGGGTCGTAGACGTCCTTCTTCTGGGCGGTCATCGACAGCTGCAGGTGGTGCTGTACCAGCCACGCCGCCAGGGCCGACTCGCGGGGATTCAAGCCATGGTCGGCGCAGAATTGTTCGGCCTCGCCGGCGCCCAGTTGCGAGTGGTCGCCGCCGCGGCCCTTGGCGATATCGTGGAAAAGCCCGGCTATGTAGAGCACGGCGGGGTTTTCGATTCCTTGCATGATCTCCGACAGTACGGGATCCTTGCTTTTCTCCGCGGGCAGGGCGAACCGGCGGAGATTGCGCACCACGCGCAGGATGTGCGCATCGACCGTGTAGCTGTGAAAGAGGTCGTACTGCATCCGGCCGGTAATCAGCCCGAACTGCGGTATGTAGGCGCCCAGGATTCCGTAGCGGTTCATCGCCTCCAGCTGGCTGGGCGCATCGGCGGGCGCGGACAGCACCTGCATGAAGGTGCGGCGGTTCTTCGGGTCCTTGCGGAAACTCCGGCCGATCGAGGGCGCGGCTTCCGTCAGCCGCTCCACCAGGGGGCCGCTGAAGCCGCGGATATCCGGATGCGTCTGCCGCAGCAGGAAGGGCTCCAGCAGCGCCCGCGGCGAGTCCCTCAGCAGGTGGAGCCGCTTCGAGTCGAGGTAACCGTTGCGCAACAAAAAGCGCGCGTTGACGCGCCGCTCGGAGGTGCGGGTGCGGCCGATGACCTCGCCCAGTCGCCGGAGAATGATTTCATTGAACAGCGAGACGCTGCGGGTGGTCCGGTAATAGCGCTGCATGAACTGCTCGACGGCGCGGTTGCCGGTCTGATCGTTAAAACCGAAGACTCCGGCGAGCTGTTTCTGGTGCTCAAACAGGAGCCGGTCTTCCATGCGGCCCGCGTGTATGTGGAGCGCAAAGCGCACCTGCGAAAGGAAATCGCGCGCCCCGCGAAGCGCGTCCAGCTTCTCGGCCGAAATCAGTCCCCGTTCGGCCAGGGTTTCGAGCGTGGCCGATCCGAAGCGGCGCTTGAGAATCCAGTGCATCGTGTGCAGGTCGCGCAGTCCGCCCGGTCCGTTCTTGACATCCGGCTCCAGATTGGAGGCGGTGTCGCCGAAATCCGCGTTGCGCCGCTCCTGTTCCCTGAGCTTGGCCCGGTAAAACTGCACGGGGGACCAGACGCTGCGGGCATTGATGGCTTTCGTGAGTTGCCCGAACAGCCGGGCGGAGCCGGCCAGAAGCCGCGCTTCCAGCAGCGCCGTCATGATCGTGACGTCGGCGCGGGCCTGGTCCCGGGACTCCGCCACGGTCCTTGTGCCGTGCCCCGGCTTGAGCCCCACGTCCCACAGAAACGCCAGAAATGCGCCCACTTCAGCCCTGGCGCTGCGCGAATAACCCTGCGGCATCAGGACCAGCACGTCGACGTCCGACGCGGGGTACATCTCCTCGCGGCCGTAGCCGCCTACAGCCAGCAGGGCGGCGCCGCGCAGCGCGGGGCCGGCGTGCAGATGCCACAACCCGCAAAGCAGTTCGTCCAGCTTCCGGGACCGCCGCCTCAGCAGTTCAGGTGTGCTTTCCCGGTTGCTCAGGAAAGCCTCGCGGATGCGCTCTTCATGCTTCCGGATGCGGTCACGGCAGGCGCCGAGTTGCCGTTCGCGCGGACCCGCCAACGGCAGCGCCTCAGCGGCCGCAGTCGTCTGTTCAGGGTTCAACCGGACCGTCTCCCAGGGTCAGGACTTCGTAACCGTGGGCCGTTACCAGAACCGTATGCTCCCACTGCGCCGACAGTTTGCGGTCGCGGGTCACCACGGTCCAGCCGTCCGGAAGCAGGCGGGTTTCGGGAAGCCCCTCATTGAGCATCGGCTCCACGGTTAGCGTCATTCCCTCGCGCAACGCCATGCCCGTGCCCGGCTTGCCGTAGTGCAGGACGTTGGGCGGCTCGTGGAACACCCGGCCGATACCATGGCCGCAGTATTCGCGCACGACGCTCAGACCCTGATTCTCGGCCATCGACTGAATCGCATGGCCGATGTCGCCCAGCCGCTTGCCGGGTCCGATCTCGCGAATTCCGGCCCACATGGCGTCGAAGGTTATCCCTGCCAGCCGCCGCGCCTTTATTCTCGGCCGGCCCACGTGAAATATACGGCTGGTGTCGCCGTGAAATCCGTCCTTGATCACGGTGATGTCGATGTTGAGCATGTCGCCGTCGCGCAGCTTGCGCTTTCCGGGGATTCCGTGGCAGACCACCTGGTTCAGGGAAGTGCAGATGGAGCGCGGAAAGCCGCGGTAATTGAGCGGCGCCGGTATGGCCCGCTGTTCCCGCGTGATGTATTCGTGGCAGATCCGGTCCAGTTCGCCGGTGGTCACGCCGGCCCGCACGTGCGGACCGATCATGTCCAGCACCTCGGCCGCCAGCCGTCCGGCAACGCGCATGCGCTGTTGCTCCTCGCTTGACTTGATGCTGACTTGCATAGGGTCGTAATGGCTCAAGACTGGCGCCGGCGCCAATGGTAGCGCGCATTTCCCCGTCAAGCAGCGGAGCTTCGACCTGGCGGGAGCGCAATCCAATACGGACATGAGCCTGAAGCGTTGTGTTGGTTGTAAGCGGTCGGCGTGTTTGGGATTATTGTTGAAAGGGTCTGTATCTTGAGGTCTGTGCGATGGGTGTTCAAGGGTTGTGCGCCGGGTTTTTTCTTCCTGATCCAAGATCATTGGTGGCGGGTCCTGTGGAGTTGTGGTCGAGAGGCTCGCGAGTGGGGTCAGGCGGTGGGTAACGCGGTCGCGTTATCCACGGGCTGACCCCACGTCCCGTAAGGGCGCGGGCCGTTCCGCAGGACTCGTCCACAACTCCACAGGACGGGCTTTAAAGGAAAGGCGCTCAGGCCGCGGTGGCGATGGCCTTGCCGATCTGCTGGAACAGGTGATTGCGTGCGCGGGTCACGGCTTGCGCGGCTTCGAAGTCGCTGATCTTGAGGGCCACGGCGTCGAGCTGTTCGAAGGTGACGCCGGGGCGCAGGTGCTGTTCGGCGTTGTCCAGCGACTTCAGCTTCTGGTAGGGCGTCATTACGTTATCGTCGCGGTAGCGCTTGCGCACCCGGCCTTTGGCGTCGATGACCTCGATGGGGAACAGGCACGGGCGGTGGTGGTTGAGAAACGGCGACAGTGAGTCCCGGTTGAAGGCGTTTACCGCTTCAACGAAGCGTATCGGGATATGGCTGTAGCCGAGCCACTTGCGGATCACCGAGGCGTTCTTGCTCTCGACCAGGGCGTTGTCGTGGGATTGGCGGGCCCGGGACTTGGTGAAGTCGCCGATGTGCAGCTTCTCCAAAAGCGCCGCGACCTGGTGGTTGATGTACTCGGAGCCGTTGTCGGCGTGGAACCCCATAACGTCAAAGGGAAAGGCCTCGATGAGGTCTTCAAGCGCCGGGATCAGGAAGGCCTCCGAGATCGCCGCCATACTGCCCACATGCTGGTATTGCGTGATCTCATCCACCACGTTGATGTGATAGATCCCCTTGACGCCGTCCTGATCGCCCTGGTGCACGGTGTCTACGCGCAAGAACCCCGGCCGGCCCCTGGGCTCGGGCCGCCGCCGCACCCCGATGGCCACCGCACTGGGGCGGGTGCGCTCGAAGACCTGGCGCACGTTGCGGTAGGTCAACGACTTGCGCAGGTTATACAGGTGCCCATTGGACAGTTTTGACAGGCGCTCAAAGCGCCGGTCGCCGAACATCTCCCATTGGCGGCGCAGCACACAACGCGTGGCGGCGCCGGACATCTGGCCCAGGGCGGCGTCGACCTCCGCCAGGCGCCGGATGTCGGCGCGCGTGTACCGGCGCGCAAACGGCTTCGCCGGCGCCCCGCCGCGGCGGTCCTCGATCCGGCCGGTCACCCGGTGCTGGGCGATCAGGCGCGTCAACTGCGCCCGCGACAGCCCCGTCACCTTGCCCAGGTAGCGCTTCACCAGCCCCTTGTCCGCCTTGCCCAAACAGGGATAATCCAGCCGCACCAGCGTGCGACGAATCAAGCGGTAGATCCCCTCGCGGTCGGAGACGGCAAAGTCCACCGCCTCGCTGCCCTCAACAAAGGCGCGAACCTCTTCCAAAGTCCGAACCCGTTCGGTGTGTAGCGTCACGATCATCCTCCGATGATCCCAAACGCACGCCTACAGGCTCATCTCTCGTTGGATCTACGTCACTCGTTCAGGCTCATGTCTCATTGGACAAGGCTGCGGGGCGCAAAGGGAAGCATGATGCTATAAAATTGCTGGCTCGCTCCGGCGGGCGAACATCGGGCGGCGGCAGGGCCTCGTCGCCGGGAAACAGCCTTCCGGGGTTTCTTAGTACTCACAGGAGCAAGCTATTGGCGCAAATCACCGTGCGTGAAATGCTGGACGCGGGCGTGCACTTCGGGCACCGGGCAAGGCACTGGAACCCGAAAATGGCGCCTTTCATATATGGCGAACGCAACCAGCTTCACATAATCGATCTGGAGCAGACGGTACCGCTCTACAAGAAAACCTGTGAGTTCGTGCGATCGGTGGCGGCGCAGCGCGGCACCGTGCTGTTCGTCGGCACCAAGCGCGCCGCGCAACACGCGATCCGCAACGAGGCAACCCGCTGCGGCATGCCGTACGTCAGCCACCGCTGGCTGGGCGGCACGCTCACGAACCTCAAGACGATCAAGAAATCCATCGCCCGGCTGGAGGAGCTGGAGGCGCTGGATGACGACACCCTGCGCGAGCGCTTCACCAAGAAGGAAGCACTCGGAGTCAAGCGCGAACTGGCAAAGCTGAATCGTTCGCTGGGTGGAATCCGCTCCATGGACACGCTTCCCGACGCGGTCTTCATCATCGACCTGGAGCACGAGCGCATCGCCCTGAACGAAGCCAGGAAGCTCGGCATCCCGGTGGCCGCGGTGGTCGATACCAACTGCTCGCCGCAGGACGTGGATTACATGATTCCCGGCAACGACGACGCCATCCGCGCCGCTGAACTCTATGCGCGCGGAATCGCCGACGCGATTCTCAAGGGCCGCGAGGAAATGCCGGAAATCTCGCTCGGCGACGACGAGTTCGTGGAGCTGGACGAGTCGGGCAAGCCCATTGCGCGCAGCGGACGCCCGCGGTCAAGGGCCAAGACTCCTGCGCGACTGCGTGGCGTGTCGCGGCGTATGCCCCGACGCACCGCGGCCGTTGCCCGCGAACGGGAAGACCGGGACGCGAAGCCCGCCGAGGCCGCGCCCCGGGTGGCGACCAAGCCCGCCGCCGCGGCGCCCGCAACGGCTCCTTCCGCAGAGGATGCGGAAGCGCCCGCAGCGGCTCCCGCCACAGACGATGCGGAGGCGCCCGCACCGGCTGCCGCCGAAGAGGGCACGGCGACAGCCGCACCACCGCCGGCCGAAGGGGAGGGCTAGCGAATGGCGATTACTGCCGCCCAGGTCAAGGCCCTGCGCGAGTCGACCGGCGCGGGCATGATGGATTGCAAGCGTGCGCTGACCGAAACGAACGGCGACGCGGAAGCTGCGCGCAACCTGTTGCGAAAGCAGGGTGCGGCGGCCGCGGAGAAGAAGGCCTCGCGGGCTGCGGCAGAGGGCGTTATTGCATGGGCCGAGAATTCCGGCGCGATCGCCATCGCGGAAGTGAATTGCGAGACCGATTTCGTGGCGCGGCGCGAGGACTTTCGCCGCTACGCCGCGTCCATTGCGCAAACCGTGGCGGATCAGGCTCCCGCAAGCCTGGACGGATTGCTGGCGCTTGAGGTGGACGGGCAGGCCCTTGAACAGACACGTCAGGATGCGGTGGCCCGGATCGGCGAGAACATTTCGGTGCGGCGCTTCGAGCGCATTGAGGCACAGGGCGAGACGTCCGTGTATTTGCACAACAACCGGATCGGTGTGGTCGTGGACATGCAGGGCGGCGACGCGGAACTGGGCAAGAACATCGCCATGCACGTGGCGGCGATGCGCCCGCAGCACGTATCTCCCGATGACGTGCCCGGCGAAATAGTCGAGCGGGAACGCGCTTTTTTGAGTGATCAGGCCGCCGAATCCGGAAAGCCTCCGGAAATCGTGGCGCGCATGGTGGAAGGGCGCTTGCGCAAGTTTCTCGACGGCATCTGCCTGACGGGGCAGATTTACGTGCGCGACAGCAAGCTCACGGTCGGCAAGCTGCTGTCCTCCCACAACGCCCGGGTGCACAGGTTCGTGCGCTTTGAGGTGGGAGAGGGTGTAGAGCGCCCCGCAAGCGATCCCGCCGAAGAGGTCGAGGCCCAGCTTCGCGAGCACAGGTGAGCGATTGGCTGGCAACGAGTCGGTGAGTGAGGGACCAGCAAGCCAGTCTTGATTTAGGCGGGAAACCGATTGCGGGCGACATCCTCGACCGCATCCGGAACGAGAGCCGCGACCAGGCCGAGAAGGGCCGCTGGTTCGAGCAGTTGTTCATGCGGCTTGCGCTTCAGCAGCCCGAATTCGAGATCGAAGAAATCTGGCGCTGGCCCGATTGGCCCGAACGCGAAGCATTATTCTGCAAACACAGTGTTTCAAATATCAATAAAGTGAAGCTTGGCGGCAATGCTGCAGCCGGTCAAGCAGTGGGCGTCTCGCACCCGCTGAATACTGTCCAGATCAAACGTCACCTGAAGGTGTCAATGTCGAAGTGAATTTTCCCCAAGAAATGGGGAGTATTACTTAAGCAGTGACAGAAGGATCATTCACAGTTCAGACCGCCCATTACGTATAGCCTGCCTGCAGGCAAAGCCCGTCGATGGCGATGTTGTAGTCCATGCGCTCGCCGCCCCAGCCGCAGCGGGCAGTTTGGGTGTCGATAGCCAGACCGCGCGACGCGTTGAACTCCGCCAGCCGCTCCGCGCCGTCCGCTGCGGAGGTGCTTCCTGACTCTGCGGAAGTGTTTTCGGGCTTTTCGCAGGTGTTTCCGGACCCAGCACAAGTGTTTCCGCGGAAACATTCCCCGTGGGGCCTGCCCGCCGGCGGGATCACCCGTCCGTCCGGACGCGTGAACTGGATCTCGCCGTCGCGCACGCGAACGCCATAGCCCCCTTCGTGCACCTGCCGGTGATGCTGAGAGCACAGGGTGACCAGGTTATCGAGCCTGGTCTCGCCGCCATCCGCCCAATGCCGGATGTGGTGGGCATGCACATAGCGGGAACGGTCGCAGCCGGGGAAGCGGCAGCCGCCGTCGCGAACGCGCAGCGCACGCCGGATCGCCGGCGGCACGGCGCGGGTCCGGCGGCCCACCGCCAGCGGCTCGCCCTTCGCGCCTTCCACGACACCGACCAAAGCCCCGTCGCACCCCAGCCGCCGCGCCGTCTCCACGGCCACGATATGGCCGCTGTCGAATTCCGCGCCGCTGCTCTCCGGCACGTCACGCAGCGCATCGTGGGCGATATGCACCACCACCTCGTGAGCGCCGTTGGCCGAACCCGAGCACTTCCCGGCCAGAAACCGTTCGAGGATGTGTTCCAGGGCATCCGCGCGCCGCTGACTTACACTACGCCGGGGTGTTTCCGCGGAAACATTTTCAGAGCCCGCATCCCAACACGGCGGCAGCGCGGGTCTCATCCGGGATGTTTCCGCGGAAACATCTGCGGGAACCGCCGCCGCATCAGCAGCATCCGCATCAGCCGCATCCGCCCCGGCACCCTCCGCATCTCCGGCCCGCTCCTCAAGCTGCGCGTGGGCCGCTTCCAGCGCCTTAAGCAGCATCTCGCCCACCTCGGGCGCCAGGCGTGCCTCCAGCCTGACGCTGCCGTCGCTTTCCCGCCAGCACTCCAGGTAGCGCCGCTCGTGCATGGCCTCGGCCTCGTCACGCTCGAGATAGCGCACGGCCCGCCGAAACCCCCGCACCGTGCGTTCCACATGCGCGGCCGTGCCGTTCAGGGCGATGTTCAGCAGCGTGTCTTCCGTCGCCTCCGTCGCCACCCGTGTGAGCGCGCGGACTTTCGAATACGACAGGCGGCCCTCGCCGAAGGCGCCCGCGATCTTCGGTAGCGACGTCAAGGCGCGCGCCACGCGCACCTTTTCTCTCGCCGCCACCGGGCCGATGCCGCATTGCCAGCTCAGCCAGTGGGCGCAACTCGCTATGCCGTGCTGGGCCCAGCCCTCCCTGCGGTCGAACTCCGCGAGCAGGGCGAGAAAATGCGCGGTGGCCGCGTTGATGTGTCCCCACAATTGGGTGATCTCCGCCTCCAGTGCTTCGAGTGCGGCCTCTTCGCGTTGCCGCTCGGCCATGCGCACCTCGGCGTCCGGGTGGGGATACCGTGCTTTCCCAGCAGAGGGAGGCTCGACGGCGGCAGCGGGGGGAAGCTCTACCGAGCCGGCAACAGTCGCCGGAATCTCAGCGTCGCGAACAGGGGCGGCGGAAGCAGTGCAGTGAAGGTCCATTTCGAGGCTCCGTTCAGTCCGTTGAAGTCCCCCCAACTATAGCATGAATAATAAATAAAATCAATATTTTAATATTTATTTATTTTAATATTTATTTTCGGCCTTACGGTGTTCTTGACAGTGGGTTCTTGACAGTGGGTTGACGGAAAATAGCGGATACGCTATAAGTTCATTGTGCAATGGACGGTTGAGACCTTTGAAGGTGTCGATGCCGAGATCGAATCCCTGCCGCCAGCGTTGAGCGCCCGGCTGGTTCGCCTTATGCCTGCCCGCGCGCTCCGCAAGGCGCGAAAAGCTTCGCAAGGCGCGAAAAAGAATGAAGGAGGTAATGCGATGACGAAACTGGGCGATCTGAAAAGCCGGCTCATGGAGGACCCTCAGTTCCGGGAGGAATACGCGCGGGCTGAAGAGGAGTATGCGCTGGTTGAACAACTGGTTCGCGCCCGGACCGCGGCGAAGCTCACGCAAGCGGAGCTTGCCCGACGCCTCGGCACGACGCAGTCGGCGGTGGCGCGGCTGGAGGGCGGCCGGGTGTCACCGTCCATCGCCACGCTGCGCCGCTACGCCAAGGCTACGGGGACTCGGCTTATGGTTGGCTTGCAACGAGTTGGCGAGTGAGGAACCAGATGAAGTGTTTTGTAGAATGCACGCCGGGTCGTGAAGAAGGTTCGTGAGTCATTTTGAAGAACGAGAGTCTGGCGGAACAGGTGACAGTTTGGCTTCGGTAGGACCGGTAAGCCCAGCTCCTTCGCTGCGCCGTATTTTGCTGAAGCTGAGCGGAGAGGCCCTGATGGGCCGGGAGTCGCACGGGATCGACATGTCGATGCTCGCGCGCATCGCCGGCGAAATCAAGGAACTTTCCGACCTGGGGGTTGAGACCGCCGTAGTGGTGGGCGGAGGCAACATCTTTCGCGGCGAGGGCCTGGCCCGGGCCGGTATGGACCGGGTAACCGCGGATCACATGGGAATGCTGGCCACGGTCATCAACGCGCTGGCGCTTCAGGACGCGCTGGAACGAGCGGGTACGGGCGTGCGGGTAATGTCTTCCATGGCGGTGCGCGCCGTGTGCGAGGACTACATCCGTCGCCGCGCGCTCCGGCACCTGGAAAAGGGCAGGGTATGCATTTTCGCCGCAGGCACCGGCAACCCCTATCTCTCAACCGACACGGCCGCCAGCCTGCGGGCGGTCGAAATCGGCGCCGAACTGCTCATCAAGGGCACCCAGGTGGACGGCGTGTACTCGGCCGATCCGAACCTGCAGCCGGACGCCAAGCGGTATGAGCGGATCTCGCACGATCAGCTGATCGGCGCCCGCCTGGGCGTCATGGACTCAACGGCGGCGGTCATGTGCCGGGACAATGACTTGCCGATTCGCGTATATGATGTCGGCTCGCCCGGCTACCTGTTGCGTATCGTCAAGGGCGAGAATGTTGGAACTCTGGTAACCAGCGCCGCCGACTAGCAACGGTTGTCCCTGACCGGCGCAAGGAGCGGCGTGGTTTGGGCAAGGGGGGCAAATGATCGACGAACTTAAGGACGATGCAATCGAGCGCATGGACAAGAGCGTGGCGGCACTGCGCGCAAACCTCTCCCGCCTGCGCACCGGCCGGGCCCACGCCGGCCTGATCGATCATTTGACGGCGCCTTACTACGGCGTCGATACGCCCCTGCGCCAGATCGCCAGCATCACCGTGGAGGACGCCCGCACGCTTGCCGTGTCCGCCTGGGAGGCGAGCATGGTTCAGCCCATAGAAAAGGCCATACGCGAGTCGGGGCTGGGATTCAATCCGGTCACCGCGGGCACGGTAATCCGTGTGCCGATTCCCGAGTTGACCGAAGAACGCCGCCGCGAGCTGGTGCGGGTGGCGCGCCACGAGGCGGAAATGGGACGCGTGGCGGTTCGCAATATCCGGCGCGACGTGCTGGCCGACATCAAGCAGCTCGTCAAGGAAAAGATGGCCACGGAGGACGACGAACGGCGATCGGCGGACGAAGTGCAGAAAATCACTAACGCGCATGTTACGCAGATGGATGCCATGCTGGAGGAGAAGGAACGGGAAATCATGTCGATTTAGCCGGATATTGTCGTGAGTGAGGCATTGCAGCATCTGGCGATCATCATGGACGGCAACGGCCGCTGGGCCGAACGGCTTGGCCGTCCGCGGTCGGCGGGTCATCGGGCGGGAGTGGACGCAGCGCGCAACATTGTCGAAGACTGCGCGCGCCGCGGTATTTCCGTGCTGACGCTGTTCGGGCTCAGCAGCGAAAACTGGCGGCGGCCGGAAGACGAAGTAAGCGAACTTATGACACTCCTCACCGAAAACCTGCGGCGGCACATGGGACTCCTGAACGACAACGGCATATGCCTCCGTTGCATCGGGGATCGCAGCCGGTTCTCCGGCGGCGTCCGTGCCGCGCTGGAAAAGGCCGAGGAGAGCACCCGCCGGAATGACCGGATGCAACTGGTCGTGGCGCTTTCCTACGGTGGGCAGCAGGAAATCGTTCGCGTGGCGCAGGAGTTTGCCCGGGATGCGGCGCGCGGAGCGCTGGATCCGGACGAGATCGACCTGGAAACGTTTACGCTCCGCACCGGCCTGGCGGACCTGCCGCCGCCGGATTTCATGATTCGAAGCGGAGGTGAGCGCAGGCTCAGCAATTTCCTGCTCTGGCACCTGGCCTATACGGAGCTTTACTTCACTGAGGTGCTCTGGCCCGATTTCGGAACCGAGGAATTGCAGACGGCGCTCGACGACTATGCGACGCGACATCGTCGATTCGGTACTGCATGAGCCGGTTTCTGCCCCCAAGGCTCCTGACCGCGACAGTGCTGGTGGCTGCGATCGTAGTCGCGAGCGTTTCCCCTCTCAGCCTGACGCTGGCCATGATCGGGCTGGTGCTTCTGCTTTGCTGGCGGGAGTGGCTGCGAATGGCGGGTCTGGCCGGGACCCTCGCCCGGTCAGCCGGGATTGTCCTGTTCGCCCTGGCCCTGGCCGTGCCGATTGCGATGCCGCCGCCCGGTGCGGTTTCGTACGCCGTCATGGCCCTGGGCGTGGCCTGGTGGGCGCTGGCGATCGTTTTGTTGCGCGGGTCGTTCAGTTCGATGGGCAACTCCATTGCCCTGGCCTACGGGCTCCTGGGTATGGCGCCCGCCTGGCTGGCGGTACTGGCCATTTTCGGCAGCGGCAGGGGCGACCTGCTAATCCTGTTGCTGGTACTCGTCGCCGCGGCCGACACGGGGGCGTTCGTATTCGGCAAACTGCTGGGCCGGCGTCCGCTGGCTCCCGTCTTGAGCGGCGGCAAGACCGTGGAGGGCGCCGCAGGGGGGCTGGCGGTGGCGACGCTTGCGGGCTTTGCCGCATCTTTTTACCTGCAGCAATCGGCGCTGTTCTGGACATTGGGAGGGCTGGCGGTTGGAGGTTTGTCAATGCTCGGCGATCTGACGGTAAGCATGTTCAAGCGGCGTGCGGGCCTGAAGGACAGTGGCCGGATGTTGCCGGGCCACGGGGGAATGCTGGACCGCATGGACAGCAGTATCGCCGCGGCCCCGCTGCTGGGATTGCTGGTGTTTCAGCCGGTGGGCTGGCTACCCCTTTAGGCAGGGATAGCAAGGCTTGTTTTGGTAGCATAGAAAAACAAGCCGCGAAAGACCAACTTTAGATAGAGAATTCCCTCTGCCATGCTGGTAGATACCCTGATTGCGATAGGCGCGTTCGTGCTGGCGATAAGCCTGCTTGTCGCCGTGCACGAGTGGGGGCATTACATCGCCGCACGAATGTCGAAAGTCAGGGTGCTCGAGTTTTCGATCGGTTTCGGTCCGGCAATCTGGCGCCGAAAGGCGGGCACGGACCAGACCGAGTACCAACTGCGTGCACTTCCCGTAGGCGGTTACGTGCGCCTGCTGGATGAACGCGAGGGGCCGGTTGCCGAGGAAGAGCTGCATCGCAGCTTCAACCGGCGCCCCTACTGGCAAAGAATCTTTATTCTCGCGGCAGGGCCCGGCATGAACTTCCTGTTCGCCATAGTGGCCTATTGGGCGATCTTCATGGTCGGCATACAGGCAACCGCGCCGCTGGTAGGTGGAGTTGCGCCGGGCAGCGTGGCGGAACAGGCCGGGCTGCGTTCCGGCGACCGCATCGTGGCCGTGGAGGAGCGCGAGTCGCCCACCTGGCAGGCCGCCGTCATGGCCATCGTGGACCAGATCCTCGGCGATCCTTCGGTGCAGATGACGGTTGAAGACGATCAGGGCGCCCGGCGCGAACTTGTTCTCGATCTTTCCGGGCAGAAGAAAGACATACTGGCAAACGGCAATCTGTTCGCCGCAGCCGGCCTGGAACCGATGACGGACTCGCGTCCCATCCTGGGCGACATCCTCCCCGACGGGCCGGCAGCCGCGGCCGGGTTTGTGCCCGGCGACCGCGTTGTCTCGGCCGGAGGGGAGGACATCGGCACCTGGCGCCAGTGGGTTGAATACGTGCGCTCCCGCCCGGGAGAAAACGTGCCAGTGACCGTGGAGCGCAACGGGACGGAGAGGCGGCTGCATGTGCTTATCGGCAGCCGCGAAGAAGCCGCCGGGGAAGACGCGGCCGGTCCCGTTTCCATTGGCTTCGTCGGCGTAATGCAGTCGCCCGAGGCGCGCTCGCACCTGTTCGTGACCCAGCGTTTCGGGCCGGTGGAGGCGCTGGAGCGCGGCATCCGGGAAACCGGGCGCATTACCGGCCTGACGTTTCGCGTGCTCGGCAACATGTTCACGGGCGACGTTTCGCTGCGCACCCTGAACGGGCCGGTGGGTATCGCCCGCTACGCGGGAGAAGCGGTCCAGATCAGCGGAGTCGCTTTCCTTACCTTCCTGGCGCTGGTGAGCGTAAGCCTGGGCATCCTGAACCTGCTGCCCATACCGATTCTGGACGGCGGCCAGATCGTGAACCAGACAATCGAGAGGCTTCGCGGCCGCCCGATTCGCGAGCGCACCCAGCTCGCCGTGCAGCGCCTGGGGGTGGCGCTGGTGCTGACTATCATGTTCGTGGCCCTGTTCAACGACATCAGCGGCTTTTTCGGCCCGGGCGGCTGAGCCAATGAAGCGTAAGTTTCTGACCGCTGCGGCGTTGGTCCTGATGGGCATCGCGCCGGCGCACGCGCAGGCGCAGCAGCAGGAGGCCTTCGTCGTTCGGGATATCCGCATCGAGGGCCTGCAGCGAATTTCCGAAGGCGCCGTACTGAACTACCTGCCGGTGAATATCGGCGACACGCTGGAGCCCGCGTCCGTGCGGCAGCTCATGAGGGGCCTGTACGAATCGGGTTTTTTCTCGGAAATCGAGTTTCGGCGTGACGGGGACGTGCTGCTGGTGGCGGTGCGCGAACAGCCGACCATCGAATCGCTGCTCATCGAAGGCAACAAGGACGTTAAGACCGAGGACCTGAACCGGACGCTGTCCGGCAACGGCATCGCCGAAGGCAGCCTGGTCAAGCCGTCGGTACTGGAGGAAGTCGAACTTTCGCTGACCGACCTCTATTTCGGGCGCGGGAAGTACGGCGCGGAAGTCAAAGTGGACGTTACCGAGCTCCCCGACAACAAGGTGGACGTGGTCATCGACATCAAGGAAGGCGACCGTTCCCGTATCCGCCAGATCAACATCGTGGGGAATGAACTCTTCACGGACAAGGAACTGAAGAAGGATTTCGAGCTGAAGACGCCGAACTGGCTGTCGTTCATACGCCAGGACGACCGCTACTCGCGCGAGGCCTTGCAGGGCGACCTGGAAAAGCTGCGCTCGTATTACCTGGATCGCGGCTACGCCGATTTCGAACTGCAATCCACCCAGGTGACGCTCTCGCCCGACCTGAAGGACGTGTTCATCACCATCAATCTCCGTGAAGGCAGTAATTACATGGTATCGGAGATGAAGTTGGCCGGCGATTTCGTGGTGCCCGAGGCCGAGCTCAACCAATACGTGCTGCTCAAGCCGGGAATGCGTTACTCGCAGCAACTCATCACCCAGAGCAGCGAGCTGATCCGGCTGCGCCTGGGCCAGGAGGGCTACGGCTTTGCGGAAATCACGCCGATCCCCGAAATCGACGAGGATGCCGGAGAGGTCGCGGTCACGCTGCTGATCAGCGCCGAGCGCCGGGTCTATGTGCGGCGCATCAGCTTTGACGGAGCGCCATCGGTCGAGGACGAAGTGCTGCGGCGCGAACTGAGGCAGTTCGAGGGGGCCTACCTTTCCAACGATCTGCTGGAACGGTCCAAGATCCGCCTGCAGCGCCTTCCGTACCTTGAAGAGGTCGATTTCGAGACCCTCCGGGTTCCGGGCTCGCAGGACCAGGTGGATGTGGTATTCGGCCTGAGCGAGCGTCAGCCGGGCGAGTTTCAGGGTTCGGTGGGCTACACGGGATATTACGGGGTGCAGCTCAGCGGCAGCGCGGTGCATTCCAACCTGTTCGGCCGCGGCAACCGGCTCGCGATCGGGCTGACGGGCACCAGCTACTCGCGGCTCTACAACCTGGCCTACACCGATCCGTACGCGACCATGAATGGGGTCAGCGTTACGGGTTCGCTTACCTACCAGAACTACAGCCAGTTCTTCAGCGCCGGCTCGGACCTCGATACGACCACGGCTGCGGCCTCGGTGGAACTGAGCTATCCGGTCACGGAGTACCAGAACCTGATACTCGGCGCGACACTTCAGCAGGCTGACCTCATCACCACCAGTTTCAGCAACGAGCAATCCCGGCAATGGGTGCAGGTCAACGGCAAGCCGTATGAGCGCGAAGTCGTCAGCCCGATCACGGGCGAGCCTGACACTTACTACGGGTCGAAGTTCAACAGCCTGGAATTGCTGATGGGCTGGCTGTATGACAGCCGCAACCGGGTGCTGTTCCCGGACCGCGGTATGCGTCACCGTCTTTCGCTGTCGGCCACGATTCCCGGCAGCGACGTGGAGTATGCAACCGCGCGTTACCAGTACACGCAATATCTGCGGATTCCGGGATTGCGCTGGTTCGGCCTGCGGCTGAGCGCCGATATCGGTCTTTCCGAGGCTTTCGGGGATACCAGCGCGGTGCCGCCCTACAAGCACTTCTACGGCGGCGGACCGGATTCGGTGCGCGGTTTCAAGGAATACCGCCTGGGGCCCAAGGACCGGTTCGGCAACGCCTACGGCGGCAACATGCTGGTTACCGGTCAGGTCGAGCTGACCCTGCCATTGCCCGAGCGCTTCAGGCAGAGCGCGCGCCTGGCGGCCTTTTTTGACGTGGGCAACGTGTTCTCCACGTCCGGCCTGGTTTTCTACGATCGCCTGGGCGATCCGTTGAGTTACGACTTTGACACAAGTAGACTAAAGCGCTCAGTCGGAATCGGCGCGGAGTGGCTGGCGCCCCTGGGATTGCTGAGATTCAGTTTCGCCGCGCCGCTTAACGCCGATCCGGAGACCGACCGGTTTTGGGGGGACGAAGTGGAGCGCTTCCAGTTTTCGCTGGGCGGCGCGTTCTGATTTTCTTGCGTCCTCCCGTATCCCTTTGGAAACAAGAGGCTTTTCTTAAACAATGAATACTGCAAAGAAACTACTCCTGGGCGCAGCGCTGTGTGCGCTCACGGTCGCTAGCGCACTGGCCCAGGAGACCGCGCTTAAGATCGGATTCGTCAATCTGGAGGCCTTGACCGTGGAGTCGCCCCAGGGGCGCGAAGCCAACGAGAGCATCAGCGAAATGTTCGCGCCCAGGCAACGGGAGATCAACGCCAAGCAGACCCGCCTGGGAGAATTGAGCGAGAACTACGAACGCGACCGCGAAACCATGGGTACCGAGCAGTTGCGCAGCGCCGAGCGCGAGATCCTGGCCCTGCGCCGCGAGATTCAGCAGGAAGCGCAGGCTTTCGAGGAAGACCTGCAACTGGAACAGAACAACAGCCAGCGCGACCTCGGTACGATTTTTCTCAGCCACGTGCGCCAGGTTGCCGAGGAAAACGAATACGACCTGATCCTGAGTGGCGGTATCGTGTACTTCAGCGATGCGGTCAACATCACTCCGCAGGTACTGGGCGCCCTGCAGGAAACCTACAGCAGCGAACAGCAGGACTAGGGCCTGTTAAACACAGGCCCTAATCATGGCGAGGTAGCCGCCGGCTGTGGATTCTTCTACGACATCGCGTGGTGCGTTTGGTGATGCAGCGGCGTTCGCAGCACGAACGGGGACTGACGCTTGGCGAGTTGGCCCGGCGTCATGGCTGCGAATTGCGCGGACAGCCCGGCGTCAGGGTCCATCGCGTATCGACACTGGCGCGCGCCGATGACGGCAGCGTAGCCTTCTTTCTCAACCAGGCGTACCTGAACGATCTTCGCTCGACCCGGGCGGGCGCCGTATTCTTGAGCGAGCCCCATGCGCCCGAGTGCCCGGTCGCGGCGCTTGTTACGCCCAATCCCTATCGCGTGTTCGCCGGCGTGGCCGATGAACTGCACGAGCTGTTGCCGCCGGCGGCGGGAATCCATGCCGACGCCACGGTTTCGATCGATGCCAGCGTGGACGCGACCTGCGAAGTCGCGGCCGGGGCCCGTGTGGCCGCCGGGGCCACGCTGGCTCGCGGCGTGTACGTGGGTCCCAACGCAACCGTCGGACCTGCCGCGCGTATCGGCGAGGACAGCCGGTTGCTGGCCAACAGCACGGTATGCGAGGGTGTGACCATGGGAAACCGCTGCCTGGTCCATCCCGGGGCCGTGCTGGGTTCCGACGGTTTCGGCAATGCGCCGGATGCCGGGGGGCGCTGGCGCAAGATTCCGCAACTGGGTTTCGTGCGCATCGGCAACGACGTGGAGATCGGCGCCAACACCACGATCGACCGCGGCGCGCTGGAGGACACGGTAATCGGGGACGGCGTGCGTCTGGACAACCTGATACAGATCGGACACAACGTGCGGATCGGCGAGCACACCGCCATGGCTGCGGGTTGCGCGATTGCCGGGAGCGTGAGGATAGGGCGCAGGTGCCGCCTTGCCGGCAATGTGGGGGTGGCGGGCCACCTTGATATCTGTGACGACGTGGTGCTGCTGGCCCGTACCGTGGTCACGCGCGGGATTGGCAAACCCGGAGCCTATGCAGGTTCGATGACGCCCATGGAGGAGGTTGCAAGCTGGCGCCGCAATGCGGCGCGATTCAGGCACCTCGACGCCCTGCACAAGCGCGTGCGGCGCCTGGAGCGTTCCGGATGACGCAGGTTCACGCTACCGCCATCGTATCGCCGCATGCGGAATTGGCTGCGGATGTGCAAGTCGGCCCCTATGCCGTAATCGGACCGGATGTGGAGATCGGCCCCGGCTGCAGGATCGATTCGCACGCGGTCGTGGAAGGTCCCACGCGCATGGGCGCCCGCAATGTCGTCCATCCCCACGCGGCCATCGGGCGCGACCCCCAGGACCGGAAATTCCGCCCCGGGGAGGACAGTCGGCTGGAGATCGGCGACGACAACACAATTCGCGAGTTCGTCACCATCAATCGCGGTACGCGGGAAGGCGGCGGAGTCACCCGGGTGGGGAACAACTGCTGGTTGATGGCGAGCGTACACGTCGCGCATGACTGCATACTTGGCGATGACGTAGTAATGGCCAATTTCGCCAGCGTAGCGGGCCATGTGCGTGTCGGCAATCACGTGACCATGGCGGGGTTCTCCGGGGCCCACCAGTTCTGCCGGATCGGCGACTACAGCTTCGTCGGCATATACGCCGGGATCACCCGGGATGTCCCGCCCTACGTCATGGTGGCGGGACAGCCGCCCAGGCCGCGCGGGGTCAACATCATCGGCCTTCGGCGCCACGGGTTCGACGCCGGCCAGCGATCCAACATAGAGAGGGCCTACCGCACGCTTTTCCGCAAGCAGCTCGGGCGCGCCGAGGCGATCGAAATCATCGCCGAGGCCGCGCGGGAACAGCCGGAATTGAAGTTGCTGACCGAGTTTCTGGCCGAGTCCGGGCGTGGCCTCTTGCGTTGAACCCTGACCGGGCGCTGCGGATAGCGATGGTCGCCGGCGAAGCCTCCGGCGACCGTCTGGGCGCGGGACTGATTCGTTCCCTGCGCGCCGGCCCCCTGGAGGTGGACGTGGCCGGCGTGGCCGGCCCGGCAATGCGCGAGGCGGGATGCAGTCCGATGCTCGAGGCGTCGCAATTCGCCGTCATGGGCCTGGCGGAAGTCGTCCGCCACCTGCCGCGCCTGTGGATGCTTCGTCGCCGGTTATTGCGGCAACTCGGCGAGTTTCGCCCGGACATATTCATCGGCGTGGATTCCCCGGAACTCAATCTGGGCCTGGCCGGGCGGCTGAAGCGCGGCGGCGTGCGCACGGTGCAGTACGTGTGCCCGTCGATATGGGCCTGGCGCGCCGGCCGGGTGCGGCGTATCCGCCGCAACTGCGACCGGGTCCTTTGCCTGCTTCCGTTTGAACCGGCATTGTTGCGCAAGGAGGGCGTGGAGGCGGTTTTCGTGGGTCATCCGATTGCCGATGAGCAAGCGCCCGAGGGGGGTGGATCCCTGACCGCCGTCCGCGAAGGCAGGCTGCTCGTGGCCCTGTTGCCGGGTTCGCGCCGGTCGGAGATCAGCCGCATCGGCCCGCCGATCGCGCAGGCGGCTGCCTGGCTGGCGGCGAGACGGTCAGGCGTTCGCTTCGCCACGGCCGCGGCCACGCCGCAGGGCCGGGAGCAATTCGCGGCGATTCTGAGGCGTTTTGCTCCCGGCGTGGAAGTCCGCCAGGCGAGTGGAAGCGCGCGCGAATTGCTGAAGACGGCCGACCTGGCGGCGGCGGCTTCCGGCACGGTTACGATGGAGGCCATGGTGTGTGGTTGTCCGCTGGTGGTGGCCTACCGGGTTGTGCCGCTTACGGCCTGGATTGCCCGCGCCTTCCGTCTCCTGAAAACACCCTATGTCGCCCTGCCGAACGTGCTGGCCGGCCGCAGGGTGGTTCCGGAACTGCTGCAGGAGCGGGCCCGCGGCGAGGCGCTGGGAGCCGAGCTGTTGAGCCTTTACGACGATCCGGGCGCACGCCGGGCGATGCGCGTTGAATTTGCGCGTCTTTCCGAATCGCTGCGGCGCGGCGTCGACGATCGTGCGGCGCAGGCCGTGCTGGCGCTGGCAAGCCGACCCGCTCGTGGGTGATTGCACAAAGCCCGGAATCGTGGCCGGGGTGGATGAGGCCGGCCGGGGCGCCCTGGCCGGACCGGTGGTCGCGGCGGCCGTCGCCTTTGCCGCCGGCACGGACATATCCGGGGTCCGCGACTCCAAGCTGCTGTCGCAGCGGCAGCGCGCGGCGCTCGAAGAAGTAATCCGGGGCGGCTGCCTGGCCTGGTCGGTGGGCCTGGCGACGGTGGAAGAAATCGACCGGCTCAACGTGCTGCGCGCCAGCTTGCTGGCCATGCGGCGGGCGCTGCTGGGCCTGTACAGCAAACCGGCGCTGGCCCGCGTGGACGGCCCCTACCTCCCCGAGATGCCTGAACGCTGGCGCCGGGATGTCGAACTCGATGCCATGATCGGCGGCGACCGTCACTGCCCGTGCATCGCGGCCGCTTCCATCCTGGCCAAGGAGTGGCGGGACCGGCTCATGCGGCGGCTGGATCTCGAGTGGCCCGGATACAGGCTGGCCGAACACAAGGGATACGCAGTGCCCGCGCATCGCGCCGCCCTCGAACGCCTGGGCGCAAGTCCCGCGCACCGCCGCAGTTTCCGGCCGGTCCGCGCGGTGGCGGGAGGCTGACACGACCGTGGGAAAGACCGCGCAATTCGTTCACCTTCGCCTGCACTCGGAATTCTCCCTGGTGGACTCGGTGCTGCGAATAAGCGACGGCAAGGGAGGCTTTTGTCGCGCGGTCCGGGACCGGGGAATGCCCGCTGTCGCCCTGACCGACCTCAACAACATGTTCGGAGCAGTGCGCTTTTACCGGGCGGCGCTCAACGTTGGAATCAAGCCCGTTCTGGGCGCCGATCTCCATATCGGCCGGACGGGGGATGGCGGCCGTCCCGGTCGGGTCACGCTGTTGTGCCGCAACGCGACGGGTTACAGGAATCTGCTGACGCTTGTCACGCGCATGTACCTCGAACTTGAGCCGCGCGGCGTGCCCCTGCTGATGAGGGAGTGGCTGAGCGCGGAAGGCCTTGAGGGTCTGATCGGGCTGATCGCGCTCGACAGCCCCGTAGGGGACGGCCCCGAAGCGCGGCGAGAGCGAGAGCAGGTGCTTGCCCTGCGCAGATTGATGGGCGAAGGCCTTTTCCTGGAGGTAAGCAGGCTGGGGCGCGCCGGCGAGGCCGAATTGACGCAGCGAACGGTCGAACTGGCCGACGCCGAGGGCGTCCCGCTGGTGGCGGTCAACGACGTGCGGTTTCTGGACAGCGCGGAGTTTACGGCGCACGAAGCGCGGGTGTGCATTCACCGGGGAGAAACGCTGAACGATCCGCGCCGCGAAAGGCGCTACACGCAGCAGCAATACTTGAGAAGCCCGGAGGAGATGGTCGAGCTGTTCGCCGATCTGCCGGAGGCCTTGAGCAACACCGTAGCCATTGCCCGCGCCTGCACGGTGGCACTGGATCTCGGCGAGTCTCGGCTGCCCAAGGCGCGCGCGCCGGCGGGCATGAGTGAAGGAGACTTCCTCGAACAGCAGGCGCTGGCCGGCCTGAAACGCCAGCTCGGCCCCGGCCCGAACGGCGCGGAAGCAAAATTGCCCGCCCGGTATACGGACCGCATGCGCGCCGAACTGGAAGTCGTGCGGCGGATGGACTATCCCGGCTACTTCCTCATCGTGGCCGATATCGTCCGCTGGGCCCGCGAAAACCAGGTGCCGGTGGGCCCCGGCAGGGGATCGGCCGCCGGTTCCCTGATCAGTTACGCGCTGGGCATTACGACCATCGATCCATTGCGCTACGGATTGATCTTCGAGCGCTTCCTGAACCCGGAGCGCATCTCCATGCCGGACATCGATATCGATTTCTGCGCCGAGCAGCGCGAGCGGGTCCTGGAGCATGTGGCCGACGAGTACGGACGGGACCGGGTGGCGCAAATCATCACCTTCAACCGCCTGGCGGCGCGCGCCGCCATCAAGGACGCGACCCGGGTCCTGGGTCATCCGCTTGGCCTCGGCGAGCATGTCGCCGGCCTGATCCCGGCGTTGCCGGTGGGGGTCACCATCGAGCAGGCGATGAACGACGACCGGGAACTGAGTCATCTTTACAACACCGATACGGAAGCGCGCGAGGTCATCGACCTGGCGCTGCAGCTGGAAGGCCTGCCGCGCAACTCCAGCACCCACGCGGGTGGCGTCGTGATTGCCCCCGAGGAGCTGACGCAATTCACGCCGCTCTACCGCCAGGAAAGCGACTCGCCCACGGTTACGCAGTTTGACAAGGACGACATTGATTCGGTCGGACTGGTGAAGTTCGATTTTCTGGCCCTGAACGATCTCACGACGATTACCCGGACCATGGCCGAGGTCAATCGCTCCCGATGCGCCGCGGGCGAGCCGCCCATCGACATCGGCTCCGTGCCGCTGGACGATCCGGGCGTTTACGAGCTATTGCGTAACCTGCGAACCCGTGCTGTTTTCCAGCTCGAGTCGCGGGGCATGCGCGACCTGATCCGCGACCTGAGGCCGGACCGCTTCAGCGACATGATCGCCCTGGTGGCTCTGTTCCGCCCCGGTCCGCTGCAGACCGGCATGGCCGATACATACATCAAGCGCAAGCACGGCCAGGAGGCTGTGGATTACCTTCACGAGGACCTGCGCGAGTTGCTGAGCGAGACCCACGGCGTGATCCTTTACCAGGAACAGGTCATGGAGATTGCCCGCCTGATCGCCGGCTACAGCTTTGCCCAGGCCGACGTGCTGCGACGCGCCATGGGCAAGAAGCTGAAAGACGAGATGGCTGACCAGCGCTCGGTTTTCGTCGAGGGCGCGCTGAACCACGGCCTGAGCAGGGGCAAGGCCGAGCACATCTTCAACCTGATGGAAACCTTTGCCGGCTATGGTTTCAACAAGTCGCACTCCACCGCCTATGCGATCGTCGCCTACCAGACAGCCTGGCTGAAGGCCCGCTATCCGGCCCAGTACATGGCGTCCACCATGACCACCGACATGAGTGCGCATGATCGCCTCTACTGGATGACGCAGGAGTGCCTTGCTCTCGGACTTGCGGTCCTGCCCCCGGACGTGAATCACTCGCAGGTGGGGTTCAGCGCCGTGGACGACAAGGCCGTTCGATGCGGACTGGGCGCCATCCGTGGACTGGGGCAGGCAGCCGCCCAGGCGATTCAGGCCGAGCGCGAGGCAAACGGACCCTTTACCGGCATCGCGGACCTGTTTTCCCGGATCAGCGGCGCAGGGCTGCATCAGCGACAGGCCGAGACGCTTGTTCGGTCCGGCGCCCTGGACGGCCTGTGCGAAAACCGGGCCGCGGTGATCCGGGTGTTGCCCGCGGCCCTGGCAGCCGCGGCGCAGGCTGCCCGCGACGCCGAGAGCGGGCAGGAAGGCCTGTTCGACGAGGGCGGCGATGAGCCGATGCATATCGAGGTGCCCGACACGCCCGCATGGGGCCCTCGCGAGCGGCTGGACGGCGAGCGGCGCAGCCTGGGCTTCTGCCTGAGCGGACACCCTTTCGACGAGTGCCGGGAGGAGGCTCGCGCCCTGGTTGGCGGCGACCTGCGCGAAATTCTGGACCGGTCGCAGCCGGGTCCCAGGGACGAGCGCGACGCGCCGAACGTCACGGTGGCAGGGAGTGTGCTGCGCAAGTGGCGCCGGGCGGGCGCAAACTACTTCGACCTCGATGACGGACAAACGCGATTGCCGGTGCGGCTGCCCCGATGGGACGCCGGAGCTCCACCCGCGCGGCTGATCACTCCGCATTCGCTGGTAATGGTGCGGGGCCGCCTGTCGCGGCTGCAGCGCGGTTCGCTCAACCTCTATGCGGACTCGGTGGAGCCGCTCGACGAGGTCATGGAGAAGCGCGCGCGGCTGCTGTTGCTGGACTGCCGCGCCGCCGAGGAGCCGGTCGAAACATTCACCCGGCTCAAGGAATTGCTGCGCCCGCACCTGCGCGGCGGAACACAGGTTGTGGTGCGCTATTCCGCGCCGGGCGCGGCCGGAAGCCTGCGGCTGGGTGAGGACTGGAATGTTCGCACGACCGGCGATCTTCGGCAGGCCCTGGGCGAATCGCCGGTAATCGGCGGGTTCAGCATTCGCTACGCCTGACACGGCCAGTAGCTGCCTGACACGGCACTAGGGCTTACAATCGCAGGCCCGGCCAGGTCGGACGCAGTGCGTATGGAATCATTTCTTGACTTCGAGCAGCCCATCGCGGAGCTGGAAAGCAAGATCGAGCAACTGAGGTTTCTCGACAACGATTCCGGCGTGGACGTGGCCGGCGAGATTCAGCGGCTTCAGCGCAGCAGCCAGTCGCTGACCCGCAACATCTACCGCAAGCTCACGCCCTGGCAGACGGCGCAGGTGGCGCGCCACCCGAAGCGGCCCTACTCGCTGGACTACATCGCCGGGATGACCGGGGAATTCCAGGAACTGCACGGCGATCGCATGTACGCGGACGATTACGCGCTGGTGGGCGGACTGGCCCGGATCGAGGGCACGCCGGTGATGCTGATCGGCCATCAGAAAGGGCGCGATACGACCTCCAGGGTGCGCCGCAACTACGGCATGACGCGGCCGGAAGGTTATCGCAAGGCGCAGCGCCTCATGCAGCTTGCCGAGAAATTCGGCCTTCCCGTGGTCACGCTGATCGACACGCCCGGCGCCTATCCGGGAATCGGGGCGGAGGAACGCGGCCAGAGCGAGGCCATCGCCTCCAGCCTGAGCTGCATGGTGGGTCTGAAGACGCCCATTATCAGCGCGATCATCGGCGAGGGAGGCTCCGGGGGGGCGCTCGCCATCGGCGTGGCGGACGTTGTGATCATGATGCAGTACAGCATCTACTCGGTGATATCGCCGGAAGGCTGCGCCAGCATTCTCTGGAAGAGCGCCGACCACGCCACCGAGGCCGCCCAGGCGATGGGCATCACGGCCAGGCGGCTGCTGAAGCTCAAGCTCGTGGACGAAGTCCTCGACGAGCCGCTGGGCGGCGCCCACCGGGATGCGTCCGCCGCGATCGCGAGCCTGAAGAAGTCGATCAGCAAGCATCTGCTCGGCCTGACCCGCCTGGAAACCGCCGAACTGCTCGAGCGCCGTCATCGGCGTCTGCTGAAGTACGGCGTCTATCGCGAAGCCTAGTGTCGTGTCACGCCCGTATTGTCGCATCAGCGCTTCTCCCCTGGTTCGTGGCAAGGCGCGTCCCGCCGGGAATGGCGCCTCCCATTGCCCAGGGGCGCAACGCGGCCACGGGCCAGGGGAGACGCGCCCTTCGGGAGCGGGCGTAGCGCGCCCCTGCGGCGTTGCAGCCGTTCGCAATACGGCGAGTATTCCGTGCCGGCCGCGCCTTGCAGGGACACGCTACGCCCGCTCTGATGCGACAATACGGGCGTGACACGACACTAGTGTCCGCGCGGCGAGCCCTGAATTACGTATTGGGAGGAAATATGAACACCAAATTGAATCGCCGGTCAGTACTGGCGGGAGCGCTTGGCGCGCCCTTTCTTGCCGGTATGGCGCCCGGGGCGCAGGCAGACGAGTATTCGGGACTTACCGACCTGGACCTGAGCGACGATGAGATGCTGCACTACTTCATCAAACTGCGCTCCAGCCTGGACGATCGCGTCACCATGGGTTGGGTGGACGCTGTCAACTATGCCTTCGTCGACGGCGTGACCTATCCGCTCTACCGGCTCCTGTCGACCACCATCCGCCAGATGCGGAAGGTCGACGACAGCCTTTACAAGAGCGTTTCCCTGGAAGTCGCGATGTACATGGACATCGAGACGGGAGAGCTGCTGGACAAGCTGACCATGCCGATTACCGGCAACGTGGTGGACGTGCCCCTCTACCGCGCGGGCCCGTCCCACATGGACATGACCATTCGCGCGGATGAGACCACCGAGTTCACAATGGAAGACGAGACCGTGGAGGGCGAATCCTTTTTCGTTTCGGGACAGGCCGAAAGCAAGCGCTTCATCAGTCTTCCGCAAAGGCGCGGCGACGACTTCTACATCCGCCAGGACATTAGTGCCCGTGTCTTTCCTCCGGGCCAGCAGGCGCCCAGCTTCTTCTACCGCGAGTGGACGATCAACCAGGGCAGCTGGAAGGCGCTTGCGGACCCATCGGTGATTTCAGCGAATGTCGACGTCGCCTACATTGCCAACACGGCCTTCCGGCCCTGGATGCAGATGGGCGATACCCCCGGGCATACGGTGCAGAACGGTCGCGGCGGCAAGGCGGAATCTCCCGACGGGTTGCCGGTCGAATTGCTCCGCCTGGTCAAGCTCCACCACCCCGACCTGATCGAGGACCCGCGCGGAGTGCTTGCTGGCGAAGCCGCATAGGACTCCGTTGCCGCAGGCGCCATGCGGCGGATTGCGCTCGTCTGCGCGGCGCTTGGGATTGAAGGCCGGCCGCCGCGGCGCCCGTGAGCTCTGTTCTGAACACCCTGGAAGCGGCGCTTGGCCGTTTGTGCCCCGACTGGAGGGAGCGTCCGTTGCTGGTGGCGTTCAGTGGCGGTCCTGATTCGACCGCCCTGCTGCTGGCCTTGCATGAGTTGCTGGAAGACTCAGGCCACGATCGGCTGCGCGCGGCGCATGTCAATCATGGCCTGCACCGCAACTCCGGCGACTGGGCGCGGCATTGCGAAGCCCAGGCCCGCTCCCTTGGCCTGTCCCTGGTCTGCCGCGAGGTTGAAGTGCGGGCCGACGGCAGGGGCGTGGAGGCCGCGGCGCGGCGGGCACGCTACGAAGCGCTGGCGGAACTAATGGAGCCCGGCGAATGCCTTCTGACCGCGCATCACCAGGACGACCAGTGGGAAACGCTGCTGCTGCGGATGCTGCGCGGCACCGGCATTGCGGGACTGGCCGGCATCCGCGAAAAGCGCCGCCTGGGCCGCGGCTGGCTGTTGCGTCCGCTGCTCGATTTGCCCCGCGGCGACCTGAGGGCCTGGCTCAGGCGGAAGGGCGCGAGCTACATCGACGATCCGTCAAACCGCGATACCGGCTTCGACCGCTCCTTTTTGCGCAACGACGTGCTCCCGCTGCTGCGCGGCCGCTGGCCCGGGGCGGGGGTCACCGCCGGGCGCCTGGCGCGGCTAGCCGGGGAAACGCGTGAATTGCTGCAAGCCCTGGCCGAGGAGGACGGCCGCGGGATCGCGCTGGCGGACCATATCGACTGCGAGGGCCTGCTGGGGCTTTCGCCGTCGCGCCGCGCAAACCTCCTGCGCGTGCGGCTGGCCGCGCTTGGAATCCGCGCGCCGTCCGAGGCGCGCCTGAATGCGGCCCTGGATATGCTGCTGAATGCAGCGGCCGACCGGCGCCCCGTGGCCCGCTGGACCGGCGTGCGGCTTACCCGGCGCAGGGGCCGCATTTACATTTGCCCGGAGGACCCCGCTGAATCCGGCTGACGCCGTATTTCAGCGGCAGTCTGTGTTATCTTAGTTGCCCGATCCAATACTGTGGTCGGAGTGGCATGACCCGCTACATTTTCGTTACCGGCGGCGTAGTTTCCTCGCTGGGAAAGGGCATTACAGCCGCCTCGCTGGGGGCAATTCTCGAAGCCCGCGGCCTTTCCATCAGCATGATCAAACTGGATCCCTATCTGAACGTGGATCCGGGCACCATGAGCCCCTTTCAGCATGGCGAAGTGTTCGTGACCGCCGACGGGGCCGAGGCCGACCTCGATCTCGGCCACTATGAGAGATTTGTGGGCTCCAGCAGGCCGGGGCGCGACTCCAATTTCACCACCGGGCGCATCTATAACGCGGTCATCGGCCGGGAACGCCGCGGCGGATACCTGGGCGCCACCGTACAGGTCATTCCGCATGTAACCGACGAGATCAAGCGCTCGGTGTTGCTGGGCGCAGGCGATGCCGACGTCTGCATCACCGAGGTGGGCGGCACGGTCGGCGACATCGAATCGCTGCCGTTTCTTGAGGCGATCCGCCAGATGGGCCTGGAAATGGGGCGCGAGAATGTCGCCTTCGTGCATGCCACGCTGGTTCCGTATGTGGCTACTTCGCAGGAGATCAAGACCAAGCCCACACAGCATTCGGTCAAGGAACTTCGCTCGATCGGCATTCAGCCGGACGTGCTGGTTTGCCGTTCCGAGCTTGCCCTGCCGGATGAACAGCGGCGCAAGATCGCACTATTCACCAACGTACCCGAGTCGGCGGTGTTCTCCGCCCGCGATATGGACGACCTGTACGCGATTCCCATCGAACTCAGAAGCCAGGGACTGGACGAAGTGCTGACGCGTCAATTCGGCATGGACCTGCCGACGGCCGACCTGTCCGAATGGGAACAGGTGGTCGAGGCCGGCCGGAACTGCGAAGGCCAGGTCACCGTGGCCATGGTCGGCAAGTATATGGACCTGCGCGATTCCTACATCTCGCTGAACGAGGCCCTCGGACACGCCGGGCGCCGCAGCGGCGTCAAGGTGAGGGTGCGACATATCGAGTCGGAGCAGGTCGAGGAGGAGGGCGTGGACTGCCTGGCCGGAGTTCACGCGGTGCTCGTTCCGGGCGGCTTCGGGGAGCGCGGAATCGAGGGGATGGTGCGTGCCGTTACCCACGCCCGCGAGAAGGAGATTCCCTACCTGGGCATCTGCCTGGGGATGCAGGTGGCGGTGATCGAGTTTTCCCGTAATGTCACCGGCCTGAAGGACGCAAACAGCAGCGAGTTCGAAGCGGGCACGCCGCATCCCGTGGTGGCCCTGGTTACCGAATGGGTGGATGAGTCCGGGCAGGTGGAGCGCCGCGACGAGGATTCCGACAAGGGCGGAACAATGCGGCTGGGCGAGCAGGCCTGCCAACTGGCCAAGGGCAGCCTGGCGCGCAGGGAATACGGAGAGCCGACCGTGTACGAGCGCCACCGGCATCGCTACGAGTTCAACAATCGCTATCTTGAGGTATTGAAGAAGGCGGGGCTGGGGTTTTCCGGGCGGTCCGTCGACGGCCTGGTGGAAGTAGTGGAATTGCCTTCGCATCCCTGGTTTCTGGCCAGCCAGTTTCATCCCGAGTTCACCTCCACGCCGCGCGCCGGGCATCGGCTTTTCGACGGCTTCGTCGCCGCCGCCGTAAGCTATCGGCAACGTGGCGACCTGCCGGCCAAGGCAGCCAGCGCCGGCGGCGCCTAGGCGCCCTGTGACGGCGCAATCGGGCCCCGGCAGATCGCAGGTGGCGGGCTTTGCCGCCGGACTCGATCAGCCGCTGTTCCTGATCGCCGGCACCTGCGTGGTCGAGTCGCAGGAATCGGCCCTGGAAACCGCTGGACAGCTCGCGGAAATCAGCCGCGAACTTGGCTTTCCCCTGGTATACAAGTCCTCCTTCGACAAGGCCAACCGGTCCTCGCTGGCCAGCTTCCGCGGTCACGGCCTGGAACGCGGTTTGCGGATTCTCGAAGAGGTCAAGCGCCAGGTCGGCGTGCCGGTGCTTACCGACGTGCACGAAAACACGCCGATGGACGAAGTGGCCGCCGTGGCCGACGTGCTGCAGACACCGGCCCTGCTATGCCGGCAAACCGATTTCATCTTGCGGGCCGCCGCCGCGGGCCGGCCCCTGAACATCAAGAAGGGCCAGTTTCTTTCCCCCGCGGAGATGTCCAACGTGGTGGACAAGGCCCGCGCTACCGGCAACACGGACATCCTGGTCTGCGAGCGGGGCTTTTCCTTCGGCTACAACAACCTGGTGGTGGACATGCGATCGCTGGCGATACTGAGGGACACCGGTTGTCCTGTCGTGTTCGACTGCACTCACTCGGTGCAGCTTCCGGGAGGCAGGGGCACATCCTCCGGCGGGCAGCGGGAGTTCGTGCCGGTTCTTGCGCGAGCGGCGGTCGGCGCCGGAGTGGCGGGACTGTTTATGGAAACGCATCCGCGCCCGGATGAAGCGCTGAGCGATGGTCCCAACGCCTGGCCGCTGAATCGTGTGCGCGAGTTGATGGAGTCGCTGCTGGAGCTGGACCGCCTGGTGAAATCCAGACCGCTGGCCGAACAATCGTGACTGCAATAGCCCATGTACAGGCGCGCGAGATACTCGATTCGCGCGGCAACCCCACGCTGGAGGCCGAGGTCGCGCTGAGCTGCGGCGCCCGGGGCAGGGCGGGGGTCCCGTCCGGGGCCTCCACCGGAGCGCGTGAAGCGGTCGAGTTGCGCGACGGGGAATCGCACCGCTACGCGGGCCGCGGCGTGCAAATGGCCGTAAGTCACGTCAATGGCGAGATTCGGGAGGCCTTGCTCGGAATGGATTGCGAGCGCCAGGATCAACTGGACGCACGGATGGTTGCGCTGGACGGCACCGCGAACCGGTCCCGGCTGGGCGCCAACGCCATCCTCGCCGTCTCCCTGGCCGCAGCCCGGGCAGCGGCGGTGGCGCGGAACGAACCGCTGTACCTCAGGCTTGGCAGCGGCCCGCTGGCGATGCCCACGCCGATGTTGAACATTCTCAACGGCGGCGCACACGCCGACAATCGCCTGGACGTGCAGGAATTCATGGTCCTGCCGGTGGGCGCCGGAAATTTTGCCGAGGGGCTGCGCTGGGGAGTTGAGGTCTACCATGTCCTGAAGGGCGTGCTGCTGAAATCCGGCCGTTCGACGGCGGTGGGAGACGAAGGGGGATTCGCGCCCAATCTGCCCTCAAACGAAGCGGCTCTGGAGGCGCTGATCGAGGCGATACAGCGAGCAGGTTTCAGCGTGCCGGGAGATTTCCTGCTCGGCCTGGACGTGGCCGCCAGCGAACTGTATTCCGGTGGCGTGTATCGCCTGGAATCGGAAGGCCGTAGCTTTGACTCGGCCGATTTCGCCGGCTGGATCGGGGACCTCGCAGGGCGCTACCCGGTGGTGAGCATCGAGGACGGCATGGCCGAGGACGATTGGGACGGCTGGGAAGCCCTCTCGCGCGTGCTGGGCGGAAGCGTTCAGCTCGTCGGCGACGACATTTATGTGACGCAGACGGCCATACTTGTCGAGGGCATCCGGCGCAACATCGGCAATGCCATCCTGATCAAGCCGAACCAGGTGGGCACGCTGACCGAAACGCGCGCCGCAATCGATGCAGCCGTTGCGGCCGGCTACGCGGCCGTCATCTCGCACCGGTCGGGGGAAACGGCGGATACCTTCATCGCCGACCTGGCCGTGGGCTCGGCGGCCACTCAGATCAAGACCGGCGCCCCATGCCGTTCCGATCGCACCGAGAAATACAACCGCCTGCTCAGAATCTCCGAACAGCTCGGCGCCGACGCCCCGTACGCCGGCCTCAACGCCTTCCCGGCCTCGGTAGTTGAACATCATGCGGGCTAAGGAGCGGCAATGAAGCCTAAGACCGCCGGAATCCTGCTCGCCTGCCTGGCGCTGGCCGGCCTGCAATACCCGCTGTGGTTCGCCGACGACGGCCTCCTGGGAATGCTTCGCGCCCGCCAGGAACTCGCCGAACAGGAAAAGGAGAACGCAGCGCTAAGGGAGCGTAACCGCCGTCTGGTCGCCGAAGTCCAGAGCCTCAAGGAGGGCGACGAGGAGATCGAACGGCTGGCGCGCTCCGAGCTGGGCATGATCGGCCGCGACGAGAAGATCTACCTCTTGGTCGAGGAAGCGGCGGAAAGCGAAGACCCCGGGCAGGCCCGCCCGTCCGGAGGCCCGCGCGAATAGGTGCCCCCGTGCGAGTCCTGCTTTCCAACGACGACGGCTATCGCGCCGAGGGCCTGCAGGCCCTGGAACGGGCGCTGCTCGGCCTGGCCGAAATCATGATCGTCGCTCCGGAGCGCAACCACAGCGGCGCCAGCAATTCGCTCACGCTGTTTGAGCCGCTCAGGGTCACGAAATTGGGCAAGAACCGTTGGTACTGTTCGGGCACCCCCACCGACTGCGTGCATATCGCTATTACGGGATTGCTGCCGGAGGACCCCGACATGGTGTTTTCCGGCATCAACCATGGGCCGAACCTGGGGGATGACGTCCTCTACTCCGGCACCGTAGCTGCGGCGATGGAGGCCAGGGTGCTGGACGTGCCGGCGATCGCAATATCGGTCGCGGGTTACCCTCCCAAAAATTTCGACGCTGCGCAACGCGCGGTGAGTGAATTGTTCGAGCGGCTGAGCAAGGACAAGCCGCCAGGGAACACGCTGCTGAATGTGAACGTGCCCGATCTGCCATGGGACGACATCCGCGGTTTCAAGCTGACCCGGATGGGGCACCGGCACAAGGCCGCACGCGTCAAGGTGTCCGGCGATCCATACGGCGGCAGGCTGTACTGGATGGGACTGCCCGGCCACGGGCTGGACGCGGGGCCGGGGACCGATTTCTTTGCGGTGCAGGACGGATGGATCTCGGTGACGCCGCTTCAATGCGACCTGACCGATCACAAGCGTCTCGAAGCGACGCGCGACTGGTTGCGGCTATGAACGTATCGCGCACGGGACAACGCCGGCGCAGCGGCATTGGCCTGACCTCCGCGAGAGTCCGCGACCGCCTGGCGGACTTGCTTCGCGACCGCGGCATCCGCAGCACAGAGGTTCTGGAGCAGATACGCCGCACGCCTCGCCACCTGTTCATAGAAGAGGCCCTGGAACGCTACGCCTACAACGACAACGCGCTGCCGATCGGATCGGGCCAGACCATTTCGCAGCCATACGTTGTGGCCCTGATGACGGAGGCGCTGCTGATGGAAGAGGACGGCAGCATGCGGCGGCCCGCAAAGGTGCTTGAGGTCGGATGCGGCTCGGGCTACCAGACCGCGATTCTGTCGCCGCTGGTGCGGTCCGTGTTCAGCATCGAGCGGATCGGTTCGCTGCTTGCCGAAGCCCGTCCCCTGCTGGCGGAACTCGGGTGCAACAACGTGCGCTTCCGGCATGGCGACGGGATGCTGGGCTGGCCCGGGCAGGCGCCCTTCGACGGCGTCCTGGTCGCCGCGGCGGCGGCGGCGGTGCCGCAGGCGCTGCTCGACCAGCTCGCGCCGGGCGGGCGCATCATCATTCCCTTAGGTGATCATTCGCGCCAGGATCTCGTGCGTATCGAGCGCGGGGAGAACGGCGATATCCGCGAGACGCTGGCGCCGGTTGCCTTCGTTCCGCTGTTGCCGGGGCAGGGCTGAGACTGGCCTTTCCGATGGTTACGGCGACGGCCCGCCTTGCCGATCGCGTCGTGGCATGGGCCCGCATGCCCCGGGCGCCGGCCGTGCTGTGCGCGGTGAGCTTTGCCGAGTCGATTTTCTTTCCGATTGCCGTGGACGTGATGCTGGTCCCCATGTGCGCCGCGCAGCCGAAAAGGACGGTCCGTCTTGCCTTCCTGACGCTCGCGTTCTCGGTGGCCGGCGGCCTGTGCGGCCTGCTGCTCGGCTATCTTGCGATCGACGCGGTATTGCCCCTGATCCAGGAATGGGGCTGGGGGGACCAGTATTCCCGGGTCCAGTCCTGGTATGAGCGCTGGGGCTACTGGGCGCTGGTTCTTGCCGCCTTTACGCCGCTCCCGTACAAGGTCTTCGCCATTGCCGCCGGCGGCATGAACATGGACGTAGGCAGCTTTGTCACGGCTTCAATTCTTGGCCGGGGATTGCGCTTTTTCCTGGTGGGGGCGCTGTCGGCCTGGCTGGGTCCGAAGGCGATCAGGGCCATTCATTATTCGGACAGGGTCGGTTGGATAATTGTCGGCCTTCTTGCCGTCGCCATTGGGTTATTGTGGTACCTGTGATTATTCCGCGCCGTATTCGAATTGCAGCCGGCCTGGCCGTAGCGCTGCTGCTCTCGGGTTGCTGGAACTGGATTCCGGCAGATCCCGCTACCGCCGGGCAGGCGCCGGCCGCGGCGATCCCGGCCGCCGCGACTTCATCGGAGTCGCCGCGGGAGGACGTGGCCGGCGGCACAGGCGCCGTTGCCCCGGATTGGTACACGGTGGGGGCGGGCGATACGCTGTTTTCCATCGGCTGGCGGTTTCGCCTGCAGGTAAGCGACCTTGCAGCCTGGAATGAGTTGGGTGACGGCAGCCTGATCCTGGTTGGGCAGCGAATAAGGCTCACGCCTCCTCCCGGCTACGCGGCTTCGGGCTCCGGTGTTGCCGCGGCCGTTGCTTCCCCCGCGTCGCGGGCCGCCGCGGGCCGCGGCGCGGCCGTGGAACCGAGGTCCTCGCCGGGAGGCGCCGGAGCAGGCGCCTCGTCGGTGCAGGAATCCGCGTCGCCGACGTCCGCGCCCTCGGGCCCGGCAGCGCGCGCGGCCGGCTGGGAATGGCCAGCAGGGGGGCGCCTGGACGTCGAGGGGGCCCGGGCCCGGCCCGGCGACTACGGCATCCGCATCCTGGGCGCGCGCGGGCAGGACATCGTGGCCGCCGACGGCGGCAAGGTCATGTATGCGGGAGACGGACTGAAAGCCTACGGTCTATTGGTGATCGTGCAGCACTCGCCCCAATGGCTCAGTGCCTATGGCCACAACGAGAAGATTCTTGTCAGGGAGGGCGACGAAGTGCGCGCCGGCCAGCCGATCGCGACGATGGGCATCGGTCCCGGCAATGCGGCCATGCTGCACTTCGAAATTCGCCGCAACGGCAAGCCGGTCGAACCCGTACCATTGCTGCCGCCGCGCGGTTGACGCCACCCTTCCGGGAGCGAGGGCGTCCCGCCCTCCGCAGCCCGTGGACTGTGCTACATTTTCGGCTTGCCTGAATGAATTTGGAGGCGCGAGACCCATGAAGGGACTGATGATGGACTACTCCCTGACGGTGACCAGCCTGATGCGTCACGTGGAAGCCCAGCACGGGGGTTCGGAAGTCTACTCGCTCACGGTTGAGAACCCCGCGCACCGAACGACCTACGCCGAGATCTTCCGCCGCTGCGCCAAACTTGCCAATGCGCTCAGGCGCCTGGGCCTGACGGAGGGCGACCGGGTGGCGACCATGGCCTGGAACGACTACCGGCACATGGAACTGTATTACGGGATTTCCTCCATGGGCGGGGTCCTGCACACCATCAATCCACGGCTGTTTCCCGAGCAGCTTCAGTACATCGTCAACCACGCCGAGGACCGTTTTCTTTTTTCCGACCCCCTGCTGCTCCCGTTGCTGGAAAAGCTGCACGGCGCTTTTCCCACCGTGGAGGCTCACGTTCTGCTTTGCTCCAGGGAGGCCATGCCGGACTCCTCGGTGCCGGGCCTGATCAGCTACGAGGAACTGATAGAGGGCGAGAGCGATTCTTACGACTGGCCTGATCTGGACGAAAACCTGGCCAGTTCCCTGTGCTACACCTCGGGCACCACCGGCAATCCCAAGGGCGTGCTGTTCTCGCATCGCTCCACTATCCTGCACACCTACGCCAGCGGGTTGGCCGATCTGATCAGCATCAACAGCACCGACAGCGTATTGCCGGTCGTGCCGATGTTTCACGCCAACGCCTGGGGCGTGGTCTACAGTGCTCCCATGGCGGGCGCCAGACTGGTTCTGCCGGGCCCCAAGGCGGGCGATCCCGAAGCCCTGGTCGCCATGATGAACGGCGAGCGCGTCAGCAAGGCCCTGGGCGTGCCGACGGTCTGGCTGGGTTTGTTGCAATACCTGGAAGCCAGCGGCAAGAAACTGGAGACCGTCACGAGCCTGGTTGTGGGCGGCGCGGCCTGCCCGCGTTCGATGATGGTGGATTTTGCCGAAAGGCACGGAATTCATGTCTATCACGCCTGGGGAATGACCGAAATGAGTCCGCTCGGCAGCGTCAATGCGCCCAAGGTCACCACCGCCGGCCTCGATCCCGCTGCGCGACTCGAACAGCAGTTGAGCCAGGGGCGCGCGCCCTACGGTGTGGAGATGCGCCTGGTCGACGACGACGGCGATGAATTGCCCAGGGACGGCAAGGCGGTGGGGCGCCTGCAGGTGCGCGGGCCGTGGGTAGCGAACCGTTACTACCGGGCGGAGGAATCGGCGCTGGAGGACGGCTGGTTCGATACCGGAGATGTCGCGAGCATCGATTCGGAAGGGTTCATGCGCATAACCGACCGCACCAAGGACCTGATCAAGTCCGGCGGCGAGTGGATCAGTTCCATCGAACTGGAGGACGTCGCCATGGCGCATCCCGCGGTGGCCGAGGCGGCGGTAATCGCGATGCCGCACGAGAGATGGTCCGAAAGGCCGCTGCTGATCGCGTGCCTGAAGGAAGGCGAGTCGGTGGACGCCGATGCCTTGCTGGCCTGGTTTGAAGGCAAGGTCGCCAAGTGGTGGATCCCCGATGCCGTGCAGTTCGCCGATGAACTGCCGCATACCGCCACCGGCAAGGTCAGCAAGCTCAAGCTGCGCGAGCGGTTCGCCGCGGCGGCATGAAGCTCGAGCTGGAAGCGGGGGCCGCGCTTACGGTGCGGTCGTGGCGGCCGGGCGAACTGCGTATCGGGAAGGACACCTGGCGCGAGCCGGTCCTGCTGAGTCCGAAAGAGGTACGGCCCTGGCCCCTGAAGGACGATGAACCCGTTACGCTGGAAATCCTGGCGCCGCTGATCGATGGACAGCCGGACGTCATCATCCTGGGCACCGGCGAGAAACAGCGGTTTCCCGATCACGAACTCGGCATGCAACTGCTGAATCGGGGCATAGGACTCGAGGTCATGGATACGGGCGCCGCCTGCCGCACCTATAACGTGCTGGCATCCGAAGGCCGCGCCGTTGCCGCCGCCCTGCGCGTCCGCTAACCACCTTTTGTTCCTTTCCGCACCGCCTCTTGCCGTCGGGGGCGTTGGAGGCAGGGGTGAGCGCCGGTCGCGGAGCGACGCAAAGCATGCCTTTGCGAGGTGCGAAGGACACCGAGCCCACAGGGATGTGCTCGCAGGCGTCCCCCGACGGCAAGAGGCGGTGCGGAAAGGAAAGGCACAAGGTTGCGTTTCGCAGGGGAGTTGCCGTACGCTTGCGCCGCCATGGAAACGACTCAGCTCAAGCCGCTGCTCACCGATCTCGGCGCCCGCCTCGAGGCGCTTAGGGGGTACCTTTGATTACGCCGGAAAGGCCCGGCGCTTAAGCGAGGTCGAGACCGAACTCGCCGACCCTTCCATCTGGTCCGATGCGCAACGCGCCGGCGCACTGGGGCGCGAGCGCGCGGCGCTGCAGTCCGTTACGCAGACGCTGGACCGCCTTGCTGCGGACGCCGGCGAACTGGTCGAGCTGCTTGAGCTCGCCCTGGAGGAGCAGGACGAGGCCACGTTGTCTGACGTGGGCGACGGCGTCAGGTCGCTGGAAGCGGAAGTGGAGAAGCTGGAGTTTCGCCGGATGTTCGGCGGCGCCAGGGACGGGGCCAACGCTTTCCTTGAAGTCACGGCCGGGTCCGGTGGGCACGACGCGCAGGATTTCGCCGAAATGCTGCTTCGCATGTACCTCAAGTTCTGCGAGGCCAACAAGTTCGAAGCGCAATTGATCGAGGCCTCCGAAGGGGAAGTGGCCGGCGTCAAGAGCGCGACCGTGCATGTGCGCGGCGATCACGCCTACGGCTGGCTGCGCACCGAGACCGGAGTGCATCGCCTGGTGCGCAAGTCGCCGTTTGATTCCGGAGCCCGGCGCCACACCTCGTTCGCCAGTGTTTTCGTTTCTCCCGAAATCGAGGAGGACACGGAAGTGGAAGTGGATCCCGGCGATCTGCGGACCGACGTCTACCGCGCCAGCGGCGCCGGCGGTCAGCATGTCAACCGCACCGAATCGGCGGTGCGCATCACTCATCTGCCCACCGGCATTGCGGTGCAGTGCCAGAACGAGCGCTCGCAGCACAAGAACCGCGCCACGGCCATGAAGCAGCTTCGCGCAAAGCTGTTCGAACTGGCCGAGCGGGAGCGGCGGGCGGAGCAGCAGGCCCTGGAGGACAGCAAGGCCGACATCGGCTGGGGGAACCAGATCCGCTCGTACGTCCTCGATCAGTCGCGGGTCAAGGACCTGCGCACGGGCGTGGAGTCCGGGAACCCCACGGCGGTGCTGAACGGCGCCCTGAATCCGTTTATCGAGGCGGGGCTGAAGCAGGGCGTCTAGTCCCCGGGAGCGACGGCGTTCCGCCTTCTCTTTCCGCTACCAGACGTAGTTTGCCCGCAGGTACCAGGAACCGCCCTCGAAATTGGCCGCCGTGCGGCGCGGGTAGAGCAGGCCCACGTTCTGCCGGTTGGCGTTCGGTGGGCCCACCACGTCCACATACTCGTCAAACGCGTTGGTTGCGCCCGCGGTCAGCCGCCAGAACGGGTTGAGCTGGTAGCTGAGCTCCAGATCCACGAATACTGTCGAACCCACCTTTTGCGTGGGCGGGCCGCCGTCCACGCCGCCGATTCGGCCGCGTTCGTCATAGTGGGCGCCGTAATAGTTGATCCGGGCGAGAAAATCCCAGTTGGTCCCGCCGGAGGTTGTGGCCGTAATCGTTAGCCGGTCCTGCGGATAGCTCTCCTCAATGTCTTCCACGCTGGCCTCCGACACCGGCAGGATGCCGTTGACCGCCGTCTGGCCGTCCACGTGCACCCGGTTGTGGTTATAGGCCGCGGTCAAGGAGGTGCTCAGGCCGCCTGCGCCCCAGTCAAACGCGGTGGTGAAAACCAGGTCCAGGCCGGTCACCTCCAGGTCCAGCGCATTGGTGAAAAACTGGACATTGGAGCCCACGCCGGTCACCGGATCGAAAGCCGGCAGGTTCTGGGTCTTGAAGATCCGGTCCGTGATATCGATCCGATAGTAATCCGCCGTCAGCGTGGCGGCGTCCCCCAGGCTGGCAGCAAAGCCCACGCTCAGGTTGCGCGACTGCTCTTCGCTCAACGGAGATCCGCCGGCCGCCAGGGCCAGGGGATGAGTGGGCGGAACCGTGCCCGACTCCACCTGCAATCCGAGGTCGTTATCGAAGGTGGTCGTGATTTTCTGGATATTCGCCTGGCCGGGCGTGGGGGCATGGAAGCCGGTGGACAGGGCGCCGCGCAGCGCGAAACGGTCGGTGGCGTTGTAACGGACGGCGATCTTGCCGTTGATTGTGCCGCCGAAATCGGAGAAGTCCTCGTAACGAAGCGCGTACTGGGCCAGGAAGGCGTCCGAGATGTCCTGTTCGATTTCGGCGTACAGGGCGTAGTTGTCGCGCGAGAACTCGCCGGCGTTTTGCGGCTCGAAGCCCTTGAAGCCACTGCTGCCCGCGCCGAACCAGGACGAAGGCTCGCCCGCGATCACTACGAAGGTCTCCTCGCGCCATTCCGCACCGAACGCCAGGTGAAGCGAGTCGGTGAACTGGCGGGAAAAATCGGCGTTAAAGGTGGCTTCCTGCTGCTCCAGGTCGCCGACGTCGAAGTCGCGCTGCGCCGGGTTGCCGTCGGGTCCCAGGCCCAGACTCTGGTTGATGGTGTTGTTGAGGACGAAATCGATGCGGTTCTCGCCGTAGCCGAAGCTCAGGTCGAATAGAAAACCGCTGGCCAGTTCACCCCGCAATCCTGCGGTAATGCTGGAGTCCTTCTGGTCGCCGTCGAAGAATGGCGTGAATCCGGCAGGCAGTCCGTTAAACCCGAACTGTTCACGCAAGGTGTGCAGGGTGATGTGGTCCGGCGCCCGATAGAAGAAGCGGTAACGGCCGAAGGTGTCGGCGTAGTTGCCCTGCGCGTAGGCCGTCGTGTCGGCGCCGATGTCGACGCCGCCATTGAAAAACAGGCGGATGTTTTCTCCTTGGGCACGGCCCCAGGTCTGCACGAAGGGTGCGTCGTCGAATGGCGTGTCGGTTCCCACGCCGGGCACGCCGGCGTCGATCAGCGTCTGGGCGTTGGCGCGCTGGATCCCTCGCGACAGGCCGTCGTTTTCCGAGTACTCGGCGCTCAAATTCAGGAATCCGCGGTCTCCCACGCTCAAGCCCAGGTTGCCGGCGATCATGTATGACTGCTCGCCTTCGTAGAACTGTCCGTACTGAACACGCAGCTCGCCGCCTTCGGAGTCGTCCCGGGTAACAAAATTGATTACGCCCGCGATCGCATCCGCGCCGTATTGCGCGGAGGCGCCGTCGCGAAGGATTTCGACTCGTTTGAACGCGATACTGGGCAGCATCCCAATATTGGGTCCGTGCGCCCCTTTCCCCGCCGAGGGGACGAATTCGGCGATCAGCGCGGCGCGGTGACGGCGCTTGCCGTTGACCATCACAAGCGTCTGGTCGGGCGCCAGGCCGCGCAGCGACGTGGGCCGGACAAAGGTGTCGCCGTCTCCGGAAGCGACGCTGGCGTTGTAGGAAGGAACATTGACGCGCAGGTTGTCGGTGATGTCGGCAGAATTGCCGACCAACCCGAATGTCTCTCCGGAAATCACGTCGACCGGCGCGGTGGATTCGGCCGCCGAACGGCCGCGCTTGCGCGAACCGATCACGACGATTTCCTCGATAACGGTTTCCTCCGCGCTTTCGGACTGCGCATCTGCCGCGCCAGGCGCGAGGAACAGGGCGCACAGCAGGGCAAGACAGGACAAGGTCAGAATCCAGGCGGAAGCCGGGAATATCAGGCGTACGATCGCGTTTCTCATGAGTCAGGTGCCCCCCTTTTGAATCGGCAATAGTGCTCCGGACGAAGATTGCTTAGATCTTTCGGCGGGTGAGCCAGACGAGCACGCCGGCCGCACCCCAACCCAATACTATGCCCCATTCCTGCGGCCAAACCAAGCTCGACGGGCTGAACGGCATGAACAGGCAGAGCAGGCCGATGGCCAGCACGATTGCCGAAACGCCTACGAAGCGCGGGTAGCGCAACTTGTAGGGCCGGGGCAGGGCGGGCTGGCTTCGCCGCAGGGCCAGAAAGGCGATCGGCACGAACAGGTAGGCGGCAACCACGACAAAACTGCCGCAGTTGATCAGCCAGACCAGGATCGTGCGCCCAAACAGCGGGGAAATGCAACACATAAGCCCGATGGCCAGCACGCCGACATACGGTGTTCTGTAGCGCGGATGAAGCCGCCCGAACACCGTGGGCAGGCTGCCTGATTCCGCCAGGGCGAACACCACGCGGCTGCCGCCGATAATGAAGGCGTTCCAGCTCGTGAGTACGCCGCCGATGCCGCCGACCGTCAGCGCCACGCCGGCCCAGGATCCTCCCGATGTCGCGGACCACAGCTTGCGGGCCGCATCCGCCGTAATCAATCCGTCGCCGGCCAGTTCTTCCGGAGTGAGCGCCACGGCGACCGACCAGGCAATGGCGCCGTACCAGGCCACGGCCATGACCAGGGAAATGACCAGCAATCGCCCGATGCGCCTGGGCGGGAGGTCGATCTCTTCGGCCGACTGCGGCAGTACGTCGAATCCGACCAGCAGCGCCGGGACCATGATCAGGACGGTAAGAATGCCCGTGGCCGGAACGGCAATCTTCGGCTCCGCCAGCTCGGGCACGCCGAAACCGGCCGCGCCGGTGAACAGCACCACACCGGAAACGAAGATGGCGATGGTGACGATGCCCTGGACGATCGCCGCCGTGCGGATGCCGATCACGTTGATCCAGGTCATCACAACGGCGCCTGCCAGGCCCACGAGTATGAATCCCGCATCCACCGGGGCGCCCGCGACATGCCAGAGCGCGCCCATGCGGATCGCCGGTAGGAGGTATTCCACCGCGGTCGGCAGCGCCACCGACTCGAACACGCACACCGTCACGTAGGCCATCAGCAGCGCCCAGGTGCAAATGAACGACCACCCGGCCCCCAGTCCGGCATGCGTGTAGACATGCTCGCCGCCGGCCCGCGGCATGGCGGAGGCCAGCTCGGCATACGTCAGCGCAATGAATCCGATCGCCAGGCCGCCGGCGGCGAACGCGAGCAGCGTGCCGAGACTGCCGGCGTTGCCGACCCAGTAGCCGGTCATCAGCACCCAGCTCCAGCCGATCATCGCCCCGAACGCGAGCATCAGCACGTCGCGCGTCTTCAGCACGCGCGCGAAGCGGGTCGGGGCAGCCTGCATGTGGGCGGGGTTCAGGCTTCGGCGTCGTCGTCCCCGGCAGGCTTGTCGAGCGCCCGGCCAAGAATGGCCTGGATGAAGGCGTCGCGGTCGCTCAGGATTTCGTCCTGCTGGTTTTCTTCAGGTGTCCAGTTGTCGAGTTCCTCGCGGTTCAGCGCGCCCCGGCTTTCGAGGACCCGCTCCATCACCTTCAGCCGGTCGCGCGTGACGTAGAGCTCCTCGGCCAGCCCCATGATGACGTTCATCATGCGGTCCAGCATTTCGTCGCCCAGCCAGTCGTTTCTCTTCGCCATGGCGTCGTTCGTTCAGCAGGGCAGGTGAATCAGTTCACGGGGCATGTCGCACAAGTATTCGGGGCCGTGGCGGCCGATCAGCAGGGTGTTCTCATAGTAAATGCCGCCGAAACCGATTTCGCACACCTCCATGTCCATGTTCACGACCATGCCTTCCTCCAGGTCGAAGCCGCTCAGGCCCGGCGAGGCGCTGGGCAGTTCCAGGTGCTCCAGTCCGAGGCCGTGCATGAAGGCATGGCGGAAACCCTTGATCCCGGCCCGCTTGCCGACCCTGAGGGCCAATTCGCGCAGATCGACCGTATTTGCCCCCGGCCGCATGGCCTCGAAAACGGCTTCCGCGGCGGCGTAGGCCGCATTCCAGTAGCGCTGCAGCTTGGCGCTGGGCGTGCCCATCACGCAGGTCCGCTGCATGTCGCCGAAATAGCGCTGCCAGGTGAGCATGGAATCGAAGCACAACTGGTCGCCCTCGCGGATGGGGTAATCGTGGTCGTGCCACAGCCCCATGCTCTTGTGGCCCGCGCCGACGTAGATGCACCACGGCATGCAGTCCTGTTCGGCCACCGAGAGGTGCCAGGCGCGGCGGATGTCGGACCAGTTCACACCCACACCCGCTGCGTCGATCGCCACGCTGAGCGCCTGCTGGTTGCGGCGCCCGGCCTCGCGCATCAGCTCCAGTTCGGCGGACGTCTTGACCGCGCGGATGATCGTCATCAGTTCCGGGCGGTCGAAGCATTCAACGCGGGTCAGCCTCTCGGCGCAAAGCGAGGCCAGGCGCGCGTCGTCGAAGCCGAGCCTGCGGTAGCCGCCCTCGCCGAGCGCTTTGAGCACCGCCTCCACAACGCCCACGCTGGCGGTGGCGCGCGTCGCTTCCATCAGCGCCAGCGTCTTGCGGTCCGATTCCTCCAGTTCGGCCTCTTCGTCGACGGTGTAGTGGCTGAAGATGTCGTCGCCCACCTGTGTCTCATAGACGCGAAGCTCCGGCATCCAGCTCGGGTGCTCGGCCAGGTTGGTCAACTCGACGTCGTGCACGATCAGCGTGGCGGGCCGGTCCTCGGCAAGCGGCAGAATTGCGCAGCCGGCCCACTGATAGTCGAACAGCCAGTCGGATTCGTAGCCGCTGGCGTAGTACACGTTGATGGGCTGCACGCACACCATGGCCTCGAGGCCTGCTTCCTCCATTTTGCCGCGGGCGCGCTCGAGATTCACCAGCACCTTTGTCAGGCCCAGGGGTGGTTCCGGAGGTGGTTGCGGATGAGATCCATGGCCCGCGGGTTTTCGCTGTAATCGATGCCGAGCAGTCCGTGCGTGAAGCAGAGGTTGACGTTGCCGTTCTTGCTGGCCAGCGGACCGTGGATGACCCCGGCGGGACGGCACATGTAGCTTCCCGTGACCATGGTGTAGCCCGCTTCTTCGCCGACTTCGCCGATCAGCACATCGCCCTGCAGGCAGTAGTTTTCCTCGTAGACGGGGTGGGTTTCCATGCCTTCGGCGTACCAGCCGGGCATCAGGCCGGCCAGGTGCGTGCTCGCCCTGGTTTCCGGGTCCACGTGCAGGACCTTGACGAAAATTCCGGGCCGAAAATCCTGGGACGGGTCGCTCGCGTCCAACGGGTTGTGCCAGTCCATGGCGAACGAGTCCAGCGCCGGGATCGCACCGGGCGTTGGGGCGCTCTGATCGGGTCGAAACTCGGGTCCTTCGAGGAAAACGACGAATGCCCTCGCACCTTCGGGAGAACGCCAGCGGCCTTGCCCGGAGCCGGCCGGGTGGTAGCAGAATCCCCCCGGCCCCAGGCGATGTTCGCCCATCTGCAACTCCCCGTCGATGACGAACAAGCGCATTTCGACGGCGCAACTCAAGGCGGAAGCGCTGTCAAAGCCGGCCGGCAGGTCCACCAGGCCGGTGAAGCCGCGGCTGGCGGGGTCGTTGGCGAGCGGACGCAACCGGGCGCCCGACACCAGGCCCGGCGGGTTCCAGGGGATCGGCGGGACATCGAGCGCCGCGAGATTTTCTATATGTTCTTTAGTCATCGCTCGGCTGGTGGAAGTTGACCAGGCGCTGTTGGTCGATGGGAGTGCGGGACGCTGCAAGGGCTAATGCCCTCACTCCCAGGCTCATAGGTCGAAAGTGAGTCGGACGCCGTGCTGCCTGACCAGGTCCTGCTTCTGGATGTCGGGGCCGCGGACCTCACCCGTGGCGGGATCGGTGTCCAGCAGGCTCTGCGTGGCCTCCCTCCTCAGGACAACAATGATGTCCGCCTCGTCCTCGACGGCGAACGGAAACTCGTGCCAGGTGCCCAGCTTCATGGTGAAGCCGGCGGAGCCATCGAAGCGATAGGCGCGAACCTGGTCGAGGTCAGGCAGGTCTCCTTCGGTTGGTGGCGCCAGCACGGCGATGAACGGCGCGCCGCCCAGCGGAATGAAGGTCTGAGTGTGCTTGAAATGCCGCTCGATCCAGCGCACTTCGAACGGACGCCGCTTCACGTGCGCCAGGCTCAACTCGGTATCGTCGTCGGAACGAAAATCCACAGGGCGGTACGTCTGCACCGAACCCTCGTAGAACCTGATGGGCAGCGGTTCGGCGGCGGCATGCCGCCCAAGAAGCTGGCCGCAGGGGGCCACGGACTCAGGCGTGGCCTCCACCAGCGGCAGAATGCGGGTCTTCATCAACGTGCGCCCGGGAGCCGGCCTTCCTCAGGCCCGCTAGAACTCGAAGACGGCGCGCACGCCGAAGGTCCGCTTGTCCTGCGGCACCAGGGTCAGCCCCAGCCGGTTGAAGTTGAAGCCGACGCTGAGCACGCGCGAGAAGTCCGTGTATTCCTGACCCGAGCGCCAGTAGTCCTCATCAAGGGCGTTCTTCACATAGGCCTCCAGCCTCAGGTTTTCCCTTTCCATCGCAAACCGGACATTCAGCAGCGAGTAGCTCTTGAGCGTGGCCAGGTTGGTCAGGCCGGGGAAGGTCTCGCCCATGTAGGTGAGATCGCCGCGAAGCGACCAGTCCCAGTTGTTGTCGAAGGTTCCGCCGTAGGTGGATGAGACATTGCCGGACCACTTGGGGAAGCGGCTGGAGCGGTGCCCCTTGACGTTGCGGGTTCCGCCGAGCGCGTATTCCGCGGACGCCAGGGGGACGAGGAAGTCGGTGAACTCGTTGTCATTGAATGACCAGTTGAAGCTCAGGTCCCAGTCTTCGCTGATCAGGAAATCCACTTCCAGTTCCACGCCGGAGTACTCCGAACTGCCCGGTGTGCTGATCGGGTTGAAGTTGGGGTTGGTATTGGGTACCGCGTCGCCGTCGTCGTCGCGGTAAACGGTCACGAAGGTCGGGAAGGGCGCGTTCGCCCATTCCTGCCAGTAGGCCGCCACGTTGGCGACCAGCCGTCCGTCCATCCAGGTGGACTTGACGCCGATCTCATAGGCGTCCAGTTCCTGCACCGGTGTCACGTCCACAGCGTCGGCGCCAAGCGCATCGACGTATTGCTGGCACATCGAAGACGTGCTCGGCAGACCCGTGCGCGGATCGATGAACGGCTCCGTGTAGGTCGTCGGGTTGCAGTTGATGATGTTGGAATTGATGACGCCTGGAAGAATGCCGCGCGACGTCGTAATGTAGGCCGTAATGTCCTCGGTAAGGCGATACCTGAGCGAGATCCGGGGCAGGAAGTCCTTGAAATTGATCTCGAAATCGCCGATCCCGTCGCTGCGCGTGTCGTCCTGCCAGCGCGCTTCCAGGTCCACGGTAAACCGCTCGGTGATGTCGTAGGAAAGCGAACCGTAGAAGGCCTGCACGTCCACGAAATCGCCGCCGTCCACGTCTACCGGAATGCGGGCCGGATTGTCGCACTGTGCGGGCGAGCCGAATGCCGCCAGGTTGCCGCAGGCCACCACGAACACGCCGCCGTTCGAGCTGGTCAGGAACTCCTGCGTGTAGTAGTTGAACCCGCCCAGCCAGCGCAATTTCGCATCCGGCGCCGAGGAAAGGCGTATATCGATGCTCTCGTCCTCGCCGGCCTGTGGATTGGACACATACCAGGCCTCGTCCGGCGTCATGTCCCAGTCGCGCAGGTTGGCGGCGGCGTTTTCGTTGTAGGCGCCGGTGGCGACCAGCGCCATGCCGTTGGCGAACTCGTAGTCCAGGACCAGGCTGATGCGCGTAATCTCGCGCTCGATTCCGAAGTGGTCGATGTAGGGCACGCCTTCGACCTGCGAGGGCGCGTCGATCAGCGAGTCCCGGATGAAATTTTCGAATCCGCTGGGGAAACTGGCGGGACTCAGGGACACGCTGGGGTTGGGGAAACCGATCTGTCCGCCGGGACCCGGGATGGTGCCGCAGAGGTACTCCCTGGGCATCAGCGTGGTGGGCTGACCGTCGGTGGTCAGGCCCGGAAAGGACTTGCCCGTGCAGCTGTCGTCCAGCCGCGCCTTGTAGAAGGTCACGCCGGCCGGACCGTCGCTGTCGTCTTGCTGGTAGTAACGCAGCTTGATGCTGACGTTGTCGGCGGCCTGCACGAACAGGGTCGCGAATGCGGATTCGGAGCGCTGTTCACCCACGCCGACACCGGATGCGTTGCGATACATGGCGCCCTTGTTGAAGTAGCGCCCTCCGACACGCAGGGCGAGAACCCCGGGAGCAATGGGAATGTCCGCGCTCACGTCCAGTTCATGCTGGTCGTATTGCCCGGCGTCGGCCTTAATCCGGGCCGAGAATTCCTCCATGTCCGGCGCGCGGGTAATGTAGTTGATGGCGCCGGCGAAAGAGTTACGGCCGAATGCCGCCGACTGCGGACCCTTGATGACCTCCACTCGCTCCAGGTCGCTCAGCGCCAGTGTCTGCGCGCCTTGCAGCGCGAAAACGCCATCTACGAAAAGCGATGCGGTCTGCAGGGTGGAATATTCGCTGCCTTCAACGCCGCGGAAGCGGATGTTGCTGAACAGCCGCCCAGGGCGTGTTCCGGCCAGCTCGTTGTTGAACTGCATGCCGGCCGTCTGGAACGAAATGTCCTCCAGGTCGACATAACCGCCACGTTCAAGTTCCTCCCCGGTAAACGCCGTGATCGAAAGCGGCACGTCCTGGATGCTCTCTTCGCGTTTTCGGGCGGTCACCACGATTTCTTCCAGCGCGGCCACCTGGGCCGATGCTGTAGGCAAGACGAAGCTGGTTAGCGGAATGAGCAGAAACGGCGCAATCGCGCCGCAGGTGGTAAAGCGAATCAGGTTCATGGTGTCCCCCAATGCTGTCGTCCGTGCCAAAAAAACGGCGCAGCTTCGATGCGCCGATCAACCGAGCGTGTAAAACGCGTCTTTCTATAATATAGTCCAACTCGCCTGGGAGCCTCAATGACAGCCATTCTGGACATTCAGCGCAGCCGTGCGGAGCAGGCGCGGCTCGATTTCGTAGGGGGCCTGATGGCCTTCAATTCGACCGGGTTCGGACCCGCGATGGGCGCCTACTATCGCGAAAACGAGACCAGGTTGAAGGATCCTTGCGACATTCGGGAAGTGGGCGGGCTGATGGAACAGGGCCACGCTTACCGCTTCGGCGCCTTTTTCGAGCGCCACAACCACGCGCAGATGTTCCGCGCCATCCTGGATATACTCGAACGCCAGGGGGACGAGGTGCGGGCCTGGCTGGACGACTGCAATGCACCGGGGTCGCTGGGCAGCCTGGAGCTGGACACGCAACTGGAAACGCCCCGCTACTACCGCAAGATCGAGATTCACACGCAGCCGGGCAACTACCACGCCGAGTTCGCCGGCATTCTGTATCACCGGATGATCAGCCCGTTCCTGGTGGGCCGCGACGACGGCGACGAGATGGGCTGGAACCTGGCGCGCGCCGTGCCCCAGGGCGATTACCGGCGCATCCTGGACCTCGGCTGCGGCGTCGGGAAGAGCACGTTCCCCTATTGCGAGCTTTACCCGGATGCCGAAGTTGTGGGTCTGGACTACGCGGCGTCCATGCTGAAGTACGGCCACAGACTGGCCGAGTCACGCGGCCACAAGGTTCACTTCACCCAGCGGCTGGCCGAGGATACCGGCTACCCGGACGCAAGTTTCGACGTGGTCAGCGCCGTATGGCTGTTTCACGAACTGCCCGGCAAGGTGCGCGCCGCCGTCGTTCGCGAAGCACACCGGCTGCTGCGTCCCGGCGGCATCTTCGCGATCATGGAATCGCCGCCGTTCAAGGTGCTGCAGGAGGACTTCAGTCCGCTGTCGGCGTTTCTGCTGGATTCCACCGGGCGGCGAATGGAAGACCCCTTCCTGCCGGGATTCCTTGCCGAGGACCGCGTGCGAATGTTCGAGGAAGGCGGTTTCGGCCTGGTCCGCGACGTGCCGCTGCCCAACGAGCTGACCGGCTGGGGATTCGGCGGCGAGTACTTTTTCGGCGCCTATCCCTGGTGGGCCACGATCGGGGTCAGACCATGAGCAATGATATGGAAAGCCGCTTTCGGGCGATTACGCACAAGCTTTGGGGCGATGAACAGGGCGAGGAAATCTATCAGTGGATCGTCACGTCCCGCCCGCCCGCGTTCCACGCGAAGCTGCGCGAAGTCATGGTGCCGATCTGGGAAATGGACCGGGTGGATCTTCGCACCAAGATCCTGTGCAGCATCGCGATGTTTACCGCCACCCACAAGCAGGAAGTGGAATTCTTCATGAAGATGGCGGCCCATCACGGCATTCCCCGCGAAGAAGTAGAGGAAATCCTGTTGCTGGCGGGCCTGGAGTTCGGCTTTCCGGCCGCCGAGATGGCTATCGACATCCTCACGCGCGTTTATGCCGAGCACGAAGCCCGTTCCGAAGCGGGTTGACCGACGGCCCGCCCGATCAGGCATCGATGTCGCGTCCGCGAGTTGAGTTTCTGCGTCTGGACGGCGTGGCGATGACGCCGTCCGCGGCGCCCGGTTTCGGGCATGGCCTGCGTGCGGCTGTCCTGAGCGCTCAGCCCGGCGACTCGGGGGCCAGCACACTGCTGGTGCAGGCCGAGCCCTGGTGGTGCTCCCACGACGGCGGCGCCCTGGAGAACGACCTCGAAATACTCCTGCTGGAAGGTGATCTGCGCCTCGGCGAATGCACGTTTGCGCGCGGCAGTTATGCGTTTCTGCCTCGGGGCCTGTCCCTGGACGGCGCCGGTTCCCGCAGCGGGTTTACCGCGCTTTGGATGAGCGAAGGCCGTTCGGGTCTGTCCAGGGATGCCAATCCGGCGGCGGCTTATGAGGAAGGGAGAAAGACCGGACCGCTGGACGTCAACACCGTTGCATGGCAGCCTGTGCCCGACTTTCCCGGCCGAACGAGCGAAGAGGCGGGGTCCGGCCTGAAGGTACGCAGGCTGCGCAGCGATCCGGTAAGCGGCGCCTACACGCTGATGACGTATCAGCAGCCCGGATGGAGCGATCCGCGGCTGGAAGCGCACGAAACCTGGGAGGAACTGGTGCTGTTGGAGGGCGATTACCTGATGGGTGAGACCGGAATGATTACTTCGGGCTCCTATATCTTCCGCCCGGGCGAGAAACCGCACGGACCGCAGGCCACGCGCGGGGGCTGCGTCTGGTTTTGCCGCGGCGAAAAGGAAATCGACTTCCGGTTCACCCAGCCGGACTGGACCGCGCCGCGATGCCGCGAATACCTGGCGCAGTCCGCGCCGGACCCGCAACCGCAACTCTGGGGCAGCTGGAGCTAGTGGCGTGACACGGCACTAGCCATGGCCGGATATACGCGCCCTTTCACACCGAACGGCGAGGCCTCCATGCTGGAGCCGCTGCCGTGGCGTTTTGCCGGCAACCTGCTGCTGTTTCACTTCCGGGCCGATCCCGATGCGATCGCGGCCTACCTGCCGGAGCCGCTTACCCCTTCCGATCCGCCCGATGAAGCCTATGTGTGGAGCCCGCATCTGAAGTGTTATCCCGAGGGCGTTGCGCCCGAGGACTGGCCGGCCGCGCGCAGTCATTACGACGTTGCCGTGATCGGCTTGCCATGCAGGCTGCACGGCGAGCGCACCATGTTTTCCACCTTCCAGTGGTGCAACCGCGACTGGCTGGTGCTGCTGAGCTGGTTTCTGGGCGCTTGTTCCAAGCAGGCGGAAATCGAAACCAGCGGGCTGCACCCCCTGCTGCCCGGCATGACCCAGGATGGTGGGCTGGGCACGCGGCTCAAGCGCACCGTCAGCCGTCACGGAGAGGCCGTCATGCGGATGGAGTTCTCGCCGCAGCGCGTAATCGACCTGGCGGAGCTTGAGTTCTATACGCGCAACCTGCCGCTCACCTGCATGCGCCACGTTCCCGACTGCCATGTGCCGCCCCTGGGCAAGCCGCTGGTGCACGACCTTACGCAGATGGTGATGAGCGGCCTTGAGCAGGGCGAGACGCTGGCCGGCGAGGGCAGTCTCGAGTTCTGCCCGGCCGACAACGAGGAACTGATGCCGCTGGCGCCGAAGGAAGTGCTGGGCGCATACTGGATGCCGATGGGGTTCATGCTGGACGGGGTGCGGATCGTGCATCAGTACGACGCCGCGATCTCTCCGCAATAGGGAGGACGGAATGCCGAAGGTACGCGTAAACGGCGCCAATCTCTGGTACGACCTTCGCGGCGCAGGCGAGTTGCCGCTTACGCTGATCGGCGGCTTTGCGCTGGTGGACAAGCAGTTCGAGTTCTGCGAGCCGTACCTCACCCCGCATCACCGGATCCTGCAATGGCACTACCGCGGCGTGGGCAAGTCCGACTGGACCCAGTCGGAGCGGTACTCGGTCGAGCGCTGGGTGGACGACCTGGCCGCGATCCTGGACGCGGCCGGGATAGAACGCACCGCCCTTTGGTGCACTTCCACGGGTTCGTCGATCGGTCTGCGCTTCGCGGCCAAGTACCCCGAGCGCATGCACTCGCTGATCGCCTATCCCTTCATTCGCGTCGACGACACCTGGCGCAACATCTACGAGGCCTCCTGGTGGGTGGGCAGGGTGTTCGGCATCGAGCAACTTTCGCGCCTGTACGCCGGAGTGGTGCTGCCGCCGGACGTGCTGTATTCCGAAGAGGGCATCAAGTACGAACGCTGGGCGAAAAAGCAATACGCCGCCAACGTGAACATGGCCACCCTGAAGTCCGTGCTTGACGCCTATACCAACGTGGACCTCACCGCCGACATACGCAATATCGAATGCCCCACGCTGCTGCTGATGGGCGACGACAGCGCGCTCAACGAGAACGAGCGCATGGATTCCGCCAGCCATGACACCCTGATGCGCGAGTTTCTGGCGATCAAGCCGGACGTTGACAAGGCCGAGATTGCCGGCGCCGGCTCGACTTACTGCATGATTACCAAGCCCCGGGAATGCTGCGAGGCCGTGGTGGACTGGCTGGCGGGGCTGAACAAGGACTAGATTTCAAAGGAGACGGCCATGCCGATGCGACGAGAAGACTGCCTTGACGTAAGCAAGGTGCAGCCGCAGGCGCTCAACTCCGGGTACGCGCCGGGCGCCGTGGCCCGCAACCTGAGCACCGAGAGCAGGACCGGCGGCGAACACCTGGTCATGGAGCTGCCCGCGGGCTGGTCCCTCCCGCGCGGGCGCAACGAAGCCGACATCGACCTCTACGTGTTGGAAGGGTCCCTGGACATCGGTGGCGAGAACTGGATGCAGGGCTGTTACGGCTATTTCCCTGCCGGCATGGCCTGGGGGCAGCTGCAGACCGCCGGCGGCTGCAGGCTTTTGCTGTTCACCAGCCGGCCGCTGGCCTTCGAGGAGGCGGGCGACTCGCTGGCGGACGCGCATGTGGATCGGCATATCGGGCGCACCAATACCTGGCACCTGCCCTGGGTCGATCCGATGGCGGACATCGTCAAGCGCTCCACCTGGAAAGACCCCGACACCGGACAGGAGGCGCGGCCACCGGGCGTGCTCACCAAGGGCCTGCGCAAGGACGACGGCACGAAGGAAGTCATCGCGCTTACCGCGCTGGCGCCCGGGTTCGTGGACCCGGGAACGGAACACCACCCCCACAACGAATGTCTGTACCTGATCGCCGGGGACTGCTACATCGGCTACACCTTCGACCACAAGCGCGAGGACGTGAAGGAGGACCTGGTCCTGACCCGGGACCACTACATCGGGCGTCCGCCCGGCGTGCGCCACGGGCCGGTGTGCAGCATCAGCGGCGCGTTCTGGCTGATCTACCTGGCGGATTACTACACCGGCATATTCGGCAAGGTGGACGACTGGGAAGAACGCGTCAACAAGTACTTCGCCAGCGCCTCCTTCCGCTGATGCAACGGTGGGATTCCCGGAGCGAGGGCGTCCCGCCCTCGGCGAAGGCGAGAACGCCATCGCTTTCGGTGTTGATGAGGCTAGGGTAGTGAAATGCTGTTGAATCGCGAGCGGGCGACGGAGCTGATGGAGCGTGACGGTCTGAACGCGCTGATCGCTGTCACGCCCAATAACGTCCTCTACCTGAGCGATTTCGATACGGATTTCCTTTACGACGTGCCGTGGGTGGCTTGCGCCATCCTGCCGCGCGACCCGGACATCCCGCCCTGCCTGGTGGCGACCGAAATCGAGGCGGCCGTCCTTGTCCAGCGCCCCACCTGGATGCCGGACAAGCGTTTGTACTACTTCGGCGTGTACGGCGGCGTGCTGAAAGTGCACACCTTCGCCGAGGATACGGAGCTAAAGGGAGAGGACCTGGCCATTCGCCGAATGGTCGCGGACCTTGAGGAGGAGCCGTACGCGGGAATCAACGGCGCCGTCTGCGCCATGCTCAGCGAGACCGGCCTGGACAGGGGCAGGCTCGGTTTTGACGACACGCGCTTCGCCGGGCTGCTGGGCGATACCGTGGAAGGCGCGGAAATAGTCGATGCCGGCACTCTGTTGATCGAGATACGAATGGTCAAGTCTGCCGACGAGATCGCCATTCTCAAGGAGGCGGCGGTCAAGAACGAGGCGGCGCTGCGCGCGGCGCTGGCGGCAATCAGGGACGGTGCCACCTGGAACGAGGTCTATACGGCCTACGAGGTACGCGTGGTGGAGCAGGGCGCGCGTCCCTTCGCCACCTTCAACGGCGCCGGGCCCATGAGCGCGGGCGCCGGTCGTCCCGAGCGCGATTACGTGATCCGTCCCGGCGACCAGGTGTGCTTCGACAGCATGATGAAGTGGCGCCGCTACATGGGCGATGCGCAGCGCACCGCGGTCCTGGGCGACGCTTCACCGAAACTGGAGCGTTACTGGAAGGCGTACATGGCAGGCATCGACGAGGCCTATTCCAACCTGCGCCCCGGCATACAGACCGGCGAATTGCGCAATCGGGTCATACAGGCGGTCCGGTCCGCCGGCTTGCCGAGTTTCGAGCTGGCCTTCACGCACGGAATCGGCCTGGACCATATCGAGGTGCCGTTCATCGCCGGCGGCAACCTCGGCGACTTCATGATCGAGGAGAACATGGTGCTGAACATCGACATGGAGCTGCACGAAATCGGCTGGGGCGGGATGTTCTTCGAAGAGTCCGTGCGCATCACAGCCAACGGTTCCGAACGCCTCTACAACCTCGAACGCGACCTGATCCGCGTTTAGCCGGGACCCATGGGCGGCGCCTACAAACCGTTTACCGAAGTGGAGCTTGAGCGCGGGCGCGCCATGTTCCTGCGCATCTTCGGCCCCGATTACGGTGCCGAGTTGTGCGAACAGCTCGAACAGAACGACTTCAACCGGCAGTTGATGACGCGTATCGCCCCGGAGGTCTGGGACCAGGAGGTGGTCGATCTCAAGACCATGATCCTGTGCGCCATCGGGATCGTCACCGCCGCCCGCCACGACGTGGGCTATTTCGTGCGCGCCGGTATCCACCACGGCATTACGCGCGAGGAAATGGAAGCGGTGATCATGCTGGCCGGCCTCGAAGCCGGCTTCCCCTCAGCCGGCGAAGCCCGCCGCCGCCTCGACGAAGCCTACGCCGCCCACCAAACCATGCTCGACCGGAGTTAATCTGGTTCCTGAGATTCTTGGGAAGTCTTTCTGTCTTGACTATTCGTTGCAAATGGGGCGAAACTACGAGCAACGGACGGAAGGGAATTCGTCAGGCGCGCCAGGAGATTCGCAAGGAAGGCGGGAAGGACATTTGAGTTTGACCGCAGCCGAGGCAAGGGCAGTCACGGTGTTCTGAAGGTGGGCGGCCGGCGAACCACCGTCAAGCACGGCGAACTGAAGCCAGGTACCCTGCGGAGCATGCTCAGGCAATTGGATATTCCCAAGGAGGAGCTCTGACGCAATATGCCTACCCCTGTGTGCTGACGAGTGAGCCCACTGGCGGGTTCTCCGTTCATTTCCCGGATGTTCCGGACGCTCTGACCTGCGGTGATGATCTCGACGACGCTTTGGCGATGGCGGAGGATGCGCTGGTGACGGCGTTGGGCGCCTGTGTTCGCAGCAGCGAAGAAATTCCGGTACCCGGTACCGTGACAAAAGGGCAGAGGCTTATTGCCGTTCCCTCTGTTGTCGCGGCAAAGCTGGCGTTGTACAGCACGATGCGTCGTGATTGACTTTCCAAAGCCGCGGTTGCTCGCCGCTTGAGATCCAGCGAAGGAGAAGTGAATAAGTTATTGAGCCCCGAGCATCCTTCTGGTATCGACCAGCTCGAAAATGCTCTTCGCGCCGTAGGACGGCGTCTGACGATTGCTGATAGAGCCGCGTAACTGGAGCAATATGGCAGCTTTGTCGGATAGGGCCATCGTATCAAGCCGCGGACGAATCACCCTGCCTGTCCGCCTGCGCAAACGCCTCGATTATTCCACGCGGCGCACGCGGATGCGGCCGTTGAGACCCTCCAGGCGCATCCGGTAGCTGTTCATGAACCCTTCCTTGATCTCCACCCTGGGATTGGTGGCCCGGTAGTTGCGCCGGGTCCGGTCGACCTGCTGCCACACCTGGCCATTCTCGAGCGTAAAGCGCGTGCCCTGCCGCGGGTTCCTGATTTCGCCGACCACCCGCGATTCAAGCTGGTTGTCGCCTTCGTCACTGCCGGGAAGAAGGCCGAATACCCGGTCCGCCAGCGACTGTCCTGATTCCTGTTCGCGCGGCTGCTCCGGTGCGGATTGGGCCGGTGCGGAGGGCCTGTCGGGGGACGCAGGGGCTTCGCTTGGGGACGAAGCCTGCTGAGGCCTCGATGCGCTGATCCCGGCCAGCGCGTCGTAGCAGGCCAGACGGACCTCGGCGCTCTGCAACTGCGCGCACCTTTCCAGTTCTTCGCGCAGTTCGTCCGCTGCGGCCGTTCCCGCGAGCAAAAAAGCCAATCCGATGCTTGCCACTTTGAGCACTCTCATGATTTGCGGCTCCTTACCTCTTCGAAAGAAGGTGGTCACTTCACCCGGTCCGATTTGTGGAAGTTGAAATTCGCCATGGTCATGACGATCGTGTCGTCTTCAAGGCGCACGATCTTGTCGCGAAACCAGAAGGCGTTGCCGGTAATTACGGCTTCATAACTGAACGCCTGGCCCCCGAACGCACAGGCATTGGTGCGCATGCGCATGTGATAGCGGTTGCCGCGCTGATCAACGATGAGATCACAGATGCCGGGGAACGGCGCGACATCGTCGCTGGTTATGCCGTCGAGCATGGATATGTCCCTGTACGCTCCGATGTATTTCTCCCGGTCATTGAAGTTGGCGAGGTTGACCCTGATGACCTGCTCCTCTTCGTCGACGGACAGTGTGTAAATGCGTTGACGGTAAGTCTCGCCCGGCTGACCGTCGCGGTATTCCTCGACATACAACACGTTGTCGCCGATTGCCGGTGCATCCAGGCGTATGTAGTGGGACGTCACGTTGAGATAGCCGCCCATGCCGCTTCCATCGAGACGCCATACCTCGCCGGTGAAATTCTCCTCGCCCATCTGCGCTTCGACGGCGGCCACCTGCCGGTTGTTGTTGTAGGTCCCCGGCCACCACTTCATGATTTGTTGGAGGTCCTGTTCAAGCGGACTTTGGGCCTTGGCCGGTATCGATCCCAGGCAGGCCAGAGTCACCGCGATACCTGCGATTTCAATTAACCGTCGCGCGTGCATTTGCATTCTCCCAAAGACAAATCTATTACATACAGATGATAAGGAACGTTCCGTGGTTGAACGTGGTTCTCTCCCGGGTTTCTTGATCCCTTCGGACTTAAGTTACCCGATTCCGGGAGGCACCAGGATTCCTTCCTCGACGAGGCGGCTCACGGTTTCGCGTTGCGCTGCCCTGTGTTCATCCATGGAAACCAGCGGCGCATCCAGGTGGGTATTGACGGGGGCAATGTCCGTGGCGCTGTACATGCCCCGGTGCAAAGGCATCTGGAGATGGCTCAGCAGGTTCGAGCCGCCAAGGGACGTTCGCTCGCGACGCAGCGCATCGATATCGATATCCGCCACCGCATATTCCACGCCGCCGGATTGCGTGCCGGCCAGCCTGTTGCCCTTGAAATCGATGATCTGCGAGGGCTGGCGTCGGCGGTAGGGCGGTTGTGGATCGACACCCACCGGGCCCAGATCGGACAGCAGCACGTACGCCACGTTCTCGTATGCGCGCACGCGGCGCGTCATGGTGGTGTTCACGGGCACTTCGAAATCGTGATCTGCGGGATACGTGGCGGACGCCGTGGGGCTCAAGATCACTTCCGCACCCTTAAGGACCATGCCCCGCGCAATTTCCGGGTAGTTCATGTCCCCGGCCACCACGCAGGCGAGCCGGCCGATCGGCGTGTCGGCAACGGGAAACAGGCTGTCTTCGCCGAAATGATCCAGCCAGGCGGACAGGAGGTCGCCGGGGCGGGTCTTGCCGGTGAGGCCCGTGAGCTTTCTGTAGTTGAGGATCACATCGCCGCTGGGTGCCACGATCATGCCGGCCAGGAAGTACCGGCCGGGAAACCTGTCGATGCCTTCCATGGGGTTAAAGGCGACATAAGCATTGGCGTCCTGCGCGGCCTTGCCGATGCGCTCGATCTCCGGCCCGTCGACGCGGATGGTTCCCGGCCACCATTGGGCCGGCGTCATGGGGGCGCTGGGGACCTGCAGTCCGAATTCCGGAAACGACATCAGGCGCGCACCATGTTCGTCGGCTCCGCGCCTGATCAGTTCGCACATGGCATCGACATTCCGCTTCAGGCCGTCGGGCAGAAAATTTCCCGACGAATCGAAGGTGGGAACAACGCCGGATTGCACGCAGGCCGCCGGGTAAGGCTGAACCCTGGCGCCCCGCGGATCAATGCCCGGTGTGACCGGGGGATAGAAGGCGGACGTGTCCTGGGCCCCGGCCGTTTTTCTGAACGCGTCCTGAATGGCGCCTGCGGCGGCCAGCCCGACTCCGGCCAGAAGTGCGGACCGTCGAGTCAGGCCACTGGAACCGGTTTTCAGTTTGGAGTCTTCAGTCATACGCGCCCCCGTTGGCGTTTTGCAGGCGTCGAAATGATCCTCACCGGAATACGACGGTACGGCGACCGTTGATGAGGACGCGCTTTTGCGCGTGGTACTGCACCGCCCGGGCCAGCACCACCCGCTCGATGTCCTTGCCGACGGCGGCCAGCCCGTCGTCCAGCTGCGCGGTGACGTAGTGGGCCGTGGCGCCGATCAGCGGAATGTCGATCGCCAGTTGGCCGAGGCGCACGCGATTGAGCAGGTCGAGGACGCAGTGCAGGTGCTTCGAAACCATGATCAGCACGCGGGGACGGACATCGGCCCGCACCAGTTCCCATCGCATCTCGAGCTTTCCGGCTTCGGGATCGAACGACTTGCCCAGTTCCTCGATCGTCACGTCTCCCGAAAAATGAACGCGCATGAAGAAGCGCTCACGGAAGGGGTCCTTGTAGGTGTCGCTGTCCAGCACGTTGCACCCGTTCTCAAGCAGCCAGCGCGTTACGGCATAAATGAGGCCGGTCCGGTCCGGGCAGGAAAGCGAAAGGAGGTATTCGGTCAGGATCGTTACCCCGCTGGTTCAGCCGTGCGTATTATGCGCTCATCTCCGCTTCAAAAGCTCACGCCGTACAATCCGGCTCATGCCCGCGCCGCCCGACGACCGGTCTTCCGAGGCCGCTCCCGAACACCGCCTGATCGCTGATCGCCGGCGCAAGCTCGGCGCGCTGCGGGAAACCGGCTGGTCGTTTCCCAACCACTACCGGCCCGACGCGACGGCCGCGGACTTGCATGCGGAATATGCCGAAACGGACACTTCCGGCCTGAAGGAACCGGGGCGCGAAGTCCAGGTGGCGGGACGCCTGGTGTCGCAGCGCCGAATGGGGCGCCTGAGTTTCGCGTCGGTCCAGGATTCGAGCGGGCGGATACAACTGATGCTGTCGCGCGACACCCTGGGCGAGGACGCCTACGCGCAAGCGGGAGGATTGGACCTGGGCGATATCGTTTGGGCTCGGGGCGTGGTGATGCGCACGCGAACCGGTGAGTTGAGCGTCGAGGTCGGCGAAATCGCGCTGCTTACCAAGTCGCTGCGGCCGCTGCCGGAGAAATTTCACGGGCTGACCGACCGCGAGCAGCGCTATCGGCGCCGATACGTCGACCTGATCGTGAACCGGGATTCGCGCGAGGTCTTCGAGCGCCGCGCCCGCGTGACCGCGGCGCTGAGGGAGTTCCTGACCGGCCGGGGCTTCATGGAGGTGGAGACGCCCGTGATGCAGTCCATCCCCGGAGGCGCCGCCGCTCGTCCCTTCGCCACGCACCACCATGCGCTGGATCGCGAGCTGTACCTGCGCGTGGCCCTGGAGTTGCATCTCAAGCGGCTGGTGGTGGGCGGCATGGAGCGGGTGTTCGAGATGAACCGCTGCTTTCGCAATGAAGGGCTTTCGACCCAGCACAACCCGGAATTCACCATGTTGGAGGTCTACCAGGCCTACGCCGACTACAAGGACTTCATGCGGATGACGCAGGAAATGATCTGCGCGGCCACGGAAGCGGTGCTCGGCGCAACCCGGGTGGCTTATCAGGACGAAGAGTATGAGCTGGGTGGCGACTGGCCGCGCCTGAGCATGGAGCAGGCGGTGCTTGAGCACAATCACGGCATGGATGCGGAACGGCTGCGCGACGCCGGCTACCTCCGCGAATGGTTCAAACGGGGGGTTGGGATGGAGAAGGATCCGCCGGCAGACGCGGGCTGGGGCAAGCTGCTGGCGGAGCTCTTCGACCGCACCGTGGAGGACAAGCTGTCCGGCCCGGTCTTCATCACAGGGCATCCCGCGGAAGTCTCACCGCTGTCGAGGGCCAACGACGACGATCCCGAAATTACCGACCGCTACGAGCTGTATATCGCCGGGAGGGAGTTGGTGAACGGCTTTTCGGAGTTGAACGACGCCGAGGACCAGGCGCGCCGCTTCCGCGAGCAGGCGCGGCTGCGCGAGGGCGGCGACGACGAGGCCATGCTCTACGACGAGGACTTTGTGACTGCGCTGGAATACGGCCTGCCGCCCACCGCGGGCCTCGGCCTGGGGGTGGACCGCCTGGTCATGTTCCTGACCGACCAGCCGGCCATCCGCGACGTGCTGCTCTTTCCGCAATTGCGCAGCTGAACCGAGTACGGGTTGATGAGTGATTCTGGTTCCGGTGCGCGGATGTCTGCGGTGGAGGTAGACCGCGTACTTTTCTGGGGGATGGTCGCCGTAATCCTTGCGTGGGGGACCTTCCTGCTGGGCTTTCCGGAATTCGCGGGCGGCGCAATCGACAGGACCTACAGCTGGATTGCCCGGGAAGTTGGCGTTCTTTACCAGTGGATCGTGGTGGCGGCGATCGTGGTGCTGGCGGTGATCGCGTTCAGCCCGTACGGACACTTTCGCCTGGGCGGAAAGGACGCGCCCCGGGCCTATTCGACGTTTTCCTGGGCATCGATGTTGTTCTGCACCGGGATCGGCGGCGGATTGTTGTACTGGGCGCCCATCGAATGGGCGTTCTACGTCGATACGCCGCCGTTCGGCCTGGAGCCCGGCTCGGCCCAGGCCCTGGAATGGGCGCCGGCATACGGGTTCTTCCACTGGGGCGTTTCGGCCTGGGCGCTGTACGCCTTTGCTACCGTGGCCATTGCCTATCCCTATTACCAGAGAAAAGTCCCGTACTTGAGGCTTTCGACGTCGCTGGTTGGATTGCTCGGCCGGAATGTTGCCGGCCGTCCGCTCGGCAGGCTGGTGGACTTTGTCTTCATCATCGCGATGGTGGGCGGAACGGCCACTTCGCTCAGCCTGGCGACACCGATGGTGGGCGCCTGTCTCAGCACGCTATTCGGGATTGATAAGACATTTGCCGTTGACATCGGCGTCATCGCCATTTCCGTGGCCCTGTTCGCCACTAGCGTGTATCTGGGCATCGACAAGGGCATCAAGCGATTCAGCGAGATCAACGCCATAGCCGCAATCATCTTCGCGTTCTATGTCCTGTTGACCGGCCCCACCGAATTTGCGCTGAAGCTGGGAACCAGCAGCTTCGGACTGATGATCCAGGAATTTGTCCGGATGAACACCTGGACCGACCCGATCCTTTCCACAAACTTTATCGAGGACTGGACGATCTTCTACTGGGCCTGGTGGCTGGCGTATGCGCCCTTTGTGGGCCTGTTCGTTACCCGGATCTCGCGCGGCCGCACTTTGCGGGAAGTGATCGGCGGGATGCTGCTGTACGGGACGCTGGGCTGCGCGCTCTTCTTCGTCTGCATGGGCAACACTGCGCAATGGATGGACACCAGCGGAGCGCTGGCCATTCGGGAAACCCTGGCCCTGGACGGGCCGGAAGCCGCCATTGCCGGGTTCCTGGCCGCGCTCAAACCGTTTCCATTGCCGATGCTGGCCTATGTGGCGCTTACGTTCATATTCATTGCCACTACCTACGATTCCGCCTCCTACGCGATAGCTGCCTCGGCCACGAGGGGGCTTACCGCTGGGCTGAATCCGCACCGCTGGCATCGCGTTTTCTGGGCGCTTGCGATCGTGGTCCTGCCCGTAGGTCTGATATTCGTGGGCGGTCTGTCGGCTGCGAAGTCGGCATCGCTGGTAGTATCTCTGCCTTTGCTGGTCATCGGCGTCGCAATGGCAGTCTCGCTTTTTCGGCTGTTGCGCGAGGATCGGGCTCAAAAGGGAGGGGGCAGCGCGCCTTCCCGGTAACACGCCCGATTGGGCAGGCGGGAGAGAAACAGAATGACGGACTGGGCTGCACGCCTTTTGAATTTCCGGCGCGGCGAGTTGCGCTTGGCGGTACTCGCAGCGCTATTTCATTTCTGCGTTTTGTGCGGCTATTTCTTCCTGCGGCCGGTTCGCGATGCAATGGGTGTGTCGCGGGGCATGGACGAACTTCGCTGGTTGTTCGCGGTTACTTCCGTTTCTTCCCTGATCTTCGTCTTGCTTTTTGCAGGTGTGGTCGCCCGAATGAACCGGCGCCGGTTCATCCCGGTCGGCTACGGGTTCGTCATCGTGTGTCTCCTGGGATTCTCGGCGTTGCTGTTCGTGAACGTACAGGCAGGCGGCGGTTTGATCGGCAGCGAAACGGAGACGCCGCTCGCGCGAGGCGTCGGATATACGTTCTACGTCTGGGTGAGCACAATCAACCTGTTTATGACCAGCCTTTTCTGGGCGTTCATGGCGGACATTTTCAATTTGTCCCAGGGTAAACGCATGTTCCCCTTTATTGCAGCTGGAGGAACGCTGGGAGCCGCGGTGGGAGGTTGGGCTACCTATTTCATCAGTAATTCGCCCGAATCGGAATACTTGTCGATCGCACAGATGCTGACCGGGGCGGGATTGTTCGTACTGGCGATTGTCGTGATGCTGAAGCTGGATCGGACCGCCGTTCAATCCAGCCATTCAAAACTTGGCGAAACCAGCCGGTCGCCCGTGGCGCTGCCGGGTCAGCGTATCGGCGGCGGGTTCCTGGACGGCCTGACAGCGGTAGGAACGTCGCCATACCTGATCGGGATCGCGCTGTTCATCGTGTGTATGGCCGTCTCCAATACGTTGATTTATTTCACCCAGGCCAACATTGTCCTGATTGACAACGATACCTTCAGCCAGCGCCTGGGTGCGTTTGCGCTCTTTGACGCGCTTGCCCAAACACTGACGCTTTTCACCCAGATCTTCATTGCGACGCGCGTGATCCGGCGACTGGGCGTCGGCTGGACGCTGGCGATTCTGCCGCTGGTAACCTTGGCGGGTTTCGCGGTTCTGGCCATCTGGCCACTGTACGGCGTGATGGCCCTATTTCAGGCAGTGCATCGCGCTACCCGCTACGCACTTTCGCGGCCCGCCCGCGAGACGCTCTTTATCGTTGTGCCGCCGTCACAACGCTACAAGGCCAAGCCCTTGATCGACGTATTCCTTTACCGGGGCGGCGACCTGGCGGGCGTTGGCATCCATGCCTTGCTCAGTGGGCTGGGCAGTCTGGGTCTGATGGTCGCAGCGGTAACACCCTTCGCCGCCGTTTGGAGCGTGCTGTCCGTGGCGCTGGGCCGCGCCCAGAGCCGCCGCGACCCTGCATCACAGCCGGCCACGGCGACTCCGCCGCTTGACCCGAAGGTGGAAACCGCAAGCTGATACGGCGGTTTCTCGCGACTTAGGGGGATGAGTTTGCTTGGGAATCAGGATGCGCGGGCAGCGCCAGGTGTCCCTCGATTCTTGCAACGCGCTCGCGCAGATTCGACAGATCGCGGTCGATACTGTCGAAACGACCGTTCACCTCCGTGAAGCGCCCACTGACCTCCGCAAAGCCGTTGCGGAGTTCCGCCCTGACATCGGCCATGTCGCTTCGAATTTCGGCCCTGACATCGGCCATGTCGCTTCGCTGCTGGGCTTGTCCCTGAAATAACACGCCGATAAACAGGCCCACGGCAGCCACAGCCGCGGAAATCTTTCCGGCGCTGATCCATGCGTTCCTGCTCATCGAACTACTTTCATGGTGGACAATGCACTTGACAATATCATAGGCGGGCCACAAGGTCGCATTGAAATGCACGCCAATTCGTGGAAATTTGTACGGTTAGCTGCGTTCGGCCGGTGCATTGTCGGCTTGGTGTTGCTTGCGGCGTCTGTCCTGCTTACGGCAGGCGCGGCCGATCCGCCCGGGCCGCCGGCGTCGTCGGACTATTCCCTCGCCATGGCAAAGTGGCGCGCGGAGCGGGAGGCGGAGCTGAAAGGTCCGGACGGCTGGCTCAACCTGGCGGGCCTCTACTGGCTGGCCGAGGGCAATAGCAGCATGGGGTCGGCGCCGGGCAACGACATCGTGCTTGCGGACCTGCCGGCGCCGCCGAGACTGGGCGAGTTCCTGGTGCAAGGCGAGGACGTCGTGTTTCGGGCCGAACCCGGCGCGGAGGTTTTCGGCAACGGCGATCCGGTTACGGAGTTGCGGCTGGTCCACGACGAGGCGGGCAGGCCCACGGTGCTGACGCACGGCACTCTGTCCTGGCACGCGATTCACCGCATGGGTCAAATGGGCGTGCGGCTGCGCGACCTGAACCACCCGGCCGTGAGCGCCTTTCCCGGAATCAGGTCCTATCCCACCGACACGGCCTGGCGGGTGGCGGCGCGTTTCCTGGCCTACGACGAGCCGCGGGAGCGCATCCTCAGTACGGTGGTGGAGGGACTTGGCTGGCAGCCTACCGCCCCGGGCACGCTGGAATTTGAAATTGGCGGCGAGCCCCTTTCACTGGAGGCCTACGCCGCTGGCCCCGGCTATCTGCTCATATTCGCCGACCTCACCACCGGCAAGACCACCTATCCCGCAGGGCGATACCTGTATGCCTTCGGGCCCGGCCCCGATGGCACTGTGATGCTGGACTTCAACAAGGCGATCAACCCGCCCTGCGCCTTTACCGATTTCGCCACCTGCCCGCTGCCTCAGCGGCGAAATCGACTCAAGATCGCCATAGAAGCCGGAGAGCAATACGGCAAGAGCCGGTGAGCTCCTGAGCCCCGGCGCCGGTCATCCGCCTCCGGGCCGTGAACGGGACACTCGCTATAACATAGCCTCGCGACGGGCTACCGGGTGCTGGAATGGCGAGAACCAACGTACTGCAATCCGAGGAGGAACTGAGACGGCATTTTCCCGTTTCGATGGAGCGGGCCAAACTCAAGGTCCTCGACAGGCTGGACAGGCACTGTGCGGATTTCATCGCCCGTTCTCCGTTCCTGTGTATCGGCACCTCACGGCCGGACGGTTGCGCCGACGTATCCCCGCGCGGCGACCCGCCGGGCTTTGTTCACGTGGCCGACGCACATACCCTGCTGATCCCCGATCGCCCCGGCAACAACCGGCTGGACACGATGAGCAACATCATGCACAACCCCGCAGTCGGCCTGATCTTCTTGATCCCCGGCCTGGGCGAGACCCTGCGGGTGAACGGCGATGCGGCGATCATCGACGACCAGGCGGAACTCGCCCGGTTCGAGTTTCGGCGCCACATACCCAGGGTGGCGATTGCCGTGACGGTCAGGGAGGCCTTCATTCATTGCGCAAAGGCGATCAAGCGTTCCCACCTCTGGGAAGAGGACGCAAAGATCGATCCCGCCTCGTTCACGCGCATAGGCGACATCCTTTCCGATCACATAAAGGGCGGCAAATCCGGCGACGAGATCGAGGGGATCCTCAAGGAGAACTACCGGACGCAGCTCTACTAGGGCTGAGTTTGCTCTTTGATATGTAGTGGAACGCATACTCTTCTTGTCGGGGGAATTGGAGTCATAAGACAAGCACAAGCAAACGAGTTACTTTTTTTGCCAATTGATTGAAATTATTTCTAGAGGTAGCTTGGCAGACAATTTTGTAAAACTCTCTCCAAAAGAATTGAAAAAGTATCTCTTGAAATATTACAAAAGAATTTCTAAAAATATTGTAAAAATATCTCTATAATATTTGAGAAAGTATCTATGGAGAGATAGATGGCAATCGTAAAGAGCAATTACCGACCACGAATAGTGGACGCGGAATTGCGCGAACGGCTTGACGCCGCGGCCGCCGTCCTGATTGAGGGACCGAAAGCCTGCGGCAAGACATCCACAGCCCGTGAACACGCCGCGAGTGAGGTCTTCCTTGACGTGGACGCCGGCGCGCGCCAAGCGGCTGCGGTAGATCCTGAAATCGTGCTCGACGGAGATGCTCCCCGATTGCTCGACGAATGGCAGGTCGCCCCCGGAATCTGGAACCATGTGCGTCGCGCGGCCGATCTCGACCCCGGAATGGGAAGGTTCATTCTTACCGGTTCCGCCGCTCCCACCGATGACCTCGTGCGTCACACCGGCGCCGGTCGAATTGCCCGAATGCGCATGCGCACGATGTCGCTCCTTGAGCAGGGGCACGCTACGGGAGAAGTCTCACTTGGTGATCTCCTGGCCGGCCGTCCGGTTTCGGCTTCCGATCCCGGCCTCTCCTTGCCTGATTTGATTGAGTTCATCTGCCGGGGTGGATGGCCTGGCTCCCTGGCCGCCAATCTGCGCGGGGCGATGCGTTTTGTTCGGGATTTCGTCGAGGAAGTTCCCCGGACGGACATCCAGCGTGCGTCAGGTACGCGACACGATCCAAAAGGGGTTCTGCGCCTGATTCGTTCGCTGGCGCGCAATGTGTCCACGTCGGTTTCAGTAGCTACACTCGCGCGAGACGTTTCCGGCGATGAGGGCAACGTGATGCAAGGCACGATCCACGCTTATCTGGATGCGCTGGAACGGTTGTTTGTTGTGGAGAATCAGCAGCCGTTCGCCCCACACCTGCGGTCACGCTCGCGTCTTCAGAAAGCTGTCAAGCGCCATTTTGTTGATCCGTCGCTGGCTGTAGCGGCTCTGCGGTCCAGTCCTGACCAGGTCAGACGTGATCTCGAGTACCTTGGCCTGCTCTTCGAGTCTCTGGTTACAAGAGACCTGCGGGTATATGCCGCTGCCCACGACGCTGAGGTAAGCCACTACAGGGACAATACTCTTGAAGTCGACGCCGTAGTAGAGACGGCGGCCGGGCAATGGCTGCCGGTAGAGGTAAAGCTGGGGGGAAGCGACTGGATAGATGCGGCCGCAACCAGTCTCCTTAAGCTGGAAAAGCGCGTGGACACCAGCAAAATGGGCGACCCATCCAAATTGTTGGTGATTACTGCGACGGGATATGCATACGAACGCACGGATGGTGTAACCGTGGTTCCCTTGGGAGCACTTGGTCCTTGATCTTGGTTAGTGAAACAGGAGTGCGTGGATCGTGACGCTATAGCTGGAATGGCGATTCAATCGCATCCCGAACGGACCCGCGAGAGGGTCCGGCTGCTTGAGGAGTACGTGCGCTCGGAGCTGCTTTCGGTGGACGGTTCCTTCGTCTGTGGCAGTTACGCCCTATGCCGGGCGAGCCGCGCGGGTTTCCCTTTTCACAAGGGCCAGATGAACCATGTGGGCCGGCACTACGACCTGGAGATCGACGGACGCGCCATGCGCATCGTGGTGCTGGGCCAGGAATACGGACAGGCCCGCGATTGCGTCGACCTGGCCGGGCGCTCGTCAATGATTGCCGAGTCGGCAAGGGCGGGTTTTGGCGGGCGCAATCCGCACATGAAGGGTGTGACCTCCACGCTGCGCCTGCTGCTTGGGCGCGAACTCAGCGAAGACGAAGAGGGCGAGCGCCTGTTCGACGGGCATGTGTTCGATGGCTGCGCCCAGGTGAATTACCTGCTCTGCACGGCGCTCGAAAAGCCGCGCAGCCGGGACGCGCATGGTGGCGGCCGCGGACACTCGAGCATCGAGATGCAGCGCAACTGCGCGCCGCATTTCCTGCGCACCATGGAAATCCTTCAGCCGACAGTGATCGTGGTCCACGGCCTGGGGCTGCGGCGCTGGATGGCCAATGCGCTGCCGCTTCCCCCCGACGCAAAATCCGCCGAAACGGTGAAGATCGCCGGCCGGCCGGTGGACTTGCTGACATTCACGCACCCATCGGCGGGCGGACATTCGGGATGGTGGGGAACGACGCCCCGGACACGTTACCTGCGCGAAACGGTTGCGCCCGCGATCAAGGAGTATCTCCGCCGCAGGCGCGCTTAGGGTGAGGCGGGAGCGCCTTGCCGCAACGTGCTTGCTTTCCTTGCGTCGCCAGGTACTTGAAAGCGTAAGTGTCGTTCGCGTGCAATGAGAGTAAGATCAGTTCATCGTCCATTCACAGTAGTTTCCTCAAGAGCACGCATGGTACGCAGGACTCGCTGGCGAAAATGTCTTCTGTTGATCGGTTTTTTCTCCGTTTCAAACTCCGCCAATGCGCAACAGGCGCCGGATGAAGCCACGCGGCTGCTGGAGCAAGCGGTAGCTGAATTCACGGATCGCAATGGCGATCATGAACGGGCTCTTCCCATTGTTGAACGGGCAGCGAGCGAGGGCAACGGAAAGGCGCAGAATGCGCTGTGCAACGCCTACCGATTCGGCATCGGCGTGCCCGAGGACAAGGCGGCGGCATTCGACTGGTGCCTCAGGGCGGGCGAGCAAGGCGAAATCGAGGCGCAATTCTCGGTAGGCGAGATATGCGGCTCCACCGGAAGGCGGGGAGGCAAGATTATCGCGGCCATGTGGTATCGCAAGGCGGCGGCGCAGGGCCATCCGGACGCGCAACTTGCCCTGGGCCAGGCGTACGAGGACGATTCGCTTGGCCTTCTTCCCACGGCGGACGGAGCGATCAGTAGTGCTCTTGACTGGTATCGACTGGCGGCCGAACAGGGGAACGCGCAGGCACAATTCAGGCTGGGCGCAGCGTACGAGGAAGGCAGGAACGGCCTGGCGGCGGACGACCGCCTCGCCATCGAGTGGTTTCGCAAGGGCGCCGGCCAGGGCCTCGCCGAGGCGCAGGTGCGGCTGGGAGACAAGTTTGCGAAAGGCAGCGGAGTGCCGCTGGACTACCAGCAGGCATACAGTTGGTACCTCAAGGCCCTCGATTCGGGGGAAGACCGCGATGCCACGCGGTTGCGGGGCTCCAGTTCCGATGCCTACGACGGTTTGAGGAACCTGGCCGGGCTGGGATTCGTGCCTGCCGCCGAGCGGCTCCGTACGGCGGCGGACCAGGGCATTCCGCAGGCCCGGCGCAGCGTCGCGCAAATGTATGCGAAGGGTCAGGGTGTGGCCCTGGACCTGGCGGTCGCCTATCAGTGGTATCGCCGGTTGGGGGAACGGCACCCGGACGCCGCGATCGTCGGGATTCGCGATTTGGCGGACCAGGGACACGCTCCCGCGCTTGACTGGATTCAAGGGCTGGCGGCGCGGGGACACGCCCCGGCGCAGCTTGAACTCGGGCGGATGCATGCCGAGGGGCAGGGTGCGGTGCTGGACGCGAGCGAGGCGGCGGAATGGTTTTTCCTCGCAGCCGAGCAAGGAAATGAATCGGCGCTGGGAGAGCTGACGGTCCTCGCGCTGGACGGCAACGGTGAAGCGCTTCGCCTACTCGGAGAACTGGCGCAGCAGGGATCGGCAAAGGCGCAAATGTCGATCAGCATTGCTGCTATGGACGAAAACACCGACGTGGCGCAAGCCTGGATGCGCCGCGCGGCACAACAGGACCAGTCCTGGGCACAGGCGGGACTTGGTCTTGCCTACCTGACCGGAATGGACGGATTCAAGAGGGATGTGGACGCGTCCGCCGAGTGGATGCGCAAGGCTGCCGGGCAGGGCGTTGCCATGGCGCAATTGGTCCTGGGCTTCATGCATTACACGGGCGAAGGCGTTTCCAGGGACCTGGTGCAGGCGTACGCCTGGATGCGGGCCGCCGCGGAGCATGCCCAGGAAGGGGAAATCTCGCTGCTGGTGCAATTGATGGACCTGGAAAAGGGGGAAAGCGGCGTGATGATTGAGGAATTCAATGATCGCGCCGCCCGGATACTGGGCCCCGAGCGGCTCGCCGAAGCGGAGAAACTCGCCCGCGAGTACCGGCAACAATATGTGTTTCCCTCCCAATGCGGCTTGCTGCCCGATGGAGACCAGGATGCGCCGGAAATATTGTTCAGCTTCAGTTTCGAGCGTGCTGACGACAATCCGCAGGCGCGCACCCGGGAAGACGGCAAGGACGTCATAGAACTCGGCCGTCACGTGGTGACCGGCTCGCGCATCCGTCGGATCGACGTGGAGCAGGCTCGCCCGGTCATAGTCATAACGCGCGAGGACATCGAGATGAGCGGCCGGGAATCGCTGGCCGACGTGCTCAGGAACAACCCGGTCAACAGCATCGGATCGCAGCGCGAGCGTTCGGGCAGCGCCTGGATGGGCCAGGCCACCATTAATCTGCACGGACTCGGTTCCAATCGCACACTGGTGCTGCTGGATGGACGGCGCATGCCTCGATCGCCGGTCACGTCCAACCACGCAGTCGACCTGAACATCATCCCAATGGCTGCTGTCGATCGGGTCGAGATTCTCACCGACAGCGCTTCGGCCATTTACGGCTCGGACGCGATCGGCGGCGTTGTGAACATCATCCTGCGCAAGGATTACGAGGGCATGGAGGTCCATGCCTCGGCCGACCAGCCCACGCGTGAGGGCGCGGACGCGAAATCCGGCGTGCTGACGCTGGGCGGCGCAACCGACCGGGGGCGGTTCCTGTTCAGCGCCGATTTCCGCAACAAGGAACATATCGCTTCCGCCGACCGTTTCTACACACTGGGAACAACGGGCTACGCGGCCGGTGCGGCGGAATATCCCGATGCGCCGTTTGCTGCTGCCTGGACTGTCTGGGAGAACGCCGATAACGTGAGTTCCTGGGGCAATACCATCTGGCCGCAGCAGTTGGCCGTGCCGAATTGCGAGCGGATAGTGGATTCCGCCACCGGCCAGCGGCTGCTGGCCGGACCCTACCTATCCGCCAACGGCGAAGAGCATTGCGGTTTCCATTACTCGCCCCACGCCTGGGAAACCACCGATTTGAAGCGGGCGAGTGTCTTCCTGCATGCCGACTACGAGCTAACGTCGGGCCACGCCCTGCGCCTGCAGTCGCTTTTCAGCACACAAAATGTCTACGGGCGCTTCGCGCCGCCGCCGGGCGATGTCCTGCTTACGGAAGCTGCGGCCGCCGGACTGAAGCAGGAATACGGCTTCGATATTCCGTATTCCGAGCTGCTGCCCTATACGCTGCGCCACCGATTCCTGGGCATGGGCAACCGCAATTTCGAAGCCCTGCTTACGCTGCATGAGAACGCGTTCCTCGCGTACGGCAGCGCAGGCATCTTCCAGTACGAACTGGAGGCCCGGCATACCCGTTACGATGGCCGCGAGGACAGTTGCTGCTTCCCCAAGGCGTTTACGACTTCGGAGTATGTCTCGCAGGGCCTGTACAACCCCTTTGATCCCCTGCATCCGGGCAACGCCGGCGCCTTCGCGGCGATAAGCGCGAATTCCACCCGCCATTCCCGCGCCGACTTCCGCTCCTACAGCGGCAACGTTGGCTTCGACCTGTTCCGGGCCCCCGGCGGCCCGCTGAGTTGGGCCTTCGGTTTCGATTACTTCGATGAAAAGTATCGCGACATCTACGATCCGTTGAGCGAGGGCGGCGACCTGCTCGGCCGCCTTGGAGTCAGCGGAGAGGGCGAACGGCTCATCAAGGCGCTGTTCGGCGAGGCGCTGGTCCCGCTGCTGCCCGACCTGGAATTGAGCGCGGCCTTGCGCTGGGACAAATACGACGATGCCGCCGGTAGCGAACTCAGCAGTTATCTTTCCGCGCGCTATCAGCCCGCCCGCTGGCTGCTGCTCAGGGCCTCCTGGGGCGAGGGGTTCCGCGCCGGCAGCATGAACAACCTCTACGACGGCACTTCGCTGCACCTGCAGACCGGCTTCGACCTGGTGAAGTGCCGGCGCGACGGCATCGCCCTTTCAGATTGCATCGAAGGGGAATTTCCCACCTATACGGGAGGCAATCCCGCTTTGAGGCCGGAACTGTCGGAAAGCTACAACCTCGGCGTGGTACTGTCCATCCGTTCGCTGACGGCCCGGGTTGATTACTGGAATGTTGATCTGGAGAACGGCATTTCGCTGCCTCCGCTTCAGGGTCTGATCGGCCTGGAGTTCGACGGCCAGTGCCGGAACACGGGGCGCATCGAGAGCACCCGGTACACGGGAACTGCGGCTGAGATCACCCTGTGCGGGAGCGGCAGCCTGCTCAAGCGTGATCCGGTGACCGGCGCTCTGCTCGAGGTCGACGCGCCCTGGGACAATACCTACCGGGCACAATTCCGGGGCGCCGATTTTCTACTGGTATATGACTTTCGAACTGCAGGGATAGGCGATTTCCAGTTCCGCTTCCATGCCGGAACGATCCTGCGTCTTCGAAGCCGATCACGCACTTCCACGCAACCGAGTTCGGGTCTTGGCACCGTCTCTGTAGCGGCCGCGGCAGCAGGCGCCCGGCCCTCGGACCGCAGCTCCGGCGCGATCATCTGGCAATACGGCAATCACACCGTTTCCGCGTATGCCCACTACATTGGCGGTTTCGACCTGCCCGAAACGGAGTTTTCGATTTCGCCGCACACGGAGTTCGACCTGTTCTATCAATGGGCCGCGCCCTGGGACGGCCGTATTACGGTGGGCGTGAAGAACCTTACCGACGAAGACCCGGAACTTGGCTCTTTTCGTACGCCGCTACCCCAGGCCTACAACCTCTACAGCATCGACGGCCGCATCCTCTACGCCAGCTACCGCCACACCTTCTGATCAGGTGCGCGGACGTCTGTCAATCCGCGCTATGAACTGCGTCCGCGCCGAAGCGTTCGACCGCCTTCAAGGTCTCCTCGACATCGCTCCACTGCGTGTTGTGGTTGATGATGCACAGGCGAAGCGAAAAGCTGCCCTGAGGCGACGCCGAAGAAATGAACGCGGGGTCGTCCCAGAACATCTGCGCCAGCACCTTCCGGTTGATCTTCTCCAGGGTTTCTTCACTTGCGCGCGTTTCCGCCGGGTTGACGCGGAAACACACCACGCCCAGCGATGCCGGGCTGACCACTTCCAGAATTGAACTGGCCTCGACGTATTCCTGCGCCCGGGCCGCAAGTCGAATTCCCATTGCGATGGCATCCCGGAACGCGGCCATCCCGAAGGTCTGAACCGACATCCAGACCTTGAGAGCGCGGAACGAGCGGCTGAGCTGCAGCCCGCGGTCGGAGAAGTTCGGATGATTGGCGCCCCAGACGGTGTCCTGCAGCACGTCGTGGTGGACCCCGAATGCCTTCTCCAGCGTATCGGCGTCCTTGACCAGCAGGCAGCCGGCCTCGTACGGCTGAAACAACCACTTGTGCGCGTCCAGCCCGATGGAGTCGGCCCGCTCGATCCCGCGCAGCAGCGCCTTGCCTTCATCGCACACGACCGCGAAACCACCGTAAGCCGCGTCCACATGCAGCCAGATGTTCTCGGCCTCGCAGTAGTCGGCCATTTCCGGCAGCGGATCGATGGCCCCGGTGCTCGAAGCGCCGGCGTTGGCGCATATCGCCACCGGGGCATAGCCGGACGAGCGGTCCTCGGCCACCTTCCGCCTGAGCGCCGCCATGTCGAGGCGGAATCGATCGTCGCTGGGGATGATGCGCACGTTCTCGCGCCGGATTCCGGCGATGATCGCCGCCCGAAAGAACGCCGTATGGCTCTGGTCGCTCATGTAGACTGTGGCGTGGCGTGGATGGCCAGCGGCTTCCCGCGCCGCCACGAAGGCATCCAGGCTGGCGGCCGAACCGCCGCTGGTAAACAGGCCTCCCGCGTTCTCGGGATAACCCAGCCAGCGCCGGAACCACTCGATTACCACCAACTCAAGCTGGCTGGGGCCGCTGGCGACCAGCCAGGTGCAGGCATTGACGTTGTAGCCGGCGGCGATGAAGTCGGCCAGCACGCCGGGCCAGGTGGGGGCCGAGGATATGAAGCCGAAGGAACGGGGATGATCGAGCCTGAGCGTGTAGGGAAGAATCTCGCGGGCCGCGTACTCGATCACTTCGTCGCCCGGGCGTCCCCGTTCGGACGGGACTTCCAGCAGGACTTCCTTCAGCCCTTCGCGGAACTCCCCGTCCCATGCGCCCTCGCCGGGCAGGCTATGGGTCCTGTCTACCAGCAGTTCCGCGGCCTTGCGCGCCAGGTCCAGCATGACTTCCGGCGGCATCTGCAGGCCATTTGCGGCCTTTTCGTCCATTGGTGCCCCCCCTTTGCTGACCCGCTGACTCATGGCATGCGTCCCTCCCCAGGCTGGCTCGCTGACCGGGTCCGCGTGCTCCGTACGAGTCGCGTGATTCTAACCCGGCGCTTGCATTCGGCTGGCCTGAATCGTCGATTGCTTGCGTCAGCAACGAAGTCGTAATCCGAAGCGACCATGCCTCTCAGGGGAGCCTTTCCTGTTTCAGATCCGGAATCGAAGCAGGAAGGCCGCTATTCCGGCGAGGAAGAGGGGTACAGAGAAGATGAAATAGAGCTCCGCCGAATTCCAGCCGGCGTCGAGCAGCAGTCCGGCGACGGTCGGTGAGGCTACACCGCCCCATCTGCCCAGCCCGATCGCCACGCCCGTGCCCGTTGTCCGCACTTCCGTCGGATAGAGCTGCGGTACGGCGGCATACGCGCCCATGATGCAGCCGGTGCCGAAAAAGCCCACCAGGAAGGCCAGAATGAGGGCCGCGGAGAGCACGCCGGAGTAGAGTCCGAAAGCGATCAGCAGGCCCCCGCCCAGCAGGGCGTAGCCCGACTGCAGCCAGTTGAGCCGGATTCGCGAGGCCAGCAGCCCGAGAACGATGCCGCCGACAATTGCGCCCGCGTTGAGAATGATCCCGCCGGACAGCCCGACTTCTTGGGACAGTCCCGCGTCAATCAGCAGTTTGGGCGTCCAGGACATGAAGAAATAGAACACCAGCAGCGTGCAGAAAAAGCACACCCAGATCAGAAGCGTGTTCCGCGCCCGACCCTGCTGGAACAGGCTGCCCAGTCTCGCGCGCTGCGCCCGCCTTTGCCCGCCGGTCCCCAGTTCCTTCACCGGCACTTTGCCCATCTGCTTCAGCACGCGATTCACTTTCTCAAGTGCCTTGGGCGGCCGGCTCGTAATGAGGTAGTCAAGCGATTCCGGCAGGGCAGCCAAGGCCACCGGAATCATCAAACCGGAAAGGACCCCGCCGAAAACGAACGCCCAGCGCCAGCCGTATCCGAGAATGATGGGAACGGCCACCAGGCCCCATAGCAAGGCGCCGGCGGGGAAACCGGCCTGCAGCACGATCAGGGAGAAGGTTCGGCGGCGCCTGGAGGAATACTCGGACACGACCACCGTCAGGCTCGCCAGCATGGCGCCGATGCCGATCCCGGTTAGGAAGCGCAGCGCGATCAATTGCGTGTGGTCGGCCGCCAGGGCCGAGGCGAGCATGCCCGCCGTCACGGCGGCAAGTGACCACAGCGTCATCCGGCGCCTTCCGTAAACATCCGCCAGGGGAGCAAGGAACAGTGAACCCAGCGCCATTCCGACCAGACCGGACGAGAGCAGCAGGCCGGTAACCGTGTCGCTGAGCGACCATTCCTCGGCCACGAAGGGCGCCGCGAAAGACATGACCAGCACGTCGTAGCCATCCAGCATGTTGATCGCCAGGCACACGGACACAGCCAGCACCTGGAAGCCGCTCATCGGCGTATTGTCGATCTGTTCCTGAACCGAATTCATTACGGCCGGATAAGTTATCCGCTGCCCTCGGCAAGCCGGACTTCGGCCAGCGCCTCGATGTGGCCCTGCGAAGTGGCCCGGGCGATCACGGTTGCCGCTCCGAGCCCGGGCAGGTCCAGGCGTGCGCCGGCCTGAACGGTCGAGCCGCCTTTTATCCGCACGCGCTGCATCCTGCGCTTGGGCGTGCCGCGGTACTCCATGCGGGCAATGATTTCCTGGCCCACGAAACAGCCCTTGGTAAAGCTGACGGCGCCGGACAGGTCGAGGTTGAGCGAATGTGCGAGGAACTTGCCGCTGGTCTTCTCGCCTATCCATGGCAGTTCCGCTTCGATGTCGGCCAGCCGCCATTCCTCAGCCGTCCAGCCCGAACGTGATTTCACCTTGAGATCGGCCGGCGGTTCGCCAAGGAGCAAGGCCCTGTCGCCAGTCCCCGGCAGCCGTACGGCGCAAAACGCCTCGTGCCCCTCACAGGACCAGGCTTCCCCGTCCAAATCCGCAGGTCCGGAACACCCGAAAACCCCTGGGGACGAGGGCGTCCCGCCCTCATCCCCGGAGGCTTGATCCCAGTGTTCGATCCGCACCTTCGCGCGCAGGATGTAGCGCTTGAGGCCGCTGATGCAAGCTTCCGCCATCTCCGCCGGCAGCATCAGGAAGATCGCATCGCGCCAAGCCACCGCCACCATCAGGCACAGCACCCGTCCCTGGCGGTTGCACCAGGCGGCCGGAGCGGCCTGCGTGGGCGTGACCTTGCTCATGTCCTGGGTGAGCTGACCCTGCAGAAAATCGACCCGGTCCTCCCCGCTGACCCGCAAGGCGGCGAAGTCTTGCAAGCGCAGCACCCCGCACCGTGGTTGGATCCGAGAGTCGGGATTCATGGAGTTGCCGGCAACCCTCGCTCCCGGGAAATCCCCACCTTATGCGGGCTACAATTGCACACCTTTGTGACCATACCCTGTTCGATTTCGTAGATGCCTTCCGCCGCCAACCGGCCGCTCTCGCCTCACCTGTCGGTATATCGCTGGCAGTACACCATGGCCCTTTCTATTCTGCACCGCTTTACCGGCGTTGTGCTCTCGGCTGGCGCGATCGCGCTGGTGGGCTGCCTGCTGGCGCTTGCCTCGGGACCGCAATGGGGCGGCAACCTGGAAGGTCTCTTCGGCCTCAGAATCGTGCGCCTCGCGGCGCTGGGCTGGACCTGGTGCCTTTTCTATCACCTGGCGAACGGCGTGCGGCACCTGGTATGGGACATCGGCCGCGGCTTCGAGTTGAAGCATGCCCGGTTTTCCGGATGGTTCGTCTTTCTCTCGTCCCTGGCGGCGACCGCGGCCTACTGGTTGTGGGGGCCGTTCGAGGGCCGGCTGCTGTGAGCCTGCGCACACCCTTAGGGCATGCCGAGGGCCTGGGCTCCGCCGGCCACGGCACGGGGCACTGGTGGGCGCAGCGCATCAGCGCGGTGGCGCTTGTTCCGCTGGCGCCGTGGTTCCTGTGGCGGCTGGCGACCCTGCCCAGCCTGCGCTACGAGGACCTCCTGCATTGTTTTCAGGGCCTGGGCAACGCCACGCTGCTCACCGCGTTCCTGCTGGCGCTTCTGTATCACTCCGAGCTGGGCGTGCGGGTAGTGCTGGAAGACTACGTGGGCGGCGGATTGCGGGTCGCCTGCCTGATCGCTTCCAGACTGGCGCACATCGTCCTTGCGCTTGCCGGCCTGCTGGCCATCGCCCGCATCGTTACCCAGGTCTGAGCAGGGAAGGCGCGCGGAAATGCCAGGCGATTACACCGTAGTCGAGCACACCTTCGACGTCGTGGTCGTGGGCGCCGGCGGCGCCGGCTTGCGGGCCACCTTCGGGCTGGCCGAAGCCGGGCTGGATACGGCCTGCATCACCAAGGTGTTCCCCACCCGCAGCCATACGGTTGCCGCCCAGGGCGGCATCAGCGCGGCGCTGGGCAACATGGGCGAGGACGACTGGCGCTGGCACATGTACGACACCGTTAAGGGCTCTGACTGGCTCGGAGACCAGGACGCCATCGAATACATGTGCAAGGAAGCGGCGCGCGCGGTCATCGAACTGGAGCACTACGGACTGCCGTTTTCGCGCACCGAGGACGGGCGCATCTACCAGCGCGCCTTCGGCGGCATGACCACGCATTTCGGCGAGGGTCAGGCGGTGCGCACCTGCGCGGCCGCCGACCGCACCGGCCACGCCATGCTGCACACGCTCTACCAGCAGTCCCTGCGCCACGAAGCGCAGTTTTTCATCGAGTACTTTGCGATCGACCTCATCATGGTCGACGGCGTGTGCCGGGGCGTAATGGCCATGGACCTGGAGACCGGCCACCTGCACCGCTTCAACGCCCACCGCGTGATCCTCGCCACCGGCGGGTACGGCCGGGCGTATTACTCCTGCACTTCGGCGCACACCTGCACCGGCGACGGCAACGGCATGGCGCTGCGAGCCGGGCTGCCGCTGATGGACATGGAATTCGTGCAGTTCCACCCCACCGGGATCCTGGGCGCGGGCTGCCTGATTTCCGAGGGCGTGCGCGGCGAGGGCGGCTACCTGACCAACTCCGAGGACGAGCGCTTCATGGAGCGCTACGCGCCGTCGGCCAAAGACCTCGCCTCGCGCGACGTGGTCAGCCGCGCGATCACGATCGAATTGGGCGAGGGCAGGGGACTGGGCCCGCGCAAGGAATACGTGCACCTGAACATCATGCACCTCGATCCCGAGGTGATCGCCGAAAGGCTGCCGGGCATCGCCGAAACCGCCAGAGTGTTCGCCGACGTGGACGTTACAAAGGAGCCCATGCCCGTGGTGCCTACGGTGCATTACAACATGGGCGGCATTCCCACCAACTATCACGGCGAGGCCCTCAGGGACAGGGACAACATCGCGCCGGGACTGCTGGCGGTGGGCGAGGCGGCCTGCGTATCGGTGCACGGCGCCAACCGCCTGGGCTCGAATTCGCTGCTGGACCTTGTGGTGTTCGGCCGCGCCGCCGCGCGTCGCTGCGCCGAGACGCTGCGCGGCGAAGACCCGCCGCCGCCGCTGCCGGCCGGCGCCGGCGACGAGTCGATTGCCCATGTGGACCGGATTCGCCACGCCGACGGATCGCGGCCCACCGCGGAGATCCGCCTGGAAATGCAGCGGCTCATGCAGCACCACGCCGCCGTGTTCCGCACCGGCGAAGTGCTGGCTGAAGGCGTGGCCCGGCTGCGCGATACGCTGCAGAGCTTCTCCGCGGTGAAAATCGCCGACCGCTCGCTGATCTGGAACACCGACCTGGTCGAAACGCTGGAGCTCGAAAACCTGCTGGGCCAGGCCATGGCCACGCTGGCCTCGGCCGCGGCCCGCGAAGAGAGCCGCGGCGCGCATGCGCGCGAGGACTACCCGGACCGCGATGACGAAAACTGGCTCAAGCACACGCTGTCCTGGGTTGACGAGGACGGCCGGGCGCGCCTGAACTACCGCCCGGTCCAACTCGAGACCATGACCGACGAGGTGGAAACCGTAGCGCTGAAACAACGCGTCTACTAAACCCGGGAGAGAGGGCGTCCCGCCCTCGACAGAAAGTTGCCCCTGCTCCGATGAAACTCTTTCCCGACCCTAACGAATTCGCGGCGAACTTCAGGGCCGGGCGCGCCCAGGTCGCGTGGACGACCCTGGTGGCCGACCTTGAGACGCCGGTGTCGGTGATGCTGAAGCTGGCGGAGAGTTCGCCCAACAGTTTCCTGCTGGAATCCGTGGAAGGCGGGGAAGTGCGCGGCCGCTATTCGATCATCGGCATGAAGCCCGACCTGATCTGGCGTTGCCGTGGGAACCGGGCGGAGATCAACCGCCGCGCGCTCACCAGCCCCGAAGAGTTCGAGCCTTGCGAGGGCGATGCGCTGCAGGCATTGCGGCGGCTGATCGACGACTCACGTATGGACTTGCCCGAATCGCTGCCGCCGATGGCCGCGGGACTGGTCGGTTACATGGCCTACGACACGGTGCGCCTGATGGAGCGGCTGCCGGATCCCAATCCGGATCCGCTGGGCCTGCCGGACGGTGTGTTCGTGCGCCCCACCGTGATGGCGATTTTCGATTCCGTGAAGGATGTCGTCACTTTCGTCACGCCCGTGCGTCCCGCCGAAAATGTCCGTGTGAAGAGCGCATACGAAAAAGCCGGGGGCATCCTGTCTCAAGCCGTGTCGGAACTGGAAGAAAGCCGCTATATCGCGCACGCGCGGGGTGAACCTGCGCCGGAAGCGCCCAGGCCGGAGTCAAACATGAGCCGTGCCGCGTTCTGCGCCATGGTCGAGCAGGCAAAGGAATACATTGCCGCCGGCGACATCTTCCAGGTGGTGCTTTCGCAGCGGTTCAGCCTGCCGTTCGAGTTGCCGCCGTTCGCCCTTTATCGCGCGCTGCGCCGGACCAACCCTTCGCCGTTCATGTATTTCCTTAACTTCGACGGCTTTGCGATCGTCGGGTCCAGCCCGGAAATCCTGGTGCGTCTGAGGGACGAAACGGTAACGGTACGGCCGATCGCCGGCACCCGGCGGCGCGGCGCGAACCGGACCGAAGACGAGGCGCTTGCAAGCGAGCTCCTGGAGGATCCCAAGGAGCGCGCCGAGCACCTCATGCTGCTGGACCTCGGGCGCAACGACGTGGGGCGGGTGGCGAAGATCGGCTCCGTTAGGGTGACCGAGCAAATGGTCATCGAGCATTACTCGCACGTGATGCACATCGTCTCCAACGTGCAAGGCGAAATCGACCCGCGCTACGGCGCGATGGACGCGCTGTGCGGGGCCTTTCCGGCGGGCACCGTAAGCGGCGCGCCCAAGGTCCGCGCCATGGAGATCATCGACGAACTGGAGCCGGAGAAGCGCGGCGTGTATGCGGGCGCGATCGGCTATTTCTCGGCCAACGGCAGCATGGACACCTGCATTGCCCTGCGTACCGCGATCGTCAGGGACGCAACCATGTACGTGCAGGCGGGAAGCGGCATCGTGGCCGACAGTGACCCCGCCGCCGAGTACGAGGAAAGCCGCAACAAGGCCAACGCCCTGATTCGCGCCGCCGAGGAGGCAGTGCGTTACCCTGCACTGGACAAGGCCACATGAAGGAAACGCAAGCAAGCCTGGCTGACTTCACCATAGCCGATCCGGCGGTGCAGGAATGCCCGTACGATTATTACCGCGTCCTGCATGAACGCGAGCCGGTTCATTACGACCCCCATACCGACTTGTGGATGATTGCCTCGTACGAACTCGCCGTGGAAGCGTTGACGAACTGGAAGGTGTTTTCCTCCGTGATCGACTTGCGCAGGGACGTGGGCGGGCCCGACCCGGCGGAAAGCGACGCCCTGTTCGAAAAGGAAGGCTATCTCGTCCGCGACGTGCTGACCCAGGTCGACCCGCCGCGGCACACGGTTTTCCGGAAACTCGTCGATCGCACCTTCACGGGTCCGGTTGTGCGCCGCATGGAGGAATACCTCACGCAACATGCAGGGCAGCTCATCGACGGATTTATCGAAAGGGGGCGCTGCGACTTTTTCAATGAATTCGCCGTGCCCTTGCCGCTGGGGGTCATTGCCGACCAGCTCGGAGTGCCACAGGAGGACATGCCCCGTTTCAAAACGTGGAGCGACGCCTTCATCGAGACCCTGGGCATCATGCTGAGCCCCCAGCGCAAGCTCGAATGCACCCGGCTGATCATCGAGTACCAGCACTACTTCGTGGACCGGATCGAAGAGAAGAAGTCCAACCCCGAAGACGACATCCTCTCCGGGCTGGTCGCGGCGCGGCACGAGGACGGCAGTGAATTGTCGACTGAAGAACTGCTTGCGCTGGTGCAGCAATTGCTGGTGGCCGGCAACGAAACAACCCGCAATCACCTGGCCAAGTCTCTGCTGCTTCTGATCGAGAACCCCGAACAGCAGGAGCTGTTGCGCGAGGACCTCTCGCTGGCGCCCAATTTCGTCGAGGAGTCGTTGCGCCTGGAAAGCCCGGTGCAGGGTCTGTTCCGCGTCACGACCGAGGACACCACGCTGGGCGGCTGCGAAATTCCCAAAGGCGCGAAGATTTACGTCGCTTACGGCGCCGCCAACCGCGACGACAACAAGTTTCCGCAGGCCGATACGCTCGATGTCCGTCGCAGGAACGCCATACGCCACCTGGCGTTCAGTCACGGCATCCACAGGTGCATCGGCCAGATGCTTGCGCGCAAGGAACTGGAGATCGCCATCCGGGCAATCCTTACGCGGATGACCGACATCGCACTGGACGAGGCCTTTCCGCATCCCGCGCATGCGCCGAGTTTCATCCTGCGGGGGCTGACCAGCCTGCACATTACGTTCAGCAAGGCCGCATAAGAAGGGCGGAAACGGATGCTCGAGATGCTGGTAATCATCGACAATTACGACAGCTTCACCTATAACCTGGTCCACTACCTGGGTGAGCTGGGCGCCGAATGCCGGGTTTTCCGCAACGACGCGATCGCGGTCGACGAAGTGATAGCGCTTGCGCCACGGGGCATCGTCCTTTCGCCGGGGCCAGGTTATCCGGATAGCGCGGGGATCTGTCTGGATCTGGTGAAGAAAGCCGTCGGCGCCATCCCCTTACTCGGAGTCTGCCTGGGTCACCAGGCCATAGGCCAGGCCTTCGGCGGGCGAATCGTTCGGGCGCCGAGGCTCATGCACGGCAAGCTCAGCGCGATCCGCCATGACGGAGAGGGCCTCTTCGAGGGCCTGCCGCAAGACTTCGCGGCCACCCGCTACCACTCGCTGGCGGTGGAGCGCGATTCATTGCCGGAAACGCTAGAGGTGAATGCGGAAACGGATCCGGACGTAATCATGGGGCTGGCACACCGCGAATGGCCGATATTCGGTGTCCAGTTTCACCCGGAAAGCATCGCCTCCGAACACGGCCACGCGTTGCTGGCCAACTTCCTCCGCGTCGCGGGGGATTGGCGCTCAGGATTGCCCAACCGCTAGACCGCCAACAGCAATCCGGATCTTTCGAATCGGCGAAAGTCGGCCTCATTGGCGGTGGCGATCTGCGCACCTTCCAGTAGCGCCGCCGCGGCAATCATGCAGTCGATCAGCGATCCACGCCGCCTGCCTGATTCGTTATAGAGCCGCGCCGCGATTTCGGCATGCCCGGTTGTGAAATCGTGGCGATGTTTGACGATGCCGTCGGCCAGCTCCATTTCCACACGCGTAAGCGGGCCGCAAAGCAATTCTGCCCAGGCGACGGCGCTCATGCTCAGTAGCTCGCCCTGCTGAATCCAGCGCCGCAATTTCTTGTCTTCAGGTGAGTTGCGGTCCAGCGCCCGAATCAGAAAGCTCGTATCCAGATGGATCATTAGGGCCTGTTCACACTATGCGATGCCGCTCTGTTGAGTCTGTCCCGGCGCCAATCAAGGCGCGAGGAGCGACGTTTGGTGATTCCAAATGAGCGAGTCGCAACGCCGAGTGGCGGTGTGACAGACACAACCCGAAGGGCCGGGGCTGTTTTCCCGCCGGGCGGCGTTGCCGCGCCCTTGTGTGGGCCGGCCACACGGCGCTTGCGGCGCCTTGCCGGGCAAGAAAACAGCCCCGGCAGAGCGGCATCGCATAGTGTGAACAGGCCCTAACCGCCGCTGCCCCTGCGCCGTTCGGACTCAAGGCGCTCCGCCCTGACATCACTTGCCCAGTTCGAAAGATCAATCTTGCGTTCGTGAACCGAAGACTGCAGGCGATCCAGAACCTCAAGCGCTGAATCTTTTTCCTGATAGTCGCCGGATGCGGCGATTCGGACGGCGCGCCGCATTACTTCGGACTTAGAGACCCTCCATTTCCTGGCCAGCGATTCAATCATTCGCACGGACTCGACATCCAGTGAATAGGTGGCTTTGATGCTTGGTATGGCCATACCCGAATTATATGGCCATACCATTTCATCGACAACTGGAGTTACCGGTCCTGCGGTTTGAAACGCCATTCGCGCCAGCGCTTGCCGTCGCGGTACTCAACCACCACCAGGGACTTGACGGCGCGGGTGCCGCCGTCTTCCGTGCGGTAGAAGTCTTCCTCGATCTGCACCAGGGTGTTGTCGGTCAGTCCCCACTTGTAGACGTTGGCGCCGCGCCAGGTGCCGGAGCCGAACACGCCGCTCAGGGCCTCCCGCACCTGCTCGATGCCGCGAACCCGTTCCTCGGCGCCCTCCTCGGTGATCTCGTACATGGTGAAATCGTCATCCAGGCTGAGGATGGCGCCTTCGACGTTCAGCTCCTCGAAGTTCTCCTCCGAGCGAGAGATTATCTCGGCGTAGGGATTGTCGTGCTCGTAAAACTGTCCGTACAGCTTCTCGAAGCCGTCTTCGTCGTTGCCCGTGCTTTCGCTTGCGAACACCGCCAACAGCGTTGCGCCCAGCAGCACGGCTGCAAACCTGATCGTCGTTTTCATTCTTGCGCTCCTTTTTCTTTAGCGGCGGCCTGTTCGGCCTTCTGCCTGGCGAGGAACTTTTCGATCTCCGCCGCCGGGTTCATAATGGTGTCCGAATACATGCCGAAAGCCATGTTCCAGTAATCGCCGCCATCCAGGTTGTCCAGGATGAAGGTGGCGAAGTCCTCGTAGGTGATCACGCGGGCGCCGGGCGTATCGCCGGTGGTGTTGAACTTCATATCGTTGCGCGCCGGTTCCTCCACCATGAAGCCGGGCCGCAACAGCATGTAGTCGAAACCGCTGTTTGCGATCATTTCCTCCATCTTCCACATGTCGTCGTAGAGCTGGCGGGCCAGCCAGCGCCACCGTTCGGTCAGGTCTCCAGGTGGCGGTCTGGGCGCGTTTACGTCCATGCGGTGCTCCACGCCGGTTGAACTGGCCATGATGAGCCGGGTATTGCCCTTCTCCTTCATGGCGTTGATGAGGTGCTCGCCCATCACCGTATAGATGTCGACCGGCCCGATCTCGGCGGAGGGGTCTTCGGGTGCGGGCACGCCGATCATGGACACCACCACTTCGTGTCCCTCCAGCACCGGATCGATGGTGTCGCGCTCGTAGATGTCGCCCTTGTAGAGCGTCAGGTTCTCATGCTCCATGCCGAGTTTTGAGGGAGTGCGGGCGAAACCCTTGATGGTGTGGCCCCGTTGCAGACCCTGGCGAATGATCTCCCGCCCGGACCGGGCGGTGGCGCCGAACAGTGCGATGACCGGTTTGTCCTCGTGCCCGGCGGCGCGCAGGCGCCAGGGCGCGGCGCTCAGCGCGGTCAGTGCAAGCGTGCGCTTGACGAATGTTCTCCGTTCCATGCGTTCCCCCTTTGCGATGCCGCCCTATACTAGCCGGATGCGGCTGCTGGAGATACGTTTTCGGGGTCAGGCGATTGAGCGCGGCCGGCTGCCGGTGGCCCATCTCGCCAATTTCCTGGACAGTTGGCGCAAGGTGGTACAGCGGACCGGGCGGGTCATGCGCGGCGAGACCCGGAGCGTCCGCCCGGGTCAGCCGCCTCAGGACTTAAGGTCGGAACTCGATTTCGAACTGGTCACGTTCGAGGGTGAAGGCGATTCGGCAAGCCTCGGGCTTGAGCGTCGGCGGGAGAATACGTCGTTCCCCGAAATGGATTTCGGCCTCAAGGTGTTGCAAATGGCGATTGGCGGTTTGAAGGAAGTGGGGAGCAGCGATATTGCCGAGGCATTGCCGCAAGGAATGGATCCCGGCGTGCTCAGGGCGTGGCGGGATGCCGGCGTGTTGTTGAATCAGGGCGTCGAGGCCATGGATTTCACATTGAATGACAACTCGGGAACAGTTCAATCCGCACTGAACCCTGACGTGCTGGCGCGCATACGCGAGCGTCTTACGCGGCCCAACGTCAATATCCGCAAGATCGAGGGCCGCCTGCTCATGGTCGATTTCACCGGCAAGGAGGCCAGGTGCCGGATCCATCCCGTTGACGGAGAGCCGATCGAGTGCCTGGTGGACGAGGAGCGCAAGGAAGCGGTCCTGGCCAACATGCTCAAGGACGTGCTCGTTACCGGTGAGGTGCGTCTGGATCCGGCTACCGGCGACATAACCAGCATCACCATTCAGGACATCGAGCGCGTGAGCGCGCCATTCGACACTCAGCTCCTCGAAACCTCGGCACTTCTCGACAACATGGAATAGTGTGAACAGGCTCTGGTCCGATTGACGGTCTCCAAACCTGCGGCGATAACATGCAAGGCTTTTGGATTAGCAGGCGTCTTCGCTTGTGGCTGCCTGCCCCTCCAGAACTACGCCATTGATTGAAGCTGTGAGCCATAAGTCGTTCCGCTCGATTCGATTTGCCATGAAAAAAGGTCTTATATAGTTCGATATTCATGGTAGTATGGCGCGATGCTGGATCGACCAACAGCACTCGCGGCGATCAGAACCGCTTTGGATCGTGCACCTGTGGTGGTGCTGGTGGGTCCGCGCCAGTGCGGCAAGACGACTCTAGCGCGACAGTTTTTGGATCCCAACTCGGTAAATTACTTTGACCTGGAGTCCCCGGCCAGCCTGGGCCGACTGGATGAGCCGCTGACAGCGCTGGATTCTTTGCGCGGGTTGGTGATTATTGATGAAGTGCAGTTGCGGCCGGATCTCTTCCCTGTGCTTCGTGTGCTGGCGGATCGGAATCCTTCGCCAGCGAATTTCCTGATTCTCGGAAGTGCGTCGGGTGACCTCCTCCGCCAGACTTCGGAGAGCCTTGCCGGGCGCAGAGAGCGAGTGCAGCTGGGCGGCTTCGGATTGTGCGAAGTCTGCAATCAGGCCGGCGGCGGGACGGAGACCCATAACAGGCTGTGGCGCAGGGGAGGGTTGCCTTCTTCGTATCTTGCGACGAGGGAGGAGGACAGCGTGGCCTGGCGGCGCGAATTCATTCAGGCGCTCCTTGAGCGTGATTTTCCGCAGTGGGGCGTTAGGGCGCCAGCCACCACGATGGGCCGGTTCTGGGCAATGTTGGCGCACTACCATGGCCAGACCTGGAATGCAGCGGAGCCAGCTCGCGCGATGGGCGCCCAACCATTGGCGATGCGTCGATATCTGGACGCACTGACCGACGCGATGATGGTGCGCCAATTGCAGCCGTGGTTCGCCAACATCCGCAAACGGCAGGTAAAGGCGCCGAAGATATACATCCGTGATACGGGCCTTCTCCACCAACTGCTGGGAATCCGGGGAGAGAAGGACCTGCTGACTCATCCGAAGATGGGCGCTTCCTGGGAAGGGTTTGTGATTGAGCAGGTTTTGCTGGCGGAACCTCATGAAGAGGCGTTTTTCTGGGCGACGCACCAGGGAGCGGAAATCGATCTTGTCCTTCGGCGGGACGGCGCTCTTTATGGAATCGAATGCAAGTTCGCCGACGCGCCGCGCATTACGCCGTCGATTCGCAATGCGCTCGCGGACGTGGGCTTGGCCCGGGTCGCGATCCTGTATCCAGGCAGCCGCCGGTTTGCCTTGTCCGGTCAGGTTGAGGTCGTACCCATTTCGGCTCTCGCAAGCGGCGAGCCTGTGTTCGCGGCTGGCTGAGCCAGCGTCCGGCGCCTACATTCCCGGCGTCGAGTCGCCCAGGCGCTGCTGCATCGCGGTGCAGGCGCCCACGGATTCATTTTCGGCCTGCTCCGCGCAGATCGCGGCGATGCCGCTGTCCAGCGCAGCCAGTGACAGCCCGGCATGGTGCTGGTCGCGCCAGGACTCCAGCGCGTCGACCAGCCATCCGAACGAGCGCAGATTGCGGTTTGCCAGCGCGTCCGGCTGCCCGTGCATTTCGGCCAGCACTTCTTCCGATACGCCGATGATGGCATCGGCGTTCTCCGGGGCCCACTCCGTCAGCGCGCGCACGTAGTTCGCGCCGTGCTGAAAGCGCGTGGCCGGGCCGCGCGCCTCCCGGAAATAGCGCTCCATCCAGCGCAAACCGCCTTCCGCGTCACCGGCGTCAAAGCTCAGCGAGGCCAGAGGCGACATGAAGTAATAGGGCTCCTCGGAAATCTCCAGCTCCTTTTCCAGCAGCGCCCGCGCCCGCTCAAGCTCCCCGGCGTCGCGTAGCAGGCTGTAGGCGTAGAAGATGAGGCTTTGGCGTTCCTGTTGGGTCTCGGCGGCGGCATCGGCCTGCTCGGCCGCGGCCAGAATGCGCTCAAGCAGGTCCGGCGAGGGCGCGGCGTCCGCATCATCGATACGCTCCAGCTCGAGCAGCAATCCCAGGGAAAAGATCGGTGCGGACTTGCTTCCGGTGGGATTGGCAAGCACCGCTTCGATCGCGCCGGTCAAGGCGCCGCGCAGCTCTTCCCGCTGCGCCGGGTCCGGCGCCAGCGCCGCAAAGGCGCCGGAGATCCCGTCGGAGAACATCATGAGATTGTCGAGATCGTGCTCTTCGGCTGCGAGCAGACTCAACATTTCCGCGTAATGGCCGGAATCCGGTGCTGTTGCGCCGGCGCCGATCGCTTCGGACAGCCGCAACGCCTGAACCCGCCGGGTCAGCGCGGGGTCGTCATCGGGCGTTTGGCCGGCAAGCTGGTCGAAAAGCGCCAGGTATTTTTCGGGCGCCAGCGTCCGGCGGTCTTCATACCAGGAGTGGTAGGCGAGCCGTCGATACTCGGCGCCGTCAAGCGCCCGCTCGCCGCGCAGGGCTACCTGCACGAGTTCGGTCACCGGCGCCAGGCCGGAGGAAGCGTCGTCCAGCGCCGCCATGAAGGACTCCGGCGTCAGCGTGCTGGGCAAGCGCGTCATCTGGCGTCCGGTGGAGTCGAACACGATGAGCGTCGGGTAGCCCACCGCATCGTGCTTTTCTCCCCAGACCTGGGCGCGTTGCGTGTCGCCGTCCAGGTAAACGGCCACGAAGTCGCGCGTCCTGGCAATGAACTCCGGCTGCTGGAACAGGGTGCTCTTCATCAGGTTGCAGGGCGGGCACCAGACCGCGCCCCAATACAGAAACAGGGGCCTGGCGGAGCGCTCGGCCTCGGCGAAGGCCTCCTCCACTGTTCCGTCGTACCAGTCGATCGCCAGGTATTGGTCAATGTCGGCGCCTGCCTGGTCGGACGGCGCCTCGGTAGCCGGCTGGCACGCGGCCAGGCCGAGTCCGGTTGCAAGGGTGAGCGCGGTCAGGAATCCTGCGAGCGAGGGCTCCCCTGTTCTCGGCCCGGGCAGATCGCTGGCTCTTGCGGGGAGGGCGGGGACGCCCTCCCTCGCGGGCAGGCTTTCGAAGGTAAGCATGGTGAAACTCCCGTAACGGAACGCGCGGCCGGCTGCCACGTTTCCGACTATTCCTTCGAGTGTAGCAGTACGACTCAAGGCATTCGGCCGGGGTTTTTGCTAACATTTCCAGATCCCGGCCCGACCGGCTTGCTGAATCACACAGGACACCCGCATGGCGCAATTCCTGCTGCCCAGGAACTCCCGAGTAAGGCGCGGGCGGCATCACGCACCGCCGGACGGCTCCCCGGCCAACGGCGAGCGCCGTATCCGCCGCTTCAAGGTCTACCGCTACGATCCGGATTCGGGCGAGAACCCGCGGGTCGACACCTATGACGTGGACATGAACGACTGCGCGCCGATGGTGCTGGATGCGCTGATCCAGATCAAGGACGAGGTCGATTCCACACTGACCTTCCGCCGCTCCTGCCGCGAGGGCATCTGCGGTTCCTGCGCCATGAACATCAACGGAATCAATACCCTGGCTTGCACCCAGGCGGTCAGCGACCTCAAGGGCGACGTGGCGGTGTATCCGCTGCCGCACCTGCCGGTGGTCAAGGACCTGGTTCCGGACCTGACTCATTTCTACGCCCAGTACGCGTCGGTGGAGCCGTGGCTCAAGACCAGGACCCCTCCGCCGCCGGATCGCGAGCGGCTGCAATCGCACGAGGACCAGGAGAAAATCAACTCGCCCGCCGCCTGCATTCTGTGCGCCTGCTGTTCCACCAGTTGCCCCAGCTACTGGTGGAACGGCGACCGGTACCTGGGACCCGCCGCATTGCTTGCCGCCTACCGCTGGCTGGAGGACAGCCGCGACGAGGCCGCCGGCGAGCGGCTGGACCAGCTCGAAGATCCGTTCAAGCTGTACCGCTGCCACACGATCATGAATTGCGCCGAGGCCTGCCCCAAGGACCTCAACCCGGCGCGGGCCATCGCGGAGACCAAGAAAAAGCTGTTGGAGCGGCGCGCCTGAACGAGGGCGGGTCGTGAGCCGGGTAGCCAGACTGCGATGGCGCTGCCGCCGCGGGCGCCGCGAACTGGATCTTCTGCTTCAGCGCTACCTCAGCGATCGTTACGAGCATGCCGACGCTGGCGAACGGGCGGGCTTCGAAGCGCTGCTTGAACGCAGTGACCCGGAACTGGAGGACCTGCTGACCGGACGCCTTGCGCCAGGGTCGCCGGAGCAGGCGCGCGTGATTGAGCGGATTCGCGGCCACGATTGAGATTCGCTCTGCGCGGCCGGCCTGGGCCGTCCCGGCTCTCGCAGCCGGGCTTCTGCTGGCGGTCGCCGCAGTGCTGATCGCGGATATGCCGGTCTGGCTGCGCCTTCTTCTGGCGGCGGGCGTTACACCGGGCGCGGCCTTCAACTGGCGCCGCATCCACAACGGCGCGATTGCGCCGGGAATCGAAGCGCTGTGGCTTACGCCCTCGGGCGACTGGCGACTGGTACTGGACACCGGCGAAATCGACAAGGCCGAATTGCTGCATCGGCGCGGTTTCGTTTCCCGGCGCCTGGTCGGGCTTACGGTGCGCCGCGTTGCCGCGAGGCGGCGCCGGAATGCACGGTTGCGGGTGTGGCTGACTCCCGCAATGCTTGGCGAACGGGACTGGCGGCTGCTGCAGGTCCGGTTGCGGAATCCCTAGGCAGCGTATTGGCCGGAGCGCGGGACGCCCTGGTTCCCGTTGCGCGGGTAAAATCGCGGGCCTATGGAAATTTGGCTGGTTGGAATAACGGGCCTGGCTCTGGTTTTGTGGGCAATAGACCGCTTTGTCCTGACGCCACGCGCCAGGCGCATGGCTGGAGCGGATGGAGCAGGCGGAGAAATGCCGCCGAAGTCGAAGATCTTCGAATACGCCGCTGCGTTTCTCCCGGTGCTGCTGGTAGTGTTGTGCATACGCTCGTTCCTCTACGAGCCTTACCGCATCCCCTCGGGTTCGATGCAGCCGACGCTGGAAATCGGAGATTTCATTTTCGTCAACAAGTTCGCTTATGGGCTTCGTCTGCCTGTCACCAACACCACCATCGTCGAACTGGGAAGACCGGAACGCGGAGATGTAGTGGTGTTCAAGCTGCCCTCCGATCCGCGGGCCAACTTCATCAAGCGCATGGTCGGGTTGCCGGGCGATGTCATCGAGTATCGGGGCAAGCGGCTTCACATCAACGGCGAACCCATCGAGGTGAGCGAGCCGGTTCCGCTGAGCCCGGCGTCGCCGTACTCCGTGCGCAAGGCGGTGGAGGTGCTGGGCGAGGCCAGCCATGATATTCATTTCATGCCCGGACGGATCAGCAGGGAAGGCAGTTTCAGGGTTCCCGCGGGGCATTATTTCGTGATGGGGGACAACCGGGACAACAGCAGGGACAGCCGCTACCCGGGGGTCGGCTATATTCCGGAGGATCGCCTTGTAGGCCGCGCTGAGCGCATCTGGTTCAATTGGGAAATTGGCAGCATGCCCGAATGGGGCCGTATCGGCGACGCGATTAATTGACCGGCGGCCGGCAGCTTTCCCGGTGGGCCGGCCGAACGCCAGTGCCGTCTCAAGTTCATATTGCCGCATCAGAGCTTGAGACGGCACTAGGGCATTCCTTTGCCCGTCCTGAGTTGCTGAGCCAGGCGCTGACCCATCCCAGCGCGGACGAACGGAACAACCGGCGCCTCGAGTACCTCGGCGACGCCGTGCTGGAACTGGTTGCCTCGGACTACCTTTACAGGAGCCAAGAGGAAGCCCTGGAGGGCGGACTGACCCAGTTGCGGCAGCGCCTCGTTCAAAGGGCCACGCTGGCCTCCGTCGCCAGGGACGTGGATCTTGGGCGTTTCCTGCGCTACAAGGGCGCCGATCTGGCGCCGGACGCACCGGCGCATGAAGCCATGCTGGCGGATGCGCTGGAGGCGGTTTTCGCCGCCGTCTGGCTGGACGGCGGGATAGGGCCGGCCGCGGCGGTGTTCGAGAAGCTGTTTGCGCAGCGGCTGAAAACGGTCGCGGACTTGCCTCGCGACGCCAAGAGCGTGCTCCAGGAGTACCTGCAGGGGCGCGGGTTCAAGCCGCCGCAATATCACCTGGCCGGTTCCCGCGACGATCCCCAGACGCCGTTCTTCCGCACGATGTGCAAGGTGCCGGAGCTTTCCCTGAGCGCCGAAGGCGAAGGACGAACGATACAGGCGTCGGAAGTCGAGGCGGCGGCAGCGGTGCTGGCCGCGGTAGGCGAGTCGCCATGAGTTTCCGCGCCGGGCTGGCGCCCATCATCGGCCGGCCCAACGTGGGCAAGTCCACATTGCTGAACCGCCTGCTCAAGGAAAAGGTCAGCATTGCAACGCGCAAGCCGCAGACCACCCGGCACGCGATTACGGGCGTGCGGCACACGGATGAGTCCCAGCTCGTGCTGGTGGATACGCCCGGGCTGCACGCGCCCGGCGCCCGGCTGCTAACGCGCAGCATGAACCGCGCCGCGCTGGGTTCGGTGGCCGGCGCCGACGTCGTTCTCATGATGGTCGAGGCGGGCCGATGGCTGGCGGGCGACAGTCAGGTGCTGGAGGAAGTCAGGAAATCCGGATTGAAATGCATACTGCTGGTCAACAAGATCGATCGCCTCAAGCGGCGCGAAGATCTCTTTCCGTTTCTTGAGGAATGCGCCGCAAAGGGCGATTTTGCGGAACTCGTGCCGATCTCGGCGCTGCGCGGGGACAACCTGGACCGGCTGGGCGAGGTCGTCGCGGAGCATCTTCCCGAGGGCGATCCGCTGTATCCGCCCGAAGCCGTGACCGACCGCGACCTGGGTTTCCGGATTGCCGAGATGCTGCGCGAGAAACTGACGCTGAATACGCATCGCGAGGTGCCGTACGACCTGGATGTAGCCGTGACGTCCCTGGAAACGCGGGGCAGGGCGGTGGTGGCGGAACTCGAAGTGCGGGTCAACCGGGCCTCGCAGCGCGGTATCGTGATCGGCCGCGGCGGCCTGCGTCTGAAAGCGGCGGGACGGCAGGCGCGAATGGAGCTGCAGCGTATCTTCAAGCGCCCTTTCCACCTGCGCGCCCAGGTGCGGGTGCGCAAGAACTGGTTCAATGACCCGCGGTACTGCCGATGAACACGGTTCGGCGCGTGGAACTGGCCGAAGCCTGGGTTCTGCACAGCCGGCCGTTTAGCGAAACGAGCCTGATCGTGGAGGCCTTCTCAAGAGATTTCGGCCGTATGGGCCTGGTCGCGAGGGGCGGCCGCAGACCGCGTTCGCGGCTGGCGCTCGCGGCGCTGCCCTTCCGGCTGCTGCTGCTTTCCTGGACCGGCAGAGGGGAACTGGCAACCCTGATCGCCGTGGAAAGCGCGCCGCACAATTCTCCAATGGCACCTCCCGCCGGCGAGAAGCTTCTTGCCGGCATGTACCTGAACGAACTGTTGCTGCGCCTGACCCGACGCGAAGATCCTCACCCGGAATTGTTCGACCACTACACGCTGGCGCTGGGCGACCTGTGCGCGGCCGGTCCGATGGAGCCGGCGCTGCGGCGCTTTGAACTGGATCTCCTGGTCTCGCTGGGCTTCGGGCTGAATCTTGAGCGCGACATCGAGGGCCGGGCACTGGCCCCGGAGGCGGCCTATTGCTATCGTATGGAACAGGGCGCGGAGGCATTGCCGAACGGCGCGCGGACCGGTGCAGCGATGAATTTTTCCGGCGCCGAACTCCTGGGCATTGCGCGCGGGGACTGGGGCAGCCGGGACGTGCGCCTGGCGGCAAGCCGGCTGCTGAGAACGGCGATCGATTTCTACCTGGAGGGGAAGCCGCTGAACACGCGCAAGGTGTTCGCGGCCATGCAATGACGATTCAATTGCTGCCGGACCACCTGGTCAACCAGATTGCCGCCGGCGAGGTGGTGGAGCGCCCCGCCTCGGTGGTCAAGGAACTGGTCGAGAACAGCCTGGACGCAGGCGCGGGACGGGTCGTGGTGCAGGTGGAGAAGGGCGGCTCGCGGCTGTGCCGCGTGCGCGACGACGGGGTGGGTATCGCAGCGGCGGAACTGGGGGTCGCGCTCACGCGCCACGCCACCAGCAAGATCGCCAGCCTGGAAGAGCTTCGAACCGTCGCGACGCTGGGGTTTCGCGGCGAAGCGCTGCCCAGTATTGCCGCCGTGGCGAGGCTGACACTAACCTCGCGCGTGGCCGGTGAGCGCAGCGGCTGGACGGTGAGCAGTTCGGGCGGCAGCACGTCGGAGCCGCAGCCCGCGGCGCATCCGCAGGGCAGCACGGTTGAAGTGCGCGACCTGTTCTACAACACGCCGGCGCGGCGCAGTTTTCTGCGCAAACCGGTCACCGAAACGAGACACATCGACCGGGCGCTCCTGCGAATGGCCCTGAGTCGTCATTCCACGGGCATGCGCTACGAAAAGGACGGACGCCTGAGCTACGACCTTCCGCCGGCGCGAAATCGCGAGCTGGAGGAGAAACGGATTGCGAAGCTGCTGGGCCCGCAATTCATCGAACACGCCTTGTACTTCGAGGAACAGCGCCACGGCATACACCTGCGCGGGTGGCTGGCGCGCCCGAAATACTCCCGCAGCCAGGGCGATATGCAGCACCTGTTCCTGAACGGGCGGGCGATATTCGACCGCACGGTGGCGCACGCCGTGCGTCAGGCTTATGAGGACGTGATGTTTCACGGCCGTCATCCGGCCTGGCTGCTGCACCTGGAAATGGATCCCGCGCAGGTGGATGTCAACGCGCATCCGGCCAAGCTCGAAGTGCGCTTTCGCGAAGGGCGCAAGGTTCATGACGTTGTGCGGCGCACCCTGGAGGCCGTGCTGGCGGGAACCCGGCCCGGCAAAGAGGCCGGGGAGGACGCGACGGAGCATGGACAGGGTGGAGCTGTCTTGCGCGGACCGGCGGCGCGCGCCGGCGTCGGACCGGGCAAGGCCGGAACGCTGGCCGCCCTGCTTGGCGCTTCGCCCCTCCCGCTGGGCCCCGGCCACGCCCACGCGCCCGTGCGCGAGCCCCGGTCAGGGGAGCCCGAGGGGGAAATCCCGCCCCTGGGCTATGCGCTGGCCCAACTGGCCGGCATCTATATCCTCGCGGAGAACAGCGAGGGCCTGATCATCGTGGACGCGCACGCGGCCCACGAGCGGGTGGTCTACGAGCGGATGAAGGCCCAGCTCGACGACCAGGGTCTGGGGGCGCAGTTGTTGCTCGAGCCGGTCCGTTTGCGGGTTGGCCGCGAGGACATGGCCGTGGCCGGGCAGCAGCGCGAAACCTGGAAGCGGCTGGGTTTTGTGGTGGACCAGGTGGGACCGGAGACGCTGGCGGTGCGGGAGGTTCCGGCGCTGCTCGCGGGCGGGGACGCCGAGGCCATGCTCCGCGACCTGCTTTCGGGTGCGCAGGCGCGTGAGGAGGCGGAGAGCGAGGACTCGGCAGAGGAACTTACGGGGCGGATTCACCATATCCTCGCGACGATGGCCTGCCACACTTCGGTGCGGGCCAACCGGCGGCTCACGCTTGAGGAAATGAACGCGCTGCTGCGTGACATGGAGAAGACGCCGCGCGCGGACCAATGCAACCACGGCCGGCCGACGTGGCGGGCCTTCCGCATCCAGGAACTGGACCGCCTGTTCCTTCGCGGCCAATAGCGGGCACGCGGCATCCTGTCCCGTTCCGCGGGGAGACGCATTAATCCATCCATGGAGCTCGGTTCCGCTGTGAGCACCGGTTCATCGGCGCTCACTGGCTCACACGCTCCCCGCGGAACGGGACAGGATGCCGCGAACCTTGCCAGAGCTGCGGGTGTTGAGGCGGTGGAGGCGGTGTTGCTGAAGGGGCCGACTTGTGCGGGCAAGACGCGGCTGGCGGTGGAGCTTGCGACGCGCCTGCCGCTTCGGGTGATCAGCGTGGACTCGGCTTGCGTCTACCGCGGACTGGACATCGGCACGGCCAAGCCGGGGCTGGAGGAGCAGCGCGTCGCCCCCCATTACCTGGTGGACCTGTGCTCGCCGAGAGAGCGCTATTCGGCGGCGCGCTTTGCGAAAGACGCCCGGCGGGAAATTGCGCTGGCGCGGGAACATGGGCAGGTTCCCGTGCTGGTGGGCGGAACGATGCTGTACTTCCGGGCTCTGGAGGATGGGATTGCCGAATTGCCGGGCGCCGATGCCGCGTTGCGAAAAGCGATTCAGGCGCGTGCCGGGCGTGAGGGCTGGCCGTCCCTGCACGCGCAACTAAAGGAGCTGGATCCGGCGGCGGCCGCCCGGATTTCCCCGAACGACAGCGCACGCATTGAACGGGCGCTGGAGGTATTGCGGCTGACGGGCCGGCCGATCAGCGAACTGTGGTCTGCTGCTCCCGGATTCGCGCCGCGCCCTTATCTCAAGTTCGCGCTGATTCCCGAAGACCGCCCCGCCTGGCGCCGGCGGATCGAAGAGCGATTTGAGGACATGATGGCGCGCGGCTGGCTGGAGGAAACACGCAACCTCCATGCCATGGACCTTGCCCCAGGCCTGCCGGCCACTCGAATTGCGGGCTACCGGCAGTTGCTTCAGCACCTTGATGGGGAGTGTTCGCTTGACGAGGCGAAAACGCGTGGAGTCAGGGCGACCAAGGCGCTGGGGAAGCGGCAGTTGACCTGGTTGCGCGCCGAGCGGGGGATCACCCGGCTTGTCGCGGAGGACGCGGACTGTGCCGCGCGCTTGGAAGACGGAATCCGCTCACATTGGGAAATCCGCGACGGGCGGGCCGTCTCCGCGAGGGCCCCAAATGAACGCTGACCAGGCGCCCGTGACGGAAAAGGGAAAAACTGGTCAAAACGGGGGATTTTCGAGCTTGGCGCAGCGTCGGTTCTGTTTAATTCTTGCGCAGACCAGTACAACAAGCCCACCAAGGCCGCGCAGCGCGAGCCGGGCGTTGAGAGTCCCGCAAGGAGCCTCCCATGGAAAGCCGCCAAGATTTGCAGAATCGGTTTCTGAACGTACTTCGCCGGCGCCGGGCGCGTGTTTACGTGTTCCTGGTGAACGGAATCAAGCTCAAGGGCGTGATTGGAGGCTTTGATATGTTTGTAATCCTGCTGCACAATGGCGTAAGTCAGATCGTGTACAAGCACGCCATATCCGCCATCGTCCCCGTTCGCCAGCAAGACTTGGAAAGCGTTCTGCGCGACGAGACGGCGGAGGGCCTGGGTTCGTTTGATCGAGAACCTGACTGACGAAAGGGCCATCCTGCTGGTGCCCGCCGGCGACGACGCCCGAAGAAAGGAATTCGAGTCGCTGGCGGCTTCGGCTGGCGCCGGGGTCGCGGGCACGGTAACCGTAAGTCTGCGCCGGCCCGATCCACGCACCCTGATCCGAAGCGGCAAGCTCGAGGAACTCCGGCTCAGGTGTGCGGAACTCGCGCCTGCGCTGATGGTCGTGGACTTCGCGCTGAGTCCTTCGCAGGAACGGAACCTTCAGCGCTCGCTGAACTGCCGGGTTGTGGACCGCACCAGCCTGATCCTCGACATCTTCGCCCTGCGGGCGCGCAGCCGGGAAGGCAAGCTGCAGGTGGAGCTGGCCCAGCTCAGGCACCTGTCCACCCGGCTGGTCGGCGGCTGGACCCACCTCGAGAGGCAAAAGGGAGGTATCGGGCTGCGCGGGCCCGGCGAAACTCAGCTGGAAACCGACCGCCGCCTGGTGTCCCGGCGAATCCGGCACCTGGAAACGGAGCTTGAGGGCGTTATGGCGCGCCGTCGCCTGGGCCGCGCCCGCCGCAAACGCTCCGACTCCGCTCTAGTTTCTCTGGCGGGCTACACCAATGTCGGCAAGTCGACGCTGTTCAACCGGCTCGCCGGCGCCGCCGTAACCGCCCATGACCGCCCCTTCGACACCCTGGATCCCACCATACGCCGGATTTCGCTGCCCAACGGCCAGGAGGTACTGCTCTCCGATACGGTGGGCTTTATCCGCGACCTGCCGCACGAACTCATCGCGGCATTCAACTCGACCCTGGAGGAGATCGCCTCGGCGGACCTGATCCTGCATGTGATCGACGTTTCGGCCCCCGATCAGATGGAGCGCATAGACGAAGTGGAGCGGGTGCTTGACGAAATCGGTGCGGCGGACACGCCGATGCTCCGCGTCTTCAACAAGGCGGATATAATTCCCGGTGGGCTGCGGACAGTCGATGACGACTGCGGCGCGGCCTCGATTTCGGCGCTCAGCGGCGCCGGCGTGGAAAAGTTGCTTGCAAGGGTTGCACAGCGTTTGTCGGCTGGGCGGTTGCGCCGCACAGTTCGGCTAGACGCCGGTCAGGGACGCCTCAGGGCAATGCTCTATCGCCGTGGCCGCGTACTCCGCGAACGACTTTTGCCCGGCGGAGGCTGGACATTGGACTTGGAAATGACACACCGGGCTTATGAAAAACTGGCCAGCCGCGAGGACATCGGCGCGGCCTGATTTCACCGGGCCCATGCTTACGGGCACAACACGGATAATTTGATATGGCTTGGAACGAACCGGGCGGTGGTAACGGTTCATGGAATCGGGACGGCCGCCAGCAACCTGATCTTGAAGACGTCGTTCGCGACACACTGAAGAAATTCTTCGGCGGAATCGGCGGCGGCGGCGGTAAGCGGTCTTTTCGGCGGACGCTGACCTGGGCGGTCGCAGTCCTGGCGGTGTTTTGGGCCCTTACCGGACTCTATCGCGTCGATGAAGCCGAGCGGGCGGTGGTGCTGCTGTTCGGCGAACATACGAGAACCATGGGGGCCGGACTGCGTTGGCACATGCCCTGGCCCATCGAATCCGTGGAAAAGGTGAACGTATCGTCGGTCAACAATTTCAGCCAGGAGACCCGCATGCTCACCGCCGACGAGAACATCGTGGTCGTGGACCTGGTGGTTCAGTACCAGCGCAGTGACCCCGAAGATTACCTTTTCAATGTGCGCGACCCGGAAGAAACGATCGGCGATGTGAGCGAAAGCGCCATCCGCGAGATCATCGGCAAGAACCAGATGGATTACATCCTGGGCGAAGGGCGTGGCGATATTGCCCAGCGCACCGAGGACCTGATCCAGGCGACGCTGGACGACTACAAGACGGGGATCGGGGTGACCCAGGTGAACCTGCGCGACGCCAACTACCCGCAACAGGTGGAAGCGGCGGTGCAGGACGCCATCAAGGCGCGCGAGGACAAGGAACGGCTGGCTTTCGAAGCCCAGGCCTACGCCAACGACGTGGTGCCCAAGGCGCGCGGTGAAGCGTCCCGGCGGTTGCAGGACGCGGAGGCCTACAAGGCCCGCGTTGTCGCCGATGCCGAGGGCGAGGCACAGCGCTTCGTGAAGCTGCTGGCGGAATACACGAAAGCGCCGGAAGTTACCCGTGAGCGTCTCTACATCGAGGCCCTGGAGGCATTCTTCGGCGGCGCCAACAAGGTACTGCTGGAGGCCGAGGGCAGCGGCAATCTGCTGTATTTGCCGGTGGATGAACTCATGAAACGCGGAAGCGCGGGGCAGGCCAGCGGCAATCTGTCCGAACGGGAATCAACGGCAACGGAAATGGAAGACGCGCGCGTGCGCAGGGGAGGTTCGGGATCATGAAATTGAAGGCCTTGTTGCCACTGGCGGTGCTGGCCGTCATCCTGCTGAACGCCAGCCTTTTCGTAGTCGACGAACGCGAATACGCGGTCCGGTTCCGATTCGGCGAGATCATTCAGACCTATTCCGACGCGGGGTTGTACGTCAAGCTGCCCGTCGTCAACAATGTCGAGGTCTACCCGGACCGGATTCTCACCATCAACAATCCGCAGGAACCGTTCCTGACAGCGGAAAAGAAGAACCTGCTGGTGGATTTCTTCGTCAAGTGGCGCATCGTGGACATCGGCACCTACTACACCTCCAACGACGGCGGCAACGAGCTTCGCGCCCGGCAGCGCCTGCTGGAGATCATCAAGGACGACATCCGCGCCGAGTTCGCCAAACGCACCGTGCCGGAAGTAGTTTCGGCCGAACGCCGGGAACTGATGTTCGACATGCTGAACAATGCCCGCAACGCCGCCACCACGCTGGGCATCCATGTCGTTGACGTGCGTGTAAAGCGCATCGAGTTCCGCGAGGAAGTCAGCGAATCGGTGTTTCAGCGGATGCGCCAGGAGCGTGCCCGCGTGGCCTCGGAGTTGCGCGCGGAGGGCGCTGAGACGGCTGAGCAGATTCGCGCCGATGCCGACCGGCAACGCACCGTGATCCTGGCCGAGGCCTACCGGGATGCCGAGATCACTCGCGGCGAGGGCGACGCGACGGCGGCAGGGACCTACGCCGATGCTTACAACAGGGATCGGGAGTTCTATTCCTTCTACCGCAGCATCAACGCGTACCGCAATTCCTTCGGCAACGGCGGCGACCTGCTGGTGCTGGACAGCAAAAGCGATTTCTTCCGGTACTTGAACGAGTCGGAAAGCACGAGATAGCACTGCCCGCTGATCCTGAAAGGATCGAGAATGTGAATGTTCTCTGCTTTCTTCGCGCCGTCGGCGCTCGCGCGTATGCGCTGAAGAATGACTGATTTCCGGGACCAGACAACAGCCCGCGGCATTGTCCTGATCGGCGCCCAATGGGGCGACGAAGGCAAGGGCAAGGTGGTGGATCTGCTGGCCGGCCGCTGCGATGCGGTGGTTCGTTTCCAGGGCGGCCACAATGCCGGGCACACGGTAATCCACGATGGCGAGACGATGGTGCTGCACCTGCTGCCCAGCGGAATCCTCAATCCGGGCGTGGAATGCCTGATCGGGAACGGCGTGGCGCTGTACCTGCCCCAGTTCTTCAAGGAACTTGAGTCGATCAGGCAGCGCGGCGTCGATCCGGCCGGCCGGCTGTACGTGAGCCCGGACTGTCCCCTGATTTTTCCTTCGCACATGGCCCTGGACCAGGCGCGGGAACGGCATGCCGGCCGCGGGCGCATAGGGACGACCGGCCGCGGGATCGGTCCCGCGTACGAGGACAAGGCGGCGCGACGCGCGGTTCGCGCGGGCGAGCTGTTTGCGCCGCGGGCGTTTCGCCGGCGACTGGCAGCGGCCCTTGATCTGCACAATTTCATGCTGGAGAAGTACTACGGGGCCGAGCCGGTGAACCCGAAACGGGTGGCGGACGAATGGCTGGCGATGGCCGACGAATTGCGCCCCCTGGTTGCCGACGTTGCCGCGCGCCTGGAAACGCTGGAAACCGAGGGCAGGGCGGTGCTGTTCGAAGGCGCGCAGGGCGTAATGCTGGATATCGACCACGGCACGTATCCCTATGTGACTTCCTCCAGCACCGTGGCGGCCGGAGCCCTGGCCGGCTCAGGCGCCCACCTGGCGCAACTCAGAGAAGTCGTAGGCGTCGTAAAGGCTTACACCACGAGGGTAGGCGAAGGGCCTTTCCCGACGGAACTGCAGGATGAGGTGGGCCGGCGCCTTGCCAGGGAGGGCGCCGAATGGGGCGCGACCACCGGGCGTGCGCGCCGATGCGGCTGGTTCGACGCCGTGGCGGTGCGCGGGGCCGCCCAGCGGGGCTCGATCGGCAGCCTTTGCATTACCAAGCTGGACGTGCTCGATGGAGTGGACCCGCTGAGGATCTGCACGGGGTACCAGGTGGACGGCGGTAAGACCGACGTGCGCCCGGCGCTCATGAACCGCTACGCGGAATGCGTGCCTTGCTACGAGCAGATGGACGGGTGGGGCGGTTCAACCCGCGGCGTCACCCGCTGGGAGGATCTGCCCCAGGGCGCGCGCGCCTACATTGAGAGGCTGGAAGCGCTGGTGGGTCTGGAAGCCTGCATCGTGTCCACCGGACCGGCGCGCGAAGAAACGATCATTCGCCGTCATCCCTTCGATTCCTGAGTGATCGGTTCAGCTCCGGCTGACCCACTCGCCCCCTATAGTTCGGCTGTAACCCCGAAACGATGCGGTCAGGGTCCTTGCGAGTTGGTGCCGAGAAGAGGACTCGAACCTCCACGGGGTTACCCCCACTGGCACCTGAAGCCAGCGCGTCTGCCAATTCCGCCACCTCGGCACGATGTTGCCTTGCGAACCCGGCGCGGCAGTCTGCCGCGGGGGCGCCAAGGCGCTTGGAACAGGGCGAAATTCTGCGTTTTGCCGCCTCATATGTCAATGATTCAATGCGATGATTCCGTCCGATGCCTTCGCTGATTGAGCAGCGCGTCATCTCCGAGGCCGGGCTTCGGGCAACGTGGCCCGGCCGGGTCCGCAGACGCGCGAACGGGATCACTTCGCGTCCGCCAACCGCGGGCAAACGTAAGGACTTGCGCTCGGTCCCGCTGGTTACGATCGACGGCGCCACCGCCCGGGACTTCGACGATGCCGTGTTTGCGGAGCCGCACGGTGACGGATGGCGGGTCATCGTGGCCATCGCCGACGTTTCGCACTACGTACGGCCCGGCGATCCGATAGACCGGGAAGCCGAGCAGCGCGCTGTTTCGGTGTATTTTCCCGGCAGCGTTCTTCCCATGCTGCCGGAGGTGCTTTCCAACGATCTCTGTTCTCTCAAGCCGGGCGTGGACCGCCTGTGCCTGGCCTGCGAGATGCGTCTCGATTCCCGCGGGAATCTGAAGAAGTGGAAGTTCTTCCGCGCCGTCATGCGGTCGGCGGCCAGGCTTACGTATTCGGGCGTTCACGCCGCGATCGAGGCAGGCAATGCGAAGGCGCGCCGCGAGCTGGGGGCGCTGCTGGAACCGGTGGAGCAGCTTTACGCGGTATGGCGCCTGCTGGCCGCGGCCCGCGGCCGCCGCGGGGCGCTGGACGTGGACCTTCCGGAAACCCGGGTGCGCCTGGGACCGAACGGCGAAGCGCAATCGATGGAGCGGTCCGAACGTTACAACGCCCACAGGGTGATCGAGGAATTGATGATCACGGCCAACGTCGCCACCGCCCGATTCCTGGGACGGGCCCGCATGCCGGCGTTGTACCGCGTGCATTCACCGCCCGACGCCGACGGATTCGAAGAGCTTCGCTACCTGTTCGCGGGCGTGGGACATTCGCTTTCCGAAGCGGCAGGCCGAAATCCGGATGAGATCAATACGGCACTGCGGGCGCTCAGGGTTCAGCCCGCCTATGAAACAATCGCCGTCGCCACGCTCAGGTGCATGCAGCAGGCCTGTTACCAGCCGGCTAATGTCGGCCACTATGGCCTGGCCCTGAAGTCCTACACCCACTTCACTTCGCCGATTCGCCGCTATCCCGACCTGCTTGCGCATCGCGCAATCAAGCACCTGATCGACGGCGGGCGCGGGGAAGCCGCTCCGCTGCGCGGCAATGAACTGGCGCGAATGGGCCTCGCCTGTTCGGAAAGGGAGCGCCTGGCGGAAAAAGCCATGCGTGCGGCGGTAAAGACCTACAAGATTCGGTATCTGTCGCGCTGCCTTGGCGATACGCTCGACGCCGTCGTGTCGCACGCCACCGGCAAGGGCCTGTTCGTTCAGGTGACCGAGGTCGGCCTGAATGGAATGATCCCGCGCTGGCGCCTGCCGTCAGGGCGAGGCCGTGGCCGCACGCGCGACAGGCAGCGGGCGCAACGCCTGTTCGGTTTTACTCCGGGGCAGCCGGTATCGGTGCGGGTTGCCAGGGTCGACGAGGATCGAGGCCACCTCGACCTCGATCTGCTTTCCTGAGGTAGAACACCAGCTCTTGAATTCGGCCGCCCCAGGTCATGCGGGCGGGTTTTATACTCAGCGTATGCCGCGCAGTTCATGCATAAGCAGAGTCCGCAGTCTGGGAATTCGCACTGCTCTGTGCATTGTTGCCGCCGTCATTGCAGGCGCGGCCTATGCAGCACCGCCTCTCAAAATCACACAAATCTCGATCGCAGACAGCCAGATCCTGATCGAATTCAATCGCCCCGTCGTCCCCCTGGGGCGCATGGAACGCAAAGCCAGGGAACTGCCGGTAACGATCACGCCGGAAGTGACCTGCCACTGGCGTTGGGTCAGCACGCAGGCGCTGGCCTGCAACCTGGACGCAAAGGAATATCTCAAGCCCGCGCGGGAGTATGTCGTTACCGTGGAACCGGGCATTCAAGCAATGGACGGGGCCACGATAGGCGAGACGGTTACCCGGTCGCGGGTTACGGAATTGCCGCAGGTATCCTCGGCATGGTTGAGGACGTGGATGCAGCCGGGCGTGCCGGTGTTCCGCACTCGGTTCAATCAACCCGTCACGCGAGACTCCGTTGAGTCCAGCCTGTATTTTGAGGTTGCCGGTCTTGCCGACCCGGCGCCCGTTGTCGCCGAACCGGATCCGGACGACCGTCGCCCGCCTGTTTACCCGGAGTCGGTTGATCCAGCGACGGCCACCAGTGGGCAGGAGGCGCGCGATGTCTGGTGGGTAAAGCCCGCCACGCAACTACCTCCCGGGCGAGCCGCGGTCCTGAATGCGCATGCCGGACTGGTATCGGCGCTCGGTCCCATGCCCGGGCGGGAACGCGGCAACCTGGGTCGCGCGGTCACTTTCGACGCATTCCGGTTTGAGGGCGTGAGCTGCGAGAACAATGCTGACCAACGCATTCGCTACCTGCCCGATGGCTCGACCGTTCGCGTATTGCGGGATTCGGGCCGGGACGGACTATGGTACGAAAGGCTGGTGCCGGTAACGAAAGAGCAGGCGCGGTGCAATCCGCTGGCGAGCGTGTCGCTCACCTTCTCGACCCCGGTTCTGCCGTCGCAGATAGCGCGTGGCGTGAGTTTCGCGCCCGGCCTGGCCGGCAAGCGCGAAGACTATGATCCGTGGGCGCAAGTGCGCGATTACTCCCGCCTCGGATGGCGGGACGGCTCGCGGAAAGCCGATGTCAACCTGCCGGAACGATTGCAGGCGTTCCAGGAATACCGCGTAGCCAGTCTGTTGCCGGGAGCCGCAGACCCTGATTTGCCGACCCGCATTCGTGACGAGTTCGGCCGGCCGCTTGCCGGCGGCTTCGATGTCACGTTCATGACCAATCACCGCAAACCGGACTACAAGCTGCTGCACGGCGACGCCGTGCTCGAATCCGGCGTGGACAGCGAGGTTCCCCTGTACGTCACCAACCTTGAGGAAGTACGGCTCCGATACCGCCTGCTGAACCGGGACGGGGGGCGGACCGGGCTTGCGCAAGTCATCGAGCCGCCTGAGGCCGAGGACGTTGCTTTCGCCCTGCCGAGCGGCGTCCGGGAGATGATCCGGGCGGACAGCGGAGCCGTACTCGGCCGAATACGCACCAGTCCCCGCACAAGAGCCGAGTCACCGGCCTGGGATTACTTCTGGCAGGTGACGCCGTACCAGGTCCATGTCAAGGCCGGTCACTACAACACGCTGGTGTGGGTCACCCGTCTGAGTAACGGCAAACCGGTTCGGGGAGCGCAGGTATCGATAGTGCGTGGCGCTTTTGCCCGTGTGGTGGGCAGCCAGGTGACGCCGCGAGGGGTGGCCGAGCCGGTACGGACCAGCCGGCACGGCATCGCCACGCTTGCGGGAATGGAGAAGCTGGATCCGGCGCTCGAAACCTTGGGGTGGTGCAGGAGGCACGATTCTCGCTGCGAGCGCCTGTTTGTCCTTGTCGAGGGCCGCGAGGGAATGGCGCTGCTGCCGCTGGATCGGTCTTTTCTGGCCCGCACCGGCGAAGCTTCGCGCTGGCAGGTCTGGTCCCGCCAGCAGCGGCGTTACGGTCACGTCCGCGCATGGGGGACCACGGCCCAGGGCATTTACCGCGCCGGCGACACGATGCAATACAAGTTCTATGTGCGCGATCAGGATGTTCGCACGCTGGTGGCGCCCGAGACCGCCACCTACAAGCTGCAGATCCAGGACCCCACCGGGAACACGGTGCACGAGATCAGGGACATCCGGCTCAACCGCTTCGGCGCCGCGCACGGCGAATACACCGTTCCCGAAACAGCCGTCATGGGTTGGTACCGGTTCGTTCTAAGCGCCGATTTCACGGATTTTGAATGGCGCCCCATGCGGGTGCTGGTTACCGATTTCACGCCCGCTCCGTTTCGGGTCAGCAACGAGTTGAACGGCGACCTTTTCGGTCCCGGGGACACACTCTCGGTGGACACCTACGCCTCGCTGCACTCGGGCGGCGCGTACACGCAGGCGGAAGCGCGGGTGGTGGTCGATCTCCGCCGCAGGGGTTTCCGGTCCTCGCACCCGGAGGCGTCCACGTTCCGCTTCGATACCTCCACCCGGCCTGATCGCCTGCACGTTCACCAGGAGGTGGGCGACCTCGACGACGCGGGCGCCCATGCGTCCCGGGTGCAACTGCGCGCGGAAGGAATCGTTTATGGCCGGCTGCGGGCGGAAAGTGCGGTCCGCGATGACCGCGGCAAGTATGTGACCGCCACGGCCTTTGCGGATTTCTCGGCGGTGGACCGGCTGGTGGGCTTGCGCAAGGACCAGTGGGTTTTCCGGCAGAAAGAACCTGCGGAAGTGAGCTATATCGTGGTGGACGATTCCGGTGAGCCGGTGGCCGATACGGAAGTCCGGCTGCGCATCGAGCGGCAGGTACGCAAGGTCGCGCAGGTCAGGGGTGCGGGGAACGCCTATCTGCCGCGGTTCAGCGAGGAGTGGGTCGAGGCCGGCGAATGCGAAGGAATCCCGGAATACAAGGCGCTGACGTGCACGTTTACGCCGGAGCATGCAGGCTCGTACCGCGTTACGGCGGGCATCGATGACACGCGGGGCCGCCGGCAGCAGACCGAAATGCACATGTGGGTTGTCGGCGAAGGCCGCGTGGTGTGGTGGGAACGGCCCGGCTACGCCATGGAGCTGGTGCCCGAGTCCAGCGAGTACGAAGTGGGCGACAAGGCCCGTTACCTGGTCAAGAACCCGTTTCCCGGGGCGACCGCGCTGGTTTCCGTGGAGCGGTACGGGGTTATAGATCAGTGGCAGCAGAAACTGAAGGGCAGCACGCCGATCATCGAGTTTCGCATCAAGCCCGACTACGTGCCGGGCGCCTGGCTTTCGGTGGTTGCGGTATCGCCGCGCGTAGAAAGCCCCCCGCCCGAGAGCCACCAGGGCCTCGACTACGTGGACCTCGGCAAGCCGGCGTTTCGCATGGGCTATGCCGAAGTTCCCGTGATCGACCCCTACAAGCAGTTGGAAGTTGAGGTCGAGACCGACCGTGACCTCTACAAGCCGCGTGAGAAGGTTGCCGTGAAACTCAAGGCCTGGCCAAGCCACGGCCGTCGCCGCCCGGTGGAATTCGCCGTGGCCGTGCTCGACGAAGCGGTCTTCGATCTGATCGGCCAGGGGGAGGATTATTTCGATCCCTACAAGGGCTTCTACCGGCTGGATGCCCCGGACGTGGCGAACTACAGCCTGCTGTTGCGCATCCTGGGCCGGCAGAAATTCGAGAAGAAAGGGGCCAATCCCGGCGGTGACGGTGGGGGCGGCCCGGACATGCGGACCCTGTTCAAGTATGTCGCGCACTGGGAACCGTCCTTGCCCGCCAACCGCCGTGGCGAGGCGGAATTCGAGTTCAGCCTGCCGGAAAACCTGACCGGCTGGCGGGTGCTGGCGATGGCCGTCACGGAGGCGGACCGCTTCGGGCTGGGCAGCGTGGGATTCAAGACCAACCAGCCCACGGAGATTCGCCCGGTCATGCCCAACCAGGTTACCGAGGGTGACGACTTCGCCGCGGGATTTTCGGTGATGAACCGAACCGGAGAGGCGCGCACGATCGACGTGATCATTGAGGCGGAGGGTGACATGGAGACGGAGGCTTCCGCCCGTTTGTCCGAGTCGCTGGAGCTGGGGCCGTACCGGCGCGAGACCGTTTACCTGCCGCTTCGCGCCGGTCGGCTCAGGACCGTACGGGACCGGCCGCAAGGGGAGATTCGTTTCACGGTTCAGGCGCAGGATGCTTCCGATGGCGATGCGCTGGCCCATCAACTTCCCGTGATGAAGAATCGAAGTCTTGAAGTTGCGGCGGAATACGGGTCGATTACCGACGAACCTGCTTCCGAGGAGGTTTTGTTCCCGGAAGACATGTACACGGACACCGGCGACGTGTCGGTGGTGCTTGCTCCCACGGTGATCGGCAACCTGGAGGGCGCCTTCCGCTACATGCGCGACTATCCCTACGAGTGCTGGGAGCAGAAGCTCAGCAAGGGCCTGCTCGCGGCGCAGTTCACGGAGCTTGAGGGGCGGATGGACAATTCCCTTGTCTGGCCCCGAAGCGCGGAACTGCCGGGGCAGATCCTGCGCCAGGCGGCGGGCTTCCAGGCTCCCAATGGCGGCATGTCGTACTGGATTGCCGCCGATGAGTACGTAAGCCCGTACCTTTCGGCCTACACCGCGCTGGGTTTCGCCTGGCTGCGCGAAGCTGGCCACGAGATTCCCGAACGGGTGGAAAGCCGCCTCCACGAATACCTGCGCAAGCTGCTGCGCCGGGACGTCATGCCGGGCTACTTCTCGCGCGGGATGTCGTCGTCGGTTCGCGCGGTAGCCCTTGCGGCGCTGGCCCGGCGCGGCGGTCTGGCCCGAAGCGAACTGTTGCGCTACGCCGATCAGGTTCAGTACATGAGCCTGTTCGGGAAGGCGCACTTTCTCGATGCGGCGTTGCGGATGGGCTCTTCCGAGAACCTGGCGAGAAGTGTCTTGAAGCGGGTGATGGACGCGTCCGTGGGCAGCGCCGGTAAACGGCTCTTCAATGAGCAGTTGGATCGTGGATACGCCCGTATCCTGAGTAGCCCCCTGCGCGCCAACTGTGCGCTTCTTTCGGCCTTTTCGCGCCTGGAGAACCCGGATGCCTACGGGCTGAGCGAGGAGATGGCGACCGGCATGGTGCGCGCGCTCACTCAGTCGCGGGGCGCCCGAACGCATTGGGAAAGCACCCAGGAGAACGCTTTCTGCATGAACGCTCTGCTGGACTACGCACGAAAATGGGAAGAGGTTAAACCCGACATGCGAGCCGTTGCCGAACTCGACGACGCGCGGATCGGCGAGACGCGCTTCGGCGACTTCCGCGATGCGGCGGTGACCCTGTCCCTGCCGATTTCGCCCGAACTTCCCGGCAAACGGTCGCAGATTCGCGTCAGCCGGGAAGGGCAGGGGCGGCTCTACTACGCGGCCCGCCTTACATACGCGCCGCGCGGGACGGCAGCCGGGCGCGTCAACGCGGGAATCGGGGTAAGGCGCGAGTATTCGGCGCAGCGGGATGGCGAATGGCGGCTGCTTGCCGAGGGCGATTCCGTTCGGCGCGGTGAACTGGTGCGGGTCGACCTGTTCGTTGAACTGCCCACAGCCCGCAATTTCGTGGTCGTGGACGACCCGGTGCCGGGAGGACTGGAGCCGGTCAACCGGGACCTGGCGACTGCCTCGGGCGTGGATGCGGAAGAGGGAGCTTTCACTGCCGCCGAAGGCTCCTGGTGGTTCGACCACGACGAGTGGATTTACTTCCGCAGCCAGCGCTGGAGCTTCTACCACCAGGAAATGGGTCACGACGCCGTCCGTTTCTATGCCGACTACCTGCCGCCCGGGCGCTACCACCTGGCCTACACCGCGCAGGCGATCGCCGAGGGCGAATTCCAGGTCCGGCCCACGCATGCCGGCGAAATGTATGACCTGGACATATACGGCAAATCAGCCACTTTGCGGCTGGTGGTCACGTCCGAAGGGAGTTCGCGGTGAAGTCCAGGACGATCCTTCTCCTGGCGCTGCCGCTGCTGGCCGTCGGGACCGGCGCGGCAAGTCTGGCCTGGAGCACCCGTGCAGCCATGGGACCGCCGCTGGAGCGCCTGGAGGACCTTACCGGGACGATCCGGCGGATGGAAATCGTGGACCGCAACGGCGTCCCGCTGAATGTCAGCTACGCCAACGACTGGAACCTCCATGCCCAGGCGCAATATCACGAAATCCCCGAATTCCTGGTAACGGCCTTCCTCTACGCGGAGGACGCACGCTTCTTCGAGCACTCGGGTCAGGACTGGCGCGCGCGCCTGGCCGCGGTTGGGCAGAACCTCAAGGCGGGCAGGGCCGCTCGGGGGGCCAGCACGATTACGGAGCAGGTCGTTCGGATGATCCGTCCGCGGCCGAGAACGCTGTGGTCCCGATGGGTGGAAGGTTGGGAAGCACGGCGCTTGGAGAGCCGGCACCCGAAGCAGCGGGTTCTGGAGTTCTACCTGAACCAGGTCCCCTACGCGGCCAACCGGCGGGGCGTGCTACAGGCGGCCCGCTATTACTTCGACCGCGACCTGAGCGCGCTGGACCGCCATGAAACGCTGGCCCTCGCCGTACTGGTGCGAGCGCCGTCGCGGCTGGATCTCCGGCGCGGTGACCGTCGGGCGCTGGATCGCGCGATCGGGAAGTTGGCAATGCGAATGGAGGAAGCCGGCGTCCTGCCCCGGGACCGCGAACCCTGGGGCGACTTCGACCTCAAGTCACCTGTCGGGCCGGTCGATGCGTCCCACTTTCTCCGGTTCGTCAACCAGCGGCATGACGCCAACAATAGCGCCGGTCATGCCGGCAGACTACGGGTAACGCTCGACGCCGGACTGCAGACGCGACTGCATGACTTGCTGGAAGGACGTCTGGCAATGCTTGCCGGCAAGGGCGTGAACAACGGCGCTTTGCTGGCTGCGAATCACCGGAGTGGCGAGGTCCTGGCCTGGGTAGTGGGCGCATCCGGCGACGAATCGCCGGCGCGCCTGATCGACGCGGTGCAGGCCCCGCGGCAGCCCGGATCGGCGCTCAAGCCCTTCTTGTACGCCTTGGCGCTGCAAAAGGGCTGGACTGCCGCGACGCTGATCGAAGATGCTCCGCTTGCGGACATGGTGGGCGTGGGTCTGCACAGCTACCGGAACTATTCGGGCGTTTTTCACGGACCGATTACGCTGCGTCACGCTCTCGGCAATTCCCTGAACACGCCCGCCGTTCGCACCATTGCCTTTACCGGCGAGGGCGCCTACCTGGACCAATTGCACCGGCTGGGGTTCACCACCCTCGCCCGCAAGGCCGATCATTACGGGCCCGGGCTGGCCCTGGGTAACGGGGAGGTCACTCTTCTCGAATTGACACAGGCGTACGCGGCGTTGGCGAACCGCGGGCACTATCGGGAATTTTCGGTATTGGCAGGCGGCGAGGCAAGGCTGCACACGCGGCCTGCGGTTTCTCCGGAAGTTGCTTCCCTGATCGCGGACATTCTTTCCGATCCTCTGGCCCGGAGGCTCGAATTTGCCGGCGGCCTGCTGGATTTCCCGGTCCAGACCGCGGTAAAGACCGGCACGTCGAATGATTACCGCGACAGCTGGGCGATCGGGTTCAGCGACCGCTTCGTCGTCGGCGTATGGATGGGCAACCTTGATCAGCAACCGACACAGTCCGTCACCGGCTCGACAGGACCGGCCATGGTTCTGCGGGGAGCATTCGATCTGCTTTCCCACGACGCCGACACCGCGCCCCTGTGGCTGAGCCCGCGGCTGGTGCGGCAGGAAGTCTGCGACGACACCGGCGCGGCCTGGCAAGCGGGCATGAGTTGCCCGCGCCGCGCGGAGTATTTTGTGGCCGGAACGGCCCCGGCGCCGGCCATCGTTCATGAAGCACGGCAACAGGCCGTGAGGCTGAGTCAGCCGGCCGAGGGCTTGATGTTGGCCTACGATCCCCGCGTGCCGGCGGAGTTCCAGGCGTTCGACTTCCTGCTAGAGGGCGTTTATGAGGACGACAAGGTCGACTGGCGGGTCAACGGCGGTGAACCGCTGCGGCGCGACGGCGCCCGCTACGCCTGGCCTGTGAAAAAGGGAGAGCATCGAGTCGCCGCCGTGGTCTGGCGGGACGGTCGGCGGATTGCCGATATCGCCGACACGCGCTTTACAGTTCGCTGATGGTTGTGGGCGTGCCGGGGGGCACAGCCCGCGATGTTTTCGTATAATTCGCGATCCACGCCGCAGGCTGCTGCCTGCGGCCCTCTCCTTAGCCACACCGTGCAGGCGGGTGGCCTTGAGACCATTGAGGAGTTTTCTTGAGACACTACGAAATCATGCTTCTGATCCATCCGGATCAGAGTGAACGGGCTCGCGTAATGATGGATCGTTACGTGGGCATCATCGAAGGTGGCCAGGGCCAGGTTCATCGAAACGAGGACCTGGGGAGACGAATGCTCGCCTACCCCATCGCCAAGGTGCAAAAGGCGCACTACATGCTGATGAACGTGGAGTGCGCACGGGACACCCTGGACGAACTCGTGGGAGCGCTTCATTTCAGCGACGCGGTATTGCGTCACCTTGTTGTTCGCCGCGACGACGCCGTCAGCGAGCAATCCGTTTTGGCCAGGGCGGCCGAGAAGGAGGCGGCGCGCGAGAATCGCGAGTTTCCGTACGACCGGGAAGTCGCCCATGGGCGGCGCGCCAAGCGCGACGCGGGCAATGAGAAGGATGCCAGGGCGAAAGCGGCCACCGACGATGCGCCGGCTTCCGAAGCCGAGCCGAAGGCTGATGCGGCAGCGGAATCCGAACCCGCCGGAGAAGCTGCAGCGCCGCCGGAATCCGAATCTGTCGACGAGGCTGATGCGGTGGCGGAATCCGGAGCCACCGAAGAGTCCGATTCGCCGCCTAAGGCCTCGGACGAGTCCGGGGATGCAGCGGAGGAGGCCGATCAGGCAGAAGAAGCCGAGGCTGCAGCGGACGAATCGGAGCAGGTCGCGGAGGAAGCCGGGGCTGCAGCGGAGGAAGCAAAGGACAGCTCCGCTGACGAACCGCCTGACGAAGCGGAAAGCCAGACCGAAGATGAGCCGGGGGAGAGTGACGCGCCGGTCGATGATGCCGCCACCGGGGAAGACGACGAGTCTAAGGAGGAAAAGGAATGAATCGCTACAACCGGCGCCGCCGCTATTGCAAGTTCACGGCCGAAGGCATCAAGGAGATCGACTACAAGGACATTGGGCTGCTTCGGCAGTTCGTTACCGAGACGGGCAAGATCATTCCGGCCCGCACGACCGGAACCTCCGCAAGGTATCAGAGGCAGCTGGCCCTGGCCGTCAAGCGGGCCCGCTATCTCGCCCTGCTGCCTTACACTGATCAGCAGAAATAGGGTGGCGTGATGCGGATCATTCTCCTGGAAAGTGTCGAGAGCCTCGGCGGAATCGGGGAAATCGTGGACGTGCGTGCCGGGTATGGGCGCAATTACCTGCTGCCTCAGGGTAAGGCGGCGCCCGCCACCGAAGAGCAGATTGCCGCGTTTGAAGAGCGGCGCGCGGAATTGATGGCGATGGAAAGCGAACGCATGGCCGCCACCACGGCCCGCGCCGCGCAGGTGCAGGCGGTGCTGCCGCTCACCATCATCGCCAACGCCGGCCCGGTCGGCAAGCTGTACGGTTCGGTCGGACCGGCGGAGATTTCCGCCGGATTCGAGGAAGCCGGCGTGGAAGTGTCGCGCTCGGAAGTTCAGATGCCCGACGGCCCGATCAAGGAGCTGGGCGAGCACTCCGTTACGCTGAAGCTGCATGCCGACGTGCAGCAGCATGCCACGATCCGGGTGGTCGGACAGGCCGGTGAGACCGAGGCCTTGCCGGGTGCAGAGCTGCTGCCGGCGGACGAGGATGAGGAAGCGGAAGAGGCGCAGCTTACGGCCGCGGACACGGACGAGGATGTTCAGGAATCGGAGCCGGCGGGCGAAGCGGCGGGCACGGATACCGCCGAATCGGACGCCGAGGCCGAGGCTCCGGCCGCGGATTCCGCCGGAGATGGCTGAGAGCGATCTTCTTCCCTCTTCGGTTGACGCCGAGCGTGCCCTGCTTGGCGGCCTCATGCTGGACAACGAAGCCTGGGATGAGGTGGCGGACCTTCTGGCGGGCGGCGATTTTTCGCGCGACGACCACCGCCTGATCTTCGGCGCGATTCGCGACCTGATCAACGACGGCAAGCACTGCGACAATCTGACCGTTTGCGAGCATCTCCGCTCCCGCGAAAAGCTCGATGACGCTGGCGGCGCGGGATATGTCGGGAATCTGTTGATCGGTACGCCCAGCGCGGCCAACGTTGAGACCTACGCCCGAATCGTTCGCGACATGTCCATCCTGCGCCAGTTGGCGCGCGCGGGAAGGCGGATCACAGGGCGCGTACTGAAGACCGGCGGCAGGGAAGCAGAGGAACTGCTGGAAGAAGCGGAGCAGGAAATCTTCCGGATCAACGAGCAGAGCTATAAGGGCGATCTTGACGAACTGGGAATGGGCGAGGCATTCCGCGCCGAACTGGTCAACTGGCTGCGCGAGCGGGAGAGAAGCGGCGACGCGGTGACCGGCGTGGCCACCGGGCTGACCGATTTCGACAACCTGACCGCCGGGCTGCAGAACGGCGATCTGGTCATCCTGGCCGGCCGACCGTCGCTGGGCAAGACATCGCTGGCGCTGACCATCGCGCAATCGGCGGTGCTGAGCCAGAAGCCGGTGTCGGCCTTGCTTTTCAGCCTGGAGATGCCCAAGAAGCAGATCGCGCTGAGGCTGCTTTCCTCGCTGGGTGAAATCGATCACGCGGACCTTCGCATCGGCAAGATCGGGCGCAACTGGAGCAAGGTCAACAGCGCGCTGAACATGCTGAAGGAAGCGCCATTGTTAATCGACGATTCCCAGTTGCTGACTCCCGATCGGATCCGCTCACGCGCCCGTCGGGTGTCGCGCTCGGAGGACCGGGCCGGGCGCAGGCTGGGACTGATCCTGGTGGATTACCTGCAGTTGATCGATGCCTCGCCCTCCGAACGCCGGGACGTGAACCGGGCCATCGAGCTTGGCTCCATCTCGAAGTCGCTAAAGGCCCTGGCGCGCGAGCTGGAAGTGCCGGTGGTGGTGCTTTCGCAGTTGAACCGCGAGGTCGAACGCCGTCCGGACCGTCGCGTGCAACTCTCCGACCTGCGCGATTCCGGCGCGATCGAGCAGGACGCTGATGTCGTTGCGTTCGTGACCTTGCCCGATAGTCAGGAAAGGCAGGATCTCTTCCACGTCAACAAGCGCGTATTGCATGTGGCAAAGCAGCGCAACGGACCCACCGGCGAATGCCAGGTGTATTTCGAGAGCGCCTGCATGCGCTTTCGCGACCTTCAGCCCGGCGACGAGCAGGAAGAAATGCCGCCGGTTCCGTCCGTCGAGTACTGAAGGCGGGAGTGGGGGCACTGCCCGCACGGCATTGCCCTCACAGTGTCCCGCCCTCATTCTCCCGCACGCAGGCAGAGGAGGGCGAAATCAGTAATACGGCCGACCAGGTGCTGGAAGCTTTCGCTTCGGATGGGCCGCTGTCGTTCGCGGTCGAACGCTTTGTAGCGCGCGAGGGTCAGCAGCAGATGGCGCTGGCCGTGGCCGAGACACTGGCTGACGGCGGCAGCCTGATCGCCGAGGCGGGACCGGGGGCCGGAAAGACCCTCGCCTATCTCGTTCCTGCCTTGCTTGCCGGGCGGCGCGCGGTGATATCCACCCATTCGCGCAACCTTCAGGACCAGTTGTTCCTGCGCGACCTGCCGCAGGTGAGCGAGGCGCTGGGGCGCCCGGTCAAGGTGCGCATGCTGAAGGGCCGCGCCAACTACCTGTGCCGCTACCGGCTCGCGCGTGCCGCCGAAGCCCAGGGCGAACTCGATGAGCGCGAGCGGATTGGCCTGGAGAGCGTTCGGTCCTGGGCCGATCACACGGTTTCCGGGGACCTGGCCCAGTGCCGGGGAGTGCCCGAGAATGCGCCGATTCTGAGGCGCGTAACCTCCACCCGCGAAAACTGTTTGGGCAAGGATTGCCCGGATTTCGAGTCCTGCCACGTGTTTCGGGCGCGCGATGAGGCCGTGCGGGCGCGGATCGTGGTGGTCAATCACCATGTGCTGATCGCCGATCTGCAACTCAAGGCGGCCGGAGCGGACGGGCTGCTGCCCAGGTTCGATTGCGTGGTCGTGGACGAAGCCCACGCCCTGCCGGAAGTGGCCCGGGAAAGCCTTGCGCTCACGCTGGGCACGGGGCAGATCGTCGATGCCTTGAAAGACATCCAGCGCGAGGCGCTGGCTGCGGGCGTCTGGGCGGAAGTTGAGGACGAGCACGATGCGCTGCGCAACGCCGTTCGCGACCTGCGTCTGGCCTGTCCGCGCGAACCGGGAGAGACCGACTGGACGCCGGCAATGCTCCGCCGCGAGATTGAGATGCTTGATTTCGCGATGGAACAGCTTTTCGAGTGTTGCGAGGCCGCTGTTGATGATGAGCAGGACGCCCTGATGCTGTCCACCGCCGGTTTGCGGGAGATGCGCGACCGTTTGGGGTTCATGTCTGGCGCACTGGATGAATTGCGCCAGGAACAAGATTTCGAGTACGCGGATTACGCCTATCCGGATGCCGATTTTGAAGCCGATCCCGCGGTGGCCGGAAATCCGCGCGCCGGGTGGATTCGAACCACGCGCAGCCACGTCAGCCTGAATCTGACCCCCGTGGACATCGCCGGGGAATTCCAGCGCCTGGTCGAGGACTGCGAAGCCTCGTGGATCTTTTCCTCGGCGACGCTGAGCATAGACGGCGATTTCACGCATTTCGCACGCCGCCTGGGATTCGAGGACGCGCGCGAATTGCTTGTGGAGAGCCCCTACGACTACCGGCGCAATGCATTGCTTTTTGTGCCGCGGGACCTGCCGGTGCCAGGTCGTACGGCGGAAGGGTTTACCGAGGCGGTGCTGAACGCCGCCCTGCCGGTGGCTGCCGCTGCCGGCGGCCGGGCCTTCCTGCTGTTTACCAGCTATCGCGCGCTCGACGAGGCGAAGGAGATACTGAGCAGGAGCCCCGATTGGAAGGACCGCTTTGTCGCCCAGGGAGCGGGCAGACCGCGCAGTCTGCTGCTCGAGGAATTCAGGAGGCGCCGAGATTGCATCCTCCTGGGCACGCGGAGTTTCTGGCAGGGCGTGGACGTGCGCGGCGAAGATCTGATTCTCGTCGTTATCGACCGGCTGCCGTTCGAGGCGCCCGGCAATCCCGTATACCGGGCCCGTCAGCAGGCTGTGCGGGCACGTGGCGGCGATCCCTTCAACGAGATTTCCTTGCCCGAGGCGGTGCTTGCGCTAAAACAGGGCGTGGGGCGGCTGGTTCGCGGCGAAACCGACAAGGGGATCGTGATGATCTGCGATCAGCGCCTGCTCACCAAAGGCTACGGTCGCCGCTTTCTCGCCAGCCTGCCGCCGATGCCGCTGACCCGGGACCCCGACGAAGCATTGAGCTTCATGACTCGCGTTGCCGCGGCGCCGCGCCAGGGGGCGGCATGAGCGGCTTTCGCTGCCTGGCGCTGGAATCGGGGGTGCGCCCCCCGTCGGTTGCGGCCTGCAACGGAGATCGGCATTTCGAGACGCAGTTGCCGGGCGGAGCCAAGGTCGCGGCGGTCCTGTTTGAGGCGATAGACGAGGTCCTGGGCAATGTCGATCTCTCGCTTGAGGATCTCGATTGCATCGCTTTCGGGCGCGGCCCGGGCGCGTTCACCGGACTGCGCGTAGCCGCGGCCGCTGCACAGGGATTGGGAGCGGGCCTGGGAATCGGATTGTGCGCGGTCTCCAGCCTCGCCGCGTTGGCGCAGGACGCTCATGAGCGCCGGGAGGGAGGGCGTCCCGCCCTCCAGGAGGTCGGGGACGACCTCCTTCCCAAGGGTGGTCTGGCGTCTCAGGGGCCATGGATTGCGCCTTGTCTGCCGGCGGGGCGCGACAAGGTCTACCTGGGCTGGTATCGCGTCGGCGAATCGGGCCTGGTATCAACCGAGGCGGAGGACTGGCTTGCGTCGGCGGCGCGCTGCCGCTTGCCGGGGACCGAACGCTTCATCGCTGCGGGCACGGCCTGGTCCGGAAACGAAGCCTTGAATGCTACAAATGCAAGTCGGATAGAGCAACTGGAGCCGCGCGCTCTTCCGCGCGCCGGCGCTGTACTTCGGCTGGCGCGCAGGGAATATGCCGAAGGACGTGCAGTGGCTCCGGAACAGGCGCAGCCGGTGTACCTGAGAAAAGCCGTATAGCGTCATGGACCGGCGCGAGTTTCTCAAGCACGCGGCCTTGTCCGGGCTGGTTGCGCCCGGTGATGCCCTGGCCGCCGCCCGGCCTGCGGGGCCGGTGGTCAATGACGTTTCCACCCTGAACCCGGTAGCAGTCGCTGCCGAGGCCCGTCCCCGAACGACCGAAGAGGTGCGGGCTGCGCTGCGCAACCGGCCGGGAGCAGTCTCGATCGGCGGAGGAAGATTCAGCATGGGAGGGCAGATAGCCGCTCCCGATTCCCTCCACCTGGATATGCGGGCGATGAATCAGGTGGTGGCGTTTGATCCTGAGGAGCGAGTGGTTCGCGTACAGGCCGGCATGACCTGGCGCGATCTGCAGGATGTCATCGATCCTCACGATCTGTCGGTTCAAATCATGCAGAGCTACGCCAATTTCACCGTGGCCGGGTCGGTCTCGGTCAATTGTCACGGCCGCTACGTGGGCCGGGGCCCGCTGGTGAATTCCGTTCGGGCAGTCCAGATAGTGACAGCCGGGGGCGACGTGCTGGAACTGACGCGTTCCGACGAGTCGGAGTTGTTCGGCGCCATCTTCGGAGGCTACGGAGGCCTGGGCGTGCTGACCGAAATAGAGCTTGAACTCGACGCGAACGGCCGACTGGAGCGAGTGGTCGAGGAAGTATCGCTTGAAGAGTACCCGGACTATTTCCGCACGAGGATCGCAGCAAACGACCGCGTGCTGCTGCACAACGCCAATCTGCTTCCGTCGGATTCGAGGAAGCTGCGAGCCATCAGCTGGATTGTGACTGACAAGCCCCTGACCGTAACGGACCGGCTGATTCCGCGGAATCTGGATTACAGCCGCTTTCAGAACGTGATCTGGGCGGTAACCGAACTACCCGGCGGGCACCGTTTGAGGGAGGGCATGGAGCAGGAACTGCTGGAAGCGGAAGCGGTCGTTTGGCGCAACCACGAGGCCAGCCTCGATACGGCGTCGCTGGAACCCCGCACACGGGCTTTCTCAACCTATCTTCTGCAGGAGTATTTCATTCCCGTCGAAAACTGTGTTTCCTACGTCCGCGCCATGACCCGAGTTCTCAACGGGCAGGACGTGGAAGCGGTGAACATCTCGGTACGGCATTCGCCGGCGGATGCACGGTCGCTGCTGACCTGGGCGCCGGTCGAAGTGTTTTCGCTTGTGCTGTACTACAAGCAGCGCACTACCCGAAGAGCGAGCCGCAAAGTCGGCATCTGGACGCGCGAACTGATTGACGCCGCGCTCGCACGCGGAGGCCGCTACTACCTGCCGTATCGCCTTCACGCAACGCAGCAGCAGTTTGAGCGGGCCTATCCGGAGCACCCGCGGTTCGCCCGGCTCAAGGCGCGAATCGACCCGGGCGGCCGTTTCCAGAACCTGCTGCTTAGCAAGTACTTGAAATAGCCCCTGGCATGAGCCAAAGCCGTTTCCGGGAATTCAACTGTTCAGGGCTGGCTTCAATACTGCCTCATTCGGGCTGCCAGTTGACTTTGCCCGCCAACGAGGAGCGACCAGGCGGCGTTTGCCGTCTTTGGACATTTTGATCTCGCGTTCTTCGAGGTTCTCGCGGTCCCATAGTTCGCAGGTCACCTGGCGGTGGCGCTGGTCGAGCGCCTCGCAGTAATTCGTGTACAGGCAGAGCCGCACTTCCTCGCCGCGGCCCAAACGGACCTTCTCGAACCAGTCGGGGTCCGCCAGCGCCTGGCGGGCCAGGCCGGCGATGTCGCCCTCGCCGTCGGCCAGCACCTTCTCGGCCTGGTCGAAGTTGTGCAGCCCGCCCACCGCCACCGTGGGCGTGTCCAGGCCGGCCTTTCGAATTGCGGCGCGCACCTGCCCCGCGGGCTGGAGATTGCGGCCGAACGGTCCCCTGGCATCGGAGTAGTACGAAGGCATGCATTCGTAGCCGCTGGGCCCGGTATAGGGGTATGCGGCCCAGCCGACCTTGGGCTGCTTGGCGTCCTCGAACTTGCCGCCCCGTGACAGGGATATGAAATCCATGCCCTGCGCCGCCAGGCGGCTGGCGAAGAAGGCCGCTTCACTGGTTTGCATGCCGCCGTTCAGGCAGTCCTCGGTGAGCATGCGGCAGCCCACGATGTAGTCGTCCCCCACCCGGCGCCGCACGGCCTCGAACACTTCAACGGGCAGCCGCACGCGCCCTTCGAGGCTGCCGCCGTAACCATCCACGCGGGTGTTCAGCGAGGACAGAAACGAAGCCATCGTGTAGGCGTGCGCATAGTGCAGCTCGACGCCGTCGAAACCGGCCTCGCGGGCACGATCGGCGGCGTCGGAGAACAGGCCGGGGAGCTTTTGCGGGAGCTCGTGGATGTGCGCCAGTTGCGTGTCGGTGACGCGCTCCCGGGCGCCGTATTGCAAAGCTTCCCATTCGCGCTCGTCCAGCACCTCGATCAGTTGCTGATCGGACATTTCGATCAGCGCGGCGCGAATATCCGCCTCCGGTTCGGAGCCAGATAGATTCAATCTATCCCTGTGACATTCAGTAATATCAAGAAATTCATTAAGATATCGATCACGCTTAGGGCGCCTGCGGATGCTCAGGAAGTCGATGATCTGGATGAACAGCCGCGTGTAGCCGCCGCTGGCCTTGCGCACAGTCTCGGTGAGTGCGCGCAGGCCCGGCAGAAAGCGGTCGTGACCGATTCGCAACAGCGGCCCGGAGGGGATGTCGCGGATGCCGGTGGCCTCGACAACGATGGCCCCGGGGCGCCCTTCGGCGAACCTCCGGTACCAGTCAAGAATGTCGGACGTCACGATGCCGTCTTCGGTGGCGCGCCAGGGGACCATCGCCGGCACCCAGGTGCGGTCATTCAGCAGGCATTGGCCGTTGCGCCCCAGTGCAAGCGGCTGGAACAGGCGCGAACGCTTCGCTTCCTCGCGGGTCGGCCAGCGCCCAGGTTCGGCCACATACTTGATGCGTTCGGCCGGACGCCACATAGCCACGGGGTCGCTCCTAGTGCCGTGTCAAGCTCATATTGTCGCATCAGAGCGGGCGTAGCGTGTCCCTGCAAGGCGCGGCCGGCACGGAATACTTGCTGTATTGCGAACGGCTGCAACGCCGCGGGGGCGCGCTACGCCCGCTCCCGAAGGGCGTGTCTCCCCTGGCCCGTGGCCGCGTTGCGCCCCTGGGCAATGGGAGACGCCATTCCCGGCGGGACGCGCCTTGCCACGAACCAGGGGAGACACGCTGATGCGACAATATGAGCTTGACACGGCACTAGTCCGGTATCACGGCGGTCGCTTCGATTTCCACCAGCGCTTGCGATTCGACCAGCGCCGAGACTTCAACCAGGCTCATGGCGGGGTAGTGCTTGCCCAAAACCCTCCGATAGGCGGTGCCGATTGCCGACTGCGCATCCAGGTAGGCCTGCCGGTCGGTGACGAACCAGGTAAGCCGAACCAGATGTTCCGGCGCCGCCTTGGCCTCCGCCAGCACCGCGACCACGTTCTCTAGCGCCAGTTCCACCTGCCCGGCCAGCGTGTCCGGGAAATTGCCCTCCCTGTCCCAGCCGACCTGACCGGCGGTGAATACCAGCCTGCCCCTCGCCGCGATGCCGTTGGCATAGCCTTTCGGTCGCGGCCAGCCGGGAGGTTGAAGTATCTCGCTCATCGGTCCGTACTTTATCAGCGGGCCACGCGCATTGCCGGCAGCCCAGGTTTCGGGAAATCGCCTGCGCGGGTGTACGATTCGACTCCGGGCAGAGGGATGGGAGAGAAAAATGTCGTCAACCGTTATGGTCACCGGCGCCAATCGGGGACTGGGCCTGGAGTTCGCGCGCCAGTATGCGGCCGATGGGTGGCGCGTGCTTGCAACCTATCGCAATCCGGCGGTAGCCGGCGAATTGCTGGAGGAGCTGGCCGGGCAGGACAATGTGCAGGCATACAGGCTGGACGTGTCGGACTTCGACGCCATTGCGGCCCTGGCCGAAGAGTTGCAGGACGAAACGATCGACGTGTTCCTGAGCAATGCCGGACTGTTCGGTCCCAAACCCGGGGCGGAGTCCGATCTCAGGCAGTCGTTCGGCCACATCGATTACGGGATCGTGCGCGAGGTTCTGAACGTCAATGCACTGGCGCCTCTGAAATGCGCCGAATCGTTCGTGGAGCACATTGCCCGCAGCGAGCAGCGCAAGTTCGTCGCGCTCTCGTCCATCGAGGGCTCGATCAGCCGGGCGCAGCGCGACCTCTACGCCTACCGCACCAGCAAGGCGGCGCTGAACATGGTCACGCGGCTACTCTCCGGGGACCTGGCCGATCGCGGCATCACCGTGGTAAGCATCTGCCCCGGCTGGGTGAAGACCCGTATGGGCGGCGAGTTCGCCAAGCTGGAACTTACGCCGGCCATCCGCGATTTTCGCGGGCTGGTGGCCCGCCTGACCCTGGAGGAAAGCGGTCGGTTCATCGAATCGCCCGGCAATCCGCTGGCCTACTGACAAACGGCAGGAGGATTTGAGAATGGGCAAGTTCACTAACACGCGGCGTGCTTTCGTCACGTCGGCGGTCGCCGCCGGCGTCGCCGCATCTGCGGCGCCGGCCGCAGGCGCGAACCGGCAGCCGCTTGATCTGGAGGACCCCCGCGACAATCTGGATGCGTACATCAAGGCGCGCTCCGACGTATCAGGCGCCGACGCGCCGTTGTGGAGCACCGGCCAGATCTGGAGTTACATTCCCGGTCAGCGCAGCAAGCTGCTGTTCAAGACCACCGGCCTCGCGATCTCCAGAACGGTGCGGGATGAGAGCGGGTATACGTGGCTTAACCGGGAGTGCCTGTATTTCCAGCACCCTGACACCGGCGAGGTGATCGACCGCTGGACCAACCCCTTCACCGAAAGGGAAGTGCAAATCTTTCACATTCGCAATATCCACGTGAACAGCCGGTTCGACTACGAAGACGACAACGGTGCGGTACTCAAGCCGTATATGGAGCATATGGGCGACGTGACCTTTTATTCGGACCTCATGTTTTTCGGCGAGTCGCCGCTGAGCATGGAGGATTACCCGGCGTATGTGGGAAGCCCGTATTACCAGGGGGCCTCGGTGTACAACCACCACGTCAAGCGCGGCGATCTTGAGAACCTCGATCTCGGCGCGGCGCCGGCCATCGTGTCCTGGATATCCAACCGCCAATGGGCGCCGTGGATGGAGATGGGCAGCTGGGCGGGCGGAATGGTGATTTCAACGCGCGGGAAGAAGCTTGCGAAGGTAACCGACCTGCCCGCGGACGTTTTTGACTACATGCAAAAGAATGACCCCGAATACCTGAGGGCTCCGGAGGAGGTTACCAGGGACACAACGTCCTTCTACGAGGAATTCAAGAAGTTCGTTGACGCGAAGCGCGCCGGCCAATGATTGACGAGCCCATAGGAACGGCCGGGGCGCGCGGATTTTCAACCGGGCTCGCTTGGGAGAACAGACGACCATGACAAACCAGATAACACGCCGCAACCTGCTGTCGGGTAGCGCGGGCGCATTGGCGGGGCTTGCCGCGTTGCCCGCGATGGCCGCTTCGGAGTCTTCCGCGGAGAATTCCGCCAACTCGACGGACGGCACCTATCCCACGGTACCGCTACGCAGCGACACCGTGAACTTCGGCGTCGTGCAGTCCCGCGTTCATCCCGTCGACGCGGCCAATACGAAGCAGACACTTAAGAAAAACCTCGACCACATGCTGTGGTTGATTGACCGGGCGCAGTACTACGGCGGCCACAAGGACTTTCTGGCCTTTCACGAGTTCCCGCTGACCGGCTGGGACCGGTGGACGCGCTCCGAAATACTGAGCTTCGCCCCGGAACTGCCGGGCGAAGAAACCGAAGCCATAGGCGCCAAGGCCCGGGAGCACAACTGTTACATCTCCTTCGGCACTTATGCGCAGTACAAGGATTGGCCGCGCCACATCATGAGCGTGGCGGTGGTGATCGGGCCGGACGGGAAGATCGTTTCCGAACAGTGGAAGGCCCGCAACATTCATGGCGTATTCGTGGGTTTTGAGCTTTTCACCACCACGGTCTACGAGGTGCTGGAGCGCTACGTCGAAATGTACGGCTGGGATGCCGTGATCCCGGTGGCGCGGACCTCGGTGGGCAACATCTGCATCTCGCCCTGCAAGATGGAGCCGGAACTCTATCGGGCCATGGCGATCAAGGGCGCCGAGATCATCATTCGCACGTCAACGGGCGGATACAACCACCTCGACATGCGCAACGTCTGCCAGTCGAACAAGGTGTACGGCGCGCTGTCCAACAACGCCGTATCCCCGGGCAACAAGAGCTTCTTCGAGACTGCGGGCGGCGGCGGCGGCGTCATCATCGGCCCGGACGGAAAGATCCTCGCCGAGGCGGAGGGCCATCACGAGGAACTGATCAATTACCGGATCCCCATGGCCGACTTTCGCAGCCGGCACCGGATTCCGGATTTCCATGCCGAGCTCTACGCGCACGTGATTGACGGATACAAGTCCCGCTACGCCCCGGGCGCGTTCCTGGATTATTTGCCGGAAGGGCTCGACGAAGCCTACGAGCAATTCAAGGACAAGGCCCGCTGGTGATCCGGCCGGATCGCTCGTCGGTTTAACAGGGCGGCCATTGGAGTTCGGCGATGGTGCGCGCGCAAAAGGTTGTGCTCGCCTACTCCGGGGGGCTCGATACGTCGGTAATCTGCCGGTGGCTGCAGGAGAACTACCGAGCGGAGGTGGTGACCTTCACGGCCGACATCGGCCAGGGCGAGGAGGTGGAGCCGGCGCGCGCCAAGGCCAGGGCGATGGGCGTTGAGGAAATTCACATCGAAGACCTCAAGGAAACCTTCGCCCGCGACTACGTCTTTCCCATGTTCCGCGCAAATGCGCTGTATGAAGGGGAATACCTGCTGGGCACAAGCATTGCACGGCCGCTAATCGCACGGCGACTGGTGGAGATCGCGGACGAGACAGGCGCCGACGCCATCGCGCACGGCGCTACGGGCAAGGGCAACGACCAGGTGCGCTTCGAACTGGGCGCCTACGCGCTGAATCCCGATATCCGGGTGATCGCGCCCTGGCGGGAGTGGGACCTGAGCTCCCGTGAGAAGCTGCTTGCCTATTGCCGGGAACACGAAATACCCGTTGATTTCGAGCAGGAGGACCAATCGCCGTATTCCATGGACGCCAACCTGCTGCACATCTCCTACGAAGGCGGCGACCTGGAGGATCCCTGGAACGCGCCGGATGAAAGCATATGGCGCTGGACCATGGCTCCGGAAGAGGCTCCCGATGAACCCGGAATCGCCGAGATTGGTTTTGCCGGCGGCGATCCGGTGGCGCTGGATGGCGAAGCAATGAGCCCCGCATCGCTGCTGGCGCGCCTGAACGAGCTGGGCGGTGCGCATGGAGTAGGCCGCCAGGACCTGGTGGAGAACCGCTACGTGGGCATGAAGTCGCGCGGCTGCTACGAGACGCCCGGCGGCACGATCCTGCTGAAAGCGCACCGGGCGATCGAATCGCTGACGCTGGACCGCGAGGTGGCGTACCTCAAGGACGAGTTGATGCCGCGCTACGCCAAACTCATCTACAACGGTTACTGGTGGTCCCCGGAACGCAAGGCGCTGCAGGCCCTGATCGACGAGTCGCAACAGCCGGTCAATGGCGCCGTGCGCCTGAAGCTGTACAAGGGGTCCGTAACCGTGCTCGGCCGACGCTCGCCGGACAGCCTCTTCGACGAGAGCATGGCGACCTTTGAAGACGACCGCGGCGCCTACAACCAGAACGATGCTACCGGCTTCATCCGCCTGAACGCCCTGCGCCTGCGACTCGCCGCAAAGCTGGGCCGCAAGCTGTAGCCGCCACGGCTGCTCCATGTCCTGCACTGCATAGCCACGGCCGCGGCAAGCTTCTATGATGGCCGCTCTGGGAGCGGGAGGAAAGACATGACAGCCACGGACCTGGGCGCCGGCGCGCGCATAGGAAATATTCAGCTTGCGGCGGGCGTACGGGTCTCGCACTTCTGGACTTACATGTACGCATCCCTGATCTGCATCGGGATGATGACGAACATGAACTTCTCGCAGCCGTACATCCTTGCGGAGCACCTGGGCATCACCGACCCGGGCGTGGCCGGAGCGATCACGGGAAGGCTCACCGGAATTACCGAGATCATTGCCCTGGTCCTGATCTGGCCCTTCGGCATGATCGCCGACCGAATCGGCCGCCGTCCCGTCCTCATGCTGGGCATCGGGCTGATCGGACTCAGCTATTCCTTGTATCCCTGGGCCACGGAAGTAGCCCACCTGGTGTATTACCGGATCATTTTCGGCGTGGGAGTCGCTGCGACCGCGTCGATGACCGCCACGATCCAGAACGACTATCCCCTTGAATCCTCGCGCGGGCGACTGGTCGGCTTCAGCTCGGCTTTCAACGCCCTGGGCATCGTCTTTGCAACCCGGCTGGTTTCCGCGCTGCCCAAGTGGCTGCAGGAAGCCGGCCTGGATCCCGTTGCCGCCGGCCGCTACGCATACGGCGCCGCGGCCGTCGTGTGTTTCACCTCGGTCCTTATTTTCCGCTTCGGGCTGAAGGGCGGCGTGCCGGAGTCCTCGCACAAGCGTCCCCCGTGGGCCGAACTCGTCAAGGCGGGGTTCAGGCAGGCGAAGAATCCGCGCATCCTGCTCGCCTACGTAAGCGCAATGACGTCGCGCGGCGACATGGTCGTGGCCGGGTTGTTCGTATCGCTCTGGGCGACGATGGCGGTCAAGGCGGCCGGTGGGGAAGCGGCGGTTGCCCAATACCAGGTTTTTCTTCCCTTCGCCGTCATGCAGGTCTTCGCCGTTCTCTGGTCGTTCATCTTCGGATCGATTCTCGATCGTATCAACCGGGTTGCAGGCATGGTGCTGTCGCTGGTTCTTTCGGTTGTCGCCTACGGCGCCCTGTACTTCATCGAATCACCCCTCGACCTTCGCATGCTGCCGCTGTTCGCGCTCCTGGGCGCGGCCATGGCGGGCGCCATCATGAGCGGCATGGCCCTGGTGGGTCAGGAAGCGCCACCCCGCGAGCGTGGCGCCGTAATCGGCCTGATGAGCATGTTCGGCTCCATAGGAATAATCCTGGCGGCCGGCATCGGCGGGGTGTTGTTCAGCGCCGCCACGCCCTGGGCGCCGTTTCTGTTGATGGCTGGCGCGCAGGCGGTGCTCACTGTCTGGGCATTGCTGGTCTGGCTGCTTGCGCCGGGCGGCTCCAGGTAAGCCTGGGCGACAAGTGAATCCTGATTGGGCTATGTGCCTCCATCTTCAGTCAATCTGGCTGATCGGCCGCGCACGGGCGTACCTTGGAAGATGCGCTGCTCGTGACCGATTTCGGGGTTTTCGATGCGCTGAAGCAGCATGTCCACGGTTGCGTGGGTCATTCTTGCGACAGGTTGCCTGACCGTGGTGAGCTGGTAGGCGGCGTATTCAGCCGCGCCTATGCCGTCAAATCCAACCACCGAAACGGCTTCAGGCACCTGGGCTCCAAGTACTTCGCGGGCAGCGTCTATGCAGCCGATAGCCATGGCGTCATTGGCGGCAATTACCGCGTCGGGCAGTGCGCCGAGAAGCTCCTGTATCTCCAAGGCGCCTCTAAAACCCGATTCATGGCTATAGTCGCCCGCAACAACGGTCACCTCGTTTACGCCGAACTCGGAGAGTCGCCGTAATGCGCCTGAGGTGCGTTGCGTACTGACCGTCGAATCTTCCGGTCCGGAGATAATCGCGAAACGCTGGTGGCCAGCTTCAATCAATCGGGACACAAGCCAGGCTTCACCCTCCTCCTGATCGCAACACACGGCCGCGGCTTGTGCATCTTTCGCCTGACGGTTGTATAGCACTACGGGTATTCCCGCCGCGTCCAGCATGTCAAGCTGGGCGCTATCCAATATGGCTGCTGTAACGATGCCGTCCACTTGGTATTGGAGGGTATGCTCAAGCACGACGTCAATCTCGCTCTCGTGTTCCAGTGTGAAAAGTAGCACTCGAATGCCGCGGTCCGAGAAAGATTGGGTGAGTTGCACAAGGAGTTCGGGGTAGTAAAGATTCGTCATGCGGGAGATTACGACTCCAATCATGTTCGAGCGTTTCGTAATGAGGCCGCGCGCGATTGCATTTGGCCGATAGCCGATTTCGTTCGCTGCCGCAAGAACCCGTTCCCGCATCTTCTGCGATGCGCTGGCGCCGGTCTTGAAGACGCGCGAAACCGCAGACTGCGACACTCCCGCGAGCCGCGCCACATCGTATGAAGTAGCGCGCCTTGTGTCGCGTTTGCCAACTTGTTGCCTATTGTCGCGAGTCACGACACTGTCCCTCGAATTTTCGTACGATGGGCCGTACTCCGGTACCTTATGCTAGTTAGACTTGCATTCGTTTGCAACGAGTTTGGGAGTCGTGTTTTTCGTGCAGAGAATTGCTCTTGCCTTCTGTCTGAGCTTCGCAGTCATCGTAAATCCTGGCTTTGCAGGCGAGCCGGATGTGCCGGTCACGCTCTTCTGGACGTCGCCCCTGGCGACGGAACTGGGCTTCAATGAAAAGGAACTCACCACCCTGCGCGACGCCTATGTTCAGGATGTTCGCAACGGAAAATTGCCTGGCGCCAATCTGATGATCTCGCGGGAGGGACGGGTAGTGCTAAGGGGTTCGATCGGTTTCGCCGACCGAGAGAGCCAAACGGCGCTTTCGTTCAGCCATCTTTTCCGCTTGTACTCCATGACCAAGCCGGTTGCTTCCGTGCTGGCGCTGCAGCAAATCGAATCGGGGCTCTATCAACTGGACACGCCGGTTGCCGATTTCCTGCCGGAGTATTCCGAGCCGATGGTCTTCGATAAGCAAGGACGCGTGCGTGCGAGCCGCGCCCGCATGACGATTCGGCACCTGCTGACGCATACGGCCGGGTTCAGCGCAGTATGGAACGAGGATGCCGTGGCAAAACTGTACCGCGAGCGCGGTGTCGTCGAGCACTTCCCGAACGAGTACGGAAACGTGCCGGCCTCCCTGACGGATTTCTACCTGCGCATAAGTTCACTGCCGTTGCTTCACGATCCCGGTACCCGCAGAACCTACGGCGTATCGAATGACGTGCAGGGCGTGCTGGTGGAACGCGCGGCCGGCGTCGATCTGGCGTCGATACTCAGATCCGGTTTGCTCGAACCCCTGGGTATGGACGACACGTTCTTCTGCGTTTCCGGGCACGATCTCAAACGATTCGCCTCACTATATGAGCACGGCGACGGAGGAGAATTGAATCGGGTTGAAGAGGGCCGCAACACGGCCTACGAGTGTCCCGTGGCGTTCGCGTCCCTGAGCGGTGGGCTTGTTGGCGTCATTTCCGATTATTGGCGATTCGCGGAGGCCCTGCGCCTGGGTGGCGTACTGGACGAAGCGCGCATCCTGTCGCGTGAAAGCGTCGAACTGTTGTTTAGGCCGCAGCCTGATGTGGACGAGGGAGACGCGTGGATTCCCGGTGCGGAATGGGGGCTGGGCCTTGCCATAGTCGCGGATCCATCGAAGTCGGAGCGGAGGGAAGTCAAGGACAATGTGTACTGGAGCGGGGCTGCCAACACTTCATTCTGGATTGACCCTTCAAACAAACTTGTAGCGCTGATATTCACTCAGGTGCGAGGAAGCCATCCCGACTTTTCCATACAAACGGATTTTCGCAATCGTGTCTACTCGGCGTACAGTGGCACAAACAGGCGTCGATAGCGGCTTCAGGCGACTTCCGGTCAACTCTTCCTGCAGGCGTCAAAGTCTGCTGTTCGGCCTGCCCCGTATGTGTGCCACACGTTCCAGCACGTCCGTGCCAAGCTGCAATAGGGCGTCAATTATGTCAAGTGGAATCCAGTTTTCGGCGATCAGTCCATTCTCGATGCGATAGAAGTCCATGACGCGCATGGTGACATTCTTGCCCGTTGCGGCGAGCCCCAGCCAGCCGGGTCCGGTGTGGGTCGCTTGGACGCTCGGCCAGCCACCGGTGACCGCATAGTTCCCGCAGCCCATGTGGATGTAATGACCCGCGCCGCTGCGGTCGGGAAACGCTCTCAGGAAAGGCGCCTGGTGATGCGCCCTGTAGCCTCCCATGCCCCTGGCCGTGCCTATGCCGGCCGGGCCGTACCAGAGAAAGTTCCTGGTCCAGTACTTGTGTTGCTGCATGCTGTCCAAGTCCTTCTGGTCAAACCGGAACAGACCCTGATGCATCGCATGCACCAGTGCAATGCTGCTCGCGCTCAGTTCCGCATCCTCTCCGCCAAAACGCACCCCGTCGGCCGTTGCGGGCGCGGGCCATGCGAGCTCCGCTCCCAGGCTGGGCGCGATCGGCCAGATGCCGGCCTGGCGCAGGAGATCCAGGAGGTCCCATAGAGCATAGGTGTGGCTGATCCTGCCGTCGACCAGTTCGTGCACTTCCCCGTATCGCAAGTGCGCCACGCCGTGCGTCGCGGGCACGCCCAGCCAGTCAGCCGTGAAGTTGGACTGATAGATGCCCACCGCCGCAGCGTACTCTGTGGAGCCCGATGTGCCCACGAGAAAGATCGAGTCGCGCCGTTCCATGTCCGGAAAGGAACGGCGCAGTCGTTGCCAGATCTCCTTGATCGAATCGGTTCCCTGCTGCTCATTGATCGGATGGGACCCGAACCAGCGGGCATCGGGATGGTAGATGCGCTCTATGGTTGCATCGAGCGCATTCCCGTCGGCAGCGGAGAGCGCCTTTAGGGCCTCCTGGATTCCGGCCTTGTTGCCGGAATGCAAGGAAAATTCATGCATAAATTCTTTCCTCAGGTAGGATCCGAACTGCCCAGCGCACGACCGGCACTGCGGCATGCCTGAGATTTGCGGCGGGCAAATGAGCGCAAAATCTACTTCGAATGCAGTCCTGAGGCAATACTCATCGGGCCCAGAGCGCCTTTTCGTTCGATTTTCCGGTCGGAGTTCTGGATCCAAAAGTGCCGAACTCGTTTGTAATCGGAAGAAAATCACACGGCTTGACTGCAAATTGCATTCGAAGTAAATTGTTTCTCGTTCGGGGGGCAGTAGCAGCGTAGCGTCCGCTCAGCGCCTTGCTTGATCCAGGCCCAAGAATGGGAGGAACAGAGATGAAGAACCCAACCAGGCAATTGCGCAACCTCGTATGTGCTGTCGTAGCCCTTGTCCTCGGTCAGTCGCTCTGGGCCCAGGAACTGGCGATTGAGGAAATCGTGGTTACGGCTTCCAAGCGGTCGGAAAGCATCCAGGATGTTTCCACCTCCGTTACGGCGTTCAGCGAAGAGGACCTGCAGCTAGGCGGCATAGAGGACGTTTCCCGCCTGGAACACATGGTCCCGGGCATGAGATTCGGTCAATCAGGCCACGAAGTGCGGCTGGCGGTGCGGGGCACCCGCACCAACAACGTAGGCACCGAAGCGGAGCAGGTGGTGGGGATATTCGAGGACGGCGTATACGTGCCGACAACCACCCAGGCCCTGGGAGCCTACGTGGATGTCCAGCGTATAGAGGTATTGCGAGGGCCGCAGGGCACGCTTTACGGACGCAACACCTTTGGCGGCACCATCAACATTATTACCAACGAGCCGTCTCTTGAGGGACTCGAATACAGCGTCAGCGGACTTTACGGCGCCTTTAACCGGTACCGCGTGGAGGGAATGCTGAATCTGCCTCTCGGCGATACTCTGGCGCTTAGGGTGGCGGCGCTTTCCGACACGCACGACGGGTACATCGAGAATACGAACGCGCCCGGCACTGCAGATGACCTGAACGACAAGGACATGCAGTTTTTCCGCGCCACGCTCAAGTGGCAGCCTACCGATTCATTCGACGTCTCCGTTCGAGTCGGCTCCTCGACTGTCGACAGCAATGGTTCGGCCATTTGGGGCTATCAGCAGATCGGCGGCTACGTTGGCGGCGTTTACAGGCAGGGGCATCAGTTTGCTCCCGCGGACGCAAGTGACAATTTCGACCAGGGGCCATGGAAGGTGAGCCGTAACCTGGCCTCGCTGGCGAATATCGATTCGACCTCGACCACACTGTCTCTCAATTGGGACCTCAACCTGGCGACACTCAAGGTGATCTACAACTTCACCGATTTCGAGGGACAGCAACAGTACGATTCAGACTACAGCGATGGTGGCGATCCCCTCAACAACGGATTCACCGGGTGGGATTCGGAGCAGGAAACCTGGTCAACCGAGGTGCAACTCGTTTCGAATACCGAGGGTTCGCTGGAATGGATGCTGGGTTACTACTACTATGAACAAACGGCCAACTGGAACTGGAACGCCCTCGAGAACGGCCAGTGGGCAGAGCCCTATTGGGACCGGCAGGGGGACTATGTTTCCGACTCCGATGGCTATTTCGCGAACGCCACGTATAGCCTGACAGATGAATTCAGAGTCATCGGCGGTGTTCGATACGCGGAGGACACCAAGGGACAACGCGACCCGCTTGACTGGAACGTGTGGCCTCCTGTTCCCCGGCCCGGCGAAGGTGAGACCGGTGGATGGGACAAGACGCTATGGAAGGCTGGAATTGAGTATGACGTGAATCCGGATGTCATGGCCTACGGTGTGGCTTCCACGGGCTACCGGGCCGGCGGCATCAACTTTATTGCGGAAAGCGTGCCCCTTTCCTATGCGCCCGAAGAAGTCACGGCGATCGAAGCCGGCATTAAGACCACGCTACAGGACGGACGGCTGGTCATGAACGCTGCGGCTTTCATGAACCAATACCGCGATATGCACGCGCAGTCATTTATTTTCCTTGGCGGCGGTGCTGTTTCCGAGTTCACGGAAAACGGCGGCGAACTCGATGCCCAGGGCCTTGAGGTGGAGATCAAATGGCTGCCTGCGGAGAACTGGGACGTCAATGGGTGGGTTTCCTTCCTGGACGCCGAGTTTGGCGAATACAACGTATCCAGGCTGGCAGGCCTGGGTAATGCCGGCGGACGGCAGGATCTGGATGATCCGCAAAGGCCGCTGCTTTCTCTCGAAGGCTGGGCCCCGGCGCTTAGCCCCGAGTTTTCCGCCGGCGTACAGATCGGCTATGACATCGTGCTGGGCAACGGCAGTGTGCTTACACCCTTCCTGCAGACGACCTTTACAGGCAAGTACTACGCTCACGACGTGAATGTCGCGGGCGTCGACCAGGAAGCGCACACCAAGTCCGACCTGCGGCTCATATGGACATCCGCAAACAGCCGCATCCAGGCGCAGGCCTTCGTGCTCAATGTGGAGGACGAGGCGGTATTGAACCGTGTCGTCGTGTTCAATCCGGGTGGAACCCGGGACCTGGCTTCATTGCAGGCGCACTGGAACAATCCGCGTACATGGGGCGTAAGCGTTAGCTATAGCTTCCATTAGTTTTGGCTCCCTTAACTGGGCGATCCTGGTCGCCTATCTTCTGGCCAACCTCGGGCTCGGATATGCCCTGAGCAAGCGGGTCGCGAGCGCCGAGGATTTCTTTCTCGGCCGCCGCTCGACGCCCTGGTGGGCAATCGGCATTTCTGTCGTCGCCACCTACGTTAGCGCTCTTTCGTTTCTTGGCGGTCCAGCCTGGGCCTACGAGCAAAGCCTCGCTGTTATCGCGATCCACCTCAACTATCCGATCGTTATTTTCCTGGTAGTCATTTTTTTTCTGCCCTTTTTCTTCAATAGCGGCGTTGCGTCAATCTACGAGTACCAGGAGCGGCGGTTCGGGCCTTCCGCAAGATCCGTCATGTCCGGAATTTTTCTCATATCCCAGGGCTTGACTTCGGCTGCCATTCTCTATGGCACCGCCCTGGTCATAGAGTTCATCACGGGAGTGGACGTGCTCTACGCCATATTCATCGTGACGCTTGTGGCCCTGATCTACACGATTATGGGTGGCATCGCGGCCGTCATCTGGACTGACGTCATCCAGGCGGGCGTGCTGCTCCTGGGCGCAGGAATCATCTTTTACGCATTGCTCACGGAACTTCCCCTGCCGCTTGTAGAAATGCTGAGCAAACTCAAATTGCAAGGCAAGACCAACGCACTGGACTTCTCCTTCGACTTTGCCAGGGAAGCGACCGTATGGTCGGGGGTCATCGCCATGGCGCTGTACCACACAACGGTTTACGGCGCCAATCAGATGATGGTGCAGAGAACCCTGGCCGCAAAAAACATCGGCGATGCCAAGAAGGCCTACCTAATGATGGGATTCGCCGCTTTTTTTATCTATTTCCTTTTCATGTTTCTGGGCGTGCTCTTTTACGGCTACTATGGCGGCGCCGAGTTTGAGAACAGCAACACCATAATCCTGTCTTTTGCGTCCGATTACGCCTTGCCGGGGCTGATGGGGATCATCGCCGCCGCAGTAATCGCAGCAGCGATGTCAAGCTTGGATTCTTCGCTCAATTCCATGGCCACCGTATCCACTGTTGATTTCTATGAGCGTTTTTTCAAGCCTGGCCAAAGCAGCCTGCATTATCTGAAGATCTCGCGAGTCTTCACTGTCCTCTGGGCAGCGGTGATCATCGTGCCCGCGATCGCTCTCTCACGCAGCGAAGGCTCCATCCTGCAGACCTTGAGTCAGCTCGGATCCTACTTCGTGGGTGCAAAACTGAGTATGTATGGCCTCGGGTTCTTTTCCAGGCATGCGTCGGAGAGGGGCGTTCTTGTTGGCGTGGTTGTCGGGTTCCTTGTGGTGTGGTGGGTGGCGGCATTCACGGACATTTCCTGGCCCTGGTATTGCCTGATTGGAGGCGTGGTCAATGTTGCTGTCTCATTGCCCGCGAGCCTGTTGCTTGACGGTCGGCAGGCAGAGTACTCGATATACACCGTGCGGGGTCAGCTGAGGCGGCACAAGGAGTTGGGCCTGCCTATGAAGGACGGCAATTGGTACCTCGTGCCCGGAAAGGTGGATTCGGTCTGTTACCTGCTGCTGGCCTTTTTTGTCTTCACTCTGCTGTTTCTCGCCCTCTTCGAGCGTTTGATACCCTAGATTCAGTAAGAAGAGGCGCGGCATTGCCTAATCACGCGGTTCGCTGTTATGCGGCCGTTCTCCGGCCGTCGGCCGCCAGGTGCGGTCATACGGCATGGCGTTTTCCGGAAAGCCGGGCGAGACCGACTTGCGGTAAAGGTGCTCCATGTAGGTCAGCGCGGCCCAGGCCAGCTCGGCGTAGTGAATGAACATCCAGCCTTCGGGCTTCTTGCGGAAGACCGCGTTTACCCGGTAGTCGTCGTTGATCGCCGGGCGGGTGCGCACCTTGAGGTCGAGCCGATTGTCCCATGTGGCGATGACGATGGAATCGGAAACCTGCCGCACTCGCAGCCGATAGGGGACGATGTTGACGCTTTCCATCAGCGAGCGGGCGAAGGCGGGCGGGTTGAAATAGCTGTGCAGGCCTTCCTTGCCCATGATCCAGCGGTCCCGTTCCTCGCCCAGGTAATACGGTGCTTCTTCGTCCGGGTCCCAGGAGTCCTGGATATCGACCCAGTCGCCCCGGTTGAACTTGTCGGCCCATTCGAGCACGAGGTCCTCGATGGCGCCGGCCACTTCCGGCGGGGCGGTGGTTTCCTCGTGCAGGATGGACTGTGCGAAGAGACTTCCCGGAAGAAGCAAGGCCATGAGAATGAGCAATGGCGTTCTCATCGCTGCCGTGCCCCGTTGGACAGAAGGTCGAGGAACTCCTGGCTGACCTGGCTGCGATACAGCCGCTCCATGTACATGATGGCGGACATGGGAGCTTCACCGTAGTGAATGAACTTCCAGCCCTCGGCGGTGTTGCGGAACACCGCGTTGGCCTTGAAGTGCTCGCCCTTGGCCGCACCGAACCGGGGCTTGAACTGGAAATCCACGTACCAGATCGCCAGGGCCAGGTCGTCATCGATCAGGCGCGCCCGGATGCGGTCGGGGGTGTACATCATTTCCGCCAGCTCGCCTTCCGCGCGGTACTCGTAGTGGCTGGCCTCGATTTCCCGCAGTCCCGGCGGCGCCTCGTCGGGAACGCTTTTCTCGGGCATCGTGGGCTTGTTGGAGAAATAGCCGTCAAGTTCATCCCAGCCGACCAGCCAGTCCGGCTGATGCGCGAGGAGGACGTACGGTTCATCGTCCGGACTGAACAGGTCCTTCACCGTCGTCCATTTCGCTGCACGCCAGCGGTCCGCAAAGTCCGTCACCAGCGATTCAATGGCCGCAGTCACCTCCGGCGGCGCGGTGCTGCCAATGTCGAACTGCGGGTAGAAAGATTGGGCGTTACCGATGTAGTCCTTGCGGTCTTCGCCTTCGTAATGGGCCGGTTGCGCCAGTGCATTTGCGCCGACCATCAAACCGGCGCAGAAAACAAGGGAAAAAGCTCGCATGTCCATGACCACCTCACCGGTATTCTCGCCTCCTCCGGCCGCGCATTCAAGCATTCACTCTTGCAGGCGCTGGAAAGGAGCTCTGCGGCTTGTTAGGGTGGGCTGGCGCTCCAAAATATGCAACAAGAGGCAGGACTTGCCGGTTATGTCGGTGCTGATAGTGGGTGGTGGAATCGGTGGTCTGGCCGCGGCCGTAGCGCTGCGCCGCGCAGGCATCAATGCCCGGGTATTCGAGCGTGCCCCGCAGATTCGAGAGGTGGGCGCCGGGGTCACGGTCTGGTCGAACGCCGTCATCGCCCTGCGGCGCCTGGGGCTGGACGAGGAGGTTCTGTCGCTGGGTTCGGAAATGCTCTGGATCAACGTGCTTTCCCCCAAAGGGGCGCCAATCTCTTCGATCGACCTGGAGGAAATCTCGCAGGCCTGCGGCGCGCCGTCCCTCGCTTTGCATCGGGCCGATTTACAGCGGATGCTGCTTGACGCGCTGGATAGGGAACAGGTCCATACCGCGAAGGAGTGTGTCGGCGTCAAACAGGAGAAGGGCGGCGTAACGCTTCGTTTCGCCGACGGCGCGGAGGCTCGGGGAAAGATCGCAATCGGCGCGGACGGTGTTCGTTCGGTAGTCCGAGAATCCTTGTTCGGCAGTCAGGAACTTCGCTCTGCACGGTACTACTGCTATCGGGCATTAACCGCCACGCCCACGGTCACGAAGCACGAGGTCGTTTCGGTGCTGCTTCCCGGGATTCAGCTCGGCGTGTTTCCGGAGGTCAGGCCAGGAGAGGCCTATTGGTTCCTGTGCCGGAACAAGCCGGTCGATGCCATTGTCGCGGATGCCCAGTACGATCACATGGCGGTTCTTCGATCTGTCTCCGGGGAGCTGCCCACCGCACTCGGCGAGATGATCGTTGCCACCGACCCGGAGAGAATTCTTATCGACGAAGTGCTTGACCGACCGCCGGGCAGGCGCTGGGGGCGCGATCGGATCAGCCTGATCGGCGATGCTGCCCATCCGATGGCCCCGACCTTCGGCCAGGGAGCCTGCATGGCCATCGAGGACGCAGTCGTACTTGCCCACAGCCTTCGGCGCGCCAGGAATCCCGTAGCCGGCTTGCGGGACTACGAGAACAGCAGGCGTCGGCGAACAGCGACGATCAAGAGACTTTCGTGGCGGTACGGAAAGGTTTATCAATGGGAGCGACCTGCGTTGGTGAAGTGGCGAATACTCCTTGCCGCGTCACCCCTCGGCTCCTGGAACCTGCGTAGAATGCTGCGTCTAGCGTTGCGCTTCGACCCGCCTGAATTGGACGGGCAAGAAGTAAGCTAATTCAATATTCGATGATCGACCGCAATCCTGCTGACACGAGACGGACGATCTGGCAGCGGTACTACCGCCCGCCGTTCATCGGCGTGATTGCGTTTTTCGCCGTTTTGCTTGCCTTGCCGGTGGCGCATTCCTTTGTCATCGTCGTGCGGGACCTCATCGGCTACGAGAACGCCGGCGGACTGTTTCTCGGCACCGGCGCCCTGGCCGCGGTTCTTCTGCTGATCGGCGTCAAGCGCAACGACGAAGTCAGCGGCACCCTGCTGGGGTTTGCCGCCGGGATGCTGATCTGGATCGGCTGGGCCTCCTATTCCTTCAAGTTCAACGAGGTTTCGCTGCAGCTGCCCATGCCGGAAGTGGGTCCCGGCGTGAAGTGGCCCGCGCATCTGCTCTACATCCAGGGGTCCTTCGGCATTTGCGTCGCGACGCTGCTCTTCTTCGTGTTCAACAAGAACAGCCGCTGCAATGCGTTTCACTGGATTCAGAAGATCGGCCGTCTCAACCTGGGCGAGCGGGAGCCGGGGAAAGCGCGAAATTTCTGCCGCATTACTTTTCTGGAAACCCTTTATGTGACCTGGTTCTTCTATGGCGCCTCGCTGTTTCTCGGCGACGCGCGCTTCCTGGGTTATGGCCATCCCGTGACCTACGGCATAGCCGCTGGCCTGGCGGTCTGGGGATGTTGGTTGCTGTGGCGGCTGATGAAATTCACGCGGGTGATGGCGGCCATTCGCTACGCGATTCCCACCAAGGCCATCTTCTGGATTCCCTTCGGTGAACTGGCGCCGCGCTACGGGTTTTACGACGAGGTCTGGCTCAAGCCGCTGGAGTACTCGACGGCCATGTGGACCGTTCTTGTGGTCTTTGTCGTCGTTTTCCTGGCGACCGGTTTTCTGCCGCAACGCCGCCAGCACTGATGGCCGGAATCATATGTTGAGCTACCTGCGTAACGAGTAGCGCCCGCCGTACGCGCGCGCTACTTTCTGGGCCGACCTGCGGGCCGGCGTCACGCTGTCCGCCATCGTCATGGCCGTAGGCTGGAAGCTGATGGATTTCTCGTTCCTGTTCAAGGTGCCTCGAATGGATGCGCGGCACTCGACTGTCATGCTCCTGATCATGGCAGTGACCATATTCGTCGATCCGCTCTTTGGCATCGTGTTCGGCGTCATCGCCGCGAACATGGTCAACGCCACGCAACTGCAATCGCTGGAGCTGGACAGCGTAATCTCGACACCCCTTCTGGGCAGCACGTTCAGCGCCGAACGGACCGACGACTTTGAAGCGCGAATAGGCCTTCTGGCCTTTCGCGGCTCATTTACGGTGTCTTCCTCGCGCAAGCTGATCCGCCCGCTGGGCGCCGACATCCGCGATCACGAGGTCGTGATTATCGACCTTTCCGGCGCCGCCCATTTCGACGACAGCGCCGCCCACCTGCTGGCGCTGCTCATCGACCAGGCGAAGCGCACCGACACGAAAATCGTCGTTTTCGGTTTGGCGGAACGCATCCGCAGGACGCCATATGCTTTCGATGTCCTGGACCGCATTCCCGACGATCGAATTGTGGAGACAGAGCAGCAGGCCAGGGACCTGGCCTGGTCGCTGCTGTAAAGGGAAGGAAGGTTCTTCTGTCCGACTATTTCCGGGCGCAGACCATCAGGTTTCCGTAAACCGTATTCTCCGTTATGGAGTTGTCCAGGAAGCGTGGAATCCCTTCACCCAGCTGGACCTTGTCCCTGTCGAACCCCGCCTGTTCGCAGATCCCGACCATGTCCTCGTCCTGCAGCGCACCCATATAGGGTTCGTTGTTAAATCTTGCCATCCAGTCGCAATAGTATTTTTCGAAGGGCTTGTCCGGCACGATGTTGTCCATGTGGATCATCAGGCCGCCGGGCGCCAGCAAGCGATGGCACTCCTTGTGGATGGCCCGGATCGCGCGGCGCGAGGTTTCGTGCAACAGCGCGTGAGACACGATGAGATCGAAACTCCCGTCGTCGAAGTTGGTGCGCTCCGCGTTCTGTTGGGAGAAATGGACTTCCTTGCCCATGGCGACCGCGCGGGCATGGCCATAGCGAAGGCAGGTGGCCGCCACGTCGATGGCGTGGATTTCCGCATCGGGGAAGTGATCGCAGTAAGGCAGGGTGGAGTGGCCCACCGTGCAGCCCATATCCAGGATCCGCCGCGGCCCGGCATCGCTGAATTGACCCTTCATCCAGGCGATGAGCGTCTGGCCCATGCCATCCAGGTTGGGGCCCAGGCCGCCCATGGAATAGAGCCGGTAGGTGCGGTCGAATTCAGCCCCGGCGAAGACATCGTCTTCGCTCATTTCCTGCTGGTAACTTCCGGGTTTGCAGTGAACGTCCACGGCCGCCAGGTAAGGCGGCATTTCGACGCTTCCGTCGAGGGTCAGCGATCCCAGCGTGCCTCTGAATGACCTGGCCCTGTCGACGAGTTCCGGAAGCTGTCGTTCGATGCTGGGGCCTACCGTGTCATACAGAACTTCCTGCGTGGTTCGCATCATGGAACTCCACCACTTGTTGTGCGGCTCGTCCTCCAGGGCAGCGCGCAATTCATTGCGCGATGGACAGGACTGGTCCTGGCGTGGGGACAGGAGCTTGTCGGCAATGATCGCGTTGTTGCCGGCATGAAAATTGCGGGTGGCGAACACCCTTAAGGTTCTGATGAAACTCTGGGCCGACTGCTCGTCGTGGGTGGCTTCCGGAAACATGGCGTGGTCCGAGTTGTTGCGCATATTTGCTCTCCGAAACGTGTCCTTGGCCCCGTCAGGGCCATGGACCTATACTACCCCTCGAAAAACGCAGGAAACAACCCGGTCAATCGGGCAGGGGGACGTAAGCTGGCGGACGGGAACGGAAAACAGAGGCAACGGGTAGCCAAGGGGCGCAGGCCCTTTTTCCTGGACTCACCGGACTCCGACAAGCTGTTGGCCATGATCGTGGCCCTGGTCGGAGAGGTATCTGTCGTCAAGGAACGGCTCGACACCCATGAACGGCTTGCGGCCCAGGGGAAAGTCGCCACGCCGGAAGAAATCGAAAACTACGCACCGGACGAAGCCGTGGAAGACGAACGGGAAGCCTGGCGCGCGGGCATGCTCGAGCGGGTCTTCCGCATCATTTCCGCCACCCGGGAAAAGCATGAACCTCCATCAGCATGAGAGTGCTGGTGTTCGTTTGCGCGTTTTGCGCAGCGGGTGTGGCGGTGAGTGAAGAGCAGTCCACTTTCGATTTCGCACCGGAGGAATCGACGCTGCAACCGTTCGCCCGTGGCGATGTGTTCATCGGTGCGACGCTGCTGAACGATCCCGATGACGATCATGCCGGCCGCGGCCGTATCCTGCAGTTCGATGCCGACCTCAACCTCAAGGGCGTTCTCTGGATAGACGACACCTCCCACCTGGTCGGCGGTCTGACCTTCTCACCGGACGATACGCTTTGGGCGTTCGACAGCTTTGCCTGGCTGGTGGTGCGGGTGAAGCCCGATGGCACGCTGTTGCCGGCGAAGAGATTCGCCGACCGTCCCTTCGGCTCGGTGCAGTTTCTCGACAACGGGCATTTTGTCCTGATCGAGTATCTGAAGGGCAGCGCCCAGCCGGAACGGCTCACCACCCGTTATCCCTATCTGCCTGACGATCCGGACAGTGTCGGACATGGGGAAATCTACGAATACGACGCCGGGGAGACCGTGGTCCGCAGGCTTGTGCCCGAGGTGCACGGTGGCGTCAGCGGCAGTATGGGCGCCACCCACACCACGCTCGCTTCCGACGGCCGCACCCTGGTCTATACCTCCGAGACCGGCCCAAGGCTCATGCGTTTCGACCTGCGAGCGGGCGCCCAGCTGGCCGATCTGATGACCTTGCCCGACGCGCCTCCCGGCGCACCGCCCGCCATGATGTTCGACGTGGAGCACTTGAAGGACGACCGGTTTGTCCTGCCCCTCGGCACCAGGGTCATTGTGCTTGCGGAGTCCCGCGAGGAGGTCGCCGGTTTTCCCCTGGAGGGATTCGGGTGGGCGCTGGTTGCACCGGGCCTCAATGGAGAGACGGCCTATGCCGCCAACTGGTTCACCGGTGAGGTGGTCAGGCTTTCGCTGGAGGATGGAGACATCCTCGCCCGCGTGACCATCGCCCCCAAGTGCCTCGCCGGGATCGTCCAGTTTCATTGACGATTGCGGCAAACCTCGTTCCGTCCCCTCATGCAGGCTCCAGCACAAGCTTGCCGATATCACGCAAGGGGAATGCGGTGATGGATTCCGTCAAAGGATATTCCTGCTCGCCCGGATAGAGCACCCACAGGTGGTCAAGCTGCAAATCCTTCTTCACAATGTGCATGGAATGGGTGGTCCTGGGAGCGTCCGTGCACTTGAATTCGAAACCCCAACGCCGGCCGTGGCGCAGCAGCAGCAGGTCCAGTTCGGCGCCGCGCTGGGTACGGTAGAAATAGGAATCACGGGATCCTTGGGCGATCAATGTCTGTTCAAGGGCAAAGCCCTCCCAGCTGGCGCCATAGCGCGGATGCATGGCCAATTCCGTTTGGGATTGCAGGCCCAGGAGAAAGTGCAGGATGCCACTGTCGCGCAAATACACCTTTGGACTCTTGATGAGCCTTTTGCCCAGATTCTCGAACCAGGGCGGCAGCACCCGTACCATGAACGCGCCCGCCAGCAGGTCGCGGTATTGGTTGACATGGCGCTCGCTTGCGTCCATCGATCGGGCCAGTTCCGAGGCATTCCAGGTCTGGCCATGAAAATGGGCGAGCATGCGCCAAAAACGACCCAACGCTGCAGGAGGCACACGTGCCGCCAGCGCCGGCATGTCCCGCTCGAGAAAGGTCTGCGAGAAGGACTCGATCCAGCGCCACCAGGCTTTTTCGGTCTGTGCCAGATAGGCGCGCGGGAACCCTCCGCGCATCCACAGCCGGGTCTGGTTCTCAGTACCGGTCTCCTGCATGGAAAAGCCGCTGACATCAACAAACCGGATGCGCCCGGCCAGCGATTCGGACACGCCCTGAATAAGATCCAGCGAGGCGTTACCCAGAAGCAGGAATTGGGCCTGGCGTTTCGGATCGTCGCACAGCGGCCGTAAGGTGGCAAACAGCTCCGGCAAGCGCTGGACCTCGTCGATGACGATCAGGCCCCGGCTTTCCCGCAAGAGAGTTTCCGGCGTAGTGGAAAGCGCTTCGCGCGCCGCGGCGGTCTCCAGGTCGTAGAGTGTGGATGGTCCTTCCCAGACCTTCATGACCTGGTGTGCAAGGGTAGTCTTGCCCACTTGGCGCGCCCCCAAAAGGGCTACGACCGGCGACTCGTCCAAGCCTTGCCGGATCGCGGCCAAAAGGCCGGGTCGTTGCAGTAACCTGCTCATAGAATGTTGGTTATTCTACAATAGATGCATGAATACCTACATTAACGTTACAGAGCCCTACAATCTATGGGCTGGATTTCTCCCAAAGCGACGGGCGCGATATTGAGTTCGAATGGAGCCGATGGAGTTGCAACAGCCGGCAAGCTACTGTATTACCGGGATATTTTAGATCCTCCCAATTCCTTGCCCACGCGTTTTCCCACCTCTTCGGCGGGAGTATTCATTTGCAAATCCAGTGTGTTCAAATCGGGCGATGAGACTATGTCCGAATCAATCCAAGCGTAGCTGACAAATTCCGAAAAACGCGGCAAACAACAACATTCACTTCCTCCGTGGACCATTCCCAAATGAAAGCCGCATGACTCGGTCCATCGTGTTTGAGTGACCTGCTGTCTGGCGTAATTTCAGTGAGGGACTCCCCTTCCGTAACGGCTCGGATCGCGGGGTAACGGTCAATTCATCTGTATTGATGATTTTAAAACCCCTTTTCTTGCGTAGTCTAGGAGCATGGTCAAGGGCGCAGATTTGGAGGCCTTGCTGCGCTATGCTCAAACTCTCCGCCCTGTGGCCGCCGAAGCCTCGCAATAGCGGTGCCAGCTCTTGGTCATGGAAACGCAAAAAATCGTGCGCTTGACTGCATCGACGTCGACAGGCTGCAAATTCCAACCCATTCGTAAGCCTTGAGGCAATCGAGAACGCAAGCGTCGAGAAAAGTCCCGGCCTCCGCACGTGGCGCCTTCGAAACACGCTGCAAGCTGCGTGCCGATGGACCAGGTGGTGCGTCTCCACGCCTCCAGTGGCACGACCGGCAAACCCATGTTGTGTTGCACTCGCAGTCCGAAATCCACACAAGGTTCGCGATGTGCGCACGATCCATACTATGCTGCCGGGAACCCCCCGCGGCATGCGCCGCCGGCCACGCCGCGAGACCCTGTAGTGCTGGAAAGCGAATTGATGCAGAAAATCAAATCCACCCTCGGCGTCGCTGCCCACGTCGCCATCAAGGACGAGCGCGCCCCGCCCCGTTCACAGGGCCAGGCGCTGCGCGTGATCGACCGGAGGGTTTAGACCATTGAGGAACGTGGAACGAAAAGGCACGCTCACCGCATGACGTCAGTCCAGGACCAGATCAATAACACGCCGATGAGCCGCTTCCAGGTGTGGGCAGTGATCGTTTGCCTGTTCATCAACATGTTGGACGGTTATGACGTGCTGGTCATGGGATTCACGGCACCCTTCGTGGCCAGAGACTGGATGCTGAGCGATACGGCCACTGGCTTGCTGCTTTCCGCCAGTCCCATCGGCATGGCCCTGGGATCGCTGTTCCTGGCTCCGCTGGCCGATGTCTTCGGGCGACGGCGCATGACGCTCTGGTCGCTCACCGCTGTCACTGCGGGCATGTTGGCATCGGCCGTGGCGGCCGACCATACGCAGCTGCTGGTATTGCGCTTCTTTACCGGCCTTGGAATTGGAGCGATGCTGGCCAGCCTGACGGTCGTCGTCTCCGAGTATTCCTCCAGGCATCGCCGCACGCTGGCCCTGAGCATCCTGCAGGCGGGCTTTCCCGCCGGCGCACTCGTCTGGGGCCTGGTGGCCATGCCCATCATTCTTGGTTACGGGTGGCGCTGGGCGTTCCTGTTCGGCGGGGCACTATCGGGGCTCATGATTCCCGTGGCAATGGCCGCCCTTCCGGAATCGCTCGACTACCTGATAACAAGCCGGCCTTCGAACGCGCTGGAAAAGGTCAACCGGCTTCTGGATCGAATGGGCAGGACGCCGGTGGACGAGCTGGAGAGCGACGAACAGAGACGCCCGCGGCGGGCGAGAATCGGCAGCCTCTTCAATCACGGACGGGCGCGCAACACGCTGTTGATCTGGGTGTGCTTCTTCTGCACCCTGCTGGTGTTCTATTTCTTCATGTCCTGGACGCCGACGCTGCTGATCGACGCGGGACTTTCGCAAGAGGCCGGACTGTCCGGCGGGATCATCATGAATGCGGGCGCTATTGTCGGCGGCGTTGCTCTAGGGCTCGCGGCTTCGCGAATCCGGCTCAACCATTTGCAGTCGGCCTATGCTCTTCTGGGGGGCGGACTGATGATCGCGTTCGGCCTCGCGTCCGGAGTGCTTTATCCTGCCCTGGTGCTGGCCTTCCTGGTGGGTCTCTTCGGTACCGGCTGCATTATTGGCGCGTATGCTGCCGTGCCGCAGCTCTATCCTACGGAAGTGCGTACGACGGGCACGGGCGTCGCAATCGGGCTGGGACGGTGGGGCGGCGTCGCTTCGCCGGCCGCCGCCGGGTTCCTGCTGGACGCCGGCTGGACGGGTCCCGAGTTGTATTTCGTTTTCTCGGTCCCGCTGTTCCTTGCCGGAATAGCGGCCCTATTTCTTCGATTCCGAATCTGAAGCAAATGCGCTTTGCGGGCGAGGTTCCGCCCTTGCCCTGACCGCCAGCAAGTTAAGGCGGAAAAAGCAAAAATAGCCTTAACAATCATCAGTTTTGATGATTTCTTTTGCGCCCCCTGCTTGATAGCTTGGGGGTATCGTGAACAAGTGGATCATTCGCTTTGCCGGACTGGTTCTCGCGCTCAACTGCGCAGGAACGCAGGCGGCACTGGGAGCGGCTCTGCCGCAAGCGTCGATTGCAGACATTCAGCGAATGATGGCGCAGGGTGAGATCTCCAGCGAGCAACTCACCGCCACGGCACTCGAAGCCATTGATCGCGGAGGCGAACTCAACGCCTTCATTTTCGTTGACCACAATTCGGCGCTGAAGAAGTCGCGCGAAACGGACCGGCGGCGCCGGCGAGGAGAGCGATCCGGATTGCTGGCCGGCATACCCCTTGCGGTCAAGGACAACATTCATGTGGCGGGAATGCCGAATACCGCAGGGACTCCGTTGCTCAGGTCCTTCGTCCCGAAGCAAGACGCACCCGTCGTGGCGCGGTTGAAAGCGGCCGGCGCCATCGTGTTGGGAAAGACCAACATGCACGAACTTGCCTTCGGCATCACCAGCAATAATGCCGCCTTCGGCGCCGTGGGCAATGCCTGCGATCCGGCGTACATCGCCGGCGGCAGCAGCGGTGGAACCGCGGTGGCGGTGGCCGTCGGCATGGCGGTAGCGGGACTGGGCACCGACACCGGCGGCAGCAGCCGTATCCCGGCCGCGCTTAACGGCATCGTGGGGTTTCGCCCGACAGTAGGCCGCTATCCCTCCGAAGGCCTGACGCGAATATCCAGCACACGCGACACCGTCGGCCCGATGGGACAAAGCGTGGCGGACGTCGCCCTGCTTGACACCGTGCTGGCGAACGACGAAATGCCGCTCGCGGTCGCGAGCCTGAACGGACTGCGCCTTGGGGTGCCGCGAGAGTATTTCTACCTCGGTCTGGAGCCGGCGGTCGAACGCCATGTGCAGGCGCTGCTGGATGCGCTGCGTGAGGCAGGCGCCGTGCTCGTGGAAGCGAATCTCAAAGGCATCGGCGACATGAATCAGGCCGTGAGCTTTCCGGTAGTGCTGTTCGAGACCGGTGTGCTGCTGCGCGAGTACGTGGCGGAACACCTCCCGGGCGGTACGCTCGAAGCGCTGGCGGAATCGATTGCAAGCCCCGACGTCAAGGACATCCTTGCCGGCGTTCTGAACGGCGAAATGCCCGAGCAAACCTACCGCCGGGCAATCGAACGGGACCGCCCCCAGCTCAGGGCCGCCTATGCGGACTACTTCGGCAGACACCGCGTGGAGGCGATTGTCTTTCCCACCACGCCGCTTACCGCCCGGCCGGTCAGCGAAGTGGGCGAGACCGTGGAATTGAACGGTCTCCAGGTTCCCACGTTTCCGACCTACATTCGCAACACCGATCCGGGCAGCAATGCCGGACTTCCCGGATTGTCCATCCCGCTCGCCGTAGCGCCCGGCGAAATGCCCGTGGGCGTCGAAATAGACGGCCCCGAGGGCAGCGACCGGCGGTTGCTGGCCATCGGAGCGGCAATCGAGGCGCTGATTCAAGAGGTCGCCCCCAAGCGGGTCGCCGCATCAGCCGCCTCAAGTTGAGGAGTAAGCACCATGCAGAACCAACGCAACCTTATCGCACTGTCCTTCACCGCTTTTCTTTTTGCGGGCGGTGTGCAGGCACAGGAACTCGAGGAAATCGTGGTCACCGCCGAGCGGCGCTCGGAAAACCTGCAGGAAGTGCCCAACGCCATCACGGCCTTGAGCCGCGTGACCATCGAGCAGTCGGACATACACGACCTGACCGACATCGCCACGCGTGTCCCCGGGCTGACGTTCTCGCCGTTTTCCCCAGGACAGAACATTGTGGCGCTGCGCGGCGCGTCCTCCAACGATGACGGAGCAGGCACGGATAACTCCGTGGCGGTCTTCGTTGACGATGTCTATCTGGGACGCGTATCCAACATCAATCCCGAGATGTTCGACCTTGAGCGGGTCGAGGTGTTGCGGGGCCCGCAGGGAACGCTTTATGGCAAGAACACCATCGGCGGCGCCATCAACGTCGTGTCCACCCGCCCCAACATGCAAGAGCCGGAAGGCAGGGTCCGGTTGAACATAGGGAATTACGCGCGTCGGGACCTCGCCGGGTTGATTACCGGGCCCCTGGGGAACGGGTGGGCCGGCAAGGCATCGTTCAGCTATCGCAAACGCGACGGCTGGGTGGACAATGTGTACCTTGACAAGAAACTCAAGGACGATGACGTGAAGGCGTTTCGCGGCCAGTTGCTCTATGACGGCGAAAACTTCGAGGCGCTGCTCAGCGCGGACTTCAATCAACTCGACGTCGAGGACATGGCCCGTATCCCGGTGGCGACCGGCGAGCCTGGCGATCCGGCGTTCTGGGCCGCCCCGGTCCCGGGCAGCCACGGAGAGTTGTGCGCCGGTCGGGGCGCCGACTGTTCCGCCGGACCGATCGACGGATACGCGAAGCGAGACGCCTGGGGCTTGAGTGCAAGACTCAACTGGAGCCTCGAGAACGGCGAACTGATTTCGATTACGGCTTACCGCGAAAACGAGGCGGACTGGAACATGGACTCCAGCGGCACGCCGATGTCGCCCCTGCCGCCGTTGTTCAATCAGATCAACGACGACATATTCGACCTGACGGACCAGTTCACGCAGGAATTCCGTTGGGTTTCGAGTCTTGGTGACAACATCGACTACGTTGCGGGCCTCTGGTACCTGCGTGAAGAAACCGACCGCACCGAGTGCTTCGACAATGACGTTGTAATCAGCGACTGCACGCCGACCGCGGACAATGGCGCCACCGACTGGTACCGGCAGATCAACCGGACCACCAGTTACGCAGCCTTCGGACAGTTCGACTGGACCTTGGCCGACGCTTGGGAGCTGACCGTCGGGGGGCGCTACAGCGCCGACAGAAAGTCGATCGACAACGACGCAATCGCAGGCGATTTCGTGGTCATCAATCAGACCTTTTCCAACTCGGTAAGCGAAAACTGGAGCGCCTTCACCCCCAAAGTTTCGCTGGCCTTTATGCCGAACCAAGACACAACGATCTACGGTGCGGTTTCATGGGGGTTCAAGAGCGGAGGGTTCGCGGCCGCGCCACAAGGGATCGAATTCACCGAGCCGCTCGATCAGGAAGAAGCGGTGAACTTCGAGCTCGGCGTAAAGACTGATCTGGCGGGTACCTTCCGCCTGAATGCGGCCTTGTTCTACACGGAGTACCAGGACCTGCAAATGCAGACTTTTGGGCCGCTTACGGCAGCGGCTGCCTTCGGGACCTTCCAGACCTTTAACGCCGGCGACGCGAAGATCCAGGGCATCGAAGTTGAAGCGACGTGGGTTGTGACCGAGCAATTGACCCTTTCGGGCTTCTACGCTTTTCAGGACAGCGAGTTTGGCGACACGAACATTCCCGGCACCGCGTGGCCCGACCAGTCGGGCCAGGACCTGATCCGAGCGCCGGAGAACAAGTTCAACCTCAACGCCGATTACGCAATGGCCATGGCGGACGGTTCGGAACTGGGCGTCAACTTGAGTTGGCGCTATACGGACGATCAGCGCGGCGAACTGGAGCCTTGGGCCGTCCAGCCTGCCTTCGACCTGTTCGACGCCCGACTGAGCTGGACGCGAAGCGACGGTGCGCTGGAGCTGGCTCTATGGGGAAAGAACCTGGCGGACGAGGAGCACATCAGCCACCTATACACCATCGCTTCCAGCGTCGTGGCCGTGTTCGGCGACCCGAGGATGTACGGCGCCACCCTCGCCTACCGGTTCTAGTCACGTGTGCTCAAACCGTCCCCCTGGGAGAGAGGGCGTCCCGCCTTCAAGAAATGCCAGGAAGAGTATTACGTCCCCTTAGAGGGCGAGACGCTCTCTCTCCTGGGCGGGACGTCCTCGTTTTTGGGAAGGGGGCAGCAGTAGTAGAGTAAGTTCGTGGATCTGACACAAAAGGAATGGCGTAAGCTGCTGAGCGTCATTCAGCACTTGAACGACAGCCTGGACGATCAGGTCATTCGCAGGCGCGCCGGGCGGGCGCTGCTCGACTTGCTCCAAGCAGACTACTTCGCCTCGTTTGTCTGGGATGAGGAAGGAGGCGTCTTCGACCGGCCCGTATTCCTGAACATGTCGCCGGACAACCTCAAGCTGTACGAGCAGTACTTCCAGTTCCACGATCCCATCACGTTCAAGATGCAGCCCTACCGTCGTGCTGTTTCGGCCAACGAAGTAATGAAACAGCGCGACCTGATCAGGACCGAATTCTTCAACGATTTCCTGGCGGTGGACGGTCTGTATTACGGAATCAACATTTACGTGTACGACAACGGCAACCGCAACATCGGTGATTTCCGCATCTGGCGATCACGCAAGCGCGAGAACTTCAATCGGCGGGAACTGCAGATTCTGGACATGATTGCGCCCCATTTCCGCAACGCGATGCGCAACATCCTGTTCGCGAAGCACCAGATCCCGTCGCTGGACCTCGAAGAGATCCGCAGGCAGCTCGCGGATCAATTCAGTCTGACGCCTAGAGAGCTAGAGGTAGCCTGCGCGGTACTCGAAGGCGGGTCGGACAAGAGCATCTGTCGAACACTGCACATCTCGCTGCCTACGCTGCGAAGCCATATCCAGCACCTTTTCGACAAGCTGTCGGTAAACAGCAGGACCGAGTTCTGCAGCAAGGTTTTCCTTGGCGGCCAGGCGCGCGGAGCGTCAGGCAAGCTTCTTGAGTTGTAGGAATTCCAGCAATCGGGTTACGCATTCCTGTGGCTGTTCAAGCTGGAGAAAGTGGCTTGAGTCCGGAACGAAGTCATAGTCCAAAGCGACTATTTCGCTCAGGTCAACGCTCGGAAGGAACGACAAACGCAACGTGGGGTCGGCGCCTATGACTTTTGTGGGGCAGGAGAGCTTCGTAACGTCGGAGGCCACTGCCGTATCGTATAGCTGATCGTATATGTGCGCTTCGTATTCGCGTGGACAACAGAGTTCGTAACCGGCGCCGCCGTCCCTGGCAGGCAGTAGCGTGGTCTGTGCAATGAGTTCCGGAACTCCGGGCTGCAGGAGTTCATACACTCGGGAGCTGAGGAGTTTCCTTGTCAGTTCCTCACGGGAACCGAAGCGATCCTGCCGTTGCCTGGCCCTATCGGCCATTCCGCTTGCCAGCTTCCTTATGTCCTGAAAACCCCGACCGTACGGCCAGATGGGCGGATCGAACAGTACAAGCGCTGAGAAGTCCCTCCTTTCCATCACTTGCAGGATTGCCGCGGCCGCCGACATGGAATGAAACACGCCGATCTTCGGCCTCTTTCCGAAGTGACGATCGATAGCCGAAGCGATGTATGTGTTGTCGCGGACAAACGTGGGCATATTGTGCGCCCGCCGTTCGCCAACCGGGTTCCAGCCATGATTTCGGAAGTCGTACAGCACCAGGTCAAACCGGCCGGTGAGCAGCGACCAGAAGGGATAGTAGGTGTCTGCGGACATGCCGTTGCAGTGGCTGAGCACCAACCGCGGGCCCTTGGGATTGCCATGCCGCCTCAGGAAGATCGGAGCGCCGTCGGGCATGTGCAGCTCAACCACGACGAGGGGCGCCGGTAGTTTCCAGCGTGCTGGACCGTTGAAGTCTGTGGCCCTGGTTTCCGGTATCTGCGATGGCTTCAACGAATCGCCCTCCATTCTCCGGGGTGCCCGGCATCGCCCGGATACGGCTAATACGTTAAGGCTGGAGTTTATCGCTTTCCGCCGTCGGGGGCGGAAAGCCGGGCCTGTCAGGCGTAGCGGAGCAGGCCGGTTTGGGGGTGGCAGTTGATGTATTCGAATTCACAGCCTTCGTTGGGCAGGGCCGTGACCTCGTGCCAAAGCCTCAGTTTCATGTTCTCGGGGCCGAAGGTGTCGACCATCTTCAGAAAACCCCGGAAAATCGCAATGTGGGTGGCATGACTCTTGGCCCACTCCTCGAAGGCGTGGACATCAATCGAGTACCCGAGTCCGAAACTCTGTTCCGTGGGCCCCCAGTGGTTGTCTTTCTTGTCTACGAAGCGCAGTGAGTAGCAATTGGATTCGGCCGGGTTGTCCCGGAGGTAGCGCATGCCTTCGAGGAGCACGGGGTGGAGTTTTTCGAGGTAGTAGGCCTTTTCTTCGCCGGTGCAGTACGACCAGTTTTGCCCGGATCGGATCACGCACATATTCTCCGGCGGTCGCACCAGCACGCGTTTTCCGCTGTCGACATTGCGTGACTCAAGGCGAGTATCGAAGTTTCCCGCAGCTCGAAGATCGTGAAATTCCGAAAGCGGTATGCGGTCGCGCATCCCGCCGGGATAGCCATGCTCCAGGATCGGCCCGTCCATGCCGTCCGCGGACGCGCCGATGCCGTGTTGTTCGGTGGTGGAATGCAGGGTCTCGAACCGCTCGAAGGGCATGGTAATGATTTCCCGCCAATAGCCCACGCCCTCGTTCAGCCGCCTGCCGTCACTCCACCATTCACGCGCATGCGCCCACCATCTTTCGTAATGCGACCTGCGCCAATAGGCGATATACAGGTGGTCCGCCCCTCCTTCCCTGCAATCGTGGCGGCCGAGTTCAACGGCGAAAGGGCCGTGCCTGGCGGTGAACGCTTCTTGAGCCCATGCGTCCAGAAGCGCCGGCTCATCCGCCTGAATGCCGAAATAACCGGCGATCAGCGGGTCGGCCTGTTGCTCCCATACTGATTGCCAAGCGGGCGCGGGCGGCTCCCAATTGCGAGGCATATTGTTTCTGGGCATTGCGGGGGCTCCTCTACATCTGGACAGCTGCTACGCGGCGATGTTTTCAGCCTCCTCTTCTTCCTCCCCGGGATCAGCGACCTCCTCCGTGGCGTCCGGGGAGAAGGTTTCGACTTTGGGCTGCGCGCCGCGGTTCAGCAACAGGCGAGTGACGTCGGGGCGGGAATAGTGTCCCACGGGATCGGCGAAGGACTTGGCGACCGCGATGGCGCCCAAGTCGATTTCCGCGAACAGCAGCCCCTCTTCCGTTTCCGGAAGCGGCTCGCACATGGGGCTGCCGTCCGGCCCATAAACCTGGGCGTAGCCACCGCCCACGTTGATCAGCGCCGCCTGTTCCTCGGTCTTGACCATCAGGTCGTACATGGCTTGTGAGAATACCCCGCAAGGGGCAAGCACGAAGCACTGGCCCTCAAGGGCATACACCTGAGAAATCGCTCCGTTGGCCTTGGGGCCCAGCGAATACGCCTGCGGATAGCAACTGAATGAGGGCCATGCGGCCACATGCACCTGCTCGTGCATGCTGTACATCGCGTACTTGGTCAGCGGCTGCATATGCTCCCAGCAGCACAACTGGCCGATGCGTCCCAGCTCGGTGTCCAGCACGCCGATGTGGCTCCCGTTGCCTTCTCCGAACACCGTTCTCTCCTGGTGCGTGGGCTTTAGCTTTCTTCGCGACTGCTGGAGCTCGCCGTGGTCGTTGAACAGGAACTGGGCGATATACAGCGAGCCATAGTCCCGCTCGCTGGCGCCCAGGGAGAGGTAGATGCCGTTGTCTTTCGCGGCCTTGCCCAAACGGTTGAAGGCGTCGCCTCCCGCCGTCAGGCTGTTCTCATGGTACTGCTGGAAGTACGGCAGGTTGAACGCGGTGGCGGACAGCCATATCCACCATGGATACCCCGGAATCCAGCACTCGGAAAAGGCGATCAGCCTGGCGCCCTGACGCGCGGCTTCTTCGATAAGGCCCACGGCCTTGTCCACGCAGCCATCGAGATCCATGAATTCGGGGGCTGCCTGAACCACGGCCACCTTGTAGTTTGCGCTCATTAGATAATGTCCGGTGGGATTCAGAAGCGGTACCGGACCGTCACACCATATTCCCTCGGACGGTTGAAGTTCGCCTCGTGGAAGCCCAGTCCGAAGTTGGAGTCGCCGCTTTCGATGAATCGTTCGTCAGTCAGGTTCTCGACGAAAGCCACCAGGTCGATCGCTTCGCCGATCGAGTAGCGAACGGATGCGTTCAAGGTGTCGTAGGCCTTCTGGAACAGAAAGGGTGAATTCTGTGAGTCGTTAAAGACATCGTCCTTGTAGGAATAGTCCAGGCGTCCGGCCAATTCGTTTGCGCCCATGGAAAGTGTGTATTCCACGCCGAGATTGAAGGTGTTTTGCGGGGTATTTACCAAAGTCGCGGATTCGTCGAGGGTGAGCGACAGTCCCGCAATCGGGTTGATTTTCGTATAGTTGGCGTCAGCGTATCCAAAGGCCGCGTCGAGCAGAAAGCTGTCGGTGATCAGGGCCGTCAGTTCCACTTCGAGACCCTTGATCTCCACGATTCCCGCGTTGGCCGTGATTGGTCCGCCCAGAGTATCGAAGAAGGTGACCTGGACTTCGTCATAGTCCGAGTAGAAGGCGGCCGCATTCACGCGTACTCGGTCTTGCAGACCCTGCCATTTCAGACCGACTTCATGCGTGTCGACCAATTCCGGCTGAAATGTGCGGATATCCGTGACGTATTCCACATACCGCAGCACGTATCCGCCGCTCTTGAAACCCTGCGAGAAGCTGTAATACAGCAATGTATTGTCGGTGAGGGCGACGTCGACGCTGAATCGCAAGGTGGTTTCCGAAAATGAGTCTCCCGCGGACCCGCTGCCGTTGCCCACGATCGGAGCGAGACCCGGCGCAAATACGCCGTCCTCGTTTATCGCGCCGGGGAAGAAAGGCAACGGATTGCCGTAAATGTCTGCGCCGATGTACTGGGTATAGACAAAATCCTTCTCGTCCTTCGTTTGGCGCACGCCGCCGGTAACGGACACGATTTCGGTCAGCTCCCAGGTGGCCTGGAAATAGGCGGCCCTGCTGTTGTTGTCCACCTCGGCGCGGTTGGTAATGGCTGCGGGGAAACCGGCAGCCAGGTCCGGAGTGGGCAGAAACACGGGGACGAACACGTTGTCCGTGCCGTCTTCCACGAAGTAGTACAGGCCGGCCACGTACTTGAGGCGATCGTCGAACCCGGCCCCCGTCAATTGGAGTTCATGGCTGGTCTGCCGGTGCTCATAATCGGGATTCAGGGTTTCGGTGATTGCATGTGGCGAATTGTCGGGATCGCGGTAGAAGCCACCGTCGGTTTTCCTCCAGGCAACCGTGTACTTCACGTCGAAGACGTTCGCGTGCCAGGCACCAGTCAGGGACACGCCATGAATCTCCAGGTTCGTTCCGGTTTCACCGGTGGCGTAGCTGATATCGTCCGCTCCGTTCGTGATGTACTGGCCAAGGTCGGCCAGGCCGGTGGGAATGTCGCCGAACGTGGCGAGCGCGTAGCCCAGGGTGCCGGCGCCGGGCGTGAACCCCAGCAGGACCGAACCGGCGCTCTGTTCGTCGATATTCGTGTAGTCGTAGCTGAATTGAAAGTCCCATGTCTCGTTCGGTTCGAAAACGGCGGACCCGCGGAAGGCAAACTTGTTTTCGTCGCCCAGCTTGTCTCCGACCAGAACGCGGTCCACGAATCCGTCGCGGTTCTTTTCCGATACGGCGAATGTGGCGCGCAAGGCGTTGGTAAACGGAACATCGACTGCCGCACGGATGTCCAGCCGGCTGGAATTGCCCGCCGTGAGTTCCGCTCTTCCCTGGAACTCATCGGCGGGCTTGCGGGACGTTATGCTGATTGCGCCGCCCATCGTGTTGCGGCCGAACAGCGTCCCCTGGGGACCTCGCAAGACTTCGATCCGCTCCACGTCCAGAACATCCAGCACCCCGCCCGCCGAGCGAGACATATAGACCCCGTCCACGTAAGTGCCGACTCCCGGATCGGTAGTCAGACTGAAGTCGGTGTTGCCAATTCCGCGAATGAAGACCACGGCGCCGGAAGAAAGTCCGCTGACGGGCGAGGTCGTATCGAATACGAGGTTGGGGGTGAACGAGGCGACCTCGGAAATGTCCTCGATGCCCTTGTCCTGAATGGCGCTTGCCGTGAAGGCGGAAACGGCCACGGGTGTGTCCTGAAGGCTCTCCTCTCGCTTCTGCGCGGTGACCACGATCTCTTCCAGTGCCGTGCCCTGAGCCAAAACCATTACGCTGCTGAGGAACATTATTCCGCCAGCCGCAATCGCCGTTACGCCAAGGCGTTTGTTGCAAACACCCATTTGAGCCTCCTTACCGGCCGGAACGGCCGACCGGATACCAGTTCGTCTCCTGGAACCGTAGGCTGGTCTTTGCGGTGGAGTCCATGCCGAAAAGTGCACAACTTCTTGCACTTTCGGGCACTTCGCCGTGAGCCCGGCGCGGTTGGCGGCTGCTCAGGGGCCGCTTGTTCTCCCGCCTAGCGAAGGTCGCTGGGACTTTGGCCGAAGTGCTTCTTGAATGAACGGGAAAAATGCGCGGCGCTGGAGAAGCCCGTGCCGAAGGCGATCTGTTCGATGCTATGCCCCGCGTAGGCGGGATCGTCAATCAGATCGCGGGCCCGCTCCAGGCGCTTGCGGAGCACCAGGGCGTGAACGCTTTCCGTCTCCTGCTCAAACAGCTTGTGGAGGTAGCGAATTGAAATGCCTGCGGCCTGAGCGATCTGGGCATTGGAGAGCAGCGGATCACAAAGGTTGGTGTCGATGAAGTGGAGAATCCGGGTTCGCAGGGACTTGCGGACAACCGAATGGGTGTGCACCTGTTCGAGCATCATCGATGAACTGAAAGCCATCGCGATCATTTCCACCAGGTTGTCCGCCAATTCATCCGAGGTCTGGCGGACGTGCTTCAACTCCTTTGCGAGTGAAAAGATGAAGTTGGTCAATACCGCACCCAGCCCGGCTCGGGCGGATGTCGCGATGGCCGTGTACTGCTCGGGGTTCACAAGGTGCCGGGACAGAACATCCTTGGGCATCTGCAGGACGAATTGATGAAAGCGCTCCTTGAAGGTCAGGGAGTACGGCTGGGTGCTGTCATACATCGCGAAACTGCCGGGTGTCAGCAGTGCCTCCCGGCCGTTCTGACGGACAAGGCCCCGATTCTCGATCTGAAAACTGATTAGAAAATCCGCGTCCGTGGATTTGGCGATCTGGCGCTTGGATCGCACAACAAACTGCGGGTCGGCAATGACTTCGGAGAATCGCAAATCGGAAATTCCCACGCCGCCGTGCAACTCCCCGATGAAATCACCCGGCGCGACCTTCTCGCAGTCGAGTTGCACGAACTCGTCGCAGATAATGTCTCGCCAATAGTCCAAGCGGTCCCTCTTCCTCAGATCCGAGGTGTCTCTGCGGTAACCGCTGAAAATCAAGTCCGCCATTTTCGTCATGCCCGGCGACAAACCTGTTGCGGGACGAAATTCCGTTGCTCCATGCCGTTTCCGGGCGCCGTTAGAGTCTACTCCCTTTTGTCGATGACGCGTTGCGCCTTGCCTTGCGAGCGGGGCAACTCCCCAGCGTTTCGGATATCGACCCGCGCGGAAATGCCTAGAAGGTCCTTGATCTTTCGTGTCAGTTGGGCGCACAGAACGTCCGTGTCCGCCGCAGCGTCGTCCCGGCGCTCTACGGAAAGAGTGACTTCGTCGAGGTTGCCGTGCCGGTCCACTTCGATCAGATAGTGCGGGGCGAGTCCGGAGACGCTGAGGACCTGTTCTTCAATTGCGCTGGGAAATACGTTTACGCCGCGGATTATCAGCATGTCGTCGCTGCGCCCCGTGATCCTGGACATCCGGCGCATGCTGCGCGACGTGCCTGGAAGCAGGCGGGTGAGGTCGCGCGTGCGGTAGCGGATAACCGGCATGGCTTCCTTGGTCAGCGTCGTGAAAACCAGTTCTCCCTCTTCGCCGTCGGGCAGCACCGCGCCCGTATCGGGGTCGACGATTTCGGGGTAGAAATGGTCTTCCCAGATGGTGGGGCCGTCCTTGCCCTCCACGCACTCCTGGGCAACGCCGGGACCCATCACCTCCGAAAGGCCGTAGATGTCCACGGCATCCAGCTGCATCCGCGCTTCGATTTCCACGCGCATGGATTCAGTCCAGGGTTCCGCGCCCAGTATTCCCAAGCGCAGCGCCAGCTTCGCCGGGTTAATACCCTGCCGGGCGATCTCGTCGCTGATGTTGAGAAGATAGGACGGCGTGACCATGATGATGTCCGGGTCGAAATCGCGAATCAACTGGGCCTGTTTCCCGGTCTGGCCGCCGGACATGGGGATCACGGCGCAGCCCAGCCGCTCGGCGCCGTAGTGGGCCCCCAGGCCGCCGGTAAAAAGGCCGTAACCGTATGCCACGTGGGCTTTGTCGCCGGGCCGGCCCCCGGCGGCATAGATCGAGCGCGCGCACACGCCGGCCCATATGTCGATATCCGCCTGCGAGTAACACACCACGGTGGGTTTGCCGGTCGTGCCACTCGAGGCATGGATTCGCGCCACGCAGTCCATAGGCACGCAACAAAACCCGAACGGATAGGCATCGCGAAGGTCGGCCTTGGTCGTGAACGGGAATCCGGCCAAGTCTTCAAGGGAGCGAAAGTCGTGGGGCCGGACGCCCTCTTCATCGAATTTTCGCCTGTAGACGGGCGAATTCCGATAGACGTATTGGAGCGTGTTCCTCAAGCGCTCCGTCTGCAGGCCGCGAATTTCGTCGATGCTCGCGTTCTCGATCGCTTCGTAGCCTGTCCTGGAGTTCAAGATGCCGCCGCCCTTTTACCCGGTCGCGGAATTCGACTATAACACATAACAGTCTGATAGCATGTTTCAAATGAGTTATAATAATATCCCCAGAGAGCAGGGAAAGGCCGTATACTGATAGGTAATAAGAAAATGTCCATTTCAACAAATAGTTATGTATATGGAAATTGGATGGCCGGAGGGAGGGAAGGAACTCATATTTACCATTCTGTCACTGGTAAACGTATCACTTCGACGAGTAGTGAGGGAGTGAACTTCGAGCAGGTGCTGGATTACGGGCGGTCGATCGGGGGTCCTGCGCTGCGCGCCATGACCATCCACGAGCGCGCCCTGGCGCTAAAGGCGCTGGCCAAGCACCTGCTAAAGCGCAAGGACGAGTTCTACCGAATTTCCGCCTATACGGGCGCCACCCGGGCCGACAGCTGGGTGGATATTGAGGGTGGGATCGGGACCCTGTTCAGCTTTTCCAGCATCGCCCGGCGCGAATTCCCGAACGAACCTTTCATCGTGGAAGGCGGCGCGGAGCGCCTCTCGGCCGAGAACACCTTTTCGGCCCGCCACATCCTCACTCCCAAGCGTGGCGTGTCCTTGCATATCAACGCGTTCAACTTCCCCTGCTGGGGGATGCTGGAGAAAATCGCCCCCAGCCTGATCGCGGGCGTGCCCGCGGTCGTCAAGCCTGCGACCGGTTCGGCGTACCTGACCGAGGCGATGGTCCGTGAAATCGTTGCCTCGGGGCTCCTGCCTGAAGGTGCATTGCAACTTATCTGCGGCGGCACCGGCGACCTCCTGGATCATCTGACCGAGCAGGACGTGGTCACGTTTACCGGTTCAGCCGAGACCGGCCGGATGCTGAAGGCGCATCCCAACATCATCGCCAGGAGCATCCCGTTCAACCAGGAGGCGGATTCGCTCAACTGCTGCATTCTGGGCAAGTCGGTGAGCGCGGGCGACCCGGAGTTCGACCTGTTCGTCAGGGAGGTCGCGAGAGAGATGACCTCCAAGGCAGGGCAGAAGTGCACCGCGATCCGCCGCATCCTGGTCACGCACCAACAGGCCCAGCCGGTCGTCGACGCTCTGCAGGCGCGGCTGTCTAAAGTGGCGGTCGGCGATCCGGCCGCGGAAAGCGTGCGCATGGGGCCGCTGCTGGGCGCTACGCAGAAGGCCGAGGTACATGCCAGCGTCGAAGAATTGGCCGCGAGTTGCGAATTGCTCATGGGTGGCAGCGATGACTTCGAATTGATCGGCGAGCAGGCGGTGCGTGACGCTTTCTATCCGCCCACGCTGCTGCATTGCGCCGACCCGTTTGCAACGGATGCGCCGCATTCGATAGAAGCCTTCGGGCCGGTTGCCACCCTTATGCCGTACGGCGATCCCGGCGAGGCGGTTGATCTCGCCGCCCTGGGCCGCGGAAGCCTGGTGGGTTCCGTAGTGACCCGCGATGACGCCGAGGCGGCGCAGATTGTGCTCGGGACCGCCGCCTGGCACGGCCGAATGCTGGTGTTGAACCGCGAATGCGCGAAGGAATCCACCGGTCACGGCTCACCCTTGCCGATGCTGGTGCACGGCGGACCGGGCCGCGCTGGAGGCGGCGAGGAATTGGGCGGGGCGCGGGCGGTAAAGCACTACATGCAGCGGACCTCGGTGCAGGGTTCGCCCAGTGTGCTGGTCGCCATCACCCGCGAGTATCAGTCCGGCGCCCGGGTCAGGGAAACGGAGGTGCATCCGTTCCGGAAGCATTTCGAGGACCTGCAGGTGGGCGACCGCCTCTCGACCCATCGTCGGACCGTGACCGAAGCCGATATCGTGAACTTCGGCTGTATTTCGGGCGATCACTTCTACGCCCATTTCGACGAAGAGGCGGCCAAAGAATCGCTGTTCGGCAAGCGGGTCGCGCACGGCTATTTCGTGATCTCGGCGGCTGCCGGCCTGTTCGTGGATCCCGCGCCGGGGCCGGTGTTGGCGAATTACGGGCTGGAGAACCTGCGCTTCATCGAGCCGGTCGGTATGGGAGACACCATTCAGGCGCGGGTCACGGTCAAGAAGAAGATCGCGAAGGAAAAGCGCCCGGACGAAGACCACGCCGCCGGCGTCGTCGTGTGGGACGTGGAGATCGTCAACCAGGAGGACAAGGTCGTGGCGCTGTACGACGTGCTCACTCTGGTGCAAAGGAGAACGGAATGACGGACGACCACCTGTCCAATACCGAACCGGAAGCGGCCTTTCAGGAGCGGGTCGACAACGAAATCAAGATAGAACCCAAGGACTGGATGCCGGAGGGCTACCGCAGGAACCTGATCCGGCAGATTTCGCAGCACGCCCACTCGGAGGTGATCGGCATGCAGCCGGAGGGCAACTGGATCACCCGAGCGCCCACGCTGAAGCGCAAGATGATCCTGCTGGCCAAAGTGCAGGATGAGGCCGGGCACGGCCTTTACCTGTACAGCGCTGCAGAAACGCTGGGCGTCACCCGCGAGGACATGATCGGTGCGCTGCACGAGGGGCACGCCAAGTATGCCTCGATCTTCAACTATCCCACGCTCACCTGGGCCGACGTGGGGGTTATCGGCTGGCTGGTGGACAGCGCGGCGATCGTCAATCAGATTTCGCTGCAGCGCACCTCCTACGGTCCGTATTCGCGGGCGATGATCCGCATTTGCAAGGAAGAGAGCTTTCATCAGCGCCAGGGCTTTGAAATCCTGATGCCGCTGGCGTCGGGCAGCCTTGAGCAGAAGGCGATGGCCCAGGATGCGATGAACCGCTGGTGGTGGCCTACGCTGATGATGTTCGGCCCGCATGATTCCGAGTCAGTGCATGGCGCGAAATCGATGCAATGGAAGATCAAGCGCAAGAGCAACGACGAACTGCGCCAGGATTTCATAGATCAGACTGTCCCGCAGGCGGAGTATCTGGGACTGGCGATTCCAGACCCGGACCTCAAATGGAACGAGGAACGTGGTCACTACGATTTCGGGGAGATTGACTGGGACGAGTTTCGGACTGTGGTTTCCGGAAACGGCCTGTGCAACCGTGAACGCCTTGAGAGGCACAGCAGGGCGCACCGGGAAGGCGAGTGGGTGCGCGAGGCCATGCGCGCTTGCGAGGAGAAAAAGCGAACAGCATGAAACTCCCTCTCTATGAAGTATTTGTGCGCTCCAAACGCGGCTTGGATCACAAGCACGTGGGCAGCCTGCATGCTAAAGACGGTGCGCAGGCGCTGAAATTCGCGCGCGATTGCTATACCCGCCGCGGCGAGGGCTTAAGCATCTGGGTCGTCAGATCCAGCGACATCGTGGCCTCGCAGGAGGAGGACGCAGCCAGCTTCTTCGACCCGTCGGACGACAAGCCCTACCGGCACGCCACCTTTTACCGCATTCCGCCCGAGGTGAAGAACCTTTGATTCCTGCCCGGGTAGAAGAGCGTACTTCGCCTGGGAGGGACGGCGTCCCGCCTTCGCGGGGGGCGGGACGGCTTCCCTCCCAGGCGGCGCTCGCCGAATTCGTTCTCGCGCTCGGCGACGATTCCCTGGTGCTGGGCCAGCGCCTGTCCGAGTGGTGCGGTAGAGCGCCATTTCTGGAAGAGGACATCGCGATCGCCAATGTCGCGCTGGATTACCTCGGCCGGGCTGAAAAGTTCTACCGCTACGTCTCGGAACTTGGGGGTGGGCGGCGCAGCGTTGACGAAATCGCCTTCCTGCGGGACAGCCGGGCCTACCGCAACCTGCTGATTTTCGAACTTCCCGTGGGGGACTTCGCCCGTACCATGGCGCGGCAGCTTATGGTGGACGCCTTTCACCTGCCGTACTTCAGGCGCCTCAGCCGTTCCACCAACGCGCGCATCGCCGCGATCGCCGCCAAGGCGGTCAAGGAAAGCCGCTACCACCTCAAGCGCAGCCGCGACTGGGTGCTGCGCCTGGGCGACGGCACTGAAGAGAGCCACGCGAAGATCCAGTCCGCGTTCGATGCGCTGTGGGGTTACTGCCCGGAAATGTTCGCGATGGCCGGCGACGAGATGGCCTTGCTCGATAGCGGCGTCGCGGTGGACCGTTCGGCCATGAAAACGGATTGGGAGTCGGAGATGAAGGACGTATTGAGCGAGGCCACGCTTACGACGCCCGGCAACGAGTGGGCGATCAGCGGTGGGCGCGATGGTGTGCATACTGAACACCACGGTTACCTGCTGGCCGAGATGCAATTCATGCAGCGCGCCTATCCGGGACTCGACTGGTAGGTGGCGCAGCTTTGAGCGAGGCCGGTTTCCATTCATTGCGGGTGGCCAAAGTTAGCCCCGAAACCGAAAGCGCCGTGTGCGTCACGCTGGAGGTGCCCGAACCGCTACGCGAGGCCTTTCAATTTATCCCGGGGCAATACCTGACCCTGAGCACGGACATTGGCGGCGAGCGTATCAGCCGCTCCTACTCGATCTGCTCCGGCATTGATGACCAGGACCTGTCAGTCGGCATCAAGCGGATCGACGGCGGCGTATTCTCAAGCTACGCCAACGAGGAACTGCGCGCCGGAGACGAGATTCGGGTTCTGCCGCCCAAGGGCGAGTTTCATACGCCGATTAAAGCCGGCAAGTCCAGAAACTACATGTGCCTATGCATCGGCAGCGGCATTACGCCGATTCTCTCGATCATCAAGTCCATCCTGGCCCGCGAGTCAGGTAGTTTCGTGACCCTGCTGTACGGCAACCGCAACTCCGCGACCGTAATGTTCAGGAACGAACTGAGCCACCTGAAGAACCGCTATATGACGCGCTTCAATTGGGTCAATATCCTGAGCCGCGAAGAACAGGACGCCGAAGTGCTGTTCGGCCGCCTGGACAACCGCAAGGGAGGGGAGCTGCAGCGCAAACGGCTGATCGACATCGCCGCGACCGACGAATTCTTTCTGTGCGGACCGCAGTCCATGATCTCGGAAGTTTCGCGCGGATTGCGGGCTTCGGGCGTGGACGAATCGAACATCCACTACGAGTTGTTTTCCACTTCGGCCGAAGACGCACGCGAAGTGGTGGAGAAGCACCTGGCCCGGGCCCGGGAATACGCTGGCCGGGTAAGCGTAGTCAGCGTAACCGTGTCGGGGCGTTCGTCGAGGTTTGAACTCTCCACCGACGGCGAAAGCATCCTCGATGGGGCGCTTCGAAACGGCGCCGAGGTTCCGTTTTCCTGCAAGGGCGGCGTGTGCGCCACCTGCAAGGCGCGCCTTACAAGCGGCGAGGTGGAGATGGATATCAATCACGCGTTGGGCGAGCAGGAACTGGCCGAGGGAATGATCCTGACCTGCCAGTCCCACCCGATTACCGAGCGTGTCGCAGTGGATTTCGACGCACTATGACAGCGCTCCGCGGAGCGAGGGCGTCTCTTCCCCCTGCGGCCGCGAGGTCGTGGTTCCCAATTTTGCTTGCGGCGGCGGTGCCGGCCGCCCCCCTGTCCCAAGCTTCGCTAGGATAGCGTGGGTGATGCCTGAGAACCGCATAACCTCCCGCACGCTGGCCCGCCGGGTAGAGGAGCGCTCCATCAGTGGCGGGTCCATGGTGGTTACCGTTTTCGGCGATTCGGTTTCACAGCACGGCGGTTGGATCTGGCTGGGCAGCCTGATCGAAGCGCTTAAGCCCCTGGGCTTCAGGGAACGGTCGGTGCGCACCGCGGTCTACCGTCTCACAAAGCAGAACTGGCTCAAGGGGGACCAGGTAGGCCGCCGGCGCTTTTTCTGTTTTACCGACGACGCTCAGGCGCATTACGCCCGCGCTGCACGGCGAATTTATGCGGCCGGGCACAAGGAGTGGGACGGTCGCTGGACGCTGGTGCTGCCGTCAGCCGTTCCGGAAGAAAAACGTGACAAGTTCGTTAGGAGCCTGTCATGGCAGGGCTTCAGCCCACTTGCTCCTGGCACCTATGGGCGCCCGTCGGCAGACCGCGGAGACCTCGACGAGGCCATCGACGAACTCGGTCTGGACGGATCAGTGGTCGTTCTACAGGCATCCACAGGGGACCCGGAGTCCCAGAAGGCATTGAAGCAACTGGCGCAGGCCAAGTGGAACCTGGACAGGCTGCACGATCTATACGATGAGTTTCTCGACTTCTACCGACCGTTAACACGCAAGCTGGCCCCGCAGGAACTCACGCCCCGCGCGAGCTTCTGCCTTAGGACCTTGATGGTTCACGATTACCGCCGGGTGCTGCTCAAGGATCCGGAGTTTCCCGACGTCGTGCTCCCCACCGGATGGATCGGCTTTTCCGCCTACGAACTCATCAAGCGCAGCTACCGGCTGTTGGCGCCTGCTTCCGAGGAATACGTGCGGCAGAATCTTGAAAACGCCGATGGATTGTTGCCCGGGGCCGGACCCTTCTTCCATAGCCGCTTTGGCGGCCTTGATCCCGCAGCCTAGTCTCATATCAGCGCTGGCGCTTGCTGCCTCCCAGCCGCGCAATCATGCTGCGCAGCATGTGCTTGAAGTCCTGCTGTTCCAATTCGGGAAAGTCCGCCAGCACATCCGCCTCGCGGGCCTTGGCCACGGCCAGCAGCTTGACGACCCGGCGGCTGCCCCGGGGGGTGCACACCAGCCGGGCCAGGCGTCCTTCCACCCGCGGTTCGTCCTCGGCGATCATCTCCTGGTCAAACAGGGCCCCGAGCGTGCTGTCGAGAATCTCCTCGGGCATCCGGATGATCCAGGCCAGCTCGTCGCGGGTGCAGCTCTGGTCGCTTAAGGTGGCCAGCACCCGCCATTCGTCGCGGGGAATCTTGCGTTCGTTCAGGTGCTCGTAGAACGGCAGGCCGAACAGGCGATAGGCCCGCGCCAGCAGCGGCAGGAGAAAGTCATCGACATAGCCGCCGGCGATTTCCGATTCGCCCGATTCCTGCGCCGGGCGCGGCATGGTGACCGTGTAGTCGCCGCGGTGAAATACCAGCGGGGTCCGGTCGTTGACCTCGAAATCCAGCACCTCCCCCACAAAGATCGCGTGATCACCGCCGCTGTAACGATGCACGTTGCGGCACTGGAAGGTGGCGGCGCAGCCCGCGATTACGGGCACTCCCCCAATGCCCTCGGCGCAGTCCAGTCCCGCAAAACGGTCCTCGACGTAGCGGGAAAAACGCTGCGAGACCTCCACCTGGTCGGCCGCCAGCACATTGACCGCAAAGTAGCTCGCTTCGGCGAACACATCGAAGTTCGTTGAATCGTTCTTGAGGCTCCAGAGCACCATGGGCGGGTCCAGGGAGGCGGAATTGAAGCTGTTGGCGGTCAGGCCGATGCGGTCGCCGTTTTCCGCCTTTGCCGTCACCACCGTGACGCCCGTTGCGAACTGCCCCAGCGCCGCGCGAAACCCTTTCGTATCCAATTGCCTCTCCCGCCGCGCCCTACTGTTCTTCCGCCGAATCGCGAAGGAACTCGCGCACGCGTTCCATGTAGCGCGTGCGGTCCTTGGAGTGGAATATCGCGCAGGCCATCCGTACGGGGTCGCCGAAGAAATAGGTTTCGTACTGCACCTGCCGCGCCCCGAAGGCCGACAGCGCCGTGTCCCAGGCCAGTCGGTACAAGGGTATACGGTCTTTCGCCTCCAGCCGCGCCGATTGGTAGTAGCGATGCACCTCCTCGCCGAGCGGACCCTTAAGGTCGGCTTCCGTGGGCATGGCCACCAGACCGCTGGCGCCCAGCAGGCGGACTATTTCCACCATGCGCGGATAAAGGCGGGGGTAAAGGTTGCGGGCCGCGTCCAGCGGATCGAAGGCCGGCGTCATCATGCCGTGCTCGTTCAGCGCGGCGTCAGCCTCCGCGGCCCGCCGGAAGGCCTTCATGGTCTCCAGGTTGATCCAGATCTCGGCCACCTTCTCCTGCACATGCTGAAAGATCTCGATCCCCACGGCGTCGATCATCAGCGAAACCAGGCCCAGCAGGAACTCGGTCTTGGCGATGTTCTTGCAGATAACCTGGTGCGACATGTGAACCACCGCCGACGTGGCTGCGTAAGCCTCGTTGCAGGCCTTGACGTCGCGATACAGAAACACGTTCTCCCAGGGCACGAACACGTCGTCGAAAACCACCAGCGCGTCCAGTTCCTCGAATCGCGAGCCCAGGGGATGGTCGAAGTGACTGCGCCCGTAGTCCACCGTTTCCCGGCAGATGAACTTCAGCCCCTCAGTCGCGTTGGGCAGGCAGAAGGCGAAGGAGTACGGCGCGTCTTCTTCCGGGTTCTTCAAGAGCGTGGAAGGAAACACCATGATCGAGTCGGAGATCGGCAGCGTGGCCAGCATGCGGGCGCCCTTGATCACCAGGCCGGCGTCGGTTTCCTCCTTTACCCGCGCCGCCAGGAACGGATCGGCCTGTTTTGCGGCGCTTACCGCGCGGTTGATCTGCGGGTTGATCAGCGTATGCGTGAGCGCCAGGTCGCGTTCGCGCATCTCCCGATGCCAGGCCCTCGCGTTCGCCCCGCCCCCCGGGTGAGCCGAATCCAGCCAGCCAGCGGCGGCCGCGTAGGCGCTCATCGCGCGGTTCAGGTAGCTGGGGTCGCGCCCCGCCATGCCGAAACTGGATTCCGCAATCCGATGCATCGCATCACCGACCCTCACGAGGTCTTCACGAGTCTCGAGAATCATGAAGCTCATGCCCACCGGATTGCCCGTATCCGGCGAGGGAAAAAGCAATTGCTCCGGTTCGCTGTGCTGCAGATCGTAACGGGCTGCAAGGCTGCGTACGCCGCCTGCAATACCTTCTTCGCTGGTGATGTCTTCGATCTTGCGGCCCCGATGCCACAATTCCATCGGAGACTCCCTGAGCGCCTGAATGAGCTCGCTGCCTGTTCTAGCTGGCATATTGGAATCCTCTTACACACATGAGGCTAAATCAGCGGTCCGGCGGCTTCGCATCTTCCATGCTTGTATAGAAATCCGCCAACAGTCCGTATAGCAACTCCAGCCGCTCGCGCCCGAAGTCCGATTCGATTTGCGCGTAGGCAGCCTCCGAATCGGGCGCGGCTTCTTCGAAGCGTTTTCGCCCGGAAGCAGTCAGCGACACAATCTGCCTGCGCTGGTCGCCCCCATCCACGGATCGCCGCACTATCCCCTCATTCTCCAGATAGCGAAGGATTCGAGTAAGGCTCGGCGCCAGCAACAGGCTTCGCGAAGCCAGTTTCCCAGCATCTATCGGTCCTGAGTCGACCAGCACGCGGATGACTCGCCATTGTTGTTCCGTAAAGCCCCACTCTTTCAGCAGTGGGCGGAATCTCGCCATCGCGGCCTCCCGGGCCTTCAGGAGTTCCATTGGCAGGGAATGCCGGAAGTCCCGAAGTTCAGGCGTGGATCCCATGCGAGCTTGTTCCGTCACAAGTCCTCTTTTGCGACCGGGTTGGTGAGGATTCCGATACCGGGCACCTCAACCTCCACAACATCACCGCTCGTCAGAAACTTGGGAGGGTTGAATCGAGCGCCCGCTCCGTTGGGTGTCCCGGTTGCGATGATATCGCCCGGTCTCAACCTGAAGAATGTCGACAAATAGCTGATCAGATAGCGAATGGAAAACTGGAGATTGGCAGTGACGTCGTTTTGGCGGTCTTCGCCATTGACGCGCGTCATTATGTGCAGGTTGCCGAACGGGTCCAATTCGTCCGCGGTGACCAGCCACGGTCCCAATGCGCCCGATTTCTCAAAGTTCTTTCCTTGCGTGACATTGAACTTGGCGTGCCTGAGAAAGTCGCGCAGGCAGCCTTCATTCATTATAGTGAGACCCGCCACATGTTCGTGCGCGGCAGCTTCCGGAATTCGCCGGCCTTCCTTGCCAACAACCACGGTGATTTCGCCCTCGTAATCCAGCTGGTCCGATTCCGGAGGGTCAAGAAGCGGGGCCTCGTGGCCAACGAGCGATTCACGGGTGCGCATGAAGACACTTGGGTATCGGGGCGCAAGCGATCCATCTCGGTACTCGGCGTGCCTGTTCGCGTAATTGACACCGATGCAGATGATCTTTTCGGGATTGGGAATGGTCGGCAGGAATTCGATTTCGTCGAGCGCGTAGTCGATCGGGGCAATCGAGGCATGGCTGGACAGAAATTGAAGCGTGTCGCTACGAATCGCGTCGCGCAGGTCGCCAAGAGCACGGAACCTCTGGCCGAGGTCGACGACGCCGGCGCCAACGACCGCGCCAAAGGATGTCTTGCCGGAATGCTTGAAGCTGAGAAAACGCACGGCCCCGTGACTGTTTGACATCATGGTGGAAGGCATTATGCTTAACATGTTAACGGATTTCAATACCAATCTGAATCACCACAATTTATGCCTCACCAAATTATCGAGTACTCGGCAAATCTGGAGGACCGGATCGACATCACGCGACTGGTGGACGTCCTGCACGCCGCCGCTGTCGGACTTGAGGTTCTTCCGAAGGCTGGAGTGCGCACGAGAGCGGTACGACGCAACTTGTACAGAATCGCGGACGGTCACGTTGAGAACACCTTCATCCATGTGACGCTTCGGCTCGCTTCCGGCCGATCCGGCGAGGCCAAGGCGGCGGTCGGCGAGCAGTTATTTGCAGTGCTAAGGGAGCACATAGATCCGTCCGACGATTCCTTTCCTGCTGCTTTGTCGCTGGAGATACAGGAAATCGACCCGGGCACGCGTTGGAAGGACGGAAACATTCGGGCCCACCTCAAACGTCGTACCGCCGACACACGCGGAGAGGCATAAGAGGGTTGTCCAATGTCAGGTGTCGCTGACAGGCTGCAGGCTGCTCAAGACCTGGTTACCCGATTTCAATCGAGCGTCTTGCCGCACTTTATCGATGGCCGTCCAACGCCCGGCATCTCGGGCGCCACCTTCAAGAGCGTGTCTCCGATCGACAACTCAACTATCGGATCTGTTTACGCGGGAAACGCCGATGATATCGACATCGCGTGCAAGGCGGCGGCGAATGCGTTCGATGAATGGAAAGCAATCTCTGGAAGAGAGCGTCGGCAAATCCTGCACGATGTTGCTGACGCAATTGAGGCCCGCGCGACGGAAATCGCACTGATCGAAAGCTGGGATTCGGGCCAGCCCATCAAGTTCATGTCAAAGGCCGCGATCCGGGGCGCGGAGAACTTCCGTTTTTTCGCTGATATGTCGCCAGGCGCCAGGGATGGGCTGTCCCTGCCTGCCGAGCAGCATGTCAATTTCACGCAGCGCCAGCCCATCGGCCCGATCGGTGTGATCACGCCCTGGAACACGCCGTTCATGCTGTCAACATGGAAAATAGCGCCGGCGCTGGCAGCCGGATGCACGGTTGTTCACAAGCCGGCTGAATGGTCGCCCTACACCGCCATGTTGCTTGCAGAAATCGCACATGAGGCCGGGTTGCCGCCCGGCGTGCTCAACTGCGTTCAGGGATTGGGCGAGCAGGCCGGCAAGATGCTGACCGAGCATCCTGCGATCAAGGCTGTCGCGTTTGTTGGCGAATCGTTAACGGGCAGCCGCATCATGAAACAAGGCGCCGATACCCTCAAGCGCGTGCACTTCGAACTGGGTGGGAAAAACCCCGTAATCGTCTTCGCTGACGCGGACATTGAGCGGGCGCTGGATGCGGTCGTTTTCATGATTTACAGCATGAATGGCGAGCGTTGCACATCATCCAGCCGCTTGTTGATTCAAGAGTCGATCGAACGGCGTTTCATTGACAGGCTCGTCGAGCGGGTGAGCCAGATTAAGGTCGGTAATCCACTGGATCCGGACACCGAGGTCGGTCCCCTCATCCACCGCAGGCATCGCGAGAAGGTCTGCAGCTATTTCGAATATGCGAATCGAGATGGCGCGGCCATTGTTGCGGGAGGTTCGCCCATCAAGGGGCCCGGAAATTACGTTCAACCGACGGTGATTGCACATGCATCCAATCGCATGCGTATTGCGCAGCAGGAGATCTTCGGTCCCGTACTGACCGTTATCCCGTTTGAATATGAAGACGAAGCCGTGCAGATCGCCAACGATACCGAATACGGCCTGGCGGGGTACATCTGGACTAGCGATGTGGGCCGGGCCCACCGCGTAGCCCAAGGGCTTGACGTCGGCATGGTCTGGGTGAATTCGGAGAACAATCGCCATCTTTCGTCTCCATTCGGCGGCATGAAGGCCAGCGGCATCGGCAGAGACGGCGGAGACTACAGTTTCGAGTTCTACATGGAAACGAAAAACATATGCGTCGCGCTCGACAAGCATCGAATTTCTCGACTGGGCGGTGGCTCGTGAGTCTTTATCAGCTGCAGAAATTCCTGTACGTGCTCAATCGCGACCAAGCGTCACAGCGAAGATACCGTGACGAGATTCATGAACTTCTGAACGATTTTGACTTGACCGATGAGGAGCGACAGGCCCTCGTCGAGGGCGATATCGGCCTACTTTACGTTCTCGGCGTTAATGGACAGATCCTAATGCATTTTGCGGCCTTCCTCGGAATCGAGTGGTTCGATTATCTGGAGCTCATGCGGGAAGGCATTCGCAAGCACGGCCCTGTGCGTGCCGGGGTGTACGCGATGACCGGCGGCGGGGAGCGCTTTACGCAAGAGGAGAAGACACGATGAGTCTCGTATACGCAGGTGTCTTGAGCCATGCGCCGGGCATTACCGGGCGTGCCGATCTGGTAAGAGACGTGTCGATCAGAAACGAGTTCTACGAGAAACTGGATCGGCAACGCAAGGAGATCGAGGAAATGCAGCCCGATGTCCTGGTTGTGGTTGCCGCAGAGCACTTCGCGAATTTCTTTATGAACAATATGCCTGCATTCTGTGTAGGAATCGGAGAGGAACACGCTGGCCCTATAGAAGATCCCGAGTGGCTCAAGATCCCCTACACTACGGTGCCGGGTAATGCCGATCTCGGCAACCGGCTCTGCACCGAGATCATGAAGTCCGTTGACGTCGCGTATGCAGAGGAATGGAAACTGGATCACGGCATCATGGTTCCGCTGCATTTTCTGACGCCCCGGTACGACCTGCCCGTTATCCCCGTGAACATTAACTGCCAGGGTCCGCCACTGGCGCCACTGCATCGGGTGTGGGCATTTGGCCAAGCCTTGAAACGAGCCTGCGGCACGGTCCCGGAACGAGTGGCGGTTGTGGGCACCGGAGGGATATCCCATTGGCCGGCAACGCCAGACTCGGGGAAGATCAACGCCGAATGGGATGTGGAGTTTCTCGACCGCCTTCGCCGCGCCGACAAGAAGGCGCTGCTTTCTTACACGGATGAAGCAACCTACCGTGAGGCCGGACAGGGTGGCTTCGAAATTCGGACCTTTATTGCCGCCGCGGCCGCCGCAGGTGGTCCGCTGAACCTTCAGTTCTACACCGCAAAGCTGCCGATTTTCGCGGTGGGATGCACCGTTGGTCGATTTGAAATCTTGTGAATCCAGCGAAGCTTGAATCTTTGATTCCGCTCAAGTGATTGCCGGAAGTACTGATCTGAACTGACCGTTCCCCTGTAATCCGAGCCGTTTCGGATGTGGGATTTCCTACTTTTGAGGGGCCCCCATTATTCTTGCCGGTTCGCGCTCGCAATCAGGCCCTCGCGTTTCAGGTCGCGGCAGGTTGCCTCGATGGCGGTGCGCAGGATCGCAAACAGCTCGTCAGCTTGAGACCGATCCAGGATCAAGGGGGGCGACAGGACGACCTGCTGGCCCACCGGCCTCACGATCAGGCCGCGGTCGCGGCAATGCCGGAACACGCGCTCGGCGATCCTTGTTTTTGCGGCGAAGGATCTTTGCGAAGCCTTGTTCTCGACAAACTCGACGCCCACCATGAAATGGCTGCCACGCACGTCGCCGACGATCGGCAGATCGCCGAGGGATTGCGCCAGCGAGCAAAGGTGCGGACCCAGTTCCCGAACGTTTTCGCAAAGGCGCTCCCGCTCCATGATTTCGATGTTTTTCAACGCGGCCGCGCAGGCGACAGGATGCCCTGAGTAGGTGAAACCCATGGACAGAAGTCCGCCCTCGCACTGCGGCTGGCTGATGACCCTGTAAATCTCCTCGGAAAAAAGGGCAAAGCCAAGCGGAAGGTACCCGGACGTGACGCCCTTGGCGCCCACCAGGATGTCGGGGACATAACCGTACGCGGATTCCGAGGCGAACCAGTGGCCCAGGCGGCCGAATCCCGTAACCACCTCGTCGGCGATGTACAGGATGTCGTGCTCCCGGCAGACCTCCCACGCCTTCCTGTGATAGCCTTCCGGCGCCACCAGCACCCCGCCCGCTCCGATGATCGGCTCGGCAATGAAGGCCGCCACGTTATCGGCCCCGAGCTGCATGATCCGGTTCTCCAGCTCCGCGACCAAAAAGTCGCGGTACTCCGTCTCGTTCAATCGTTCGGCGCCCTTCGGGCGGCGATACATGTCCGGTGCGGACACATGGTGAATCCAGTCGTCGGCTATGCGGTCGAAGCCCCGCTTGGTGTCGTGTATTCCGGTCAGATTGGCAGTCACGTAGGTTGAACCGTGATAGGCCCTGAGACGTGAGATGACCTTCTTCTTTTGCGGCTTGCCGCGGAGGTTGTTGTAGTAGTGCGTCAGGCGGATCGCGGCGTCGTTGGCCGTCGAACCGCCCGTTGTGTAGAAAACGCGGTTCAGGTTGCCGGGCGCCAGTTCGGCCAGCTTCGCCGACAGCATCGCGGCCGGCTCGTTGCTGCTGTGGCCGAACGGGTTGTAGTACTGCATCCTTAACACCTGCCGGGCGATGCACTCGGCCATTTCCCTTCGGCCGTGTCCGATGTTCACGCACCACAGTCCGGCGATTCCGTCGAGGAACCGGTTGCCGTGCGAATCGACTACGTACACCCCGTCGGCTTCGGTGATGATCTGGCTGCCTTCTTCCCCGAAGCTCGTGAAGTCCGTGTAGGGATGGATGAAGTGGTCCCGGTCCATCCGCCAAAGCGTTGTGGCGTCGATTTTCTTCATTTCAGAACGCCGCAGCCAGGACGAAAACGAACGCGGCGCAGGCCGCCGCGAGCATGGCGTAGGGCAGTTGCGTCAGTGCATGATCCATGACACGGCAGCCGCTGCCGTGCGCCGAGAGGACTGTAGAGTCGCCGTAAAAACAGGTATGGCTGCCGAAGGCGCTGGCCGAAATCAGCGCCCCTACGACCAGGGGGGTGTTCGCGTCCATGCTGGAGGCGAGCGGCAGAACAATAGGTATGGCCACGGCGAATATGCCCCAAAATGATCCGGTAGCGAAGGCGATCAGGGCCATGGTCACGAAGGTAACAAGCGGTAACAGCATGGGCGTCATGATGGGTTCAACGAGTCCTATCACGTATGGAGTCAGCCCGAGCTGGTCGTTGACCTCCTTGAGCATGAACCCGGCCACCACGGTTCCGAGCGGCAGCAGCATCGACTTGAATCCATCCATCATGGTGTCGAACAGCTCACCCGGCTTGAGCAGTCTCTGGTAGAAGACCAGGGCCAGGGTGACCGCAAGCGCGACGATAACGCCCTTGAAGATGTCGATATCCAGGAACCAGGTGAAGAAGAGGAGCGTCACAAGGGGGACGAAGAAGTTCAGCACGACCTTGCGGACGTCACCCTTGTGCCCCCGTCCGGAACCATTCTGCGCCGGCGCGGGATCGGGGCCGGCGGCGACCTTGCGTTCCGCCACCCTCATGGCGCCGAGCAGCGGGATTTTCCCCAGCGCCACCAGGGGAACGATGAGGACCGCGATCCAGGCATAGAACATATAGGGAATGGCCTGGATATAGATGCGGAGGCCCTCACCGGCGTCGAGCGCCATGCCGTCTTCGAGGAGGGCCGAGAAATAGACGGACCAGGTGGACAGCGGAACGATGACACAGATGGGCGCCGCGGTGGAATCGACCACGTAGGCCAGCATCTCCCTCGAGACGCGGAACTTGTCCGTGACCGCCTTCATGGACGAGCTGATCGTGAGGGAATTGAGATAGTCATCGATGAATATGGCCAAGCCCAACAGCCAGGTCGTTATCAGCGCCCCCTTCCTGCCCGTGATGCGCCGGGCCGCCACCCGGCCGAAGGCGACCGCGCCGCCGATCTTCACCAGCAACGCGATCAGGCCGCCCATCAGCCCGCACACCATGATGACCCAGCCTATGGTGTCGTCGGCCATGACCGTCAACACCACGCCGGTCAGATTGCCCAGCAGTTCGGCCGGCTGCAGTATGAGCAGCCCCAGGATCACACCGGCCACCAGGGGTTCGATCGTGCGCTTGGAGAGGATTGCCAGTATCAGTACCAGCAAGGTGGGGAGCAGACACTCGACCCCGGTTGCCGTTGCTTGGTCCATAGGTTACGCCAGACAAGCCGCTCCGGTACTCACGGCGCGGATCGGCAGGCGCCCAAGGGTTGCTGTTGCGTCGCGCAGTGAATCCCTCCGCCCACGTAGTTGAGCGGGGTGGGATCGATCCGGATTAGGTCGCGCCCCGGATAGGCTGATTCGAGCGCACGCCCTGCCGCGGCATCCTTGGTCCGGTTGCCGTATTCGGGCACGATGACCAGTCCGTTGGTAGCAAGGTAGTTGGCGTAACTCGATACCCTCACGATATGGACGGGCTCACCTTTGGGGAACCTCGGAGCGCCGCGGGCATAGTCCAGCTCCTCCAGGAAACGGCAGTACATAGGTTCGTCGGGTCGCACCGGCCGGAAGGCGATGTCCGGCGTGGGGATGCGGACGATCTCGAAGGGCCGGCCGTCCTGGTCGGTTGCTTCGGACAGGATCCGATACGCCTCTTCAAGCCGGGCCTGGTTGACGGCGGCGATGGGGTCCGCGGCGGCCTCCTCGTCCGCGACCTCCGCTAGCAGAATCCGGCGGGGGCTGGCGAACTGGCAAAACACATCGACATGGCCGCCGGTAGCCTGCGGATTGTACAGGTGGATCAACTCGCCGTCGGCGTCGAAATAGGGGATTGGCCCGTGCTCGGCGCGCCTGTCCTCCTCAAGGCCGGAATTCAGCCAGATGACCTTGCTTGCGCCCAGTACGCGCTTGTACGCGGCTTCCAGATCTTCCAGGGCGGCGCCCGGATTGCGCTCCAGCTCGACGGCGCGATTGACCACGAGAACGCCCCGGCCGTTGCCGATCCTGTTGCCTCCCTCGCTCACCAGGGTCGAATTCAGCACCCTGTCTATCCCGAGGAACTCGGCAACCCTTTCCGGAACCGCCGACATGGCTCTCGATATCGGGTCGGCGGTAGTGGAATAGCCCCACTGATTCTGCGCGAAGGCCGCAATCGACAAGCTGTTCGTGCGGCGGTTCCGGACGAAGATCGGTCCGTAGTCGCGCACCCACACATTAACCTGGGGGATCGGTAGGAAGCGTATGCGCGAAGAGATCGGGTAGCCGTTCCGCAGCATCCAGTCCCGGGCGGCCCGCACACCTTCTTCATCGGTGCACATGACATTCGCCGGAACCTGGTAGTGGGACAGCGCGCAGGCAATTTCCGCGATAGTTCGGCGAGTGTCGAGTTCCCGATCCTCAAACCACTGAAATGTCGGCCAGCCAAGCCAGACGGAGGCCTGGGCCTCAAATTCCCCGGGTGTCAGCCAGCGGCCCGGGGGCGCGTCAGCCTCGGGCCATGTTCGCAACCCGGCAGCGGCCTGTGCGTCGGAGCCCTTCAACCCGCGGCCGATAGAATGCGTCACAGCCCTCCTAGAAGCTCATCGACAGGTCGATGCCGTAGGTGCGTTTGTACCCCGGAGTGACCAGAATGCTGCCCAGCCCTTGCAGGTCGTTGACATACTGAGAGTATTGCTCGTCGGCAATGTTCTTCACCCAAACGGAGGCGGACCACCGTCCGCCGGCCTCCCCCAAGCCCAGCCTGGCGTTGAACAGCGTGTACCCTTCAATCCTGCTGATCGGAGTGTTGGTCGATTCAGCCCAGTGATCGAGGCGCGTGGTGAAATCCACCTGCCCGTAAATCAGACGGTTCCCGGCCAGGGGCACTTCGTACCGAACCAGACCATTGCCGCTGAGTTCCGGCGCATACACGAGTTCATTGCCGTCCAGGCGCTCCTGCACATCATAGGGGCTGGTGTCGATCCGCTTCGTTTCCGTATCCAGCCAGGTCAGCCCCAACTTCACGTCCCAGCCCTCCGCCGGCACCAGCCAGATCTCCGATTCAAAACCCCAGACCTCGGCGTCGGCGCCGTTCTCGTTGATCAGTGGGTCGAAGCCCGGATTGTCGGGCAGCTCGGCGCCCGGAACGGACAGAGCCAGTATCACGTCTTGGTAATCATAGTAGAACAGCGATGCGTTCCAGCGCAGCCTGCCGTCGAGCAGGTCCGATTTGGCGCCGAGTTCATACGATGTCAGCGTTTCCTTTTCGTACGGTTCTTCCAGGATGGACTGCACGGTGATGTCGCCGATAAATCCGCCGCTCTTGAATCCATTGGCGATCTTGCCGTACGCCATCACCTGATCCGACACGTCGAAACTTGCGCCGATGGTCCAGGACAGCTCGCTGAAGTTGATTTCCCTGTCCAGGAACGCAGCGGTCGTGACCGAACCGGAATGGGCCACGAAATCACCCGCCGCGGAGGGGCCGCCTGCCGGAGTGACATCGAAGGTTCCGCCCGAGAAAGCCCTGTCCTCGTCCGTATAACGCAGTCCGGCGAGCACCCGGAATTGATCGCTGACGTGGTACTCGCCGTGAACGAAAGCCGCGACGGAGTCGGTCTCCATCAGATAGGTGTGATTCTGGTTGTAGCCAAGATCGAATCCGTCCGTTTCCGTAAGGGGCGTATCCAGTTCATCGGTCGAGTAGAACAGGCCCACGGTCCAATCCAGGCTGTCGCCCGAGGAGGACAGGCGCAATTCCTGAGAAAACTGTTCAAAGTCCGTCTCGTAGCCAACATCAATATTTCTGTCGAGGGCCCCGTCGGCGTCCTCTTGCGACTCGCGGTCAGCCCGGTTGTAGCCCGTGACCGAGATGAGCATCAACTCGTCGCTGACCTCGTAATCGACTGCCAGCACGGCGCCCGACGCCGCGATGTCATCACGGTTGATAACGCCGCCCTGCAGCGTGAAAGGATCGCCGTCGTCAATCAGGGAGTCGCCGCTATTGAAGGAGCAGCCGGCCGAAACGCCCAGGTCGCCGCGCATGATCGGATCGCAGACTTCGTAACTGCCATCCGTCTTGAAGGTGGGCAGCCCCTGATATTGGTTGCCTTCGGAGTCCTCAGTCCCGCCGAACAGGGTGAGATGGGCGGACATGCGGTCAGAGACTTCCCATAACAATTGCCCTCTCACGGCGAACCTTTCCTGCGAGCCGATTTCACCATGAACGGGGTGATTGAAGGGTCCGCCGCCCTGATTGGTTACGCTAGCAGAGAGTCGGCCGAGCACCGTTTCGCTCAGGCCGCCGCTAACGTAGCCTTCCAGCGTCAGCGCGTCGAATCGGCCATAGCCCAGGTCCACGCCGGCCTCGAATTCGCTCGTGGGTCTGGCGGAAAAGAAATTCACCGCGCCGCCCGTGGTATTGCGCCCGAACAGGGTGCCTTGCGGTCCCTTCAGCACCTCGACGCGGTCGAGATCGAACAGCGCGAAGTTCAGCAGCGTGGAATTGCCGTAGAAGATCTCATCCACGTGAATGGCAACGGGAGAGCTCTGAATGGCCGTAAAGTCGTTCAAGCCCACTCCACGCAGGACGAAGTTGGGAATCGCGTTGGTCGAAGAATAGGAAACGATCAGGCCCGGCGTCTGGTACTGTACGTCGGCCGCCGTGCCGAACCCCAGTTCCTTCATCTCGTAGCCATCCAGCGTCGTGATTGCGATGGGTACGTCCTGAATGTTCTGCTCCCTCTTCTGCGCCGTGACGACAACCTCCTCGATCGTCTGGCCAGCCGCCGCGCCGACGCTCAAAACAAGCGCAATTCCCAAACCGGAAGCGATAATTTTTTGGTCCATCACGAGGGTACTCCGCAAGCAAAATCCGCAGAGTAAACTTCTAGCATGCCCCCCCAAGCTCTCGCAATCCCTTAAATGAGGGGGCAGCTTACGCAATGAGTCCGCCTTGCGGCCCCTCTCAGGCCATGCTCAATACCGCCTGCAGCAGCACATTGGCACCTGCTTCAAGGTCTTCCGGCCTGGCGCTCTCCGCCTCGTTGTGAGAAACCCCGCCCTCGCAGGGCACGAAAATCATTCCCGCAGGCGCCACCGAGGCCAGATTGACGGTGTCGTGCCCGGCGCCGCTGATGATATTCATGTGGCTGTAATTCAGGCGCCTGACGGCTTGTCGCACCGCCTGAATGCATTCAGGCGCGAAATCCGTGACCGGCATGCGCCAGACTTCCTCAAGAGACCCTTGCAGCCGCCGCGACTTGCATTCACGTGCGACGCTCGCTCGAAGCTCCCTTTCCATTTGATCCAGCACGACCGCTTCGGGATGCCGCAAGTCGATCTTGGCCAATGCCCGTTCAGCAACCGTGTTTCGCGACCCGGGTTCCGTTTGAATGTCACCGATGGTCGCCCGGGCCCAGGGCGCATGTTGAGCCGCCAGGTCGTAGCAAAGGCGCAACAATGGCAGCAGGCCGGCGACCGGATCACGGCGCGTTTCCATGGGCGTGGGCCCGGCGTGACTGGGTTTCCCCCATATCGTCAGGTCATACCAGCAAACCCCCTGGGCGCCCGTGACGACGCCTACTTGTTTGCCTTCGGCCTCAAGAATCGGGCCCTGTTCGATATGAACCTCGAAGGCGGCCTTGACGGGCCGGGCGCGGGCCGGCGTCCGGCTCTTGCAGCCGTGGCGCCGCAGTTCGCTTTCAAGCGAAACGCCCGTTCGATCCGTGGCTCGATACATTTCATTCAGATCGAGAGCGCCGGACCAGACGCCGGAGCCCATCATGGCCGGCGTAAAGCGCACGCCCTCCTCGTTGGTCCACACAACGACTTCAATCGGATGATCCGTTTCGATGGCGTTCTCGTCTAGGAGTCTCAGAATTTCGACGCCCGACAAAACGCCGTACACCCCGTCGAACTTCCCGCCCGTTGTTTGCGTGTCAAGGTGGCTGCCGATCATTACGGGCGGGGAATCCGGCGCCTTGCCGTCGCGCCTCGCGAAAATATTGCCGATGGCGTCCATCGTCACGCGAGCCTTTGCCTGCTCGCACCAGCGTATGAAGAGCTCGCGGCCCGCCTTGTCCTCGTCGGTCATGGCCTGCCGGTTACAGCCGCCCCTGGGGGTCGCCCCGATTTCGGCCATTGTCATCAGGCTGTCCCAGAGGCGCCCGCCATGGACGCGCAATTCAAGTAGCCGTGAGTTCATTCCAAGGCGCCATTTTCCAGTGCGGCCTAGGATTATAGGGTTGCGGCCGAGTGTGCAATACCCACAATTGGGTATGATTGACGCGGCGAAAAGCGGGCGGGTAGAGTTGTTTCCGCAAGGGCAGCCACTCAAACGGAACTATCTCAAGCAAAGCGCCACATCCCCACGAGAATGTGACTCCGCCGGGTTTCCCTGGCCTCCAGGAAGCCGAGGGCTGGTGCGCAACGCTCGCGGACATGATCGGGGCGCTCGGCAAGCCGGAGTTTCCCGAACTCTATCTGAAGGCCATAAGATCCATAGCGGATCTCGACAGCGCCGTGATCATGGGCTATGGAATGGGCTCGCGGCCGGAGATATTGCGCGAAGAACTCGCCGACAAATACCGCGGGGTGTTCTACGACCGGTACATGAAGGGCGCCTTCCTGCTCAGTCCGCTCTACCAGGTGTTCCGGTCGGGCAGGCAAGGGTTCTTTCACGTGGGGGAAGTTGCGCCGGACGGGTTCTTCGAGAGCCGGTACTACGAGGAATACTATGGCCACAGCGGACTGGTCGATCAGGTTTTCTATCTCAAACGCTTCGACAACGGTATCGCCATAGTCGCTTCCCTGGGCCGGACAAGGAAGATGAGCGCCTACGATCGGCCGAGCATCGAGGCTTTGCGGTGGATCGAACCCGTCGCTCTTTCGCTGATGGCGAGGAACTGGGAACATCTGGACGCCGCCAATCCGTCTTTTTCCGATTACCTGCACCGCGCCTTCGAGACCTTCGGGACTTCAGCATTGAGCAAGCGCGAAAAGGAGGTGGTCAACGGCATACTGCAGGGTGCCTCGTCCAAGGCGGTCGCCAGGGAGATGCGGATATCTCCCCAAACGGAGCGGTCCTATCGAAAAAACATCTACAGGAAACTGGCCGTCAATTCCCACTCGGAGCTGTACTACCTGTTCTTCCGCTGTCTCGATTTTGCCGACCAGGCAGAGGGGCGGGACCCTCTGGAGATGCTGCGCCGGACCGGATAGCATGAGCGGGCCGCGGACGCGGCGGAACCGGAGAGCCTGCAGGTAATCCCGGAGCCCGCAGCGTAGGGCCTACTTAGGAATGGCCAAGAGAATGCTTATCGAACCCGGAGAGGCGGGCGGGTGTCATTGCGGAGCAATTCGCTACCGCCTGTTGCAAGAACCCGTCGTGCTGTATGCCTGCTATTGCCGGAACTGCCAGAAATCGGGAAGCAGGTCGCAGTAAAACCAACGTGCGAAGTGGTTTGGATTGGTCGAGAACGGTCCAGTCACACCACTGTTTTCTTTCCTGTTACAACGATATAGTCTGCCCATTCTTGCATCAGTTCACGTCGAGCCTCGAACAAGTCGGACCGAAAATAGGCACCCTCTACACCCAAAACAACGTGTGCGAGGGCGGCGTTCGCTAAGGACCGCGACTTGCCGTGCTCGGCACAATAGTCACGGAAGCTGGAGCGAAAACCGTGCACGGTCGTTTTGTCTGCCAAGCCCGTGTCCCGCAAGGCCTTTAGGAGCGCCATGTTGGATAGAGGGCTCCCGGGTTTACGGGGCGAGCCAAAAACCAGTCCCGCTCTCGACTTCCTTTTCAAGCGTCCGGCCTCTTTAAGGACGGCTAATGCACCCGTGCTCAGGGGCACGCGGTGCTCGCGTCGCGCCTTCATGCGGGTCGCAGGGATACACCACTGCCGCTTGGTCAATTCGATCTCCTTCCAGCGCGCTTCCCGCGCTTCCGCGCCGCGCACCGCGGTTAGGACCACGAAACGCAAGCACAGCTTGACGATCGGGGTTACCCGGGAGGAGTCGACTATCTGAAGCGCTTGGCCCACTTCGGCATATGGCATTGCCAGGTAGTGTCGCTGATTTTTCTGCATGCGTGGCAGGGCCGCATTGATGCAGTCTCCGGCGGGGTTCTCCGTTACATAGTCATACGCCTCGCACCAATCGAGGATGGTGCGGATACGCTGGCGCACCCTTCTTGCCGTTTCTGGCCGCATGGTCCAGATTGGTTCAAGGACGGCCAAGACATCCGGGCGCGTGATTTCGTCGACGCGCTTTTCGGCCAGGGTGGGGAAAGCATGGCGCTGTAGCGTCTGTATCCAGCCTCGCGCATGTGCTTCGTTGGTCCAACTGGGCCGAAACAGCTCATGGACGCGACGCGCGGCTTCTTCAAACGTCGGCACGCTGCGAGCACGTTTCTTTTCTGCGGCGATATCGCGTCCGTTGCTAACGGGGACCCGATTGGCGATGGGGCGTTCGCGCGCTTCAGCCACGCAGACCTTGGGAAATGGTCCCAGGCCGAGATCGTGTCGGCGTCCACGGAATCCGATACGCTGAACCCAGGACTTGGATCCACGCGGCGACACCACCAAGTACAGCGTGTTGCCGTCGCCGTACCGACCCGGGCGGGTCAGCGCGTGCACATCCAAATCGGTCAATCTGCCCATGCGGCAAATCGTGCCTGTTGGAGGGGTTCGAAACGGTCCCTAATGGCCTCAAAAAAGCCCAGTTCGAACTTGAGTTTTTCCCACGGCTTAACCCACATAGTGGGGTAAAAACTAGCACGATTCCGGAAAATTTCAACGAGAGGGTATAGTGCGAAAACCTTTTTGCATCAATATCTTACAGAAATCTTGCCCGTCAGCCGACGGCACGGTATTGTGTTCGAAAATGGAGCCGATGGGATTCGAACCCACGACCTTCGCATTGCGAACGCGACGCTCTCCCAACTGAGCTACGGCCCCATGGATGTGGCAGTCCTGAACGACTGCCGTGGAAAACGGCGATTTTATCCTGCTACGGCAGGGTGAGCGCGACGAGTTGGGCGGGAAGGCCGGCGCCGCCTATCGGGATGACGACGTAGGGCTTGCCGTAGACTTCGTACGCCATGAGCGCGCCCGTGGCGTTGCCGGGCAGCGGCACTTCACCGATAAGCTCGCCGGTATCGAGATCGAAGGCTCTTAGCGCAGGCAACTGGGGATTGGCCTGGTAGCGGGCCGCGTTGCGTTCGGGGGACGTGCCCGTTACGAGATTGACGCCTTCCTGCGCGGCCAGGAGCAGCCTGGAAGTCGCCATGACGAAGGTACGGCTGGGTATGCCCATAAGCGGCACTGCACGGCCCTCGAACTGTGGGAGTTTCTCGTAGCCGCGGCCCACCGGAGTCATCCACGCGTGCTCGCCGGTCTGCATGTCAATCGCCGTGATTCGGCCGTACGGCGGCTTGAACATCGGCATGCCGTTGGACAGCAGCGGCGCCGGCGTAGGCAGGGTCCCGAGCCAGGTCTTGCGCTCGCGCCCGATCGGCATGACCTTTGCGATCATTCCCAGCGTTATGGAGGGCACGTACAGGTAGCCGCGGCCCGGCTCGTAGGCCGCGCCGGACCAGGAGGCGGCAACGCCCGGCAGTATCAGCCGCCCACGGGGGGTGGGCGGCGAGTACATCGGCCCGCTGTCCAGTGACTCGAAGATTTCCCTGGCTTCCGCAAGGAGTTCGGGCGTGAGGTCGTTCAGGTCGTCCTCGGATACGCCCTGCCGGTCAAACGGTTGGGGCCGCGTTGGGATGGGCTGAGTTGCGGCGGCCATCTCACCGGGCACGTCCGATGGTGGCACGCGTGTGTCGGTGATCGGCCATACCGGTTCGCCGGTCAGCCGGTCGAATACGAACAGCAGGGCCTGCTTTGTGACCTGCGCCGCCAGCTTGCGGCCTTCCGGCGTGTCGAGGAGAACGGGCGCCGCGGGCAGGTCGTAGTCCCACAGGCCGTGGCGCGTGGTCTGAAAATGCCAGCGGCGCTCGCCGGTGTTCATGTCTACGGCCACCAGCGATTCGCCGAACAGGTTGTCGCCGGGCCGGTCGCCGCCCCAGAAATCGTTCACGGGCGTGCCGAAGGGCAGGTAGACCAGTCCCGCTTCCTCGTCGCAACTCATGTAGGTCCAGACGTTGGCGGCGCCGCTGCGCTTGTTGGAGCCGTCTTCCCAGGTGTCCGCCCCGTATTCCCCGTCCTTCGGAATGCTGTGGAAGCGCCACATCAACTCTCCGGTGTGCGCGTTGAAGGCCCGCACGTCGCCGGGCGGCGTGTCGGGCCGCGGGGGGAACTCCAGGATCGAAGAGCCGACTGCCACGGCTTCTCCGCATACGAGGGGAGGGGAGGAGACGCCGTACAAGTCGTTTGACACCTCCTTTCCCAGGCCCTCCAGCAGGTTGACTTCGCCGCCATCGCCCCAGTCCGCGATCGGCTGACCGTCTTCGGCGTTAAGCGCGATCAGGCGGCTGTCGCCGGTTGCTAGAAAAATACGCCGCGTGGAGCCACCGGACCAAAGCGCCAGGCCGCGATTGATGAAGCCGAAATTCGGCGGCGTGCCGGCCCGGTAGCTCTCGGGGTCGTGAACCCAGAGCAGTTCCCCGGTGGCGGCGTCCAGCGCGTAGGCCTGGCTGAAGGAGGTGCTGTTGTAGAGCACGCCATCGGCCATGATGGGCGTGGACTCGTGCTTGCCGGCCCAGAGTTCGTCGCTGCCGGCGCCGGGGATGCCCGCGTCGGGTGAGGTGAAGAGCCAGGCAGATACAAGCGAGGAGAAGTTGTCCCGGGTGAGGGCGGGCAGGGGAGTGTAGCGTTGCGTGCCCGGGTCGCCGGCGTAGTGGCGCCAGTCGGCGGAGGTTTGGGCCTCGGAAGATTGAGCCTGCCGAGCCGGCGTGAGGGCGGCAGGCGGCAGGAGGAGGACCAGAAGGGTCAGTGCCGGAAGGGGTTGGTAATTAGCGGTCAAGGCCGCCTACGCAGAGGTACTTGATGTCCATGTAATCGTCCATACCATAGCGCGAGCCTTCGCGGCCCCAGCCGCTGGCCTTGACGCCGCCGAAGGGCGCCATTTCGCTGGAGATGATGCCCTCGTTCATGCCCACCATCCCGAACTCCAAGGCTTCCGCCACCCGCCATACGCGGCCGATGTCGCGGCTGTAAACGTAGGCGCACAAACCAGCCTCGGTGTCGTTGGCCAGCCGGATTGCCTCCGCTTCGTCGGCGAAAGGCGTCAGTGCCGCGACGGGACCGAAGATTTCCTGGCGGAACACGGGCATTTCCGGCGTAACATTGCGCAAGACGGTGTGCGGGTAATAGCAGCCGCCAAGGTCCGAGGCCTTGCCGCCCATCAGGCATTCCGCGCCCGCATCGATGGACTCTTCGACCAGCCCGGACACTTTCCCGATCGCCTCATCGTTGATGAGCGGGCCTTGCGTAACGCCTTCGTCGGCGCCATCTCCAAGAACCAGCTCGCTGGAAGCGGCCACCAGGCGGTCGCAGAACTCGTCGTAGATGCTGTCCTGGACCAGGAAGCGGTTGGCGCATACGCAGGTCTGGCCGCTGTTGCGGTATTTCGAGAGCAGGGCGCCGGCTATGGCATCGTCCAGGTCGGCGTCGTCGAACACGATGAACGGAGCGTTGCCGCCCAGTTCCATGGTCGTGCGCTTGAGCGTGGGGGCGCATTGCTTCTCCAGCAGCTTGCCTACCTCGGTGCTGCCGGTGAAACTGAGCTTGCGCACCAGGGGGCTGCCGGTCAGCTCCGCTCCGATTTCCACCGGATTGCCCACCACTACGTTGAAGCAGCCTGCCGGGAAGCCCGCGCGCTCGGCCAGTTCCGCCATCGCCAGCGCGGACAGCGGTGTGTCCTCGGCAGGTTTGACCACTACAGTGCAGCCGGCCGCCAGCGCCGGCGCCACCTTGCGCGCGATCATCGCGTTGGGGAAGTTCCACGGCGTGATGGCCGCGACCACGCCGACCGGCTGGCGTATGCAGATGGCGCGCGTATGGGGAGTTGCGCCCGAGAACACGTCGCCGTCGGCGCGCTTAGCCTGTTCGGCGAACCACTCGATGAATGACGCGCCGTACTGGATTTCGCCACGCGATTCCATCAGCGTCTTGCCCTGCTCGGCGGTCATCAGCACCGCCAGGTCCTCGACCGCTTCGACAGTCAATTCGTACCAACGCCTGAGAACGCCTGCGCGCTCCTTGACCGTGGTTTGGCGCCATTTCCCGAAAGCGCGGTACGCGGCTTCGATGGCGCGCCGCGTGTCGGCCGCATTTGCCGTACGGATCTCCGCGACGGTCGCGCCTGTGGCGGGGTTGCGTACGGTCAGAACTTCGCGCGCATCGCCTGCCTCCCAGGCGCCGTCCACGTAGGACGTGGTCCTCAGCAGGTGCTGATCTTCAAGTGTAGGGACCTGCTGCATGCTTGCCATAATGAATCTGCCTTAGCGATCGAAGCCCCATGCTCCATTCAAGCAGCGGGGGCGACCGTATTTTAGTGTCCTGTTACGGCACTAAAATACGAACCCACCATGGACTTCATACAGCGCCGAAGGTTTCTGAAAGGGGCAGGGATGGCCGCCGCCGCCGCGATGGCGGGCAACGCTCTCCCGTTTGATCGCTGGTCGCGGTCCGGCTTTATTTCCGCCGCCGCTGCGCAAACACTGCCATTGGAGGGCAAGGAGGGGCTTAAGGTGCTGAACGACCGGCCCCTGAGCGCGGAGACACCCGCGCACCTGCTCGATGATGAGGTCACGCCGGTCGCGCGTCATTTCATCCGCAACAACGGCATTGTTCCCACGGACATGAACCCCGACACCTGGACGCTGAAGATTGACGGGCTGGTCGAGCGCCCCATGACGCTCAGTATCGAGGATTTGCGCCGCCGGTTCGAAATGGTGACTCATCGGCTCGTAATCGAATGCGGCGGCAACGGCCGGGCGGGATTCGAACCCCCGGCCCGGGGCAACCAGTGGACCCTTGGCGCGGTCGGGTGCTCCGAATGGACCGGCGTGCGCCTGGCCGACGTGCTGAAGGCCGCGGGCTACAAGGAGACGGCGATCTACACGGCCCACGAAGGCGCCGACCTGCACCTGTCCGGAACGCTGGGCAAACTGCCGATTTCGCGCGGCGTCCCGCTGAAAAAGGCAATGGACCCGTACAACCTGATCGCGTTTGAAATGAACGGCGGTCCGCTGCATCCGATGAACGGGGCGCCCTTGCGCCTGGTGATTCCCGGCTGGCCGGGCTCCTGTTCGCAAAAATGGCTGACTCGCATCTGGCTGCGCGACGTGGTCCATGACGGGCCCAAGATGACGGGTTCCTCTTACCGCGTTCCGCCCTATCCGGTCGCGCCGGGCGAGTCGGTCCCGGAAGAGGACATGCGTATCATCCACGCGATGCCCGTAAAGTCGCTGATCACCGCGCCGAAGTCCGGCCTGGCAATCGATACGCCCGAACTTGAGGTAGCTGGGCACGCCTGGGCCGGCGACGTCGAGGTGGCGCGAGTGGATGTTTCCAGCGATTACGGCGCCACCTGGCAGGCGGCCGAACTCGAGCCGCCGCACAATCCGCACGCCTGGCAGCGCTTCTCCGCAAGCATTCGGTTACCCAGCGCTGGCTATTACCAGGTCTGGGCGCGCGCAACCGACAGCAACGGCGTTAGCCAGCCATTTACGCCGGCCTGGAACCCCAAGGGCTACCTGAACAACGCATTGCACCAGATTTCGGTGCGCGTGACGTAATCAATGACGGCGCCATGTGTTTGGCGGGCAGTCCTGCCGGCTGCTCTTGTTGCCACATTCCTGGGCCTGAATGCATGGGCGGAAGGCGAACCGGAAAGCGACCCGGAAAGCGACCAGGAGCAGGCCCTGTTCCGCGGCATGCCGGATGATGTCGGGCGGCTGGAGGTGTTCGGTTTCTGCGGGTCCTGCCATTCCATCGACCTGGTGCTGCAGCAGGGCCTGTCGCGCGCCGTATGGGAAGACGTGCTCGTGGAAATGGTGCGCGACCAGGAAATGGTGCCGCTGCAGCCTGATATCCGGGTGAAGGTGCTCGACTACCTTGAGGAGTACTACGGACCGGACCGCAAGGCTCAGGAACCGAAGGCGTCCCGCCTTCCTTGATAGCGCGACGCCTTCGCTCCCAGGGTCAGAGCAGGTCCCGCAGGGCGCTCTTGATTACCTTGCCCATTGCGTTCCGGGGCAGGCCATCCATGACCTTGAGGCGCCTCGGCGCCTTGTAGGAGGACATCCTGCCGGCGCACCATTGCCTGAGGCCGGGCAAGTCGAGGCTTGCGCCTTGCTTCAGCGTTACGGCGGCGGCCACGATCTCTCCCCAGGTGTCGTCAGGCACGCCGATGACCGCGGCTTCCGCTATGGCCTCGTGGCCGAGGAGCACGCCTTCGATTTCCAGCGCCGACAGCTTGTAGCCGCAGGACTTGATGATGTCGACCGACGAGCGGCCGAGAATGCGATAGTAGCCATCTTCAACGACGGCGATATCGCCGGTGCGGAACCAGCCGCCCTTGAAGCTGGCCCGGGTGGCGGGTTCGTCGTTCCAGTAGCCTTGAAAGACGCTCTCGCCCCGGATACGGACTTCTCCCGGCACGGTTTCCTTTTGGACAGGCTGATCGTTTTCATCAAAAAGCAGCGCCGTAATGCCCGGCAATACCTGACCCACGTATCCGGCGCGCCGTTTCCCGTCGTACGGATTGGAAATCGCCATGCCGGTCTCCGTGGCGCCGTAACGTTCCAGCAGCGCCTGGCCAGTCAGTGCCTTCCATCGCTCAAAAACCTGCACCGGGCATGCAGCCGAGCCCGACACGTTGAGACGCATCCGCCGAAATCCGTCGCACACCGCCTTGCGCTGCGCGGCGGCGAGCGACTCGATGTGCTCAATCAACTTCACATAGAGGGTCGGCACCGCCATGAACAGGGAGTAAGCGCCGCCGGCCGCCTGTTCGCACAAGCGGGCCACATCCAGCTTTGGCATGGCGTGCACGGCAGCGCCGCACCACAGCGCGCAACTCAGGACGTTGATGATGCCGTGCAGGTGATGCAGCGGCAGAAAGAGCGGGATGCTGTCATTGCGCGTCCAACGCCAGGCCTTGATCAGCGTGGTGACCTGCACACCAATCGCCTTGTGCGTAATCACGGCCCCTTTCGGTTTGCTTGTGGTGCCGCTGGTGAAGACGATCATCGCGGGCCGTGAGCGCTCAACGGCCGGCAACGGTCGCTGTTGTCGGCATGCGCCCACCACATCGTCCACATCCCTGGCCTCAATTCCGAGCCTCTTGCAGACCGGGTCGAGAGCAATCGGATGTTTCCGGCTCGTCATCACGCGAGTTACCCCAGCCTGCGCCAGGCAATACTCGAGCTCCGGCGCCGCCGCCGCGACGTTAAGCGGCACCGCAATGCCTCCGGCCCGCCATATGCCGTGCAACGCCGTCACATAGTCCCGCCCGGCCGGCATCAGAACCGCAACCCGCTCGCCTGTCGAATGATCCTTTTCGCCGAGAAGGCCGCGCGCAAACGCCTCGATGCGCGATTCAAGCGCCGCATACGAATGTCTCGCATCCCCCTCGATCAGGGCGACCCGCGGGTTCCCCCTGCGCAGCGCGGGGAAAGCGGGCCTACTCATCTTTCCTGCCAGGATTGACCATTCTGGAGAGACTCCCCTAATTCGGCCCAATACACGGGTATATTCTCCAGTATGAGGGTTTCCGTTTCGCTATCATTTGCCCCATGGCTACCGCCGCTTTCGATACGCTGCAAGCCGCCCGGAAACTCCAGGAAGCCGGGTTTGATCAGCCAAAGGCCGAAGCCCTGGCCGAGCTGATGCGGCAGCGCGACATCGACTACGCCACCAGAGGGGACATCGCCCGCGTGGAGGCGGACATCGCCCGCCTGGAAGCGCACATCGCCAGCCTGGAAGGCGCCATCGGCCGCGTGGAAGCGGACATCGCCCGCTTGGAAGCCTCCATCAACCAATTGCGCAACTGGTTCGTGAGCGGACTGGTTACCATCCTGGTGGCAATCCTGGCAACAGCTTTCCTCCCGGCCCTGTGAGCGCTGATCCGGCGTAACGAACGGTAGCAAGACTGGCCTACAATGTGCGGCTGGTGCTGTTCACGTGTAGGAGAAAACCATGAAGCGCATGATGATCGGTGTTCTGATGCTGTTCGCGGGCGGTCTTGCCGCTGGCGCGACATATGCCGACGAGAACCTCACCGGCGTTGCCAAGGAACGCCATGATCTGATGGAAGGAATGGCCGGGGCGATCGAGCCGATGGCCGCCATGGTGCGTGGCCTTCAGCCGTATGACGCGGACAGGATGCGTGAACTGGCTGCAACGATCGCCGCCTCGGGAGGCGATGCGCTGACTTCCCTTTTTCCGGAGGGCAGCCATGATCCCGCCGGCGAAGCCTTGCCGGCGATCTGGGAGGACTGGGACCGCTTTGCGACGCTGGCCGCCAACCTCGTGGACGCGGCCAACGCGGTGGCGGAAGCCGCCGACAATCCTCCGGGGCCGCCCAGCGCCGGGCCGCCTGATCCCGCGGCCGGCGGCGGCGAGCCTCAGGCCATGGACGCCGGGATGGCGGTCATACAGCTCGGCATGAGTTGCGGCGCCTGCCACGACGATTTCCGCGCGGAGGACGATAGCTGAGCGCACCGCCGCGTTTTTTCCCGACACTAGGCGCCCTGGCCGTTCTCGCGGGCGGCATTGCCGGTGCGCAGGAGTCAGGCGAAGCAATTGCGCGTGACTATTCCGGACTGACCGGCGATTCAAATCGCGGCTTCTACGTCGCACGGGTCGCCGGCTGCATCACCTGTCACCGGGCAGCCGACGAGGGGGAGTCGCTGTTCTCCGGAGGGCTGCCGATTGAATCGCGCGCGGGCACCTACTTTGTTCCCAACATCACGCCGCACCCCGAGGACGGCATTGGGCACTGGACCTTCGAGGATTTTGCGCGCTCCCTGACCGACGGCCTGGATCCGGAAGGCAAGCATTACTTTCCGGTCTATCCCTACCCGTTCTACACGCATCTGACGAGCCAGGACATCGTGGACTTGTGGGAAGCGGTGAACTCCGTTCCGCCCGTGGCCGGCCGCGCCCCCAAGCACAAGCTCAGGCTGTTTTATCGATTGCGTGGCGCTGTCGGTGGCTGGAAGAGTCGCTTCCTCCGCCCCGGCGAGCTGACTCCGGATGAAAGCAGATCCGAGCAGTGGAACCGCGGCCGTTACCTGGCGGAAGGTCCGGCGCACTGCGGCGCCTGCCATACGCCTCGGGGAGCCATGGGCGGGCGGGACCTGTCGCGGCGCTACCAAGGCGGCGTGGAGAAGGTGGGCTCGAATGGGCCGGACATTACGACCGCGACACTCGAAGCCAACGGCTGGACCGAAGGCGACCTTAGCTGGTCGCTGCGCAGCGGGATCATGCCCGACGGCGACACCTACGGCAGTTCCATGGCGGAGGTCGTGCACCATGGCACGCGGTTCCTGAGCAACGCCGACCTCGCTGCGATCGCAAACTACTTCTTCGACCAGCCGCCGCCGGAATAACTCCTGGGATTGGGGGCATTGCCCCCAAAGCATTGCCCTCACAGCAATGCCCCTACTTCCGAGGTTCAGTCGAATGCGCCGATACTGCGGGCGAAAAGCGTGTAGGGGCGCGGTTCGTCGCGCATGGCCGCGTGCCGTTCGCGTTGAACGTCGCGGATTGCCGGGTTGGATTCAACCCCGCACCCCTCGACGATGCGGTTCATGAAATTGAAGATCGCGCATACCGAAATCGCGTGATAGAGCGCTTCCTCGCTCCAGCCGGCGTCCAGGACCCGTTGCGCGTCCGCATCGGTCAGCCGCGCGGGGGCCTCCGTCAGTTTGCGGACGTAATCCAGTACCGGCAGCATCTTCGGCTCCACGCCGGCCCCGGAAGGGTCGTTCATTACGTTCTCGAGCAGGTCCGCGTCGATGCCGTGCATCTCCGCGATGATGCTGTGGGCGCCGTGGCAGTAGTTGCAGGCGTTGACGCCGGACACGTAGGCGGCGATGAACTCGCGCTCTCCCACGGTGAACGGCGAGGGGCCGCGCAAGAGGTCGTCCGTGTACTCGCAAAGCGCCTTGACGCCCATCGGGAAGCGGCGGAACACATCAGCGAGATCCGCCTGTTCGGGGAGGGAGGGCAGGCGAGCCAAGATTCCTACTCCTTGTCCGTTTCCGTCGGAGCGCTTACCGCCCCTTCGGTCAGCAATTTAAGGTCGCGCAGGATATCGTGCGTGAAGCGCTCGCGCCGCGTCTTGAGTACCGCTACCCGCTCCGCGTCCGGGTGGTAGCCATCGAGGGCGGCGGCGGTCACGACGCCCTGGCGTGCGAGCAGGTCCTCCAGCGCATAAAGGCGGTCCATGCTCATCCAGAGCTGGGCGCTCAACTCCAGGATCATGTTCATCATCGCATCCTGGACCGGGTCCTTGAAATAGACCGGATAGTCCCCGGCCAGGGGCGCGCCGCCTTCCGGCGTCTGCCCGGACGGGCCGCGCTCTGTCACTGGGCGAGGGTCGCGTACCAGACCTGCGTCGTGCCCAGGTGCTTGCCGGGCGCCGCCGGCACGAAACCGTATTCCTCGAGCAGTCCGTCGAAATCCGTGTAGCAGAAATCGTCGCCGTACGCTTCCCCGTTGTGACGCGAATCGAAATGGCGGTGGTAGAGCTGGGCCGGAGTCATGCCGCTGGCCATCATGAAGTCATAGACCGCAAACATTCCGCCCGGACGCAGTACCCGGCTCACTTCCGCCAGGGCCTCGCGAATGATCCGCATCGGAATTTCGTGGAAAAGGATGAAGGAGAAAACGATATCGAAGCTGTTGTCCTCGTAGCCGGTGTTTTCGACCAGCCGCTGAGAAAAGCACACGTCGATGCCCAGCTCCACGGCGCGATGGTGGGCGCAGCGCAGCATCGGCTCGGAATGATCAATGCCGGTCACATCCGCCTGCGGAAACCTTTCCTTCAGTGCCGTTGTACTTTGGCCTACCGAGCAGGCAAGGTCGAGGATCCGCTCGACGCGGCCGTCGGCAGGCAACGGCAGATGGTTTTGGACCAGCGAGGCGTGAAGCTGGTCCTTGTCGTTATCGCCCACGAAGAAGATTTTGGTCCCGTAGTGGTAGCGGAAGCCGGCCAGCGGGTCCTTGTGGTAGCCGTTCGGCTGCAGATGAAAGTGCACATTGGCGTATTCCGGCTGCTCGAATCCAGGATCCAGTTCAAGCCGGGCCGGGCCGCGCGTTTCGGCTGCCTCGAGCTTCCCGAGATGAATGTCCCGGCGTGCGTCCAGCGAACTGCATATGCGCCGCCACTTCATTTCCTGCTGCGAGCGCATGAGGCGGTCGCGCACCCGGGCAATCGGCATGTCTTCAGCTATCTCGCGCACCTTCTCGAGGCGTTCGGCCGGCGGTTCCGAGGTGTCCTCCAGGTGCCCGGTGCGGGTCGCGAGTTGCTGTTCGAATTGCATGCCGTCCAGCACGAACGAGCGCAGGCTCTCGACAAAATCCAGGTAACTCTCGTCTTCCCGGCTGGCAAGCTCCGGCAGGATTGTTGCATTGTTGCGCTTGAGCGCCTTGCTTGTATCGACTTCCATCAAAGGCATGGTTCTACTCCCTACTGCGCCGCCATTCCCCCGTCTATGGACAGCTCGGCCCCGGTAATGTGGCGGGAATCGTCGCTGGAAAGGTAGCAGACCAGATCGCCGACATCACGCGGATGCCCGATCTTGTGCATTGGCACGGTAGCTTCCATCTTGGCCCGTAACTCCTCCGCGCGGCCTTGCAGCACGCGCTCCACGCTTTCGGTCCAGACGAGACCCGGGTGCACCGAGTTTACCCGTATCCCTGTGCCCAGGGCGGCGGCTTCGGCCGCGACGACCTTGGTCAGGGCGGTCAGCGCCCCCTTGGCCGACGTGTAGGCCGTACCGTGCGGGAAACCGCGCAATCCCGCCCGCGACGACATGACGATAATGCTTCCCTCCGGGGCCATCAGCGGCAGGCCATCGCGCAGTCCGAGGAACTGACCTTCCACGTTGACCTTGTAGAGGAAGTCCAGGTCTTCGGGCTTTACGCTTTCCAGGGGCCCCAGCCTGGCGTCGCCGGCATTGCTGAGCAGCACGTCCATCGCGCCCCAGACTTCGCGTACGCGGTCGTAGAGCCGCGTCCAGTCCGCTTCTACCGTGACATCCTGGCGGATGAACTCAATCTCGGTGTCCGGGGCCACTTCGCTGACCATGCGCAAGGTCTGGGCCGCCCCCTCTTCGTTGCGGCCGGTAAAGATCAGCCGCGCGCCCTCCTCGGCCATGTGCATGGCGCAGCCCCGGCCGATACCGGAGGTAGCGCCGGTGATGAGGACGCGCTTGCCGGCCAGCCGGCCCGGTTCGCCGTGACCGGCCGTGTCGTTCAGGAAATCCATAAGCCCCCGTCCAGGGTGACGCATGAGCCGTGCGTATATGTTGCGCCGTCACCGGCCAGTTGCACCACCAGGGCTGCTACTTCCCCGGCGCTTACCCTGCCGTTGAGCAGGGGGTTTCCACTTTCCGGCAGCGCCGGCGAGCCTTCGTAGTGTCCTGTCAGAACTGCGTGTATGTGAATGCCGTCGCCGGCCTCCGCGCAGGCCAGCGCGGCGGACTTGCTGAGCGAGCGTATGCCGCCGGCGCTGGCGGCATACGCGGCGGTGCCGGCCAGGGCGCGGTCCGCGAAGACCGAGCTCATGTTGATGATCGCGCCCTTGCGCCCGGCGGCGCGCAAGCGCACAACGGCCGTCTGCGTTCCGAAAAAGGCTGCTGTCAGGTTACTTTGCAGCGCTTGGCTGAACTGCTCAAGAGAGGTCTCGGCAAGCGTGCCGGAATGATGCGCATAACAGCCGTTCACCAGGACATCCGGTAGCAGCGATTCCGATTGCAGGCGGTCGTAGAGCTCCGGCCATGCTCCCGGTTCGGCGCGATTGTGGGAAACCAGGCGCGCTCCGGTTCCGGCAAGAGCCGATTCGGCGGCGTCCCTGGAGTCAGGGTCGTGGGCGATGAATACGGCCTCGGCGCCGCAATCCAGAGCGCGGCGCGCAACGGCGGCAGATACCGCCGGACCCGCTCCGCTGACGAGCATGACCTTGTTGGCGAGACGCTCCGGCATAGCGGGTCGATTCTACAGGACGCCCGGCTTGAAATCCCGGCCTGAAATCCCCATTTCCATTGCAGAAGAGGCTTCCGCAAGGGCGGGAGCGAATGAGTAAAGAGCACAAAGGAGAAGAGCAATGAGAAACCTTGTTGTCAGGACCCGTCCGCGGACTTTTGTCACCCCGTGGACCCTCGATTCCATGCACCGGCAACTGGACAACTGGATGGACCGTGCATTCCGCGTTTCGAACGGCGACAGCCTGGAGCACAGCCTCACGCTGACTCCGAGAATGGACATCGCCGAAACCGGCAAGGGCTATGAGTTGACCGCTGACCTGCCCGGTATGCAGGACAAGGACGTGGACGTTTCCGTGTCCAATGATGTCCTGACCATTACCGGCAAGCGGAGTTACGAGCGGGAAAACGACGGGCGTAACGTCCACCTGAACGAACGTGGCTTCGGTAGGTTCAAGCGTTCCTTCAGCCTGCCGGACGACGTGGACCAGGACCACATCCAGGCCCGCCTGAAGAATGGCGTGCTGGAGATCCACTTGCCGAAAGCAGAAGAAGTGGCCCCATCGTCACGCCAGATCAAAGTCAAGACAAGCTGACGTAACCGCAACGCTTTGAAGTAACCTCCAAACCCTGCCGGCCCGCCTGACCCCCTCCCCAATAGGCGGCCGGCAGGTTCTCATGCCACAATGACCGCGCCATGCGCGCGATGATTCTCAGCCGTCCGCGCGGCGGCCTGCATTCCGAAACTCTGAATCTGCCGGCGCCTGCCGCGGGTCAGGTGCGGGGCCGGGTATTGGCCTGCGGAGTCTGCCGCACCGACCTGCACCTGGTGGACGGCGAGCTGCCCGGCCCGAATCTGCCGATCGTCCCAGGACACGAAGCGGTAGCGGTTGCCGAAGAGGTGGGAGAGCGCGTCGAGCACATCCGGCCCGGGCAGCGGTACGGCGTGCCCTGGCTGGGCTGGACCTGCGGCGAATGCCGCTACTGTAGCGAAGGCCGGGAGAACCTCTGCGACAGTGCGCAATTCACCGGCTATCACCGCCACGGCGGATACGCGGAGGGCATCCTGGCCGAGGCGCGCTACTGCGTGCCGATCCCCGACAGCTACTCCGACGCACACGCCGCCCCGCTCCTATGCGCCGGGCTGATCGGCTACCGTAGCTGGAAGTTGGCCGGGCCGGCCGAGCGTCTCGGAATCTACGGATTCGGCGCCGCGGCCCACATCGTCGCCCAGGTTGCGGTGGCGCAGAATCAGAAGGTATATGCCTTTGTCCGTCCCGGGGACGAAAAGGGCGAGGCGTTCGCCCGGGACCTTGGCGCGGTCTGGGCCGGACCGTCCAGCCGGCGGCCGCCACGGGAACTCGACGCGGCGCTGATCTTCGCGCCGGTGGGCGACCTGATCCCTGCGGCCCTGGCGGCGGTGCGCAAGGGCGGAACCGTAGTGTGCGGCGGCATTCATATGAGCGAGATTCCCGCGTTTCCGTATGAGCTGCTATGGGGCGAGCGCGTACTGCGCTCGGTGGCCAACCTGACCCGCACCGACGCCGAGGAATTCATGTCGCTGGCCGAGGCCACGCCGATCAGCATGCGCGTAACCCACTATCCTCTCGCCGAAGCCAACGCGGCGCTGAACGATCTACGCGCTGGCCGCCTCGCTGGCGCCGCCGTCCTCGTTCCATAGCGGCGCGGCGCGGCGCCGCGGTTCCGGCAGCGCTTAGCCGGGAGCGGGGTGGGCGGCCCGCCAGGCCTCGGCGATCTGCCAGCGGGTGGCGATCCATACGCCCGGCCGGGTCAGCGCGCGCGCCAGGAAAGAGTCGAAGGCCGCGGCGCGTCCGGGTCGCCCGGCAATGCGGGCATGGATCCCTACCGACATCATCCTCGGTGCAGTGCGGGCTTCCTTGAGCAGCCGGTCCAGGCTGTCGTTGAGGTAGTCGAGCCAGGCCCGCGCCGTGTAAGAGGGCGCATTCCACATCTTCATGTCGTTGGTATCCAGCGCATAAGGCAACACCAGCATCGGCTTTGATCCGGCAACGTCCCACCACGGCAGGTCGCCGCTGAAATCGTCCATGTGATAGCCGTATCCCTCTTCCGAAAGCAGCCGCCGAGTGTTCTCAGTAAACAAATAACGCGACAGCCAGCCCTGCGGACGCCGGCCGACGGAGGCCTCAATGCTGTCCGCGGCGTTGCGAATGAATTCGCGTTCCTCGTCCTCTGCCATGCGGTGCTGGAAGGACCAGCGGAAGCCATGTGCGCAGACCTCATGATGGCTTTGCCCCAGCCGCTCGGCGAGTTGCGGCTCGCGCTCAAGCGCCAGCGCCGCCGCCGCCACGGTGCATGCGGCGCCGTAGCCGTCGATGATGTCGAGCAGGCGGGGCGCTCCCGCGCGAACGCCGTACTGGTAGTTGCTTTCGTTGGGCAGGTTGGGTCCCGGTCCGCGCAGCGCAATCCCGAGTTCATCCACGGGATCGGGACGCGAATCGCCGTCCGCGGGTTTGGCCTCGGCGCCTTCCTCGATGTTGAGCACTACCGAAAGCGCGAGTCCGGCGCCGCCCGGCCAGCGAAATTCCGTACTCATGACCTGCGTGACTCCCTTATGACTTCCTTGCGGAAAAACTCCGGCGCACGGCCTCCCAATGCGCGGGATCCGTCCAGGCGTTGGCCATGTGCTGCTCCTCGGCTTCCGACAGCGCGTCGTGCATGCGCCTGCGCAGGATGATCGCCAACGCTTTTTGTCCACGAAGCACGGCGCGGCTGCGCTCCATCATCGCAGCGCTCCAGGTCAGCGCCAGGTCGTCCACCGTCTGGTGCTCTTCGCACACTTCGTCTATGAGGCCCGCTTCAAGCGCCTCATCCGCGCTCATCCGCTTTGCCCTGAGCAGCAGCCCCATACCTCTCGCGCTGCCGCAACGTGCAATCACGTCCGCCGCCCCGCCCCACGCGGTCATGAGGTTGAGCCGCGCCTGCAGGAAGCCCAGCCGCGCATGCACGGCCGCCAGGGAGTAGTCGCAGGCCAGCGCCAGTTCGGCGCCCCCGCCCAAAGCGTCGCCGTTCAGCGCCGCGGCCACCGGAACCGGGAAATAACGCACCTGATCCAGCGCCCGGCGTCCAATGCGCGAGATCTCGCGGGCGTCGTCAAGCGATCGCATTGAGTCGAGTTCGTGCAGGTCGCCCCCGGCGCAAAATGACTTGTCGCCGGCGCCGGTAATGATTACGCACTTGAGCGCCGCGTCCCGGGCATGGCTCTCAAGCGTTTCGCGCAATTGCTCCAGCAGCGCAAAGCTCAGCGCATTGTGCTGCCGCGGGCGATTGAGCGTAAGGCGCAGCAGGCCGCCTGCGCGCTCTTCCACTTGCAGCATTTCGGTGGACACCAGTGTCTAGCGGCTCACGCGCATCAGCGGGCGAAGATAGCGCAAGCGTTCCAGCGGATCCTCAAGCTCCAGGCAATGCTGTTTGTGCTCCAGGCCGATAGGCAGAATTTCGGCCAGCCGCAGGCTCACCCAACTGGCGTCGTCGAAGCGCGTTTCAATGCCCTGGTAAAGGCGGTCCAGCTTTTGAATCAGGTGCTGCAATGCGGAGCTCATGGAAACGAATTCCGGCGGCAGCGGAACCTGGGGTTCGGGCGGCAGCTCCTCGATGTCGCCCACCCGCAGTCCGTCCGGCTGCAGGGCCGTGGCATGGAGCTGGAACCTGAGGGAACCGATGGCCAGTATGCCCAGCAGACCCCCGTCGCTCTGAAACCAGTCGGCAATGATCGCAAGGGTTCCGGTCCTGCACAATCTCTCTTCGGAAGACGACTCGCCGTTGTCCTCGATGCGGACCACGCCGAAGGGCTCGTCATCGCGCATGCACCGGCCGACCATGTCCACGTAGCGGGGCTCGAACACCCTCAGGGGCAGCGGTCCCTCCGGAAAAAGGACCGTCGGCAGGGGAAAAAGCGGGGTCCCGGTACGCATGCGCCAATAATAAGCGGACAGCCGCCGAAAACTCCCGCCTCGCCGCTTATGAGTCCTGCCGCGGCGTTTATCGGGAACGGCCTGCATGATAAACTTCGCGCCGTCCGTGGAAGCTTTCGGCGGCCAGTTCAAATTGCCTTACATCAGTGCGGCCGGCCCGCTCTGAAAGGCAACGAACTTATGGGACAGCACACTAGGAGCACACCATGCTGATGGGTCCGCCTCCCTGCGATTTCGGTGCACCCGCGCCGCCGTTTAACCTGCCGGACCCGTCCGGGCGCGAGTTCAGTCTTCGGGACTGCGCCGGCGAGAACGGCACGCTGGTGATGTTCATCTGCAACCATTGCCCGTATGTGCAGGCCATCCTCGGCAAGCTTTCGCGCGACACCGCCGAATTGCAGGAGCACGGAATCGGAAGCGTTGCGATCATGCCCAATGACGTGATCCGCTACCCGGCGGATTCTCCGCCGCTAATGGCGTCCCTGGCCGAGCAGGCCGGCTTCGGTTTTCCGTACTTGTATGACGAATCGCAGGAGGTGGCGCGCAGCTATGGCGCGGTCTGCACGCCGGATTTCTTCGGCTACAACGCCGATCTTGAGCTGCAGTACCGTGGCCGGCTCGATTCCAGCGGTTCGCGCGCCGCGCCCCCGGACGCGCCGCGCGAACTGTTCGACGCAATGGTACGGATCGCAAGGACGGGACAAGGCCCGCGCAGCCAGAACTCCAGCCAGGGCTGTTCCATCAAGTGGCGGAGCTAGCAACCGTGCGCCGGGAGCGCGCTAACGCCCTTCGCGCGCTGGCCATGGATGCCGTACAGCGCGCCAACTCCGGCCATCCCGGCATGCCCATGGGGATGGCGGACATCGCAGAGTTGCTTTATTCGGATTATCTCAAGGTGGCGCCGCGGCAGCCTGACTGGGTGGATCGCGACCGGCTGGTGCTGTCCAACGGACATGGATCCATGCTGCTGTACGGCGCCGCGCACCTGGCCGGCTACGCTCTGGACCTCGACCAGCTGAAAGCGTTCCGCCAGCTTGGCTCGCATACGGCCGGCCACCCGGAACTCAACGTCGGGATCGGTATCGAGACTACGACCGGACCCCTTGGGCAGGGCCTGGCCAACGCAGTGGGCATGGCGCTGGGGGAACGGCTGCTGGCGGCCGAGTTCAACCGTCCGGAGCATGAAATCGTAGACCACAGGACCTGGGTGTTGCTGGGCGATGGCTGCCTGATGGAAGGCATCTCGCACGAAGCCTGCTCGCTGGCCGGCGTGCTGGGCCTCGGCAAGCTGATCTGCATCTACGACGACAACGGCATTTCGATCGATGGGGAAGTCGGCGGATGGTTCCGCGACGATACGCCCGCAAGGTTCAAGGCCTACGGCTGGCACGTGGTGCGCGATGTCGACGGCCATGATCCCGAGGCCCTGCGCCGGGCGCTGGATGAGGCCCGCGCCGACGAGGACCGCCCCAGCCTGGTGTGCGCCCGGACCGTGATCGGTTTCGGTGCGCCCAACAAGCAGGGCACCGCGGATACGCACGGCGCGCCGCTGGGCGAAGCGGAGATCGAGGCTGCGCGCAGGGAACTGAACTGGCCGCATGCGCCGTTCGAGGTGCCCGAGGACATCCGCCGCCGCTGGGACATTCGTGATCGCGGCGATCGGCAGGTCGAGAAGTGGGATGAACGTTTCGCCGCGTATGGCGACGCGTATCCGGAGCAGGCTGCGGAGTTCCGGCGGCGCATGGACGGCAGGCTGCCGGACGACTGGGAAGCGTCGGCGAAGCGGGCGATAGAGAAAATCGCAGCCGAGCACAAGACCCAGGCCACGCGCAAGGCCTCGCTGGGCGCGCTGGAGGCTTTCGCTCCGATGCTTCCGGAAATGGTGGGCGGTTCGGCGGACCTGACCGGTTCCAACTGCACGCTCCATTCCGGGTCCGTTGGCGTAACGTCCGAAGGCGGCGGCAACTACGTGTATTTCGGCGTTCGCGAGTTCGCCATGGGCGCCATGCTCAACGGCCTGTCGCTGCACGGGGGCTTCATTCCCTACGGCGGCACCTTCCTTACTTTCTCCGATTACCAGCGCAACGCGCTGCGCATGGCCGCGCTCATGCGCCAGCCCTGCATATTCGTGTTCACGCACGATTCGATCGGGCTGGGCGAAGACGGTCCCACTCACCAGCCGATCGAACACCTGGAATCGCTGCGCATCATTCCCAACATGCGTGTCTGGCGGCCGTGCGACTCGGTGGAAACGGCGGTGGCCTGGCGCGAGGCGATCGAGCGCCGGGACGGTCCTACCAGCCTGGTGCTCACGCGGCAGGGTCTGCCGGCGCAGGCGCGCCTGCCGGGGCAGCTGGCCGACGTGGCCCGCGGCGGCTATGTGCTGAAGCAGGAAGCGGCTGAGTCGCCCGACGTGTTGCTGATTGCGACCGGCTCGGAAGTGCAGCTGGCGATGGCCGCGGCAGCGGAGCTTGAGGGCGAGGGCATTGCCGCGCGGGTGGTCTCGATGCCTTGTGTATACATGTTCATGCAGCAGGATCCCGGTTACCGCGAGTCGGTGCTGCCAGCGGGCGTACGGGCGCGGGTCGCGGTGGAAGCGGGCGTTCCCAGGGGATGGCCAGGAATCACCGGCCCCCATGGGCGCGTGCTGGGGATAAGCCGGTACGGCGCATCGGCGCCCGGCGGCGAGTTGTTCGAACATTTTGGATTTACGGCGGAAGCGGTTGCGGCGTTGGCCCGCGAGACCGTCGCCGAAGTGCGTGGCCTGAAGTCAGACTGAGGAAATAGAGTGACGGCAAGAATTGCAATTAACGGGTACGGTCGAATCGGGCGCTGCATCCTGCGCGCCCTTTACGAAGAAGGGAAGCGCGGCGCGCTGCGGATCGTCGCGATCAATGACCTGGGCGACACCAATACCAACGTGCACCTGACGCGCTACGACACCGCACACGGGCGTTTCGGCGCCGAGGTGGCGATGGAGGGCGACGACATGCTGGTGGACGGAGACCGCGTGCGCGTGCTGGCCGAGCGCGATCCGGGGCAGTTGCCCTGGGCGGAGCTGGGCGTGGACGCGGTGCTGGAATGCACCGGCCTGTTCCGCACGCGTGACAGGGCTGGGGCGCACCTGAGCGCCGGGGCCGGGCGGGTCGTGATCTCCGCGCCTGCGGGCAAGGAGGTCGACGCCACGGTGGTTTACGGCGTCAATCACGACATTCTGCGATCGAATCACTCGATCGTTTCCAACGCTTCCTGCACCACGAACTGCCTGGCGCCGCTGGCCAAGGTGCTGCACGAGGCGGTGGGCATAGAGCAGGGCATCATGAACACCGTCCACAGCTACACCAACGACCAGGTGCTGACCGACGTGTACCACAAGGACCTGCGGCGCGCGAGATCGGCAACCCAGTCGATGATTCCGACCAAGACCGGGGCGGCCGCCGCGGTGGGGCTGGTGCTGCCCGTACTGGACGGCCGCCTGGACGGCTTCTCGGTGCGCGTGCCCACGATCAACGTTTCGCTGGTCGACCTGACTTTCCGCGCCTCGCGCACGACTACGGTGGAGGAAATCGATTCCGCCATGCGCGCTGCGGCCGAGGGCGAATTGAACGGCGTGCTGGCCTTCAATGACGAGCCCCTGGTTTCCACCGATTTCAATCATTGCCCTTATTCGTCGGTCTATGACGCCGGCATGACCAAGGTCCTGGGCGGCGACCTGGTCAAGGTGTGCTCCTGGTACGACAACGAGTGGGGATTCGCCAACCGCATGCTCGACACCACGCTGGCCCTGCTCGAAGCACCCTGATGGCCGTACCCGCGCTGAGTTCCGCCGTCGTCAGCGGACGGCGGGTCATGATTCGCGCGGATCTGAACGTCCCGATCGAGGGAGGACGGGTTGCCAACAGCCAGCGCATCCATGCGGCGCTGCCGGCCATCCGCCATTGCCTGGACCGCGGTGCGGCGGTGATTCTGCTCTCGCACCTGGGGCGCCCTGCGGAAGGGTCATTTGACGCCCGGTTCTCCCTGGCCCCCGTCGCCGGAGAACTCAGCCGCGCCCTTGGCATACCCGTGCCGCTGAAGCGGGATTGGCTGGATGGCGTGGACGTTTCCGGCGGCCGGGCGGTCCTGTGCGAGAACGTGCGCTTCAACACCGGCGAGAAGGACAACTCCCCGGAACTCGGCAAGCGCATGGCGGCGCTCTGCGACCTGTTCGTGATGGATGCCTTCGGCAGCGCCCATCGGGCCCACGCCAGTGTCCACGCTGTTGCCCGGGCAGCGCCGGAAGCCTGCGCGGGTCCGCTGCTGCTGGCCGAGCTCAAGGCCTTGCGGTCCGCGTTTTCCGATCCGCCGCGGCCGCTGACGGCGATAGTCGGTGGCGCCAAGATTTCCGGCAAGCTCGGCGTGCTCAGCTCGCTTGCCTCGCAGGCGGACGTGCTTATCCCGGGCGGCGGCATCGCCAATACGCTGCTGGGCGCCACCGGCGTGGAGCTGGGGGCGTCTCTCGCCGAGCCGGAAATGTATCCCGAGGCGCGGAAAGTGCTGTCCGGCAGCGCCGACGTGCTGTTGCCCGTGGACGCCGTGCTGGCGCCTTCTCCCGACGCGCCGCAACGCGCGCGAATAGCGTCGATTGAAGATGTGAACTCCGAAGAAATGATCCTCGACATCGGGCCACGTACGGCGGAGATTTACGCGCAGGCGATTGCCGGAGCGGGGGCCGTGGTCTGGAACGGTCCGCTGGGCCTGTTCGAGGTCCAGGCGTTTGCCGGCGGTACCCGCACAGTGGCGGAAGCGGTCGCGGCCAGTCCGGCTTACCGCCTCGCCGGAGGAGGCGACACCTTGCGCGCGCTGGACGAGTTCGGATTGGCCTCAAAACTGGATCATTTGTGCACGGGCGGGGGCGCAATGCTGGCCTGGCTTCAGGGGCGCGATCTGCCGGGCCTGTCCGTTCTCAATGCCGCGTAATAGCTGATTTTTTTCTTTGAATCAGGAGATCGCACGGTCATGTCCGGCGTGTATGATTCAGCGCTGATGCGGCGCACGAAGATCATTGCCACCCTGGGACCCGCGACCGACCGGCCGGAAATCCTTCGCGGCGTCCTGGAGAATGGCGCCGACGCCCTGCGGCTCAATTTCTCGCACGGCGACTGGGACGTCCGCTATCGGCGCATTGCCGAGGCGCGAGCGGCGGCCGCGGAACTGGGCCGCTGCGTGGCCCTGCTGGGGGACCTTCAGGGACCGAAGATCCGTATCGCCCGTTTCGCGGACGGTCCGGTGCGGCTGGAAGATGGCGCCGAATTCTTCTTCGATCCGGAACTGGACCCTGACGCGGGCGACGTGCACGGCGTCGGGCTGAATTTCACCACCCTCAGCGACGATGTGGCGCCCGGTGACACCCTGTTGATGGACGACGGGAACGTGGAGCTCAAGGTGCAGCAGACGCGCGGGTCCAGAGTGCACTGCGGCGTGGTCCACGGCGGCGTGGTTTCCGATCACAAGGGCGTGAACAAGCGCGGCGGGGGTCTGCTTGCGGTGCCTGCGCTTACTGAAGAGGACCGCCGGGACCTCAAGCTTGCAGCCGAAGCGGAGCTGGACTGGATCGCCGTGTCCTTCGTGCGCGACCGCGCCGACATCGAGACGGCGCGCAGGCTGATACGGGAAGCCGGCGGAACCGCGCACATTGTCGCCAAGATCGAGCGGTCGGAGGCGCTGGATAACCTCGACGAGATCCTGGATACCGCCGACGCGGTGATGGTGGCGCGCGGAGACCTGGGAATAGAGACCGGTTACGAGGGCCTTATCGGGCAGCAGAAGTTGATTATTCGTCGCGCGCGGCACCGGCACCGGGTCGTCATAACCGCTACGCAGATGATGGAGTCGATGATCGACCGGCCGATGCCGACCCGCGCGGAGGTTTCGGACGTTTCCAATGCGGTTATGGACGGAACCGATGCAGTGATGCTTTCGGCGGAAAGCGCGGTGGGGGAGTATGCCGCCGAAGCCGTTTCCGCCATGGCTTCCATCTGCCGGGGCGCCGAAGCCTGGATGCCGGCCCGCATGGAAACCAGCCCGGTCACCGAAGGCGCATTCGAGCGAGTGGACGAGGGCATTGCCAAGGCGGCCATGTACGCCGCCAATCACATGGATGTGCGGGCCATCGCCGCACTGACCGAGTCGGGCGCCACGGCGCTGTGGATGTCGCGTATCCGCTCGGATATTCCCATATTCGCGCTGACGCGCCATGCCGGCACCCAGCGCCGGGTCACGCTCTACCGGGGGGTCGTGCCGGTGGGTTTCGACGTGACGGAAACCCGGTCGGACAAGCTGCTTCGCGCCATTTTCGAGCGCCTGCGGGTCGAGGGTGGGCTTGTGGCCGGTGACCTGGTGATCATTACCAAGGGCGCCATTACCGGTGTTTCCGGCCACACCGACTCCATGACCGTGCTTCCCATAGAAGACTGAAGCGATGGTCGGGCATGCGCGCGATTCCTCCCAGCGCGAAGCCTTGCGCGCCCTGCTGGCGGCGGACACCGAGCCGCGCCTGCGCCGTCTCGTACACGCGCTAAGCCCGCGCGAGGCCGCAATACTCATTGAGTCGCTGCCCCCCGGGCGGCGCGAACTCGCCTGGGAGCTGGTCGATGAGGAGGACGAGGGTGAGATTCTTGTCGAACTCAACGACGAGGTGCGCGCCCAGATCATGGAAGGCATGGAGTCCGCCGCGCTGGTGGATGCCGCCGAGGGCCTGCCCCTGGACGACCTCGCTGACCTGGTCGCCGACCTTTCCGACGACATCACCGAGCGCATCATCCGGTCGCTTGATGAAGACGAGCAGGAATTGCTTCGTTCGGTCCTTGATTTTCCTCCGGATTCGGCCGGCGGCCTCATGGTGCCGGAAGTCGTATCGGTGCGCCCGGACATGACCCTGGAAGGCGTGCTCGGCTACCTGCGTTCGCATTCGGAACTACCCGAGGACATGTATTGCGTGTATGTGGTCGACCGGCGGCAACGCTACCTGGGCGTATTGCAGGTGCGCGACCTTCTCGGCGGGGCAGTGGACGCCAGAGTCGACCATTTCATGGATACCGACGCGCGTCCTATCCATTGCAATACCATCGCATCCGACGTGATTCACCAGTTCCAGAACATCGACAGCTCGGTGGCGGCGGTGGTGGACGACGAAGGCAGGCTGGTGGGACAGATCACCGCCGACGATGTCGTGGACGCCTTGCGTGAGCAGACGGATCACGAAATCCTGGGCTCCGTCGGCCTGGACGATGACGATGATATGTTCGCGCCGGTGGCGGTCAGCACCGGCCGCCGCACGCTCTGGCTGGGGCTGAACCTCGTGACCGCCCTGGTCGCGGCCGGAGTAGTGGCCTGGTTCAAGCCGGCAGTGGAACGGGTAGCCTTGCTGGCCGTCCTGTTGCCGGTCGTTGCCAGCATGGGCGGCATCGCCGGAAGCCAGACGCTCACGCTCATGGTGCGCGGCCTGTCGCAGGGAAGGGTTCAGAATTCCAATGTCCGCTGGCTGCTGTGGAAGGAGATTGCGGTGGGACTGCTGAACGGTCTGGGTTGGGCGGTGGTGGTCGCAGTGGTCACGCTGGGGGTTTTCAGCAACATGGAGGTGGCGCTGATCGCCGGCGCGGCCATCGCCATAAATCTGCTGGCCGCCGCAGCCGCCGGCGTGCTGGTGCCGCTCATTCTGCGGCGGATCAACATCGACCCGGCGCTGGCAGGCGGGGTCGTGCTGACAACGATTACCGACGTGGTTGGTTTCGCCGCCTTCCTCGGCCTCGCCAGCATGCTCCTGCTCTGACGCCGCTTCCATCTGGGCGCCCGGTCTCTGACCCTTGCTTGTCGGGAGCGTTGGAGGCAGCGGGCGCCGATGACCCGGCGCTCGCACCGACACCGAGCCCACAGGGATGTGCCAGCCGGCGTATCCCGACAAGCAAGGGTTGTCCGCCGGATGCTGGACGCCAGCGTTGTAGGCCGGAATCAGCCGAGGCCGTGGTGCGGCGCTTCCCGGGCGTGATGGTCGTGGAGTTTTTCCTTGTGGCGCCGAACCTGGCGGTCCAGCTTGTCCACCAGTTCGTCCAAGGCCGCCCTGAGGTCGTGCCGCACCGCTTCGGCGTACAGGCGCCCCTGGCTCAGATGAACAGTAGCTTCGGCCTTGTAATGCGATTTCTCCGCGGACAATATGCAGTGAATTTGCGTTACCCGGCTGAAATGCCGCTTGATGCGTTTGAACTTGTTGCTGGCGTATTCTCTGGTGTGCGGTGTGATCTCAAGATGGTGGCCACTCAAGTTAAGCTGCATGCCGTTTCTCCGAGTCCTCAAGGCAAGATGTTCTCCTTCCATTATGCACGCGCCGGAGCCGGTTGAGTAATGCGCAGAATCGTGGTGGCCGCGGGCGTCATTCGGCGGGGCGACGGCCGTGTGCTGGTTGCGCGCCGCCCGCGGGGCAAGCACATGGCCGGCGCCTGGGAGTTCCCCGGGGGAAAGGTGCGGCCGGACGAAACACCTCGCCGGACGCTGAATCGTGAACTCCATGAAGAACTCGGAATAATCGTTCGCCGGTCGGCCGAGCTCATGAACTACGAACAGGAGTATCCGGACCGCCTGGTCGAACTTCATTTCTTCGCGGTGGAGGACTACCGCGGGAAGCCCGACGGGCGGGAAGGACAGGAACTCGCCTGGGAGTTCCCGGGAAACCTCGGCGGTATGGGATTTCTGCCGGCGGATCGTCCGCTGGTCGAGCTGCTGATTCAGCAGACCGCGAGCATAAAGGGAAAATCGGCCAGGTAGGGCTCCGAACCCTCCTTGCCGGTCGGCGTCTTGAAGAACCTTACGTGAATCTTGCTGCTGTCGGACGCGCCGCTGACTTGCGGGAAGCAGGGGACATCGGCCGGTAACGCAACTCTGACCATCCACAGTTCATGGCCGAGGGTGATGGAAGCCGTGAACTTTCCCTGGCTGGCGGAGCAATCGCGGTATTCGCCCCGCTGACGAAGCAGCGCAAGAAACCTGCGGTTTGCGTCCATCAGCGGCTGGAAAGTCTCGGTCCATCGCTTGATGTCGTCGCGACATCTCTCCTCGCCGGCGTGCAGCCACCACTGGTACATCGGCAGGTCCACGGCCATTGCCGCATCGGTCACGGAGTCGCGTTGCCGTAGCGCGCTGATCAGCGGGTCGAAGCGCAGCGTTCTCACCTCGCTGGCCTTGAGCCGCGTCAACTGCTCGCGGAACTCCTCCAGCTCCGTAAGAATCGCCTTCAGCCCGTCCTGGCGGATGTCCTCGCGCGCACGCAGGATTTCATAGTTGCGCTGCAGGTAGTAGATCTGCTGTAGCAGGTGGGCGCGCAGGTCCTCGCGAAATACCAGGTCCAGCGCGCTTAATACGGCATGCGCCGCGACCCGGTACCGCTCCCGGCCGCGGTAACTGCGGGCGTGTTTCAATTCCCCGTCGAGCACCTCCAGGCGCAGAAAAAGCCGGGTGGCGTCGCGCAGGGGAAACTCGTATGGGATGCCCGTGGAGGAGCGCGGGCCGAAGGAGACGTTCATTCCGGATGCAGCAGCCCCATTGCCGGCAATGTTATCCCGCAATTGTTCTTCAATGTCCGCTCAAGGCTTCCGACTTGCCCAGGTAGATGAGGTGGAGTTCGTCCACCTTCCGCTGCAGTTGAAGGCGCGATCCGTCATTGAGGATGACGTCGTCCGCCAGGGCCCGGCGCTGCCGCCTGCCTGCCTGCGACGCGAGAATGGCGAGGGACTGGCGGCGGGTGGAGCCGTCCCGGTCCTTCAGCCGCCGCAATTGCAATTCCCTGGGTGCGTCGACAACGAGCACCCGGTCGATTCCGTCGGTGAAACTGGTCTCCACAAGCAGCGGAACGACCATGACGAGATAGCTTCCAGCGGTTTTGCTGGCGCATTCCCAGGCGGCTTCCCGAATGCGTGGATGCAGGATGGCTTCGAGACGTTTGCGTGCGCCGGGGTCGGCGAAGACCTGCTCGCGAAGCCGGGCGCGATCCAGCGTGCCGTCGCCGCGGATCAGGTCGGCGCCGAATTGACGGGCGATTTCCGCCAGTGCGGGCATTCCGGCCGCGGTCTGTTGGCGGGAAATGACGTCGGTATCGACCACCGCCGCACCCAACCCAGCCAGTCGGTCCGCGACCAGGCTCTTGCCGCTGGCGATTCCGCCCGTGAGCCCCACGGTGAATCGCCTGTTCATGGCCCGGGCCAGCCCGGCGTGCCGGGCAATCCCGGCATCAGGCCCAGGCCGGGCCCCAGGAAGAGCGCAAACACACTGCCCGCCGCCAGGAAGGGACCGAAGGGAATCTCCTGTGAAAACGATCCCCGGCCCAGGGCAATAATGACCAGGCCCGTCAAGGCGCCGGCGACGGCAGCCGGCGCAAGCACCAGCGGCAGCCCGTTCAGTCCAAGCCATGCCCCCATTGCGGCAAGCAGTTTACAGTCGCCCAGGCCCAGGCCGTCCCGCTTGCGGACTATTCTCCAGAGGCGGTTGAATAGCCACAGGAAGGCGTAACCGGCTATGGCGCCCGCGATCGCCTGGCCGGGCGCGGGAAAGGGCAGCAAGACCGGCATTCCGGCGACGGATGATTTCGGCGCCAGGCTGTAGGCGAGTCCGGCCCACAGCAGGCCCAGCGTCAGGCGGTCGGGCAGCAGTCCGTGCTCCAGGTCGATCAGCGCCAGCGCCACCAACGCCGCGCAGACCAGAATTGCAGCCATGGCCTCCAGCGAGGCGCCGAACACCACCCATGCGGCAAGAGCGAGCAGTGCGCAAAGCAGCTCGCCGAGCGGATACCGCCAGTGAATACGTGCATCGCAATCCGTGCAGCGCCCCCTCTGGAGCAGGAAGCTGACCAGCGGAATGTTGCTCCGCCAGCCGATCGGAGTCCGGCACTTAGGACAGAACGAACCCGGTTTGTCCAGGGCCAGGCCGCGCGGCAGCCGGTAGACCAGCATTCCGGCGAAACTTCCCAAAGACAATCCAATGAGGACCGCAATCAGCGCCGTCCACGCAGGGGCCGGTTGCCCGAACTGAAAATCCCAGTACAAAGTTCCGATCTGATCGTGCCCCGCTAGTGTGCTGTCCCATGAGTTCGTGGCATTATCGCCTCACCCTCAGATCACCGATCCCATCCGGAAGATCGGCAGGTACATCGCCAGCACCAGGCCGCCGATCAGAATGCCGAGGATTGCCATGAGCAGGGGTTCCAGCAACGCACCCAGGCGCTCGGCTGAAGTCTTGAGTTCCTCCTCGTAGCGGTCGGCAAGGTGCCGGCACATTTCGCTCAGGCGGCCCGTTTCCTCGCCTACGCCCAGCATCCTTACAAGCTCGGGCGGCAGAGTGTGCAGGTACGCCAGCGAGCGCCTCAGGCTCTGGCCGGTCGCCACTTCGTCCCGGGCGTGCCCGATGGCGGCCTGGTACACCCGGTTCCCGCAGGCTCCTGCGGCGCCGTCCAGCGCCTCGATCGCCGGCAGGCCCGCATCCAGCAAGGTCGCCAGGGTGCGGATGAATCGTGCCAGGGCCGCGCGCGCGAACAGGCCGCCCAGGATGGGCAGGCGCAGCTTGAGCTGGTCCTCGTGCATGCGCAGCCCGGGCAGGCGCGTTCGAAGCCAGGCCGCGAACAGGGCCGCCGAGCCCGTAATGGCCAGCCAGAGCAGGGCGTCTTCCCGCAATCGTTCGGACAGGCTGACCACGAAACGGGTCAGGGGCGGTAGTCCGGCGCCGTATCCGGCGAACATGCGCTCGAATTCCGGTACAACGTAGATCAGCATCAGTCCGACCACGACGGCGGCAATACCAAGCACGGCCGCCGGATAACTCAGCGCCGAAGAGATTCTCTTGCGAATCTGCTCTCGCCTTTCCAGCCAGGTGGCCAGGTTGGCCAGCAATTCCGGGAGTCGTCCCGAGCGTTCGCCCGCCAACACCAGGCTGACGTGGAGTGCGCCGAAATACTTCGGGTGGCGCCCCAGCGCCTCACTGAGCGAGTTGCCCGCGGCGACATCCTGCGAGAGCGTATCCAGCAAGTCCTGCATTCGGAACTGTTGCTGGCTTTCGGCGGTGATTTCCAGGGCCTGCACAATCGGCAGGCCGGCTTTCAGCACGGTGGCGAGTTCCCGCACCATGCCTGCAATGTCCACCGGCCTGATCCTGCGGCGTTGACTGCGCGTCGGACGCGCGGCGCGCACCCTCAGCGGCGTAACGCCTCCGCGCTGCAGTTCGGCGCGAACATTCGCGGAGCTGATGTCCCGGCGAAGACCCTTGAGCGGCCGACCGTCGCTGGCCCGCCCCTCCCAGGCGTAGGTGCTCCTGGTCATGTCAAGTGCTTGCAACGGAGGCGGTCACGCGGTTGATTTCCTCAAGGCTTGTTACACCGTCGCGTACTTTTTTCAATCCGGACTTGCGCAGCCCGGAAATGTTCTCTCTTTCGGCCTGCGCCTCGATGGCGGCTACAGGCGCTCCGTCCACGATAAGCTGCCGCAACGCGGAAGAAACCGGCATAGCCTGAAATATCCCCACGCGGCCGCGGTAGCCATCGTCGCAATGACGGCAGGCGCCGGGCGCACCGGGGCGGTAAAGCTGCGTTCCGGCGGGCAGGACATCGGCGATCATGCCCTGCCCGAACAGCGCCCCCTCGTCCGGCGAGTAGCGCTGTCTGCATTCCGAACAAAGGCGCCGCGCGAGCCGCTGCGCCACTATCAGGTGGACCGATGCCGCGGCGTAGGGCGGAACCTCGAGGTCGCGCAGACGGGCAAGCGAGGCGGGCGCATCCTCCGTATGCAGCGTGGAAAGCACGAGGTGTCCGGTCTGGGCGGCGCGCACGGCAATTGCGGCGGTCTCCGCGTCGCGTATCTCACCGACCATGATCACGTCCGGGTCCTGCCGCAGGAAGGCGCGCAGCGCGCTGGAGAAGGTCAGCCCGGCACTGCGGTTGACATTGACCTGATTGATGCCGGCAAGCTGGATTTCACAGGGGTCTTCGACGGCGCTGACATTGCGTTCCAGCACATTGAGGCGCGCCAGGGCGGAGTACAGCGTCACCGTCTTGCCGCTTCCGGTGGGTCCGGTGACCAGGATCATGCCCTGGGGCCGGTCCAGTGCCGCAAGGAAGTGACCTTGCTGGTTCACAGACATGCCCAGCTCATCAAGCGGCGGCAGCGCCGCACCCGAATCCAGGATCCGCACCACGACTTTTTCGCCGTAGAGGGTCGGCAGCGTGTTCATCCGCAAGTCCACCTTGCGGCGGTTCGGAAGTCGCAGCCGCATTCTTCCGTCCTGCGGCGCGCGTCTTTCCGCGATGTCCAGGCGCGCAAGCACCTTGAGCCGTGCGCACACTTTCGCCGCCAGCCCGGCCGGCGGCTGCGCCGCGATCCTGAGCAGGCCGTCAATGCGCACCCGCACCCGGTATTCGTCTTCGTACGGCTCAAAGTGGATATCCGACGCGCCCTGCCGTATGGCGTTGAGCAGGATGCCGTTGACGAAGCGCACCACCGGGGCTTCCTCGACGGAGGCTACGATCGCCGGATCTTCCTCCTGAGGCGCTTCAGCCTCGAACTCGACGGGCGGCAGCTCTTCCGTCGACAGTGCGTCGGGCGCACGTCCCGCGTCCGCTGCCTGCAGGCGCGCCGCCAGTTTCCGATGTTCCACAAGAACGGCACAGGGGTTCAGGCTGGTGCGCTGCCGTACCTCATCCAGCATGGTGATCTGCGCCGGGTCCGAGAGTGCCAGAACCAGTCTCTTGCGATCGGCCGCAAGTGCGGCCAGACCCTGGGAGGCGAGGAATTCGGAATCGACTCCGGTTGCAGGCGCCGCCGCTTCGTCCAGTCGGTCAAGGTCAAGCAGGGGCAATCCGAATTCTCGCGCCACCGCTCCGGCCAGCCGTGCCGAGTCGATCTCCTCGCGTTCCGCCAGCCAGGCAATGAAGCCCGCGCCCAGGGAACCCAATTCCTGTTCCGCGGCAGCGATTGTTTCGCGGGTGGCGACGCCCAGCGACACCAGGCGCTTGCTCAGCGGGCTGGCGTGCGCGCCGTGCATGGGGGCCTCGCGTGACGGGTCAGGAGCGGCAGGTTTGCGGGAGGTAGGAGTTCTCCAGGTCGGTCGCCGCTGCCTCGGCTCCCAGCGCTTCGCCTTCCGGCGCCGCGGCATTGCCGCACTTCCACACCAGCGTGACGCCATCACCCGCCACGTACGGAGTCATGTAGAGCATCTTGTCCCTGATGATGCGATTGGCTTCATTGCCGAAAGTGATGATGACTTCGCTGTCGACGATGTCCACCGAGGCGACGTAGCGCCCCTGGGTATCCGCCGCGTTTGCGCTCAAACCCGCCTGCTCCCGGCTCTCCGGTCCGCTGCCGCTGGCCATATAGGCCTCCGTGACCGCATTGCGCGTCTGCACGGACAGCGCCAGTCCCTCCTGAACCTGCGCGCGAATGGTGTAGTCCTGGTAGGCGGGAATCGCCAGGGCGGCCAGAATGCCGATGATGGCGATGACGATCATCAACTCCACCAGGGTAAATCCTTGTGACCTCTGTTGCATGGCATACAGTCCTTGTGCGCGAAGGATCGCCAGAATAAGGCAGGTCCTATGCGCGCGCAAGCGTAAATTCGCGCGCGTTTGAGCGCAAATAAACGCACCGAAAGCATGCGCAGCGGCTCCGGGAGCCTGTCTCGCCCCTTCGTCGGCGCGGCATTGCGCCGGGGCAGGATTGCCGACACGGCACTCCCCGCGCAAAAGGCTTGCGTGCCTTTGCGCTATTGCTTCAGAATGCCGGCGTGAACCTGCACGAATACCAGGCGAAGGAACTGCTGGGCCGCTACAGGGTGCCGGTCGCCGCCGGGCGGGCGGCGTCATCGGGCGAAGCCGCGGCTGCCGCGGCGGCTGAACTCGGCGGCGGGAGATGGGCTGTCAAGGCGCAAGTGCACGCCGGGGGGCGGGGCAAGGGCGGCGGAGTAAAGCTATGCGATTCGCCCGGAGCCGTTCGGGAAGCTGCCGAAAGACTGCTGGGCTCGCAGCTTGTTACGCCGCAGACAGGCCCGGAGGGTCTTCCGGTGGAGAAGGTCTACGTCGAGCAGGCCAGTTCGATCGCGCGCGAACTCTATTTGAGCCTCTTGATTGATCGTGAGGATGAATGTGTTTGCTTCGTAGGCTCCGCCGCCGGCGGCATGGACATCGAGGAGGTCGCGCGCGTGGCGCCGGAAAAGATCGCTCGGGTCAGGGTGCGGCCGGCCACGGGGATCATGCCCTACGCGGGTCGGCGCCTCTCCAGGATATTCGGGCTTGAGGATGCGCCGGCCCGGGAAATGCACGTTCTGGCCGGCGCGCTGTATCGGCTGTTCGAGGAATGCGACGCAAGCCTCATTGAGATCAACCCGCTGGTGGTGACCGGGGAGGGAGGCCTGCTGGCGCTGGATGCCAAGATCGCGGTAGAGGACAACGCGCTGTTTCGGCAGCCGGACCTGGCCGGGCTGCGGGACCCCGGACAGGAAGATGAACTGGAGCGGAGCGCGCAGGAAGTGGGGTTGAGCTACGTTTCCCTGGACGGCTCGATCGCCTGCATGGTCAACGGCGCCGGACTGGCAATGGCTACCATGGACCTGATCAAGCTTCAGGGCGGAGCGCCGGCCAATTTCCTGGACGTCGGAGGCGCCGCCGATTCCGCCCGGGTCGCCGCCGGCTTTCGGCTGATTCTCTCCAATCCCAGGGTCTGCGCCATTCTGGTCAACATATTCGGCGGCATCGTGCGTTGCGACGTCATTGCAGAGGGCATTCTTCAGGCCGTTCGCGAGGCCAGCGTCGAGGTTCCGGTTATCGCCCGCCTGGAGGGCACCAACGCCGGGCAGGCCCGCTCCATGCTCGACGAGAGCGAACTGACGGTAACGGCGGCCTCCGATCTGGCCGCGGCGGCCCGTATCGCCGTGGAGATGGCAGCATGAGCATCCTGGTAGATGCATCCACAAGGGCGATCTGCCAGGGATTGACCGGCCGCCAGGGCCGCTTTCATGCCGAGCAATGCCTGGAGTACGGCACGCAGATTCTTGCCGGTGTAACGCCGGGGCGGGGCGGCCAGGAGTGCCTGGGGCTGCCTGTCTTCAACACCGCAGAGGAGGCCGTGCAGGCGACCGGCGCCGACACCAGCCTGGTGTTCGTTCCCGCACCCGCCGCCGCCGATGCGATCATGGACGCCGCCGACGCCGGCATACGACTGATCATCTGCATTACGGAAGGGGTTCCGGTTCTTGACATGGTGCGTATCAAGGCGGCCCTGAAGTCCTTTGACTGCCGTCTGATCGGGCCCAACTGTCCGGGCGTGATCACGCCCGGACAGTGCAAGCTGGGGATCATGCCCGGCTTTATCCACGAACCGGGCCGCATCGGCATCATTTCACGCTCGGGAACGCTTACCTACGAAGTAGTGCACCAGACCACGGCGAGCGGCCTGGGCCAGACGAGTTGCGTCGGCATCGGCGGCGATCCTGTTCGCGGCCTGAATTTCATCGACTGCCTGGAGATGTTTGAACGTGACCCGGAGACGGAAGGCATCGTCATGGTGGGCGAGATCGGCGGCGCCGACGAGGAGAAGGCCGCAGATTACATTTCCAGCGAGGTGTCCAAGCCGGTGGTTGCCTATATCGCCGGCGTGACCGCGCCTCCCGGAAAACGCATGGGCCATGCGGGCGCGATCGTTGCCGGCGGGCAGGGCACTGCGGAAGCCAAGTATGACGCTCTGCAGGCCGCCGGTGTCGCCGTGACGCGTTCGCCCGCGGAGATCGGCGCCAGCATGGCCAGGGCGCTGGCCTAGTGTGCTGTTCGCGCCATGAAGATCGCACTGGCGCAACTCAACCTCCTGGTGGGAGACGTGCCCGGCAATGTCGACCGGATTCTGGGCGCGATCGATGAGGCTCGGGCGGCGGATGCCGAACTTGTCGCGTTTTCGGAACTGGCCCTGTGCGGTTATCCACCGGAAGACCTGCTGTTTCATGCCGGCCTGCGTCAGGACCTGGCCGGCGGAATCCGGCAGGTGCGGGAGGCTTCGCGTGGTATAGCCACCGTCATCGGCTATCCGCACTGGGAGGAGGGCCGGTGGTTCAACGCCGCCGCGCTCTTCGCCGGCGGCCGCCGACTTCACCTGCACCGCAAGAACGTGCTGCCCAACTACCGCGTTTTTGACGAGCGCCGCTACTTTGCGCCGGGCACGGAAGCGGTCTGCGTGGATCTGGAAGGGCTGAGACTGGGCCTGGCGGTCTGCGAAGATGTCTGGGAACCCGAGGTACCCCGACGCCTGGCGGATGACGGCGCCCAGCTGATTGTCGTGACCAACGGGTCGCCGTATGAGCTGGGCAAGCAGGCTCGCCGCGAGGAGCTGCTGGCGCAGCGCGCCCGCGAAACCGGCCTGCCTTTCGCCTATGTCAACCAGTTCGGGGGACAGGATGAACTGGTTTTCGACGGGGCTTCCTGCGTGATTGACGGTTCAGGCCGGCCCTGCGTTCGCGCCGACGCCTTCGCGGAAGGCTTGTGGTACTGCCTGTTGGACACGACCGGTGGCGGCCCGGCCCGGCCCGAGCGGGGACAAATGGCGGAATTCATGCCGGAAGACGAGGAGGTCTACCGCGCGCTCGTTACGGGCATTCGTGACTACGTGCGAAAGAGCGGTTTCGAGAACGTGGTGCTGGGACTTTCCGGCGGGATCGATTCGGCCCTTACACTTGCGCTGGCGGTGGATGCCCTCGGCGCGGATCGTGTGCTGGCGGTCATGATGCCGTATCGCTACACGCTGCCCTTGAGCCTTGAGGAAGCCGAGAGTCAGGCGACGGCCCTGGGGGCGCAATACGAAGTGCTGCCTATTATCGGCATGGTCGAAGCCATGCATGACACGCTGGCGGAACTTTTTGCGGGTCTGCCCGAGGACGTGACCGAGGAGAACATCCAGTCGCGCTGCCGCGGCATGCTGCTGATGGCGATTTCGAACAAGCAGGGGCGCCTGGTGCTGGCCACCGGGAACAAGAGCGAGTACGCGGTGGGTTACGCGACGCTCTACGGCGACATGGCCGGCGGTTTCGCCCCGCTGAAGGACTGCACCAAGACCCGCGTCTACCGCCTGGCGCGCTACCGCAACACGCTTTCTCCGGCCATTCCCGAGCGGGTCATCGAGCGTCCGCCGACGGCCGAACTGCGACCGGGGCAGCTCGACAGCGACTCGCTGCCGCCCTACGAGGTGCTGGACGAGGTGCTGGATGCGCTGATGCTGGAAGACCTCTCGGTGGAGCACATCGCCGAGCGGGGATTCGAGCCCGCAGTCGTGCACCAGGTGCTCGACCGGGTGCGGTTAAGCGAATACAAGCGCCGGCAGGCCCCTCCGGGGGTGCGCGTCACCCAGCGCGCCTTTGGGCGCGACTGGCGCTACCCTATCGTCTCCGGCTACCGTCCCTCCCGCCCGCCGGATTGAACCTGCCGGTCGCTCTTCTCACGGCTGTGCGGCGCGACTGTGCCCCCCTGTTCCGGGAGCGTCGGCGACAGGAGTCGCCGCCGAGCCCCATGGATGGGTTCATGCGTCTCCCGGAACCGGGGGGCACAGTCGCGCCAACGCCGCGATTCTTCAGGACGCGTCGAGCGGCAGGACGGATGCCAGCCAGATCAATGGCAGGCCGACGATGGCGGTGGGATCCGCCGTCTCCAGCGCTTCGAGGAGCAGCGGGCCGGCGCCCTCGGCACGAAACGCCGCCGTGCAGTCGTACGGCGCATCCAGGGCCAGGTAGCGTTCCACCAGCGCCGGATCAAGCGTCCGGAACCGCGCTACCGTAAGGTCCGTATGGGACCGCGCCTCGCCCTCCGGATCGAGCACGCAGACGGCCGTATGGAAATTGAGCGCTCGCCCGGACAGCGACAACAGCATCGAACGCGCCTGGGCGATCGTAGGCTGTTTGCCCACCGCGAGGCCGTCCAGCTCGGCCAGCTGGTCCGCGCCGATAACCCATGCGCCGGCGTGGCGGGGCGCCATCTCCCGGGCTTTCGCCTCCGCAAGCCGCACAGCCTGTTCGCGCGGATTTTCGCCGGCGAGCGGACTCTCGTCGACGCCCGAGGGATCGGTTGCGAAATCGCGGACCAGCCGTGAAAGCAACTGGCGCTTGTACGGTGATTGCGACGCCAGAACGAACTTCGAAGCCATTCAAATAACCCGCTGAATTGACAGCGTAAAGACAGGTTCCTATGATAGCGGCCCCCGCATCCTTCGTCATTTCCCGAAGCTCCGGGACACGACACTAGGGGTATAGAACGTGATTCAGGGTAGCGCCGTTGCAATTCCAAAGCTGCGTGAGTGGGCCGGCCGCCACCATAGCGTTGAAGCTACCTTCGCCGTCGGCGATTCCGCGCGGCTGGCCGAATTGTGCCAGGGTAACGGGCTGGCCCGGCGGTTGCATGCGAGCTGGTCGTTCGAGTCCGGACTGGAAGGGTTTCCCCTGGTGCGCGTTCGCGCCACCGGCGCCCTGCAACTCAAGTGCCAGCGCTGCCTGGCGCCGGTGCAGTTGCCCGTCGAGGTGGACTCAAGGCTCACCGTGGTGGCCAGCGAAACGGAGATTCAAGAGGTTGCGTCACCCTATGACACCGTGGTTGCTGGCCCGGGAGGGCTGGTGCTGGGTACAATACTGGAAGATGAAATATTGACCAGCCTGCCGATGGCGACCGTACATGACGAGTGCACGGTGTCGGGGGAAGCGGAAACCCACTCATCGCCGGATGCAAGCCGGCCTCTGGCCGGTTTGGGGGCGCTGCTTCGGCAAGAGTAGGTTTCAGGGTACTTTGGGCCTGTTCCAAGGGGTACGAAAATGGCAGTCCAACAAAATCGCAAATCGCGCTCGCGCCGGAACATGCGCCGGTCGCATCACGCCCTCGGGCGTCCCGCACTTTCCATGGATCCGGAGACCGGCGAGTTGCACCGCCGCCATCATGTTGCGCCGGACGGCTATTACCGGGGGCGCGAGATCATTCCACCGCCGCCGGAGGCGGATGAGGAGGACCTGGAAGGCTGAGCCTGCGCCTGCGCGCAAGGCAATGGCCCTAATGCTCCCGGACTACGCGGCCGCTCGATCCGCGCCGGGCGCGCGTCTGCCATGAGCAAGCTTCTGACCATCGCAGTGGACGCCATGAGCGGCGACCTGGGCCCCGGCGTCGCGGTCGGGGCCAGCCTCGAAATGCTGCGCAACCGCGAGGAGTTGCGCCTGATCCTGGTGGGTGACGCGGATACCCTGCGGCGCAACCTGGGCCGGATGGGAAAGGAGTCCAGGCGTGTGGAGATACACCACGCCGAGCAGGTGGTTTCGATGGACGACACGCCTTCCGAGGCCTTGCGGCGCAAGAAGCGCTCCTCAATGCGCGTGGCGCTGGAACTTGCCCGGTCCGGCGAAGCGCAGGCTTGCGTGAGCGCCGGCAATACCGGGGCCCTCATGGCGATCGGGCGGCTGGTCCTGAGAATGCTGCCCGGAATCGACCGCCCGGCCATCCTCGTCGCGCTGCCGACGGTCAAGGGCGCCTGCTACATGCTCGACCTTGGCGCCAATCCCGTATGCACGCCTACCCACCTGCTGCAGTTTGCCGTGATGGGGTCGGTGATCGCCTCGATCAATAATGTCGAGAGCCCGGCGATCCGATTGCTGAACAACGGCGAAGAAGACATCAAGGGCATCGAGACGGTACAGGCGGCTGGCGCCCTGCTGAGCGAGAGCCATTTGAACTATCACGGCTTCGTGGAACCGAACGACGTCTTCAAGCACCGCGCGGACGTGGTGGTTTGCGACGGCTTTACCGGAAACATAGCGCTCAAGACCATGGAAGGTTCGGCGGAGTTCGTGTACGCACAGATTAAATCGTATTTCCAGACCGGATGGATCAGCCGCGCCTATGGGCTGGCGTGCTGGCCTTTCCTCTACACGATAAAGAAACGGCTGGACCCCAACCGCCACAACGGTGCGGCATTGGTGGGACTGAACGGGATTGTGATCAAGAGCCACGGCTCCAGCAACGAAATCGGCTGGCAGCAGGCGATCCACCTGGCCATGCGCGAGGTGGAAAAAGGATTGAACGAGCGGATTCAGGGCGTATGGAGCAACCTCGCGGCGTAGCCGGCCCGGTTGCGGGCTTGAGACATTCCCGTATCGCGGGCACCGGGAGGTTTCTTCCGGAGCGGGTGCTGACCAACCAGGACCTTGAGCGGATCGTCGATACCAGCGACGAATGGATTCGTACCCGCACCGGAATGGAGCGGCGGCACATGGCTGAAGATGAGCAGGCCGCCTCCGATCTCGCCATTCCGGCGGCGCGGGCCGCTCTTGAGGCGGCCGGTTGTTCGCCGGCTGATATCGACCTGGTGGTGGTGGGCACGACCACGCCGGACCTCGTTTTTCCCAACGTCGGCTGCCTGGTTCAGAGGGCCCTGGAAATCCCGCCCTGCGCCGCCTTCAGCTGCGAGGCGGCCTGCACCGGCTGGCTCTACGCGATGAGTGTGGCCGACGGAATGATCCGCCTGGGCCGGGCCAACAGGGCACTGGTCGTGGGTGTGGAAGTGCTTTCCCGCATCACGGACTGGAGCGACCGATCGACCTGCGTGCTGTTCGGGGACGGAGCGGGCGCCGTCGTGCTGGAACCGGCCGAAGAACCCGGCTTGATGAGCTTTATCCTGGGGGCCGACGGCAAGTATGTGGACATCCTCCGCAGCCGTGCGGGGGTTTCCCGCAATCCGGCCGAACTGGGCGACGGGGGCCTCGCGGTGCGGATGAAAGGCAACGAGGTATTCAAGATTGCCGTGCGCACCATGGGCAAGACCGTGGACTCGTTGCTTGAGCGGCATGGCCTGGGCCGCGACGGAATCGACTGGCTGATCCCTCACCAGGCCAATCTGCGCATTATTCAGGCCATTGGCAAGCGCCTCGGCCTGCCGAATGAGCGCGTGGTGCTGACCGTTCAGGACCACGGCAATACCGGCGCCGCCTCCATTCCGCTGGCGCTGGACGTGGCGGTCAGGGATGGACGAATCAGGCGCGGACAGCGCATAATGATGGTGTCGTTCGGTGGAGGATTGACATGGGCAGCAGGCCTCATGCGGTTCTGATGCGAAGCACGTTTTTCGCGTTCCTGGTTTTCGGGACCTTCGCCGTCCTTCCCGTAAAGGCGGAGAACTTCCTGCTGCCGTCGCCGACTGCGACCGTGGTTGGAGAATCGCACCGGATCAGCGCCGATCGACGCGAATCCCTGCTGGACGTGGCGCGGCGCAACGGCCTGGGGTTCTTCGACATGAAGCAGGCCAACCCCGATGTCGACATGTGGGTTCCCAGGGACGGGGCCGAGGTCCTGCTGCCGACTTCCTTCGTGCTGCCGAACGCCCGGCGCCGCGGCGTGGTCGTGAACATCGCCGAGTACCGCCTGTATTTCTATTTCGAACAGGAAGGCCAGGACATGGTCGCGACCTTCCCGATCAGCATCGGCCGCATGGACTGGCAGACCCCGCTGGGCGACTGGAGAGTAACGCGCAAGCGCACCCGGCCCACCTGGCGTCCGCCCAAGTCCATCATCGCGGAGTACGCGGCCGACGGCGAAGTATTGCCGCGGGTCGTTCCGCCCGGGCCCGACAATCCCCTGGGCGATTACGCGATAAACCTCTCCGCGCCGGGTTATCTGATCCATGGCACCAACAAGCCGCGCGGAGTGGGCATGCAGGTGACCCACGGCTGCCTGCGGATGCTGCCGGAGGACATCGAGTGGCTGTTCCCTCAGGTGCCCACCGGACTGCCGGTGACCATCGTCAATCAGCCGGTCAAGGTGGGCCTGCGTAACGGCAGGCTGTACCTGGAGGCGCATCCGGCGCTGGAGGATCGGGGGCCGGAAGAAATCGACCGGCTGATCGAACGGATCAGGGACTCGGCGCAGGCGGCGCGGGCCCTGCTGGACGTGCAGGCGATGCGCCGCGTATTGATCGAAAGGCGCGGCGTTCCTACGCCGATTTCTCCGTCCCGGGAGTCCGTTCAGACGGTTGCCCACGGACGCTGAAGGCTATTCGTCGGAGCGTTTCCGGATCGGGGAAAAGGAGCCCCCAAAATACCCTGATCTCTTGCAATTTTCGGCGGGCTGGGCGAATATACGCTCCGTGCGCCGAATTCAGGTGCGCTTAACAGGCCTAACACCCAGAGGACCTTCATGAAAAAGACCAGACTTGTTGTTGCTCTGCTCGGAGCACCGGCGGTTGCGGTGGCCATGTCCGGCTGCTGCACCGCGGGGATGGACGAAATGGCCGCCAAGATCGATGCCGGTGCTGCGGCGATGGGCAGCCGACTGTCCGCCATTGAGGGCAGGATCGGCGATCTGGAAGCTGCTCAGCGTCAGACTGCCTCCGAAGTGGAGCGGGCGAGCGTAACCGCCGAGCGTGCGGCTGAGGCGGCCGCAGAGGCGAAAGCCTCGGCGGACGCGACCAGCGAACGCACGGATCGCATATTCGAGCAGAACCAGCAGAAATAGTCTCCCCGAAGTAAGGCGGCCGTGACAATCGCGGCCGCCTTACCTGTTCCAGCACCGGTTCAATGGCCAGGCCGGGCCTTCCGGAACCTCCAGCTACTCCGCGCATTGCGCAAGGCGCGGTGCAATACACTTTTCCCTCCATTACACGCCCCTTGGGAGTGTGGGCAGTGGTGTGCGGGCAGTAGTGCGGGTATGCCCGCACTCCTCCCTATTGGCCGACAAGGCGGTTCATTTCGAAGATCGGCATCAGGATCGACAGCACGATCAGCAGGACGAAGCCGCCAACGAGCAGGATCAGTACGGGTTGCAGCAGGGAGGTCAGCGTATTGATGCGCGCCGACAGGTCCCGTTCCTGGGTTTCTGCCGCGCGGCCCAGCAGTCGATGCAGTTCTCCGCTGGCTTCTCCGCTGGCGATAAGCTGTATGCAAAGAGGCGGAAACAGTCCGCTGCGGTCCAGCGCCTCGGCCGCGGGTTTGCCCTCGCTGACCTCCTCGGCCGCATCCATCGCAGCTTCGCGCATGGGCAGATTGGTCAGCATGCGCGCGGCTACCCGCAGAGACTCCCACACGGAAACGCCGGCTTCGGTGAGCGTGGCGAGCGATTGCATCAGGCGGGCGGAATTCAGTTCGCGGGAAAGCGCGCCGAACAGCGGCGTGCGGAGGACCAGCTTGTGCAATCGCGAACGCGCTGCCGGAAGTCGCAACGCGCGCGCCAGGAGGGCGCCGCCAGCGGCCGCAAGCAGCAGCGCCAGCCAGCCGTAGGTGCGGGCGAAGTCGCTTACCGTCATCAGCATGCGCGTGAGCAGCGGCAGTTCAACCCCGCTGTCCACGAATACCGGAGTGACCTGCGGCACGACATAAACGAGCATCAGGCTTACGATCGCCAGGCTGAATACGGTCAGCACCATCGGGTAGGCCAGCGCCGCGCGCACTTGCTGGCGCAGCGCCTGGCGCTTCTCGAAGTGTTCCGCCAGCCGTTCCAGCACTTCCTCAAGGCGGCCGATGCGCTCGCCGGCTCCGACTGTCGCGACCAGCAATTCCGGAAAAGTCCGTCGCGACGCGCTCAAGGCCTCGGCAAAGCTGTAGCCTTCCTGCACACGTGCGCGCACCCCCATCAATACTTCGCTGTACCGCGCGCGCTGCGCAACGAGCGCGTTGAGGGCCGCATCCAGCGTCAGGCCGCCGCGCAGCAGCGTGGCCAGCTGACGGGTAAGCCGGGCCAGGGCCTCACTGCCGAGCCCGCGCCTCCGGCCGGGCCGGAGACGGCTTGCGAGACCCGTCGACGCGGGGCGCACGTCGAGCGGGCGCAAGCCCTGCTCGCGCAGCAGGCCGCGCACATGACGCGGATTGTCGCCTTCGATATTGCCGCGCCTGCGTCGGCCGCCTTCGTCCAGAGCCAGGAAACTCCACTGGGCCACAGGCGACCCGCCTTAGTCCTCGCTGGTTACGCGCAATACCTCTTCGAGTGACGTGAGGCCCTCGCGCACCTTGTCCAGTCCATTTGATCGCAGCGGCGGCGTATCCTTCCGGGCTTCGGCTTCCAGATGCCGTTCCGGCGCACCGTCATGTATGAGTTTGCGCAGGCGGTCACTAACGCTGATCAATTCATAGATGCCGGTGCGGCCCCGGTAGCCGCCGCCGTCGGCCGCGGCAACGGGCCCCGGGCGAAAGAGCGTGGGCGCTTCATCGGCGCTGATTTCCATCAGGGCGCACTCGTATTCGCCGGGCGAGTAGGCGTCGCGGGATTCCGGGTCAAGCTTGCGAACCAGCCGCTGCGCCAGGATTCCCTGCAGACTGGAAGAAATCAGAAAGGGCTCCAGTCCCATGTCGCGCAATCGGGTTACGGCGCCTACGGCGGTGTTGGTGTGCAGGGTAGTAAAGACCAGGTGACCGGTAAGGCTGGCGCGCACCGCGATTTCCGCGGTTTCCAGGTCGCGGATCTCACCCACCATGACCACGTCCGGGTCCTGGCGCAGGATGGCGCGCAGCCCGCGCGCGAAGGTCAGGCCAACGCGTGTATTGACCTGCGTCTGGCCTACTCCGTCGAGGTAGTACTCCACCGGGTCTTCCACCGTCATGATGTTGCGTGTGCTGTCGTTTATTCGTTCCAGCGCGGCGTACAAGGTGGTGGTCTTGCCCGAACCGGTGGGGCCGGTAACCAGTACGATTCCGTGCGGGCGCTCAATGAGCTTTTCCGTGCGCGCAAGCGTCCGCGCATCCATGCCCAGCGATTCGAGGTCCAGCCGGCCGGACTGCTTGTCCAGGAGCCTCAGGACCACGCGCTCGCCGTGTATCCCCGGCAGCGTGGAAACCCGCACATCGACCGCCCGACCCGCGATCCGCAGTGAAATGCGGCCGTCCTGTGGCAGGCGTTTCTCGGCGATGTCGAGGTCCGCCATGACCTTGGCGCGGGAGATCACCAGCGGGCTCAGGCCCCGGCGGAGTTTCAGCGTCTCGCGAAGGACGCCGTCGACGCGGAAGCGCACGTTCAGGTTGAATTCGCCCGGCTCCAGGTGAACGTCGGAAGCGCCGGTTCGGATCGCGGACGCCAGCACCGCATTGAGCAGGCGGATGATCGGAGCGTCGTTGTCGCTGTCAAGCAGATCGGAAGGGGCCGGCAGTTCCCGCGCCAGGGCGCCGAGCTCGGTGTCCTCGTCGAGGTCTTCGGCAATCGACAGCGCGCTGTCCGCGCCGCTTTCGTAGCGGGCCCTGAGGCGCCGGTCGAATTCTTGCGCTTCGATCAGTTTCGGACGAAGGGGCCGGCCCGCGACGCGGCCGGCCTCGGCCAGCCCCGCCAGTCCGGCGCCGGCCCGCACCAGGGCGATCAGCTCGCCTTCCGGTCCCGGCGTCAGCAGCACGCCGTGGCGCCGCGCGAAACTGAAGGGCAGGGCGTTCAATCCGAATCCGAGCTCGCGCCTTCTTCGGACCCCTGGCTGTCCTCGTCCTCAGAGCCGGCCGATTCGTCGCCGAAATCGAAGGCATCCTCGAGCTCGGGCAGCTGCGTGCTCCCGCCTGTGATCGATTGCACGATTTGCCTGCGGCGCAGGTAGTCGTACTTGACGTTGGTGGCGGCGTCGGCCTGGGCGGAGTCTCGCAGGATGGTGGGACGGATGAACAGCATCAGGTTGGTTTTCTCGCGGGTCTGGCCGCTGGCGCGGAACAGTGCGCCGATCAGAGGCAGGCTTCCGAGCACGGGCACCGACTGGCGGCTCTCGCGGACCTTGTCCTGGATCAGTCCTCCCAGCACCAGCGTGCCTCTGTCTTCCACGATCACTGCGGTTTGCAGTTCGCGGGTATTGGTTACCAGATCGACGGCGCCCGCCACCGCCGGCGCCAGTTCGGACAAGGACTGATCGATTTCCAGCCGCACGGCGTCGCCCTGGTTGATCCGCGGCGTGATCTTGAGCTTAAGGCCGATGTCGTTGCGGCCCACGGTGGTAAAGGGCCGGATTTGACCATCGGCGCTGCTGGGGTTGATGCCCGAACTGGCGTAGCTTCCCGTTACTAAGGGCACGTTCTGACCCACCGTTATTGTGGCTTCCTGGTTGTCCAGCGTGACCACCATGGGAGTGCCCAGGATATTCGATCCCTCGGTGTTCTCCACTGCGCTGATCAGTGCCGCAAAACTCAATCCATCGTCGCGTACCCGCCCGACCGCGAAGCCGGCGCCGGGTCCCAGCGCCTCGGCCGCCACCGCCCGGCCCTGGTCCGTGTTCGAAAGCGATCCGGCGACCAGTTCGCGCAGGCTGGTCCCGGATGCCGGGAAATCGGTGCTGCCGAGCGCGCGTTGCGGGTCGTAGGCGGCCCAGTTGACTCCAAGCTGATTGGCCCGTTCCGCGCTGACCTCGGCGATCAGGACCTCGACCAGCACCTGCGCGCGGCGGATGTCGAGCTGGTCCACCACCGCCAGCATCTGCCGCATCACGGCTGGTGGCGCGTCCATGATCAGCGCGTTGGTCGCAACGTCGGCAGTCACCAACACCCGCTTTTCCTCGGTGCTTTCATCCTGGAACTGGGTCGAGAGTTGCCCCGCAAGGTTTTCCGAATCAGCGTAGTTCAGATAGCGAACGCGAGTGTCGCCGCCTTCAACCAGGGGAGTATCGAGGTGCGCTACCAGGGCGCGGAGCTCAAGGCGCCGGTGCTGCTCGCCGCCGAGCAGGACGCTGTTCGTGCGATCGTCGGCCACCGCCAGGTTGAAGGAGGCGTCGGCCCCCACCGCCACGTCGTTCAGTACGCGCACGACGTCGCGGGCGCTGGCGTGCTCCAGCCCGATGACCTCGACCGGCTGGTCGTTTTTCCGGTCGATGCGTTGTACTACGCGCGCCACCTTGTTCACGTTGGATCCGCGACCGGAGAGGATCAGCACGTTGGTAGGCGGATGGGCCGCCACATGCGCGCCGGGCGACATCATCGGGCGAACGATGGGCACCAGGCCCTGGGCGTCCACGTTGGCCACCGACAGAACGAGGGTCTGAAGCTCGTCGTTCGCCGATGAATCCGGCCCCGCGCCGGCAAAAATCCGCATGGTCCGGTCCGGAGAAAGCCGGATGACGGGACCCGAAGGCACGGCGACGATGCCGTGCGCGCTCAGCATCGAAAGGAACGCTTCGTAGTACGCCTCAGGAGACAAGGGCTGCGATCCGAACAGATTCACCTTCCTGTCCGCTCCCACCTGGGGATCGATCACGAAATTCCTTCCCGTGGCCTCGGCAACGGCCTCCACCACCTCCTGAAGGTCGGTGTCGCGATAGTTGAGCCTGACCGTGTCCTGCTGGGCGAATGCCAGTCCCATAAGCAGCAGCACGGCCGTCGCCGGCCACTTCCGGAAAGTCTTGATTCGGATAGGACTCATCTGCAAACCCTCACATGGCCAGCAACCCGAAATTGCCGCTGCCTACGCTTATTTCCAATTGTTCGCCGTCACGCCGTATGGTGAGCATCATATCGTTTCCCCCGCTCATTTCCTGTCTGGCCTGCGCCATGTTGTCAGGGTCGAAGGGAACGCCGTTGACGGCGACGAGCAGGTCGCCGGACACCAGGCCCAGGCTGTCAAACCAGGCCCTGCGTGCACGCGGAGTCAGCCGGTAGCCCTCCATTCTGCCGTCGCCATCCATGACCGGCTCCATGTTGACAAGTTGCGAGAGCGACTCCCGCGGCAGCGCCCTCAGCTCGGCGCCGATGACGCCGGCGGCCGCGCGTCGGCTCGGTGAGGCCACCGCGCGCCCCCGGAGGCTCAGGTCGCTGAGCGGAAGACGGAGTACGTCGCCGCCGCGCCGAAGCAGCACTTCGTTGGGCCTTACTTCCTGCAGACTGATTCCGGAAGCCACTGTTTCTCCGATGAAATAGGTGTCGGATGCCCCGCCCGTCTCGATGATGGCATGCGCCAGCTTCCGGTTGGCGCTGGCTACCACTCCGGTCAGGCGAAAGTTCCCGTTGCGCAAGACGGCCGGCGCGCCACCCACGCTGCCGCGCTGAGCCGGTGTGCCGAACAGGCCGCTGCCCGGGGCGCCCTCGCTCCTGTCCGGAGCTGAAACCGAGGGTCTGGCGCTGGTCGCTGCCGGCGGTTCGAACCGCGCCAGTTCCCATGCCGTCAATGCAATTTCCGCCAGCAGCCAGACTGCCAGGCCCAGCAGAGCAAGCGACGGCAAGCGTCGGAGCAGTCCGCCGCTATTCCCGAAATTCATGCGAAACGTCCACGCTTGCGGTGCGTTGTTGCAGACAGATTGTGATAACTTTCATGCCGGATCAATGAACAAGCCAACCGACAAAGATCGCCAGCATACTTTTGGCAGCGCCCCGGAAACCGAGGTCGCGCCACCGGAGGTTGACCGCCCATCACTGTATCGCGTCGTGCTGCTCAACGACGACTATACGCCGATGGAGTTTGTCGTGCAGATGTTACAGAAATTATTCGGTTACGGACGTGAGAAGGCAACCCGGATCATGCTGGAAGTGCATATGAAGGGACGTGGCGTATGCGGGGTGTTTTCTTTCGAGATCGCCGAGACTCGCGCCGCCCAGGTGCTGGACTACGCGCGCCGCCATGAACACCCGCTTGCCTGCGTGGTCGAGAAGGCTTAGTGTTCGCCCCACGCCAGGTTGTACGAAGATGCTGAGCCGAGAACTCGAGATTTGCCTTTCCAACGCGCTGGTGCGCGCCCGGGAAAGCCGCCATGAATTCCTGACGGCGGAGCACCTGCTGCTGGCGCTGACCAGCAGTCCGGTCGTGGCGGAGATCCTGGGGGCCTGCGAAGCGGACGTGGATGATCTGGCCCGCGCGCTGGAGGAGCACCTCGAGGAAACCATGCCGACTCTGGGCGTGGAGGCGGACCGGCAGACCCGGCCCACGCGCGCCTTCGACCGGATACTCAAGCGGGCCATGGCGCATGTCCAGAACAGCGGTGTGAAGGAAGTCAGCTCGGCCAATGTGCTGGTGGCGCTGTTTGCCGAGAACCAGACCTTCGCCGTGAGCGAGTTGAACCGGCAGGGTGTTACCCGCCTGGATGTTGTGAACTACATTTCCCACGGAATTTCGCGGGCCAGGCCTTCGCCGGACGGGGACGCGGCCGATGACTCCCCCGAAGCGGGCCCCAGAAGGGCCCTGGAGGTCTACGCCGCCAACCTCAACGAACGGGCCCGAAGCGGCCGCATCGACCCCCTGGTCGGGCGTCTCAATGAAATAGAGCGCGCCATGCAGGTGCTCAGCCGCCGGCGCAAGAACAACCCGCTGTTCGTGGGCGACGCCGGCGTCGGCAAGACCGCCCTGGCCGAGGGGCTGGCGCTGATGATGGTGAGCGAGGACGTGCCTCAGGCGCTGGAGGGCTGCACCCTTTACGCGCTGGACATGGGCGCGCTGCTGGCCGGCACGCGCTACCGCGGGGATTTCGAGAAGCGCCTGAAGTCGCTGGTCAACGAGCTGGCCGAGGAGGAAGGCGCAATCCTGTTTATCGACGAGATTCACACGGTGATCGGCGCCGGCGCCGCGTCCGGCGGGATGCTGGATGCCTCGAACATCATCAAGCCCGTGCTGGCCAACGGCGACCTGCGCTGCATCGGCTCGACCACCTACAAGGAGTATCGCGGAGTTTTCGAGCGCGACCGGGCCCTGGCCAGGCGCTTCCAGAAGATCGACGTACCCGAACCCAGCGTGGACGAAACCTACGAGATCCTTTGCGGGCTCAGGAGCCGTTTTGAGGACCACCACAAGGCCACGTACGACGACGACGCCCTGCGCGCCGCCGCCGAGCTTGCCGCCCGTCATATCGGAGACCGCTGCCTGCCGGACAAGGCCATCGACGTGGTCGACGAAGCGGGGGCGCGGCTCAAGCTCAACGCGCAGGCCGGGGAAGAACTGACCGTTGACGTGGCGCAGATCGAGACCGTGGTGGCGCAGATGGCCGGCATACCGCCGCGCAGCGTTTCGGCCTCGGACCGCGAATTGCTGGAGCAGTTGGAAAGCAACCTGAAGCGCGTGATTTTCGGCCAGGATCCGGCCATTGAGGCGCTGTCCTCGGCTATCCGCATGGCCCGCTCGGGTCTGCGCGAAGCCGAAAAACCGGTGGGGAGCCTCCTGTTTGCCGGACCTACCGGGGTAGGCAAGACCGAAGTGACGCGCCAGCTTGCCTATTGCCTGGGCCTGGAGCTGCTGCGTTTCGACATGTCCGAGTACATGGAGCGCCACACGGCCTCGCGGCTGATCGGAGCGCCGCCGGGGTACGTGGGCTTCGACCAGGGCGGACAGCTCACCGAAGCGGTTACCCGCCATCCGCACTGCGTCTTGCTGCTGGACGAAATCGAGAAGGCCCATCCGGACGTATTCAACCTGCTGCTGCAGGTCATGGATCACGGCACGCTTACCGACAACAATGGACGCAAGGCGGACTTCAGTCACGTAATCGTGGTCATGACCACCAACGCCGGCGCCCGCGAGGCGGCCCGCGGGTCCATGGGCTTTACGCCGCAGGATCATTCCAGCGACTCCCTGTCCGCGATCGAAAAGATTTTCTCGCCGGAGTTCCGCAATCGCCTGGACGGCGTGATTCAGTTTGGGGCGCTGGAGCACGATTCGGTGCTGCGGGTCGTGGAGAAACTGGTGCTGGAGCTTGAGGCTCAGTTGCAGGGCAAGAACGTTACTCTGGTGCTGGAAGACGAGGCCCGTGAGTGGATTGCCAGGCGCGGGTATGACCGTAAAATGGGCGCCCGACCCATGGCGCGCGTAATCCAGGAGCACATCAAGAAGCCGCTGGCCGAGCGGATGCTGTTCGGCGACCTGCAGGAAGGCGGGCGCCTGCTGGTGCAACTCGAAGACTCAGGCGAGGGACTGACCCTGGAAATTGATGAGCGCGAGATGGTCGAGGAAGAACAATGACCTTTCCCTCCGTGCAAGGGTAGCCGTACTGTGGCGAAGCAGGAACCCATACAGTTTCAGGGGATAGTCACCGAGACGCTGCCCAACACGACTTTCCGTGTCACCCTGGACAACGGGCACATGGTAATGGCGCACATTTCCGGCAAGATGCGCAAGCACTACATTCGCATCCTTACCGGAGACCGGGTAACGGTGGAATTGACCCCCTATGATCTGAGCAAGGGCCGCATCGTATATAGAGAAAGGTAACGGAGCGAAGGCTTCCCGCGTTCGGCACTACGATCCCGCCCGTCTTCGCTCCCTTCTTCCGGGAGACGCAAGAATCCATCCATGGAGCTCGGTTCCGCTGTGAGCGCCGGGACATCGGCGCCCACTGGCTCACACGCTCCCGGAAGAAGGGGGCGAAGACGGGCTACGGCCGAGAACGAGGGACATCGTATGTCCCGGTGTAACAGATTAAGGAGTGAGCGCATGCGAACGTTATATGGTCCGATATGCATTCTGGCGGTTCTGCTGACGGCGGGCGCAATCCCGGTCGGCGCCCAGCAAGCGACGGCGGAACGGCAGATGGACGATTTGTTTGCCGACGAATGGGCGACCCGGCTGCGCGAGAATCCCCTGCTGGCCACCTCCATGGGCGTCAGCGACTTCAACGGTAGTCTGCCCGGAGTTTCGATTGACGATATCGAGCGCCGCAAGCGGCAATCGCTTGCATTCCTGGATCGGCTGAACCGGATTGATGCCGATGCGCTTCCCTCGGAACGCCGAATGGACCGCGAACTCTTCGAGTGGATGCTGCAAGACCGCATCGAATCCGCTTCATTCTTTCCGGAGCGGATTCCCTTCATAGCAGACAGCGGCTTTCATTCCGGGTTGTTGCGTGCGGCGGACGGCGTGAGTTTTCGCAGGCTCCAGGACTACGAGGATTACCTGCGTCGCCTGCGGGGGATCCCCCAGTACGTGGGCCAGCACATAGAGAACATGCGGGCCGGTATTAACGACGGTTTTGTGGCGCCCCGGTTGGTGCTGGAAAGCCTGCTGCCTACTGTCACCGCGCCTGCCCGGCAAGAAGTCGAGGAAAGCGCCTTCTTCGCGCCCTTCACGGGTCTGCCGGATGCGATAGGGGAGGAGGACCGCGCGCGGCTCAAGGCCGAAGCGCGCGAAGTCATCGGTCAGCAGGCGCTGCCGTCGCTGGGGCGGCTGGCGGAATTCCTGGACACGGAGTACCGACTGCACGCCCGCGACAGCATCGGGGCTTCGGAGCTCCCCGAAGGGGCCGACTACTATCGGCAGCGGATTCGGGCCATGACCACCCTGGACCTCTCCCCGGATGAGATCCATGAAATCGGCCTGTCCGAAGTGGCTCGCATACGCTCGGAAATGCTTGCCATCGTGGAGGAACTTCAATTCGAGGGCGGCATCGAGGCGTTCGTTGCGTTCTTGCGCACCGACCCGCGCTTTTACGCCGAGACCGTGGAACAGCTGCTCGGCCATGCCTCGCTGATCGCCAAGAAGGTCGACGGCCTGCTGCCCGGCTGGTTCAACCTCTTGCCGCGCACGCCGTACGGCATCATGCCCATGCCCTCGGAAATGGCGCCTACCGGAACCACTGCCCGCTACTGGGCTGCGCCGCGCGGCGGCAATCGCGGCGGCTATTACTGGCTGAACACGTATGCACTCGACCAGCGACCGCTCTACGAACTGCCCGCGCTGACCGTTCACGAAGCGGTGCCGGGGCACCATTTGCAGATCGCCCTGGCGCGCGAACTGGAGGGCGTGCCGGAATTTCGCCGCACGCTGGGATTCACCGCCTTTGTGGAGGGCTGGGCGCTTTATACCGAATGGCTCGGCATCGAGATGGGCATATACACGACGCCCTACGAAGACTTCGGCCGCTTGAGCTACGAAATGTGGCGCGCCTGCCGGCTGGTGATCGATACCGGCATCCACGCAAAGGGATGGACGCGCGACCGTGCAGTCGCTTACCTGGCGGGCAACACTTCGCTCAGCCTCACCAATGTCGAAAACGAAATCAACCGCTATATCGCCTGGCCGGGACAGGCATTGGGCTACAAGCTTGGCGAACTCAAGATCAGGGAATTGCGCCGCCGCGCCGAAGATGCGCTGGGGGCGGACTTTGACGTGCGGGCCTTCCATGACGCCGTGCTGGCCAATGGCGCTCTGCCGCTGCCGATCCTGGAACGGGAGGTGGACCGCTTTATCGAGCGTGCCGCAAATGGGACAGCACACTAAGGCTACGCCCCTTCTGGAACAGCACCGCGCCTGCGGGGGGCGTATGGTGGAATTCGCCGGTTGGGAGTTGCCGCTGCACTACGGCTCGCAGGTATCCGAGCATCACGCGGTGCGCGGCGCCGCCGGCGTATTCGATGTCTCGCACCTGGCGCTGACCGCGGTGTCGGGGCGCGGCGCCAAGGCCTTTCTTCGCCGAGTGCTGGCCAACGACATCGATCGCCTGGGCGGGCGCGTGGCGGGGCTTTATGCCTGCCTGCTGAACGACTCCGGCTGCGTGCTGGACGACCTGATCGCGTACCGCCTTGCCGATGACCGCTACCGCGTTGTGAGCAACGCCGCCACCGTCGATAGCGTTCGCGAGCAACTGCACAGGGTGGCGCGGGCCTTTCCGGTAACAATCGCGCCGCAGGACGGGCGGGTAACGCTGGCAGTTCAGGGGCCCGAGGCCATGGAACGCGGGGCTGCGGTCGCCGGCTCGGTGATTTCCCGCGATTTTGCCGCCGCCCTGGCCGCCCTTAAGCCCTTCAACGTCATGGACCAGGCAGGCATCCTGGCCGCGCGCACCGGATACACGGGTGAAGACGGCTTTGAAATCTATCTTGCCCCCGCCTACGGAGTGGGGTTCTGGCAGGCTTTGATTGAAGCGGGCGTCGTCCCCTGCGGGCTGGGCGCGCGCGATACATTACGGCTGGAGGCCGGCCTGTGCCTGTACGGTCAGGACATGGACGCGTCCCTTACGCCGCTGCACTGCGGACTGAAATGGACGGTGGCGATGGATCCGCCGCAACGGAACTTCATCGGGCGGCGCGCGCTGGAGGCGTTGATCGGCGATGCGGATCTGCCCGATTTCAAGGGCCTGATCATGCGGAAAAAAGGTATGCTTCGCGCCGGCCAGCGGGTGCGCACTTCGGCAGGCCCCGGTGTCGTGACGAGCGGCGGTTACTCGCCTACCATGGGCGTCTCAATCGGCCTGGCGCGGCTGCCGCAGGGCACGCATACCGAATGCGAGGTTGAAATTCGTGGCGCTTGCGTCCCGTGCGCCGTTGTAAAGCCGCCGTTTGTGCGTCACGGCCGCGTACTGGTATACGCCGGCGGCAAGGAAAACTGAAGAGGAACAGACAGTGTCGGAAGTACCCACAGATCTGAAATACACAAGTGACCACGAATGGGTGCGCATGGAGGACCGGGGGACGATGGTCGTCGGCCTGACCGATTACGCCCAGGAGCAGCTGGGCGATCTGGTCTACGTGGATACGCCGGAGGTGGGCGCGACCTTCGTTGCCGGCGACGTGTGCGCGGTGGTGGAATCGGTCAAGGCGGCCAGTGACGTGTATTCACCGGCGGGCGGCGACGTAGTGGCCGTCAACGAAAACCTTGGCGAGGACCCGGAGCTTATTTCAAATGATCCCTACGGCAACGGGTGGCTGTTCGAGCTGGCGCCGGCAGACCCGGCCGAATGGGACGAATTGCTGGATTCGGAACAGTACGAGGAATTGCTGGAGGCGGGCGTTTAATCTGTCCCGGAGCCTGCTGTCACATGCCTTTTGTCCCACACACCGGCGAGCAATCGGATCAGATGCTGAGCCGGATGGGCGTGAGCCGTTTCCGGGACCTGTACGACGAGATTCCGGACAGCCTGCTCAAGGACGAACCGCCGCATATTCTCCCCGGTCTGGATGAGGCTGGCGTCACCCGCATTGCGCGGGAGCGTGCCGGGCGCAATGAAGCGCTGCTGTGCTTTGCCGGTGGCGGCGCGTACGAGCACCACATACCGGCGGCGATCTGGGACATTGCTTCGCGCGGCGAGTTCTACAGCAACTACACGCCCTACCAGGCCGAAGCGGCCCAGGGTTCGCTGCAGTTGACTTACGAATACCAGACCATGATTGCCGGACTGACCGGCATGGACGTGGCCAACGCTTCGCTGTACGACGGAGCCACGGCGTTCGCCGAAGCCTGCCTGATGGCCGTGCGCTGCAACAAGCAGTCGAAATCGAAGCGGATCCTGGTAGCGCGTTCGGTTCATCCGGCCTGGCGGAAGGTGGCCCACACCTTGCTCAGCGGGCAGGAGATCGAACTGATCGAAGCGCCGATGGATGCGTCCGGCCGCGCCGATTTCGCCCCGGTGGACCCGGAGTCCGGGGGTGGATTTGCCGCCCTTGCAGTGGCCGTTCCGAATTACCTGGGCGGAGTTCCGGATATCAGGGCCTGGCGGGCACGGGCCGACCGGGCGCGAGCCCTGCTGATCGTGGGCTTTAATCCGGTATCGCTGGGATTGCTGCGGCCTCCGGGCGAGTGGGGCGCGGACATCGTATGCGGCGAGGGCCAGCCCCTGGGCATTCCCATGTCCGGCGGCGGACCGTACCTGGGTCTTCTGGCCTGCAAGTCGCGCTACTTGCGGCAAATGCCCGGACGGCTGGCCGGCCGGACCGTCGACAAGGCCGGCAAACCAGCCTATGTGCTGACGCTTCAGGCTCGCGAGCAGCACATTCGCCGCAGCCGGGCCACCTCCAACATCTGCACCAACCAGGGCCTGATGGTGACCGCGGCCACCATATACATGGCCCTCCTGGGCGGCGAGGGGCTGCGCCGGGTGGCGGCCGCCTGCCATGCGCGGGCCTGCGAACTGGTCGCGGCGCTGACAGCCATTCGGGGAGTGCAGAGGGTCTTCGATGCGCCTTTTTTCCACGAAGATGTTCTGCGCCTGGACCGTCCGGTGGCGCCGGTCCTTGCCGCCCTGGCCGAAGAGGGCATCCTGGGGGGCATAGACGTATCCGGGGAGTACCCTGAACTCGGCCACGCCCTCTTGGTATGCGCCACCGAAATGCGCACGAGCGAGGAAATCGGGCGCTATGCCTCGACCCTGCGCGAGCTGATGGGCCGTAACCTGCAGTCGTTAGGGTCGGCGCCTTGCATTGACGCTTCAGACCCGCTCTGAACGGCAACGCACTAATGGGACAGCACACTCGCCTCATTTTCGACGTGTCGCGGCCCGGCCGGCGTGCACATGCGCAAATGCCGGCGGGCGAGGGCGCCGGGCCTTCCGTTCTTCCGGCGGAGCTGATCCGCCATCGCGCCGCGCCCTTGCCGGAAGTCTCCGAGCTGGACGTGGTGCGCCATTACACGCGCCTGTCGCAGCTCAATTTCTCCATCGACACCAACAGCTACCCGCTGGGTTCCTGCACTATGAAGTACAACCCGCGGGCCTGCCATCGGCTGGCCTCGCTTCCGGGTTTTCTGGACGTACACCCGGGGGCGCCGGAAGCCTCCTACCAGGGTCTGCTGGAGTGCCTTTACGAACTCCAGGACATGCTGGGGGCAGTAACCGGCATGGAGGCCATCACGCTGGCGCCGATGGCCGGAGCGCAGGGCGAATTCGCCGGAGTGGCGATGTTCAAGGCCTACCATCATGCGCGTGAAGACTACGGCCGCGACGAGATCATCGTTCCCGACGCCGCGCACGGGACCAACCCGGCGACGGCGGCCATGTGCGGCTTGAAGGTGCGGGAGATCGCCACCGGAACAAACGGCGATATCGAACTTGACGCACTGGATCAGGCGCTGGGCCCGCGCACTGCCGGCATCATGCTCACCAACCCTTCTACTCTAGGCGTGTTCGAGCGCCGCATCCTGGAGATATCGAAGCGGGTTCACGCCGCCGGCGGCCTGCTGTACTACGACGGCGCCAACCTCAACGCCCTGCTTGGGCGCGTGCTGCCCGGCGACATGGGCTTTGACGCGGTGCATCTGAACCTGCACAAGACCTTTTCCACGCCGCATGGCGGCGGCGGTCCGGGCGCGGGAGCCGTGGGCGTGGCGAGCGCGCTCAAGCCTTTTCTTCCCGTGCCGTACGTGGAAAAGGCCGAAGGGGCCTACCGTTGGCAAACCGATAGCCCGCACAGCATCGGGCGGCTGGCGGCCAACGGCGGTAATATCGGCGTGCTGCTGCGCGCCTGGGTGTACCTGAGGATGCTCGGACGCGAGGGCCTGCAGCGGGTGGCCGACCACGCGGTACTCAACGCCAATTACCTGGCGCTCCGTCTGGCGGAAGAGGGCTTCGACCTGGCCTATCCCGAGCGCCGCGCCGGCCACGAGTTCGTGATCAGCCTCAAACCGCTGCGGGACGAGACCGGCGTGACCGCGGCCGATTTCGCCAAGGCCATGCTGGACGAGGGTTTTCATGCGCCTACCGTGTACTTCCCGCTGCTGGTTCCCGAGTGCCTGCTCATCGAACCCACCGAAACCGAGTCGCCTGAGGCGCTGGATGCGCTGATTGACGCCATGGTGCGTGTCCGCGACGCGGCCCTGAGCGACCCCGAGGCGGTGCGTTCCGCGCCGCACCGCATGCCGATCCGCCGGCCCGACGAGGTGCTCGCCGCCCGCAAGCCGGACCTTGCCTACGCGCCGGCGCTGCGGCGGGATTGATCGCGGCTGGCCGCGCGCGCATATGAGACGCGCCTACGCAAGCACGCGGCTGGGCCAGATTCATCTGCGGTTTCTCGATTCCCGGGAACGGGGGCATCGTCCCCCCGACGAGGGCGAGACGCCCTCGCTCACCGCCGCTGAGCCGCCGCTGATCTGCCTTCATCCCTTTCCGTACAGCGGCGCGTTCTTCGAAACGATTGCCCCGCTGTTGAGCGGGCGGCGCATGGTGTGCGCTCCGGATTGTCCGGGGTTCGGGGGATCCGACGCCCCGGAGAAGATGCTCTCGATGGAGGAGCTTGCCGAAACCGTGCTGGAGGCCCTCGGGAAGGCGGCGGATCTGCCGCGGGGCCCCGTGGACCTGCTGGGCTTTCACAGCGGCTGCCTGCTGGCGGTGGAGATGGCACGGCTCGGCCCGGACCGCGTGCGGAAACTGGCTATCATCGACGTGCCCTACTTCACTCCGGAAGAGCAGTCCGGCCGGTATCCGAAGTCGACCGCGCCGGTTCGCTACGACGGAGACCTGGCCAGCCTCGCCGATGCCTGGGAGTTCAGCGTTGCCAGGCGCCTGGACGGGATGCCGTTCAACCGGGCCTTCGGCAACTTCGTGGAATTGTTGCGTGCCGGAGAGCGGGCCCACTGGGGCTATCACGCCACGCTCACCTACGATTGCGCGACGCGCTTTCGCCTCCTTCGGCACGAAACACTCGTAGTCGCAAGCCAGTACATGCTCAAGGAGCACACGCGCAGGGCGGCCGCGGAAATTCCCGGCGCCCGCTTCGTTGAACGCAAGGACGTGACCCGAGCCGTAATGGAAGAGGGCGCCGCCGCGATCGCCGAGGAAGTACTGGCCTTTCTGGGCTGACCCTGCCTTCGCTCAGGGCAGGAACCTACGCCGCTAGAGTACCGAGAATCCGGCGCCGTGAGGCCGCGCGGCATTTTCCAGCCATCGGCACAGGTAGTCGGAAAAGCTCCGGCGAACGATGATCGTGTAGGTTGACGGCTCACCGTCGGCGGCCAGCAGGACAGCCGCCCTGCCCAGACTTGTTTGCGCGCATTGCCCCGGGGCGAATTCCCGCGGATGCAGATCCAGGGAGCAGCCCTTCGCCAGCGCCGTTCGCGCGTGGGCACCGCCGACAAGCAACTCGACATTCCCGCCGCTCAGGTCGTTGACCGCGGCGTGGAACCCGGCAAGCGCGTCGGTGAGTCCGCTGCCGAGATCGGAGGCGCGTTCCTCGCCGGCCGCGATCAGCCACTCGTCCGGCCCCAGCCAATAGACCCTGTGCTTGCCGACCGTGAACGTATTCGCGGCCAGCGGCATGGGTTGGCCCAGGATCCGCTCGGCGGCCTCGCGGGCCTTCCTGCTGTGCGGATTCAGCCTGAGATTGAGGAACCCGCGGCCGGTCCGGACGCTGATGGCCACGCGCGCGTCCGGCGCGGATTCCACCGTGGCGAAAAAGGGTTCCAGTCCGTGGCGGCCATGGGGGGAAGGCGTCCCCACCTTTCCGGAGGGCGGGACGCCCTCTTTCCCGGAGAGCGCCGGGCTGGCTTCAGACATGCTGACGCTGTCCCTTGCGGTCGTAAAAGACCGGCGACACGATCTGAACCGGCAGGGGCTCGAGACCGGGCCTCGCGGCGTAGATGGTCTCGCCATTGCGCCCCCGCCCGCCGGCCACCAGGGCCAGCGCGATCGGGTGGCCCAGGCTGGTGCTGAAGTAGCTGGACGTGACATGGCCGCACATCGCTGCGGGTTCGCCGCTTTCGCCGACCAGTTGCGTGCCTTCCCCAAGCACCGTCCGTCCGTCGAGCGACAGCAAGCCAACCCATTGCTTGCGGTCTTTGCGCAGGCTGTCCGGGCGCCTCAGGGAACGTTTGCCGAGGAAGTCCTTCTCCCTTGAAAGCAGCCAGTTCATGCCGAGGTCCACGGGCGTCACCGATCCGTCGGTGTCCTGGCCTGCGATGACGAATCCCTTCTCGGCGCGCAGCACGTGCATCGTTTCCGTCCCGTAGGGCGCGCCTTCGAATTCCACGCCTGCCTCCATGATCGTTCGCCACATGGCCAGCGCGTGATTGCTGGCGATATTGATCTCGAACGCCAATTCGCCGGAAAAGCTCACCCGGAACAGCGTCACATCCATGCCTGCCAGTACCGCCGGCTTAACGGTCATGAACGGGAACCTTTCCTTGTCGAGCGGGATGTCGCAGCCGAGCTTTTCCAGCAACCCGCGGCTGTTGGGTCCGGCCACCGCTATGGTCGAATAGTGATCGGTGAGCGAAGTAAGGTACACCTCAAGCTCCGGCCACTCGGTTTGCAGCCACTTTTCCATCCAGCTCAGCACGCTGGCGGCGCCGCCGGTGGTCGTGGTCAGGTAGAAGCGCTGTTCACCGGCGCGCGCCATCACGCCGTCGTCCATGAGCATGCCGTCCTCGCCCAGCATGATCCCGTACGCGCAGCGTCCGACCTGCATCCCGCCGACCTTGTGCGTGTAGATTCGCTCCAGGAATTCGACGACATCGGGACCGCGGGCATCGATCTTGCCCAGCGTGGAGGCGTCCATGACGCCGAGCGAATTGCGCACCGCCAGGCATTCGCGCGCCACCGCCGCGTCAAGGTCTTCGCCGTCTCGCGGAAAGTACCAGGGCCGGTGCCACTGGCCGACCAACTCCATGGGCGCACCGGCAGCCACATGCCATTCGTGGATTGCGGTCGTCCTCACCGGATCGTAGAGTTCGCCCACGCTTTCACCGGCGCAGACGCCGAAACTCACCGGCGTATAGGCGGGTCGGAACGTGGTCGTCCCGACCTCCGGAATCTCCTTGCCGAGGGTGTCCGCGAGCACCGCCATGCCGTTGATGTTGCCGAGTTTTCCCTGATCTGTACCGAAGCCCAGCGCCGTGTATCGCTTGACATGCTCCACGTTGCGATAGCCTTCGCGCGCGGCGAGGCGGATGTCGGCGACGGTGGTGTCGTTCTGGAAGTCGATGAACTGCCTGGGGCAGCGATCCGCGTCACTGGCTGCCGGAGCCCGCCACATGGGTTCGATCAGTTTTTCGCCGGCATTGGCATCGGCGCCCGGTACCCTTATAGCCGCTGTTTTCAGCCCCAGCCTCGACACGGTTTCAGCGCCGGCGCGCAGCCCGTCGGCCAGGCATTCGCCCAGCGACCATTGGCCGTTGCCTGCGCCGGCCGAAACATTGGCCTGGCGCGCCTCCGCGGGCAGGAGGCAAAGCTGCGAATCGTCCCAGGCAAGCTGCCCGCCCGCCTGGGAATGCAGATGAACCGCAGGACTCCAGCCGCCGGACACGGCCACGAGGTCGCAGTCGATGCGGATCGTGCTTTCGACGTTCTCCCAACTTTCGCCGTTCCACGGCGCGATGCTGGCGCCCGTTACGCGGCGCCGTCCGGCCACGTCGGTGACAACGTGCCCCGCGTGCACCGGAATCCCCAGGGCTTGCGCCCGCAGGCCCAGGTCACCGGCGCCCCCGGGCCGGCTGTCAACGATGGCGGCGACCTCGGCGCCGGCCCCCGCCAGGCTGAGCGCCGCACGGTACGCGGAATCGTTGTTGGTGAAGACCACGGCGCGCCGGCCGGGCAGGACCGCGTAGCGCTTTATATAGGTCGACACGGCCGAGGCCAGCATTACTCCGGGGCGGTCGTTGTTGCAGAACACCAGCGGCCGCTCCAGACTGCCCTGCGCCAGCACCACCTGCCTGGCCCGGACCCGCCAGAGCCGCTCCCGGACGCCTCCGCCGACCGAACTGTCCGGGGACCCGGCGCAACGCTCCGCAATCGTCAGGAAGTTGTGATCGTAGTAACCGAAAACCGTGCTTGAAGGCAGCAGGACGCAGTCTTCCATGTCGCGCAGCTCCTCGGCTGCCGCGGCGGCCCATTCCGCGGCCGGGGCCCCGTCTATGCTTGCGGCAAAAGCGAGCAAGCTGCCGCCGAATTCGTCCTGTTCGTCGGCGAGCATCACCCGGGCGCCGGACTTCGCCGCCGCCAGCGCCGCCATGAGGCCGGCCGGCCCGCCGCCCGCCACAAGCACGTCGCAGTGCGCGTTCATGTGCTCGTAGCGGTCGGGATCGGGTCCTTCCGGCGCCTGGCCGAAACCTGCGGACTTGCGGATCGCGAGCTCGTAGTGCTTCCACCACGAGCGCGGGTACATGAAAGTCTTGTAGTAGAAGCCCGCGCCCAGAACTCGGCCGAACACATCATTGATTGCGCCGAGATCGAACCGTACGCCGGGCCAGCCCCTGGTCGAACGCGCGACCAGGCCGTCGTAGAGCCCGACCTGCGTCGCCGGAAGGTTGGGCTGCGCCGCGGCGCCTTCGCCGATCTGCATGATCGCGTTCGGTTCCTCCGCGCCGCTGCCGACGATTCCGCGCGGCCGCCGCAACTTGAAGCTGCGTCCCACCAGCGATACGCCGTTGGCGATCAGCGCGGAGGCGAGCGTGTCTCCCGCAAAGCCCTCGTAAGCCTTTCCGTCAAACGAGAAAGCCAGCGGCCGGGTTCGGTCTATGCGGCCGTTCTGCCGCAGTCGATTCGGCTGCGCGGCAGTCATGGTCAGTCACCGTTTCCGCTGCTGTACCCGGTACCGGCGTTCGTTGCTGCATCGGAGCCAGTCGCGGCGTCGCTCCCGGTGTGGCTCAGCACGTAGCTTCGTTCGATGCGGTAGGTGGCCGTGTCGCGCTCGACGCCGAACCATCGCCGGCAGCCGTGGTCGTGGTTCCACAACTCCCGGTGCGCGCCCTTCGGGTTGCTGCGGTAGAACAGGTAGTCGGCCCATTCCGCGTCGCTCAATGCGTCCGGGTCAGCGGGCCGCGCAATGCCGGCTTCGCCGCCGTAGCTGAACTCGGTCTCGGCCCGGGGCCCGCACCATGGACATTCGATCAGGAGCATTTTCCGGGCTGTTAGTGCGCCACCGCCGCGGCGCCGTGTTCGTCGATCAGCGCGCCCGAGGCGAACCGGTCCAGGCTGAAGGGCGCGTTGAGTTCGTGTGGCCGGTCGTGGGCAAGCGTATGCGCGAACGCCCATCCGGAGCCCGGCGTCGCCTTGAATCCGCCGGTGCCCCAGCCGCAGTTGAAGTAAAGCCCCTCAACCGGTGTCTTTGAGAGGATCGGACAGGCATCCGGACAGATATCCACGATGCCGCCCCATAGCCTGAGCATGCGTACGCGGCTGAACGCCGGGAACAATTCGATAATCGCCTGCATCGCATGCTCGATGACCGGGAAGCTGCCGCGCTGACCGTAGCCGTTGTACGCGTCGATCCCGGCGCCGACCACCAGTTCGCCCTTGTCGGACTGGCTGATGTATCCATGAACCGCGCCGGACATGACCACGGTGTCCAGCACCGGCCGGATGGGCTCGGACACGAACGCCTGCAGAGGATGGCTCTCGATCGGCAGGCGCAGGCCGGCCATTTTCGCCAGCACGCCGGCGTTGCCGGCAACCACCACGCCGATTCGATCGGCCGCGATCGGGCCGCGCGTGGTCGCGACGCCTAAGGCCCTTCCTGCCCGGACATCAATGCCGGTGACCTCGCACTGCTCGATGATGTCCACGCCCAGCGCGTCGGCCGCCCGCGCGAAACCCCAGGCAACGGCATCGTGTCGCGCCACGCCGCCACGTCGCTGCAGCGACGCGCCGAGTATCGGATAACGCGCACTCGGCGAGGTGTTGATGCATGGAATCGCCTTCTTGACCTCGGCCGGGCCAATCACCTCGGCGTCGATCCCGTTGAGCCGGTTGGCGTTGACGCGCCGCTCGATGTCCCGCATGTCCTGCAGCGAGTGGCCGAGGTTGTAAACGCCCCGCTGGCTGAACATGACGTTGTAGTTCAGGTCCCGGCTCAGCCCTTCCCAGAGCCTGAGCGATTTCTCGTACAGCAGCGACGCCTCGGTCCACAGGTAGTTGGAGCGGACGATGGACGTGTTGCGCCCGGTGTTGCCTCCGCCTATCCAGTTTTTTTCGAGAACGGCGACGTTCTTGAAACCGTGATCCCTGGCCAGGTAGTACGCGGTGGCCAATCCGTGGCCGCCGCCGCCGACGATGATCGCCTCATAGCTTTTCTTCGGCTCGGGACTGCGCCAGGCGGTCGGCCATTTCCTGTTGTAGTCGAGCGCGTTACGCAGCAGGCTCAACGCCGAGTATCGCTTCATATCCGCTGTTATCCGTTGGGAGCGCCGTTGGCCCCATTGACGTCGCGCAGCCGTTCGTTGGCCGGATCGAACGGGCTGTCCGCAATCACCGTCGCCGGGCGCGTTCTGTCAAGGACCTCGATCTCCACCCCGGCGCCTGGAACCGCCAGTTCGGGGGGCAGCATGCCCAGCGCCAGTGACTTGCCCACGCGGAAACCGTAATTTCCGCTGGTGGCGCGGCCGACGGTTTCTCCGCCGCTCAGCAGCGCGTTGTTGCCCAGCGCGTCGGCGTCTTCGACATCGTGAACCTCGAGCGTAACGAGCACTTGCTTGAGACCCGCCTCCCTTGCCGCCAGCAGCCGGTCGCGTCCGAGGAAGTCGCCCTTGTCGGGCTTGACGAAGCGATCCAGCGCCGACTCGAAGGCGGAATACTCGATCGACAGTTCCGTACCCACCAGCCGGTAGGATTTTTCCATCCGCATGGAGTCCATGGCGCGAATGCCGAACGGCGCCAGCCCCAGGTCTTCGCCAGCCTCGAACAGCGCATCGAAGATGTGGTTCTGATACTCCATCGGGTGGTGCAGTTCCCAGCCGAGTTCGCCGACGAAGTTCACCCGCATGGCGTTGACCGGCGCCGAACCGACCACGATATTGCGTGCGGTGAGCCAGCGGAAGGCCTCGTTGGACAGGTCGGCGCGCGTCACGCGCGACAGCAACTCCCTCGCCTTCGGGCCGGCCACCACCAGCACGCCGGTGGCGTTCGTAAGGGGCGTGAACTGCACGGAACTGTCCCGCGGCATGTACCTGCGCAGGTAGTCGTGGTCCAGGCGCTGAAAGGCTCCGGCCGACACCAGGTAGAAGGAATCGCCCGACTCGCGCCGGATCGTGAACTCCGAATGCACGCCGCCGTTGCGGTTCAGGGCGTGCGCCAGGCACAGGCGGCCGACCGTCTTCGGCGCGCTGTTGGCGACGAAACGGTTGAGAAAGTCCTCCGCGCCCGGCCCTGACACGCGGCACTTGGCGAACGGCGTCATGTCGAGCAGGCCGACGTTGCGGGTCACGTTGTCGACTTCCCTGCGCACTGCCTCGAACCATCTCGACCGACGAAAAGACCAGTCGTCTTCCTGGGGCATGCCGTCGGTGGCAAAGAAATTGGGCCGCTCCCAGCCGAACTTCTGGCCGAACACGGCGCCGCGCGCCTTCATGCGCCCGTAGCAGGGTGCGGTGTGCAGCGGTCGAGCGGCCGGCCGCTCCTCGTCCGGATAGTGGATGACGAAAACGTGCGCGTACGCTTCCTCGGTTTTCTCGACCAGGTAGTCTTTGGTCGCGTATTCGCCAAAACGGCGCGGCTCCACTCCCAGCATGTCGATGGTCGGCTCACCCTCGACAATCCACTCGGCGAGTTGCCAGCCGGCGCCGCCCGCCGCCGTGATTCCGAAGCTGTGTCCCTCGGACAGCCAGAAATTGTCGACGCCCCACGCCGGCCCGATGATGGGATTGCCGTCCGGCGTGTAGGCGATGGCGCCGTTGTAGACCTTCTTGATCCCGACCTCGGCGAACGCCGGCACCCGCGCCATGGCGGCCTCGATGTGCGGCATCAGGCGGTCGATGTCTTCCTGGAACAATTCGTACTCGGCCTGAGGGTCCGGCCCGTCGACGTAACAGCACGGCGCGTCTTTCTCGTAGGGGCCGAGGATGAAGCCGCTGCTTTCCTCGCGCAGGTACCAGGAACCGTCCGATTCGCGGAGCACGCCGAGTTCCGGCAGGTCCTGCTGCTTGCGCTTCTCCAGTTCCGGATGCGGTTCGGTAACGATGTACTGGTGCTCCACCGGCATCACGGGGATGTCCAGTCCCACCATCTCGCCGGTACGGCGGGCGTAATTTCCGGTCGCCGAGACCACGTGATCGCAGGTGATGTCGCCTTTGTCCGTGTGCACGACCCAGCCGCCGGAGGTCGCCTGGGTGATCCCGGTCACCGCCGTCTTGCGGTAAATCGCGGCGCCGCGCGCGCGGGCGCCCTTGGCCAGAGCCTGGGTCAGGTCGGCAGGCTGAATGTAGCCGTCCTCCGGGTGAAAGATCCCGCCGACCAGTCCTTCGATGTTGCACAGCGGCCACAGCGCCTTGATCTCCGTCGGCGTCAGGAAGCGCACGTCCACCCCGATGGTCCTGGCCGTCGCCGCGTACTGAAAGTACTCGTCCATGCGATCGTCGTTCATGGCCAGCCGCAGGTTTCCGACCTGGCTGAACCCGACCCGCTGGCCGGTCTCTTCCTCGAGCTGCCGGTAGAGCCTGACCGAGTACTTGTGTATCTGGCCCACCGAATAGCTCATGTTGAACAGCGGCAGCAGACCCGCGGCGTGCCAGGTCGAGCCGGACGTCAGCTCGCCCTTCTCGACCAGTACCACATCGTCGCCCCAGCCCTTCCGGGCCAGGTGATACAGCGTCGCGCACCCTACTATCCCGCCGCCGATGACGACAACTCTTGCTCGAGATTTCATCGGAGGACTCAGAGGAATGTCTGCGACGGCCGGGCGAACAGCTCGCGAACCAGCGGCTCGTAGTGTTCGAGTGGACGCGTCCGGTACGCGGGATCGAACGAGACCTGGTCCCAACGAGCGCAGAATTCGACACAGGCTTCGTAGTACTCGTGGTCGCGATAGCGGTCTCGGGCGTTGCGATCCTTGCCGTAATGGTGCAGCCAGTAATAGCCCTGGAACAGGCCGTGGTGCTTGACGATCCAGTGATTTTTTTCACTCACGTAGGGGGCGAGCAACGCGGCTGCCGCTTCGGAGTGATTGCGCGGCGAGATCACGTCGCCGATGTCGTGCAGCAGCGCGCAGGCGATGGTTTCGTCGTCCGCGTCGTCGCGCTCCGCCCTTGTGGCGGTCTGCAGAGCGTGCGCCAGACGGCTGATCCTGTACGGCGAGTCTCCTTCCATGGAGCGCAGCCAGGCCAGCACCCGGTCGGCGAGTTTGGCCGCGTTGCGCGCGTCGTGAGCCTCCACCCGATCGTAATCCTCACGGGTGCCGTGATCCATTGCCGTGAACGAAACCTTGCGATTCATGATTCGCCCCCCGCAGATTCGGCACGCCTGCGGCGACGCCGGCCGGAGCCGGTACGATCCGGCCCCGCGGCCGGCCTGTCAACCACCGAGAACAGCCTCGGAAAGGCGTCTCGCTTGTTCGGGACCGCCATGGCGTCCACGAAGTATTCCTGGAACTTCGGTTCCACTGCCGTCTCAATCTTCTCGATTTCGCGCACCGTGGACTCGATCTCGGTGCGGGCAGGGACGTGAAGCAACGCGATCAGCGCCCCCATGCCCGCGGCGTTGCCGGCCGACTCGACCCGCTTGAGGTCGCAGTCGGGAATCAGCCCCAGGACCATGGCGTATTTCGGATCGATGTGGGAACCGAAGGCTCCGGCCAGCCGGATACGGTCGATCCCGTCGAAGTCGGCGCGGTCCTGTAGCAACTTGACGCCTGCGTACAGCGCCGCCTTGGCGAGTTGTACCTGGCGGACGTCATTCTGGGTGATGAGGATTGGCCGCGGGCCATCGTGCAGCAGGTAGGAGAAGGTGCGCCCGTGTGCGACGATGCGGTCGCTACGGGCAGCCAGCGAACCGTCGACGACGCCATCCTCGTTGATGATCCCGGCCAGGTACATCTCGGCGACGACTTCGATGATGCCGGACCCGCAGATGCCCGTAACTCCGGTCGAACCCGCGGCTTCCTCGAACCCCGGATCGTCTGACCAAGGCTCAGAACCGATGACGCTGAAACGCGGCTCGAGGTTCTCCGCGTTGATGCGCACGCGCTCGATGGCGCCGGGCGTGGCGCGCTGGCCGGCGGAAATCTGCGCACCCTCGAAGGCGGGGCCGGTGGGACTGGAGCAGGCGAGAAGCCGGTCGCGGTTGCCGAGAACGATCTCCGCGTTGGTGCCCACGTCCACCACCAGCGACACCTCCTCCAGCAGGTGCGGCTCCTCGGCCAGCACCATGCCGGCCGCGTCGGCGCCCACGTGCCCGGCGATGCACGGCAGCACGTAGACATTGGCGCCGGGATGGATCCCGAGGCCGATGTCGCGGGCCTTGACGTCGAGCGCGGTATCGACAGCCAGCGCAAAGGGCGCGCCGCCGAGTTCGCGGGGGTCGAGCCCCAGGAACAGGTGGTGCATGATCGGATTGCCGACGATCGTCAGCTCGACGATGTCCGCCGCGTCCATCCCGCCCCGGCTGCAAACATCGCCGATGAGATCGTTCACGCCCTGACGAACGGCCTGCGTCAGTTCAGCGGCGCCTTGGGGGTGCATCAGCACGTAGGAAACCCGGCTCATCAGGTCCTCGCCGAAGCGAATCTGCGGATTCATGATGCCCTCGGTAGCCAGCACGTCGCCGGTTGTCAGATTTACGAGGTGGGCGGCAATCGTCGTCGAACCGATGTCGAGCGCGACGCCATGGACGCTGGACCTGAAGCCGGGCCAGACGGCGACGACTGTGGATTGGCGGTGCACCGCCACGGTGACTCGCCATTTACCGTCACGCAATGCCGCCTGCAACCCCGGGAGGACGACGGGGTCGCAGTCAAGATCGGCCAGTTGCCATTCCCAGGCCAGGGCGTCGCAGAGACGCTGAAGGTCGCCGGTCGCTTCAAGCAGATCGGCGGGCTGCACCTCGACGTGATAAGGGCGGGTGGCCGGATCGAGCTTTATTTCACGGTGCTCGGCATCCTTGCGCACCACCTGCCGATGCATCTGGCTTTCCGGAGGCACATCGATGACAAGATCGCCCCGGATCACCGCCTGACAACTCAGGCGGTGATTGGGGGCCAGTTCCAGGCGGCGCTCGCTGTACCTCTTCTCGATTTCGTTGATCGCCGAAAGGTGCGTCGGGCGGGAAATGATCGCGTGCTTGGCGAAATCTCCGTTCATGCAGACGATGCGGCAGCGGCCGCACAGGCCACGGCCGCCGCACACCGAGTCCACGTCGACGCCCATGCTGCGGGCGGCATCCAGCAGGCGCGTGCCGCGCGGGAACGTGCCGCGGCGCCCGGAGGGCGTGAACACGATCCTGGCGTCCTTGCCGGCCACGTCAGTTGCTCAAGCCGGGCGGGCGGACGTCCGGTACCGTGGGGTGTCCCTGATCGAAGGCGGGGTTCTTCCAGTCCACGGCGGGCCGCCACGGCTGGCGGCCGTCGAGCACGCCGGACCGCTCGACGATTTCCGCGACCCGGTGCTCCTGGCGGTAGGCCATGATGTGAATGCCGTGCACGCCCTCGATTTCCCTGATCCGGTGAATCATGTCGATGCAGATATTCACTCCTTCCTGCTGCTGATTCACCGCGCCTCTCAACCGCCGGATTACCGCATCGGGAATATGGATACCCGGCACGTTGCCGCGAATCCACTCGGCCGAACGGGCTGAAGCCAGCGGGCCCACACCGGGCAGGATGAAGACCTTCTCGTGGGTTCCGGCGTCGCGCACCGCCGCCATGTAGCGTCTGAACGCGTCGATGTCGAAACAGTACTGGGTCTGCACGAACTGCGCGCCGGCCGCGACCTTCTTCGCCAGCCGCAGCGGGCGGTAGCCCAGCGGCGGTGCGAACGGGTTCGCGGCGGCGCCCAGGAACACCGGCGGCGCCTCGGTCAGGATGCGTCCGCTCAGGAACCGCGACTCGTCGCGCATGTGGCGGATCATGCTCAGCATCGACATGCAGTCCAGGTCGAATACGGGCTTGGCCTGCGGGTGATCGCCCACATCCACGCCATCGCCGGTCAGGCACAGAATGCTGGCCACGCCCATGGCCGACCCGCCGAGCACATCGCCCTGGATGGCGATCCTGTTGCGGTCCCGGGCCGATACCTGCATCACCATGCCGTAGCCGCGCCGGCACAGCAGCGAACATATGCCGACGCTGGACATGTGGCAGTTGGCGCCGGAGCCGTCGGTGGCGTTCATCGCATCCACGTAGCCGTCGAACAGCGCCGCGCGCTCGTAGACTTCGGCCGGATTGGCCGAATCGGGTGGCGCGATCTCTGCCGTTACCGCGAACCCGCCGGCCCGCAGCACGCGCTCCAACCGGCCGAACGAGGAGTGCCCGGGCCTGATCGGCAGCCGTTCGCCGGGTACCAGCGGTTCGTCTTCAAACTGCATGGCCGGAGTCCTCGACCCTGATGCGCACCTCGCGCAGCCACGCCGACCGGCCGATCAACCGATGGTCGACGGGCGGCTGCACGACCTGGAGCGGAATTTCCTCTTCGCGCAACCGCTGGTTGCCTTCCCAGGCCAGCACCCAGACGCAGGGCATCCCGGGCTCCACCTCGCAGTTGCCGTCGGCACGGACGCCGCCGCAGGGGCCGTTGCGCATCTTCTTCGGGCAGTTCATCGGGCACGACAGCCCGGTGAAGCCGACGATGCACTGGCCGCAGTTCTGCGAGTCCAGCAGAAAGCCCTTGGTGACCGACTCGATCTTCATGAACGGCTTGTCCAGCCGCGCATAGCCGATGCGCCGCAACAGCGGGTGGCTCAAGACCAGGATCCGCTCGATGGCGGCGTAGAGCTTCTTGAGACCGCGCGCATTGCGCACCGACCATCGCCGCCTTCGATACATGGCGCTCGTCAGTAGTCCCGATCCTCGAACTCGGACTTGCGCCGGTGGATGAACTCCACCAGCGCCTCGTCGATGGCCGGATCGAGCGGTGGCGCCTCGTACTCCTTCAGCATACGCTTCCAGATCGCGTTGGCGCGCTGCGCGGCATCGAGCGAACCCTCCTGCCGCCATTGCTCGAAGCTGTTGCTGTCCGCGACGGCGGAACGGTAAAACGCGGTCTTGAAGTTTGCCTGGGTATGCGCGGCGCCAAGAAAATGCGACCCGGGTCCGACTTCGCGTAGCGCATCCATGGCCTGGCCGTTCTCCGACATATCCACTCCCTTCAACAGCACTGCGATCATATTGGCCTGGTCGGCGTCGAGGATGAACTTCTCGTAGCCCATCGCAAGGCCGCCCTCGAGCCAGCCGGCCGTGTGAAGCATGAAGTTCACGCCCGCCAGCGCCGCGGTCTGCAGCGTGTTGGCGGACTCGTAAGCCGCCTGGGCGTCGGGAATCTTCGACGCGCACAAGCCGCCGCCGCTGCGGAAGGGTACGCCCAGGCGGCGCGCCAGCTGCCCCGCGCCGTACAGGACCAGGCTGGGTTCCGGGGCGCCGAAGGTTGGCGCTCCGGACTGCATGGATACGGCCGACGCGAAGGAACCGAAAACCACGGGAGCGCCGGGGCGCACGAGCTGAATGTAGGCCATCCCGGCCAGCGCCTCGGCCAGGATCTGCGTCAGGGTGCCGGCCACGGTCACCGGCGACATCGCTCCGGCGAGCAGGAACGGCGAAATGACCGTCGCCTGGTTGTTTTCCGCGTAAACCGTCGCCGCCCCAAGCATGGTCGCGTCGAAGGCCAGCGGCGAATTCGCATTGATCAGGCTCGTCAACACCGTTTTGCGCGGCACGAAGTCTTCGCCGAACAGGATCCTTGCCATTGCCAGGGTGTCTTCGGCGCGCTCGGGATGCGTGACGGAACCCATGAACGGCTTGTCGGTGTACTTGATATGGCTGTAGACCATGTCGAAGTGACGCTTGTTGACCGGCAAGTCGACAGGCTCGCAGATTGTGCCGCCGGAATGGTGCAGTTCCGGGCTCATGTAGGCCAGCTTCACGAAGTTGCGAAAATCCTCGATGGTCGCGTAGCGGCGCCCCTGGTCAAGATCCCGCACGAACGGCGATCCGTAGGCGGGAACCAGCACGGTGCGCGATCCGCCGATGATCGTGGAGCGCCTCGGGTTGCGGGCATGCTGCGTGTACTCGCGTGGCGCCGTGTCTTGGACAAGAGATCGGCACATGCCGCGCGGGAACCGCACGCGCTCCCCGTCCACATCGGCGCCCGCGGCCTTCCACAGTTTTAGTGCTCGCGGGAAATCGCGGAATTCGATGCCGATCTCCTCGAGCACGGTGTCGGCGTTGTGCTCGATCAACTCCAGCGCTTCGGTATCGAGAACCTCGAAACAGGGAATCCTGCGATCGATCCAGGTCGCGAACTCCTCCACGGTTCCGCGTTGGCGCGCAGTGAGCTTTGCGGCGCGGCCGCCGCGCCGCCTTCGGCCAGGGCGTCGCCTATCTTTCGGGTGGCTGCTCATGCACGGCGCGCCGCCGAACGGGGTTAGTCAAGCTTCTTGGCGCTCTGGCTATGATCGGATACCAGGGAGTTGAGATGGAACGGCTGAATGGCAGGCAGCATAACAGTTTTTGTTGCAGCCGGGTTGTCCCATCTACCGCCAATCCACTAACATGCGGGACAGCACACGGGTGGAAGCAGGCCAACAACGGCGCGGGTTCGCGCCGGCTGCGGGACTTTCGCCCAGGGTTGCTGGAGCAGTGCGATCGACTCGAGTCGGTGGGAGCGGGCAAATGAGCGAAAAGGGCAAGGTACGAAGCGACATCGAGATAGCCCGCGCGGCGCGCACTCTTCCGATCGCCGAGGTCGGGGCGAAGATCGGCATTCCGGGCGAGCACCTGTTCCCCTACGGCCACGACAAGGCCAAGATCGGGCTCGACTGCCTTGATCTGCTCGCCGACCGTCCGGACGGCAAACTCATTCTCGTGACCGGGATCACTCCGACCCCGGCCGGAGAGGGCAAGACCACGACCGCGGTGGGGCTTGGCGACGGCCTGAACCGCATCGGCAAGCGAACCGCCATCTGTCTGAGGGAGCCGAGCCTTGGCCCATGCTTCGGAATGAAGGGCGGCGCGGCGGGGGGCGGCTACGCCCAGGTCGTGCCCATGGAGAGCATCAACCTCCATTTCACCGGCGACTTTCACGCCATCGGCGCCGCCCACAACCTGCTTTCGGCGCTGGTGGACAACCACATCCACTGGGGGAATGCGCTCGGGATCGACATGCGGCGCGCCACCTGGGGGCGAGTGGTGGACATGAACGACCGTGCGCTCCGGAACGTATCGATCGCGCTCGGAGGGGTCGGCAACGGCTTCCCGCGCGAGTCCGGGTTCGACATCACCGTCGCGTCCGAGGTCATGGCAATCTTCTGCCTGGCGGAAGGGCTGGCGGACCTGGAGCGCCGGCTCGGCAACATCGTGGTCGGGGAAACCCGCGAGCGCGAGCCACGTTATGCGCGCGAGCTTGAGGCGGATGGCGCGATGACCGTGCTGCTGAAGGACGCGCTCATGCCGAATCTCGTCCAGACTCTGGAGAACAACCCCGCGTTCATCCACGGCGGGCCGTTCGCGAACATCGCCCACGGCTGCAACTCGGTAATGGCGACCCGCCTGGGACTCAAGCTCGCCGACTACACGGTGACCGAGGCCGGGTTCGGGGCGGACCTCGGGGCGGAGAAGTTCTTCGACATCAAGTGCCGGAAGGCGGGCCTCAGGCCGGACGCGGCGGTGGTGGTCGCGACCATCCGCGCCCTCAAGATGCACGGCGGGGTCGCGATCGGCGACCTCGGTTGGGGGAACGTCGACGCAGTCCGCGCCGGTCTCGCCAACCTTGGCCGGCATCTCGACAACATCGCCCGCTTCGGCGTGCCCGCAGTGGTCGGCATCAACCGCTTCACCGCGGACACCGACGCCGAACTCGACGCGGTTCGCGAGTACTGCAAGACGCGGGGCGCGGTGGCCATCGAATGCACCCACTGGGCGGATGGAGGCGCCGGCGCCGAGGAGCTCGCGCAAAAGGTGGCGGAGGTGGCGGACAGCGGCACCGCCGACTTCCGCCCCCTCTATCCGGATGCCATGGGGCTGTGGGAGAAGATCGTGACCATTGCCCGGACCACCTACGGCGCGGCGGAAGTCACCGCGCCACCCAACGTCCTGGCCCAGATCGCCGGATTCGAGGCGGACGGCTTCGGCCACTACCCGGTCTGCATGGCGAAGACCCAGTACAGCTTCTCGACCGACCCCAGCGCGAAGGGCGCCCCCTCCGGCCACTCGATCCACGTCCGCGAGGTGCGCCTGTCCTGCGGCGCCGAGTTCCTCGTCGCCATCTGCGGCAACATGATGACCATGCCCGGCCTCCCCCGGGTCCCCTCCGCCAACAGCATCCGCCTCAATCAGGAAGGCGAAATTGAGGGCCTCTTCTGACGGCGGGTGTGGTAGCGTCGGCAGGATGATCCGTCAGACATTACCTTGGGGCCGCTGATGAGCACGAAGAAAGCAGGCAGCGACACGGGGGTGCGTGAAGCGCTGGTCTCCAGGATCGCCGGGCGCCATTTTGGCCGCCCTGGAGGATTGCTGCCGGCCCTGCATGCCATTCAGGACGAACTCGGCCATATACCTCCGGAGGCCGTGCCGACCGTGGCCAGTGTGTTCAACATCTCCCGCGCCGAAGTGCATGGCGTCATCAGCTTCTATCACCTGTTCAGGACCACCCCGCCGGGCCGCAGGACGCTGTACCTTTGCCGGGCCGAGGCCTGTCAGGCCATGGGCGCCCGGGCGCTGGAAAAGCACACGAAGCAGCGGCTCGGCATTGGCTTCCACGAAACCACCGCCGATCGGCGGATCAGCCTGGAGCCGATCTATTGCCTCGGCAACTGTGCCTGTTCGCCGGCGGTCATGATCGATGATTTCGTCTACGGGCGGGTGACGCCGGAACGACTCGACGCGTTGCTGGAAGAGGGCTGAGGGATGGCGGCGGAGGCACACAGGGTCTTCGTTCCCCGTGATACCACGGCGCGTTCCATGGGCGCCGACGGCGTGGCGGCCGCGATTGCCGCGGAGGCCGCCGGGCGCGGCGAATCCGTCACCGTGGTGCGCAATGGTTCCCGCGGCCTGTACTGGCTGGAACCCATGATCGAAGTCGAGTGCGACGGCGTCCGCCACGCATACGGGCCGGTGCAGTCCAGCGACGTTGCGGCACTGTTCGACGCGGGCTTCCTCGCCGCGGGCGAGCATGCTCTCGGGCTGGGGCCTACCGAGGAAATTTCTTATCTGGCCCGGCAATCGCGCCTTACTTTCGCCCGGGTCGGCATCACCGACCCGCTGTCGCTGGACGACTACCGCGCCCATGGCGGCTACGAAGGGCTTGCCAGGGCCGTGGAACTGTCGCGGGAGGAGATCATCGGGATCGTAACCGAATCGGGCTTGAGGGGCCGCGGCGGCGCCGCGTTCCCCACCGGCATCAAGTGGCGCACGGTCCTGAACGCCGAGGGTGCGCAGAAGTATGTCACCTGCAATGCGGACGAGGGCGATTCCGGCACCTATGCCGACCGGATGATCATGGAGAGCGATCCCTTTGTAGTGATCGAGGGGATGACCATTGCCGGTCTGGCCGTGGGCGCGACCATGGGCTACATCTACCTGCGCGCCGAGTATCCGCTGGCGATCCGCGTGATGAACGACGCCATTCGGACCGCCGAAGCCGCCGGGCTGCTGGGGGACGACGTCATGGACAGCGGCCGGGCCTTCCACCTGGAAGTCCGCGAAGCCGCCGGCGCGTATATCTGCGGCGAGGAGACCTCCATGCTGGAGAGCCTGGAAGGCAAGCGCGGCGTGATCCGCTACCGCCCTCCGCTGCCGGCAATCAAGGGCCTGTTCGGCGCGCCCACCATCGTCAACAACGTCATCACCCTGGCGTCCGTGCCGATCATCCTGGCCGAGGGCGCGGAGCACTACCGGGACTACGGAACGGGCCGTTCCAGGGGGACACTGACCGTGCAACTGGCCGGCAACATCAAGCAAGGCGGGCTGGTGGAGATCGGTTTCGGCCACCCGCTGCGGGAATTGCTGGAGGACTTCGGCGGCGGCACGGCCAGCGGCCGGCCGATCCGGGCCGTGCAGGCGGGCGGTCCTTTGGGCGCCTACGTTCATCCCTCACAGTTCGATGCTCCGCTTGACTACGAAGCGTTCGCGGAGTTCGGCGGCATGATCGGCCACGGCGGACTGGTGGTTTTCGACGACACCGTGGACATGGGCGAGCAGGCCCGTTTCGCCATGGAGTTCTGCGCTATCGAGTCGTGCGGCAAGTGCACGCCCTGCCGAATCGGCGCGGTGCGGGGCGTGGAAGTCATCGACCGGATCCTGAGCGGTGACGATGAGGCCGGCAACCTGCTATTGTTAAGGGACCTCTGCGATACGATGGTTGCAGGTTCGCTGTGCGCGCTGGGCGGGATGGCCCCGTTCCCCGTAATCAGCGTTCTGGATCACTTTCCCGAGGATCTGCGGGCGCGCTGATCGCCGGCGGAATGGATGGAGATGAGTCATGAGTCAAGCGCCGTCTGAAACTGCACTGGCCTACGAGGCCTACCGACGCCCTGAAGACCTGGGTGCGCCGCCCAGCGAGTCCGCGACGATGGTACGTCTCACCATCGACGGCAAGACGGTGACGGTACCCGAGGGCACCACGGTGATCCGTGCGGCCGCACTCGCAGGGATCAACATTCCCAAACTGTGCGCCAGCGACATGCTTGAGCCTTTCGGCTCCTGCCGGCTGTGCCTGGTGGAAATCGAAGGCGCCAAGGGCTTTCCTGCGTCGTGTACGACCGAAGTGGCCGATGGAATGGAGGTGACCACCCAGAACCCGCGGCTGGCCGACCTGCGCCGCAACGTCATGGAACTGTACATTTCCGATCATCCGCTGGATTGCCTGACCTGCCCCACCAACGGCGACTGCGAACTGCAGGACATGGCCGGCGCCGTGGGCCTGCGGGATGTCCGTTACGGCTATGCGGGCGAGAACCACCTGGATGCGGAGAAAGACGAGAGCAATCCCTACTTCACCTTCGATCCCAGCAAGTGCATCGTCTGTTCGCGCTGCGTGCGCGCCTGCGAGGAGGTCCAGGGCACCTACGCGCTCACCATAGACGGCCGGGGTTTCGAGTCCAAGGTTGCGGCCAGCCAGGACCAGCCGTTTCTCGATTCGGAATGCGTGTCCTGCGGCGCCTGCGTGCAGGCCTGCCCCACCGCGACACTGACGGAAACCTCACTGATCGAAATGGGCCAACCGGAGCATTCCGTGATCACGACCTGCGCCTACTGCGGCGTCGGCTGTTCGTTCCGCGCGGAGATGAAGGGCGAGGAAGTGGTCAAGATGATCCCCAACAAGGATGGTCACGCCAATCACGGGCACTCCTGCGTCAAGGGGCGCTTCGCCTTCGGCTATGCCACCCACAAGGACCGCATCACCGCGCCGCTGATTCGCGAATCGATCGACGACCCGTGGCGGGAAGTGTCCTGGGAGGAAGCCATTGGCTTCGCGGCCGACAAGCTCAGCAAGATTCGGGAGAAATACGGCCCCAATTCCATCGGCGGCATCACCTCGTCCCGCTGCACCAACGAGGAGACCTACCTGGTGCAGAAGATGGTCCGCTCCGCATTCGGCAACAACAACGTGGATACCTGCGCGAGGGTTTGCCACTCGCCGACCGGATACGGACTGAAATCCACGCTGGGCGAATCGGCCGGTACTCAGGCATTCGACTCGGTCCTGAAGGCCAACGTCATCATGATCATCGGCGCCAACCCGACCGTCGCACACCCCGTGTTCGCTTCGCAGATGAAGCGCCGGCTGCGGGAAGGGGCCAGACTGATCGTCATCGACCCCCTGCAGATAGACCTGGTGCGCTCCGCCCATGTTCAGGCGGACTGCCATCTGCAACTGCGCCCGGGCACCAACGTTGCCATCATCAATGCGCTGGCCCATGCAGTTCTCTCCGAGGGGCTGGAGGACAGGCCCTATATCGAGGACCGCTGCGAACCGGACGCCTTCGAGGACTGGCGCCGATTCATCCTTGAGGAGCGCAACTCCCCGGAGGCCCTGGCCGAGGTTACCGGGGTGCCGGCGGAAGATGTCCGGGCCGCGGCACGGCTCTACGCCGCCGGCCCCAACAGCGCCATCTATTACGGGCTGGGTGTTTCCGAGCATGCCCAGGGTTCCACCATGGTCATGGGCATTGCCAACCTTGCCATGGCGACCGGCAACCTGGGCCGAGAGGGGGTTGGCGTCAGCCCCCTGCGGGGCCAGAACAACGTGCAGGGCGCCTGCGACATGGGTTCCTTTCCCCACGAACTGCCGGGCTACCGGCATATTTCCGACGCCGAAACCCGCGCGCTGTTCGAGCGGGAATGGGGAGTGGAACTGTTGCCGACGCCTGGTTTCCGGATTCCGAACATGTTCGATGCGGCGATAGCGGGGCATTTCAAGGGCCTCTACGTGCAGGGCGAAGACATGGCTCAGTCCGATCCCGATATCACGCATGTATCCGACGCGCTGTCGTCGCTGGAGTGCCTGATTGTGCAGGACCTGTTCCTGAACGAGACCGCGAAATTCGCCCACGTGTTTTTGCCCGGTTCATCCTTCCTGGAGAAGAACGGCACCTTCACCAATGCGGAACGGCGGATCTCGCCGGTGCGCAAGGTGATGAAGCCGCTGGCCGGCTACGAGGACTGGGAAGTGACCCAGTTGCTGGCCAACGCCATGGGTTACCCGATGAGCTACGGCCATCCCAGCGAGATCATGGACGAAGTCGCGCGGCTCACACCCACCTTTCGCGGCGTGAGCTATGAGAAGCTCGACCGCCTCGGTTCCATTCAGTGGCCGTGCAACGAGAAGGCCGAGCGGGGCACGCCGACCATGCATGTGGACACCTTCACGCGCGGCAGGGGTCTGTTCCGGCTGACGCCCTATGTGGCGACGCAGGAGCGCTCGACCGCCAGGTACCCGCTGTTGCTCACCACGGGACGCGTTCTCAGCCAGTACAACGTGGGCGCGCAGACGCGGCGCACCAAGAACGATCAGTGGCACGGGGAAGACATTCTCGAGATTCACCCCCACGACGCCGAGCAGCGCGGTATCGAACAGGATGACTGGGTGGGCCTGAAGAGCCGGGCCGGCGATACCGTATTGCGCGCGGACGTCACCGAGCGGGTCCAACCCGGAGTGGTTTATACGACCTTCCATCACCCGGAATCCGGCGCCAACGTCGTGACCACGGACAATTCCGACTGGGCGACCAACTGTCCGGAGTACAAGGTCACGGCCGTGCAGGCGTACAAGGTGACCCGGCTTTCGGATTGGCAGCTTGAGTTCGGGGATTTCACCGAAACGCAGTTGGAACTCCTGCGCAAGGCGAGGGCCCCCGTGTCCGCCTGAACTGTCCGCTGTTCAGGGTCAAGCAGGAGGCGATGCAGCCAATGAATACGGCCAAGCTGGTGCGCATGGCCAACGATATCGCGGCGAACTTCGACTGCGGACGGGATCGTGCCAGCGAGGTGGCCGGTGTAGTGGACCACATAGGCCGATTCTGGAGCCCCTACATGCTCGACGCGATGGCCCGGCACATGCAGTCGGGCGATATCGGACTGTCCGGCCTGGCCGAGCAGGCGCTCAGGGAGCTGATCGAAGAACGGTCGCAATCCGCCGAGACAACCCATGACCCGTGACACGGCACTGGCGGCGCTGAAGAGCGTCAAGCGTGTGCAGATTCAGCGTTTTGGCGCCGATGGGGGGAAACGCGATGATGTGGTGGCGACGGAAGAACCCCTGGAGATTCGCCTGTCCTGGACGCAGCCCGATGGCAGGCGCGCGCAGCAGAGCATTTCGATCACCATGCGCACCCCCGGCAGCGACGAGGAACTGGCCGCCGGTTTCCTGTTGACCGAGGGCATTATCGCGGGCCGCGCGGAACTCGATGCCATCGGGCCGTGCGGGCCGCCGGCGGCCAACGGGCTGATCAACGTGGTGCGAGTGGACCTGGCGCCCGGCGTGGAGGTTGACCTCGCGCGCCTGGAGCGCCACTTCTACACGTCCTCCAGTTGCGGTGTCTGCGGCAAGGCATCGCTGGAGGCCGTCGCGGTTCAGGGGCGTTACGACCTCCGCGGCAACGCATTGCAAATCGGTGCGGACAACCTCGGCGCGCTGCCTGAGCGGTTGCGGGGTATGCAGAGCGTTTTCGACCGGACCGGAGGTCTGCACGCATCCGGGTTGTTCGACGCCGCCGGGCAGGTGCGTGCCAGCCGCGAGGACGTGGGCCGGCACAATGCACTCGACAAACTCATCGGCCGGGCGCTCCTCAAGGACGAATTGCCCTTGAGCGACTGCGGAGTCGTGGTCAGCGGCAGGGCAAGTTTTGAATTGATGCAAAAGGCCATGATGGCCGGTATCCCGATCCTGGCCGCCGTGGGCGCGCCCTCATCCCTGGCTGTGGAATTCGCCGAGGAGTTCGGCATGACGCTGGTAGGCTTTCTGCAGGCTAACCGTTTCAACGCTTATTCGCGCCGCGATCGCATCGTGTGATATTTTCAAGCTGATATATGCGCGTTGGCTAACGAATGTTCTGATGCTATTCCAATAGGGCCTTTAGAAGCGCATCCGGAGCGTCGGAGTAGAACTGCACGTTTACGCGCGTCGCCATGTCGTCGGATAGGTCGAACAACTGCCGGCGCGCCGATACGGGGACAAGCACTATGGACGCTCCCTTCTCGACCGCGGCTTCTACTACGCCAACGGGATTTGCCAGTGGTTCTATCGATCCGCCCAGGTTCAGGGCGCCAACCAGGATCAGACCCCCCTTTGTACTTTTTTCGAGAAGGGCGCTGCACAATGCCATAAGCGCCGGAAGGCCGAGCGCGGCACCTGTCTGGTTGTTGTCCATGGCGCGCAGTTGCATTGAGAATTCATGGGATCGGGGGTCGCGGTCGCCCACCAGTTCTGCGGCTCTTGTGTAGAGGTTCTGCTCTGCGTAGCGCACGCTTTCGCGGAAAGGCTGCGGAACCGGGGCATTCAGTATCTTTACGCCGCTGCCCTTGCCGGCGGTGGCTTCGATCCGGTAGAGGCTGGGTCCCGTTTCCGGCGTGCCCGGGCTGATTCCCCAAACCTGTCCGGGCGGCAGCGGGTCCGGATCGATTGCCTCGTCACTGTGCAATTCCGGTGTCGAAACGAACTTCTCCACCCCGTCCTCTCCCATTGAATAGCTGAAGTACGTGTTGCGGAACTCGCTCTTGAACACGCGCTTTTGCTGTTCCTTTACCCGCCGCCGCACTTCGAGCGCGACGCGGATCAGCGCCTCCAGTTCGTCGTCCGGGACTTCCATCCCGGGATCGGGGTACAGCAATTTCAGAAGACCACTCAAGGTCTTGTTCACTGCCGTTATGTCCCTGCCGCTCAGCGCGCCGCCATAGTTCACCCGGCCCTGCAGCACCGAAATTCGGCTGCCTGTCCGCAGTTGACTCCAGCACTCCGCAAGAAAATCGCTGACCAGGCCGAAGTGATTAGTGAAGTGCTCCTTCGGAGTAAGCTTGGGAAAATCCCAGCCGGGCGCGTAGGCGTGGATACGATCCATGAATGCGGTATCGTCCCGCATGTCGGGCGATAAGGGGCTGAACAAGTGCCCCACTCGCTGTTGATGCTCCACCTCAACGTCGAGGTTACCCACCATTACGATCCCACCCTCGGCCCGTATGCTCTCCTTGCCGCGCGAGAACTCTCCCGACTCCATATAGCCCTTGAGGATGTTGACGCCGTCCTTTTGATCGAAAGACACGCCTGAAATCTCGTCAAAGCAAACCACGTCGTATTGACACACCAGGCCCCGCTGCCCGGTTGCGTTGTTTACGAACATCTTCGCCACAGTCGCCTTGCCGCCGGATATCAGGTGCGCGTATGGAGAAATCTGTTGGTAAAGGTGGCTTTTCCCGGTGCCGCGCGGCCCAAGTTCCACCATGTTGTAGTTACGTTCCACAAAAGGAGCCATTCGCACCAGAGCCGCAAGCTGCGCCCTATCCGAAAGGGCGGCCGGCTCCAGGCCGACACTGCGGAGCAATAGCTGACGCCATTCGCTGTCCGATAACTCGCGGCGTCCGCGGTAAAGCGTATCCAGCAAGTCCGCTTTGGAAAGCTGAATCGCCCGGAGGCTGTCGATGGCGAACGGGCGTCCATTCTTTTCCTGGGCGATGGCGGCGTCATAGCTCAGCGTGACTTCCGCATAGAACCCGTCCGTAAGCATCCTTTCGTGCTGCTTTACCAAGCGGTCCTCAACCCGGACGTTACGGATCCCAAGGCTGGGGAGTTCCGCGATAAGCGAATCGGTGCGTGCATCCAGCCTCGCCTTGACAACGTCAATCAGCTTGATCGCGCCACGTTCCCTCGCCCTGGCCTTGAACAGTTCCTCCTCGCCGCTTCGGACCGCGCGGTCGGCAAGCTGCCGTTCCACGATCGCCAGTCCTTCCTCGATTTCCCGCTCATCGATCGTGGCGCAGTATCGTCCCAGGAGGAACTCGACGACGTAAGTTGGAACCGGATATTGATTGCTGTACTTCCGCACCAGATCCTTTCGCACCAGATAGCCATCAAAAGCACTCGCAGCCTTTCGGTCGAGTTGATCGAGTGTCAGCGTCAACTTTCACCTCCTATGATTGTTGCTCGCCTTGAAATCACGTCTCCCGCCGCGTCGAGCACGACGATGGCGGCCGATTCGCCTTCCAGTTCATCGTCCACAACCAACATGCTTGCCGCGCCCCGGCGGTCCAGGCTTCGCGCTCCATCAATCGCGCTGGAGTCCGCATCGCCGGCGCGCGTTCGCAGATCGACGAGCAGGTCGGCTTGGGCGGACTTGACTTGCACGCGGCAGCGCAGCCGGACCCAAGAGATGCTAGCGATTTCCGGACTGGGCGTCGCGGCGCCAGTACCGGGCGTGATGGTCAGCACCGGAATCAGACACTCCTGGAGGCTCACGCCGCCGTGAGCGTATTCGTTGCCGGCGCCAAAGCAGGCAATTCCCGGCCCGACGGCCACATGTTCGCCGGCATTCCAATGCCACGGAAAGGTCGGAACTTCCACTGCCGATCCTGGCTCAACGCAGGCGCAGCGCGCCCATCGGCTCCTGGTCAGATACTTTGGCAGATCGACCTTCGGCAGCCCGCCGGGAAGCCACAGCCATCCGTGATCGGTGACGACGCGCACCTCGCTCCACCCGGCGGCAAGCAGAGATTGAATGCGTTCGAGCAGCAAATCGATTTGCTCGTCAATACGCCCGGCCAACAGTCCTTGTTCGGAGTGCCCCAACTTGTCCAGCTTCCCGTTTTCGGTCCACGCCCGGCCGGACGGGTCGCCAATATCATCCGCCCGCAGGTATTGATATCCCGCCCTGTCAAGCAGCTTGCGAAAACGATCGGTAGTTAACGCCCGCTGATTGTTGGCCTCGGCGGGAAGGAAATCCTCACCGAGAGAAACACCGTCGATGCCATCCAACACGGGAGATACGGCAGGCTTCGCGGTTGCCGTGACCGTCGGCAGGCCCGCCCAGCGCTTTGATATGGCCACGGACCGCCCCGCAGTTCGCAGGCGCTCCGCCAAGAGTTGCGACACGTCGTAACGGAGCCCGTCCGCGAACAGGATAGCGCCACCGGAATCGACGCGCGTATCGTCCTGACTTTGCCGGCCATGGCCGGGGAGCGGTTCGTTGCCCGCCAGTTCCTGCAAACGCCGCGCCGCGGACTCCAGCCACGGCTGATATATCGCTCTCAATGCCCCGCCAATCGCCTGTGTATCTGCGGACGATTTCACTGCGGCCATGGTGGCCAGCGCGGCTGCGTCTGCCTGCCAGCCCCGCTCCACGTACAGATTGGCCATGTCGGCGATGGACGCTCCGCCCAGTTCTCTTGAGGTGCGCTCCGCGAGCGCTGCCAAATACGCAAGCCCGCCCGCCAGAGGAGCCTGATTGAGCTTCGCCCACACCCATTTGCGTCTGGGGCCGTGTTCCCGCTCAAGTTCCATGATCCTTGAGCGGGCAGCAGCCGGAGCCAGGCCTGCCGTTTCTTGCAAGGATTTTCGCAGGTCCGCTTCGTCCTGCTCGTTATTCAGCGGCCAGGAATCACGCGGCTCGGCGAAGAGATTTTCGGGCATTGCCTTGCGCAACAAACCCGGCACGAGCGGATACAGCGCCGGCGCCTCGGCAAATCGCCGCCACACCGGCTTCCAGGGTCCCTCCTGCCGGCCAAGCAACTCCGCCGCCGCGAACCTTCCGTCTTTGTCCGGATTGAATCCGAGGTCCGCCTTGCAACGCTCATAAAAGGCGCTGCGGCGCGCCGAATTCCAGCTGGCGTTCACCGTTTCGGCATCGCCCAGCCACACTAGCACGTCCCTGGCCAGGTCATCGGAGAAAAGCCGGTCGAAATCGTCCGCTTCAAGACGCCGGCCCTTCAGCGCTCCGATTTCCGTCGAAGCCAACTCCGCGACTGCGCGCAACATGGCCTGCCGGGTGGCGCCGTCGCGGGCCAAATCCAAACCAAGCCCGCCGTCTCCCGAAACTAGAAACGCCTCCACCGTCCAGTCCCTGCCATTCTTCTGCGTCCAGCACGTACCGCGATATTGCAGTTCAACCAGCGGCTTAAGGTGGTCAGGGCAGGTTTCCGCCGCACCCAGCTCTTGGCGCTCGACGCCCGGAAGATAGATGACCGGAGTTGCCTCGGCGGGAATTACCGGAGGCTCTAGCGCGCCGTCAATCGCGCACCGCAGCCAGACTGATGGTCCGGTAAGACCCTCCGGCTTGTACTCGCCTATCTCCAGAAGCTGAGGCAAAAGCCTCCGAAGTGGCGAAATAATGGGCCGCCACTGACAATCAGGATCGCTCCACAGGATCGCAGCCGGCTTGTCCGCGTCATTCGGATTGTGCGCGGAGGCCGTTTCAAGCGACGAGGCAAGCGCCTCGACTACGGTGGTAGACGGCTGGTAGTTCACACGCGGGCGCCTACCCGACCTCTTGCCGGGTTAGCCAAGCGAGACGATTATCACTCCGCTTGGCCATCACCAGCATCTCAATATATAGGTATTTCTTTTCACCCAATTACCTATATATTGCGTAAGCTACCCAATTCGCCGCCACCGGGCGCGTGGCCCTCGGCCCAGGCACTCGATTTTTCCGGCTGTTCGCTGCTGGCGCAAAATGCGGCGGATCAGATCAATGCTTACGGTTGGGCATCGTGACTGCAGGTCGGCTACCGAAAAGTCGCTTGCAAAACGCTCGATTACGTCCACGACCATTGCAGATTTTGTGCCCCTCGCGCTCCCCACAACGCCTACTCGGCTTTCCAGCTCTTTCCATGCGCCAAGGATTACTACGCCCAATAGATATTCCACCCACGGAGCCAGATCATGGCGCCCTTCATGCCAATTGACGGAGGATCTAAACAGGGCGTCGTAGTAGCTTTCCTTCGTGCGCTCGACGATCTGCTCAAGGCTGATGTATCGGCCTACATCATGACCCATCTGGTATAGCAGCAGGGTGGTGAGCAGCCTTGCCATGCGTCCGTTTCCATCACGGAAAGGGTGAATACAAAGGAAGTCCAGAACGTACGCCGGAATGAGCACCAGCCGGTCAATAGTGTTCTCGCTCCATAGAATCTTGAAGTGACGGTGCAGCCGCTCCATTGCGTCGGGGGTCCTGTGGGCGGCGACGGGACGAAATCGAACCACCCGTTTCCCATCAGGCCCGGCTTGGACGATCTCATTGTCAGTCTGTTTCCAGCGCCCGCCCTCGCCGGGCAGAAACTGATAGAGATCCCGGTGCAGTTGAAGCACGACGTTAGCCGTGAAAGGCATGTCGATTGCGCTTGCATGAATTGTGCCTAGCACGTCCCGATACCCCGCAATCTCCTGCTCCGAACGATTCTGCGCCGTGGTTTTTCGCGCCACCAGTGAACGGATGCGTTCAGCGGGCGCTGTTACGCCCTCGATTCGGTTCGAGGACTCGGTGCTCTGAATCAGGGCAACTTCGCGAAGGGCTTCAAGGACTTGAGGAGACTGGCTCTTGAACAAATCCTGCTTGCCCTTGTACTCGCTGATCTCACGAACGATGCGGAGTAACCGAAACGGTATCGGCATCGTCTCCAGGACGCTTGACTCAAAGGACATCATGGGTGAGTCTGCTCCGCGGCCACGAGGTGCCGGGATTTCTCTGCGATGGTCAGGTGAACGTCGTTGATCCGCTCGCCGGTGAACCGGCCGTTTCGCCAGAACCAGGGGAAGCTTTGCCGGTCGCGGGCGGGTTCTGTGCCGCGATCCTTTGTCCACTTGATGTTGGGCTTGACGCGGAGGACGCCGGCGCCTTTACGGCCGCCGGGGAGGTCGTCGGCCATGAAGGGGCGAATGTTGAGGCGCACGCCATCGTTGATGTCCGGGTTCCAGCCGATGGGTTGTTCGTCGAGGGGTTTCCAGCGGACGAAGATGTCGAAGGGCGGCTCGCCTTCAAGGATGAGTTCAAGGCGCTTCTGGAGTTCCAGAGCGGCGGTCAGGCGGCCTTCCGCGCCCTCGGTGCCGCGCGCCACGGCGTCATGTTGCCGCGCGATCCAATCGCCCAGATAGCTGTAAGTGAGCGCTTCTAGGCATTGTCGGCCTTTGCCGCGGGCAGCCCCTAGCTTGTGGTAGTTGACGAGCGCGTGAAAACCGTCGCTTGCGCGCCCGTCCCAGACGTGCCAGATGAACGGGCGATTACGAAACAGCTTGCAATGCTGCGCAAAGAAGTGATTGCGAAGCCAGTCGTCTAGGTCGGCGGTACCGGTTCCCGCAAGAAGCTGCGATGGCGTGTCGGCGTTCCAGGCGTCGCCGTAGCTGGCGGCTAGCAACCGCGACAGTCGGTCCGCCGCGCGGTCTTCGCCCCGCACGGACGGAATGCAGACAATTCCGTCCGCGTCGCCTTGATCCAGCAGCGCGTCGCAACGGGACGCCCATTCGCGTTGTTCGCCAGCCAACTCCATTTCGGCGTCCTGTTCCGCCGGCCAGCGGTAGCCAAGCAGTCGGGCGACAGCGATTTGCAGCGAATTGGAGTCGGCGCGCAACGCTCCGTGCGCGGTCCGCTTTTCGGTCCGATCCCACACCACCGATCCGCACGGGTGACCGTGAAATATCCACTGCGTGGGATCGTCGGAGTAGGGTTGCGGGAGACCGTGGGGATATTGCTCTTCAGAAACCCGCGTCCAGCGGTCAAGATCAAACGGAACCTTGGCCAACGTTGCGTTGGTGACGTTAAGTTTCTGATCAATGCGCCGCACCCCCTCGGTATACTCCGGCGAGGAACAGAAGCACCAGATGGCGGGAAGATGCTCCGGTCTCATAGCGCGCAATGCCGACATGTTTGTGTCGAATCTTGCTCCGTTATAAATGGCGGTTGGAAGTTCTTGCATCTGACTGACCGCGACACCGCAACGATTCCAAGCGGCAGCGCCCCGCAGTGCAGCCATGTCGGTTCCGTTGTTCGACCAATCCAATACAGAGTGCATTCCACCAAAATCGCTTGTTTCCCGGACCGTGCTGTGGAAATACGTCCAGCGACTGGAATTTGGCTGTTCCCAAAAGAAGCGTCTCTTTGCGGGGTTGTCCCCCGTGCTTATGCCCTGATGAGCCGCCACGTCTATTTCTAGCAGTTCCGTTGATACTTCCTCCAACGTGATTCGCGCATCTGGATTCTTGAGTTGGGTGGCCTGTTCAACTCTCGTGATTTCGGCGCTCGGTAACTGAGCGGCTTTTGCTGGGGCGGTGTGGTGCTCGGAGACATCCAGGCCGTGGATTGTGTGATGGGTCGTTTTTTCGTCGAGCAGGCTGTCTGCGCGAGCGGCGTGATTGCCGCGGCTTATGACGAGCAGAATCGCTTTGACCACTTCTCCGCTGATGGTTTCAAAGGCTCCAGGCCCAAGTCGTGCCAGCAAACGCCAAACCTCTGATTGCAAAAGCTTCTCCCGTAGGCGGCGGTAACTTGTGAGGAACAGCCAGTTCTGCGGAAGCACCAGGCTGGCAGTTCCTTCCTCGGCGCAGAGTTCCAGGCAGCGCTCCATGAATACGGTAGCCAGATCGTTTTTGGCCTTTGAGTAGCTCGTTTGGCAGAAGTCTTTGAGGCCTTGACTTTGTTTGCCGCGGGCAAGGTAGGGCACGTTGGTGACTACCAGGTGGTAGCGTCCAGCCAGCAATTCCGCAGCCCGAGCCATGCCTTGCGCGGCTACGGCACGTTCTGTTTCTTCGTCGGTGGTTTGTTCGCTGTCGAGAACGGACACGAACAACGCTCGCGCGGACTCGTAGTCGCTTTGGACCAGGTCGGACTTCAGCGCGCGAGGATTGATCAGCGAGCCACGCTCCGGGGCGTGCCGGAACAGGTCGTACAGACCTTCTAGGCTGATACGAAGCGGTCCGGAAAGCAACGAGTCCTTTACTTCCAGCAAATCTCGTTCGGTCGGCAATCCGCCGGCTGCCGCGGCCTGTTCCGCGAGGGCGATCCACTGTTCCTTTGTGGCGTTGGGCGCCAGCCCGGAGCAGGCGAGGTTAAGTTCTGGCAATGGCCGATACCCTCCGGCTTCGGGATAGATCCAGGCTGTCAGGGCCAGTGCAAAAGCCGCAAGCTCAACGCAGCGCGGGTCGAGTTCCAGACCATACAGGTTGTCCCGTAAAACCGCGTCAACGGCTTGCCGGGCGCCCATTCCTTCTGCCTCCATGCGCATGGGAACGAGCATTGCGAAAGTAGCGATAAGAAAATGGCCGGAACCGCAGCAGGGGTCGAGGACTTTCAATTCCGAAAGAATGTCCGGCCAGCCTTCAAACGCCCCTGCTGCCAGATACCATCTTCCATCGGCCGCCGCGTCATCGGGTTGAGTAAAGCGCAGATAGTCGAGCGGTACGCCGGGCACAGCGGCCCTCCGGCGAAGTTCGGTTTCGCAACTCGCCGTGCTGAGATCGGCTTCTGTCAAGCACCTTGCCGCCCACCATGCGCCCAGCGAGTTGTCCAGCAGGAAGTTAACCATGTACGGTTCGGTGAACAACTGCGTCACTGCGGGCAGTTCGTCCGCGCCGATTTTCACTTCCGAGTGATTCACATTGTTCTTCTTCCGCGATTGCCAGAACTGATAGACCCATCCCAGCGAGTCAGCAGCGGTGAATGCAGCGGCAGACAGGTCGTCAATCAGTGCCTCCAGCTTGAGCCGGTGTTCCCGGGCCAGCACGATCTCGAAGGCCGGATGGTCGGAGCGAAACACCTGCGGCAGCATGCGATGGGCGAATCTCGTCGCCAGCATCCACTTGTCGATGCCCTGGTCCCCGGCCAGTTCCTCGCATTCCCTCAGAGTGACGGGAACGCCTGCGTCCGGCTCAATGAGCAGTTCGTTTTCCGCCAGAAAACGCGCAAACAGCATGCCGTGCCAGTGCTCGTACGCGCATTCGTGAGCGAGATGGTCAATTGCCTGGTCTCCCGAGCGGGGATCCCGCCGGTCACCCAACTGCCGGCCGTGAGCGCGCAGCCTGCGGCGCAGCGCGCGCTTGCCGGACTGCATGTGCGCGTAAGGCTTGCGGTCATGCACGGCCAGCGCCTCCAGCGCCGCCCGCGCGCCAGCCTCCGCCACGTCGCGCGCCTCCACAATCACACGCTCAAGCTGCCGCCGCGAAGTTGAGTCCAGCGCAGTCATTAGCGCTCCGGCTGTTCAAATGGCGTGCGTGGCAACCGCGATTGACGAGTGATGGACATCAGGGTTCCTGTCAGCGGTTTTCTGTGATCCGGCTCCGTAAATGCTGGGGGATCCTGGTTGGCAGAGGCAGTTTCGAAGAACAATTCGAGCGCCTCCTTCAGGTTTTCCCTCACATTGCCCGCGGTGTCGCCCTGATTAGCCACGTCCGCCTCCGTAAAAAGCGCAATGTAGCCATCCATTTCGCATTCAATATTCGCCATCATTGGTCTCTAACCATCCTGATATCCGTAGATAAGGATCTTGTGCGACTTGGAAGAAGACGTCACATTGCCAGTATTCGTACTGGCGGGAAAATGGCTAAGCGGTTCAATCCGAATCATGGAAGAAGCGAAAAAATAACGAGCCCGCAAAACAGAAGGAAGAAGACGCATGGCAAACTGACTTCAACGGTTGTGAGTTTCCAGTAACTCTTCATTTCCTTACCTTCTGCCAGAAGTTCCCATTCACGCTTGAAGAATGCATACGCCAGCTTTTCCTCCAACTCGTGTAGCGCCTTGAACTTGCCTGTGTTGAGCTGACGGTAGGAACGAATCACGACATACCATGAAACGGCCAGCAAGGCTCCGATTGAGCCAGCGAAGCATAAGACAACCTGCAATGAAGCATCGCCAATACCTAATCTGATCAACACGGCGAGGAAAACGGCTAGGCCGGATAGCAGGCTTACGTAGAGCCGGTTGGCAGCTTCGCGCCTTTGGCTCACTCGGTCGGCTAGTTCGCTGTGAAGCTTGTAAATCTCCAGTAGTTCGTTCTGTCGTGAGTCATTCATTACGCAAGCTCCCTAATGGCGGAAACGATACTATTGGTGTTCCATCCGACGATTCTGCCGGCTGCTTCTTTGACGGGCACTGATGTCCTCTCGCTGCCCCAAGGCTGAATCGCGATTATGGATTTTTGCGCAATAAAGCCATTCTGCGCCAAAGAAATTTCAGCGTTTATCCACTTGCTGTAAGTGGCATAGACTCCAGCGAGAATGAGGACCACGCTGCAGGATGCCATCTTTGCCCGAATAGCTGCCCGCAACTCGGCGTCTGTTCCCGTACTATGAATTGGGTCATTGCGGGGTACCGAGTAATCGCTGAACTGGAAGTAAGGTGCCTGCCGCAATAGATTCACTAGCCCGTCGTACGTATCTGAGTAGTTCCACGAATGGCTGACAAACAAGTGATAGGTCTTCATGGTTTTCTCCGTTCGGTAATCAGGTTGCATCTGAATTCTCGAGTAGCGTGTCGACTAAGCGCGCGGCGTTTGGTGAGGCTGTAGTCACGCGCTCTGGGTTCAGGCTGGCGAGAATGGTGCATGAGTGGCGGCCTTCTTCAGCTAAGGGCGATGGGGCCTTGCCGAACTTGATCGAGTAATTCTTTCTTGGTCTTCTCGATCCACGCCTTTACATCCGCCGGGGTGCGGAGCGTGGCGGGGCCGAGCTTGACGTGGCGAATCTTCGGTTCGATCAGACGGTCGGCCTCCGCGCGGGCGTCGGCGAATTGTTGGGGCAGGGCGGCGGTGCGGGTTCGCCAGCCGTTCAGAGAAATGCGTTCCAGGGATTCCAGTACTTCCTGCTCGGAACCCGTGGCGCCCTTCGATTCCTTGGCGATGTTTAACCGAACAAGTATTTCCTTTCGCTTTTCCGGCTTGATCTGACGCCAACTCTCGCTGTTTTCCAGACGTTGCGATTCCGCCTCGTAGGTCTCATCGTAGCTGGTTTGCGCTCGCGTTAATGCGGTTCGTAGCGCTTGCGTAAGCTTTGCGGTCAGCGGCGGCACTGGGTCGGTTTCTTCTAGCAGGCGGCGGTCGCCGGCGATGGCCTTGATCTGGGGCTCTACGTCGTTTGTGGCATCCAGGCCGGTGGCGTGACCGGCCAGCGCAAGCAGACGCTCATAGGTGGGCAGGCGCTTCTTAGCCAGTTGACTTGCCTTGCCCCACTCTTTGAGATTCGCGGTAAGCGCGTCCTGCTGCCCAAGGATTGCCAGGAGTTGTTCGTTGCCTGAAAGCGCCTCAAGGTCCGTCAAATGTCGGGTATTGGGGCGCTCGGGAAGCGGCGCTTCGCCGCCGGCGCTTCGTGCCAACTCCCCGAGACTGCTCAGGAGTCGGACGGCGGCATTCGTCTCTTCGTTGGGCTTGCAATTTATTCCCGCGGTTTGAAACAGCTTTCGCAGTCTGAGGCGATGCGGGGTGCTGATGGTTATGCTCTCGGCACGGAAGTCCGAGGGAGAAATTTTTGACTGGTCGAGTTCGCTCCGGGATAACGCCACGCCGTTTAGAGTGGCGCGCAAATGCCCAGCGCCAGACAGGCTGATGAGCGCCGCGTCAATGGCGTCCCGGGGCCAGCCATAGGGCGGGGCGGAAAAATGGGATCGTACATCCTTGCCCTTCCTGCCGGAGCCCACATGCGCAAGCACTGCGGAGCAGACCGGGTGATCTTCGGTCTTGCCGATGAATTCCAGCGCCTTGAGCGGGTGTTCGGCGCCCCCCCGGGCGCGTTGGATTACCTTGTGCCAGCGTTGGTCGTCGGCGTCACCGAATTCGGGCAGGAGCCGGTCCAGCGACGCGTCGGCGGCTTGCCTTAGTTTTTCGGCCAGCGTTGATTCCATCCGTTCACCGCCGCCGCCCTGGAATACTCGAGCGCCGCCGATAATTTTCGTTACCAGTGCCCGCAGGTTGGCGTCGGCCTCGACGTGCCGGGTTTGCATCCCCTGACGCGCTTCGTTCCCTTCGCTGGTGGATGGAATGCCCTTGTATTCCAGCGTTTCCTGGGCGGCGGTTTTCGTAGCGATGAGGCGTGTCAGCGCTTCAGCTTCGGATTTGGGAATGAATACGTGGAGCATGGGGCTGTCCAGCCCATCCTTTCGCGCGTCCGCGATTATGCTGCCCTCACTGGCGCCCCAGCCGTCGCGTATCCATACGGGCACATCGGGACCGCCGTCCAGAGGCTGCTCAACGCCGAAGCGCAGCACGAGCCTCCTGGGTTCCTTGCAGGCGCCATGCAGAAGCCTGACTGACTTGATGCTTTCCTGAACCGTGGCGCCCAGCCGTTGAGCGCGCCTGCTGCCTATACTGGAAAGATCGTTGGCAAGCCGGGATTGCCGGTTGCGAAACTCCGCTTCCCATTCGCTGCTTTCGCGGGTTTGCAGGCTGTATTCGTTGTCGAGCTTCATCAGCGTACCGGTGTCCACCAGCTCGTCCAGAAGTGCCGGCAGCCGCCCGCGCAGCCGCGTGCCGTCCTTCGCCAGGTCCTCCACCAGCAAATCCGCCAGCGTCTCCCCGGTCGCCCGTATGCCTACATCCGCGCCGTTTTCGCGTGGGAGTTTGCGGATCAGGAACACCAGCGCGCACAGCCGCGACTTCAGTTCGCCATCCGGCGAGCCGTCCGCCTTCTGCTTGACGATCGCCTCATGGATTTCGCGGAGCAGCACGCCGGATTGCAGCAGATTCTCCGAGATTTCGCTGAACAGGAAGTCCGCAGGCACTACCGTGCCGAGCGGCGCATCGGCGGTTTGGCGAACGGCGTCATACACGATGCGAAGCTGGGTGCGAAGTTGGCCTGCGGTTCCGGCCTTATCCACCGCGCGAAGCGTATGTTCCCAGAAACGCCGCCGAACGGGCAGCAATGGGTAGTCCTCGGCCAGGATCGGGCGATCCTCGGTGCGCGCGGCGACCCGGGTTCCCGCTAGGTGACGGTCGATCTCGCCGGCGTTCGCCTCCAGCATGGATTCCAGTTCGCCTGACCGGTCGGCGCGCTTCGCCAGCACGACCCGCCGGGTTACGGTTTCGACATCCTGATCCGAAAGTTCCACATTCACCGTAAAGCGGCCCTGCAGGCGTTGCAGCGCCGGCGTGCCGGACAGGGCCGTCTGTCCCGTGCCCAGAAACAGCAGGCGGTCGCCGAAGCGTTTGCTGCACGACTCGACGATTTCCTGAATCGCGTAGCAGCGGTCGGTGCTGTCGCCTATGTACTGCTGCACTTCGTCCAGGATCACGACGGTGCAGGGCATCTGCCCCTCCGGTGCGAGAACTTCACCCATCGCGCGCACAAACTCGTCGGTAGTGATGTCCTTGGGCTTGGGGAATTGCGCTCGCAAAGTGGCCCTGGCCTCTTTTTCGCTGGTTGCGAAGTTCGAATCCGCCTCCAGCAATGCCCGAGCGATAAGAGGGCTCACATACAGGTCGTTCAATTCCGGGAGGAAGTCCCGGCCTTGCGCTTCGACCGCCGCGCTGACCTGGTTGTAGATGCCGTTTTTCTTGAGCCAGATGCAGAAGCTCGCTTGCGGGAAGCCGGTCGGGAGTTCGGCCGACTTGAACACGATACCGAGCAAGGCGAGCCGCACGCTGCCACTGGCGCCGGCGCCCAGCGTCCCCGCGGCGGCATGCAGTCCGGCGCCGCGCCTTCCGAGAGTCGAAATCTCTTTCAGCAGATCCAGCACTTCGTTGGGCAGACGGGCCAGACCGCGGGCGCTCGCGCCATCGTCGGGAAACGCGTAGTCGGCCCACAAGAACCGCAACATTTTCGCCAGGTGCGATTTGCCGCTGCCGAAAAAACCGCTGATCCAGGCGGCGGGTTGCTCGGGCTGACCCTGGGAAGCGACGTAGGAGTCCAGGATACGCGTCAGTCCGGCCCGGTACTGGCCTTCGCAAACGAAGTGCTCGAGTTCAAAGCGCAGCGTGCGCCGCTCTTCGCTCGTGAGGGCGTCGGTCATGGTCGCGACGCCGTTGTTCAGAAGCTTGATCCGGTCCGGATCGCGCTGATAGATGTCCCGGTTTTTCATACGTCGTACGCTCCGTGATCTTCATGCACGGTTATCGGGACCGCCATGTAGTTCCAGCCGTCTCGCGCGTCGAGCAGGCGATAGTTGTTGTCCTCGTATTCACCCGGAAAGAACACGGCCACGCGCCCCTGGATGTGCGGTTCAATTTCTTTCATGAGATCGGAAACGCGGATGAGGCCGAACAGCGAGGCAATGCCGAATATGGCCACCACGGATTCCTCATCCGCCTCAACCAGGCAATTGCGTACCTGTGCGGCCACGTGCGCCAGAAAGTCATTCTCCAGTTTGATCTCAAGGTCTTCGGGCGACTCGAAGTAGCTCTCGCGATACTCCTCCCGGGCCATCCACCTGGCGAAGGTATCCGTCAAATCGCATTCGATCCAACCATGTCCGGTATCTTTGGTTGCCAGTTCAAAGCGCATCTTGCGCGCCCGAAGCCGCCGCTCGTCAGTCTTGTCGTAGACGATGAACAGGACGCGCTGCGCGCCGGGCAAATCCCTTTGCCAGGGCAGAGCCACGAAGCGGCCGTAGCGTTCCGCGAGTATGTCAATACGCCCCATGCACCAACCCCCTTCTTGCGTCCTCCAGCAATGCCGGGAAAGACACGTCGATAATCGATCCGGCCTGTTTGAGATCCAGCAGGCCCAGTTGTTTTGCTGCTATGGCTGAATCGATGAGTTCGTCGGTGCTGGCGTCCAGCACGGCGCACCAGGCGGTGTCGAACAGCAGGGCGCCACGATGTCCGGTAGCGTATCCCAGCACCAGCGCGTATGCGGTAGCGGAAGGGGTGGTCTTGACTCGCTGGCGGATTTTTCTGCTTCTTCCGTTGAGATGACCGGATTGAGTCCAGGATGAGGCTGCGTTGCGTGCGGTCTTATCAAGAATATTGGGGTTCAGACGGTCCTCCGCCACTTCGTACAATGCGTCCTTCATGGGTTGCCGGGCGTATTCATGCTCAAACGGGGTGCGGAGCACTGCGGTTGCCGTGGAGCGAAGCAAAGGGTCCCGCGCCAGCGCGAGCAGCAGAGCCAACAGAGCATTGTCATGACTGTGGAAGCTCCACAGCTTGCGCAGAATCCGAAAGAGCGGAACACGCAGGTCCAGCGCGTAGAGTTCGCGCAGGTGTTGAAGAGAGATTTTTCGGTTTGACGCCGTTCTCTTCGCCAGACAGTTCTTCCCGATCACGGCGTGGGCGTAGTCATCACGCGAAGCGTGGGCTTGAGTTGAATCGAGAAGTTGCTCCAGCTCCTCCAGCATGATGGTGCGGCTTGTGTGCGTACCTACTTCCCCCGACCGAAAGCCCCATATTCCGGCTTCGCGCGCAGGCATATTTGAGAGCGCGGATTCAAAGTTGAGGCGGGAAATCACGTTCACGGCGCGCAATTATAGCGCTCGAAAATGTAATGTCAATATTCACCGGCCAGTTTGCCGGTGAATATTGCAGACAACTCTAAATTTCTTTAACCACCTTGTTTATCGGACTTATCCAGTTCCGCCAAACGTCTGAGAAACGCTCTTTTGCAATGGTGACGGCCGCGCCCGCGCCCTTCACTTCATCGTGGGCATCGAGAATTCAGGGTCGGCGGACAGACCCGCCGGCCAGCGGGCCGTGATCGACTTCATGCGCGTGTAGAAGCGGACGCCGTCCGGACCATGCATGTGCAGCGGACCGAACAGTGACCGTTTCCAGCCACCGAAGCTGTGAAATGCCATCGGCACCGGGATCGGCACGTTGACGCCGACCATTCCGACTTCTATCTCCTCGCAGAAACGGCGTGCGCTGTCGCCGTCACGCGTGAATATGGCGGTGCCGTTGCCGTATTCATGCTCATTGATCAGGCGGACTGCCTCATCGCGGCTGTCCACGCGCACGACGCTGAGCACCGGACCGAAGATCTCCTCCTCGTAGATGCGCATCCCGCGTTTCACGTGATCGAACAGCGTCGCGCCAACGAAGAAACCGCGATTCCCCTGGGAATACTCGAAATCCCGGCCATCCCGGCGAAGCGTGGCGCCTTCCTCGACGCCGCTGTCAATGTATGCGCGTACCCTGGCTGCATGCTCCTCTGAAATCAGCGGTCCCATGTTGGCTTCCTGCTCCAGGCCGTAGCCAGGGCCCACCCGTAGCGAATCGATTTCCCGCTCCAGCCGGCCGACGAGCCGGTCGGCCACGTCCTCCCCGACGCAGACCGCCACGGAAATCGCCATGCAGCGTTCACCGGCCGAGCCATAGGCGGCGCCGATAAGCGAATGCACGACCTGGTCGGGGTCGGCGTCGGGCATGATGAGCATGTGGTTCTTTGCGCCGCCCAGCGCCTGCACGCGCTTCCCGCATGCGCCGGCCGTTGAATACACGTACTTCGCGACCGGGGTTGACCCCACGAAGCTGACGGCCTGTACGCGTTCGTCCGTCAGCAGCACGTCAACGGCCACCTTGTCTCCGTTGACGATGTTGAAGACCCCATCCGGAAGACCCGCCTCGCTGAGCAGTTCGGCCAGCCGCAGGGTCACCGACGGGTCCTTCTCCGACGGTTTCATCACGAAGGTGTTGCCGCAGGCGATGGCGACCGGAAACATCCACATGGGCACCATCGCCGGAAAATTGAACGGGCTGATCCCGGCGCAAACGCCAAGCGGCTGCATGAGGCTGTAGCCGTCCACCCCGCGCCCCACGTTCAGGCTGTGCTCGCCCTTGAGCAGATGCGGTATCCCTGTCGCGAACTCCACAACCTCGAGTCCGCGCGCCAGCTCATTGCGAGCGTCGGAGAGCACCTTGCCGTGTTCCATCGTAATGAGTTCGGCCAGCTCATCCCGATGTTGGTCGATCAGTGCCTTGAAGGCGAACATCACGCGGGCCCGGTTCAGGGGCGTGACCGCTTTCCAGGACGCAAAGGCCTGCTGTGCGGCTGCGATTGCGGCCCGCGTCTCGTCGCCGCTGGAAAGCGCGACGTTGAGACGCTGTTCCCCGGTCGCCGGGTTGTAAACGGGTGCGGCCCGCCCGGATGAACTGGGGGTCCGTGTCCCGTGAATAAAGTTTCCAGTCGTCTTCATGATCCTGCGCCCGGTAGGTATCGGTGTGCTAAGTATGCGGTCCCGCAATCAGCAGCGGATGCGACTGTTTCCGGGGTCGTACATCGGGACGGAGGAAGCCTCCGCCGGTATTCGCTCGCCGGCCACTTCAATGTGGAAGGTCCCTTCAACCGGATCCTGCGCCCTGGCCGTATCGACGTAGCCAAGCCCGATCGCGCCGCCGAGCGTGTGGCCGTACGCGCCGGAGGTGACGTGGCCGACCAGGGCGTCATCGCGCCAGATGGGTTCGTTGTGATACAGCAGCGGCCGGGGGTCCAGCAGCCGGAACTGCAGCAATTTCCTCGCCGGCCCCTCGGCCTTTTCCTTCAGCAGCGCCTCCCGCCCGATGAACCCGCCCGGTTTGTCGAACTTCACGGCAAAGCTTAAGCTCGCTTCCAGCGGCGTGTCCTCATCGGTAATGTCGTGACCCCAGTGGCGATAGGCTTTCTCGATACGCAGCGAATCCAGCGCGTGGTAGCCGGCGTGGGTCAGACCGAACGGCGCGCCCGCGGCGACGATGGTGTCGTAGACGCCGGCCACAAACTCGGTCGGGATGTAGAGTTCCCAGCCGAGTTCGCCGACGTAGGTAATCCGGGAGGCCCGCACCCGGGCGTAGCCAAGTTCGATTTCCCGGCTGTGGGCGAATGGAAAGGCCTCGTGCGAAAGATCGTCCGGAGTCAGGGATTGCAGCAGTGCCCGGGCGTTCGGGCCCATGATCGAAATCACCCCCAGGGCTGAAGTCACATTGGTCAGCACGCAGCGGGCTTCGGCCGGAATGTGCCGCTTGAGCCAGTCGAAGTCCCGCACTTCGGTTGCCGCGGCGGTCACGATCAGGAAGCAGTCTTCGGCCAGCCGGGTCACGGTGAGATCCGCTTCGATGCCGCCCCGCTTGTTTAGCCACTGGGTGTAGACGATGCGGCCGGGGCGCACGTCGATATTGTTTGCGCAGACGAAATTCAGCACCCGGGCGGTATCATCGCCCTCAAGCCGGAACTTGGCGAAGGAGGACTGGTCGAAGAGCCCCGCCTTCTCGCGCACGGCGCGGTGCTCCGCCGCGGAATGCTCGAACCAGTTCTGCCGGCCGTAGCTGTATTCGTATCTGGCGAGCGCCGGGTCCGGCGCGTACCAGTTGGGCCGCTCCCAGCCCGCAAGCTCGCCGTGGCAGGCCCCGATGGCCTTCAGGCGATCATGGAGCGGCGATTTGCGAACGCCGCGGGCGGTGTCGTACTGACGGTAAGGGTAGTGCGTGGCGTACAGCAGGCCGAGGCTCTCGGATACGCGTTCGCGCAGGTACTTGCGATTGCGTTGAAAGGGCTGGTTGCGGCGCACATCCACTTCCCAGAGGTCCTTCGGCGGGTGGCCGACGCGTATCCACTCGGAGATCACCCTGCCGATGCCGCCGGCGGACTGCAGACCGATGGAATTCAGGCCCGCCGCCACGAAGCAATTGTCGAGTTCAGGCGCCTGGCCGATGTGGTAGCGCACGTCCGGCGTAAAACTTTCCGGTCCGCAGAAGAAGGTTTCAAGCCCGGCGGATTCCAGTGCCGGCATGCGCACCATGGCCTGCTCGAAAATGGGTTCGAAATGCTCCATGCTGCCGGCGATTTCGTCAAAGCAGAAGTCCTCGGGAATGCCCTCGGTGGCCCAGGGGCGGGCATGCGGCTCGAAAGCGCCGAGGAGCAGCTTTCCGGCGTCGTACTTATAGTACGCGCAGGCGTCATAGTCGCGCACCACCGGGAAGCCCGCATCCAGCCCCGCCACCGATTCAAACAGCGCGTAGTAGTGCTCGCAGGCATGCAGGGGCACGTTCACCCCGACCGTTGCCGCCAGTTCCCGGGTCCACATGCCGGCGCACAGCACCACGAATTCGGCGGCGATATCGCCCTGATCGGTGGCCACTCCGGTCACGCCTCCGGGCCCGGTGCGAATGGCGGTGACGGGCACGTTCTGAAAGATACGTGCGCCGGCCGCGCGCGCGCCCTTGGCCAGCGCATTGGTGATGTCCACGGCGTTGGCGTAGCCGTCCGAGGGAATGTGGATCCCGCCGAGAAGGTCCCCGGTGTGCAGCAGCGGAGCCCGCGCCTTGATTGCAGCGGGCGTCACCACTTCCACGTCGAGCCCGAAGACCTTCGCCATCGACGCGCTCCGCTTGAGTTCCTCGAACCGTTCCTCGTTGGTGGCGAGCGAAAGGGAACCGCAGCGCCGGTAGCCGGTGGCCTGGCCGGTTTCCTCCTCCAGGCGCAGGTAGAGCTCGCTGGTATAGCGCGCCAGTTCCGTCATGTTGATTGACGTGCGCAATTGGCCCACGAGTCCGGCGGCGTGCCAGGTAGTGCCCGAAGTGAGCTGCCTGCGCTCCAGCAGCGTCACGTCGGAGACCCCGTCCCGCGCCAGGTGATACGCAACCGAGCAACCGATCACGCCGCCGCCGATCACGATCACGCTGGCGCTGCGCGGCAGCTCGGCGGGGCGTTCGGGCCGGGTGCTCACGGGCCGTCAGATGCAAACCGGCTGCTTGCGCGGCTGATCATCGCGCGCCCGACTCGCAAACGGATGTTGGCCGGATCGTCATGAGCCCTCAGGCGCGTAAACGGGCGTTGGCTGGGTCGTGCACGGGCTCATCAAGCACCGTCACCCGCCGCCTTTGCCCGAGCACTTCGACCGTCAAGGCCGTGGCGGGGCCGGCCAGCGAGGGCGGCACGTAGCCGAAGCCAAGGCTCTGACGGACAAAGTGGCCATAGCCGCCGGAGGTGGTCACCCCCACGCACCGCTCACCGTCGAAGATCGGCTCGCCGCCCTGCACATCCGCATCGCCGTCGTCCAGGGCGAAGTAGATCAGTTGCAGCGTGCGGTCCCGCTGCCCGAGGGTCGCCTCCCGGCCGACGAAGTCGCCCTTGTCGAACTTGATGAAGCGCTCCATGGCCGCATCGATCATGGTGACTTCGTTGGTCAGTTCCACGCCCCAGCTGCGATAGGCTTTTTCCAGCCGCAGGCTGTTGACCGCATAGAGGCCGAAATTGCGGATGCCGAATTCCGCTCCGGCCGCCATCAGCGCGTCATACAGCGCCTCCAGATGCTCCATGGCGGGATGCAGTTCCCAGCCGAGTTCGCCCACGTAGTTCACCCGCAAGGCCCGCACCGGCATCCCGGCAATCTCGACTTCCCTGGCCGTCAGCCAGCGAAAAGCGCCGCTGTCCAGTGGCGAATCCGTGACCTGAGCCAGCACTTCCCGGGCGTGCGGTCCGGCCAGCACCAGGACCCCCCGCCGGTCGGTGACATTGGCGACACTCACCTGTTCGGAGAGACGCCGGCCCTGTTGCAGGTGGTCCAGGTCGCGCAGTTCGGCGCCGGCGGCCGAAAGCAGGTAGAAGGTCTCTTCATCGAGGTGCGTGATGGTCATTTCCGCGCCGATGCGCCCGCCCTCCGACAGCAGGTGGGTGAGCGCGATACGGCCATCTTTCGGCACCCGGTTGGTGCAAAGCCGATTCAGCATCGTGCGGGCATCGGGGCCCGTGACGTCGTACTTGGCGAATCCGGAGAGGTCCAGGATGCCGACCCGCTCGCGCACGGCCAAGCATTCTTCGCGCACCAGATCGAACACATTATTGTGACGAAAGCTGTACTGCTCCTCCCGGCCGTCGGGCGAGAACCACTTGGGCCGCTCCCAGCCAAAGGTCTCGGTATACACGCAGCCCTGGGCCCTGAGCTTGTCGTACAGGGGGCTGGTCCGGCATCGGCGGGCCGCCGGCAGTTCTTCCCCCGGAGGCGGCGTGGCGTAGGTCCTGGCATAGTCCTGGCGCCCCCTGGCGCCCATGTAGGCGGTATCGGCGAACACGCCGAAACGCCGCGGATCGAACCCGGTCATGTTGATTTCGGAGTCGCCATGCAACATCCACTGAGCCAGGTACTTGCCGCAGCCGGCGCCCTGGGCAATGCCGAAGGACGAGCCGCAGCAGAGCCAGTAATTGCTCAAGCCGGCCACCGGGCCGAGCAACGGCAGGCCGTCCGGGCTGTGGGAGATGGCGCCGTTGACGATCTGCTTGATGCCTGCCGGTTCGAAGATCGGCATGCGCTCCATGGCCCGCTCCAGCCACGGCATCAGCCGCTCGAGGTCATCCTGGAACAGCTCGCTGTCGGACTCCCAGGGCGGCAGTCCGCCCGGCTGCCAGGCTTCCGCGAGCCCTTCGGATTCGTAGATCCCGATCAGTCCGGACTCCTGTTCCTGGCGCAGATACACGGAAGCATAGGGGTCGCGCGTTACGGGGAGTTCTTCACTCCGGCCGGCCAGTTCCGGTATCGCGCCGGTAACAAGATAGTGGTGCTGAATGTTGTGGATGGGAAGGTCCGCACCCACCATCCCCGCTACTTGCCGGGCGAAGCAGCCGGCGGCGTTGACCACGATTTCGGCGGTAACCGGCCCCTGTTGCGTCATCACTTTCCATTCGCCACCGGGCAGGGCCTCAATACCGGTCACCCGATTGTGCCGAACAATCCTCGCGCCCAGGTCGCGCGCCCCTCGGGCCATCGCCTGGGTAAGGCCGAAGGGATCGGCATGGCCGTCGTTGCGGGTCCAGGCGCCCGCCAGCACGCCTTCGGTCGAGACAAAGGGGTTCAACTGGCGGATCTTTGCAACGTCGATGATCTCCATGTGGTAACCGACGTTTTGAGCGATACCCCGAAGGTAGCGGAACCAGTCCAGGTCCTGCTCGTTGAGGGCGAAGCGGACGCTGCCGCAACCGTGCCAGGTGACCGACTGTCCAGTCAGTTGCTCCAGTTTCCTGTACAGGGAAATGCTGGATTCGTGGATCTTGGCGAGGTTATAGTTGCCGACCAGGTTGGGGCATTGACCGGCCGCGTGCCAGGTGGAGCCCGACGTCAATTCGCCTTTCTCGATCAGCAGGACGTCGTCGCATCCTTCGGCCGCCAGGTGGTAAAGCAGGCCGACGCCCATAATGCCGCCGCCGACTATGACAATTCGAGCCTGTTTTTCCAAGGCGTTCTCCGGGATTGGATGGCCGCCGTCCCGATTCTCATGGAAATCGGGGTTGACTTGCAATACGGATCGCATTCTCACAGGTCATCGAAAAAGTGTTTTTTCCATTGCGGATTTCAATTCATGACTGCTAATATGCCGACCAAGGCCGCTGGATCGGCCGCGAGATGGAGCAGCCGGGCAGGAACGCGGGCCGGGCCGCTTCGGCCGGTGGCACAACCGTTCACCACCTTGCCTGCGCCATACTCGCGACCCGAACGGATTCCCGTCCTGGAACTGTTGAGCCTTTGTTGGGCAACAGTTTTGGTGGTTGGAGGCAGATTGCATGAACGACGACGTGGGCGGCAAGGAAAAGGCGGCGGAACAGCCGGAAGATCTCGTGCTCTCCGAGCTCGACAACGACGAGCTGGTCGAGCAGATGCACGACGATCTCTACGACGGTCTCAGGGATGAAATCGTTGAAGGTACGGAGATTCTGCTCAAGCGGGGCTGGCCGGCGGACAAGGTGTTGAGCGATGCCCTGGTGGAGGGCATGCGGATCGTAGGGATCGACTTTCGCGACGGCATCCTGTTCGTGCCGGAGGTACTGCTGGCGGCCAACGCCATGAAGGGCGGCATGGGCGTGCTGCGGCCGCTGCTGGCGGAGACGGGCGCGAAGCCGGTCGGCAAGATGGTGATCGGCACGGTCAAGGGCGACATTCACGACATCGGCAAGAACCTGGTGGGAATGATGATGGAGGGCGCCGGTTACGAGGTGATCGATATCGGCATCAACAACAGCGTCGAAAGCTACATGGAGGCGCTGCGCGAACACCGCCCGGACATTCTCGGCATGTCGGCCCTGCTGACCACCACCATGCCGTACATGAAGGTGGTCATTGACGAGCTCGTGGCCCAGTCCATTCGCGAGGACTACATTGTGCTGGTCGGCGGCGCGCCGCTTAACGAGGAATTCGGCAAGGCAGTGGGCGCGGACGCCTATTGCCGCGACGCCGCCACGGCGGTGGACACCGCCGCCGAGCTGATGAAGAAGAAGCACGGATGACACGGGATCCGGTACTGGTCATCGCGTGTGGCGCTCTCGCTCGGGAGCTGCACTTGATCCGGCAGGCCAACGGCTGGGACCACCTTCGCATTCGCTGCCTGGATCCGCTCTTGCACATGCGCCCGGAGAAGATCGCGCCTGAGCTGCGTGCGGAGATAAAGCGCGCGCAAGGGCAATATCACCGAATATTTATCGGCTATGCGGATTGCGGCAGCTACGGCGAGATCGACCGGGTGCTGGACGACTACCCCGGTGTGGAGCGGCTTCCGGGCCTGCACTGCTACGAGTTGTTCGCCGGCGCCGAGGGCTTCCGGCGCCTGGCGGAGGAGGAACCGGGCACGTTCTACCTCACCGACTTCCTGGTGCGCTTCTTTGACCGGCTGGTGGTGCAGACGCTGCAACTTGACCGCCACCCCGAACTGTCCCGGGATTTCTTCGGCAATTACCGGCGCCTGGTTTATCTGTCCCAGACCCACGACGCGAAACTGCTTGCCGCAGCCCGGGCTGCGGCGGCGCGTCTCGGCCTTGAGTTTTCCCACCTGCACACCGGCTATTACGCCTTGCAGGAGCGCGTTGCCTCTGTGGCCGCAGTCTGATGCGATGAACGTTATCCTGGTGAGGTGGCGTGACATTCCCGCGCAGGTGATCGTCAAGAAGGGCAGGGTGCGAGCCAGGGCGCGGTTGAGCGGGCGCTTTCAAAGCGCCATTGATCGCGCCGCCATGCGGGCGAAGAAACAAAGCGCCGACGCCTATATGGATGAATGGTCGCGGGAGCCGATCAAGGCCGGGCCGGATGATGCGGCAGCGGACTTGCAGGTGGTCGCCAGCCGGTTTGCGGACCGGATCGAAGCACGCTATTCGGACGAGCGACTGCTGGCGCTCATCCGCAATCACGGTCTGGCGGAGGACGGAAAGGGTGGTTCGGAGAGTCGCTGAAGCATGACGAAAACGGTAATCGCTTCTCATCGCCAGGAGGTCGTGATCGGTTTCGATCAGCCCTTTGTGATCATCGGCGAGCGCATCAACCCTACCGGGCGCAAGATTCTCGCGGAGGAGATGAAGGTGGGAAACTACGATCGGGTGGTCGCCGACGCCATCGCCCAGGTTGAAGCCGGCGCCCACATGCTGGACGTGAACGCCGGGATACCGCTGGCGGACGAGCCCGCCATGCTGGCCGAGGCCATCCAGCGGGTGCAGTCGGTCACCGATGTGCCGCTTTGCATCGACTCTTCCATCGTCGCTGCGCTGGAATCCGGCCTGGCGGTCTATCGGGGCAAGGCGCTGGTCAACTCGGTCACGGGCGAAGAGGAAAGGCTGGAAACGGTGCTGCCGCTGGTCGCCCGGCACGGCGCCGCTGTGGTGGCCATTTCCAACGACGAAACGGGCATCTCCGAGGATCCGGACGTGCGCTTCGAAGTGGCCAGGAAAATCATCGAACGGGCTCAGGACCACGGCATTTCCCCAAGCGACGTCGTGGTGGACCCCCTGGTCATGCCGATCGGCGCGATCAACTCGGCCGGTCGGCAGGTCATGCACCTGGTCGGCCGATTGCGCAGCGAACTCAAGGTCAACACCACCTGCGGAGCTTCCAATGTGAGTTTCGGTCTGCCCAATCGAAACGGCGTCAACAGCGCCTTTCTCACCATGGCGATCGGCGCCGGGATGACGTCGGCAATCACCAACCCGCTGCACGGCGAGGTGATGCAGGCGGTCCTGGGCGCCGACGTCATGATGGGGAAGGATTCGGATTGCGCGCGCTGGATTCGCAAGTACCGCGAACCCGGCGCGCCGGCGGGCAACCGGCGAGGCCGCCGGGACCGCCGCCGCCGCCGCGGCTGACCCTATGGAAAGAGCTATGCTTTCAGCTTCGTTCAACCCGTATGCCGTGGAGGGCAGCCATGCCTAGACGATCAGGTGGCAGAAGGGCCCGAAGGGCCGAGCGCGCCGCGCCGCTCGCCGAAGCGATCAAGCCGGTTCAGCCGGGGCATACCGGAGGACAATACCGGCCCCTGTCCGCTGCCGGCGTTGCGGCCATCGCGGACAACGCCTTGAAGATTCTCGAGCAGGTGGGATTCGCCGACCCCACCCCTCACTGCATCGAAACCTGCACGGCGGCCGGCGCCGTGCTCGGCGAGGACGGGCGTTTGCGCATGCCGGCGAGTCTGGTCGAGCGCACCCTGCAGCAGGCCCGGAAAAATCTCGTGCTGCACGCTCAGGACCCGCGCAGGGACCTGGACCTGAGCGGCGCCAGAGTGCATTTTTCCACCGCCGGCGCCGCGGTGATGGTCGCCGACACGGAAAACGATCTCTACAGGGAATCCGAAGCGCAGGACCTGTACGACATGGCGCGTATCGTCGATACCTGCGAACACATTCACATGTTCCAGCGCACCTGCGTACCCCGGGACATTCCCGACAACTATGAGATGGATATCAATACCCTCTACTGCGCGGTGACGGGTACCAGCAAGCACGTCGGTTCGAGCTGGACGCTACCCGGGCACGTGGAGAAGAGTCTTGAGATGCTGCATCTCGTCGCCGGCGGCGAGGCCGAGTGGCGGGCGCGACCCTTCGTCAGTCAGTCCAACTGCTTTGTGGTACCGCCGCTGAAGTTCGCGACCGATGCCCTCGAGTGCCTGCGGGTAGCCGTGGAGGGCGGCATGCCGGTGCTGCTGCTGTCGGCGGGCCAGGCCGGCGCAACGACCCCCGCCTACCTGGCCGGGGCGGTTTCCCAGGCCTGGGCGGAGTGCCTTGGCGGGCTGGTCTATGTCAACGCGATCAAGCCGGGCGCCCCGGCGATTCTCGGCGCCTGGCCGTTTGTTTCCGATCTGCGTACCGGGGCGATGAGCGGCGGCTCCCCGGAGCAGGGCCTGCTGTCCGCCGCCTGCGCCCAGCTGGGTATTCATTTTGACCTTCCCTTCGGCACCGCCTGCGGCATGACCGACGCCAAGTTTCCGGACTTTCAGGCCGGTGCGGAACGGGCGGCCACGGTACTGTCCGCCGCCCTGTCCGGGGCGAACATCGTTTATGAATCCGCCGGCATGTACGCCAGTCTGCTGGGCACCTGCCCGGAGAGCCTGTTGCTGGACAACGACGTCCTGGGCGCAATCGGGCGCGTTACCCGGGGGATCGAAGTCAATCCCGATACGCTGAGCTTCGCCGAGATCGAGCAGATCTGCACCAGTGGCGAAGGACATTACCTGGGTTCGGGGAGCACCCTGCAGGTGATGCAAAGCGAGTACATATATCCTGACTTCAGCGACCGCAACAGCCCGACCGTCTGGGAGGAACAAGGCAAGCCGGTGCTGGTGCATCGCGCCGTCGAAAAAACGCGGGAAATCCTCGCTCATCACGCACCGCGCCACGTCAGCGACGAGATCGACGCCCGCATACGGTCCGGGTTCCCGATTCGTCTCTCCCGGGCAGCCATGGGGCGATGAGACGCGAGGCTGGCTTGCGCAGCCAACGGCAGCTCATAAACACTGGGAAACGCCCTGGCTGGAAGGCTCTCCTGCACGCTTTGGAATAGGGCGGCAAACTATTGGTTATGATATGGTAGTTGGCTCTGGATTGAGCCGCGAGGAGATTGGGGACTATGGCATTTCATGTACCAACGCAACATACCGTATTATCCGCCGCCGTCGCTGCAGCGCTGGTTGGCGCGCCCGTAGCGGCGCAGGAGGATGCCGGCGGGCGGGTGCTCGACGAGATCGTGGTTACCGCGAGGCGCGTTCAGGAATCGCTGCAGGACGTTCCTCTGGCCGTGACCGCCCTGGACTCCCGCGAGATCACTGAACTCGGCGTCACCAATTTCGCGGACTACGTGCTGCAGTTGCCCAGCGTGACCGCCGGCGGCAGCGGACCGGGCCAGAACACCATCTATATCCGCGGCGTCGCTTCGACCACGCCGAACCTGACGGTTGCCGGCGTGGCCGGCCTGGCGCCCAACGTCGCCTTCTACCTGGACGAGCAGCCATTGGCGCACCCGGGCCGCAATCTCGACGTGTATGCGGCGGACCTGGCGCGCATCGAGGTGCTCTCCGGTCCCCAGGGGACGCTTTACGGGGCCAGTTCCCAGGCCGGCAATGTTCGCCTGATCACGAACAAGCCGGACCTGAACGAGTTTTACGGCAATGTGAAGCTCGGCGCGAACACGATCAGCAGCGGCGATACCGGCACCAATCTCGAAGTCGTGCTGAACGTTCCCATAAGCGACACCTTCGGCTTGCGCGGCGTGGTCTACAGAGACAACAAGGGCGGCTGGATCGACAATGTCGCCGACACGAGAACCGTTGAAGAGAGTGCGCGGTTCCGCCCCGAGGGAGCGGTTCGCAAGAACGGCGTGCCGGTCGCTGCGCATCGCGGCGGATTCCAGGCGGGAGTGGATCTCTCCAATATTCGTTTCATTCAGGCCGACAACAGCAATATCGCCGACGAAAATATCAATGGCGTCACCTACACCGGCGGCCGGATTTCAGCCCAGTGGGATATCAGCGATAACTGGAACCTGCTCGTCGCGCACACGACCCAGGAGACCGAGGCGGACGGCGTATTTTTCGCTGATCCCGACGTCGGCGACCTGGAAATCACCCGCTTCGTGGACGAGAGCATCTTTGACACCTTTGACAACACGGCCTTGACGCTCACAGGCCGGCTGGCAGCGTTGGATGTCATCTACACAGGCGCGTTCACGGACCGGCAGTCCGATCAGCTTGTCGACTATTCGGACTACCTGTTCGTGGGCCAGTACCTGCCGTACTACATCTGCGATTACTACGCGACGTATACGTCATACAACAGCCCTCCAGGCGTACCTCGTGTCGGCACGACATGCAACGATCCGACACTGTACGTGATGAGCCTCAATCAGCTCGATATCCAGACCCACGAAATCCGCTTTACCACGGACCAGTCGAATCGCTGGCGCCTTCAGGGCGGCGTATTCACCAGCGAGCTGGAACTCATCGAGGTCAACGACTTCATCTATCCCGGTTCCGTCCACGCCATCGGGTGGAACGGGAATCCGGGTTTCGCGCCCAACTACCCGCTGACCAATCCGGCGGCGGCACCTGGCAACCCCAGTGGATCCTCCTTCGGAGCCGGCGGCGGCCAGGGTTATTTCACCTTCCCGGGGCCGTTCGGCCCGGACAGGTTTGGCACGGACCCGGGCGTCATCTTCCGCAACGATATCAGGCGTACGGATGAACAGTTCGGCGTTTTCGGCGAATTCGGCATCGACCTGAGCGATCAGTTCGCGCTAACGCTCGGTGCGCGCAACTACGAGATCGAAGTCGATCTCGAGGGCAGCGCCAATTCATCGTTCGGCAATTTTGGCGGGAACAGGGAAGACCAGCAGCGCTTCGGCACCAACATTTCGCAGCAGTTCGCGCCCAACAGCACGGTGGCAGGTGCGCCTGACAAGGCAGTAGCCGATGGCACGATCTTCAAGGCGACGCTCGACTGGCGTCCGGTGCCGCGGCAGCTCTACTACGTCACTTGGTCTGAGGGATTCCGCCCCGGCCTGCTGAATCGTCCCGGCGGACGCACGAGCGCGGACGGAAGCGGTTTCGTGGTGCCCTTCGAGCTGCAAACCGACGAAGTCGTCAATCTCGAGGTGGGCATGAAGGCCGATTTCGGCACCGCCTTCCGATTGAACGCGTCAATATTCAACATCGATATCGACAACCTGCAGACCACGATCTTCGATACCAGCATCGTCAACCTGTTCTTCTCGGACAACGCGGCGGACGCAAGGGTGAGGGGCCTGGAGGCGGACTTCATCTGGCTGCCCCCCGGGCTCGATGGGCTCACCATCGCCGGCGCCGTCTCGTTTCTTGACTCGGAAATCACACGGAAAATCACCCCTACGAACGACGTTCGTGAAGGGGACGAGCTTGCGTTCGCTCCAGGATCGCAGGGCAACCTGCGGGCGCGCTACGAGTGGATACTGCAGGCCAACGGATGGACGGCGCACATCATGCCCATGATTTCCTGGTCCGCGGATTCGTACAGCGACATCATCACCATCAACCGTGACCGGATCGACGGCTGGACGATGCTCGGCCTGACGGCCGGGGTAGCGAGCGACAACTGGTCGGTGACGCTTTACGGCAGCAACCTGACTGATGAACGGGCCGAGGTTTCGCGCTCATTCGTCTTCGACACCCGGCACGTCACCTATGCGCGACCCAGGACATTCGGCTTACGCGCGAGCGTGAACTTCTGACCGGCCCGGGTCAGGCAACAGGTACCGAAACGGCATCCCCCCCGGGGGATGCCGTCGTCGCGTCCGGGCGTTCCGGGCGACCTGCCTCTCCCTACGATCGCGGACCCGCGGTAGGGGGCGGCTGCACACCCGCCAACAACCGGACGCCGGACCTGCCCGCGCTGGCTGCGATCCAGTCGAGGATCGTCGCCAGACAGTACGAGCAGGCGCTGGCCGACCTCGGCGTCATCCTCCGAGACGAACCGGACAACACCGACGCCCTGTACATGAGCGCGGTCTGCCGCCGCTACCGGCGCGAGTTCGACGTGGCGCTGGCGCAGCTTGCCAGGCTGAAGGCCCTCGCGCCCGAGAACGGCCGGGCCCATCAGGAAGAGGGTCACGCGTACCGCGACATGGGCCGGCCCGATCGTGCGCTCGCGGCGTATACGCAGGCGTGCCGGTTCAACCCGGCGCTGGTGGCGAGCTGGCGGGGGCAACTGCATTGCCTGACCCGCCGCGGCCGTCTCCGGGAGGCGGCGCAGGTCAGGGCGCAACTGGACTACCTGAAGCGGTTGCCGCAACCCCTGGTCATCGTTATGGACCTTTTGAGCCAGGGCAAGCTGCTCAAGGCGGAGGACCTGTGCCGAAAATTCCTGCAAAAGGTGCCCCACCACGTAGAGGCGATGCGGCTGCTGGCCGACATCGGCATCCGCTTCGGCGTGCTGACGGACGCTGAGTTCCTGCTCGAGTCGGCCCACGAGTTTGATCCGAAAAATGTGCGGGTGCAAATGGACTACATCCAGGCGCTCAGGAAACGCCAGCGATTCGCAAAGGCGCTTGAGCAGGCCAGGGCGCTGCTTGAGACTTCGCCGGAGAATCCGCAGTTCCAGTCCATCTACGCGATCGAGTGCATGCAGACCGGCAACTACGAGGAGGCGCTGAGCCTTTTCGACAGGGTACTGGAGCGAATCCCGGGAGATCCGGTCACGCTTACATCGAAGGGCCACGCGTTCAAGACCAACGGCCAGTACGGCGACGCTGTCGCCTCCTACCAGGCGGCGCTCGACAGTCAGCCGCGGCACGGTGAAGCCTGGTATGCGCTTTCCAACCTGAAGGTCTATTCGTTCAGCGACACCGAACTTGAACGGATGCACAGGCAGGAGCGCAACGAGGAACTGGCCCATGCCGACCGCGTGCATCTGAGCTTTGCACTGGGCAAAGCCTACGAAGACCGCACCGACTTCGAGTCTTCGTTCCGTTACTACGAGCAGGGCAACCGCTCCAAGAAGACCATAAGTACCTACGATGCGGACAAGATGACGGAGGAGTTGCGCGCCCAGCAGCGGGTTTGTACCGCCGAAATGCTTGAGCGCGGCGCCAGGGCGGGGTTTTCGGCCGGCGATCCGATTTTCGTCGTCGGGCTGCCGCGGGCCGGTTCAACGCTGCTGGAACAGATCCTCTCGTCCCATTCCAGGGTGGACGGCACCCTGGAGCTGCCGAACATGGTGTCGCTGGCGCAGCAGTTACGGCGCCGCGGACGCAGCGGGAATGAGCCCGACTACCCTGAGATCCTGGCGACGCTCCCCGACGAGGAACTGCGCGAGTTCGGGCGGCAGTACATCGACGACACGCGGATTCACCGCCAGAGTGCGCCGTTCTTCGTCGACAAGATGCCGAACAATTTCCGCCACATCGGACTGATTCACCTGGTACTGCCCAACGCAAGAATCATCGACGCCAGGCGCCATCCCATGGCCTGCGGTTTCAGCGGCTACAAGCAGCTCTTCGCCGAAGGCCAGCAGTTCACCTACGACCTGGCGGACCTCGGGCAGTACTACCGCGATTACGTCGAGCTCATGGATCATTGGGACGCGGTGCTGCCCGGCAAGGTGCTGTGCGTCCAGTACGAGGACGTGGTGGGGGACCTGGAAACCGAGGTGCGTCGAATCCTCGGCCACTGCGGACTCGAATTCGAGCCGGCCTGCCTGAGCTTTCACCGCACGGAGCGGGCAGTGCGCACGCCGAGTTCCGAACAGGTCCGCCAGCCGATATTCAAGTCGGGGCTCGACTACTGGCGCAACTACGAACGCTGGCTCGATCCGCTTAAAGGTGCGCTGGGCGAAGACGTCCGGCGCCGTTTCGGCATCTGATCCGCGGATGCCCGGCCCGCAAGGGACTGCCAGCCACTGTCACGCAACGGGTATGAACGAGACCGGCAGTAAACGCGGCGACACGGCCGTAACCAGGCCAGCGGCTACGGATATCGGGCACGAAATCGGCGAGCAGAACATCCGGTTCCTGGGTCTCGATATCCATAACCCGGTCTTCATCGTTTCCGCGCTGCTGGTGGTCGTGCTCGTGATCGGCACTTTGCTGTTTCCGCAGCAGGCGACGGCCCTGTTCGCCGACCTGAGGGTCTGGACCACCGTGACCTTCGACTGGTTCTTTATGGGCGCGGCGAATATCTTTGTGGTGTTCAGCTTCGCGGTTGCCCTGTCGCCACTCGGACGCATTCGCCTGGGCGGGAAGGACGCCACGCCCGAATACGGCTATCTCGCGTGGCTGGCCATGCTGTTCGCCGCCGGCGTGGGCATTGGCCTGATGTTCTTCGGCGTGCTCGAGCCTGTGACTCACACCCTGGCGCCCCCGCTGGGCATCGACCCGGCCGACACCAGCGCCGCCCGCGCCGCGGGCATGTCCGCCGCTATCGCGCATTGGGGCCTGCACGCATGGGCGATCTACGCGGTGGCCGGCCTGTCGCTGGCATTCTTCTGTTTCAATCGCGGCATGCCGCTCACGCTGCGGTCCGCGTTCTATCCGCTGATCGGCAAGTCGGTGTGGGGCCCCTTTGGTCACGCGGTGGACATTGTCGCGGTGCTGGCCACCCTGTTCGGGATCGCGGTATCGCTGGGATTCGGCGCCGAGCAGATTGCCGGCGGACTGCAGTATCTGTTCGGAATCCCCGCCGTCACCACGACCAGGATCATCCTGATCATCGTCATCATCGCCATCGCGCTGGCGTCCGTTGTTGCCGGGCTGGACAAGGGGATCAAGCGCCTTAGCTGGATCAATATGGGGCTTGCCGGCGGACTTTGGCTTTTCGTGCTGATTGCGGGGCCAACGCTGGCCATCCTCGGGCAGATCGCCAAAGCGCCCGTCGATTACATCTACTACCTGCCGGCATTGAGCAACTGGATCGGCCGCGCGGATCTGGCTTTTCTGCACGACTGGACGACCTTCTACTGGGCCTGGTGGATTGCCTGGGCGCCCTTCGTAGGCATGTTCATCGCCCGCGTCAGCTACGGTCGCACCGTGCGCGAGTTCATTACCTGGGTGCTTGTAATCCCGACCCTCATCGGCATCCTGTGGATGGCGACGTTCGGCGGCGCCGCGTTGGATCAGTACTTTTCCACCGGCTACACGGGCGTAGCGGAGTCAGTGCCTGAACTGGCACTGTTCAAGATGCTTGAGCAATTGCCGTTGACCGAACTGGTCTGCGCCGTCAGCGTCGTGCTGATCACGATCTTCTTCGTCACCTCGGCTGACTCGGGTTCATTGGTGATGGACACCATTACGGCCGGCGGCAAGATGGACGCGCCGGTGCAGCAACGCGCCTTCTGGTGCGTGCTCGTGGGCATGGCCGCGATGGCGCTGATGCTGGGCGGCGGCATGGCGTCGCTGCAGGCGCTGACTCTTTCGGTGGGCCTGCCCTTCACCCTGGTGTTGCTGTGCATGTGCGTCGGCCTCGTCAAGGGGCTGCGCGAGGAAATGCCCTAGAAGGGCGTGTCGCCGGAAACCGAAGCGCGCTGCATCTTGCGGTGCTGCGGCCAGTAGTCGGCCAGCGCGTAATGGGACGTGCAGCGGTTGTCCCAGATCGCCAGGGTGCCGGGGCGCCAGCGCAGCCGCACGCAGAATTCCGGCGTTTCGATGTGTTTGTACAGGAACTGAAGCAGGTTTTCGCTTTCCTGGGGAGTAAAACCGTTGATGAAATTGGTGAAGAAGCGGTTGACGAACAGCGACTTGCGGCCGGTTCGCGGGTGGGTCCTCACCACCGGATGGGAAACGGGCGGGAATATTTTCTCGAATTCCTTGATCTTTTCCTCGCTGTTCTCCCAGTTCCTTACGATCGGCTCGTAGTACCCGAGTATGGTGTGGGTGCAGGTCAGGCTGCCGAGTATCCGCTTCATTTCGTCCGACAGCGTCTCGTAGGCGCTGTAGTTGCAGGCCCACATCGTGTCGCCGCCCCCGTCGGGCACGACCAGCGCGTGCAGCATGTGCAGCGCCGGGGGTTGCGCCAGGCCGGTCATGTCCTGGTGAAAGGTGTTGAGCGCGGGCGGCTTGCTCTTGTCGTTTTCGAGAAAGAGCAGCTCCTGGTACTTGTGTGCCAGCGCCGGTTGGACAAAACTCTCACCAAAGCGCCGGGAGAAATCGACGAGTTCCTCTCCGTTCAAGTCCTGATTGCGGAAAAACAGAACTCTGTGTTCCAGTAATCCTTGTTCGATCTCGTCGATCACATCCTGCGGAAGGTCCGGCGCAAGGTCGATTCCCGACACCTCCGCGCCCAGCTTTGCGACTCGCTCAAATTCCATAGTTCATTAGTCCAGAAATTCGCGTGAAACCGCGGCCAGACGGTCCACGCCTACGTCGAAAACGCCGTGGGTGAGATCGGGCATCTCGACCACCTTGACGTCGGCTATCAACTCCGCTGCGGCCCGGGAGTTCTCCTGCAGATTGCCGTGCGTATTGGGCACCAGCACCGGCTGCCGAACCAGCGGCAGGCGTTCTTCGGCCGGGTAGCTGAACACGCTGTGATACGCCCACCAGGAGTAGGGCCCGGATTGCAGGTGGTCGGCGAAGTGCGATGCGCCGCGCTGCAGCGACACATCCGGGTGACGGCCGGTAACCCAGAACTCCCAGATTTCCATCGCTTTCGTTCCATCCTCCGTCAGCTCGCTGGGCCTGGCGTACTGCTCGTACATTTCCTTGCGTGTATCGCCCACGTTAAAGGGAATGCCCGGCAATACCAGCCGGCGCACCAGGTCCGGCCGGATGACCGCAAGTTCCGAGGCGATAAAGCAGCCGGTGTGGTAGCCGATCAAGTCCACGGCGCCCTGGCCGTTCGCTCCGAAGCCCAGCGCATCGAGCGCGTCCGCCGCCGTTCCCGCCAGCTCGATCATGGGCTGCGGCTCGGGCGGCGGGTCCGAGCGGCCATAGCCCGGCGTGTCCATTGCCATGACCAGCCGGTCGCCGCTCATCTCCAGCATGAAGTCGCGGAAGAAGTCCCCCGACACCGCGGTCGGATGAAAACACATCAGCGGTGTCTTCGTGGACGTGTCGTCGAGCGCGGCGGCAACGTAAACATGGACCTGGCCGAAGCGCCCGTCCACGTAGCGCCGGCGGATCCGCCGGCCGGCGCCTGCCGATGACGGATCGGAAGCCGAACGCGGCTGCCCCGCGCCCGACCGCTCCCAGACAAAAGCAAGCGGCGCGGCCAGCGCCGCCTGAAGCAGCCGCCTGCGATGAACTTGAATCTTCTTGCCTTGCACTGTATTCCCCAATCTTCCGGAATCCTCCGGGCGCAACCGGGCGAATCTTATCAGGCAGCCGGACCCCCGGGGAAGAACGCAAGAAGGGGAATGGCGGCGCTCACAGGCAAACCGCGAGGTCCTGAATTTGATTTCCCGTGCGGTGATATAGCGGGTATGGTAGTGATCGTGAAACAGGCCATTGGTCACATGGGGAGAACCGCCGGGGTTCTCTTCGCGCAGGCGGCGCTCGCCTTCGCCTGCCTTGCGCAGGAGCCGGCTGCGCCGGAGGAAATCACCGGAATCACGGTTTTCCCGTCGGCCTTCTACGCCGATGGCGAACCGGTCAGCGCCATGGACGTGATCAACCGGACCCCCGGTTTCATTTTTGAGCGCGGAAACAACAACATGCGCGGCCTGGAGAGCGCGGCGGGCAACGTGCTTATCGATGGCCGCTGGCCCACCATCAAGGCCAACACCCTCCAGGAGGTGCTCACCAGCATTCCTTTTGCCGTCATCGATCGGGTGGAAGTCATACGCGCGGACGCCGCGGACTTCGATACGATGGGACGCCAGGTGGTCGTCAACGTCGTGCGCAAGGAAGGCGGAAAATCGACCCTGGTAACGGAAGCGGCCTTGAAGAAATACCCGGACAATGACCGGGACCTGGGCGGTACCGCGCGTGTGGAGTATGCAAAGAGTTCCGGGCGCTTCAATTTCGACGCAAGCTTTGTCTACAAGAACGAACAATTCCAGTGGGGTACGGGCGAGGGACCGTACACCCTTGCGGCTGAAGATCCGGAATCCTCACTCAATGGCCGGTTTGATAATGACGACTGGAACAAGAGCGTGCACGCTACAGCCACCGGCAACTACGCATGGGACCGTTTCGATCTGGGGCTGAACCTTACGGCCAAGAAATCGACCCTGATTCTCGACCGGCTTGGCAACTACGCGACTGCGGCCGGTGAGCCGTACGATCAGGTCGTCGACATCGAGCGGGGGAACGACGTATTCGAGGTTGGTTCGGACATTTCGATCAATTTGGCCGAGAATCGGCGACTGAACGCCAAAATGCTCCACCGGCTGGAGTCATTGGGTAGCGACTCGTACCTGCAACTTGGCGCCCTGGAAACCCTGGCGGACGACGATTTCGACTGGTCCGAGACCGCGGCTCGTGCAATTTACCGGTGGGACCTGTCGACGCCCCTCAGCCTGGAATTCGGAGCCGAGGCCGCGTTCAACGAACTGGACAGTTTCGTGGAGGTCAGCGTGGGTAATAGCCCCCTTGAGCTGCCGAATGACAACATCTCGGTAGCGGAGGACCGCTATCAGGCGTTCGCCAAGGCCATAGTCAGGGTCCGGCCCAACCTTTCATTCGAAGCTGGCCTGGAGTTCGAAAGATCAAGCCTGGAGCAAAGCGGCGACGCGAATCTGAACAAGGAGTTCGATTACCTCAAGCCGCGCCTGACGGCGACCTGGTCGATAAACGGTGTGACCGATGTCCGGCTGCGCGTGGAGAAAATCGTGGGGCAACTCGATTTCTACACGTTCGCGGCTTCGCCTTCGCTGGAGACGGGCATTTTCTCGGCCGGAAACGCCGGCCTGGAACCGGAAGAGGCAACCGAATACGAATTGCAGTTCGAGCGCCGGTTTTGGGGACAGGGGTCGGCCATATTGACATACACGCGTTACCGGCTGGAAAACGCGCTGGACTACGTTCCCGTAGGATCGGGTTTCGACGCAAGGGGCAATGCGGGCCGGGCGAGCCGCGGCAAGTGGATACTGGTGACGAACTTTCCCCTGGACCCGCTGGGTTGGAAAGGAGCCACGTGGCGGTCGAGAACCGTGCACTTCGATTCCCGGATCACCGACCCCTTTACCGGCGAAACGCGGCGACGAACGGGCCGTGATTCGTTCGTGGGATTCATCGGCCTGACCTGGGAATTGCCGCAATGGAATTCCGTGGTGGGGCTTGACGGTTTCATCGGCTATCAGGAGCGCTCCTACCGCATTTCCGAGGAGCGGCTCGAGCGTGAAGCCCCATTGCCGATGAATCTCTGGTTGGACCGGACCTTCGGCGAGGATCTCTCCGTGCGCTTCGAGATCATGAACGTGACGCCCGCGCGCCGCACGCGTACCCGGGAACTCTACGGAGCCGGCCGTGCGGGCGGTGAGATGTCCGCGGTAGAGGTCCGCGAAACCGAGCAGGCAATGCACTTCATGCTGCGCATACGCAAGCGCTTCTAGGCCGGGAGCGAGGGCGTCCCGCCCTCGACCAAGGCGAGACGCCTTCGCTCCCGGGGTGTTCAGTCCGCTTCGGTGAGTTCCAGCAGCTCCTCGTTGGCGCCAAGCAGGAGCGCGATGCGTTTTTCGCCCACTTGGCTGGGTCCGCGAAGAAGCGTGGCGCCGGCTTCGCAGGCCTTCTCCAGTGTGGCGTCCAGCTCGCCCACCGTGTAGCTGAACAGGTTTACGCCCAGCTTCCCGGGACGCATGCGACCAGTCAGCCGCTTGCTCGGAACACCGGCGAAATGCACGAACAGGAGCTTGCCGCTGGGCTCGCCCGGTGCGGAAAGCACCAGGAAATGCATACCCGTTGCGGTAGCGACTCCGGTGAGCCGCCGGGCAAGGTGCAGGTTTTCTTCCGGCACCCACGCGTCGGTGCCGGGTTCCATGCCCAGTACATCGCAGTACAGGCGGCGAGCGGCATCCGGGTCAGCGCACACGACGGACGTCGTGGCGATCTCCGAGAAGCGAACTCCCGCAGGCAGTTCGCGCATCGATTCGGGCGGATGACGGTGGCCGATCATCAACAGGGCGGGCACGCCATCGGGTCCGGAGAACAGGCATTCCTCACTCTCGATATCGCCCAGCTCGTAGCGGATCGGCTCCGAGCGGAACGCGTATCCGGCCCCGGTGATGGCTTCGACGGCGGCGGTCATCGACGGCGGCACGTAGAAGTCGATCGCCTTGGGGCCGATGTCGGTGGAGGAATCCAACGCGCCGGGGCCATGGTCCAGCCGCACGGCCTCGGTTGGAGCAGGCGAGTATTGGGCCAGGCGCAAATGCCCGGCGGGGTAATCCCGGCAGGACAGTTCGACCAGGCGCGCCGTCACCTCCTGCGGCAGGCCCCATGCATCCAGAAGCGCGCGCGGCGCCTCGCCGTCGCTGTCCAGTTGCAAACCCATCACGTCGCGGAACAGGCCCAGCGACTCATCCATGTCGCTGACGCCCACCGTCACCGAAGTCATGCCGTAAACGCTCATCGCGCATCCTCCATCAATACCTGCAGCGCCCCGCTGCCGGGATTGCGCACCAGCATCGCGGAAACGCCTCCCGAGCCCGGCCATGGCGTGCTCTGCGGCTTGCTCAGGATCTCCACCTTCAAGGCGCTGCACCTGCCGGCTGCTTCCTCCAGGTCGCTGACCGCGAAGGCCTGGGCCAGGTAGCCGATGTTCGGAGGTTTGGCCCGCTTGATCAATGACTCGCACTCGTAATTGAGGGGCTGGCTCAGCACCACCTTGCCGAACATGTGGTTGCCCTGCATGAATACGACACGGGTCTTTGCGTCTTCGGGCAGGTTCAGCAGGCGGTTGGATTCGGGCGTACCCAGCACTTCGTCGATCAGGGGCTTCATGTTCAGCACCTGTTCGTACCAGGTCATGGCGCGCTTGCTCGAATCCACGCCATGCGAACTGGTCACGATGGGGGTGAAGCCGGCGCTCGTGTAACCCCGCTGTTCGACGTAGGCGCGCATCTGGCCCACCCGCGTTGCCGGATCGCGCGTTGCGAGCTCCACCAGGTTGATCGGCACGCGGTCGGGGCCTTCGAAAATTCCTTCTACGGGATCGCCCACATCGTTCCCGAAAAAGTGCTGCACCGGGTCGGACCAGAGTACGAAGCCGTCCTTCTTCAACCCCTCAAAGTCGCGGTGAATGTCGGCCGTGTAGAAGTTCAGATTGAAGCAGCCGTAGGCCCTCACGATGCTTCGGTCGCGGATTTCCACTGGCCTGGCGCTGCCTTCGGGCAGATGAAAATCAAGCAGAAGCACCTGGCCCACTCCTTCGTCGCCTTGCCCCAGCAAGATGGCGCGCGCCGAGGCTCCGCCGCTTAGGCGCCAGAAGTTGCGGAAGGCCGCGCCGCTCAGCAATTCGTCGGCCAGAACCGACAGACCGATGCGGTCCCTGTAGAAGGCCAGTGACTTGTCGATGTCGCGGCAACCGATAACAGCCGCGCGCATCGGCGAACCGTCCGGCGCAATGATTTCCTCAGCCACAAATACCTCTGTCCGTTTGTTCCCCGTGTCAGGAGGCGGCTAGTCTAAACCCACTTGACGACAGATTCCGCGCCGTGGCGTTGCAACGTCATGCGGGTTGCGTATTATGATTCCGGGAAGCGGAGGATTGCTTTCATGACTGATTACGTACGCCACGGCCTTAGGATTGAGCCCACCCGGGACGAACTCTCGCGCCAGCGATTTGTCAGCGATATGCGCCGCCACATACTCGGCGATCTGGCAGGTGAAATGCGCTCGGCCTACGCTAAACGTGTGGAGCCGGCGCTGGTTCGTGAAAAGGGCCGGGAGCCCGAAGACGGCGTGGAAGTCCATAGGGCGATGCGCGGCGAGCGTTCCTATCGCTTCTACTCGGCCATGCGGGTGAACTGCCAGAAACTTGTCTGGCGCTCGGTCATCCCCACCATCGAACGCAACCTTCCGGACCTGAATCGCAAGGTCGCCGGCGTGGCCGCCAATGGAAGCGGGTGCGGCGGTTCGGTTACGCTCAATCCGTACGTGGAAACGCCGTCGTATGTCGCCAACCACGACGTGCACCTGATGCCCGGCTGCTACCACACGGAATACGGCGCCGACGACGTGGCTGCGGGCGCCCTGTACGACAACGGTTCCGCCGTGTTCAGCATGGGGCTGTTCGGTAACGGCCGCGACGATATCGGCAACAGCATCGCGCGCTTCATATCACTGAAATTCCCGGAACTTCGCCCCCGCCGCATCCTCGACATGGGCTGTTCCATCGGCTCGAACACCGTGCCCTGGGCGCGCACCTTTCCCCAGGCAGAGGTCCATGCGGTGGACGTGGCGGCGCCGCTGCTGCGATATGCCCACGCCCGCGCCGAATCGATGGGTGCGCGCGTTCATTACCGGCAGATGGACGCCTCGCAATGCGATTTTGACGGCGAGCCCGGTTTCGACATCGTTTGGTCGTCGATGTTCCTGCATGAGTTGCCACCGAAGAAGGCGCATGCAGTATTCAGAGAAGCGCACCGCCTTCTTCGTCCCGGTGGGCTGATGCTGCATATGGAGCTGCCGCCCAACTGCCGCACTACGCCCTTCGAAAGCTTCTACTTCGACTGGGACAGCTATTACAACCAGGAGCCGTACTACAAGGCCTTCCGCGACCTGCGTCCGGTCGACTGCTGCACGGCGGCCGGCTTCGACGAGTCGAAATTCGTGGAATTCATCGTGCCGAGTCTGGCCCGCAACGGCGAAGAGGAACTTCAGGAGTACGTGTCGCGGGACGGCATAACAGTGGACGAGAACACCGGACGCCTGACCCCATCGATTCGCTGGTATTGCTTCGGCGCCTGGAAATAGGGTCGGGTCCTTGCCCAAGGATTCCGCCAGGACACGGCTGAAGGACCTTACCCGCGGCAAGCAGCCGCGGTTCTTCGACGTGCAGGGCGTGGATGAACTGGTGTCCATCACGATGGGCCTGGCGCAGGAGCTGTGGGCGGTGAAGGAGCGCCTCGCCGCGGTCGAAGCGATCGGCAAGGCGGGGATCAGCACCGCCGCCGTGGAGGCCTACGAATTCAGCGAGGAAGAACGCGCCGCGCTCGATCGGGAACGCAGGGAATTTATCGATCGAATCTACTTCGTGCTGCGGGAGGGCGATGAGAGATAGCGCGCCCGGGTAGCGCGGGCGGGCCGTTTTGCGTAATATTTCCGCGAATTTTTTTGGAGAACAGTCGATGAAATATCGAATGGGATGGCTTTCGGCCGTTGCCGTGCTACTTGCCTCAGGTGCAATTGCGCAACAGGACGTGGGCGAGATCGAGGAAGTGGTCGTTACGGCGCGCAAACAGGAGGAACGGATCCAGGACGTGCCGCTCACCATAACGGCGTTCACCACGGCCGAATTGACCGAGCGGGGCCTGGCCGACGTTATGGACATCAGCCAGTTCACGCCCGGCTTCTCGTTCGAGAAGCTGAACCGTTACGGCGTGCAGGGCGGCGGCAGCCGGCCGGTAATCCGCGGGCAATCGCAGATCCTGGGCGGCGCAAATGCTTCGATCTTTGTCGACGGCGTCCTGTACAACGACTCCGTCCTCTCGTTCCCATTCGATATCGTCGAGCGGGTCGAAGTGATCAAGGGCCCGCAGGCCGCGCTTTTCGGTCGCGCGACGTTTGCTGGCGCGATAAACCTGATCACGAAGAAGGGCAGCAACGAGCCCGAGAACAAGCTGTCGCTGCGCCTGGCGGAACATGAGGAAGGGGAAGTCAGTTTCCTTTCGCGCGGCCCCCTTTCGGAAGGAACCGCCTTCTACATGGCCCACGTTCGCTACTACACCTACGGCGGTTTCTACCGCAACACGCTCGACAATCAGTTCGTTGGCGACGAGGAATCGATAAACCTGAACCTTTCCCTGGAACTGCGGCCGTCGGACAGCTTCATGGCCCGTTTCAACCTGGGTTACGGCAAGGACGATGACGGCGCGGCCGCCGTGACCCTGCAGGACCGCACCTACAACAACTGTTTCCTGGAAATCGCGCGTCAGTATTACTGCGGGGAAGTGGCCGAACTGGAAAGCACGGAACAAAACCTGGAGCTGTTTGGTGACGATATCGGCCTGGACAAGAAAGCCTGGCGCGCCTCGGCGCAACTGGAATGGGACCTGGGCGGCCTTACCGTGCGGTCCAATACGGGCTATTTCAGCGCCGATGTGCTCTATGGGTATGACGTCGACATTACCTCGAATTCGACGGCGCTTGGCGGTACCTTCAATCGGATTGCGGTAAGCGACCGGAGTGAATGGTCCACCGAGTTGCTGGTCAACACTGACCTGGAATCCGCCACCCGGCTGCTGGGCGGGGTTTACCTGTACCAGAGCCGCCGCGATTTTCGCGAAGACCGGCTTAACGGCCGCACGGTGGACCAGGGAGAGGCGCGCACCGACAACTGGGCCATCTTCGGATCCGTCGCAAGGGACTTTTCCGATACGGTCACCGGCACGCTGGAACTGCGCTACGCCTCGGACAAGATCGGCAACGAAAATCCCCCGGCCCGCCCCACGCTGCCTCTGATCGAGAACACCTTCAAGAGCTGGTCGCCGCGAGCCACGCTGGACTGGAAATACGCGGACGGCCGGATGATTTACGGGACGGTCGCCAAGGGCAACAAGCCCGGCTTCATCAATGCCAACCCGTTGCTGGATCCTTCGCTGCGGTTTGCCGAGGAAGAGGATTCCTGGAACGTGGAGGTGGGTACCAAGAACACGCTGAACGACGGTCGCACGACCTTGAACGTGGCGGTGTACTTCATCGACTGGACCAAGCAGCAACTGACCACCACCGGCCAGCTCAGCGACGGCCGCCCCGTGTCGTACGTGACCAATGCCGGCGAAACCGAGGCCAAGGGGCTGGAGCTGGAGGTGGCGCATGTCTTCTCTGAGCAGCTCACCGGCGGCATTGGCTACGCGCTGAATGACGCCACATTTGTGGAGTTTGACGAGTTCAGCGAACAGGCCGTGTTCACGGGAGGCGATCCGTCGGTGGCCGGCAACCAGACACCGAACGCTTCCAAGCACCAGGCGAACCTATTCGCTCGCTACGAATGGCCGATCGGGGCCAACACCGCTTATTTCCGGTTTGACTATTCTTTTGCCAGCCGCAAGTACGCGCAGATCTTCAACCACGCGCACAGCGGCGACCAGAACCTGGTCAACCTCAAGCTGGGACTGGACGTGGGGCAATGGGAACTGGGGCTGTTCGTGCGTAATCTCACCGACGACCGCACGCCTACCACAGTCATCCGGTTCGTGGACTTCAAGAACATCCTGCCGCGCGGCGACAGCGCACGCACGTCGGGCTTCGTACGCGCGTTCCAGTACCCGCTGGCCGACCCGCGGCAGATCGGCGTGACCGCAAACTACGTTTTCTGACCCCGGGAGCGAGGGCGTCCCGCCCTCAATTCCGAGGACGCTGCGGGGGAGGGCGGGGACGCCCTCCCTCCGGTGTCAGTTGGGGAGCGTCATCCCCAGCCAGCGGCCGACCGCGAGCGCCGGGGTGAGCATCATCCCGGGGGCGAAGGTAGAACCCAGCGTGGTGCCGGCCCCCAGGATTTCGCCGGCTGCGTACAGGCCCGGTACCGGCTCCTGGTTGCCGCGCACAACCTGGTGATTCCTGTCCACGACCACGCCGGCTGAAGAAGTGGCGGAACTCCCCAGGTGCGTGACCGCGTAGAAGGGCGGCTGGGCGATGGGCGCGGGTAGATGCTCCCGGCCCAGTGGGTCCTCGCCGCTCGCGACAGCTCGATTGTAGTTGCGGACCGTTTGCACAAGGCCCGCGGCGTCGACTTCAGCCGCCGCAGCCAGCTCCTCCAGGCTGTTCGCACGGGCGAACATGGGATGGTTCTCGCAATGGTCGAGAAACTCTTCCCGGCTGAACTTCGGCAGCCCGGGCGGCGCGCTGCTGAAGATGTTCTCGTCGAAGACGATGACGTAGCGCAGGTTCGGCAGGCCAAGTACGGCGCGGGCGCGGGGACGCACCAGCGGTTCGTCCTCGCGAATGAATCGCTCGCCGGAATCGTTGACCCAGATTTCCCAGGGCAGCCGCTCTTGGGGGACTGTCGTGAAACGCGCAAAGAACTTGGCGGGGAACTCCGCCGAGGTAAGGATGGAGCCGGTACCGGCGCGATGGAGGTGCTGGCCCCGAAGCCAGCCGCCCACGGAGACCGCCAGTTCCAGGCCGTCACCCAGGGAATGCGGCCAGGAACCGGCCGAATAGGCCGGATAGCCCGTCAGCAGTTCGAACATGTCGGGGTTCATGGCGTAGCCGCCGCTGGTGAGCAGCACGTGGCGGCCGCGGAAGGTCCATTCCTGATCGCCGTTCTCGGCCCGAACGCCTTCCACCGCGCCCGAATCGGACATCAACAGCCCGGTCACGCGGGTTTCCGTGCGAATGGCGATATTGCGCTGCGGCATTTCGCGGTCAAGCTCCTCGAGCACCACCGTGAGGATCGCCTTGCCGGCCGCCTCGCCCCAGAAATAGCGCGGCACGCTGTAACCGGGACGTCCCGGCGCCGCGCCCGTTACCGGATGACCGGGAAGCGGAACGAGGCCCTTGTCGAGTATCCAGTTCAGCGTGTCCGGCGCGTTGTCCACCGTGCGCCTGATAATGTCCGGGTCCGCCTCGCCGTAGGTAATCTCCATGATGTCGTCGTAATGGCGATCCGGCGAATCTACGATGCCCTGGTCCTCCTGCAGCCTTGTGCCGGCCGCGCTGACCTGTCCGGAGGCCATCGTGAGCGTGCCGCCCAGCGTGTCCGCCGCTTCCAGCATCAATACTTTCGCGCCGCGCCTCGACGCGTGGATGGCGGCCGGCAGGCCGGCTGTGCCGGCGCCCACGATGATGAAGTCCCACCGCGACTCCAGCAGTGTCCCGGCCCGCACCGGCGGGATCATCATGGTCAAGGTGGCGCCTGCCCCCGTGAGCAGTTCTCTACGTTTCACAGGCGGGGAGTTTACATGCGACCTGCTGTTACTGTCTTTCCGGTCGCCTGCCGGAGCCTCTTTGCGGTCCCCCTTTGTGTGGAGACGCATAAACCCATCCCTGGGGCTCGGCGGCGACTCCTGTCGCCGACGCTCCACACAAAGGGGGACCGCAAAGAGGGGGGACGCGCTCGCTCCCCAGGATGGCTAGCCCGACTCCGGCCGCCAGCGCGCCTGCGCGGCGAGCAGTTCCCGGGTGTATTCGTGCCGGGGAGCGGTCATAACCGTTGATGCCGAACCCTGTTCGACGATCCGGCCGCGCCGCAGCACGATCACGCGGTCGCCGGCCTCCGCGGCCAGGGTCAGATCGTGCGTGATCAGAAGCAGCGCCAGCTTGCGCTCTTCGCGGATATCCCTGAGCAGTGCCAGGATGCGGGCCTGGGTGCGGATGTCCAGCGCGGAGAGCGCCTCATCGGCAAGCAGCAGGCGTGGATTCATGGCCAGCGCGCGCGCCAGGGCGATTCGCTGGCGCTGGCCCCCGGAAAAAGCTGCCGGCCGCCGGTCCATCTGCCCCGGGTCCAGACCGACGCGGCTCAGCAGCGCGGCCACGCGATCCTTCTGTTCCTCGCGGGGGCAGAGCCGGTGGGTTCGGATGGGTTCGGCGACGATGCGTTCCACCGGCCACCGGGGATTGAGGCTGGAATAGGGGTCCTGGAACACCATTTGCAAATGGCGCGCCCGGGCCGCCGCGCCCGGATCCTCCTCGTTGAGAGCCGGGAATCGGAGTTGCCCCGGGGCCACCCTGATGACGCCCGCGAGCGCGCGGGCAATCGTGGTCTTGCCCGAACCGGACTCCCCCACCAGGCAGACTGTTTCGTTGGCGTGAATCGAGAAATCCACTTCCTCCACTGCCGCCTGCCTGGCGCCCCGGTATCGGACCGTAAGACCGCGCAGGGCGGCCAGGGCCTCAGGTGTTTTCCGGCGCCGCCTATGTGTCGTGACGGAAGCACGCCGTCCCGGCAGCGCGTCCAGGAGCGAGCGTGTGTAGTCGTGGCGGGGTTTCGAGAACAGTTCGCGGGCCGGGCCATGTTCCACCACCCGCCCGCCGTGCATGACGTAGAGGCGGTCGCAGAATCGTGCGGCCATCGCCAGGTCGTGGGTGATCATCAGCAGCGTATGGCGCTTTGCGCGGCGCTGGAGCAATTCAAGCACTCTTGACTGCACGGCGGCGTCCAGCGCCGTGGTGGGTTCGTCGGCGATCAGCAGCGGCGGCCGGTTGATGAGCGCAAGGGCGATCATGATGCGCTGGCGCTGGCCGCCGGAGAACTGGTGCGGATAGGCGCGCATGGCCGACTCCGGTCGGGGCAGTTCGACCGAGCGCAAGGCGTCTATTGCTCCTTCGCGCGCCTGTTTGCGGGTCAGTCCGGAATGGCGCATGGCGCTCTCGACCAGCGCGGAACCGATCCGGCGGACCGGATTGAGGGATGCTGAAGGGTCCTGAAACACGAACCCGGCGAGCCGGCCGCGCAATGGCCGCAGAGCCTCCTCGTCGAGTTTTGTCAGTTCACGGTCCTGCACGAATACCTGGCCGCCGCTGATCCGTCCCGGAGCGGGCACCAGGCCGAGGATGGCAAGCGCCGCCAGGGTCTTGCCGGCGCCGGACTCGCCCACCAGCCCAACGGTTTCTCCCTCGGCCGCATCCAGCGATACGTCGTGCAGGACGCGGCCGCCGCGGGGAAAATCCACGCACAGTCCGCGTATTCGCAGCAGGGCAGCGGAAGTGCTCATCGTCGGGCGCGGTCCAGCGCGCTCAGGCCATCGCCCAGCAGGTGGATGGACACCACCAGCAGGGCGATGGCAGCGGCCGGAACGACCATCAGCCAGGGCGCGACGATGAGGAAGTCGCGCGATTCCTGTAGCAGCGCCCCCCAGGTGGGAACGCCCAGCGGCGCTCCGAGCCCCAGGAAGGAGAGGGCGCTTTCCGCGACCAGCATGTCGGCGAAATGAAAGGTCAGGACCACCGCCAGCACCGGACGCAGCCCCGGCAGCAGGTGGCCAAGGAGGATGCGCGGTGTGCTCACGGCCATGACCCGGGCCGCCGTCACGTAGTCCTGGGCGAGCAGACGAAGGCTTTCAGCGTAGACTATGCGGGCAAAGACCGGCCAGCTCAACAGCCCCAGCGTGATGCTGAGCGGCCAGAAACCGCGGCCGGCCACCGCCACGATGATGATCGCCGCGACCAGCCCTGGGAAGGAGAGCGTGGCGTCAACCAGTTGGTTGATGATCGTGCGCGGATAGCCTCGGTACTGGGCTGCGCACAATCCCAGTGTTCCGCCCACCAGCAGCGCCAGCACACAGGAAACGGTTGCCACGCCTACCGACCAGGGAAGACCCGACAGTACCCGCGACCACAGGTCCCGGCCGAGATTGTCGGTCCCCAGCAAATGGCCCGCCGTGCCTGCCGGAGAAAAGCGCTCGGTCAGGTCGCCAAACTGCGGATCGTGCGTCTGCAGCAGTCCGCTCAGCGCCAGGAGCAGCACCCAGCCCAGCAGCGCCGCCGCGCCCAGGGCCAGTTGGGGCGACGCCTTGAGCGGCGCAAGCAGCCGTGACACGACACCAGTCATTGGGTTGTCGGCCTGAGCCTTGGGTCCATCAGGCGCAGCAGGGCGTCCGCGAGGCTGTTGACCGCAAACACCAGCACCGCGACGACAAAGCAGATCGCCTGAAGCACCGGGAAATCCAGGTTCTGGGCCGAGTACAGCAGCAACAGGCCGATCCCCGGCCACAGGAACAGGGTCTCGATCAGCACGACGCCGGATACCAGGAAGGCGAACTGCGTGCCGATGAGCGCGACAGCCGCCGGCAGGGCGGCAGGAAGCGCCTCTCGCCACAGGATGAACCGCATCGATGCGCCGTTGGCGCGGGCGGTACGTATGTAGTCCTCCTGCATGGCCTCGGCTACGCCGGCGCTGACCACACGGCACAGTTTCGGCGCCAGGAAGAAGCCCAGCGAGATACTTGGGAGGATCCAGGCGGCCGGCTGCGCGTAACCGAGTGAGGGCAGCCAGCCGAGCCGCACCACGAATACCTGGATCAGCACCAGCGCCATGACGAAGCCGGGGATGCCCTGCGCCACGGCAGTCAGCGCGGCGCCGACCCGGCGGGAAGCGGCCTCGGGGCGCTGGCCGATCCAAACGCCGGCAGGGATTGCCGTGATCAGCGTCAATGCCATGCTGAGCGTCGCCATAAGCAAAGTGCCCGGCAATTGTTCCAGCGCCATGGCAAGGGCCGGCTGGCCGGTAAAGAGCGAGACGCCGAAGTCGAGCTGCGCCATGCGCCCGAGCTGGACGAGGTAGCGCTGCCAGGCGGGAAGATCGAGGCCGTATTCCGCACGGATACTCTCGAGCAGCTCCGGCGTCGGGTCCTCGCCGGCCAGCATCAGGGCCGGATCGCCGGCCAGGCCAAGCGCAACGAACAGGATCGCGTTAACGCCCAGCAGCAGGATCAGCAGCCGCGCGGCGCGTTGCGCCAGGCCGGAAAAAACTAGTGTCGTGTCACGCCTGTATCGTCGCATCAGCGTGTCTCCCCTGGTTCGTGGCGAGGCGCGTCCCGCCGGAAATGGCGCCTCCCATTGCCCAGGGGCGCAACGCGGCCACGGGCCAGGGGAGAAACGCCCTTCGGGAGCGGGCGTAGCGCGCCCCCGCGGCGTTGCAGCCGTTCGCAATACGGCGAGTATTCCGTGCCGGCCGCGCCTTGCAGGGACACGCTACGCCCGCTCTGATGCGACGATACAGGCGTGACACGACACTAGGACCGCTCCACCCTGTAGAGTTGTGGGGCGCGGGTGCGCACGCGGAAGCCGCTCAAGCCCGGCGCAACCACCCACATGTGACCGTATTCCAGCAGCAGCAGGCTGGGGGCGCGCCGCCGGTACTCGAGAGCCAATTCCTGCAGCAGGGCCTCCCTTCGCTGCGTGTCCATTTCACGGCCTGCCGCCACGAGTCCTGGCCTGAGCGTTTCGTCGCAAAAGAACGGGCGGGTCTTGAGGCAGGAGTATTGCTCCATGGGGCGCAAGGCGTCGTTATGCGGCGCGGTGTTCCACGCCAGGGTAAAGAGCTCGGTGCGCCAGGCGCCCTGGAAAAACTGGCGGATCCAGTCGGAGAACAGTACCCTTCGGAAAGCCATGTCGACGCCCACCGCTGCCAGGTCCTGCTGCAGCTTGGCGAAGATTTCCAGGTCGTTGGGATAGGTGCCGGTCACGACCTGCACCTCGGTCGAGAAACCCTGCGGGTAGCCGGCCTCGGCGAGCAGTGCCCGGGCCTTCTGCGGATCGTAGGGATAGGGCTTGATCCGCGGATTGTGGCCGAAAACGTTTGGAGCCGATCCCTGGCTGGCGGGCGGTGCAAAGCCCTGCAGGATGTCTTCCGAGATGGCCCTTCGGTCAATGGCGTAGTTGAGCGCCTGGCGAACGCGTACGTCTGCGATGGGCGCGTCGGGATGTCCGGTCACGTCAAATGCGAAGGCGAGGATCTGCCGCAGGATATCGGCGTGGACCGTAAAGCCACGCGCGTAAAAGGCGTCCAATTGCTCGGGGCGCAGGGACATGATGATGTCCAGTTGACCGGACAGTGCCGCCTGCAAACGCGAAGCGTGGTCGCGCAGCGGATAGATCTCCACCCGGGAAATCCCGGGCGGCCGCCACGCATACGGATTGGCCGTGAGCACTACCGCGCCGTTGCGATTCTGCCAATCCTTGAGCAGGTACGAACCCGTGCCCACCGGGGTTCGCGAAAAGCCCTGCCGGCCCAGTTCGCGCCAGGCCTGCGGGTCGACCATCATCGCGGAGGTCAGCCGGTTGGGCAGGACCGGGTCCGGATCCCGGGTGATGAAGATCAGCGTGCGGGCGTCGGCCGCCTCAACCCTGCTGACCCGGCGCAACTCCCAGCCCACCACCGTCGCCTGGCCTTCGGCGCTTATCAGCCAGTCGAAAACCTCTTTTGCCGAAAAGGCATCAAATGGCCGGCCGCTCGCATAGCGCACGCCTTCGCGCAGCACGAAGCGCCACCTGTTGGGGCCCAGGTTTTCGTAACTCTCCGCCAGCAGCGGAACGATGCGTCCTTCGTCGTCGCTCTCGGTGAGCGGGTCGAAGATCTGGCGCCAGACCCAGTCCCCGGGGACGCCCAGGGTTCGAAACGGATCGCCGAAACTGGCCGGCATGAGCGTCACGGCCACCCGCAACGGCACTTGCTCCGCCCACGCCGGTGGCGCCAGGCTCGTTCCCCCCATTGCAACAATGGCTGCCAAGCAAAGCACACTTGCAAGGCGCGAATTTCGGGCGTTTATCTTCAGGCGAATCTCCAATCGGCTGTACACGGCGCCGCGGCTGCTTGGCGACAGGTACGGAACTTTGCCGCGCAATCGCCGCACAAGCGGCGTAGTCTATTATGGTCTCTCGGCGAATTCGGGGAGGCGCGCTGATGCCAATACCCTTGCGTGAAACGGCACTGGAGCCGGGCACCGCGGCGGGTGTTTCACGCCGTCAATTTCTGGGCACGCTCGCGGCGGGTTCGGCCGCGGCGCTGCTGGCCGGCGGCGCGTCCAGGGCCGAGGCCCGGGCGTCGATCGCCTCGATAGAGGAAGCGCGGACGGAAGCGGCGCCGGAAGAGGAATTCTGGGCGCAAGTGCGCGGTGAATTCCTGATTTCGGAGGAGTTGGCCTACATGAACAGCGGCACGCTCGGTCCGATGCCCAAGCCGGTGTTTTACGCCGTGGTCGACGGCTATCGGGCGCTGGCCGCCGATCCGGGCCGCGAGAACGCGCGCCAGGTGACTGCCCAGGACGATTTGCGGGAAAAACTGGCCGCTTTCGTCAACGCCGCCCCTGGCGAGGTCGCTCTCACCCGGAATACCACCGAGGGCATGAGCTTCATAGCCAATGGTCTCGACCTTAAGGCCGGCGATCAAGTGCTGTGCTCCTTTCATGAGCATCCCGGCGGGCTGGAGCCCTGGAAAATCAAGGCGAAACGCCACGGCGTAGTCGTCAGGGAACTGCCGTTTCCGGTTCCGGCGTCTGACCCGGCGGAAATACTGAACCGCTTCGAGGACGCCATCAATCCCCGTACCCGCGTGATCAGCGTGAGTCACGTCACCTTTCCTACCGGCTGCATGCTGCCGGTACGGGAGCTTGCGGCCCTGGCCCGGCCCCGCGGAATCCTGACGCTGGTCGATGGAGCGCACGCGATCGGAATGATGGATTTGGACATGCAAGCCCTGGGAGCCGACTTCTATGCGTCCAGTCCCTACAAGTGGGCGGGCGCGCCGGTCGGGACGGGCTTTCTTTACATGCGGCGCGAGTCGCAGGATCGGGTCTGGCCGACGGTGGCGTCGACGGGCTGGGACGAAGAGGAGACCGGCGCGATGCGCTACGACCGCCTGAGCCAACGCGCCGGTCCATTGCTGCTCGCAACGATTGCGGCACTCGAGTTTCAGAACGCCATCGGCCGCGGGCGCATCGAGCAACGCGTCAGGGCGCTGGCCACCAGGCTGCGGGAAAGGCTCAGGGAGATTCCCGGAGTGACGCTGTACGCCTCGGACCGTCCCGAGCTCTGTTGCGGGCTGACGGGTTTCACCCTCGAAGGCCATGACCGCATCGAAGTCGTCGACACGCTATGGCGGCGCAACCGCGTATGGGTTCGGGAAACCGACTATGGCCTGAACACGGTGCGCGCCTCTACCCACCACTACAACACGGAAGAGCAGGTGGACCGGCTGGTCGAGGGAATTCACCAAATCCTGAAGGAAGGCACGACATGACCAGGCCCGATCCCTACCACATCGAACGACGCGACTTCTTCGCCGGGCTTGCCGGCGGGGCCGCGTTCGCACTGGGCGCCACCATGCTGGGCGCCGAGCCGGCGCATGCCAACTGGGGCCTGATCGCTCCGGGCCCCGTACCCGGGAAAGACTTTGACGGCCGCAGCCTGGTCAACAGGCCGCGCGCGTACGAGGTCATGGAGCAGGAGGGCGTGGACGGAATTGTTGCGCTCAACCCGGTCAACGTCTTTTACCTGGGCAACTACTTTTCCTACGAGGTGCAGAAACTCAGGGCCATACCCAGCTTCGCGGTCATGCCGCGTGATCCCGCCAAGCCCTCGTTCCTGGTCGTGGCTTCAACCGACCTGTGGTTCATCGCCAACGCCGAGCGGCAGTACCCCGAGATCATCCCGTACAGCGGGCCGGTGGCGTGGGAGCAGTACCGCGACCCCGATACCTGGAACCAGCAGCCGGAAGCGCGAGGCGGAATTCGCCGGCCGATCCGCGAAGAAAGCCTTACCGACATCGAACGGGGCTGGGTGGAAATGGAGCGCCGCTTCGAGAAACGCAAGGCGGCCACGCCGGAATGGGCGCTGATACGCGCGCTGGAGGAAGCGGGACTGGCCAATGGCCGCGTCGCGGTGGACGACATGAGCATTGCCCATATCCTGGACAGCCTGGGACAGGACACCGTCAGGTGCGTGCCCGGCGACAACACGTTCCGCAAGATCCGAATGATCAAGTCCGACGTGGAGCTCAAGCACATGCGCGCGGCGGCGCGGGCGAACCAGGACGCCTGCATGGCCATGCTTGGGCAAATTGAGGCGGGTATGACAAAAGCCGATACGGACCAGCTCTTTCTTCAGGAGGCGGCCAGACGCGGCGCGAAGGCCATATGGATCGCGATGGGCACCATCGGCGGGTTTGCCGACGGCGAGGTTGTGCCCGGACGCCCGATGATGGTGGACGCGGTATGCCAGATCAACTACTACCACGGCGATTTCGGCCGCACCTGGTGCCTGGGCGAACCCCGCAAGGACGTTCTTGACCGGGTCGACATTATCCGAAAGGGCTACGAGGCGGCGCTGGATGTGATTCGCCCGGGGCTGAAGTACTCGGAACTGCGGGCGCACGCGGGCGAGGCGATGAACAAGGCAAACCCGGTGCTGGCCAAGGCCACTTTTGGCGCTTCGCCGCATTCCGTGGGTCTGCAGCACACGGACCAGCCGTATCGGGACGGTCTGCCGTTCATGGTTGCGGACGACCTGACCTTCCGGGAAAACATGACGCTGACCATCGACATGCCGTCTCTGGAAATCGGCTGGGGCGGCGCGCACCTTGAAGACCTGATCGTCGTGACGAAGGACGGTTTCGAACCGCTGGCGACCATGGACGACCCGCTGGTCGTGATCTGAACGAACGACCCTGCCCGGGAAAGTGGGCAGGCGGCCCGTAACCGTCTATAATCGCGCGCCGTTAAGGGTTGGAGTTGATCGTGTCGATCTCCGTTTTCGAAGCCGCGCGGCCGGTGATCAAGGGCTTGATTATTGCCGTTCTGGCGATTGTCGGCGCATACATCGGTCATTGGGCGCACGGCGCCATGCTCAACGACTACACACCGGTGCAGCCGATCGAATTCAGCCACGAAATACACGCCGGCGAAAACGAGATTCCCTGCCAGTACTGCCATTCCTGGGCCGACCGGTCGGCGACGGCGGGAGTTCCCAGCGTCGAGACCTGCGTAGGCTGTCACAAGGGCTTAAGCGAGGTTCGCGATACGCCCGACGTGGTGAAGCTTTTCGATTACTGGGAGCGCGGCGAAGGCATTCCCTGGGTCAAGGTCCACGATACGCCGGATTTCGTGCATTTTCGGCACAAGCCGCATATCCGCGGCGGCGTCGAATGCCAGACCTGCCATGGGCCGGTGGAGGAAATGGTCCGGGTCACGCGGCGCGTGGACCTGAACGAGAACCTTCGAATGCCCTGGTGCATCGATTGCCATACCGAGGAAGACGTGGCCAATGGCCGCGACTGTCTGACCTGCCACTACTGACGCCATGCTGAGCCGCAGAGACATATTCAAATACCTGGCCGGCGGCGGCGTCGGCGTCGGGACCGGCCTGTTGCTCGGCGAAGTGAACCAGAGGCCACTGGAAACGCTGCTTTCCACGCATATCCCCCCGGAGGATTTCTCGCCGGGCATGGACACCTGGTACAACACCCTGTGCCGCATGTGCCCGGCCGGATGCGGCATTTCCGTCAAGGTGCGCGAAGGCCGCGCCAAGAAGATCGAGGGTAACCCCAATCACCCGGTCAGCCAGGGCGGCACTTGTGCGCTTGGCCAGGCCAGCCTCAATGCCTTGTACAACCCCGACCGGCTGCGCGCGCCGATGCGCTCGGACGGGGAGGGCGGCTTTGTGGAATCTTCCTGGGAAGAGGCCTTTGCGGCCATTGCGCCGCGCCTGGGGGCAATGCAGTCCGCGGGAATGGGCAGCCGCACCTGGATTCTTACCGCCGGCCTGCTGAGTTCCGGCGAGGAAGCGCTGGACAAGTTCCGGGAGGCGCTGGGCGCGAACGTATTGCGCCTCGGCCTGGACACCCCGGCGACCGAGCTGGCCGCCGCGCAGGCGATGTACGGTTTCAGCGGCCTGCCGTATTACGACATCGCGAAAGCGGACCTGGTGATTTCTTTCGGCGCCGATTTCCTCGGCGCCTGGCGATCTCCGGTGGGCTATTCCAAGGCGTACGGCGAGTTTCGCGAAGTCGGCGACGGGCATCGCGGCCACCTTGTGCAGGTTGAGCCGCGCATGTCGCTGACCGGAGCCAATGCGGACGAATGGCTGCCGGCACGGCCGGGAACCGAAGGCGCCCTGGCCCTGGCGCTGGCGGCCGAGTTGCTGCGGCATGGCGGCTCGAGCGAGGAACTGAACGGCTGGGAAGGCCTGTCCGGCGCCCTGAGCCTCGACGAGGCCGCGGCGCTGGCTGACCTGCCTGCCGAACGCTTGCACGCGCTGGCGGAGCGCATGGCGGCAGCGGAAACACCGCTGGTCCTTGGCGGCGGAGCGGCGGGTGCCGGAAGTAACGCGACCGAAACACTGACCTGCGTGGCCGCGCTGAACCGCGTTCTGGGCGCCGCCGGGGACTACCGTGCGGCCCAACCTGGCGCACGCGCCCCAATACTCGGCGCTGAGCGACAATCGAGGGATTTGTATCCGCGGCGGACAACGGCGAGGTGTCGCTGGTGATCGTGGCGGGCGTGGATCCGCTGCACGATCTGCCGGACTCCCTGGGATTGGCGCGGCGCGCTGGACAGGGCCGAACTCGTAGTGGCGCTCGACAGTTTTCCCAGCGATACGGCTACTGCCGCCGACTGGATCCTGGCTGCGGACACGTTTCTGGAGGCCTGGGACGACGACATTTCTCTTCCCGGAAGCGGGAAACTGTCCGTTACATTGCAGCAGCCGGTCCAGAAACGCCTGTACGACACGCTGTCGGCTACCGATATCGTCCTTCAGCTCGCGCAGCGGGCCGGCGGGGGCGCTGGCCGAGGGCCCTTCCCCATGAGGATGCCGAAGCCTATACGCGCGCCGAGTGGGCGACCGCATGGAATTCCCTGGGCCTTGAAGGCGATTTCGACGCCGGTTTCCGGCAGGTGCAACAGCAGGGCGTCTGGGTCGCCGACCTGGCGGAAGGAATGGCCGACCGGCTTTCGACCCGAGGCGCCCGGCGCCCGCGGCGCCGTCCGAAGCCCGGTTTGCCGGTAACGAATCGGAATTTTCCGTTCGTGCTGCATCCTTTCCAGACGCCGGGATTGCGCGAAGGCAAGGGGCCAGGCTGCCCTGGATACAGGAACTTCCGGACCCCCCAGACCAGCGTGGCCTACGGTAGCTCTGGTGGAACTGAACCCGGCCACGGCGGGCGAACTGGATCTCAGGGACGGTGACCTGGTGGAGGTAAGTTCGCAGGCCGGCACGGTGACCGCGCCGGTGCTGCGGTATCAGGGCGTGCGACCCGATGTGATTGCCATGCCGCTGGGGCAGGGGCACCAGGCTAACGGCCGTTACGCGCAAGGGCGGGGAGTGAACCCGGCCTCGCTGCTCGTGGCGCAGGGCGACTCGGCAACCGGGGCGCTGGCCTGGGCCGCCACCCGCGTGGCCCTGCGCAAGACCGGCGAGCGCGTGCGCATGACGAAGACCGGCGGCGTCAGCCGCACGCTGGGCAGGCAGATTCTCGGACCGGCATAAGGGCATGAGCAAGATCACCGACAAACTGCGCGAGTACCGCACCCCCGGCTACTACACGAAATTCGACTACCACTGGACCATGGCCGTGGACCTGGACCGCTGCACCGGCTGCGAGGCCTGTGTGGTGGCCCTGCCAGGCGGAGAACAACCTGCCGATCGTGGGCGAAAAGCTCATGCGCCAGGGCCGCGAGATGAAGTGGATACGCATCGAGCGCTACTGGGACGGCGAATACCCGAACGCGCGGCTGAATTTCATCCCCATGCTGTGCCAGCAATGCCGACGAGGCGCCCTGCGAAATCGCCTGTCCGGTGTTCGCCACCTATCACAACCAGGACGGCCTCAACGCCCAGGTCTACAACCGCTGCATCGGGACCCGCACCTGCGCCGTCTACTGTCCCTACGAAGTGCGTTTCTTCAACTGGTTCACCTACACCTGGGGACGAGCCGCTGGAACAGCAGCTCAACCCGGACGTGACCGTGCGCGAGAAGGGCGTAATGGAAAAGTGCACCTTCTGCGTGCAGCGCATCAACCGCGCCAAGGACCTGGCCCGCGACGAGGATCGGCGCGTGGCCGACGGCGAGGCCCAGCCGGCCTGCGCCCAGGCCTGCCCTACCGACGCGATCGTCTTCGGCGACCGCAACGATCCCCAAAGCGCCGTCTCGCGCAAGCTGAAGGACCCCCGCGCCTACAGGTGCTGGAAGAACTGAACACCCCACCCCAGCGTCGTCTACCTCCAGAACGCCCGCGAACCGCTGGCGGGCCATGAAGATGACGAACATCACGGCGAAGAATCGGACGGCCACGCGGCAAGCCCGGTGATGTGGGCCGGAAGAATCCACTGAGGCGGTGGCCTGACCATGAGTGCTACCCGGGAACTCATGTTCGACCAGGGCCAGCGAGTTACTCGGAGGTCAACACCGATGTCCATCAATGCGCTGACCACCACCACCTGGCGTTACTGGGTGACGCTGGGCATATCCGCCGGCGCCGCCCTGCTGTTCTTTGTAGCGCCGTGGATCTACCAGATCATCGTGGGTGTGGGCGCCGCGGGCATGAACCGCAACGCGATGTGGGGCACCTACCTGTCCAACTTCATCTTCTGGATCGGACTGAGCCACTCGGGGACCCTGCTGTCCGCGGTGCTGCACATTACCCAGTCGGACTGGCGCAAATCGATTTACCGAAGCGCGGAGGCGATGACGCTGTTCTCGCTGATGACCGCAGCCATGTTCGTGATGGTGCACGTCGGGCGGGTGTGGTTCGTGCACTGGACCTTCCCGTTTCCCAATCCCATGGAACTGTGGCCGAACTTCCGCTCGCCGCTGATGTTCGACGTGATGGCGATCCTGACCTACCTCACGGCCAGCAGCGTATTCATCTACATGGGCTCGCTGCCGGACTTCGCCGCGGTGCGCGACCGCTCCACCGGGTTGCGCAGAAGGATTTACGCGGTCATGTGCTTCGGCTGGCGCGGCACCGCCCACGAGTGGCACACACTGGGCTGGGCCTATACCTTTTTCGCCGTGCTGGTGATCCCGCTGGCGGTCTCGGTGCATTCCATCGTGTCCTGGGACTTCGCCATGTCCACGGTCCCCGGGCTGCACCACACCATTTTCGCGCCTTATTTCGTGTGCGGGGCGATCTACTCGGGCACGGCGGGCATCGTGACAGTCATGTGGATGCTGCGGAAATTCATGGGCTTCGGTCGCTACATCGGGCAACTGCACATCGACAACCTCTCCAAGCTGCTGCTGGTGCTGTCGCTCATCTGGACGTATATCAACATCTGTGAGAACTTCACCGGCTGGTACAGCGGAACCTCTTTCGAGTACGAAGCGATCTTGTACAGGATCTGGGAGGGCCCGTTCTGGTGGCTGTACTGGGAGATGATCCTGTTCTGCGCAGTGGTGCCGCTGGTGCTGTTCTCGCGCCGTATCCGGACCAACTGGAACGTGATGCTGGTGATTTCCATCCTGATCAATATCGGAATGCTGACGGAGCGCTTTGTCATCGTGGCCAGTTCTCTGCCACGCAAGTTCCTGCCCGACGTGTTCGGAACTTACTTTCCGAGCCTGGTCGAGATTTCCATCACGCTCGGCTCATTCGCCATCTTTACCACACTGTTCCTGCTGTTCGTGAAAATATTCCCGGCGGTTTCCATCTACGAGGTCAAGGAGACGCTCAACCCATTGCGCAAGAGGGCGGCCCACACATGACGCTGCTGGCTTCCTTTTCGCACGAAGATACCGCGCTGGACGCCGCCCGCGCCCTGCGCGAGAAGGGCATTGCAGGAGTGGAGCTGTTTTCTCCCATACCCCTGCACGGGGCCGAGGATGCGCTCGGACTGGGCAAGTCCTTAGTAAGGGTGTTCGCGCTGCTCGGGGGCATTCTGGGCGCCATCGGCGGTTTCACGCTGTGCGTGTGGACCGCCACGCGCTTCATCCTGCCGACCGCGGGGCGGCCCGTGATTGCGCTGCCTCCGTACCTGCTGATTACCTACGAGAGCGCCATCCTTTTGGGCACGCTGATGACGCTGCTGGGCTTTTTCGTCGTGAGCCGTTTACCGGCGTGGCGGGACCGTACATACCGGACCTCCAGTAACGTGGACCGCTTCGTGATTTCGGTGGCCGGAGCCGGCGCACCCGATGCCGAGGAGATTCTGCGCGCCGCCGGCGCCGAGTCGATCGAGCGGGAGGACGCGGAATGAGCCGCGCCGCAAACCCGGGAGTGAGGGCGTCTCGCCCTCAAGCCCTGAACCTGTTCCCGGCACTCATGATCGTCGCCGCAATGGGCCGTTCCGGGTGCCCTCGGCGCCCTGCCCTGGAACGACGACATGAAGGACCAGCCGAGCGTCAAGACCCAGGAAACCACGGTGGAGCTGCCGGCCGAATCCGTTCCTGCCGACGGCGGCGAACTGGACGGCCCCGGCTAATCTCCCGGAACTCGTGCGGGCGCGGCTGAAGGCCGGAGACCAACTGAGCAATCCGCTTTCCGCGGAAGATCAGGATGATGGCCGCGCGGCGGAGATGTACGACACCTACTGCCGCGTCTGCCACGGCGTGGCCGGCGCAGGCGACGGCAGCGTGGGACTCAAGTACATCCCGCAGCCCATGGACCCTCACCTTGCCCTACGTGCAGCAGCAAACCGACGGGCAGCTCTACTACACACATCACGCACGGCGGCGTGATCATGCCCAGCTACCGGTTCGCGATGTCGCAGGAAGACCGCTGGCGCATCGTGCAGTACCTGCGAACCGGCCTGCTTGAGGAAAGCCGCGAGAGCGGCGGACGCCGCCGAGACCGAGGCCGAATCCGGCGGCGAGACGGCGGCGGAATGAGCGTCAACGGCGGCACGGGCGCACTGGGCGCGAAGGGGTTCTTCGGCGTGATCGGCGTTCTTGCCGGTCTGGCGGCCGTTTCCTTCGTCCTGCTCTGGATTGACGGCGCCGACGGCGATTTTCCCTGGGCATTCGCACTGGTCATGTGGATGTTCGTGCTGGGCTTGAGCCAGGCGGGCATTTGCTTTACCGCGGTCATGCGACTTTGCAAGGCGGAGTTTCGCGCGCGCCTTCTACCCGCCTGGGCGAGGTGATGACGCTTGCGTTCCTGCCTTTCGCCTTTATCGGCTTTGCGTTGATCTTTTCTGCGGGCGCGAGTCGCTGTTCTACTGGCTGCAGGAAGGCGATCACGGACACCCTGAGCCCCCTGGCTGAACGAGGACCTGCTTTTCTGGCGCAACCTCGTGGCGCTGGCGGCCTTCTACGGCCTGTCGGTGCTTTATTTCCTTTGGGGCCTGCTGCCGGGACGTCCGCGACGATCTGGCCGAGAGCGGCAATCCCGTCTGCCGCGCCTGCTGGCGGTGGCTGTCCTCCTGCGCCGCCGCGTGAACATGTTCGCGCTGCAGAGGCGGCTGTTTTTCTCGTCCTTCTTCATCCTCTTCTTCTACGTTATGTCGAACTCCTTCATCGCCTGGGACTTCGGAATGACGCTGGTCTCGCATTACCACAGCAGCGTATACCCGCTGTATTACATCCAGGGAATTAACCTGGCCGGCTCGGCGGCCATCCTGTTGATGAGCGCCGTGCTGTGGCGCTGCGAGGGCCTCAAGGAGTCGTTCGACGCAGGCCGCCTCAAGCAGATGGGCATCCTGATCACGTCCTTCAGCCTGCTTTGGCTCTACATGTTCTGGGCCCAGTTCTTCGTGTCCTGGTTCGGCAACCTCGATTACGAGTACGGTGTGGTTTCGCTGCAGATGTACGGTCATTACCAGCCGTTTTTCTGGACTATGGTCAGTTGCATGTTCTTTGCCCCCCTGCTGTGCGGTCTCGCCGCCTGGGTCAAGCGCACCTGGCCGGCCATGCTGGTGCTGTCAGGACTCATCGTGGTCGGTTTCTGGATCAACCGCTATCTCAACGTCATGCCGATACTGGAACCGGCGCATGTGCCGTTCGCGGATACCAGGGAATGGCTGATTGCGATTTCCGCGCTGGCCTCCTGGTTCTTCCTGGTGCTGGTGATGTTCCGCAGCATGCCGATGATCTCCGTCTGGCAGATCGGGCACTACGCAACCGAAGAGCAACTCGAAGCTGCCTGACTTGGGAGAGGGCATTGCCGTCGCGGCGTCCCGCCCTCCACGAAGGCGAGGCGCCTTCGCCCCGGATGTTCCATGCAATGAGTGGCGGCGCTTCCTTTAGCGAGTGGCTGCTTTCGTATCAGCTTGGGCGAGGGCGGCGCGCTGTCCAGCCTGAACCGAGTCGTAAGTTTCTTGTAGGCGGCGCCAGGTTCCGGCGCCGCCACCAAAAGTCCTGTCCAGACGATGGGCCATATCTTTCGAGATTGGGGAGCGGCAATTTACGATGCCGGACAGTTCCTTTTGACTTACGCCGAGCTTGCGGGCGCCTTCAGCGACGCTTAAACCCAAAGGCTCCAAGCAATCGTGGAGCACGGAAAGACCGGGATGCGGTGGGTTCTTCATCGGCATCTTTTCATCCTAATGGTAGTCGACCAAGTTTACATCGGTGACATCCTCGCCCGTAAAGCGAAAAGTCACGCGCCAGTTGCGCGATGCTTTGACGGCCCAGTGGCCCTCCAACTTACCTCTTAACGGATGCAGTTCGTAACCCGGAAGATTCATGTCCCCAGGCTGGGTTGCTTCATCAAGGCGAGCGAGAATACGAATGATCTTGTTTACCAGTGCAGGTGGTATGACTTGGCGCTTGCCTCTCTCGAACAAACGCTCAAGATTCTTATGCCGAAAACCTAGAATCATGGACAGGCGCGCATCCTGTAAGTCCCGACTGAAGATCAACGCCAATGTAGTTGCCCGGCGAGAAGCGAAATAGATTGAAATCGCCCGCATTTGTCCTTTTTTTCAATTGACCGCTACCCGCTTTCTTGGCTGACAAGACATTTCCTGGAACATGCCCCTTTTTTGTCAGGTTTCCATATGACAGGTTCCATATTGACTGACATATAATGCGCGCGTTATGTCCAATCGTTGACAAAAGGCGTAACGCCAATCTGCGGTGAGAGCCTGTTTTACGCGGGTTTGTGACAGGGAGAATCAATGACAGACGTAAGTGGTATTCCGCTTAGCCCGGCACTCATTCGAGGGTACCTATTGGAATTGATGGAGCCGGGCCAGCCGTACAAGCGAGAGGACCTTCAAGTAAATGTGACGCGCAAACACGAAGAAGGCGGCGGCATCCCGCCTAACGTACTCAATCCGGTCGATCAGTTTAAAAAGGCACTGAGCACGCTGAAACAGAACGGCCAGCTCGAGAGTTTGCAAGGAGGTTATTGGCGGCTCGCGGACGGGGCTCCCGTCGAGCGTCTGCCGATTGAGCCGGAACTTGAAAGCGAAGCTGAAGAAAACGCGGAAGTGGTAATCGGTGATGGGCCTGAAACAATCTATGGCTGGTATTTCCCCAGGGATCGAAGGCTGGCCGAGTTTGAGGGAACCGACCGCTTCCCGATAAAGGTGGGTCGCACCGTGCGCGATGCGCAGAGACGACTTCAAGAGTCCACAGGGGACATGGTGCCGGAGTTGCCGATCCTTGGCTTCGTGGCGCGTGTAAACAATTCTGGCGCGTGGGAAAGGCTCATTCACGCCACGCTGATTTTGCGCGGCCAAAAAGTTGAAGGCGCTATTGGCAATGAGTGGTTCCGCACTTCGCCTGATGAATTGCAAACAATTGTTGAGCAACAACGAGCGCTCATTGACCAAGACGGCCAATGAGAATAACCCGGAAAGCCACCGGCAAGGCATTCCGCGCCGGTATCTCGCTTGTGGAACTTATGGACGTGTTCCCAAGCGAGGAAGCGGCAAAGGATTGGTTTGAGGCTGCCAAAGAGGGTATTTCGGGGCCGAGGCTATACTCGCCCTATGAACACCGCCGCTTTTGTCCCCGGGAACGAGATCCGGGCGATGCAGCTTGCCATCGAGAACAGGATCGAGCAGGGCACGAATGCGGTATTGCGACGTATCAACGCCGTGTTGCTGACCAGTGTGGCTGTAGGTGGCGGCGTCATCGCAGCACTTGTCGTAACCTGATTTCACCCTGACTCCACGCCCCGCGGTGGCTGGCGCCGCTCCTTGTTAGGGGGGCGCCGATTTGTTGGGGATGATGTGGGCGAGGCGCCCTTGTTCCCGGGGTTGTTGAAGGCGAGACGCCCTCTCTTCCAGGAATACGCCCCTCTCAGAGTCAGGAGAGGCTGCGGATCAGTGCCTCGATTTCGTCATCCGTGGGCGCCGACGCAGTTGCCGCGGGGGCGCCGGAAACCCGCGCTTCGGCGCGCTCGCCCAGCGCCGCCAGACGCGCCCTGCGCGCGCGGAAGCGACGCTGCGCGGTCTTTCCCAGGCGCCGTAGCGTGTCGCGCCGCAAGCCGTCATGCTCATCGTCTGCGGGCGCGCCGGGGAAGCGCGGCTCGACGGCGATGCAGTCCACGGGGCAGGGGGGCAGACACAATCCGCAGCCGACGCATTCATCGTGAACGATGGTGTGGGTGAAATTGCGGCTGCCGATGATCGCGTCCACAGGGCAGGCGGGAAGGCAGCGTGCGCAGCCTACGCACAGCGCTTCGTCGATTCGCGCTACCGACGGCTGCATGGTGGTCTTAGCGCACCCGCATGCCCGGTTCGGCGCCCTCGTCGGGCGAAAGCAGAAAGACGCGCTTGTCGCCTTCGCCAGCCGCCAGCACCATGCCCTCGGAGACACCGAAACGCATCTTGCGCGGCTTGAGATTGGCGACCAGCACGACCTTGCGGCCGACCAGGATGGCCGGCGCATAAGCACCGGCTATTCCAGCGAACACGGTGCGGCCCTTGCCGCCGTCGTCCAGGGTCAGGCGCAGCAGGCGGTCGGCGCCGGGTACGCGCTCGGCCCTGGTGATCCGGGCCACTCTAAGGTCCGTGCGCAGGAACTCGTCGATTTCGACTGGCTCAGCACGCTCGGCATCGCTCGCCGGCTGTTTGCGGTTGACGTCCACCAGGGACTTCAGCGTCTTCGGCGCCACGCGGCTCGCGAGCGGTTTGAACTTCCTGATCTTCGCACCCAGCAAGGGTTGGTCGACGTCCCGCCAGACAAGCTTCGCGCCAAGGAACTCCTCGGCTGATGCAGACATGCGCGGCAGCACCGGCGCGACATAAGTCATCAGAACCCGGAACAGGTTGATGCCCTGGGTAACCACGGCGTGCAGTTCGTTGCGCCTGTCGCCATCCTTGGCCAGTTCCCAGGGCTTGCGCTCGTTGATCCACACGTTGGCGCGGTCCGCCAGCGCCATGATCGACCGCATGGCCTTGCCGTACGAGCGCGACTCGTAGAGTTCGCCGATCCGCTCTCTTTCCGCGGCGAATTCCTCGTAGAGAGCCGGATCATGCAGGGTCGGGCCGAGTTCGCCGCCGAACCCGCGCTGCACGAAGCTCGCGCAGCGGCTGGCGATATTCACCAGCTTGCCCACCAGGTCCGAGTTGATCCGGGCCGCGAAGTCCTCCAGTTGCAGGTCGATGTCGTCCAGTCCCGGACCGAGCTTGGCAGCGTAGTAGTAACGCAGGTATTCCGGGTCCAGGCCGGCTGCCAGGAAGTCCGTCGCGGTAATGAAGGTGCCCCTGGACTTGGACATTTTCTGCCCGTCCACGGTAAGAAAGCCGTGCACGAAGACCCCGGTGGGCGTGCGCATGCCCGCGCCCAGAAGGACCGCGGGCCAGAACAGCGCGTGAAAGTACAGGATGTCTTTGCCGATGAAGTGATAAAGCTCGGTGTCGCTGTCCGCGCCGAAATAGCGCTCGAACCGGCGTTCGCCTTCCTCGCCTTCGCCGCAAAGGTTGCGGAAGCTGGCCATGTAACCCACGGGCGCATCCAGCCACACGTAAAAATACTTGCCCTTCTCGCCCGGCACCTCAAAGCCGAAGTACGGCTCGTCGCGGGTAATGTCCCAGTCTTTCAGGCCCTCCTTGAACCACTCGGCCAGCTTGTTGCGCGCGCCGCGGTCGAGGTTGCTCGCTTGCATCCAGGTCTTGAGCTGCGACTCGAATTCGCCCAGCGTGAAGAACTTGTGCTCGGATTCGCGGGTGACCGGCGGCCGGCCGCTCAGGATCGAACGGGGATTGACCAGTTCGGAGGGCGCGTAGGTGGCCCCGCAAGCCGCGCAACTGTCGCCGTACTGGTCGTCCGCACCGCAGGACGGACACTCGCCGCGCACGTAGCGGTCGGGCAGGAACATGCCCGCCTCTTCGTCGTAGGCCTGCTGTATCGTGCGGGTGCGGATGAAGCCGCGCTCCAGCAGCCGGGAGTAAATGCGCTCCACAAGCGCCCGGTTCTCCGGGGAATGCGTCGTGTAGTAGTTGTCGAACCGGATTCCGAAGGATTCGAAGTCCCGAACGTGCGCGGCCCTGCAGGACTCGGCGTATTCCTCGGGACTCGTGCCTTCTTCGCGAGCCTTGAGCATGGTGGGCGTGCCGTGCGCGTCGGTTGCGCAAACGAAAGCGCAGTCCGCGCCGGACAGGCGCTGGTAGCGCACCCAGATGTCGGTCTGCACCTGCTCCAGCAGGTTGCCGAGATGGATCTGACCGCTGGCGTAGGGCAGCGCCGCGGTAACGAGGATCTTGCGCGCCATGCCGCGATTATCCCGCAAATGCCCCCTTGCCTACACGGTCGCCGTCATTCGGGACGAATAAAGTGGGTGTGGTAAATGTCCAGATTGAAGCGGCGCACACTGGCCAGACTGCGCGCGAAAAAAGTTTTGAGAAATGGGATGATGCGGGCTGAAGTGGGGGAAAGTGAGACGGGACGCGGGCTTCAGGCGATTCTGGAGGCCACAAAAAGTTTTGGGAAATCTGCACTGACTTGGCTCGAAAATGAAGCTTATGGGTCGATATCAGCGATTTTTCCGGGCAAAAGAAGAGGCGTGTCTTGAGCGGGATTTTCCGGCGCGTGACAAGTTGAGATTCGCCAGGTCGAGGCGGCCGCAGGCGGAAGTACGGCGCTTCTGATCCGGAGCGCGCCAGCGGAGTTTCGCCACCCCGGTTCAGAGTCCCTAACTACTAGCCTACTGATTCTCTTCGGTTTTTCTGTTGATTATCGCCCACGAAGCCTGATAACAGATGAGGACTATTCCGTAAGGAATTCAAACAACGCAACATCATCGAACAGTTCCTGCAGCAAGGCCGACGCACTGATGTTGACTCTCTCTGCGTTGGCATCGGCGCCAGGCGCAAAAACTACGCGCTTCTCGTCGTCAACGCGGTACATCTCTTCGTATTTTGCCGCTCCGCGTGTGGCGATTACTTTCATTGCTCCGCGTGTGTGGACGCCGCCCGTCCAGAATCCCATAGACGTATCGTATTCCAGGTTGCGGATGTCTATCCGCAAGAGGGTGGCTCCAGCGACGGGGGAATCATCATCTACGGGGATCGCACTAAAGCCCGTCTCTTCAAGTGAACTCACGATTGAGTCACTGAAGACACGGGCCAGATCCTGCTCCGTTGTTATCGCGGCCCCACGCATCGCTCCTGTTCCGCGCCGCCCGATCTCAGTCGTTGGCCGCTCGTCGACCACATAGACAGCTATTTCTCGACGTTCCTCAATCTTCAGGGGTCGTGCATTGACAGTAGGTTCGATAAGGACAGTTTGCGGAATCACCGTACAAGCCGTTAACTCCAGCGTGCTGATCAACACGAGCGCGGGAAAAAGTGGTCGCCTCGCAAAGGTTCTACCCAGCGCATGCGAACCGCTCATATAAGGACCTCCCGTTTGCCTGCTGTGGGCTCCCGTTCTTCAAGCTTATAGGTGGCGCTGCCACGAACGTTCGAACGGCTGCTCTTCGTTCCGTTCATCATATCCCTGCTCCCTGCCAGCAAGCTACGGCGAGCATACTACAGAATCAGCCCCGCGATGCTGGGGGCCCCATTTGATTCAGTCCGCCTTCGGCCTACCAGCCGCAGGAAAGCCCCCGGTTCTCCGTCTCAAGCCAGTCCATCAGCGGCTGAAAATAGCCGATGATCGCCGAAGCGTCCATTTCGCGCTGGCCGGTCACGGCCTCCAGCGAGTCCTGCCACGGCCGGCTGGAACCCTGCTGGAGCATTTTCCACAACAGTGCGCCGGCTTCCTTGTTGCCGTAGATCGAGCATTCGTGACGCGGTCCCTCGAATCCCGCGGCTTCGCACAGCGCCCGCTGAAACTGGAACTGCAGCACGAAGGCCAGGAAGTAGCGGGTGTACGGCGTGTTGCCCGGAATGTGGTACTTGGCGCCGGGATCAAAATCGGCTTCACTACGCTCAACCGGAGGGCTTATACCCTGGTAGCGGGTACGCAGGTCCCACCAGGCTGCGTTGTAGTCCTCCGGCGCGATTTCCCCGGAAAACACGCCCCAGCGCCACTGGTCCATCAGCTTGCCGAACGGCAGAAACGCAATCTTGTCCAGCGCCAGCTTCATCTGTGCGTTGATCAGGGCCTCGGGGCTGTCCTTGACTGACTCCACCAGCCCCAGGTTTTTCAGGAACTCGCCGGTCATCGACAGCGTGACCGTGTCGCCCACTGCCTCATGGAAGCCGTCGTGGGCCCCGGACTGGAAGATGATGGGCTGGTCTCGGTAAGCCAGGTAGTAGTAGATGTGTCCCAGTTCGTGGTAGATAGTGAACAGGTGATCCTGGGTGGGTTCGATGCACATCTTGATCCGCACGTCGTCCTTACCGTCCATGCTCCACGCGCTGGCATGGCAGACCACCTCCCGGTCCTGCGGCTTCACCAGCAGCGAACGCTGCCAGAAACTCTCCGGCAGGCTGGGCATGCCCAGCGAGACGAAAAAATCTTCGGCCAGTTCGGTCATGTAGACCGCGCTGTAGTTCTGGTCCTGCATCGCCCGGGTTACGTTCAGCTCCGCCACGCCGGCGTAAGGCTCCGCCAGGTCGTAGACCTCGCCCCAGGTCTGCGACCACATGTTGCCCAGCAGGTGCGCCGGAATCGGATCGCCCCGGGGCACGAGGTCCTCGCCGTAAGTCTTTCTCAGCTTGTCGGCGGTGTAGCAATGCAGCTGCTCGTAGAGCGGCGACACCTGGCTCCAGAGGCGCTCCACTTCCTCGCGGAAATCGGCAACGGGCATGTCATAGCCGGAACGCCACAACTCGCCCATGTCGTTGAATCCGAGTTCGCGGGCGCCCTCGTTGCCCAGCTCCACGAAACGCCGGTAATCGGCCCGGATCGGGGGAGAGATGGTGCGCCACCCGCGCCATGCCTCCAGGAGCTCTTCATGTTCCCGGCTGCGGGCCATGACCTCGCTGAGCTGCTCCAGGTCACGGCAGCTTTCCGGACCGTCCGGGCAATACCTTCCGCTGCCGTAGGCTCCTTCCATGCGGGTCATGATTTCGGACAGTTCGCGCCGTTTGGCGTCATCGTCCGGCGCCGGCAGCGTGGTCCCCCACTTGATCGAGTTGATGGCGCGTTGCGTCAGCGGTTCGAGTTCCATGCCGTCGTATCGCCTGGCGCCCGCGACCGCCGAACTCTGGAACTTGAGCCCGCGCTCCTGGGCCCTGGCGGCGAGCAGCGCGGTATCCGGGGTGATATAAGTCTGGTAGGCCCACGCGGCCGCCGCGCCTTCGAGGCGCAGTTCCTCGTATTTCTCGCTGGTCTCCCGTACGAATTCATCAGCGCCGGGCAGCGGCGTATCTTCGGTCGACGCGCTGACGGACAAGGTCAGCGCCAGCGCCGCGACAATGATTCGAGTCTTCACTTTTCTACTTCCTCCGCAGGTGTCATGCACTTCTTCAACGGCTTCAGGAAAACCGCGAGGATCAGGCCGCTTCCCACCGTTGTGAGCACGATCTGCCAGTACAGGCCGGGCATGTCGCTGAGCGCCTCGGGATCGAATTCTCCCGCGATCAGGCCGGCAATCAGGCTGCCCAGGGATGCGCCCAGGAACCAGATGCCCATCATCTGGCCGACGTATTTCTTCGGCGCCAGCCGCGTTACCGCGGAAAGGCCTACCGGGCTCAGGCAAAGCTCGCCGGTGGTGTGCAGCAGATAGGTGAAAAACAGCCAGGTGGGGAGGACCGGGTTTCCTTCGGCCACCAGCGTGGCGGCGCCGATCATTACCAGGAAGCCCAGCCCCAGTTGTATGAGCCCAAAGGCGAATTTGAGCGGTGTGGAGGGGTCCAGATTGCGTCGCGCGAGGGCCGTCCACAGCATCGCGAACAATGGACCCAGGACGATGATGAAGAAGGGATTGAGCGACTGGAACCACTCGGCCGGGAAGCTGAACGAGCCGAACTCGCGAATGGTGTAGCGCTCGGCGAACAGGTTAAGCGACGAGCCGGATTGCTCGAACCCGGCCCAGAACATGGCGGCGCCGAAGAACAATACGATGATGCCGATCACGCGCAGGCGTTGGTCTCGCGTAAGTCCAACGAAAAACAGCAGGAACAGGAAGTAGATCGCGGCCACCACGACGATCACCAGGGCGCTGGCTTCCGCTATGGCGCGGGCATTCAGTTCGATGGCGCCGCCAAGCGCGCCGGCATAGACCGCAGCGAGCGCTGCAAGAGCCGCCGCCACGCCCAGCCAGACCTTCCTTCGATACGCGGACGAGGCCGCGGACTCGGGACGGGCGCCGGCCTCGCCGAGGTAATGGCGGGTGTAGCGGTATTGCACCAGGCCGAAGAGCATTCCCACGCCGGCCGCCACGAACCCGTAGTGCCAGTTGTAGTCCGCGAGCCAGCCGCACACCAGCGGTCCGATGAACGCGCCGACGTTGATGCCCAGGTAATAGATCGTGAATCCGCCGTCGCGGCGCGGATCGCTGGGCGCATACAGCTGGCCGACGAGCGCGCTGATGTTCGGCTTGAGCAGGCCGGTGCCTAGCACCACGAGGATCAGGCCGAGGTAGAAGGCAGCGACGCTGGGAACGGCAAGCACGAAGTGCCCGAACATGATGATGATGCCGCCCACCCACACTGCGCGCTGGCCGCCCAGAAGGCGGTCCGCCATCCATCCCCCCGGCAGGGCCACCAGGTAAACGGCGGCGGTATACACGCCGTAAATGGCGGTGGCGATTTCGTCGGTCAGGCCCATTCCGCCTCTCTGCACCTGGTCGACCATGAAGAGGACGAGCAGGGCGCGCATGCCGTAGTAGCTCATGCGCTCCCACATCTCGGTGAAGAACAGGGTGACGAGACCCCGCGGATGGCGGAAGAAATTCAGCATCGGCGCATTATAAGCAGCGCATACATTGCGCGGCCGCCGCGCTATCATTTCCGCCGCCGTGCAGGTTATTCTGGATTTTTTCTTTCTCGTGCCGTTTCTGGCGGCTTACCTCCTGTGGGGGCTGATCCCTGCGGTGTGGGTGCTGATGGGCGCGGTAATCGTGCAGGTTGCCGCTCAGTGGCTGATCGGCGGGCGCTACAAGCCGAAACCGATTACGCTGGCGTCCGCGGGGCTGGTGCTTTTTTTCGGCACATTGACCGTCGTGCTCAAGGACCCTGTGTTCATCAAGTGGAAGCCGACCGTCCTGTACTGGGCGACGAGCGTTGCGCTACTTGGCGCGCGACTGTGGAAGCGCAAGGGCGTGGTCCACGCCATCCTGACCTCGCAGTCGGAGGGCTTTGCCGCCCTGCCGGCGCGCGCGGCGTCGGTGCTCGACTGGGCGTGGCTGATGTTCCTGGTAGTGATGGGCGCGCTCAATATTTGGGTGGCGTATACCTTCAGCGAGTCCACCTGGGTTTACTTCAAGCTGTTCGGCCTCACCGCCCTGACCCTGGTATTCGTCCTGCTGCAGGGCCTGTGGGTGGTGCGGTCCCTGAAGGCGGTCGAAAGCGAGTGACCGCAGATCGTCCCGCGCTGATTCGCGCCCTGCTGCTTGAGGCCCTTGCCCCCTGCGAGGTCGAGGTTCGGGACGATTCGCACCGGCACGCAGGCCACGTCGGCGCCCGCGATGGCGGCGGCCATTTTTCGGTTCGTATCGTGGCGGAGCAGTTCGACGGTCTGGCCCCGCTCGCGCGCCATCGGAAAGTCTACGCCGCGCTGGACGAACTGATGAACGGCCCCATCCACGCCCTTGCGATCAACGCCCTGACCCCCGACGAGGCGGCCTGAGCGACGCCAACTAAAGCGCGTTCCCGCCCCCTTTCCCGGCAGGAGCGTCGCGAAGTGGCTCCGAAGGGAAAGGGGGCGGGAACGCGCGAAGGATCTTCTACGCGCCCCGAAGAAACTCCAGAATAACGTCCACGTACTCTGCGGCCTTATGCGGATAGTGCATCGGATGCCCCCCGGCGAATGAGTGTCCAACCGAGCCGTCAACCAGCTCCAGGACCTTCTCGTGGCAGTTGTTCAAGGGGTCCGTCTCGGCAGTGAGCGCCAGCGTGGGCTTGCGGACCTTTCCTAGCGCGGCCTCCATGTCGTATTCCCTGAGCGCCTCCGTTGCGTCGTCCATCTGCTGCGCCAGCATGCTGTCGATGACGGCGTTGCGCAGCAGGGCGGCACCTTGTTCGTCAAGCTCGAATCCCGAATCCCACATGCGCTGAAGCCACAGCGAGCGTTCCCATACCCAGGCGACGTGGGCGCCGTCCTCCGACCATTCCGGGGCCGGCTGCCGGGACAGCTTGAGCACCTCGTCGCGAAAGGCGCGGTCCCAGACCGGGCAGCCGTCCAGGACCAGATGCGTAACGCGATCGGGATGGCGAAGCGAAAGTTCAACCGCGAATTCGGAAGAAACATGGCCGCCGACCACGGCCGCGGACTCAAGTCCCAGGCCGTCCATGACCGCGGCGATGTTGTCGGCGTAGTCCCTTACCCACCAGGGAGCGGGGCGCGGGTCCGACTGGCCGTATCCCATGTTGTCCGGGGCGTAGCCGGCGTATCCCGAGTTGCCGAGTTCCTCAAGCGCCGGAATGTACAGACGGCTGGATGCCGGGGTCCAGTGCAGCAGCAGGATCGGCGGCCCCGCGCCGGCGGACCGGACATGGACGAATCCCGAGGGCGTTTCGACCAGCCTGCGGCGGATGGTCATGCCAGGCGGTCCTGTCGCCCCAGTATCCTGGAGGGCGGGACGCCCTTCCTCCCGGGAACTGCCGGAAACAAACTCAGGCGGCTTTCTTGCGCGGCGGTCGCCGCCAGGTCACCGGCATCAGCGAATCGGGAAGGCGTTCGCCCTCTCTTAACGATTCGCTGCCCTCGAACGGGTTCTTTCTTGCCGTTGGATTGAACTGGTAGCGGATGTCGCTGCCGATCCATCGCAGCGAGAACCCGAGGCGGCGCCCGGCGTAGCCGGCCGTGCGTGGCCTGGAGGCGTGAATCGTCTTCGGGTGGATAATCAGCATGTCCCCGGCGCGCGCTTCCCATACGCGGATGTCCGCGTCGGGAGCGCTGACCCGCTCCAGCAGCTCCGACCAGGGATGGAAGTTGGGCGGCGCCTCGACACCCTCAAGCGCCCAGGAACTGACATAGCGGTGCGGATCCTTGTTGGACGCGGCCAGGGTAAGCAAGGGAGCGTTGTCGGGGCCCATGTCGGTCAGCGCCACCCACATCGACGGGCTGTGCTCGCCCGAGAACGGAAACAGGCACTCGTCGTTGTGCCAGGGTGTGGCCGTTTCCTCCTTGCTGCCTTCCTTGAGAAAAGTGCCGTCCACCCAGGCGCGCATTTCGTCCGAACCGATCACGTCGGCGACGATCTCGGCGCAGCCGCATTCCTCGACCAGGGCCTGCATTTCCGGCACTCGCCAGTAGACATTGACGAGCCGCACGTAACCGTCGTGGTCCTCGAATTCCACGTCGCGCATGGTCTCGTGGGGGCCGAAGGAGATCGAGCCGTCGCGCAGCCCGGCGACCACCGAATCGATGACCCGCGTCATCTTTTCGACCCATTCCCTGGAGAAGACTCCCGGCACATGGGCCACGCCTACGTCCCTGTAGGCGTCGATGATTTCCCGCGTTACCTTGGGGTGCATGTAAACGGCCCTTACATGCTGTAGCTGACGCGCAGACCCACTATGCGCGGAATCGGGCGGTAGCCGAAGCCGGAGGGCGCAAAGCCATTGAAGAAATCCACGTACAGATTGCCGTCGGTCACGGTATCGTCGTCCAGCAGGTTGTCCACGTAGAGCGCGGCGCGCAGGCTTTCGCCACGGACTCCGAGCTGACCGTCCACCCGCCAGTAGTCGGGTTGCGTGGCCACGTTGGCCGACGAGACGAAGCGCTCTGAGGTGTAACGCGCGCTCATGTCAACAAACCAGTCCCAGTTGCCGGTCAGGCTGTCCGTGTAATTGCCGTTGAGGTTGAGCTGGTGCTCGGGCAGGTCGGCCGGCCTGTTGCCGTCCTTGATCAACAGACAGGCTGGCCGGGCGAAGTCCAGAAATTCGCCGCAGCCGCTTTCGCCGATCCGAGAAGCGCTGGTGGAGACTACCCGGAAATTGTTGAACTCCCCGTTGATGTAGGTGTAGGCGCCGGACAAGGTCAGTTCTTCCGATGCCCGCCAGTTCGCCTCGAACTCGAGCCCCCAGATCGTCGATTTACCGGCATTTTCGATCACGGGCTGCAATTGCTGCGCCTCTTCGTTGAAAATCTGGGAGGAGACCTGCTGGTCGGTGTAGTCCTGGTAGAAGCCGGCCGCGTTGAATGCCAGCGCGCCGCCCATCAGCAGCATCTTGGCGCCCACTTCATACGACCACAGCGATTCCCGGTCGAAAGGCCTGTCCAGCGAGAAGACCGCGCCATCCTGGAAGCCGGAAGGCTTCACGCCCTTGCCGATCGCCCCATACAGGTTCAGGTTCTCATCGGGCCGGTAGCTGAGCGCGACGCGAGGAATGGAATATTTCTCCTCGATTGTTTCGGAGTGATATCCGGTCACTGCTCCGAACGAACTCAGTATCGGAGGCGCGACGCCGCCCAGCGAGATGACGCCGAAGAAGAAGTTGAAGGGCGGATCGAAGTCCAGGATGTGCTGGATTTCCTCGTCCGTGTAACGGATTTCCGCCGACGCGAACAGCTTGTCGGACAGCGCATACTCCGCCCAGGCGAACGCCGACGTGTGATCGGTGTAGCGGCTGATGTGACGGCCCTCGCCGTCGCGCGTGTCGTAGAAGGCGGCGACGTCGGAATCGAAGATCGGCCCGAGCAGCGCCAGTCCGGTGTCGTTACTGCCGAACTGATCCACGTCCTCCCTCCAGTACAAGCCGCCCAAGAGCCATTGGAAACGGCTTTCCGTCTGCGAGAAGATGCGAACCTCCTGGCTCAACTGGACGGTGTCGTTGATCCGTTCGGTTTCCTGGAAGGCCCCCGTTACCATGCCGTTGACCGATCCGCTGACGAAATCGTTGTCCTGGAATATGTCGTCGTTCGAGTCCACCCAGCTGGTCAGCGACTTGAGCCCGATGCTGCCGGCGTCCCAGTCGGAAATGACGGTGGCGCGGAAATAATCGACCTCCATGCCCTTGTAGTCCTCGCCGGTCCGGTGATTGACGTCGAAGCCGATGGGGCCGTCCACCAGCGGTCCCGAAAAGATCCGCGTGGTGGCCCTGTTGAGCACAATTTCCGCTCCCCCAACGAGATTCACGTCGGTGTTGCCGTTGATGACGAACGCGGCTTGGGGCGCATAACTCTCGTCGGAGTATTCCAGCCGTCCGTACACGGAGAAGTTCTCGCTGGCCTGGAGCAGGAAGGCGGCGGAAATGCCCATTCCGTCACCGCCGCCCACATAGTCGTCGGAAACCGTGTTCTTGAAGGAACCCCGCTCATCGAAGTAGTAGGCGTTTACCCGCACACCGAACGCGTCCTCGACCACCGGCGCCCCGCCGGAGACCCTTATCTCCTGGCCGGATTCGCTGTGCACCTCAATTGCGGCCTTCAGGTCGTACTCGTCCAGGCTCGGGCGCTTGGTGATGTAGTTCACGGCGCCGCCGAAGGCGGAGCGCCCGTAGAGGGCCGCCTGCGGACCCTTCACGACCTCGATCCGCTCGACGTCCACCAGCCGCAGGCGGGCGAGGCTACCGCCGCCGGCCACCTGGACGTTCTGCGATGAAATATCGATGTCGTCGATCAGCAGACCAACGCTGTTGCGGCCCTGTTCCGCCTGCAGGCCGCGCAGGGCCGGGGCGTAGTCATTCTGCGTAACCGAGCGGTCGAAGGTCAGGCCAGGCACGATCTTGGCTATGTCCTGCAGGTCGCTGAGACCGAAATTCTCGATCTGTTCTTCCGTGATCGCGGTAATGGCGACTGGGATATCGAAAAGATTTTCCTCGCGCTTTCGTGCCGTGACGATAATTTCTTCCAGGACGACCTCCTGGGCAAATGCCGGGGTTTGGATGATTCCGAAGGGCAATAGCGTCAGAGCGGTCGCTGCCAATACAGCTTTCGAAGTAAGCGTTCTCATATGGATCTCCCGCGGCTAAGGCCAGCCGGGTTCAGTTCCGGCCAGCCGGTACGTGAATCGTTTGCGTCGAAGCGGCGCAAAGTCCCCCGGGGTCCCCAGGCGGCGTCGCGCAAACGCCTGCGCCCGATCTTAACAGACCGCCCCCGTGCGATTCTCAGCCCGCTGCGGCTGATGCGGCGCGCAGCGCCTTGAGTTTTTCTTCCGACAGGTCGTACTTGAACAGAAAAATCAGGCTGAGCCCGTACAGGGCGGCCGGCACCAGTCCCGCGCCCACGTATATGGCCGTGATTGCGCTTGCGGGTTGCTCCGCCTGCATGCCTTCGGTGCCTGCCTGGTATCCGAACCAGCCCAGGATATAGAGCGACAGCGCCGGTCCGATCGCAAAGGAGAACTTTTCGACGGTGGTATAGAAGGCGGAAATCGTGGCTTCACGGCGCATTCCCGTCTTGAGGTAGTCGTACTCCACGGCATCCGGCAGCAGGGACGGCCCCATGACCAGCACGCCGCTGCCGAATATGCCCAGGAAGACGGCGCGGATGAAGACGTATGACATTGGATCTTCCGCCGTCGCCAGCAGCCAGGAGGCGGTGACGAGCGCGTAGCCCGCGGTGCTGAGCATATAGATCGAACGCTTGCCGTATTTCCGCGAGGCCCGGCTCCAAAGCGGGAGAATCAGAATGATGACGACCGTGATCGTGACCAGGTAGACGGTCGTGAGCGTGTAGCTCATTCCAAGGATCACGACCTTGAAATACACGCCGGTCACGCCGGCCGTCGCCAGTCCCAGCAGCTGGCCGAGCTTGGCCCCCAACAGCAGCAGGAGCGGCCGATTGGCGAACGCTGACCTGATCTGCGTCCCGATCGGGTAGCGGTGTTGAGTAATTTCGGTCTGTCTTGCCGATCCGGTGCCGAAAAAGCAGTAAACGGACGCCAGGACAATGATTACCGTATAGATCCAGGCCATGGTGCCGTGCGCAGCGCGATCGTTGCCGAGGTATTCGACCAGGGCAAAGGAAAAGACCGAGATCAGGCCGCCCACATTGACGAACGCGATCCGGTGCGCCATGAGCGAGGTCCGAACGTGATAGCTGCCCGTCATTTCGACAGGCATGGCCAGGTAGGGAATATTGAAGACGGTGTAGCCGGTATAGGTCACCAGCAAGCCCACGAACATGAAGGCTATCAGTGGCGCCTGGCCGGCGAACTCCGGGGGATTGAAGGCCAGCGCGAAGCCGGCCGCGGCAATGACTCCGCCAAGGAAGAGGAACGGGCGGCGGCGGCCCCAGCGGCTTCGGGTGCGGTCGCTGATGATTCCCATCAACGGATCGGTAACCACGTCGTAGAGCTTTGAAACCAGCAGCAGGGTGGCGACGCTGGTTGCGCCAATCCCGAGAAAGTTGGTCATAAAGGGCGCGAGGATGCCGGCGGGCGCATTCAGGACCACCGCCATGCCCAGCGCCCCGGCGCCGAAATTGATACGCAGTTTTCTTGAGACTGCGTCTCCCGCCCCCGGCGCGTCAGGCGCCGGCGATGGGTTTGCGTCCTTCCGTTCGTTCATGGAATCCCCTGGTGTGCTTGCGGGGCAGCACACTTGACTGTGGAGGGCAGTTTAGCCGCTCGGCCGGGGAACGGAGTCCGGCGGGCGCCCGCGCAGCGCATTGAGCCGGTCTTCCGAAAGGTCGTACTTGAACAGGAAGACCAGGCTCAGTGCGTTCAGCGCGGCCGGCGTCAGGCCCGCGCCCATATAGATCGCGATAATGGCGGTTTGCGGCTGTTCGATCTCAAGGCCGTCCGTACCGGCCTGATAACCGAACCAGCTCAGGAAATAGAGCGCCAGCGCGGGGCCGATCGCAAACGCCAGCTTTTCCACGGTCGAGTAAAAGGACGACAGGGTGCCCTCCCGGCGCATTCCCGTCTTGAGGTAGTCGTACTCGACGGCGTCCGGCAGCAGCGCCGGTCCCATGACCAGAATGCCGGCGGCGAAGATGCCCAGGAGGACCGCCCGGATGAAGATGTACGAGAGGGGATCGTCCGCCGTGGCCAGCAGCCACGTCAGCGTCACCAGCGCGTAACCGGCCGTGGCGGCCATGTAGGCGAGCCGCTTGCCGTACCTGCGGGAAGCCATGTTCCAGGCGGGAATGACCGCAAGGATTACCAGGCTGCTGGTATACAGGTACAGGGTCGTGAGCTGGTAGCTGAGTCCGAGGACCACGACCTTGAAGTACACCCCCGTCGCGGTTGAGAGCGACACCCCCAGCAACTGGCAGAACTTGGCCGACAGCAGAAGCATCAGCGGCCTGTTCTCGACAGCGGTCCGGACTTGCGTGCCGATCGAATAGGCATGCTCCTTCCGGACAGTCTGTCTCGCCGGCGCCGTGCCGAAGAAGCAATAGGTCGACCCCAGAAAAATGAGGATTGCGAACGCCCAGCCCATGGTTCCGTGCGCGGCCCGGTCGTTTCCCAGCCATTGGACCAGCGCAAACGAGGACACCGCGATCAGTGCGCCGATATTCAGGAAGACGACGCGATACGACATCAGCGTAGTGCGCTCGTGGTAGCTGCTGGTCATTTCCGCGGGCATGGTCAGGTACGGAACATTGAAAAGCGTGTAACCCGTGTAGATGACCAGCAGCGATCCCAGCACATAAGCGATGAGCCAGGCCTGGTTGCCGATGGCCGGAGGGTTAAAGACAAGAGTGAGTCCGATTGCGCTGGCGACACCTCCCAGCATGAGGAATGGGCGGCGGCGGCCCCAGCGCGTTGTCGTCCGGTCACTGATAACGCCCATCAGCGGGTCGGTCACCATGTCGTACAGCTTGGACACCAGCAGCAGGGTGGCCGCCGCGCCCGCGCCTATGCCCAGAAAGTTGGTCATGAACGGAGCGAAGACACCGCCCATGGTATTCAGGATCACTGCCATGCCCATTGCGCCGGCGCCGAAGTTCATGCGCAGGCTCCGCGGGAGAGCGCCATCAACACGCGCGGAATCGTGCGGCGGTGAATTGCTGGTTGCCATTGCGTTGCCGGACAATTGATCGGAATCTACCGGCAGTCTAGCGGTAAGTGCTGGTAGAAGTGGACCCCAAGATTCGGACAGGGTTGTAAGGTGGGATTTGCGCTGATGGGAGGGCCATACGACGATGGCGAAGCGACGCAATTTTTCACCGGATTTCAAGGCCAGGGTAGCCTTGGCGGCGATCCGCGGGGACGGCACGATTGCCGAGCTGGCGGCGCGCTACCAAGTGCATCCGAACGTGATTGGCAACTGGAAGCGCACGGCGCTTGAGGGACTGAAGACGACGTTTGCTCGGGGCGTCAATCGAACGGACCGGGGCCACGAGGAGGAGATCACACGGCTTCAGGCGAAGATTGGCGAGCTGGTGGTGGAGCGGGATTTTTTAGCCAAGGCCTTCGATCGCTGAGCGTGGATTGGAGGCGAGGTTTAATCGATTCGCAAGACGACCGGCTCAGTGTGGTGCGCCAGTGCGCTTTGGTGGGCATCGCCCGCTCGAGCTTTTACTACCGCCCGTCGGGCGAGCCGGCGGAGAACCTTCGGCTGATGCGGGTGATGGACGCGTTGTATTTGGACTGTCCATGGTATGGCTCTCGGCAGATGACCCGTGCGCTGCGGCGCGGTGGCCACCGGGTGGGCCGCAAGCGGGTGCGGCGGTTGATGCGGGTGATGGGCTTGCGCTCGGTGGCGCCGCGGCCGAACACCTCGCGGAGGGCGCCGGGACATCGGGTGTATCCCTATCTGCTGCGCGATCTGGCCGTGCGCTGGCCCAACCAGGTGTGGTGTGCCGATCTGACGTATCTGCCGATGGCGCATGGATTTTTATACCTGGTGGCCATCATGGACTGGTATTCGCGCAAGGTGCTGTCGTGGGGGCTGTCCACAACGCAGGACACGGTATTTTGCGTGCATGCGCTGGCCGAGGCCATCGAGTGTTACGGACCGCCGGAGGTGTTCAACACCGACCAGGGCAGCCAGTTCACTTCTACGGCATGGACCGGAGAGTTAAGCGCCCACGGCATCCGCATCTCCATGGACGGCAAGGGCCAGTGGAGCGACAACGTGTTCATCGAGCGTTTGTGGCGCTCGCTGAAGTATGAGTGCGTCTATCTGCAGGCGTTTGCCGATTTTCGTGAGGCCCGCGACGGGGTCGGGGCCTGGATGAGGTATTACAACCACGTACGCCCGCACTCCGCGTTCGGCGGGCGGACGCCGGCGGAGGCGCACGCTGGTGTCCAACGCCTGGACTGGGCGGCGTAAGCCGACGATGGCACGACCGACGGATCTCACACCGGGCGCCAAGCGTTCAACACGCCCGACGCTGTGGATTTTGTGGACGAGTCCTGCGGACCGGCTCGCGCCCTGCGGGACGTGGGGACAGCCCGTGGACAACACCCAGGTGTTGACCACCGCCTGCCCCCACTCGCGAGCCTCTCGCCCACAAATTCCACAGCGTCAACGACAAACTCTTTTAACAAAAGAGCAGACGTATACTGATCAACCTGGCAGCATCTGATGAACAGCAGATTCCACCTTAAACTGGCTGCCAACCTGTCCAAAGATTGGGGTCCACCTGTGGTCAAACAGGGCGCTTGCTTCTTCTGCGGCACTTACAATCAGCCCAATTCTTATGAGACAGCGCACTAAGGACCTGGAAACGGCGGTATTGGCAGTGGAGGCTCCGTTCGGCGGCCTGACGCTGGGCGAGGCCGGGAGCCGCGTTCGCGCAAGCACTGGAGGCCGCGCCGTCGAGTTGACCGTGGGTTTCCCCTGCGACGGGTTTGCGGATGCGTTGAGTGCGCGGGTTCGTGAAGCCACTTCCGCGGAAGAAGTGGTGGTTCGCACGGAGATTGCGGCGCACGCGGTTCCGTCGCAGGTGCAGAGGCTCGAGCAGGTCAGGAACATTATCGCGGTGGCGTCCGCCAAGGGCGGCGTCGGCAAGTCCACAGTTGCGGCCAACCTGGCCGTCGGGCTGGCGATGGACGGCGCCGCCACCGGAATACTGGATGCCGACATTTACGGTCCCAGCGTGCCGCGGATGCTGGGCCTGGAGGGCGAACGGCCGCGCAGCGCCGACGGCAAGAGCTTCGAGCCCTTGCGGGCGCACGGTCTGCAGGCGAGTTCCATCGGTTTCCTGGTCGATACGCGCAGCCCGGTGGCCTGGCGCGGGCCCATGGTGACGCAGGCGCTCATGCAGTTGCTGGGCCAGACCCGCTGGAAGGACCTCGATTACCTTGTCGTGGACATGCCGCCGGGCACCGGCGACATCCAGTTGACGCTTTCCCAGCGCGTCCCGCTGGCCGGCGCGGTCGTGGTGACCACGCCGCAGGAACTGTCGGTGGCCGACGCCCGCAAGGGCATCGCCATGTTCGGCAAGGTCAACGTGCCGGTGCTGGGCGTGGTGGAGAACATGAGCGCCTATGTTTGTCCGCATTGCGGCCATACCGAAGCGCTGTTCGGCGAAGGCGGGGGCGAGAGGCTTGCCGGTGAATTCGACCTGCCGCTGCTGGCGCAACTACCGTTGTCGGCGGAGGTCCGGGCGGCAACCGACGACGGGCGATTGGTGGCGCCGTCGGAACCGGATACAGGCGGCGACTACCGGGCGCTTTCCAGGGCCGCGGCCGCGCGCCTGGCGGGCATGGTCCGGGGTGCGGCGACGGTATTCCCTAAAATAGTAGTAGAGTCCGACTGATCGCCAATGACCGACAAGCACCAACTGTTTGAGGAGCCCGCGGCGGCGGCAAGGCTGGCGGTCGTTTCAGGCGAGCCGTATGTGGAGGCGCCCGCCGACCTCTTCATCCCGCCGGAAGCGCTGCGCGTTTTCCTGCAGTCCTTCGAGGGGCCGCTGGACCTGCTGCTCTACCTGATCCGCCGCCACGACCTCGACATCATGGACGTGCCGATCACCGACATCTGCGAGCAATACGCCCAGTACATCGAGCTGATGCAGGAGATGGAGCTGGAACTGGCCGGCGAATACCTCGTCATGGCCGCAACCCTGGCGGAGATCAAGTCCCGCATGCTGGTGCCGCAACTGCCGCTGGAAGAAGAGGACGACGAAGACCCGCGCGCCAGGCTGTTCCTGCGCCTGCTGGAATACGAGCGCCTGAAGCAGCTGGCCGCCAGACTGGAAGAGCTGCCCCGCCAGGAGCGCGACGCCTTTCAGACAAAGGTGGACGCGCTTGAGGATCAGCGGCCGCGCGAACTTCCCCAGGCGACGCTGAACGAGCTGGCGCTGGCCTACGCGCGAGTGATCGAGCGGGTGCGCTTCACCGGCGGCTGGGCGGTGCAGACCGAACAGCTGTCCGTGCGCGAACGCATGTCGGACATTCTCAAGCAGGTCTCGGGCAGGGAGTTTGCGGACTTCACTGATTTGTTCGATCCGTCCGAGGGGCGCATGGGCGCGGCCGTTACCTTTTCGGCTCTCCTCGAACTGGTTCGGGACAACGGCGTGCAAGCCGTCCAGAACGAACCGTTCGCGCCGATCTACGTCAGCGCTCCCGGGCAAGGCAGGGAAGCCTCCAAGTGAACGCCCCGGATACGCGGAACCTGGTGGAGGCGGCGTTGCTGGGGGCGGGACGGCCCCTCAGCATGACGCAGCTGTTGAGCCTGTTCGATCCATTGGAAGACATAAGCGAAGACGATGTCCTGAAGGCCCTGGGCGACCTGGAGCAGGACTACGCAGCCCGGGAAATCGAAATCCGGGAAGTGGCCGGGGGCTGGCGGGTGCAGACCGGGATTTCGGCCGCGGAGCGGCTGGCAAAACTGGAACGGTTCCGCCCTCCGAGGTTTTCGCGTGCGCTGCTTGAGAGCCTGGCGGCGATCGCCTACCGGCAGCCCATCACCCGGGCCGAAATCGAGGAGCTGCGCGGCGTGCGCCTGAGCGGCCACATCATGCGCACGCTCATGGAGCGCGACTGGATCGAAGTGGTGGGTCACAAGGAGACGCCGGGCCGCCCGGCCCTGTACGGCACTACCAGGGAATTCATGGATTATTTTGGACTCAAACGCCTCGATGACTTGCCATCGGCCGGCGAATTTGCCTCGCCGGACGATGCTCCCGCCGCCGGCCCACCTGGTCGTGCAAGGGCCGACGCCGCGGAAGGCGCCGAAGAGCAGGGCACGGATCTCTTCGACGACGGGGGGGACCCCGGCGAAACACCTTCCGACCCCGATTGATCCGGGTCCAGAAGTACCTGGCTTCGGCCGGGGTCGCCTCGCGCCGCGAAGTTGAGGCCTGGATCGCGGCGGGCCGGCTGAGTGTCAACGGACGGCGGGCGGAGCCGGGACTGAAGGTTGACGGCCGCGAGCAGTTTCGCCTGGACGGGCGGCCGTTGCAGCTGCAGCGAGGCGAATCCGGGGCAACGCGGGTAATCGCATACAACAAGCCTGACGGCGAGCTGGTGACGAGCGACCGCCGCGCGCGTCACCCTACGGTTTTTTCCGCGCTGCCGCGCTTGAAGGGGCAGCGCTGGGTGGCCGTCGGGCGCCTCGACCTGAATTCCAGCGGACTGTTGCTGCTGACCACCGACGGCGAACTGGCCCACCGGCTGATGCATCCGTCGTTCGGGGTGGAGCGGGAATACCTCGTTCGGGTACTGGGGCGCCCCGGCCCTAAAGTCCTGAACCGCCTCACCGGGGGCGTAGTGCTAGAGGACGGCCCGGCGCGCTTCGATTCGCTGGTAGAACAGGGAGGCAGCGGGGTCAATCGCTGGTACCGCGTAACGCTGAGCGAGGGCCGCCACCGCGTGGTGCGCCGGCTCTGGCAGGCGCAAGGCCATGCGGTAAGCCGCCTGATCCGGACACGCTACGGTCCGGTGCGGCTGCCGCGCGACCTGCCCCGCGGCCAGTGGCGCGAAATCGACCCGAAGAAGCTTATAGGAACAAGGACGTCCCCGCCCTCCACGAAGGCGTAAACGCTCTAAATTACAGTTGTGCAGGCGGGACAAAGGTCTTGCTTACAGCGAGCCTCGCGGCGCAACCCACTCCACCTCCTGTTCAACTGTGCCAGGCTTTCGCCATACTCTCCTTTTCAGCCATATCGATACCATCCATATTCGAAAGTACCCGAACTTCCTCGCGCCGAGCATTCCTGCGAACGATTTCCAGAAGGGCGCTAACGGTCGCCTCTTTGTCTGAAACCGTGCCGAGCAGGTTCTTTGACTGTTTGATGAGGTGCTCGTCAATATCCCTGCTGGTCTTTCGTATCATGTCGTTCTGCCGCCGCCATAGTGTGAGCATATCTTCTTTTCCGTTCGCCTTGGATTTTTTCGGATACACAGAGATATTATGCGCAGCACTCGATCAGAAAGGGACCTATGAGCGAAAAGACGTTGATTCTTGCGATAGGCGATGTGCATCTCGGCACAGCGTGTTCGGGCATTCCCGATGGGATTTCCGACGCAGGAATCGACCTGCGGGAACTGACGCCTGCTGCCGCCTTGCGTTCCGCGGTCGATCTGGCGATCGAGAAGCAGGTTATAGCGGTCCTGTTTGCGGGTGATGTCGTTGAAAGCGCCAATGCCCGATTCGAGGCTCTGGCGCCGCTGGAGGAGAGCGTTCGGCGGTTGCTGGACGCCGGCATCGAGGTTATCGCCGTTGCCGGGAACCACGACGTGGAGGCGCTTCCCCGGCTTGCAAAGCTGATCGACGGTTTCAAGCTCCTGGGCGCGGAGGGTCGCTGGGAAGCGACCACGCTTTCAAAGGACGGATCGCCGGTTGCTCAGATCGTCGGCTGGTCTTTCGACGAAAAATACGTCCGCCAGAGTCCCGTCGCGCAGTTGCTCGCCGAGCCGCTGCCACCGCCGTCAGCGGCAGTGCCGAGGATCGGCCTTCTGCACTGCGACCTCGGAGCATCCGGCGGCGGATATGCGCCCGTCCGCCAGACGGAGTTGGACGACACCGGCTACGACGCCTGGCTTCTGGGTCACATCCACAAACCGTCCCTCGATGGACAGCCGCGCGCGGCGCGCGCGCGGCCCTCCGGCTATCTTGGTTCGCTGGTCGCGCTGGATCCTTCTGAAACGGGACCGCGTGGACCGTGGCTGGTGGAGATGTCCGCAGACGGCAGTATCAAGCCGGAACACGTTCCGCTGGCCCCTGTGCGGTGGGAATCCGCCGAGGTGTCGGTGGAAGGAATCGGCCATGTCGAGGATGTGTCCGACCGGTTACTGGACGCGGCGCAGAAACACGCACGGTCGCTGGGATCAAGCGGCTCGATGCCGAGCGCGCTTGGGCTCCGCGTCCGGCTTACCGGCTCCACCGATGCCTACGAGGAGGTCCGCCGGTGGATCGCAGGCGATGAATGGCGTTCCCGGTTTCGGATGGTGGATGGTACGGCCATCTTCTTCAACAGAATCCTGGACGCGATGGATCTGCATCTGGATCTGGAAGAAATCGCATCCGGCGGTGATCCGGCCGCGCTTCTTGCGCAGCGCCTGCTGCTGCTGAAGGAGAACAACGAGCAATCCAGGGCCTTACTTGACCGTGCGCGGGAGCGTTTGGACGGAATCGCCCGTGAAGAAATCTTCAACCCGGTGAACGAACACCGCAACGCCACCCATCCCCTGCCGGAAGATGCATTGCGGGACGTTCTCCTGCGCTCCGGAAAGGCCGCGTTGAGCGCAATGATCGCCAGCCTGCCGTCACGCGAGCCGTCATGATTCTCAAGCGGCTTACGATCAACCGCCTGCCCGGCGTCAGCAAGCCGTTTGAAATCAAGGCGGCCGGACCGGGAATCCACGTCATTTTCGGGCCGAACGGCATTGGCAAGTCGAGCATCGGCCGCGCGGTGGAAGGGTTATATTGGAGTGATCGCGGATCGTCGCACAAAACTTCCGTAAGCGGCGTATTCGAATGGGGAGGAGACACCTGGCGGGGAGAGCGCCAAGGACCCAACGGTCACTGGCGCCGCGGCGGTGAGGGCAACGCCTCTCCGAGTCTTCCCCCGTCACACAATTACCGCTGCTTCTTTCTGAACCTCCGCGATCTGGTCGATCCATCGTTGGAGGGCACAGAGGACATCGCCTCGGAAATTCGTCGCCAGACGGCGGGCGGGTTCGACCTGCATGACATCGGATCGGGCTTGTTTTCGCCTGTAACACCGCACACAAAGCGCCAGGGACGCAGAAGCTTCAACGCTGCACGGGATAATGTTCAGAAAGAAGAAGGCAAACAACACGACCTCCAGCGCCGTGTCGATCGGCTCGATCACTTCAAAGACAAACTGGAGGAGGCAAAAGCGGCGGCCAGCCGTATCGCTCACGTCGAACGCGCAATCGGCCTTGCAGGCCGGCGTGGAGAGCTATCCGGGATTGAGGAACAACTTGCGGCGCTGCCCGGTGCGCTGGCGAGGCTGACAGGTCAGGAGCGCGAGAATGTCCGTAAACATGAGGAAGGATTGACCCAGCTGGAGGAGCGCGCCCGCAAGCTCGAAAGAGAGTTGCAGGAGGCGCGCGAAGAACGGAAGAAGTCCGGGCTGGCCGACCCACTGGAGAAGGCGGATCTCGCAACGTGGCGCGACAACGCGGACGAATTGGGAAGAATTGAGCAGACACTGGAGGCCGCAAGAACTGAGCGCGAGAAAGCCCGAAATAGGCTTGCCTCGTCATTGGCGGCGATCGGGGGCGAAGACGTCGATCACGCGCAACTGAGTTTGCCCGACCGCCGCAAGCTCTTCGAGTTTCTTCGCGCCAGCCATTCGCACAAGACACAGGTTCACGCAATCAGGGAGCAATTGGGTGTGCTCAAGAGCGCTGATCCGACCAGGAACGGCGAACATGATATAGAGAAGATCAGGAGCGCCGCCGCCGCCCTGCGTTCCTGGCTGCGCGTACCGCAAACCGAGTCTCCAGCTATCAGGCTTCGGCGACGCTGGCCCTGGCTCTTGTTGGCAATCGCGATATTCCTGGCGGGCGCCGCACTTGCCTACCTTGTGGATCCGCTACTGGCCCTCATTGCGGCCGTGGGGCCCGGTATCAGTCTGGCGGCATTATTTCCCGGCGGCGAAAGTGGTTTTAAGCGCAAGAGGCAGGAAGAGCAGGAGAGGTACAAGCAGTTGGGTCTTGAAGAGCCCGTCCAATGGTATGCGTCCTCCGTGGAATCTGCCTTGCTCCGCCTGGAAAGTAAGATATCGGCCCTTGAGCGCGCTCGCGACCGCGATGTCGAGCGGAAGCGGCTGGAGCAGCAGCTCAAAGATTTGGCCGAGGGGGAGAGCGATCTGGAAATCCGCAGACAGGATCTGAAAGCCGCGCTCGGCCTGAAATCACTTCCCCCCGACGCAGAACTCGTCGATTTTGCGCGGGCGCTCGACGATCTCAGGCTGGCTCGCCGAGAGCACGAAGCCAGCACAGGCGAAGTGGAGCGTCAGGAAAGCCGCCACACCGGCCTCCTGGCGCAATTGGCCGATACTCTGGAGCGTTACGGCGAACCGCGGCCTGCCGGCGCCGCAGAGGCCAGAGCCCGCGTGAACAATCTCGTGGATCGAAATTCGCGGCTGGAAACGGCGCTCTACGGCGAGCGCAATGCCAAGCCTCGACTTGATCAGAACGCCCACGACCGCGACTCAATCCGCGCTTTGATCGATGGCATCTACGCGACAGCGGGGCTCGACGCCGGCGATGCGGGGGGGCTCGCGTCGCTGCTGGAAAAATTGCCGCAGCACCGCAAACTGACACGCCGGAAAGACAAGCTTGAGAGCCAGATCGAGTCCGACCGCGAAGAACTCGACAGAGTCGGCGAGTCCGAGCTATCCGAACAGGACAGCCAGTCGCTGGAACGACTCAAATCCGAGCTGTCGAAAGCCGCATCGCAGGAAAGCCAATTGCACAAGGAAATCGCGGAAGTCAATGCCGAGGTTAAGCAGACCAGAGATGGCGCCGATATGCAGAACCTTATCGCTGTCCGCGAAGAAACCCGTGCCCGCCTGCGGGAGGTTCGGGACGCGGCGTTGTTCGCCAAGGCCGGGAAGTTTCTGATCGAAGAGGTCGAACAGGAATACGAACAGAGCCGGATGCCCCGCGTGTTCGAGCGGGCGCGGGATCATTTCTCCCGCTTCACTTTCCTCAACTACGAATTGCAGCTGGAGAAGGGAAAAGGAATTCCGCGATTATTCGCCGTTGAATCGCGTGGTGGACAAAGACGCGAGATCGATGAACTTTCTGACGGCACGCGGGCGCAGTTGTTGCTGGCGGCGCGCATCGCGTTCGCGGAAGAGGTGGAGCAGGGCAAGGTGCTTCCGTTGTTTCTTGACGAGGCGCTCGACCAGAGTGATCCACAGCGATTCGAGGCCATCGTGCGCAGTCTTGGGCGGATTGCGCATGAACAGGGACGCCAGATCTTCTATCTCACCAGCGATCCGCTTGACGTTGACCGCATTCGGCATGCGCTCAGCCGGGATGGCCGCGAACCTGCCGAGCCTATCGATCTTGGGCTGATCCGGACCGGCGCCGAAAGCGTCAGCGGCCCGGAGGCGCTTCGCGTGCCGCCTGCGCCGAAGGTGCCCGCGCCTGACGGATTGACTCCGGAAGCGTACGGCGCGTTGCTGCGTGTGCCGGCGTTTCGTCCGGCGCTGGGCTTTGCGGAGCAGCATGTTTTCTATGTGCTTTGGGACGACCTGGCATTGCTGCGCGACGCGCTGACCAGCGCGATCGAGTGGGCCGGTCAGTGGAAAACAGTTACAGGCACTGCGCTAGCGGAAAGACTGGCTTCCCGGTCGATTGCCGCCACGCAGGTCGGCTTGCGGCTGGACCTGCTGGAGGTGTTCTGCGAACTGTGGAAGCAGGGGCGGGGGAAGCCGATGGGCCGGGACGCGCTGACAGACAGTGGGGCTTTGAGCGGGCGTTACCGTGATGATGTAGTTGAGATCGCAAGGGAACTCGATGGAGACCCGGAGCGGCTTCTTGGAGAGCTGACAAGCCGCAAAGATCAACGTCTAAAGGGATTTCGCAGCAACAGCGTTGAGCAGCTGCGCAACTACCTGATCGAAAACGAATACCTCGACGACCGCCCGGTGCTCGCCGAAAGCGAACTGCGGCTTCGGTGTATGGCTTCTCCGGCTGCCAACCATCTTTCGGACGGCGTCGCCACCGAATGTGTGCGGCGGTGGTGGGAGTGGGCGGGGAAGTCTCTCTCGTCCGGCCCGAAATCCCGCCCGGAATGAATCTCCGGGTTCTGCCTGCTTCGGAGCGTTTAGTCCGACCTGCCGCTTTCACGGTCAAAGATCGAGTTTCCGCAGCAGCTCTTCGACGGTCAGGCCATGGTGTCGGGCGACGCTGCGCAGTATGGACGACAGCGTTTTGACACGGACAGGGTTGTGCAGCGGGATGACTTCGTGGTGTTCGCCGTTAAGCTGGGTTGTTATCCGTACATGCGAACCGCGTTGCCTTGACGCTTGGTAGCCCAGCCGTTGCAGAGCAGTCTGAAGTGCGATGCCCTTGACATCGCGGGGCAGTTTCACGCCGCCAGAACCTCGTCCCGCACGAAGTGCAGCCGTATCAGCCGCGGCCGCGTCATGGTCTCGTCAAAGTAGCAGTCAACAGCCTCTTTTACGTTGCGGCGGAGCTCTTCGATAGAGTCGCTCTGGGTATGGATGCCATACCCCAGAGCGCTCGCCGAGTAGCCTCCGTCGGACTCGTCTTCGCTGACCTCAAAGATAATCTCGGTGCTGGACATTGGCATTTCCTGCGTTCAGGGGCCGGGATGGCGAGGGTTAAGGACCGGGCCCGCCGACTCACTACATTGTAACTCCGGGGGCGCTGGGGCGGCATTGGTCCCGGCTTCCTTTTCCTTGAGCCATTCGAGGAGATCCGGGGGAGTCTGCAGGATCGCGGCTGCGCCCCAGGCGCTCAAGTCTTCCTCCGGCGGGAAGTACCCCCACGCGGCGGCTAGCGCGGACATTCCCGCACTGCGGGCGGCCTGAATGTCACGGGGATCGTCGCCCAGCATTACGCAGGCCTGCGGCTTTACGGCAAGCTGCCTGGCGGCGAATATCATGGGTTCGGGGTGCGGCTTGGTGTGGTTCGTGGTGCCGCCCCCCACGGTCACTGCACATTCGCGGGCAAGGTCCAGCGCCTCGAGCAGGGGCCGGGTCAGGTATTCCGGCTTGTTCGTGACCACGCCCCAGGGAATCCGCTGAACAGCGAGACGGTCCAGCACGCGGCGCATGCCCGGGAACAACCGTGACTGTTCCGCCAATCGGCCCGAGTACAGTTTCAGGCAGTGCTCCAGCACGCCGGGGTATTGCTCGCTGTCGATGAAATCGGCGCCGTAGGCGGCCGTCAGCAGTCCCCGCATGCCCCTGGAAACGTAGTGGCGCAGGGTCTTGAACGGCAGCGGCCGGGCCCCTCGCGCCCGCATGACGTCCTGCACGCAGCCCACCAGGTCGGGGGCGGTATCGACCAGAGTCCCGTCCAGGTCGAACAGCACCGCGCGCACCCGGGAATTCGCCGCGCTCATGCTGCGGCCGCTTTCGTGAAGTGGGCGATGTAATTCACGTCGATGTTGCTGCTCAAGCGGAAACTGCCGTGCAGGGGATTGTATTGAAGCCCGCTGAAGTCCCGGGCGCTCAGGCCCGCGGCGCGCGCCCAGGCCTCCAGTTCGGAGGGGCGGATGAACTTCTCGTAGCGATGGGTGCCGCGCGGCAACAGGCCCAGCACGAACTCCGCGCCGACTATGCCCATTGCGAACGCCGCGGGAGTGCGGTTCAGGGTGGAGACGAATACGTGGCCGCCGGGGCGCGTCAGGCGGCCGCAGGCGGCCATTAGTTCGCCGGGGCGGGGCACGTGTTCGAGCACTTCAAGACAGCAGACGACGTCGAACTCGCCGTCGGTTTCTTCCGCTGTGGCGCGGCGGTATTCCAGGTTCTTCACGTTGCCGGCCTCGGCATGCAGACGGGCAACCTCCAGCATTTCTTCGGAAGCATCGAGCCCGAGCACGGAACCGGCCCCCTCGGCCGCGAGGGACTCACTGAGCAATCCGCCTCCGCAGCCCACGTCCAGGCAGCACTTGCCGGCGAGTCCTTGGGCGTTATCCGCGATGTACTTCACCCGTACGGGGTTCATGGCGTGCAGGGGGCGATTCGGGCCCTGCGGGTCCCACCACTGCGCGGCCATCGCGGCAAAGCGCTCCAGCTCGGCGGAGTCTGCGTTGCGTTGAGCCGTTTCTTCGTTCATTGTGCTTGCGCGGCCGGTATGGATCCGGCGCCCGGGTTCCCGATTTTCGCGCCCCACTCGCGCGCCTGCGCGAGAATGCGGTCCTCGTCATCCCTGGCCAGCCTGCCGGCCTCCATCAACGCCCTGCCGCGAACCCAGACGTCGCTGATCTGGGAGGACTTGCAGGAGTAGGCCAACTGCGAGGCCGGATCATAGACCGGCTGGGTATTGGCCGCGGACAGGTCCAGCGCCACGAAGTCCGCGGCCTTGCCGGGAACGAGCGATCCGGTTTCGCCGTCAATGCCGAGCGCCCTTGCGCCGGCCAGCGTGGCCATTTCGAGCGCCGCGGCCGCGGATACGGCTTCGGCATTGCCCGAAACCGCCTTGGCGAGCAATGCTGCGGTCTTCATCTCCTCAAGCAGGTCGAGATCGTTGTTGCTGGCTGCGCTGTCCGTGCCCAGGGCAACGTTGACGCCGGCGGTCAGCAGCGCATCCACGGGGGCGAAGCCGCTCGCCAGCTTCAGGTTGGATTGCGGACAGTGCACCACCGAGCTGCCCCGTTCGGCCAGCATGTCGATCTCCGCGCCCTCGAGCTGCGTGGCATGCACCGCCATCAGGCGCTCGTTGACCAGGCCGAGTTCATCCATGCGGGCCAGCGGCCGGCGCTTGTGCACTTGCAGCGACTCGGCTGTTTCGCCGGCCGTCTCGTGAACATGAGTGTGAATGGGGATGTCGCGTTCCTGCGCCAGTTTCGCGCACAGCTGGAGCCCGGAATCGTCAACCGAGTAGGGCGCATGCGGCGCCATCGCGAACGAGACGCCCGCCTCGCCCCGGTATTGCTCGTACAGCTTCGCGTTCTTGCGGAGCGAGGCTTGCCGGTCCTCGGCCCAGTGCGTGGGGAAGTCGATCATCGGCAAGCCCACGGCCATGCGCACGCCCCGACTCCGGGCGACTTCGACGCCGATGTCGGGGAAGAAATACATGTCGGCAAAGCAGGTCGTGCCGGAACGCACCATTTCGACCAGCGCCAATTCCGTTCCCGCGCGCACGTAATCCTCGCTGAGATGGCGGGTTTCCGCGGGCCAGATGTGATTCTCAAGCCAGGTCTGCAGACTGAGGTCGTCGGCAAAGCCGCGCAGCAGCGTCATGCCGGCATGGGTGTGCGCATTCACCAGCCCCGGGATAACGACGTGCTCAGGCCGCTCTACCCGCCGGGCCTGCGGCCAGCGGCGCACGGCCTCGGCGCTCGGCAACAGTGCGCAAATGCGCTCGTCCCGCACGGCCAGCGCGTGGTCTTCAAGCGTCGTGCCGAGAGGTTCGACCGGGATAATCCAGCGGGGGAGGACCAGGAAATCGGGTGCTTGCATGCGGGCGGGGGAACGCGTGGGGAACTGCGGGTAGTGTACTGTTGGCAGGGCCGCTTCCGAGGGCTCAGGCTAGACTAGGCCAGTCGCGAATTGGGGGGACTGACTCATGTGGATGCGCAAGAGCGAGAAGGACCGCCAGGAGGGCCGTTGCACGCCCATCCCGACCCAGGTGGTGTCCAACGAGGAGTACATCCCGATGCCGCAGTCGGAAGACCAGCGGCGCGTGGAACGGCGAATCTACGAACTGGCGGACCGCCTGGCCGCCGGGCGGAAGATGAGCCGCAGGCAATACCTGGGCAGCGCCGCCGGCATGGCCGCGGCATTCCTGGCCATGAACGAGGTGTTCGGGCGGTATTTCCTGGTCGACTGGGCCGAAGCCGCGGAGGCGGGGGCTGAACCGGAGACCTGGCCCGATTTCGTTTTCGACGCCCAGCTCCACCACGTAAAAGAGGGAATCGTGGGCCCGCTGGGGTTCCGCCGCCTGGCGGGCATGTTCAACCTGAATCCGGACCTGGTGGGCGTGAAGCCCGGGCGCGAGGACCTGCAGCTTGAGAATTTCACCAAGGAAGTCTTCCTGGACAGCGAAACCACCATGGGCATCATCAGCGGCGCGCCTGTAGGCGAGGACAGATACAATATCCTGCCGGTCGACATGATGGTGGAGACCCGGCGCACCATCAACGAACTCGCGGGCTCGCGGCGCATGCTGAGCCACGGCCTGGCGGCGCCGAACATGCCCGGCAGCCTGGAGGAAATCGAACGCCAGGCGGCGGAACTGAAGGTGGACGGCTGGAAGTGCTACACGGGCGTGCCGATCAATCCGTGGCGCATGGACGACGAGAAGATCGCCTATCCCTTCTACGAGTTGGCGCTGAAGCTGGGAATCACGAACATTTCGGTTCACAAAGGCCTGCCGATTACCGGCACCGATCCGGAGTACTGCCGCCCCTGGGACATCAAAAAGGCCGCGCTGGACTGGCCGGACCTGAACTTCATCGTCTATCACTCCGGATTCAGGAACCTGGTCAACGAACTGGCCGCGGGCGCCACCGGCATCGACGAGAACGGCTACCTGGTATGGACCTCCGATATCGTCAGGGACCGGCTGGAAACGCCCGAAATGACCAACGTCTACATGGAACTCGGTAGCGTTTTCGGGCATACGGCGATTACCCACCCGGAAATCTGCAGCCACCTGATGGGCCAGATCCTCAAGGCCTTCGGCAGCGATCACGTGATCTGGGGCACCGATTCGATCTGGTGGGGTTCGCCGCAATGGCAGATCGAGGCCTTCCGCCGCTTTGAGATACCCGAAGCGCTGCAGGAAAAGCACGGCTATCCGGCGCTCACGCGGCGGGACAAGGAGCTGATCCTCGGCCTGAACTCGGCGCATTTGTACGGCATCGACGTGCCGGCCGCCCTCGAGGCGATACCGGGCGATCGGCTCAGCCGGATGCGGGCCGCCTACCTTCAAGACGGGCCTGCGCCCAGCAACACGCAATACGGCTGGGTGCATGAAGGGCCGCTGGGGGAAGATCCCGAGGTGCCCTGGGGCACGCCAATATGAATTTCGAACACATTTCCGTTCGGCCCGTAACCGGCACCTTCGGCGCAACCGTCAGCGGTGTCGATATCTCGCAGCCTTTGGGTGAGGCGGCCCTGGCGGAGCTGCATTCGGCCTGGCTGGAATACCAGCTGCTGTTCTTCCGCGACCAGGAAATGACTCCCGAGCAGCACGAGGCCTTTGCCGCGAATTTCGGGGAACTCACCAAGGCCGGCTTCATGCCCACGCTTGAGGGGACTACGGGCGTCTTCGTGCAGGAATACCCGGGGCTGTACAGCCGTGACGTGACCGACATCACCTGGCATTGCGACGCGGCGTTTCTGCCGATTCCTTCCCGGGGATCGGTGCTGTACGCGCTGGACGTGCCCGAAGGCGCCGGGGACACGGTCTGGGCCAATATGTATGCCGCCTACGAGGACCTTTCCGACAGCATGCAGTCCTTCCTTTCGGGCCTGACCGCGGTCAACGACAACGCCTACCGCAACCTCGAGACCCTGATTGAGCGTCTGGGCCCCGAGGCTTTCGCTCAGATGCGCAAGATGCTGCCGCCTTCCGAGCACCCGGTAGTGCGCACGCATCCGGAAACCGGGCGGAAGTCACTGTTCGTAAGCGAGCTGATGACCTCGCGCATCAAGGACATGAAGCCGGAAGAAAGCCGCATGCTGCTGGATTTCCTGTTCCGCCACAGCACCCAGCCCGAGTTCCAGTGCCGGTTTTCCTGGGAGAAGAACTCGGTTGCCTTCTGGGACAACCGTTGCACCATCCATAAGGGCGTATTCGACTTCGGAGACCGGCGCCGCCTCATGCACCGGGTCTCCATCGACGACGACAAGCCGCCAGCCTGACGCAGGCTCAGTGAGGCAGCGCGGTCTCGCTTCTCGAACAAGCGACGCGCTCACCGCCAGGTCGTGGATTCGCTCCTGTTGTGCAAGATCTCCCCGATGCGGCCGATCAGTTCGCGCTGTCGTTCCGTGGCGCCCTCGACCGCCGCAATCTCCTCAATCATCGCCAGCGTCGAGGCGATCTGATTGTCCGTGAAGCGTTCCCTGCTCTTCGCCACGACACCCTCGACATGGTCCGAGAAGATCTGCCCGTCGCCGACTAGATAGGCGCTCGCCGCGAGCAGCTTTTCGGCCGCGACCAACTCCAGGTCGAAGGTGCTCTGGAACGCGGCGAGCAAGGCGCGTTTCTGCTCCAGACTTATGTCACCGCTTGCCTTGGCAACTCCGACCGCAAGCGCCGCCGCGGCATCCATGGGGTCTTCGAGCCCGAACAGCGGATTGGCCTCGAACTTGCTTTGCCAAGCGCGCCGGCGCCGCCGCGCGAACGGATTCAGGCCGCCGAGGTCGATGCCGGCGTCGGCGAGCCTCTTGAGCAGCACCAGGACCGTTACTATGGCCCCGAGCAGTCCGATCAGATACGGCATGCCGACCCTCCAGCGATATGCGCTGCTTGCACGCCCGCGCCTCTCAGAGCGTCAGTTGACCAACCGGGCCCCTGCGCTGCATGGCTGTGCGCACAATGCAACACCGCGGGCTAACCGAGCGTGGGGCGCGCGACGAAGGTGCCGCAGTTGCGCTCGCAGAGCACCCGCATCAGGTTGGCGAAGCGGCTGGCCTGGCCGAATGCGCCGCCACGCAGGAGAACGGGGAAACCTACCGCGTGGATCCTTACCAGGCAGTTTCCGAAGCGGTCGGCTTCGTTGATCCGCGCCACGTAGCGCACCAGGGACTCGGCCGAGCCCTGCGAAAAGTCGTCCCCGAACACGTAGATGCTCACCTTCCTGCCCTCGTCGTAGAAAGTGCTGATGGCCTCGACGATCCCTTCGGCGGGATTCGAGTCGGAGTAGGCCTGCCAGTTGGCAATGGCCCGGATGATGGACTGGCGCCGTGACGGCGAATCCGGAATCCACCTGCGTGCAAAGGATGAGAACAGGTACTGCCCTTCGTCATTGAGCACCTGGATCCCCTTGACCGTGGGATAGACGCGCAACGTTTCGGCAACCAGCCGCTGTACTGCCGGCCAGGCGTTGCCCACCATGCTGCCCGAGGTGTCGATCACGAAAATGATGTACTCGCTGTCCACCGGGATGCCGCCGACCGTCGTGTCGTTGGCGGGAGGGCGGTAGTCGGCCAGCAGGCGATCCATCTCCTCGGTGAGTTCCTGGCGCGCCGCCAGTAGTTGTCCGGCCTCGTCGCTGCCCTCCGCCGCGGTCTCCCTGGCGGCAAAGTGGCGCTCTTCGGCTGCCTCCACCTCGCGCCGGGTCCGGCTCACCCGGCGCACGCTTTCGGCGGTCTCGGCGCGAAGCGGATCAAGGTCGCGCCGCAGCACCGTTGTTTCGCCGCGAATTTCGAACAGCTCGCGCTCCAGCATAAGAATCAGCCCCTCGAGCTCGTCTCGGCTGCGCTCAATGATGACCGGCTCGTGGATCTTGGTGATCACGAGCAACAGGATGACGGCCCCGAAGCCGCAGCAAACGACATCGAGGAACGACAGGTTGAGACCCTGCTCCTCGCGCTTGAACCGTTTGCCCGGCATGCCTGGTGCTGAAGGGCCCTAAGCCGTTTTCTTCGGCGGCAGCGGGAAGAACATGCTGGTGCGCTTCATGTAGTCCTCGTAGCCGGGGCGGGTGGCCGCCAGGTGCTTTTCAAGAATCGGCACGCCGGAGAATTTCAGCAGGGCCCAGGTCATCAGCGCCGGGCTGAAGAAGGCCCAGGCGGCGGCGTCCACTTCCGCGGCCAACAGCCAGATGCCCCACCACAAACAGGCGTTGCCGAAGTAGTTGGGGTGGCGGGTATATCGCCACAGCCCGGTCTCAAGGACTTTGCCGCGGTTGTCCGGATCGGCCCGGAAACGCTTGAGTTGCGCATCGCCTATGGCCTCGAACACTACGCCGGCGATCCACAGCGCGATCCCGGCCAGCGCCACCCAGCCCAGCGTGACCGGCTGCGCATACAACTGGCCGAACTGGACGGGAAGCGAAACGAGCCAGAGGATTCCGCCCTGCAGCAGGAAAACGACAAAGAGGCTGCGCATGTTCCAGGAACGGCCGGCGGCCTCGGTCTTTTCGCGCATGGAGGCGTAGCGGTAGTCCTCTCCATGCCCTATGTTGCGGCGCCAAAGGTGCCAGCTGTAGCGCAGCGACCAGAGCGTGGTCAGCAGGGTCAGCAGCCACGCCCGCGGCGAAATGCCGCCCGTGCGCCAAAGCGTCGCCACGGCGATCACCGCGAACCCCAGGCCCCAGAAGAGATCGACGATGCTGGTGTCGCGCAGCCGCAGGCTGATCAGCCACAGCGCAACCATGATTCCCAGCACCAGCGCCAGGTTCCCGACGAGAACCCCTGTGACGGAAAAGTCCATCGGGTTATTCTATACAGCCGCCGCCGCGGGTCCGCGGCGGACGCTGTCTTGGCAGACGGGAGAATTTCATGAAATCGATAGGACGAATTTGTTTGCCGGTCCTGGCCGGATTGTTGTTGAGCGGCGCGGCCATAGCAGACGCGGCTCCCGAGGATGAAGTCCTGGAGATCGTGAACCGCCTGATCGAAACGGTCGTCGATCCGCAAGAGGACCGCCGCGGGGAATCAGGCATAAGTCTGGATACGGCTGCAGGAAGGCTTATGGCCTACCGCAAGGTGCAATGCTCCACGCTCGACGGCAAGGAGTCCTTTTTCTGGTGGACGGGGATTGCCTACGGGCATGTCGCGGGGCAGGCGGACCTCAGGCTGTTCCGCGTGGAGGGCATCAACGTGCGCCGCTGCGCCACCGTGGAGGACCCCGAGCGCGGTAAGGGATTCCGCCTGATTACGAGGGAGATTCTTGTCTACCAGGACCCTGTCACGGGCGAAATGCTGGACACCTGGGACAACCCCTATACGGGCAAGACGGTGGAAGTGGTCCACGTAGCCAACGACCCGGTCAATCAGCCGGCCCAGTTTCCGCTGCGGCGCGACGGTTCGGAGTTTCAAATGCCCATGGTGACGCAGGGGAACGACTGGTGGTGGACGGCGGCGGTGCCGCTGTTCTACAACAACCCGCTGGCGGGCGATTACCAGAAATACGTGGGCGGCACGTATCACGCCACGGAGATGTTCAATTTCAAGGGCAAGCTGGATGACCTGCTGGATGCGGACAGCGATTCGGCAGGCACATTCGTCGGCTGGGTGCGCCTGGCGCAGTGGCTGCCGTGGATGGAGATGGGATCGCGCACCGGCAAGATGTATTTCCACGCCGGAGGCAGCAAGGTCGGAGACTACGAGAACGTGCCGGCGGATTTCCGGACCGTGATCGAGGAACACTTCCCCCTGTACCGGCACGCGCCGCCGCTGGACGACGACCGGCCCAACGAAACGAGCTGGACTTATTTCAAGAAGGTGGTCGACGCCCGGGAAGACTGAGAGGACTCAGTCCGCCGGTTCGAGCCGTACTACGTCCGTGAGTTGGCCGCTGCGATCGTCGGTGGCCAGGTAGATAAAGCCGTCCGGCCCCTGGCGGACATCGCGCAGCCGGTAGACATCCTGCAGCAGCGGTTCGCGGGCCACCACGCGGCCCTCATCGTCCGTGCGGATGCGCGACAGGCGGCGATGCTTGCGGGCCAGCCCCCCGGCGAACAGGTCGCCGCGCCAGCGCGGGAAAGCGTCGCCTTCGTAAACAATCAGGCCGGAAGCGCCGATGGACGGTGTCCAGTAGGTCATGGGCTGCTTCATGCCGTCGCGCTCGCTGGCGGCGTGAATCGGCGTTGCCGTGACATAGTTCACGCCGAAGCCGATCACCGGCCAGCCGTAATTCAGGCCCGGCAGGATCAGGTTGAGCTCGTCGCCGCCCTGAGGTCCATGCTCGGTTGACCATAGCCGTCCGGTCGCCGGGTGGTAGTCCAGACCCTGGGGATTGCGGTGACCATAGCTCCAGATCTCCGGCAACGCGCCTGGATGGCCCGCAAAGGGATTGTCATCGGGCACGGAGCCGTCTTCCCTGAGCCTCACAATGGTGCCCGCGTGGCTGCCGAGCGCCTGCGCGGGATGGCCTTCCAGGTTCCCCTGGGGCCGCGCCTGGCGATCGCCAACGGACATGAACAGGTGCCCGTTGCCGTCGAAGGCGATCTTTGCGCCGAAGTGTCCCGCGGTGCCGCTCCAGGCCTCGGCCTCGAAGATTTCCTCTACTTCGTGGAGACGTTCTCCCTCGAGTCGGGCGCGCGCCAGTGCGGTAGTGCTGCGATTGCCTTCGGCCTTGGAGTAGCTCAGATAGACGATGCGATTGACCTCGAAATCCGGGTGGACCGCGATCTCCTGAAGCCCACCCTGGCCCCGAACCTGAGCGTCGGGGACGCCGGCGAGCGGCTGCTCCAGCAGCCTGCCGTCACGCACCATGCGCAATTCGCCGGTGCGCTGCGTGAAGAGCATGTCACCATCCGGCAGAAAAGCGATGCTCCAGGGATGCTTTACGCCCGCCACCACCGTGACAACGCGGAAGCGATGCTCCTCGGATTCGAAGACCTGAGCCTGCGCCTGAGCGCACAGCGCAGCAACCGTTGCAAGCGTCAGCGCGGCACGCGGCAGGATGTGAGAACGATCGCGGCCGGTCACGCTGCTTCTCGCGGAACTCTCTGATCCATCATGGATTGGGGCGCCTGCCATGCGGCAGAACGCCCCGTTTCTGACTAGAGTTGCCCGGCAGTTTCCAGCGCGTTGGCCTCGACCCATTTCGCAAAGTCCGGGTGGGCGGACAGGCCTTTTTCGTTGAAAGTGAACTCAAGGCCGGCGAAATCAACCGGGATCTTGTGCTGGATGCCGCGTGTGGACAGCAGGTAGCCCACCATGATCACGTCCAGCCCGGCGGCGCTGGCTTCTTCGATCCAGCCGCGCATGGTTTCGACGTTCGCCGAGCGAATTTCATCCGGGGCGTCGTCCTGGAAGTTGAATCCCTTGACGTCGGCGAACTTGCCTTCGGCCTTCACGCTTTCGACGTGCTTCTGCAGCATCTTCAGTTCGATCTCATTGTCCGCGGGCTCGCCCGGGCCGTGGCCGACGATCAGCAAAAATTCGTTCGCAGGGTCCTGGCTGATTTCGCGCGCGTGATCGAGCAGCATCCTGGCGGCCATGGGATGCTCTGCCAGGGGATCGGCAAAAGTGAGCGATACGTTGGAGGTCACCCTGGCCGCGGGAAGGTAGGCGGCCTCTTCACGCTCGCCGACGTAATAGGCCCATTGTTCATAGACGGTTCCCATGGGCGAGAGCGCCGCGGGCACGACCACGATCTTCCTGGCCCCGGCGGCCTCCAGTTGATTAATCGCCGACTGGATGTGGTTGCCGTTCATCATCGCCATCCCGTAGCCGATGGCGACGGGGTGTTGCCTGGCAAGGCCGGTCAGCGAATTGGCGAAGTAGGTGTCGCCCGGCTCGAAAGCGCCGTGCGTGAGAACAATGATGCCCAGATCGCCCCTGAGCTGTGCATCGCTGATATAACGCTCGTGCGTGGGCGGCATTTGCATCATGTTGTCCATGATCTGCTCGTTGGTGTAGTTGCGGTAGGGGAGGATTTTTTCCCGCAGCAGGTCGTATTCCTCCTGCGTGATGTTGTGATGCCCGGAATGGTCCATCTGCTCATGGCCCATCTGCTCATGGTCCATCTCCTGCGCCTGGGCGACGCCGAAAATGAACAGCGCGCCAAGGAGCGCGGGAAGGATACGCATGTTTCTGGGGTTCATGTCTTAACTCCTCTGGGGAAAGCCTGAAGTCACGAATGGGCCCAAAAGCATATCACCCTTGCCGGGCGCCGCCTCAGGCCCCCATCTTGGCGATCAGCAGGTCCCCGAACTCACTGCACTTGACCTTGGTGGCGCCTTCCATCAGTCGGTGGAAGTCGTAGGTTACGGTGCGGTCGCCGATTACGGCGTTCATCGCTGCAATGATCCTGTCGGCGGCCTCGTTCCAGCCCAGATGTCTCAGCATCATTTCCCCGGAAAGAATGAGCGAGCCCGGGTTGACCATGTCCTTGTCGGCGTACTTGGGCGCCGTGCCGTGGGTGGCTTCGAATACCGCGTGGCCGGTGTCGCCGTTGATATTGCCGCCCGGAGCGATGCCGATGCCGCCGACTTGCGCGGCCAGCGCGTCGGAAAGGTAGTCGCCGTTCAGGTTGGTCGTGGCAATCACGTCAAAGCTATGGGCCCGGGTAAGCACCTGCTGCAGCGCAATGTCGGCGATTGCGTCCTTCACCAGGATCGCGCCCCCGTCCAGGGCCTTCTTTTGCTCGGTATTCGCCGCCTGCTCCCCATGCTTCTCCTTGGTACGGTCCCACTGCCTCCAGGTGTAGAAGCTCGCGCCATAGCCGTTCTCCGCCAGGTCGTAGGCCCAGTTTCGGAACGCGCCTTCGGTGTATTTCATGATGTTGCCCTTGTGCACCAGGGTGACACTGCGGCGGCTATGCGCCAGTGCGTAATCCAGCGCGGCGCGCACCAGGCGCTGCGAACCTTCGCGCGAAACGGGCTTGATGCCGAGGCCGGAAGAATCGGGGAAGCGCACCTTCGCGTAGCGCTCCGGGAAGTGCTCCTTGATAAGCGCCAGAAAACGCTGCGTGTCCTCTTCCCCATCCTCAAACTCCGCGCCGGCATAAATGTCCTCCGTGTTCTCTCGGAAGATCACCATGTCCACGGCGCCCGGGTCGCGGACAGGGGAGGGCACCCCTTCAAACCAGCGTACCGGCCGCTGGCAGACATACAAGTCCAGGATCTGGCGAATCGCCACGTTCAGCGACCGGATGCCGCCGCCCACCGGAGTGGTCAGCGGCCCCTTGATGGCCACACGATACTCGCGGATAGCATCGATGGTGGCATCGGGCAGCCACGAGTTGAATTTCCGAAACGCGGCTTCACCCGCGTAAACCTCCATCCACATCAACTGGCGTTTGCCGGCATACGCCGCGGCCACCGCGGCGTCCAGCACGCGCACCGTAGCGCGCCAGATATCACGCCCGGTGCCGTCGCCGCGGATGAAGGGAATAGTGGGCTGGTCCGGCACGTTCAGGCCGGCGCCATTCAGGGTGATCTTTTCGCCTTTTTCCGGGAACTCCATTCAGACAATCCTTCTGTTCGGTACTTGATGCGCGGGCATTATCCGCGCCGCGCGCGCTAACGGCAACTATCCCGCCGGTTGACTTTCTCCGTTTACGGCGAAAGAGGGCAGCTGCCGCCACACAGTCAGCTAAATTGGCGGGAGGCGAGCAGAGTTTCGCACGTTGATTTTATATAGGGGGATTTTAATTTGAGCCGTCCTATTGCTTCCCGGCACAACAATATCGTCACCCTGGCTTCTCGCAACGGGCCAGGGCGAAGGCAGCTTGTCGAGAAACTCTTTGACGAGCATGCCCGGGCCTTGCGCCTTTTTCTGCTGGGCTGGTCGGTTCCGCAGGACCAGATCGACGACCTTGTGCAGGAACTGTTCACACGGCTGATGAGCGTGGCCGGGCTGGAAGAAAAGATGTCCGATCGCACCGGAAGCAATCGGTCTTACCTGTTGACAATGGCCAACAACATGCTCGTGGACAGGGAGCGAAAGTCACAGGTGCGCAGGGCTTACATGACGGAGCAGCGGGAAACCGATCTTGAGCGAATGGATGAGCGCACTCCGGAGCGAATCGTGGCGGCGCAACTGGAACTGGAAGCCATGCGGTCGGTCATCAGGAGTATGCGCCTGAATTGGAGGGTGGCCTTTGTTCTGCAGCGCTTCGGCAACATGAGTTACGAGGATATCGCCATACACATGGGGGTGACGGTCAGGCAGGTTGAGCGGTACATGGTGCAGGCGATGCGCCGTATCCGGGAGGAGCGGCGCAAGATCGAGACCGCCGGGGAGGCGTCATGTTGAAGAACCTCCAGGGGATTCTGGGCGGCAAGGTTGAGCATGCCCTGGTCCGTTTGTGGTCCGATGAACTGTCGGAACCCGAAGCGGCGGCAATCCATAACCGGTTGCGAGGCGATCCCGCGTATCGTGAAGAGTTTCGCGGTTCGGTGGCGGTTCTCGCCCGCATGGAGGAGCTGGCCGAAGACGGCGAAACCCTAAAGATTCTTGGCGGGCACAGGCGCCTGCTACAGGAGCGCAGGACGAAGCGCAGGGTTGCGTTGAGCCTTGCTTTCGCAGTGGTCCTGGCGATCGGCGCTGCCCTGACCATTTTCGCACCCTCGCGCGGATCGGACGAAAGCAATCTGCAGCGGTATTCCACCCGAATCGGTGAACAGCAGACCATCGGACTGGACGACGGCAGCATTTTGATCCTCAACACCGCCGGTCAACTGGTGGTGGACTATTCCGAGCAGGATCGCAGGATTCTGCTGGAGCGCGGCGAGGCCTATTTCGACGTGGCCGAAGATCCGGAACGATCGTTTACGGTGGATCTGGGGGTCAGGGCGGTCACAGCGATCGGCACGGCATTCAATATCCGCAAGCTCCCCGAGGGCTGGCAGCTCGCAGTAATTGAGGGTGAAGTCGCTTTACATTCACAGACGGAAGAACTTTCCCCGTCTCCGCTTCCCGTTCCAGCCGATGGCGAGGCGGTGGTCGTTTCCGTACTGACGCAGCACCGCGTGGATCAGGGCTGGGTAGTCGAGTTCGACGCGATCCGCAATGAATTGAGGGCGTTTCGGCCCGAATCCATGGACCGCTACCAGCAATGGCGCAGCGGCATGCTCAGCTTTTACCGGGAGCCGCTGTACCGGGTGGTCCAGGAATTGAATCGCTATTCAGACAAGAAAATCCTGATCGAAGACACGTCTGCCATGGAGTTGAAGGTGTACACGGCGGTCAGCGTCCATGACATCGATTCCGCACTCAGGGGACTGGAGTTGGCGCTGCCGATAAAAGTCACTCGACACTTCGACCGGATTGTGATTAGCGGGGCGACGGGGGACTGAAGCAAGGGGAAACCCCAAAGGTGGAGACCATGAGAAAATCAAAGCAATTCCAATTCCTGCCGCTTAAGGCATTGCCGGCCCTGTTGTTGGCCGTTCTTGCATTGGCGGCGGTCGGTGCCCGTGCACAGTCCGAAGAAGTGCTGACGCTCGATATCAAAGCGCAGAACGCTGGTTCGGCTCTGATAACGCTGGCCGAGTCGTCGGGCGTGCAGATCGTGCTTTCGGAGGACGCTGGAGAGATGGTCGACGTCGATGGACTGAAGGGCGAGTATCGGTTTGAGGACGCATTGCTCGCCCTCTTGACGGACACGGGCCTGGAATACCAGTACGCCTCGGAAAATCTGGTCGTGGTCCAGGCGGCGGAGCAGGCTGCGCAACCGCAACCCGCTGAGCAAGCCCCTGCGGACGAAGAGGAGCAGCCGATGGAACTTCCCGAACAAAGGGTAACCGGTTCACGGCTGCGCGATACGCTTGGCGGCGCACCCGTCTTCGTCCTGACCCGCGAAGAAATCAATCTGCGCGGGCTGGGTTCGGTGGAAGACGTGATCCGCTCGCTGCCGCAGAACTTCAGCGAGGTCAACGCGGGCGCCGCGCGCGACAATTCGATCAACTCGGTGGATGCGATGGGTCAATCCATGGTCAACCTGCGGGGTTTCGGCGAGGAAGCGACGCTGGTGCTGGTAAACGGGCGGCGCTGGCCGCAGGCCTCCAGCTTCGGTAACGGAGCGGTCAATATCAACGGGCTGCCATTCAGCGCCATCGAGCGCGTGGAAGTTCTCACCGATGGCGCCTCGGCCATCTATGGCGCAGACGCCCAGGCGGGCGTGGTGAATTTCATTCTCCGCGACGACTATCAGGGCGGCGAAACCATGGTCCGTTACGATATGGCCGCCCACGAAGGCGATGTCAGGCGTGTGGAGCAGAACCTGTCCACCAACTGGGAGGGAGGACGGGCAACCCTTTCGCTCAGTTATTCGGAGAACGAGGCGGTCGATAACCACAAGGCCGGCTATACGACCTCGGATTACAGTAGCCGTGGAGGCAGGGACAACCGCCTGCAGCCCGGCGGATTCGTCCATTTCGGGCAGCCGGGCGTAGTGGGCTACGGTATTCCGCTGGGTTTTTACAATTTACTGTTCGTTCCGCTGGGCGCCTTGCCGCAGGGCGACGACGGTACGAACGGAGTCTTCTCCAAGCTGTCGCCCGCCAACCTGGTACCCTGGGACTCGGCCGCCATGAGCGCCGGCGAGAACACGTCGCACAGCGAACGCACATCCGGACACCTGACGGTCACCCAGGAATTCCTGGATGGCTCAGTGGAGCTGTTCGGTGAATTCACCTTTGATTTTTCGGACTCCTGGGCGCATCGTGGCGCCGAGAGGTATTTGGGCGCGGTGCCTGCGACCAACCCCTACAACGACATTCCGCCGCATCCCGCCTTTCAGACGGTTGTTGCCTATTCGTTTGCCGCGGAATATGCCGCGGGCCTGATGGACCCCATCAGCAACGACAGCGATCAGAACAATCGCCGGACCACACTGGGGCTTCGCGCGGAACTGCCGTTTCGGGACTGGATCGCCGATTTCACGGCCAGCCGCGGCAAGGAAGAGGCCTGGTACCTCTACTACAACGTTGACCGGGACCTGCTGGCTGAGCGGATCGCCGGCGTGGACTCCGCGGGCAACCCGCTTCCCATCGATCAGGTCATCAATCCCTTCGGCAACGGAGCGGCGCAAAGCCCCGCAGCGGTAGAGGGCCTGGTCCAGCCGATTATTGGTGTCGAAGGCCCGTCGAACGCCAACTGGAATTTCTCCCGCCAGGACGACTACAACCTTTCCGCCGACGGGAGTCTGTTCGGACTGCCGGGCGGTGATGTGCGGATGGCAATAGGCGCTGAGAGTCGCACGGAAACGCTGGACTATTCGGCCGATCAGTCGCGCGGTACGCTTTTCTCCGTAACAAGGCCGGAACGCGACATCATTTCCTATTTCGGTGAGGTGGGCGTCCCGCTGATAGGCGAGAAAAATCGCGTGGCCGGTGTTCATTCCCTGGGGATGAAGATGGCGTTGCGGAGCGATGAGTATTCCTTCTCCGGTCCGTTCGGAGGGCCGGGATCGCCCCATACCGAAAAGAAGTTTGACCGGGTTTCGCCGAAATTCGAGCTGGCCTGGTTCCCCGTATCCGAACTGAAGGTTCGCGCTTCCTGGGGCGAGTCCTTTGTTCCCCCGGCGTCTTCACGGCTATTCGGCGTCGAAAACGGTCCGTTCAACTGGATTGCCCTGGTGGACCCCGAAAACCCGCAGCTCGGTCTTCAATTCCCGGACGCGTATTTCACCGGCAATCCGGACCTTGATCCGGAGGTTTCCGAAACCCTGGCCGTGGGATTTGACTGGACGCCGGGCGGCATGCTGGAAGGACTGATCGTGAGAATCACATGGTTCGATACCGAGTTTGCCGACAAGTTCGGCAGGGGCTTTTCGCTGGCCTTCGACAATCCGGAACTGTTCTTCCAGATTCCCAACGCCGTAATCCGCGATGCGCAGGGAAATATTGCACGCGTCAACCTGTTTACCGTTAATCTCGCGCAACGGTTCAGCGAGTATCTGGACGCTTCGGCGCGATATCGGTTCGATACGGATCAATGGGGAGAGTTCACGGTAGGGGCGGACGCAACTTTCAACGCCAAACTTCAGGACGTCGCGGCCCCCGGCGCGGATCCCAACAACCTGCATGGCACACCCGCAGGACCGGAACGCTGGAAGGGATACGGCTACATCAACTGGGCGCAAGGGAATGCAACCGTGAACCTGACCGCCAACTATTCCAGCAGCTACGCAGGGCAGCGATTCTCGCCGCAGGAGCGGGTCGAGAACTACCTGACCTTTGACCTTACGGGCAGTTACGAGTTCGGCGACAGCGGCTGGAAGGTGTACGCGGGCGCGAGGAACATCACCAACAAAGAGTTCCCGTTCTTTGACGGCTTCTCGGCGCCGTGGGACCCGCGCCGCGTGGACCCGAAGGGACGCATCGTGCACCTTGAGATCCGCAAGACCTACGACCTCTTCTAGTCCGTTGCCTGGTTGCGATCAGGCATTGGCCAGATGAACCGAATCTTCGCGGCCGTCTTCGGGTGCCTGGGCCCGGCCCTGGCCCTGGCCGGCGGCATACATTTCTTCGAGGGCAGCTTCGAAGAGGCGCTGGCGCGCGCCGAAGAGGACGGCAAACATGTCTTCGTGGACGTGTACGCGACCTGGTGCGGCCCCTGCAAGGTCATGGATGCGGTCGTGTTTCCGCGCGATGACGTGGGCGAGCACTACAACACGCACTTCGTCAACGTGAAGCTCGACGCCGAGGACGAATCCATCAACGGACCGGCGATCTCGGAGCGCTACGACGTCGGGGCCTACCCCACCTACCTCTACCTCAATCCTGACGGATCGGTCGTGGGCCGCGCGCTTGGGGCGCTTCCGGCCAGCCTTTTCGTGCAGGTTGCGGAGCAATTGACCGGCGGTCTTGAATCCCCGTTTGCGGGACTTGAGGCCCGCTACTTACAGGGCGAGCGCGATCCGGAATTCGTTCAGGACTACCTTTGGGACGCGCAGGTTGAACTGGCGCTGTTCGACGGCGACCTCATGCAGCGCCACCGGCGCAAGTCTGCGCTCGAGGAGGAGGCGGACGAGTATTTTTCGTCTCGCGGCTATTCTTCGCTTGTCAATTCGCGGGACTTTGCGCTCATTGCCTGCTACAAGGAAAAGAAGCCGCGCGGCGATGCGCTGGTGGAGTACGTCATCGACAACTATGACGCGTTTGCGGACGTGGCGCCGGAGATATCACTGGCCCGATTCGTGCTGGAAATCAACTACTACGCAGCGCAGGGCGCGGCGCAGCAGGGTGACGAACAGTACCTGGCCTATCTCGATGACTTGAACGGATCGCTGAAGCGGGCCGCCGACTACATTGCGGAAACGGAACCGGACAGCGAGTTGCTGTACGACTCGATGGCTCCGCGGTTGCGAGGCGACTATCTCGCGGCCGCCGGGCGCTGGGACGAACTGCTTGCGTATGTGCAGGATACGCTTGCCCAGCCTGACGCGGACAGGGTTCGGGCCCTGCGAATGGTAAGTCGCCTGCTTGGGCGGTCGCAGGAGCCGGAACACCAGGCGCTGGTGCTGGAATACGCGCGCGAGGCGTACGAATTGGCGCCGGACGACTGGAGCACCGTCTTTACCTACTCGTCACATCTGATTGCGGGCGGGGAAACGGCTCTGGCCCGGGAGATTCTGCAAGCGGCGCTGGACGGTCTCGAGGGCAGGGAAGGCGTAAGGAATTTTCGGGAAATACTGCGCGGGCAACTGGATCGAATCACGCAGTAGCTTTGTGTTGCTATCGCCCGCGTGTCTCGGCGGCCAATAGGCTGTACACTTTGTAGCCACCAGTCGCAAGATTCTTGGTGTCCTATGCGGGCTGCATTTTTGAAATATGCCGGGGCGCGCGTAATACCAGGGGGAACCAGAGCTTCCCACCGCCCGGCACTTCCTTCCTTAGCACTCCTGCTGCTGCTGGCGACCCTGATTGCGCCGGCAGCGCAGGCAGTGGATCTCGGTGAAGCTGTATCCGGCGGCAAGACCTCGCTGGGATTCCGCTACCGTCTGGAGTCCGTGTCGCAGGACGGGATCGACGAGGACGCGCTGGCGTCCACGGCCCGAGCCCGCCTGACTTGGAATTCGGCCGAGTCCGGTTCCCTGTCCTTCGGCGTCGAGACAGACTATTCGCTGATCCTGGGAATCGAGGACTTCAATTCCACTACAAACGGCAAGACGCATTACCCGGCAGTTGCCGATCCGGACGGATTCGACCTGAACCAGGCCTTTCTCAAGTTCCAGGAGGACAATTTCACCATTACGGCGGGCCGTCAGCGCATAAACCACGGATCGCAGCGCTTCATCGGCGGCGTTGCTTACCGGCAGAACGAACAGACCTACGATGGCCTGCGCATACAGTCCGACTTCGGGGCGCTGAACCTGGACTACGCCTACATCCACAACATCAACCGGATTTTCGGTCCGGGGGACGGGGCCCAGCCGGGCGACTGGTACGGCAATTCGCACGCATTCCGCGCCACTGTCACGGCCGCGCCCGGGCACACTTTCGCCGGCTACGCCTATCTCTGGGACCTGGAGAACGATAACGGGCCGGCCAATGCCAACGCCACCTACGGCGTCGAGTACCAGGGCAAATTCGATCCGCTGACGGTAACGGCGATGGTCTCGGGGCAGAGCGATCATGGCGACAATCCGGTTTCGTATGACGCCATGCACTACCTGCTTCAGGGCGACCTCAAGCTGGGCGAGTTGAACGTGACCGCCGCCTATGAAGTGGTCGGCAGCGATGACGGCATGGCCCAGTTCCGCTTCCCGGCTGCGACGCTGCACAAGTTCCAGGGCTGGACCGACAAGTTTCTGATCGCGCCCGCGACCGGCGTTCGCGACACCTGGCTGAGCGTTTCCGGCAACATCGCCGGGGCGACCGTGACCGGCGTTTTTCACGACTTTCAGGCCGATTCGGGCGGCGCCGACTACGGACAGGAACTGGGCCTGGCAATTACCTACCCGCTACGGGACAATCTCTCGGTCCTGTTCAAGATAGCCACCTATTCAGCGGATGATCACGCCACGGACACAACCAAGGCGTGGCTGATGTTCGACTGGAAGTGGTAACGGCTAGCCGCTCCCTGAAGGCACCCTGATACGACGCACCAGCGCCTGGATAGACTCCGGCGGCGCCGGCGTCAGCGCGCTGAGCGCAAGGGTCACTGCCAGGTTGATCGCGGCGCCCACTGCGCCTATGCCTTCCGGCGAAATCCCGAACAGCCAGTTCTCCGGCACGTTGGCGGCAAAAGGCTCCACGAACACGCCCTTGAAGTAGATGATGTAGCCGATCGTGAACAGCAGCCCGGTCAGCATGCCTGCGATCGCCCCCTGCTTGTTCACGCGCAGCGAAAGAATCCCCAGCAGGATGGCCGGGAACAGCGATGCGGCCGCCAGGCCGAAGGCCAGCGCCACCACTTCCGCCACGAAGCCGGGTGGGTTGTAACCGAGGTAACCCGCCAGCAGGACCGCCAGTCCGGCGCTTATCCGGCCGGCCCTCAGTTCGTTTCGCTCGGAAATATTGCGGGCGAACACGCTCTTGATGAGGTCATGCGACACCGCGGCCGATATGACCAGCAGCAGGCCCGCGGCAGTCGACAGCGCGGCGGCGATGCCGCCGGCCGCGACCAGTGCGATCACCCAGTTGGGCAGTCCGGCGATTTCGGGATTGGCGAGCACGATGATGTCGCGGTCCACCGTCAATTCGTTGCCGCGCCAGCCGTTCGCCTGCGCCAGCCGCGCAAAGTCCGGGTTGGCGTCGTTGTAGTACTGGATCCGCCCGTCGCCGTTCTTGTCCTCGAACCTGAGCAGGCCGGTCTCCTCCCAGGTCCTGAACCAGTCCGGCCGCTCTTCATAGGGCAGATTGGCGGTTTCCTCGAACACTTCGCCCGTCTGGATGGTGGTCGTCAGGTTCAGGCGGGCCAGTGCGCCCACCGCCGGGGCCGTCGTGTAGAGAATGGCGATGAAAAGCAGCGCATAGCCGGCCGAGGCCCGCGCATGGCGCACCTTGGGCACGGTGAAGAAGCGCACCAGCACATGCGGCAGTCCCGCGGTGCCGATCATCAGCGCCAGCGTGATGAAGAATACGTCCGCGGCGCCTTTCGACCCGCTGGTATACGCGGTAAAGCCGAGGTCCGTGACAATGCGGTCCAGTGTCGTCAGCAGACTGCCTCCGCCGTTGACCACGTCGCTGCCGAACGCGACCTGCGGCACCCCCACGCCGGTGACCTGCAGCGAAATGAACACGGCCGGTACCGTGTAGGCGAAGATGAGCACGCAATATTGCGCAACCTGCGTATACGTGATTCCCTTCATGCCGCCCAGCACGGCATACAGGAACACCACGGCCATTCCGACTGCCAGCCCCACGCTGATGTCCACATTCAGGAAGCGCGAGAACACGATGCCGACGCCGCGCATCTGGCCCGCAACGTAGGTGAACGAGATCACGATGAGGCAGATAACGGCCACCACGCGCGCGGCGTCGGAGCCATAGCGCTCCCCGATGAACTCCGGCACGGTGAACTTGCCGAAGCGGCGCAGGTACGGCGCCAGCAGCAGTGCAAGCAGCACGTATCCGCCGGTCCAGCCCATCAGGTACACCGAACTGTCGTAGCCCAAAAACGCGATCAGCCCCGCCATGGAGATGAATGAAGCCGCGGACATCCAGTCGGCCGCGGTGGCCATGCCGTTGGCGACCGGATGCACGTGCTTGCCGGCCACGTAGAAGTCGCCGGTGGTGCGCGCCTTGGACCAGAACGCGATGCCGATGTACAGCGCGAACGACAGCCCGACGACGATGTAGGTGAGCGTCTGAAGGTCCATCAGTCCTCTCTCACCCCGTGCTTCCTGTCGATGCGCCCCATCAGGACGACGTAGACAAAGATCAGCACCAGAAAGCCGTACATGCTGCCCTGCTGCGCGAACCAGAACCCCAGCTGGAATCCGCCCAGCGTGAACTGGTTGAGCACGTCCACCAGCAGCACGCCGCAGCCGAAGGAGATGGCGAACCACACCGCCAGAAGGATCGCGATCAGCCGGATGTTCTCGCCCCAGTACGACAGCTTTCTCATATCATTTGCCTCGCTCACCAGTCGCTCGAAGTGTACCGGCAACCGAGCCGCGTCAGCGGACCATCCGCGCCTTCGACCGCCCACCCGCTCGCCAAATGATCGCCAACGACCCATTGGCAGGCGACAGTTCTTCTTTATGGATTCAATCCATGGCAATAAGTTGCGTGATCTGATAATGTAATCGCATGAAGTTTGAGAACTTGCTCGCGATTGTTGAAGACGAGCCGGTGTTCGAGACCGGCTGGCTGATGACGGGACGGCCTGCGGATTCCAGCTTGCGGGCGCAGCTCAGCCGGTGGACCCGGGCAGGGCGTTTGCACCAGCTTCGTCGTGGTTTGTACGCTCTGGCGCCGCCGTATCGCAAGGTTATCGCCGATCCCTTTGTCATCGCCAACCGGCTGATGCCGGGTTCCTATGTGTCGACGCATTCGGCCCTGGCGTTTGCTGGCGTGATTCCCGAGCACGTGACAGCCACGACGAGTTGCGGGCCGGGCCGCCCATACAAGCGCGACACGTTTCTGGGCCGCTATATTTTTCAGCACCTTCGCGCGGAGATGCTCGATCTTTCCGTTAGCGGCGCGGCAGGATACCGGCAGGTCGAACTGGTTCGCAACCAGCGCGCGCTCATTGCGACGCCGGAGAAAGCACTGCTGGACCTTGCCTATCTCACGGCCGGCGCCGATGATTTGCGCTGGGTCGAGGAAATGCGCTTTGACTGCCAAATGCTTGATACGGAGTTTCTGCTGGCGCTGGCGAAAGCTTCGCGCAAGCCAAAGCTCGTGCGCTGCGCCCGGCTTGTAGCGGATGCGGCGCGACGGTTGCGTGAAGCTGCATGAAAGGATATCTCCGGCAACTCATTCGGGAGTCTGCTCCGCAGCACGGCCGTAACGCCGTGCGCGAATACCTGCAGGCGCGCATTCTTGAGGAACTGATGCGCGTCGGCGCCATGTCGCCACTGGCTTTCGTGGGCGGAACGGCCCTGCGTTTCCTCTACTATATGCGACGCTATTCCGAAGATCTCGATTTCTCGCTGGAGGGCCCGAGCGAGCAATACGACCTGGATCGCTGGGTCAAGGCGGTGGCGCGGCAGTTTGAGCGCGAAAAGTACGCCATCGAGCACGTGATCCGGCGGCAGGGCGCCGTTCACGGAGTGTCGCTGAAGTTTCCCGGAATTCTCAATGAGATCGGGCTCTCGCCCCACCCAAGTGAAACTCTGATGATCCGCCTTGAAATCGACACAAGGCCCCCGGCGGGCGCTGTCACACATGCCAGCCGCGTGAACCGGCACGTGTCCTTGAGGCTGCACCATCACGACAAGGCTTCGCTCTTGGCGGGCAAACTACTCGCCGTGCTCAACCGCCAATGGGCCAAGGGCCGCGACTTCTACGATCTCGCCTGGTACCTCGGCCGCCGCGACTGGCCAGCGCCGAACCTGAAGATGCTGAACAACGGCCTTGAGCAAGCCAACGCTGCCCCGCTCACCCGCGAGACGTGGCGGGCGCACGTCGCAGCCCGCGTTGCGGAAGTCGCCTGGAAGGAAGTAGCCTCCGACATCGACCGATTCGTCGAAGACCCCGACGACACCCTCACCCAACAGGAACTTCTGACCCTGCTCGAATCATGATCCAGGCCAGCGCTACTCAAGCCAGACGGTGTTGTCCGTCGGGTCGGGCCCACGAGATTGCGTCGGATACATCGCTTTCCGTCAGCCCGGCTTCGGCAACTTTCAAGCGCACGGCGTCGGCGCGGTTGAGCTGAACAGGCGTGAGCACGATTCGGCCGTTTTCCGCCGTGACATCGAAATAGTCAGTGGCGTCTACCGCGTTGGTTACCGCCTTCGGCAGAGTCAACCGATTCCCGGATTTCAATCTGACGAGTATGGGAGCCTCCCGCGCTGACGATTGCAGCGACCAGCCGCCGTGCAATTCAATCGCATGATCAATGCGCTGCATCATATCTCGGGGCACCGCATATGCGGCGGTAGCGTGTGATGTCATCGTATGAGAGTACGCGGTTTTTTCGGTCTTTAGTCCATTTCTCCGCAGGACGGTATCCGCCTACGGTGAACTCCCAAGTCGCTGAGTCCACGCCCTCGAAGCACAGTCTTCGGTTGATCCAAACATGGCTCGGCTCCGTTTCGGATGATGCAGGCACATACGGCGTGGCCACGCGGCTGCTGCCTGTGTGAGAAAAAGCGGGCAGACTCTTGGCAGGGCAAAAAAATGCCAAAATGCTAAAGATGTCGTGTGCAACGAGCTCCAGGAACGCCACTCCGCCGATTTTGAAGCGGCCCGGGGTCGGGCTAATCGCCGCCCTGTTTATTGCATCGATAAGCGGCATGTCTATAGCTGAATCATCTGTCGGGGGTAAGCCGCTGTTTGATGCGGCGAAGAACGGCGATGTCGAAGCGGTGCGCCGGTATCTAGACCGGGGAGCAAGCCCAAATGAGCGCGATAGGGCCGACGCACCCTTAATTCTCCGTGCGGCCTGTTATGGGCGGCTGGGTGTAATTCGGCTGCTAATCGAGAGGGGCGCGGAAGTAAACGCGAGGCAAGACGGTGATTGGACGGCTATCTTTTGCGCCGCCAGATACGACGAATTGGCTACCGTTGAGTTTCTGATCGAATCCGGCGCAGACCTTACTCTAAGAGCCGAAAACGGGAATTCAATCACGGATACGGCACGACAGGGCGAAGCTTGGAAAGTTGTCAGTCTCCTTGAGGGAGATGCCGCTCGATTGGCAACTCCCGAGCCCGCTGAACTCAGCTGCGACGAGTTGAGCCGCTACATTGAGAGCAAAACTACGGGTGCTTTCGCCGCCTCCATGGAAAGGGAATCAGACGCGGAAACAAAGGCGGTAGAAACGAACAGAAATTTTGTGCAGGCGGGCGCGTTTGGTGCGCGCGGGCTCATCAAGAATTGCACCGGCGAAGGGTTTAGCGCGGCCGCCCTGATCGACATCGACTCTCTATCCGCGCAGTCCTGCAGATACCTCCGCCTTGCCCATGCGTCGGGTGTCCTTGCTGCTGCCACAGACCAAATCGCCTTTGAGCGTGCAATGCGCGATGACGAAGACGAGGAAGGCGATGTTGCATTTGCTTCGTTGGGCACTTCCGCCAGGTTTCTTGGCGCGATTGAGGAGGTTTTGTCCGAGCGCCGTTGCCGCGCTGCATCATCCGCTGAAATACAGCTGCTTCTGGAAGCGCAGTTGAGATCGGACGATATTGAAAACTTCAATCTTGAGAAGGCATGGGACGCGATAGATCAAGGCGATGCTACTGCGCCAAAGGCTGCTGCACCAACGGCCCCCGCCGCAGAAACGGCATCCCGATGTCCTCGCAGGGGATTTCACGTTGAGGACGGCCATCTTCTGAGAGAGACGGGGCTTAGGTCAAAGATTGCCGACTTGGTTCGCGTCCGGTTACGTGCCGCCGGTTTGCACAAGCCCACGCCGGCATCATCGCGCCGGACGTCCCGACATCTTGCCGTGCGAGTCTCTCTGCCTTCGTTTCAAACTGACAACACCGCTTCGTCATTTGTTTTCGCCACCGAGGTCACTTTCTACAAACAACCCCCCGAAGCGGGCGGATCACCCGTCGAGGCCGCCTGGATTGGCGGGGACTCAGGCGTTGGGTCCACAAGCGAGATCGCAAACGAAGTGCTGAAACATGTGGATCGCTTCATAAGCGAATACAAGGCAGCCAATCCAAACTGCTCGGGATCATAGGGCTTAACTGAAAAGGGGCGGTAAGCAGATAGTGGAGGCAAGCATGAGGCTTACGGCCATTCTTTCGCCAAATGGGCCGTCTGCCGTCTCTCGCCATTCACGTACCAGCGGAACTCCAGGTAGTCGGTGAGGATCAGGTTTGGCAAACCCGGCCGGTAGCTGTGCTCGGTTCCGTGTCCCGTTGCATACGTACTTGCTACGTCTCGCCGGTAGGTGCGGAGCGCATTGCGCACAGTTGCATTCATCAGGTTTTAGCGGTTTGCACGGTCAGGTAAGTTGACGGATTTTTCGATGCCGTCATCGGACTTGTCTGCTATCGGGTCCCACCAATTGGCTCTCCTCAAAGAACACCGCAGTTCGCCCATCCATCCCCGTAGAATAAGCACCTAATTTCCGGGCTGCCTGTTTGGTAGCCCTCGGCGTAGCCTACAAGATGAGGCGGCGATGTCGAAGCCCATCGCGTACATCGAGACATCTGTCGTCAGTTATCTGACGGCAAGGCAGCCTCGGGATGTGATAGTCGCCGCCTATCAGGAAGTGACGCGTGAATGGTGGCGCGCAGCCTTGACAGCATTCGAGCTTGTCGCATCGGAACTTGTGAGAACGGAGGCGGGAGCCGGAAACGAGCGCGCAGCCCGCGCGAGGCTAAAGGCGCTGGAGTCCGCAACGCTACTCGACATCACCGAAGATGCGGAGGCTCTCACCCGGCGTTTGCTGGACCAAGGCGCCTTGCCGCGCCAGGCCGCCGCGGATGCTGCGCACATCGCCATTGCCGTTACGAACGGGGTTGATTATCTGGTAACGTGGAACTTTCGGCACATTGCTAATGCGGCTATGCGATCTCAAATCGAGCAAGTCTGCCGTGAGGCCGGTTACGAGCCGCCGGTGATCTGCACCCCTAACGAGCTGATGGAGTCTGGTCATGCAGAAAAAACAGCCTGATCCGATTATCTCGGAAGTCTGGGCCAATCGAGACGAGTATGCCGCCCGTTTGCGATACGACGTGGCAGCGATTTTTCAGGACATTCGAGTCCGGCAGAAAAAGTCCAACCGCGAGTATTTCACCTATCCTGCCCGCCATACGGTCCCAGAAGAAGATCATTCAATCGCGCCGCAATAGAGCATTCCTGTCCAAGAACCGCTCGGACGAAACCCGGGGGGCTCTCGCTCGTTTGAGCAAATCAGCTTCCAAGGCAGCAAGAAGCCGCCAGACTTCGCGGTGGCGACTGATTATTGCGTCCTGATTCAGGCGCTCGGCCGAGCCTGAGGCTGGGGCAGGCCGGCGCCGAGCGGTAGGAGTTCGCGGTAAATGGCGGTGTGCAGCGGCGTAGGCACGCCGGTTTCTTCGCCCATGCGGTGGATCGCGCCCGACAGCCATTCGATCTCCAGCCGGTTGCCGCGCTCAAGGTCCGTCAGCAGCGACGCCTTGCCGCCGAAGGCGAACACGTTTTTCAGCGTCGCGCGGGTCTCCGTTTCGATATCCCCGGGCAAGGGCACATCCAGCGCGCGCGCAACGCCAAGCGCCTCCTGCATGGCGATTTCCAACAGCCAGTGCATGGCCGGATTTCCGGCCAGGGCGTCGAATCCTCTCCCGGTAGCCGCATTGATCGAGCTGGAGCAGGCCACCATCAGGAACTTGAGCCACAGCATGACCCGCATGTCCCGGTGCGCCTGGCCGGTCACACCGGCTTTCGAGAAAATCTCCGCGAACCGCCGAGTGCGTCGGCTTACGCCGTCCGCCGGTTCGGCGAGATTGATCATCAGCGTATCCCCTTCGCGCAGGACCACGGCCGGCGCGATGAGCTTCGCGACGACCTGTACCGTTCCGCCCACCACCTTGCCTGGCGGTAGCAGACGCGCGGCGACTGACGGAGCATCGAGACCGTTCTGCAAGGTGACTACGCAGCCGCAGGAGGCAAGCCACTCCAGGTTTCCGCGGATGGCTCCCTTGAGGTCATAGCGCTTCATGCAAAGCAGTACGGCGTCGGCCGGCGGTCGTCCGGCCGGGTTTGCGGCGACGTCCACGCTGCGGGCACGGAAAGGTTGCAGCTCGTGCCGGACCTCAAGGCCGCGGTCGGCGAGGGCGCGCGCACTGCTTCCCCGCGCCACGAAAACTACGTCGTGTCCGGCACGCAACAGCGCCGCTCCGAGGCTGCCTCCCACGCCGCCGACGCCCATGATCGCAAATCGCATGCGGGCTATACTGCCCGTTTTGCCCGCGCAGGAACAACAATCGTTCACGATGCCGACCGATGACCCACAAGCGGCGCCCCGAGAATTGCCGCCGGACTGGGCGGCCCGTGCTCAAAAGGAGCTCAAGGGCGTTGATGCCGCGAGCCTGATCTGGGACACGCCGGAAGGCATCCCGGTCAAGCCGCTGTACACGGTCGAAGACCTCGAGGGCCTTGAACACACGCGCAGCCTGCCCGGCGCGCCGCCGTACGTGCGCGGGCCGCGGTCCACGATGTATGCGGGCCGGCCCTGGACCGTGCGCCAGTATGCGGGGTTCTCCACCGCCGAGGAATCCAATGCGTTCTACCGGCGCAACATCGCCGCCGGCCAGACGGGCTTGAGCGTCGCCTTCGACCTGCCTACGCACCGCGGCTACGACTCGGACCATCCCCGCGCGCTGGGCGATATCGGCAAGGCCGGCGTCGCCATCGACACCGTCGAGGACATGAAACGCCTGTTCGACGGCATCTCTCTCAAGGACATGTCGGTTTCCATGACGATGAACGGGGCGGTCCTGCCGGTCATGGCCATGTACGTCGTGGCGGCGGAGGAGCAGGGCGCGCGCCTCAAAGACCTTGCCGGGACCATGCAGAACGACATTCTCAAGGAGTTCATGGTCCGCAACACCTACATCTATCCTCCTCAGCCGTCCATGCGGATCGTGGGCGACATCATCGCCTTCAGCGCCCGCAGCATGCCGCGCTTCAATCCGATCTCGATATCCGGCTACCACATGCTGGAGGCGGGGGCGACGGCGGTCCAGGAGCTGGGCTATACGCTGGCCGATGGCCTGGAGTACGTCCGCGCGGCCATGAACGCGGGTCTCGACGTGGACGAGTTCGCCCCGCGATTGAGTTTCTTCTTCGGGATCGGCATGAATTTCTTCATGGAGGCGGCCAAGCTGCGCGCTGCCCGGCTGTTGTGGGCGGAGCTCATGCAGGAACGGTTTTCGCCGGGCAATCCCCGCTCGCTCATGCTGCGCACGCATTGCCAGACCTCGGGAGTGAGCCTCACCAGCCGGGACCCTTACAACAACGTCATTCGAACCACGGTGGAGGCGCTGGCGGCGGTTCTGGGAGGAACTCAGTCGCTGCACACCAACAGTTTCGACGAGGCCCTGGCGCTGCCGACCGACCATTCGGCCCATATCGCCCGCAACACCCAACTCGTCCTGCGCGAGGAAACCGGCGTGACCCGTGTTGCCGACCCGCTGGGCGGCTCATATTATGTGGAAAGCCTCACCGCCTCCTTGGCGGCGGGCGCCCGCGAACTGATCCGCGAAGTGGAAGACCTGGGTGGCATGACGCGGGCCATCGAGGCGGGCGTTCCGAAGCTGCGCATCGAGGAAGCTGCGGCGCGCCGGCAGGCGCGCATGGAGCGCGGTGAGGACGTGGTGGTAGGAGTCAACCGGTACCAGCTTGCCGACGAATCCGAGGTTGAACTGCTTGACATCGACAATCGAAAGGTGCGGGACAGCCAGTTGCGGCGGATCGCCGAGGTACGGTCCCAGCGCGATGACAAAGCCTGCCGTTTGGTGCTTGATGCGTTGCGCCAGGCGGCCTCGCAGGATGGGGCCGATCTCGTTGCTCCGGCGCTGGAAGCGGCCCGCCGCCGGGCCACGGTTGGGGAGATTTCAGTTGCCATGGAAGAGGTATTCGGCCGGCACCGGGCCGTTTCGCAGACCGTGAGCGGGGTGTATTCGCGAGCCTACGAAGGTGACGAGGCTTTCGCAGCCCTTCAGAAGCAGGTGCGCGAATTCGGAAAACGGAAAGGACGACGTCCGAGAATCCTGGTAGCCAAGCTGGGCCAGGACGGCCACGACCGCGGCGCCCGTGTGGTGGCCTCTGCGCTCGCGGACCTCGGCTTTGACGTGGACATCGGTCCGCTGTTTCAGACTCCCGAGGAGGTCGCGCGCCAGGCCGTGGAGAACGACGTGCACCTGGTGGGCATTTCCTCGCAGGCGGCGGGACACCGGGAGCTGGCGCCGCTCATGATCGAGGCGCTGCGCGCCGAAGGCGCGGACGACGTGAGGGTGGTCATCGGAGGAATCATTCCCCGAAAGGACCGGAAGATGCTTATGGATGCCGGCGTGGCGCTGATATTCGAGCCCGGTTCCAACATTACCGCGGCAGCCGGCGAAATGCTGGCGCTGCTGGAGGGAGGTGAACAGTGAGCGAGCGGGCCCGAAAGCTCAGGCGGCTGGAGGAAATGCGCGCGGCCTCGCGCGCCGGCGGCGGCGAGGCGCGGGTAAAGCGTCAACACGACCGCGGCAAGCTGACGGCGCGCGAACGCCTGGAAGTACTGCTCGATGCCGACAGCTTCGAGGAGTGGGACGCCTTCGTGGAACACCGCTGCAGCGATTTCGGCATGGACGAGCAGCGGATTCCCGGTGATGGCGTGATATCCGGTCACGGACGCATCAACGGCCGCCTGGTGTTCGTATTCAGCCAGGACTTCACCGTGTTCGGCGGCTCGCTTTCGGAGACCAATGCCCGCAAGATCTGCAAGGTGATGGAGCAGGCCGTAAAGGTTGGGGCGCCCATCATCGGCCTGAACGATTCCGGCGGGGCGCGCATTCAGGAAGGCGTGGCCTCGCTGGGCGGCTATGCCGACGTGTTCCAGCGCAATGTTCTCGCTTCCGGCGTGGTGCCGCAACTTTCGCTGGTGATGGGGCCCTGCGCCGGCGGCGCCGTTTATTCGCCCGCCATCACGGACTTCATTTTCATGGTGCGCGGAACCTCGTACATGTTCGTGACCGGGCCGGACGTGGTGAAGACGGTCACGGCCGAGGAAATCACCGCCGAGGAACTGGGCGGGGCGGACACGCACAATTCCCGCTCCGGCGTTGCCGACCGGGCCTTCGACGACGACGTGGAAACACTGCGCATGGCGCGCCTGCTGACGGGATACCTGCCGTCCAGCAACCGCGAACGCGCCCCGGCAAGACCCACGGAGGACCCCGAGGACCGGGCCGAGCCGTCCCTCAACAGCCTGGTCCCCACCGACCCGGCCAAGCCCTACGACATCAAGGAACTGATCTACAAGGTGGCGGACGAGAGCGAGTTCTTCGAGCTGCAGCCGGACTTCGCGCGCAACATCGTGACCGGCTTCGTTCGGATCGCCGGGGAAACGGTGGGCGTGGTGGCCAACCAGCCCGCGGTGCTGGCCGGCTGCCTTGACATCGAAGCCTCCGTCAAGGGCGCGCGATTCGTTCGTTTTTGCGATGCTTTCTCGATTCCGCTGCTGACGCTGGTGGACGTGCCGGGCTTTATGCCGGGATCGCAGCAGGAATACGGCGGCATCATCCGCCACGGCGCCAAGCTGCTCTACGCCTACGCCGAGGCCACCGTGCCCAAGGTCACCGTGATCACGCGCAAGGCCTACGGCGGCGCTTACGACGTCATGTCGTCCAAGCACCTGCGCGGCGACGTGAATTTCGCCTGGCCCAGCGCCGAGATCGCCGTCATGGGCCCCCAGGGCGCTGTGGAAATCATTTTCCGCCAGGACATCGGCGATGCGGAGAAGATCGCCGCCCGCACCGAGGAGTACCGGCGCAAGTTCGCCCACCCCTACGTCGCGGCGGGACGCGGCTACATCGACGACGTCATTGAGCCGAGCGTTACCCGCGCTCACCTGTGCCGCTCCTTCGCCATGCTGCGCAACAAGCGCATCAGGGACCCCTGGCGCAAACACGGCAACATCCCGCTTTGAAAAAGCTGCTGATCGCCAACCGCGGGGAGATTGCCTGCCGCATCATGCGCGGCGCGCAAGCTCTGGGGATCCGCAGCGTGGCCGTCTATTCCGACGCCGACGCCGACGCGCTCCATACGCGCACCGCCGACGAGACGGTCTGCATAGGGGGCCTGACCGCGGCGGAGAGCTATCTCGACCTGGGAAAAATCATTGCGGCGTGCAAACAATCGGGCGCGGATGCCTTGCACCCCGGTTACGGCTTCCTGTCCGAGAATTCAGCGTTCGCCGCGGCGGTCGAGGAAGCGGGCATTACCTTCGTCGGACCGCCCGCGGAAGCGATTCGGCTTATGGGCGACAAGCTTCAAGCCAAGCGCATCGCGGCGAAGGCCGGCGTTCCCACCATACCCGGACGCCCCGAGGCGCTGGAGAGCGCCGACGGCGCCGCGGAAGCGGCTGCCGATATCGGCTACCCGGTATTGCTGAAGGCCCAGGCCGGCGGCGGCGGGCGCGGCATGCGCATCGCGCGCGACGAAGCCGAGTGCCGCGCGGGCTTCGAGCAGGCCGTGCGGGAAGCCCAGGCGGCGTTCGGCGACGGCCGTGTCTTCGTGGAGAGATACCTCGAGCGTCCGCGCCATATCGAAGTCCAGGTGCTCGCCGACAGCCGCGGTTCGGTGGTGCACCTGGGCGAGCGCGAGTGTTCGATTCAGCGGCGCCACCAGAAGGTCATCGAAGAGGCGCCGTCGCCCTTCGTGACGCCGGAAATGCGCTCCGAAATGGGTCGGGCGGCCGTTTCGCTTGCAAAGGCGATCGGTTACCGCTCGGCGGGGACCGTCGAGTTCGTGGTGGACTCCTCGCGCAATTTCCACCTGCTCGAGATGAACACCCGTCTGCAGGTGGAGCATCCGGTCAGCGAATGGATCACCGGCATCGACCTGGTGCAGTGGATGCTGCGCATTGCCGACGGCGAAGCGCTGGATTTCACGCAGGAGGACGTGGAACTCAGGGGTTGGTCCATGGAGGCGAGGATCTGCGCCGAAGATCCGGAGCGGGACTTTCTGCCCGCTGCCGGGCGCCTGGTACGCTGGCTGCCTCCGTCCTCGGACAGTTCGGCGGACGGTGGAGCTTCCTGGCGGGAAAGCGGCTCGGCGCCGCGCCTGGACGCCGGGGTGGAGGAGGGCGACGAGGCTTCCGTCTACTACGATTCCCTGATCGCGAAGCTGGTGGTGTACGGAACGGACCGGGACCAGGCCGCCGCCCGGCTGGCTGCCGCGCTCGACGATTTCGCCGTCGAGGGGCCGGCCACCAACGTCCTGTTTCTGGCTTCCCTGGCTCGCCATCCCCGGTTCGCCGCAGGAGATATCACCACTGCCTTTATCGCCGAAGAATATCCCGACGGATTTCAGCCCGCCGCGAATTGTTCCGACGCATTGGCGCAGTTGCTTGGTGCGGTGACCGTCATGGTCCAGGATCGCGCCGCCCGATCCATGCCGGGGGACTGGACCGAGGCCGTGCTTCTTTCCGACGGCGGCGAAGTGCCGCTCAAGAGGAAATGGGAAGGCGGACGTTTGAGCGTTCGATTCGGAAGGCGCGTGTATCGGCTGGAGAGCGGCTGGCGTCCGTTCGAGCCCATTGCACGGTGCAAGGTGAAGGTTCCCGGGGCTTCCGGTTTGACCGGAGGCGATTTGTGTTTCGTCATTCAGCGCGACGGACTGCGGGTCGCCGTCTCGCATGCGGGCGTCAGGCTTGAGTACGTGTACCTTCCGCCGCGGTCCGCGCGGCTGAAGGGGCGCATGGCCGCCCGTCCGGCGCAACTGGGGGTCACGGCGCTCAATGCGCCGATGCCCGGCGTGCTGACGCAGCTGAGAGTCGATGAAGGCGAGGAGGTGAAGACCGGGCAGGAGATCGGCGTCATCGAGGCGATGAAGATGGAGAACAGCCTGCGCTCGCCCCGCGATGGCCGTATCCGTCATATCGCCGTGAACCCGGGCGACAATCTGGAAACCAACCAGCTGATCCTGAAGTACGAATGAGCGACCGGATCCAAGCCCTGGCCGACGGCGCACTGGCCGGCGATCGGCGCAGCCTGGCGCGCGCGCTGACCCTGGTTGAGTCGGAGCGCGGCGTTGACCGGGACGCGGCGCGCGAGTTGATTGCGCGGCTTGAAGCGGCCTCCAGCCCCGCCACCAGAATCGGGATCACGGGCCCGCCCGGAGCGGGAAAATCCACGCTGATCGAGCAGTTGGGCCTGCGCTTCGTCGACGGGGGCAAACGCGTGTGCGTGCTGGCGGTCGACCCTACGTCGTCGCGCACCGGCGGCTCGATACTGGGCGACAAGACCCGGATGTCCGAATTGACGCGCAAGGCAGGCGTATTCATCCGGCCCTCGCCCACCGGCGACGGCAGCGGCGCATTGAGCGGCCGCACGCGCCAGGCCCTGCAGGTCCTGGGCAGCGGGCCGTTCGATTACCTGCTGCTGGAAACGGCCGGCTCGGGACAGGCGGATACCGAGGTCGCCGGCCTGGTGGACGTGCTCGTTCTGGTGCTGGCGCCCGGCGGGGGAGACGAGTTGCAGGGGATGAAGCGCGGCATACGGGAGCTTGCGGACCTGATCGTCGTCAACAAGGCGGACGGCGAGACGCGCCAGTTGGCGCAATCCACGGCGTCCGATTACGCGCGGTCGATCCCGGCGGCGGGTCGCGGCGCGGTGGTCAGTTGCTCGGCGCTGGAGGGAACCGGCCTGGACGAACTCGCCCGCCGGATCGGCGAACTGGCCGACTCCGCGCCGGACAGGGAAAAGGCGGGGCAGGCGCGCGAGCGCGATGCGTCGGGTGCGATCGGGCGGCTTAACCACGTGGCGCTGGCCACGACGAATGTCGAGGAGGCCGCCGCCTTCTATCGCGATGTCCTGGGCGCCGAGGTTTCCGAACCCAGGCCCATGCCCGAGCATGGCGTGACCACCGTGTTCGTTCGACTGCCCAACAGCGCGCTGGAACTGCTGGAACCGCTGGGCGAGGATTCGCCGGTGAGCGGTTTTCTCAAGCGCGCAACCGCCGGCGGGATGCACCATATCTGCTGCGAAGTGGACGACATTCTGGCGGCGCGCGACAGAGTGCGCGAGCAGGGCGTGCGCATACTGGGGGACGGCGAGCCCAGCATCGGCGCGCATGGCCTGCCGGTCCTGTTTCTGCACCCCAAGGACTGCTTCGGGGTGCTGATCGAATTGGAAGAACGTGCTAGCGTTGGATCCGAGAGTTAATCGGGCGCTGGCGAGGAGGTCCTGATGCCGCTGTTATTTGTGCTTTTGGCGACGCTGCTGCTGGCGTCATCCGTCTTTCTGGGCGCCTACGGAACGCACGGTCTTTTTGAGGCGGGCGCCGCCGTTTCGGAAGTGCGGGCCTGGGACTGGGCGAACCAGTTACAGGTAGCGCATTCGCTGGGATTGCTGGCCGTCGGGCTGATGCTGCGCCGCAGCCCGGACATCGTGTTCTACAAGGTCGCCGGCTGGCTGCTGATCGTGGGCATCGCGGTGTTTTCGGGCACGAACTACGTGAAACTGCTGGGCGGCCCCGACTTTGCCTCGCTGACTCCCTACGGCGGCATGGCGCTGGCGGTTGCCTGGCTCAGCGCCGCCGCGGGCGTCTGGCGCGACTTCCGCTCGTAATCCCGGGAAATAGGGCGTCCCGCCCTCACTGAAGGCGAGACGCCTTCACTCCCTGGGCGTCGGCGGCATTGATGACGGCGCTGATTTCGGCATCGTGGCCCGCGACGCGGCAGTATTTTCTCAGGATGCCCTGCAGGTTGGGCCGCTTCTCCGCTGGCGTGTCGCCGCGCCCGATCCCGCCCCCCAGTTCGAGGAATGACGAGGCGCCGTTCTCCACCGCCCACTGCATGCATCCGATCCAGTTCACCGGGTTGATGAGCTGAAAGAACAGCCGGGTGCGGATGGCGTCCGGCGCCGGATCGTGCGGTCGGGCCGTGTAGTTGGACAGCACCGGGAAACGCGGGGCAAGGAATTCCGTGCGCTTGAGCACCTCGCGGAACTCCCGGGCCGCCGTCACCATCAGATAGGTGTGGAATGCGCCCTCGGTGGCCAGCGGCGCCCCCCGCTTGCGCGGGTAGTTTTCCGCCAGGTCGGCCGCAAGTTGCTCCAGGTCCGCGTGCGCGCCGCCGACCACCGTCTGGGTCGGCAGGTTCAGGCCGGCGATCTGGCAGCAGTGCCGGTCGGCCAGCTGCCGCGCTTCGTCAGCGGCCATGGCAAGCGCCAGCATGCCGCCTTCGCCGTGTTCGCCCATCAGCCGGCCGCGCTCGCTGACCAGGTGAAGCGCATCCCGGAAGGAAAGGGCGCCGCCGGCGACCAGCGCGCTGTACTCGCCGAGACTGTGTCCTGCAGCCGCCATTGGCGTCAATTCGCCGCCCAATTGCGCTTCTGCGACCCGCAGGCAGGCGATCGAATGGGTCAGCAGGGCGGGTTGCGTATAGCGGGTCAGCCCGATCTTCCCTTCCGGGTCGCTGAAGCTGAGCTCCCGCATGTCGTAGCCGAGCGCCTCGCCGGCCTCGTCGTACACCCTTCGGGCCGCATCGAAGGCCTCGTGGAGATCGCTGCCCATTCCGGCGTACTGGGCGCCCTGGCCGGGGAATACCAGCATTCCCGTATCCATGATATGCAGACTCAGGCTGCCTTTGCTTGCAGGCGCGAGGCTTCCTCGCCGATGATTCTCAAGCCTTCGAAGACCGTATCCGCATCGCCGCACACATTGACGCGAATGCATTCGCGCTCGTGGGTCCAGGGCTTGCGCAGGCCGGGGAAGAATTCGTGGCCGGAAAGGATCATCACGCCGCGCGTCCTGAGGCGCCGGTAGAGGGCCTGGTTGTCATTAAGCCCGGGGAACCACAGCCAAAGAAACATCGAGCCTTCCGGCTTGTGAATGTAGTAGTCGCAGTTGGTGAGCGTTTCATGACAGAAGCCCACCGCGTCGCGGATCTTGCGCTGGTAGAACGGCCGGATCAGTTCGCGACTGATCCTCAGCAACTCGCGGTTTTCCAGCAGCGGCGCCACCAGCGCGGCGCCCGCGGCCCCCACCGCCAGCTGCGTGAGCGCGTTCACGCGCCCCATGATTTCCGTGACTTCCTCGTTGGCCACGACGATCCCCGTGCGCAGTGCGGGCAGGCCGATCTTGGACAGGCTCATCGTGAGAATGGTGTTCTCGTTCCACTCGGGGCGCTCATCTACGTAGATCATTCCCGGGAAGGGGAATCCATAGGCGTTGTCCACGATCAAGGGGACCTGCCGTTCCCGCGCTACCTCATCCAGCCGCGCGAGTTCCGACTGCCGAATCACGTTGCCGGTGGGATTGGTGGGTCTTGAAACGACAATCGCGCCGATGTCGGCGACTTCATCCAGCCCTTCCATGCGCAGTCCGTACTTGAACTGACGATTCGGAAGCTTGCGGATGATCGAGCGGCGCGAAACGACGTCCGCTTCGTCGGCGAGCAGGCCCTTGTAACCGATGTATTCCGGACACAGCGGAATAATGATCCGCCGCCGCTTGCCGCCGGGCCCCACGCCGCCGAAGAGATTGAAAAGGTAGTAAAAGCAAAGTTGACTGCCGGGCGCCAGGGAGATGTTCCTGGCGGTCAGCGGCCAGCCGTATTCCTCGCGGAGCATATCGGCCAGGGCCTCGCGAAAACGCGTATCTCCCAGGGGCTCGGAGTAGATGGACGCCATGTTGTCGAACCGGTCCGGGTTGGCAGCAATTTGCGCCAGTTCGGCCCGGAAAATTTCCCTGACTTCGGGAATAATTGCCGGGTTGCCGCCGCCCAGTCGATACACCTTGTCGATTCCGGGAATGGGGCACGACATGTCTTCCATCAATTCTTTCGCGCCGCTGTGGGCGTTGAAGGTCCTGACAAAATTGGAATACTGCATCGATTTGCCTTGCTTCGTGCGCTCGCTTGATTGACTTGAAGTGCGGAGTTTACTTATTTACCTAAAGAAATGGGCTTATTCAGGGGAAATTCAAGCATCGCGCCGCCGGGGAACAGCGCGCTCATACTGGTGTTTCGCCGGCCCCGCGAGCAGCACGGCAAACGGCGGCTGGCCGGGGCCCTCAACGAACAGGCCCTGGTGGAGCTCTGCCGGCTGATGCTGAACTGCGCGCTGGAAGACCTTCGAGCCTGGCGCGGACGGGTGGTTCTGGCTCCGGAAGGCGGCGAGGATCGCGACTGGGCGCTGTCCCTGCAGGCGACCCGCCCGGACGCCCGCAAACCGGCGAGAGTCCTGGCTCAGGGCGACGGCAACCTGGGCAGGCGCCTGGAGCGATTGGACCGGGCGCTCAACGGAATGCAACTTAAGCGCCGCATCTATATCGGCAGCGATGCGCCGGTACTCGGCGCCCGGCACTATCGGCGCGCCATTGCCGGGCTCGCTACCCACGACGTGGTGCTGGCGGCGGCGCGCGATGGCGGGGTAACCATGATGGCCACCCGGCGGGTCTGGCCGCCGCTGGCGGGCCTTCCCTGGGGGTCGCCGGGACTGGCCCGGGCGTTGGGCGCCGCCTGCCGCAGGGCCGGCCAGACCGTGCTTCGGGTCCCCGGAGGTTTTGACGTCGACCGCCGGGCCGACCTGGTTCACCTGGACCGCGCGCTTCGCGGCGACGCGAGGCCTGCCCGCCGCGAGCTGCATCGCTGGCTTGAGTCGAATCGACCGGCGTGATGCAGGTCTCCATCGTCATTCCCGTATTCCGCGACCGGCAGGCGCTGGAAACAATGCTTGAGGCGCTGGCCGCGCTTGATCCCCGGCCGTCGGAGGTCGTTGTCGTGGATGGAGCAGGCGATAAGGCAATCGAGGTGCTTTGCGCCGACGCCGGTTGCCGCTATCTGGCTTCCCGCGCATGCCGCGGCGAACAGATGGACCGTGGCGCGCGCGCGGCGGAAAAGGAAGTCTTGTGGTTTCTTCATGCCGACAACACGCCCCGGCCGGAGTCCATCGCGGTCATTCGCGCGCACCTGGCCCCGGGCGCCGTGGGGGGCTGGTTTCGGTTCGTATTCGACAACGAGAGTTGCTGGCAGGCGCACTTGCTGGCCCTCCTGATCAACCTGCGCGCACGAGTCGGCACTCCGTACGGCGATCAGGGGCTCTTCATGCGCAGCGACGCCTACCGGCGGGCCGGAGGATTCCCCCCTCGCGCGCTTTTCGAAGAGCCGCCGCTCGTGAAGCGTTTGCGGAGACTGGGCCGGTTTGCCCCCGTGCCGGCTGCCCTTGGGGTGTCCGCCCGGCGGTGGAAACGTGACGGTTGGTTCAGGCGCAGCCTCAGGAATCGGCTGCTTGCCCTCGCGTATATCTTGCGCCGTTCGCCGGACGACCTGGCGCGGAAGTACTTTCGGCGCGGTTAGCCGGGATTCATGTGCCCGGCTCGCAAACGCCGCCCAGAATCTGCGCATTCCGCCATTCGTCAGGCCATTCGGAAGGTCCCGGCGGCCCGATGAGTTCCGCGGTCGGCGTACCGGCAACGGACGGAATCGAATCGGGCGAACGGCCGGCAATCGGGTAGTCCAGCTCGTCAGGCGCTACCCATGCACCGTCGGTTGATGCGATGGCCCTTTCCGGCTCCGGTAGTGGGGTTTTCTCCGGCCGGGGTGCGGACGATCCGGACCCGGCGGAGCTCGCCAGTTCTCCGGCTACATCCGCGGCCAACTTTGCTCCCTGAACTTCCGGTTTATCCCGTATGGAACTGACGGCCAGTTCCTTTGCGCCATCCAGCGCCACGTCCGTGAGCTTTTCCACGATCCTGCTTCCGAGTCCGGAACCGGCCGATTGATCCCCACTCGATTGCGGGTTCCCGGTCTCGGGCGTCACCCATGTTGCGGCTTCGGGCGCAAGGCTTGTTTCACGGGATGACAATATCCGGCCTTCCGGCGAAATCCAGCTTTCACCCGAGGCGTCGGGAGTCGCCGAGCCCTGCGTATCGGCCATGCCGCTTGAATCCTCGCCTGCAGTATCCTCCCGCGCGGATTCGGCCACGGATTCCGTGTCTTCATCGCCGGGGAAGCGCAGGTCCACATCCGAATAGCCTTCGCCGCTCTCCTGGTGCGATTCCGCCGAGACCGGCGGCACGGACTCGCCCAGAACGATTCGGAAGTGCTGTGCGACCGGCGGCAGCTCGACCTCCGTATCCTCAAGCAGGGTGCGGCCGTCCAGTCCGATCGCATCGTTGTAGAACTCCACGTTGGAGTCCTTCTCGATCCTGAGAACGCCACCCTCCAGCGCAACGCCCGCGAACAGGCCCTTGGAGCGGGCCATCGCCACGATGCGGTTCTCCAGCTTGTTGTCCGTACCGGCGCTAGCACTGCCGCCCAGTTCGCCGGCCGCATAACCGGCGTCGGCGCCGATGGAGAACTGCCCGCCGGAGATCGCCTCAACGGCCTTGGGGTCCTTGAACACGATCAGGAGCTGCGACATGGACACGCCGAATTGCAGCCCGAAGCTGCCGCTGGTGATGCGAACGAAGGCGGGCTTGCTCCAGTTTCCGGACTCCAGCCGCGTCGCCAACACGCCTTGGCCATGCTTCACGCCGCCGAGCAGCCCGACTTGCACGAACTCGGGAAAAACTGCCACGGCGTAGGCATTTTCAAGCACGCGCGGGGCATCTTCTTCGAGGGGACCGCGGATTTCCTGCAGAATCGATGCGGCGTGCATCATTCTGTCGTTGAGTTTCTCGTCGGCGAGCAGTGGCGCCGCGAGCAGAAATAGAATGATTCCAACAACTGCTTTACGCATCATCGTTGCCCTGAGGGTGGCGTTGTTGGTTCAGCAAATATACATTATTTCATGGGGTTGTCAATGATTTTTGCATCACATATCAAGCCGAATCATGGTCGGGGTGACTGGATTTGAACCAGCGACTCCTGCCACCCGAAGACAGTGCTCTACCAGGCTGAGCTACACCCCGACCGAAGGACTGAATGCCCGGATGCTAGTAGCCGCGCTCCGCTGCGAACCGCGCCAGCGATGTCAAAACGTCGCGAAAGCGGTTTTCGGGCAGGGCGGACAAAGCATCCGCGGCGCGCTCGGAAGCTTCCCTTGCGCGCCCGGCGGCGTATTTTAGCGCCCCCGTGGACTGGATCGCTTCCATGACGCCGGGAAGATTGTCCAGGCTACCGCTACGGAGGGCGTCGCGCAGCACGGTTTGCTGGGCGGGAGACCCGACCTGCATGGCGCGGAGCAGGGGCAAGGTGGTCTTTCCCTCTTTCAGGTCCGTGCCGACGTTCTTGCCGAACGCTTCCTCGCCGCCGGAGTAATCCAGCACGTCGTCGGTAATCTGGTAGGCCATGCCGAGCTCGAGACCGTAGCGGGCGGCAGCGTCTTCGATGTTCCTTTCGCTGTGCGCCAGGATGGCGCCGATCCGCGCACAGGCTTCGAAGAGGGAGGCGGTCTTGCGCCTTATGACCTCGAGGTATTGCTCTTCGGTGACGGCCAGCTGATTCAAGTTCATCAACTGCATTACTTCGCCTTCGGCGATCTGATTGGTGGTTGAGGCCAGCACCTCCACGGCGCGTCGCTCCTCGAGCAGCTCGACGATGAGCTGGAATGCGCGGGAGTAAAGGAAATCGCCCACCAGGACGCTGGCCGCGGGCCCGTGAAGCACGTTGGCCGCCGATGTCCCGCGGCGCATTTCCGCTTCGTCCACGACGTCGTCGTGCAGCAGCGTGGCCGAATGGATGTATTCCACGATGACGCCGGCCCGGACCTGCGTGCCTCCCGGGGCGCAGCCCAGCGCACGGGCCACGATCATCAGCAGCATGGGCCGTATTCGCTTGCCCCCCGAATTCAGGAGGTACTGCGCTACCCGGCCGACCAGCGGAACATCGCTGCGCAAGTGGCTGTAGATGAGCCGGTTGAGGAGGTTGACATCCTTCCCCACCAGCCGCAAGGCCTGCCGGAATACCTCCGAATTGGACACCGCGCCAATCATATCAATTCGCGGTCGGTCGGGGCCGTGCGAGCCAGGCCCTAAAATGCAGCCTCGCGCCAAGTGGGTTACCTTCGATGCGTAGATTCAGCCTTCCGATTGCATTCGCCATCCTCGCCGCAAGTTGTTCTCCTTCCGGGGATGACGGGCTGGAATACCCGTCGGCCACGCGCTCCGAGCATCAGGACGACTATTTCGGCGTCCAGGTTGCCGACCCGTACCGCTGGATGGAGCAGATGGATGCTCCCGAAACCGCTGACTGGATAGCAGCCCAGAACGAGCTGGTCGAGCCGTACCTGACATCCATCCCGCTGAGAGAGCGCCTCAAGGACAGGCTTGCCGAGATCTGGAACTATCCGCGCCGCTCGGCGCCCTGGCGCCAAGGCCCCTGGTATTTCGAATTCCGCAACGACGGGCTGCAGAACCACAGCGTGCTCTACGTGCGGGAGGGCCTGGACGGCGAAGCGCGGGTGCTGCTCGACCCCAACTCCTGGGCCGAGGACGGCACCATCAGCCTGGCCGGCAATTCCGTCAGCCCCAACGGCCGCTACATCGCCTATGCCCGTTCCGACGGCGGTTCCGACTGGCGCGACTGGCACGTGTGCGAAGTCGAAACCGGCGAGGACCTTTCCGACCATCTGACCTACACTAAGTTCACCGGCGTTTCCTGGACTCCGGACGAGCGTGGCTTTTTCTACAGCCGCTACCCGGTGGGCAAGCAGGGCGCCGGCGACGACAAGAAGGCGGTGTCGATCTATTTTCACGAACTGGGGACGGACCAGGCCGAAGACCGGCTGGTGCTGCGGATGCCGCCGGATGAAGGCCGCAACGCATACGCAGCCGTCACCGAGGACGGCGCCTACCTGGTTGTGATCCTGCAGGAAGGCTACTTGAGCAATGCGGTGCACTACCGGCGCATGGACGAACCGGATTCGGCCATCCGCCCTTTGCTCGATGAATGGGACGCCATTTACAGGTATCTCGCCAACGACGGCGAGACTTTCTTTTTCTCGACCAACAGGGACGCGCCGCGCCGCAAGGTGATTTCCCTGGACATCAACAGCCCGCAGGAGTGGACCGAGGTGATTCCCGAAGGCGAAAACACCATGCAGGGCATCAGCGCCGTCGGCGGGCGGTTGGTCGCCTCCTACCTGGAGGACGTCAAGCCGCTGGTGACGGTGTACGAGGCCGACGGCAGCCTGGTGGAAGAGATTGAGCTGCCCGGAATCGGCTCGGTGCGCGGGTTCGGCGGACGCTGGGACGATCCCGAGACGTTCTACAGCTTCTCAGGTTTTACCGATCCCGGCGCCGTCTACCGCTACGACGTCGGCACCGGCGAGAGCACGCTGCACTACCGTACTGAAACGCCGATAGACGGGACGCAGTTCGTGACCCGGCAGGTCTTCTACAACAGCAAGGACGGCACACGGGTCCCGATGTTCCTTGTCCATCGCAAGGACCTGGAGACAACCGGCGAGCATCCCGCGCTGCTGTACGGCTACGGCGGTTTCAACATTTCGCTGACGCCGAACTACAGCAGCGGCCGCCTCGTGTGGCTGGAACTCGGCGGCATGATCGCCATCCCCAACCTGCGCGGCGGCGGGGAGTACGGGCGCGAGTGGCACCTTGCCGGCACCCGCGAGCAAAAGCAGAACGTGTTCGACGACTTCATCGCCGCGGCGCAGTGGCTGATCGACAAGGGCTACACCATGCCCTCGCGGCTCGTTATCCAGGGCAGCAGCAATGGCGGCCTGCTGGTGGGCGCCGTGATGACCCAGCGCCCGGACCTTTTCGGAGCGGCGCTTCCGGACGTGGGCGTGCTCGACATGCTTCGCTATCACACGCCCAGCGCCAACGCCCGCGCCTGGGCGGACGATTACGGCCTGTCGGAGAACGAGGCGGATTTTCGCGCCCAGTACGCCTACTCGCCGGTGCATCGCGTCGCCGAGGGCGTCTGCTATCCGCCGACGCTGGTCACGACCGCCGATCATGACGATCGGGTCGTGCCGTGGCACAGCTACAAGTTCGCCGCCGCGCTGCAGCATGCCCAGGGGTGCTCGAAGCCGGTGCTGATCCGCATCGAGACGCGCGCGGGTCACGGCGCCGGCACGCCCATCCGGATGCGGATCGAGGACGTCGCCAACCAGTTCGCGTTCGCCGCCGACGCGGTGGGGCTGGGCGCCGGCCGTGAGGGTGGATAGATTCACCAGTTGTAGCCGGATGCGGATATAATCGCGCCCCGGCCAGTCAGGTTCCCCGGAGAGTCCAGATGTTTGCGGTGATCAGCACCGGCGGCAAGCAATATTGCGTTTCGGAAGGTCAGCGGGTGCGCGTTGAGCGCCTCAGCGCCGAGGTTGGCGACGAATTGAATTTCGACGCCATGCTGATCGGCGGACAGGAAGGCAAGGAAACGAGCATCGCGACCGCGGGCAAGCCGGTAGGCCAGGTGCGGGCTACCGTTAGTGAACATGGACGGGCAAAGAAGATCGAAGTGATCAAGTTCAAGCGGCGCAAGGACTACCGCCGCACGCTGGGGCACCGGCAGCAATACACCACCGTGGAGATCGCCGGCATCGATTTGCCGAAGGCGCCCGCGAAGAAGGCTGCCGAGAAGAAAGCCCCCGCGAAGAAAACTTCTGCAAAGAAGGCCCCGGCAAAGACGGCTGCGGCGGACAAGGCAGGCGAGGAGAGTTGACTTATGGCGCATAAAAAAGCAGCGGGCAGTTCCCGCAACGGCCGCGATTCCGAGTCCAAACGTCTGGGAATCAAGAAGTACGGCGGCGAGCAGGTGATGGCCGGCAACATCCTCGTGCGGCAGCGCGGGACGGCATTCCATCCGGGCGCCAACGTGGGCCTGGGACGCGATCACACCCTGTTCGCCATCAGCGACGGCGTCGTCAGGTACGAACGCAAGGGTCCCGCAAACCGGCGCTTTGTCTCCGTAATCCCCTCTTAGCACCGGGAAAGAGGGCGTCCCGCCCTCAAACGCTCTGACAGGGGGCAAGCTCGGCCCCGGCCCGATGCGTGGTAGCTTCACGAATAGCCAGCCACGTTCCCACGATGAGATTCGCCGATGAAGCCCATATCCGCGTTCGCGCCGGCGACGGCGGCGACGGCTGCGTGAGCTTCCGCCGCGAGAAGTACATTCCCCGCGGCGGCCCCGACGGCGGCGACGGTGGCGACGGGGGCGATGTGACGCTTGTGTTTACGCCCGACATCAACACCCTTGCGGATTTCCGCGCGCGCAAGGTGTTTCGGGCCGGCAACGGCAGGGCGGGGGCGGGCCGGGAGCGAAGCGGCGCGGCCGGCGCCGACCTGGAGATCCCCGTACCGGCCGGGACCCGCGTAACGGAGGCCGACACGGGAGAAGTCCTGGGCGAACTGAGCGTGGACAAGACCCGGTTGCTGGTGGCCCGCGGCGGGCACGGAGGACGGGGCAACGCCCGCTTCAAGTCCAGCGTCAACCGGGCGCCGCGCCAGCACACGCCGGGCACGCGCGGCGAGGCCAGGCGCCTTGAGCTGGATCTGACGCTGCTGGCCGACGTGGGGCTTCTGGGCCTCCCGAACGCCGGCAAGTCCACATTGCTGCGGGCGGTGTCCGAGGCCCGCCCCAAGGTGGCGGATTACCCGTTCACGACCCTGCATCCGCAACTCGGCGTGGTTGCCGTGGGCCCGATGGAGAGCTTCGTGATGGCCGACATCCCCGGGTTGGTTTCCGGCGCCGCCAGCGGAGTCGGGCTGGGCTCACGGTTCCTGCGGCACCTGAGGCGCACCCGGCTGCTGCTGCACCTGGTGGACATGACCTCGGCGGAAGGCGGTGCGGCGCCGGTCGAGAGCCTGGCCGAGAATGTCACTGCAATCGCCGGAGAGCTAGAGAAATTCGATGAGAAGCTGGCCGGGCTGGAGCGCTGGCTGGTCCTGAACAAGGCGGACCTTCTGCCTGCGGAAGAGGCCGCGCGGAGCACGAAGGGTCTTATCGAGGAACTGGCCTGGTCCGCGCCCGTGTTCACGATTTCGGCCCTGACCCGCGCGGGGACGCTGGAACTCGCAACTGCATCCGTACAAAGACTGGAAAAACTGGAGAAAGAGAATGATCCTGACCACGACACCATCGGTTGAGGGCAAGACAATCCGCGAATACCGCGGAATCGTGACCGGCGAGGCGATCGTCGGCGCCAACATCTTCAGGGACGTGTTCGCTCGCGTGAGGGACATCGTGGGCGGTCGCTCAGCGGCCTACGAGAAAGAACTGCGGCGCTCCCGCGAAACCGCCTTGGCCGAAATGTCCGAAGAGGCGCGGGCGAAGGGCGCCGACGCCGTGGTCGGCATCGATCTCGACTACGAAGTCGTAGGCACCGGCGGCAGCATGCTCATGGTCGCCGCCAGCGGCACCGCCGTGCGCCTGCGCTGACCCCGGGAGTGACGGTGTCCCGCCGCTGGGAACGAGGGTGTCCCGGCCTCAGCCTGTACCTGAGGCTGGCGGTGCCTAGTCGGCGGTGAGGGCTTGCAGTCGCTTGTTGAGGCGGCTCTTGTGGCGGGCGGCCTTGTTGGCGTGGATGATGCCCTTGCCGACCATGGAATCGATGACCGGTCTGGCCTGCTCGTAGGCAGCCGCCGCCTGTTCGGCGTCGCCGGAGTCAATCGCGTGCGACGCCCTGGAAATCGCCGAGCGCAGCTTTGAGCGCGCCGACATGTTGCGCGAGCGGCGTTCCACGGCCTGGCGGGCGCGCTTGGCGGCTTGGGCTGAATTTGCCATGGGCGCGCATTGTGTCCGAAGGCCCCGGGGGTGTCAACAAGAGCGGCGACACAAGAGCGGGCGCAAGAGCGGGCGACTCCGTGATTGCGCCAGGGCTTGGGGGGCTGCTATTGTGCCGCCTTGGCAATCGCCGGGACCGGCCATTCTTTCCGACCTGCTCAGCCGCAACATCCTGATCCTGCTCCTTGCGCAGGCCGCTTCCGTTACCGGCACGGTCGCAATCGTTACGGTGGGAGGAATCCTGGGCCGGGAACTGGCGGGAGATCCGGCGCTGGCGACTTTTCCGATTTCCATGCTCATAGTGGCCACGGCGGTTTCCACTGTCGTCGCCGCCTGGATCATGTCCCGCATAGGGCGGCCCCGGGGATTTGCCCTGGGCGCGGCCCTCGGCGCCGCGGGAGCGGCCTGCGCCTGGGGCGCTACCGCGGTGCAGAGCTTCGTCCTGCTCTGCGTGGGTTCGATACTCATAGGTTGCGCCACGGCCTTTTCGCAGCAGTACCGATTCGCCGCAACGGAGAGCGTCAGGGTCGCCGCGGCGCCGACAGCGGTCGCGGTGGTGTTGACGGGCTCCATGGCCGGCGCAATCCTGGGTCCCGGCCTGGTGGCGCGGGGCGAGTCCTGGATCGCCGGAGCGCAGTTCGGCGGCACCTTTGCGGCGATCGCAGGCTGCTATGTGCTGGCCGGCGCCGTCCTCCTGGGGCTGCGGCCCGTTTCGTCGCAGGCGCGGGAGAAACCGATAGGCGCCGCCCGTCCGCTGCGGACTATCGCCCGGGGCAGGCTGTTCGTCGTCGCCGTGGTTGGCGCGGCGATGGGGCAGGGCGTCATGGCCTTCATGATGACGGCGGCGCCTTTGGCGATGCATGTGGTTGACCGGCACTCTCTGGCGGTAACGGCGGCGATTATCCAGGGGCATGTGCTGGCGATGTATGCGCCTTCACTCGTCGCCGGGGGGCTGATTTCAAGGTTTGGAGCCGGGCGCATCATGATGGCCGGCGCCATCTTTCTTGGCGCAACGCTCTTGGTGGGTCTGTCGGGCCGGGAGGTTCTGCACTATGGGGTGGCTATGGTGGCTCTCGGCGTCGGCTGGAACTTCCTCTACGTTGGCGGAACTACGCTGCTGGCGCGATCCCATCACCCGGAGGAGCGCTTCCGGGTGCAGGGCCTGAACGACTTCACCGTCTTGGGGTGTGCGGCATTGGGATCCTTGAGCGCCGGGGTGGTGATGCAGTTGCTGGGTTGGGATGCCGTGCTGTACGCTTCCATGCCTGCAATACTGCTTGCAATAGCCGCGATACTGTGGGCCCGGCCGGATCGCGAAGACGTGGTTGCAGGCTGACTTGCTCACTCCCATTGGCCGAATGGATCCTCCCAGATTGACTATTTCCCTCGGAATGACGCCACCAAGAGCATCCGCGCTCGCCGCAGTCCCAGGGCTGGTCGCGCTAGCCGCGGTATTGTGCGGTTGCGCCGCATTGCCCTCCAGCGACCGGGCCGGCGATCCGGAGTCGGCGCCGTCATCGGCGGAAATGCCGGCCGGCGCGCTTGTGCGTTACTCGGAACAACGCGATCCCTGCGCGAACCGGGATACTCATCGGAACGCTTATTTCGGCGATCTGCACGTACATACGTCCTACTCCTACGACGCGCGGCCTCTGGGCGTAACCACAGTCCCCGCCGACGCCTACCGCTACGCGCGCGGCGAGGAAATACTGCTGCCCCCCTATGCAGCCGGCGACGAGCCAACGCCGGTACGCAAGCTCGGCCCGCCTCTCGACTTTGCGGCGGTAACCGATCACGCTGAGTTCTTCGGCGAACTCTCGCTGTGCGCGGACCCGGAAAGCGGGGCCTACGCCACGCGGAGTTGCGACGCGTTCCGCAAGGGCGGGCCGACGGCCATCCTGGTTCTGGTGCGGGGGCTGTCGAGGGACGTCCCGGCACGCAGCGCGGACATCTGTGGCGACGACGGCAGCCGCTGCCTTGAAGCCGCGCACAACTACTGGGAGCGCACCCGCGAGATGGCCGAAGCAGCCTACGACCGTTCTTCGAGCTGCAGCTTCACGACTTTCGTGGCCTACGAGCACAGCGGCACCTCGGACAGCAACGCCTACCACCGCAACGTCATCTTCCGCAACGCCGAGGTGCCGGCCCTGCCGATCTCCAGCTTCGAGGCCCCCGCCGACACGGAACTCTGGGAGCGGCTGACCCGGGAATGCCTTGACGGCGTTCCGGGCTGCGACGCACTGGCCATTCCGCACAGCTCGAATCTGAGTTCGGGCACCCTGTTTGCCTCCAGTCTGCCCGGATCCGACTCCGGGCAGGGTGCGGCTCTCCTGGCGCAGCGGCGCAACGCGCTGGAGCCGGTCATGGAGATCTTTCAGCACAAGGGCAGCGCCGAGTGTTTCAACGGCCTGCCCGGCATCCTGGGCGGGCCGGACGAGTTGTGCGACATGGAGGAAGTGCGCCGCTACTATCGCGGGCAGCCGGCGGAGAACAACCCGCCCCCGATCTGCGAAGAAGGCGAGACCGGCGTCGGGGGCAGTCTGAACGCCGGGTGCGTATCCAAAAACGATTTTTTCCGCAGCGTCCTGCTGAACGGCCTGCAAATCGGGCGCGAGGTTGGAGTCAATCCGTACAAGTTCGGTGTGATCGGCTCGACCGATTCGCACCTGGCGACCTCGGGGGACGTGGATGAGAGCGGTTGGCGCGGCCACAATGTGTCGGAAACCGATTTCGGCGAGCGCCTGTCTCCCAGCCCGGTCCATCCGATCGGGCTTTACACCAACCCGGGCGGCCTGGCGGGCGTGTGGGCGGTGGAAAATTCACGAGACGCGCTGTTCGATGCGCTGAAACGGCGCGAGGTATTCGGTACGTCCGGGACGCGCATCCGGCCGCGCTTATTCGGCGGCTGGAGCTACGCGGATAGCGCCTGCGCTTCGGTGGTGGAATCCGGCTATGCGGGCGGCGTTCCCATGGGCGGTGACCTTCCCGCGCGATCAGCCCCCGGCGCCCCACGATTTGTCGTGGCCGCCGAGCGTGATCCGCGCAGTTCACCCTTGCAGCGGCTCCAGGTAATCAAGGGCTGGATCGCCAGTAGCGGCCGGGCTCATTACAAGGTGTATGACGCGGCCGGCGATGCGGATGCATCCGGCGAGATTGATCTGCAAACCGGTGCCTGGAGCGGCCCGGGCCAAGATGCGCTTTGCGCCGTATTCGAGGATCCGGACTTCGATCCGGGGCAGCCGAGCTACTACTACATGCGGGCCGTGGAAACGCCGTCGCTGCGCTGGAGCTGGCGGCAGTGCCTGGAACTGCCCGAGGCCCGGCGACCTTCCGAGTGTGACAATTCGGCTCCGAAGACAATCCAGGAACTGGCCTGGACCTCACCTATCTGGTACCTCCCCGAGGGTCAGTAGCAGGGATAGAATCGCGCCATGCCTAATGCAATCCGCGTTACCGGGGCTGGCGGCCCGGAAGTTATGGAATGGTGCTCGGTCGAGGTCGGCGCTCCCGGCCCGGGCGAATTGCGAATACGCAATCAGGCCATCGGCTTCAACTTCATTGACACCTACTTCCGCACGGGCGTCTATCCGCTGGAATATCCGAGCGGACTCGGCTCCGAAGGCGCGGGCGAGGTGCTGGCGGTAGGGGAGGGTGTCGACGGGTTTGCCCCGGGCGATCGGGTGGCCTACTGCACGCCGCCGATCGGCTCGTACTCGGAAGAGAGGATCTATCCGGCCGATCGGACCGTGCCGCTGCCGGATTCCGTCAGCTACGAGCAGGCCGCCGCCATGATGCTGAAAGGACTGACGAGCTGGTACCTGCTGCACCACAGCTACCCGGTGCAGAAAGGCGACGATGTGCTGCTCTATGCGGCTGCCGGCGGCGTCGGTCAGATTGCCGCGCAGTGGGCGGCGCATCTGGGAGCGCGCGTCATCGGAATCGTGGGCAGCACCGCCAAGGTGGACGAGGCGCGCGAGGCGGGCTGCGCCGACGTCCTGCTGGCCGACGATCCGGACCTGGTGGCCAGGGTCCGGGATTTGAGCGGGGGCGGCGTGGCCGCGGTCTATGACTCGCTTGGCAAGGACACGTTCATGCAGTCGCTGGATTGCCTGCGTCCGCTCGGCACGATGGTGACCTTCGGCAACGCGACCGGCCTGGTCGAGCCGATCGCGCCCATCGATCTGGCGCGGCGCGGCTCATTGAAGCTCACTCGGCCGATCCTGTTCGATTTCGTTTCGACCACGGAACAATTGCGGGGCGCGGCCGCTACGCTGTTCGAGCAGGTAGGCTCCGGCGCGCTGTCGATCAAGATCGGGCAGCGCTATCCGCTGCGGGAAGTGGCTCAGGCGCACCGCGACGCCGAGGGGCGGCGCACCACCGGCTCGACTATCTTTCTTCCCTGATCCCGTTCAGGCGTTGGGGAGGACGATGATCTTGCCGTCGCGGGCCGAGCCGGTTCGGCTGGCGCGGGCGAAGGCTGCCCGCCATTCATCGAGGGTGTAGCGGGCCGCGATCTTGGCGCTCAAGCGGCCGTCCGCCGCCATCAGCGCGATTTCATTCTGCAGCTCGTCGACTTGCGCTTCGGTGCGCGTGGCGAAGCAGCGCGTCGTGGACATGCCGCACAGGCGGATGTCGTGCAGGAACATCTGCCAGAAGTCGATCTGGCAGGGTTGGTCGGTCAGGGTGCCGTAGTTCACGATCAGCCCGCCGTCGGCCAGGCAATTGGCCATGCGCATGACCGCCTCGCCGGCGATTGCGTCGATTCCGAGACGAATGTCAGCCCCGCCCGTCGCCGCGCGTATGCGTTGGGGAAGGTCCGGTCCGTCGAGAACCACGGCGTTGGCGCCCAGATCCTTCAGTTCCTGAACAACCTCTTCCCGCCGCACAAGATTGACCGTGCGAAAGCCCCACTTCGCCGCGAGAACGATCAAATAACGCCCGACATTGGAATTGGCCGCATCCTGCAGCACCCATTCGCCTTGCTCAAGGTCGACGAAGTCCTGCAGCAGGGTCCAGGCCGTCGCGCCGTTGATATTCGACAAAACGAGCTGCTCCGCGTCGCCGGCCGGCGCGCGCCGCATGCCCATGTCGTTGCGGTGGACCCGCACGCATTCGGAAAAAGTCCCGCAGCCCAGCGGAAGAAACACGCGGTCGCCGGCCGCGTAGCCGGAATCGGCCCCGGTTTCCACGATTTCTCCCACGCCCTCGAAGCCGGGCGTGACGGGCAGGGGACGGCGCAGCGCGTCGATTCCCTGCACCAGCTTGATGTCGGCGATGTGCATCGCGCTGGCTTCCAGCCTGACGATGACTTCGCCCGGGCCGGGATCGCCGAGTTCAACCTCCTCCAGCCGTACCACGTCGGCCGGTTCGCCGTTGTGGTCGAACCTAAGCCGGCGTGTCCGCATCGGTGCGGTATCTGTCCAGCAGTTCCTCGCTGAGGCCGAATTCCCGGGCCAATCCTTCGAACAGCTTGCCGGTTACGGCGTTCTCGCCCCGATCACGGAGCGTGCCTTCCACCTGGCCCCTGACCATCTTCTGCAGGGCCTTGGGTACCCCATTGAGCATGTCCTGCGCCTGGGCGTCCCACTCCATCGCCTCGGCCTCAACGGCCTCTTCCTCGGCCTCTTCAGCGACCGGTTCCACCTCGAAATCCGGCGGGTCGCCCAGCTCGTGCATGACCACGTCGTGGGTTGAGGTGTAGAAGTAATACTTGCGTTTTTCGTCGCCCAAGCCCACCGGCAGATTCATGGCCGGCAGGCGCTCGGCGCGGGGCAGGGCGGCCAGGCCCTTGTCCATCACGATGGCTTCCATCTTGCCGAGCACGTGGCCCTGGGTGCGGTCGAGTTCGTAGATCTTGTCGACCGTGCATTCGATGATCTGCGGGCACTCGGCGATGCTCGGCGGCTTGACCTTGCGCGACGGAATCATCGTGTAGTTCGTGTAATCCAGTTCGTTGGCGCCCTCGGGATAGAAACGCCCGGTTTCCATCATGTCTTCCAGCGTGTCGTAGGAAGGGCAGTTGATCACGAATTCGCCGGTCTGGCGGATATTGTTGAAGGTGTCCGACGTGTTGCGGAAACCCAGCAGGATGCGCGGATTCTTGTGCATCACGTCGTGTTGCATGATGTGCGAATACGCTCCGGCGTTTATCCGGCCGTGCTTGTCCAGCGTGGTGACGATGGTGATGAGCTTGGGGAAGATCCAGTAATCCGAATACCAGAACGGACGGATACGCACTTCCTCCTTCTCGGGAAGATTGTTTACTTGGGTGTCCATGTTTCGGGAGTATATCCGTCCTCAGGGCCGCGCGCAGCGGGCCCGCCGTTAAACTGCCTGCTCGAATGAGCGAGGGGAAGAAAAAGCAGGGGCTGCTGGGGTCCTGGTCGCTGGTGGCGGGGCTTACCACCGTCTCCCGCGTGCTGGGACTGGCGCGCGAGATCGCCTTTGCCCGCTTCCTGGGCGCCGGCGTGGTCATGGACGCGTTCATCGTGGCCTTCCGCATCCCCAACCTGTTCCGGCACTTCTTCGCCGAGGGTGCGCTGACGCAGAGTTTCGTGCCGGTCTATTCCGAGCGCATGGAGGCCGGCGACAAGGAGGAGCTTGAGGACCTGCTGGGCCGGGTCATGGGCACGCTGGGGGCGGTCGTGGCGGTGGTGTCGCTGGTCGGCGTGATCTTCGCGCCGGCATTCGTCGGGCTTTGCGCGCCGGGCTTCGCGCTGGAGGGCGGGGAGTCGTACGAGCAGGCGGTGACGATGCTGCGCCGCACCTTCCCGTACCTGTTCTTCATCTCGATTACCGCAATGCTTGCCGCGGCGCTGAATGCCCACCGCAAGTTCGCCGCGGCGGCCTTCACCCCGGTGCTGATGAATGTCTGCCTGATCGCGGCGGCCGGCCTGTACGTCATGCAGGCGGACCCGCAGGGCACGGTGCTGGGCTGGGGCGTCTTCGCGGCCGGCCCCGCGCAGATGGCCTTTCTGCTGGTGTTCGCCCGCGCCACCTGCGGTTCCTTCCGCCCGCAATGGGGCTGGCGGGACTCGCGGGTGCGGCGCATCCTCACGCTGATGGTGCCGGTCATCATCGGCTCGTCGGCCGCCCAGGTGGGCGTGCTGCTGGACACGGTCCTGGCCAGCTTCCTGGCGTCCGGGAGCCTGAGCTGGCTGAACTTCTCGCAGCGCCTCATGGAGTTTCCGCTGGGCGTGTTCGGTGTCGCCCTGGCAACGGTGGCGCTGCCCAGGCTCTCCCGCCTGCATGCCGCGGGCGAGCGCGACGAATACCTGGCCTCCACGGGCTGGGCTATCCGTTCCGGGCTGGCCATTTCGCTGCCCTGCGCCGCCGGGCTCTTCATCCTGGCGGAGCCGATCATGGCCACGTTGTTCCTGGGCGGCAAGTTCAGCGTCGTGGACGTGGAAATGGCGGCCCTGAGCCTTCAGGCCTATGCCCTGGGATTGCCCGGCCTGGTGGGAATCAAGACGCTGGTTCCTTCGTTCTTCGCCCGCCAGGACATGAAGACCCCGGTCAAGGTGGCGTTGCTGGCCCTGGCCTGCAAGTTTGCGGTGACGCTGCCGCTGCTCTCGTACTGGGTGGCGCAGAACCTGCACGCGCCGCATGCGGTGCTGGCGGGCGGCACGGCGCTGGGCGCGACGATCAACGCGGCCGCCCTGTGGCTGCTGTTCAGGCGCCAGGATCCCGACGCCAAGCGGGGTGCGATGTTCAGGCCGCTATTGCGTATCGTCGTGGCGACGGGACTGATTTCGGTCCTGCTGATCGAATTCGCCCCGGCCCCCGCGCTCTGGCCGGAGGTTTCGCGGGTTGTCCGGGTGCTGTGGATACTGGCCTGCGTGGGCGGCGCCGCGGCGGCGTATTTCGTTGGTCTGTTCCTGACCGGTCACCGCTGGCGGGACGACTAGACCCTCCTATAATTGCTCCACTGGAGCAACTATTCGTTCCACCACGGCCTTCCCGCTCAGCAAGCGATGCTTCTCCTACGCCGAATTCCCCGCTTGCCGGCCTCCATCAACGACGGATGCGCCGTGACCATAGGCGGCTTCGACGGCATGCACATCGGTCACCAGGAGGTCCTGGGCCGGGTCCTCAAGGCGGCCCGCGAGCGCAACCTGGCGGCGGTCGTATTCAGTTTCGAGCCGTCTCCCAAGGAATTCATGGCGAGGGGAACGCCGCCGCCCCGACTGATGACCCTGCGCGAAAAATGTGCCGCGCTGAACGCCGCGGGCCTGGACGCCCTCTATTGCCCACCGTTCAACGATGCGATTCGCACACTTTCTCCGAATGACTTCATGCGCAGGCTGTTGTCCGGACTGCTGAACGCGCGGCACGTGATCCAGGGGCCGGGCTTCCGGTTCGGCTACAGGCGAGGCGGCGGCATGGATGAGCTCGAGGCCGGTGGCAGGCAGCTCGGCTTCAGCGTGGAGCAGGCGCCGCCCGTGAGCGTCGACGGCGAGCGCGTTTCGAGCACCGGCGTGCGGCGGGCGCTGGCGGCTTCCGACCTGGCGCGCGCCGCGAAGCTGCTGGGCCGCCGCTACAGCATGGGCGGGCGCGTCATTCACGGTCTCAACATCGGCGCCGCAAAGCTGGGCTATCCCACGGCCAATATTCCGCTCAAGGGCCGCGTCAGTCCGCTGGACGGCATCTTCGCCGTGCGCGTGCATCGCGTGGAGGAAGAGCCGCTGGCGGGCGTGGCCAGCATCGGCTACCGGCCCACGGTGGGTGGCACCGAGAAAATCCTCGAAGCGCATATCTTCGATTTCAGCGGCGACCTGTACGGACGTTTCCTGGACGTCGAGCCGGTGGCGAAGTTGCGCGACGAAGTGCACTTCAAGAATCTTGACGAACTGCGCGTGCAGATGGATCGCGACGCCGACGAGGCCCGCGCGCTCTTGCGCGCCGCGTAGCGGTTCGCCACACTTCCGTTTTCGAGCACACTTCACGCTGACATGCCCGACTACCGCGACACCCTGAACCTGCCGCGTACGGCTTTCCCGATGCGGGCCAACCTGGCGCGCCGCGAGCCGGACATGCTGCGCGAATGGGAGAACGGTGGCCGCTACAGGCGCATCCGCGAGCGCATGGCCGGGCGCAGGAAGTTCACGCTGCTGGACGGTCCGCCGTACGCCAACGGCTCGATCCACATCGGCCATGCCTACAACAAGGTGCTCAAGGACATCATCGTGAAATCGAAGATTCTCGACGGCTACGACGCGCCCTACGTTCCGGGCTGGGATTGCCACGGCCTGCCGATCGAGGTGCGGGTGGAGCGGGAACTGGGCCACGAGGCCGCCGCCCTCGACGGCGCAGCCTTTCGCGAGGCCTGCCGGCGCTATGCGGCTGGCCAGATCGAAGGCCAGCGCGAGGATTTCCGCCGGCTTGGCGTGCTGGGCGAGTGGGAACGGCCGTACCTGACCATGGCGTCGCGTTACGAGGCCAACCAGATCCGGGCGTTCGCCGAAATCTTCGCCCGCGGCCACGTCTATCGCGGCCAGAAGCCGGTCCACTGGTGCCTGGACTGCGGGTCGGCCCTGGCGGAAGCGGAGGTCGAATACGAAGACAAGACCTCGATTGCCGTAGACGTGCGATTCGTCGCCGACGATCCCGCCGATTTCCACGCCCGCGTACCGGGCCTGGAGGCAAGCGATGCGCCGCTGTGCGTCCCAATCTGGACGACCACGCCGTGGACCCTGCCGGCCAACCGCGCGGTGGTCCTCAGCGACACTTTCGACTACGTTCTTACGGAGGCGGAGATCGACGGACGGGTCGAGCGCCTGGTGCTGGCGCGCGCGCTTGCCGGCGACGCCCTGGAGCGCTTCGGCGCGAGCGGCGCGCGCGAGCTGGCCGCGCTGAAAGGCGCGCAACTCGCCGGCGTAAACCTGCGGCATCCCTTCTATGATCGCCTGGCGCCCGTGCTCACCGCCGATTACGTCACGCTGGAAGCCGGCACCGGCGCCGTGCACACCGCGCCCGCGCACGGGCTGGACGACTTTGCGACCTGCCGCAAGGCGGGTCTGCCGGTGGACAATCCGCTCGGCATCGACGGCCATTTCCTCAAGGACACGGGCCTGGTGGGCGGGCTGCACGTCGAAGAGGCCGACAGGCGCATTCCTGACCTGCTGGCGGATCGCGGCATGCTGCTTTGCCGGGAAAGCTACCGGCACAGCTATCCGCACTGCTGGCGGCACCATCGCCCGCTTCTGTTTACCGCGACCCCGCAGTGGTTCGTGGGCCTGGACCGGGAGGGATTGCGCGCCAGGGCCGCCGAAGCCATCGGGCAAGTGGACTGGTATCCGGGCTGGGCCGAGGAGCGTATTGCTTCAATGGTCGAAACCCGCCCGGACTGGTGCATCTCGCGCAGCCGCGCCTGGGGCGTGCCGCTGCCGCTGCTGGTGGATCGCGAAACCGGCGAACCGCACCCGGACTCGGCGCGGCTGATGGCGAAGATCGCCGGGCGCATGGACGAGAAGGGCATCGAGGCGTGGTTCACGCTCGACCCGGCCGAGCTGCTGGGAGACGAGGCGGAGCGCTACCGCAAGGTCACGGACGTGATGGACGTGTGGATGGATTCCGGACTGGTGCATCGTTGCGTGGGCGCCGAGCATCCGGAGATCGAGGACCCCGCCGACCTCTACGTGGAAGGCTCCGATCAGCATCGCGGCTGGTTCCAGTCGTCGTTGCTGACGTCGGTGGCCATCGACGGCCGGGCGCCGTACCGGGCCGTGCTGACGCACGGTTTCGCCGTGGACGAGGAGGGCCGCAAGCAGTCCAAGTCGCGAGGCAACGTAGTGGACCCGCGCGAAGTGGTCGACAAGCTGGGCGCGGACGTGCTCAGGCTTTGGGTGATGACTACCGACTACCGGCGCGAAATGAGCATTTCCCCGGACATCCTCACGCGCGTATCGGACGCGTACCGCCGCCTGAGGAATACGGCGCGCTTCCTGCTCGGCAACCTGAGCGACTTCGATCCCGACCGGCACGCGGTGGCGCCGGAGAACGCCGTGGACCTGGACCTTTGGGCGTTGCAGCGGACCGGGGAGCTGAACGATGCGGTGTGGAAGCACTACCGAAACTACGAGTTCCACCCGATATTCCAGCAGGTACACAACTTCTGTGTTGTCGACATGGGCAATTTCTACCTGGACGTGATCAAGGACCGCCTCTATACAATGCCGGCGGACAGCCACGGCAGGCGTTCGGCGCAGACCGCGCTCTGGCACATCGGCGAATGCCTGGCGCGCTGGCTTGCTCCGGTGCTCAGCTTCACGATCGAGGAATTCTGGAAGGAGTTCGCCGGGGACCGCCCGGAATCCGTATTCATGTGCGGACCGCACGAACTGCCCGATCTGCCCGCGTGCCGGGCCGACTGGGACACGCTGCGCGAAGCGCGCGCTCAGGTCCTGGGCGTAATGGAGGAAGCGCGCAAGGCCGGGCAGGTGGGTTCGTCGCTGGAGGCGGAACTTACTGTGCCCGCGGACGACGCCACCCTGACCGCCCTGCGGCAACTCGGTGACGAATTGCGCTTTGTGTTTATTTCCGCGGCGGTGGAGCTTGAGCCGGGGGAGGCGGGGCAGGCGCCTGTATGCGGCGCGAGCGAGCAGCTGAAATGCGAACGTTGCTGGCACCGCGTGTCCGTGCGCCCGGAAGGCGAAGACCATGCCGGTTTGTGCGAGCGTTGCGTGCTGAATATTGAAGGCGCGGGCGAAACGCGGGTCTGGGCATGAAGGCGCCGCGGTTCAGCGTGTTGCTCGCGGTGTCGGCCTGCGTTGCGGTGGCGGACCAGGTGGTGAAGTGGATTGTGGCCGCACGCCTGGACGAGCTGCAGCGCATCGTGGTGCTGCCGTTTTTCGACCTGGTGCGCTGGCACAACACGGGCGCCGCATTCGGCATGCTTTCGGGCGCGTCAGGCTGGCAGAACGGCATGTTTCTCGTGCTGGGGCTGGTGCTTGTGGGGGTCCTGGGGTGGATGATGCGCAGCGCCTCCAAAGCCGAGGACACGCTGTGGGGGCTTGGACTGTCACTGATGACCGGGGGAGCGGTGGGCAATCTCATCGATCGCGTGGCGCGCGGATACGTGCTCGACTTCGTGTCGCTGCACTACGGGGGCTGGTACTTCCCGGCTTTCAACGTCGCCGATTCCGCGATCACCGTCGGCGTGACCCTGGTGCTTCTGCACGTCATTCTCCAAAGCCGCTCGACTTAAGGCCAGCAGGCGTCCGTGCTGTCCTCGCCGCCGGCGCTCTCCGCCGTGCGGCGGCCGGTGGAATCCACGGCAAGAACGCGGCACCGCTCGTCACCGCCCTGAGGACCCTCCGGATCGGCCACCGCCTCTGCCCGGAAACCGCCGGCTAAACCGCCTTCAGGCGCGCGCAGCCGAAGTTCGTAATAGCCGCGCTCGGTGCCGCTCACGCCCAGGCCGGCGGGCGGCGGAACCGCCAGTTCATCCGCGCGCGCATAGCGTCCGTTCTCGAAGAAGAAGCGCTCCTGCAGGACGGCGACACGCAGCAGCGCGTCGGTGGCGTCCAGGCGCCGCGTGCGTTCGAGCTGTCCGGTCCAAAGCGGCGTGGTCGCCGCGGCCAGCAATGCGAGTATGGCCAGCGCCACCAGCAATTCCGTCAGACTGAACCCCCGCGAGCGAGGGCGTCCCCGCCCTCCAATGACACTTGCCCGAAGAATCCCGGCGATTCTCATTCCAGACCCTCACGCCAATAGCGTCGGACCGGCGGCTGCGCAGCATCCTCCGGACAGTCGCCATCAACCTGGCAAATCTCGATTTCTTCGGGCAAGGCAGCGTCCGATTCGCCCGGCGCCAGCAACATGAAACCGACCACCACCGGTGCCCGCGCCCGGGGTCCGGCCGTTCCCAGGGAGCGCACCTCGAAATGCAGAGCGCGTTTCGGCGCGTCCGGTTCTTCAAAGCCTGGCGGGGGCGCGGTCGTTTCCACGAAACGCATGCTCCACTCCACGCATCGGGAAGCGATTCGGCAATAGCGCCCGTCTTGCGGCGCATCCAGGCGGAAGCGCCGGGCGGACAGCGCCATGCCGACTCCGGTTTCCGCCAGTCGGACCGCCTCGGCATATTCCCTTGCATTGCGGACCTGCAGCCATTGCAGCGCGGCGTCCCCGTGGCCGGCCGTAGCCAGCAGCGACAGGGCCGCGAGCACCATCAGCACCACGGCCAGCACAACGCCGCGCTCGGAATTCTCAGCCCTCCCGCGCATTCGCCACCATCTCGCTTCCGGCCACGAGCAGGCGGCGCCTTGAGTCGTCGAAACTTCGCACGGCGCGGTCCGCATAGGCGTAGGTCTTCGCGTCCACGTAGCCCGTTTCGGCCCTGTAGTGGCGCAGGAGCAGCCAGAAACGCACTGCCACGACACGCGCACCGGGCGCTTCCGGCGCGACCGGATCGATTACGCGGTCGGCCCGCCCGTCGCCGTCAACATCAAGCGCCAGACGAACCTGAAAGTCTTCTACGCCGGAAAGGATCTCCTCGTCGCGCAAGGATCCACCCCTGACCAGGGTCTTGCGCCGCAACGAAGGTTCCCCGGGCTCGTGACTGGAGCGGGCGGCGACATACCAGGCGTGCACCAGGAGATCGCGAATCTCGGTTTCGCCTTCCAGCGCGGGTGGCGAATTGGCGGAAAACACGACTCCTTCGCGGCGCGACGAATGCACCTGCAATCGCCGCGAATCCACGCCCGTAGTTGCCGGGCCCGCCCGGCGGATTTCCAGCACGTCGGTTCCGGCCTGCCGCGCGTTCCGGTATGGGGGACAGGGCAGCGGCCAGGAGTCGGCGGCGGCCACGTAGCTTTCAAACCGAAAGGCCCAGTTGCCAACGTTTGTGCCGCCACAGCGGATCGACGTCCCCGCGGCTACCCGGAGCGCCCCGGGGTCGGAACTCAGTCCCCAGAAGCCTGCCGAGCGCACGTCGGCGCGCAGCAGGTCCAGCACGAAGCGCGCCTTTTCCTCAAGACTGTGCAGGTTGTCCGCCGCCCGGCTCGACTGGCGCAGCTGCTGCACGGCGCCGAAGACGCCCAGCAGCAACAGGCTCGAGATGGCGAGCGACACGAGGAGTTCGGCCAGACTGCTGCCCCGCTGGCCGTCCCAATGAGGTGCTATCGGCCTACCCACAGCACCAGCCGTGCGGTGTCGCGGGCGCCCGCGGGCCAGCGCATTTCGACCTGATATGCCGGCGGTCCGCCGCCCAGCGCCCTCACTTCGCATTGCAGACCCGGCAGGGCGGCCGAAGCCTGCCTTTGCCAGGAACGCAATTCATCGCCGCCACTTGCCGAGGGGTTCGCGGCAATACGGGCGACGAGGTCCTGCCCCATCATTTCGGCGAGGAAGTAACTGTGCGCGGCGCGGCTCTCCTGCAGGCGCCCGGTGATCAGGGCGCCGGTGCCGAGCAGCCCCAGGCTGAAGAGCGCCAGTGCAAGCAGGCATTCGGCGAGACTGAAGCCCCGCTCGCGCTTACCCCGGCGGGCAGGAAAGCGGGTCGCCATTGCTGGCCTTGGCGGCAAGTCGCGGCCTGCCGATATTGTTGATGATGATCGCGCGCGCCGCGCCGCTTCCGCGCCGGTCGCAAACGATCAGGGTGCCGTTGGTGGAGCGCCCGCGGAACGGCCGGAACACGAACCGGGTGCGATTCGAGCGAATGGACAGACCGGCCTGGCCCCGCGATCGGTAGAGGATCGAACCCGGCGGCGGCGCGTGCGGCGCCGAAGCAATAGGGCCGTCGTGGACAATCCAACCGGCGTCCCAATCCTCCGCGGCGCCGCAGCGCCATCCGTCCGGGCTGGAACACACAATCGTGTCCCGGCCCCTCTCGGCGGCCGTGCGGCGCGCGAAGTGCAGGCTGCGGATCAATCCGTTGATCGTCGTGCTCCGCTGCAGATTGAGCATTCCGGTCGCGATAAGGGGCTGGGTCAGGACGACTGCAATTGCGCTGACGGTCAATGCAACCAGAATTTCCAAAAGCGTAAAGCCACGCATCATGCGATCCCTTGCGTGCGCCGATCCCGCGGGCGCAGAGGGCAAATTACCTGCTTGCCTGACGCGGCTGAAGACAGCTATTGCACGCATTCGCCGAAAAATCCGGCAAATGGCGTTTGCGATACAATCCGGCGCTTCTGGTGCTCAAGGCACGACCCGGCCGGAATAGCTCAGCTGGTAGAGCAACGCATTCGTAATGCGTAGGTCGTCAGTTCGAATCTGACTTCCGGCACCACCTATGAATCTTATGCGGCTCATCATTGGAATCTCCGGCGCCAGCGGCGTCATTTACGGCATCCGGCTGCTGCAGGCGCTGCGCGAGACTGACGGCGTGGAAACGCACCTCGTCATCAGCAATGGCGGCAAGGTCAATATCGCGCTGGAGACGGACTGGAAGGTGCGCGACGTCGAGGCGCTGGCGGATGTCGTGTATTCCGACAGCGATGTGGCGGCGACGATTGCCAGCGGTTCCTTTCGAACCGGAGGCATGATCGTGGCGCCCTGTTCCATGAAGACGCTGGGCGCAATCGTGAATTCGTATGCGGCCAACCTGCTCGCGCGCGCGGCCGACGTAACGCTGAAGGAGGGCCGGAGGCTGGTGCTGGCGCCGCGCGAAACGCCGCTGCATGCCGGCCATCTGCGGCTGATGCACGAAGCGGCGCTGATGGGCGCGATCGTCGCCCCGCCAGTACCGGGTTTCTACGCCAAGCCGGACACGGTGGAAGACATCGTCAACCACACCGTCGGAAGGCTGATGGACCTGTTCGGCCTGGAAACGGACCTGGTGCGCCGCTGGCCAGGCGGCAAGGCGGCAGCGAAGAACTAGGTGGTTGGCGGGCGTCGGGCGCAGGTGGTCCAGTGGCGAATGCGCCAGTCGCCATTTATTTTTTCGGCCACCAGGGTGCCCATGCCTTCCTTGGTGCGCCTTTGCCCGTCCCTGACGGCGGAGGCGCGGAAAACGAACACGCCGTAGGACAGATCGCCGTTTCCGAAGGCGTGCACCAGCTGCGCCTTGTATTCCATGTCCTTGAGCATGCCCAGTTCGAGGCTGAGGTGATTCTGGTCATAGTCCGCCCAGCCGTAATTGGGATAGCTGGATTCGACACTCAGGAACTCTTCATCCGTGCGCATGCAGGCCTCGACTTCGGAAAGCTCCGCCGACTCGACGCCCTTCGCGTAACGGTCAAGCAGTTCCTGCAGCTCCTTCTGGATTCCGCTCAGCGTTTCTGCGGGGCCGAGCACGGGCATGTCGGAAATGGGGCGCGTGACCCATGCCGGCATTTCTCTTCCACCTGGTGCGGCCATGACGATGTCTCCTGCGGTTGATAAGCGGGGGGCAACTTTACCGCAGTCTCGCTGTACCGGCTAGAATTGCGCGCCATGAAAGAGAGGAAGACCGCCATCGTGACCGGCTCGGCCACCGGTGTTGGCGCTGCGACGGCCGAGTTGCTGGCAGCCCGCGGCTGCAATGTCGTGGTGAATTACACCCGCAGCGAAAAGGAAGCGAAGGAGACCGCCGCTCGCTGCGAAGCGGCAGGCGCCGAAACGAGGGTGGTGCAGGCGGACGTTTCCGAAGACGCCGACTGCAAGTCCATGGCCGCCGCCGCCATGGATGCCTGGGGGCGGATCGACTACCTGGTGAACAATGCCGGGCGCACCAAGTTCAACCCCTTCGCCAATCTCCACGGCATCGAAAAGCAGGACTTCCTCGACATCTACGCGGTCAACGTGGTGGGCACCTACCAGATGATCCGCGCCGTGGAACCGCACATGCGGGCCGTCGGCAGCGGCGCCGTGGTCAACAACTCGTCGATCGGCGGCATTACGGGCATCGCGTCGTCGATCCCGTACGCCGCATCCAAGGCCGCGCTGAACCTGATGACCAAGTCGCTGGCGCATGTGCTGGGGCCTGAAATCCGCATCAACAGCGTCGCGCCCGGTTTGATCCAGACCCGCTGGCTGAAGGGCGGAATGGGCGATGAGGCGTATGAGGCCATGCTGGAAATGGCACGCGAGGGACTGCCGCTGAAGCAGGTCGCCGAGCCGCAGGATGTCGCCGAGGTCATCGTCTGGTTCCTGGAAGGCGCGCCGCTCGTCACCGGGGAGACCCTGATTGCCGACAGCGGCGTGCACCTGGGGCAGTTGCCCACGTTGGCAACCGGCGACAAGGAATGACGCGCTCGCTCCCGGAACAAACCTGATCACGTTGAGTCCGGGGGCGAAAAAGAACGCCACTCTGGCGCAACTCAGGGCGCGGCTGCGGCTGCCCGCGTTCGCCGCGCCCATGTTCCTGGTCTCGGGTCCCGAACTCGTGATCGAGGCCTGCAGGGCGGGCGTTATCGGCGCGTTCCCGTCCCTTAACGCCCGTCCTCTCGAGACGCTGGAGGATTGGCTCAAGCAGATTTCGGCGACGCTGGCCGAAGCAGAGCGGGCAAACCCCGGTAGGATCGCTCCCTGGGCGGTGAACCTGATCGTGCACCGCAGCAACAAGCGGCTGGCCGAAGACCTCGACCTCACGGTGAAATACCAGGCGCCAATGGTCATCAGTTCGCTGGGCAGTCCGAAGCTGGTGCGCGAGCAGGTGCACTCCTACGGCGGCCTGCTGTATAGCGATGTCAACAGTTTGTTCTACGCACGCAAGGCCGCCGATGCGGGCGCCGACGGCCTGATCCTGGTGGCGGCCGGCGCCGGCGGGCATACGGGCATGATCACGCCGTTTGCGTTTCTGGCCGAGGTACGCAAGTTTTTCGATGGCGCCATCGTGCTTGCCGGCGGAATCTCCTCGGGAGCGGACATAGCGGCCGCTATTGCGATGGGCGCCGATCTTGCCTATGTGGGAACACGTTTCATCGCCGCGCGTGAGAGTCTGGCTTCGGATTCGTACAAGCAGATGCTGGTGGACAGCGGGGCGGATGACCTGGTTCTGACGCCGTACTTCACGGGTGTTCCCGCAAACTACTTGAAAAAGAGCGTCGCAAATGCAGGCATTGATCCGGAGGAATTGCGAAAGGCAAACCCTGAAATCCAGTTTGACAATGAGGAAAAGCGCTCGCGCGCCTGGCGAGACATTTGGTCGGCGGGGCAGGGAGTAGGGGCAGTGGAACGGGTGCAATCCACCGCGGAACTCGTGTCCGAACTGAAAGAAGGATACCAAAGGGCTATCGGAAGGCTTTGACCGCAATCCGGTCGCTAAACGAAGACGAATGAAGATCATATTTGGTTTCACTACTGTCCCAACAATATCGGTTTGAGTCTGCATAAGGTATTGTTTTGACGAGATAAATATGGGATTTTCGAGGGGCATCGATTTGAACGCCGGGCCGTGCATGCCGGAGTCGGCCTCCCTTATTGTGGCGGTTTATCCGTTGGGGGAGGCAGGTTATGCATTCCGGACGATACGTGTTTTCGCAGCTCATGGAGCATCTACCGGCCAAGACCTTTCGCCGGTGTGTGCGTCGATACCACGGCGACCGGCATGTCCAGTCGTTCACTTGCCTGGACCAGTTCTTGTGCCTGACGTTCGCGCAATTGACCCACCGCGAAAGCTTGCGCGACATCGAGGTTTGCTTGCGCGCGCATCGCGAGAAGCTCTATCACATGGGGATCCGCGGCGGCATGGCCCGCAACACGCTGGCCAATGCGAACCGGAAACGGGACTGGCGCATTCACGCGGACTTCGCGCAAGCCTTGATTCGCATCGCGCGCCCACTGTACGCCGAGGAGGATCTCGGGAACGCGACAACACCGTCTACGCGCTCGATTCCTCCACCGTCGATCTGTTCTGTCCGTGTTTCCCTGGGCCTTGTTTCGCTCCACCAAGTCCGGCGTCAATCTGCGTACGCTACTGGACCTGCGCGGCAACATCCCGGCGTTCATCCAAGTGTCCAATGCCAAGTTGCACGATGTCAACGTGCTGGACCTGCTGGTGCCCGAACCCGGCGCGTTCTACATCATGGACCGAGGGTATGTGGACTTCGAACGTCTGTTTCTACTGCACCGCCTGGGCGCGTTCTTCGTCGTGCGCGCCAAGTCCAACATCCAGTTCCGGCGCCGCTACTCCGCCGCCGCGGACAAGTCCGCGGGCGTGCGCTGCGACCAAACCATCGTGCTGACCGGCATCGAGACCCGCAAGCGCTATCCTCAGCCGCTGCGCCGAGTCGGGTATTACGATGCACAATCGGACCGGCGATTCAACTTTCTTACCAACCACTTCGCCGTGCCGGCGGCAACCGTCGCCGAACTGTACCGCCATCGGTGGCAGGTGGAATTGTTCTTCAAGTGGATCAAGCACCACCTGCGCATCAAGTCCTTTTTCGGCGCCTCGGAGAATGCGGTGAAAACCCAACTCTGGAGCGCCGTCTCCGTGTATGTGCTGGTGGCCATCGTCAAGAAACGGCTCAACATCTCCGCCGACCTCTACACAATTCTGCAGATACTGAGCCTCACCCTGATCGAAAAACTCCCATTGAATCATCTACTTGCAAAAACCCAATACATCCCAGAAAATCAGCACTCAATGAACTAACTGAATTTGTTCACATAATTGTTGGGACACTACTGATTTGGTTTATACTCGTTCCTTAAACTTTCAGTTTCTTCCAAAAAAAGACCTTACTCTGGAAGTCCTATAGGAGGGGTGTGAAATGCGTAAATTCCTGGTAACTGCGCTGTTCCTGACCATGGCGCTCGGTGACGCCGCCTTCGCTCAATCGGCGCAAGATGAAGAAGAAGACGCGGAGGAAATAACACAGGAGGCACCGGGAGAGGTACCGGAGCAGGTGCCGGAAGAGGAAGCGATGGATGAAATCGTCGTGACCGGCTCCCGAATCCGGCGCGACGAGTTCACCAGCGCAGCGCCGGTCCAGATCATCGACGGCCAGGTCTCCCGCGAACTGGGCCTGATTGACACGGCGGCATTGTTGCAGAGCGCAACCCAGGCAACGGGCACCCAGATTGACAGCACCTTTACGGCCTTCGTCGTGGACAACGGCCCGGGCGCTGCTCAGATCAATCTCCGCGGGCTGGGCGTCCAGCGCGTTCTGATACTGCTCAACAGCAGGCGGGTCGCTCCGGGCGGCGTGGGCGGCGCGCCTACCTCGCCGGACATCTCGACCATACCGAACGTGATGATCGACCGGATCGAGTTACTGCTGGACGGCGCATCGTCCATCTACGGCTCGGACGCCGTGGCGGGCGTGGCCAACGTAATCATGAGAAAGGACTTCGAAGGGTTCGAATTCGAGGGCGTGTTCGAAGCGACGGACCACCCAGGGGGTGGAGAACAGACGATGGGCCTGGCCTGGGGCAGGACCGCCGATAACTGGACGCTCGGAGTGGCCGCCGAGGTCTATGATCGTAAGCGGGTCCGATTGCGTGACCGCCCCTACACCGAGCAGTGCAACCGCCTCTTTTACGAGGATGAGAACGGCAATCCCTTGAGCAATTACCTGGGTCTGGTGCCCGGCACCACCTTGAGTCCCTGCGCGCTCAGAACCATGAACCGGGTGTTCATACCGGTCGGTTTCGGCAACGTCTGGTACACGCCGGGCACAACCAATATCGGCATTCCCAATTTCTCGGAGACGGAAGTTCCCGTGGGATTCACCGGGTTCAACCCCGCGGCCATCGTGCCGATTGATACCGATGGCGACGGCATCCCGGACACGGGCCTGGTGGATCCGGACCGCAACGGCGTCTCGGAGATTGACCTGCAGACGGACGCCTACAACTACAACGGTTCGGACCGGGACCGCGCCGGCGACCTGCTTCCCAACTCCCGGCGTGTCAATCTGTACGCGTACGGTGAGCACGACCTGGGCAATGCGAGCAACTCGCAGGCGTACTTCGAGTTCCTGTACGCGAACCGGAAGACGGAAGTCTTCTCGCCCGGGGCCAGCATCTTCCCGGACGTTCCACCCAACAACCCCTACAATCCCTGCAACCAGTTCCAGCCCAACGGGGCCAACTGCCTTGGGTTCTTCGGCTTCAATTTCGGGAATTTCGAGGTGACTCCGATCGTCCACATTCGCGGCGACCGGGACAACAATGACGTAGAAGTCGAGCAGGTTCGCATGGTGGCGGGAATGCGCGGCGACCTTCCCGGATGGCGGAACAACTCGGGTTTCGGCAACTGGGGATACGATTTCTACTTCAGTCATTCGTCCTCGCGGGGCACCGATTTCCAGACCGGCATTCTGGAGCGGGAACTGACCCTGTCTCTGGAGACTTCGGTCATGGATCCCGCAACCGGAGAGATCACCTGCGGCAATGGTCAGCCGTGCGTGCCGGTGAACATGTTCGCGGACTCGATCTATCAGCCGGGCGGGGGTGATTTCGCTACCCCGGAGGAGCGCGACTTTGTCTTCGGCCTGCGCAGCTTCGATACGAAAATCTACCAGTCCATATTCAGCGGCGTTCTGCAAGGTGATGTGGCGACCTTGCCCTGGAACAACACCTCTATCCCGCTGGTGGTGGGTGTCGAATACCGGGAGGACGAGATCAACTCGATACCGAACGACGTGGCCCGCGAAGGCCTGCTGATCGCCTTCTTCCGCGACGGCGGGGCGGTGGGCAAGCGGGACATCACAGAGCTGTTCATGGAAACCGAACTGCAGTTGCTGGAGGGTGTCACCCTGGCGCAGGACCTTTCCCTGAATCTCGCGGTTCGCTGGACCGAAGAGAGCACCTACGGAAGTGATACCACCTACAGTGTCAAGAGCGTCTATTCGCCTTTCGAAGGCATTACGTTCCGCGGCACTTACGGCACTTCGTTCCGCGCGCCGAACACGCACGAGCAGTTCCTGGCCGGAACTTCCGGCTTTGCGACCATTTTCGACCCCTGCGTAGTCCCCATCTCTGCCCGGGATGCGTCGTTGAATCCGAATGAACCGGCGACCTACAATTCGGACGAGGACCTGCGGGAGCAGGCCACGCTCGACAACTGCCGGGCGAACGGCGTGGACCCGACAACGCTGGGACTGGACGGTCTGAACACGACCTATTCCGTGGAACGATTGCGCAAGGGCGGGCAGCAGGTTCAGCTGGACATCGATCCGGAAACCTCGACCTCCTATACCTACGGCATCGTACTGGACCAGCCGTTCTGGGACACCTTCACGCTGCGCGCCGGGGTGACCTATTACGACATCAATGTGGAGAACACGATCAGCCAGTTGGGCACGGGCTTCATCGTTAATGACTGCTACGTGGAACAAGCGAACAACGCCAGCGCCTTTTGCCGGTTCATCAACCGGGGCGCCAATGGCCTGATCGAGCTGGTTGAAGCCAGCTTCATCAACATCAACGCCATTACGTCGCGGGGCATCGACTACAACGTGTACTTTCAGCGTGACTTCATCGTTGCCGACCGGAACCTGAATATTGACGTGGACTTCAGGGTTTCGCGCCTATTGGAGAACAACTTCATTTTCCGCGACGCCGAGGAGGACGACGCCGGCACCCCGGTTGCGCCCGAGTGGGAAGGCACTGCCCTGCTGGTTGCGACCTACGGCAGATACCGCTTCAACTGGCGAGCGAACTATATCCACGGCGAGGAAGACGACCCTGGCGATTTCTTTGTTGGAGCGCCCTGCGCCACGCTGGACGTGATGTGCCGGCCGATTGCGAGGACCGATTCATACTGGACGCATTCCGCCTCGCTGACCTGGATCCCCCGCGACTGGGAGATCACACTGGGGATAGTGAACCTGTTCGACGAAGAGCCGCCCCTGATGGATAACGGCGCGCCGGAAGTACAGTTGAACAACATTCCGCTGGGAGCGGGTTACGATCTGCTGGGGCGGCGCGTCTTCCTGTCGGTGAGAAAACAGTTCTAGGGAGTTTGCGGGAATTCTGCAGCGGACCGGCCCGATGAAGAAGAAAAGGAGTGGCCGATGAAGATCAGAATCCGTTTTCTGGCGGGCGTATGTCTCGCGCTGCCTCTGTTTGCCATGGCGCAGGAACAACAGGCGCTGTCCGGGTATGAGGCGTTTGCCCAGGAGCCCGCGATGAGCTCCGCGGCGGTCTCGCCTGACGGCGGGCACCTGGCCACGCTGCAACGGTTCGCCAAGGACGGCAAGCAGTTCCTGCTGATCTACGACCTGGGCGATATGGCGAAGAAGCCCGTTACGATGGGCTCGGACCGCATGGATATCGTTTCCGCCGGCTGGGCCAACAATGAGCGGCTTATTGTGCGGTTCCGGCAGGACGTGGACACGCTGCAGAGGCTGGGTGCGGATACCCGTCAGGTCAGCAAGCTGGCCACCGTGGACCGGCAAGGCAAGCGGTGGCTGGAAATTCCCCGCAGACGCGCCGACCGGCGAAGCGAGTTCTCCAAGACCGTACAGCAATTCGGCGGCGCGGCCGTTTTTGACCGCTTGCCCAAGGACGACGACCACATCCTGATTTACTACGACGACGATCAGAATTTCGTGGCGGACATCTTCCGGGTCAATGTCGAGACAGGCTCGGCCCAGCGGGTGGCGAAGAACAGCGACCGGATCACGATCACCTATATGGACGATGACGGGGATCCCAGGCTTGCCTCCCGTTTTGACGAGAGCGCAGAGGCCATCATCGAACTGGCCCGGCTGAAGGGAGAAACGGAGTGGATCGAGATCGGCCGCACCCAGGCCAATGTGGACAGCGCCAGCTCGGTATTCAACGCCTTTCGGGTTGTGGGACCGCCATCAAGCAACGAGTTCTATGTTCTCTCCAACCACGAGACGGACACCGCCGCGATCTACACCTTTGATCTGGAGACCCGGGAATTCGGCGAAATGCAGTTCATGCATCCGCAATACGACGCGACCGGAGTCAGGACCCGACTGGACGAAGAGAAAAACGATGTGATTATCGGGTTCACGTTCACGGGAAAGGGGGGCGATGTCTTTCTGGTGGATCCGAAGGAAAAGGCGCTTTACGAGGCGCTCAACGGGATATTGCCGGACACGGCGAACAGCATCGTATCCCGTTCGCTCGACGGCAACACGATGGTCATTCGCGCCGAAGGCCCCCGAATGCCGCCGTCCTGGTATCTGCTCAAGGACGGCCGCCTGGATATGCTTGGCCGTTCGATGCCGTTCCTGACCGAGGACATGCTGGCCGACGTGGAGTGGGTCCGCTATAAGGCGCGTGACGGTATGGAGATTCCGGCGCTGGTGACGGTACCGCAGGGGGACGGTCCTTTCCCGCTAGTGGTCCTGCCCCACGGCGGGCCGGTTGCGCGGGACTATTGGGGCTTCGACGTCTGGGCGCAGCTGCTGGCCTTCCACGGCTACGTGGTGATTCAGCCGCAGTTCCGTATCTCGTCGGGTCTTGGCCGGAAGCACCTGGAGGCGGGCTACGGGCGCTGGGGCCACGAAATGCAGGACGATCTCGAAGACGCGATCGGCTATCTGACGGACCGGGGTTTGGGCGATCCGGGCCGTGCCGCCATATTCGGCTGGAGTTACGGCGGATACGCTGCTTTTGTCGGCTCCTTCCGGGACCCGAATCCGTTTCGCTGCGCTATCTCAGGGGCCGGTGTCGCCGACCTGCCGTACTTCAGGGCCTGGCTGGCCGATTCCGGGACCCTGCTGGAAAAGGCGTATCGGCCCACCGTGGACGGCCTGAGCCCTCTCGAGCACGTGGACAGCGTCGATGTCCCCATCCTGGTCATCCACGGCGACATTGACGAGCGCGTGCCGGTGGCGGAGAGCCGAAAATTCGTGGACAAACTCAAGCAGTACGACAAGCAGCACAAGTACATCGAGCTTGAGGACGCGAACCACTTCTTCGGCACGATCTACTACCGCCACTTCATGCAAATGTATCCGGCCATGATCGACTGGCTGGACAACACCTGCAGCCTCAAGGCCCCCGCGACGGCCGCAAACTAGCCCCCGGCCGGCGGGCCCGGGCGGGACGCCCCCGATCAGCCCGTCGGCCAGCGCGGGTGGTGCAGGTCGATCACGTAGTCGTGCGAGTGCCGCTTGGGATCGTGGCGGTGCGGATGGCTGTGCGGTTCCTCGCCTTCGCCGCCTTCGTGGGCGTGCTGGTGATGTCGGTCGTGGAAGTGCTTGTGGGTGTGCTCCACCGCCTCGTGCTCGTGCAGGACTTCCTCGTGGTCCTCGCGTGGCCAGAGCCGGGCGCCCGCTGCCGCCAGCACGATGCAGATCAGTCCCAGGATCAGGCCTGCCGTGGAGAGTCCCAGCGTCGTTCCCAGCCATCCCGCCAGCGGATAGCCGACCAGCCAGGCGCAATGCGACAGCGAAAAGTGAGCCGAGAAGTACGCCGGCAAATCGGCCGGGCTGGAGGAGCGGTTGATTACCCGGCCCGAGGGTGTGTAGACCCAGGAGCCGCCCGCTCCCATGACCGCCCACAGCACGAGTACCGGTATGAGTCCTGGGGACAGGATCATGAACAGGGCCGCCGAACCCGCCAGCAATGCGCCGCGTGAGATTAGCTGACGGCTCTTGATGCGGCTCAGGATCAAGGGGGTGGTCAGGGCCGCGGCCATGGAACCGGCGCCGTAGGCCAGCATGGTCACGGCTACCAGGAATTCCGCGCCGCCCAGTTCGGTGCGCACGTAGTCGACGTTGTTCACCAGCACCGCGCCGCTGACCATGGCGGCGCCAAAATAGAGCACCAGCAGCGCCCGCAGCCTGGGCGTGGCCATGTAGGAACGCAAGCCGAAGGTCACGTCGTCCAGCACCCGCCCGGTGCGCTCCACAGGGGCGATGGCGGGAAGCCGAGTGACGATGATCAGCAGCGCCGAGATCAGGAACGCGGCGGAATTCAGCTCGAACAGCAGCTCGAAGCCGCCTCCGGCGGCCATCAGCGTAATCGCCAGCATCATGCTGCCGACCGTTTCCAGATCGTAGGCCATACGGGTCCAGGAAAGCGCCCGGGTGTACGTGGCATTGTCGGGCAGGACGGTCGGAATGATGGCCTGGAACACTGGCTTGAACGCCGCCGACAACCCCTGCACGGCGAAGATGAGCAGGTAGATTTGCCATTCCGTGGTGACGAAGGGCAGCAGCAATACGAGGCCCGCCCGTATGACGTCGCTCGTCACCAGGATGGACTTGCGCGATGTGCGATGCGCCAGGCCGCCGCAGATCGGCGCCAGGAAAACGTAAGCGATCATCTTGATCGACAGGGCCGTGGCCAGCACCGGCGCCGCCTGGCCGCCGGTCAGCCGGTAGGCCAGCAGCTGCAGGCCGACGGTGCTCAGGCCCGTTCCCACCAGCGCGATGACCTGGGCCGCGAACAGCCGCCGGAAAGCCGCGTAGCGGAACGGGTTGTCCTGCATGGGCAGCGCGCTCTTGTTCATCCCTCGGAGCCCGCATAGAGCCGGCGCAGTTCCGTTTTCTGGAGCTTGCCCTGCGGGCTGATCGGCAATTCGCTCACGATCTTCACCTGTTTGGGAATCTTATAGCGCGCCAGGTTGGCCCGGCATTGTTCCAGGACTTCCCCGGCGGTCACCCGCCTGCCCTTGCGCGGCAGGACCAGCGCCATCCCGACCTCGCCCCACTTGGAATCCGGCACGCCGATCACGCCCGCCATGCTGACCGCCGGCATCTTCACGATCACGTTCTCGATCTCGGTCGGATAGACGTTCTCGCCGCCGGAAATGAACATGTCCTTGATCCGGTCCACCATGAAAAGCGTTCCGTCCTCGTCCATGCGGGCCCCGTCGCCGGTCCGAAACCAGCTGTTGACCCGGGACGCGGCCGTGAGCTCCGGATCGCGCCAGTATCCCGGCGTTACGCCCGGACCCCGCAGCTGAATCTCGCCCACCTCGCCGGGAGGCAGCTCCTTGCCCTGGTCGTCGCCGACCTGCAGCTCCACGTGCATCATCGGCTGGCCCGCCGAACCCAGCATCTCGCGGGCGCGGTGGGGCGGCGTCAGCGTGACGCTGAAACACTCGGTCAGCCCGTAGGACTGGGCCAGGGCCACGCCCTTCGCTTCCCAGGTTCGCAGCAGTTGCATGGATACGGGAGCGCTGCCCACGCCCAGGCAAACCAGCGTCGGAAACCTGGCGCTTTCGAATTCCGGCAGCTCGCTCATCATCAGGTAATGCGTGGGCACGCCGATGCAATGCGTAATCCCCATTTCGGCATCGACCAGGTAGCTCAGGCATTTCTCCGCGTCCCAGCGCGGCATCACATAAAGGCATCCCCCGTAGTGGAACAGCGGTGTGCCCGCCCCGTTCAAACCGGCGGTATGAAACAGCGGGGCGTAAGTCAGGCTTACGGAATCCCGCGACATGCCGGCGTGCAATGCAGCGCACAGCACCGTGTTGTGGGTCATGCGGTAGTTGTATGCCACGCCCTTGGGCCTGCCGGTGGTCCCGGAGGTGTACAGGAGACAGTTGAGATCATCGCCGGCGAGTTCCGGCATGACCGTCTCCGAGCCGTGGCCGGCAATCAGTTTCTCGTAATCCGAATTGCTGCCGGCGCGGCGGATGAGCATCGCCCCTTGTTCCCAGCCTTCCGCCAGCGAGGCGTATTCCTCGTCGCAGAACAGCACCTTCGGCTCGCCGTGCGCGAGCAGGGCGGCAATTTCCACCGGGTGCAGCCGCCAGTTCAGCGGCACGAAGATCGCGCCCAGCTTCCAGCAGGCAAACATGAGTTCGTAGAAATCGGTGCTGTTGGCGGCGATGATGGCCACGCGGTCGCCTTTGCCCACGTCGTGCTCCGCGGCCAGACCGGTAGCAAGCCGCGCACTGCGGTCGTTGATTTGCGTGTACGTGAAGCGCCGGCCGGTTCCCAGGTCCACGCAGGCCGGCAAATCGCCGTTGTAGCGGGCGTGGTAGGCCAGCCAGTCGTAGACCCTGTCGCTGCTCAATTGGCGCTCCTCATGCGCTGGCTAACCCCTGCCCGTGGAAAGAGAGGGTAAATTGCATTAGGCTGCCCCTTTACGCAAGTGCCGACGGGAGGATTGTTCATGGCATACGAGGATTTTCGGGCCTTCCTTGATCTGCTGGAGGAGCGCGGCGACTTGCGCCGCATCACGGAACCGCTGTCCGCGGCGCTGAACGAATCCGATCTGCAGCCGCTTATGGCGCTTCTGCACAGCGGCGCCAACCGCGCCCTGATCCTGGAGAACCTGATCGGCTACAACACGCCGGACGTTCCCGTCGCATTCAATCCCTACGGCTCGCGCGAACGCACCGCGCTGTGTATCGACGAGGAGGACGTGCTCGAAGCCAAGCGCAAGCTGGCCCGCGTGCTGGCGGACCCCGCAGGCTGGCACAAGCCGGTGATGGTGGACCGTGAGAAAGCACCCTGCAAGGACGTGGTGATTCCCGAGGAAGAAGTGTCGCTGGGTAAGAACATTCCGCACGTGTGGTTCGGAAAGGAGGGGCCGGCCTACATCACCAACGGCATCGCGATCACAAAGGACCCGGAGACCGGCGCCCGCAACGTGGGCTGGTACCGCCATACCCAGCTCTGGAACGCCCAGCATCCGGCCGGCGGCGAGTATTCGCAGCACAACCAGGACCGCTCCCTGGCGGTCTTCGTGTACTGGAACCCGCCGATGAACCACGGCGGCCTGCACCTGGCCAAGGCCATAGCCGCCGGCAAGACCCTGGAAATCGCGATTGCCTGCAACTGCGACCCGGCGGTGCACCTGGCGTCGGCCACCGGCCTGCCGTTCGGCCAGGACGAGTACGACTTTGCCGGCGGTTTGCGCGGGGCGCCGGTCAAGCTGGTGAAGTGCGACACGGTGGACATCGAAGTGCCCGCCTCCGCCGAATACGTGCTGGAAGGCGAGTTCCTCCCTGGCCAGCAGGAGCAGATCGGCTGGCACTCCAATCCGCTCGGCTATTACGACAAGGTGCAGGTGTTCCCGCTGATGCAGGTCAACCACATCACCCATCGAAGGAACCCTATCTGGCACTCCACCATGGAGATGGTGCCGCCGTTCGATCACAACTACCTGGCGTTGCTGCCGGTGGAAGGCGAAGTCTTAAGCGACCTGGGGCGCAAGATTCCCGAGGTCAAGGATGTGGTGGTAACGCCCAACATGACCTATATCGTGCAACTGAGCGTGGACGGCGCCACCAAGCCGCACTCGGAATTCGGCAAGTACGTGCTGCACGCCGTGTGGGGCGCGGCCGGGCGTTGGGGGCGCACCGCCAAGCTGGTAATCGTGGTGGGCCCGGACGTCGATCCGTACGATCTGAAATCGGTGGAATGGGCGATCATGACCCGGGTGCAGCCGGTCTCGGACATCATCATGAACCCCTCCGGCCAGGCCTTCGTGCTGGATCCCTCGGCGCCGAAGTCGGCCCAGGGCGTGCCGGTGCAGTCCGAGCAGATGGGCATCGACGCCACGGTGAAGATTCCGGAACGGTTCACGGACTACCCGGAGGTCAGCCAGGCCGATCCCGCGGACGTGGCGGCGCTGGCCGAGCGGCTGGGCGACGCCGTCGACTAGCGTTTACAGGCCCTGACATTGGCGGAGCCGGTCGATCTTTCGCAGCTTCCGAGGCTGACGAGCCGCGAGGCGGTCGGCGGCGAACTGGTTTCGGTGGACGCCGACGCCGGCGCCGTCACGGCACGCTACAGGCCTCCGCCGGAATTGGCCAACCCGATCGGTTCGCTGCAGGGCGGCTTTGCGCTGGCCATTCTGGACGATGTCAGCGGCTCCACCACCTGGTTCGGCGGAGGCGGACGTCCGTTCACCACGGCGCAGATATCCGCCAATTTCCTCAAGGCCGTGCCCATGGGCGAACCACTCGTGGGTGAGGGCCGGATCGTGCACAACGGGCGCCGCCAGTGTGTGGTCGAGGCGGAGCTGAAGCGCGAGAAGGACGGCGCCGTGCTGGTCCGTGCCACGGTGATGAACGTATACCTCAAATAGGGGACGGCGCCCCTCCTTGAGCTGATGGTGGACATGAAAAACCTCACCGCACCTGCCCAGGCGGTGCGCGCGGACGTGCGCCGGGCGCTGCGCGAAGACTTGGGCGCCGGCGACGTGTCAGCCGATTTGCTGCCCGGCGATTCTCATGCAGCGGCGGTGGTCGTGGTGCGTGAAGAGTGCGTGCTGTGCGGACGCGACTGGTTCGAGGAGGCGTTTCGCGCCTGCGACGAGCGCATCGTCGTGCGCTGGCGGGTTGCCGAGGGCGCGGTCACGGCGGCGGGCGAGTCCGTCTGCGAGCTTGAGGGACCGGTGCGGGGACTGCTGAGCGGCGAACGGTCGGCCCTGAATTTTCTGCAGATGCTGTCGGCCGTAGCGACGCATACGCGCGCCATGGTGAAGGCGCTGGAAGGCTCTCGAGCGGTCCTCCTGGATACCCGCAAGACGCTGCCCGGTCTGCGCGCGGCGCAGAAATACGCGGTGCGCGTGGGCGGCGGAAGCAATCACCGCATGGGCCTGTACGACGCCGTATTGCTGAAGGAAAACCATATCGCAGCCGCGGGAAGTGTTCGTGCAGCGCTCAAGGCCGCCTCGGGCATCGAGGCGGCCCTCCCGATCACGGTGGAAGTGCAGGACCTCGAGGAGTTTGCCGAGGCCTTGGACGCCGGTGCACGGTGGGTAATGCTGGACAACTTCACCCTGGATCAATTGGCTGCGGCCGTCAGCGCACGCGACCGCCGGGGGTTGGAAGTGTCATTGGAAGCTTCAGGCGGAATCGGGCCGGAAAACGTTGCCGAAGTCGCCGCCACCGGCGTGGACCGTATCTCCTGCGGCGCCCTGACCAAAAACATCAGGGCGTGCGATTTCTCCATGCGGATCACGGCCTGACTCCGGAAACAGGACCTCGCCCCGCCATAGTCGCTGGATTCCTATAGAATCGGAAGCCAATCCTGCGTCTTCAAGGTTGCCTGCATGTCCTGGTGGTTGTGGATCGTTTTCGGCGTGGTTCTGCTGGTGGCCGAGGTTTCCATAGACGCGGCCTTCTGGCTGCTTTTCATCGGATTGAGCGCCGTCCTGGTGGGACTCGGCGGCTTTTTCGGCCTGACTGGCGACCCGGTGGCGCAATGGCTCTTGTTTGCCGGCCTTTCGCTTGTGCTTCTGTATTTCTTCCGGGGCCGCTTGCGGGCCGCTGCCATGCGCCGCCAGGGCGCACCGGTCGATGCGGTAGTCGGGGAAGACGCCATTGCGGTATCGGCCATGGCCGCAGGCGCCCTGGGCAAGGCAACGCTGCGCGGCGCCGAATGGGATGCCCGCAACGTCGGTTCATCGGAAATACCCCGGGGTGCGCGGGTGCGCGTCGCGCGCGTCAATCAACTGGTTCTTGAACTGAAGCAGGACTAGCGGCTGGACACTACACTAGCCTCGGCATACGCAAACTTCGAGCCCTGATTTATGGAAACAACAACGATTTTCAGCTTGATCGTGGCTGGCGCCGTGGCCATCCTGATCATCGTAGTCATCGCCAGGACTGCCGTGGTGGTGCCGCAACAGTCCGCCTACGTGGTGGAAACCCTCGGGCGCTACAGCAACACGATGCGGGCGGGATTTCACATTCTCATCCCTTTCATTCAGCGAGTGGCCTACAGACACACGCTCAAGGAGCAGGCGGTCGATATACCGGAGCAGATCTGCATTACCCGCGACAATGTGCAGGTGGGCGTGGACGGCGTGCTGTATCTGCAGGTTCTTGAGGCCAGGGACGCCTCCTACGGGATTACCGACTACCTGTTCGCCATCTCGCAACTGGCCCAGACCACCTTGCGGAGCGAGGTCGGAAAACTCGACCTGGACCGCACCTTCGAGGAACGGGCCGCAATCAATTCCTCGGTCGTTTCGGAACTGGACAAGGCCACCAGCGCGTGGGGGATCAAGGTTCTCCGTTACGAGATCAAGAACATCAATCCTCCCAGAGACGTGCTGGCCGCAATGGAAAAGCAGATGCGGGCCGAGCGTGAGAAACGCGCCGTGGTGCTGACATCCGAAGGCGAGCGGGATGCGCAGATCAATAACGCCGAAGGCGACAAGCAGCGCGTCATCAAGGAGTCGGAGGCGGCCAAGCAGAAGCAGATCAACGAGGCCGAAGGCGAGGCAGAGGCGATTCTGGCTGTTGCCACAGCCACCGCCGAGGGTTTGCGGCGAGTGGCCGAAGCGGTACACGCAGAGGGAGGCGAAAGCGCCATGCGCCTGCGCGTCGCCGAGCAGTACGTGGAGCAGTTCGGACGGCTGGGCCAGGAGGGCAACACATTCGTCGTGCCCGCAGACATGGGCAATATGGCCTCGATGTTCACGCTCGCAACCTCCATCCTCAAGGGCAGCGGCAAGCAGGACGAAAATTAGCCGGTCTTGCCGGCCGCGCGCGCCACCAGGCGCAAGCGGACATTCGCGGGTGTTGAGGTGCGAGCGTAATCGCGTGGACTACATTGATCTTGGATTACCGGTTGCCGCAGATATGGGTGGAGCGCCTGATGAGCGCTCGCTCTGCAAGAAAATCTGAGGTTTGTTTGTTGAATGCATGGCGCGCCTGGATGTCCCAGCCCAAGTCCATCGTGTAATCCGTCTCCGTATCAAATTGTGGCCAATCGGGAAGACCAGGGCCGTTAGGATTGCCGGTCTTGGCGAAATTCAGCCAGTAACCTCGAACGATTTCGCCAAAGCGCCTGTCCTCATCGTTCAGTTCCACCGCCACGGGCCGGTGGTAGTCGGGCTGATCCCAAATGTGACCGAAAAGATAGGGGACCTCCATGCCATGCGGTGCGCCAGGCGTAGTTGATCGCAGGCTTTCCGGAAGATACGTGACATGGTAGTGCCATGCCGGTGCGGAAACAGAACGCATTTCCTTTGCCAGGTGTCGGGTAGAGGCAATAAACAAGCCCTCGCCAAACCACCTTTGCGAAACGCCAATTCGCGTCCATTTGTCATCGAATATTGCAAGATCATCTTCGCTCAAACCCTTGAGCAGGGAACTTGCCATAAACCACTTTGCAATCAGGGGAACGTTGTCGATCTGGTTCCATTCCCAGTTGCTGACGCCAGTCATGTAAGGGACGTTGTGTTGACGCCCCTGTTCGAACATTCTCGCGATATCACCCGGTACCAGGTTGCCATCAATGACGGGATTAAGTACAAGGTCGGGCGGCGGATATTCGATCAGCGTCTCGATCGGAAGTGATCGTAACGCGCTGGCTACCTCATCGGAAGTGCCGGAGAGTCCAACATGTTCAGCGAATTCAACGCCCACGTCTTCCATCGACGCGTAAGCCGCGCCCGGAAGACTGCGTTGGGACAGATGACGGGAGCAATCCAGTTGGACGGCACTGCCCTGCGCAATGGCTCTATGGAACAATCCCCTTGATTGCGGCGTGATCATCAGGAAGTTGACCATGACGCCACCTGCCGAATGACCGAAAATTGTAATGCTTTCCGGGTCGCCGCCGATTGCTTCAACATTGTCGTTGACCCATTGAAGTGCGGCTATGGCGTCCATAAGCGAATAATTTGCGAGCAATTCGTCGCTCTGGAGTCGGGATAGGGCGGGATGCGCGAACTGACCCAACAATCCCAGGCGGTAATTTGGGGTGACAACAATTACACCTTCAGAGGCGAGATCGTCACCGGTCCACACGGGCCAGCTTGACGACGCGTACTTCCAGGCGCTGCCGTGAAAATACACCATGACGGGTAGTTTTTCCCCCGCGGCGTGCTTGGGTCGCCAGATATTCAGAGTGAGACAATCTTCACTAGTCCCGACTGACCGAAGATGTTCTTTGCCCCACTCCGGGCGGCTATCAGGAATGGTTTGCGGGCAGGCGTGACCAAACTCGCCGGAGTTTCTTATTCGGGCGTACGCTGCGAAGGGCTGCGGAGGGCGCCAACGCAATGCGCCAACAGGCGGGGCCGCATAAGGAACGCCCTTCCAGGCCAGGACATCATCCTCGATCACACCGCGAAACTGACCACTTGTAGTTTCAATCAGTGTTTCGTCGGACTGGCTATTCGCGCTTCTTATGCAAGTAATGTTGGTCAGCACTATTGCGCACATGACCATCAGGCGCATTAGCTTTGGTGTCTTGCGAATCATCCGAATCACGCTGTCCAAGTTCCCGTTTACATCACCACTCAAGTCTCAATCTGGCTCAATCACCACGAGTTCAGTGATCATGCCCAGACCCGCATGGTTGAAGATGTGGCAGTGAAATAACCATCGGCCGGCGCCACCGCCCGGCTCGCCGGTTTCGATGTAGGGTCGGTCTTCCAGCCGAACTCGCATTACGAGGATGTGGTTCGGGGGAACGTCCACCGTGTCCACGAACTCGGACGGATACTCAAAAACGACAGTTTCTTCTGCATCTCTGCGCTCTATCAGGCGAACGGGCTGAAAGGAAAAACCATGCAGATGCATCGGATGATGCATCTGCGTGCGGTTATGGAGCCGCAATTCAAGAAGATCGCCCAGACGTGCCCAGCGGCTCGAGTAGACATGAGGAACTGCGCGAAAATCGACTGCTTCTGTGCCCTCAAGCTGAATGCCGTGAATTCCATCCATGGATTCGCGCATACCGACGATCGCTAAACTGATTGTCTCGTCAGACAGGCCTGGCTGTGGCTCATCAAAGGTGTAAGGATCCAGGAGATGATCTTTGATTTCCTCATTACGGATATCCACGACCGGATCGTTGATCGCCGGATGGACTCTCAACGGATCGCCAGCTTCAATTGCGAAAACGGGACTCCCGGTATTCTCGACGATCCGAAAATGGGCTACCGGTACGGTCGGTATGTTGCCGTAACCATTCGGGTATTCCTGAGTGCCGTAATGGCGAAAATCCAATGTCCAAAGCGTGAGTACGTCTCCAACCCTGGCGCCATCAGGTACTTGTAAGACGACGTCCTTTCGCGTCGCATTCGAAAGGAGAATCTCGCCGCCGTCGAATTTGAAGTCCAGACCCTGCTGCACACCGCCCTCAAGACGCACATAGTCCAATAGTCCGCCTTCACCGCCTATGCGATAGAGAGGGACTTTTGCTCCCTTTTGGTCAGTGAGACGCAGCCGAAAGTAACGGGCAACGGAAGCATTCAGGATTTGCAGGCGCACCCCTTGACCGGCCCGCACATCAATAAAGTCATCACCATCCTCCACGGCACCGGGAGCGTCCGGAGAGCCATCCCGTGGGGCTGCCCTCAGCCCATTCGTCAAAACCAGCTGCCCCTCATTGACGCGGCAATCGAACTTCGGGCCACAGTTGACGGGCGGCATTACATTGGGAATCTCTCCGGCAGCGAGAGGGCCCGAGTCGAGGAGATTACCGTGATTGTCCCGTGGTGTTTCGCAAAGGTCTTTCGGTGTGGGGTAAGCGGAGTGCCCGGCAAAAGGGCCGTACTGGTTGCTGAAGGCCCAGGGTTTGTGCGGGTCCTCGGGGAAAGTTGCGAAATCGTTCTTGCCGGGTTCCTTGCAGACCGTCGTATCCGACAACATCAAGGTATGCGTTTGCGAGGGAAGTACACCAAGCTCAGTCAGCGCCCGGTCTGCATGGTCGGTGACGATGATCGGTCCGAAAAGTCCCTTGAACTCTTTGTTTGCGGGCATGGAGTGAGAGTGGTACCAGAATATTCCGGGGCGGGTCACGCGGAACCTGTAAGTAAAGGTCTCGCCGGTCCCAACCGGATTTTGCGTTACGGTCGTGCCGTCATTTGGGTTGTCGAGTTCGATGCCATGCCAGTGCACGGTCATCGGTTCGTCGAGGCGGTTTGTGAAATGGGCAATGACCTTGTCGCCGACCTGCAGGCTCAATTCCGGACCAGGCGTCCCGCCGTTGAATGTGTAGGCATTTGCCATCAAGCCGTTACCCGTAAGGTCGACGGGCAATTTTTCTGCGACAAGTTCGAATTCAAGTACGGTCGGTGAAGCGTCCAGATCCTCAACCGTCGGCAACGAGCCAGATCCGGTAGCGCTGTTTGCCGTTTGTGGCTCCAATAAAGCGGCGCAGGCCGCAAATGCAAAGCCAGCCATCTTCAAGGGACGACTCACTCTGCGCGGCGAGCTGTCATGCGTCCGGCGGTCCAGGAGTTGACCTGGGGTTCAGGGGGCTGAAAGATCGGTGGGCCGGCGTCAAGGCGTATTTCCTTGGTCCAGTATCCTTCAAGCGTAACGACCTGCCGTGAGGCATCAGTCACCACTTTCAGCAGAAGGTTGTCGAGGCCGTAGTCCTGCTTGTCGCTGCCCCAGACGGTTTGGCCCTTGAGGCAAGAGTCGCCGCCGACGTTGTCCCTGCACGCCTGGCCCTCAACCACAGCGGTTGACTGAGCGCCGATATTTCCTCCCAGGGCTTCACCTCGTGCAATAGATGCGCTGCCCGGTGTTTGCCAGTCACCCTGAGCGTTTTGGCCGGTTTCGATCTTTTGGGCATGCTCTGCAGGAAAACAATCGTCCGGATGATCGGCAAGGCAGATCTGCGAAGGGAAGCCCCTTGACGCAATGACGTAGTCAAACCCGCCGTGAGCATTGCGCGTGGCGGAATCCACGGCCGTCGGCGCAATCGTATGAGTAATGTTCTTCCACGAGTGAACCGCGCGCGGCTGTGCGTTGACGTTACCGCCCTGCACTGAACGGATTTCCGGAATGTTTGTAATCAAACTGCGAGCCGCAGGTCCCACGATCAGTGTCGCGCTTATCAGATCATCCTCCGGGTCGCCCGACGATTGATCGTCAAGCGTGACAGTCCCGGTCATCAATGGGGCGTGGCGGGCATCTCCCGCCGACGGCACGTAAAGCGGGTCGGCCAATTCGCTATCAATTTCGAAATAGACGGCATTCGAAACCGGACCGACCCATGGCAATGGATTGCCCACAAGTTCCTCAGTTACGCGGCTGTAGGAGCAATCGCTCAAGTAGAAGAATTTTGACAAATGCAAGCAATTGTTTTCCTGGCTGTTGTTGAATTTGCCTTCAACATTGGTTGTAACCGATCCGGCGACGGCTGATTCAGTACCAGCAAACGCAATGAGAACGATCACTGCAGTCGTGGCCAATCTACCGATGGATTGCATACCAGCACGTCCCCTCCAAGATTGTGTGCTCACGCTTCCATGGGCTCTGCAAACCACCAGCGATGGCCCTGGAAATCTTCGGCCAAATAAATGCGGTTGCCGTAATCCCGGTCGCCGGGCTCAATGTGAATCTTCGCTCCCGCGGCCCGTGCCTGCTTGCAATGCTCTTCTACATCGTCAACGTAAACGTGAAGCGTCTGAGTATTTGTGCCGTTAATGGAACGGGGACTCTTCAGTTCCCTAACCTTGGCTGCATCTCCGACCATGATCATGCCGTCCCCAAACACCAGTTCCGAATGCTGAAGTTTGCCGTCTGGTGACTGGATCTTGAGTCGAACCTCGAAGCCGAAGGCTTCACAAAGCCAGTCCATCGCAGCGACCGGGTCATCGTAGTAGACGTTCGATGCAATACGTGTGTAACCATCAGGGATTGGTTTCATATTGAAGTCTCCTTCTCGAGCGCTTGAGCCTGTAGTCTTGTCAGGGACGTGGCGGCTCCTCAGCAGCAATGGATACGCGGTGAAACAGTCGGCGCCCGTCGAAATGATCATCGATGCGCTTATGCGCTGTGCATCGATTGTCCCAAATGCATACTGATCGGGGGTCCCAATTCCAGCGACATTGAAATTCGGGCTTGGCGATATGTTTTCTCAGAAACCGCAAGATCGCGTCACTCTCGTCGTTCTCAAGATCATTGATGTGACGGGTACGGAAAGGGTCGACAAAGAGTGCTGACCTCCCGGTCTCAGGATGCGTGTGAACCACGGGGTGGTTGATGGGCGGATGCCAAAACATATCCAACATCCGTTTCATTGCCGGCTCGGCACTGATGAAGCGTTCGACCATAGCGAAATCGAGCTTCGGAAACGTAGCCGTCTTTCCGGTCAACAGTTTCTTCATGCTGTCCGACAGATGGTCGTAGGCGTCGTACATATTTACCCAGATCGTGTCTCCGCCGGCTTCTGGCGTCTCCAGACAAAAGAGCACGGCTGCCTTGGACGGTATGTCTCTTGAGGAAACATCGATATGAATCGTGTCTGTCGGCGGCGCATTTTCCATCCATGCGGTCTGCTCGAAGATCTCGATGTCCGGCTCTTCCTTGACTCTGAGTTCCGGAGGAATGAACGGAAGAATCTCGGGCTTGCCAAACAGAGAGGCGAACGCCTTGAACTGAGAAGGAGCCAAAGTCTGATCGCGAAAGAAGAGCACCTGATGCTCTAGCCAGGCGTCGTGGAGCTGACTCACAACCGCAGCGTTCAGGGTATGGGAAAGATCCAATCCCGTGACTTCCGCGCCCAGTGCCCCGGCCAGAGGTCGAAGATCAAAATTCTGGTCCGTCATCACAATACCTCCGTTATTCGCATTGCATCAGGGGTGACTCACTGGACCAGCGCTGCTGCTGGCCAGAAAACCGGCGTTTATTGATCGTTGCCGCATTTCCTTTTACCGGGCACCACGCCGATAAAAGATACCAAGTAGTATGAAATAAGCACAAGAACTTACTATACGGTTTGTTTTTGGCCTGTCAATTGGACCTTTTATCAAATGAATGCCAAGAAACGTCCCACTTTGTGTAACGTAATGGTCGCATATTTCAAACAATAATTTACTACTTGGTATACTTAGGCCGATATGGAGGTTGAGACTTTGACAGACTTAGCGATTCAAACGGAGGCCGTGCGCGGCAAGAGGCAGCGGAACAGAGAGCAAAACAAGCGGGCTATGTTGAACGCTTTTGAATCTATCCTTGTGCGGGACGGAATTCACAATCTGCGGACACAGACACTGATGGACGAAGCGGGCTTGGGAAAGCCTGCCCTGTACAGCTATTTCGGTGGCATGTCCGGCCTCCTCAAGGCCTGGCTGAAGAAGAATCCGCTTTGGCCACAGGCGACCGATCTCGTGGACGGACACGAATACGGCGAGCTCGACCGACTGCCGGTCATGGAACGCATTCGATTGAGCCTTATTGGCGCAGCCAATCATTGGCACGAGAATGAAGCTGTAGCGCGGCTCATGGCAGAGGAACTCTCGGGGCCCACACCCTTCTCGAAAACGCTGGCTGAGCTCCGGCGGCAAAAACAGGATGAGGTCACCCAAGATCTGGCGAGCGACGCGGAAGTTCTCGCGCGAGACAATTGGAGAATACTCGTCGTTCTCTATGCTGCGGTGTCGTTCGCCTCAATGCGGCGGCTTTCGGATACGCAATACCTGAACCTTGAGCTTCACACGGACGAAGGCTGGAAGGACTTCCTGTCCATGATTTCCGAATTGATTGACGATCTCGCGCTTGCGGCCACCGTAAAACAGGCCGCAAGAGAATCGGTCGAACGCCAGGAGAGCAAATCCCGATGAAGATGCTCATCGGCATGGCGCGCAGCAGGCTGACTGCGTATCCCGCAGCTTGGGGGACATTATCAAGGGGGTATGTCATGGCCAAAATCCAAACAAAGATCGGGTTAGTCGCAGCAACGATGCTTGCTGCTTCGGGGTACGCGGGGCTTGCGAATGCTCAGGAAGGCGCCGCAGCACTGGAGGAAATCGTCGTCACCGCGCGCAGGGTCGAGGAGCGGCTGCAGGACGTGCCGTTGGCTATCTCGGCATTCAGCGCCGCCGAAATCGCATCCGCGTCGATCGAGAATCTTGATGACGTGGCAAATTTCACGCCGGGCATGACCTTTTCCAATTTGTTTGGCGAGTTTCTTCCCGTACCCGTGATTCGGGGCATCGCGCCCACGGCGGTCCAGGGCCGGGAGAACAATGCGGCGATCTTCGTTGACGGCGTGTTTATCTCCGGTCGCGAAGGACTGAACTTCAGTCAGCTCGACCTCGAGCGCATTGAGGTGGTCAAGGGGCCCCAGGCGGCCATGTATGGCCGTAACAGCTTCAGCGGCGCGATCAATTTCGTCACCGCACGACCGACGGACGAGCTTCAGGGCAAGGCGGAATTGACTTTCGGGGACAACGGTCGAGTCGTATTGTCGGGTGCGGTAAGTGGCCCCATCATCGAGGGCAAGATGCGCGGTCGACTCGCGATCATGAAGAATGAATGGGACGGTTCCTACGAGAACCAGGTGACCGATGGTCCGGACATCGGCGGATTCAACTACGACACCTTCCAGGGCAGCCTTCATTTCACGCCAACGGAGCAATCCGAGATAGGCCTGTCACTTTATGTCTCGAACGATGACATCGACAATTCCGCCGTGAGCGCCCTGACGATGAACTGCGAGAACACCAGCGCCCGGGGCGAGAGACTGGCAAATTATTGTGGTGAGTTACCCTCGATCGCCGAGGACGACTTAAGCGTGATATCCCGTGCCACCGGCGAGAATCGGGACGTGGTTCGCGGCAGCGTCACCTTGCGACTGGATCACGAGCTCGGAACATTCGCCGCGTCATCGGGGTATTCCAATGTAGATCAGACTTTTTTTGTGGACGGCTCCCGTGGCGATGGGACAACGAGGCTCGCCTATCAGTCGCGATTCTCGCCGTTTCCGCGTGCCTATGTGCTCGGCACCTTCGATACGGAATGGCTGCAAATCGGCCCGGGCGATGAGACTGAGGAGTTTAGCCAGGAGATACGGTTCACGAGTCCGGAAGACCGCGCCTTGCGCTACAGCGTTGGGGCCTACTATTACACGGTCGATGCGGAGGCCAAGACGAGTGGCGTCGTCTCCTTGACACCGCAGCCATTTGGTTTTTCCAACTTCTGTCCCTGCGTCGAGTTCTTCCCTGGCGTCGGGTTCGCCGTCCCGGCGTTTCCTGGAACATCGATAGGCGACCTGGCTCTTCGCCAATGGTTTTCGGGGGCCACTGGCGACGCCCGCGATGAAGTCGAATTTGTAAACGAGACGGACGCGTGGGCCGTATTCGGGTCCGTTGACTGGGACCTGTCCGAACGCCTGACCGGCCGCGTGGAATTGCGCTACACGGATGAAGACAGGAGAGTCCAGGATTTCGAGGGTGGATATGATCTGAACAACACCTGGGACTTCCTTACCTGGCGTGCGACCCTGGACTACAAGCCCTCGCAGAACACCATGTTTTACGGATCCATAGCAGGAGCCGAAAAAAGCGGTGATTTCGACTTTGATACCGATACGAATATCAACGGCGAAATGGTCTCTGTGGTCAGCTACATCGACCCGGAAAAGAACACGTCGTTTGAGCTGGGCGTGAAGGGCACCTACCTGGGCGGCCGCTTAAACAGCGACATCGCCGTGTATTTCATCGATTGGTCCAAGATCGTGATCCCGCAACTGGTAGCGGTGGACCCGAACGGAGTCCCGCTGACCGAGCTCCTGCAGCTGGACATGAATGCCGGCGACGCATCCGTGCAAGGCCTTGAGGCGACGTTGACTTTCGCTTTCACCGACAACCTGACCGGGTCACTGGGCTTTTCTCTGACGGATTCCGAGTTCGACGACGCCAAGATAGAGTCATTTGCCGACTTTCCCAGCTTCGCACCGGATGGCGACGTGTCCGGTAACGAGTTGTTGCGCCAGTCCGCGGTCCAGGCGAACGGCACGCTTACCTACCGGCGCGAATTTCGAGGCGATATGGACTGGTATGTGCGTGGTGACGTGCTGCATACCGGCAGTCAGTGGCTGGGGGCGCCCAACCAGGCGGAAATACCTGCCCATACCTACGTGAATCTGCGCCTGGGACTCGATTCGGAGCGTTTCACACTGGAAGTGTGGTCGGAGAATCTATTCGATGATGACAAGCCTATAGCAGGGTTCCGCGACGTCTTCTTTGCGAACGCTCTGCCCGGGGGAGGCACTGGCGGCTTCTTCGATACCTTGTTCCCGTTCCGGATTACCTTGTCTCACCCACGCCGTCGTCAGGTGGGCGTTACCGCACGTTTCCGGTTCTAGGCAGGCAACGCGTCAGCGCCTGCGACTTCTCGATGCGCCTGGGAGCGAGGCCGTCTCGCCCTCTTCACAGGGAGTAAAACCGAGCGCGCTTGGTGTCTGGAGGGCGGGCGCCCGCCCTCCCAGGGTCAGAACATCATGCCGTGACCGGCGCCTACCATGCTCGCCAGCATCGGAATCGAAAGCAGCGTGTTGGTGCGCGAGAACAGGAAAGCGGTCCGCCGCGCCTTGTTGATTTCTTCGGCGCTGGCTTCCACGATGCCGAGTACCTTCTTCTGGTTGGGCCAGATGACGATCCACACGTTGAACAGCATGATCGATCCGAGCCAGGCGCCGATGCCGAGCGTCAGCCCGTACATGGCATCCCCTCCGCCCGATACCAGGCCGAGGGTAAACACGTTGATGGTGTCCTGCTTGTGAAGCAGGAAGGTGAATCCGGCCAGCCATGTGACCAGGGCGCCCCAGCGGAACCACCAGAGTGCGCGGGGCGCCACGTAGCGGGTAATGGCGGCGCCACTGGGCCCGCCGTCGTCGGAGGCGGCGTCGGAAAGCGCCTGCACCTGCACGAAATTGAAGTAATACAAAAGTCCTATCCAGGTAATGCCCGCGAACACGTGCAGCCAGATCAGGAATGAGTTGACGATGTTGGCGCCGGCCATCGAACTGCCGGTGAGCGCCGCGATGGCCATGATGATCAGGGAGAGTACAAGGCCGCCTACGAGCGTGCCTGTTAGTGTATTCAATGGGTTCATAACGTCCCCTCTACGTCAATTTCAAGAGGCCGATTGTGCCACAAACGGATTACCGGCGGATTTGCGACCGGCAGCCGAAGCGAAGCCGCCGTGTACGGAGCGTGAAGCAGGACTGCCGCTGGCGCTCCAATTCCAGGGGCCGGTATCATCGCTCCGGGTTCTTGTCGAAAAGAGGCAGCGCATCATGAGCATCGTTCAACGCATTCTCGGGGCGTATTCCGTAGTCATGGCCGCCGTCGTCGGCGTATTGTTTTTCCTGACTCCCGTCTATGACGACGGCAGCACCGGCTACCCAACCTGGGTAGTCGTCAACTGGTTCATGGCGCCGGCCGTTTTGACCGCATATATGGTCCGCCCCGCGTGTGCGCTGGTAAGGAAGCATGATGGTCAAGCTTAGGTCGGTTGCTTGCATATATCCGGCCTCTTCTGTGGGAGTCATTGATTCCCGGGCCCTGATGGAATCCGCGCACACCCGCCTCAACACTTGTTCGGTCTCGAAGACCCGTGCGGACAACAGGCTTTGGGCGTGCCGGTTCGACCGTTGTTGCCATCACATTCACTTCACCGCGCGCAACCGGTAGCAATCTATATTGCAAAGATGGAGTCACCAGCCGTGCCCGCCAACCTCAGGCAGCTTGGGTCCGGTGGTCCGTGTGAAAATCCGTGTCCTTGGCCAGGAGGGCCCAGGCGGTGCGGGCGTTCTTGTTGGCCAGCGCCACGCCGGCGACATTGCGTCCGCGGCGCTGCTCCACCTCAACCGCCCACTTCCGGCGCCGGTCGGAATGCTTTCCGGCGCACCGCAACACCGAGCGCGCGCCGTGAATCAGCAGTTGCCGTAGATACTTGTCGCCGCGCTTGCTGATCCCCAACAGGACCGGCTTCCCGCCGGTGCTGCGCTGGCGGGGAACCAGCCCCAGCCACGCCGACAGCTCGCGCCCGTTGCGAAAGTGCGACGCATCGCCCACCGCCGCCACCAGCGCGGTGGCGGTCATCGGCCCAACACCGGGTATCTGCTGAAGCCGCTTACAGGCGGGCGTTTGCCGGCTGATCGCCTCGATCTGCGCGTCGAAAGCCTTCACTCGCTCATCCAATCGCGTCAGTTCCTCCGCCAAGTCGCAGACCAACGCCCGGCCTTCACCCGGCAACTCGTTGGAGCCGTCCTCCAAGACTTCATTGAGCCGCATGAGCATGGCGCTGAGTCCCTTGGGCAACGCAATCCCATACTCCAGCAAGAATCCCTGAATCTGATTGCCATGCGCGGTGCGGTCCTTGACCGCCAGGGACCGCGCCCGGTGCAGTTGCTGGAGATGCTGCGAAGCCACCGGCTTGACCCCGACAAAACGCATCGAGGGCCGCCCGGCGGCCTCGACAATCGCATCGGCGTCGTTGGCATCATTCTTGTTCGACTTGACATACGGCAAGACAAACTGGGGACTCATCAGCCGAGCCGTATGGCCCAGTGCGTGCGCATATCGTCCCCAGTAGTGGGCGCTGCCGCAGGCCTCCAGCGCCACCTCGCAGGGAACCGGAAGCTTCGCCAGATAGGAACGCAGTCCGACACGGCCGAAGCGCTTGCGATGGACAATCCGCCCCGATGCGTCCACCGCAGTGACATGCAACACCCGCTTGCCCAAATCAATCCCCACTCGTGTAATGTTGTCCATGGTCCGCTCCGTTTGTGGTTATCAAGAACCGTCATTTTGGCCTCCGAGGCCGTTGAAATGAAGCGGGGCGGACCATTCCATTACTTGTGGCGAGTTTCGTCTGGAAGCTCGGGCTCGGCAACAGCGGATCAGCTGACGGCGAGCTCAGACGTTTTCTCGAGGTCAACGCGCTCTTCTACAGCGCGCTTGTCCTGGCCCTGTGGTATCTCTCGAACTGGTTCGGCGACATGGTCGGCAGGGAGGTGCCGTTGCTGTGGTCCTTCATTGATCCCCTGTATGTGGCCGTAACCGGCGCCTGCGGCGTGCGCCTTTGGCGCGCCGGCGATACCATTTAAGCGAAGCTTTTGAGAATCGCGTCCTTCGCCCGGACCCACGAAGCTCGCCTTGGCTTCCGTAAAGCGCGGAGATATGGCCGAGCACGCCGCACGCGAAGGACAACGAAAGTCGACTGAAGATATTCCATGAGCATCGTAGAAGGCGGTGAGTTTTTCAAGCATGCTGCTTCCAGTGTGCGTCACGGCACGCAACGCTCTAGCGGGCGGCCAAAAACTCTGATATATCAATAGCAGCTTGTTGGAGTATGGCGCGAAGGGTGCCTTCCGGCATGTCTCTCGCGTGGCGCGGCACCGTGACTTTCCTGCCGGACGCATGTCGCCAGACTTCGTGGCTGCCGGGCCCCTGCCGGTCAAACTGGTAACCAAATGATCGCAAGCGCCGCGCGACCTCTCGGTACCGAAAGCCGGCGAGCCGTCCCACTACGGCACGCTGACGGGCACTAACAGTTCTTTTGCTTCTTCCTCCAGTTCAACCAATGCGGGCGGCAAGGGATCACCATGCGCAAGACAGGACTCGGCAATTTTCCGGGCCAGACCCTGGGCGATCTCGGTGGTTTCGGCCATCGTGCGGCCTTCTGCGACCAGACCGGGAACATCTTCGCTTGTTGCCAGGTAGCCACCTTCCTCCAGCGGCTTGATCTGAAGCTTGATCGTAGCTTCATAAGCGCCGCCATAGGCGGCTTGCTCTTTGTTCGCGCTTTTCGGCTTGTTCGGCATCTTTCCAATTCGCTCTAACGGACCGCGACTTTCCAGACTGGAAGGTCTCCGGTCAGATTGGGAATTCAAGAACCTAGTTTAATCCTTCAACGGGAAAAATGAACATGGGGAGGTTGCTATTGAAGGCGGGTGCGTAGCCTATAATTGTCGAGTTATTCAGACGTTTTATCACTACCATGCAGGACAAGCAGTTAGAACAGCGCATCAGCAAGCAGATCGGGGAATTTCCGCTTCTGCTGTACATGAAGGGTTCACCGGATTTTCCCCAGTGCGGGTTCTCCGCGCAGGTCGTGGCCGCGCTGAGGCAGTGCGGGAAACGCTTCGCCTACGTGGATATCCTGCAGGATCCCGATCTGCGCCAGGGTCTGAAGGAGTACTCGAACTGGCCCACCTTTCCGCAGCTTTACGTTCAGGGAGAACTGGTGGGTGGTTCCGACATCGTCACGCAGATGGCTCGCACCGGCGAGTTGCGGGAACTGGTTCAGGACCTGGACTAGCCGCCGCCGTCAGCGCAGGGCGGGATTGGACTTGTCGTTGATCCGGTTGATGGCTTCGCAGAAGATCTGTGCGCAGCACTGCGCGTCGTAGAGAGCGGAATGGGCGCGCTCTTCGTTCCATTCCAGCCCGGCGGCCCTGGTGGCCAGGCTCATCACGGTCTGGCCGAACATCGCGCCGCCCAGCGTGCAGGTATCGAACACGCTGAACCGGTGAAACGGGTTGCGCTTGATACCGCTGCGTTTGATTGCGGCGTTTAGAACGGCCAGGTCGAAATGCGCGTTGTGGCCCACCAGTATGGCGCGTGAGCAGCCCGTGGCTTTCAGTTCCCGGCGCACGACGCGGAACACGCGCCGCAAGGCTTCGCGCTCGGGCACTGCGGGCCGTAGCGGGTGGTTTGGCTTGATCCGGTTGATGCGCAGCGCCTCTTCGTCGATTTCGGCGCCTTCGAATGGCAATACGTGGAGCCAGACGTGCTCGGAAGGCGCCAGTTGCCCGTCGTCGCAGACCGTGAAGAGCACCGCGGAGATTTCCAGCAGCGCGTTGGCCTCCGGGTCGATGCCGCTGGTTTCGACATCCACCGCGACCGGCATGAAGCCGCGAAAGCGATCTTTCAGGTTCCAGGGAGCTTGCATGGGAAACGCCGTTAAAGGCCGGGCCGACTACACGAAAACATTATTCTTGCCGGCCTGATTGTATGCCAGACGACCCCGTAATTCGCGCCAATCTGCTTCACGACAGCGACCCGCTGGAGACCCGCGAGTGGCTGGAGTCGATCGATTCCGTCCTGCGCACGCAGGGCCCCGAACGCGCGGCGTTTCTGCTCAACCGGATCACCGACCGCGCCCGCCGCTCGGGCGCGCACATGGCCTATGGCGCCAACACCGCGTATCTCAACACCATCGACCGGGCCGACCAGCCGGAATATCCCGGCGACGTGGCGCTGGAGCGGCGGATCGAGAACTACATCCGCTGGAACGCCATGGCGATGGTGGTGCACGCCAACCGCAAGAGCTCGGAATACGGCGGCCACATTGCGACTTACGCCTCGGCGGCGACGCTGTACGAGGTGGGCTTCAACCATTTCTGGCGCGCGCCCACCAAGGAGAACCGCGGCGACCTCGTGTATTTCCAGGGTCATTCTTCCCCCGGCATCTATGCGCGCGCCTTCCTGGAGGGCCGCTTGACCCACAAGCAGCTCGCCCGGTTCCGCCAGGAGGTGGGCGGCGGCGGGCTGTCCTCCTATCCGCATCCCTGGCTGATGTCGGACTTCTGGCAGTTCCCCACGGTTTCGATGGGCCTGGGCGCGATGATGGCGATCTTCCAGGCGCGCTTCATGCGCTACCTGGAGCATCGCGGCCTCGCCGAAATGGGCGACCGCCGCGTCTGGTGCATGCTGGGCGACGGCGAGATGGACGAGCCCGAGTCCCTGGGCGCGATCACGGTGCCGGTGCGCGAGGGGCTGGACAACCTGATCTTCGTGGTGAACTGCAACCTGCAGCGCCTCGACGGGCCGGTGCGCGGTAACGGCAAGATCATCCAGGAACTGGAGGCGGCCTTCCTGGGCGCGGGCTGGAACGTGATCAAGTCGATCTGGGGATCGCGCTGGGACCCGCTGCTGTCCCGCGACCACAACGGCCTGCTGCGACGGCGCATGGAAGAGTGCGTGGACGGCGAATACCAGAACTGCAAGGCCCTGGGCGGCGAATACACCCGCGAGAAATTCTTCGGCGCGATCGAGGGCCTCAAGGAGCAGGTGGCGCACATGTCCACCGAGGACATCGAGCTGCTGAACCGCGGCGGCCACGACCGCATGAAGATCTATGCCGCCTACGAGCGCGCCACCAAGCAAACGGGGCGGCCCACCGTAATCCTGGCCAAGACCGTCAAGGGTTTCGGGATGGGCGAGGGCGGCGAAAGCCGCATGACCGCCCACCAGGCCAAGAAGCTCGACCTCGAGGCGCTCAAGGAGTTCCGCGACCGGTTCAATATCCCGGTCCCAAACGAGCAGCTCAAGAGCAGCAAGATTCCGTTCCGCATGCCGGAAGAGGACAGCGAGGAAATTCGCTACCTGCAGGAGCGCCGCCGCCGGCTCGGGGGTTACCTGCCTCAGCGCGTGGCCAGGGCCGCGCGGCTGAAGGTCCCGGCGCTGAGCAACTTCAAGTCGATCACCGGCGGTTCCGCCACGCGGTCCATTTCCACCACCATGGCGCTGGTGCGCATGCTGCAGATGCTGGTGCGCGACAAGTCGCTCGGCAAGCATGTGGTCCCCATCGTGCCGGACGAAGCGCGCACCTTCGGCATGGAGGGCATGTTCAAGCAGCTCGGGATCTATTCGTCGGTGGGACAGCTCTACACGCCGCAGGACTCCGAGCAGCTCATGGCCTACCGCGAGGACCGCAAGGGCCAGATCCTGGAAGAGGGCATCAACGAGGCGGGATCGTTCTGCTCCTGGCTGGCGGCGGGGACGTCCTATTCGAACCACGGCCTGCCGATGATCCCGTTTTACATCTTCTACTCGATGTTCGGCTTCCAGCGGATCGGCGATTTCATCTGGGCCGGCGGCGATTCCCAGGCGCGCGGCTTTCTGATCGGCGGCACTTCCGGGCGCACGACCCTGGCGGGCGAGGGCCTGCAGCACCAGGACGGCCACAGTCACCTGGCGGCCGCCACGGTCCCGAACTGCCTTTCGTACGATCCGGCCTATGCCTACGAACTGGTGGTGATCGTCCAGGACGGACTGCGGCGCATGGCCGAGCGGCAGGAAAACGTCTTCTACTACATCACCACGATGAACGACAACTATCGCCAGCCGCCCATGCGCAGGGGCTGGCGGGAAGGTATTCTCAAGGGAATCTACCGGCTGCCGGGAGACGGGGAGGGCGACGACTCCGCCGAGCGGGTGCAATTGTTCGGGTCCGGCGCCATCCTCAACGAAGCGCTGGGCGCGGCCGATCTTCTGCGCACGGAATACGGCGTCGAGGCGGACGTATGGTCGGTCACCAGCTATAACCAGTTGCGCCGCGACGGCCTGGCATGCGAGCGCTACAACCGCATGAATCCCGGCAAGACGCCGCGCCGCCCGTACCTGGCCGAGGCGCTGGGCGACGCCGCCGGGCCCTTCATCGCGGCCAGCGACTACATGGCGGCGCTGCCCGATTCGATCCGGCAATGGGTTCCGGGGACGTTCATTACGCTGGGCACCGACGGGTTCGGCCGCAGCGACGGCCGTTCGGCGCTCAGAAACCACTTCGAGGTGGATGCGCGTTACATCGGCGCGGCGGCACTCTCGGCGCTGGCCGCGGAGGGCCGGATCGACCCGGGCAAGGTGTCCGAAGCGATGACGAAATGGGAAATCGATCCCGCGAAGGCCGATCCCGTCACGCTCTGACAAGGGAAAAGAAACCTTGCCCGAAGTTACCCAAGTTCGCGTGCCCGGCCTGGGCGAGTTCACCGACGTGGAAGTCGTCGAGGTCACGGTCGCCGCCGGTGAGGAAGTTGCCGCCAACGACCCGCTGATCACGCTGGAAACCGAGAAGGCGGCCATGGATGTGCCCGCACCGTTCGGCGGGCGCGTGGTCAGCCTGAAGGTGGGCGTGGGCGACAAGGTCAACGAGGGCGATGTGATCGCCGAGCTGGAGGGTGAGGCGCCGGCGGCGGAGCCGGACGGACCTTCGAGCGCGGCAGCCGAACCCGCCGCAGCACCCGCGCAGGCCGCGGCAGCGCCTGCCTCGCAGGCGGTGGTGGCGCCGACCGCGCCCGCGGCGGCCCAGCAGCTGCCTTCGGCCCCCGGGACCCTGCCGCCGATCGACGAGGAGGGCTTCTCCAGGGCGCACGCCTCGCCGTCGGTGCGCAAGTTCGCGCGCGAACTGGGCGTGAACCTGGCGGCGGTCGCCGGATCGGGCGTGAAGGGCCGGATCCGCAAGGCAGACGTCAAGGCCTGGGTCAAGCTGGCGCTGGAACGCGGCGCCCCCGGCGCCGGGCTGCCGGAGGTTCCGGAAGTCGATTTCTCCGCGCACGGCGAGATCGAGGTAGTCCCGCTGGGCCGGGTGCAGAAGTTTTCGGGCCCGCGATTGTGGGCGAGCTGGGTGAACCTGCCGCATGTGACCCAGCACGACGAGGCCGACATCACCGACGTCGAGGCGCGCCGCAAGGCGATGAAGGCCGAGCTGGCCGCCGACGGCGTGCGCCTGACGCTGCTGGCCTTCGTCGCGCGCGCCACCGTGCTGTGCCTCAAGGAGTTCCCGACACTGAACGCATCGCTAACCAACGGCGGCGCGGCCCTGGCGCTGAAGAAGTTCGTGCACCTGGGGTTCGCCGCCGACACCGAGCGCGGCCTGCTGGTCCCGGTGATCCGCGACGCCGACCGGCTCGACGTAGCCGGGCTGGCGCGGGCCTTCCAGGAGCTTTCCGCCAAGGCCCGCGACGGCAAGCTGGCGCCGGATGAAATGCAGGGCGGCTCGTTCACCATCTCCAGCCTGGGCGGTATCGGCGGGACCGCGTTCACGCCGATCATCAACGCGCCGGAAGTGGCGATACTCGGCGTCTCAAGGGCCCGCATGGCGCCTGTTTTCGGCGACGGAGAGTTCCGGCCGCGGCTGATGGCGCCGCTGTCGCTGTCCTACGACCACCGCGTGATCGACGGGGCCACGGCGGTGCGGTTCACGACCCGCCTGAGCGCGCTGCTGGCGGACGCGGACCGGCTGCTGGCGCCGGTCGAAGACGAAACGGAGAACGAAGAGTGAAGACGCAACTGGCGGTGTTGGGCTCCGGGCCCGGAGGTTACACGGCGGCTTTTCGGGCCGCCGATCTGGGTATGGAGGTCACTCTCGTGGAGCGTTATCCCACGCTGGGCGGCGTGTGCCTGAATGTGGGCTGTATTCCCTCCAAGGCGCTGCTGCACCTGGCGCGGGTAATGGACGAGGCCGAGCATGTCGCGGAGGCGGGCATCCGCTACGCGGCGCCCGCGCTGGCGCCGACCGAGACGCGCGCCTGGGTCGAGCGGGTCGTGGGCCGTCTGACCGGCGGGCTGGCCGGCATGGCGAAGAAGCGCAAGGTGACCGTGCTTGAGGGAGCGGGGCGTTTTGCCGGGCCGAACGAACTGGCCGTGGAAACCGCCGAAGGCACCGCAACGCTGGAATTCGAGCAGTGCATCATCGCCGCCGGCTCGCAAAGCCGCGCGCTGCCCAGCCTGCCGGACGATCCGCGGATCATGGATTCCACCGACGCGCTGCTGCTGGACGATATTCCCGGGCGCCTGCTGGTAATCGGCGGCGGCATCATCGGCCTGGAAATGGCCACCGTTTACGCGGCGCTGGGCAGCGAGATTACGGTGGTCGAAGCGCTGGACCGGCTGATGCCGGGGCCGGACGCGGACCTGCTCAAGCCGCTGGAGCGGCGCATCCGCAAGCAGTACTCCGCGATCCACACCGGAGTGATGGTGGCGTCGGCCAAGGCTCTGGACGCGGGTATCGAGGTTGTGTTCGAGGGCGAGAAGGCGCCGGATCCGGACGTGTTCGACCGGGTGCTGGTGTCAGTGGGCCGCGTGCCCAACGGCGACAGGATCGACGCGGAAAAAGCCGGCGTTACGGTCGGCGAGCACGGCTTCATACCGGCGGACAGGCAGCTTCGCACCAACCAGCCGCACATCTTCGCGATCGGCGACATCATCGGCCACCCCATGCTGGCGCACAAGGCCACGCACGAGGGCAAGGTCGCGGCCGAAGCCGCCGCCGGAATGAAGGTCGCTTTCGACGCCCGCGTCGTGCCGTCAGTCGCCTACACCGACCCGGAAGTGGCCTGGGTGGGTCTGACCGAGACCGAAGCGCGCGAGCAGGGCGTGGACTACGGCAAGGGCGTGTTCCCCTGGGCGGCCAGCGGCCGCGCCATCTCCATGCAGCGCTCCGAAGGCATGACCAAGCTGCTCTTCGACTCCGGAGACGGTCGCATCATCGGCGGCGGCATCGTGGGTGTGAACGCCGGCGACCTCATCTCCGAAGTCGCCCACGCCATCGAAATGGGCTCCGAAGCCGAGGACCTGGCGCTCACCATCCACCCGCACCCCACGCTGTCCGAATCCGTTGGCATGGCCGCCGAGGCCTACCTGGGCACAATCACCGACCTCTACCTCCCTCGCCGCACGCCGAAGAAGGCGTAACTGCGCCGTGCCCAGGAGCCAGGGTGTCTCGCCCTCGTTTCCCCAGTCAGTCCGCGAGCCAGCGGGGCAGGCGCGCATAGAATGGCTTGGTCGTGAGTCCACGCTTGGGAGCATGCTTAAGGCAACTCTGGCCTGTTGCCTGCGTCGTATCCGCAGGCCTGTTGCAGGCGTGCTCCCAAGTCACCCCGTCGGCGCAAGCGAATTGTGCCGATTGGAATAAACGGGAATTCTTCCAGAAGGCGGACGCGACAAGGGTCCGTAAGTGCCTGGAGGCCGGCGCGGACCCGACCGCAAGGAACAAACTGGGCGTAACGCCATTGCATGATGCGGTAAGGAGCGAAAGAGCCACCGCCTTGTCCACCATGCTGGTTTCGGCGGGCGCCGATCCGAACGCGCGCGACGAATTCGGCAACACGCCATTGCATTGGGCTACGGAAGAGGAAGGCTCGGCTCTGATCGAGTGGCTGATATCCGCCGGCGCCGACCCGCACGCACGGGACCGGTGGGGAATCACCCCCCTGGCGGCGGCGGCGTACTACGGCAATCCCGCTACGGCGGTGCTGCTGCTGGAGGCCGGCGCTGATCCCGACGCGAAGGACATTCAAGATGCAACTCCACTGCATCAGGTTGCGAGATATAACCGGAACCCGGCCGTGATGGCCGCATTGCTGGATGCCGGCGCGGATGCTGCTGCGCGAGATGCGGATGGGTCTACACCCTTGCACAATGCAACGGCCGGCAATCATGGTGACATGTTCATTATGGGCACCGGTGCCCGCGGCGATCGCTACAGAAAGGACGGCGTGCATCGCGACTATTGGGCAGACATCATGCATGGGACAAAACGGCACAGCCTCAATCCGGGCATGCTTGCCGCGCTATTGGACGCTGGCGCGAATCTTGAGGCGCGCGACGAGCAGGGCCGTACACCTCTTTTCAGGGCGGTAGGTTGGAACCGCAGTAACGAGGTGATTGTTACCTTGCTCGAAGCCGGCGCGGATCTCAAAGCGCGCGACGACCGGGGCAACGAACCTCTGCATGCAGCGGCGAAATACGGAAGCGAAGCGGTCGTGCTGGCTCTTCTGGATGCCGGCGCCGACGCGAATGTCCGAAACGAGGACGGCGAGACCCCTCTTCATAAGGCGGCGTTCGACAGTGACTATCCGGGTGTTATCGACGCGCTCGTAGATGCCGGCGCTGACCCGAATTCGCGGGACGATAATGGCGCAACGCCACTACATGAAGCAATGATTCCCAGCGGCAACCGGGAAATTGTTGACGCCCTTTTGGGACACGGTGCGGACCCGAACGCTGGAGATAGCCGAGGCCGCACCCCGCTGCACATAGAGGCATGGGCCAGCGACGGGATTGAGGAGATTGCCGTACTGCTGGATGCCGGCGCTGATCCGCACGCGCGCGACAAGGAGGGTTCGACGCCGTTGCATCAAGCCGCGTGGGGAGGACGCAACCTCAAGACCATCGTCAGTCTGTTGCAAGAGGGCGCAGATCCCAACGTTCAGCACAAGTATCTGACAACGCCCCTGCACGCGGCGGCTAGCAACAGTATTCCTTTAGTTGTGGCGAAGCTCCTGGAGTCGGGCGCCGATCCGAACGCCCGGGACAACCAGGGCGCCGTTCCTTTGCACTACGCCGCAGAGCGCAACAGGAATCCGGGTGTGATTCCGCTGCTGATTGAAGCCGGCGCCGACCCGAACGCGCGCGATCGGCACGGCGCCACGCCGTTGGATGTTTCCGTGCGCGAAAGCGGCAATCCTGCAGTGGCGGCAGCGCTGCGTGAAGCCGGCGGAAGCCTCAGCACCAGCGAAGAGATTGGCACGCTGGCCGGAAACAACAAGCAGGATCAGGCCGGACGCAAATCAGGGTCGCGCGAAACGGAACGCGCGGACACCGGCCCGGGCTCTTTGTCGGTCTGTGCCGATTGGAACACGCCCCAGTTCTTCCAATACACCGGGGCTACACAGGTTCACGACTGTCTGGCCTCCGGCGCGGATCCAATGGCGCGCGCCGAGAGCGAAATCACTCCTTTGCATTACGCAGCTTCGGTCAGCGAGGATCCCGCGGTATTTGCCGCGCTGCTGAATGCTGGCGCCGACCTTCACGGACGCAGTCAGTACGGCTACACACCGTTGCATTTTGCGGTATGGGGAAAGGTTCGTTCAGCGGCTGTAGCGGTGCTTCTGGAGGCCGGCGCCAATCCCAGGGCCGTGACTGAGTCTGGAGCAACCCCATTGCATTGGGTGGCGCAGACTCACGGTGATGTCGGTATTGCCACAGCGCTGCTGGAAGCCGGGGCGGATCCGAACGCGCAAGACCGGGAGGGTTCGGCGCCCCTCCATTACCTGGCCCGGAGTGGCAAGAGTCCTGCCCTGGCCGTTGCGTTGATTAAGGCAGGCGCGGACCCCAACGCCAGAGAACAGACATCTGGGGATACGCCCCTGCATACCTCGGCATCGAAGAGCGGCATTGCCATGGTCAATGCTCTTCTGAATGCCGGCGCGGATCCGAACGCACGCAACGCAAGAGGTAAAACACCGTTGCATCGTGCCTCGAGTGGGGCTGGCGACCCGGCCATAGTGGCCGCTCTGATCGCTGCCGGAGCAGCAGTGGGAGTTCGAGACGAGAGCGGAATGACCCCCCTGCACAGTGCGGCATTGGAAAGTGAGAACCTGGATATCGCGGCCATGCTTATCGATGCTGGCCTTTCCCCTCGCGCACGTGACGAAGCGGGCCGTACGCCGCTACATTTGGCGGCCACCTGGAACAGCGCGGCTGTTGCGGCTTTTCTGATAGAGGCGGGCGCCGATCCCGACGCGATCGATGATTACGGCCATACGCCATTGCACTACTTGGCCGACAGCAACTTCGAACCCGACATGCTCGCTACGATTGACGTGCTGCACAAAGCGGGCGCCGATCCAAACACGCACGAAGAAGTATTCGGATCTACGCCGCTTCATGATGCGGTAGGCCGTGATACACGTCCGAGTGGATTACCTCGCAACGCGGATTCCATAACGATTGAGGCGGAGCGAGCGAAGAACGTGGCTCTGCGCCAGGCCCTGGTCGGCGCGCTCATGGACATCGGCGCCGATCCCGGCGCCCTGGACGATGCAGGCAACACACCGCTGCACAAGGCTGCCGAGGAAAGCAACGACGAAGCGGTGATTTCGTCGCTGATTGAAGCTGGCGCTGATCTGCAGGCGCTCAATTACCAGGACCAGAGGCCACTGGATCTGGCCGCTCGCGGCAGCGGCAATTCTGCGGTCATTGCTACGCTGCTGGAACACGGCGCCGAACTTAATGTCGGCCGCACGACCGCAATCACCCCGTTGCATCACGCGACCTCCGGCGCGGCGGATCTGGCCAATGTGTTGTTACTGCTGGATGCCGGTGCGGATCCGATGGCCAGGGACATCTTCGGCAATACGCCGCTGCATCGTTTGGAACGCGCGAACAGCCCTGATGTGGTCGTCGCACTAGTGAATCGCGGCGCCGACCCGAATGCGCGGAATCTGAGTGGGGCCTCGCCCCTGCACACCGTGGCCACATTCAACGACAACCCTGCTGTTATTTCCGCATTGATCGAAATGGGCGCAGAACCCGATGCGCGGTCAGAGTGGCATGATACGCCGCTTCACTGGGCTGCCAGCAACCTTAGCTCCAACGTGGTACGCACTCTCTTGGATGCCGGCGCGAATCCGAACGCCAGTGCACAGTCCGGCGACAGGCCCTTGCATCGAGCAGCGTCCAACAATCCGGATCCTGCCGTGATCAGCGAACTGATTGCCGCCGGCGCCGATCCCAATGTGTGGGGAAGAGAGAAAACGGCGCCGCTGCACATTGCGGCTCGATGGGGGCGCTATCCGGTCATCGTAGGGGCCCTCCTGGACGGCGGCGCCGATCCGTTGGCGCTCGACGGAGAAGGCAAAACGCCCTATGAGCAGGCCTTGCTGAACGAAAGCCTCGAAGGCACTGAGGAACTTCAGCGGCTGAAAGCCGCCAGCGAGTGAGTGCCGGAAGCCCCCGGGAACGGCGGGCACCCCAGGGAGCGAGGGCGTCTCGCCTTCCGCAAGTGCGGTTCCCCCCGATGTTTCCGCGGAAACATCCCGGACGCACCCGGCGCTGCCGCCGTGTTGGGATGCGGCGCCGGGCCTAGTCCTCCAGCAATCCGAACAGGCGGACGGCGATGGCGGCCGATGCGGCTGCCGCCAGGAAGGTGCCGTATCGGCCCATAGTCTGGACGAACGTGGACAGCGATTCTGTGAACTGGTCCACGATCGGTCGAAAGTTCCCGATCAGACCGAGTTCAGCGCTGCCCCAGGCCGCTTCGAGCGCCCCAAAAACCGGGACGGCCGCGATGGCCGCAAGCACGGCGCTTCCGGCCAGCGCCAGCCAGCGAAGCTGCTCGCGCCGGCGGATGCGCTTCATGACCTCCCCGACAAACCGGGTATCTTCCGCGGGCGGGTCTCCGGCAGCCGCGAACAGCGCCGCCAGTTCGCGATCATTCGCTCGTTCGTTTTCAGGCTTGTGCATCGAAGTGCTCTCTTGCCTTCTTGCTGCCGCGGAGGATCAGCGACTTGACGGTCCCGAGCGGAATCCCCGTCAGTTCGCTCACCTCACCGTGCGAGTAACCGTAAGCATAATTCAGTACCATGGCGGCGCGCTCCCGCTCCGACAGAATTGAAAGGACCCGCTGCAACTCCAGGGCGCTTTCCGGCGCCTCTCGTGCAGAGCCGCCCTTAAGCGTTTTCTGATCCAGTTCAAATCGTTCCATCATCTGGTTTCTCCGGCCCGATGAGCGACGGCTCTGCAGGAACTCGTTGTATGCAATTTTCATCAGCCATTGGGCAAAGCGCGCCGTATCCTTCAGATCCCTGATCCGGGCCCAGGCACGAACGAAGGCGTCCTGGGCGAGATCGTCCGCTTCGTCATGGTCCCCGCAAAGATGCCGCAGCCACCCCCGCACGCGCCCCTGGTGCCGGGTGACCAACTCCCCGTAGGCCGCGTGATCATCGGCCCGGGCGCGATGCACGAGTTGCTGGTCGCTCTCGCGCATGATGTTTCCCGCAAGGAGGCGATTACTTGGAGCGTGTCTTCAGAAACCACAAGGCGGTCAGTCCCAGGCCAATAAAAAAGGAAATAGTGCCCGCTACCACCATGGGATTTGGTGCGCCGTTTTCGCCCAGGAAGAAATGGTAGACCGCCGTTCCCAATCCGAACCCGATCAATGCCAGGCCCCATCGTATGTCCTGGTCCTTTTTGGGTGGACGCTTGGGATTGCTGATCGTTTCCAGAACTTCGGGCGGCAGTTCCTGGCCCCTTTCGATTGCAGCCCGGATTGTGGCCTGCAAGTCCTGGCGACCGCGATACTTGAAGTACTGGCTTCCAATGATCGACCCCCCGATCACCAGGAAAAGCGCTATGGGAACAAGAATGTCTTCCATCGTATGAATTCCTCGCAAGGATTGACGCTACATACTACCGATGCCCCTCGTGCGGCAATTGGATGCATGCGACGAATCAGATTGGGAAAGGCTGGTCGTCATGACACGATTCCCGTGTAGCACGAGAAACGTGCTACTATTCTCTTTCCCTAAGTTCTTTCGGGGACGCCATGAATCTCACCATTACTGTTGATAAAGAGGTGCTCAAGCGCGCCCGTATCCGTGCCCTGGAGCAGGATACGTCGGTAAATGCCGTGCTGAGAGAGTATTTGAACTCGTATGCCGGCATCGCAGGCACGAAGCGTGAGGCGGTGGATCGCCTCGTGAGCCTGTCGCAGGATGCTTCGTCCCGCCGCGGCGACAGCGAATGGACGCGCGAGGATTTGCATGAGCGCTGAGGTCGTTTTCGTCGACACCAATGTGCTGGTTTATCTGTTTGACGCCGATGCGCCGCGTAAACAGGTCCGCGCCCGTGCCGTATTGAACGAAGTCGCGGATAGCGCAATCGTCAGCACGCAGGTGCTGGGGGAATTTCACGTTGCCGTGACCCGCAAGCTGGCAAGACCGCTTGCGTTCGAACAGGCCCGGGCTGCCGTCGAGGCGCTTTGCGAGTTGCGGGTGCGTCCGATCCACGAGGGCCTGGTAAGGGCGGCAATTCGCCGCTCGCAAGCATCGCGCTTGTCGTACTGGGACGCTCTGATCGTGGAAACCGCGATTGAAGCCGAGGCGGCCGTATTGCTCACCGAGGATATGCAGGATGGTCAGCAGTTCGGGGGTATGCGCGTGGCCAATCCATTCCTGCAGGCTGCCTAGCCCGAGGCTATTGCCGGCGGCGGCGCCAGGCCTGGGCGATGTAGTGATCGAGGCTTACGTGGCGGCCGCCGCCCAGGTAGAACAGGGCCAGCAGCATCACGAAATAGGTCACGCCCAGCACCACGCCGTTGTTCAGGATCACGATGCTGCCGAACTCGGTGAACCAGCCGGTGTCGCCGTGCAGCGCCTCGCCCTGTTCGCGGAGGATGCGCCGGGCCTCGCTTAACCGCTCCCTCGCGTCGCCTACGTCTTCACTCGGGAAGGGACTGCGCGGATCGGCGGTAATCTGCCAGCCGTTCTTCCAGTGCACGGTGGTGACGGCGATGGTCATCACGAACATCAGCGGGATGCACGCAAGCCGCGTGGCCAGTCCCAGCAGCAGCGCCACCGCGCCGACGACTTCAGTCGCCGTGGCCATAAAGGCCATCAGTTCGGGCAGCGGATAGCCCAGCCGGTCGAAATACCGGGCGGTAAATTCAAGGCCCCTCTCGGGGTGCCACTTGTTCGTTCCGGCCACCCAGAAAACGGGCACCAGGTACAAACGGATCGCCAGGGGCGCCAGCCAGTCGACCGCGTGCAGGCGTTTCATCCCGCCGCAGGCAAACCGGACAATAGAGTTCAGCCAATTATTCATGGCGCAGCAGAATAGCACGCCCTCGGGGAGGAGCGGGCATTCGGATTCTCGGCATCGAGGGCGAAAGCGCCTTTGCTTTCAAGAGGGGACCAATACTTGATTCCGAGGAAATCGAGCTGTAGGATGGGCTGCCTTATTAGTTGATATGGGCACCCATATTGAAGACTACGATTGAGATTGCAGACGACCTGGTGAAGACTGCAAAAGCCTATGCGGCACAAGAAAACATTACGCTGCGCGCCTTGATCGAGCGCGGTCTGCGCCTGGCGCTGCGCTCGGACAGTCAGAGCAGGCGCTTCGCGCTGCGGGATGCCAGTGTAGAGGGTCGAGGTCTCAAGGCGCCTTTCAACGACGCGGACTGGGCTCGGGTTCGCGCGTCGATCTATGAGGGACGCGGCGGTTGATTGCAATGGACACCAACATCCTGGTGTATGCGCACCGGGCTGATTCGCAGTGGCATGATCGTGCAAAGTCCTGCATCAAATCGCTGGCCCAGGGGCGCATCAGTTGGGGTTTGCCCTGGCCCTGTGTCCATGAGTTCCTGGCAATCGCCACTCATCCCGGAATCTTTGATCCTCCTTCAACGGTCACGCAGGCCATTGATCAGGTTAACGCCTGGCTCGAGTCTCCGGTCGCCGTGCTGATAGGTGAAAGTCAAGAGCATTGGGAAATCCTCACCGACTTGCTGCGGGAAGGCCGGGTTACCGGCCCCCTGGTCCATGACGCACGCGTTGCAGCGGTATGCATTGCGCATGGAGTTACGGAGTTGTGGACGGCTGATCGTGACTTCAGCCGCTTTCCTGGCCTGGGAACCCGCAATCCCCTGCAGGGTTAACGGCGAGAAAGCCCGATCCATTGGCTGAGTACGACGTTGCAGTGGTCGGGGCCGGGTTTGCCGGGCTGGCCTGCGCGCGGGAGCTTGCGGGCAGCGGCCTGAAGGTGCTGGTGATCGAGAAGAAGCGCAATGCCGGCGATCACATTCACACCACCGGCATCCTCGTCAAGGAAGCGCAGGACGAGTGGGCGGCGCCGGCGAACCTGGTGCGGGCGATCAGGCGCGTGCGCGTGTATGGGCCCAGCTTGCGCTCGGCGGTGGTGGAGCGGGACGACTATTTCTTCCTGGCCACGGATACGGCCGGGCTGCTCGGCTGGCTGCAGGAAGAAACGCGAAAATCAGGCGTGGAAGTCCGCATCGGCGAAACCTTCCGTGGCGCCCGGCGGGAAAATGGCCACTGGGTGCTTGAGGAATCCGGGGCGGTATGTCGATTCCTGGTAGGCGCCGACGGCGCGCGCTCGCCGGTCGCCCGGCTCATGGATCTGGGCCGCAACACGCAATATCTGAAGGGCGTCGAGTACGCATACGAACCGCTGGACCAGGCCGAGCTGAGCCTTCACTGCTTTGTCGATCCGGAGTTCGCTCCCGGCTACATCGGCTGGGTGCTGCCTGGAGTGGGCGTCACGCAGGTGGGGCTGGCGTGTCACTCTCGGCATACGGTCGATCTTCGCGGGTTCATCCGGCGCATCGATCCCCTGTTCGGCCTGTCGAAGCGCAGGGTCCTGGAGAAGCGGGGCGGGATCATTCCCATCGGCGGCCTGCTGCGCAACTTCTACGGCGAGGGCGTACTGCTGCTCGGCGACGCGGCCGGAATGGTGTCGCCGCTGACGGCGGGCGGGATCCATCGCGCCTATCTGTACGGACGGCTCGGCGCGCAGGCGATTGCGCACCACCTGCAGGCGGGTGGGCCACATCCGGGAGAAGTGATCCGCAAGGGCTATCCGGGCCGCCCCTGGCAACACGCGGCCCGATGGGTGTACGACCATCTGCCCGCGGGCGCGATGCTGGAGGCCGCGCTGCGCATGCCGCGCGTGTTCAGGCGCGTGGCGGGTAAGATCTTTTTCGATCGCATGAGCTGGCCGGAATGAACGAGGAAGACAAGGCCGGGGCGCAGCCTGCCCCGGTCGGTCTGAGGGCCCAGATCGACCTGCCGGCGCCGGTGGCGGTGTGGGTGCTCGGGGCGCACGCAATTGCCTTGTTGACGCCACTGCTCTTGCTTTGGGTGGTCTACGCAAACTGGGACTACGTTGCGGAACAAGCCAACGTACCCGCGCTCTTCTATGTGGCCGTGGCCTTCATGATGGCGTCGGGGGCGTTTGAGTTCGCCCAGAACACCGCGGACCGCTGGTACCTGCTGCCGGGCATGGGCAGCACGACCAGCCCGGCGCTGGCGGACTTCCTGTTCTACATGTGCAACGCGCTGAGCATGATGGCGCTGATCACCGCCTGCGTGGGCGTCATCTGGTGGCTTCTGGCGGTCTGTGCGCTATTGGCCGGGGTCTTCGCTTTTCTTTACCTGACCGGGCGGCCGCCATACATGGCTTTCGGGGTACTTGGTTTTATCTCCACGTTTGCGCTTTATTTCACCTTCGGAAATCCCATCGTGTTCCTGCAGATGGTTACCGGGCAGCTCACCTTGTACTTCTTCACGCTGCTGCTGAAGACGCGCGCGCAGGCGCTGCACGGCTGCGTGGCGCTGGTCAGCACTTCGGGGTTGTGGGTGATTGCCTGGGCGATCCACGGCAGCGCGCAGGGGAGGCCGCAAAGTTGGGTGCTGCTGGTCGTGCTGGCCGTGGCCGCGGGCGGGCTGGCTCTCGCTCTGAAGCCGCGGCTGGGCAGGCTGAGGGCGACGCCGCGCCGCCAGGGTTAGCGGCGGGCGCCGAGCAGCACTCCGATGCGGCGGAAGCGGCGGAGCTGCGCTTCGCCCTGCTTGATCAATGGGGGCCGGGCATCCGCCGGCGCCTGCTGCATCATGTTTTCCAGCAGCTCGGCGCCTGTTTGCGTGCTGCCGTCGAGGATCATGGCCAGCAGCCCCGCGGAAAGCACGCCCAGTTCTTCGGTCCGCATGCGGCCTGCGCTGTCGCGCCTCAACAGGAGGAAGGAAGGCACGTCGGGAGGCGCATCATCCAGCTTTTCGCTCTTGCCGCGGTGCACGGGGTAGCGCAGGGTAAGCAGGCGCAGTAGCGGCGAAGGCGCGGGGACGCCGGCAATGACGTCGCCTTCGGGGTCGATCTCCGGGTTCGGCGCCGGGTCGGCGGCATTGCGCAGTCTGCGCTTCTCCGATTCGTAGAGCAGGAGTTCGCCCAGCCACTGGGGGTCGTTCGCGCGATTTGGCTGGGCCTTGCGGTACCAGGCGTGCAGTTCGCCGGCCATTCGCGGGAAATACGGTGTTTCGGCACGGTGTTCGCGCAAAAAGTCCCGAATGAGGTCGGAAAACGCCGCCTTTCCGAGTTGCTTGCGCGCCACCGGGAAATTGGCTCCCAGCAAGCGTGACACGTTGCCGAACACGAGGCGCCGATAGATGGCGAGACGCCGGTCCTCGGGGCCTTCCGGCGGCGGGTTGGCCTGGGGGTCGCGCAGGTGGGCGGTCAGCTGCCGCTGCAGGGCCTGAAAGTCATTGGTCATGCGCTGGCGCGCTGGACGTCGCGGATTCGGGTTACCTCGGCCAGCAGTTCCGGCAGGGGCGGCTGGTTGAAGTCGCGTTCCAGGACGGTGGGACGGGGGCCCAGGCGCCGGTAGGCGTATTCGAGCAGGTCCCAGACTTCCTCCTTGACGGACGCGCCGTGCGTATCGATCAGCAGGTCCGGCGCTTCGTCGTAGTGGCCCGCGGTGTGCAGGTACAGCACCCGATCAGCGGGAATGGCGTCGAGGAAGGCGCGCGGGTCGAAACCGTGGTTGGTGCTGTTTACATACACGTTGTTGACATCGAGCAGCAGACCGCAGTCCGCTTCTTCCAGCACCGCGGTCAGGAACTCGGCATCGTCCATTTCCGCGCCCATCGATGCGTAGTAGGACACGTTTTCCACGGCGATTCGCCGGCCCAGGATGTCCTGCACCCGCCGGATTCGCCCGGCCACATAGCGAACGGCTTCGCCGGTATACGGGATCGGCAGCAGATCGTAGAGCTGGCCCTCGTCGCCGGTGTAGCTCAGGTGCTCGGAATAGAGCCGCACGCCGTATTCGTCCATCCAGGCGCCCACGTCGCGCACCAGCGTCTCGTTGAGGGGATGGGGGCCGCCGATCGACAGCGAGAGGCCGTGGGCGATGACCGGCCAGCGCTCGGTGAAGAAACCGAGCCGGCTGCCGAGCGCGCCGCCCACGCCGATCCAGTTTTCGGGGGCCAGCTCGAAGAAATCGACTTCTTCGGGCGGTTCTTTCGTGAACGGCTTGAGATAGGGGCGGCGGAGGCCGAGGCCGGCGCCGGAGATTCCATCGATTGCGGGGGTCATTCGTCTCCCGGATTCTACTCGTTGGGGCGCAGGCGCTTCGGGTATTCGCAGAGGTCGGCGATCACGCATTCGTGGCAGCGGGGCTTGCGCGCCTGGCACACGTAGCGGCCGTGCAGGATCAGCCAGTGGTGGGCGTGCTGCAGGTATTCCTTCGGGGTCAGGCGCATGAGCCGCTTCTCAACCTCGAGCACGTTCTTGCCCGGCGCGATCCGGGTGCGGTTGGAGAGGCGGAATACGTGCGTGTCCACGGCGATCACCGGCACGCCGAAGGCGGTGTTCAGGATCACGTTGGCGGTCTTGCGGCCGACTCCGGGCAGCGCTTCCAGCGCCTCGCGCTCGCGCGGGACCTGCCCGCCGTGCTTCTCGAGCAGAATCCCGCTCAGGGCCACCAGGTTGGCCGCCTTGGCGTTGAACAGGCCGATCCGGCGGATGTGCCTGCGGATGCCCGCCTCGCCCAGCGCCAGCATGGCTTCGGGCGTGTCCGCCTCGGCGAATAGAGTCTTCGTGGCCTGGTTTACGCTGACGTCGGTGGCCTGGGCGGACAGCACCACGGCCACCAGCAGCTCGAAAGGCGAGCCGTAGGCAAGCTCCGTCGTGGGGCGCGGATTGGCCCGGCGCAAGCGCCGGAAGATCTCCGCTCGCTTTTCGGCGTTCAGCGCTTGGCCGTGACCAGCCCCGGCTGGCTTGCGTAGAACTCGGACAATTCGTTCAGCTGCTCGTCGCTGAGCATGTTGAGGAAGGCGTTCATCGAAATGTCGCTGCGATCGCCGTTCAGGTACTGACGGATGGTCTCGTTCAGGTAGTCGGCATGCTGGCCGGCCAGGTGCGGAAACTCGGTCGTGATGCTGACGCCGTTTACCCCGTGGCAGGATACGCAATAGATGCCGGACTCGGGTGGCTGGACCTCGGTGTCGGCCTCTACGGCTGCCTCTTGTCCAAAGAAGGCGCCGATGTCCTTGAGGTCCTGTTCGCTCAGGTCGGCGGCCTGGGCGTGCATGCCGTCATGCACGCGATCGTCGCCCGCGTAGCCCTTGAGCGCCTTGATGATGTAGTTGGGGTTCTGACCCCCCAGGCGAGGCACGTGGTAGGGCGGGTAGGTGGTCATGTTGCCTTCGATTCCGTGGCAGCCCAGGCAGGGATCGGAGAGTATGCGCCCGCGTTCCGGGTCGCCCGCATTCGGGTCGTCCTGGGCCGCCAGTTGCGAGGACATGGCCGCCGCCACCAGCAAGGTCGCCGCCAGCAATTTCTTGTTCATGCTCTGAGTAGCCTCCGCTATAGCACGTAAACGAAGATGAACAGGCACACCCACACCACGTCAACGAAGTGCCAGTACCAGGACACCGCCTGGAAGCCGAAGTGTTCGTTGGGCGTGAAATGCCCCTTGAGGATGCGCAACCAGGTCACCGTGAGCATGATCGCTCCCAGCGTGACGTGCGCGCCATGGAACCCGGTCAGCATGAAGAACGTGGAGCCGTAAATACCGGTGCTGAGCCTGAGATCGAGATCCTGGTAGGCATGCACGTATTCCACGGCCTGGAAGTACAGAAACAGGCCACCCAGCAGGACCGTCAGGAGGGTGCCGATGTTCAGCAGCCTGCGGTTGTTGTTCTTCAGCGCGTGATGCGCGATCGTGATCGTGACGCTGGATGTCAGCAGCAGCGCCGTGTTCAGAAGCGGCAGGCCGCCCCAGCCCATGGGCTTGAAGCCGCCTTGGGCGTCGCCGCCGATATCGCCGGGGCCGTTGGTGGGCCATTCCGTTTCGAATCCGGACCACAGCAGGCTGTTGGTGGCCTCGCCGATTCCGTCGCCGCCCAGCCATGGAACCGCCAGCACCCGCGCGTAAAAGAGCGCGCCGAAGAAGCCGACGAAGAACATGACCTCGGAGAAGATGAACCACGCCATTCCCTGGCGGAACGAACGGTCAACCCGCCCGCTGTACAAACCGGCGATGTTCTCCTTGATCACGGTACCCAGCCAGCCGAACATCATGAACGTCAGCCCGACCAGGCCCAGCAGCAGCACGGCCCTTCCCGCGTCCGAATTGTTCAGCCACATCGCCCCTCCGAGCGCCATGACGAACATGGACACCGAGGCCACAATGGGCCAGGGACTGCCATGCGGTATGTAATACTCCGCCTTGGAATCGGCCATCAAATTCCTCCTCAACCGGGCTCCGCGGTAAACAGGGTGTATGCCAGCGTCACGGTTTCGACGTGCGCCGGCAGTGCAGGATCAATCGTGAAGCGCATCGGCAGTTCGCGCGCTTCGCCGGCGGCGAACGGCTGCGCCTCGAAACAGAAGCAGACCTGCTTTGAAACGTGGCTTACCGCCTCCAGCGGCCGCACGCTGGGCCGGGTGACGGAAATGACGTCGTGCCCGAGCAGGTTGCGGGCGAAAAAGGCGGTCTCGGCCGTGCGTCCGGGCGTGACTTCGATGCTGAGTTCGCCGGGCTGAAAGTCCCAGGCCGCCGGGTTCATCGTGTTGGTCAGAAACTCCACGGTGACCGTGCGTTGGTCGTCGATCTCCAGGGCGTGGGCGGCGCCGGCCGGCAGGGTTGCCCGGCTCAGGCGTTCCGAGTCCAGCCCGGTGAGCTCGCAGAAGACTTCATACAGCGGTACCAGCAGGAAGGCGAAGGCGAACATGCCCACCACCGTGCCGCCGAGGGTCAGCACCAGGCGGCGGTTGCCGCCCTTGGGCCCGGCCGGCTTCATGCGCCGCTCCTCAGCCATTGCGCCAGGATGAAGCCGCCGTAGAACGCCGCCGCCAGCAGGATCAGCAGGGCGGCGTGGACGCGCTTGCGGGACTTCGCGAACATTTGCATGCGGGACAGCTAGACCTTGGGCGCCGTCTCAAAGGTGTGGTACGGCGCCGGCGAGGGCACGGTCCACTCCAGGCCCTGCGGCTCGTCCCAGACCTTTTCGGTGGCCTTTTCTCCACCCTTGACGCACTTGATCAGCATCCACACGAACAGCAGCTGCGAGAGGCCGAAACCGAAGGCGCCGATGGTCGAGATCATGTTGAACTCGGTGAACTGCACGGCGTAGTCCGGGATGCGGCGCGGCATGCTGGCCAGTCCCAGGAAGTGCTGCGGGAAGAACAGGACGTTGACGAAGATGGTCGAAAGCCAGAAGTGCCACTTGCCCAGGGTCTCGTTGTACATGTGCCCGGTCCACTTGGGCAGCCAGTAGTAGACGCCGGCGATCACGCCGAAGATGGCGCCCGGCACCAGCACGTAGTGGAAATGCGCCACAACGAAGTAGGTGTCGTGATACTCGATGTCCGCGGGCACCAGCGCCAGCATCAGTCCCGAGAACCCGCCGATGGTGAACAGGACGACGAAGGCGATGGCGAACAGCATCGGCGTCTCGAAGCTGATCGAGCCACGCCACAGCGTGGCCAGCCAGTTGAAGATCTTCACCCCGGTCGGCACCGCGATGAACATCGTCGAGATCATGAAGAACAGCAAGCCGGCCTGCGGCATGCCCACCGTGAACATGTGGTGCGCCCACACGACGTACGACAGGAACGCGATGGCCGAAGTGGCGATCACCATCGAGGTGTAGCCGAACAGCGGCTTGCGCGCGAAGGTGGGAATGACCTGCGAAATGATCCCGAAGGCCGGCAGGATGAGGATGTACACCTCGGGGTGGCCGAAGAACCAGAAGATGTGCTGGAACATCACCGGGTCGCCGCCGCCGGCCGCCAGGAAGAAGCTGGTGTCGAAGTAGCGGTCGGTAAGCAGCATGGTGATCGCGCCCGCCAGCACCGGCATGGCGCCGATCAGCAGGTAGGCCGTGATCAGCCAGGTCCACACGAACAGCGGCATCTTCATGAAGCTCATGCCGGGCGCGCGCATGTTGGTGATCGTCACGATGATGTTGATCGCGCCCAGGATGGACGAGGCGCCCAGCATGTGCAGCGAGAACACGACGAAGGGGAAGGCGTCGCCGGTCTGCAGGATCAGCGGCGGGTAAAGCGTCCAGCCGCCTGCCGGAGCGCCTCCGGGCATGAAGAGCGTGCTCAGCAGCAGCAGGAAGGCCGGCGGCAGGATCCAGAAGCTCCAGTTGTTCATGCGCGGCAGCGCCATGTCCGGCGCGCCCACCATCAGCGGGATCTGCCAGTTGGCCAGGCCCACGAAGGCCGGCATCAGCGCGCCGAAGATCATCACCAGCGCGTGCATGGTGGTCATCTGGTTGAAGAAATGCGGGTCCACCAGTTGCAGGCCGGGCTGGAACAGCTCGGTGCGGATGATCAGCGCCATGGTGCCGCCGATCAGGAACATGATCAGGCTGAACACCAGGTACAGCGTGCCGATGTCCTTGTGGTTGGTGGTGGTCAGCCACCGCCACATGCCCGAGGCGTGCGGGCCGTCGTGATGTTCTTCGTGTGTCGTATCGCTCATGTTCGCTTACCCTGGGTTATCGGGCGGATGCGCCGCCGGCCGCGGCGGTCGATGCCTGGCTGATGGCGGCTTCGGCTTCGGCTTCGGGCTCGGGCTCGGGCTCGGCCGGCGCCGTCAGCCCGGCCACCCATGCGTCGAATTCGTCCTGCGCCAAGACCTCGACCACGATGGGCATGAACCCGTGTCCGCGCCCGCACAACTCCGCGCACTGGCCGCGGTAGGATCCCGGCTTTTCGGCTTTGAACCAGGTTTCGTTGATCGTGCCGGGCACCGCGTCGCGCTTGACGTAGAACTCCGGCACCCACCAGGCGTGGATGACGTCGTTGGAAGTGAGCTGCAGCTTCACCTTCTTGCCCACCGGCACCACCATCGGCTTGTCGACGTCGCGCAGGTAGTGCTCGTGCAATTCAAGGCCAGCGCCCCGTATCGACGCGGCGTTGCTGGCGTCGTCGATGTTGCTGAAGAAGCTGATGCCGTGGTCCAGGTACTCGTAGCGCCATTTCCACTGGTAGCCGGTGACCTTGATCCTGAGGTCCGCTGCCTGCGTGTCCTCCATCTCGATCAGCACCCGGGCGGTGGGGATTGCCAGGCCGACCAGGATCAGAACCGGGATAACGGTCCAGATGATCTCGGCCTTGGTGCTGTGGCTGAACTTCGCGGCTTGCGCGCCCTGCGACTTGCGGAACTTGACCAGCGAATAGCCGAGCGCCCCGAACACGATGATGCCCATGACGACACAAATGATCAGGGCCATGTGGTGCAGGCCGCGCACCTTGTTTCCGAGTTCCGTGGCGCTGGCGGGGAAGTCCAGGGCCCAATCCGCGGCCGCCGGTCCGGCCATGGCCAGCGCGACCGCGGCGATTCCCAGGAACAGCCAGCGGCCTTGTGCCTTGCTGCAATTCATCAAACAGTTGCTCCTTTTTCTTCCGTGGCAACCGGCAAGCGCGTCAATTCGCGCAAACGCCGGCACAACGATTGCCTTTCTTCCTCCGTCAGGCAGGCAGCCAACTCACAGGACGTGCCGCCGGCTCCCAAAAAAAGGCGCCCAGGCAAGGCAGGACTCGCACCCGGTTCGATCCAGGCTCGGGTCCAGGGCCGGGGGAATTCTACATGCTCCTGACGTCCGGCATAACCCCTGCGTACGTGCACGTGGCGTTTGCCGAAACGGACGGTCTCGCGATAGCGGCCGCGACGCACGGTAATGGCCAGCGCGGCGCCCAGAACGGCCAGTTCCAGGCCGGCGAAAGGCAGGATCAGCCAGTAGCCCCGAAGCGCCCAGGCCCCCGCAATTCCGAGCACCGGGAGCGTCATCGCGACGAACAGCCAGAACGCGCCACGGCCGGTGAAATTGCTGTTGGGGCGGATTACGATTCGGGGAGCGGAATCACCTGTGCTCATCGAGTCCCGATTGTACCTGGGAGAGCGGGCATCGCCCGCTAGGGTTCACGACATCCGGGACTATGCTGATTCGGCTGGGACGCAGTCGCCACGGTATTCCACGGGGCAGCTGTTCAGGTATACCCCGCCTGCAGGCACAGGTTGTCGATAGCGATGTTGTAGTCCATGCGCTCGCCGCCCCAGCCGCAGCGCGCGGTGTGGGCGTCGATAGCCAGACCGCGGGCGACATTGAAGGCCGCCAACTGCTCCGCGCCGTCCACCGCGGAGGCGCTTCCTGACTCTGCGGAGGTGCTTCCGGGCTTTTCGCAGTTGTTTCCGCGGAAACATTTTCCGTGCGGCATGCCCGGCCTGCTCAATCCCGGGATGCACTATGCTTGCCACCCCTTCTCAAAATCGCGTGAACATGAAACTTCGCATTGCTCTAATCCTGCTGCTTACCGCGCCGGCCCTCGGGGCCGGCAAGCCCAGCTTCGCGCCCGAGGACGTGTTCTCGCTGGCCTACGCCAGCAACCCGCAGGTGAGTCCCGACGGCTCCTTCGTGGTCTACACGCGCAACTTCATGGACATCATGGAGGACCGGCGCCGGTCCAACCTGTGGCGCATTGATATCGACGGGCAGAACGCGCGGCCGCTCACCACCGGGGCTGTAAACGACAGAGGCGCGCGCATCGCCCCCGACAACGAACGCGTGGCTTATCTTTCCAGCGACGGCCGCGGCGTGCAGATTTTCATACGCTGGATGAGCAGCGGCGAGACGCTGCAGGTCACGAGGCTGGACCGCGCGCCCCGCAATCTCGCCTGGTCGCCCGACGGCCAATGGCTGGCGTTCGCCCTGCTGGTGCCCTCCAAGCCTCCCACGATGGGCTCACTGCCCGCCAAGCCCCAGGGCGCGAACTGGGCCCAACCCGCGGAAGTCGTGCAGCGCGCCATTTACCGGGCGGACGGGGCAGGGCGCCTGCCGCACGGATACACGCATCTCTTCGTCGTCTCGGCGCAGGGCGGGGCGCCCCGGCAGCTGACCTCGGGCGATTACCACGACGGCGGCTCGATCGCCTGGTCGCCCGACAGCTCAAGCCTCTATTTCTCCGGCAACCGCAACGAAGACGCCGAACTCAACCCGTCCAACACCGAGATCTACCGGGTCGGCCTGGACGGCGGCGATGTCGAGGCCCTGACCGACCGCCACGGTCCGGACAACTCCGTGGCCGTTTCGCCGGACGGGACGATGTTGGCCTCGACCGGTTATGACGACCGGGTGCGCAGCTACCAGGTCACGCGCCTCTATACGATGAACAGCGATGGCAGCGGGCGGCGCGAACTGCTGCCGGACCTCGACCGTGACGTCTCGCGGCCGCGGTGGTCCGCCGACGGCGAGGGCCTTTATTTCGCCTACGAAGACAAGGGGCTGACCCGGCTGGCCTACGTGGATTTGAGCGGCAGACTCACCGACGTCACGGGCGAGCTGGGCGGCTTGGCGCTGACCCGTCCCTACACCGGCGCGCAGTTTTCCCTGGGCGGCAACGATACCTACGCGATTACCCGCGGCGACGCCCTCTCGCCCGCCGATATCGCCGTCGGCCGCGGCACCGAGCCGCCCCGCCGGCTGACCCGGCTCAATGCCAACCTGCTCGACTATCGCGAGCTGGGGCGGGTGGAGGAGTTCTGGTACCGGTCAAGTTTCGACGGCAAGGACATACAGGCCTGGGTGGTCTGGCCGCCTGGCTTCGATCCGGCGAAGAAATACCCGCTGCTGCTCGAGATTCACGGCGGCCCCCACGCCGCCTACGGCCCGCATTTCTCCGTGGAAGTGCAGCTCTTCGCCGCCGCCGGCTACGTGGTGGTATACGCCAACCCCAGGGGCAGTTCCAGCTACGGGGACGCCTTCGGCAGCTACATCCACCACAACTATCCCAGCGAGGACTACGACGACCTGATGTCAGCCGTGGACGCAATCATCGAACGCGGCGCGATCGACCCCGATCGGCTCTACGTGACGGGCGGAAGCGGCGGCGGCGTGCTCACCGCCTGGATTGTCGGCAAGACCGACCGTTTCAGGGCGGCGGTCGTGGCCAAACCGGTGATCAACTGGATCAGCTTTGCCTTAAGCGCCGACTACGCGCCGATTTTCTCCAAGTACTGGTTCCCGGCCCTGCCCTGGGACGACCCCATGGGCTACTGGGAACGCTCGCCGCTGTCGCTGGCCGGCGAAGTCGCGACGCCGACCATGCTCCTGACGGGCGAGGAGGACTGGCGCACGCCCATGTGGGAATCGGAGCAGTACTACCAGGCGCTCAAGCTGCGCGGCGTTGAGACGGCGCTGGTGCGGCTGCCGGGCGCCTCGCACAGCATCGCCGCGCGGCCCAGCCAGTTGCTGGCCAAGGTCAGCGCGATTCTGGAGTGGTTCAAGCGGTATGAGGGCGAATCAGGTGACTAGGGTGTGGGCCCCGCCACCCAGGGCAGTTTGTCCAGATCGACATTGCCGCCCGACAGGATAATCCCGACGCGCCTGCCTTCGAATTCATCGGGTTGCGTGAGCAGAGCGGCCACCGCGACGGCGGCCGACGGCTCGATGATCAGTTTAAGGCGCTCCCAAATCAGCCGCATCGCGTCGACAATCGACGCTTCGCTGACCGTAATGATTCCGGTGACATGGTCCCGGATGATCGGAAACGTGATTGTCCCCAGCGCGGTCAACAGTCCGTCCGCAATCGACGTTTTCCCCGTGACCGGCATGATTCGACCCGATTTCAGGGATTGCCGGGCATCGTCAACGTTGCGTGGCTCGGCTCCGAACACCCGTGTGGCCGGGAACAGGCTCCTGGCCGCCAAAGCCGTGCCGCTCAAGAGCCCGCCGCCCCCCACCGGCGCAATCACCGTGTCGATCTCGCTGACCTGCTCGAACAACTCCAGTGCCGCGGTTCCCTGTCCGGCGATGACCCGTGCGTCGTCGAACGCGTGAACAATCGCTGCCTGCGTCCTTTCCGCGATCTCGGCCAGCGCCTCCTCGCGCGCCTGAAACGTCGGCTCGCAATAGACGATCCTGGCGCCATAGCCGGCAACGGCCTGTTTCTTGATCTCCGACGCATTGTCGGGCATGACGACCGTCGCAGGAATGCCGCGCCTGCCGGCAGCCAGCGCCAGCGCCGCCGCATGGTTTCCCGAAGAGTGCGTGACCACGCCGCGCCGGGCCTGTTCGTTCGACAGGGAAAAAACCGCGTTGGTAGCGCCGCGCGCCTTGAACGCGCCGGCTTTCTGCAGGTTCTCGCACTTGAACAAGACCTGGGCGCCCGAGATTTCGTTGACCGTATTGCTGGTGAACACGGGCGTTCGATGAACATGCGGCCGGATACGTTCGGCTGCCTGCCGAATGTCCTCGATGCGGGGAATGGCATCGTCGGCATTCACTTCCTGGGACATGTCGTAAGCCCTTGATTGGCGCGGCGGAAATTGTATGTTCCGCGGGGCGGAAGCGGGGCGCAACAAGCGGGGCGCAAACTCTTTGCATCGCGCGCGGCTTTTGGTACAGTTCGCGCCTGTTGCCCGAAGTGCACCGAAATCGCTTCTTATCGATGAAAAAAATCGCTCTGATTGGCCTGCTGGCTTTCGCCGCTCCGCTTCTGTCCTCCGCCGACGAGCCGGACCTCGAGCGCGGCGCGCAGTTGTATTTCTTCTGCGGCACCTGCCACGGTCAGGCGGGCGAGGGCAATGCGCTGCTCAACACGCCGGCGGCCGGCAAGCAGGACATCTGGTACGTCGAGCGGCAGCTCGTCAATTACCGTGAGAATCTGCGCGGCTACTGGGGCCCCCTGGAGGACATCTACGGCAACCAGATGAAGAACATGGCCATCGCCCAGGTGCCGGACGAGCAGTCGATCATCGACATGGCGGCCTACATGCATTCGCTGGAACCGCCGACGCTGCCCGTGACCGTGGACGGCGACCCGGAGGAAGGGCGCAAGATCTACGAGGAAACCTGCATCGCCTGTCACGGACCGAACGGCGAGGGCTCCACCCTGCTGGGATCGCCGCGCATTTCCAACCAGTTCGACTGGTATCTGCTGCGGCAGCTCGACGATTTCTTAAGCGGCGCCCGCGGCCAGCAGCCCGACGACATCTACGGGACGCAGATGCGCTACATGGCGCAGGTGCTCGACACCGAGCGGAAGCGCAAGGACGTGATCGCGTACATCGCCACCTTCAAGTTCACCGACCAGCCCGACTGACCTAAGAATTTTCCGCGATGTAGTGGGCGGCGGCCAGGTCCTGGGCCACGTTGCCCAGGCTCTTGTAGAGCGTAATCTCGTCTTCGTCGCGGCGCCCCTCGATGACGCCGTCGATCACCGCGCCGATTTCGCCGGCCAGGTCGTCTTCGGCAAGAAGTCCTTCCTCGATGGCCAGCAGGATGTCGCCGGCCTCCTTCATCGCGAAGTCCGTGATTTCCGTAAATACGCGCGCACGGCCCATGGCCTCGCCGTCGGCCTCCCGCGTCGTGGGCGAATGCGATCCCACCAGGTTGACGTGGCAGCCTTCCGCCAGCCAGCGGCCTTGGATGACCGGTTCGCCGGCGGCGCTCACCCCGCAGACGAGGTCCGCGCCGCTCACCGCTTCGCGGGCCGTCTCAAACGCGGTCAGCGCCACGTCATCGCTTGAGTGACGGGCGGCGAAGCGGCCCGCCTTCTCCATGCTCGGCCCCCACACGCGAACTTCGCGCACCGGTCGTACGCGGCGCATCGCTTCGAGGTGCGTCTCGGCCTGCACGCCGTAACCCACCAGCGCCAGGACGGAAGCGCTTGCGCGGGCCAGTGCGCGGGTGGCGGCCCCGCTGGCCGCAGCCGTTCGAATCGCGGTCACCGAAGCGCCTTCCACCAGCGCGGCCGGCGCGCCCGTTTCGCGGTCGAAGAGCAGGATGCATCCCTGGATCATGGGCAGCCCGCGGGCGGGGTTGCCCGCAAGGAGGCTCACGATCTTGGCCCCGAACGCGGAAGGGGCGTCGCCCGGCATGATCCCCATGGCGCCCTTGCCGCCGGCGACAGGAACAAAGGACCGCAGCGGTGGCGTGATCTCGCCCCTACTGATCGCCGCCTGGGCGTCCGCCATCAGGTCGATGCAGGCGTCCATGCGCAATACGCTGCGCACGGTGTCCGCATCGAAGTAGGGAATGTCCGTCATTCGACCGGGCTTTCGTGCGCCTTGCCGAGGTAGAGCGAAGGTCCGTAGACCTGCGTCCCGTCAACCTCCAGCCGGACCCGGTAGCGGCCCGGCTCCGGAAACGTCACGTCCTCCAGCGGCAGGTTGAGCTGGGTTCTCGGCGGTGCGGCGGAACCGGGCGACTCTTCGACCTCGCTGAAGCCCTGGATGGTGAAAACGGCCTTGTCGCCGGGGTCCAGCAGTTCGATCAGGAACGGCACGCGCCCGCGCTCTCCGTCGTTCCAGCTCACCAGCCCCGCAAGTCGCATGCGCGGCTGGCGCGCGGGAAACGACGGCGCGCGAAGCTCGTCGAAGATGCCGCGCACCTCAAGCTGGCCGGACTCGTCCGAACCGGCCCGGTGACAGAAAAAAAGTGTGCACTCCACGCGTGCAGTGTACCCACCGTTCGGCATAAAATACGCCGGTTGTTTGCCAGTGAAGCAGAGGAACAGTATGAAGCGCTTTGCGTGTTTGATGATCAGCGCCGCCGCCATGGTCGCGGCCGGAACCGCCTTCGCCGCCGGCGACGCCGCGCGCGGCGAGGCCGAATTTGAAGTCTGCGCCGTATGCCACGGCGAGCAGGGCGAGGGTTTTGAGAAGTACGGCGCGCCGAAGATCGGCGGCCAGGAAGACTGGTACGTGATCACCAGTCTCAAGAATTTCCGGGCCGGGCTGCGCGCCAGGGACAACTGCGACGTGGCCGACGTGGCCGGCACCCTGGAGCGGGCCAAGGCCCAGTCGCCCGACTACGCCGAGATCGAGGCCGAACTGGCGACTCATTTCGAGGGCGGACTGCCCTCCGGCGGCGCCTGCAGCCAACCGTCGAACGACGTTTACGGGCCGCTGATGCGCGCCATCGCGCTGACACTGGCCGACGACCAGGCCGTCGAGGACCTGGCGGCGTACCTGCTTACGCTATCGCCGCCGAACCCGCCGGCGACGATCGAAGGCGATCTCGCTACGGGCACCATCGGCTACGCGACCTGCATCGCCTGCCACGGCGCGGCCGGTGAGGGCAACCAGGCGCTCAACGCGCCGGCCGTTGCGGGGCAGCACGACTGGTACACGATACGGCAGATGGAGCACTACATCGCAGGTATTCGCGGCAGCGACCCGCGCAACATCTTCGATACGCAGATGCGCCCGATGGCGATGGTCCTGCCCACGCCCGATGCGATCCGGAACGTAACCGCCTACATCAACTCGTTCACCGCCGGCGAATAGCTCCGCTCGACGCGGGCTTGTGACACGCCCCTCGCGGGCGTCCTACCGCCAAGTCTGAACGGACCGCTGCGGCAATCCGCCGCTGCGGTCATCATTCTTTACTCAGAATCTTGGAAAAGACGATATCTACTTGTTAATAAAAGGGTAATCTCCACTTCTACTCCTGCCCCGGCCGGTGCGAAACGCGCGGGCGTATGATCGGGAATAGCTTTATTTCCTGGGAGGAAACAATTGTGGAAATGTCTGGACCTTTTGTTGATATCGTAATCGCCGTGGTCGTCGCGCTTGTCATGTCGAAGGGGCTCAAGGTGGTGACCCGCGACGGTGACATCTGGACAACGCTCGCCCGCATCGCGCTGTGCTACGTTGGGGCCGTGTGCGGCGGCGACATGCTGGCCGGTTCGTTCACCGGTATGGGCGTTGATGTCCTGGGTTCCCTGCTCGGTTCCGTGGGGCTGTATCTCATCGTGACCGAGATCCTGAGGAGCCTCAAGGCATAGGCGCAACGTCAGGACGCCTGCTTGAACGGGGTGTGCTCGCCGGCGATTTCCACGTAGCGCGCCACCTGTTCGCGCTCGGAGGACAGGTAGCCGCTTAGCGCGTCGGCGAAGCCTGCGTGGCGCACCCAGTGTGTGGAATACGAGGTGGCCGGCGCGAACCCGCGCGCCAGCTTGTGTTCGCCCTGCACGCCGGAATCGAAGAGCCTGAGCCCCTCGCGGATGCAGTATTCGATCCCCTGATAGTAGCAGGTCTCGAAATGCAGGCTGTGGTAGTAGCCGGTACTGCCCCAGTAGCGGCCGTAGAGGGCGTCGTCGCTGCGGAAACAGATGGCCAGCGCGACCGCCTCGCCGTCGAGCTGCGCCAGGAAGACAACGAGTGATTCCGGCATGTCACGCGTAACCAGTTCGAAAAACTCTCGGTTCAGGTAGGGATACTGGCCACGCTTGAGGTAGCTCGCGGCGTACAGCGGGTACAGCGTCTTCCAGAGTTCCGGCGTGAGCGAGTCGCCGTTTAGCGTTTCAAATTGAATTCCGGCTTCGCGCACGCGCCGCCGTTCGCGGTTGACCTTCTTGCGCTTGGCTGAGCTGAAGGTTGAGAGGTAGTCCGAAAAATCCTCGTAGCCCTCGTCCTTCCAGTGAAACTGGCAATCGGTTCTGAGCATCATGCCTTTTTCTTCCATCCACTCGGCATCCTGCGCGGACGGGAACAGGCAATGCAGCGAGCTGGCTTCCATCCGATGCGCCAGCTCTACGGCGCCGGCCAGCAGCAGCGATCGGCGCTCGACTTGTTGCCCGCCGTTGCCGGCGCACAGAAAGCGGGGTCCGGCCACCGGCGTGAACGGCACGGCGTTGAGCAGCTTGGGATAGTAGTCGTAGCCGGCCCGCTGGTAGGCCGCCGCCCACGCCCAGTCGAACACGAACTCGCCGCGCGAGTGGTTCTTGAGATACAGGGGCATGGCGCCGACGGCGTTGCCCTTGTCCTTGAGCAGCAGGTGGCACGGCTGCCAGCCGGTTTCAGCGGAAACACAGCCGGAGGCTTCCAGCGCGCTCAGGAACTCGTGGCGCAGGAACGGGTGGGCCCCGCCGGCCAGCGCGTTCCATTCGCCGGCCGCGACCTCGCCGATGCTGTCGAGCACCTGTATCCGCATGGGCTATAGGTTAACTGGAGGGCGGGACGCCCTCGCTCACGGCTAAAGTGGATTGGCGTCGCAGAACTTCTCCGCGTCAAGCGCCGCCATGCAGCCGGTGCCCGCGGAAGTGATCGCCTGGCGGTAGACAGAATCGGCCACGTCGCCCGCGGCGAAAACGCCCGGCACGCTGGTGGCGGTGAAGCCACCCGAATCGCCGCCCCGCGTGATCAGGTAGCCGTCCTTGTGCTCGAGCGAGTCCACGAACAGGCTCGTGGCGGGATCGTGCCCGATGGCAATGAAAACGCCGTCCACCTTGAGGTCCTCGATCAGACTTTCTTCCTTCGTGCTCCTGATCTTCACGCCGGTGACCTGGTCGCCGTCGCCGAGGACTTCCTCCAGCACCCGGTCCCAGCGGATGTCGATCGGGCCATCGTCGCCGGCGCGCTCGAAGAGTTGCTGCTGCATCATTTTCTCGGCGCGCAGCGCGTCGCGGCGGTGGATCAGCGTGACGCTGGAGCAGATGTTCGACAGGTACAGCGCTTCCTCGACCGCCGTATTGCCGCCGCCCACCACGACCACGGGCCGGTCCCGGAAAAAAAAGCCGTCGCAGGTGGCGCAGGCCGACACGCCCTTGCCGAGGTAGTTCTGCTCGCTCTCCAGCCCCAGGTAGCGGGCCGTGGCGCCGGTGGCGATGATCAGCGACTCGGCGCGGTATGCGTCGAGGCCGCCCTTGAGCGTGAACGGCCGCTGTGACAGGTCCACCTCGTCGATGTGGTCGTAGACCACCTCGGTGCCCAGCCGTTCGGCGTGCTCGCGCAACTCGTCCATGAGCTGCGGCCCGAGCAGTCCCTCGCGGCCCCCGGGCCAGTTGTCGACATCGGTGGTGGTCATCAACTGCCCGCCCGGTTCGCTGCCGGTGATCAGTACCGGCGACATGTTGGCGCGGGCCCCGTACACGGCCGCGGAATAGCCGGCGGGACCGGATCCGAGAATGAGGAGTCGACTGACGGAATTCGGCACGGCGGCAAGTTTATCCGGGTTTCTATTCGGCAACCACCGGAATAAGATTAGCCGCCAAGTGAAGGCGAAGGAACGAACTTGGCTGGAGCGCGCTTTGCGCGAGGGCGGCTTGTGGCTCTGCCTGGGTCTGGGCCTGCTCATGTTCGCGGCATTGCTGAGCCACGTTCCCGAAGCGGTTGACGCCGGCGTGGCAGGAACCAACCTGGTCGGCACGGCGGGCGCGGCGTTTGCGGCACTCGCTTTCGCGCAGGCCGGAAGCGCCTCCTACCTGTTTCCCGTTGCCGTGATCGGCTTTAGCGCCTGGTACCTGGCGCCGTCGAGGTCCCGCGCGGACTGGTCCTGGCCCGACGCCGGCGTGCGCGCCGGGGGGCTTGCGTTGGTCGTGATCTGCGGCTGCGGACTGCTCGAAATCTCCGCGCGCGGCGGACTCGGCGGCGGCGCCGTCGGCATCTGGCTGGACGGCGCGCTGGCGCCGGTGCTGGGCCGCATGGGCGCATGGGTGGTCCTGCTGGCGCTGTGGATGACCGGCATCACGCTGGTGACCGGGCTTTCCTGGGTGCACCTCACCCAGGCCACCGGCCGCCTGACGCTGCGTGGACTTTACGCGGCAGGGCAGGCGGTGTATTTCACGCTCGTGGCGCTGTTTTCGCTGGTCGGGCGCCGCGAGAAATCAAAGATTCGTGGACGGGGCAGGGCGAAGATCGCCCAACCGGCGCGCAAACGGCGTGCCGCTTCCGCCCCCAAGCGGCCCCGCACGATCGAGCCGGACATGCCCGTGAAGGCGGCATCCGGCGGGGGCCTGCCATCGCTCAGTCTGCTGTCCGATCCGCCGCCGGAAACTTCATTGCAGTCGGAAAGCGTGTTGCGCGACCAGGCCAAGCGCCTGGAGGAGAAACTGGACGAATTCGGCGTGGGCGCCACCGTGGTGGCCGTGTCGCCCGGCCCGGTCGTGACGCTGTTCGAAGTGCAGCCGGCCGCGGGCATCCGCGCCAGCCGCATCACCAGCCTCGCCAGCGACCTGGCGCGCTCGCTGATGGCGCACAGCGTGCGCGTGGTCGAGTCCATGCCCGGCAAGTCCACCGTCGGCCTGGAAATCGCCAACAACGATCGGCTTTTGGTCACCCTGGGCGAAATCCTCCGCTCACAAACCTACGACAAGGCGCATTCCATGCTCACGCTGGGCCTGGGCAAGGACATCGCCGGCAACCCGGTGGTCGACGACCTGCAGAAGATGCCGCATTTGCTGGTGGCTGGCGCCACGGGCTCGGGCAAGTCGGTGGCGATCAACGCCATGGTCCTGAGCCTGCTCTACAAGTCCACGCCGGAGACGGTGCGCCTGATCATGATCGACCCCAAGATGCTCGAGCTGTCGGTTTACGAGGGCATCCCGCACCTGTTGTGTCCGGTGGTAACCGACGTCAAGGATGCCGCCAACGCGCTGCGCTGGTGCGTGGCGGAGATGGACCGCCGCTACCGGATGATGTCCTGGGTGAAGACGCGCAGCGTGGAGGGCTTCAACAACCGCCTTGAGATTGCGCGCGAAGCCGGCGAGCCGCTGTGCGGCCCGCCCGAGAACGACGAGGACGAGCAGGGGCCGGAACTGGAACCGCTGCCGCGCATCGTGGTGGTGATCGACGAACTGGCCGACCTGATGATGGTGGTCGGCAAGAAACTCGAAACGCTCATCGCGCGCCTCACGCAGAAGGCCCGCGCAGCCGGACTGCACCTGATCGTGGCGACGCAGCGCCCGTCGGTGGACGTGATTACCGGACTTATCAAGGCGAACATTCCGGCGCGGATGGCGTTCCGCGTGGCCTCGCAGGTGGATTCGCGCACCATCCTCGACCAGGTGGGCGCGGAAACGCTGCTGGGCAAGGGCGACATGCTGTACCTTCCGCCCGGCTCCGGCGACCTGCTGCGCGTGCATGGCGCGTTCGTCGAGGACGCCGAAGTCCTGAAGGTGGTCGCGGACCTCAAGCGCACCGGCGGCCCCAGCTACGACGAGCAGGTCACGCAAGGCCCGGTGGAGGCCGACGAAGCCGACGCAGCCGGCGTGGATGGCGGTGAAGTCGACGAGCTCTACTCGCAGGCGAAGGAGATCGTCACCGAGAGCGGCCGCGCCTCCATCTCCTACGTCCAGCGCCGCCTGCGCGTGGGCTACAACCGCGCCGCCCGCCTCATCGAGGAACTCGAACGCGCCGGCGTAGTCTCGGCCCCCGACGGCCGCGGCGAACGCCGCGTAACAGGCGGCCCCGAATAATGCGCGCCAGGCGATGGATCGTGCTGGCGGTGCTCTTGCCGGCAGCGTTCGCCCTGGCGCAGGACGCAGGGGAAACGGGCGGCGATGGCGTCCTCAACCGCTTCTTCCACGACGTCAAGCACCTCCAGGCCGACTTCACCCAGCTCGAATACGACGGCGAAGGCGTGTTCCAGCGCGAAAGCACCGGCCGCCTCTACCTCGCCCGCCCCGGCCACTTTCGGCTCGACTACCTTCAGCCCGACGAGCTGATCATCTGGGCCGACGGCGAGCACCTCTCGATGTTCGACAAGGAACTGGAGCAGGTGACCGTCTACAAGCAGACCGATCAACTCAAGGAATCCGCCGCCGCGCTCCTGGCCGGCGACGCCTCGGTCCTGGAAAACTACGACGTGATCGAGGCCGAATTCGCCGACGGGCTGCAATGGTTCGACCTGACCGGAGACGACGCGGAAGAGGGCGACCTGCGCCTGGCGCTGCGGGGAAGCCTGCCCGCGGTGCTGGAGTTCGCCGACGACCTCGGCAGCCGCGTGCGCATGCTGCTTTCCGGCCTGGACCTCGACAGCGAACTTGACGACGCCGTTTTTGCCCCGACAATTCCGCCCGGCGTAGACATTTTCGAAGCGGCCGAATCGTGATCGATCCCAGACTATTGCGCGAGCAGCCCGACCTCGTGGCGCGCAACCTCGCGCGGCGCGACGCATCCTTCGACGTGGCCGCTTACGCCGAGCTGGACGCGCGCCGCAAGCACTGGCAGGTGCATGTGGAAAAGCTGCGCGCCGAACGCAACAAGATCTCCAAGCAGATCGGCGTGGCCGCCCGCGAAGGCGGCGACGTGGACGCGCTGAAGGCACAGGTAGGGGAGGCAACCCAGGGCCTGGCGGACGCGGGCGGCGAGCTCAAGACCGTGCAGGCCAGCCTGCGCAAGATCGAGCTTGATCTGCCCAACCTGCTCGACGAAGCCGTCCCGGACGGCAAAGACGAAAGCGCCAACCGCGAACTGAAGCGATGGGGCGAGCCGCGCCCCGGAGGCGACGATGTTCAAGACCACGTGGCTCTCGGCGAAGCGCTGGGCCAGATGGACTTCGGCGCCGCCGCACGCTTGGCCGGCGCGCGCTACACCGTCCTGACCGGCGAACTCGCAAGCCTGCACCGCGCCCTGATCCAGTTCATGCTGGACCTGCACGTGCGCGAACACGGCTACACCGAAGCTTACGTCCCCTACATCGTCAACCCCGAGTCGCTGGTCGGCACCGGCCAGCTACCCAAGTTCGAGCAGGACCTGTTCGGCATCGAAAGCGAACGCTCCGGCTACCTGGTTCCCACCGGTGAAGTCCCGCTCACCAACCTGGTCGCCGGCCAGATCACGGACGAGGCCGAGCTGCCGCTCAAATACACCGCGCACACCCCCTGTTTCCGCTCCGAAGCCGGCGCCTACGGCACGGACACCCGCGGCATGCTCCGCCAACACCAGTTCGAGAAGGTGGAGCTGGTGCAGATCACCCACCCGGACGGCTCGGATGATGCGCTGGAAGAGCTGACCCACCACGCCGAAATCGTGCTGGAGCGCCTGGAACTGCCGTACCGCAGGGTGGTCCTGTCGTCAGGTGACACCGGCTTCTCCGCCGCCATCACCTACGACCTGGAAGTCTGGCTGCCTGGCCAGGACCGCTACCGCGAAATCTCCTCTTGCAGCAACTGTCGCGATTTCCAGGCCCGGCGCATGAGCGCCCGCTGGAAGGGCAGGGACGCACGCGGCTTCGTGCACACCCTGAACGGCTCCGGCATCGCCGCCGGCCGTGCCCTCATCGCCGTCATGGAAAACTACCAGCAACCCGACGGCAGCATCCTCATCCCCGAGGTCCTAAGGCCCTGGATGGCCGGCGCGGCTAAAATCACTGCCTGATCCTCGATCATCGGAGAGGTGGCAGAGTGGTCGAATGCGGAGGTCTTGAAAACCTCTGACGGTTTACGCCGTCCGTGGGTTCGAATCCCACCCTCTCCGTGCCCATGAATTTTGGTCGAAAGGAACCTTGCGGATGCATTGCAAGTGGTGCGGCCAATCGTTCGAGCCAAAGTCAAATCGCGCAGTTCGACAAATCGCCCGATATTTCTTGTCGCAGAGTCTCCCTTTTGCAACAGGCGGGTCGCCTAGAAGAGTTTAGATTGTTCGGTTCTCCAATAAGGCTTTTCATTGGGCTGACGTTTTGTCTAGCGAATATGGCATGCTTCGCTGGCCATGCGAGACCTTCCGAAACTGAGAGAGTGGTTTCCATGCTGTTCAACGTGATGGAGCAGATTGAGGCGCAGGGCGAGGAAATACGAAATCGGAACAAAAAAGTGTCATGGAACGATTGGAAATCTCACATATTTTCGCAGATTGGATCGGGAGAACAACCACGCAACCTTCAGAACACACTTGAGATGATCGAGGACGGTTTCATAAATTCCCATAGCTTTATTCGTAGCTCAAGTCACGTACCTAGGCCGACACAGCGCGCAAGGTATCTAAACGTCGAACTGTCCACACCTTCGTTGGACTTTTACTTTTCTTCGCCTCACCTACCTCGACAAAAGGTAACACACGTCAATGGGGTTCCAATCTCGGAACTGGTTGACGATTACGTGAACTATCGATGTGACCTTGCTTTCATAGTCAGCTGCAACTTTCAATTGGCGGAGCGCTTAGAGTTTGGCATCTTCCTTCGACCAAATGGCGATGATCCTATACAGTCCTTCAACGGAAAACCGTGGATCAACAGGCACCCAATCGACTCGTACACCGTCGAAGACAACTGCGTTTTGTTTAAGCGCAACACAGCTTGGACCATGCTCTTCGATGACAATGCAGTGTGTCTTTTCCGTAGGGAAGACGTTTTACTCCTCCGAATAAGGCATTTCCAAAGCAAAATGAGTTCATCGGTCGACGATATCTATTGCCTCAGCAATCACGCCGAAAGTTCAATGTGCTCCAGCGTTAACCAATTTCAATCCGCGATTGAAAAGTTGGGAGTGACCAGCGCAATGCGTCTAGTCGTTGATTTGCAAGGCAACCGAGGAGGGGGAGAGAATACGGCTTGGGTTGCCGCGCTCGTGCACAAGGGGTTCACCGACAATCCCATTCGTTACCGGTGCAATCGAGAGATGCTTAGTGACCCGAAGGTGCGGAGCTCCATATTTTATGGCTCTGATCGTGCTGAGTCTTGGTTCAATGAAGTACTGACCCATGATCAGCGGAGTTGTTTCGGTGTGACTTTTCTTCCCGTTAGAGCGGATTTCTGTCGCGCCGATGCAAGGTGTCAATTGCGGACAATGCTGCCCAGAAGCAGCACCCCTCAGTTCTCGAGCATCACCCTTGTGGTCGATGAAGACTGCGCAAGTTCCTGCGACGACTTCGTTGTGCGCCTCAAGCTCTTTGGCGATGCAGCGGTAGTCGGTGTGCCGCCAAGGTCAGACTCGACGTATGCCAGGGTTCGCGGCGCAATCGGGTATTCCTCAAATGGAAAGCTCGAATACCAGCTTTACCCTAGAGCAAACTCCACAGATTCGACTTTTAGACCAATAGTCGACTTCCAACTTCCAGTATCTCGCACAACGGATTCGTCAGGTGATTTGGTTGATGGCAAGTCTCCACTAGATCTACTGCTGCCGCTGCCTGTGGAACAATACCATCGACGCTGGGAATACCGTGTCGAGCAAGCTACAACCGGCGCGCCAACTCGCCGAACGGCTGGCCGGCCTCGTGCTCCTTGAGGATCGAAATGATCTGCTCTTCGGTGAATCGCTTGCGCTTCATCCGAGGACCTCCCTCGGTTCGAATGGCCCAGAGAAGGGGGCAAGTCCACGATTGTCAGAAATCACATCCGATGTGGCCCAGTTTTTGGGAGTACCCTCAGCCTTCAGGACGGGCCGTGTCATACTACTTGCCCGGCCCGTTCGGCGGCGACGGCCACGGCCTGTCTGGCCAAGCGAGCCGTAGCAAACTTTGATCGTTGGGAGTAAAAGAAATATGGCGGTGTACACCTACTTTGATGGCGAGAAGCTCCCGCTTAAGAAGGCCGTAGATAGCTTCATCGCAAGAGCAGATCCAAAACAGCTCGAACGGATCGGCCTAGTGCTTGAAGAGCAGACGTCTTCAGCCAGCTGGCGAATTCAAAGCGAGCCGGCGGCGCTTGAAGGAAACATGACCATTGCGCGTCAGCACCAAATCGTTGCCCATCACGCCTACCGCATCAAAGATAGCCACAGACCATTTCTGATCTCAGACCGAATTCTAGTTACTTTCGAAGAGCCACCCACGGAAGGGCAGGTGTCGTTCTTGATCAACGACTACGCCCTGGAACTAGTCGAGACGCTTTCGGGCCGGGAGTACGTACTCCGTCTAAGCAACGATACAGGAATCAACCCAGTTAAGCTCGTGGTACAGCTCAGCGAGGCCGGACTCCCGAATGTCGAAACAGTGAACCACGATCTCAATATGATCTTCCGGCTGCAGAACTCGTCTGCCACGCCAATGCCCCCTCTTCCGAGCGATCCAGCTTTCAGGCGGCAATGGCACCTGCATGACCATGTCAAGGAAACAGATATCGATTATCGCAGTTCGACCCGCTGCCTAGATGCGTGGAAGCTGCTGGACTCTTACGGTGAACGGGACGTTGTTATTGGCATCACCGACAGTGGTTGTCAACTCGATCATCGCGACTTCAATGGGCCAAGCAAGTTTGCTGATTGGGGATATTGGGACGGCAACAAACTAGTACACTCCAGCAGCATTGGAGCCGATCCTGCAAAGATGTATGATGCGGGCCAGAACCACGGCACATCCTGTGCCGGCGTGGCCGCCGCGGAAGCAGACGGCGTATTAACGGTTGGCGCCGCTCCCGCGTGCCGACTACTACCAATCAAATGGCCCTCTAACGGTTCAATACTATTCATCAGCGTGGCCCGTATGGTGAAGATGCTGAGTTTCATCGCTGACAAGGTTGACATTCTCTCGAACTCGTGGGCGGCGGCGCCCCACTCTAAATGGCCGCGCAACGTAACCGATCGCATTCGGGAACTGGCGGTTTCCGGCGGCCGTCGCGACAAGGGCATACTCTTTCTCTGGGCTGCGGGCAACAACAACTGCCCGCTACAACACAGTGGCAGTGTAGACATTCCCTACACAAGCGGCTGGTGTCCTAATCCAAATGGCCCACCCTCCTGGTGTGGTGTCCTTACCAGCACCACCTTCAGCAACGACTTGGCCGACATACCCGGGGTTATGCATGTTGCAGCGATGGCGAGCACCGCCAAGCGCAGCCACTATTCCAACTACGGTCGAGGGATTGACATCTGCGCTCCGTCAAACAACGCACACACATATCGGCGCGGCTACGTCCAGGGACGCGACATCTCCACCACAACGGGACCGTCGAGCGCCAACCGTCTCGCTGAAGTGACGCATGGGTTTGGTGGCACATCTAGCGCAACTCCTCTCGTAGCGGGAATTGCGGCACTTACTATTTCCGCGAACCGTAACCTGACAGCATTACAGGTGCAGAAATACCTAACGTCGACTGCGAGCAAGAACCTGCGCCTCACGGGGTATCCTAAAACGCTGCCCGCGACGTACGATCCAGATACGTCGTGGGATGTTTCGCCTGTGACACCCTACGACCGGGGTAGCTTCGACGCCCAGGGATGGAGCCCGTGGTTCGGCTTTGGAAAGGTTGATGCCCTTAAAGCCGTGGGGTTGGCCAAGTTCAATGTTGTAACCACTCTTCTGACTCCGAAAATTGCATTCCAAGATGTTCCGGAACGTGATTTGACCTGGAGAGCGATCATTTGGGAATGCATCGGATTCAGCCACGTGACCTTCGAGGTTGTGAACGGTCCGGACGCGCCATTCTTTTTGCTTCTCGGCAGGCAACAAGTGACTGTTCGGCCGCGGGCCGACGAGGCCACTAGAGCGCGGCTCTGGTTGGGCTATACCGGAAATCGGGTGGGAGATGGTCATGAGAGTACGATCACGATACGATGCCAAGAGACAAACGAAGAATGGACTTTGGAGATTTCCGCAAATGTCATCAAACGCCCCTCCGCCGCGGTAGTACTTGTACTTGATAAGTCGATGTCCATGGGGTGGGCACCCGACCGCGACAAACCGGTTTCGGGCAAGCCAAGGCGCGTTGACCTACTTTCCGAAGCCTCATGGAATCTCGTTAACCTTGTCCCAGAAGGCACTGGTATAGCGGTAGTCTGCTTCAACCACGTCGCGGATCTTGCACTGTCTCTTGCCAGAATAGTGGGTGCTAGTTCGAGCAAGGTGCGTGAATCGGTTCGTAAAGTAATTGCGTCCGTCTCACCGGCCGGCAGAACCTCAATCGGTAACGGTGTCAAACTGGCTTTGGAAGAGCTGTCAAAAGCACAGCGGTTGGGGATATATGACAGTACGTCTTTGATAATCTTGACCGACGGACAAGAAAACAGCGGGCGGACAATCAAGCAAGTCTTGAACGACGTTGGCGACAGGGACAATATTTTTGCTGTTGGCCTTGGTGAACCAAATGTCATTGATCCCGACAAATTGGCCTTGTTAACGAAAAGCGCGCTGGAGGCCGGCAAAGAGGGCTATGTACTTCTAACTGGCGCACTCACACTGGATACGCACCTCATCTTGACCAAGTACTATCAGCAAATCCTAGCTGGCATCGTGAACTGGGAAGTCGCACTAGATCCCGAGCAGCGCTTGACGAACAGTAATTCTGAGGTCTTGATTCCGTTCAACCTGTCGTCCTTGGATCACAGCGTGGATGTTATTTTGTTAACGTCTCGCGGAATGACTCACGAAGTCGTCTTTCTTGATCTGATTTCACCTGAAGGAAAGAAGATCACACCGAGCGAACTCCCAAAAGGTGTCGAGTATTTCAGGAAGAGTTCGTCTATGGTCTATTATCGCTTCACACTGCCCCTTGTAGAGAAGTATCAGCCATACAGAATTGTTGGGTCACCTGGATGTTGGAACGCGCGGGTGTACTCCTATTCCGATAAGATTGGAGATGATGGGCAACTATTTGCGCTTAGTGTCCTAGTCAGATCGGAAATCCGCATGACTACAAGCCTCACACAAACTGATGCGGAAGATGGAGGTACAAGGATGGATATCGTCGCAACCTTGACGGAGAACGGTCAGTCGCTCGCGGGGCGCGCTAATTTGGTTGCTTACATCGACGGGCCAGGGGTACGAGACCAGTTGTATCTTGTTGAGACTGACGCTGGCGGAGAGCTGTTCGAAGGACAATTTTCCGCAAGAAAATCTGGACTCTACATATGCCGGATCGTCGCCACAGGTAGGAATTCACTTGATGAGGAGTTTACTCGTGAGCAGCTCCAGATTGGTGCAGTCTATGATGTCGATTCGCCACCGGACGAGGGAGAGGTGAGGGGTTAGCAACAGGGTGAGGCTCAGTATCTGCAGGATTGTGTAGAGGTCGGTGCAGATGTTGAGCCGTTTCTTGACGATGGCCACCAGCACATACAAGGAGACGACGCTCTAGAGTTGGGTTTTCACCGCGTTCTCCGAGGCGCCGAAAAAGGACTTGATGCGCAGGTGCTGCTTGATCCATTTGAAGAACAATTCCACCTGCCACCGATGGCGGTACAGTTCGGCGACGGTTGCCGCCGGCACGGCGAAGTGGTTGGTAAGAAAGTTGAATCGCCGGTCCGATTGTGCATCGTAATACCCGACTCGGCGCAGTGGCTGAGGATAGCGCGTGCGAGTCTCGATGTGAACCGCCCCGGGTTTCCCGGAGGCTCCATTATTTGCTGTGTAACTACACAGTGGGATTCTGTGTATTGAGGCGCGGTGCATCATCCGGCCGGTTATCCGGTCGGTGGTGAAGTCGTCGCCGCGGCGCGGTGGCATTCGTTTTTCGGCGGCCCCGCTGTTATGGCCTGGATTCGGACGCGGGTCGCGCTTGGGCGATGTGGATTGGCGCGATGGTCAGGCGGCGGCCGGTTTCTTGTGGGCCCAGATGGAGGGATCGACACCGTGTTTTTTGAGCATGGCGATCCATCGCGGCGCGTTGCGCTTGACCATGAGGGCCTCGTAGTCGGTGTGCGGGTCGCGGTAGACGCTGCCGTTGGAGAGCATCGCGTGGATGCAGCGCAGCATCTTGTGGGCGGTGGCGACGGTGGCGCGTTTGTAGCCGCGTCGGACGGTCAGGGCCTTGTGGTAGCCCCGGAACTGGCAGTCGGCGGTTCGGGCGGCGCCGTGGGCGCATTCGACGAGCAGGCTTCGCAGGAAGGGGTTGCCCTTGCGGGTTGTGCCGGCGCGGCGTTTGCCGGCGCTTTCGTTGTTGCCGGGGCACAGGCCGGCCCAGGCGGCGCACTGCCTTGCGGTGGGGAACACACCGATGTCCGGGCCGAGTTCGATGAAGATGGCGCAGGCCGAGGCCTGATCGACGCCGGGCAGGGTGGTCAGCCGATCGATGCGGTCGCGGTAGGGAGTCAGCCGTTCGTGGATGAGGGCGTCGTAGGCGGCGATGCGTTCGCCGGCGCGGTCGAAGGCGTCCAACTGGTCGTTGAGGATGAACCGGGCCTGGGCGGAGAGGTTCGCGTCGAGCGCGTCGCACAATTCGCCGAGCCGATGACGGACATGATGGGAGAGTCCGGCGAGGATGTCCTCAGGCGGTTGTGCGGCGGCCAGTCCGTCGAGGATGCGCCGGCCGTTGGCGCCGAACACATCCGAGAGCAACCCGCCGACGCGCGCGCCGGCGCCGTCGAGGACCTGATGGATGCGGGTGCGCAGCGTCGCGCGCAGGCGCACCACCTTGCGCCGCTGGCGCGAGAGCTTGCGCAGGTCGCGGAACTCCGCCGGCGGCACGAAGCTCGGCGTGCACAGGCCGAACTGGCAGATGCGGGCCAGCCAGACGCTGTCGGCGACATCGGTCTTGCGGCCCTTGATCTGCTTGACGCGCTGGGCGTGGACCACGATGGGCTCGACGCCGGCCGATTCCAGCGCGTCGAACACGGCCTCCCAGTACACGCCGGTGGCCTCCATGACCGCTGCGGTGACTTCGTGGCGCCCCAGCCATTCGGTGAGTTCTGCCAGTCCGCTGGGCAAGGCGCTGAACGTGTCGGTGTGGACCTCCGCCTCCTCGCCGGGCCGGGCCAGCCGCACGCTGGCGGTGATCTGCATCTTGTGCACGTCCAGTCCGGCGGCGCGGGCATGAATGACGTGCAGGGCATCGGTTGGTATTCTTGTCGGTGGCATGGTGCTTCCTCCGTATGATGGTTGTCGATCGAAACGGAAACGGACGGCCGGCGGATAGCAGACTCGCAACCGGTGAAGGTTGCGGTTCGTTTTGCTGTTCGTCCTCGGCCAAGCCGGGCACAACGCGGGGCTCGACGACGCCGGCCGGGGACAGTTTGAGAACGGGCTCATAGGGCGCCGAAAATAAAAGCGTCCTCGATCCGATTCCGTAACCGGATCATGCACCGGGACGAAGCGCCAGCCAACTCCGGGGAGGTCGGTTCGCCGCCTCCCCGGAATCTCAGTTACATCACCGCGGGGTGTTCAGCGCAGCGAACATGAGGGTTTGAGAGGATGGAGCGATGGACAGAAGAACGAGATATTCTCCCGAGGTGCGGGAACGTGCGGTGCGGCTGGTGTTCGAGCATGAAGGGGATTATTCCTCGCAGTGGTCGGCCATGGTGTTCATTGCGGAGAAGATTGGCTGCACAACGGAGACGTTGCGCCGAGGGGTGCGTCGAGCGGAGACGGACGAGGGTCGCCGCGGGGGTCTGACCACGGTTGAGCGTGAGCGGCTCAAGGAGTTGGAGCGCGAGAATCGGGAGTTACGCAGAGCGAACGATATCCTGCGCACGGCATCGGCGTATTTTGCCCAGGCGGAGCTCGACCGCCGATTTCGATGATGGTGGCGTATATCGACGATCACAAGGATCGTTTTGGGGTCGAGCCGATCTGTGCCGTGTTGCCGATCGCCCCATCGACGTATTACGCGCACCGGGCCCGATCTCAGGATCCAAGCTGCCGCAGTGCTCGGGCGATCCGCGATGCGGCCTTGCGCCCGCAGATCCAGTGCGTCTTTGAGGAGAACTTCGGCGTGTATGGCGCCCGCAAGGTCTGGAAGCAACTCCACCGGGAGGGGCACACCGTGGCTCGCTGTACGGTCGAACGGCTGATGCGAGCGATGAGCCTGCGCGGGGCGGTACGCGGGCGTCGGGTCCAAACGACCCGGTCGGCAGTTCAATGCGACGATGGTCGCGACCGGGTGCATCGGATGTTCACGGTCTCGCGGCCGAACGCGTTGTGGGTGGCGGACCTGACGTATGTGGCGAGTTGGCGCGGGCTGGTCTACGTGGCCTTCGTGATCGATGCCTTTGCGCGGCGGATCGTTGGCTGGCGGGTATCCAGCTCGCTGCGTAGCGACCTGGCGCTGGATGCACTGGAACAAGCGCTGTACGACCGTGACATCGACCCGGATCAAGGCCTGATCCACCACAGTGATCGCGGGGTGCAATACCTCTCGATCCGCTATACGGAGCGGTTGGCCGAGGCCGGCGTCGAGCCCTCGGTCGGCAGCGTGGGGGACTCGTATGACAACGCGCTGGCTGAGACGATCATCGGGTTATACAAGACTGAAGTCATCCGCCGGCGCGGCCCCTGGCGCCATCTTGAAGCGGTGGAGCTGGCGACGCTGAAGTGGGTCGACTGGTTCAAGCATCGACGCTTGCTCGAGCCGATCGGCGACATGCCGCCGGCTGAAAAAGAACAGATGTATGATCAAAATCAAGAGTGGGCCGAGGTGGCCTGACTAACAGCAAAGAGTCTCCGACAATCCCGGGGTGGTTCACCCTTTAGCGTGCGGATGTCATAGGCGCGGATGTAGTTCCAGTATTCGCCCCAGTTGTCAAACTCGTGTTGGCTCTTATAGGGAGCAAACCGATCCCGGAACCACTCTAGCAATTTTCCTGATACTGCTCCGTCAGTAAGCAAATCAGCCACGATCTCTCTTATCAGGTCGAACAACGCCCGGTTGCTCTGCGCTGCGCGCGCAAGCGCTGGTTTCCGACCTTCGGCGTGCCCGATGATGGACATGCCCAGACTATGGCACGTACGGACCGTTACGCCGCGTGACGCGCCGGCTCCCAATCTTTTACGGATGCGCCCTTCCATCTCGTTGCGAGCATCCCGTGCGAATGCCAGGAGCAGGAGCTCCGACGGGCGCCGATAGCCCTTGCGGATGAGCCACCCGGTCTTGGCGACGATGACCGAGGTCTTGCCGCTGCCCGCAGCAGCCACGACGAGGTTGCGCCGGTCATCGGAAGCAACCGCACGTCGCTGCTCGTCAGTGAGTGGTCGAACTTCAATCGTATCGAACAGGCCTTGGGAACGGATGAGTTCATTCGCGACAAACGCCTCATTGGCATGGGCGCGCGCTTCGTCCGGAGATTCCAAGAACCGCAGGATGTCCATCAGCATGTGGATTTCCGGCGCGTCGGAGAGCGAATCGGGCCACCTGCCCACTAAGCCTCCCGCAGCCGATTGAGCATCCTTCGCGAGATCGCGAATCGCCTCTACATGCACAAACTTCGGCGGGTCGGCCAGTTGGGTGACACGGTCATGTATGGAGCGGAGCGATTGGATCTGAGGCGCCAGAGCCCGCCGCCACCAAGCGGCCCTCGCGTTTTCCAGTGCGTCGGCAAGCGCTTGAGCGTCCCCCCTGAACAAGCCCGAGATCTTGAATGTGCCCGCGCCATGGCGAATCCTCAAGGTGGCCCAGCGGCGGCCCAGTCGAATTTCCACCGCTTTCACATCGCCCAATGGAACTTGGCGGGTTTTGAATGCAAAGCGACACGTCACAGAATCTACGGTCACAGTGGCGGCTTTGGCGCTCCACGGCCACACGGCGGCGAACAGAAACGATGCGACGCCGACACGTTTGACGTGTAGCTGCGAATCAGGTTGCAATAGGCGTGCTTCCTTTTTGTTAACAAGCACTAGTCACCAATTTCTAGCGAAACTCCGTCATCGCTGCGTATTCCAAAGCAAAGTATCCACCTGTTCTAATCGAAAGTAGCCTCCAGCTCAACTGGTAACTTTGGCTGAAATAGGCAGGCTTGCGCCCGATATCAGCAACTGAGGACTTTTACTTCGGCATCGGTAACTTTCACTTGAAATCAGTCGTAACTGCCGCGTGAAATACGAACCTTAAATGAATTACGTATCTTTACGTATCTTTACTTGACAAAGCTCTATATCTGATAAATTAGTCAGGTTAAAGCGGGGAACCACACAGAGGGACAAGATAAATGACCCTTAGCAGACATGTACTGATCGTGGCTTTCAACATCTACGTAAGCGGGCTATGCATTTCGAAACCAGCCGAAGCACAGCTTTCTGCCGAAGAGAGTTGTCTTGGAGTTTTGAAGTACTCCAAGGTCACCCAAACGGAAGCGGCGACCCTAGACTCCTATGAGGAGATTCAAAGCGATTACTGTGATGAGCAGGAGCGAGCACGCTCCTCGGGTAGCAGCGCGTCATTCAATGCACGGTGGAAGGTTCTTGGCGCCGGGATGTCCCGAGCCAACAGTAGTAGCCAAGAAATTTACAGTAAGTACTGTAAGGAAAACGGCACGATTAGGCGTGACGAAGAGACTAGAAACGCCGTTGCCGAGAGTCTATCACGCGAAGCCTTCGCAGCCTTTCGGAGTTGCTTGGAAATGCACGCTAATGAGGTTCGATTCGGGTTGGCGAACATTTCCAGGCGCGCGATGGAATACAACATCCCGGTGAGGTTTGCTTCTACAGAAGCGAATGCCGACGCTATTCTCACGTACGCGCTTACGCGAGACAACGCTGATGGAGGTACGTCAAACTGTAATTGGGTCGAGCCCGAGGGGCCTAGCGTCGAAGGCCGTGCAATCACAATGCGCGGCAACACACAGACTTCACTCCATTGCTCTCGCGATGAAACCGCTACTCGCGACAACATTGACATTACTGTTCAGCGTATTGACTCTTCCGTAGGAGGAATGGTCTTTCGATGGAGAGCGTACGAACGGCAGGCTGGCGGAAGATGGCTTGCAGTCGACAAGGTAGGCCAGTTGGAGAAAGAGATATCTACGCTGACTACACGGTTGGACGGATTGAGTCAGGAGTTTGCGCAAGACCAGCAAACATTAGGCTCGTTGGCGGCGTTCCGAGAGTCTCACGCCCATGTTCCGTTGGCGAAGATGCGGTGGCATAACGTCAAGAACGAACGAATTTATGGCAATGAAGAAAAGGCAGGTGGGGGTAGCTATTGGTCTCGGGAATTCTTGAATGACCGGGACTACGCCATAGTGGTCTCTGTGGCATCCACACGCCATCCCAGCGGCAATTTTTGTGAACTCGGCTTCAAGATCAACGGGTTGTGGTTCCGGGGTCCTATCGGCGGTAGTTCCATTTACGCCACATGCGAAATGTCGATGCTGGTTCCACCTCGGGCAAACTATCAAGTGCAATTCAAGCATTCCGTTTCCACCTGGAATGAACTCTTCCTTCCGAGTCGCACCGAGCACTGATCTGAATTAACCGGGTCGGCAGCCTTTCGGCTGCGTTCCTGCGTTCTCGGCGAACACATTTTGGCAAGAACTAGAAGAAGAATCGCGAAAGCACGGGGGGCGAATATCTGCAGCGTGAGATCCTCCGGAACATGTTTCCCTACTTGCCCCTAGTTTCGCCGTGACAGGGTGCAGACAGCGACTAAAGGGCATTGACGCCTAAAGCCCTGCACGCAAAAGAGTGTGCTTTGGGGTCTGCTGCGAGGCCGATAGTCTTGCCGCCAAGATTGCCTTTAGGGTGTTTCTAGTAGATTACATGCTGCGAACACGGAAATGAACGAGCCTCGTCGTCACCACCTGGTCCCTAAGTTCCTACTGAAGAACTTTACGGACGAACGCGGACAGCTTCATTGTTACCGCAGGGACACCAACGAGACTAGGGCGTGTTAACACTAAGTAACGCATCGACGATAAGCACGAAGACGACGAAGCCGAGGAAGATGACATCAAGCTTCTCGAAGCGCGAGAAGATGCGCCGGAAGCCCTTCAGCCGCCGGAACAGGCGCTCGACCTCGTTGCGCCGCTTGTACATCTCCCGGTCGTACTCCCAAGGATTCAAACGGTTGCTCTTCGGCGGGACGACCGGCACGAATCCGAGATGAAGCGCCAACTGGCGTGTCTGGTTGTCCTCGTAGGCGCGGTCCATCACCAACGCCGGGCGACCGGGCGGTGGTTTTATGCCGCTTAGCAGCTTGCGGCCTTCGGGCGCGTCGTGCGCGTTGCCTGGAGAGAGCGAGAAGGCGAGTGCCGTTCGAGCATCCGCGGCAACCATATGAAGCTTGGTGGTCCATCCGCCGCGGGACTTGCCGATGGCTTGCGGACCGTTTTTTTCGCGCCCCCGCACCATCCGGGTGCACCTTGACGCTGGTGCTGTCCAGACCCAGCGCCTCCACCTTGATGCGCACGATCCGTTCCCGCTGCAGGTGCGCGAACACGCGGTCCAGCACCCCATTTTTGGACCAGCGGTTCATCCGCGTGTAGATGGTGTGCCAGTTGCCGAACCGTTTCGGCAGCCCGCGCCATTTGCAGCCGTGCTCGGCCACATAGAGGATCGCGTTGAGCACTTGGAGATTCGAGAGGCGGACGTTCCCGCGCTGCTTCGGAAGCAGCGAGGCGATCCGCTCGCACTGGGCCTCGGTGAGTTCCATATCGTTGATTCTCCTGCGCTTTTCCGCCTACAACAACAGGAAATAATGATACCACAAATATCCCTTTATGTGTTAACACGCCCTAGTTCCCTGACACCTAAGCAAGCCCTGTGGGAGGAGTACTTCTACAGCAAGGAATGGGACAATGGCACTCGATCTCCTGATGCCGAGCATCGATTGAGTAAGTTGGAGAATAGGTTCGCTCGCATTTACGTCTTGCTCAAGGAAGCTGCAAGAGCCGGCAACACGTTCGAATTATCGGGCAAGAAGCTGGCCACGATACGGCACTTTCTGAGAGTGCAATTCGTAAGGTCGCGAGGCGTACGGAATCTAATTGAACAGCTTCCTGCCGAGACGAGGCAAAAGAAGAATGCTTGGATAGACGCGATATTTGATGTTCCTCTTCACCCAAAGATAGAGGCCGCATTAGCGTCGAAGGGCCTAGTCTTGCAGATCCGTGGAGAAAGCAGGAAGGTCTTTATTGTCGGAGATAGCCCAATATGCGCTCTGAGTTTTGCCTACCAAGGGCGGCAAAACTCAGAGTTTTGCATGCCAATTGCAAGCGATGTAGCAATTGCCATGTCAACTACTGTCAATCACCCAATCACGAGGCAACTTAACGACCACCAAGTTTCCATAATCAATCGGGAAGTCGCGAGGCAAAGCGATACCATCGCGTCGCACTCACCTGTCGTTACCAAATCCTTGCGAAGGGCGCCTGCGAAGGAACCAAAGAGTGGATGACAACTGTAACGAATGGTTCCGCCCCAGTATGGCGTCTGTCACGGCTTACTTGATTCCGTTTTTCTCCAAAACCTTTTCCATAATCTCGCCAAAATCATCCCCGAAAAGAAGGGGTAAATACCATGCGGCCCACTCCGAAAACTCGTCCATGGACACCTCCTCATCCCCCGCCGCCTTGCAGGTATATGTACCGCTTGGCGATACTTTTTCGCCCGTCCCAGCACCAGAGAAATCATAGCTAGCGCCCGTTCCGTCCGGCTCTATCGAAAAGGAATGTTCCCAACTGCCATCTTCGTTTAAGTCCCAGTTCCAGCGCAGTGATAATCCGTCTAGGCTGAATGCTGCAGGAAAAGACGCCCCTGCATACTACAGGCGCCCGTATCCGGTTTCCCCGGGCTTAGTCCCAGCGGAATGCCAAAGCGTTGTGAGCACCCTTCCATTGTTTCGCAAGAACTCCCGGCATTCCCACTTTTCAGCCACGGTCGGCTCAACCTCGTTCTCTTCAGAATCAACGCTCTGGTCGGCCGCAATCAATGGCGCGCCCACCAATAGGGCGAAGGCAAATAGATGTGCTCGCATTGCTATCTATCCATTTAATTATTTCAGCTGGGAATTGTGCACTTTCTTATCCTAGGAATTGCACACTCATCGAAAATTCGTATCGTCGCTCAAGCACGATCTCCCCTAGATTTGCATATGGCGTTGCTGCAACTAGAGTTTAGACAGGATTAGGAGTGCTGCACTGACCGTTCCCCCGTGCCCCGAGCCACGTCGGATGGGTAGACCCGACTGCCTGGCAGGTACGCGCCGCCGGCTGGATCCTTGTTGCTGGTCCGCACGCTCAATGGCGCCGTCGCGGGCGGTGTAGGCATGTGGCCGCTTGAGCCGGGGGTCTGCGAAATGAAGCGCCTGTTCGTGCGCCCACCGTGGCGGGGCTCCGGCCTCGGACGGCGGCTGGCCGAGGCCGTCGTCGAGGCCGGACAAGCAGCTGGCTATGCCCGCATGCGCCTGGATACGCTCCCACACCTCGAGGCCGCTACAGTGCTCTACCGATCCATGGGTTTCATCGAGGCCGCGCCCCACGACGACAATCCGTCACCCGGCGTCCTTTATTTGGAGAAGGCTCTCCAGGTGCCATGCCCGCTGCCTTCTGCCTGCGCCGCGATGCCAGGAGCACATCGTGGACTACGTGGAGCACATCCTCGGAATTTTTCCCGAGCAGCCCGTCTGGTATCGGACCTTTGACGCCCCCAGCAACGAAGTCAATATGCTCTTGAACCACGATGCTCACATCATCGAAGAGACGCCGCTGGTGGGGATTCGCGGAATGCGACGCGCCCTCATGTTCAAGAAAACATTCGAATTGGAGATCGAGTTGGTTTCCGAGCTCACGGCAAGCGGGCGCGGGCTCGGCTTTGACCGCCATGACAATCCTGCGTTAATTTCCGCACTGAGAGAATTACGCGAACGACTCGAAGGCGCGACTCTCTCGGTCGGAGGATATCTTCAGCCACCGTTCCTGAACAGCGCCAAGTCCATCGGTTTCGACAGTCTCGTGGTTCACTACGCCTCGCTACCGGATTTCACATCCGCTGACGCCTCGGAATTACCCGAGTCGGATTTCATGGCGAACTTCAAGAAAACCGACAACGAAAAACGGCTGCTCAAATGGGCTGGCGATTTGCTTCGCGTCGCGCGGACTCAAAATGAATCGGGCCTTCAAGGCAGCGGGCCTCGCATTGAACGTTCCACTTGGCTGGATGCCGCCGAATCAACTACATGCCCCGAGTAGCAATCATGCTGGTGAACATAATTGGTATTGATGGCTGCGGCAGATAGACACAAATCGACCCGCTTCAGTGGCAGTCTTCATCTGGAATACGCAGTCTTCAGGAAAGCCGGCGCGGTTCATCTGCTTTGGAGGTGACCCGTTTGATAAAATTACGCAGGAACTTGGCGCACGACCATGACTGACGCTCACTACTTTGGCTTACCGAGCACGGCGGCCGCTTGGCTGCGGTCCCCACCAAAAGATGCAGGTCTGGCGCCCGTGCCACGCAACACAGACAGTGTGAAGTTGCATCCCAATGCGCACAAGGGCATCCAGTCGTTTGTTCGTTACCTGGCAGACATCGAGCTGCCGCCAGTCTCGCGCTTGATCCTGTACGGCAGTTACGCCCGGGGCGATTTTGACCCCTTGAGTGATGTGGATGTAGCGGTTGTCCTGGCGGGAACAGCGCCAGAGGAAGGCAAAGCCGGCGCGTGCATTCGGCTGGGCTGGACCATCGGCAAGGCGGATGACGGCGCTCTGCACGAAACCCTGGTTGCGGTAAACCCGATGGTCCTGTGGGAAAGCGAACTAAGCAACCCGCAAGAGCAGGTGCGACCCTCCTTCTTTCACAACATCCTCAAAGACGGTATCGAAATCACGGCTGCACTGTGACTATGCCGACGCGAATGCTCTTGGCCACCAGGGCGCTTCGGTCTGCGCAAACGCTGCTTGACGACGGAGATCCCAACGGCGCCTGCAACCGTGCGTACTACGCGGTCTTTGAAGCCATTAGCGTCGCTCTGGAAACGGCCAACGCGCCCGCCACCAAGACGCACAGGGGAATCAGGTCCCTGTTTGTGCAGTATTTCCCGAATCTTGCAAGAAAGGGCGAGACGGCCAGCAAGACCATCCATGACACTCAGTTAGCGCGCGAAGTGGCCGACTACCGGGGAGAGTTCGTACCTGCGGAGGAAGCGCGGCGGGCCGGTGCTTACGGTGTAGCCGTAGTCCGCCAAGCGATAGGGCAACCGGGAAACCCGGTCGACGAGTTGACTCTGCCGGTCGCTCCTTGGGATGAGCCAGGGCCTGTCCAGCTCCTCGGGCAAGCGCGCTGAAAAACCGCTTTAGGTCAGGGCTTTGTTGGCAAAATCGTGTGGCTATTGCCTTTATATTGCTTGGTCACAAGCCGTGTTGACAAGTGAATTGACGATGGCGCATTATCCGATCACAACCTATCGGTAATGGCTTAAGTGCGCTTAGGCCAGCAAGCGGAATAGCGGGGAGCTGCGGCTCCCCGTTTTTTTGGAGGGCAGAATGCGGGTCTGCGCATTTGTTGACGGCGATGACCGTTCCCCCGCAATCCGAGCTATGCCGCATAGGGAGACCTTCAGTTGGGCGGCTTCAGAGAGCCATCAGGTTCCAAGTGAAGGATAAATTTGGCAAAGTTTCAATCGTGGATGAGCCGCGCCATCTCCAGGGTTTCCATGTGCGCGCTATGAACGAAGATGCCATCATTGCCGAAGCGGCCTCGGCCGCCGACATGGCGGAGATCCGTGCGATGTTCGTCAAATAACAGCGGTGGCTGGGTCGTCTTTCGAAAAAATCCGTGTAATTTATCTAAATGGCTTTAAGGTCTTTTTCGCAACAAATTGCCACCTTTATTGGTTGACAACCGTTTGAACGATTCGCATACTCTTGCTTAGAAACTCTAATTGTCGACCCCCGTGTGGGCGACGGACCCTATGGCCACCATTCGGTGGCCATAGCTTTTTCAGAGGCTGCGAACTTTGAAAATTTGCTTCATTGATGAAGCTGGAGATCTTGGATTACTCCGCAATCCGCCCAGTCCAAATGACCAGCCGGTGCTAATCGTAGGCGGTCTATTCGTTGATGTCGGAAGGCTTGCGAACCTGACACGAGATTTCCTGAACCTCAAATTCCGGTTCTTCCCCCGCTTGTCTTATCCGTCTTCCATGCCCTTGGATCGAATCCTGCCTTTTTTGGCCAGGATCATGAACGCGGCGAGTTGGAGGAAGGCCAGGAAGTTTTCGGCATAGTATTCGAACCGACGCCAAAGGCCGGGTGCGCAAACGCTACCGCGACGAGAACGTGATGACGCCCTATGAGAAGCTGAAGTCGCTGGACAACGCCGAACAGCACCTGCGCCCCGGCGTCACCTTCGGGCAACTCGACGCCGTGGCCTTCAAGATCAGCGACTTCGAAGCGGCGCGAGCCCGTCGAGGTGCGTATCACCGCCGAGGAACTGGTGATCCTGAGCTTTCCCGGCGCCGACCGGTCCATCCGCATGGAAGACTTTCAGAAGGGGCAGGCCGTTAGCCGCCGCTATCGCAATCGGCGAATCGGAGAATTTCTCAAGGAACTTGACCTGGCCGAGGGTCGATCTACGGGAGTGCCAAAGATTCTGCGGGCCATGCGGGAAAACGGCTCGCCTGCTCCGAGATTCGAAAGCGATGAGGATCGGACCTGGTTTCTTGTTCGCCTGCCTGTGCATGAAAGGGTTGGTCAGGAAGCTTCCCGGCAAGACACCGTGCATGATACCGACCAAGTCACCGACCAAGTCACCGGGCAAGTTACCGGGCAAGTTACCGGGCAAGTTACCGGGCAAGTTACCGGGCAAGTTACCGGGCAAGTTACCGGGCAAGATACCGGGCAAGTTACCGGCCAAGTTACCGGCCAAGTTAAGCAGTTGGTGGCGATCCTGATCGGGGAGATGGGTCGCACCGAACTGCAGGCAGTCCTGTAACTTGCCCACCGCGACCATTTCACCGCTGCCTATCTGAGGCCTGCCCTTGCAGCCGGCTTGATTGAAATGACCCTTCCCGACAAACCGACCAGCAGGAATCAGTGTTATCGACGCACGGCCGCCGGTCAGGCCTTGGCCGAGAGGATCAAAGGGAAGGAGAGTTCCGCATGAACACCGCCCCCATCGTCTCCAGGGTCTGGAGCTTCTGTCAGACGCTGCGCGATGACGGGGTGGGCTATGGCGACTACCGGGAGCAACTCAATTTCGTGCAGCACATTCGCACGATGCTCAAGACCACCGGCCGCGCTGCCGTGGTCGTGCCCGATAACGTGCTGTTCGAAGGCGGCGCCGGCGAGACGATCCGCAAGAAGCTGCTGGAGAACACCGACCTGCACACCATCCTGCGCCTGCCGACCGGCGTGTTCTACGCGCAAGGCGTCAAGGCCAACGTGATCTTCTTCGACAACTACGAGGCCAGCCCGAATCCCTGGACGAAGCAGGTCTGGTACTACGACTACCGCACCAACATCCTACGGCGCAAGCTACCAGCGCGTTCTGTCCGCCAAATCAGCTCACGAAACCTTCGAAGCGGGACAAGTGAGCGATGCGGCTTAGCGCAGATTCTTTTCCAGGTAGAGCATCAGCTCCAGCATTCGTTCGAGCAATTCAGGCGGGGATGCGCCGGGGAAGTTCCGCAGCACCAGTTCCTTGACGAACAGCCTGGCGATGTAGCGGAGCTGTTGCGCCTTTGATCTCGATGAGAAAACGAAATCCCGGTGCCCGTTGTTGATGACGATGACGTTCCGCTCCAGATCGTAACGGGAGCGCCAGGCTTGACCTGGAGATTTTTCGTAGGTGTAACCGGGCAATCCCTGGCGGGGCGGGGCGCCGGTGCGCTCCGGCATGAGTGATTCGGTAATGGTGACAAGAGCTTCGGCCTCGCACGCTATGTCGCCCTGGGTGGCGGTCACGGTCAGACGCGCCAGCGTCGGCTCTTCGGGCGCGTGGTATTCCACGATCTCGGCGTGTGCATTCTTGAACCGCCCGCCGCCTTCGGCAACCTTCCAGACAAACGCCAGCCCCTCCTCCACCGTGCGCCGCGACCGATCCCGGCACAGTGCGCGAAAACTCCGTCTTTGGCCCACTTTGACGACTGAAGAGGCCGGTGAAATCGCTACGCTGTGAAGTGGACCGGCGTATTCATAAAACGCCGGCCCGGAACCTTCTTCCGCTCCATTGTCCCCGCCCACGCCCTCGTCGGCCAGCGTCACCTGCTGCGGAATGACAATGGGCTGCATGGCGCCCGGGCCTCCGCGCCGGCGCGATGATTGATGCACGTCGAACCAATCGTACTCCTCCGCCGGGAGCGCCAGCAACGCCTCGCGAAAGGCCCGCTGGATCGACCGCAAGGTCCGCTTGCTGGCGCGTTCTTCCTCCGCTCGCTGCAATTCGGCGATAAGTTCGTCAAGCTTCTCCGTAACCGGATCCAGCGCCCGCTGAAACTCGTCATAGGCCATGTCCCGGATCACCCCGGTTCGCGTACCCGGCGTCAGGTTCAGAAAAGGCGCATCGACGATACCGTCCACGTAGCCACTGGTCCACGCGGGTTGCTGAAATCCGTCCAGCGCGCCCAGCTCCGCGACTCGCGTCCCATTGCGGCACAAGGACACCTTGCGTTCGGAGGAAGGCTCATCCAGGTAGAGTTCCAATCTGATTTTCCCGAGCCGTGTGGCAGGCCCGTCCAATTCGTGAATGACGCGGCCATCAAAGGCGCGCGGCGTCACGGTGTAGGACTTGCGCGCGGTACGGTCGGTAATGCGAATGTTGACCCCGGTATCACGAATTCGGTCACGCAGTTCCGACGCCAGGTACCAGTGGAGCTTTTCCCCGCTGAAGCGCCGAATTCCCTTGAGCAGCGGCCGCACGAGCACTTCCACGCCCTGACTGCCGAACAGCGTTCGGCGGGAGCGGCAAACCTGATAACCCTCGTCGTTACGCTGCATCGACATTTCGAACAGGGTTCCATCGGCGCCGGGCGAGGTCAGCGTGAGCGATTCGCCCAGCGTCCAGAAGCTGAGCAGCCCGATGCCGAATTCCCCTTGAATCCCTTGCGCGCCGAGGCGTTTCAACTCCTTCTTGATGGAATCACAGATGTGAGTAGCGACGTACTTGAAGTCGGGTCTGCCGCTGTCGTCACGTGGAATGCCTGCGCCGTCGTCGGTGATCTTCAGATAGGGTTGACCCCGCTCCCGGCCGCGCACGATGTCGACGTTCCTGGCGCCGGCGTCAATGCTGTTTTCGACGAACTCGGCAACCGCCTTTAGCGGGTTTTCCTGTGACAGCGCGATAATGCTGATTGCCGATCCATGGTCGCCAATGCGTAACCTGCCCCGCTTGCCCGCTTGTTTTCGCGCCATGTGTGGATTATGAAGGACAACAGGCAACTGCATGTGCGGCAAGAGCGGCTTCAGCGGTTACCGTGGCAGGTAGGTTCCCTTTATCCGCGTACCAACTTGCTTAGGTTGGCCGCAGCCAACTGGATTTTGGGGATCCAATACTTGTGCTGGAAGTTACTGCGAATAAGGTGAGACAATGAGTGCCGCCATGTCTCAATAATGGACGAGCCGCGCCATCTCCAGGGTTTCAATGTGCGCGCTATGAACGAAGATGCCACCATCGCCGAAGCGGAATCGGCCGCCGACATGGCGGAGATCCGTGCGCTGTTCGTCGAATACCAGCAGTGGCTGGGTGTCGACCTGTGCTTCAAGGATTTTGCCGAAGAGATCGACAACCTGCCTGGCAGGTACGCGCCGCCGGCTGGGTCCTTACTGCTGGTCCGCACGCTCGATGGCGCCGTCGCGGGCGGTGTAGGCATGTGGCCGCTTGAGCCGGGGGTCTGCGAAATGAAGCGCCTGTTCGTGCGCCCACCGTGGCGGGGCTCCGGCCTCGGACGGCGGCTGGCCGAGGCTGTCGTCGAGGCCGGACAAGCGGCTGGCTATGCCCGCATGCGCCTGGATACGCTCCCACACCTTGAGGCCGCGACGCTACTCTACCGATCCATGGGTTTCATCGAGGTCGCGCCCGATTACGACAATCCGTCACCCGGCGTCCTTTATTTGGAGAAGGCTCTCCAGGTGCGATGCGCGCTGCCTTGAAGGCCCGATTCATTTTGAGTCCGCACTACGTTACGTGAGCATCTTGAAGTGTGTTGCTAGCGCAAGACGAGTAGGACTGTTATGGATATACACGTAGGACTGAGTGCCGAGCGAATCGACAGTCGTTTGCCAGAATTCGTGACTGGCGTCGGCATGCTTCGTTCCGAGTACCTCTGCCGGCGTATCGGCTACCACCTGCCTGCGCCGCGATGCCAGGAGCACATCGTGGACTATCTGGAGCACGTCCTCGGAATTTTTCCCGAGCAGCCCGTCTGGTATCGGACCTTCGACGCCCCCAGCAACGAAGTCAATATGCTCGTGAACCACGATGCTCACATCATCGAAGAGACGCCGCTGGTGGGGATTCGCGGAATGCGACGCGCCGTCATGTTCAAGAAAACATTCGAATTGGAGATCGAGCTGGTTTCCGAGCTCGCGGCAAAGCACTCGAACTTACACCTCATGTTCCCGTTCGTGAACGAACTTAATGAACTCGAGTACGGTATGCAAACGGCGAGTCACTTCGGTTTCCGAAATCGCATCGCGGCCATGATCGAGACACCGTCAGCCGTGCAACTGGCCGGCCGTTTTGTGGAAATGGGGGTTAGCGACTTCCTGGTTGGCATGAATGACCTTGCCGGTTTATTCGCGGCAAGCGGGCGCGGGCTCGGCTTTGACCGCCATGACAATCCTGCGTTAATTTCCGCACTGAGAGAATTACGCGAACGACTCGAAGGCGCGACTCTCTCGGTCGGAGGATATCTTCAGCCACCGTTCCTGAACAGCGCCAAGTCCATCGGTTTCGACAGTCTCGTGGTTCACTACGCCTCGCTACCGGATTTCACATCCGCTGACGCCTCGGAATTACCCGAGTCGGATTTCATGGCGAACTTCAAGAAAACCGACAACGAAAAACGGCTGCTCAAATGGGCTGGCGATTTGCTTCGCGTCGCGCGGACTCAAGATGAATCGGGCCTTCAAGGCAGCGGGCCTCGCATTGAACGTTCCACTTGGCTGGATGCTGCCGAATCAACTACATGCCCCGAGTAGCAGTCATGCTGGCGAATGATTTTTTCGCTCAGCCCAGGTGGACCGATTTCGGCGGGAAGATCACATGACAGAATCGGATTCCGTCCTGGCAACGAGAGTGGGGGAGACTCTGGCGGGGCTTGGGATATCACCTGGGTTTCTGGAGACTCGTGGACTCCCAATGTACGCGGATGCCGAGCAACTGGCCGTGGTGGAAGTTGATGCGGCTGGTCGCGAACTCTTGCTAACCCCACCAACCGTGCTCGCGTGGCAGTCAATGAGCGAACGGGCACGTCGTGATGGTGTGGAACTGTTCCTGGTATCCGCGTTTCGGAGTTTTGACCGACAGCTTGAGATCATCAAACGAAAACTCATCGCAGGCCAGGACTGGGAGGAGATCTTTCGCGTCTCTGCTCCTCCGGGTTGCAGCGAGCACCATACGGGTCGGGCCGTTGATATCGGAACACCAAACTGCAAGGTCCTTGACGAGGAATTTGAGCAGACTGAGGCGTTCGATTGGCTCGTCAGGTTCGCAGGCGAGTTTGGTTTCAGGCTCTCATACCCACGAGGAAACAGCTGTGGGTATGCCTATGAACCTTGGCACTGGTGTTTCGTGAAGGATATCCCGAGTGCATTGCGATACTGACCGTTCCTTCGTAATTCGAGCCATGTCGCATGGGGAGGCCCTCAGGCGAATTGTTACTGTTCGCTATAAGCCCTGAAGAATTCAATCGCTCAAGATACTATATGGCTCGTATTCTTGGTCAGCAAGCATTTATTGTTCTACTGAAAGTAAGTCTGGACCGGGAGGTTCAACATGATTGGCATGAACGAAAAAACACTCATTCCGACTGCTCCATATGAACGTATGCCCACTTGCCCGGACCACAGAGTGTCGAGGCGCGAAGTATTAGGAAAATTAACCGCGCTGGGTGCTTTGACTCTCGCGTCGCCGTCTCTCGCGCAAGAGGACAAGCGCTACGGGTTTGATCCAGATGGACCAATGCCAACACCTGATCAGTTCCTGGGCCCCTTTTATCCAGTGAAAAAGCCACTCGACGGGGGCACAGACATGACCCGTCTTAAAGGCAGAGATGGGTTGGCGTTGGGGGAGGTCATCGAGGTCTCTGGCAAAGTCATTAACTTGCATGGTGAACCTTGTCCAAACGTCGCCATGGAAATTTGGCAGCCGAATGCGGCTGGTCGCTACACACACCCGAACGATCTTAATCCTGCGCCAATTGATCCCAACTTCGATGGGTACGCGACCATGGTTACAGATGAAGAGGGACGATACAGGTTTAAGACTGTTAAACCCGGAGCCTACCCGGTAATTGATGATTATTGGCGTCCTCCCCATATTCACTATCAATTGACTGGATCATACGATCGACTGGTTACTCAGATGTACTTTCCAAACGAGCCGTTGAATGAGTTGGATCCGGTGCTGCAGGTGGCTTGGGCGAATGAAACGCTTATCGGTTCCTATTCAACGCCTGAATCAGAGAGTGCCTCAGGGTCGCGAGGAGTGAACTGGGATATTGTGCTGATACGTGGCTAATCGGACTGAAATTCAAGATGAACGAAACTCCAGGTACGTCAGCCTCCGGCTTTAGTGAAATCGTTATTTCCGTTGAGGAGATTTCCTGGCTGCGAGACGCACTCACCAAGGTGGCCGGTTGGTCCGCTCTGGATTTACCGGATGCGCCACCCGGGCAGCACACCGCGTGGCACGTTCCGCCAGAGTGTACGCGCATCGAACAATGTCTCTTGACAGCCGAAAATGACTCCACTGGTCATCTCCGATTGGTCAAATTCCATGGCGCCAGTGGCGCTGTGATGCGGTCTTCCCAACGCACCTGGGACGTTGGAGGTATATTTGACGTCGATGTTTACGTGAATGATGTTGACCGCGTTTACCGAGAGCTCCAGCGAGCGGGATGGACGGCATTTGGTGAACCTGTCGACTATTCCTGGGGTGGTTTTGAAGTGCGTCAATCCTTGGCGCTCACGCCGGATGGTATTGCCTTCGGAATGCTTCAGCCCTACGGCAAAGTCCTGATTGACCTGCCCAAGTACGCTCACATGAGCCGAGCCTTTAATTCTGCTCAAATCGTCGAGGACTTTGACCAAAGCCTGGCCTTCTATACGGAAAAACTCGGCTGGAAAACGCTCGTCAATTCTGTGGTGAAGGATACCGAGGAGCCAGGACGAGACGTCATGGGCATTCCTATGCCTCTAGCGAAGACAGTCGAAAGGCGTGTAGCCATCGTACACCCGGACGGCACGAACGAAGGCTCTGCCGAGATCATTGAGATGCGTGAAATTCAGGGAAAACACTTCGGCAAAAGATGTGTTGCCCCAAATACCGGATACCTGGCTGCAAGGTTTCCTGTCGCAGATCTCGAAAAGTACGCTGGTGATCTGCGTCAGCGAAAAGTGGAGTTTTATTCTGAACTTTCTGAGATTTTGATTGAGCCATACGGTATCGCAAAGTGCTTTAGCGTGAGAACTCCAGATGGGGCAATTCTTGAGTTCTTTGAAATCAAAGGTAATTCCGGCTAACTTTTGCCTCCGCGCGCTTGGCCTGCGGGGTACGCTAACCTCTGACAATTGCGCTTGGGGCCGGTCGAGGGAACATCATGACTGAATCGAGGAATCCATTGCATACGTGGCTTGGTTACTTACTGCTGGTCGCGGCCAGCTTGTTGACTGCAGCTAATCTGTACTTTGCAGCGAGTCCGGTGGCCGCAACGCCGCTGTTCAACTACGTTGACGTACTTGTGCTGGTCGGGTTTGCAGCGACTATCGCCGAGATCATTCGCTCTAAAGGCGGGGCGGTTCCGCTTTGCACCTTCGCCATAGCGGCACATCTGTACGCCTATAACTACATCGCCAAGGTATCGGAAAGCGGGCTTGAGAACGCCACGATCTGGCTGTTGATTGACCCGGTCGTCGCTGCCCTGTTTCTCTATAAGGGGCTGCATTACCTCAGAAAGTCCTGATAGCGGCACGATCCAGAACGGCTCGGATTGCGGAGTAACTGTCAGTAAAGGACGCTCCCCCAATTTGAACGGGAGAGCAGAATCGTTCTGGAAATATGTCGCTCCCGCACCACTAACTCATGATCGACCTCATTGGCAGTAAATCCGGCACCCATTTGTGTTGACCAGGGCACGGGGGGCATGAGAATTCTTTCAATGAACGGACTCTCCTAATGGGTGCTCAACCGTGTTGCGCACAGATAATTGAACTCCGGGAATGTAACTACAATTTGTAGGGCATAATGGAACGTGGATTTTGAGTGGGACCAGACAAAAGATCAAACCAACATTTGCAAGCATGGGGTGAGTTTCGACACTGCCAGACGGATATTCGAAGGCCCTGTACTAAGTTGGCTTGACGTCCGTTACGACTATGGCGAGGAGCGCTATATCAGCGTGGGTTCCGTTGGGGTGGGAGCAGTGCTGGTAGTCGCCCATACTGAACGTAACGGCAGCATCCGCTTGATCTCCGCGCGTCCCGCATCCCGCAAAGAAAGGCAGGCGTATCATGAGAAAACACGATAAACCCCTGACGCCCAGGCAGATCGCGGCCGTCAAGGATCAGGATATTGACTTCAGCGACATACCCAAGCTGGATGACGAGTTTTGGCGGAATGCCGAACTGGTTGAGCCGGACCGGACGGAGCAGGTCACTCTGCGTGTCAAGCGTTCCGTGCTGGCTTACTTCAGGGCGCCCGGAAAAGGTTATCAATCCCGGATGAACCGCGTGCTCGAAAGCTATGTGCGCGCGCAGGGCAAATAGGTGGCCCAACGCAGTGTCTGCAGAAGCCATTAGAGTAGGTTCATGATTGCCACGCGAAGCCTGAAAGTTGTCACGTGCGCGTTTGTTCTTTCTTGCTCAGCGGTTCTGGCACAAGAGAACCTGCGTGTGCCCGCTGTGCTGGAGCCAGGCGCGGCGTTTTCCGATGAGCTTAGGGATGGTGGTCGGGGCCCCGAGATGGTAATTGTCCCTGCGGGGAGCTTCGAAATGGGGTGCGTATCGGGAATAAATTGCTTTGATGACCAGAAGCCTGTACATCAGGTAACGATTTCACAGCCGCTCGCGATATCCAGGTTTGAAATCACCTTCGAAGAATATGAACGCTATGCGGATCCAAGCCACATAGACGACGAAGGCTGGGGACGTGGCCGGCGTCCAGCCGTCAATGTTTCATGGAATGACGCTAAACAATATATGGGATGGCTGTCTTCGCAAACGGGGCAGACTTACTGCCTGCTAAGGAAGCTCTGACCAAGTCTGATTCTGCGACAATAGATCCTATTCTGTCTTGTTGAGGTTTGAGGGATGCATCAAGCGAGTTTTGCGGAGTTGGAGCACGACATGAAGAAGCGCCGGACGCGGCGGGAGCAGTTTCTTGAGAAGATGGATGGTTTGATTCCCTGGTCGCGCCTGGAGGCTCGGATTGAGCCGTTTTATCCGAAGGCGGGCCGCGGGCGGCGTCCGTATCCATTGAGTTCGATGCTTCGGGTGCATTGCGTGCAGTTGTTTTACAACGTCAGTGATCCGGGGATGGAGGACTTGCTGTATGAGGTGGAGTCGGTGCGTCGTTTTGCGGGATTGCGTCTGACGGGTTCTTTGCCGGACGAGACGACGATCTTGAACTTTCGTCATTTGCTGGAGAGGCACGGTCTGGGCGGTGTGCTGTTTGAGGAGATCAACGGTCATCTTCAAGCGCAGGGTCATCGGCTCAAGCGTGGGACGATTGTGGACGCGAGCATTATTGACGCAGCGAGTTCGACGAAGAACCAGTCGGGGGAGCGGGACCCGGAGATGCGTCAGACGAAGAAGGGCAACCGTTGGTATTTCGGGATGAAGGCGCACATTGGTGTGGATTCCGAGTCGGGTCTGGCGCACAGCCTGAAGGCGACCTCGGCGAACGTATCGGACGTGGCCACGGCGCCCGCTCTGCTGCACGGCGGTGAGGAGCGGGTGTGGGGTGACGCCGGTTATCAGGGTGTGGGCAAACGCGAAGAGAACCGGGATAAGGAGGTGGACTGGCGGGTGGCGATGAAGCGCGGCCGGCGTCGCCGGCTGGACCCCTCAGGGCCGGAGGAGGCCGCCGAGCACCGCAAGGGGTCGGTGCGTGCCAAGGTGGAGCATCCTTTCTTGTATGTGAAGCGTCACTTCGGCTACTCGAAGGTGCGTTACCGGGGCTTGGCGAAGAACACGCAGCGCATTGCGCTGCTGCTCGGCTTTACCAATCTGCTGATCGCGGGCCGGTATGCGGCCGCCTGACATGGGATACGTGCGTCTGCACACCGAGCGGGGCGGCAAGAACCCCGCCTATCAAGCCGATTTCAGACACCGAAACGGCGCCGGAGCCATGAAAAAACCGCCAACCCGCCTCCCCAAGCGAAATTTGGGGCCTTGTTCAGACCTTCCCTAGCGCGAATGCAGATTTTTGCTGGGTTTTCTTATAGGCCTCACCAAACCCGGCCTTTCTCTAGAACTGGTTGCATCGTGTGTGCTAACTTGGTCAAAGCGCGACGCGAGGGTTGTATCGGCAATGCCGACAAAAGGTTCGAATGCGCCGAGATCGTTGCTGTTGCCCTTTTTCGGTGGAGGGTGGCAGTCGATGAGACGCACGGAATGGTTACAGGAGGTTCGTCGGATGAGGTTTGAAGAGGCTTATTCGGGATGGGGGGCAGCGCAGCTACAACTGGGTTCGCACACATCTTCAGGCGGCCGGTAAGGTGGCCGGTAAGGTGGCCGGTAAGGTTCCGGAATTCACGCTATACTGTTAGCCTAAAAGAAATAAGAGAGTCGCTGGAGCTTCTCGTTTTTCTGGAGGGCGCGAGCAATGACACAATCGTTTAGGGGACATGGCTGCGTAAGATGCCGCCGGAAGCTAAGTATCCTAACGATGGCGTTGGGATTGATTCTTGGCCTATCTTGGCAAATTGCGGTCGGTCAGCCAACTCCGGAGGATCGTGAGACCTTAGAAAAGGGTCTCCCGGCCATAAACATAGAAGACATCCTCGCACAGGTACCGCCGCCGGTGCCGTTGACCGACGGTCCGCCGGAGCACAAACCAGCCCCGGAGTGGCGTGCCTGGAAGGCGCTTTACACTTCCCTCGATTCGCTATCGCTCAATTCGATTGCGCCGGTGGAGAGTCTTCGAGGCCTGCAGTCTTCTGAAGCCGATGCAGTGTTGCAGGCAGGGCAAGACTACCTGCGACAACTTGCGAGCATTGAGGATGAGGCGCACTCGGAGATTAAGGCTCGTTTTCCGCTGCGCAATGCGCCCCCGCTGCCCGCCGGAATTGATGCTCGCTATGTAATCCAGTTGCCGAAGGCGGTTGCGCTTAGGGAGATATTGGAACCCGAAGGTTTCTATGAGCGCTTTGAAGCACAAAAACAGTCGCTGCTTGACTCGCATCGCGAATATCTGGAACAGCTTATTGGACCGGCCAAGCTCAAGTGGCTGGACAACCACGTCAAGACGGTCATCACCCCGTCCATTAAGGTGGTCACGAAAGCGAGGCGCCTACCTCCGGAAGAATGGCCAGCTTCTTTGCGTGACCGAGCAGCCGCGTTGCGCAAAGCAGCTGAAATGGGCTACGGAGCAGCTGATTTGCGCAACCTGGATTGATCAAGGTAGACCATGTCAGCGCGATCATTCGCTATCGGCATTTGTCTATGCGTCGCGGTTTTTCTTACCGATCAAGAGAGTTTCGCATACGAGAATAGTACGGAAATTGACTACATCGTACCTTCAAACAATATGGTCGCACTATCGGAAACGCTCAGAGAATCCGGAGACTACGACTGGTTGTATTGTGCTATCTGGATCTGGGATGATTACGACAATTACTGTTATTTGTGGGTGTTAGAGTTCAATGACCCACTAGTAGACGCATGGTCTATTTCGCCTTCTGGCGTCAGTACTTTCAGGGGAACTGACGTCGACATCGTACACGCCGAGGTGGGCTATAGTTTCTCGCCTACCGCAGACGGTATATGGACGGCGGAAGGCTCGCACTACGTCCAGCAGGCAATCTTCTTAAATTACTGTCCGTTCGGCTTATGCACCGGGTGGTTTTTTGGGGGGGTAAACTACCCCCATCTGGCAGAGACGGAAGCTCAACACAGCCGGATATCTCTCGAAATTGCGCGCTACACGAGCGTCAGTCTGACAGAGTTCAACGTCGACAGCACGATACTTCCCAGCGCGAACGAACTTCTCCAGACAAACGATGGATTGGGAGACGTAGCTTGCCCTATGTCGTTTCGACGGAGCGGCTCCATATCCACCTTTACTACGGGAGATGGCGTAATCAACACGGAGGCAGAACTGAACGCAGTATTTGCAGTCGACGGCCTAGTAAAAGTAGTCGAGGAGATCAAATGGTGCGGAACAACAGGTACGAATATCGTCGGCTGCGCAGGTCCACAGGGAATTGCAGTAACCAGAGTGTCCGCTTTGGAAGGTATGCTGTGGGCGCACGAGTACGGGCACAACCAGGGTTTGTGGCTGACTGCGCATCGCACAACTTCATTTTGGCTTGGCTTTTCCGCGCTTGATCCGAATGCCAGGAGAGTGTCGCAATCTGAATGCGATGCCATGCGCAATCCCAACTAGACGCAACTTAATATGTTGGCCAAATTAGATTATGGGAGAACCTCTATGAAGTGGCGGTCCGCCTTCACAGTCTTGGCCTTGACACTCGCGATTGGAACGAATGTGTCTGGGCAGCAAGTGACGCAAACAGACGTCCGTGAATTCATTCAAAGTCGTCCATATGGCGGGCATTCATACAGAGAGATGTCGACCTTGTACGATTCGACAGCCGTACCTGCCCTAATCGAGGCGCTCAACTCTGATGCGGAAGAGGAGAACTGGACAAATGCTGCAACCTTGCTCGGCGTAGTGGGCGACGAGCGGGCGGTTGGGGTGCTGATCGCCTTTATAGAGAAAGGTGGCTCACATTCGATCTCCCGCGCCCACAATAAGGCTCGCAGCGCAGCAATGAGCGCTTTAGGGTACCTGATCAACCGCACGGGCAGTGAACGCGCCTTGGACTATCTCATCGAAGGATTGACACCGAGCGTATGGAGAGAACGCAACGTAATCGGCGTCGTCCCGTATGCGGATTCATACGAGAAATACGATTTGATGCTGAGCACGTATGCGCTCTTCGGGTTGGCCCTGTCGGGGCACCCACGGGCCGGGGAAGCGCTCAGGACTCTTCTGCGGTCGCCGACACCAGAGCAAGTGCAATTTCGAGACTCGGAAGAAAACACGCTGACACAGTGGCTTGAGATTCATGGCCTCGTCGCCGAGCGAGGAGTGGACGGTATGAACGAGTATTACCGGGCCAGGAGCAAAGTGCGGCCGTAAGCACGCCACGGCATCGCGGCGGAGCTACGCTCGGATTTGGTGCGCGATGGCACGCAGCGGATCATTCGATAAGCTGTGTGTCAAGGGCGCAGGTGGCTGACTGCGCATCGCACGAATCCGAATTTCTTGGGCTATCCGCAAATATTATCGACTGCCAGGAGGGTGTCGCAATCTGAATGCGTTGCCATGCGCAATCCCAACTAGGGAAGCTCTGAGCAAGTCTGATTCTGCGACAATAGATCCTATTCTGTCTTGTTGAGGTTTGAGGGATGCATCAAGCGAGTTTTGCGGAGTTGGAGCACGACATGAAGAAGCGCCGGACGCGGCGGGAGCAGTTTCTTGAGAAGATGGATGGTTTGATTCCCTGGTCGCGCCTGGAGGCTCGGATTGAGCCGTTTTATCCGAAGGCGGGCCGCGGGCGGCGTCCGTATCCATTGAGTTCGATGCTTCGGGTGCATTGCGTGCAGTTGTTTTACAACGTCAGTGATCCGGGGATGGAGGACTTGCTGTATGAGGTGGAGTCGGTGCGTCGTTTTGCGGGATTGCGTCTGACGGGTTCTTTGCCGGACGAGACGACGATCTTGAACTTTCGTCATTTGCTGGAGAGGCACGGTCTGGGCGGTGTGCTGTTTGAGGAGATCAACGGTCATCTTCAAGCGCAGGGTCATCGGCTCAAGCGTGGGACGATTGTGGACGCGAGCATTATTGACGCACCGAGTTCGACGAAGAACCAGTCGGGGGAGCGGGACCCGGAGATGCGTCAGACGAAGAAGGGCAACCGTTGGTATTTCGGGATGAAGGCGCACATTGGTGTGGATTCCGAGTCGGGTCTGGCGCACAGCCTGAAGGCGACCTCGGCGAACGTATCGGACGTGGCCACGGCGCCCGCTCTGCTGCACGGCGGTGAGGAGCGGGTGTGGGGTGACGCCGGTTATCAGGGTGTGGGCAAACGCGAAGAGAACCGGGATAAGGAGGTGGACTGGCGGGTGGCGATGAAGCGCGGCCGGCGTCGCCGGCTGGACCCCTCAGGGCCGGAGGAGGCCGCCGAGCACCGCAAGGGGTCGGTGCGTGCCAAGGTGGAGCATCCTTTCTTGTATGTGAAGCGTCACTTCGGCTACTCGAAGGTGCGTTACCGGGGCTTGGCGAAGAACACGCAGCGCATTGCGCTGCTGCTCGGCTTTACCAATCTGCTGATCGCGGGCCGGTATGCGGCCGCCTGACATGGGATACGTGCGTCTGCACACCGAGCGGGGCGGCAAGAACCCCGCCTATCAAGCCGATTTCAGACACCGAAACGGCGCCGGAGCCATGAAAAAACCGCCAACCCGCCTCCCCAAGCGAAATTTGGGGCCTTGTTCAGACCTTCCCTAGACCATCTTCCGGCTCTCAGTGGCGACTATTTCCAGCTCAAGTCCCGCTCCATTGGGCGACCGTTTCACATTATCGTTCGCTTGCCGGAAGGTTACGATGAGAGTTCCAGCGAACGATTTCCTATCGTATACCTGCTCGATGGAGATTCGCTGTTCCCGATATTGGCCTCCAATCACTTGTTCCTCACCTACGATGACGGCCTGCCGGAATCCATCGTTGTAGGTATCGCCTATGGTTCGTTTGACGCTGAAATAAACAAGCGTGGATTCGATTTCTCGGCACCCGCACCTGATGCCGATCCTGGCCGGGGTGGCGCGCCGGCGTTCCACGCATTCCTGAAGTCAGAGCTTCTTCCCGAGGTCGAGTCGAGGTATCGCGCGGATGCGTCCCGTCGGGTTCTGTTCGGCCAGAGCAGGGGTGCGGGTACATGGTGCTCTACTCCGCCTTCACCGACCCGGATCTGTTTTGGGGACGCATTGCGAGCAACCCGGTCTTCGAACCTGGGCGAGATCAATTCTTCGCTCCGGCCGCAGCCGCCACCAGAAACGACCTGGGCCTGGTCGTAACCAGCGGTTCACATGACCTGCCCGAACTGCGCGAGTCGGCACTTGCGTGGTTCCAGGAATGGGAAGGACGCAACGATGCTCCCTGGGCACTGAATGCCGTGACAATCGAGGGCGGTACCCACGCTGCAGACAGCCCGAACAGCTACCGTATTGCGATGTCATGGCTGTTCAACAGAAACCGGCAATGAATCGGTGTTGGCTGCGGAGTTCAGCGAGTTTCTGCGGTAGCCAACCGGGTACTCTTGCATCATGACAGAACTGGATTCCGTCCTGGCAACGAGAGTGGGGGAGACTCTGGCGGGGCTTGGGATATCACCTGGGTTTCTGGAGACTCGTGGACTCCCAATGTACGCGGATGCCGAGCAACTGGCCGTGGTGGAAGTTGATGCGGCTGGTCGCGAACTCTTGCTAACCCCACCAACCGTGCTCGCGTGGCAGTCAATGAGCGAACGGGCACGTCGTGATGGTGTGGAACTGTTCCTGGTATCCGCGTTTCGGAGTTTTGACCGACAGCTTGAGATCATCAAACGAAAACTCATCGCAGGCCAGGACTGGGAGGAGATCTTTCGCGTCTCTGCTCCTCCGGGTTGCAGCGAGCACCATACGGGTCGGGCCGTTGATATCGGAACACCAAACTGCAAGGTCCTTGACGAGGAATTTGAGCAGACTGAGGCGTTCGATTGGCTCGTCAGGTTCGCAGGCGAGTTTGGTTTCAGGCTCTCATACCCACGAGGAAACAGCTGTGGGTATGCCTATGAACCTTGGCACTGGTGTTTCGTGAAGGATATCCCGAGTGCATTGCGATACTGACCGTTCCTTCGTAATTCGAGCCATGTCGCATGGGGAGGCCCTCAGGCGAATTGTTACTGTTCGCTATAAGCCCTGAAGAATTCAATCGCTCAAGATGCGTATTCCAGATGAAGTCTGCCACTGATTCCATTCGAAAGCTGCCACCCATTCCAGGGGAAGCCTGCCACTGATTCCAGAGCAAGGCTGCCACCCTGGCGGCCTGCTTTGAGGGGTATTCGGGAACGTATCGGCGCGGGATGACAAGCCGCTACTCTGCCTCCTTTTTTTCGGGAGGGGGAAGATGCCGGCGAAGAGGTTATCCATGCGCAAGATCAGAGAGGTGTTGCGGCTCAAATGGGCCGTGGGGATGAGCAACCGCCGGATCGCGGTGAGTTGCGGCATAGGGCGTCCGACGGTGAGCGAGTATCTTCGGCGGGCCGAGTCGGCGGGTTTGGGTTGGCCTGTGCCCGAGGACATGAGCGATGCCCGTTTGGAGCGGCTGTTGTTTCCGCCGCCGCCAGATCTGCCGGCCTCGGCGCGGGGCATTCCGGACTGGGCCGAGGTTCACCGGCAACTCAAGCGCAAGGGCGTGACGCTGTTTTTGCTGTGGCAGGAGTATCGGGCGTCGTGTCCCGACGGCTATCAATACAGTTGGTTCTGCGAGCGGTATCGCGCCTGGCAGGGCAAGCTCGATGTGGTCATGCGCCAGGACCACCGCGCCGGCGAGAAGCTGTTCGTGGACTATGCCGGGCAGACTGTCGGGGTCATCGACCGGGCCACGGGCGAGCTTCTCCAGGCGCAGGTCTTTGTGGCGGTTTTAGGGGCGTCCAACTACACCTATGCCGAGGCCACCTGGACCCAGGGCCTGCCCGACTGGATCGGCGCTCATACGCGCGCCTTTGCGTTCTTCGGCGGTGCGCCGGAGCTGGTGGTGCCGGACAACCTGCGTTCGGGCGTTCGCAAGGCCCACCGCTACGAGCCGGACATCAACCCCACCTACCAGGACATGGCTTCGCACTATGGCGTTGCGGTTCTACCGGCGCGGGTGCGCAAGCCCCGCGACAAGTCTTGGGTTTCATGATGCAACCTGCTCGTATCGTGGTGACAAGGCGACCTTGCAGCCGCTTTGGCGCTTGAGTCTCGGTGCATTGTGCGCTTTGCCGGGGGCCTCGCTGTCCATTCTGTACATGGTGAACGATCGTTTGCCCACTGTTAACCGGCAGGCATCGATTCCGTTGCCGCGACGCGCCCGCGCCCGCACGGTCGTCGCGCAAACACCGAGTTGGGTCGCCAGCTCCGTGGCGTCGACGTATCCGCGCTCGCGCAATCGCTGCCGTCGGCGTTCGAGCCCGCTGCGCCAACCCAGCCGTTTCCGGATGCCATACACGGTGCGGCGCGTAAACATATCCCCTCTGGAGTCCCGATGGCCCCGCCGGTTCAGTTGCGCGGCCACCGTGGCGTCGTCAGCCCCTTCGCACAGCAGGGTCTCCAGTTCAACCAGAACCGCGTCGCTGGCATGCCGGCGCACAACCGTCGAGCGCGGTTTCGGCAGATCGACGGGCCCCAGCGTCCAGGGCTTACCCCCGCGAAGACGCAGCCCGATACGAGCGCGATAGCCTTGGCGCGTTAGCGTCACGTCCTCAAGCAGCAGGCCCAGCAACCGTTTACGATCAGCGTTGCCGGTTGCCGGCGCATTCCAGACCGTGCCGAAGTCGTTGGCCAGTTCGAGCAGGCGCTGGTCCTGTTCGCCGGAAGCCACGCTATCGCGGCTCTTGCCGTGCTGTTCCCGCGCTACGATGGCCTTTTCAAGCGCGCCCAGCCGAGTATTCCATTCGGCCTCGAGGTTGGCGGCGACGAGGCGGTTTTCAGGATCCACTTCCATGTACCGCCGTCGCGCCAGGTCGGCTTCATGGCGTAGCGCTTCGATCCGGTTGGCGTGCTGTCGGTCAACGGCGGCGCACTCGGCGCGCACCTGCTCGCGCACGGACAGCGCAAGGGCAATGTTCTGGCGATTCACCGCCGCCACAATGAAGTCCGATACCGCCGCGTCGATACTGTCCCCGTGCAGGCTCTGGCAGGTACGGGCGCCAAGGCGAACGACATTGTGCTGGCAGTAGTAATACCAGCGCGCCGACTCCCTGCGTTTCGGGCGTGCCGCGACATAACGAACCTTCATCCGATGCCCGCAATGCCCGCAGATCACCCGAGACTGAAGCAACGCCTGGCCCTCCCGGGGCGCCGGCTGGCGCCCCGGTCCCCGTGTGAACGCAGCCATGTTCCTTTTCAGCGTTTCCTGGTTGCGGCGATATTCGTCCCAGTCGATATACCCGACATGGGCTTCGGGTATGCAGACCTGCCACGACTCCATGGCGACGCGGGCATAGCGCACCGTGCCGTCGGGATGGCTGCGGGTACGGGTACGCCCATAGGCGAAGCAGCCGGCGTAGCGGGGATTGCGGATCATGCGCTGGATCTGGCTGTGATTGGGCACCGACCAGTGCACCTGTCCATTCATGCGGTACGGCCGCGAAGGCAGGGAGACAGCATTCTTGCGGAACCATTTCAGTGTCTGCATCGCCGAACCGAGGCGGCGGAACGTGGTGAACACCAGCTCGATGGCCTCCACGATGGCACGGTCGGGATCGAAGTCGATCTCGCCGGTGTCGGTGTAGATCAGGCCGATCGGCAGGCGCATCCTGAGTTCGCCCCGCTGCGCCTTGCTGCGCTGCCCGCCGATCAGGCGGGCGCGGATGCCCTGCAGTTCATACTCCGACAGCGCCCCCTTCAGCCCGAGCAACAGACGGTCATTGCCGTCGTTGGGATCGTACACGCCAGCCTCGTCGAGGATGAGCGTGTCGGCGATGGCGGCGATCTGCAACAGTTGGTGCCAGTCGGTGTTGTTGCGGCACAAACGCGAGACCTCCAGACTCAGCACCAGGCCGATTTCCCCGGCGGCGATACGGGCCATGAGATCTCGGAAGCCACTGCGGTTGGCGCTGTGCGCGCCCGATTTGCCCTGATCGTCGTCGATGGTGCGGATACGCTCATCGGACCAGCCCAGCGCGATCGCGCGCTGACGCAGACCGTACTGGCGGCGCGCGCTCTCGGTATTCTCCAGCACCTGGTGCATGGAGGATTGACGGATGTACAGACAGGCTTCGCGCTGACGGTGATCGTCGGTGACCTTGTAGGACATGGACTCAAGCATGGCGGCCTTCTCCCGCTTCATGTACGAGCAGCTCATGGATCATCCGGGCGGCCGCCCCTGTCACGGCGGTGCACTCGGATACCGGTAGCGGATCCCGTGACGACGCCACGGAGGTGGGGACTGCAGCCGGTGGATCCGGAGGCGCGGTTAGCGTCAGCGCACGGGCCATGCCGTGGTGGCACAGCAGGCCGATCGCCTGGCTGCGGCCGCCGATGCACCATTGCCGGCGCCAGCCGTCATAGCGGCGCACGCTATCGACATCAATCGACAGCGCCGGCGGCAGTGAGGTCATCGTTGTCTGGCCGTTTTTTTTGCCAGCGCCTTGTCGAGGCTGCGCGGGTGGATCCGTACGCCGAACTGCGCCTCGATCAGGGGCACGAGTCTGCGGCTGCCGAGCGGCCCGTGTTCGGCCCGGCAATGGAGGACGAATGCGAGGATCTCGGGCGTGATCTTGTGGGCGCCGCGCGGACCGCGCCGCTGCGGAATGAGTCCCTGAAGCCCGCCCTCGCGGAAGGCCCGGTTGGCGCGCACGCAGGTGGGTACCGAAAGGCCGAACCGGGCCGCCGCCTCCTTGAGGGGAACGCCCCGTACGGTGCAACGCACCATCTCGTAGCGGACCTGCAGCAGGTCGCGCGGATCGAAGAACGCGTTGTCGTGGAACAGCGGGTCGGTGACCGTGTCCGGGCGCGGATTGAGCGTGCCGGATTGGCGCAGGCGGTCGGTCTTTTTGTCGGGCATGGCGCGGATCCTGATTGAGCGAACCGTAATGATCATAATATATTACTCCATCATTGACAGTATCAACCAGCCGTTTCCCTCCATGGGGTAGTAAGACAATTGGAATATCGAGAACTGTGCTGCAAGAACCGTCCCCAAACCCCGATGCCGATTCCATGTCTGCGTAAAATACATTGATCATTATGCGCCCTTATTTCTGATCGTCCAGAAGCACGTCAACCTGCGCCCGAAGCGCCTCAAGATCGTCCGGCCGGAACAGCGAACGCCCCGCCGAGAGCCGCTCAAAGTCGTCCACCGTGCGCCGGTCCGTCCAGGCAACCGGCAGGCTGCGAACCGTCGCCTCATCGACAATGCAGCGCACCAATGAAACACCGCCGGTAGTTACACACCGCTGCAGCGGGAACGCCCGCCCCGACCACGGATGGAATGGATGGGTCACCTCGACGACGTCGGTTGGCTGTCGCGACCGTTGCGCTGAGTTTGCATTTGGTGACCAGTAACAAGGCGAAGGTGGAGACCGGCGTGTTGGTGGTGGAGCGCTGGATCCTGGCCGCGCTTCGGCGCCGCCAGTTCTTCTCCCTGGGGGAGCTCAATGGCGCGATCCGTGCGCTGCTGGAACCGCTCAACACGCGCCCCTTTAAGAAGTTGCCGGGTTGCCGCCGCAGCCGTTTTGAGGAACTGGACCGCCCCGCTCTTAAGCCGCTGCCGGCGCAACCCTATGTCTATGCCGAATGGAAGAAGGCCCGGGTGCATATCGATTACCACGTGGCCATGGACGGGCATTACTACTCCGTTCCCTACACGCTGATCAAAAAGGCCGTCGAGGTTCGTGTCACCCGCCACACCGTGGAGTGCTTTTACCGCGGCGAGCGGGTGGCCAGCCACCGCCGCTCGCATCGCAAGGGCGGCCACACCACGGTGGCGGCGCACATGCCCGAAGCGCACCGCCAGGCCGGCGAGTGGTCGCCCCGGCGGCTGATGCAATGGGCGGCCAAAAACGGCCCGGCCACCGGCCAGTTGATCCGCGCGGTGCTGGACTCCAGAAAACACCCGCAGCAGGCGTACCGCGCCTGCCTGGGCATCTTAAGGCTGGGCAAAGCCTATGGTGGCGAACGCCTGGAGGCGGCCTGCCGGCGGGCGCTGGCCTTGGGCAGCTGCCGCTACAAGAGCATCGAATCGATCCTCAAGAACCGGCTCGACGAAAAGCCGCTTGCCGAGCAGCCGGAACTGGCCCTGCCGGACGCGCACAGCAACATCCGTGGGCCGGAGTACTACCACTGAAGGAGAACCTCATGCTGCAACATCCCACCCTGGACAAACTCAAAAACCTCAAGTTCACCGGCATGGCCGCGGCGCTGGCCGACCAGATGGCCATGGAGAATATCCATGAACTGAGCTTCGAGGAGCGCCTTGGATTACTGGTGGACCGCGAAGCCGCCGAACGCGAGAGCCGGCGCCTGACCAGCCGGCTGCGGCGGGCCCGGCTACGACACAACGCCGCGTTGGAAGACATCGACCTGCGAAGCCCCCGCGGACTGGATCGGGGACTGATCCAGTCGCTGGCCGCCTGCCAGTGGGTGAGGGAGCACCTCAACGTCCTGATCGCCGGTCCCACCGGAGTCGGCAAGACCTGGCTGGCCTGCGCGCTCGCCCACAAGGCCTGCCGCGAAGGCTATACCGCCCAGTACTTCCGCCTCGCCCAACTGTTGCGCGAGTTGACCATCGCCAAGGGCGACGGACGTTACACCAAACTGCTGGCCCGGCTCGCCCGAACCGAGGTCCTGGTACTCGACGACTGGGGACTGGCCAAGCCCAATGCCGAAAATCGCCGCGACCTGCTCGAAGTGCTCGAAGATCGCCACGACCGCCGCGCCACCATCGCCGCCAGCCAACTGCCCATCGACCAATGGCACACCGCCATCGGCGACCCCACCCTGGCCGACGCCATACTGGACCGGCTGATCCACAACGCCTACCCGATCAACATGAAAGGAGAATCCATGCGAAAACGACAATCCCGGTTGACGAACCACGACCCTTCCGGGCCATAATGCAAAACCCGCGTCGCTATGCAACCAACGGTGGCAGCTTTGCTCCGGTCCAGGTGGCAGGCTTCACATGGAACAGGCGGCAGACTTCAGCGGTTTACGCACTCAAGATACTATATGGCTCGTATTCTTGGTCAGCAAGCATTTATTGTTCTACTGAAAGTAAGTCTGGACCGGGAGGTTCAACATGATTGGCATGAACGAAAAAACACTCATTCCGACTGCTCCATATGAACGTATGCCCACTTGCCCGGACCACAGAGTGTCGAGGCGCGAAGTATTAGGAAAATTAACCGCGCTGGGTGCTTTGACTCTCGCGTCGCCGTCTCTCGCGCAAGAGGACAAGCGCTACGGGTTTGATCCAGATGGACCAATGCCAACACCTGATCAGTTCCTGGGCCCCTTTTATCCAGTGAAAAAGCCACTCGACGGGGGCACAGACATGACCCGTCTTAAAGGCAGAGATGGGTTGGCGTTGGGGGAGGTCATCGAGGTCTCTGGCAAAGTCATTAACTTGCATGGTGAACCTTGTCCAAACGTCGCCATGGAAATTTGGCAGCCGAATGCGGCTGGTCGCTACACACACCCGAACGATCTTAATCCTGCGCCAATTGATCCCAACTTCGATGGGTACGCGACCATGGTTACAGATGAAGAGGGACGATACAGGTTTAAGACTGTTAAACCCGGAGCCTACCCGGTAATTGATGATTATTGGCGTCCTCCCCATATTCACTATCAATTGACTGGATCATACGATCGACTGGTTACTCAGATGTACTTTCCAAACGAGCCGTTGAATGAGTTGGATCCGGTGCTGCAGGTGGCTTGGGCGAATGAAACGCTTATCGGTTCCTATTCAACGCCTGAATCAGAGAGTGCCTCAGGGTCGCGAGGAGTGAACTGGGATATTGTGCTGATACGTGGCTAATCGGACTGAAATTCAAGATGAACGAAACTCCAGGTACGTCAGCCTCCGGCTTTAGTGAAATCGTTATTTCCGTTGAGGAGATTTCCTGGCTGCGAGACGCACTCACCAAGGTGGCCGGTTGGTCCGCTCTGGATTTACCGGATGCACCACCCGGGCAGCACACCGCGTGGCACGTTCCGCCAGAGTGTACGCGCATCGAACAATGTCTCTTAACAGCCGAAAATGACTCCACTGGCCATCTCCGATTGGTCAAATTCCATGGCGCCAGTGGCGCTGTGATGCGGTCTTCTCAACGCACCTGGGACGTTGGAGGTATATTTGACGTCGATGTTTACGTGAATGATGTTGATCGTATTTACCGAGAGTTCCAGCGAGCGGGATGGACGGCATTTGGTGAACCTGTCGACTACTCCTGGGGTGGTTTTGAAGTGCGTCAATCCTTGGCGCTCACGCCGGATGGTATTGCCTTCGGAATGCTTCAGCCCTACGGCAAAGTCCTGATTGACCTGCCCAAGTACGCTCATATGAGCCGAGCCTTTAATTCTGCTCAAATCGTCGAGGACTTTGACCAAAGCCTGGCCTTCTATACGGAAAAACTCGGCTGGAAAACGCTCGTCAATTCTGTGGTAAAGGATACCGAGGAGCCAGGACGAGACGTCATGGGCATTCCTATGCCTCTAGCGAAGACAGTCGAAAGGCGTGTAGCCATCGTACACCCAGACGGCACGAACGAAGGCTCTGCCGAGATCATTGAGATGCGTGAAATCCAGGGAAAACACTTCGGCAAGAGATGTGTTGCCCCAAACCCTCATGTTCGCTGCGCTGAACACCCCGCGGTGATGTAACTGAGATTCCGGGGAGGCGGCGAACCGACCTCCCCGGAGTTGGCTGGCGCTTCGTCCCGGTGCATGATCCGGTTACGGAATCGGATCGAGGACGCTTTTATTTTCGGCGCCCTATGAGCCCGTTCTCAAACTGTCCCCGGCCGGCGTCGTCGAGCCCCGCGTTGTGCCCGGCTTGGCCGAGGACGAACAGCAAAACGAACCGCAACCTTCACCGGTTGCGAGTCTGCTATCCGCCGGCCGTCCGTTTCCGTTTCGATCGACAACCATCATACGGAGGAAGCACCATGCCACCGACAAGAATACCAACCGATGCCCTGCACGTCATTCATGCCCGCGCCGCCGGACTGGACGTGCACAAGATGCAGATCACCGCCAGCGTGCGGCTGGCCCGGCCCGGCGAGGAGGCGGAGGTCCACACCGACACGTTCAGCGCCTTGCCCAGCGGACTGGCAGAACTCACCGAATGGCTGGGGCGCCACGAAGTCACCGCAGCGGTCATGGAGGCCACCGGCGTGTACTGGGAGGCCGTGTTCGACGCGCTGGAATCGGCCGGCGTCGAGCCCATCGTGGTCCACGCCCAGCGCGTCAAGCAGATCAAGGGCCGCAAGACCGATGTCGCCGACAGCGTCTGGCTGGCCCGCATCTGCCAGTTCGGCCTGTGCACGCCGAGCTTCGTGCCGCCGGCGGAGTTCCGCGACCTGCGCAAGCTCTCGCGCCAGCGGCGCAAGGTGGTGCGCCTGCGCGCGACGCTGCGCACCCGCATCCATCAGGTCCTCGACGGCGCCGGCGCGCGCGTCGGCGGGTTGCTCTCGGATGTGTTCGGCGCCAACGGCCGGCGCATCCTCGACGGACTGGCCGCCGCACAACCGCCTGAGGACATCCTCGCCGGACTCTCCCATCATGTCCGTCATCGGCTCGGCGAATTGTGCGACGCGCTCGACGCGAACCTCTCCGCCCAGGCCCGGTTCATCCTCAACGACCAGTTGGACGCCTTCGACCGCGCCGGCGAACGCATCGCCGCCTACGACGCCCTCATCCACGAACGGCTGACTCCCTACCGCGACCGCATCGATCGGCTGACCACCCTGCCCGGCGTCGATCAGGCCTCGGCCTGCGCCATCTTCATCGAACTCGGCCCGGACATCGGTGTGTTCCCCACCGCAAGGCAGTGCGCCGCCTGGGCCGGCCTGTGCCCCGGCAACAACGAAAGCGCCGGCAAACGCCGCGCCGGCACAACCCGCAAGGGCAACCCCTTCCTGCGAAGCCTGCTCGTCGAATGCGCCCACGGCGCCGCCCGAACCGCCGACTGCCAGTTCCGGGGCTACCACAAGGCCCTGACCGTCCGACGCGGCTACAAACGCGCCACCGTCGCCACCGCCCACAAGATGCTGCGCTGCATCCACGCGATGCTCTCCAACGGCAGCGTCTACCGCGACCCGCACACCGACTACGAGGCCCTCATGGTCAAGCGCAACGCGCCGCGATGGATCGCCATGCTCAAAAAACACGGTGTCGATCCCTCCATCTGGGCCCACAAGAAACCGGCCGCCGCCTGACCATCGCGCCAATCCACATCGCCCAAGCGCGACCCGCGTCCGAATCCAGGCCATAACAGCGGGGCCGCCGAAAAACGAATGCCACCGCGCCGCGGCGACGACTTCACCACCGACCGGATAACCGGCCGGATGATGCACCGCGCCTCAATACACAGAATCCCACTGTGTAGTTACACAGCAAATACCGGATACCTGGCTGCAAGGTTTCCTGTCACAGATCTCGAAAAGTACGCTGGTGATCTGCGTCAGCGAAAAGTGGAGTTTTATTCTGAACTATCTGAGATTTTGATTGAGCCATACGGTATCGCAAAGTGCTTTAGCGTGAGAACTCCAGATGGGGCAATTCTTGAGTTCTTTGAAATCAAAGGTAATTCCGGCTAACTTTTGCCTCCGCTAATCGCAAGTGAGCTTTTGACCGTTCCTTCGTAATTCGAGCCATGTCGCATGAGGAGACCCCCACAATGCGCCTGGCCTGCGGGGTACGCTAACCTCTGACAATTGCGCTTGGGGCCGTTCGCGGAGACATCATGACTGAATCGAGGAATCCATTGCATAAGTGGCTTGGCTACTTGCTGCTGGTCGCGGCAGGCCTGTTGACTGCAGCCAATCTGTACTTTGCAGCGAGACCGGTGGCGGCAACGCCGCTTTTCAACTACGTTGACGTAGTTGTGCTGGTCGGGTTTGTAGCGACTATCACCGAGATCATTCGCTCTAAAGGCGGGGCGGTTCCACTTTGCACCTTCGCCATAGCGGCGCATCTTTACGCCTATAACTTCATCGCCAAGGTATCGGAAAGTGGGCTCGAGAACGCCACGATCTGGTTGCTGATTGACCCGGTCGTCGCCGCCCTGTTCCTCTACAAGGGGCTGCAGTACCTCAGAAAGTCCTGATTGCCGCACGATCCAGAACGGCTCGGATTGCGGAGTAACTGTCAGTAAAGGACGCTCCCCCAATTTGAACGGGAGAGCAGAATCGTTCTGGAAATATGTCGCCCCCGCACCACTAAGGAAGGTCTGAACAAGGCCCCAAACTGCGCTTGGGGAGGCGTGTTGCCGGTTTTTTGACGGCTCCGGCATCGTTTCGGCACCCGAAAACGGCCCGATACGCGGGGTTCTTGCCGCCTCGCGCGGTGTGCAGGCGCACGTATCCCATGTCAGGCGGCCGCATACCGGCCGGCAATCAGCAGATTGGTAAACCCCAGCAGCAGCGCGATCCTCTGCGTGTTCTTCGCCAAGCCCCGATAGCGCACCTTGCCGTAGCCGAAGTGACGCTTCACATACAAGAAAGGATGCTCCACCTTGGCACGCACCGACCCCTTGCGATGCTCCGCCTCCTCCTCGGCGCTGTCCTTGTCCAGCCGCCGCCGCCGGCCGCGCTTCATCGCCACCCGCCAGTCCACATCCTGATCCCGGTTCTCTTCGCGCTTGCCCACGCCCTGATAACCCGAATCACCCCATACCCGCTCCTCGCCGCCGTGCAGCAACGCGTGCGCCGTGGCCACATCCGACACGTTCGCCGGCGTCGTCTCCAAACGGTGCGCCAGACCCGACTCCGCATCCACACCAATGTGCGCCTTCATTCCGAAATACCATTGATTGCCCTTCTTCGTCTGATGCATCTCCGGGTCCCGTTCGCCTGACTTGTTCTTGGTCGAACTCGGCGCGTCAATAATGCTCGCGTCCACAATCGTCCCACGCTTGAGCCGGTGACCCTGCGCCTGAAGATGCGCGTTGATCTCCTCAAACAGAACCCCGCCCAGTCCGTGCTTCTCCAGCAAATGACGGAAGTTCAATATCGTCGTCTCGTCCGGCAATGGACCCGTCAGACGCAATCCCGCAAATCGACGCACCGACTCCACCTCATACAGCAAGTCCTCCATCCCCGGATCGCTCACGTTGTAAAACAACTGCACGCAATGCACCCGAAGCATCGAACTCAATGAATACGGACGACGGCCCCGGCCCGCCTTCGGATAAAACGGCTCAATCCGCGCTTCCAGACGCGACCAGGGAATCAAACCGTCCATCCGCTCAAGAAACTTCTCCCGGCGCGTGCGACGCTTCTTCAGATCGTGCTCCAACTCCGAAAAACTCGCTTGATGCATCCCTCATCCCTCAACAAACACTACAATCCTATTGTCGCAGATTGCAGACTTGTTCAGAGCTTCCCTAACTCATGATCGACCTCATTGGCAGTAAATCCGGCACCCATTTGTGTTGACCAGGGCACGGGGGGCATGAGAATTCTTTCAATGAACGGACTCTCCTAATGGGTGCTCAACCGTGTTGCGCACAGATAATTGAACTCCGGGAATGTAACTACAATTTGTAGGGCATAATGGAACGTGGATTTTGAGTGGGACCAGACAAAAGATCAAACCAACATTTGCAAGCATGGGGTGAGTTTCGACACTGCCAGACGGATATTCGAAGGCCCTGTACTAAGTTGGCTTGACGTCCGTTACGACTATGGCGAGGAGCGCTATATCAGCGTGGGTTCCGTTGGGGTGGGAGCAGTGCTGGTAGTCGCCCATACTGAACGTAACGGCAGCATCCGCTTGATCTCCGCGCGTCCCGCATCCCGCAAAGAAAGGCAGGCGTATCATGAGAAAACACGATAAACCCCTGACGCCCAGGCAGATCGCGGCCGTCAAGGATCAGGATATTGACTTCAGCGACATACCCAAGCTGGATGACGAGTTTTGGCGGAATGCCGAACTGGTTGAGCCGGACCGGACGGAGCAGGTCACTCTGCGTGTCAAGCGTTCCGTGCTGGCTTACTTCAGGGCGCCCGGAAAAGGTTATCAATCCCGGATGAACCGCGTGCTCGAAAGCTATGTGCGCGCGCAGGGCAAATAGGTGGCCCAACGCAGTGTCTGCAGAAGCCATTAGAGTAGGTTCATGATTGCCACGCGAAGCCTGAAAGTTGTCACGTGCGCGTTTGTTCTTTCTTGCTCAGCGGTTCTGGCACAAGAGAACCTGCGTGTGCCCGCTGTGCTGGAGCCAGGCGCGGCGTTTTCCGATGAGCTTAGGGATGGTGGTCGGGGCCCCGAGATGGTAATTGTCCCTGCGGGGAGCTTCGAAATGGGGTGCGTATCGGGAATAAATTGCTTTGATGACCAGAAGCCTGTACATCAGGTAACGATTTCACAGCCGCTCGCGATATCCAGGTTTGAAATCACCTTCGAAGAATATGAACGCTATGCGGATCCAAGCCACATAGACGACGAAGGCTGGGGACGTGGCCGGCGTCCAGCCGTCAATGTTTCATGGAATGACGCTAAACAATATATGGGATGGCTGTCTTCGCAAACGGGGCAGACTTACCGCCTGCTAACGGAGGCCGAGTGGGAATACGCGGCCCGGGCGGGCTCACAGACCAGGTACCACTTTGGCGACAGCGAGGCGCAATTGTGCGACTTTGCAAATTCCTGGGACATTGAAGCCGGTAATCCCAATGCACCTTGTTCAGACGGCGTGGGATTGCAGACAGCAGAGGTCGGGACCTTTGCTCCAAACGCTTTCGGCTTGCACGACATGCACGGCAATGTCTACGAGTGGGTGGAAGACTGTTGGAACGCGAGTTATTCGGCCGCTCCTTCGGATGGCAGCGCCTGGGTCAATGGCGATTGTTTAAAGCGCGTATTGCGCAGCAGTGCGTGGCTCGACTATCCCAGGGACTCGCGAACCGCGATTCGTGTGCGGTTTGTACCGGACCTTCGTAACGGTGTCGGCGGTTTCCGGGTTGCCCGGACACTAGCGCCGTGAATGCGCTTCGTATACGGCCGTCGAATCACGGCAATCTGAACCTATTTTGCGTCGCAATCCTGCTGACGCTGCTGCCTGCAAGATTGCTTTCTGCAACTCCCGGCGCAGAAAGATGGTCTGCTGAACTTCAAGACGCGGAACCATTTGAGTCGCCTGCAGGGCACGGCGTACTGGCCAAATTGGCGACACTGGCGCTTATTGCGCCAACCGCGTTTGCTCAGGCGCCTGTTGCCGAAGATACGGACTTACATGTGCGCATCATTGATGTCGGCCACGGTAACGCTGTTGTCGCGAGAATGCCGGGCGCGGGTGAATCGGGCGAGTGGGATCATCATTACCTGGTCTATGACACGGGGCGATGGGAGGACTGGGAGCGGCACGCGACACTGGACGCCATTGAGCAGGTGATTCCGCACTCGGAGGAAATCGACTTCATGGTCCTTAGTCACGCGGATCGGGACCATATCGGCGGCGCTTCCGAGATACTCGGCGCGTACCAGGTCGGCAAGATCATTCGACCCGGGAAGAAGGCAACAGCATTCCAGGACGACCTGGTGATTTGGGAGGCAGCGGATCAGGCGATCAGGGCAGAGGGTGCGGAAGTGCTGGACCTCAGCGAGCAGGATGTTCCGGCCGGAACACGGTTTCAATTCGGAGAGACAACGCTGACCCTTGTGTCCGGTTTTTCTGTGCCACCGGAAGAATGGGGAGAGCTCCAACCAGCCCATTCACGCAACTCGCCGAGCATCGTGATTCGCCTGGATTTCGCCGGCAGGTCCGTGCTGCTCACCGGCGATGCCATCGGCTGTGAGCACTATGAGATTGACGAATGTGATCAGACGATAGCAAGCGAGAAATACATGCTCGATAACGCAGGTTCCGTAAGCATCAAGTCCGATGTCATCGTTGCTCCGCATCACGGTTCGATCAGCTCCAGTTCCCCCGAGTTCATTGCGAGCGTTGCTCCGGAATGGGTCATTTTCCCGTCGGGACACCGGTACGAACTTCCCAGAACGGCTGCCGTTGAGCGCTACATCAGGGCCGGGGTGCTTCCTTCGCGCATTCTTGGCACAGACCGGGGTGACCACGAAGGCCCGAAAGAATGGCCCCAGGGAAGGATCGAAGGGTGTGCGGATGTGCCCTTCGACGACCACATCGACATCGTGATTACTACCGAAGGCGATTTGGCCGTCGGCTATAGCCAGCCCAATCCTCCACCCGAACTGAGTTGCAATCGTATGCAAGACATTCTGAATTTCCATCAGGCAACGGGCAACATTGCGACCGGCGGACAGCCGACGGTCGAACAGCTAACCGAAATCGCGGACGCCGGTTACAGCCTAGTGCTGAACTTGGCCATGCATGACTCGGACAACGCCATACCCGAAGAGGGCAACGTCATTGCATCTCTGGGCATGTCGTATGTTCATATTCCCGTTCCGTTTGAAGCGCCAACCTCTCGGCATTTGCAGAGATTCTTCAGGGTCATGGAGTCCTTTGATGGCGAAAAGGTCTTTGTGCATTGTGCCGTCAATGCCCGGGTATCGGCCTTCATGCATCGATACCTGATGCTGAAGAAGGGTGCTACAGCCGGGCAAGCCACTTCACCATTACTTGAGAGATGGCTGCCTCATATGGAGGAGGTCTGGAAAGCGGTCCTGGAATTGGAGCTGGACGAAATCGAGGAATGACTATGAAATGCTCCAGGGGTGCGTTACGGCAAACGCCGGAGCTTCAATTGGAGAACGCCAAACTGAACTTTGTGGCCCTCCTGTTTCTGTTGGTGCTCTTGCCCGCGTACTCGCATGCTTCAACGCCGGGCGCAGAAAGATGGTCCATGGAACTTCAAGAAACGGAACCTTACGATTCGCCATTCGTCACGTTCTTCCACTACGGCGAGAAAAAACTGTGCTTCATGGCGTCAAAGCATGATCCACTGCGTGATTCGCCAAATACTCGAACCCTGCAGAACGTACTCAAGGAGTGTGAACCAGACCTCCTGATCCTCGAAGGACTTCCGGCTTTCATCAGCGAGAGCGATCGTGAGGAGTTTGTGCGTGAAGCGGAGAAATGTGAAGAGAACCCAACTGGCTGGCAGTGTGGCGAGTTGTACTGGGCCATTGCTGAAGTCAAAGATCAGCAGGTGGCCATACTCGGTGCCGAGCCAGGGCCTGAGGGTGAAATGAAGTTCATAGCCGAGCAAAGTAACGGAAAGTTTGGGCTCGAAGACTTTATTGGATACGACATTTCCAGGGCGATAATTCTGGCCAAGCGCAGGGAGGACTTTGGACTCGCGGATATTCCCGGCATTGTCGCGGAAGATTTAGAGTATCTGCGATTATTCCTGTCGGGTTTTGAGCAGTACGATGAAGCCAGCTACAGGAAGTGGCTCGAAGAAGACGTGGGCCTCAGTTACTCGGAACTGGACAACGAGTCATATGCCCCGGGCAACGAAGAAGGCAGCGACCTTCTTCAACAGATGTCGTATCACTCCATGTTGACCCGCGATCACTTCATGCTTGAACGAATACGGGAACTGCTGACGGACGCGGACAGCATCTTCGTGATGTATGGAGCCTCGCACCTGGCAACGGTGCGCAAGGCTTTGACATACGGAAGTACCCGCGTTGTGAACAAGAAGTACGAATGAAGACGTCGGCTACTTCTTAGTTGAGCCGTCGCCAAAACTGCTCCAGCGAGTTCCTTGTTTTCTGCGTAAGGTTCAGCGCATCAGCCTCCTTGGGTCCGGCCCAGCAGTAAGCGCAGTGCTCGGACAATACGATCTTTCCTTCGCTATCCAATACATCGACCGCGAAGTTAAATTGGCGCGCCCTTTTGCCGCTTCCGGTCAGGTAGTCGAACTGGCTATCGAGACGGTGGACCTGGGACACCGTTAGCCCCGTTTCCTCTTTCACTTCCCGGCGTAACGCCGCGAGGAGGCTTTCTCCTTTATCGACGTGGCCGCTGGGCAGTTCGTCGATGCCGCCGAGGTAATCGTCCTGCTTGCGTCGTAGCACGAGAACACTGTCGCCCTTTGAAATGATCGCGCCCACGACGATCGTTTCAACTCTGTCGCGACGAGCGCACTCGAGTGCGGCCTCAAGGTCTGCCGCTTGAAGTGGAGTCACGTAAGACCTATTCTCCACCGCAACGAGGGCCGCAATGGTTTCTTGTTGGATGACGACTCTTGGCGGAATGCCGACGGTGGATAGTAGCGCTTGACACTATTAGTGAGAGGCACTATGGTCAGCGGGTGATACGGAGTTTCAGGGATGGCGACACCGAATCGGTAGCAAACCGCGAACGATGCAAGAGATTTCCGATGCATATACAACGTCGGGCTCAGAGAAAGCTGATGATTTTGCACAATGCCAAGCAACTCGACGATTTGCGAGCGCCTCCAGGGAATCGTCTTGAGGCGCTTTCGGGCGATAGAAAAGGCCAGCATAGCATCCGCATAAATGACCGCTGGCGCATTTGCTTTTTCTGGAAGCAGGGAAATGCCCATCAGGTCGAGATCGTGGATTATCACTGAGTCCGCCAAGCTTATGACGCAGGAATAGGAGAACAAGATGACCAAGACAATAGCGCGCGGTGCTGCGAAGCTGCCTCCCATTCATCCCGGTGAAATTCTCAAGGAGGAATTTCTTGGTCCCTTGGGCGTGACGCAATATCGTCTGGCGCAGGGAATTGGCGTTGATGCTCGGCGAATCCATGCAATCGTTCACGGACAAAGGGCCATTACGGCGGAGACGGCGCTGTTGTTCTCCCGTTTCTTCGGCAACTCCGCGGAGTTCTGGATGGGCCTTCAAAGCCAGTACGACCTGGAAAGGGAACAGGATCGGCTGGCTGACAGGCTTGGCCGCGTGCCTGAGCATGGAGTCCGAGCCTCCGCCTGATCGATTTTGTTCGAAGGCAGGATAATCGGGTTCAGGAGGAAGCATGGGAATTGTGACTGACGTCGTTCTGCCGCTGGCGCTTGCCTTCATCATGCTGGCGCTTGGGCTGGGTCTTACCTTCGATGATTTTGTGCGGGTGGTGCGTCGCCCGCGGGATTTCGCGGTCGGGGCAATGTCGCAGATCATCGTGCTGCCGGCAGTCGCCTTCCTCCTTGCCAGCATCTGGCCCATGGCGCCGGAACTCGCCCTGGGGATGATGATCATTGCCGGCGCCCCGGGCGGAGTGACCTCCAACCTCCTGACGTCATTCGCGCGCGGAGACGTCGCGCTGTCGATCTCGCTGACTGCGGTGATCAGCCTGCTGAGCGTAATCACGGTGCCGTTTGTGGTCGTCTTCGCCTATGGGCATTTCATCGGCGAGCAGGCGATGCAGGACATCACGGTCGCCGACACGGCGATCAGCGTTTTCCTGATTGTCACCGTGCCGGTCGCGATCGGCCTGCTTGTCCGTCGTTACGTGGAGCGTATTGCGCTGCGGATCGAACCGGCGGCCCGCGCCCTGTCCGCCGTGCTGTTCGTGCTGGTGCTCGCGGGCGCCATCTACCAGGAACGCAGTAACCTCGCCGACTATTATGCCCAAGCCGGATTGGCTACTCTTGCCCTGAACCTGCCGATGATGGCGATTGCCTACCAGTTGGCGCGGTGGTTTGCCACCGGAGCGAAGCAGCGAACGGCGATCGCGATCGAGTGCGGGCTGCAGAACGGGACGCTGGCCATCACTATCGCAGTGCTTTTGTTCGGCGGCGGGCTTGCGACGGTGCCGGCGGCAACCTACAGCCTGACCATGTTCGTGACCGCGCTGATTTTTGTCGCGGTGCTGCGGCGCTCCCAGGGAGCCCTTCAGCCCTGAGGGTCTGCCCATCCAATGAACTTCCGCATGATCTGTGCAGCTGTCGGTCTGACAGCCCTGTTCGCGACTGGCGTCACGGCCCAGGAACGGCCTAACGTGCTTCTCATCATGACCGACAACCAAAGCCCCAACCTGCTTGGGGCGTATGGCAATCGGGACATCAGGACCCCCAACATCGATCAACTGGCGCGTGACGGTTTGCTGTTCGCAAGGGCCTACGCGACCTCCGGTGTGTGCTCGCCGTCGCGTGCCGTACTGATGACCGGGCTGATTCCGTCGGCCAATGGTGTACACAACGGACTGCCGGCTCGCTACGCGGTGGAGGACTATGCCGCCATTGAAGAATTCCGCAACCTGCCGCAGACCTTGGCCGACGCCGGCTACTACACCGGCCTGGTCGGGAAGTATCACCTGGGCCGGCACGAGAAACCCCAGCTCGGGTTTCAGTGGTGGACCACGTCCCGCGGTGGCCATACGTCCAGTTTCGTCGATGCACAGATCTTCGATAACGGCGAGACCTATAACCTGCTCGACCGGGAAGAGCATCTCACGGACTTCTGGTCCCGCCGGGCGGTGGACTTCCTCGCCCACTACAAGAAAGAAGAACCGGCAGGGGGAGCCCGGCGTCCATTCTTTCTCTGGCTGTCCTACAACGGCCCCTACATTCTGCCGCCGACGGTGAATCAGCCGCCGGTCTCCCGCCACGCGGACTACTATAGGAACAACGTGCCCACCATGCCGCAGAACCGGGTGCACCCGTACATGCGGGAATGGGCCAGGAACAATACGGCTCCCGCGCCCGAGCCGACCGAGGGCGGAACCTATCCCTGGTCGGCCATCGATGCGCTCAACAACAAGACGGCCATGATCAACATCGCTGCGGAAATGACTCATGTGGACGAGGGCATCGGCACTGTATTGGCGGCTTTGGATGAACTGGGCCTGCGCGACGATACGTTAGTGGTGTTTCTCGCCGACCAGGGATCAAGCTGGGGTCAGCTTGGCATGTGGGGCAATTCGTCCTGGGGCGAACCTGAGCCGGCCTACAACGCCAACATGCAGGTGCCGCTGATCTTTCGCCATCCCGGCCGCATAGAAGCGGGTGCGACGGAAACGGCCATGGTCAATCAGTTCGATATGCTGCCCACCTTGCTCGAATACCTTGGTCTTGGGCATCTGGAGATCGCCAATTCTCCCGGAGAAAGCTTTGCGCCCATGCTGCACGGCCGGGACGCGGCCTGGGAAGACGAGGTTTTCTTCGAATACATCTCCACCCGGGTGATCCAGACCCCGCAGTGGAAATACACCAAACGCTTCCTGGCCTCGCCAAACGAGCTCTACGACATGACCAACGATCCGGGCGAGACCATCAATCTCGTCGACAATCCGGCTTACGCGGACCTTGTCGCGGATCTGGACGCACGCCTGGTGGCGTTCTTTTCCGAACATGCCGAGCCCACATTCGACCTGTGGAACGGCGGCACCGGCAAGGCGCTGGTCTACTATGGCCGGCGCAACCAGAAATTCCGCGATGCGTTCCCCGATTGGCGTGAACCCTTCGTGGAAAAGCAGGCCGCGTTCCGGGACCGGTAAAGGAGACATCATGACTGAATCGAGGAATCCATTGCATACGTGGCTTGGCTACTTACTGCTGGTCGCGGCCGGCTTGTTGACTGCAGCTAATCTGTACTTTGCAGCGAGTCCGGTGGCCGCAACGCCGCTTTTCAACTACGTTGACGTACTTGTGCTGGTCGGGTTTGCAGCGACTATCGCCGAGATCATTCGCTCTAAAGGCGGGGCGGTTCCGCTTTGCACCTTCGCCATAGCGGCGCATCTGTACGCCTATAACTACATCGCCAAGGTTTCGGAAAGCGGGCTTGAGAACGCCACGATCTGGCTGCTGATCGACCCGGTCGTCGCAGCCTTATTCCTCTACAAGGGGCTGCGGTACCTCAGAAAGTCCTGATTGCGGCGCGCGCCGAAACGGCTCGGATTGCGGAGTAACGGTCACCTCAGTTACTCGGAACCGGACAACGAGTCATATGCCCCGAGCAACGAAGAAGGAAGCAACCTTCTTCAACAGATGTCGTATCACTCCATGTTGACCCGCGATCATTTCATGCTTGAACGAATACGGGAGCTGCTGACGGCTGCGGACAGCATCTTCGTGATGTATGGATCTTCGCACCTGGCAACGGTGCGCAAGGCCTTGACATACGGAAGTACCTACGTTGTGAACAAGTAGTACGAATGAAGACGTCCGCTACTTCTTAGTCGAGCCGTCGCCAAAACTGCTCCAGCGAGTTCCTTGTTTTCTGCGTAAGGTTCAGCGCATCAGCCTCCTTGGGTCCGACCCAGAAGTAAGCGCAGTGCTCGGACAATACGATCTTTCCTGCGCTATCCGATACATCGACCGCGAAGTTGAATTGCCGTGCCCTTTTTCCGCTTCCGGTCAGGTAGTCGCGGATTGTTATCGGACCAGTGTCGCTGACCTATTCTTCCGCATTGCCTGGCTCATTAAGCAGCAACTGGATGGTTTGACGGAGTTGAGGCAGATGGTTAGCAGCGTAATCCCAAACTCGAATGGGCATTACATTGGCGTAACCATGGATCAAGAGATTGCGGAAGTCGATGATTTGGCGCAATCGTGGAACGCGGCTGGCGAGTTCGGGGTGAGCCTGATGCAGCCTGTTTAGCGCCTCGCCAATGATCTCGAACTTGCGTTCGACCGCAGCTTGCGTCCGTTTGTCGCCGACATAGGCATCGCTGTCCAGCCCGTCAATGAATCCCTCGATATCTGCACCCGCTCTGTCGACGTCTGCCAACAAGACGCGGGGATCACGACGCATAGACTAGCTTGCGCGACTTGTTGATCGCGGCGCGCAAATAAGGGTTGCTTATGGCGCTTGATTCCAAAAGATCGACGGGCCTGCCCAGAGTATTGCGAAGCGCGTCAGCGAAGTTGAAGAACTGATCGAAAGGCGCCATCTTGCTGTCGGCATCGAACTCGACGAGGAAGTCGGCGTCGCTCGTGTGCGCATCGAACTCGGCGCCACTTGCCGCCGAACCGAAGATTTCGAGCCGCGCCACTTCGTAGCGACGGCAGAGTCTTGCCAATTCGTCCTTCTTGTCGGCAATGGCGGAGTGCATAGTCAAGTCTCCTGAAATTGCGGAAAACGACGCCTTTTCCGAACCTTATCGTAACAGAGCCTCGGCTAGCATCGGCCGATCACGAATTAGTGCGTAAGTCTTGGGACTCGGCCCTGCGTTTCTGTTCTTCCTCAAACGCGCGGTCGTGAAAAATTGCGGCTAGCCGGGGAACTTGTTCTTGCCCTGTTGCGATCAGGCGAAAAGGTCGTAGCAAAGGCCCGCGATTTGGAGTGGTCTTTCTTAAGGTCAAGCAGGATTTACTTTGGATCACACCACAAGATAAACGTGAAACCATGCCACAGGATATACTTGTATCCATGCCTTCACCAAGCGAAAAACTGGCTGCCTCGCTGGCAATCCTGCGAGATCGGCAGGGGACGGATCGGCAAGTTTTCCGGTCCGGAGAATTCGCGCGCGAGCACCGCGAGCGGCTGACGCGCAATGGCTTTCTTCGGCCCATCATCAAGGGTTGGTTCATGCTTGGCGATCCGGGCGCCTCGCCGAACGATACGACGCCCTGGTATGCCTCGTTCTGGGAGTTTTGCGCACGCTATGGCGCCCACCGATTCGGGGACGAGTGGCACTTGGCGCCGGTGCAGTCTCTGCTGCTGCATGCGGAGAATACGGCTGTGCCTGAACAGGTCCTGGTGCATGCCGTAAAGGGCACAAACAATCGAATTGAGCTGCCGTTCGGAACCTCGTTTTTCGACCTGAAGACGGCGCAGATGACGCCTGCAGACGACCTGTGCGAGAAGAATGGGGTTCGGGTCTTCACGCCCGAGGCCGCATTGGTGCGCGCGCCGCCTGCATTTTTTCGGGATTGGCCGGTTGAGGCGCAGACCGTGCTTGCCGGAATAGAAGAGACGTCCGGACTATTGCGGCGGCTTCTGGCGGGCTCCAAATCGGTGATTGCCGGCCGATTGGCCGGCGCATTCCGGCATATCGGCCGGGAAGACTCGGCCAACGAAATCGCGCGCGTGATGCGCGAAACCGAGCACCGGCTGCGGGAAACGAATCCGTTTGTTTCAGAGGACGGAGATTCCCGGAAGCCTTTCCTGGCTGCCCCAAAGTCTCCTGCAATTGCTCAGCGTCTGCGGGCATTGTGGGAGGCGGCGCGCGAGCCGGTTCTGTCCAGCTTTCCGAAGCCGCCTGGACTGCCGGCTGACGAGGATTCCCAACGCAGGTATCTCAAGCACATGCAGGACGTGTATGTGCAGGATGCCTATCACTCGCTGTCAATCGAGGGGTACCGGGTAACGCCGGAATTGATTCAAAGGGTCCGTTCAGGCGGTTGGAATCCCGAAGCCATGGAATCCGACCGTAATGATCGGAACGCCTTGGCGGCGCGTGGCTACTGGCAGGCATTTCAGGCAGTACAGGAAACCACTCGCCGTATTCTCCAGGGTGCTCGGGCTGGAGTTCAGTTCAAGAGTGATCAAGTCCTGTGGTACCTGCAACTCTTTCAGCCGTTTGTCGCTGCGGGTGTGTTTGAGCCGGCGAGCCTGGCCGGCTATCGTAATCAGGCCGTGTTCTTGCGAGGGTCGCGCCACGTGCCACCCCGCCGGAAGATCATTCCGGGGGCAACGACGGCATTGTTCGAACTGCTCGAGGAAGAGCCCGAGCCTGCTGTGCGGGCGGCGGTCGGACACTGGCTTTTCGGTTACATACATCCCTATCCGGACGGCAACGGCCGCATCGCTCGGTTCCTGATGAATGCAATGCTGGCGTCCGGCGGATACCCGTGGACGATTATCCGGGTGGAGCAGCGCCAAGCCTATCTGGCGGCCCTGGAAGCAGCCAGCGTGAATCAGGATATAGAGTCTTACGCGGGCTTCATGGCAGGAGTGGTAAAGGAGGAAGCATGGGAATTGTGACTGACGTGGTTCTGCCGATAGCGCTTGCTTTCATCATGCTGGCGCTTGGGCTGGGGCTTACCTTCGATGATTTTGTCCGGGTGGCGCGTCGCCCGCGGGATTTCGCCGTCGGCGCAATGTCGCAGATCATCGTGCTGCCGGCAGTCGCCTTCCTCCTTGCCAGCATCTGGCCGATGGCGCCGGAACTGGCCCTCGGGCTGATGATCATTGCCGCTGCCCCGGGCGGGGTGACGTCCAACCTCCTGACGGCATTTGCGCGTGGCGATGTCGCGCTGTCGATCTCGCTGACTGCGGTGATCAGCCTGCTGAGCGTAATCACGGTCCCGTTTGTGGTCGTCTTCGCCTATGGCCATTTCATTGGCGAGCAGGCGATGCAGGACATCACGGTCGCCGACACGGCGATCAGCGTTTTCCTGATCGTCACCGTGCCGGTCGCGATCGGCCTGCTTGTCCGTCGTTTTGCCGAGCGTATTGCGCTGCGGATCGAACCGGCGGCCCGCGCCCTGTCCGCCGTGCTGTTCGTGCTGGTGCTCGCGGGCGCCATCTACCAGGAACGCAGTAATCTCGCCGACTATTACGCCCAAGCCGGATTGGCTACTCTTGCCCTGAACCTGCTGATGATGGCGATTGCCTACCAGTTGGCGCGGTGGTTTGCCACCGGAGCGAAACAGAGAACGGCCATCGCGATTGAATGCGGGCTGCAGAACGGCACGCTGGCCATCACCATCGCAGTGCTCCTGTTCGGCGGCGGGCTTGCGACGGTGCCGGCTGCAACCTACAGCCTGACCATGTTCGTGATCGCGCTGATTTATGTCGCGGTGCTGCGGCGCACCCAGGGTGATCGTTCCTCCAGCAATTGAGAATGCCGGGTCGCAAACCACGCCACTACTTCCCAAGAGGCAATGCCTTTCGGATCAATGACAGCAGGAGTACCGCGGTGAGTGGCTGCTGCCTGGATAAGGTCCAAATAGACAACTGGAGATTCGTGCAGAATTAACGGATGTTCCAGGCGCGTGCCTGGGGCCATTCCTCAAGATCAAGTCCCAGGCGAAAGGTGGTGGTCGGGTTAATCGAAGTGCGAAGGGCAGGCAAAATCTCTTGATTGTTACGTGTCAAGAGCGCCCCCAGTAGCGCTCGTGCGCCGGCGCCGTAATAGTTCACGGCAATCTGCTGCAGCTTGCGCGATTTGGCTGGCGCAAGCCCGTTCAAACGTTTGGTCAGCTCGTTCAATACACCATCCACACGGGCATCCGGCACCTTCTTTGCGTCGCGAAAGACATCGAGGATTTCCAGCAAGGGGACTGTTGAGTCACTGATCGGCGCCCGCCTTGGAACGATTTTGACTCGAATGGTGCCAAAGTCCTTGGTTTGTGCTGGGCGATTGGCGGCGACCGAGATCGTCTTCGGGATCTGAGTGGTAAGCCCCCAACGGTTGTAGAGCGCCGGTCCGGTGATATACCCACAGCGCTTACCCTTGGAGTACAACACGCTACGCACGAGTTCACTGTCACCGACGGGCACTTCTCCGAGTATCCCATGCCTTGGGGTGTAGAAACGTCCTTTTTGCAGCCGCCTTAGTTCCTGGCGATCGACACGCCGGCCAACGGCGCGCACGACGGCCTCAGGAGCCTCCTGGTACTCCGGAAAGACTTCATAACCAAAGATCCGTCCCGGCGGGATTTGATCAATGGTTTTATAGACAGCCGCTGCGATGCTCATGGGTCTTCTCCAGAAAAGACTATATGCACTGTATTGGAAGTATCAAGTTTTTTATTAGAAAAACATGACAAGTAATATTTATTCTACACACAAGAAATGGAGAGAAGAATGGAAACACCAGGCGATCGTGGTCAGCGCGCGAGTTGGGATGCGGAATACGATGTGGCGGGGCAACTGGGCTCCATGGTTTCCGATCTTTATCAGAACGGCACGTATTTGACGGAAGCCATGATCTCGGGCCGGTCCGCGGGACTTAACGCTGTTAAGCGTGCCTGCGCTCAATAGCCAGGCAGAGATAGCGCCGGGCTTGCATCCTGCCCATTTTGGGCAATAATATGCCCGAAATGGGCAGGATGGCTTCAATACTCCCGGCTGGCGGCAAGACCGTGCGTCGCTCTGACGCGCCGACCAGTCTTGCCGACGCGCTCTTCACCACCACACAGCAGCGTGTTCTGGCGCTGCTGTTTGGCCAGCCGGCGCGCAGCTTTTTCGCTAGCGAAATGATCCGGCTCACGGGTTCCGGCTCGGGTGCCGTGCAGCGTGAACTCAAGCGGCTGGTGTCAAGCGGCCTGGTTACCGTGAAGCACATCGGCAGGCAGAAGCACTTCCAGGCGAACCCCGAATGCCCCGTCTTCGATGAGCTTTGCGCGATGGTGCGCAAATCCGTCGCCATGGTGGAGCCTATCCAGCAGGCTCTCGCGCCGCTCGCTGAAGAAATTGCTCTTGCTCTGATCTACGGCTCCGTAGCGAAAGGCGCCGACACCGCAAGTAGTGACATCGATCTTCTGGTCGTAGCCGACGATCTGACCCTGGAGGCGCTCTACGCAGTGCTTGCCCCCGTCGAGGCAAACCTTGCTCGCAGGATCAGCCCGACGCTCTACACCACCACGGAGTTCGACAGCAGGCGAGCCGCCGACAACCCATTCTTGACCCGCGTTATCGAGGGCGAACACCTCGTGCTCATCGGAGGCGAAGATGCCGCGGGATGAACTCAAGAACCTTGCGCGGATCGGCAAACTCAAGCCGGAACCACCTGCGCGTGCCGAATTGGATGGACTACTGCGTTCAGGCAGTCGCCGGCTAATCGACAGCCGGCGCAATGATATCAGCCTCGAAAGCCGATTCGACCTTGCTTACAACGCAACTCACGCCTTGGCGCTCGCAGCTCTTCGGGCTGAAGGCTACCGCGCCCATTCCCGCTACCTGGTCTTTCAATGTCTGCAACACACTGTCGGCCTGTCCAATGCCCAGTGGCGTGTGCTGGACCAGGCTCACCGCAAGCGCAATCTGGCCGAGTACGAGGGCGAATTGGATGTGGACGAGCAACTGCTTGAAGCTATGCTTCGTGTGGGGCGGGAGGTAGAGCAGCGGCTAGTCAGTCTGATCGCGGGGTAGCAGCATATTGCAAAGGGGAGGGTGATCATGCCGAGATCTCTGCTGACTCATACGCTGGGTGTTGCTGCGGCGATGGCCTTGCTCGTCTCAACCGCGGCCACAGCGTCGCAGCGCGTGTTGATCATCGGCGGGGCCGGCCATGCGGGATCGGCGGTCGCCAGGATGCTGATCGAGCGTGGCGATCACGTCACGGCGTTTGTGCGGTCCACCACCGACCGTTCCAAACTCGAAGGCGTGCCCGTCGACTACGTGGTCGGCGACGCCATGGAGGCGGACGAAGTGGACGCCGCCCTTCAAGGTAGGCAATTCGACGTGATGTTCGAGACCGTGCAGGTCTGGCCCGGCACTGAGCAAAGCTATACGCAGATGTACGAGAACTTCGTTCCCTGGGCCAAACGCATGGGCGTCAGGCAGTTCATCAGCATCGGCGGCGGCTGCGGCGACAACCCCAGGGAAGACTGCCCGCTTAGCCCGCCGCTGTATGAGTTGTCTCAGGACATGAACCAATCCGAACACCTCCTCCGGGGCTCCGGCGTGCCCTACACCATCATCCGCGTTGGCGTGCTGATTCCCTCCAACCCTTTTCATCCCGATGCCGACAAGCGCAGCGGCACGTCCTATATGACGACGGATCTGACCAAGTTCGGCGGGGTGCTGCGCGTCGACCTGAACGAGCAGATTGTTGCCTGCATCGGCCCCGAGTGCTGCCTCAACAAGACCTTCATCATCGATGATCCCACCATCAAGCCGCAGTTCGATCACTGGATATGCAAGCGGGCGAACGAAGGCCCCGTCGTCTCCGGAAACGTTCCGGCCTGCGGCGAGATGCCGCGCGTCACCGAAGCACAACTGAGAGGAAACCCATAACCATGCTGACCCGCCGAGCCGCTCTTGCAACCGCCGGTGCGGCTGCAACCGATTTCTTGCTTCCCACTCCCGCAGACGCCGCGTCACCGCTTCCGCAGCTGGAATTTCCGACGCCGGAGTCCCATGTCCGTGCGTTCATCAAGATCCTGGCCAGCCTCGAAGACGACACCATCTTCCACATGTACAAGGGCACCCTGGAAGCCGTGGTTCCCGGCCGTGCCCCGGTACGGCTGGTCGACAGCACAACCGTCATTCGCCGTGAGGTGGAGGTTCGGCCGGAAGGCCATCAGATCAGCATATGGGAAGCCACCGTCTATCACGGGCAGGGAGAAACCGAACCGCTCGAGTCGTTCATCAATCCGCTCAACGGCCGCAGAGTGCGGCCTTTTCATCAGCGCGAAGGCCGCGGTCAGTCCCTGTGGACCGATCAGGGACCGCAGTTCCTGCGCGCCGACGGCTCGCGGGTTTCCCGGTACGGCCCCGATAATCCGTTCGCTATGGAGTGGTCGCAAGCGGGTGAACGGGTCTGGACTTCGCGATATTCCGCCGGCGTATACCTCAAGCACCCGCTCGATCCGGACACCTGGCCGCTCGAGTACTCCGGCCCGGACCTCCTGTACTCGGAAAAGACGACCAGCAACGGACTGGTGCGCGAACTCGCCGACCCCTCCATTGCCAGGGCGTCAGCCACCTATTCGCTCAATCAGTCCATGATCTGGTGGCCCTGGCTGCTCATGGGGCAGCAACCCGGCTTTCTCGTCTGGAACACCAACGGCATCAAACTCCCGAATCGGGATGCGATTGCACTCCCGGACCGGAAACTGGTCGAGAAAATCCATCCCACCATCTTCGATTCCGAAGCGCCGTGGGAAGGGCGGGTGAATGCGTGGACGGATTACCCGCAGATGCGAACGCCGGAACGCTAAATTCCCACCTTCATGGCGTTGTAGCTGAACTCCGCTTCAAGGCAGGTGGCTCGGCTGTTCTTTGCCAGCGCAACAGAAGCCAGATAGCAACCACCACAAGCGCATTTACGAAGCCCATCAGGAGAAAGGGGCTGCCGGCCCCATAGGCATCAAACAAAAGTCCGCCGACAAAGGTGAGGGTCACAATGCCGGCTGAACCGGCCACGCCATAGGTACCGAAAACGGTGCCCTTGTAGCCCTCGGGCGCCACCTGGCCGATCAGGACGCCGGCGCTTACGATGGCACTGGCCTGGCCAATCCCGACCAGGACGGCCGCGACCCACATCATCGGTCCAAGCGGATCGTCGATCAGCGCCACGCTGATGTAACCCACGCTTGCGATTGCAAATGAGATTGCAATCCCGACCAGGCGCGGGACCCGATCAAGTAGCGTGCCGATGACGAAAGGCCAAAACAGACCGCAGCCCGCAACCAGACCGAAAATCATGCCCGCCCGCGCTACGGCTTCGGCCGGCGACATGCCGGCGCCAATGCCTGCCTGCGTGACCCAAAGTGACAAAAAGGTCGTAACAATCACCAGGTCGCCCTTGGAAGCAAAGGCTGTCAGATAACTCAAGCCCAGCAAGGGATGTTGTTTTACCAGGGTCAGGCCCTTCGCCGTCTGACTGAATATGTTCGGCGTTGAAGTCGTCGCTCCCGGATTAGGGGCCTGCAGCCCGAAATGAAGAACGATCGCCAGCAGGAGAGCCGCTATTGCGCAGACCCAGAAACTGGCGCGCAGTGCATTGACGTCGCTCAACCCCAGCTGCCCGAAGAACACCGGAAGCTTTGAGAAAACCGCGATCATTACGACTACGCCCAGAGCGTTGACGATCGCCACGACTCCTATCCAGCGACCGCGACATTTGTCGGTGATGTATTCACCCTGGCAAGTCGACATCATCACGGTGCAGGCCGTGGCCCCGATCGCATAAGCGATGCGAAGCCCAATCAGCTGCGCCTCACTTGAGGCCAACGGGTAAGTCACAAACCCCACCGCAAGCAGGACCATCGCACCGACATAGATTGGACGACGGCCTACGCGGTCGGACCAGGCGCCTATGAGGCCGCAGATCGCGATCTGCGTGATTTCCTGCAACGACACGAGCAGGCCGGCCAGCGAGCCTTGCTCTCCTTCAGGAATTCCCAGCAGAGCAAAAACGTACGGATTCATGAAGTTCAGGAACGTCACGAAGCCAATCGTCCAGAAGCCCGCGAACAATATGGTCAGGGCATTTTTCCTGCTGACGTCCCTCTCCAGGACGAGAGGGCCAAGACGCGCGTAACCAGCTTCGCTGGAGGTCACGGAAGGTGCTCCCGTAGTTTCAAGGAGTATTTCACCAGGCCTGAAGCTCACGATCCCGATAAAAGCCGCCGCTCGGTCCATCTTTGCCCAGCGTCGCGGCCCAGACGATGCCCTCGGCTCCTTCGGGAACAGGACGGCCTCCGCGTGCCGCCAGGCGCGGAGAAGTCGCGGTAAACCCGGGACAAACTGCGTTGACCTTGATGCTTGTCTCCCGAAGCTCCGTGGCGAGTTTTGCCGTCAGTGCGTTCAGCGCCGCCTTTCCAATGCCGTAGGAAGGGTCCAGGGGTATTTTGCTGTTAAGCCCCCACACCGGATCTGCGTGCAATCCCGCACTGCTGGACACATTGACGATGCGGCCGGCATCACTTTTGCGAAGAAGGGGCAGGGTCGCCTGGATCAGTCGCCAGGTTTCGAACAGCGTGACATCAACGACGCGATGCGCGGTCTCCAGATCGACGGCCGAAACAGATGATGCATCCGGCGTGGAGCCGGTCGCATTGTTGACAAGAATGTCCAGGTGGCCATGGCGCTCTTCGATAAGGCGGGCAATTGCCTGGACACTTTCATCGCTTGATATGTCGAGCTGATGATCGTGAACGTCCAGACCCTGGCCGCGCAGCCCTTCGGCCAGTGCCTGGGCCCTGGACGGATCTCGTGCCGTCAAAAAGACTGTTATGCCTTGCCCGGCAAGTTGCCTGCAGATTTCCAGGCCCAGCCCCTGGGAACGGCTGCAGCCGGTTACAAGCGCCACGCGGGGTGCATTGCTCATCTGACGCGGCACGGGATGCGGCAATTGCGGCAATCGGACTCGCAGATGCTTTCGATCAGCCGCCGAAATTCCGGGCGGACCTTGTCTTCCTTGTCGGCGAAGACGCTCCTGTAGGCCGCCGGGTGTGTGCAGGCTTCGATGTATGTGTTCATCTTCCAGCCGTCGGACGTGCGGTTGAAAACCGCGACTCCCGGATCCGTTCCACTGGCCGCCGGACCGTTCAGTGCCTTGATGTCCCATTCAGTATCAAAGAAGACGACTGCCACGTTGTCCCCGACCATCTTGGGGCGAATGTTCCTGAAGCCGTACCACAAAGCGACAATCAACTCCCGCTTTCGCTCAGGCGACCAGTATCGCTTCAATTCTTCCCAGGTGGTGAAAACGTCCGACTTTTCCATTGGCCGGTAATAGGGAGGCTGATCCGTATCCCACATTTCAATGAGCGACGAATAGTCATCCTGATCGTTCCACCGCTGTTCATATTCCGCAAAGAACGCTTCCATTTCCTGCTGCAGGTCGCTCATGAGGAATCCTCTCTTGTTCGTCAAATCTCCGCCATCATGGCGTTATGGCCAGAGAGTCTTCCATTCCCAGGGCTACCAGTTGACCGGGATCGAGGAAGCTGTCCATGCAAGTCGAAATTGGGCGGACTACAAGTACGCGAGCGAATCGAGTTTCTCGATAGCCTGCAGCACCTCGTCAGTTCGCCCATCGTGAATCAACTCAATCGCAGTTTTTCCGTCCAATAGATCATTGCGCGAATAGAGCCACAAGCGAGTCTCGTCCGCGCTGTAGAAATCCGCGAGCCTGAACACCACATACCTGAGATCCGACAATATCAACTGTGTCTTCGCGCGCGGCGCAGCAATACCGTTGGACCAGCGGGAAACTGTCGCCCTGGGAACTTGCGCAATGTTGGCGACATCCACCCCGGAGAGCTTCCCACGATCCCGGAGGTCCCTGATTATCCTGATTACAGCGCTTTGAGTCATGACTCCAAAATTAAGTCTCACAAAACAGTGGGGATGCCGGGCCGTTCGACCGTGTAGCCGAGGTTTCCGTAACCCTTGATGCGCTTGCTGCCCATGCGGCTCAGGACCGGCACCGCGTCGTCAAGATAGTCGTAGACCAGTACTTCCTGCTTCTGCGGATGAAGCCGGTGCAGGCGGCCGACGTACTGGGCCAGCGTTCCCTTCCACGACACGGGCATCGCCAGGAACAGCGTGTCGAGCCGCGCATCGTCGAAACCCTCCCCGATATAGCGCCCGGTCGCGACCAGGACCCGTTCTTCACCGTCGGGAATGTCCTCAAGGCGCTGGATGATCTCGCGGCGCTGTTTCGCCCCCATACCTCCGCGGAGAAGCAGCACATTGCGTGCGGAGCGCTCAAGCCTTTCGGCAAGCCGGCGGGCATGGTTCTTGCGCTCGGTGAGAAGGATAGGCGAGCGCCCGGCTTCCAATGCCGCCAGCAGATCATCGAGTATCAGCTCGTTGCGAGCCTCGTCATCGGCCAGCGCGGCGTAGATATGCTGGATCGGCAGTTGGTCGGCATCGAGGGCTGTCGGCAGGTGAAATTGAGTGGGGCGCAGGATTGCCCGGTGTTGGAACGGGCGGTGAAGGGCTTCCGCCTTCGCATTCGTTCGGAATCGGACGGGGCCGCACTGCATGAAAACGATGGGGTGGTGCCCGTCCTTGCGCGTGACGGTGGCCGACAGCCCAAGCACGTACTTTGCCTTTGCCCGGCGCGCTACCGCCTCGAAACTGACCGCCGACAAATGGTGGCACTCGTCAACGATGAGATGCCCGTATTCCGCGACGATGTCGTCCACCGTTTTTCCCTGTTCGAGGCTCTGGATCGTAGCGACATCCACGATGCCGCCGGGCTTGCGCCTGCCGCCTCCGATTCGCCCGATCGCAGAAGCAGGAAGATTCAGAAATGCTCGGAGGTGCGCGATCCACTGATCCATCAGTTGGCGTCGGTGAACGAGAACGAGCGTGTTAACGCCGCGCTTGGCAATGATTGACGCTGCAACGACTGTCTTGCCGAACCCGGTCGCCGCTGCAAGCACTCCGGTGTCATGTGCGAGCAGCGCATCGGCAGCGAACCGCTGCTTACTCGTAAGTTCCCCGAGAAAGGCTGCATCGACAGGACGGCCGGGATTGCGTTCGTCCTGGAGATCCAGGCCGACGCCAACCTCTTCGAGCAATTCTTGCATTGCCTCACAGCAGCCTCGCGGAAGCGCGATGTGGTGAGACAAAAGCTCTGCGCAGGCGACGACGCGCGGAATGCCGAAGGTGGATCGCCGCATCGCCTGCGCTCGATAGAACTCCGGGTTCTGGAAGGCGGCGAGGCGCACAAGCCGATTGACCAGACCCGGCGGTAGTCCGGTACGTGGAATATAGAGTTGGTCCGCCAGGACGGGCTCGATCCGCTCCGGAAGCGGTCCCGCGATCGATTGCGCGGGACGGCGCCGCGAAGGCGGTGCTGTCCAGGGCTCCCTTTCTTCCTCCTCCAGCGGCAAGCGGAGGCCCATGACTCCACCCTGCAGCGTAGCCGCATCCACAATCGCCTTTGCCTCCGCTGATGTGAGAAGGCGGAGCGATGAAAGAAACGCCCACTGATCCTCAAGTGGCGCGAAGCTGTCGTCAAGGAACACCGTGTTGCCGAGCCTGCGCGGCCCGCCTTGCAGGGGCAGTGCGATGAGGCTTCCGAAGCCGCCCTCCGGCAGGTTGTCTTGGCTTGGGAAGAACCGGTCATAAGATTTGAACCCAATGTCGGGGGCGCTCTCCATCGCTTCGGTGAGAAGGTGCGAAGCGAGACGGCGGGCGAGCAGCGCCGGCAACGGTTCTGCGAAGAAAATCCAGATGTGTCCTCCGTTGCCTGAACGCGAGCGTTCAAGCCCTGCCGGCACTCCTTTGGACCGGCAGGAGGCGAGGAATGCGGCGGCATCGGTCCGCCAGGTTGCTTTGTCGAAGTCGGCAGCAATAAACTGGCACGTGCCGTCCGGCGACATGGGGTACACACCAAGAGTATCTCGGCCGCGAAGGTGTGCGTCGATCGCCTCGTCGGTGACGGTAAGAAAGGCTTGGTTCGGGCAGACGCCGCACTTGATCCTGGGCTTTCCGCAAAGGCGCGGTTTCCATTCATTGGCGCATACTGGCGCATAACCCGCCTTGGCCGCGCGAGCGTTCTCCCAGCGTTTCGGATAGACATCGACGCGGCCACGAAAGAGCGATCGGAACAGCTTGATCTTGTCGCTCGGAGAAGAACGATCGGTTACCGCCATCGTGGAAGGGCCGTTTTCCGCCTCGGCCGAAACCCTGGGCTCGATCTCCGCGAGCCGAGTTTCGAGTGCTTCTCTCTCAGCCGCGAGATGCGCGAGACGCTCCCGAATCCGCACGGCCTCGTCGGTTTTGCAGTCGTGGGGCGCCAATAGGGTCACCCCACAATGCTACCGTCAAGCCATTTCCGCAGCCAATGAAACCACTCTGTCCACTCACCTGCGCCCATTGATTGAACGCGCATAACCTAAGATTCAAAGGACTCGGGGACAGGTTCCTTGGTTTGCAGCTAATCCGTGCGAGGCGCACGTGAAGCGGCTACTCGATACTCCTCCAGGTCCTGATCCGTAAGTTCTCCGGTCGGTACCAGTGAGTAGTGTCGCTCCCTGGTGATGGAGATCTGATTGCCGGATTCTGAGAACTCGAATAGGGCAATCGATTTGTCGTCCAGGAATTGAGTTGCAATCGGCCGCGCGGTCAGATTGCCGAATTTCTGCTTTGCTACAAGAAAGTCCTGCCAGATCTGAATAATGCTCAAGCGGTCTGTTCCGCCTTTTGCCTGCACGGGGAAGATATGGTGGCTTCCGTGCCTGTCGATGCCCACGTAGAGTTCATCCGTTTCCACCTGCGCCTTGGATGATTTGGCGCCGCCCGCTCCTTGAACTTCAACGCTGGTTCGGAAATGGTTTTGAAGCGAGTAGCAAGCCATGCCCGTGAATATGTCGAGCAGTCGGCTATATCGGACCATTGCCAGGAGTGCCTGCTCATCCGACATGGCGTAACGGGAGATCAGCCCCGGCGTGGAGTCCGGCACTTTGATTCTGGCAAGTCCCGCTCGTGGCTCAATCTGGTTGATCGCCACCGGACGAAAAGCGTAGTGGCTTCTTCCGGCCGGAAAGAGCGCCCACGTCATTCCTTGCGGCGCAAGCTTGTCAATCTCCTCCGGCATATTGGTTCGATATCGAATGGAATAGACGATATCTCCCAGATTCTTCGGCACCTCCAAGCCAAGGTTTCGAGCTGCTTCTGCAAGTTCCGAACGAGGAAAAGAAACCTCGATCGATCCGTCCTGAAAGTTGCGGCGGAACACCCACTTGATGATGTCGAGGTAGCGGTTTTGCGAGGTGTCGCGGTTGCCAGGCATTTTGGTTAACCCGGCCAACGCAGTAGCAGGACCTCTTCACGCAACTGCTCGCGGGTAGCCGTGGCATGACGGGTACGGAACAGATCGATTCCCTCTATTTCGTATCCTTGCGACACCGCTACCTCCGCCAGCAGCTTGGCCGTACGGATCATTACGCGCAAATAAGAAGCCTGATCGCCAACTACGTAGGCAAGGCGCGCACCGGGCCGAAGAACTTTAGAAAGGCTCTGAAAGTGCCGGGCCATACCGCCGAAATAGAGTTTGGTAACCCGGTGATAGGCTCTCTCGAACCCCGAGTCCTTGCCGAGGGCTATTCTTCGGGCCTCGATTTCCTTGGCAATCCGGGCTATGTTGCGGTTTGAACGAACCCACTTGTCATCTTTGTCCCCTTTATACACACCACGGGTGTTTGAGCGCACCAAGCGTTTCTTCAAAGCGCGAAGTTGGAGCTTATTCTCAATGAAACCCAACAGGACGGACTCAAGGCGAACTATCCGCAAGTAGTCCTTTTCGTTGGGGTAGGGCGGGGAACAAATCACAGCGTCAACGCTGCGCGGGGCGACCAGCCCACCAATGTCACGCGCGTCGCCAGAGATCGCGTTTGCAGGGCTTTGGTTCACGGCAGTCAGGACGTGCAGGTCGTCCGCCATGCGGAGAACCTGACTGAGCCACGAGCTCACTACCGGGGCATCCTGCTTAACGATTCCCACCCCAACCTCCGGACCGAATCTCAGATTACCAATGTCTGACGGCAAGAGCTTTGCCAGGGCCAGCAACTCATGCCGGAAATAGGGAGATGACCGCTGTTTGCTCAACACTTCGATGAGTGTGAGAACCTTGTGAAGCGGCAGAGGACTGATTGATCTTCCCAGCAGCAGTTTTCGGGTTTCTTCCGGCAATGAGCGAAGGCTTGCTGCGCTATGCATGCTTGAATTTTCATCCGGTTCATCGCTGATGCCGTCCCTCTCAAGCAGTGTCAGGGCGCGCTCCGCCACATACTGGGCATGAGACCTTAGACTGTCTGGATTCGGGCTCCAGTCAACTTTGGTTTGTGATGCGAGCAATGGCAGTGGAACAGCCTCAATGCCCACTGCCGGTATCCCGAGTTTCTTTCCTTCCACTATGGTTGTGCCCGTGCCGCAAAACGGATCCAGGAGAAGCGAATCGGAGTTCAGTTCAAATCGATCTGCGTAGTCGCGGACCAGGTGCGGCGGGAAAGAAAGGACAAACCGGTACCAATCATGCGCCGGCTGATCCACTGGCAAGAGATTGTTGATTGCGCCGTTTTTCCGCGGCGGAAGCGAAGTGGCGGGCTGTCGGGGCATCCGTTGCCCTTTGAAGAGCTCCTGCTGGTTAGCGCGCATCCCTTAAGGACCGGCCGGGCTGCTAGACACGCTTCGAGGCATAAGCATGATTCTAGACTAAACAGCGCTGGGGTAGGAAGGGCGAATTGAAGGCAATACTCAAACTTCAAATTTCCACCGTCATGGCGTTGTAGCCGAACTCCGCTTCCATGCCGGCGGTGGGCTCCTTCGCCCGGTCCGTCGGGTCCGCGCTCATGTAAATCCTGCCGCGCTCAAGCGATTGCACGTGGAACCTGTTGGCCCGGGCGAGGCGTGCCCGCTCGTAGCGCACGAAGGCCGCCCGCCAGTCCCCGTCCTCCGCTTCAAAGCAGCGGGCGAGGACCGCGGCGTCTTCAAAGGCCAGTCCCGCGCCCATGCCGTAGAAGGGCGTCATGGGATGGGCGGCATCGCCCAGCAAGGTGACCCGTCCGGCGGTCCAGCCGTTGAGCGGCTGGCGGCTTGAGAGCGCCCAGCGCAGACACCTCCCGCCGGGTGACGCCTTGAGAATGCGCACGACGTCTTCATGCCAGTCCCCGAACTCTTCGAGAACCTCGTCGATGTCCGTCTGCGCGTACCAGCTTTCCTCACCGATGTCGTCCGGCCGGTAGGCGTTGGCCACCCAGTTGATCAGGGCGCCCCGGCGCACGGGATAACGGGAAAACATCCTGCCTTCGGCCGGATAGGAGGCAAAGTGGGGCACATGGGGGACTTCCGGCACATCGGCGGCATCGACCAGGCCACGCCATGCCATGAAGCCGGTGTAGCGGGGTGGTTCCGTGGGAAACAGCTTGTCGCGCACCACGGACTTGAGACCGTCACAGGCAATGACAATGTCGCGCCTGTCCTTCGCGTTGTCGGCAAAGCGCAGGGTCACGCCGCTGTCGTCCTGCTCGATGTCCGTAAGCCTGTGTCCGAGGCGAAGGGTATCGCCCTCCTTGTCGAGCGCGTCTTCCAGGATCTTGTGCAGATCCGCCCGGTGCATGTGCCGCGTCTGTGCCCCCCGGGTCTCGAGTGCCTCCTCCGGACCCCGCTCCGTAAACAGGATCCGCCCGCCGGTCTTGTAGTGAAGCGTGCCGAACGTCGTGGATGCGCCGGCAAAGGATTCCGCCGCATCTTCCAGGCCCAGACCATCGAGGACCTTGTTTACGTTGGGCCCCACCGTAATGCCGGCGCCTACTTCCCCCAGGGCCGGCGCCTGTTCATAGACGGTGACGTTGAAACCGCGCTGCTGAAGCGCAACGGCGGCGGTCATGCCGCCCAGGCCGGCGCCGACGATGCCGATGTCCGGACCGTTCATGACTGGCCCTGTCCGTAGCCGAGATCGCGAAGGATGATATTGGGAATCACCCCATCGTCCCAGTGGGGCGAAGGCATGCCGGTTCGCACGATTACGAGATCGGCGGACGGAACGACGTAAACCCGTTGACCGCCGCCGCCGTCGAAAAACACCACGTCATCCACCAGAAACGGCTCCTACTGTTTGATGCCGAACGGTGTATTGCGGTTGTAGAACCGCTCGGTCACGTGCGGCGACCCGATCCATGTCTGCAGGCCGTACTTGGGATTGGTGGGCGACGGCGTGGTCATGAGGGCAAGCCATTCCGCGGGAATGACTTGCCGTCCGTCAACGACACCTTCATTCTTTATGGCCAGGCCGATACGCAGCCAGTCCCGCGGGCGGGCCTGGAAGAAAGCGTAGGCCTTGGGCATGCCTCTGTCGCGGTCCATCCATAGCGTGGCCGGTTTGGCGCCCAATGGCCGCCAGAGTTTTTCCGAAACGTAGTCGGCATAGGCGCGGCCTGTCGCCCGCTTGAGAATCAGCATGAGCAACTGGGTGTTGGTGCTGTTGTAGGTGAACTCCGTTCCCGGCGCTGCCGTGAGATCGAAGCGGAGAAGGGCATTCTCCATGCGGGATCCGATAAACAGCCGTATGCCTTTGTGATAGGGGTCTTGCAAGAGACGGAAATTGAAGCGGAAATGCTCCAGGCCGCTGGCCATTTGCAGCACGTGGCGAATGGTCAGGCGTTCCTTGTCCGTGCCCTCCCACTCGGGAACGTAGGCAGTCACCGGATCGTCGATGGAACCGATAAACCCGTCTTCCAACGCGAGGCCGAACGTCAGGCCGAGCACCGACTTCGCCATGGAGTAGGTTTCGGTCACGTCGTCGGGGCCGAACTCCCGCCAATAGGCTTCGAACTGAATCGCTTCGCCGTGATGGACGACGAGAGAAAACGACTCCACCTGCTCCGCGTAGTCCACCAGTTCGGCAATCGCGCTTGAGGACAGGACCCGGTCGGCCGGGGCCACGCTGATCAATTCTTCGCGAAAGTCCCCCTCGACCGTTGCCGTCGGACTGATCCAGCCGGGAAGACTGATGGCTGTTTGATCGCGGATGGTGATGAAGCGGGACCAGAAGGTCCAGTCGAATGCAACTGCGGCCACGATGAGGACTACAAGCGCGGCGATGATCCGTCGGGTCATGGGGCGACGTCGTTTGCGGCGCGCTTGATTCCGCGGATGATCGTGTTGGGCACAAAGGCATTGTCCCACTCCGGCTGATCGGGGAGCGGCCGGAAGCCGGTGCGGACAATGACCAACTGCTCGGACGGCACGATGACGACCGACCGGCCTTCGGAGCCGTCGAACAGAAACAGGTCATCGGCGAGGAACGGCTCCGAGTGGTAGACGCCGGGCTTGGGCACGTCGTTGAGCCACGAGTCCGGGCGGTGGTAAAGGCGGCGTTCCGCATGGGGTTTGCCGAGCCAGATCATCAGCCCGAACTGTTCATTGTTGGGCGACGGCGTCAGCATTTCCGTCATCCAGTAGTCGGGGAGCAGTTGCCTGCCGTCCCAGGAGCCGCCGTTCATGACCAATAGGCCGAAGCGCAGCCAGGTTTCCGGCGGCAGCATCAGGCAGCAGCCGCCATGGGGCATTCCGCCTTCCCGGTTGACCCAGATGAAACCGCCGCGCGCACCTAAGGGCTTTAGCAAGGCTACGGAGAAATACTCCGCATAGCGCTTGCCGGTGGCGCCCTGAATGATGTGGGGCATGACGTCGGCGGTGATGTCGCTGTAGTCGTATTCCGCTCCCGGCGCGAACGACATCGGAATCTCTTCGAGCAGTACCTCGTCCCAGTACGGGCTGAGATAGCGCCGGGAGCTGAGCCCGGTAACGGGCTCGTCGCGGATGCCGAACCAGCGCAGTCCGCTCGACATGTGCAATACGTTGCGGATGGTCATGGGTTCCTTGTCCGTGCCCCGCCAACGCGGAATGTATCGGGCAACGGAATCGTCAAGCGAATCGATGTGCCCGTCGGCAATGGCGCGGGCGATGAGCAGGCCGCCGGCCATCTTGTGCATGCTGCGGGAATTGACCACGTCGGACGGCCCCAGACCCATCCAGTAATCGGCCGATTGCAGCGCGCCGCGATGCCAGACGAGCAGGCTTTCGGACCGGTTGCGTCGGGCGTAGGCGCGGGCGTTGGCCAGCGCGTCTTCGGAGATGGTGCGGACCTCCGGCGGAACGACCTCGAAGAAACCGTCGTGCGCGCCTGCAATGGCTTCGGTCGGGTCGTACCACTTGTAGCCGTCGGGCCCGCTGGTCTGCCCCTGCGTGTTGAATCGCTCAACAAGAACATCGTCGGTGGATTGAGCGTGAACCAGGGCGGACTGAGCGCGCATCAACACGACGCAGGCCACAATAGCGGCTACTTTTCTGATCGTCATAAGGCAATCACGAGCTTACAAGCGATATCCGCCGCTGGGACTCCCCGCTCCTGCTGCCTGACCGCCGCCACGCCATGCTCTTCCGAGCATCGCTTGCGCTTCATCCGACATCCTCCCTCTTCGTCTAGAATCTGTCATGAATCGCATCCGAAGTGGCTCAGTCTATGGGTAGACCTTCACTCGGGTATCTGCGTGCATCGCCAAATCGGAGAACCGGATATGGATTATCAACTCAGGCAGTACGGTCGAGCCTCTCTTGATTTTGCGGCTGAAATAGCGGGTCAAATCGGCGTCAAGGCCCGTCCGGTCGCGGAGGCCGTGAGGGCGGCCGGTCTCGATGAGGAATCTCTCGCGGAAGACCTCGACTCAAGAGATCAGCAGATTCTGGACGTAGCAGGCCGGATGGCGGGATTTCGTGTCAGCAATCTTTGCCGTGACTGGTACTGCAATAACCACGGGCAGATTGCCATTCGGGCCTTTGAAGAGATGGGAGAAGCGTTTGCTTCCGGTCTTGATCAAGGATTGAGCGGGCCCACAACCCTGGACCCCAACCCGGCTTACCAGCCACCGTCGTGGTGGACAGACCATTGGATTCACCGCACCCATGGGGGGTGGGACGGCCATCCCTACATGGGCTTCGTCTACGGCGAACTCATTCATGGGTACCTGGTGTCCAGGATCGCCTCGGGGGACATAGACGCGCAACGATGGGCGCTTGCCGACTCTCTTCCCGACATCGGCAGCGGCCGCGTTCTGGAAATCGGGTGCAGTTCCGGGCAGTTCACGCGAGTTCTGGCGCGGCGTCATCCGGATGCCGATATAACGGCATGCGACATCAGCATCCGTCAACTTGAGCAGGCGCAGCGTACGCTCAATGAAATGGGCGCAACCGTAAAGCTGATCAGGTGTTCCGGCGAGGATACCGGGTTGGAGGCCGACTCGTTCGATGTCGTGGCGTCATATGCGATCTTGCATGAGATACCGGTTGACGTGACGGAGCGCACCTTCCGGGAAACATACCGCGTGATGAAACCAGGCGGGCTCGCAGTCTTTGGCGATGTTCCCCCATACGAAGAACTCGATAAATTCATGCAGTGGAAGGCGGATTTCGGAGCCCGGAACGAAGGCGAACCATTCTGGCGTGAGTCGGCGACGCTGGATGTGCGTGCCCTGCTGCAAGACATCGGTTTTGTCGAAATCGAACGCTTCGGCATGACCGACGGTCCTTATCCGTTTCCCTATGTCACCCGGGCGCGCAAACCCGGTTGAGCACTGGAGGCTGACCCACCGGCGCCGGACAATCAGACTGCATTGAACGCCTGCGTGCTCGGCGCCTAGAATCTCTGAACCAGGGTCACGCCCAGTTGCCTGCCATTGCCCGGATAGATGTTCTCTTGCCGGACTGAACATCTCCTGCCGCAATTCTGCGGACTGTTTGCTTCGGGGCTTGATATTGGCAGCACCTCGGAAATCCATTCCTGGTCAAACACGTTATCTATCCAGAACGATATTACGGTGTTGTTTCTGTGAAGGCTCAAGCGGTAATTGAAGAGGTTCGTTGCCGGAGTTTCCGCCGTCCCAATGCTTGTCGTCGGACGCCGTCCCTGATGCCTGAAATCAATCCGGTTGACTACATCGAAGCCATTGACAATCTCGGGAAGGGTATGCGCCACGCTGGCGTATAGCTGAGTTCTTGACGTTTTCGCGATCTGATTGCCACTCACATCGCCGTTACAAGTGCTTGAGACAAAGTCGACTGTTTGCGGCAAACATGCGCGATCGAATGCACCATCAACGTATCCCTCGTCATATTGCGGATCCGAATATGTACCCACGAAGGTGAGAGCGAGACTATCGGATGGATAAAAAGTGGCATCTATCTCAACACCCTTCGAGCTTGCGCCTATTCCGTTGAACGTAACCGACGCCGCCGACAAGTCTCCCGGCGCCGTGGCCTGAATATTGCGCCAGTCGACGTAATAGAGGGCCGTGTTCAAGATCAGGCGATTGTCAAGAAACGCGGACTTGGTCCCAATTTCGTAGGTCCAGTTCGTCTCCGGTTTGTATGTAAAGAAGTCGCGGCCTTCACGGCCCGGGTTGATTCCGCCTGTTTTCACCCCGCGGGCAATATAGAAGTAGAGCAAATTGTCTTCGTTAGGCCGATACTCAATCGTGGCACGGCCCGAGACGTAGTCAAAACCGATCGATTCTTCCGTGTCTGCCAGAATAAGGTTGAAGAGAATGAAATTCTGAAGCACATCCAGGGTTTGATCTTCGCTCGTGTACCTCACTTCGCCGCCGATCGTGAATTGATCAGTAAGGTCGTAGGACGCAGCTGCGAAAACGGCACTGATTTCCTGATCCAGTTTTGTACTGAAATCGCTGATCTGAACGAGATTGTCGATTTGGCCGATCAGCGCGCCCTGGCTTGCGGTTTGAAGAGAAGACGACGTGTCATAGTAAGTGCCGCCGAAGAGCCATTCGAACGGACCCTCATTGTTCGAGGTTAGCAGAAGTTCAAAGGTTTGCTGTTCAGCCGCATCGCCTGCCGTGTCTGTCAGAAAGAAGGATGACACCGGGCCTGCGAGCGGACGGTTGACGGCAGCGAGGTCCGCAACATTGTCGAAGAATCCATCATAGCCAGACTTTGTGTGCGAGATGGTGCCGGTCAAAGTGGCGAAGTCAAAGTCATAGTCCGCCTTGGCATACAGGAGTGTTATGCCGCCGGTGTTACCTCTGCCGCGATTGTCCAGGCCAACGCTGTCAGCTTTCGGGATATCGCCGCCGAACAATGTCATGAACGTGCCGTTGGCGTTTACGTACTGGGCCCCCGCGCTGTTGTTTCTGAAATCCGGAGAAATAAGAGGTGGTTGATCTTCTTCCACTTCGTTACGCAGGCCAAAGAGTTTTAGAGAAAACTTTTCGTTCGGCTCAAGCAGGAGTGAGCCGCCTACTGACAGACGCTGGTCCCAGCCGCCTACGTTTTCGCCGCCACGCACGTTCTCGATAGTTCCGTCAAAGGTGCTGTAGCCGCCAAAAACTCTAACCGCGAGGGTATCGGAGATCGGCATATTGACGGATCCCTTGAATCCGGCTCGTTCATCCGTACCGCCTTCAACCTGGATTTGTCCATCGAACGCACCGATCACCGGCTCGCGTGTCACATAGTTGATCGCGCCGGAGAAAGAGTCGCGGCCAAACAGGGAACTTTGTGGACCTTTAGCAACTTCGATGCGTTGCAGGTCCATGTTGCCGAACTCAAGGCCGGAGCGATTGTTAATGTAAATTCCATCCATGAATATGCCGACATTGGTTTGAATGGCGCCACCATTTGTCTGGGCCAAACCGCGGATAGTCGGCGTGCCCAGCGCACGTATATTCGTAAACGTGAAGCCGGGAGTTACGGCTGCGAGGTCTTCGAGGCTGTAGACGTTTGCGTCGCGCAAAAGATCCTCACCAAGCGCGGAGATGGAAAGCGGAACATCCTGCAGTGACTCAGCCCGCTTGCGTGCGGTCACCGTGATTTCTTCCAGCACCATCTGTTGGGCTACTGCTTCCGCGCCTAAAGCCAGCACGAAGGCCAGCGCCATTGAACCTGCAAGTGACCGACGACCTGCGTGTCTCATAATTCCTTTCATTTTTCCTCCCTTTCCTTCCCTGGTAGCCTGAATAGGCTCTGTTGCTCATTGAAGAGAGTATTACTATTCGATGGCAGGAGCCAATACTATTAAGTTATTCGCCAATGCCCGTAACGGATAATCGGTTGCGGCATCTTGTTGGAGAGCAGGGGTTTGCACAGGCTTGGCCCGCATATTGCACAGCACCACGGCACCGATCTTCAACAGCTTACGGGGGATGTGGCCGATAGACGCAGGCCGGGTCAGCGCCGGTTACAGTTCATGACGTTACCGAACACATGAGCGTAATTCAGTGATACGGTTTTTACTTGCCCGGCAAAGGTAAGGAATGGGACAACTCATATTTGCCCAATGTCATCATTAGAGGTTTTCTGGCGGCCCGCTGACAGGCCCAGGGATGGCCGGCGTGATTCCGCTGCAGTCCATCCGCGCGGGTTCGCCACTACATGGTCACAAGGGCGCCGTATCAATGTCAAGGACGGCTCTTTATTGCTGTGTAACTACACAGTGGGATTCTGTGTATTGAGGCGCGGTGCATCATCCGGCCGGTTATCCGGTCGGTGGTGAAGTCGTCGCCGCGGCGCGGTGGCATTCGTTTTTCGGCGGCCCCGCTGTTATGGCCTGGATTCGGACGCGGGTCGCGCTTGGGCGATGTGGATTGGCGCGATGGTCAGGCGGCGGCCGGTTTCTTGTGGGCCCAGGTGGAGGGATCGACACCGTGTTTTTTGAGCATGGCGATCCATCGCGGCGCGTTGCGCTTGACCATGAGGGCCTCGTAGTCGGTGTGCGGGTCGCGGTAGACGCTGCCGTTGGAGAGCATCGCGTGGATGCAGCGCAGCATCTTGTGGGCGGTGGCGACGGTGGCGCGTTTGTAGCCGCGTCGGACGGTCAGGGCCTTGTGGTAGCCCCGGAACTGGCAGTCGGCGGTTCGGGCGGCGCCGTGGGCGCATTCGACGAGCAGGCTTCGCAGGAAGGGGTTGCCCTTGCGGGTTGTGCCGGCGCGGCGTTTGCCGGCGCTTTCGTTGTTGCCGGGGCACAGGCCGGCCCAGGCGGCGCACTGCCTTGCGGTGGGGAACACACCGATGTCCGGGCCGAGTTCGATGAAGATGGCGCAGGCCGAGGCCTGATCGACGCCGGGCAGGGTGGTCAGCCGATCGATGCGGTCGCGGTAGGGAGTCAGCCGTTCGTGGATGAGGGCGTCGTAGGCGGCGATGCGTTCGCCGGCGCGGTCGAAGGCGTCCAACTGGTCGTTGAGGATGAACCGGGCCTGGGCGGAGAGGTTCGCGTCGAGCGCGTCGCACAATTCGCCGAGCCGATGACGGACATGATGGGAGAGTCCGGCGAGGATGTCCTCAGGCGGTTGTGCGGCGGCCAGTCCGTCGAGGATGCGCCGGCCGTTGGCGCCGAACACATCCGAGAGCAACCCGCCGACGCGCGCGCCGGCGCCGTCGAGGACCTGATGGATGCGGGTGCGCAGCGTCGCGCGCAGGCGCACCACCTTGCGCCGCTGGCGCGAGAGCTTGCGCAGGTCGCGGAACTCCGCCGGCGGCACGAAGCTCGGCGTGCACAGGCCGAACTGGCAGATGCGGGCCAGCCAGACGCTGTCGGCGACATCGGTCTTGCGGCCCTTGATCTGCTTGACGCGCTGGGCGTGGACCACGATGGGCTCGACGCCGGCCGATTCCAGCGCGTCGAACACGGCCTCCCAGTACACGCCGGTGGCCTCCATGACCGCTGCGGTGACTTCGTGGCGCCCCAGCCATTCGGTGAGTTCTGCCAGTCCGCTGGGCAAGGCGCTGAACGTGTCGGTGTGGACCTCCGCCTCCTCGCCGGGCCGGGCCAGCCGCACGCTGGCGGTGATCTGCATCTTGTGCACGTCCAGTCCGGCGGCGCGGGCATGAATGACGTGCAGGGCATCGGTTGGTATTCTTGTCGGTGGCATGGTGCTTCCTCCGTATGATGGTTGTCGATCGAAACGGAAACGGACGGCCGGCGGATAGCAGACTCGCAACCGGTGAAGGTTGCGGTTCGTTTTGCTGTTCGTCCTCGGCCAAGCCGGGCACAACGCGGGGCTCGACGACGCCGGCCGGGGACAGTTTGAGAACGGGCTCATAGGGCGCCGAAAATAAAAGCGTCCTCGATCCGATTCCGTAACCGGATCATGCACCGGGACGAAGCGCCAGCCAACTCCGGGGAGGTCGGTTCGCCGCCTCCCCGGAATCTCAGTTACATCACCGCGGGGTGTTCAGCGCAGCGAACATGAGGGTTTGAGGCAATGCTTGCTAATGGGGGTAAAGGGCGGTGATTGGTCGATTCAAGGTGTCTGTTCGATTTTTCGTCCTGGGGCTGCTCATCCCGTTGCCCCTCAACGCGTTCGAAATACCGCCGCCCATTGAAAACGAGGCAACTGTCAATGCCTCCCTCAAAGAGGTGTGGGAAGCGTGGACAACTTCGTCAGGGCTGCCGACATGGGTGGGATTGGGCGCTGACGTGGATGCGCGGCCGCGCGGTGTGTTCCGGGTCGTGTTTCAACCGGACCAGACTGATCCGGTCGCCCGTGGAAACGACGGCACCATCATCGCCATTGAACCGATGAAAATGCTGGCGGTGACCTGGATGACGCCCATGCATATATCCGAGCTCACCGGGAACTCAACAAGCCTGGTGATCTATTTTGATGAGCTCAACGAGGGCCAACAGACGCGGGTGAGGCTGATCAATTCAGGTTACGGTATAGGCGAAAAATGGGAAGAAGCCTATGCCTACAACGTCAAGGGATGGGATCGGGTTCTATCCAGCCTGGAATACCGGTTTGAAACCGGTCCGATTGATTGGGACTGGGCCTTGAAGGAAATGAAGAAAGGGCAAGGTTGGCCCTGGTGGCGCGAGAACCGCAACAAGTAATTCCTTAGGGAAATAACTCTATGAAAATTCACAGGAACACCTTGATGCCCCTTGCTCGCAAGACCGGCAATGAAGCAATTGAAAACGAGCAGCGGACGGCTGGCACGGAAGCATTCAATAGAAGGCGGTTTCTGAAGCAAGCTTCCCTCGGGATAGGAGTTGGTCTGGGAGGACTACTGCAACCCTATGATATTTTTGCGAATGCCGATGATGCCGAAAAGGCTGTCAAGCAATCGGCGAGTGAACACGCAAGAGTTGAGTCCCACCCTGCATCCAGTTTCGATCTACCGCGCTGGAAACCTGAATTCACAGGTCCATACGACCTCACCGACCCCTTCGATAACCACTTTGCGTTCGCAAAGGCGCAAGCCAATCTGGCCGGTGAATATACCTGGTTGGCGCAATACGGGTGGATTCTGATCTGCCCGCCGGGCAAACCGGCGTATCCGTTTCTCGGCAGGTTAACGCTCGCGAAAGTATTTGTTACCGCGGCCGATCCCGAATGGGCGCCGGATCCGGGCGAGCACGACTACACCATGTGGGGGACGATGACCACGACCCACGTTGACCCACGCAATCTTGAACCGGTCTCACGGATTTTGAATCCCTATACGGGGATGATGATCGATGTGCCGACGATCAACTATGCAGACCGGCTTAGCTACCGCATGGGGCAATCGATCGTGGTTCCCGGCGTTGATCCTGCGTTCTATACGCAGCCCTGGGATGCGGACGGCGGCTTTTCGCAGCACAACATAGATTCCGGGGATGAGATCACATACACCGTGCTGGGGTCTGCGCAGAAGGATGGGCCGCACCAGCCCCGATGTGATGTTGGATTCTGGACGGTCAGGAGAGACGAGCTCATGGATCCGTCATTGCGATCCATCGACACGCGGCGGGACTATTCCGTCATTCAGAAAATGACGGAGTATTCATGGTATGGCGCAGAGGCTGGTGACGAGGCCCAGATCTTCGCGCATCTGACGGGGATAAAGACGCAAGACATTGCCCGTCTTCCGACCTTGATCAGAACCAACATACTGGAAGCGAATAGTGCGCGTTTCCTGGTGTGAGCGGTCTGGTACGGAACGCACCTGAAATTCCACGCTCGATTCTCAGCCAAAAGCCTGTCATTGAACTACGCTGGCCCATGCGCTGGTGAACGCAACGCCGCCGTCAACTCCCCGATTGGGTTGCCAAGCAGATAATTTTCAAACGCACTGATGATCGTGTCCGTGTTGTCTTCGCCAAACCGGGAAGCCAGTAGCCGTGCGGCTTTTCTTCTTAACATGTCACGGGGCGCGGGATTGGTGTGGTCTCCCAGGGGGTAAACGACGGTTTCAGAAAGAGCATTGCCATCTTCAAGCATTATCGAAACCCGCGTCGGACGGCCAGCCGGGTAGTTCAATTCAAGTGCAGGGTCGTGGACTACGGAAACCCGCTTCATCAATGACTGCACAGCTGGACTGCATAGATTTTCATCCGTCAATGTCTTCTCATCGAGTGAGCCGTAAGTGAGCGCGATCGCTGCGCAAGCTGCCTGGCTGAAGCGCGCTGCAAGGACGTTGACGGGAGTGGCGTTGTCGAATGCGAGACTGGCGCCATACGTGGCTATTTCAACACGGCCAATCGCACCAGCCTTGATGTCATGGCGCTGCATAAGTGACAAAAGTGCATCATTGGCGCCATGCAGATGCGCGCATGTCGGGTGGATCTTGAAGTAAGCGTTTTCAATCTCGAAGGATGACCATTCTCCACTTTCGTCTATTCCATCGGTCAATTTCCTTGCGTTGAATGCCGCGCCGGAGCGTGGTCCGAAGAATCGTTCGAGCGTGCCTTCCAGCGGCTTTAGCCCGGCCATTGCGCCGTGCGCGGCGGTCAGCCCGGAAATGGCGCCAAGGCCGATATACAAATGGTGCGATGTCGCACCCTGCACAGGTAGATCACGGTAGGGCATTAGCGCAACTGCGGCCGCGGATTCGATGGAATCCGCAATAGTTTCTTCCTGACCGTTACTCAGAAGGTGCGCGGTTGCAGCGGCGGTTCCGATCGAACTCCACGTTCCGGTGTCATGCAGCAACTCCTTCACACCGTCGAGAGCAATGCCGATACGGGCTCCGACTTCATAACCTGCCACCATGGCGGAGAAGATGGCTTTCGAGTCTGCGCCGTTGCTTTCCGCCAAGGCCAGCAGTGATGGTGCGATATGGCTGGCAGGATGCCCACGCGCCATTCTGTGCCCGTCCTGCAGCTGCAAAACGGTCGTGGCGCCGCAGTTGATAAGAACTGCAGCATGAATGGACAAACCTGTTTCAACGCCGGGGACTGTCGCCATTCCGGCTTCAATCGCCATTCGTTTCGCAAAGGGCCAATAGCCCTGGTCATTCAGGCCAGCAGCGCAAACTCCCAATGTATCCAGAAAGAGGTCTGCCGCCTGATGCCGGACGCCGTCGGTCAGCGACTCCCACCGGGTTCTTGACGCAGCGCGCGCCAGCATTCGAACAGAGGTCATGAGCTGAGTCCGGTAATGGGCTCGTCGCGGATGCCGAATCAGCTTCCCAAAAACTCGAAATAGGTCAGCGCGGGCATATTGCGGCGTTGATGGACGATTCGCAGGATCACCGGCGCTTTTTCGGCTGCCGAGACTCGCGCGAAGAAGATAACGTGCTTCTCATAATCGATCGACCGCAGACCGGGCGCAAAGAGGCTGCGGTCACGCCCGCCGTCAGGGTTGGCCATGATGTCTTCAAAAGCGCGTACCAGGCCCCGATAGTATTTCAGCCATTGATCGCGCCCCCAGGTGTCCAATGTGTAGCGGCGGATATCATCCAGGTCCCGCCTGGCCAGGCGGGACAGTCGAATCGTCATGGCGTCGGAGCAATCGTCCGGTAGGCGTCCGGTTCGTAGGCCTGGGGGTCGAAGTCGTCAAAGTGGCCGGATTCAGCATCCCGTACGGCGCGCTCCAGGTCCGACTTCATTGCGTAGAATTGCCGCGCGCCGTCCCGTTGCATAAGAAGCCGGATTCCGGCCCGCACGACTTCGCTCACGTTGGCGTACGCTCCGGACTTTATCCGTCCCTTGACATAAGCTTCCATTGGTTGGGTAAGGTGTACGTTCGGCATTCAGCGACCCTCCGTATGTCGGATAATATCAGATACGGACAGTCTCACCTCACTGGCCGTTGCGCCCGACGCCGCGCTAGCGTGCTGCGCCCGTGCCGTATTCGTTGGTCGGGTCGCGGTAGATCGAGTGGAAGTGCCAACCGTCCGCGCCGATGCCGGCTTCGGTGGAGAACTCAATGATCAGCGTTGGTCCCTGGATGCGGAAGTAAACATTCCCGTCAGCGCCGGCCTCGTGAGGGCCGTTCCATGCGAAATGGAGGTCGTCGAGCCCAGCCTCCAGCGCCGCCATGCGCGCATCGGCGCTCTCGCGCGGCTGCAGCAGCACCCAGTGGCCGATGGTCGCCAGCAGCAGGGCGCGGGCTTCGCCGGGCCACCCCGCGACGGCGCTGCCTAGAACCTCGGGAATCACCCCGTCCTGTCCCGCCCCGGCCTCCACCCCGCGCGGGCGCGGGGAGACCGACGCCTCCGCCCGAAGCGACTCGGGCAAGGCTTGCATGACGGCGCGGCCGGCGGCGAGTTCGTCCCGCAAGGGTGTTGCGCGGGCGTAGTCGATCCGGAAGCTGGCGGGTTCGACGCCGACGAATGTGGGCGACAGGCCGGTCGCGCGTCCGTCCGCGAAACTCCCGTTGATCGCCAGGTGATGCCCACCGAACTGCCAGCCCCACGGGCCGGAGAGCGTCGGTTGGCCGAAGAAGGCGAGCCAGTAGTTGTCGTCCGACCATCCGGCGGATGCTGCCCTCGGCGAAGCTGCCAGGACGGCGTCGGCAGCGACCACCTGGGTGGCCGTTTCGTAACCGTGGGGGCCCAGCGCCGCTGCGAGATAGTCGAACACCCGCTGGAGCTGGGCGGGCGTCAGGTCGCCTAGGCGCAGCCCGCTCCGCTCGAAGCGCAATGCACCGGAGGGCAGGTTCGACCAGTTGGCGCGTTGCGGGCTGTCGGCGGGCAACACGATCGCGTCGGCCTGCTCCGTACTGAGCTCCGCCAGCAGGGCGTTCGCCGCTTCGAGCGCGGCTCCGGCGCCGGGCTGTCCGTACGTCTCGGCGAACGGCGGTGCGGGCGTAATGCGTGTCCGGGCGGCCTGCGCTTCGGCGTTCTGCAACTGTGCCTCATGTGCGCTCAAACCGCCTGCAGCCGGCCAGATCGTCGCGAGGACTGCCAACAGCATTACAACTTTACCGGTATGCATGGATTAACTATACGCCGGGTTGAAGTTTCGGCGTCAGGTATCGTCCACCACAGCCGCAATGTAGGGAAGATGGCGGAATTGCTCGCCCAGGCCAAGTCCATAACCCACCAGGAAGTCCTGTGGCGCGTCAAAGCCGACCCAGCGCGCATCGCACTTGAGATTGCTGGCCTTGCGCTTGTGAAGCAGCACGCAAACTTCAATCTCACCGGCTCCCTGTTCTTCCAGAATAGGGAGGACGAAATTCATCGTTTGGCCGGTATCGATGATGTCATCGACGAGCAGTACGGATCGTCCGTGAATCCGGGGCTTGGGGTTGTAGGTCATCTCGATCCGCCCGCCGGTTTGCATTGAGTCCCCGTAGCTCTCGATGCCCAGGAACGCAATCTCGTGCGGTGTCCGGATGCGGCGGACCAGGTCGGCGAGGAAGATGAAGGATCCCTTCAGAAGCCCGATGACCAGGAGATCGGGCGTCGCCTCGTAGTAATCGCTGATGGAGGCCCCCAGCTCCTCCACGCGCCCTTGAATGTCTTCGGGAGTCAATATTCGCTTAAGTTGGCGCACGCGTCTCTACAAGTCCCTTTCCTGGCCTTAGCAAGTAATCGAAGCAGTCAGCCGCGCTCTTTGTTCAGCATCTCGACGAATTCGCGGTCGATCTCGGAGACGCCCCGCTCCTTCGCCTGCTTGATGATTCCCTTGAGTGCCGACTTGATGAAGGGCTTGGGTATACCGGTAAGTTGCTTGCAGGCTTCGCGGGTGAACTTGACTTCCAGGTCGATGCGATTGGCTTCGTAGAGCACCGATTCTTCCCTGGCGCCCTTGTCGGTTGGCGTCGGGAACCAGAAGGCCTTTTTTCTTTCGGCGAACCAGAATTTCTCGCCGTCCCGGAACCCGAACGTAATGGGCATGTTCGGCATGCGATTGGTGCCGTCCTCGATATTCTTCGCCCAGGTTTCCTTCAACAGGATATTCTCAAGCCGGAGCACCAGGTACTCGGGCGTCCTGCCGTCGTCCTTTATCGCGAAAGTCTCGTCCCAGTGCGCCTCGTGCACTTGAAACGCTTCCTTGATGATCAGCGGGCAGCCATCCGCCGATCCGCGTCCGGGCGTCGGACTCTCGATCAGCGTAAACGGGCTGTCCGCCATTTTTTCCTCGGTGGTCTGGCCCGGGTAGCCCAAACCAACGATCTTGCTCAACTGCTTGCGGTTGAACTCGATGAAGTGCACCGCGCACTTGGGATTGCGATGCAGGTTCGTCTCGGTATTCGATCCTTTGCGGCTGCAGACCAGGAACGAGCGCTCCCTGATCACCTCAAATGGAAAGGTCAGCTGATACGGGCCGATATTGGTGGAACCGTCTTCGCTGACGGTCGTGATCAACGAGAAGGACGACGGCCAGTACGAGCTGGCCTGGTACCAGTTGTCGCGCATCGGACTGTTGACGAACTTTTCATCGATCGTTCTTGGCCCGAATAGCCGGTCCAGCAAACCCATGGAATCTTCCCGCTCGTCAGAATTGATATGGCGCCGGTCGGCCGCCCGGCCGACCCACGCGACGCGGCGCGAGTCTAGCAGAAACAGCAACATGCCTGAGTCGGAGGACGATTTCTGGGGGAACAAGCCGTATTTTCTGGTCGATTTAGTTGAGGGGCGCGCATACCCTTAGTTCGAATTCAACAAGGGAGTGTGAGCTTGAGTTTTCGTACGTGAGATGATATATATCATTGGTATATCCTAAAGAATCAGACGCATGTCCAAGACTGCAAAACTTTTCTGGAACGGCCGCTCGCAAGCCGTGAGGCTGCCCAAGGAATTTCGCATGCACGGCAGTGAGGTGCGGATACGCAAGCAGGGTTCAGGCGTATTGCTTGAGCCGATTGCGTCCGATTGGGAATGGCTCGATGAGATTGCTGGCCAGTTCTCTGGTGATTTCCTTGCCGACGGACGAGAGCAGCCGGAACTTCCAGGTCGGCCGGGTCTCAATGGCGCATTCGAGTGATGCGTTACCTGCTCGACACCAACGCCTGTATTGCATTACTGAATAGAACATCGCCGACACTGCGGGCGCGCATGCTTCGCCATAAGCCGGAGGAAATCGGCCTTCCTTCTCCGGTTGCTTACGAGCTATATTACGGCGCCTTCAAGAGCAGCAAAGCGGACCACAACCTTCAGCTTTTGGACCGAATGGCTTTCGAGATCACTCCCTTTGACGCCGACGATGCCCGAATGGCAGCTGCGATTCGCAGTGAGCTGGAGGCAGCGGGGCGGCCGATTGGTCCCTATGATCTTCTGATCGCAGGGCAGGCGCGTGCCCGGCAACTGGTTTTGATTACCGCCAATACCCGGGAATTCCTGAGGGTGCCGGGGCTTGAATGCGAAGATTGGATCGCGCCGGACGGGGGATAAAGGGGGTGTTGCGATTCCTGGCGGCGATTTGCTTCGCCTGCCTGGTCGTCCCGGCGGCGCAGGCGAATGTTTTGGCGAGCCTGAGCGGCGCGGCGCGGCGCGGTGCGCGACGCGAGCGGGCAGGGTGTTGCGGATGCGCGGGTGTTGATCGTTCACCAGCCCTCCGGCACCTCGGCCCAAGCGCTGACCGGCGGAAACGGCGGGGCGTGCGCCTGGGTTACGGCGCCATCGAGTGTCCGGGCAACCGCCTCGGGCGTCGGGCGGGGCGCGCCCTGGCCCAGCGTGGTCAGGTTCAGCACTTCCCACAAGCCTTCATCGGTCTTCTCCCAGTCCGAGACCAGGCGCCGTATCACCACGATGTACGCGTCCGGGTCCAGTTTGAGCCAGTCGCCTTCGGCCGGCGCGCCGCTCAGGGTCAGGACGAAGTCGCCGTTCTCGTCGATGTAGAGATCGTCCGAGGCGATGCTCGATACCGTGCGGATGTCGGATACGGGCGTATGACCGAGCATGCCGCTGTAGACGTTGATCGTGACGAGGTCGAAGTTGCTCGTGTTTCCGCGCAGGCGGTAGCTGTGATCGCCGCGCACCGCAAACGCGAGGTAGGGATGTCCGGATTGTCCCAGCCGATGCGCGCGACGCTGTTGGGCAGGCGCATGAACTGCGGGTAGTCCGGGTCGCGAAAGTCCGTGAATTCGGCCAGGAACGTTGCCAGGAACCGGGCGATGTGCCGATATCCCGCCGCGGCGGTCTGTTCGTCGCGGTTGAACGGAGCTTTTTCGATGGTCTCGCCCAGTTCCGCGACATCCTCGGCAAACCGGGCCCAGGCCGCGTTCACCGCCCTACTCCTGCGCCTGTTCCCCAACGCGAAGTTCATCCACATCGTGCGCAATCCCTATGCGGTATACCGGTCGACGAAGCACATGTACCGCACCCTGTTGCCCTTGTTCCAGCTGGACGATGTGGAACCGGAAGAGCTGACCCGGACTATTATCGACTCCTACGCAATGATGATGCGGCAATACATGAAGGACCGGGACTCTATCCCTCACGGACACCTGTCCGAGGTGCGTTTCGAGGATCTGGAACGAGACCCGATGGCGGAGCTGGAGCGCGTCTATGCCGAGCTGGCGCTGCCGGGCTGGGCGCAGGCCCGGGAGCCAATCGCCGACTACCTGCAGAGCTTGTCCGGCTATCGCAAGAACCCGCATCAGTTCGACCAGGAGACCATCAACCGGGTCGACCGCGAGTGGGGATTCGCCGTCAAGGCCTGGGGCTACCGGCCGCCGAAATGACTCCTGCTCAGCACACTCAACTCAACCGGCCCGACATGGACTTCGAAGAGGAGCGAGTGGCGCTTGCCTGCGCGTTGCGCTGGGCGGCCCGCTTTGACCTGCATGAAGCGGTCGCGAATCACTTCAGTCTCGCTGTCAACAGGGCGGGCACCCGGTTCCTGATGAACCCGAGGGGCCGCCATTTCTCCCGCATCAGGGCCAGCGAGCTTCTGCTGCTCAATGCCGAAGACGATGCGACGATGATCCGGCCTGATGCCCCGGATCCCACGGCCTGGGCGCTGCATGGCAACATCCATCGGCACGTGCCGCATGCGCGCTGCGTGCTTCATGTTCACTCGAAATACGCGTCGGTGCTCGGCTGCCTCGCTGATCCCACGCTTCCGCCCATCGACATCAACGCAATGCGGTTCTGGGGAAGCGTCTGCATCGACGACCGCTTCGACGGCATGAGCCTCGGCGACGAGGCCGAACGCATCGCCCGGCTGTTGGGCGACAAGCCGATTCTCCTGATGCGCAACCACGGGTTGATGGTGATCGGCGAGACCGTGGCCCGGGCGTTCGACGATCTCTACTACTTCGAGCGCGCCTGTTCGACCTACATCACGGCTCTTCAGACGGGCCGCGAGTTGCGCGTCGTTTCCGACGAAACGGCGGCGAAGACGGCACGGCAATGGCTTGACTATCCGGGCTTGGGCGAGGACCACTTTCGCGAGCTCCAGGCAATCCTGGACCGGGAAGAACCTTCCTATCGCCGCTGAGCGTCGTGAGCTTCAATACAAGGCATGAAATCGCATTGTTACAATTCTTAGTATTCGTACATAATGTACTGAAAAAGGAAATCCCATGTCCAACCAGCTGCCCATCACCGAGATTCGCGAGAAATTTGCGGAAATAACAGGTCGCGTGCAGTTCGCCGGGGAGCGGATTGCGATACAGAAGCATGGCAAGACGGTTGCTGCTTTGGTGCCGCCATCCGATCTGGAAGCATTGAGGACGCTTGAGGAGCAACTCGACCTGCTCGATGCCCTTGAAGCACTTGCGGATTATCGCGAGAAGGGTGGAATCAACCTTGAGGATCTGAAGGCGGGCCTCGGCCTTTGACCCTCCGCATCGTCTTTTCCAGGGCGGTGGAGAACGACCTTGCCCGCATCTCCAATCAATCCACCCTCCGCCGATTGATTCGCGCGATCGAGGATTTGGCGGACAACCCGCGCCCGCCCGGCGCGAGGAAACTAAGGAGCGCAACCTCGGTCTGGCGCATCCGATTGGGCGACTGGCGGGTCTGCTACACGATCGAGGACGAACGACTGCTTATCCTCGTGCTGACGGCAGCGAGAAGGGGCAACGTGTATGAACGCCTCCGTCAGCGCTTGAAATAACCAAGCTTGTAAACAGTACGAAGTAGGAATATGGCGACCACAAGAAAATTCGCGGGTCTGTCGCTCAATGAGGACGTTCTGCCGAAAAATGCAGGGGGGCTGCTATTGGGTGTTTGCTGCCTGGCGTTTTGCTTCGTCGGCTTGAATATGGTGCAGCCCTGGTTGCTTGAGCATCATCTCAATCTGCCCGCCTCAGAGATAGGCGACGCAACGGGAACTCTGGGGGCAATCGGCCAGATCATTACGGTTTTTCTCGCGGGTGCGACGGGCGCTTTGGCCGACCAGAAGGGACGGCGGCTCGTGCTGACTCTGGGCGTAGTGGCCATGGCGCTGGGCATCCTGATTGCGCCGCTCGTGTCGACCTTGTCCGGGCTGATCGTTTCCCGCACTGTATTTTCCATAGGGCGCACGGCCGTGGCGGCCTGCTTTCTGATTGTGGTCGCCGATTACGTGCAGGAAACCAGCCGGGGCAAGTGGAATGCGTTCCAGGGTGTGACCTTCGGGATCGGTTCCATTGTGGCCGCCCTCGTAATTCTCAGATTGCCGAAATGGTTGCTCGAAAGAGGCTGGGACGTCATTGACGCGGGATACGCGACGCACTTCGTGATGGTGGGAGTCGCCGGAGTGTCGGCGCTGGTCCTGGCCCTCATGCTGCGCGCGGATGGTCCCCGTGAGGGCGTTGAACACGAAAGCTTGTGGGCTCTGACTCGTCGCGGCGTCGAGTACATCCGGTATCCCGGGGTCCGACTGGCCTATTTCGCGGGTTTTGCATCGGGGGCGAACATGGCGGTCATCGGCACGTATCTGGCCTTATGGACTGCGGGCCATTCAATGGCTACCGGGGCGGGCCTCGCACAGGGACTGGCCCTGGGCGGCGTGTTGATGGTGATTATCCAGGTGGTTTCGATCGCCGCCATGCCCGCTATCGGCGTTCTCAACGATCGGGCGAAACCGCTGATTGCCCTTCAGATCAGTCTCGCCCTAGCCGTCGCCGGCTATGGGTCGACTTACCTGGTCACCGACCCTTCCGCCATATCCGGCAAGCTGTCCGCCGCACTGTTGTCCGTGGGTCAATCCGCCGTAATCATCTCGTCTCAAGTGTTTGTTCAGGCGGAAGCGCCGCGTAAGGTGCGGGGCACCATCATCGGGTTCTACACGGTATGCAGCGGACTGGGAGCGGCTGTTATTCTGAAACTCAGTGGTTATGTTTTCGACTCGTGGTTGCTGACCGGGCCCTTCATACTGACGTCTGCCGTCAACGCCATCGTGCTGATATTTGCCGTTCTGCTGGGACCGGCGATCGGCCGGGAGCGGGCCGCGGCTGCGTCCGGTTAGTGCCGCGCAAGCCCTTGGTTTTTGGGAGGTTTCGTGAAGGCTTCAATTAAGAGAGGAAAGGTTCTTCTGTACGATACGGTCGTAAAGCCGGAGTGGATCGACCACAACGGCCACATGAACGTCGCCTTCTTCGTGCTCGCTTTCGATGAAGCGACGGACGCCGCCTATGAGCACTGGGGCATTGGCTTGGACTACCCGGACACCAGCGGATGCTCGGTTTTCACCCTGGGCATCAACGTCGACTACCTCGGCGAGCTGTTCGAAGGCGATGCGATCCGCGTCGAGACGAAGCTTGTCGACCATGACGCCAAGCGCATCCATTATTTCCATCGCATGATCGAAACGGACAGCGGCAAGCTCGTTGCGACCAACGAGTGCCTGTGCATGAACGTCGACCTGACGTCCAGGAAGTCCGCGCCGTTTCCGGATGACGTTGCCGAGAAGCTGGCGCCGTTTGCCAGCGACGCCGAACCGCCAAAGGGCTTCGGCCGCAGGCTGCGCATCCGGCGTTGATTGCCCTTCGGACTGACCCGCCGGGGCCCTGTAAACCACTAACCGCTGTTGCGCAGACCGCTGGCGATGCCGGCCATCGTAACCTTCAGAGCACGCGAGACCGCCGGCCTTTCGTCGCCCTTTTGCCTCAAGCGGTGGAGTAACTCGGCCTGAAGGAGGTGGAGTGGGTCCAGGTATGTATTTCGAACCGCAAGCGAGTCCCTCAGCAACGGTTGATCCGCAATAAGAGCCTTGGTTTCCCTCAAGGCAAGGATGGATGCCCTGAGTTCTGACAGACGTTTGATCAGCGTTTCCGCCACGTTACGCTCGGGCGCCCTGGTCAATCGGGAGGCGTAGTACTCGCCCAGTCCCGGCTCCGCCTTTGCCGCCATCAATTCCAGCAGGTCCATCTGCATGCGGAAGAAGGGCCAATGGAGCAGTTCCTCAAACCGATCGGGATGCTCGCGCAAATATTCGAGCGCGGCGTCGCTGCCGAGCCACGCGGGAATCATTAATCGCACCTGCGACCATGCGAACACCCAGGGAATGGCGCGCAGGCTGTTGATGTCGGTGGAGGGTTTGCGTCGACTCGGGCGGCTGCCCAGCGCCAACTCGGACAATTCCGGTTCGGGGGTGAGCGCCTGGAACATGGGAACGAATGCGTCAGTCTCGTCGATCAGCCTGCGATACGAGTGAAGGGCCAGAGCGGCCATTTCGTCCATGGATTGCCTGGCACGCGGCGACGGCGGACTCGCGGGAGCAATGGTCGCCTTGAGCGCTGCGATGAGATAGCGCGTCATCGTTTCCACCGCAAGGACGGGCGAACCCAACTTGAAACGGATCATCTCTCCCTGCTCCGTGACCCGAAGCGAACCGTTAACCGTGCCGGGGGGCTGGGCGAGAATGGCGTCGTGCGCGGGGCCGCCACCTCGCCCAATCGCTCCACCACGCCCGTGAAACAGCGTGAGGTCAACGCCGTGTTCCCTGCCCACCCGGGCGATGCCTTCCTGAGCCTGGTACAGCGCCCAGGCGGCAGCCAGCGGGCCTGCGTCCTTGGCCGAATCCGAATAGCCGATCATCACCTGCTGGCGGTCGCCGGCGCTGCGGACCCGTTTCCGGTACCAATCCAGTGAGAACAGGTTCTGCACAACCGCGGGCGCACGCTGCAGGTCGTCCAGCGTTTCAAACAGCGGGGTGATCGGCAGCGGTTCCCTGAGACCACGCGCGCGAAGCAGCAGCGCAACCTGCAGCACGTCGCTCGGGCGGGTGGCCATCGAAATGATGTACGAACCGATGCCCGCACCGCCGGTGTTCGCGATTACGTCGAATGTATCCAGCACCTCCTTTACCGGCCTGGACATCGGCCAATCGCGCGGGAAAAGCGGGCGCTTGCTTTCGAGTTCCCGCACAAGAAAGGCTTGTTTCTCTTTCTCTTTCCACTCGGAAAACGCCGGTCCCTTGGGGTCGAGGTAATCCAGCAGTTCGTCAAAGACTTCGGCATGCCGCTCGGCATGCTGCCTAACATCAAGAGCAACCAGCGTGATGCCGAAGCAATGGGCGCGCCTGAGCGTATCCAGCAATGCACCATCGGCGATGGTCCGCAAGCCGCTGGCGCATAGCGAGCGATAGCAAAGATCAAGCGGCTGCAACAGTTCTTCGTTCGTCCTGAGAACCTCCTCAGACCCATTGGATCTTTCCTCGGCCCAGTCCCTCGTCGCCTGGAGCCTTTGCCTCAGTTTTCGTAGCACGACTCGGTACGGTTCTGTGGATTGAGCCGTTGTATTGAGCAGTTCCGGCGTGGCCTTCGACATGGACAACGATTCGACTAGGTGCTGAACGTCTTTGAGGAACAGGTCCGCGGACATCCACCGTCCCAGTTTCAGCGTAGCGTCGGTGATCCCGGCGGTCACGTTGGGATTGCCGTCGCGGTCTCCACCCATCCAGGAGGCAAAGCGAATCGGCATGATCTCCGGAGGAATAGCGGCCAGGCCCTTCCGGGTCGCGGCCTCGTCCGCGGCGCGCATCACGCGTGGCACGCCGTCCCAAAGCGAATTCTCGATTACCGCGAATCCCCATTTGGCCTCATCCAGCGGCGTCGGACGCCGTTGCCGCACTTCATCCGTGTGCCAGATTTCCGCAATCAGACGCTTGAGGATTTCGCGCTGGGCCGGATCTGAATTGCTCTTCAGCGCGCGATCCACGGCGTCGTACTTGCGGATCATCGTGCGGCGCAGCACCTCGGTCGGGTGGGCGGTCAGCACCAGTTCGACGCGCAGTGCTTCCAGAATGGAGGGGTCGAACGCCGGGGTTTCCTCAAGCAGCCGGGTCCATTCCGCCCGGGGTGAATGAATTCTCGGCGATGCGTGGTAGCGCTGCTCCGCGATGTTGGCAAGATTGAGAAACTGATTGAAGCCGCGGGCCACGTCCACCAGGTCTTCTTCAGGCAGCGACTTGAGGCATGCGCTCAGTTCATCCCATTGTTCTTCGCCGCCGCCCCGGGCACGCTTGGCAAGCGCTCGAATCTCCTCGATGCGGTCCACCAGTTCTGTTCCGCGGTCCTCGGCAATGACCTCGCCCAGCAGTGAACCCAGCGTACGAACATCGGCCCGCATCGAAGCGGGCAGCGCCTCGTATGCGTGTGCCGAGGCATGGGACGCGGCTGGATTGTCCGTCACTGTCTTGATCCCAGGAACAGTTCGTAAGCCGAATTGTCGGTTTCCTCGTGGAATGGATAGCCCAGGTCCGACAGAAAGTCATGGAATTTCCGCAGTTCCTCGGGTGGCACCTGAATTCCCGCCAGCACTCTCCCATACGCGGCGCCGTGACTGCGATAGTGGAAGAGGCTGATATTCCAGCGCCTGCCCATATGCGTCAGGTAACGCAACAGCGCGCCGGGCTGCTCGGGGAGATCAAACCGAAACAGCCGCTCATCGCTCAGGCCGGTAGCCCGGCCGCCCACCATGTAGCGCACGTGAATCCTCGCCAATTCGTTATCGGACAGATCGACCACCCTGTAGCGGCGACTCGCCAGGTCGGCGATCAATTCTTCCTTGTCGGAGTTACCGTTTTTCAGTTCGACACCCACGAATACGTGCGCCTCGTTCGCGTCTGCGTAGCGATAGTTGAACTCGGTGATCGATCGTTGCCCGATCGCCTGACAAAATGTACGAAAACTTCCCGGCCTTTCCGGAATGGTCACGCCAAGCAGAGCTTCGCGGCGCTCGACCAGATCGGCGAGTTCCGCGATTCCCCGCAGGCGATCGAAATCCACATTGGCGCCGCTAACAACCGCGACCAGCACCTTGTCGGTCCATTTTTCCCGAATGACGCAACGCTTTAGGCCTGCCAGCGCCAACGCGCCCGCCGGTTCGGCAATGCAGCGCGAATCGTCGAAGATTTCCTTGATCGCAGTGCAGATCTCGCGACGGGTGACCGTAACGACCTCGTCCACGCACTTGCGCGCAATTCGAAAAGGTTCTTCGCCGACCTGCCGCACCGCGACCCCGTCGGCAAACTGGTCGACATCATCAAGAATCACGCGTTTTCCGGCTGCGAGTGCATGCGACATACAAGCCGCATGTCCCGGCTCGACGCCCACCACGCGAATGTCCGGACGCAGCGTCTTCACATAGGCCGCCACTCCGGCAATCAGACCGCCGCCGCCGACAGGAACGAATATCGCATCCAGCCGCCCCGGATTCTGGCGCAGGATTTCCATCGCGACCGTGCCTTGTCCCGCAATCACGTCCGGGTCGTCATAGGGGTGAATGAAGGTGCGGCCTAGTTCTTCCGCCTTGCGCGTCGCGAACTCAAAGGCCTCGTCATAGTTGCCCCCCTGCAACTCGATGTCCGCCCCCAGGGCGCGAACCGATTCCAGCTTGATCTGCGGCGTGGTCTGCGGCATCACGATGAGCGCCTTCATGCCCAGTTGTCTTGCTGCAAGCGCGATGCCCTGGGCATGGTTGCCGGCGGACGCTGCTACGACCCCGCGCCTTCCCGAATTCGCGGAAAGCAGCGCCATCCTGTTGTACGCCCCGCGCAACTTGAAGGAGAAGACCGGCTGAAGATCCTCCCGCTTCAGGAGCACCCGGTTTTGGAGCCGCCGGGAGAGTATCGATGCCGGCTGGAGTGGTGTCTTGATGGCGGCCGGATATACCCGGGAGTTCTCGATTCTTTCTACGTAGTCCTGGAACATGTCAAACCTTCCTTGTCGAGCCCCAAGTTCTGCAATTCAGCCAGGCGGGTGGCGTTTCTCCCTGGCCGTTCACCAGCGCGAACGCTAGTGTGCTGTCCTTAACAGAACAGTGATTAAGAAGCATTGGCCAGTGCGGCCCGGCCACGTTCGACCTTCGCCATGATCTCGCCGAGCGATTTCGTCCACACGAGCGGCTGTGGATTCGTGTTGTGACGCTTCAGATACTCCCGCAGGCACTTCTCGAGATGGGGCACCGAGGTGAAGACGCCGCGCCGGAGCTGCTTTTCCGTCAACGTCGCGAAGAACCGCTCGACCAGGTTGGCCCACGAGGCGCTGGTCGGGGTGAAGTGCAGGAAGATGCGCTTCTTCCGCTCGATCCAGTCCAGCACCTTCTCGTGCTTGTGGGTCGCGTAGTTATCGAGCACGATGTGGATCTCCTGGCCCGCGGGCACCGCCTTGTCGACCTCGCGCAGGAACCTCAGCACTTCCTGGTGGCGGTGCTTGCGATAGGTCCTGCCGATCACCTTGCCGCTGGCCACCTCCAGCGCGGCGAACAGCGTGGTCGTGCCGTGCCGCTTGTAGTCGTGCGTCATCGTCCCGCCCCGGCCCTTCTTCATCGGCAGGCCCGGCTGCGTCCGGTCCAGCGCCTGGATCTGGCTTTTCTCGTCGAAGCTGAACACCGCCGCGTTGTCCGGCGGGTCGAGATACAGACCCACCACGTCCCGCAGCTTCTCCTCGAAGCGCGGGTCGTTGCTCAGCTTGAAGGTCCGGATCAAGTGCGGCTTGAGACCGTGCGAGCGCCACACCCGGTTGACGAAACTGTGTGTCGTGCCCAGATGCCGCGCCATCGACCGGCACGACCAGTGCGTGGCGTCATCCGGCGCCGTCTGCGTCGTCGCCTCGATCACTTGTGCGCGCAACGCCGCCTGCGCCCGGGTGTCCTTGCCGCCATGGTTGGCGCCGCGCGGACGCTCCTTCTCGATCCCCGGCGCTCCTTCCTTCGCGTAGCGCGCCCGCCAGCGCCCCACCTTGTTCGCATCCATGCCCAGTTCGACCGCAATGTCCTTGTTCGTCATCCCCTCGGCCGCCATCAGGACGATCCGCGAACGCTCCCGCAGGCGCACCGGCGCGCTACGCGACGATGCCCATTTGTCCAACTTCCGCCGGTCCTTGCTCGACAGCGTGATCCGTGCCGCAACCCGCATCGAAAAACTCCAAAACCCAATGCGGGAAGCATAAGCCGCCAACAACATATAAACAATACTCTGTTCAGGACACTACACTAGAATGGCTTTTCAATGCAAGGATTGTACCGTCGTCACTTTTCCCGGCGCCGCTGCTATGTCCCGTCTTGATCCGCACCACGGAACCAAGCTTGATTCTTGTCCAGGGGAGGCGATGAAAATGAGATCTATCGTTGTTGTCGGGATTCTTGCCGCAGGATTGGCTCATGCTGGCTATGCGCAGGAGCAGATGGATGGAAACGATGATGCAATCCTTGCAAGGGACTTGTCCGCAGAAACTCCAGAAGCTCCTGCGACCGTGCAGGACATTCTGAATTTTCATCGGATGACGGACGACATCGCCATTGGCGGCCAGCCAACCTCCGGCCAGTTGGCTCTAATTGCTGACGCGGGTTACTCCGTAGTCGTGAATCTGGCGATGCATGACTCCGAAAACGCGATACCTGAAGAGGGCAGCGTCACCGCTTCCCTGGGTATGTCTTACGTTCACCTGCCCGTTCCCTCCAATGCTCCAACGTCAACGCACGTCCGGCGATTCTTCAAGGTAATGGATTCTTTCGACGGTGAGAAAGTCTTTGTTCATTGCGTTGTGAGCGGACGAGTGTCCGCCTTCATGCATCGATACATGATCCTCAGGAAAGGGGCATCGGCCGAACAAGCCACTTCGCCATTGCTGCAAAGATGGCTGCCCAACATGGAAGAACCCTGGACATCGATCCTGAATCTGGAGTTGGACGAGATAGAGTAGTGTCCCTATAATGTGGGGACACTTCTGAGGGCAGGCTGTGTTGAATTTCATTGATCCCGAAGTGTCTTCCGGCGAGAAGGCCACCGACAGCATTGAGATGCGGATCAAGCCCAGCGTCAAGAGCGGTATTGTCAAGGCGGCTGAATTGATGGGGGTTCCGCTGACCACGTTTGTGCGCGCTTCGGCGATGCGGGAAGCCGAACGGGTCCTGCGTGACCACCAGACTACGGTTCTCTCGGCGCGCGATCAGCGCGACTTGCTGGCGGCTCTCGACAATCCGCCGCCACCGACCCAGGCCGCGCTGGAAGCTGCGGATCGATATCGGGCACGGATAGCCAATGCCGGCTGACGCAGAAAACCTACCGCGCATTTCCATAGAACCATTTGACCCGGCCCGCCATGAACGGATCGGGTTTTCCTGCGGCGTGGCTCGTCTGGACAACTTTCTTCGCCTGAGCGCCAGGAAACAGCAGAAGGACGATTTCACTCGGGTGTTTGTTGCAGTCGTCGAAGGATCCGACCGGATCCCGGGGTATTACGCTTTGAACACGCACGCCGTGGGGATTGCTGAACTGGGCCGAAAACGTCCGCGGCGCGCTCCAGGCCGCGCCAGCCTACCGGCGCTGTATCTCTCGATGATTGCCGCGGACAAGAATCAGCAGGGCAAGGGACTCGGCACCGATCTATTGATTGACGCGCTGCTCCGGGCTTGCAGAGTGTCGAAGGAAGTCGGACTCAAGCTGGTAATGCTGGATGTGATCGATGATGGCGGAGACTCAGCGTTCCGGCGGCGCAAGGAGTTCTACCGGCGCATGGGCTTTGAGAGTTTCAGCGATCATCCACAACGCATGTTCATGACCATTGGAACCATACGGAGCATGTTTCCCGAGGTCTTCTTGACAGGGAACGGGGAGGAATAGTGGCGCCAATTCAGTGACATAAGTATTCTGGGCGCGGAAGAATGGAGGACGTTTCAATGGCGAGTTCCGGCGACGCTGTCCGGCTGACACCCGAGGAGATGGCTCAACATATTCCTGATGCGGCAGGAAACAGATTTCACGTTGGGCTGGAAAGAGGCCGGCTTCGGGTGGAGTTCTATATTCCGGAGGGCACAGACCTGCAGCAACCGCATAGCCGGGACGAATGCTATGTGGTGATCCGCGGCTCGGGACGGTTCCGGATGGGAGCAGAGGTGGTCCCCTTCAATGCAGGCGATTTCCTCTTCGTGCCCGCGGGGACAGAGCACCGGTTTCTTGATTTCGGTGACGACCTTGCAACCTGGGTAATTTTCTACGGTCCCGAGGGCGGCGAGTGATCACGTTGCTTTCCACGTTGCGTACGGCCTGCGGGTTGCCGCGGCCCGAGCCGGGAGCGCGCTCAGACCAGCCCACGCAGGAAATCAAGGGCCGGTCTGGCCTGAATGCCTTCCGGGGTGACGAAGTCGCGTTGTCCCGATCGCGCGATCTGAACGGCCGCCGCGTCGGGAAATCGCTGCTTGAGGTAGCGCAGTCCGCGGTCGATGTCGCGGTCGCGGAGTTTGCATTCGACCAATAGCGACGGTTGCCTGTCTTCGACCACCACGAAGTCGACCTCCCGGCCATCCACGTCGCGGAAGAAGCGCAGCTCGGTGTCGCGGCCCTCGGTATCCTGCCGATGGTGGACCCATTTGAGCAGGTGGCAGGCGACCAGGTTCTCGAATCGTGCGCCGGCTCCGGGCACTAACGACCAGTCGAAGTGGTAGTGCTTGGACGACTGCTTCACGGCCCGGATGCGTGGCGCCCCGAACGGCGGCAGCCGGAAGATCGCGTACAGGCGCTCGATCGCGTCGAGCCATGTCGCCACCGTCTTGTGGGCGACTTGAAGGTCCTCTCGCAGCGCGTTGATCGACAGCGGCGAGCCGACCAGGTCGGGCAAGCGCAGCATCAACTCTTCAAGCCGGCCCAAGTCGCGAATGGCCGTCAGCGAGCGGACATCCTCGTCGATCAGGCGCGTTCGATACTGCCGCGCCCAGCGCCGCGCCCCGGTCTCGGCGCCGCCGAGAAAAGGCTCGGGAAAGCCGCCGAGCCGCAACAGGTCGCTGAGGCCATCCACGTCGTGGATTCCGGCTTCCGCGACGGAGAACGGGTGCAGGCGCAGCAGATGGTAGCGGCCCTGCAGCGAGTCACCGCCGAATCCGAAGAGCTCCAGCCGCCCGCTTCCCGTGACGAGTATCCGCTGACCCTCGCGGGCCACGTCGTAGAGTCCTTTGAGGTAGTTGCGCCACGCCCGGTATTTGTGTATTTCGTCGAACACCCAAAGATCGGCGTTCGGCAATTCACGGCGCAGAATGCGTTCCCTGTCCGCGTCGGCATCCCAGTTCAGGTAGCCGGCCGATGCGTCGGGTAAGCTCCGCGCCAACGTTGTCTTGCCGACCTGACGGGGTCCCGTCACGAAGACCATCTTGCGTTGGAGATCGGCGCGGACTTGAGGGGTCAGGTAACGCGGGGAGGCATCCATGAGGGAGATACCTTACGGTCTATTTCGACACAGGTCAAATTTACTCGCGATTATTTTGGACTTTGATCCAAAATCTCGGTTCGAGAGTGGAGTCCCACCGTGCGTCAGCGGTTCATGGCGTCCATGACGTTTTTTCTGAAGCGCTCCAGCGCCGGCTCAGGCGTCGCCGGGCTTGGGCATGCGGTAGCCCAGGCGGCGCTCGCCGAAGATATATTTCGGGTTCCGGGCGTCGGCGGCGTGCTGGCCAACCTGTCCGGCACGGGGCGCGACCCGCGATAGCGCTGCAATGAGTTATATTTCTGACGCAACATTGCTGGGGTCAGCCAGCTATGTATTCCAAAACAACAAGAATCGCCGGAGCCTGTCATTGCGGGAATTTGTCCTTTGAGCTTAAGACGCGAAAGTCGATTGAAGACATTCAAGCTCGAGTTTGCGGTTGCAGTTTCTGCCGAATGCATGCGGCCAAGCACTGGTCCGATCCGGAAGGATTGGTCACCATATTCGTCGCGCAAGAGCGGCGCCTCCAGAAGTATCGCTTTGCTCTGAGGACGGCGGATTTCTATATATGCCGAGTTTGTGGGGCCTACCTGGGTGCGGCTTTTTCAGTTGACCAGAGCACCTGGTCGACACTTAATCTACAGCTGACTGAACTCCTGGTGGATGGGCGGGCGTGGAACTTTGACGCTGCCGAAGGGAAGAGAGGTCGAGTAGCCAGGCACAGGCGCGTCTGGACACCAACTACGATCGTGACCAGGGATGAATGAAATCTGCGGCTGTTTTCCTGCTCGGTTCTGAATCATGAAATATCCCTATACCTGTACACGTGGAACCATTACCTACGTCACCTCCGATGGCTACGAGTGCGGCCGCGAATGGTTTTCCTTGCACAGGCACGATCGCGGGCGGTTTGTCAGGGCGGTTTGTGAAATGGAGGAGGAAGGACTCTTGCGCGATGCCAGTTGGTCACTGGATGAGAACTGGCGACCTGTTGATGGTCACGTGCGCGTCGCCCTCGGCGGCAACGTCACAGGTTCCACTTCTTATGCCTTCAATGGTTCCTCCGTTACCTGCCACGCGCTCACCGATACCCATGGCCAGGTTTCGCTCGTGAAACAAAGCGCCACGGCCTACGAATTCCTGGGTTTGCACTCATTGATCTGCGACGGACTGCTAACCGCGGCCCGGGGCAGGAATGACATTAACAAGGAACGCAGCATCAATAGCATCACTTGTTCCTATTCGCTGCACGGAGAGGAAGGGCTCCTCGCTTTCCCCATAGACATTGGCGTGACTTATTTGGGGGAAGAACGCCTCACCGTTGCGGCGGGCGAGTTTGATGCGCATAAGTTTCATGTGCGTTGGCGGCCTGAATGGACACCGGCGGCAATTTGGGTCTGGGGTGAGGACTACATCTTTCTCAAGAGCATGTGGGAGGTTTCCGGACTGACCTGTGAGCTGACTTCCCTGGAGGTTGTGCCTCCAATTACTTAGTTCTGTGCGCTTGCTCTCGTGTCATCGCCCGTCGGCAGCTTGCAATGCCTCAATGAACGCTGCCTGATCTTCCAGGCTCAGCAGCACCGTCGTGCCGTCGTTCAGCGGCAAACTGGCCACCGATGAGCGGTCGCATCAATCGGGATGATGGGGAATCTCATCGCGGAACCTGTAATTTCGCCTTGGCCTCAGCCTTCAGGATGAGCCCTAATATATCGCCAGTGCGTCTTGGGCGTCGCGCCATTGGGCGCGTAGCGTTTCCTTGCTTTCCGGCTCTGTGTCGAAGCACACGCTGCCTTCGAGCAGCGGCGTGATCCAGCCCTGCGCGCTTTTTGTCCATAGATGACAGGTTGGCATGACGCGCGAGGTTTCGTCCAGAGTGCCGGCCTTGATGCTCAACGCCTCCTTTCCCACGGTGCGGGTTCCGCCGCCCGCGTGATAGATGCGGGTGCCGCAATTCTCGCAAAACGCACACAATTTCTCTCTTCCCGAACCTCCATGCGTGTGGTAGATGCGCGGCTCCGCGCCGGTAAATTCGATCGCATCGCGCTCTATCCACATGGACAGACCGAAGGCGCTTGAAGATTGTTTCTGGCAGTCCCGGCAATGGCAGGCATACAGCGCGACCGGCGCTCGCAACAGGCGGTAGCGAATTGCTCCGCATTGGCAGCCGCCCTCCTGTCCAGGTTCGATGGGCTTTCGTTTGTCTTTGTGCATGGCTCGCTTCTCCTGAGAACTGGAAGCGTAACAAGGCGGGCCGGCTGATATGATCCGTTTCCCCAATTCCCGTGGATCGAAATCCAGGGTCAGGACAAGAGGGACACGTCATGACAACGACGCGCAGAGACACACTCAAGTACACCGGGGCCGCGATTGCGGCCATGTCCGGGAGCCGCGCCGCCTCCGCCGCGACCCGGGCGGAAGGCAATCCCTACGCGGTCCGGTCCGGACCCATGCCGGTGCCCTATGTGCCGAGGCGCGGCTATGCGGACGGGCCCTACGGCCAGGTGCACTTTCGCGACACGGGCGAAGGCAGGCCCCTGATTCTGTGTCCCCAGGCGCCCCAGACTTCGCGCCAGTTCGAGAACGTGTACGAACCGCTGGCGCGCCGTGGAATCCGGGCCATCGGCGTAGATTCGCCCGGCTTCGGCGAATCGGACCCCACGCCCTTCGTGCCCACGGCCAGCGACTGGGCCGAGGCGGTGCCTGCCGTGCTCGACCTGCTGGGCATCGATCAGGCCGACGTGCTCGGCCACCACACCGGCAGCATGGTGGCGACGGAAACGGCCATCCTCTTTCCGGAAAGAGTGAAAAAGCTGATCGTCAACGGTCCCTTGCCGGTAAGCGAGGAAGAACGCCGCAATTTCCTCAAGTTCGTCGAGGAAGGCGAGATCAACTTCGTGTACGAGCACGACGGCAGTCATATGCAGGAAGCTTTCGCCACCCGTTATCGCATGTACGCCGACGGCGGCGCGACGCCCGACCCGAAAACCATCACCCGCTATACGGTGGAGCGGTTCCAGGGTTATGCGCCGTTCTGGACGGGTCACCACGCCGCCTTCATCTACGATCACAATGCAGCGCTTGAGCAGGTCATGGCGCCGACCATGATTCTCACCAATACGGGCGATCAGATCTATGAAAACGCCAGGCTGGCCGCGCGGATTCGTCCCGACTTCGACTATGTGGAATTGCAAGGCGGCGGAATCGACATCGTCGATCAGATGCCCGAAGAGTGGGCCGACGCGGTGGTGGGCTTTCTTACAAAGGCCTGAAGGCCGTGTATTATTCGCCGGTCGCCGGCCCGCTTGGTCCGGTAATGCACGTCTCGGATTTGACCACGAGGGGGCTTGTTCGCCGGAACAGGTAGCGGTTGGCCGGGACAAACCAGCATCAAATGGCCGTCGGGCCTTATTGGTTTCTATGAGGGGATACTTATGAGAACGCGGAATCTGCTTGCGGCGTCAATTATGGGCTTGATGGCTTTGCCGGTTGCGCAGAGCGCCCTGGCGCAAGAGGCTTCTTTGGAGGAAATTGTCGTTACCGCCCGGAAGCGGGAAGAAAACATATACGAAATTCCGATCTCGGTGTCGGCAATGTCGCAGGACCAGTTGGAACAGGCCGGCGTCGGCGATTTCCATGAGCTGTCAAAGCTCGTTCCGGGCCTGGACTTTCATGGCGTCACCGCGACAGCCGGACGCGTCAATCCGCAAATCCGCATCCGCGGAATGAACCAGCAGATCATTACGCCCTCGACCCAGGTGGGCGCCCTGTTTTGGGACGGGTCTTATATCGCTGCCGGCGGCGGCTTTTTGCCGATCACGGACGTGGAGCGCGTTGAAGTCATCAAGGGCCCGCAAACCGCGTACTTCGGGCGTAACACCTTTTCCGGCGCCATCAACTATGTGCCCCGGCTTCCCGGAGACGAGTGGGAAGCGGACGTGACGCTTCAATATTCGCCTTCCCAGAATGATGAGTACATCCTTGCCGTCGGTATAGGAGGTCCGATAACGGACAGGGTGGGCCTGCGCCTTTATGCCGGTTACGAGCAGAATGCCGGAGATTTCGATTTTCAGGACGGCACGCCCTTCGGTGTTCAGAAGGACCTCACCTTCAACGGTACGCTGACAATTGACGTAACGGAAGACTTTCGCCTGAAACTGACCGGATACTACGTGGACGCGGAGGATAGCGGCGTCAACGGCGGTGTCGATTCAAGGTTTCACGGCACTCCGACCAGTGAATGTGGCATCGTTTACACAGGCGAGTACCTGAATCCGGCCTCGCGCGAAACGACTCCCTTTACCCGTACTATCGCCACCGATTTCGGCGGGTCCCACTTGTGGTGTGGCAAATACCCCGACGGCGAGCACTTGCAGTTCGGAATAACACAGACACCTGAGGGCTACTTCCCGGGCGGCCAGATACTTGGCGGTCGTGTTCTTGACGAAATTCACCCTCTGCTCAGGGAATACGACATCCTGAAGACACCGCCAAACAAGTTGGGTGGATTCAACCGGACCTACCGCGTTCAATTGAGCGGCGAGTATGACGTTGCCGATCACACACTGTCGTTCCAGGCTTCGCGCGCGGACACGGGAACCATTAACAACGTGGACTTCTGGTATGGCATTCCAACAGTCCCCGGCACGTCCTTTGTTGTTGGGACTCAGATTGCCACGCAGGAAACCTACTACGAGGTCCGGGTCGCCTCGCCGCAAGATCAAAGGCTACGGTATCTCGTTGGCATCAGCGACTATGACCAGCGCTATCGGGCCGGCTGGGTCCCGACCCGGCCGCAGCTGGATCCGAACTCGCCTGTCGGCGCAAGGGTGGACTTTCAGGACAATGGGACCACGGCGCTGTTCGCATCGGTTGACTACGACCTCACCGAAGATCTGACACTGTCGGCGGAAGCCCGCTACACCGATGAAGAAGCGATAGCCGTCCTGCTGGGCAATAACTCCAATGCCCCCTGTTCATTCGCGACCGTGTGTGGTGAAGTGAACGAATACACCGATTTCATTCCCAGGGTGATTCTCAGCTATAAGCCGTTTGACGGGGCAACCACCTACTTCAGTTACTCCTACAGTTCCCTGCTCGGTGTTGCGACGCAGGCCGGGTTAGTCAACAGTGTTGCGCCGGAGGTCATCCCTGACGACCAGTTGGACGCGCTGGGCCTGTACACGGCACCCCAGGAGAACACGCAGTATGAGATCGGCTGGAAGCAACAGACGGACAACTGGGGCATTACCGCTGCCGTCTTTTACATTGACTGGAAAAACCAACCCTTCGCGTCCGTCATTCTGCTTCCCACAGGCGGAACGACGTCCTTCCGGGGACCAGGTAATTCCGAATACACGGGCGTCGATCTGGAAGTGCAGGGCAACCTGACGGACTGGTTCAGCATTCGCGGCACGCTCACTTATGTGGACGCGATCATGACTTCGTTCTCTTCGCGTGGGTCGAATGAGTTCATAGTGCTCGGATCGGGCGGCTTGTCAGTCGTCAACGATGGCAATGAGGCGCGCAACACGCCGAAATGGACGGCGTCGTTAAGCCCGACCATTCTCAGTGAATTCGCCGGACGGGAACTCTTCTTCCGCACGGATTTCTTCTACGAGAGCCCGAAGTGGGCGGATTACTCGGAATTCAACCGAACGAAATCGATTTTCCGAATCAATGCCCGCGTGGGAGTCGATCTGACCGAAAACAGCACCGTGGAAGTTTTTGGTACAAACTTGACGGACAATAAAGTCCTGCCCAACACCAACGGAACGACCAGTGGTCCCGGCGGCAGCCGCAAGGCTTTCACGGCGGGCTACCAGAGGCGGGAATTTGGTGTGCGTCTGAGAGCGTCCTTCTGATCTTCGGCTTCCTGGACTCAGGACGGGCATGCCTGTCCTGAGTCCCTGGGCCGCCGGATCGGGGTTGCACGGGCGATTTGCGCTCGGTGCTGGCTGCTCCTAAATTCGGGCGCCAAGCCGCGAATTGAGCAGAAAGAGGACCGATGGGACCGCGAACAGGATCGGCAGCACTGTGTCTCCCTTGAATATGCCTGCCTGAATCAGGACTGCCGTGGCGAGCAGCAACAGCGCGGTCAGGGCAATGACGCCCCTGGCGATGGTCGCCGGACGGCCCGCGGGGATTCTCCTGAACGAAGCCTGGAATATCAGCACGATCGAGGCCGGGTGCAGCAGGTAGAGGGTCAGCAGGACCGTGACCAGTTCTAAGCTGAACCCGCCGAATCCCTGTATGGCAAACAGCATGACGGGAAAAATGAGCGCGGCCAGGCCGGCTGTCACCAGCGTCAAGACCCGCAAGACCCTTTCGACGAATTTCACGACGCTTTCCTGAAGCGCCAGCCGTACATCATTCGCCCGTAGAAATTGAACCACTTTTTCGCTTCGGCGTCTTCGAAGGGGTAGTCGGCGCCGAGCTGCCTGGCCGTAACAAGGCCGGTCACGAAGCAGGTTTCCTGGCTGTTGATCAGCGTGTGGGCGCCGCAGTGCCAGCTTCGCCGCTTGCCCTGGATGAAGCGGAACAGGTGGATCAGGAAGGCGATGTGGCGCACGTCGTGCACGACGTGCTGAAACCACCATTTCTTGATGATCTTGCTTTCGTCGATCGGGCTGTTCGCGTTGTAGGTCACCAGGCAGGGCTTGTCCGAACGTTTCGCCCAGGGTTGCTGGTTGTGCATGATGTAGGTGATTTCGTAGTTGTCGGGCCTCGCGCCGTACTGCTCGATGTGGTTGCTGCGCGTGTCGAGCGCCCTGACGTCGCTGTCGGGGAGCACCGAAGCGTCGGAGTGAACGACGGTGTGGTTGTGCAGTTCGCTCTCGTAGCGAATCGAAGAGAGAACGGAGCCTTCCATGAAGGTCGGGTCGTGCAGCATCATCAGCGTCTGATTGGCGTTGCACGCGAACACGACGTCGTCGAAGGTCTCCGCCTTGCCGTTCTCGTCCTCTACCACGACTTCGGACGGGCGCCGGTACACTTTTCGGACGGGCCGGTTCAGGTAAATCCTGTCTTCAAAGTCGCGCGAGAGCGCCTGATAGATGCGTCGCGTGCCCTGATCCCAGGTCTTCATGGGCGTTGCCGCTTCGATATCGAAGAACTGCAGGTAGCGGGAGAACAGCGACGCGGGCATGTCGAACACGTTTGTCGCCATCAGGAAGTTGACGAACATGGGTTTGAGGATCTTGTAGCGGAAGTCTCCTGAATACCGGCCCCAGTTGAGCACCGTGCCCATGCTGACGTAGTTGAAGGGGTTGAGCGCATTGAGCACTCTGGACCGGGTGTTGTTGACCCGTCCGAACCGGTGCAGGCGTCTCAGAAGCTTTTGGAATCTCTCGATTTCCGGCTGCAGTTCCCGACGGATGTCGGAATCAAAGTCATGCGCATAGACCCCACCGTGATACTTCACGCTGTAGCTGAACCGCGTGTCGATGAGTTCGATGCCGTGCTGCTCCATGACCAGCAGAATGTGCTGGTAAACGGAGGGAATCAGCGCGGTGACGGAGATGTCGAACGGGATCGAACTGCCGTCGTCCTGCGGCATGTCGGCGGTCACGGCATTGCCGCCCACCTGGGCCTGCGCTTCGTATACGCGGAAATCGAAGCGCTCGGGATGCCGGCTAAGCGCCCACGCTACTCCCAGTCCCGAGACCCCGGCACCGATTATCGCGATCCTTCTCGGCATTCCCCCGCCTCGGACTGTTCTTCTTCCGTACTTTAGCATCCTGCCGGGCAATCAACTATATGATTTCCTCCCGTTATGTCCGAATTGACAACGATGCAGGCCGTCGCCGGGTTTCTTACGCCGACCGCCCTGTTCGCGCTGTTGCTGGCGTTGCACGTGGCGCTGCCCGCGATCCGCGTGCGTGGCTATGCGCACGGCAAGGTTGCGGGAACGCCGCCCCATTACCGGCTGAACGGGCTCCTGGTGTTTGTCGCCGCGCTGGTGATCTGGGGCCTGGAACTGACCTCCGCGCCCCTGGATTGGCTCTGGCGGGTCAAGTGGCACGCGCTTGCCGGGGCAGTGGCCCTCAGCGTCGCGGTGTCGGCCTGGATTGTGCTGCGCGCGCCCCGGGACGAGCGCGGGCTTGTCGTGCAGTGGATCGAGGGCCGTTCCTACAACGTGCAATTGGGGGGGCGCGTCGACGCGAAGATGTTCCTCTACGTTTTCGGCGGCACCCTGCTTGCGCTGAACGCCGTGGCCGGCGCCGCGTACCACTACGGCCAGTACGGAGCGGCCGCGAACGTCGGTTTGTTCCTGCATTCGGCGATGTGGGTATGGTTTGTCGCGGACTATTTCTGTTTCGAGCGCGTCCAGCTGTTCACCTTCGACATCTTCGAGGAGCGACTGGGCCTGAAGCTGATCGGCGGCTGTATCGTCGTCTATCCCTGCCTGTATCCGATGGCGCTGTGGGGGACCGCGGGGTTGCCGGCGCCCGACATCGACCCTTCGCTGAACCCCCTGTGGCTCGGCGGTTCGGCGGCGGTATTCCTGGTTGGCTGGATGATTTCGCGCGGCGCGAACTCCCAGAAATACCTGTTCAAGCGCGTGCCCGAGCGCGCCTTCCTGGGGCTGATCAAGCCCGCTACCGTCACTGACGGCAAGCGCAGCCTGCTGTGCAGCGGCTTTTGGGGCGCCGCGCGCCACATGAACTACACCGGGGAGATCCTGGAGGCCCTCGGTATGGCGCTGGCGTTGGGACACTTCACGAGTTTCTGGTCCTGGATCTACTTCGTCTACCTGACTATCTTCTTCGTCTCCCGCGAGCGCATCGACGAGCGCCGCTGCGCCGCCAAGTACGGCGACTTGTGGACGGAATACCGGGCGAAGACCCGCTATCGCCTGGTTCCCGGAGTCTATTGAGAACGCGCTTGCCGCCAGTGATGGCAGGAGACGCGATGTGACTCGGCGATGCACTCGTCGGGCGGCCGCTCACGCGCGCATTCGGGCGTGGCGATGGGACAGCGGGTGCGGAAGACGCAGCCCGAGGGCGGATCAAGCGCCGAAGGGATTTCGCCCGGCAGGGCATCGGCCATGCCCAGCGGGCTCTGGTTGGGATCGGCTTCGGGGATCGCGTCGATCAGTGCCCGGCTGTAGGGATGGCGGGGATTGTCGAACAATTCGTCGCGCCGGCCGATTTCCATCAGCCGGCCGAGATACAGCACCATCACGCGGTGCGACATGTAGCGCAGCACCGACAGGTCGTGGCTGATGAAGAGGATCGAGATGCCGGTTTCGCGCTGCAGCCGGCGCAGCAGGTTGCAGATCTGCGCCTGGATGGACACATCGAGCGCACTGACGGGTTCGTCGCAAACGAGCAGCCTGGGCTGCGTAATCATGGCGCGCGCGATGCTGATGCGCTGGCATTGGCCGGCGCTGAACTCGTTCGGATAGCCGCGGGTCATTTCAGTCCGCAGGCCCACGCGCTCGAACATGGCCGCTACCGCGGCCTGGCGTTCTTTGGCGGAGATGTCCGGCGCATGCACGCGCAACGGCTCCGAGACAATTTCGCCGACCGGCATGCGCGGATTGAGGGCGGACAGCGGGTCCTGAAACACGATCTGCAGTTCGCTGCGCAGCCGGGTCAGCGTCTCTGCGTCCGTGCGGGCCAAGTCCACGCCGCGCCAGATGACGCGGCCGGCTGAAGCCTTGACGAGTTGCAGGATCGCCTTGCCCAGCGACGTCTTTCCGCAGCCGGTCTCGCCGACGATCCCCAGCGTTTCGCCTTCGGCAAGCTCGAAGCTTATGCCGTCGACCGCGCGCAGCGTGCGGGCCCGCGAAGAGAACAGGCCGGCGCGGCGCTGCTCATAGTCGACGCACAGCGACTCGACGGTCAGCAGCGGCCCGGTCATTTCGTGTTGAGGTGGCAGGCAGCCGCATGCCGCCCTTCATGTGCGGCAAGGACCGGACGCTCGATACGGCAGCGATCCATTACCTGCAGGCAGCGTTCGGCGAACGCGCAGCCGGGTGTTGTCACGAACGCATCGGGCGGCTGTCCGGAAATCGCCGGCAGATCGGTCGCGGGATCGCTGGCGAGGCTGGGCAGCGAAGCGAGGAGGCCCGCCGTGTATGGGTGCTTCGGGCTCGTGAACACTTCGCTCGTGGTTCCGGATTCCATCAGCCGGCCGTTGTAGAGGATCATGATGCGGTCGCAAAGCCCCGCGGCCACGGCGAGGTCATGCGTGATCAGCACGATCGACGTGTTCAGTTCGCGCCGCATTTCGGCCAGCAGTCCGAGTATCTGCGCCTGTATCGTCACGTCGAGCGCGGTGGTCGGTTCGTCGGCGATCAGCAGATCGGGGCGGCAGATCATTCCCAGCGCGATCATCACGCGCTGACGCATGCCGCCCGACAATTCGAAAGGGTAGGCGTCCAGGCAGTGCTCCGCGTCGGGCATTCGGACGGTTTCGAGCATCTCCCGGGCCTTTGCGCGTGCCTGGCGCGCGTTCATGCCGAGATGCCGCCGGGCGGCCTCTTCGATCTGCCGGCCCACGCGCAGGGTAGGCGTGAGCCCGGACAGCGGGTCCTGGAACACCATCGCGATGCGCCTGCCGCGCAGCGTATCGAGTTCCCGGCGCGGCACGTTGAGGATTTCGCGCCCGCGGTAGCGCACGGAACCTTCGGCCTTCGCGTTTTCGGCGAGCAGCCCCAGGGCAGCGAGGAATGTCTGACTCTTGCCGGCGCCCGATTCGCCCACTATTCCCACGCATTGGCCTTCGGCGATATCGAAGGAGAGATCGCGCACGGCGGTCAGCGTGGCGTCTCCGACATCGAAGCGGACACTAAGGCCGCGAATCTCCAGCAGCGGACTCATTGCCGGGCGCTGGGGTCGAGCGCGTCGCGCAGCCCGTCGCCGATGAAATTGAAGCAGAACATCGTGATCGCCAGCAGCGTGGCCGGGAACAGGATCAGCCAGGGGGCCGTGTCGAGCTGGCCGACCGCCTGCGAGATCAAAAGGCCCCAGCTTGTGAGCGGTTCCTGGACGCCCAGCCCGATGAAGCTCAGGTAGCTCTCGATGAGGATGTTGGTGGGAATCAGCAGCGTCACGTAGACGACCACCGGACCGACCACGTTCGGAATGATGTAGCGGCGCAGAATCGCCGGTTTCGACAAGCCGATCGCAACGGCCGATTCGACGTACTCCTTTGCCTTGACGCTCAATGTCTGTCCGCGAACGATGCGCGAGAGCGTCAGCCATTCGACCGTGCCGATGGCGACGAAAATCAGGAAGATGTTGCGGCCGAACACGGTCACCAGGATGATGATGAAGAACAACAGCGGCAGCGAGTACAGGATGTCGACAAAGCGCATCATGAAGCCGTCCGTGCGCCCGCCCGTGAACCCGGCGATGGCGCCGTAGCCGACCCCGATGCCGAGCGCGACCAGCGTCGTCATCAGGCCGATCGTCAGCGAAATGCGCCCGCCGTAGAACACGCGAACGAACTGGTCGCGGCCGTTGGCGTCGGTGCCGAACCAGTGCCAGTTTTCGAAGCTCGGCGGCAGCAGGATGTTCTCCCAGGATGCGTCTTCGACCGCGTGCGGCCAGAGTGCCGGGACCAGCACGGAAGCGAGCGCAATGGTGAGCAGCACGCCGATGCTGCCCATCGCGGCGCGATTGCGCCGGAAACGCCGCCCGGCCTGGCGCCAGAGCGAGCCGGACAGCTCGCCGCCCGCCGCACGGCGCAGCGTCGGCGATTGCAGCAGCCCGCCGGCGCTCACCGGTAGGTCCTCCGCACCCGCGGGTCCAGCGCGGCGTAGGCGAGGTCCGACAGCAGGTTCAGCAGGATGATCAGCGTGCCGTAGACGATCACGATTCCCATGACCAGCGGGTAATCGCGGTTAAGCGCGCCCTGGATGAAGTAACGCCCGACACCCGGCAGGTCGAAGATCAGCTCGATGACCAGCGACCCGGTCATGATGCCGGCCAGCGCGGGGCCGAGGTAGCCGACCAGCGGCACCGCCGCCGACTGCAGCACGTGGTTGATCACCACCTGGCGTTCCGGCAGGCCCTTGGCGCGCGCGGTACGGACGAAGTTCGCGCGCAGGACCTCGAGCATGCCGCCACGCATCAGGCGGGCGATGATCGCGAGCTGCGGCAATGCAAGCGCGATGACCGGAAGCACCATGTTGGCGGCCGCGCCGTCGTTCCAGCCGGCCACCGGCAGGAGTTTCAGATACAGCCCGAAGAACAGCGCGAGGATCGGCGCCGTAACGAAAGAGGGGATGGCGATGCCGGTCATCGCCATGGTCATCGTGGCGTGATCGAAAAGCCGGTTGTGTCGCAGCGCAGCGACGATCCCGCAGGTTCCGCCGAGCAGCAGTGCGACCAGCATCGCGATGACGCCGAGCCTGGCGCTGACCGGCAGCCCGATCGCGATGAGCTCGGTTACGTTGAAGTCCTCGTAGACCAGCGAAGGCCCGAAATCGCCCTTGAGCACATTGGCGAGATAGACCCCGTATTGCTCCAGCAGCGGCTTGTCGAGCCCGTAGGCGGTGTAAAGATTTTCGAGCACTTCGGGATCGAGGTCCGCTTCCGTGTCGAATGGCCCGCCGGGCGCCGCACGCATCAGGAAGAACGACGCGGTTGCAATCGCGAGCAGTGTCGGGATTGCGACGACGAGCCGCCTCAGGGTGAATGCGAGCATCCGCCGGAGCATAGCAGGGCGGTGCCCCTCGGGGGTTATTTCACGCGGTGGAGGTAGCGGGTGGCGGTCATGCCGCGCGAGTTGGGCGTGTAGCCGCGGATGTCGGGCGCCACGAGGTTGCGGTGCACCATGAAATACAAGGGCATGACGGGGTAATCCGCCAGCGCGAGCGCTTCGGCTTCCCGATATGCCGCCAGACGGGCGTCCCGGTCAAGCTGCGCCTCGGCCAAAGCGATCAGCCGGTTGAACTCGGGATTGTTGTAACCCGAATAATTGGTCGTGCTGCCGGATTCGAGAATGAAAAGAAACGTCTCGGGACTGTCGGTGGGGGAGAACCAGGTGAACCGTGCGGCGGTGTAGTCGCCCGTTCGCACCGAGCGATAGAGCGTGCCGAAGTCGGTGAACAACAGTTCCGCGTTGACGCCGATTTCACGCCAGATCGCCTGCAGCGCGATGGCAAGTCGGCGGTTTTCCTCCGGCGGTTCGTAGCGCAGTTCGAACGTCAGCGGCCGGTCCGGCCCGTAGCCGGCGGCTTCGAGCAGGGAACGCGCTTCGGCCAGCCGATCGGGCATCGGCTGACGGGCGTAATCCGGCACCGGGTGGTCGTAGTTGCTGACAACGGAAGGCGTCATGGTGTGGGCGGCCGGAACGCCGACCACCATGATCCGGTCCGCGATCTGCTGCCGGTCGACGCTGATCGTCAGTGCCCGGCGCACGCGAACATCGTCGAACGGCGGCTTGCGGTTATTGAAGGTGATATAGCTGATGCCGAGCGCGGGCCAGATCTTGAGCTGGCCCGGCAGGTTTTCCTCGATCCAATCCATCCGGTCGGCCGGGAACGTGAGCAGAAAGTCGAGATCGCCCGCCAGGAACCGGCGCATGGCCGTCTCCGCGTTGTTGGTCGGGAAGTACTGCACGGTCTCGATCTCGATTTCGTCGGCGGCGTAGAAGTGGGGGTTCTTCTCGAGCTTCAGATACGACTGCGGCACCCATTCGGCCAGGCGGTACGGTCCGGTGGTGACCAGCCGCCCGGGGCGCGACCAGCGGCGGCCGTGCTCTTCGATGACTGCCTGCGGCATCGCCGCCGCCGCATAGTTGCTGAGCTTCTCCAGCAGGGTCGCATCGGGCCGCTCCAGCTCGATGACGACCGTTCGCCCGTTCTCGGCGCGTACGCCGAGGTCGGCCGGATCGAGTTCGCCGCTCATGATGCTTCTGGCGTTCCGGATCGAGTAGAAGAAGGACCCGAACCGCGTGCGGTTGCCGGGCGTCAGGAGCCGCCGCAGGGTATAGACGAAGTCCTTCGCGGCAATCGGTGAACCGTCGGACCACTTGAGGTTCTCGCGCAGGCGGAAGCGGTAGGTCAGACCGTCCGCGCTGATCTCCCACGATTCGGCGGCGCCGGGGACCAGCCGTCCGGCCGAATCGTAGGAAGTCAGCCCGGTGAAGAGATCGCGCATGATCGTCGACGAGGCGCCGGATACGATTTGCGGATCGAGGCTGTTGGGTTCCGCCACGGCGCCGCGGCGTAGCGTGTCCGCCGCCGCAACGCCGGCCAGCAGCAGCGCCGCCGATGCGATCAGCGCGCTCCGGAAGGAGGGCATTGGCTGGTTCATGCGGCGGCAGTGGGCCCGTCGCCTACCAGCAACTCCGCGACGTCGTTCTCCACGGCGGTGCCAACGAAGAACTCCGGGTCCATGTCCGCGAACAGGCGCGCGGGATTGCGGAATACGAAATCGGCGAAGTCCTCGCTGCTCAGCAGGCCGTCGTCGACGAGTTCGTGCGCTTCGGTCAGCACACCGGCCATGTCGGTCACGTCCCAGTGGCCGAAGTCCGACGAGAACATCGCATTGAGCTTGCGCCCGCCCGGCAGGACCCGCGTATCGAAGGCGGTGGCGTTCATGCGGTCGTCCGCTTCGCATCCGTAGTAGAAGTTCGGTACCAGGCGGTCGAGCAGGTCGTCGATGCTGTTGACCTTGGCCGCCGCGAAATCGTCGACGCCGTCGCGCTCGACCACGTTTCTCAGGATGGCGCCCTCGGGCAGGCGCCCGGACAGGACCTCGCCCCCGTACTCCTCGAACAGCGATCCCATGAGTTCGCGGTCGATCTTCGCCGGGTTGAACTGATCGATGGCCTCGGCGCTGCGTTTTTCCCAGCGCTCCTTGAGGTCGCAGACCAGACTAGCGCCCCAGGCGACGCCGCACTCCAGGAAGGCGAAGTTCAATTCCGGGAAACGGTGGGTCACGCCGCCGAAGAACAGCGCCTTCGCGAACGCATGCCCGGCGTCGGCGAAATGCCCGGTCTGGTTGAACATGTAGTTGCTGATGGAGCGGCGCATGTGCATGCCCTGGCCTACCGCGTGGGCGGTGACGGGGACCTTCAGTTCCATGCAGCGCCGCCACAACGGGTCGTAGTCGTAGATGCTGTCGATGGCCAGCGTGTCCACCCAGAACGCGTAGGCCCTGAGATCCGGGTCCACATCTTCGACCGCGCCGATCGGCCGCTTCACGAGGTTGATGAACATCGGCACCTTGAAGTTCAGCTCGCCCATCGCGTAATCAAGCTCTTCGATGGCTTCCTCCGGCGTGTGGCAGGGGATCACCGCGGCGGGCGTGATGCGGTCCCCGAGGCCGCGATACATGTCCGCCATCATCAGGTTGTGGGCCCGGCAGGCTGCGCGGCGAACTTCGTCGTCGGCGATTTCGGGCAGCAGAAAGCCGATCGTGGGGTAGACGACCGCGTAATCGATACCCATTTCCGGCAGTCGTTCGTGCATCAGCTTTGGCAGCATGGCGGTCGCCAGGTCGGTCGTATTCTCGGCAGGCGCGGCCCAGAATGCGGGTCGAATGAGGTTATGGTGCCGGCGCTGCTCGGGGTCCATTTCGTACCAGCTCCGGTTGTTCTGGCGACGCAGGCTGGTGAACATCTTCTCGGACATTTCCGGTCCGCCCACCTGCTTGATGTAGTCGAAAATCACCGGGAACAGCTCAACCATGTGCCCATCCGTGTCGATGACGGGGTGGTTCAGCCGCGCGCGAAGCTCGCTGGACGGTGAGGATTTCGCTTTGCTCATGGCCTTGTACTCCGCCGGCGGGCTCAGGCGGCGGCGGCTTGCCTGCCGTTCGCGAGCAGCCCCGCGACGTCCTCCTCCACGGCCGTGCCAACGAAGAAATCCGGGTTCATGCCGGCGAACAGGCGTGCGGGATTGCGGAACACGAAGTCGGCAAAATCGTCGCTGTCGATCAGGCCGTCGTCGACCAGTTCGTGCGCTTCGCTCAGGATGCCGGTCATGTCGGTGACGTCCCAGTGACCGAAGTCCGACGAGAACATCGCGTTGAGCTTTCGCCCGCGCGGCAGAAGCCCCGTGTGAAACGCGATCGCGTTCATCCGGTCGTCGGCTTCGCAGCCATAGTAGAAATTCGGCACCAGCCGATCAAGCAGGTCATCGACGCTATTGACGTGGGCGGCCGCGAAGTCATCTTCGCCGTCATGCTCGGAGACCTTTCTCAGGAAAGCGCCCTGTTGCACACGTCCCGACAGGATCTCGCCGCCGTACTGCTCGAACAGCGATTTGAGTAGTTCGCGGTCGATCTTCTCCGGATTCAAATACTGGATTCCGCTGGCGCCGCGTTTTTCCCAGCGCTCCTTCAGGTCGCAGATGAGACTCGCGCCCCATGCTACGCCGCATTCGAGAAAGGCAAAATTCAGTTCCGGGAAACGGTGTGTCACGCCGCCGAAGAACAGCGACTTGGCAAAAGCGTGGCCCGCGTCGGCAAAGTGCCCGATCTGGTTGTACATGTAATTGCTGATGGAACGGCGCATGTGCATGCCCTGTCCCACCGCATGGGCCGTTACCGGGACCTTCAGTTCCATGCAGCGCTGCCACAGCGGGTCGTAATCGTAGATGCTGTCGTAGGCCAGCGTATCAATCCAGAACGCGTAGCGGGACATTTCCGGAGCCTGCTCCTCGACCGCCTCGATCGGGCGGCGCACGAGGTTGATGAACATCGGCACCTTGAAGTTCAGTTCGCCCATTGCGTAGTCCAGCTCCTCGATGGCTTCCTGGGGCGTCTGGCAGGGGATCACCGCGGCCGGCGTGAGGCGGTCCTCGAAGCCGCGATACATGTCCGCCATCATCAGGTTGTGGGCCCGGCAGGCAGCCCGGCGGGCGTCTCCGTCCTTGATATCCGGCAGCGCGAAACCGATCGTGGGGTAGACGACCGCGTAGTCGATGCCCATCTCGGGAAGCCGCTCGTGCATCAGCTTCGGCAGCATCGCGGTCGCCAGGTCAAGCGTATTTTCGGCGGGCGCGGCCCAGTGCGCGGGCCGTATGAGGTTGTGGCGCCGGTGTTCCGCCCGGTCCATGTGGTACCAGTTGAGTCCGTCGCGGAAGCGCAGGTTCGTGAAGGCCTCTTCGGTCATTTCCGGCCCGCCCACCTGCTTGAAGTAATCGTAGATCAGGGGCGAAAGCTCAAGCATGTGCCCGTCCGTATCGATTACGGGGTGATCTAGCCGTGCGCGAAGCTCCCTGGATTTTGAAGGTCTCGCATTTCTCATGGTTTTCTCCCCCCTTTGCGCTGCGCGGCGACTTCGAATTGTAAGCTGCACTTGCGGGACAAGGTACCGGGTTGCGCTCCGGTGCATCGGGGTGGAAAAATGGCGTCCAAGGGGACGGCAGGAGGACAGGAGCATGAGGAAGGGGCGGACTATGCCTGGCGTGGTGGTGGCGATGCTGCTGTTTGCGCCGGCGGTAGCGGCCGTGGCGCAATCGCTTGCAGGGGATGCTCCGCAGCCGGGCGAATCGTTTGCGGATCCGCTGTCCTCCGCCGGGCAGGGACCGGAAATGGTCGTGGTTCCCGCGGGCAGCTTCTCGATGGGGTGCGTCTCCGGACTGGACTGTTACGACGACGAGAAGCCGGTTCGCGAGGTGACCATTTCGCAGCCGTTCGCGGTGTCGAAGTACGAAATCACCTTTGAGGACTACGATCGGTTCAGCGCCCCCGACGCCGTGGACGACGAGGGGTGGGGCCGCGGCCGGCTTCCCGTCATGAAGGTCAGCTGGAACGACGCCAGCGACTATGTGGCGTGGCTTTCAGTGCAGACCGGCGAGTCGTACCGGCTCCTGTCGGAAGCCGAATGGGAGTATGTGGCGCGGGCCGGATCGGCGACAAAGTACAGCTGGGGAAATTCCATCGGCAGCAATCGCGCCAATTGCTACGGTTGCGGCAGTCAATGGGACTATGAACAGACGGCCCCGGCCGGGTCCTTCGAGCCCAACGCGTTCGGCCTGTACGACGTGCACGGCAACGTGTACGAATGGGTGGAGGATTGCTGGAACGGCAGCTACGAAGGGGCTCCGGCGGATGGCAGCGCGTGGCTTGACGGCGACTGCGATCGCCGTGTGGTGCGCGGCGGCTCCTGGGACGACTTTCCGGACGATCTGCGCATTGCGCTGCGCGTCGGCACTCCCGCGGGCGGAAGCGACGGCTACTACGGGTTTCGCGTTGCCCGAACACTCGATCCCTGATTCCTCAGGCACGGTTACCGGGCTCTGATAGGCTTCGCCCATGAGTTACCTGGTCCTGGCGCGCAAGTGGCGGCCGCGCAAGTTTTCGCAAGTCAAGGGGCAGCCGCATGCGGTGCGCGCATTGACCAACGCCATCAGCGCCGAGCGTGTTCATCACGCCTGGCTGTTCGCGGGAACGCGGGGGGTGGGCAAGACGACGCTGGCGCGGATTCTTGCCGCCGCCCTGAACTGCCAGAAAGGCGCCGTGCCGGAGCCCTGCGGCGAGTGCGGGAGTTGCAAGAGCATAGAGGACGGCAGTTTTGTCGACCTGATGGAGGTTGACGCCGCCTCGCGCACCAAGGTCGAGCAGACCCGCGAGCTTCTGGAGAACGTGCAGTACGCGCCGGCCTCGGGCAGCTACAAGATCTACCTGATTGACGAGGCGCACATGCTGAGCGCCTCATCCTTCAACGCGCTGCTGAAGACGCTGGAGGAGCCTCCCCCGCACGTGAAGTTCCTGCTCGCGACCACCGAGCCGCATCGTCTTCCGGTGACCGTGCTGTCGCGCTGCCTGCAGATCAATCTGCGGTCCATGGACAGCGAGACCATCGGCGATCAACTCACCGCCATTTGCAAGGGCGAAGGAGTCGAAGCGGAGCCCGGGGCGCTGGCCCGGCTGGCCCGGGCCGCCAACGGCAGCATGCGCGACGCCCTGAGCCTGCTGGATCAGGCCATCGCCTACGGGGCGGACGCGGTGCGCGAATCCGACGTGGCCGACATGCTCGGAGGCGCCGACCAGCCCAGCATCGTGCATCTCCTCAACGCGCTTGCCGTTGGCGACGGGGAGGCCCTGCTGAACGGCGCCAGGGAGCTGCGCGAGCGCCTGGCCGATCCGGCCAATATCCTTGCGGAAATGGCGGCGGCCCTGCAGCGCCTGGCCCTGCTGCAGACGGTGGGAGAGGGCGTTCTTGGCGAGGACGACGAGTCCGGGATGCTTGCGCCGCTGGCCGAGGCGCTGCCCGCCGACCAGGTGCAGTTGCTCTACGAGATTGCGATACAGGGGCGCAGCAAGCTTGCGTTGGCCCCGGACCCGGGCCTTGGGCTGGAAATGACGCTGCTGCGCATGCTGGCGTTTCGGCCGGAAACGGCAGCCGGGAAGACGCAGGCGGGAGCGGCTGCCGTCGCGGCAGGCAATGGCGCCGCGGCCGGCGGGAGTGTGGTGAGCGCGTCGCGCCCGCATTCCCGGGAAGCCGCTGCTTTGCATGGACGCACACGCCCCGCGCCATCGGAAGCTCCCGAGCGGGCGCCGGAGGCGCGAGCCAGCGTGCCCGAGCCTGGTCCGGGGGAATCAGAGGAGGTCGCTCGCGAACCGGCTGAAGAGGACCGGAATCAAGAAGTTGCGCCTGCACCTGCGCCGGCGCGCGGCGGGGCATTGAGTTCGAAGGAATGGCCGGAGACGGTGGCCGGGCTGGGTCTTGAGGGACTTTCCGGGGACATCGCGGCGCACAGCGAGCTGGTGGACGCCAGTGACGGGTGCCTGCGGATTTGCCTGGACGGCGCCCACGAGAACCTGCTTACGGACGAAGCGCGGCAGGAACTGGCGTCCGCACTGCAGGCCGCATTGCCTGCAGTGCGGACGGTGGAGATTGAAATTGCCGGCGCCGGTAAAGGGGATACTCTGGCCGCCCGAAACCGGGCGGAAGAGCGCCGGCGCCAGCAGCGAGCCGAAGAAGAGTTCAAGGCTGATCCCTTCGTTCAGGCGTCGCTTGAGATATTCGACGCAAAGATAGAAGTTGGATCCATCCGCCCGGTGGATTCCGCCGACGCCCAGCCCAAGCCGTGACGGCCAGTGTCTTTCCGCCGCGCCTCGCCGAACTGCTGGAAGCGCTGAAATTTCTGCCGGGGGTAGGACCGCGCTCGGCGGAGCGCATGGTCCTGCACATGTTCGCCCGCGAGACCGAGGGGGCCCGGCGGCTGGCGCGCAGCCTGGCGGAGGCGCTGACATCGGTCAGGCCCTGTTCGCGTTGCGGCATGCTCGCCGACGGCGACCTGTGCCTGATCTGCCGATCGACGGGGCGCGATCCCGGCCAGTTGTGCGTGGTGGAATCGCCTTCGGACCTGGCCGCGGTGGAGTCTTCGGGCGCCTATCGCGGACTGTTCTTCGTGCTGTCTGGCCGGCTCTCGCCGCTGGATGGCATCGGGCCCGAGGAGCTGGGCCTCGAAAAGCTGGAGAAGCGCCTTGACGAGGGCGTCATCAAGGAACTCATCCTCGCCACCAGCGCGACTGTGGAGGGCGAGGCCACCGCCGCCTATCTGGGTCAGATGGCGCAGCGCCGCGGGATCAGGGCCACCCGCATCGCGCAGGGCGTTCCGCTTGGGGGTGAGCTGAGTTACGTCGACTCCGGCACGCTGTCTTCCGCGCTGGCGCAACGGCGGGAGGTGGATTAGGATGCTGTCCGGTTGCCTTGAGGGGGGACGTCCTTGTTCCCGGGGGATGCGGTATGAGTGAGGAATATGTATCGACCATGCAGCCGTTTGCGGCGGGGGATATTTTTCTCGGCTGCACGCTGCTGAACGATCCCGAGGACGATCACGCGGGGATCGGGCGGATTCTTCAGTACGACGTGGATTGCAGGCCCAAGGGGATTCTCTACACGGAGGGCACGCGTCACCTGGTGGGTGGGCTGGCAGTGGATCGGGACGGTGTGCTGTGGGCCTTTGACGATCACCTCGTCATTCACGTGAATCCCTCCACGGGGCGGCAACTGCCGAAGAAGGAATTTCTGCCGCGCGTATACCGCAGCGCGAGTTTCGCCGGAGACGGCAGCGTGTACCTGGGTGAGCACCTGTGCGCGGACGCGCCGCCTCCGGGTATCGAGAAGCTGACGACGGTGGAATTTCCCAGGATTCCGGACAGCGGAAAGCTGGGCTACGGCAACATCTACCGCTATGACGCCGACTGGGACCTGGACCGCGTTTTCGAAGTCGAGAATGCGCCCGAACCGACCCGCTTCAAGGGCGTCACCCACTCCACGCTGCATCCGGATGAGCAGTCCATCACCTACACCACCGAGCTCGGCAAGCGCGTAATGCGTTACGACGTGGTGGAGGGTCGGCAGATGGAGGACCTGGTGACCTATCCGGGCGAAGACATCAGCGATGGACTTTTCGCAATTGCCGTGCGCTACCTGCCGGATGGCCGGCTGCTTCTGACCCGCGGCCGCACGATGGAGATGCTGGACGAGGAGGGCAGGGTAATGCGCGATTACGAACTACCGGAATACGGCTGGTCCGACATCTCGTGCTGCGGAGACCCGCGATTCGCGCTTATCAGCAACATCTTCACCGGAATCATGCTCAAGGTTGACCTTGAGACCGGGGAATTCGTGGGCCGCATCGATACCGGTCAGCGCAAGCCCTTGCGGGCGCTCGCCGGCGTCGCCGAGTTTCCCGGCTAGCCTTCCCTCCCGGGGACGTTCCGCCCGCGACTAAACGGACGCGGCCAGTTCCTCGAATTCGCGCAGCAGCGCGAGATAGCCGGCGTGCCGCCCGGCCGGCAGGCGCCCCGCGGCGACCGCCTCCAGCACGCAACAGCCCGGCTCATTGCGGTGCCGGCAGTTGGCGAACCGGCATTCCTGGGCCAGGGCGGAAAACTCCGGGAAGCCGGCCTGAAGGTCGCCGTAATCGCTCAGAACAGGCATGAGGGAACGCACCCCCGGAAGATCCATTACCCGTCCGCCGCCGGGCAGGGAATACATGGCCGCCGCCGCCGTGGTGTGACGTCCCCGCCGCCCCTTTTCCGAAAGCTCGCCCGCCGTGGCGGCTTCCTGACCCAACAGGGCGTTCACCAGCGTGGACTTGCCCCCGCCGGATTGCCCCGCCAGCACGCTCGTATGCGCCCTGAGGCGGCGCCTGAGACGGCCGACCCGCGCGCCGGTAAGTGCGCTGGCCGTGACGATGTCGAATCCCGCGGCTTCATACTCGCGCAGGCGCTCGGGCTTTCCGCGTTTCAGGTCCAGCTTGTTCCAGACAATCAGGCCTTCGGCCGAGGATCCGGCGGCGGCGCAAAGCAGCCGGTCGACGAGTTCATAATCGGGCGCGGGCTCCGGCGCCGCTACGATCGCAAGCAGCGTGAAGTTGGCGGCCACCAGCTCGGTGCGTCCTCTCGCGGCCGCCCGCGCCAGCTCGTTGCGACGCGGGAGGATGGCGCGCAGCAGGGCCGGCGAGTCATCGCTGCGCAGTTCGAACCTCACCCGGTCACCGCAAACCGGCTGATGGCGGCGGCTTGCCGCAAGAAATGGCAGCTCTTCCCCGGAGTCGGTTTCCATGCGGCCGCGGCGCCCGTAACAGGCAGTAACCAGTCCCGGGTTGCCGGGATTTTGCGATACTACTGCCGGTTTCGGCATATTGCGGCTAGAATCCGCGCCCGAACGACTCGGGAGGTTTACTTGGGCAAGAATGATTCACGACTGGTTTGGATCGACCTGGAAATGACCGGGCTCGACCCGTTGCGGGACCAGATCATCGAGATCGCGACGGTCGTAACCGACGGGAGCCTCGAGATCGTGGCCGAGGGACCGAACATCGTTATCCATCAGCCGCGTTCGGTGATGTACGAAATGGACGACTGGAACACCCGTACGCACACGGCGTCGGGTTTGTTTGCCGAGGTCCTGGCGAGCCGGATCAGTACCGAGGAGGCGGAACGCACCACCCTGGAATTCCTCAAGGAGCACTGCCGGCCCAAGAGCTCGCCCATGTGCGGCGCCAGCATCTGCCAGGACCGGCGTTTTCTCTCTCGCGCCATGCCGGACCTGGCGGCATTCTTCCATTACCGCAACCTGGACGTGAGCAGCATCAAGATTCTCGCGGGCCTGTGGAATCCCGCGGCGCTCGATGGCGTCGAAAAGGATGACCGGCACCGTGCGAAGAGCGACATCCTCGCCTCGATCGTCGAGCTCAGGCACTACCGCGAAGCGATGTTTCGTTCAAGCTGAGGCGGCGGCCACGAACAGCCCGATCACCGCTACCATGCCGCCAAACCAGGCCAGCGAGCGTGCGGTGGAACGATCCATCAGATAGAAAACGCCGTGCAGCGTGCGCGACACGATGAACAGCGCCGCAAGCCAGTCCACCATGGATTGATCCGCACCCACAAAATGCGCGGTGAGCACGGCGGCCGCGAACGGCGCAAAGGCTTCCCAGGCATTCTGTTGCGCCCAAACCGCCCTCTGCCTCCAGCCCTCCTGGGACGCCAGCCAGTCGCGAGGACGGGAATTGTCGTATTTCGGGAAGCCCCATTTCGCCGTGACCGACCACAACAGCGGCAGCCACAGTCCGACGAACACGCACCACAATGCAAAGGTCATAAGCGGATTCTCAGGTTGCCAGAGCAGCATCGGCGCCGGCCGTTGCCTTCTGCCTCCGGAAGAACCAGATCAGGCCGCCCGCGAACGCCAGGGCGATGGCCACGTTGGTGATCGGGAATCGAAAGGGGTAGATCCAGGGTTCCGTGTAGAGCTGCCACGCGGAGCCGACCTCGATACCGAACCAGAAGATGTTGGCCACGGGAACCGCGTAGCGCAGCGCAGCCGCGGGCCGCCTGAAAGGCAGCATGCGGAAGATCAGCAGCCATATCGCCCACAAGGCGATGACGACGACGGTGGCGATCGTCGCCCAGTGTGTGGGCCCCAGAATCCGGGGGTCGAAAAGGAGCAGGATCAGCACGTAGAAGAACCAGTTGATCATGATCACTTCCAGCGCCACGATTCGGGAGAACTGGCGCTTGTAGCCTGGGGTACGGCGCGCGGGCGTGAGCTTGAGGTTGCGGTGGAACCACATGAACATCCGGCAGTGGGTGTCCTTGTTGGAACCCAGCCAGATCAGCAATGCCACCAGGAAGATGCCGGTGGCCTGCAGGAGAAGCAGGTTGGCCGTAAAGAGTTCAACCCCCATATACATCAGAGGTTCCGGGTTAAGCCAATGGCCGAAGAACTCCAAACCGCCCTCCATCCAGCCCGACCAGATCAGCGCGCCGCCCATGAAGCCCATCACCGTGGCCGGGAGTTCGTCGCGGTTGAACCCCTTCCACACCAGCACCCAACCTATCAGGCCGACGATGACGCTGGTCGAGTACATGGCGCCGGGTTCGAGCAGTCCGAACTGCAGCACTACCAGCGTGTGCGCCAGCGGCGTCCAGAGCAACACGGTGGCGAAGGCGAAAAGCCCCAAGAGCGGCGGACGCATCAGCGCTCCATTGGTTACCCTCAGCAGTGCGGCCATGGCGTTTCTCCTTGCGCGAAAATCAGTGAGCCGAGATTACTCGCGCCGACTGACCGGCGCAAGCGGTTTCGAGTCTGCTATATTCCGGTTTCTCATGCTTGCGCTCACAAGAGTCTCCCGGCAACTCGCTCCGGCAATGCTTCTCGGCAACCGGCCGCTGGGCCTGGGCGCATTGATCGACATGTATGAACGCAACTACGCAGGCCTCTGGCGGCTGTTCGGCCATGCCCTGCGGCAGCCGGGATGGCACGTGTCGCACAGCCCGGTCAACGGCGAGCTGCACATCGAGGTGGAGCGCAGATCGGCCTTTACGACCGTGTTGCGCATGACCTATCTGTTCCCCGACGAGGGCAACGATGAAGCCGAACCCGACCTGATCGTCAACCTGTACGACGACGCGCGGGTCGCGGAGGTGGTCCACTGGTCACAGCGCTACGGCGCCTGCTGCGACGCGCCGGGGGGTTTTGCCGATTGCTGGCGGCGTAACTGCGTTCTGGGCAAGTGGCTCGATTTTCTGACCGATTCGCACCACGGCCCGGTGCGGGCGAGCAGCGCGGCGCCCCCGCCGTTTCAGTGCAGGGAACTGCTGGCGGCTGCCGGAGAAGAGGCCGCCTGAAGCCGCAGCAGGTCGACGACCACCTCGGAGGCCTGCTCCAGGGCCACGTCCGGCAGGTCCATCTCTCTTAATTCCTCCAGGCTTTCGATCGGTTCCAGTCTGTTCTCCGCCAGCCATTTGTTGGTTATGGCCAGCCGTTGCGCGCGGCGGCTTTCCTGGTCCGCCCGCCGCCGCTCAAGATGGATGGGCTCCGATTTCCGCTCGGTCATCTTCCGCATGGCCTGAATGCGGCCTTTCAGCAGTCTCAGGTCCGGGTCCTCCGATTCCCGCTGCTGGTGATTGGCCACCAGCATGCTCAAGGTCGCTCCGTCCACGCTTCGTCCCTGGTACTCCGTTTGCGGAATGGTGTCCCAGGGCAGGGCGTTGTCGCTGGCGCTTTCGCCTATGTCCTCCCCGATGACCTGGTTCGGGAACACCAGGGGTAATTCCGCAGCGGCCGCCGAAAGCGTGATATCGGGCGCGACCCCCCGGTTCTGCGTGCTCTCGCCGGTTACGCGGTAGTACTTGCCCATGGTCAGCGTCAGGCGTCCGGGCGTTTCCTCGCCGCGCCGGCGAATCTGGTAGATGTTCTGCACCGTTCCCTTGCCGAAGGTGCGCTGTCCAACCACCACGCCGCGGCCGTAATCCTGGATGGCCGCCGCCAGGATTTCCGAGGCGGAAGCGCTGAGCCGGTCGACCAGCACCACCAGCGGCCCGTCCCAGACCGATTGCTGGCGCCGGTTCTGCAGCACCTGTGTGCGGAATTCCGAGTCGCGCACCTGGACTACCGGCCCCTTGCCGACAAACAGGCCGGCCAGCGAGATCGCTTCGTTCAGGTGTCCGCCTCCATTGCGCCGCAGATCCAGGACCAGGCCGGTCGCTCCTTCGGATTTCAGTTCCGAAATCAGGCGCTTCACGTCGCGGGCCGAACTGGGGTAGTCCTCGACACCCGCCTGGCGGCCTTCCATGTCGAAGTAGAAGTTGGGGATGCGGACGACGCCGACGCTGAATTCGGCGCCTTCGCGCTCGACGTTGAGCAGCTCCTTTTCCGCTCCCATCAGGCGAACGCGGCCGCGCGTCAGCTCCAGCATGAACGAATCGCTTCCGGCAGTATCGCCACCGGGAAGGATGCGCAGAGACACCGGCGTATCCAAAGGTCCGCGAATCAACTCCACGACGTCCTCAAGCCGCCATCCCACGACGTCGGTTACGTCGCCCGATGCAATGCTGTCAACGCCGGTTATGCGATCGCCGGCGCGCAGGCGCCCGTCCTTCTCGGCGGGCCCACCGGGCAGCACCTCCCGCACGAGAATGTAGTCGTCCTCCAGCCCCAGTGAAGCCCCGATTCCGTGGTAGGCACGGCTCATCTGGATGCGGTATTCCTCGTAGTTGTGCGGTGAAAAATAGGTGGAATGCGGATCCAGGGTGTGGGTGAACGCGTTCATGAAAACCGAGAACACGTCATCGGCGTCCTGCCCGTACAGGGACTTGCGCTGCCGCTCATAGCGCTTGCGGAGCGCCTCGGCGGCCTCGTCGTAACTGCGTTCGTCCAGTATGAGATTGATGAGCTCGTACCGGACCCGGTCGCGCCAGATTTCGAGCATCTGATCCTGACTGGCGGGACGTGGCGCGTCCTCGCGGTCGCGGATCCAGGTACGGTCCGTATTCAATTCCGGTACGGTTTCGAGGTATTTCAGGGCGAAATCGAAATAGCTGGTCATGCGCGCCCGGAAAAGCCGGTAGATTTCCAGCACCGGATCGAGTTCGCCCCGCTGCATGGCGTCGTCCAGCCGCGCGCCGTACTTGTTGAGGAAGTATTCCTCCTGGTGCTTGAGGAAATAGAGCTTCTGTCCGTCCAGCAGATCGATATAGTTGCGCAGCGTGTCTCTCGACAGGCTGTCGTTGACCGAAATATGTTCGTAGTGGGCCCGCTCGGCGTAGGTCACCACGCGCTGCACGGTTTCCCGGTGTCTGTCGGTGATCCGCAGGGTCTCCGGCCGTTCGCCGGTCGCGGCGGGTACCGGCAGCTGGGCGCCGAGCGCCAGCAGCATTGCAAGGGCCGCGAGAGTCAGCTTTTTGGCCGGCCCCGATGTGCGCGCAGTTATGATTTGCATGCGAAGCAGTCGTTTTTGTCCTCGGCGGATCATACCAGCAGCATGCGCCCCTTCGGAATTCTTCTTGGCGTTTTTCTTGGCAGTTGCGTGGCCATATTCGCGGGGCTTGCCATTGTCTGCTTTACGTTCTGGGTGATCATGGAAGACTATCCGCGCCTGGAGGCGGAATTGCCCCTCTTGCTGCTCGCGACAGCCATGTTCGGCGGGTGTTCGGCATTGGGCGGAATGGGCATGTGGGGCCACCTGCGCCGGACGGCCTGGAGGTGGGCGCCGCTTTGCCTGTTCTGGGTGTCGCTGGTGGCCGTTGGCGCGTATTTCTGGCCGGGCTAGCGCCCGTATTTCTTCCAGGCGACGAGAGCGCCCCAGCCGATCTGGAAGATGATCAGCGGTCCCAGGAGAAAGATAAGCCCGGCGCCGCCGAAACTCAGCGCATCGACGTAGATGCTGCTCCAGAACACCAGCAGCCCCCCGGGGTCGGCGTATTCGCCCGCGGCCTTGCCGCCCATCCAGTAGGCGACGACCGGGCCGGCCAGCAGTCCCAGCAGCACCGCGCCGGCCGATCCCGCCGCCCACGGCAGGGACAATCGCTTCAGCATTCCCACACCATCCGATTGTGCCCAACAAGCCTTAGAATGCAACTTCGATTCGCGAATTGCGCGGGAGGAGGCACAATGACCAAGGGTACAGGCATCGACCGCAGGCGTCTGCTGCGGGGCGCGGCTTTGACGGGATTGACGGCGGCCGCCGGCGGTATGGCGACGCGCCGGGCGCTCGCCGCGGAGCACGGCGGGGACGAAGAGGTTTCCGTTCATGCCGACGGCGCATACGACACCGTTGCGCTGGCCAGGGACAACGTGCGCCTGTGCGTCGTGCAGTCTGTGGTCCGGCCGGTCGACGAGACGAACCCGGGGCCGGGCAAGCGCCGCAACCTGAATCACATGCTGGACCTGATCGATATGGCGCAGGCCTCCGGCCGGCCCAAGGACATCCTGTTTTTCCATGAATTCCCGATTACCGGCTTCCGCTTCCACTGGAACCGCGACGACGTGCAGCGGATCGCCATCGAAGTGCCGGGCGAGGAAACCGAGGAAATTTCGAAGAAGGCGAAGCAATACGGCTGCTTCATCGTCTTCGGCAGCTACGTGAAAGACCAGGACTGGCCTGGACACAACCTGTCCATCACCACGATCATCGGCGACCAGGGCGAGGTGCTGGCGCGGCACTGGAAGGCGCGCAACATCAAGGGCGTATTCCAGGCCGGAGCGCGCACCATCGAGCTGATGACCACGACGATCTACAACGTCCTCGACGAGTACGTGGAGATGTACGGCCAGGACGAGGTCATTGCCGTTACGCGCACCAAGCTCGGCAATATTTCAACGACCGCGGTGCAGCGCGAGCCCGAGCTGATTCGCGCCTTCGCGCTGAAGGGCTGCGAACTGATGCTGCGCACCGCCACGGGTGGCTTCAACCACCTGGACGTGAGGTCCGGCGCGATGCACAACGGCATTTACACGGCCCTGGTCAACAACGCGCATTCACCCGGCACGCGGGGGGTGTTCGGCGATACGGGCGGCGGCGGGTCCGGCATCTGGGGTCCGGGCGGTGAAACGCTGGCGGAAGCCAGGACCGGCTTCGAGCAGCCTGTCAGTGCGACGATTCCGATGGCCTCCTACCGGGCGCGCAACCGGATTCCGGACGTGCACTGGGACCTCTACCGTCCCGTCTATGACCGCTATGTGCCCCAGTACGGACCGAACCTGTTCTCGGAGTACCTGCCGGCCGACCTGGACGACGCAGGGGTCTATCTGTCCGACAAGTCCCGCTGGAAATAAGGCCGTTCAGCCGAGGTCGAGGTAGTCCCGCAACTGGCTTGCGAGGCTGTCGCAGGCCTTCTCGCGGGTGCGTGCGATTATGGGAATGGGGATAACCAGGGCCGGTATAACGGACGTGCCGCGCACGGCGGCCTTCATCGCGCCCATGTCACTGAGTTCGGACATATCCCACACGGACGCGGTGTATTCGGAATTGTTCTGCCACCAGGCCACTCCGAAGCAGCCTGCGCCGCCGGGACCCGCTGCGCAGGAAAGGCTGCCGCCGCTGCCTTCGCGCAGCGTCTGCCCGCTCAGCCAGACCATGTAGCGCACGCCCTTTCGGCGGATCGCTTCGCCGACCCCCGGCCGCTGCATGAACTCGCTCAAATCGGCGCTTTCACGCGGCATCGTGCGCGGCTCCAGCCACGGATAAAGCTCATCGACGAATTCCTGTTCGGCGTAGATATTGGGTCGTTTCGCCCCGGACCGGATCTTCTTCGAAACGCAGCGAACGAATTCCTCTTCCGTGCGATTCCCCGCCAGGTAGCTGGTCCGGAGCAGGACCAGAGATTCCGTCTCCTCGTCGGCCGGCGCCACGGTCGGCGCTAACCCGATCGCCAGGCTGAACAAAGCAGCCGGCGCCATCAGTCGCATCAGGCTCACGGTCTTGTCCTGCCTGTTCACGATCCGCTTTCGACAAGGGCCAGGATAGCAGCGTCCTGGCCAAGTTCCTGCGTCAGCGTCGCTCCCGCGTCGCGCAGCGCGTATTCGGCCGCCTCGCTCAGGCTCCTCCCAAGCCCCGCGGACCTTTGCGAGCCTTCGCCGTAGCCGGGGATTTTCAGCCGGGTCAGTGGAGCGCCGTCGGCGCTGGTAATTCGGATGTCGAATTCCACCCAGGCCGCGGGAATATCCACCTTGGAGCGCCCCGGCACGCCGAACTCGAAGCGCAGGATTTCCGGTTCGATGATCAGGTCGGGGTTCGATCCGGCGCCGTCCGCCGGCACCAGCGTCAGGCAGGAACTGAGGATGCTGTTGAGCATGCGCATGCTGGGCTGGCCCAGCGCGATGGTCCAGCGGGTGGTGTCGAGCGCTTCTTCCACGTGCGAGAACCCGCGAAACTCTTCCGCGTATTGCACCTGGGCGGTGAGCGGCAGGCGTTGCGTCATGGGCGCCGGAAAGTTGGCGCTCAGGTTCACGGTTCCACCGCATCCCGCGATGGCCATGGCGACTGCGCCCAAGGCCATCGCAGGCCGCATTCGAAGCCACGGCAAGCCTTTTTCCATCACGGGCTTGAGTATACTCCCGGAACTCTTCAGCCTGCGGTGCCGGAAGCAACATGAACGTCGAAACCTTTCTCGAAAAAGCCAGGGAGGCGGGCGTGCCGCCGATGGGCGCCGGGCGCCTGGTGGCACGCCGGCTGGGGTCCACACATGAGATGTGCGACCTGCTGCTTGGCCTGGTGCTCTCGGAGCAGAAGACCTGCACCTACTCGCTGGTCCAGCTTCTCGAGGAAGAGGGCGGGCTTCTCAAGGCCGGCGACCGTATCGTTTTCCTGGACGCCGACCGGCGCCCGCGCTGCGTGGTGGAGCTGGATGAATGCGAGCAGCTTCCTTTCAACCGGGTGGAAGCGAGACACACGGCGGGGGAGGGTCCGGCCGCCCGCGACGTGAAAGTCTGGCGTGAGATTCACGCCGCATACTGGGGCAAGTGGCTCAAGTCCCGCGGCCAGGAATTCCACGAGGAAATTCCCGTCATGTGGCAATCGTTCCGCCTTCTGTACCCGCGTTCCGAATCTGCTGACGAGGCATGAACCCGGACGAAATCCGGTCCGCCGCCGAGGGCTGGCTGGCCCAGCACCCCGCGGCGGCGACTGCGCTGGTCATTCTGGCCCTGGCGCTGGCGGCGCTGCTGGCCGATTGGCTGGCGCGCCGCGTAATCGCGGCGGCGGTCCGCAGGCGGCTCAAGTCCTCCAGCGCGGGCCCGTTCGCTACGGCGCTGCTGGAGTCGCGAGTGCTGCTGCGCTTTGCGCAACTGGCGCCGGCACTGGTCCTGTTCTTCGGCGTTCGCGCCGCCGAACTGCAGCTCGGGCAGTTCTGGACCCGTGTGCTCGGCGTATTCGCGTTTGCCTGGGTGGTGACGGCGCTGATCGCCGGCGGGGTCTCCGTGCTGAAGGCCGCCGGCCTGTATCTCCAGAACACGCCGGGCAGTCACTCGCGGCTGCCGATCAAGGGCTATGCCCAGGCCGTCTCGCTGGTGCTGTACATTCTTGCCGGCCTGGTCATCGTGGCTTACGCGGCCGAGGTCTCCGTGTGGCTCCTGCTGAGCAGTCTCGGGGCGCTCACGGCGGTGCTGCTGCTGGTGTTCCGCGACACCCTGCTCTCTGTTATGGCCAGCATCCAGATTTCCGTCAACGACGTGGTGCGGCTGGGAGACTGGGTGGAAATGCGCTCGCACAACGTGGATGGCGACGTGGTCGACATCGCGCTGCACACCGTCACCGTGCGCAACTGGGACAAGACCCTGAGCACCATTCCCACGCAGGACTTCATTACCGGATCCTTCAAGAACTGGCGGGGCATGAGCGAGGGCGGCGCGCGCCGGATCAAGCGGTCGGTGTATATCGACATGGCCACGGTGCGCTTTCTGAACGACGAGGAAATCGAGCGTTTCTCGAAGTTCAAGCTGCTGGAGAAATATATTCCCGACAGGCACCGCGAACTCAGTGATTACAACACCCGCATAGGCGCCGAGGCATTGGCCGTCAACTTAAGGCGCCTGACCAATGTGGGCACGTTCAGGGCTTACCTTTACAACTACATAACGAACCATCCCAAGGTGCATCCCGAACGCACCACGCTGGTCCGGCAACTGCAGTCGGGCCCGGACGGCCTGCCGATCGAGATCTATTGCTTTGCCGCGACCACCGACTGGCAGGCCTACGAGGACCTGCAAGCCGACCTGTTCGACCACATCCTGGCGGTGGCGCCCGAGTTCGGGCTGAATGTATTTCAGCGCGCTTCGGGACGCGACCTGCGTTTGAGCGGGCGCCCCGTGGTCACGTAGGGAGGGAAGGCTTCGCGCCTTCCCCGAGGGCGAGACGCCCTTGTTCCCGGGGGGACGCCCTCCCGCCCGGGCAGGGTTAACATTCGCATATCAGCAATCAGGGGTGGTTCATGTTCAATTTTTCGATACTCGAAAGCGTCATCAGCCGGCGCGGTCTTATGGGCGGTGCGCTGGGTGGACTTGCCGCGGCGGGCCTAACCGCCTGCGGCGCGCCGATGGGCGGCCAGGCAGAGTCCGCGGGCGCCGCGGCGCCGGACGCGGGCGGGGGGCTGGATCTCAGCAACCCTGCCGACAACCTCTACGCCTTCGGGAAGATATGGGGCACCTACGCCGACAAGCCGGTCTACAGCGGTTACCAGGGCGTTCAGTTCGCGCGTATCGGCGTGAACAAGCTGACGCCGCTGTTCGGTTACGTGGGCTGCGGGAACATGCAATGCAAGATGGATGAGAACGGACACCTCTGGATTCGGGGAACCGAGGCAGGCTATTTCACCGACCTCGCAAGCGGCGAGATCATCGACTATTGGGACAACCCGTACAGCGGCGAGCGGGTTGATGCATTTCCCTTCTTCAACTATGGCCTGCGCGGGAGCCTGACCCAGGAAATGCCACGCATGTCAATGGGCGGCGCCGCGGACGACAACACGCTTATGAACGCGGCCGACGCCCGCATGAACGAAGAGGGGGTTATCCCGTTTATCCTGCCGTTCCAGAAGGTTCACGATCAGTACCTGCTCGCCTGGGAATACGCGCACGAGTACACCAACCCGGTTACGCCCGAGGGTTGGCCCAAGGCTTCGACCGGGCCCAAGATCAATCCTTCGGAACACTTCGTCTTCTATATACCCGCGGCGGAGCTCGAAGATCGAAGCAATCCCTCGGCCCGCTTCCACGCCGGCTTCATGCGCACATCGCCCTGGTGGCCGTGGATGCGCATGGGGCAAACGGCGGTGCGCGACGGCGCCCTGTTCGGCCGCATGCACAGCTTCAAGATCTCGGGTGAGCTCGATAATATTCCCCGTGTGGTGCTGGAGCGCCTGGAAGGGGACAAACCCGAGTTGCTTGAGCCGCAGACCGGCTGGGAAGCCGGCATCGAACCGCGCGGCACCTGGGAGCTGTTCTCCGAGGAGGTCCCCCGGGAGGTTTAGAGCGCCGGGTCAGGCCTTGCCGAATTCGCGAGGGCCGGGCCGGTAGCCCTCCGGATCGGGGTGTAACAGCAGTTCGCAGCCGGGAAACTCCGCCTTGATGCGGTTCTCCACCTCGTCGAGGATTTCGTGTGCGTCGGCCAGGCTCAAACCGGCGTCCAGCAATACGTGGAACTGCACGATGTAGTTCGAGCCGCCGTGGCGGGTCTTGAGATCGTGAATATCCAGTACCGCAGGATGACTTTCGGCCAGGTAGGCAATCGTTTCACGGTCCCGATCCGGGATCTCGCGGTCCATGAGGATGTCCAGTGCGTGTTTCGCGATCTTCCAGACGCCGAACAACAGGTATGCAATCACGGCCGCGGCCACCAGCGGGTCCGCCAGCCAGCCACCGGGCCAGGCCGCCGCTGCAATTGCCGCCGCGACGCCAACGTTGATCGCAAGGTCGGTCTTGTAATGCATGGCGTCCGCCTCAATTGCGGCGGATCCCGTCTGGCGGCGAACGTAGCGTTGAATTCCGAGCAGCACCAGGGTCATCGCTACCGAAATCCCCATGACCGCAATGCCGACCGGGGCGTTCTGCACGGCGGCGGGCGCCAGGATACGCTCCACCGACTCCTTGAGCACATACACGGCCGATGCGGCGATAATCAGGGACTGCGCCAGCGCCGCCAGCCCCTCCGCTTTCCCGTGGCCGAAACGGTGTTCCTTGTCGGCCGGCTTGAGCGATACCGTAACCGCGAAAAACGTGATCAGGGACCCGAGAACGTCCAGAGTCGAATCCACCAGCGAACTGAGCAGTGAAACGGAGTCGGTCGCCTGCCATGCCCAGGCCTTGATCCCGACCAGGATTGCGGCGGTGGTCACCGAAGCGTACGTGGCCAGCCGCAGCAGCCGGCGGCGTAAACGTCCCGTCACCATCGGGCCGCCGGCGCCCGCAGCGATATGGAACAGGCGCTTCAAGCGGGTGCGAAGAGGGCGGGGCGCGGATGGGTTCATGGCGGTTGCTTACTGTCGGAACTTGCCGGAATTCTCGTGAGTGTCGGTTGTGTTGGCGGATACTGCAAAGAGTACAATAGCCCATCTACGGGGGCGACATGGCTTCGACGTGGGCCGTGAGACCCTTGGTGTGCATGCCGAGGCGCAGGGTACCTCGTAAATCCTCCTGCAAAACCAATAGTTGCCAACGACGACAACTACGCTCTAGCGGCTTGACCGCTAGCGTCTCTGCCAGGATTGCCTGTGGCTCGGTAGAGGCGTCGCTTGCACAGGATCGCCCGTAGATCCGATTGGCGCCTGCGGGTTAAGAGTCAGCTGATCACAGCGGTAGTTTATTCCCGCCCGTCGGAGAACTGCCGTTAACGATGACGCGGCTAAGCATGTAGAGCGCCTTGGGCAGTAGCGCTTGCGGACGCGGGTTCGATTCCCGCCGCCTCCACCAACGCCTCTTCCGCGTTCGAATCGGAACGCTGCCGGAGGGAACAGCAGAATCCGGAAGGTTTCTTGTCTGTGGAGCCTTAGGTGCTTGTGCTTCGGCAGACCTCATCCGATACTACGCTTGACGTCTGCAAATCTCATTTGTAGCATCGTGACTGTCTTTGCTCCCCGCCCGATACGCCGAGAGGCCTCGGGCGGGGTTATTTTTTGCCACACAACCCTTGACGAGCCCGCCTCCAATCAAACGCGCGGTCGTCTTCGTGGACGGCCAAAACCTCTTCTACGCTGCTCGAAATGCATTTGGGTCTAAAGAATGTTTTTCTTTTTGTTGGGCAAGATAAACATGACCCCGTGAAATCCTGTGGTACCAACGCTTTCCGCTGGAAGTAATAGGGACGCCGCCTCTCGCCCGGAATTCAGGTTACTGGCGGAATTGGGGGACAGGGCCCTGCTTGCTGTACGGAGGCGCGTTAAACTAGCGAGCAGGTTCATTAATTTCGGGTCATGGCATGAATCTGACCGTCGTAATTCATGAGGCTGCGGAAGGCGGCTACTGGGCGGAAGTCCCGGCAGTTGCGGGCTGCGTAACCCAAGCAGAATCGTTGGAAGAGTTACGCAAGAATATTCACGAGGCGATCGAAGGGTGTTTGTCCGTCGAAGTCCAGGACATCCCCCTTTCGGAAACGGACCGGATTATTGAAGTGGTTGTGTGAAAGCCGTCAGCGGAAGGCGGTTTTGCCGGTTGCTGGAATCTCGGGGTTGGCAATTGAGGCGAATACGCGGCGGTCATTTCATCTATGCAAAAGAGGGCCAAGATGCCCGCATTTCGGTTCCTGTCCATGGGGCCGCGGCGCTGAAACGCGGCTTACAGGCGCATCTGATGAAAATCGCGGACATTGATGAGAGCGAACTGTAGATCGTGACCCGCGGGCAACGCATTTCGATGCAGCGCTGCATTTCGGGCCTGGTTTCGCGCGTGCAAGGCCGTATATGCCGGGGCGACATGGCTTCGGCGTGGACCGTGAGACCCTTGGTGTGCATGCCGAGGCGCAGGGTTCCTCGTAAATCCGCCTGCAAAACCAATAGTTGCCAACGACGACAACTACGCTCTAGCGGCTTGACCGGCTAGCGTTCCTGCCAGGATGTCCTGTGACCAGGCCGGAGCGTCGCTTGCACAGGATCGCCCGTAGAACCGATCGGCGCCTGCGGGTTAAGAGTTAGCCGATCACAGCGGTAGTTCATTCTTGCCGGTCGGAGAACCACTGTCTATCACGACGCGGCTAAGCATGTAGAGCGCCTCGGGCAGTAGCGCTTGCGGACGCGGGTTTGATTCCCGCCACCTCCACTCAAACACAACATAAAACCTTTATAAAACGGTAGTTTACAAGTTTCCAAACAAATGGTTCCAGTCATAGCGCCACACTGGCGCGGGAGCGATGCGCTGCTAATTTGGTCTTACTGTTTCTTCTGCGCTACACACGGTGTCGCCAGACCCCGCCAGATCCCAACTTTGGGATCGCCCTGGACAAACTCGCACACATGTTGACAAGCCCAAGAGCAGGATGATAGTTTCAACACGCGTGGTTAGCTAGCATGCTAATCGAAGAACAGAAGGGAGAGTGTCAATGGCAACCGAAAATGGCACATTTCTGGCAACTGAAAATGGCACACTTTTGAGGCGGGCGATTGGTTGCTGATGTGGCTGTTGTGATCCGGACTGCACCGGCGGCCTTGCCTGCAGGGAGCGGAGCGACCGAAGGGCAAGGCCGCCGGTGCGGCGAGTCGGTTGATCATGTTCGGGCTCCTTCACTTCGATTCTCGCTGGCGGGTCGCAGCAGGTCCTGATGAGCCCGCATCCGGTAGCTGTTGCCCCGGATGTTGACGATGTGGCAGTGGTGCAGGACACGGTCGATCAGCGCGGCCGCCATGACTTCGTCGCCGAGCACACTGCCCCATTCTTCGAACCCCTTGTTCGAGGTCAGCACGGTGGAGGCGCGTTCGTGACGGGCGTTGATCAGCTGGAAGAACAGCACGGCGTCGTCCTGGCTGACGGGTAGATAGCCGATCTCGTCGATCACGAGCAGTGCCGGATGGGTCAGCACGCGCAGCCGCCGCGCCAGGTTGCCGGCGGTTCTGGCCTCGGTGAGTGACTCGATCAGCGCGGCGAGTGTGCCGTAGTAGACGCGGCGGCCGGACTCGGCCGCGGCGATCGCCAGACTGATCGCCAGGTGCGTCTTCCCAACGCCGGGCGGGCCCAACAGGACGACGTTCTCGGCGCGCTCCAAAAAGCCCAGTTCGTGCAGGGCCTGGATCTGCTCGCGCTTGATGGAAGGTTGGAAGGCGAAGTCGAACTGCGCCAGCGTCTTGATCGCCGGCAGCCGCGAAGAGCGCATGGCGGTCTGCAGCCGGCGATTGTTGCGCAGCACGATCTGGGCGCTGAGCAACTGCTCGATCGCTTCGGTGGCAGTGACCGTTCCGCCATCAGCCTGGGCCAGGATCCCGTCGACGGCCTCCAACGCGCCGGGCATCTTCAGGTCCGCCAACATGGCCCGGACCCGCTCGCGCCGGCTTCCTTCGACCCGCTTCATCGCGCCACCTGGGCATAAACCTCAAGGGAGCGGCGCTCCACCGGCACCTGCCTCGGCACGCGCCGGGCCGGCGGGGCGTTCAAGCGCGCACCCAGGCGCCGGTACGGCTGCGGGGCCAGGGGTCGCAATGCCGCGCGTTCTTCGCGCTCGAAGCGGTCCACGGGACGCTCCCCGGTGGTGCCGTGCCGACGCACATTGGCCGTGTCCTTAAGCCAACACAAGGCCTGGTCGTTCAGGTCCGCATCGCTGACGAATGTGCGGCCATAGAAAAAACTCTGGCGCAGGTAGCGGATCGGTCGCTCCACCTTGCCCTTGTTACTGGTCACCAAATGCAAACTCAGCGCAACGGTCGCGACAGCCAACCGACGTCGTCGAGGTGACCCATCCATTCCATCCGTGGTCGGGGCGGGCGTTCCCGCTGCAGCGGTGTGTAACTACCGGCGGTGTTTCATTGGTGCGCTGCATTGTCGATGAGGCGACGGTTCGCAGCCTGCCGGTTGCCTGGACGGACCGGCGCACGGTGGACGACTTTGAGCGGCTCTCGGCGGGGCGTTCGCTGTTCCGGCCGGACGATCTTGAGGCGCTTCGGGCGCAGGTTGACGTGCTTCTGGACGATCAGAAATAAGGGCGCATAATGATCAATGTATTTTACGCAGACATGGAATCGGCATCGGGGTTTGGGGACGGTTCTTGCAGCACAGTTCTCGATATTCCAATTGTCTTACTACCCCATGGAGGGAAACGGCTGGTTGATACTGTCAATGATGGAGTAATATATTATGATCATTACGGTTCGCTCAATCAGGATCCGCGCCATGCCCGACAAAAAGACCGACCGCCTGCGCCAATCCGGCACGCTCAATCCGCGCCCGGACACGGTCACCGACCCGCTGTTCCACGACAACGCGTTCTTCGATCCGCGCGACCTGCTGCAGGTCCGCTACGAGATGGTGCGTTGCACCGTACGGGGCGTTCCCCTCAAGGAGGCGGCGGCCCGGTTCGGCCTTTCGGTACCCACCTGCGTGCGCGCCAACCGGGCCTTCCGCGAGGGCGGGCTTCAGGGACTCATTCCGCAGCGGCGCGGTCCGCGCGGCGCCCACAAGATCACGCCCGAGATCCTCGCATTCGTCCTCCATTGCCGGGCCGAACACGGGCCGCTCGGCAGCCGCAGACTCGTGCCCCTGATCGAGGCGCAGTTCGGCGTACGGATCCACCCGCGCAGCCTCGACAAGGCGCTGGCAAAAAAAACGGCCAGACAACGATGACCTCACTGCCGCCGGCGCTGTCGATTGATGTCGATAGCGTGCGCCGCTATGACGGCTGGCGCCGGCAATGGTGCATCGGCGGCCGCAGCCAGGCGATCGGCCTGCTGTGCCACCACGGCATGGCCCGTGCGCTGACGCTAACCGCGCCTCCGGATCCACCGGCTGCAGTCCCCACCTCCGTGGCGTCGTCACGGGATCCGCTACCGGTATCCGAGTGCACCGCCGTGACAGGGGCGGCCGCCCGGATGATCCATGAGCTGCTCGTACATGAAGCGGGAGAAGGCCGCCATGCTTGAGTCCATGTCCTACAAGGTCACCGACGATCACCGTCAGCGCGAAGCCTGTCTGTACATCCGTCAATCCTCCATGCACCAGGTGCTGGAGAATACCGAGAGCGCGCGCCGCCAGTACGGTCTGCGTCAGCGCGCGATCGCGCTGGGCTGGTCCGATGAGCGTATCCGCACCATCGACGACGATCAGGGCAAATCGGGCGCGCACAGCGCCAACCGCAGTGGCTTCCGAGATCTCATGGCCCGTATCGCCGCCGGGGAAATCGGCCTGGTGCTGAGTCTGGAGGTCTCGCGTTTGTGCCGCAACAACACCGACTGGCACCAACTGTTGCAGATCGCCGCCATCGCCGACACGCTCATCCTCGACGAGGCTGGCGTGTACGATCCCAACGACGGCAATGACCGTCTGTTGCTCGGGCTGAAGGGGGCGCTGTCGGAGTATGAACTGCAGGGCATCCGCGCCCGCCTGATCGGCGGGCAGCGCAGCAAGGCGCAGCGGGGCGAACTCAGGATGCGCCTGCCGATCGGCCTGATCTACACCGACACCGGCGAGATCGACTTCGATCCCGACCGTGCCATCGTGGAGGCCATCGAGCTGGTGTTCACCACGTTCCGCCGCCTCGGTTCGGCGATGCAGACACTGAAATGGTTCCGCAAGAATGCTGTCTCCCTGCCTTCGCGGCCGTACCGCATGAATGGACAGGTGCACTGGTCGGTGCCCAATCACAGCCAGATCCAGCGCATGATCCGCAATCCCCGCTACGCCGGCTGCTTCGCCTATGGGCGTACCCGTACCCGCAGCCATCCCGACGGCACGGTGCGCTATGCCCGCGTCGCCATGGAGTCGTGGCAGGTCTGCATACCCGAAGCCCATGTCGGGTATATCGACTGGGACGAATATCGCCGCAACCAGGAAACGCTGAAAAGGAACATGGCTGCGTTCACACGGGGACCGGGGCGCCAGCCGGCGCCCCGGGAGGGCCAGGCGTTGCTTCAGTCTCGGGTGATCTGCGGGCATTGCGGGCATCGGATGAAGGTTCGTTATGTCGCGGCACGCCCGAAACGCAGGGAGTCGGCGCGCTGGTATTACTACTGCCAGCACAATGTCGTTCGCCTTGGCGCCCGTACCTGCCAGAGCCTGCACGGGGACAGTATCGACGCGGCGGTATCGGACTTCATTGTGGCGGCGGTGAATCGCCAGAACATTGCCCTTGCGCTGTCCGTGCGCGAGCAGGTGCGCGCCGAGTGCGCCGCCGTTGACCGACAGCACGCCAACCGGATCGAAGCGCTACGCCATGAAGCCGACCTGGCGCGACGGCGGTACATGGAAGTGGATCCTGAAAACCGCCTCGTCGCCGCCAACCTCGAGGCCGAATGGAATACTCGGCTGGGCGCGCTTGAAAAGGCCATCGTAGCGCGGGAACAGCACGGCAAGAGCCGCGATAGCGTGGCTTCCGGCGAACAGGACCAGCGCCTGCTCGAACTGGCCAACGACTTCGGCACGGTCTGGAATGCGCCGGCAACCGGCAACGCTGATCGTAAACGGTTGCTGGGCCTGCTGCTTGAGGACGTGACGCTAACGCGCCAAGGCTATCGCGCTCGTATCGGGCTGCGTCTTCGCGGGGGTAAGCCCTGGACGCTGGGGCCCGTCGATCTGCCGAAACCGCGCTCGACGGTTGTGCGCCGGCATGCCAGCGACGCGGTTCTGGTTGAACTGGAGACCCTGCTGTGCGAAGGGGCTGACGACGCCACGGTGGCCGCGCAACTGAACCGGCGGGGCCATCGGGACTCCAGAGGGGATATGTTTACGCGCCGCACCGTGTATGGCATCCGGAAACGGCTGGGTTGGCGCAGCGGGCTCGAACGCCGACGGCAGCGATTGCGCGAGCGCGGATACGTCGACGCCACGGAGCTGGCGACCCAACTCGGTGTTTGCGCGACGACCGTGCGGGCGCGGGCGCGTCGCGGCAACGGAATCGATGCCTGCCGGTTAACAGTGGGCAAACGATCGTTCACCATGTACAGAATGGACAGCGAGGCCCCCGGCAAAGCGCACAATGCACCGAGACTCAAGCGCCAAAGCGGCTGCAAGGTCGCCTTGTCACCACGATACGAGCAGGTTGCATCATGAAACCCAAGACTTGGTCTGAGCGCGATACGGCCGGCACGCACGCGGCGCAAAACCCCAGTGCGCAGCAAAACGCAGAAACTCCGCGTTCAGCACCAAAGACCGGCCATCGCCGCGACCGTCCGAGAGCACCACTGCACGCATCTGGTCGAACAACAGCTCCCGCGGAACCCCGCCAAAGTGCCCGAACGCGCTCTCCAATCCTTCGATCAGCACCGCCATCGTCTGCCGACGGTAGAAACGCAACCACAACAGCCTGGAATACCCCAGCACCACCAACAGCGCGTGACGGCGTCCCCAAGGCAAGGTAAAGGTCGCGAAGTCCACCTGGCCCTGGCGTCCCGCCGGCGTCTCGAATCGCACGACCGCTTCCGTTGGCGCCCGCGGACGCACCGTGCGCACGTAATCCCGCACCCGGCTGTAACTGCCCGGATAACCCGCCGCGCGCACCTCATCAAACAACCGCTGGGCCGACAACTGCGGATACTGCGTCAATCGATCCCAAATGATCGCCTTGTAGGGATCGAGCTTGTGGGGCACCCGGGCACGAGGAGAATACCCACTCGCACCGCTCGACAAGTCCCGGTCCAACTGCCCCGATCCAATCCAACGGTGAATCGTCCGCCGACTCACCCCGAACCGCCTCGACAGCTCCGCCTTCGAGACACCCTGGTCCAAATAGTGCTTCAACCGCATCCGGGTCTCCCATCTGTGCATCGATATGCCGCTCCCATCCTGTTGACTCCGCCAACAGGATGGACCACCGCATCCCGCTCGCCAAAACGCCATATGTGCCGTTTTGGCTTGCCAGAAATGGGAAATTTACGCTTGCCAGCTACAGAGAGTAGCAATGGATTCTTCAAGCGCTCTTTTGACTAGAGTACTCGCCACTTTCGGTATTGACAAAGTCTCCAGCAGGGAGGCGCGTATGCTCCTAGCTGTCTTCGTCGTGATTGCCATGGCTTTTCTCGCTATTGCGGCTTATCAAGCTGGTTACCAACACGGTAAGGATTTGGCAGAAAAAGCCAATGCAGAGGATGCATCCTACCGTTGATTCTGGAAATTGCGCCTCGAAGCCAATGCCAGATTGGAGAGCAAGAGAGTGCGGACCGTGGGGTTCAATCGCCTGATCCGTTGGGGCCGAAGCTTGTTGTCGTTGTCGCGTATGTCGAATTCCCCTTCTTGGAACAACCGTAGGATGACCTGATCCATTTGCGAGCGCGTTGCGGCCGTGTCATTGGCGAGTTGATGATGCACGGCCTCAATCGAGATCGGTTTTTTCGAAACTTAGGCATCGAGCGCTCGCGTAAGCGAAACCAGCATTTGCTGTTGCATCGCCTTCTCATCCATCTGCGTAGACTTGAACAGTTCAATCTCATCCGGGTTCTGGATTGCATTGGAACCGAACATTCCAAGATCTCCATTTCCGTAGTGCTCGAACGTGTTTTTCGATTCCCAGTGACGCTGCAGCATCACGTTGCGAACCGCAGGGTGCTTTGAGAGGTGAACGAACCACAAGGCCTGCCGAGAAACCCGAGGGCGGATGAAAAACGGCGTGTAGTAGGTGCTTCTGGCGCTTGAAGAATCCGGTCTTTCAAAGCTCGCTGAATGAGTGTCCGGCGAACGATTTGCGTTTGTCTAATGAGATCAAGGGCCCGCTGTCGGCTGAATCCTAACCTCTCTATGCGGTCTAGCACCTCTGGTGTCCAACCTCAGGGGGTCACTCCAAGAAATGGGGAGTATTACTTCAGCAGTGACAAGCAGTGACAAGAGAGGATATTTCTAGAGACGATGCACAGTTCTGTATACGTTTTGTCATTGACTTTGCCTTGCAACTGAGAAGAACTGCGGCGGTGTGAACACGCGGAAGCAGTGCGAGAGATGATGGCGCCCGGCAGTATTCCTATTCCGGCTCCGGCTCCGGCTCGGTAGGGGCTGGGCTATCCTCTTGTGAAGACGGCGGGATTTCCGCACAGCCTCGCATACACCGCTCGAAATCCAACCGGCAGCGTTCCTCTTCCGCCCTGGACGGCACCTGGCGCGTTGTTGTCGTTGTAGTTGTTTGTTGCGGCGGGTAGCGCCGTGGGTTATACGGCCCCTGCTGCACTGAAGTATCAGTAACAGTATCGTATGCCCACGATAGGCAGTCGATATAGGTATCTTCGCAAGCTTCCTCGCAGGTTTTCGGTTCCTCTTCAAAGAATGCGCCTACACCTGCGCATCCGGTCGCAATCAGGCACGCAAGCAGGGATATTGCCGCTTTGACTTGCTTCGTTGTCATGGTGGGATTGTAGACCTGTCCACGCAAAGGAAATGTCCATGCTGGAGTCTTATTGGTCGGTATTCTTTAGGTCCTTGGGCAATTGATACCAAGAGCCTTTCTTCTGGCGCACTTGATGCTGAAGAGTTGTAGCATCAGGCGCTTGAACATCAAAGTCAATTTCGTCGTGGCTTATGGGCTGAGCTCGCTTAAGTTTCTCTAGTTTCGCTAGTAATTCCGATTCCGACATTTGGTTGGCTTTCTTTTTGGGGCGCGCTCTTGCTCGCCATGCCGGAACGTGCCGATCGTATACTTTCGATACGAAGTAATCACCTTCAGTAGGCGGTTGAGCAGCAAAACTACTTATTCCTTTAGCCTTGACGTCGCTGGGCAATTCCTCGTAATGCTCATTAAGTTCTCGCAGACCACGTTTCAGGTCAGGTCCCCAAACAAACTCTTGGTCTGGCCGCAGAAACAGCGGGGCACACCGCTGGTGGAGGCGATCCGAAGACGCAAAAATTCGGCAAAACGGAAGATAGAACAAGTAGGCAATATCTACTCGATTGGAAGCACGTTCAGCGGAAATGAGGCCCGATTGCACAGCAAATTGAAAAAACAGTTCAACCTCAACCACGTGCGCGCAATACGGAGCAAATGAAGCAATCGGCCTGTAGCTGAGGGTGGACCATCTTGTAAGGATGCTGTAGTGATATTGTTGATCTATTCCTAGGATTACCAATGCGAGTTGCGTCCTATCGGATCTTTGTTGGTCTGAAATAACAAAGTCTCCCGCCATTCTCCTCGCTTCATCGAGGTTCTTACACTTAGTTTCGCTCAATCCGAGTTTTTGGAACGAATTCGCAATACCTTCAAGATCAACGTTGTTTAGAGCTGTGCGCCAGCGGGCTGCGTACTCTCGCTCAAGATCCTGAAACTTCTTTTCGCGCCACCTGGAAAACGCTTCGCTTTCTGGAAACTCATCAAATGCCATCACGGATTTGGGGCCGCTTTTCGCCGGTGTTCCGCCACTAACCATAATTTGGCCGGTTTGTCGAACGGTACCGCCCATCAATTCGTTTAGGCATAGTGCCTTGTGGTAAGCGTTGGGTATACCTTCCTTGTCTGGGAACTTATCTGCAATTATCCTCACTTCCTCTTCCGGATCGCGGGAACCCGTTTGTTTCTCTAAATCTGCAAGAGTCTCAACGAAAAAATATGGGCAAACATTAGGGTCAAAGAAGTGATCAAACCAGACCGATTCATCAACGCTAAGCGACTGAAGGAATGACTTGTCGAATAGTGTTATCAGACTCATGGTCAATTGGTATTTCCAAGCTTAGTACGGAATCTTGATTGTGGACACGGCCCACAGATTGCTTGGAGACGCCACTAATGCGGCGGGGAGTGTATCATCTTGTGTAGCCGGGTGAAACAAACTAGTTTTTGGCGGAATCCGTCCCAAGCCCAGCAATACCAAGCGCTCGCGCAGCCGCCTATAAAGAATGTTTTACGTTTTGTTGGACAAAGAAAACATAACCCCGTGAAAGCCTTTGGTACCAACGATTTTCGCTGGAAGTAATAGGGACGCCGCCTCCACCAAACGCTCCCAATGGGGCCGGGCGAGCCGCTGCGCCTGACCATGGAAGTATCGGTATTGCGGGACCGCATCGACACCCATGAGTCCCTCGCCGAAAAGCACGGGGGCTACTCTTTGGCGGACGTGGAGTCCTATCAGCCCACTCCCGAGGAGGAAAAACGCCGCGCGGCACGGCGAAGGACCCTGGTTGCCCGTATTGTCAGAGACCTGACATAATTCCCGCAAGCCTGCTTCCAGGCAGGTACGGGACAGGAAAAGTCAGGGGAAGCCAAATGGATACGCGGGCGGATCATTCCGAAGACAGCAGCCAACAGCGTCGCAGGCCCGTAGCCAGGGAGTTTTGGCGCGAAGGCGACGATGGACTGTTCAGTCAAAGCTGGTATCCCATCTGTCTTTCATCGGAAGCCAAACGAGGTGATATAGTCGGACGTCCGTTCCTGGACGGCGAAGTGATTGTGTTCCGGGGCCCCGATGGCCAGGCCCACGTTTTCAGCGCCTTTTGTTTGCACATGGGGGCCAACCTCAAAGAGGGTGACGTGGTGGATAACCGTATCCGCTGCCCCTATCACCATTGGGAATACGATGGCACCGGCAGCTGCGTCAAAACCGGCGCGGGAGATCCGCCACCCCCGTCAGCCCGCCTTTTTGAGTATCCCAGCCAGGAACGCTGGGGGCTGATTTTCGCCTTCAACGGTGAAGAGCCATTGTGGGACCTGCCCGACTTTCGCAACGTCGATGAAACCAGGCGTTACGAGGATAGTGAGTTATGCACGGCGGCCATCAAGCTGGATTACTTCCCGGACGATCCGGCCCGCTGGGCACTTCCCCTCGATCCCTGGATGGTGATCACCAATCCCCTGGACTTTCAGCACTTCGTGACCGTGCACGAGATGACATTCAGAGACGCCAACCCGGAAAACGGCATTGTGTGGTCCGATCACTTCGCCGAGTTTCGCATCCTGTCCACCAACCGGTACGGAACGCCCTACGACAATCACCAGGGCATTTACGGAAACAACTGCCTCTATCTGAGTGGTGATCTTGACGGCAAGTGGTTCGGCTTTTTCGCCGCCCAGACCATTCCGAAACCGGGTTTCTCGGAAATCTACTTTGTCGCGGCAGCCGACAGGGGAGACGGTTCGCCCAAGGCGGAAAAAGAAGCGGCCAAATGGGCCGATTTCGTAATCAACATGGAAGTCGACTTCTTTATGCAGGATATCCCTATCCTTCGCTCCCTCAATTTCAAGCCTGGTCTCCTGACCAGAATGGACACCGCCCTGTCTCGCCATATCGACTATTTGCAAAGTCAACCGCGGGCACATCCGGGAGCGGAGTTCATACGGTAATCCGGGCGAACGTCTCCAAAGGGTCAATGATCTTGTTGCGGCTGACCGAATGACACTCTCCGTGTCGGACGGCTGATAATCTTCGCCCCGGGGCGCGGTCCATGATCCGCGCCTGACGTACCGTTTGGTGGGAGGTTCCGGTGGACGAATTTTCGAAAAGAGTTGCTGTCGTTACGGGCGCGGCAAGGGGTTTGGGAGCTGCCTACGCACGCGCTTTGGCCGAACAGGGCGCCGCCGTCTCGGTGCTGGATGTGTTGGCCGACCAGGCTAAAGGCGTGGCGGAAGATATCGTATCCAGGGGCGGACGCGCACTGGCCGTGGAAACGGACGTTTCGGACCGCAACGCCTTTGGCGCGGCCGTGGACGCGACCATCAAGGAGTTTGGACAGGTCGACATCCTTATCAACAACGCCGGGTTCGGCACCACCGATCAAACCCACTGGGTGCCGTGGCACGAATGGCCGGGAGAGGCATGGGACAAGGTCGTGGCCGTCAACATGCGCGGCTGCTTCTTCGGCGCCCAGGCGGTCGCGCCTCACATGATGGAGCGCGGTTGGGGACGGATCATCAACACGTCATCGGCCACCTTCTGGAGCCCCGTGGCCGAAGCCGTACATTACGTGGCCGCGAAGGGAGGCGTCATCGGCCTCACCCGGGCGTTGTCCAAGGGACTGGGCAATCACGGGGTCACGGTCAACACCCTGATGCCGGGGCTGACCCGCACCGAGCAGATGGACGGCATGTACCCGCCCGAAGTCTTCGAACAGTTCGCCAGGATGCGTTCGATTCAACGGGATGCGGTTCCCCAGGATCTGGTGGGGACGGTCCTGTACCTGTGTTCAACCGCCAGCGACTTTGTCACCGGCCAGGCTTTCATTGTGGACGGGGGACATATCTTTGACTGAATACGAAAAAACCGCGCCAAATGCGTCCAGCGTATTGTCCGCTCGTGACCTCGACGGAAAGGTCGCGGTGATCACTGGGGGCGGGGGAGATATCGCCCGCCACTACGCCAGGGCCCTTGCCGAAGCAGGCGCGGCCATCGGTCTCATCGACATCAAGCCGGACAAGGTGGCTGATGCCGCCGACGTGTTGACAAAGGCGGGACACAAGGCCTTGGGCCTGACTGCAGACGTGGGCAAAAAGAAACAGCTTCAGGAGGCCGTGGACAAGATCATCGACGGCTTTGGCGGCATCGATATTCTGGTCAACAACGCCGGCTATGCCACCACCATCGACTTTGTGGACATTCCGGAGGAAGAGTTCGACAAGGTTCTCGATGCAAACCTCAAGGGCGCATTTCTGTTAAGCCAGTTGGCGGTTCCCTTAATGAAACAGCGCGGCGGGGGCAAGATTGTCAATCTCACTTCCACCGTGTCCAAGTCAGGGCCGGGAGACCTCGTCCATTACGTGGCCACCAAAAGCGGGATTATCGGCATGACCCGGGCCCTGGCCCGTGCCTTGGGGCCTTTGAATATCAACGTAAACGCCCTTGCCCCCGGCATGGTCGCAACCGAACCCATTATCGCGTTGTATCCCGGGGAAGTCCTCGACCGTTCCGCCGCGGGCAGATCCATCCAGCGTTGGGAATACGCGGAGGACCTGGTGGGGACACTGACGTTTCTTTGTTCCCCGGCCAGCGACTTCATGACCGGCCAGACCATCTTCGTCGATGGCGGCCATGTGTTCGATTGACCGGCCATGCCTCACGTTACAAACGATGCCCTGAAGTTGCACTACGAGACCGAAGGCGCCGGAGCGCCGGTCCTGTTCATGCATGGCTACACTTCCACCATCGCCCTCTGGCAGGATCAGGTTCCTGTTTTCAGCCCCGACTACCGGCTGATTCGCATGGACCTGAGGGGTCATGGCGAAAGTGAGGGGACCGACATGGACGGCTATAACCTTGCCGCCCTGGCCGGGGATGCCCTGGCCGTCCTTGATCAGGAGGGCGTTGAACGGGCCACGATCGTCGGTCACTCCATGGGCGGCATGGTTGCGCAGGAACTCCTCGCCCGCCACGGAGACCGTGTCAGCGCTGCCGTTTTCAGCAGCACCACCTGTAAGGCGCCCCTGCGGGAATACTTTGAGCCGGTCGTGGAGTGGGCCGTAAGGCTCGGCGATCTCCCCGCCGGGGAGCGCGCCGCTGATCCCCTGACGCGCAGTTGCAAGCCCGTTTCCGAGGCCACCGCCCGGGGCTGTGGGGAAATGCACATGAACATGGAGAACTTCGCCGACTCGTTGAAAGGCAGCGCCACGCCATGTCTTGTCATCCGGGGCAGCGAAGAATCAGGCACCATCCTCAGCGGCTCGTCAGTGCTTCTCGATGTGCTGCCCAATGCGCAAGAGGCGGTTGTTGAAGGGGCCGGCCACGTGCCCCAGATCACCCATCCCGCCGCATACAACGACGTTCTGGCCCGTTTCTTGCGCCAGGTGCACTAGTATGCGGGCCTCATACAGCTTCCAATTGCCCCAGGCACTAATCTCTAAGGGTCTGACCCACAAACCATGGCGTTTGCCCGGACGGTAGCCCGACTGCCCGTCTTTTACGGATGGGTCATCGTCGGATGCATGTTCCTGCTGTTGTGGACGGCCCATGGCCTGACGCTGGCGGGAATTCCGGTATTTGACGAACTGATACTTGAAGAACTGGGCATATCGCGCGGAACGCTGAAGTTTCGTGACTTCATTACGGTGATGTGCGCCGGGCTTTCAGGACCGTTGGTGGGCTACTTTGCCGACCGCTACGGCGCCCGCCCTGTGATTTTTGCCGGGCTCCTATTCCTCAGCGCCGCGCTGTTTCTTTATTCAACCATTTCCAGCCCGACGCATATCTATTTGATCCACGTGCTCATAGGCCTGTGCATCTCGGCCACTAACATAGTCGTCATCGTCGTTCTGTTGTCCAACTGGTTTGTTACCAAGCGTGGCATTGCTCTGGGAGTGGCTCTGGCCGGAACCAGTCTCGGCAGCGCTCTTCTCCCCCAACTCAGCGCATGGCTAATCGGTCAGATGCACTGGCGCGACGCCGTTCAAATTTTGGGCTGCCTGCCCATCGTGCTCATACCGGTTCTCTACTTTCTGGTCCGTGAAAGACCCGCCGATCTAGGTGTGCAGCCGCTCGGTGGTGAAGCGGCACCTCGAACCGCTCCCGCGGGATCGCGCGATATCGACATGAGCGAAGTGTGGGCCCAGGTCAGAACCTTCAATTTTGTTCTGCTGGCCGTGATTGCGGCTTTCATCTTCTATGCCGCCAATGCGTTTATCCAGCACACCTTCCTTTATCTGCGCGATCAGGGTTTCGAGCCGGGCACCGCGGCAACGGGTTTTACCATCATCTTTATCTCTGGTCTTATCGGCAAGATCGCCTCCGGGTTTCTGGCGGAGAAATGGGGCGTCAAGCCCATCTGGATCGGGTTTCAGGCTCTCATATTGGCCGGCGCTCTTGTCATGATCTTCCAGGGCGCGGAAGGCGCCTGGATCGGACTGTCCTGTATCGGTTTTGGCTGGGGCGGCGCCTATGCACTGACCCAACTGACCATTTCCAACACCTTTTCGCCCCACGCCCTGGGCCGACTGATGGGGCTGTTTGTAATTATCGAGGCTGTCGGCGCCGGCTCGGGAAGCTGGCTCACCGGCGTGTTGTTCGATAACCAGGGTTCCTATGACCTGGCGTTTCTCTTGACCGTGGGCTTTATGGTGGTCGCCATCATCGGCACACGTTTTCTCAAGGCAGGTCCGCCTTGATCGAGGTGCCCGCGCTCTTCCATAGACGCACCGATCGGCAACCGCGGACACGCACCCGGGCTCAACGGGCCGGACGCGCTTGCCGCCATCGATCGGTTTCTGGCTTCGGTTACCTGAGCCGTTACCATTGGCGTTTTTTCGACCGGTGACAACCATGAAATACTTTCCTCTTTTCGTTGCATTGATGGGTGTGTCTTTTGCGGCTGCAGCGCAAGGCCCCGTTCAGATCAGCCTGGAAGATCTTCGGAAAAAATACGCAGATGACGGGTCCCGGTTCGTGACCATCGACGGCGCCGAAATTCATTACCGCGATGAAGGGCAGGGCCCGGTCGTCTTCCTGCTTCACGCCTCGTACTTCAATCTTCTGGCCTGGGACCAGCTGACGGAAGAACTTGTAAGCGACCACCGGGTCATTCGACTGGATTTTCCGAATGTGGGACTGAGCGGGCCGGAGACAAAGGAACCGCCGGGCGGCAAGTTCAACCTGATCGAGCGCAACGTGGAGATCGTCAGCGGACTGGTCGAGAAACTTGATCTCGACCAGTTTGCCCTGGTCGCGACGTCCAGCGGTGGCAGCGTGGGGTTCCGTTACGCGTCACGATTCCCGGAACATGTCACTCGGCTTGTGCTCATCAATTCCGCGGGCATGCCCCGAACGGCGCGCACGGACCCGAACCGGGCGCGCCCGGAAGTCGCCCAATGGGATGACATGCCGGTCAAGCCCCGCGAGTTCTGGGAGTTTTCGGTCAACCAGAATTTCCCTTCGGATGCTGACGCGCCTGGCTGGTTTGTTGATCTTGCCTACGACGTGAACCGCCGCAAGGAAACGACGCCGATTACAAAGTACTTTTTCGAGACCGGCGATCCTCAGACGATCCTTTCCGGGATACAGGCGCCGACGTTAATCCTGTGGGGCAAGGCGAACACGACCGTCATGCACCTGGAAGGGGATGTCTTTCAACACTGGATGACGTCCGCCCCGACCTTCCTCAAGAAATATGAAGGATTGGGGCACTACCCCTATGTCGAAGCCCCGGAGCGGGTTATCCCGGATATTGCACAGTTTCTCTCCGGCGCGTGGGACGAAAGGTTGAGGCAAACGCAGCGGGTCAAGGTGACGCCATAGGATATTCTCACGCCGCAATCAGTCGCGCCAATTCGCGTCGAGACCTTGATAATCCCTCCCCCGGGGGGTCAGGCTGCTTGCCGAAGTCGTTCCTGTGCCAGGTCGTAGGCTGCCTGGAGACGCATCCAGTGGCTTGCATTGCTCCACCCCATGCGCTCCAGCGCCAAGGCCATGGCTGGCGAAATTCCAGCCTTTCCGTTGAGTAATCGGGATAGCGCCTGCCGTGTGCAACCCAGCCGCACTGCCGCCTCAGTCACCGTTAGTCCACCTGCGGCAAGGTCATCGCGCAATGTCTCGCCAGGATGGCAGGGATTCTTCATTGCCATAGTAGGCACTCTCCTCGTCTAGTGGTAGTCCATCAGATCTACATCCACCGCCTCGTTGCTTTCGAATCGGAACACAACGCGCCAGTTCCCCGATACGCTGATGCTCCATAATCCTGCCATGCCGCCCTTGCGCCGACGCACGCGATATCCGGGGCGGGTGGCAAGATCACCGGGATTCCGAGCCTCGTCCAGCACGGTCAGTACGCGCCGCAACCTCGGTATCAGTTTACTCGGCACTCCTTCCGCACGATCCTGCTCGGCCAACATGCGCAGTCCCTTGTGCTTGATCTGCATTCCGTCGACTGGCAATGTCCAGCCGGTCGAACTGGTGGTCAACCAGGTTGCGCCGCCGAATCACTTCTACCACAAGGACGTGCTGGTTCCCTGGGCCGGGGATGTCGCGCGGATCACGCAGGGCCGGGTCAGGCTGAGGTTCAGCGTTGCGCCGCTGGGCAGCTATCGGCGCAACTTCGACATGGCCTGGGCCGGCCTGGTGGATATTGTGGGTGGCAACCAGAGTTCGACGCCGGGCCGCGTGGTAACGCAGGTCAATGAAACGCCGTTTCTGGCCAGCAGCGACGTCGAGGCCCTCTCGGTCGCCTTGTCGCGCACGCACGAGCGCTTTCTCCACCGGGCGGCGGTCTTCTAGGCGGCTGCGCGTTTATCCTTGCCGGCCTCCATGGGGACTTTACCGGCACACCGCGCACGCTTGCCCGAGTTGGCGGCGGCACTGCTGCTGGCCGCGGGCTGCGCGGGGCCCGATGTGCAGGCGCCGGACAATTCGACGGCAGACACCCTGCAGCCTGCGCCCGGCACTCCCGCCGACTACACCGGGCCGCCGCCGAATATCGTCCTTATCCTCGCTGACGATCTCGGCTACGGCGACATCGGCGCGTACGGCGCTCGAAGGATCAGCACGCCGAACATCGACCGGCTGGCCAATTCCGGACTGCGGTTCACACAGGGTTATTCGAGCGCCAACGTCTGTTCCCCGTCGCGCGCCGGGTTGATGACGGGCCGCTACGCGATCCGCTCGGGGCTGGCCTGGAAAGTGGTGGACGCGGAATCGACCCACGGCCTGCCCCATGCGGAGGAAACGCTCGGCGAACTGGTGAAACGGCGGGGCTACGAGACGCTCTACGTCGGCAAGTGGCATCTCGGCAATTTTCCCGAGTACCGTCCGCAAGAGCATGGATTCGACGGTTTCTTCGGGGCGCCGGCAAGCAACGACATGCCGAATTTCGCGCTGTATGACGGCGATGCCCGTGCAGAGCATCCGGTCGACCAGAGCACGCTTACCCGCAGGTACACGGACCGTGCGGTGCGTTTTATTGCGGAGAACTCGACCACGCCTTTCATGCTCTTCCTGGCGCATACCTTTCCGCACATACCGCTGTACGCTTCCGGGGAATTTCGCGGAAAGTCCGGTGCCGGGCTGTACGGCGATACGGTTGAAGAACTGGACTGGAGCACCGGGCGGCTTCTCGCGGCGCTCGAGGAGCATGGCGTTTCGGACAACACGCTGGTCATCTTCACCAGCGACAACGGCCCTTTCTTTGAAGGCGGGACCGGCGGGCTCAGGGGCGGCAAGGGAACTTCCTGGGACGGCGGCTACCGGGTGCCGCTGATTGCGAGCTGGCCCGAGGTCATCGCTCCCGGCCGTACGACCGGCGCCGTGACCATGAACATCGATGTGCTGCCGACCATCGCCGAAATCCTTGGCCTTGCGCCGGCGGCGGCGGTTGTGGACGGACGCAGCCTGCTGTCCGTATTCAGGGGCGCGGACGAGAGCCCGCACGATTTCCTGTATTACTTCAACAACGAGCGCGTGATCGGCGTGCGCTCGCAGGACTGGAAATACGTGACCCATGCGTACTACCTGGGCAGCCTGGGCGCCTTCGAGAAATTCGACCAGCTTCCCGGTTTCGCGGCGCCGTACGAGATGCTGCTGGATGCCGACGGCATCGATGGCGAGGCCTACAGCTACGCGGACCGCTTTCCGGGCATACTGAATGAACACAAGGAGGCGCTCGCGAGCGCCCGGCGGCAATTCGACCCGTTGCGCAGGCGTGACCTTGAGGCAACGTATCCCCGCTAGCGGGGAATGGGGGAGAGATGAACGGGGAACGACCCACTGGAAAAGCGCTGACCGGCGCACTGACCGAAATGCTTGAAAGCACTCGCGTCGCCGTCCGGAAAATGGCCCGGGCGAGCCGGTATTGAGCGCGCGGCTGATGTTGCCCCGCTTGCGAAAAACACTGGCTGCAGGGCTGGCGTTCTGGGCCGCGCTGGCATGCGGCTGCGGCGAAACAGCGGCTCCCGGAGCGCCGGAAATGCTGCTGCTGCCCGGCGGAGAATTCACCATGGGCGCCAACGGCGGCCTGCCCTTCGAGGGCCCGGAGCACAGGGTCGCGCTGGACGCCTTTCTTCTCGATCGGAACGAAGTGACGAACGCCCAGTTCGCTGAATTCACGGAAGCAACCGGATATGTGACCGAATCCGAAAGACTGGGCTGGTCCGGGGTCTTCGACCCGCAGCGCAGTGGGTGGACGAAGGGCGACGGCGCCGACTGGCGCCATCCTTCCGGTCCCGGCTCGTCGTACCGGGAAATGAACGATTACCCGGTCGTGCACGTTTCCTGGTTCGATGCCGTCGCCTATTGCGAGTGGCGGGGAGCCCGCCTGCCCACCGAAGCGGAATTCGAATACGCGGCGCGTGGAGCACTCGAGGACGCCCGCTATGCCTGGGGAAACCAGCTCACGCCCGGCGGCGCCCACCAGGCGAATCTATGGCAGGGCGAGTTCCCGTTCGAAGACCGCGGACACGACGGTTACCCGGGCCTGGCGCCGGTCGGGACCTTTCCTCCAAACGGGTACGGGCTCCATGACATGACAGGCAACGTCTGGGAGTGGGTCCAGGATTGGTACGCGCCGGACTATTTCACCCGTTCGCCGGCGAAAAACCCGCTGGGTCCCGCCAGCGGGACGCAGAAGGTGCATCGCGGCGGCAGCTGGCTGTGCAGCGAGAACTACTGCCGCGGATACCGCCTGGAAGCCCGTATGATGACTCCGCCCGACTCGGGCCTGAACAACCTGGGGTTTCGTTGCGCGGCCGACCTGTGAAGCGGATACGCCCAGGCCGCAGGACGGGTGATCCCGGCCCGGCTCCGGCGCGCCGTCACCAGGGTTTCGCGGTTCCCAGGTAAGCGGCGATCAGCGCCATCGCCAGAATGCTGTGGCTGCCCCATTGGGCCCGGCGTATCGTATCGATCAACTGCTGCGGGTCCGCTGCCGTGCCGGCAGCGGCATCGAATGAAGCGAACCGCACGGCCTTTGTCTGCCAGCGGATCCAGCCGCTGATGACCAGGATCAGCCCGAACAGCAGTACCTTGGCGGCCAGCCAGTTGCTCTGAATCATGCTGGCGCCGGCAAAGCTGCTGAATGCGTCGTAAACATTGCCCAGTCCGATGACGATGCGCAGCACGCACTCCGATTTGTAGATGCGCTGCGCCCATTTCGATGGGGCGCCCAATTCCGCCGCCAGTGCCATCCCCAGCCAGCCCAGTCCCAGTCCCCAAGTGGCGTACAGCCAGGCATTTGACGTCAGGGTCCACACGCCAAGCGCGTTGCCGAGCTGCACGCCCAGCGGCAGAAGCAGGATCAGCATTACCGCGGAGGTGGCGTCGGCGCAGCGCTTGATTCGCAACGCCATCGCGCGGGCGGCGTCTGAGGCTGCGGGCCCCCGGGCCATGCGCAGCGCATAAAGCGCCGGCAGTTCGATGCCCACGATTACCGCGAACACCAGAATGTGCAGAAAGTTGAAGATGCCGTATGCAGTCATGGTTCGATCCTGTTTTGTGCATGGAACGGCTGCCGTCATTCAAGCTTCCAGCGAACCGCCAGTTCGCGGCGTGACGACAGGCCAGCGTGGGACATAATGCCTGAATACGCCCCGGCGTCCCACGGGCGGGAGGTCCAAGGCGGGAGGTCCAAGCATGAAGATTCTCAAGCGTGTGCTGCTTTGGATGGCCGGCGGCCTTGCGGTCGTGGTGCTGGCTATCGCCGGACTGCTGACCTGGCTTACGGTTCGCGGCGAGCGCCAGATCGCCGAGCAGGAAATCGTCGACCGGCATGCCGAGGCGCCCGGCGAATTCCTGACTGTGGACGGTCACGAGTACCACGTCATTGTGCGCGGTGACCCACATGCCGATTCCACCGGTGCGCCGATCCTGTTCGTTCACGGTTTCGGTCCCACCGGCAGCAACGTTATCCTGCCGCTGGCGAGCGAGCTGGCGGTGGGCCGTTCTGTCATCGTGCCGGACATGTTGGGCTTTGGGTACTCCGAGAAAGTAGCCGAACCCGGCGCCCATTTCACGGTAAAAGGCCGGGCATCGGCGCTATTGGCCATGCTCGACGCCCTGGGGGTCGAGGAGTTCGACGTGGTGGGCCACTCCTACGGCGGTTCGGTAAGCGGACGGCTGGCCCTGGCGGCCCCGGACCGCGTGCGCCGCGCGGTGTTTGTGTGTCCCTCGATTTATCCGCAGACGACGCCGGGAAATTTCGTGGCGTATCTGCCCAGGCCCACGGCCCGGGTCGCTATCTGGGAATCGCTGGGCGGCGGGCCCGGCAGCTTTGCCGGCAGGGCCTGCGCGGCCGATCCGGCAGCCTGCGACGCGCTTCGCATTGCGCAGGTCGATGGTACGGTCGATGCCCTGCTGGCGATCAACAACACGCCCAGGGGATACGCGCTTCCAGGTGAACTGCCGAACGTGCAGCCGCCTGCGCTGGTCATCTGGGGCGACGACGACGCCATCGTACCACCGGAATTCAGCGCCAGGGCGGCGGCGGCCATGGGCGCGGACACCTGGATAGTCCCCGGCGGCGGCCACTGGCCGTTTGCGGTCGATCCGCACGGCGTCACGGAGCGTATCCGAAGTTTCCTGGCCGCGGAGCCCTATACCGAAGCCGCAGCGAGCGGTGACACGATGCCATAATGGGCAGGGTGTTCGCATAGAACACTGTCATCGCGAAGTCTTGTCTGAGCCAGAAGGGGGGCTTATGTCAAAACGCGCAATCGTAAGCGTGGCCGCGCTCTGTGCGACGATCGCCGGTTCTTCGATAGCCACCGCGCAGGAAGTCGCCATTGAGGAAATCATCGTGACCGCCCGCAAGCGGTCCGAGAGCCTGCAGGAAATTCCGCTGTCGGTCACGGCGCTGTCGATCGAATCCATCCGCCAGCGCAATATTCAGACCATCTACGACATCGCGGCCAACACGCCGAACTACCACGAGCGCAAGCAATTGGGCCGGCGGCTGGATCACCCGATCATCCGGGGCCAGGCAGGCCCCACGGTGTTTGGTGAGCGCAACGCGTCGTACTTTATCGACGGCGTGTACGTTCCCGGCAGCATTACATCATCCACGTTTGCGGTAGTCGAGCGCGTGGAAGTGATCCGGGGGCCGCAGTCCGCGCTGTTCGGCCGCGCGACATTCTCGGGTGCGGTGAACATGATTACGCGGCGCGCATCGGACGAACACGAGGGCAGTTTCAGCAGCCGCCTGGGGTCGCACGAGGACTACCAGGCCGCGGCCTGGTTTTCCGGCTCGATCATCGAGAATCGGTTGTATTACATGGTTTCGGGAAACTGGGAGAACTACGGCGGCGAGTGGAGCAACGGCCTGCTGGAGAACGAGGCACAGAACCCGCGACTGTTTCCCTCCCCATTCGCGCCGCGTATTTTCAGCAGCGCGCCGACGCGCGGGGACGACAGCCCGCTGGGCGGGGAGTCGTCCTGGGACGGCACGCTCAGGCTGACCTTCAGACCCAACGACGACCATGAGTTCAGCTTCAAGTACGCCTACCAGGGGAGCGAAGACGATCATTTCGCCGATCTCCTGATGCCGTACACCCAGCTGAATTGCCTCCGGCCCGGCGACCCGGACGCGGGCCCCCTGGCGCGCGGATACTATTGCGGCGAGTTGGATCCCGAAGGCCTGGTGCCCAAGATCAACATTCCGGACTTTGAAGACGGGGTCACGACCTTCTTCGGCACCGCCGAGCCCTCTCCCATAATCGGCAAGCGGCGTAACGTCATTCGCACCCTCCTGCAATACACCGGCAATTTCAACGGCTGGGAAATCATGGGCCGTTACGCGCGCAGCCGCGACCAGTCCGTGGATGCGCGCGATCTGGACCGCAGCCCCGCGCGACCCGTCTTCGGCCTGTTCACGGCCATTGAAGACAACCATGTTCGGGACTGGTCGTTTGAGGCACGGGTAACCTCGCCAGCGGACCGGCCCCTGCGCTTTCTGGTTGGGACCTACTGGCTGGATGTTGAAGCCAAGGGCCGGGACCGGCGGTTTACCGGCCCCGGGTTCACGGGACATTTCTTTCACGACGACGGCAGCGACTTCGACGGCCGCGAAGTGCAGAACGCGGCGGTCTTCGGCCAATTGGAGTATGACTTAAGCGACGATCTGACTTTTTCCATTGAGGGCCGCTATTCACAGGACGAGAAAGCCGTGTTCAATTCCGGACTGATCGAGGCCGGCTTTGCGCAAGGGCTCGAGGAAGACACCAAGGCCTTTACGCCTCGCTTCACCCTGACCTATAAGGCGAATGACGACGCGACGGTTTATGGCCTGGCGGCGAAGGGCGACAAGCCGCTGGACTTCAACCAGGCGTTCTTCGACGACGACACGCCGGTAAGCACCATCGATGCGGCCATTGCCGACGGCCGGGCGATCATCAAGGAAGAGGAAGCCTGGACCTATGAAGTGGGCATCAAGTCCACCCTGATGGAGGGACGCCTTCTGTTCAATCTGTCCGGGTTCTTCATAGACTGGACCAATCAGTCCATCAATGGCCGGACGATAATCGATACGGTGAATGGCCCCGAACCCAATAACGTCGTTTTGACGGTTCCGGAGGCCGAAGTTTGGGGACTGGAGCTTGAGAGCAGCTGGGCGGCCAGCGAGAATCTCCTGCTCACGCTGGGCTACGGCCTGGTCGATCATGAGTTTGTCGACTTCTTCGATCTCGAAGCGGCGGACTTGTTCGGCAACGACGGCGACCTGTCCGGCAACACGACAGGCGGCACGCCGCAACACACGCTCAACGCATCGGGCACTTACAGGGATGAACTGACGGCAAACGCGGACTGGTTCTTGCGCACAATCGTCAACTACCACTCCAGCGTATTCACGTCGGCATTCAATCTGACGGAGACGGGCGCCCCATTGATCGTCAATGCCAATGTCGGCATCGAGACCGAGAGCTGGAACCTGACCTTGTACGCCGACAATGTGCTGGACGACGATACGCCGATCAATATAGGCCGCTTTACGGATTTCTTCGGGCCGCTGCTCCCGAATCGCCAGAACGCGTACCAATTCGGGATAATCCCAAGGCGTGGAAGGGCTTTCGGCATGCGGTTCTATTACTCGTTTTGAAAAATTGGTCTGATTTCTTGATCGCATCTACCGCCGCCGCCGGTAGCGGTGCATGCATTCGTTGCGCGCTGCCGGCATGAAAGTACCTGTCGCACTGTTTGCCGCGGCGACCATCGCGTTGCTGACGCTGGGCTGGAATGCGGTCAGTTATCGCCTGTACGGCGGCCTGGACCCGGTTTATCTCCTGCTGAGCCTGTTCCTGATGATCAACCTGCTGATCGCCTGGTGGGAATGCTGCCTTTACTGGCGTCGCGACTACATCGAAGAGCGCGCGCGCTATTGGCGCGAGCGGCGGGCGGAGACGGGCCTGACGCCGGCCGTCGAATTTCTGACATCCAGCGTGCCGTTGCGCCGCATCCTGTCGCCGACGGTCTGGGCGGACGTCTGGGCGACTTACTGCCAGTACGACAGGTCGTACGCGGACCGGCGCACGTACGGCTTCAATGTCGATATCGGCAACGGTTTCTTCACGCCGATCGTCTCACTGGTCCTGCTGGGCGCAATGACCTTCGAGTTTCTGCCCGCCGTGCTGACGGGCATTCTGGGCGTGGCGCTGTTCTGGCAGTGGTTCTACGTCAGTTCGCTCTACGTGGTGAGTTTCTATGTGGCCGGCCGGCAACGGCGGATCTCAAGCGCCGAAATCTGGATCTACGTGATCGGCCCCAATTCCGTGTGGGTCCTTTTCCCGCTGCTGGGCCTGTACGCCGCGGTCCGCCTGATACTCGACGGCAATTACGGCGTGCTCGGCCATTGATGCGTGTGTGACGGGCTCGCGATCGTGTCCGCCCACTAGGTCGCGGGACGGGTGCTAAAGCAGCTCCAGGACCCGTTCGGGAGGCCTGCCGATCACGGCCTTCCCGCCCGTGATGAAAATGGGCCTTTCGATGAGAATGGGATTCTCGGCCAGGGCCCGGATCCGGTCGTCGTCGGAAACATCGGCGCCTTTGAGTCCGAGCTCGCGGTACCTGGCTTCGCCGCGGCGCATAAGTTCAAGCGGCGTCATGCCCAGTTTGTCCAGCAGCTCGCGCAGCGCGGCCTCGTCGGGCGGCGTTTCGAGATAGCGCACCACGTCAGGCGCGACGTTGCGCTCCCTGAGGAGCGCGAGTGCGGCGCGTGACTTGGAGCAGCGTGGGTTGTGGTAGAGAACGGCCATGGATTAATCGGTTCGCTGGTTTCGACGCGGGCCCAATAGTATGCGATGCTTCGCGCGGCGCATTGTAGACTTTCCCATCCAGAGGAGGGCCTGGAGTTCATGCGGCACTTGAATCGGCGTCCGGACGCTGCCCAGTGCAGAGCGGTTGCAGGCCCGGTCGCGACGCTGCTGGCTCTGATCGCTGCGGCATGCTGGCCGGCGACCGCGCACACGGAAGGCGCGCCGGAGGCATACAAGACGGAATCGGGGCCGTACAGCGTCCAGGTGATCGACAACCATGTGCTGCCGTCGGAGGCCGACCAGAGAAGCCTGCGAGCGCGTATCGTGTTTCCGGAAGGGGAGGGGTCCTTTCCGCTTGTGGTGTTCTCGCACGGTTTCGCCTGCTACCGGGAGAGCTATTCCGGATTGACCGATCACTGGGCCTCGCACGGCTACGTGGTTGTGCAGCCGGAGCATCCCGACTGTCCGACGTCTCCGGTCAGGCTCAGGCCACAGGACGCCACCGGGCTGCACTACATCCGGATATCCGACGTCGAACGGGTGCTTGACGCGCTGTTTGCGCCCGGCGAGGAAATACCGGGACTGACCGGCAACATCGACTACGGCCGAAAGGTGATGGCAGGCCATTCCTTCGGCGGCATGATCGCGCAGATCATCTGGGGTCTGCCGCTCAAGGACCCGGAAGGTTCCGGGAACGTGAGCTACGCGCTGGACTTCGATGCGGCCATCATCATGAGCGGCCCGGGTCCGATGCCGCAGATGGCCGACGGCGCCTTCACGCAGTTGCGGGGACCGATGATGGTCAGCGGCGGCACCCGGGATACCCGCAACGCAGGCGACGGTGTCATCTACCCCTGGGAGTGGCGCCTGCAGGCATACGAACACAGCCCACCGGGCAACAAGTACTCCGTGGTGCTTGAGGAAGGCGATCATTACCTGGGCGGGCTCATCTGCCGCGACGACCGGGGCGGCCCGCAAAATCGCGGCGGCGCGCCTGATATCGAGGGCCAGACGATCCTGGCCGGCGTTTCTACTGCGTTCCTGGACGCCTGGCTGAACGACGACGCGGCGGCCAGGGGTTTCCTCGAGGAACTCGACCGGCATGCCGGAATAACCGGCGGACGCGCCCGGTTCGCCCGGAAATAATCACGACCGAGGACAAAGCAATATGAAGATCTCCGTTTTCAAGCGATTCATCCTGCCGATTGTCGCGCTCTCCGCGACTGGATGGGCCAGTGGGTCCGAGCACCTGGGAGTTGCCGTTAACGGCGAAAGGCTCGCCGTGATCGACATGCACCTGCATACCGGAACCTGGGCCGGGACGCCGCCCCGCTTCAGGAAGCGCCTCACGGACCGCGTGCCGACCGGCCTTAAATGGACCATGGGGGTCTTCATGAACAACCGTCTTGACGGCGAGAGCATTCTCAGCACGCTGGACGACGCCGGCATCAGCGCCGGAGCGGTATTTGCGCTGTGGAGTCCGGCCACCACCGGCATTGCCACAAACGACCACGTAGCCGAACAGGTCGCGGTGGATCCCGACCGCCTGTTCGGTTTTGCGAGCCTGCGGGTCGACCACTGGAATCTGGACGGGCCGGAGCAACTGCGCCAGATGGAAGAGGCGATCGAGAAGCACGGCATGGTCGGCATCAAGCTCGCGCATGGGCACCAGCAGGTTCGCCTGGATGACGAGCGGTTATACGGGGTCTACGAGATCGCGGCGCGGCAGGGCACACCCATTTACCTGCACACCGGCACCAGCCCGAATCCGGGCACGCGGACGGAACCGGCGTATTGCGATCCCGCCTACCTGGAGGACGCCATACAGCGGTATCCCGCCGCGATTTTCATACTCGGTCACTCCGGCTACGACAGTTTCAACCGGGCGCTGACCCATACCGACTCGGCGATCGACCTCGCTCGGCGATATTCGAACGTGTACCTGGAACCCGGGGCGCTGGGCGCCGAGCGAGCTGAGCATGTTCTGCACGACTATCTGGAGCGCATCAGGGCGGGCGGCGTGATCGAGAAGTTGCTGTACGGGTCCGATGGGCCGCAGCTGCCCGGCTACGTGCAGTCACACCTTGAGGCCTTCGTTGCGGGAATGAAGGAGGTCGGTTACACGACGGAGGAGATGCGTCTGATCCTCGCCGACAATTTCACGCGGGTCTTCGGTATGCCGAAGATCGTGCTGGAGGACCACGAATCATGAGCAGTCAGCCAACCGTCAAGGCCAGGGGATCCTCGATTTTCTCCTTACTTACGATACGCGCCGCTCGCACGACGGCGCCGGTTCTGATTGCCGGGCTGTGTTTCGGCTGCGCCGGCGAAGAGCCGCCGGCGCCTCCGATTCCGGTGGACCTGACGGTCGAGATCGCCGCTGCCGGGGACATCGACCCGGCGGCGAGCGTGCGCCTGTCCGTTTATCATGCATGGACCGGCACCGGGGACCTGCGCTATCCACTGGAAATCGTCGAAGGATTCGAGACGGTTCTCGGGACGTCGAGTTTCAGCTTCGACTACCCGGTCGAAGGAGGTGAGGGCCTGGTCGTGTATGCATGGGTCGATGCCGACGGCGACGGAGCCAACTGCACCCCCACGGTCCGTGGCGACCTGGCCGACCTGGTTGAGATTGAAGATTTTCCGTCGGAAACGGTCTCCGCGTCATTGTTGCTGGAGACTCCTTGCGTGGGACCCGACTGGTTCTTCCCGGGACCGGAGCCCGCAGGGGCGGAGTTCGCAAGTCCCGAACCTGCACGGCCCGAACTTCCAGCGCCATAGGATCTCCCGGCGCCTCTAGCCGCCCCCAGATCCAACTGCACGTGGCTATTCGGCGGCGCGAGGCGCCAGGTTCCTCAACCCGCCAACTGTGAAGTAAAGCCGGAGAGCATCCAGAACAAGGTGTTCCCACAGCAGGCCGCGGTCATCCTCGCGAATTCGGCTCCAGCCCTTTGCGTAGGTTACGAAGCCGGTGTCGAATGCGTAAAACTTGGGGCGGCTTACGATTTCGCCGCTTCCGCCTCCGCGCAAGGGTCACAGAATGTGCACCGCGTGAGCCACTTCCAGGGCTTCCAGGTAAGACTTGACGGTAGGCCGGCTCAGTTCGGCAAGTGTCGCCAGCCGGTTGTAGTCAATCTGCCCACCGCCGCCCAGTCCGGCGGCATCGCCAGCCCCGCCAGCAGGACCGCGGCGGCGGTGCTGGTGTAGAACGACCCGTCATAGCGAGCGTTCTGCAGCAGGCCGTGATAAAGCGGTCCGGCGTGGTCCAGCTGCAACCCCCGGATGCGCGGCGCGCAGTCAAGCTCGCTGGCGAGCCATGGTGGCTCGCCCTGTAACGGGGTTGTCAGTCGTCCGTTGAGACGGCGGGGTGCGGGGTATCCACGCGCACGGTGATGATGTCGGTGTCGTGGTATTGCTGGTGGCGGACGGAGGACGACAGGCCTTGCAGAAGGCGCAGCGACAACTGCTGCTCCGGGGCCGCTCCGGAGGTCTGTTCCGCCAGGTGGGCGATGCGGTCCTCCACGTTGCCGTCGCCGTAGGCGGCGATGAACTCCAGCAAGGCGCTATCGCCTTCCTTGCGAGCGATCAGCAGCAGGCGCCGCTGCTTGCGCTGCCGGTCGCCCGGCTGATCCAGCAGGGTCAGCAGGGTTTCCTCACTGACCGCCTCAAGGCGATTGGACATAGCTTCGTCCCAGCCGCTGCGAGCCGCCATTTTGCGTAGGAACTTCATGATCAGGGGCAGGGCGGTCACGCCTAGTTCGGACTGCATGCGGAAGCGCCGCGGCGATGTCCATTCCAGGAACAGCGTCATCAGCATGGCCGTCAGTCCGCCGGCGGTCATGCCGTTCTCGAGCATGCCGCCGGCAAATTCCGAGAAGAACCCGGGGGCGATGGCGCCGGCTTGAAAGGCCGTGCCCACCCAGAAGGAAACTCCGCACACAAGGCCGTTGCGGTAGTTCATGCCTTCCTGCAACACCAGCTTGATTCCCACAATGAAGAGCAGGGCCAGCAGGAAGATGATGTAGGCGCCTACCACCGGCGCGGGAATGGCCAGGATCAGCGCCAGCAACTTGGGCAGCAGGGCCGCCACGATGAACACTCCGCCCGCGGCGATTCCTACCCTGCGCGCCGCCACGCCGGTCAGTTCCGTCACCGAAACGCTGGTGGAGTAAGTTGTGTTGGGAACGGTGCCCGCCAGGCCGGACAGGAGATTGCCCACGCCGTCCGCCGAGACCGCGCCCTGAACCGATCGGAAGTCGGCCGCCTGCGGCTCGCGCCGGGACACCCTCTGTATGGCCAGCGCATCACCAATGGTTTCCGTCGCGCCCACCAGGGTGGCGAAAATAAAGGCCGGCAGCAACGCCCAGAAGGCAGGTCCGAAGCTCAGGTCCAGGCCCGGCCATTGCGCGTCGGGCAGTCCAAACCAACCTGCCGAGGCTACGCGGCCGAAGTCGTACAGCCCGAAGTAAGCGGCCGCCGCTGCCCCGGCGATCACGCCGATTACCGGCGCCCACAGGTGCAATACGGCATTGCCCCGCAGCGCTATCAGGCAGATCACCCCAATGGTGATGAAGGCGCTCACCGGCGCCGCAACAGCGACAGGCGGCGGGACAGCAGAAACTGGAACAGCGAAGAGACAACCACCAGGGAAGCCATCAGTCCGGGTCCGCCCCTGGCCAGGGCGGCGATGCACACGGCGATGAATGTTGCGGACGTGCCCATCACAAGGACGTGCCCCGACCCGATCCGCCCCAGGCGAACGGCCTGCAATATGGTGCAGACTCCGCTGATTCCCACTGCCGCAAACACGGCCCAGGCGAGGTAGGATTCGCTACCGCCGCCGCCTCGTATCACGATGGCCGGGGTAAGCACGATGCCGGCCAGGCACAGCACCGCGAATTGCAGACCCAGGCCCAGCGCCAGCGGCGGCGGCAGCTTGTCGTCCGGCTCGTAAAGAACCCTGGCGGCGTGGCTTGCGTCAGTGGTCATCGCCTGGTCCGGCTAACGCCTACCTGCCCGGCAGCCGCCTGATGGTCAGCGACGCCGACCAGTTCCGAATGGCGCAGCCGAGCCCGGCAAGGGCAGAAAAATATCGCATGGCCAGCTCCCCCGAAGCGCAGGCCGCAATGTGCGGACAGCGAGGCAATGCTAACACTGCTGATCCAGGCTCACAGCGGTCACGCAGGCTGGCTTCAGGAGCGGCCCTGCGCCGTGTGGCGAGCAAGTCTCTGCTTCTCGCGCGCCCAGTCGCGTTCCTGATCCAGGCGCCGCTTGTCATACTGTTTGCGGCCCCGTCCCAGGCCCACGCGCAGCTTGGCCTTTGATCCGGCCCAGAAAAGGACCAGCGGCACCAGTGTCAATCCCCGCTGTTGCACTTTTCCGGCCAGGCGGTCGATCTGGTTGCGGTGCAGGAGGAGCTTGCGGCTGCGGTCTGGTACCGGCGGCGGGTGGGCGCTGGCGTTCGGCAGCGGCGAAAAGTTGGCGCCGGTGAGCCAGGCTTCGCGGTCGCGGATAGCAACGTAGGCCTCCGCAAGGCTGGCGCGGTTGGCGCGCAGGGCCTTTACCTCCCATCCCAGCAGCGCGAGCCCGGCGTCGAGTTCCTCGATGATCTCGAAATTGCGGTAGGCCCGCCGATTTGCCGCAATGCGGCCCGGTTGTGGTTTGCGTGCCATGGTTGTGTGGTCGTGAGTTGCAGGGAGCGCCCCGGCCAGGGCAGTAGAATAACGCGCCAGCGCGCAGATCGCGCGGTTTGCAGGGCCCTGACGCCGGCTGAAACCACGTGTCATTCAGGTAAAAGACACCAGGTAAGGAATGCGTGAAATCTCCAGAGAGGCCTTGACACCCGGTTCGCCCGAGACTGTTTTCGACCTGGTGGCCGCGGTGGAGGACTACCCGGGCTTTCTGCGTGGCTGCGCCGGCGCCGAGATTCACCGTCAGGACGAGAAGGAGGCGCTCGCCAGCCTGGACCTGAAAGGCGGGGTATTCCGGCAGCGCCTGACCACGCTGAACCGCATGGAGCGGCCGCGGCGGCTGGTAATGAAGTTGAGCGACGGACCGTTTCGCCATTTGCGCGGAGAGTGGCGGTTTGAGCCCGCCGGCAAGGGCTGCCGCGTTTCGCTCCGGATTGAGTTCGAGTTCTCCAGCAGGGCCCAGGATCTCCTGCTCCGCGGGAGCTTCGAGGCGCTGTGCGACCGCCTGGTTCAGGACTTTCTCCATCGGGCGCGGCAGCTCGCATCGCGGCGTGGCTGAGGAAATCGCCGTTGAAGTGAGTTACGCCGTGCCGGGCGCGCAGCGTGTGCTGTCGCTGCGCCTGCCCGCCGGGTGCACAGCCCGCCGCGCGGTCGCGCTTTCCGGCATCCACGCGCTGTTTCCCGAGATCGACCCTGCGAATTGCCCGCTCGGCGTGTTCGGAACGGTGGTCGGGGATGAATACGGGCTGGCGGAGGGCGACCGGCTGGAAGTGTACCGGCCGTTGGAAAACGATCCGATGGAGGCACGGCGTCTGGCGGCGAAGTAGCTCCTGAAAGTGGCGGCACTGCCTCGACGGTGTCCCGCCTTCCACGAGGGGGGACGCCTTCGCTCCCCGGACGGGTGTTCCGGCCTAGCAGCCCGTGGCACAAGCCCCGCTGCATTCGACCGGCGATCCATCCCGCCTGGACTGCGTTGCTCGTCGCTTGCATATGCCCGATATGCGCGCTCCTCGCGCCTTGCCAGGCGGGCGTCTCGCCAGTCTCGGTGCGACGCGGGGTTTTGCCACGGGCTGCTAGCCGCCGGAGATGGGCGTGATTTCTATGGAACTGACGCCTTCTTCGGAGAATTCGATCACGACGATGCGGCGCTCGCTTTCGAGGGTCCCGGCGGTAAAAACGTAGTCCCAGCGTTCGGCGTGAAACGGGTCGCTGACGGTTGGCGTGCCCAGCAGATAAGCGACCTGCTCGCGGGTCATTCCGATCTCGACCTTGTCGATATCGCCGGGGTCCGTGATCCAGCCCTGGTAGATGCTGACCTTGTAGACGCAGCCGGCCAGCAGTGCTCCTGCCGCGGCGATCAGGACCAGGCTGCGCCGGAAAATACGAGGCTTCATTGCGGGGGCGGAGTATAGCAGCCGGCCCCTTTCGGCGGCGGCGGCGAAGTCACCGCCGTCAACGCCGTTTTCGCACGTACAGGACCAGGCTGTGGTCGATCAGTTCATATCCCGCCGCGCGCACGACCTCTTCCTGCAGACGCTCGATGTCCTCGTCGACGAACTCCATGACCTCGCCGGTATCCACGCAGATCATGTGGTCGTGGTGATCGCCCGAATCGAGCTCGAACACGGAGTGGCCGCTCTCGAAATTGTGTCGCGTTACCAGTCCCGCCTGTTCGAATTGCGCCAGCACCCGGTAAATCGTCGCCAGCGGAATCTCGTTGTCGTCCGCCGCCAGCTTGAGGTGGATGTCGTCGGCGCTCATGTGGCGCTCGCTGCTTTGCTCCAGCACCCGAAATATGGCGAGCCGCGGCTGGGTGACCTTTAGCCCCACCGCCTGAAGGTTCTTGCGCGGGATGCTCACTTGCCCGCCCCCTCCGCGCCCGCAGGCAGACCGGTGCCGGCCGGCCCCCGGCCGCGCCCGCGCGCCAGCATTTCTTCGGCATGGGCCAGGGTTCGGGGCGTGATTTCCATGCCCCCAAGCATACGCGCAACTTCCCTTATCCGTTCGTTCTCCTTCAATTGAGCGGACAGTGTTCGCGTGCCGCCGTCGCGCACGACCTTGCTGACCCTGATCTGGCGGTCGGCCTGGCTGGCGACCTGCGGAAGGTGGGTCACGCAGAGCACCTGGCCCCGCTCACCGAGTTCCGCCAGACCGGCGCCCACCACTTCGGCCACCCGGCCGCCGATCCCGGAGTCGACCTCATCGAAGATCATGGTCGGCGGCTGTCTGGCGCCGACCGCCGCAAGCTGTATGGCCAGCCCGATCCGGGCCAGTTCGCCGCCCGAGGCGCAACTCGCCAGCGGACGGGCGGCCTGTCCGGGATTGAGCGCCACGAGAAACTCCACGCGGTCGCTTCCCCTGCGCCCGGGCGCCTTTGCTTCGCCGAACCGCACGGAAAGCGATCCGCCTTCCATGGCCAGCCCCTGCATGCGATCGGAAATCGCCTGCTCAAATCCCTTTGCGGCGCGCTCGCGGGCCCGGGACAGTCCGGCGGCGCCTTTCTTCGTATCCCGCTCCAGTTCCCGCCTGCGCTCCAGCGCGCGCGAAAGCCGGTCATCCAGCGACTGCAGGCTTTCCTTTTCGGCCTTGAGCTCCGCGGCGAGCTCCGGCAATTCCTCCTGGCTGCGGCCGTGCTTGCGGGCCACGGCCAGCAGCGCCTGCCGACGTTGCTCCACTTCGTCAAGGTTGCTTTCCCCTTCCTCAAGGTCCATGCCGACGCGCCGGATCGACGCGACCGCTTCTTCCACCAGCACCTCCGATTCGCTGAGCAGCCGGGCCGCCTCCTTCAGCCCCGGCTCGAAGTCACCGGCGCTCTCCAGCGCCTGGCGGGCGGATGCCAGCGCGCCGCCGGCCGAGTGCTCGTTCTCGCGTAGCGCGTCAAGGGCGCTGGCCGCGGCCTCAAGCAAACGGGCCCGGTTGGCCAGGCGCATGCGCACACGATCCAGTTCCTCCAGTTCGCCGGCTTGCGGATTGAGCGCTTCGAGTTCGCCGATCCAGCTGTCCAGCAGGTCCAGGCGGGCGGCGCGTTCCCCGGCGCGCTGCTGCAGGGATTCGCAATCGCGCTCGGCTTCCCGCAGGGCCGTGTAGCAAGCAGAAAACTCCTCCACGGCTTCGGCGAGCCCGCCGAATTCGTCGAGTATGCGCAGTTGCGCTCCGGTATGAAGCAACGCCTGGTGCGCCTTCTGCCCGCAAATGTCGACGAGACAGGCGCCCAGTTCGCGCAGGCGACGGGCGGTCACCGGCACGCCGTTCAGGGAGCCGCGCGAGCGGCCGTCGGCCCGGATGACGCGCCGCATGATGCATTCCTCGGCCAGGTCGTAATCCCCGGCCCAGGATGGCAGCGGCGTTGCGGGCGATATCTCGAAACAGGCGGTGATGTCCGCCTGCGTTTCGCCGGTGCGAACCTGGTTCGAGTCCGCGCGTTCGCCCGTGGCCAGCGACAGCGCCTCCACGAGTATCGACTTTCCTGCCCCGGTCTCCCCGGTCAGCACGGTGAAGCCGGGCTCCATGTCCAGTTCGGCGGTATCCACCACCGCCAGGTTTCGAATGGCCAGGTGGGTCAGCACGGGCGCGGGGTGCGTCTGCCGGCGCTAGCCGCCGCCTTGCGTGGCCGGCCCCTTGGCCCAGTTAAGCTTCTCGCGCAGCACCGAGAAATAGTTGTAATCCGAAGGATGGATCAGCTTGAGCCGGCGGGAGAAACGGGACACGTGCAGGGTCTGCCCGTATTCGAGCACGCCCAGATCGACGCCATCGCAGCTCACGGCCGCCGTTATCCCTGTATCCACCGGAATGGCCAGCGTGAGTTTGGCGGCCCCGGGTATCACCAGCGGCCGGTCGTCCAGCTTGTGCGGACAGATCGGCGCCAGGACCGTGGCGTCAAGGCGCGGATCAACGATGGGGCCTCCGCAGCTCATGGCGTAGGCGGTGGAGCCGGTGGGCGTGGCGGCGATGAATCCGTCGCCGCGATGGGTGGCGATATGACGCGCGTCGACGGTGGTGGAGAGTTCCAGAATGCGTGCTCCGCCGCTCCGATGCGCCACGACATCGTTTACCGCCGCGGCGCGCAGGGCCTTGCCCTTTCTGCGGGTCAGCCTGGCGCTCAGCAGCATGCGGCGTTCCGAGAAATACTGGCCGGCGAGCAGCGCCGACAGTTCGGACTCGAATCGCTCCTGCCCCAGGTCGGCCAGAAATCCAAGCCGGCCCAGGTTCACGCCGAGCAGGGGCGTGTCCTCCCGCACGGCGACTTGCGCCGCGCGCAGCATGGCGCCGTCCCCGCCCATGGCGATGATCAACTGGGCGTCCTGCGCCGCCGTCAGGTTCTGCTGCCCGTGCGCAAGCGTGGCCGAGCATCCCAGTTCCGTCAGATGGGACGCCAGTTCGCCGGCTGCCCGCGCGATGGCGCCGTGCCCGTCGCGGGCAAGAATCGCCACCCTTTGAAACTGGATTTTCGGCATGAGCAGAACCTTTGTTCGTCAGCAATCCGGCAGGCTGGTACAGCTTGAAAAAGAGGAATAATGCACCATAGTACCCCCGCATGGAATACGCAAGGGAGCTAGTCTCCGGAAAGCAAAGGGGAAACTGCCGATGAGCAAGCGCAAGCATTCCGAAGAGCCGCAAGCCGACAGCACGCCGGATGCGGCGGACGCCGCCGAGGCTGCCGAGCCGCAGGATCCTGCGAAGGAAATCGAGGGCCTGAAGGCGGCGCTGAACCAACAGCATGAGGCGCACTTGCGCGCGGTGGCGGAAGCCGAAAATGTCCGCCGGCGTGCGCAAAGGGAAATCAGCGACGCCTATGGGCGCGGCCAGCGGCAGATTGCGCGGGAGCTCCTGGCATCAATAGACAGCCTTGAACTCGGGCTGGTTTCCGCCGAGGGAGCCACGGCCGACAGTCTGCTGGAAGGACAGCAGGCCACGCTGCGCCAGCTGTTGAAGGCCCTGGAGCAGTTCGGCGTGGAGTCGGTGGACCCTGACGGCGAACCCTTCGATCCCGAGCGTCACGAGGCAGTCGGCTTGCAGCCGTCCGACACGGTGGATGCCGATTGCGTAATGGCCGTCATGCAAAAGGGCTATCTCATGCAGGGACGGCTGTTGCGTGCCGCCCGGGTCGTGGTCTGTTCCGGGCCGCCCGCCGCGGAGGACCCGGAAAACGGCTAGAGCGCGGTGATGCACCCTTCCTGGCAGGAGCGTCGCGAAGTGGCTCCAGAAGGAAGGGTGCATCGCCGCGCGGAGGGACGCCGCCAAACAGCCTGCTCAGGCTGGTGCCAGATCGCGCGCCGCCGCGCGTCGCCGGGCCCGTTGAATTGCACGGCCTGAATCCTCATATCGGGTATTGGCAACGAATGTGTTGAATTTGATGGAGACTCACGCATGGGCAAGATTATCGGAATAGACCTGGGGACCACCAATTCCTGCGTGGCCGTCATGGACGGCAAGCAGGGCAAAGTGATTGAGAATTCCGAGGGCGACCGGACGACGCCTTCGATCGTCGCTTTCGCCAAGGACGAACAGGTCCTGGTAGGTCAGTCCGCAAAGCGCCAGGCGATCACCAATCCCACCAACACGCTGTATGCGATCAAGCGTCTGATCGGGCGCAAGTTCAAGGACGGCGTGGTGCAGCGCGACATCGAAATGGTGCCGTACAAGCTGGTGGAATCGGACAATGGCGATGCCTGGGTGGAGGTCCAGGGACGCAAGATCGCGCCCCCCGAGATTTCCGCGCGCGTGCTGCAGAAGATGAAGAAGACCGCCGAGGACTTCCTGGGCGAGGACGTGACCGAAGCCGTCATTACGGTTCCGGCCTACTTCAACGACTCCCAGCGCCAGGCCACCAAGGACGCCGGCAGGATCGCGGGCCTGGAGGTCAAGCGCATCATCAACGAGCCTACCGCGGCCGCCCTGGCCTACGGCATGGGCCAGAAGCGCGGCGACCGCAAAATCGCCGTCTACGACCTGGGCGGCGGGACTTTCGATATCTCCATCATCGAGATTGCCGAGATCGACGGCGAAACGCAGTTCGAAGTGCTGGCCACCAATGGCGACACCTTCCTGGGCGGAGAAGACTTCGACAACCGGCTGATCAACTACCTGGCCGCCGAGTTCGAAAAGGAGCAGGGCGTGGACATCCGCACCGACCCCCTGGCCATGCAGCGCCTCAAGGAGGCCGCGGAGAAGGCCAAGATCGAACTGTCCACGCAGCAGCAGACGGAAATCAACCTGCCGTTCATCACCGCCGATGCGGACGGTCCCAAGCACATGAACATCCGGGTGACCCGCGCCAAGCTCGAGGCACTGGTGGAGGACCTCATCGCCCGCACGATCGAACCCTGCCGCACGGCGCTGTCCGACGCAGGGCTTTCCGTCGGCGACATCAGCGACGTGATCCTGGTGGGCGGGCAGATCCGCATGCCCAAGGTCCAGGAAGCGGTGCGTGACTTCTTCGGGCGGGATCCGCGCAAGGACGTAAATCCCGACGAGGCCGTGGCGCTGGGCGCCGCCATACAGGCGGGCGTGCTTTCGGGCAGCGTCAAGGACGTGCTGCTCCTTGACGTGACGCCGCTGTCGCTGGGCATCGAGACGCTGGGTCAGGTGATGACTCGGCTGATCGACAAGAACACCACGATACCCACCCGCGCCAACCAGGTTTTCTCGACCGCCGACGACGGGCAATCGGCGGTGACGATTCACGTGCTGCAGGGCGAACGCCAGCGGGCCGGTGACAACAAGTCGCTGGGCCGTTTCGACCTCACCGACATTCCGCCGGCGCCGCGCGGCGTGCCGCAGATCGAGGTGACCTTCGACATCGACGCCAACGGCATTCTGAATGTGTCGGCCAGGGACAAGGCTACCGGCCGCGAGCAGAAGATCGTGATCAAGGCCTCCAGCGGACTGTCCGACAAGGAGATCGACCGCATGGTGCAGGAGGCCGAACAGCATGCCGAGGAAGACCGCAAGTTCCGCGAGCTGGTGGACGTGCGCAACCAGGCCGACGGTCTGGTGCACTCCAGCGAAAAGGCGCTGTCCGATCTTGGCGAAAAGGTCCAGCCGGACGAGCGGGCCGCCATCGAATCGGCGATTGCCGACCTGAAGACGGCGCTTACGGGCGACGACAAGTCGGTAATCGAAGCCAAGAGCCGGGCGCTTTCCGAGGCGGCGGCGGGCCTTGCCCAGCGTGTCTACCAGGAACAGGCCCAGGCCGCGCAGGAGGCAGGCGGCGCGGAACCGGAAATGGACACGGGCGGCGAGGATGTCGACGTCACCGACGCGGAATTCGAGGACGTTACGCCGGACGATCAGAAGAAGTCCGCCTGACGCCAGTGTCGTGACGCGACACTAGTATCGGCGGGTAGCGAAACGTTGCCGGGAGCACGATTCACCCGCCTTGTACGTGCGCGCCGAGTGGGCGCGGGAGGGAAATAGGTGGCCGAGCGGGACTACTACGAGGTCCTCGGCGTGGACCGCAACGCGTCGGAAGCGGATGTCAAGAAGGCATTCCGGCGCCTGGCCATGCGCTACCATCCTGACCGCAACCCGGACCAGGGCGAGGAAGCCGCCAATCGCTTCAAGGAGGCCAAGCGCGCCTACGAGGTCCTGAGCGACGCGCAGCAGCGCGCCGCCTACGATCAGTTCGGTCACGCCGGGGTCGAAGCGGGCGCGGGCGCCGGTGCGTCCGCGGACCCTTTCAACACGATTTTCGGCGACATCTTCGGCGATGTGTTCGGCGGCCGGCGCGGCGGCGGCAGTCAGGCCCGCCGGGGCGCCAACCTGCGCTACCGGCTGGACCTGGACTTTACCCAGGCCATCTTCGGCGCCGAAATGCGGATCACTATTCCGCGCACGGCGGCCTGTTCGACCTGTTCGGGCTCCGGGGCCCGGGCCGGCACCGGGTTGAGCACCTGCGGGCGCTGCGGAGGCAGCGGGCAGACCCAGGTTCGCCAGGGAATCTTTTCCATCCGGCAGACCTGCGGCGCGTGCGGAGGCGAGGGGCGGGTCGTGTCGGATCCTTGCGGGGACTGCTCCGGCAACGGCGTGGTCCGCAAGAGCGAGGAAATTTCCCTCAAGGTGCCGCCGGGCGTTGACACGGGCGACCGTTCCCGCGTGCGCGGCAAGGGCAATGCCGGGAAACGCGGCGGCCCCGCCGGCGACCTGCTGGTGGAAATGAATGTCCGCCCGCATCCCTTCTTTGAGCGGGACGGCGCCAACCTGCACTGCCGCTTTCCCTTAAGCTTTACCACCGCTGCCCTGGGTGGAGAGGTGGAAGTGCCGACACTGAACGGAAATGTGAATCTCAAGGTCCCTGCCGGCACCCAATCCGGGCGCATCTTCCGTCTGCGCCATCGGGGCGTGAAGCCGGCGCGGGGCGGACGCAAGGGTGACCTCTTCTGCCATATGGAAGTGGAAACGCCGGTGGAGCTGAACAGGGCGCAGAAGCGGCTGCTCAAGCAGTTCGCCGGCGAAGTCGAGCGCGAAGGCGACCGGCAGCAGCCCCGCCGGGCGCGGTTGCTCGACTGGGCGAGGGACAAGGGGCGGGAGCGGCGCGCATCATGAAGATCAGTCTGCTGGGAGCCAGCGGCCGCATGGGCCGCGAACTGATGACGCGGGTGGCCGCGGCCGGCGACCTCAAGCTTGCCGGCGCGCTGGCGGCGCCGGATGACGCCTGGATCGGCCAGGACGCGGGACTGGCCGCAAACCTGCCTGCCGCCGGCGTGAACGTGACCAGTTCACCGGCGGAAAGCGTCGCCAACGCCGATGTTGCGGTCGACTTTTCTTCGGCCGGGGTGACCGCGGCGATCGCGGACGCCTGCGCCGACGCCGGCTGCGCGCTGGTGGAGGGCGTGACCGGAATCGGCGAAGAGGGCCAGGCGGCCCTCGAAAAGGCGGCTGGGCGCATCGCGGTGTTGCAGGCCAGCAATATGAGCCTGGGCGTGTACGTGCTGAAGGAATTACTCCAGGTGGCCGCGGAGCGGCTGGGCGAGGACTATGACCTTGAAATCGTCGAGACGCACCATCGCGGCAAGGCCGATGCGCCTTCCGGGACCGCGCTGCAACTCGGCAGGACGGCCGCCGCGGCGCGCGGGCGGGATTTTTCGAAGGTTGCCGTGTTTCAGCGCCACGGCCGGACAGGCGAGCGCGAGAAGGGAACGATCGGCTTCAGCGCGGTGCGCGGCGGCGGCTATTCCGGGAACCACACGGTACTGCTGGCCGGCAACGACGAGGTGCTCGAATTGCGGCACCAGAGCCTGAACCGCGGGGTGTTCGCCGCCGGAGCGCTGCGGACCGCGCGCTGGCTTGCCGGACGCCCGCCCGGGCTGTACGATTTGTCTTCCGTAATGGGCAAGAGTTACACCTAGTGACTCCAGCGGTGCTAGCCCTGGCGGGCGGGGCCGTGTTTCGTGGCTGGTCGATCGGCGCTGATGGAGAGACCCACGGCGAGGTGGTGTTCAACACCGCCATGACCGGCTATCAGGAAATCCTCACCGACCCGTCCTATTGCCGGCAGATCGTCACGCTCACCGTGCCCCACGTGGGCAATACCGGCGCCAACCGCGAAGACTACGAGTCGGACCGGGTCTATGCGGCCGGTCTGATCATCCGCGACCTGCCCGTTGTCGAAAGCAACTGGCGCAGGGACACGGCGTTCGGCGATTTCCTGCGTGACGAAGGCACGGTAGCGATCACCGGAGTGGACACGCGCCGGCTGACGCGCATACTCAGGGAAGAGGGTGCACAGCAGGGCTGCATACTCACCGGTTCCGACCGTGCCGAGGAGGCGCTGGCGCAGGCCCGGGCGGCGCCGGGTATGGTAGGCATGGACCTGGCGCGGGTCGTGAGCGTTATTTCGCCGTATGAATGGTCGGCGGAAACCGGCGACCCGAATCTCGATTGGACCGGCGGGCCCGGGGGCGCCGGATTTGACCGGATCGTCGCGTACGACTACGGCATCAAGCGCAATATCCTCCGCTCGCTGGCCCGGCTGGCCCGCCACGTTACGGTGCTGCCTGCCGAGGCGCCGGCATCGGAGGCCCTTGCGCTCAAGCCGGACGGCATTTTTCTGTCAAACGGACCCGGCGATCCGGAACCCTGTACCTACGCGATAGAGGCGGTGAGGGAGATCCTGGAATCGGGAACGCCAGTCCTGGGGATCTGCCTGGGACACCAGATTCTGGGCCTTGCCTGCGGCGCGCAAACAATGAAGATGAAATTTGGACATCATGGGGCCAATCATCCGATTGTAGATCTGGAAAGCGGCGAGGTGGCCATCAGCAGCCAGAATCACGGCTTTGCGGTGGAGGAGGAAAGCCTGCCGAATTGCCTGCGGGCCACCCATCGCTCGCTGTTCGACGGAACCCTGCAGGGACTGGCGCACCGCAGCCTGCCCGCCATCGGCTTTCAGGGCCATCCCGAGGCCAGCCCGGGCCCCCACGACCTCGGCTACGCCTTCCAGCGCTTCGCCGGATTAATGAGCGACTAAGCGATGCCTCGCAGGGACGATCTTGAAAGCGTGCTGATCATCGGCGCGGGCCCGATCGTGATCGGGCAGGCCTGCGAGTTCGACTATTCCGGCGTTCAGGCCTGCAAGGCGCTGCGCGAGGAGGGCTACCGGGTGGTGCTGGCGAACTCCAACCCGGCCACCATCATGACCGACCCGGAAACCGCCGACGCCGTCTATATCGAGCCGGTGAACGCGCGCTCCCTGGCCGCGGTGGTCGAGCGCGAGCGTCCGGACGCCTTGCTGCCGACCATGGGCGGGCAGACCGGACTGAATACCTCGCTGGAACTGGCCCGGGGGGGCGTTCTCGAGAATTTTGGCGTGGAGCTGATCGGGGCCCGCAGCGATGTGATCGACAAGGCGGAGGACCGCGAACGCTTTCGCGACGCCATGCTGTCCATAGGACTTGAAACGCCCCGTTCCTGGATGGTGCGCAGCGTTCCCGAGGCGCTGGAGGTGATCGGCGAGATCGGTTATCCGGCCATCATCCGCCCTTCGTTTACGCTGGGCGGCGTGGGCGGCGGCATCGCCCGCGACGCGGACGAGTTCAAGAACGCGATGGCGAGGGCGCTGGACGCATCGCCAAGCCACTCGGCGCTGGTCGAGGAGTCGGTGCTGGGCTGGAAGGAATTCGAGATGGAGGTTGTCCGCGACCGGCGCGACAACTGCATCATCGTGTGCTCGATCGAGAACGTCGACCCCATGGGCATACATACCGGCGATTCGATTACCGTTGCGCCGGCGCTGACCCTGACCGACAAGGAGTACCAGCGCATGCGCGACGCGTCGATCGCGGTGCTGAGGGAGATCGGCGTGGACACCGGCGGCTCCAACGTGCAGTTCGCCATTCACCCCGACAACGGCCGCATGGTGGTGATCGAGATGAATCCCCGGGTCTCCCGCTCGTCGGCGCTGGCGTCCAAGGCCACCGGTTTTCCCATCGCCAAGGTGGCGGCCAAGCTGGCCATCGGCTATACCCTGGACGAACTGAGGAACGAGATCACCGCCGGGCTGACGCCGGCATCCTTCGAACCGGCGATCGACTACATCGTGACCAAGGCGCCGCGGTTTGCATTCGAGAAATTCCCGCGCGCCGATGCGCGGCTGACCACCCAGATGAAATCGGTGGGCGAGGCGATGTCGCTGGGCAGGACCTTCCAGGAGTCGTTGCAGAAGGCTCTGCGGAGCCTGGAGATCGGCATCGACGGGCTGTGCGAGCGGGTGGACGCGTCCGATCCCGATGCGCGGGCGACCGTCGGCGAGGAATTGCGCTCGGCGGGCGCGGAACGGCTACTGTACATGGCCGACGCGCTGCGACTGGGGATGGCCGAGCGGGAGGTCTTCGAACTGTCCAGGATCGATCCCTGGTTCATTGGCCAGATCGCCGACCTGGTGCGCGAGGAAGAGAACGTGAGGGAGTCGGGTTGGGAGGCCCTGAGCGATGACTGGCTCTTGCGGCTGAAGCGCAAGGGCTTTGCCGACAGCCGCCTGGCGCATTTGCTCGGCGTTGCCGAACAGCAGGTGAGCGAGCGGCGTCGCGCAGCGGGGATAGGACCGGTCTTCAAGCGCGTGGACAGTTGCGCGGCCGAATTTCCCACCTCCACCGCCTACATGTATTCCAGCTACGAGGAAGAATGCGAGGCGGAGCCGTCCGACCGGGCCAAGATCATGATTCTGGGCGGCGGGCCCAACCGGATAGGGCAGGGCATAGAGTTCGACTATTGTTGCGTGCACGCGGCTCTGGCGTTGCGCGAGGCCGGTTACGAAACGATCATGGTCAACTGCAATCCCGAGACCGTCTCCACCGACTACGACACCTCCGACAAGCTGTATTTCGAGCCCCTGACGGTCGAGGACGTCATGGAGATTGTGAAGCGCGAGAAGCCGGAAGGCGTGATCGTTCAGTACGGCGGCCAGACCCCGCTTCGGATTGCGCGGCCCCTGGATCGCGCCGGCGCCCCGGTCATCGGAACGCCCCCGGACGCTATCGACCGGGCCGAGGATCGCGAGCGCTTCAAGCACCTGCTCAGCGAACTGGGTCTCAGGCAGCCGGAGAACCGGACCGCCCGTTCGGTTGAAGAGGCCGTAGAGCTGGCGCGGGAACTCAAGTACCCGCTCATGCTGCGGCCTTCCTACGTCCTGGGCGGCCGGGCGATGGACGTGATGCACGGCGAGGAGGAACTGCTGCGCTACATGGCCGAGGCCGTTTCCGTGTCGAACGAGAGCCCTGTGCTCCTGGACGAGTTTCTGCCCCGGGCGGTGGAATTCGACGTTGACGCGATCTACGACGGCGAACGGGTCCTGATCGGCGGAATCATGGAGCACATCGAGCAGGCGGGCGTCCATTCCGGAGACTCCGCCTGCTGCCTGCCGCCGGCAACCGCCGGTGAGGAGGTCCAGGAGGAACTGGCCCGGCAGACCGGGCTGCTGGCCGAGGCGCTGGGTGTGCGCGGACTGATGAATGTGCAGTTCGCGATCCAGGACGGGGACATCTATGTCCTGGAAGTGAACCCGCGGGCCTCGCGCAGCGTGCCCTATGTTTCCAAGGCGGTGGGCATACAGCTCGCCAAGGTCGCTGCGCTGGTCATGGTGGGACGCACGCTGGACCGCCAAGGGGTCGAGGATCCTCCGCGGCCCGCTTATTTCTCGGTCAAGCAATCGGTCTTTCCCTTCTCCCGCTTCCCCGGCGCGGACCCGATACTCGGCCCGGAAATGAAGTCAACGGGCGAGGTCATGGGCATCGGAACCAGCTTTGCCGAAGCGTACGCCCGCGCTCAGGAAGGCGCCGGCGTGGACCTGAAACGGGGCGGCGCGGCGCTTTTGTCGCTGCGCGATCCGGACAAGCCCGATTCGGTGGACCTGGCGCGCATGCTCCAGATGAAGGGGTTCGACCTGGTTGCCACGCACGGGACCGCGAGCTTCCTGGCCCGCCACGGGGTGTCCTGCAAGCGCATCAACAAGGTGCGCGAAGGGCGTCCGCACATCGTGGACCTGATCCGCAACGGCGAAGTGGACCTGATCGTGAACACCAGCGAGGGCCGCGCCTCTATCCTGGAGTCGCGCGAAATACGCGCCCAGGCGGTACGCAACAACGTCACCTATTTCACCACCCTGGCGGCCGCCGACGCGGCCTGCCGGGCCATCGACTACTACGGCGCAGGCGCGGTATCGCGATTACAGGACTTGCACGAGGCGATGGCGACGTGACCCAGGTTCCCATGACCCGCGCCGGTGAACAGGCGCTGCGCGACGAATTGAAGCGGCTCAGGAACGAGGAACGACCGCGTCTGGCGCGCGCCATAGGTGAGGCGCGCGAGCATGGCGATTTGCGCGAGAACGCCGAATATCACGCCGCCAAGGAGCAACAGGGTCTGGTCGAGGCCCGCATCCGGGACATCGAAGGCCGGCTGGCCTACGCCCGTGTCATCGATCTGGACCGGATTCCGCATGACGGGCGGGTGGTCTTCGGCGTTACGGTCGATCTCAGGAGTCTCGACGAAGGTGAGCCGGTCAGTTACCAGATCGTCGGCGAGGACGAGGCCAGGGTGCGGGACGACGCGATTTCCTTTGTCTCGCCGATGGCCCGTTCGTTGATCGGCAAGTACGAAGGAGACGAGGTCTCGTTCAGCACGCCGGGCGGGGTCCGGCGCTATGAAATCCTGGCCGTGCACTACGAGTGAGCGCGGATGAAGGCCGGCGCCTGGGCGGATCACTGGACACGGCGCGCCCGCGCCGAAGGTTGGCGGTCCCGGGCCGTTTACAAGCTTGAGGAACTCGATCGCCGCGATCGTATCTTCAGCCGTGGCGGGCGAATTGTCGACCTGGGAGCGGCGCCCGGGGGATGGAGCCAGTACGCGGCGCGCAGGGTGGCGCCGGGCGGATTGGTGCTGGCCATGGACATCGAGCCCATGGAGCCGCTTGCGGGCGTAAGGGTGATTCAGGGGGACATTGCCGATCCGGCTGCAATCGCGGATCTCAGGCGTATGCTGGATGGGCCGGCGGATGCCGTAATTTCGGACCTGGCGCCGAAACTGAGCGGCAACCGCGTCCGTGACCAGGCCGTGTCCATGGAATTGGCCGCTATGGCCCTTGAGGCGGCCCTCACGCTGTTGAGTCCGGGCGGAGCATTCGTGACCAAGCTCTTTCAGGGCGCCGGATTCGAGGCGTTCGTCGCTGCCGCACGCGCCGGCCTGCGCAAGGTGCGGCTGCGGACGCCCGGGGCTTCGAGAAAGGCCAGCCGCGAGACCTACCTGGTGGGGCGCGCCTGATTTCCTTCGGAACTTGAAGAATCCCGTTGTTGCCCTCAAATCCGGGTAGAAGAAAACTGTCCGTACGTGTCAACCTTCTGTCTCCTGCAAGAACACCTGTTTGGTACAATTCACGGGCCAATCCGGACCTCATAGCAGGGGTCCGTAATCCTCAAGGAGGCACCTGATGAGCTTGAGAATCAACGATGTGGCGCCGGACTTCACGGTCGAGACGACCGAAGGCGCAATTCGTTTCCACGAGTGGATCGGCGAAGGCTGGGCCATTCTCTTTTCACACCCCAAGGATTTCACGCCGGTGTGTACCACCGAGCTGGGCTACATGGCCGGGCTCATGCCGGAGTTCTCCAAGCGCAATGCCAAGGTCATCGGGCTGAGTGTCGACCCGGTAAGCGATCACAACGCGTGGGTCAAGGACATTGAAGAGACGCAGGGACATGCCGTCACCTATCCGCTTATTGGCGATTCGGACCTCGAGATCGCCAAGCTGTACGACATGCTGCCGGCTACTGCCGGCGATACGTCCGAAGGCCGCACCGCGGTGGACAACCTCACCGTGCGCTCGGTATTCGTCATCGGCCCGGACAAGCGCATCAAGGCCATGCTGACCTACCCCATGAGCACCGGGCGAAACTTCGACGAAGTGCTTCGGCTGCTGGATTCCTGCCAGCTGACCGCTTCGCACCAGGTTGCGACCCCGGTAAACTGGAAGTGGGGCGAGGACGTCATCATCGTTCCCGCGGTCTCAAACGAGCAGGCCAGGGAGAAGTTCCCCGACGGGTGGGAATCTCCCAAGCCCTATCTTCGGATCGTGCCGCAGCCCGAATGAGTCCCGCGGCGCCCTCATGCTATAAGCCGAAGACCGCCTCGGCGCATTTCTCGCGCCGGGGCCCTTCCTGTATGGTTGTACGGCCAGACGGCGCCGGGTAATGAACAAATTCACCAAGAATCTCTTCCTGTGGCTGGTCATAGCGCTGGCCCTGATGATGTTGCTGCAGCCCCTGAACAACCGGGGGACCCAGGCCGAGGAGATCAACTTTTCCCAGTTCCTTGAACTGGTCGGCAACGGCGGGATCAAGGAGGTCGAGATCCTGGAGGACCGCACGATTCGCGGCGAACAGGTCGGCGGCGGCGAATTCGTAACCTACAGTCCTCCATCCACCGACAATTCCGAACTGGTCCGCGAGCTCACCGCAAGCGGCGCGGAGGTGCATTCGCCCAAGCCGAAGTCGGAAAGCGCCTGGCTTTCCTTCCTGCTGAACCTGTTGCCGTTCCTGCTGCTGATCGGCATCTGGCTGTACTTCATGCGTCAGATGCAGGGCGGCGTCGGGGGCCGCGGCGGGGCCATGTCCTTTGGCCGCAGCCGCGCCCGCCTGCTGAATCCGGACCAGACTCCGGTCACTTTCGAGGATGTGGCCGGCGTCGAGGAAGCCAAGGAGGAAGTTGCCGAGGTCGTCGAGTTCCTCAAGGACCCTTCCAAGTTCCAGCGGCTGGGCGGAAAGATCCCCAAGGGCGTGTTGATGGTCGGCCCGCCCGGAACCGGCAAGACCCTGCTGGCGCGCGCCATTGCCGGCGAGGCGGAGGCCCCGTTCTTCACCATCTCCGGGTCGGATTTCGTGGAGATGTTCGTGGGCGTGGGCGCATCACGCGTGCGCGACATGTTCGAGCAGGCCAAGAAGCAGGCGCCATGCATCATCTTCATCGATGAGATCGATGCGGTGGGGCGCCACCGCGGCGCCGGGCTGGGCGGCGGCCACGACGAGCGAGAGCAGACGCTGAACCAGCTCCTGGTGGAGATGGACGGGTTCGCCGGAAGCGAAGGCATCATCGTCATCGCCGCCACCAACCGGCCGGACGTGCTCGATCCGGCGCTGCTGCGCCCCGGCCGCTTCGACCGCCAGGTGGTGGTGCCGCTGCCGGACATTCGCGGGCGCGAGCTGATTCTCAAGGTCCACATGCGCAAGGTTCCGGTACACGAAAGCGTTTCGGCCAGCACCCTGGCCCGTGGAACGCCCGGTTTCTCCGGCGCAGACCTCGCCAACCTGGTCAACGAAGCGGCGCTGCTGGCCGGAAGGGTCGGGAACAAGTCAGTGGCAATGGAGGAGTTCGAGAAGGCCAAGGACAAGATCCTGATGGGCACCGAGCGCAAATCCATGGTGATGAGCGCCGAGGAGCGCAAGCTAACCGCCTACCACGAATCCGGGCATGCCATCGTGGGCCTGAACGTGCCCGAACACGATCCGGTGCACAAGGTCACCATCATCCCGCGCGGCCGCGCCCTGGGCGTGACCATGTTCCTGCCGGAAGTCGACCGCCACAGCCACTCGAAGCAGCGCCTGATCAGCCAGATTACCAGCCTGTTCGGCGGCCGCGTGGCCGAGGAGCTGATATTCGGCAAGGACGCGGTGACCACCGGCGCGGCCAACGATATCGAACGGGCCACCGCGATCGCGCGCAACATGGTCACCAAGTGGGGCTTGTCCAACCGTCTCGGTCCGCTGACCTACAGCGAGGAGGACGGCGAGGTATTCCTTGGCAGAACCGTCACCCAACACAAGCAGGTGTCGGACGCCACGGTCCATGCGATCGACAAGGAAGTGCGGGAGATCATTGATACCGCCTACGAGCAGGCCAGGAAGGTCCTTACCGACCACATGGAGCGCCTGCACGCCATGGCGGACGCGCTGCTCAAGTACGAGACGATCGAACAGCTCCAGATCAGGGAGATCATGGACGGGCAGGAGCCCAGTCCTCCGCCGGGCTGGGGCAAGACGGGCAAGAAGAAGAAAAAGACCGCAGGCAAGAAACGCAAGCGACCGCCCGCTGCCGATATCGGCAAGCCTGCTGAACAGCACTAGTCTCGCCACTTGTCCAGTCCGAGCAGCACTCCGCGACCTGCTCATAGAAACGCTCCGGCCTGCACCGACTTTGCAGCAGCGCCTCTGCGCCTATTGATAGGGGCCGGCAAATTGTGCGTAAAGAGACCTTGCGCAATCCAAGTATTGGTTTTCCAGTAAAATACCGGAATGAGTTTACATTTGAGAAATTGTAATGATTCAATCAACTATCACTTCAAAAGGGCAAACCACATTGCCTAAATTGATCCGGGATACGCTTGGCGTCGCTCCCGGGGATCAGGTGCGCTATGCCATTCTTGATAACAACGAGGTGCGCATCATCCCTGCGCGGCCACTATCGCGTCTGTTTGGCTTTCTCAGCTACGATGGGCCGCCGGTGAAGCTGGAGGAAATGGATCAGGCTATTTCTGAAGGAGCTTTGGGCCGTTGATCGCGCTCGATACAAACGTTCTTGTGAGATATCTGGTGGGTGATGACCCACGCCAAGCCGCTGCTGCTCGCGCAATAATGGACAAGCTGACGCCGGGGGAACCAGGCTTTATCTGCCGCGAAGTAGCTGTGGAGCTGGTCTGGGTGCTGGAGCGGGCCTACGGTTATTTGCGGGACCGGGTTGCCGAAGTTTTGCACGAGCTGGTGGCGACGCGAGAGCTTCATGTCGAGGCTGCCCATGATGTGATCAAGGCAGCCGCCGCCTATCGGCGGGGAGGCGCCGGTTTCGCTGATCGCATGATTGCGGCTGCGGCGCGCCGTTCCGGCGCGAACGCAATCTATACGTTTGATCAGAAGGTTGCGCAAATCGAGGGGGTAACTCTCATTGATACGACAACCTCGTGACGGGCCAATGTTACATAGAGACAAATATTAACAATCAAACAGTTGCAGCAATATCCTGAATACATTTCCAAGCTTGGCGGACGTGCCGCGCCTCGGTTCGCGTCTGGCCGACCGACAAGCGTATGACTCTGCGTCCGTCCACGGCGCCCGGTGTGAGATACAGGCGTCCATCGTCGTTGATGGCTTTGAGCAGACGCTCGTTGAGCTCGTCCAGTGTGTCGGGGGCCGCGCCGCGCGGTGCATAGCGCCATGTGATCAGCGCCAGGTTGGGGCCGGTGACCAGTTCGAAGTCTTCCGAGGTTTGAATCGCCTGCGCCAATTCCTCCGTCCAGCGGATATGCGAGCGGATCTTTTCCCTTAAGCCCTCGGCGCCGAACGCGCGGATCACGAACCAGAGTTTCAGGGCGCGGAAACGGCGGCCAAGGGAAATGCCGTAGTCCCGGTATTCGGTAATTCGCTCGTCGCGCGTGTTCTGAAGGTATATCGGGTCGATCGACAGGGACTGCTGGAGCGAAAGGGGGTTCTTGAGAAAGTGCGCCGAGCATTCGAAGTTGGTGAACATCCACTTGTGCGGATTGAATACGAAGGAATCGGCGTGCTCCATTCCCTCCAGCAGATGACGGTATTCCGGCAGAATCAGCGCGCTGCCGGCCCAGGCGGCGTCCACATGCAGATAGATATTCTCCCTCCGGCAGATCGCGCCGATTTCCTCCAGGGGGTCCATTGCCCCGGTGCCGGTAGTGCCCAGGGTGACGACCACGCAGGCCGGGGTCCGGCCTGCGTGCCGGTCGGCGTCGATCGCCGCCGCCAGGGCGCTAGCCACCATGCCTTGGTGCGAGTCGGTCTCAATGCTGCGGATGCAATTCATCGGAAATCCGGCAATGCGCGCTCCCTTGTGGACCGAGGAGTTGGCTTCGGTCGAGGTATAGAAGACCTGCTTGTCGAGACTCGTCTGCTCCCGCGCCTTCTCGCGCGCCGCAAGCATCGCGCACAGCGTCGCTCCCGAGGCCGAATCCTGGATCACGCCCCGCCATTCCCGCGGCAATCCCAGCAGGTCGCGCAGCCACTCCATCATGCGGGCTTCCAGCTCGTTGGCCGCAGGCGATGTTTCCCACAGCATGCATTGCGCCGCGATTCCCGCGACCAGCATTTCCGCCAGCACCGACGGCGGGCTGGAGTTGGCGGGAAAGTAGGCAAAAAAAGAGGGATGCTGCCAGTGGGTGATGCCTGGTGGTATCAGCCTTTTGAAGTCCTCAAGAATTCTCCCCATCGGTTCCGCCTGCTCCGGCGCGCGATCAGGCAGGGCCTTGAGCAAATCACCCGGCCGCGCCCGAGAACGCACCGGATAGTTCTCCACGGACTCGAAATAGTCGGCGATCCAGTCCACGGCCTCGTGGGCATGGCGGCGAAACGCCACGGTATCCAGGCAATCAGTCATCGTCGAACCAGTCGTCGAGCTCGGTGCCCTTCAGTTCCTCGATTGCGTATTCGTTGAAGAAGCGATACGCCACCCAGTGGTTGATCTTGTCCTGAATGGCAAGTTCCTGTTCCGAGTCCGCGCTGCCCAGGGACGCGCGGTACCTTCGAAGCTTGTTGTCGGAATAGTCGATGCAACGCTTGAGAAAATCCTCAACGATGCGCTTTTTCTCGTTGGCTAAGGCCATTCGGTCCTCCTTTTTCGACTGGCCGATATACTACGCCGTGATGCGCTTTCCTGTCTGCCCATGACTGCCTATCCCGACCTCGACACCTACCGCCGCAGCCTGTTCGACTACGAGGACGACTTGCTTGCCGGGATCATGCTGGGGGCGGTGGCGCGCGGCATGCCCGACATTTCCGTGGACGCGGAAACGGGGCAGGCGCTGAATCTCCTCGCGCGGCTGATCGGAGCGCGCAGGATCCTCGAATTCGGCACCCTGGCGGGCTATTCGGGAATCTGGCTTGCGCGCGCCCTGCCGCCCGGCGGCCTGCTGGTAACGAACGAGTTCGAACCGCTGCACGCCGAAGTCGCCGGTGAGAACTTCCGGCGCGCCGGAGTGGCGGACCGGGTTCGCATCGTAATGGGCGGAGCGCTGGACGTGCTGCCGGAACTGGCGGGACACGGTCCGTACGACCTGGTGTTTATCGACACCGCCAAGGAAATTTACAGCGATGTCCTGGACTTCGCTCTTGAACACACCCGGCCCGGCGGCCTGATCCTGGGGGATAACACCAATTGCTTCGGTCAGGGCCACGAGGAGCTGGCGCCGGACCATCCAGCCTACGGCATCCAGGTCTTCAATCGGCGCATCGCCACCGAAAAAAGGCTGCAATCGATGATCATTCCGGTTGGCTCCTGGCTTTCCGTTTCCCGCGTGCTCGAAAGCCCAGAATGACCGACGTGCGTGCGCGGGCGCGCCTCAAGCCGTGGCGTACCGCAACAGAGTTTCCAGGCGGGCGGTCTAAGGCGCGCCGCCGGGGCTTTGCCGCCACGGCTGTGGCGCTTGCATTCCTTGTCGCCCCGCGCGCATGGGCCGGGGAGGTTCTTGAGGTCGCCGGAGGCGTCTATCTGGCGACCGGCTTCGGCCCGTCAAACTCCACCCTGATCGCCGGGGACGACGCGGCCATCCTGGTCGATGCGCACCACTCCGGGACCGCGGCGGAAAGGGCCGCCGCAGCCTACCGGCAAGCAGTGGAGCTGCCCTTTGCCGCCGTGATCTACACCCACGGCGATCAGTCTCACGTGGCCGGCGCGGCTGCCTTTGCCGGTCGTTACTTTGTTCCCAACGTCTACGCGCGCTCCAACTTCAGGCTCAGGCGCAGCGTGATCGGCGTGGAGGCGCGAAAACGGCGCCAGCGGCAGAAGGGCCTGCTTCTCGGAGATCGGCAACGCACTGCAACGATGATCGACCCGCTGCCGGAAGAGGAGGATACAGGGGATCGCTACCTGCCTCCCGACCGCCTGTTTTACGGCGACCGCTATCGGCTGCGGATTTCCGGCGTAATGCTGGAGCTGGTAGCCGCTCCCGGCGAGAGCCAGGATCAGCTCTACGTCTGGCTTCCCGAACGCAAGGTGCTGATCACCGGAGGAAATTTCTACCAGGCCTTCCCCGGCGACCTGGACAGTATCGGGGACCAGGCGGCCGATTTCGAGCAATGGGCGCGCAGCCTGGACCGGATGCGGGCGGAGAAGGCCGAAGTGCTGATTGCCGGCCATCTTCAGCCCGTGTTCGGTGCGGCTGCGATTGACCGGGCGCTGGCCGACTATGCGGCGGCGCTTCGTTTCGTCCTCGACGAGACCCTGCGGGGAATCGACGCGGGCCTGGGTCCCGGGGAACTGGCCGCTGCGATACGCCTGCCCCCGGAACTGGCCTCAAGCCCGGTCCTGGCGCAGGCCCACGGCACCCTGGGCTGGGCGGTGCGCTCCGTCTACGCTCGCCACATGGGCTGGTTCGACGGCAAGCCCGGCAGCCTGGCGCCGCTCGCTCCGCGCACGCTGGCCTGGCGATTGCACGAACTGGCCGCCGGCGGCATCTCGCTGGACGCGGCGCTGGACAATGCGCTGCTGCTGACGGATTATCGCTGGGCGGCATATCTCGCGGACCAGCTTCTGCTGATCGAGCCTCGGGAGCGGCGTCACGCTGAGCGCAAGGCCCTGGCGCTTGAAGGCATGGCCCGGGGACTGGAAAACCCCCAGGCGCGCAACTACCTGCTGTCCGCCGCCAGGGAGCTCCGCCTAACCACGCCGTAGGCAGCGCCTGGTAACCAGGGTGCTTCGATCCCGCCGTTATGTGCCTCCTTACTTTCGGGAGGCGCTGTGAGCGCCGGGTCATCGGCTGTGAGCGCCGGGTCATCGGCGCCCACTGGCTTCAACACTCCCGCAAGAAGGAGGCACACAACGGCTACGGTGGCAGCATCCTTGCGGCGCTAAACTTGGCAGTCCCGCTGAGAGAAGTACGAAGATGGTTGAACGGACCCTGCGCGATAAGACCTGCCTCATAACGGGCACGGCTCGCGGCATGGGCCGGATCGCCGCGCGCGAGCTCGCGAAGCTGGGAGCGCGGCTGATCCTGGTTGACATCAAGGGCCAAGAGGGCCGCGAGGCGCGCGATGAAATCGTCGAACTGACCGGCAACGATCAGCTGGAATTCCTGCACTGCGACATTTCTTCGTTTTCGCAGGTGCGCTCGCTCGCAAACCATGTGCTTGAGCGCTACGACCGGCTTCACGTGCTGATCAACAACGCCGGGGTCGTGAATCCCGTCTACCGGCTCAGCGAGGACGGCTTTGAACAGCATATGGCGGTGCATCATCTCGGACATTTCCTGTTGACCCGGCTGCTGCTGGACCGCATGAAGGAATCGGCCCCGGCCCGGGTAGTGATGATTTCCTCGGACGGGCACAAGGCCGGCGGCCCCCTGGACTGGGACGACATGGAGATCAGAAAGCCCTGGGGGCGCGGTTTGATCTCCAATCGCGGCGCCTTTGCCGGCTACCAGAAGTCCAAGCTGGCCATGACGCTGATCACCTATGAAATGGCCCGGCGCCTGGAGGGCAGCGGCGTTACGGTGAACGCGGTTTCTCCCGGCTATTTCGTCAAGACCACCGTGTACGACAACATGCGCGGGCTGTTCGGGCTGGGCTGCAAGCTGCTGCGGCCGTTCTTCAACGACCCGGAGCGCTCGGTGAAGACCTACGTGTACCTCGCGGCTTCGTCGATGGTGGAAAAGGAAAGCGGCAAGTACTGGGAGCACCTGGCCACCAAGGAAAGTTCGGCGGCGTCCTACGACCGTTCGGAGATGAAGCGCCTGTGGGACTGGAGCGAGCGGGCCGTGGGGTTGTAGCCGTGATGGAATACGCCGAAAACCTTGCGAGCGGGGGCGTCCCGCCCTCGAAAAGTCCGCGCCGCGGCCGGGGACGGGACTGGCCGCTTGCGGTGCTGGAACGGCCCGGCGTTCACGAGTTTCTGGGGGAGCGGGGCGCGGACCGGGCGGCGGCGCTGTCGCTGCTTCTGTGCGCCGCCGCGGGCCTGCCGGGCGCCGCCGAGAGGCGCCTGCTGTGGGTGCAGTCTCTCGCCGCCTCGCGCCGCTGGGGGCTGCCCTGCGGCGAGGGACTGGATGCCATCGGGCTGAACCCCCGCAGCGTGCTTATCGTGGAGCCGGAGACCGAACGCGAGTTGCTCTGGGTGCTGGAGCAGGCGCTGGATTGCTCCGGCCTGCTGGCGGTGGTGGGCTGCCTGCCCGGGGTGGAGCGGCATTATGGCTTCACCGCCTCTCGGCGGCTGTCGCTGCGCGCCCTGCGTAAGGGATCACGGCTTTTCCTGGCGCGCGGCGCCCGCATCCGCGAAGCCACGTCGGCACAGACCCGCTGGCAGGTGGAACCCGCGCCCAGCGCGCCCATGGAACTTGCCTGGAGGGGGTTTGAACTGCCCGGCGCGCGAAGCTGGCGCCTGAACCTGCTGCGTGCCCCCGGCTGGACCCCCGCATCGTGGAATATTGAATGGAGCGAGCATGAGAATCGCCTGCGTATGGCTGCATCGTCTGCTGAGCCAAGCGCCGTCCGCGCCGCCGGCTGAATCGGCGGTGCGGCTGCGCGCGCAGCGCCTCGAGCGCCTGGCGCAGGCGTGCTGGCGGTTTACGCCGAAGATCGCGCTTGCTCCCCCGGATGGTTTCTTCCTGGACGTTTCCGGCTCCATCGGCCTTTTCGGCGGGGAGGAAAAGCTGCTGGAAGAATTGCTGGCCGAACTCAGGCTGAGCGGCGAGCCCGTTCGGGTCTGCCTTGCGGATACGCCCGCCGCCGCCTGGGCCGGCGCCCGCGCCGCCCGGAGCGAGGGCGTCCCGCCCTCGAAGACGGATACGCGTGCCGCCTCACGTGTCGAGGCATGCACTGGTTTCGGGCAATTGCCTGTCATTCCGCCCGGCGCCGGTCTTGCGGCCATGAGCACTTGGCCAGTTGAAGCGCTGCGGCTTGATGCGGAGACCTGCGCGACCTTGCGGGAACTGGGACTGGACAGCATCGGCGCACTCGATCGCCTGCCGCCGGAATCGCTGCAGGCGCGATTCGGGGCCGAAACCGCACTGCGGCTCAAGCAGGCCGCCGGCCGGGCTCCCGAGCCTTTGGATTACCTGCCGCCGCCCCGCGATTTCCGGGCCCGGCTGGAGTTCGACAGCCCCGTCGTGCTGCAGCAACCCCTGCAGGCGGCGATCGGCGAGTTGACTGTTCGGCTTGGCGATCAATTAGCGGCTGCGGGCCTGGGCTCACGGCGCTTTGAGTTGCGCCTGCACCGTTCCGACGGCAAGCGCATCCGGCATGGCCTGCGCACGGCGCGGCTTATTCAGCCGGCCCCGCAGCTTGCCGAGCTTCTGGATGAAAAGATGCAGGCGAACGGGCCCGCGCCGGACCGCGGAGTGGGTGTAGATGCCGTCAGTCTGGTGGCTTACGACACCGAACCGGTGTCCGCCGAGCAGGCCGACTGGCTGTCCGGCGCTTCATCGGGGATCCTCAAGGGCGACCTGGCCCGCCTGGTGGACCGGCTCTGCAGCCGCCTGGGCGCCGAAGCGGTCCGCACCCCGGTTCCGCAGGCCAGCTACCTGCCCGAGAGGCGCTGGCGGCTTGTTTCCGCCCTGGATTGCCCGCCGCCGGAGTCCTTCGTCGAGGAGCAGGGAAATTCACCCCGTGCGCCGCTCCTGCTGCTGGAACAGGCCGAGCCCGTGGACGCGGCGGCCACGACGGCCGGAGGACCGCCGGCCTGGGTACGCTGGAGAAGCAGCGCTTACCCGCTGCGGCGTGCCCAGGGTCCCAGGCGGGTGGCGCCGGAATGGTGGCTGAGCGGCGAGCAGCCGGGGCGGGAATACTGGCTGATGGAGGATGAACGCGGCCGGCGCTTCCACCTGTACCGTGAGCTTGAGGGCGGCGCAGAGCCCTGCCGCTGGTACGTTCAGGCCCTGGCGGCCTGAAATCCTTTCCACAGGCTGCGGACGGAATGACACAGGCCTACGCCGAACTGGCGGCGGCAAGCAACTTCTCCTTTCTGCGCGGCGCCTCTCACCCGGCGGAAATGATCGACCGGGCCGCGGAACTGGGGCTGGCGGCTATCGGGCTGGCCGATTGCAACAGCGTGTCCGGCCTGGTAAGGGGCCATGTCGCGGCGCGCGAGGCCGGTATCCGCTTTCTTCCGGGCGCGCGCCTTCAGCCCCGTGACGGACCGGAAGTCATCTGCTATCCGCGCGACCGCGCCGCATGGGGCCGCCTGTGCCGCCTGCTCACCCTTGGAAAGAGGCGGGCCGCAAAGGGTCAATGCGAATTCAGCCTGACGGAACTCTGCGCGCATGCCCGGGGGCAGGTGCTGCTGGTCGTCCCGCCCCGCGCCCTGCGGGAGATATCCGGTCTGGCGCGCCTGACCAACGCCGGCGCTCACCGGGTGGCGCTGGCCGCGCCGCTGTTGTTCGACGGCGGCGACGCGGTGCGCCTCAAGTGGCTGGAGGAACGGGCCGAGCAATGGTCCATCCCGATGGTGGCCGTGGCCGATGCGTGGATGCATGCGCCGGAGCGCAAGTCGATCGCCGACGTTCTGGTCTGTGTGCGCGAGGGCGTGACTATCGATAGCGCGGGTTTCCGGCTTGAGGCCAATGCCGAGCGGCATTTGCGCGCGCCGCAGGACATGTTGCGGCTGTACGAGGGCCACGAGCAAGCCGTGGCGCGCAGCGTCGAGTTCGCGGAGGAGTGCCGCTTTAGCCTGGAAGAACTCCGTTACGAATACCCGGACGAACAGGCCCCCAAAGGCTATACCCGCCAGCAATGGCTGGAGCAACTGACCTGGGAATCGGCCGGGAAGCGCTACCCGGAGGGCATTCCCGGGCGGGTCCGCAAGATGGTCGAACACGAACTCGAGCTGATCCGGGAACTGGATTACGCACCGTACTTCCTGACCATCTACGACCTGGTCCGCTACGCGAGAGAGCAGGGAATCCTGTGCCAGGGTCGGGGCAGCGCCGCCAATTCCGCGGTTTGCTTTTGTCTGGGCATTACCGCCGTGGACCCGGAAAAGATCGACCTGCTGTTCGAACGGTTCATCTCCAGCGATCGTGGCGAACCTCCCGATATCGACGTGGATTTCGAGCACGAGCGGCGCGAGGAAGTCATTCAATATCTATACGAACGCTATGGCCGCGAACGCGCCGGTCTGACCGCCACGGTCATTCACTACCGGCCGCGCAGCGCGTTGCGCGAGCTGGGCAAGGCGCTGGGACTGCCGCACGCGACCCGGGACGCGCTGGCCGGGCGCATCTGGGGACGCGAGGGGGGCTGGCCCGACGAAGCGCGGGTGAGGGCGCTGGGCCTGGATCCGGAGCACCCGCGGCTGAAGCGGACCATCGAAATGGCCGCCGAACTGGTCGGGTTTCCCCGTCATCTGTCCCAGCATCCGGGCGGCATGGTGCTGACCAGCGGGCGTCTGGACGAGGTGGTGCCGATCGCCAACGCGGCGATGGCGGGGCGCACCATGATCGAGTGGGACAAGAACGACCTGGACGACCTCAAGATGCTGAAGGTGGACGTGCTGGCTCTGGGCATGCTGACCTGCCTCAGAAAGTGCCTGGACCTGCTTGGCCGGCACCATGGCCGCAAGCTGACGCTGGCTTCCATCCCCGCGGAAGACCCGGCGGTTTACGACATGCTGTGCAAGGCGGACTCGATCGGCGTGTTCCAGGTTGAGAGCCGGGCGCAGATGAGCTTTCTCCCGCGCATGCGCCCGCGCTGCTTCTACGACCTGGTTATCGAGGTGGCGATCGTGCGGCCCGGGCCGATACAGGGCGACATGGTCCACCCGTATCTGCGCCGCCGGCACGGCGAAGAGCCGGTGTCCTATCCCTCCCCGGAGCTTAGGCGGGTCCTGGCCAACACGCTGGGCGTGCCACTGTTCCAGGAACAGGCGATGCGCATTGCGGTAGTGGCGGCCGGGTTCAGCCCCGCGCAGGCGGACGCGCTGCGCCGCTCCATGGCGACTTTCCGGCATGCCGGCACGGTGAAGGATTTTCGCGAGAAGTTCGTGGGCGGCATGATCCGGCGCGGTTATTCCACGGAGTTCGCGGAGCGCTGCTTCAGCCAGATCGAGGGATTCGGCGAGTATGGATTTCCCGAGAGCCACGCCGCGTCTTTCGCAATCCTGGTCTACGCGTCGGCGTGGTTCAAGCGCCACTATCCGGAGGTTTTTGCCTGCGCGCTTCTCAACAGCCAGCCCATGGGGTTCTATGCGCCGGCACAGATCGTGCGCGACGCCCGCGAGCATGGCGTGACCGTGTTGCCGGTGGATGTTAATGAGAGCGAAATGGACTCGATCCTGGCCCCGGACGGCGCCGGCGGGCTGGCCGTGCGCCTGGGATTGCGGCAGGTGCGGGGGCTGAGTGGGCGGACGGCGAAACGCCTGGTCAGCGAGCGTGAACACGGCTACGAAGACATCCCCGGCTTGCGCCGCCGGGCGAGGCTGGACAAGGGCGCTTTGCGCCGCCTGGCGCGCGCCGATGCATTCGAATCGATGGGGCTTGGCGGTCGGCGCGCCCTGTGGGAAGTCGAGCGGCTGCCCGTGGGCGGCCCACTGCCGCTGTTTTCGGCGGCCGGCGTGGACGACCTTCCCGATGAATTGGCGGCTGAACTGCCGGTGGAGCCGCCCGGGGAGCGCGTGCTACGCGACTACGGTGCAGTGGGCCTGAGTCTCAAGGGGCACCCGCTGACCTTTGTGCGCGCGCAATTGGGGGCATTGGGGTACTGGACCGCGGCTGCGGTCTCGGAGGCGGTTTCCGGTGAGCTGTGCGCCGCGGCCGGCCTGGTGCTCGTGCGCCAGGCCCCGCAAAGCGCCGAAGGCGTGGTTTTTCTGACCCTGGAAGACGAGACCGGCGTGGTCAACGTGGTGAACTGGCCCGGCGTTTTCCGGCGTTATCGCGATACGCTGATGTCGTCGGTTTTGCTGGGCGTAAGGGGCGAGATTCAGCGCGAGAACGACGTCATACACCTGGTGGCCCGCCGCCTGGAGAACCTTTCGGACCTGCTCGGAACGCTGGCCGCTGCGCCCGTTGCGGCGCCACATACGGCCCGCCTGACTCCGCGCCTCGGCCGCGCCTGACGCTGCGGACTGCCATTGCGCGGGGGCATTGCGGAATACGTTATGATGAGGCTACGAACGGATGCTGCATTTCAGCGAACAGGGAGGTACGCGTTCCATGGCCGGATACATGATCGACACCGCCGCCGCCATTGACGGGCTCACCGCCGAGGGCATTCCAGCCAATCAGGCTCGCGCCATTGTGCGAACGGTCGCGCATCGCAACGAGGAGATCGCAACGAAGAGCGATATCCTGGCCTTGAAGAGTGACATCCGGGGGCTGGAGGCTGACATCCGTGCCCTGGAATCCCGGTTTGATGGGAAGATGAGCGCCTTGGAGTCCAGACTGAACATGAAAATCTATCTGATGGCCGCCAGCGTTGTTGCTGCCCTCAAGGCTCTTGAGTATCTGGGAATATAAGGCCGCGAACCGCCGGCTCCAGACCAGTCAACCCGGGCGGCGAATTTGTCCGTCCTGTATGCTGGCGTCGTGGCGAGCGGCTCGCGGAATATGACAAATCGCCCAGCGGCTGAGACTCGAGAAGCGGGCGCGACGCCATATTTTGCTACAATGCGCGGTTTTCCAGCGAGCGGCCTTGTGCCGCGGGACCACTCTGCATGGTAGGCATAAGGCTTTCCCGTCACGGGGCCAAGAAAAGACCCTTTTATCACATCGTCGTTACCGACCGGCGCAACAAGCGCAACGGCCGGTTTATCGAGCGCCTGGGATTCTACAACCCGATCGCGACCGGCGGGGAGCTGCATCTGAAGCTGGCCCTGGACCGGGTCGATTACTGGCTGGGACAGGGCGCGCAGCCCTCCGAGCGGGTGCGGCGATTGATTCGCCGCCGGCGCATGGAGGGGGACCAGGCGGCCACTGCGGCGCAGGAGACTGCCGTTGCGGACGAGGCCCCGGAGAATGTGGCTGCCGAGGCTGCTGCGGAGGCGGCTCCGGTGGAAGAAGCCAAGGCCGAGGAGGCTTCTGAGGAAGAGGCTGTGGCCGAGGAAGCTGCCGAAGAAGAGGCGGCCCAGGTCGAGACGGACAGCAAGCCTGCGGCTGACGCCGCCGAAGCTGAAGAGGCTGCCGCGGACGAGTCGCAAGAGGAAGCAGCGGCGGCGTCCGAGGAAGCTGCGGCGGAAGGAGAGGGCGAAACCGAACAGGCCGCGGCGGAAGCCGGGGGAGAATCAGACGAGGACGCGCCGGATGACGACGGCGCGCAGGAAGATGGCGAAGGCGCCACCGCGACCGACAAGGACTCAGGCTGAGCCGGAACAGCCGGAGAACCAGACGCCGGAAACAATACTGATTCCCATGGGCCGGCTGGGCGCCGCCCGGGGACTGAAGGGCTGGCTCAGGGTGAAATCCTTTGCCGACCCGCCCGCACAACTTCAGAACTACCGTATTTGGAATCTGCTCGTGAACGGCCAGTGCAGGGAAATGACCTTGCAGCGCTTTCGGATCACTCCCCGGGGCCTGGAATGCCTGCTGGAAGGGATAGATACGCGCGATGCGGCGGAAGCACTGCGCGGCGCGGAGATTCGGGTGAATCGCGCGGATTTGGCGCCGGCCGGTGAGGATGAATGGTATTGGGCCGACCTGGAAGGCCTCGAAGTGCGAAACCTCAAGGGCGAGCCTCTGGGCCGGGTCAGCGGCCTGATGGCCACCGGCGCCAATGACGTGCTGATCGTGGAGGGCAGGCGCAGGCGGCTGATCCCCTTCGCGCCGGGAAGCCGGGTGCGCGAGGTCAACCTTCAGAAACGCCGGCTGATCGTGGACTGGGACCCGGCGGACTAGGGCAGGCCCCGGATGCATATCACTACCGTATGCCTGCACCCGGAAATGGTGCTGGGCGCCTTCAAGGGCGGTGTTTGCGGCCGTGCGCTGGAAGCCGGCACGGCCAGCCTGCGATGCGTGAACCCGCGCGACTTCGCCGCCGAGCCCCACCGCAGCGTGGATGACCGCCCCTACGGCGGAGGCCCCGGCATGGTCTTGAGCCCCGCGCCCATGCTGGCGGCGGTCAGGTCGGCACGCGCCGAGGCGCCCGGCGGCGCGCCGGTCATCTTTCTCACTCCCCAGGGCGAGCGCTTCAGCCAGCAACGTGCGCGGCAACTGGCGTCCGGCCCCGGCATGGTGCTGGTGGCGGGCCGCTACGAGGGGATCGACGAACGCGTGGTGGAACTGGAAGCCGACGAAGAACTGTCGCTGGGAGACTTTGTCCTGAGCGGCGGCGAACTGGCCGCTTGCGTGGTTATCGACGCTGTGGTGCGGCTGCTGCCCGGCGCGCTGGGCGATGATCGCTCGGCCGAGGAGGACTCGTTCTCCGTTGGCGTTCTGGATTTTCCGCAGTACACTCGGCCCGCCGTGGTGGAAGGCCGGGCGGCGCCGGAAGTGCTGCTGGGCGGCGATCACGAGCAGGTGCGGACCTGGCGCCTCAAGCAGTCGCTGGGGCGCACCTGGAAGCGCCGGCCGGATTTGTTCACGGCTCTTGACCTGAATGAGCAGGAACGGCGGCTGCTGGCGGAATTCCAGGCGGAATACGACATTAAAATACGAGACGCGAAAGATGACCAACATCATTGAACAACTTGAAGCGGAACAACTCCGCACCGACCTTCCGGACTTCTCTCCGGGAGACACGGTCGTGGTGCAGGTGCGGGTGCGCGAGGGGCAACGCCAGCGTTTGCAGGCCTTCGAAGGCGTCGTAATCGCCAAGCGCAACCGCGGGCTCAATTCCTCGTTTACGGTGCGCAAGATTTCGCACGGCGAAGGGGTCGAGCGGGTTTTTCAGACCCACAGCCCGATGATTGCCGGGATCACGGTGAAGCGCCGCGGCGACGTGCGGCGGGCAAAGCTCTATTACCTCCGGCAGCGGCGCGGCCGGAGCGCGAGAATTCGCGAGAAGCTATGAGGCGAAAGGGCCTGGCGCTTGCTCTCGCGGCGATAGGCCTTTCCGGCTGCGGGTCGCTGATTCAATCCGCAACCGGCAGCCTGACCGAACAGCTCGGTGAGGCCGTACTCGGCCACGACGATCCCGAACTCGTTCGCGAGGCCACCCCTACGCTGCTCATCCTGATCGACAGCCTGGCCGGTGATAATGCAGGCCCGGCGGTCCTGGGCTCCGCCGCCCAGCTTTATGCCGCCTACGGCGTGGTCTTCGTCAACGATCCCGTACGGGCTCTCAAGCTGACTGAGCGGGCCTATGGTTACGGCCGCAGGGCCCTCTGCGCCGCCGACCGGGCAGGCTGCGGAGTGCAGCAGCTGGGTTTCGATGAATACGAGGCCCGGATGGGCGCGTATCCGGCCGCCAGGGCGCAAGCCCTGTATGACTACGTGATCGGCTTTCTTTCCTGGATCCAGGCCCGGGGCGACTACGAGGCGCTGGCCCGGCTGCCGCGGCTGCAGGTGGCGCTGGAACGGCTGCTGGACGTCGCGCCGCCGGACATTCGCGGGCGCGCGCACATGTACATGGGCGTCCTGCAATGCCTGCGCCCGGCGTCGCTGGGCGGCGCGCCGGAAGAGGGCATGCGGAACTTCGATGAGGCTTTGCGCCTGACACGGCGCCAGGACCTGAGCGTGCTGGTGGAATACGCGAGAAACTGCGCCCGGTTGCTCTATGATCGTGAGTTGCATGACAGGCTGCTTGAAGAGGCGGTCGACGCCCCGGCCGATCAGCCGGGCCTGACGCTTTTCAACATCCTGGCCAAGGCCGACGCGAGGGAATTGCTGAGTACTGCCGATGAATATTTTTAAGTCCGTTCCGCCCAAGCCCGCCGCGCTGATGCTGACGGCCCTGCTGGCGGCCGGGCCGCTTTGGGCGGAGACGATCAAGATCGCAACCGTTACGCCTGAAGGGTCGGCCTGGATGCGCGACATGCGGGCCGCGGCCGCGGAGATTGGCGAACGCACCGGGGGCGAGGTGCAGGTGAAATTCTATGGCGGCGGTGTGATGGGTGACGACCTCAGGGTGCTGCGCAAGATTCGCACAGGCCAACTGCAGGGAGCGGTGCTGACTTCCAGCGCATTGACCGGGAGGTATCCGAACGTGCTGCAGTACGGCCTTCCGCTGATGTTCCGTTCGCGCGAGGAAATGCTTTTCATTCGCCGGCGGTTTGATCCCGTGCTGGAGCAGGGCCTGCGCGATAGCGGATACGAGACCTTCGGCTTCGGCAGTCTGGGCTTCGCGCGCATCATGTCGGGCAGGAAGCCGGTGGTTCGGCTCGAAGACGCGCGCGGGCTCAAGATCTGGGTGCCCGACGGCGATGACATCGGTCTGCGCGCAATGCGTTCGGTGGGCCTGGCCCCCGTCCAGCTGCCGATATCCGACGTGCTGGTGGGCCTGCAGACGGGGCTGGTGGAGGTCATCGTCACACCACCGTCCGGCGCGATCCTGCTGCAGTGGCACACCCGTTTGCGCTACGTCACGGACTTTCCCGTGGTATTCGCCTTCGGACTGCTGGCAATGGACAGAAGGGCTTTCGACCGGCTTTCGGAGCCCAACCAGGCGATAGTCCGCGAGGAATTCGGCGCGCTGGCGGCCCGGCTTGACCTCCGGGACGCCCAGGACAACATGGAAGCCGCGCAGGCGCTGAAGAATTCCGGGCTTGAATATCTGGCTCTTACGGCCGAAGAAATTCTCCGCTGGCGCCAGGCATTCACTGAGATCTACCCCGAACTGGTGCGCGAAGCGGGGATGTCGCGCGGCATGCATGAAGAAATCATGCAGGCGCTTTACGACTTCCGCGGCGAATCGGGATCCGGCTGATCCACGTGCCGCGCTGCCGCTAGAGGGAGCCCCCGGTGCCGGACTGGGCGGGAAGGATTGCCGGGCGGCTGCTGACCGGCCTGCTGTCTTCCTCTCTGGCCGCAATGCTGGTCCTGGCGGCGGCGCAGATTCTCTGGCGCAACGTGTTTCGAATGTCGATTCCGTACAGCGAGCAATTGCTGGAATGGCTGGTGCTTTGGATCGCCATGCTGGGTGCGATGGCCGCCAGCGTCGGCAGCCGCCACATCACGATAGACGCGCTTTCGCAGGTGCTTTCGGAATCGGCCCGCAGGTGGGCCGGCGTCGCGGCCCAGTTCTTCGCGATGCTTGCCTGCGTGGCGCTGTTGCTGATCTGCGGGTCGTACTGGCTGGACACGATGAGCTACGGCGAAACCACCCTGGGCGGCCTGCCGCGCTGGGTGTTCGAGGCCATCCTGCCGGCCGCCTTTGCCGTGATGGCCGGCGCTCACCTGGCTCACATGATCTCGCTGCTGCGTCACGGTCGGCTTGCCGGGGGCGCGGGAACGGCGGGCGCCCCCAAGGTGGGTTAAGGCCATGCACTGGATCGTACTCGGACTGCTGGCCGTTCTGGGCGTGCCGCTTTTCGCGGTCATTTCGGGCGGCGCCATGCTCGGATACCTTCGCGCAGACATTCCCCTGGCCTCGATCGCCGTTGAAATCCTGGGCGTGGCGACCCTGCCGGCGCTGGTCGCCATTCCGCTGTTCTGCTTCGCCGGTTACGTGTTGGCGGAAAGCCCGGCGCCCAGGCTGCTGGTGCGCTTGAGCGAGGCCCTGGTGGGGTGGATGCCCGGAGGACTGGCGGTCTTCGCATTGGCCGTCTGCGCGCTGTTTACCGCGTTTACGGGCGCATCCGGAATCACCATTATCGCAATGGGCGCACTGCTCTATCCGGCCCTGAAGCAGGCGCGCTACTCCGAGCGGTTCTCCCTCGGGCTGGTCACCACCGGCGGCAGCCTGGGACTGCTGTTCGCACCTTCGCTGCCGCTGATTCTCTACGGCGTGGTTTCCGAAACCCGCATCGACTCGCTGTTCCGGGCCGGAGTACTGCCTGGCCTGGTCATGATCGTTCTCCTTGCGGCCTACTGCCTCTGGGTCAACCGCAGCGAGCGCCGGCCGCTTTCCAGCTTCGACTGGCGCGAAGTGGCCGGCGCGGTCAAGGCCGCGGGATGGGAACTGCCGCTGCCCGTCATTGTGCTGGGCGGCATCTATTCCGGCTACTTCGCGATTTCCGAGGCGGCGGCGGTCACGGCGCTCTACGTCGTGGTCGTTGAAGTGTTCATCCGCCGCGCGATACCGCTTGCGCGGCTGCCCGTGATCATGCGCGACTCAATGACGCTGGTGGGCGGCATACTGCTGATCCTGGCGGTATCGCTCGCTTCCACCAACCTGATGATCGATGCCGAAGTGCCCCAGCGGCTGTTGGCGGTGGTGGGCGAGGTGGTCAGCGGGCCGCTGACCTTCATGCTGGCGCTGCTCGTCTTCCTGCTGATCCTGGGCGCTTTTCTGGACATCTTTTCCGCCATCGTGTTGGTAGTGCCGCTGATCCTCCCGATTGCCGCCCAGTTCGGCGTGCACCCGGTTCATCTGGGAGTCATTTTCCTGGCAACCATGCAGCTGGGTTACCTTACGCCCCCGGTAGGGCTTAACCTGTTTATTGCGAGCTATAGGTTCGAGCAGCCGATCGTACGCGTTTACCTGGCCAGCCTGCCGTTTCTGCTGGTGCTCATGGCGGCGGTGCTGCTGATTGCATTCTGGCCCACGCTTTCACTTTGGATGATTGGAACATGAAACTGAAAACCACCCTCTCCCTTCTGGTATTGATGTTCGCAGGCGCCGGCCAGCTGCGGGCGGATTTCGATCTCGGCGATATTGAATTGCCGGACGGTTTTGCGATCGAGGAGTACGTGAGCGGAGTCAGCAACGCGCGCGGGCTGGCGATCGGCGAGAACGGCACGCTGTTCATCGGGACCCGGCGCCTGGGCAAGGTCTATGCGGTACGCGATCCGGGCGGCCCGGACCAGGAAGTCCTCGAATTCGCTTCGGGCCTGATCGATCCGAACGGCGTGGCGGTGCGCGGGTCCTCGCTGTTCGTGGCCGAGATACACCGGGTCCTGGAGTACGAGAACGTCGAGGAGCGCCTGGGACAATCCAATCCGCCCAGGGTGTTCCATGACGGCATGCCCACGGCCCGCCACCATGGCTGGCGCGCCATCGGTTTTGCGCCCGACGGCTGGCTCTATGTAGCCCAGGGCGCGCCCTGCAACGTCTGCGACAGCTATGCCACGATCGACCGGATTCCGCCGCAGGGCGGCGAGCGTGAAGTGTGGGCGCGAGGCGTGCGCAACAGCGTGGGCCTGGACTGGCACCCCGAAACCGGCGAATTGTGGTTTACCGAGAACGGCCGCGACCTGATGGGCGACGACATCCCTCCCTGTGAGCTCAATCACGCGCCCCGCGCCGGCATGCATTTCGGATTTCCTTTCTGCCACGGAAAGGATATTCCCGATCCGGATTCCAAATGGGCCGGCCTGGGCGACTGCGCCTCGGCGACGCCTCCGGCCCAGGAACTGGGTCCGCACGTGGCGCCGGTGGGGCTGGCCTTCTACACGGGCGAGGCTTTTCCCGATGAATACAGGGGGCGGCTATTCGTCGCCGAGCACGGCAGCTGGAACCGCAGCAGGAAGATTGGCTACCGGGTGATGATGCTCGACATTGACGGCAATGAAGTCGTGAGCTACGAGCCTTTCGCCGAGGGCTGGCTCCGGGACGAGGAGACGCTGGGACGGCCTGCTTACGTCATCGTTGACCGCGACGGCAGCCTGCTGATCAGCGATGACCACCGCGGCGTCGTGTACCGCGTGCGTTATATCGGCTCCTGACCCTTCGCGAGTCCCCGGCATGCCGCACCGGAGACAGTTTTCTGGCGGGTCGAATCCGGTACACTAGGCGCCGCAATTCTCAGGAGTAAATGCTCATGCTAAGGAAGTTATTTCGTGCTATCTGGACGGGTGTCGACGGCTTTCGCAAGGTCATCCACCTGGTCCTGATGATCTTTGTGTTCATTGCGATGCTGGCGGCCCTTGGGTCGGGTACGGCTGCCGTCAAGATCAAGGACGGCGCCGTCCTGCTTTTGAATCCTTCGGGGGTGCTGGTGCACGAACTCAGCGCCGGGGAGCTTGACCTGGAATTGCTTCGCATGAGCGATGAGCCGCCGGCGGAGACGCTGGTCAGGGACGTGGTCCGGGCGCTCAGGCACGCCGCCGAGGATGAGCGGATCGCGGCGGTGCTGGTGGACGTCGACGCGCTGGCAGGGGGCGGATTCACCAAGTTGCAGGACATCGCCGCGGCAATGCGCCAGTTTCGCGAATCCGGCAAACCGGTGGTCAGCTACTCCAGCTGGTACGGGCAAAACGGCTACCTGCTGGCGTCCCAGGCGGACGAGGTGTTCGTGCATGACTACGGCGGAGTGGATATCCGGGGCATGGGCCGCTGGAGGATGTACTACGCCGAAATGTTCAATAAACTCGGTATCGACCCGCACGTTTTCCGGATAGGCGAGTACAAGTCCTTTGTCGAGCCGTTCTTCCGCAACAACATGTCCGACGAGGACCGGCAGAGCGCGCAGCAGTGGCTGGGCGCGCTGTGGGGCGAGTACCAGCGCGAGGTTACCGAAGCCCGTGGGCTGGCAGCGGACGCGCTTGACCAATATGCGGCGAGCCTGACCGAAGCCCTGGAGGCTGCAGGGGGTGACCTCGCGCGGGTTAACCTCGAGGCGGGACTGATCGATGCGATACACAACGACGAGACGTTCAAGGAATATATGAAGGAACACTTCGGCGATTCGGAGGACGGCGAATACCAGAAGGTAGGATTCGCTGACTACCTGACCGTGGCCGACCGTGAGAACCCGCCGCAATCCGACGACGAAAAAAAGGTAGGCGTGGTTGTGGTTGCCGGCTCCATCATTGACGGCAGCGCCGGGCCAGGCGCCGCCGCCGGCGACAGCATCGCCAAGCTGGTCCGCCATGCCGCCGAAGAGGAAGACATAAAGGCCCTGGTGCTGCAGGTGGACAGCCCCGGAGGCAGTGCGTTCGCTTCCGAAGTGATTTCCGGCGCGGTCGCGACCGTCTCCGAGGCGGGCAAGCCGGTTGTGGTCTCCATGAGCAGCGTGGCGGCCTCCGGCGGATACTACGTCGCCGCGGAGGCCGACGAGATCTGGGCCTATTCGGGAACCATTACCGGGTCGATCGGAGTGGGCGCTGTGTTCTTTACCGCTCCGAAGCTGCTGGAGCGCATCGGCTTCACCGAGGACGGCCTGGGAACGACGCCGCTGTCGGAACAGGGCCGCGTCGGTGCGGACCTGGCCGACGGTTTCCGCCGCCAGGTGGATGCGCAGATCGACAGGGTGTATGAGCGCTTTGTGGGCCATGTCTCGCAAGGGCGGGGCATGACCTTTGCAGAGGTGGACGATATCGGCCGTGGCCGCGTGTGGATCGGTTCCGACGCCGCGACCATCAACCTGGTGGACAATATCGGCACCGTCGAAGACGCGGCCGAGAGCGCCGCTGCGCTGGCGGGCCTGGAAGAGGGCCAGTACAGCGTGGAGCGCATCAAACGCAAGCGGCCGTTCTTTACCGGCCTGAACGAATTCTTCCAGTTGCGCTGGGCCAGGCTCCAGCAGCGGTTGGGCATTCGTTCGGAGCCGGACCGTTTCATGGACGCGGTGCAGCAGGCGAGAAAGATATTGAATGCCGAGCTGGACCAGTTGGCGCAACTCAATGATCCGCGGGGCTTTTACTACCATTGCGGAGTCTGCGCCGCCTATTGATCCGGCGCCGCCGGGCGCAAGGGAGAAGGAGACATGCCGAAAGCAACGCGTAGGACCTTTATCGGGGGTGCCGTAGCCGCCGCCGGATTGCAGGGCGCGGGGGCGCATGAGCGACCGGAGGACAGTGTGCTGTTCGTTCTGGTGCACGGCACCGGCCACGGCGGCTGGTGCTGGAAATTCGTGCGCGACATTCTCCACGAGCAGGGACACCGGGTGTATACGCCCACCCTGACCGGCTGCGGCGAGCGCTCGCACCTGCTGCATCCCGACATCGGGCTTGACCTGCATATTCAGGACATCCTCAACGTGCTTGAATGGGAAGAGCTTGAAGATGTGGTGCTGGTGGGCCATTCCTACGCCGGGCTGGTGATTTCCGGAGTGGCGGACCGGGCAAAGGACAGGCTGCGCCATCTGGTCTATCTCGATGCGATCATCCCGCGCGACGGCGACAGCCTGCTGTCGGCGCGCCGGGACATCAGCGCGGAGGAAATGGCGGCCAACAAGGATCAGTTGCGCCGGATTGCACCGGACGGCAACTATGTCGTCGGGTTTTCCGCCCAGCGTTTCGGAATTCCTCCGGAGCCGCCGGAAGTCGTGGCCTGGGTGGAGCGCCGGCTGACCCCGCACCCGCTCAAGAGCTGGCTGGACCCGGTCAGGTTCGAGAGCGGCGGCGAAGAAGGCGTGCCCTGCACCTTCATCGAATGCACCGAACCGGCCATGCCGGGCAGCGGGCTGAACAGCCACGCCCGATATGCGCAGGAGCACCCGGACTGGCGATATGTGGAGCTCAAGACCGGCCACGACGCCATGGTGACCGAGCCGCAAGCCTGCGCCGACCTGTTCCTGGCCGCCGCCCGCTCCTAGTGTCGTGACATGACACCAGGAACGACGGCGTCTTCTTCCTCGAAGCCGGCGATCAAGCTCTACGCACCCTGGACGCAGTAACGTTTGTCCTGGTTCACGGCACCGGCCACGGCGGCTGGTGCTGGAGATTCGTTCGCGGAATCCTGGAAGGGAAGGGGCATCGGGTGTATACGCCCACGCTTACCGGATGCGGCGAGCGGTCCCACCTGCTTCGCCCTGACATCGGGCTCGATACGCACATTACCGACATCGTCAACCTGCTCAAGTGGGAGGAGTTGGCGGACGTGGTGCTGGTGGGTCATTCCTACGGCGGATGCGTCGTCTCCGGCGTTGCGGACCGGGCCAAGAAACGACTGCGGCACCTGGTGTACCTGGACACGGTTGTCTTGCGCGATGGCGAGAGCCTGGTCGGTTCGCGCCGGCAGATGAGCGATGCGGAAAGCGATGCGGATATTGAGCGAAGGCGCAGCATGGCGCCCGACGGAAAATACATCGTGGCGCGCTCGGGAGAGCTGTACGGGATTCCACGCGAGCCCGCGGAAATCCTTGCGTGGGTGGATCGAAGGCTGACTCCCCATCCCCTGAAGAGTTGGCTGGACCCGGTCAAATTCGAGAACGGCGGCGAGGAGGGCGTGCCCAGGACCTTCATCCGCTGCACCGATCCTGAAATGCCCTACAGCGGAATCAGGGACCACGCGATGTTTGCGAGGGAGCACCCGCAATGGCGGTACGAGGAACTGGCCACCGGTCACGACGCCATGGTGACCGCACCCCGGGCCCTCGCGGACCTGATACTGGCCGCCGCGCAGTCTGTTTCGCAGTGAGGGCGGGACCGCCCTCGCTCCCGGGAAACGCCCTCGCTCAGAGGAGGCCGGCCTCCAGCTGGGCGGCCTCGGACATCATGCTCTGGTTCCAGGGGGGGTCGAAGACGAGCTCGACGGCGACCTCGTTGATCGTGGGGATGATGGCGATCTTCTCGCGCACGTCCTCCACCAGGATTTCGCCCATGCCGCAGCCGGGGGCGGTAAGCGTCATTTCCACGGCAACGTCGCGTTTGCCGTCGGCGCGGCGCTGGACCTCGCAGAGATACACGAGTCCGAGGTCGACGATGTTGACCGGGATTTCCGGGTCGTAGCAGGTCTTCATCTGCTCCCACACCACCGCTTCCACGTCGGCATCGCCCGCGCCCGCAGGCAGTCTGGGCGGTTCGGGCGGCTTTTTGCCGAGTGCGTCGGCATCGGCGCCGGCAATGCGGTAAAGCCAGCCGTCCACATAAACCGTGAAACTGCCGCCCAGCGACTGGGTGATGAAGACCAACTGTCCGGCGTTCAGTTGCGCCTCTTCGCCCGCCGGAATGATGACGGCCTTGCAGTTGCGGGTCAGCGTGACGGGCTCGCTCTGGTTTCCGAACATGGCGCTTACTCGGTGCTCACGGTATTCGCGTCGCGGTCCAGCGCGGCTTTGAACGTTCGCCACGGCAGCGTGACGCAGCGAATCCGGGAGGGGTAGGCGCGGACGCTGCCCAGGGCGACGATTTCGCCGAGGTCCGCCAGGCCGTTCTCCGCTCCGGGCTTGAAAGCCTCCAGGACCTTTGCCGCCTGCTGCCTCGCTTCACGCGCGTCTTCGCCGCTGAGCAGTTCCGTCATCATGGAAGCCGAAGCCAGGCAGATGGCGCAGCCGGTGGCCTCGAAGCTGATTCCCGCAATGGACGCCGCGCGGCCCTCTCTCCCGACGCGCAAATATACGGTCACCTTGTCGCCGCACAGGGGATTGAATCCTTCGGCCATCCGGTCGGGCCGGTCCATGGCGTGAAAGTTGCGCGGCGAGCGGCAGTGCTCCAGCACCGTTCGCTGATAGAGGCTTTGCAGCTCTTCACCCATGCCCTACGCGAACAGTTTGCGCGCGGTGCCGATTCCGCTCACAAGCCGGTCCACCTCTTCAAGTGTGTTGTAGAAGGCAAACGAAGCGCGCGCCGTGCCCGGGAGGCCGAAGCGGTCCATCAGCGGCATCGCGCAGTGGTGACCGGCCCGAATCGCGACGCCCTCGTGATCCAGCACCGTACCGAGATCGTGCGGATGGATGCCGTCGATCACGAACGAAATCACGGCGGATTTGGGGGACGCCGTGCCGATGATCCGAAGACCCGGGACGTCCAGCAGGCGCCCGGTGGCGTATTCCAGCAGTTCATGCTCCAGGGCCGCAAGCCGGGCAAGTCCGTGACCGGCCAGGTAGTCCATGGCTGCGCCCAGCGCGATGGCGCCCGCAATATTGGGTGTTCCGGCCTCGAACTTGTGCGGCGGCGTGTTGTAGGTGGTGCCGTCGAAACGCACTTCCAGGATCATCTCGCCGCCGCCCAGGAACGGGGGCAGGTCGTCCAGCCACGGAGCGCGTGCGTAGAGCGCCCCGATGCCGGTTGGCGCGTACATCTTGTGGCCGGAGAACGCATAGAAATCGCAGCCCAGTTCCTGTACGTCCAGTGGAACGTGGCCCGCGGCCTGGGCGCCGTCGATCAGGACGGGAACACCCGCCTGTCGGGCCATGCGGCAGATGTCGTCCACCGGGTTGATCACGCCCATCGCGTTCGATACATGGGTCACTGCGATCAGGCCGAGCCCCGGGGTGACAAGGCCGCGGAAGGCGTCCAAATCCAGCGCTCCCGAGTCCAGCACCGGTGCGACCTTCAGGCGCGCGCCGGTTCGTTGGCAAAGCTGCTGCCACGGCACGATATTCGAATGGTGCTCCATGCCGGTCAACAGGATCTCCGAGCCGGAATCCATGCGGTGGTCCAGGCAGCGCGCCACTAGGTTGATCGATTCGGTGGCTCCGCGCGTAAAGACCAATTCATCGCCGGAAGCCGCGTTCAGCCAGGCCCGGGCACGCTCTCGCGCCCCCTCGAAGGCGGCCGTGGCCTTGTCCGAGCGCGCATGTACGCCGCGGTGTACGTTGGCGTGCATTTCAACCTCGTATTCGGTCAGGGCGTCCATTACCGCCTGCGGCCGCTGGGTGGAAGCGGCGTTGTCCAGGTAGGCCAGCGGCTTGTCATGTACACGGGTCGCCAGGCTGGGGAAATCGGCGCGCAGGCTTTCGGCCGACAGCGGCGCCTGGACTTCGGCGAGTTGGGCGGTAACGCGGCTCATCGCTTTCAGGCAGCCAGCTCCAGCGGAGCGGCGACGTTCAGGTCCCGCTTGAGCATGCCATCGGCCATTTCCGCAGCTTCGGGGAAATCGATGGCTGCGGTAATGCGCGACGCAAAGGCCCGCACCAGCATTGCCCGGGCCTGGTCCGGCGACATGCCGCGGGTCCTGAGGTAGAACAGGGCGGCCTCGTCCAGGGCGCCGGTGGCCGCTCCGTGGGCGCATTGCACTTCGTCGGCGTACACCTCGAGTTCCGGGCGGGTTTCCATTTGTGCCGATTCGTCCAGCAGCAGATTGTCGTTCCGCAGCCGAGCGTCGGCTCCCTGGCCTTCCGGCACGATCAGGATCTTTCCCGCAAAGCGGCCATTTCCTCCGGGGCCCAGCACGCAGCGGCAGAGGCTGTCGCTCTCGGCGTTTCTTGCATGGTGGGCGATTTCCAGGTCCAGTTCGGCCCGCCGGCCCGCATCCATCATCATCAGCGCGTTATGCCGGAACCGCGCGCGGGCGCCCTCAATGCGGGTGCGCAGGAACTCACGGTCGCTGGCGGCGCCGGATCCCACGCGGGTGTAATCCAGTTCCGCATCACCGGCCAGACGCACCTGGCGGTGGATTTCGAAACGGCCTTCTCCGGCATCGTCCACTACGGCCGCGTGGCGCATTCTGGCGCCGCTGCCGATTTCCAGATCCACCTCCAGTCGCATGTCGCACCGGCCGCTGCCCTGGTGGAGTTCCTGCAGCTCAAGGTTGGCGCTGGGCTCAAGCCGTATGCGCAAGACCTGCGCATGCCGTTCTCCCGCCCGATGATCGATGCGGAGCACTTCCGAGCGCCGTGCGCCGGCGGCAACGACGATTTCCGACAACGCTTCGGTCATGCCGCTGCCGGCAGGAAGGCTTCGTATCCGGAAGCCTCCAGTTCGCTCACAAGTTCGGCCCCTCCGGTACGGGCGATTCGTCCTCCCGCCAGCACATGCACCCGGTCCGGCGATATCAGGTTCAGGATCCGTTCGTAGTGCGTAATCAGAACGAAGGCGCGTTGCCCGTCCCGCAGCGCGCGGATGCCCGCCGCCACCACCTTGAGCGCGTCGATGTCCAGCCCCGAGTCGGTCTCGTCCAGCACCGCCAGCCTGGGCTGCAGCACGGCAAGTTGCAGGATCTCATTGCGCTTCTTTTCGCCGCCGGAGAAGCCTTCGTTGACGCCGCGCTTGAGCAGTTCCGGCTTCAGCTTGAGACGGGCCGCTTCCCCGCGGGCCTGCTTCAGGAAGGCCGCGGCGTTGATTTCTTCCTGTCCCGCTGCCTTGCGTTGCGCGTTCACGGCCGAGCGCAGCAGGTACATGTTGCTTACGCCGGGGATTTCCACCGGGTACTGGAACCCGAGGAAAAGGCCCTTGCAGGCCCGTTCTTCCGGGCTCATTTCCAGCAGATCCTCGCCTTCCATCAGCACGCTGCCGCCGGTGACCTCATAGCCGTCGCGGCCCGCCAGCGTCTGCGCCAGAGTACTCTTTCCGGCGCCGTTCGGCCCCATGATGGCGTGCACTTCGCCGACCCGCACTTCAAGCGAGAGGCCGCTTAAGATTTCCTTTTCCTCGACGCGGACTCTGAGTTCGCGAATGTCCAGAAGCGGCGCGCTCATCCGATCGCTCCTTCCAGGCTTACGTTCATCAGCGCCTGGGCCTCGACCGCGAATTCCATCGGCAGCATATTGAAGACCTGTTTGCAGAAACCGTTGACGATCAGGTTGACGGCGTCTTCCTCGTCCAGGCCGCGCTGGCGGCAATAGAACAACTGGTCCTCGGAGATCCGAGAGGTCGTGGCTTCATGCTCCACCACAGCCCGCGGGTGCGCGATGTCCATGTGCGGGAAGGTGTGGGCGCCGCAGTCGCGTCCGATCAGCAGCGAGTCGCACTGGGTGCGGTTGCGCGCTCCCTCGGCCCGCGGGAACACCTTCACGAGCCCGCGGTAGGTGTTCTGCGCGTGGCCGGCGGAGATACCCTTGCTCAGGATGTTGCTGCTGGTGTTGCGGCCGATGTGGATCATCTTGGTGCCGGTATCTGCCTGCTGGAAGTTGTTGGTTACGGCCACCGAGTAGAACTCGCCGGTGGAGTTGTCGCCGCGCAGGATGCAGCTCGGATATTTCCACGTGATCGCCGAGCCCGCTTCCACCTGGGTCCAGGAAATCGCCGAATTCTCGCCGCGGCAATCGCCCCGTTTCGTGACGAAGTTGTAGATTCCGCCGCGTCCTTCTTCATCGCCGGGATACCAGTTCTGGACCGTCGAGTACTTGATCCGGGCGTCCTTGAGCGCCACCAGTTCCACGACCGCGGCATGCAGCTGGTTCTCGTCGCGCATCGGCGCGGTGCAGCCCTCCAGGTAGCTGACCTCGCTGCCCTCTTCGGCGACGATCAGGGTGCGTTCGAACTGCCCCGTGTTCTGCTCGTTGATGCGGAAATACGTCGAGAGTTCCATCGGGCAGCGGGTGTTCTTCGGAATGTAGACGAACGAACCGTCGGTGAATACGGCCGAATTCAGCGCTGCGAAGTAGTTGTCGCGGTACGGCACCACGCTGCCCAGGTACTTGCGCACCAGTTCCGGGTGTTCGCGCACAGCTTCGGAGAACGGGCAGAAGATGACGCCGGCCTCGGCCAGGCGGCTCTTGAAGGTTGTGGCCACGGACACGCTGTCAAACACGGCGTCCACCGCCACGCCCGCCAGACGTGCGCGTTCGTGCAGGGGAATGCCGAGTTTGTCGTACGTTTCCAGCAGCCGCGGGTCAACCTCGTCGAGGCTCTTTGGCGCGTCCTTGGCCGCACCGGGCGCCGAGTAATACGAAATCGCCTGGTAGTCGATCGGCGGGATGTTCAGCTTGGCCCAGGAAGGCTCCTGTGCCTCCCGCCAGTAACGGTAGGCCCTGAGCCGCCAGTCGAGCAGGAACTCCGGCTCCTCCTTGCGCGCGGAGATCACCCGGATCACGTCTTCATCCAGCCCTGGGGGCAGGGTGTCGGACTCGATGTCGGTAACGAAGCCGTGGCGGTACTTGCGTTCAAGCAGCTGCCTGACTTCGGGGTTGCGTTCGGCGGTGCGGCTCATCGCCCCATCCTCGCGTTCAAGTCGGCCGAAAGCGTGTGGGCCCGGAAGCCGGGAGCGGATCGCCGCAGGTCAGCCAGCGTAACCTCGGTGAGCGCGCCACGAATCGCGCGATTGATCTGCCGCCACGCGCCGCCCACTGTGCAGAACGATTCCAGTTCGCATTGTCCTTCCGCGTGGCTGCATTCCGTCAGCGCCATCGGTCCTTCCAGCGCTTCCAGGATCTCCGCAGCGTTGATATCGTGGGGCACGCGCGCCAGCTGATAACCTCCCAGGGCGCCACGCTCGGAGCGCACCAGACCGCGATTCGCGAGCTGTTTGAGCAGCTTCTGGGCCGTCGGCAAGCGGAGCCGGGTGGCAGCAGCAATTTTCTTGGCGGACAGCGACCGCCCTTCGGCCTGCGCCAGGCAGCCAAGGATCATCGTCCCATAGTCCGTAAGCCGGCTGACTCTGAGCATTTTCGAGCTCCTTGTCGAAACAGGACTATTTTAGTCCAAAATGAACCAGAATCAGTTCATCTCCATGAATTGCGTCGAGATCGCTCAACGCAATTGTTGAGTTGGCGGCTCACGATTCTCATAACCGCCGTTGAGGGCGGGTTCGACAGAATAGCCCGAAGCGATGGAGTCATTCTTGATTACAAACAATTCCGCCATTTCAGGAAGCCGGATGAATTCATACCTTCGGTGCTCGGTATCGAAGTAGCCTAACCTTCCCACTCCCGTATAGCCTTCGCCGTCATAGAAGCTCGTGCCGAACCACAGGCGGGTGTCGTGTGGAGTTGTTGACGGATCAAGAAGACTCCCGCCTCCGACAGTATTGACGAGGGGGCCTTATATGGTAATTTAGGCCCGTAAGTATCTATTGTTGGGCCTGATGGACACACTTGAGCTATTGGAAGACCTGATCAGGGACCCTTTTGGGGCCGCCGCCGCCCGCGAGTTGTGCCGCGGAAGGGGCCTGTTTGAGCCGGGCCGGCTGTACAGGCGCATCGAAATCACCGAGAGGCTGCGAAGAGAATTTGTCCGGCGGGGCGGGACCTCCGGCACCACGAACGCCGCCGTGGCTACCGTGTTGAAGAAGTGGCTCCTGACGCGCGCCAGCCCCTTTCGCAGAGAAACGCGGGGGCGCTACCGGTACCTTGGTCTTGAAAGAGACGCGATGCAAAACCAGGGCATGGGTGTTGGAGGATACGCTGTGCGTGATGCTCCCGTGGATGACGGGCTGACTCCGGAACTCGAAATCGGCGCTGGCCCCTGCGAGGTCTACGCCTGGTGTATACCCGGGTACAGGGTAAGCGGTGGCGGTGACCGCTGGCCGACAAAAATCGGCAGGGCCGGTACCGAAGGATTCAACGGTCTGTTGCGCGATTTTCACGAAAACCTTCCGGAACGGCCCCGGTACCTGCTGCGCCTGGGTTGCGCCGACGATGCCGAAGCGCGCAGAAGGGAGAGGCTGTTGCATGCGTGGTTCATGGATCGCGGGCAACAGCTTGAGGAGGCACCGGGGAATGAATGGTTTATCACCAATCCCGGCGAGATCGACGAAGCGATACAACACCTCATGGGGGCGGAGTTGCATGTCGGCAGCACAAATCTTCATGAAGAGGAAAAGAAATTTGCGGAAGCGTTCAAGGACGTCACGGACGAGGGCTGGGCAAGCCTTCCAGACGACTTGATCGACCGGCTTGACGAGTATCTGTACGGCGTCCATCGCAAATGAAGACCGTTTTCGCTGACACGGCCTACTGGGTCGCGATGGCCCGGCCGCGCGATCAATGGCGCTCGGCGGCCCGGAGTGCGCTGCGGCAGTTGGGACGAGTCAGGATCGTCACCACGGACGAAGTCCTGACCGAGTTCCTAACCGGTTTGTCGCGGGGAGATCCACGAGTTCGTCTGGCCGCCGCTCGCTGGGTGCGGGCGCTGCAGTCCGATCCCGGCGTGCGCGTCATGCCGCAATCCAGAGCGTCTTTTCGCAAGGCGCTGGATCGCTACGAGGCGCGTGGCGACAAGGGCTACAGTCTTCAGGATTGCGTGTCGATGAACGTCATGGAGGCCTGTTCGATTACGGAAATTCTCACCAGCGATCACCATTTCGAACAGGAAGGATTCACCGTGCTCATGAAACGGGACAACGCCGGTTCCAGCGATTAGAGCGGAGCGCGGCGGACGAATTCGCCCGCTTTCATGATGATCGGGATGTTGCTTGCGTCCCCGAACAGGCTAAGGTCCTTCATCGGGTCGCCTTCCAGCACCAGCAGGTCGGCGTGCGCGCTCGGCGCGATGCAGCCGAGATTGCCTTCCTCGCGCAGGATCTCGGCGTTGACGGAAGTGGCTGAGCGCAGCACCTCCAGGGGTGGGTGGACCTCGCCGCGATAGCCGAACTCCCTGCCCTGCAGCTTCATGTACTCGTGGCCCAGGAGGTCCGACCCCAGGCCCAGCTTGACCCCGTGGCGCGCGCAGGTCTCCATCGCGGCGAGCATGGTCTCGTGGACCCGCAGAATCTTGCCGTGGCTGCTCGACGGCAGGCCAAGCTGCCCGGAGTAGTCTTTGATCACGTGCATTACGGACAGGGTCGGGACCACGTACGCTCCCGCCTTGACGATGGCCTTTGCGGTGTCGTCGAGAATCTCCGAGCCGTGCTCGATGGTGCGAACGCCCAGTTCCACGCAACGGCGCGCCCCGTCGTCGGTATGGCAGTGCGCCATCACGTAGGTGCGCCGGGTCGCCGCTTCCTCGACGGCCGCGCGAACCTCTTCATCGGAAAACTGCGGCATCCACAGCGGATCGGTAGGCGAGACCACGCCGCCTGATATGAAGATCTTGATCTGGTGCGCGCCCTTGCGCAGCTCCTCGCGAACGGCCTTGCGCACTTCGTCCGGGCCGTCGGCGGTGACGGTGAGGCTCCCCATGTAGCCGCAGGCGCAGGCGGAGGCCTCGATCTGGTCGCCGGGGCGCATGTCGCCATGGCCGCCCGTTTGCGAGAGCGCCCGGCCCGGATAGAACAGGCGCGGCCCTTCGATCAATCCCTGTTCCAGCGCCAGCCACAAGCCGATGTCGGCGCCGGCCGCGTCGCGAATCGTGGTGAAGCCGCGATGCAGGGTGTCGCGCATGGTCTTGGCGCCGTGTTGCGCCAGCAGCTCGCGCGGCATGCGGTCGAGCTCGTAGAAGCTGAAGCTTACCCCGTAGGCATGGAAATGGCAGTCGATCAGCCCCGGCATCAGCACCCGCCCGCCGCAATCAACGATTTCGGCGTCTTGCGGCGGCTTGCCGCTCATCGGCTCCAGCGCCTGTATCCGGCCCTCGGCAACGATCACTCGATGGTCTTCGATGTACTCGGGTCCGTGGCCGTCGAATATGCGGCAGTTTTCGAATGCGGTAATGGTCATGGTTACTGTTCCGGCTGCAGAAATCAGGTGTTGTGGAGGACTCCGGGAAACCCGGATTATCGCCTACGGGGAAAGGAGGTGGCGGATGGGCAAGGGTATGAATACACTACACGCCAGAGACGACCAAAAGGGGAGAAATCGGAGGATGACGAACGCAAACCTGAGCGAAACGGCACAAGCCATGGTGGCGCCCGGCAAGGGTATTCTGGCGGCTGACGAGAGCACTCCCACGATCGGCAAGCGCTTTGCCGGCATCGGCGTGGAATCGACCGAGCCGCTGCGCCGCGACTACCGCTCCATGCTGTTTTCCGCGCCTTCCGCGGAGCAGTACATCGGCGGCGTGATCCTGTTCGAGGAAACCTTAAGGCAATCGATGCCGGATGGCGAACCGATCCCGCAATACCTGGCCGGCCGCGGCATGATTCCGGGAATCAAGGTGGACAAGGGAGCCAAGCCCCTGGCCGGTTGCCCGGGAGAAAAGGTGACGGAAGGGCTTGACGGGCTGCGCGAGCGGCTGGCGGAATATCGTGGTCTTGGCGCGCGCTTCGCCAAGTGGCGAGCGGTTATCGCTATCGGCGAGGGCGCGCCCAGCGACTGCTGCGTGCACGCCAATGCCCATGCACTGGCGCGCTATGCGGCGCTATGCCAGGAGGGCGGGCTGGTACCTATCGTGGAGCCGGAGGTGCTGATGGACGGGCCGCACCCCATATCCCGCTGCGAGCAGGTGACCGGGGCGGTGCTCGACGAAGTCTTCGACCAGCTGGAGCGCCACCGCGTGGAGCTGGAAGGCATCGTGCTTAAGCCCAACATGGTGGTGTCCGGCAGCGAATGTCCAGCGCAGGCGGGAGTGGAAGAGGTGGCGGAGGCCACCCTGAGGACGCTGAAGGCGCATGTGCCTGCCGCCGTGCCGGGAATCGCCTTCCTTTCCGGGGGCCAGTCGGCGGAAGATGCGACCGCGCACCTGAGCGCAATGAACGCGCGGGCTCCCCACCCCTGGGAGGTGTCGTTCTCCTATGGGCGCGCGCTGCAGGCGCCGGCCCTGGCGGCCTGGCAGGGCAAAACGGACCAGCTGGTCGATGCCCAGCGCGCGTTCGGCGAGCGCGCCCGGCTCAATGGCCTCGCCCGAACCGGCGACTACCGCCCGGAACTGGAGGCGGCGTAGCCGCGCAGCGGCGGGACCAGGTGGTACAGGATCAGGTACGCGACCATCGAGCCTGCGAGGCCGGACAGCGCAGGCACCAGCCATTCGGGCGCGTAGTAATAGCTCAACAGCCCCAGCGGGTAGGCGAGCAGCGCTGCCCAGTTCACGACCGGTAAACGGGCGCCTTCGCCCGCGTCCATCCTGCCGCGGGCCACGAAGTAGTAGTGCGCGATGACCGGCCCGATCAGGGGCGGCACCCAGATCGCCAGCGCTCCGATCCAGAACAGGAATTGCTGATAGATCCCGAGGCCCAGAAGGGTTCCCAGCAGGCCGCAGATCACGGTCATGACCCGCCGTGGCCGGCGCATTATGCTTGAGGTCTGGATTACCGGGAGGTACAGGTTCGCGTCGCCGGTGGTCCACAGCGCGACGCTCATTCCGATGACGCCCAGCCAGGCGATCAGCCCCGCCTGCTCGCGCAGGTAGGAAGTGAAATCGCCGTCGCCGCCGTAAACGACGCCGCCGAGGGCGCCGACGATCTGCAGGAACCACTGCGCGATGATCAGGACGATGAACGGTATCGCGATGGCCACCCAGGCGCGTTTGGCGAAGCGGGTGTATTCGGCCATCACCACCGCCCCGACGATCCAGGAACCGATGACGACGTTGACTCCGTTGAGCACGCTCAGGGGTGATTCCGCATTGGCGGCCTTGTCCGCCGAGAGCGCCAGGAAGGCGTCCCAGCCGCCGGCCTGTCCCACATTCAGGTCGATGGAATACAGTCCCACCGCCACCAGAATCACCACCGAAGGCACGCTGACCCATTCCAGTGCCCTAACCCCGAAATAGGTCGTTGCGGTGAACAGCAGGCCGGCGAGCAGTGCAACGACATAGAACGTAGTGCTGTCGAAGTCCTGCGCCCAGGCAAAACCGAAGGCGCCCACCACGATGCCCTGCCAGCCGATGGTCAACAGGGCGATAAAGAGCACCGGGATATACGCGCCGAAGCGTCCGTAGACAAGCCGATACAAAAGGCCGCTGTTGCAGGCGGTCTTGTAACCCATGTAGCCGACCACGGCGCCGATCGCGAAGTTGGCCAGGTTGCCGTAGAACGAAGCCTGAACGGCGTCGGGCCAGAACGTCATGCCCTTGCCCAGGGCGCCGCCGGTCAGCAGGCCGGTCACCAGAAAACCCCATCCGAAGGCGAGCGTAAGCAGCGGCAGCGTGTTGCGCCGCTGCGCGTCGCTGAGCGGCGTCAGCGGGTTGTCCGCGCTCTGCTGCTCCTCCTCGGCCTGCAAGGTCCACCATTCCTGTAGTCGATTTGCCATGGTCAGGGTCCCCTTCTATCCGCGTTGCTCCGATGGTTCCTCATCGGAATCCTCGTCTTTCCTCTCGCGCCTGCCGCCGTCCTCGGCCATCAGCTCGACCTGCTCAAGGCGCGCCTCGATACGGCTGCGCCGCACGTCGTCGACTTGTTCGGCAGCCTTCAGCGCGAGCTGGAGCTGGGTGTGCGCGCTGTTCAGGTTGCGGCGCATGAGCTGGTACTCGGCCATGTAGTAGTGCGCGTCGGCCATTCGGCCGGACTCGCCGCTGGCCTGGGCCAAAAGACGCATCGTCTCGAGATTCATCCTGTCATCAAGCAGGTAGTCCATCAGCAGGTCGCGGGCCATCGGCGCCTGTCCCTCGGCCAGCAAGGCCTCCGCATAACGATGACCCAGGCTCATGTTGCCCGGAAAAAGCGCCAATGCGTCCTCGAATATCTTCCGCGCCGAGCGTGTTTCGCCGGCGGCCGCGCTGGCCCGCGCAACCGCGATCCGCAGCGGTATCGAGTCCGGATAATCGGCAAGCAGGCTGTTCAGGACCGACCGCGCTTCGTCGGCGCGGCCCATTCCGAGAAGGGCCAGTCCCTGTCCGTAGAACCTGCCAACGTCCGCCTCGGTCTCCGTCAACGGCTGCGAGCGGAAAGCCCGCAAGGCTTCTTCGGGGCTCTCGCTCCCCAGCAACTGGGCCTGGGCGCGGGCCAGGTAGTAGTTGAGGCTGTTGTCGACATTTCGAATCATGTCCGGAGCAATTCGCGCGCGCGCTTCGGCGATTCGGTTGACGTTTACGGGGTGCGTGCGAAGGATTTCCGGTATGGCCTTGACGGACAGCGATTCCGCGCGCGACATGGTCTCGAAGAAAGAGGGCAGGCCGCGGGGATCGAAACCGGCGGCGTAGAGAGTCCCGATGCCGATGCGGTCGGCTTCGTGCTCGTGCGCCCGGGTGAAATTGATCTGCTGCTGTTGCGCCAGTCCCGTGCCTGCCATCAGGGCGCCCTGCATGAAGTCGCCACCGCCCCCCATGAGTCCTCCCACCAGCAGGGCGGCGAGCATCGTGGCCATGGTCATGATCGAGGTTCCGCGCATGGCCTGGATCTGCCGCGAAATGTGGTTCTGGGTCACGTGCGCGATCTCATGCGCCAGCACCCCGGCCAGCTCGCTTTCGTTGGCGGTCGCCTCAAGCAGGCCCGTGTGCACGCCGATAAAGCCCCCTGGAAGCGCAAATGCGTTGATGGATGGGGCCTTGACGACGAAAAAGTGGAACTGGTGGTCCCCGTTCTGCGCCCGGTAGGCAAGTCGCCGGCCCAGGTTGGCTACGTATTCATTGATTTCCGGGTCTGTAACAAGTCTGCCGGCGTTGCGAAACTGCTCGATGACGCTCAGCGCGATTTCCCGCTCCTGCTCGCGCGTCAAGACCGTATCCGCAGCGCTGCCCATGTCCGGCAATTCGGTCCCGCCGCGCACCTGTGCGCCGGCCGGCAGCGTCTGCACGGTAAAGGCCAGCATTAGCGCTGCGCTGGCCGCACGCATGAAAGGTGTCCGCTGCGCTGGCGGGGCGGCGTTCACAACGAGCGTACGGCCTCCAGCACTTCTTCGGCGTGTCCCTTCACCTTTACCTTGCGCCACTCGCGCCGCAGCACGCCGTCTTCGTCGATCAGGAAGGTGCTGCGTTCGATACCCATGTACTTGCGCCCGTACATGCTTTTTTCCTTGATCACGCCATAGGCGTTGCAAAGCGTTTCCTCCGGGTCGGACAGCAGGTGGAAAGGGAAATCGTGCTTGGCGCGAAAGTTGTCGTGCGAGCGAATGGACTCGCGTGAAACGCCCAGTATGACGGCATTGGCGGCGGAGAATTCGTCGTGCAGGTCCCGGAAGTTCTGGCCTTCCAGCGTGCATCCGGACGTGTTGTCCTTGGGATAGAAATAAAGCACCAGCCTGCTGCCCCTGAGATCGCCCAGCGTCTGCCGGCCTCCGGCGGTGCTGGCGGATTCGAACTCCGGCGCCGCTGCGCCCACTTCGGTTGTGCTCATTCCCGTTCTCCTCAGGTGTCCTCTGTTGCCAACTAGCCGTGAATCGGTTCGATCACCGCGTCCAGATTGTTCTTGTCGCAGAAATCATGAAAGTCCTCGCGCAGCACGGCAATGCCTACCTCCCGCGGCACATGCACCTCAATTCGCACCGCCAGCATGGCCGCTCCGGTACTCGGAGCATTGTAGCGCCGCGCATGGACCTCGGCGACGGACAGCTCGCGGCGGGCAAAGAAACTGACCAGCGCCAGGACGAGATTGTCCCGCTCCAGCGCCACGGCCTCGACGTGATAGGGCGCCGCGGGAGCGTTTGTTTCCCGCGACGCCGTTTCGCTTAATGAAATCTGGCAGCCGGTTCGCTTGCTGTAGCGCTCCAGCGCCGTGCGCACCTTGTTCATTGCATGCCAGTTGCCGTTGACCAGCAGCAGAGCCCCGAAGCTGTTTCCCAGCTGGGTCATGCGGGCGTCGCGGATGTCTCCGCCCGCCTCGCTGACGACTTCGCTGAGCTCGCGCGCGGACGTCTCTTCATGCGGGCCCAGGGCCGATATCGCCAGTAGTTTCTCCATCTTCGGCTAGCTTACACGCCGAAGAGATAAAATGCGGCGCCGTTATGCGCGGAAGTCTGGTAGCTCTGGTCACGCCCATGGACGCCGGGGGCGCCGTGGACTATTCGGCCGTGGACCGCTTGATCGACTGGCACGTGGAATCCGGCACTACCGCCCTGGTCGTGGCCGGGACCACGGGCGAATCGGCAACGCTTACGCATGATGAGCATGCGGAACTCATTCGTTACGCCGCGACACAGGCCGGCGGCAGGATCCCGGTCGTGGCCGGCACCGGGTCCAACTCCACGGCGCAAACGATTGCCTTGTCCCAGGCGGTGGCCGACGCCGGGATCGTCGCCTACCTGGTCGTGACGCCGTACTACAACAAGCCCACCCAGGAAGGGATGATCCGGCACTTCACCGCCATTGCGGACGCCGTGGAACAGCCCCTGATCCTCTACAATGTGCCGGTCAGGACGGCGGTGGACCTGTTGCCCGAGACGGTGGGCCGCCTGGCGGAACATCCCCGGATCGGCGCCCTGAAGGAAGCAACCGGCGAGGTCGAACGGGTAGGGCGGCTGAGAACGCTCTGCGGAGAGGAGTTTTCCTTGTACAGCGGCGATGATGCAACGGCGAGGGCCTTCATGCTGGCCGGCGGTGACGGCGTAATTTCGGTGACCGCCAATGTCTCACCCCAGGGCATGGCGGAGATGTGCAACGCAGCGCTGACCGGCGATTCCGCGCTCGCCGGCAAACGTGACGCGCCATTGGCTGCATTGCATGATGCGCTTTTCGTGGAGTCCAACCCGATTCCGGTGAAATGGGCCCTCAATCGCATGAACAGGATAGGCGGCGGCATCCGGCTGCCGCTGACCCGGCTTTCCGAACCGCATCACGCGCGCTTACAGGGGGCGCTTAAGGAAGCGGGGGCTTTGCCGTGAAGACCGGGGTTCTCGCCGCGGGACTGACGGCGCTCGCCCTGGCCCTGCAGGGATGCGGGCTGTTCGGCGGCGGAACGCCTCCGTGCGAGAGTCCGCAGGAGTACCTGGATGCCGAAGCCGCCGACCCGCTGGTCGCACCCGAGGGACTGGAAACTCCCCGGGCCTTCGGCAATCTCGAGATTCCCGAGGGCGAGGTTCTCGAGGGTCAGGCCCGCCGGAACAACGGCGCCTGCCTGGAAGAGCCTCCGGTGATTGAACAGCCGGGTGCGGGATAATGGCGCATCGCCGGAGAGGTGGCCGAGTGGACGAAGGCGCCTGATTGGAGATCAGGTATACGGTCATACCGTATCGTGGGTTCGAATCCCACCCTCTCCGTGCCCATGAATCCGGTTCTAGCGGTGTAGTGCGCCGCGGGCAGCGACCGCTACAAAGACGGATTCAGCAGACGCGTCAGCGCCCGGGGGCGGTATTTCTCCAGCAGCGCAAACACGATGGCGGCCGTCTCGGCATCCGGCCCTCCGGACCAGTCCGATGGCCTGAAATGCATCTGAAACGCCCTGAGTGCGACCTGCGTCCGCGGATCGTTCTCGCCGGTATCGTCCACGTCGTAACCGTAAGCCCTTAGCCCTCGCTGAAGCAGCGCCAAGGTCGGCGGCTGCGCCTCGAAGCGTTGGCGGTATCGGTCGACGGTGTCGTCGTCGTACCAGGCTCCGATGCCATGTTCGTAAAGCCGTCGCCAGGGAAATTTCGGCCCGGGGTCCAGTCTGCGATCGGGTGCGATGTCGGAATGGGCGACGATGTCGACCGGATCGATACGGGGATGGCGTTGAAGGATGTCGAGCATGAGCTCGATGAGGAGCTCAATCTGTTCTTCGTCGAAATCGCGAAACTCGCAGCGAACCTCCGGCGAGCCCGGTTCATTGCCCGTAGCCGCGTCGTGGCAGGCCGACCGATTCACGATCTCGATGCCGATGGAACTCCGGTTGAGGGCTTCGTCGCCGTTCCAATGGCTCCGGCCGGCATGCCAGGCGCGCCATCGCGCGGCTCTACTCGGCGGCGGCTTTCTCCGCTGCCTCGGCTCTCCAAGCTTCCTTTACCGCACGCGAGCGCGCGATCAGGGGCGTGAACTTTTCGTGGTCCACGTCCCGCTGGAAGAGCTTGTCGATATAAACCAGGGGCGCCATGGGGGACTCCGCCCAATGGATATAGCGCCAGCCCTCCGGCTTCCTGCGCAACACCGCGCTTACCCGGACATCCTCTCCTATGGGGTTCCTGCCGCGAATTTTCATTTCAAAATGCATGTTCCACGCGGCGATGGCCAGATCGTCGGCGATGAGCTTGACCGAAATGTCGTACATCTCCTCGCGCAGGCCTTCTACCGCCGGGCTCGGCATCGGCGGAGTGAGGTATGCCCGTAACGCCTCCCAGCCGATGAACCAGTCATCCTGCTCCTCGGCAAGATAAAAGGGTACCTCCTGGTCTGGATCCCAAAGCTCCAGGACCGTACGGAAATCCTGAGAGTTCCATCGTTCCGCAGTCTCGTGAATTACTGCCTCTATGGCAGCGATGTCGTCCTGCTCGGCAGCGCGGACCGAGTCAATGGCAAGTGCGGTCATGGTCAATGCCACCCCCAAGAGAAAAATCGCCCGAAGCGACGCTAACACGGTTGAAGGCACGATTCCCTCCCTCTCAGGCACTAATACTGCTCATCGTACTCGACGAGATCGAAATGGGCATTCATGTATCCGCCAACTGTGATCTTGACGAACAGAAATCCGTCGGTCGTGCACCACACGTCTTCGGCAGGATGATGGTCGAGCAGGAAGCGGTAATGGTCGGTTTCGAAGGTACCGGCCGGCACGGTGACCTCTTCGCGTCCCAGGTACTCCAGGTCGAATTGAATGGAGCACAAGTTGGGCCCGGAGCATCCGTCATGCTCGGGCGAAGACATCAGCACGCCGCGGCACGGTTGCGGATTCTCTTTCCGGGCATGCTCGAAGCGGGCGCAGTGCAGCACGTCGCAGGACACGGGATGCGCTCCGAAGGAAAGCGGCGGCGCCTGAAGATCCATGCGCTGGCTTGTTCGCCCGGCCGTGACATTCACGGCTTCGCACTCGGCGCCGCCATCGGTAAAGCGGAACCAGCCGCTGCCGAGAAACCTGCCGCTTTCGTGCAAACGCACGAAGCAGTCCAGCGGGCGGTAATCACGGTCCGTTGTGTAGACCGTTTCCCTAAGTACGGAGCGATCCGCGACCACACCGGGTTCGATCTCGCAATGCGCCCTGAGGGTGCGCTGGCCGTCCTCGTGGAAGGTGACCGACCACCATTCCCGTCCGAAATCACGCCGTTCTCCCTCCGGATCGTGGATATAGGCGATCTTGCCGCGAACGTTTCGATGTTTCATATTGATACCGGTGTTTGTAAAGCAAATCTGCTCACTGTCTCAGGGAGCATACGAAGCAAACATATCGTATCGCAGCAAGATTATGGGTTGCGTCGGGGATGCGAGGTGTGCCCTGAAGTTGGCGGTCCATGACTCAACTGTAGAATAGACATATTATATGTATGTTTGAAGGCCATAGGTTATGCAAAAACGAACGACAATTCTGCTTGATGACGAGGCGCAAGCTGCGGCCCGCGAACTTGCTCATCGCTATGGATGCTCAGCATCCGAGGCGATCCGCCGCTCTGTCCTGCGCCATCGCGAGGCTGTAATGGGCGTTTCGCCAGCACGGCGGAGAGAGCGTGTTCAAGTGCTTAATCGCTTGATTGACCTGTTTGAGGGTCACGACGTCGAAGACGAAATCCGCCGGCTCAAGGAACAGGATGAGGGCTTTTGATGACGGTTCATCTGGACACGGACTTCCTGATTCACGCATTGGGAGAGGCGGGAGCCGAGCAGCGGCGCTTAATGGAAATAGCGGAGTCCGACGCGGTTATCGAGATGAGCGCCGTTGCCTGGTACGAATTCTCACGCGGCCCGAGAACCCCGGAGCAATTGGCTACCGGGCGTGCTTTCCTGGCGGATGATGGCGTCATACCTTTGTCGGAACATTTTGCTTCCGCAGCAGGGGAGGTGTTTCGTCAATTGGGATCTCCAAGACGCCGCGCGGCGGATATCGCCATTGGAGTCACCGCAGCCTTGCGTGGCGCAACACTGCTGAGTTCCAACGCAAGGGACTTTGCCGGCATTCCCGATCTTGCCGTTGAAGGCTATCGCCAACGCGCTTCATGATTGGGCCGAACGGGGACTTCCGGAGCAAGGTAGCGTCGCAAGTGCGAAGTAAGCCGCGGCAGGCCCGGTTCCGTGGGCCGATTACGCGGCGCGACTTCGTGAATGGCGTGGCGGCAGGCGCGGGCGCGGCATTGACTGCCGGCCCTGTTTCCGCCCTTGGCCAGGCGGCATCGCGTGCGCCTCTGCTGGCGCCTGGCGCCGATTGGTACGGGTACGGCGGCGTTGGGCCGTACAGACACTCACACGGCAATACCCCGGAAGTGGTCGAGTCGGCTCACCGCATTCTCGACGGCCAGGTGCCGCTTGATCCTGATCAACTGGAATCGGTAGAGGAAACCGATCTCGCCATCGTTGGCGGCGGGATGGCCGGCCTGGGCGTGGCGCTCGAGTTCTCGCTCCGGCGGCGGGACGGACAGAGCTGCGTCCTGCTGGACAACCATCCCATGATCGGCGGCGAAGCCAAGGAAAACGAGTTTCTGGTGAACGGCGAACGGCTGATCGCGCCGCAGGGCGCAAACGGCTTCTTCGTGCCGGAGGCGCCCCGCGACTTGAGCGAAGCGCGAGGCGATCCGTACTACTATGCCGAACTCGGCATTCCGCGGGAGTTCACTTTTGCCGCATGGCCCCAGGACAGGAAGCCGCTGCGCTTTTGCCGCGACAATTACGGTTACCTGGTGGCCGGGTTGCAGCAGCACGCCAGCGTCGCACACTTCTTCGACGGCGGTGGCGGTGGGGCCGGGTCATGGGCGGTCGACATGTTCCGCAATCAGCTTGCCGATACGCCGCTTGCCGAGTCGTCGCGAAGAAACCTGCTGGCTTGGTTCGAGTCAGGCGCCGCCCGCCATTTCGATTCGCCGGAGCAGGCGCGTCGATTGCTCGATACCATGTCCTACGAGGAGTTCCTGCGCAACGAATTGAAACTCGGCGATGCGGGAGCACGCTATGCGGACCTGTTTCTGGCGTCCGCCTGCGGCCTGGGGAGCGACTGTGTGTCGGCCTATGCTGCATACCAGATGCCCATGCCGGGCCTCTTCGGCCCCATGCCGGCCGGCATGCGGCGCGTCTCCTTTCCCGGCGGCAATTCCGGGTTTGTCCGGTACTTCCTGAAACGCCTGATCCCGGACTCAATCCAGGGCGGCGCCAGCTTCGAGGACATCATTACCCGCCCGGTCAACACGGCTGCACTGGATCGGCCGGGCCGGCCGATACGCATGCGGACGAGCTCCACGGCAGTTCATGTTTCGCATGACGGCGCCCCGGGCCAGGCGGGTTCCGTGTCGGTAATCTATCAGCGCAACGGGCGCTACCACGCGATCCGGGCGAAGGCGGTCGTGATGGCCACGGGGAGCTGGATCAACCCGTATATCGTGCGCGATCTGCCGCCCGCGTACAGGGAAGCCTGCGCGAGCTTCCTGCACGCACCCTTCCTGGTCGCGAACGTGGCCTTGACGAACTGGCGTTTTCTCTACCGGCTCGGCATTACGGCCGCGATCTGGGACCGGCAGGAGGACGGTTTCGGCTTCACCTGCAACATCCGCAGCCCCATGCATGTGGGGGACTACCGGCCGCCGCTGGACCCGGACAAGCCGGCCGTGCTGTCCTTCTATACGCCATACCATTCGCCGGGTCTGGATCCGAAGGCCCAGGTCACGCTGGGTCGCGCGGAACTGCTGGCCCGGTCGTACCCGGAGTACGAGTCAAGGATTTACCGGCAGATGATGCGGCTGTTCGGCGCCGCCGGTTTCGATCCGGCCGTCGATGTGGCAGGACTCGTACTCAATCGTTGGGGGCACGCCTATTCCGTGCCGTACCCCGGCTTCTACGGCGGCGCCAACGGCACGGCGCCGCGCGATACGCTGCGGAACAACTACGGCCGAATCGCGTTCGCGCATTCGGAACTCGACGGCAACCAGCATTACGGGCCGGCCGCGGACGAAGGCCGCAGGGCCTACCGGCAGTTGGCGGACGCGCTTTGACCTAGCCAGATGCGATCCGACCGTTCTTGAGCCCAAGCACATTAAGATGCGTGTCAATCCCCTACGTTCTTGAGCGCGAGCACACCAGGAGGTTGACGTAGTGAGCATTAACGCGGAACTGTTGCCTTTTCTCGACCAATTCCCGCAGCTGGAGTTGACGAAAGAAAATCTCAGGCAGACGCGACGTGAATTGAACCGGATGTCGCTGGAGGCCGTGGCCGTGATTGAGGGATACAATCACGTCAGCGTGGCTGACGAGAATATTGCCGGACCATCCCCCAATCAGACCCTGCGACTTCGACTGTATTCGGGCCCTGATGCGCCCGGATCGCGGCCGTGCCTGTTGTGGATCCACGGTGGCGGCTACATTCTGGGTTGTCCCGAGATGGACGAGTTGCTCTTGTGCCGCATGGTCGATGAGCTCGGCTGTCTGATCGTTTCGGTCGACTATCGCTTGGCGCCCGAGCACCCTTATCCGGCGGCTCTCGACGACTGCGATGCTGCGTTGGGCTGGATTCTTGAGAATGCCGCCGCGCTTTCCATAGACACGCAATCGCTAGCACTCGGCGGCGCCAGCGCCGGCGGTGGCCTGGCGGCTGCGCTGGCCCTGCGGTGCCGGGACCAGCGCCCGGGCGCCATTACGTATCAATGCCTCATTTATCCGATGCTCGATCACCGCAACGTAAGAGCCGCGCGAGAAGCTGGTACCAGCTATTGGCTGTGGGGCCCTGACCACAACCGATTCGCATGGGAAGTCTATTTGAGTCCCAACGACTTCTCTCAAAGCGTCTCCCCGTTCGCATCGCCGGCGAGAGCGCAAAATCTCGATGGCCTGCCACCAACTTACCTGTGCATAGGCGATCAGGACCTGTTCTACGAAGAATCTCTCGAGTACGCAAGCCGCCTGCGCGCGAGCGACGTGCCCGTTGACCTGCACAAAGTCCCGGGCGCGCCACATGGCTTCGACAGGCTACCGACCCGTTTAGGCGAACAGGAGTTGCGCCGCCGCTTCAAAGCACTCGCCCAACATTTTGCGGCACACGGCTGAACCGCCCCCGGGGAACGAGGACACCATGCGCAAGATACCCGGAGTCAGGCTCCCGCTGTTCGTACTGCTCGTGGGTGTTTTTGTACTCGGAGCGTGTGAGAACAGGGACGAACAGGTGGTCACGGAGTATACCCATGTTGGCGACCCGGGCTGGCCTACTTATGCGGGCCAGGAGGGCGGCACGCGTTATTCGCCGTTGAGCCAGATCAACCGCACGAACGTGCGCGATCTCGAGATCGCCTGGATCCACAACACAGGCCACCTGGAACGGGCGCCGCAACTCTACGGCGCGGTGGGCTTTCAGGTTACGCCCATACTCCTGCCGGAGGAGGCGGGGCGCCATCTGGTGCTATGCGATCCGCTCAACCGGATCATCGCCCTGGACCCGGCTACGGGCGAACAGCGCTGGGACTTCGACCCCGAAATCGACCTCACGCCCTATGCCGGGCGTTTCAATTGCCGCGGCGTGACCTACTGGCGCGATCCGCAGGCGGCCGAGAACGACGCATGCGCCCACCGCATAATGCTGGCCACCAACGACCGGCGTCTGGCGGCCATCGACGCCAGGGACGGCTCCTCCTGTGCGGACTTCGGCGAAAACGGCTTTGTCGACGTGACGCCCGTCATCATGCAACTCAAGCCCGCCAATCAGCTGCTCACGATGCAGTTGAACTCGCCGGTGGCGGTGGTCAATGGCGTGCTCATCGTTGGCGGGACCGCCGACAAGTTCAAGGACGCCAGTTCCATGAATGGCGCGGTGCGGGCCTTCAGCGCGAGAACCGGCGAGCATTTGTGGACCTTCGACACCCTGATCCGCGAACCCGCGGACGACCCCCAGAGCACGGCTTACCACGTCGGCGGCGCCAACGCATGGATCAATTTCACCTGGGACAGCGAGCACGACCTGGTGTTCATTCCAACCGCCAGCCCGGCGCCCAATTTCTATGGCGGCAAGCGTCCCGGCAACAACCTGTATGCGAACTCGCTCATTGTGCTGCGCGCGGCAACGGGCGAACTGGTCTGGCACTACCAGGTACTGCATCACGACCTGTGGGACTGGGACCTGCCCACCAGCCCCATCCTGGCCGAGATTATCCGCGACGGGGAACGGGTTCCCGTGGTCATGCAACTGACCAAGCAGGGCATGGTGTTCACCTTCCACCGCTACACGGGCGAACCGTTCTTCGAGATCGAGGAACGGCCCGTGCCAACCGACGGCATGCCGGATGACCGGGTATCGCCTACCCAGCCTTTTCCGGTCAGGCCGCCACCGCTGGTGAAGCACGGAATCTCGCCGGAGGACGCCTGGGGCATCACCCCGTACGACAGGGGCAAGTGCCGGGAAATGATCGAGTCGATGCGCCACGGTCCGATCTACACGCCGCCCGGCATGACCGCCACGCTGATGATGCCGAACGTCGGCGGAGGCATGAACTGGGGCGGCGGCGCCTTTGATCCCCAGGGCGATATCCTGGTGACTCCCGTCGGCCAGTCCCCTTACCGGGTAAGGCTGATACCCAAAGAGGAGCTCGATCCCGAATCGTCCCGCCTTCCAACCGCCGGCCTGCCGATCGGGCCGCCCGGGTATATCGAGGGAACGGATTACGGACTGGAACAGGGACCGCTGCTCTCGCCGTTCATGATGCCCTGCACCGAGCCGCCCTGGGCCAAGCTGGTGGCGGTGGACATGGCGGAAGGCGAGATCAAGTGGGAAGTGCCCCTGGGCCTGATCGACAAGCTGGCCCCGGTTCCGGTCCCCTTCAGGTGGGGCACGCCGTTTGCCGGCGGGCCGATCGCCACCGGGGGAGGGCTGGTCTTTATCGGAGCGACCGCGGACGAGCGTTTCCGCGCCTACGACACCCAAACCGGCGAATTGCTCTGGGAGTTTGACGGTCCGACTTCCGCCAATGCGACGCCCATGACCTACATGGCCGGAGGCCGGCAATTCGTCGTTGTGGCCACGGGCGGGCATAACTGGGTGTATCCGTACAAGAAAGGCGATTCGCTCGTGGCCTACAGTCTGCCTGACTGAATATGCAAGCGGAATTCTGGCTCAGGAAATGGGAACTCGGCGAAACCGGCTTCCACCAGGAGTCGGTCAACGAGTCGCTGCAGGACTGGTGGCCTTCGATCCATGCGCCGGCAGGCGGGGCTGTATTTGTCCCGCTGTGCGGCAAGTCAATGGACATGCGCTGGCTGGCGGATCAGGGGCAGAAGGTGGTTGGAATAGAAGTAAGTCCGGTTGCCTGCCGCGAGTTCTTCGACGAACTTCAACTCAAGCCGGACATTGAGGAGGGAGGAGCGTTTCGCCGTTACGTTGCCGGCCCCTTCCGCATCCTGCAGGGCGATTACTTTGCCGCCGGACCTGCGGATCTGGGACCGGTCTCAGGCTTCTACGACCGGGCGGCGCTGGTGGCCATGCCTCCGGAAATGCAACCCGACTATGTGCAGCAGCTTGTGGACTTGCTGCCGACAGGTGCGGTAGGTCTGATCAATTGCCTGGAGTACCCGCCCGAACTCATGGACGGGCCGCCGTTTTCCATACGTGAGGCGGGACTGCGCAAATTGCTTGGGCCGCGCTGCCATGTGACGCTCCTTTCGGCCCGGGAGATCAACACGGAGGGAACGAACCTGGAACGGAAGGGTCTGGTCGGTCTCGCCGAAACCGCCTACCGCGTGCGGGTAGGGGATTGAGCGCTCGCTTGCCTGCTAGAACTGCTCTGTCAGCATTGTGTCCTTGGGGAAGCTGACTTCATACTGGTGGGCGATCTGCCAGCGTTCGCCGGGGTCCAGCGCCTTTCGCCAGACCACCACGCCGGGGCGTTCGTCCAGGTTCTCCTCATCCGGCTTCGTGGCGGTGCGCGGGATCGACACCTCGATACGTTCGTCCCGCGAGACCGGAAAGTAGTCGACCACTTCAACGGTCGTTTGCCTGGAATGACGGTTGACAATCTCGAAAAGGAAATCGGTCAGCCGGGTATTGCGCGAAGTCAGGAAGCCTTCGCTGCCTTTCTCGCCCCCCTGATCGGTTGCGCTTATTTCGACTTGCCGGTCCGGCCCCATGGGAAGCGCGGCTTCGGTTCCGGGAAGCAAATCCGGGAGTTGGGAAAGGCCCGCGAAAGCCCCGTCGACAAAGACGCGCATGGATCCGCCAAATAGTGGCGTCTCGCTATCGTGCGTATATCGCGCGCTCAGGAACGCGCGCGCGTTCCCGCGAGGTGTGGTCCGGGTCACCAACGAAACAGCAACGCGATACTCCGCAAGCGGTACGCCCTGGGCCTGATCGGCAACATTGGCGATACTCGTGCGTTCGGATGCCTGGTACAGGACCGCGTATCTGCCCGAACGCAACCGGCCTGAAACCACTACTTCATCCAACGCCGCGGCCGCTTCGAACCTCCTGTCTTCTCTTGGAAGGGCCATCCTTGCTTCCATGCGCGGTTCATAAAGATCCAGAAACCGACTTTCCTGCTCGGGAGCCTGCATTTCGCCGCCGGGGTTACCGGTGGACAGGGTGAGTTCGACGTTCCGCCAGTCTTCGCTGGTGGCCTGGCTGACTTGGGCCTCGTGGGTCAGTCGCAGCCGACTGGCGTCGGTGTCGAGATAGGCGGCATAGGAAGAATTCCAGCGCGCCTGCCGCTGGAAGTAGGTGACCCGCAGGTTCGAATCCAGCGAAGACTCCGAAGCCAGGGAGATCCGCAACACAGCGGAATCCGCACGGCGTACGCGCTTGTTCTCCAGTTCCCGCTCAAGCACCGACAGCTCTTTCTCCTCCTCACGGCGCAACTTGCGGGCATTGCGGATTTTCTCCATTGCCCCGCTTGCCCCGCTGCCGATCGAGTCCATGGCCTGCTGCCAGGATGCGATGTCCGCCTGGCCTGCCGCCGCTTCGCCGCGTTCACTCCTCGCGTACTCCAGCGCGAGTCCCTCCAGGAACTTCAGCTGCAGTTCCGCCGCGGCAATCTCGTCGTCGATTGCCTCCATGGCGTCCTTCACCTGCACAATAGCGTCCTCCAAGCGCCGGACCTCCGCGTCGAACGCCTCGCGCTGCTCGCGCACATCCAGGCGAATGGATCGCACCTCGACGCGCTCGTCCTCAACGACCGCCGAAACCCGCCCCAGGTCGATATTGCCCGGAAGGCCTTCCAGCATTACGACGTTGACGCCGGACGCAAGGGATACCCGCGCGACGCGGGTCACGTCGGCGCCGCGCGGGTAAACGGTGACTGCATCGATGCGTGATTCGAGCGCATGGGCCTGGGACACGGCCAACAAGGATGTCGTCATGAGCGTGGCGGTGATGGCCAGATTCTGCAATTTCATAGGAATTCCTCCCGCTGCGGGGCACTGAGCCGTTGATGGGTTCCGCCCGTTTGCCTTCGCCTCACAGAGCTTGCAGCGAGAACGAAACGGGGAAGTCCACACGGATCTCCTCTTCAGTCATGGATGCCGGAAAGGCCGGCAAGGGTTGCGCGCGCTCCAGCATTCGCAAGACAGCGGCATCGAGCGCTTCCCAGCCCGAACTCTTGCTGACATGGAAGTCCTTGACGGTGCCGTCACGCAGAATGACCAGGGAAAGTGTGGCGGTGCCTTCCTGACGGGCTCGCCGGGCGGCCATGGGGTAGTGCTTGTAGCGGTTCACCTGTGCGGCCAGGGCAGCCACATACGAAGCCTGGCGCCCGCGAACGCCACCCGCGCGGCGCGTATTTCCGCCGCCCGATGACTGGCGCGTCTGCGTGACCGCATCTTCGCCTGCCCCGCCACCGCCCGACGTCATGTTCGCCTGTGCCGCTGCTTCAGGTTCGACCGTCGGTAATTCGACGACTTGTTCGACTGTCTCGGTCTGAACCGCCGTTTCCGGGACTTTTTCGGCTGTTTCAGCCTGCACCTGGACCTCGGTGACCTGTTGCGGGCGTTCCGGTTCCGGTGCAGGCGTTGCGGGCGCCGCCTGGGGCGGCTCCGGCGGCGCAGGCTCCGGCGGCTGGTCACGAGGCAGTTCGATCGCTTCGGACGCGTCGGAGGTCTCCAGCGATTCGCCCATTTCTCCTAGCATGCCCAGGCCGATTTCGATACCGCCCTGGCCCTCGCCGGCCGCGCCATATGGATTGAGACCGACATATCCCACTATCAGCAGTAGATGTGCGGCAATCGCCGCGCTTACCGCAACGCTCCAATGCAGCAGCTTTCGCTCAGGGTGCATGCGGGCTAACCGGGCGACGCAACCCCTGCCGCTTCGGTCGCCAGCGAAACACGCAGAAGGCCGGCGGTCCGCAGCCGGGCAAGAACCTGCCTCAGTTCGGTAGCCGGAAGCGTGGCGTCGGCCTTGACCAGCACGCGGACGCTTTGCGGGTCGGCGGCCGTGTCGAGAAGGCGGCGGATTTCACCGGCGAGTTGCTCGCTACGCAGCGGCCGTTCGTTCAGGTAGAGGGCCTGTTGCGCAGTAATCAGCAGCGTTGCCGTGTATTCTCCCTGGGCCTCGCGGCTCAGCGATTCCGGAGGGTCCAGCCGGATCGCGTCCGAGCGCTCGATCTGCCCCAGGATCATGAAGAACGCCAGCATCAGGAAAACAACGTTGATCAGCGGAATCATGCTGGTGTCCTGGGATAGCGGTTTGCGCGGCCTGTAGAGATTCACGAAATCTCTCCCATAAGGGACAGGTTCGTCGCGCCGGCCAGGTTCAGGCGGTCCAGTAGCGTGACCAGCGCCTGGGTACTGACGCCCGGCGCCGTATCGAGGGCATAGGGGGCCAGGGGATCTGTCGCAAACAGGCTGCGAAGCGCCTCGAGATCGGAAGCTGCGTATTGAAGCCCCTCGAACGAAATCGTTCCGTCTTCGGATTCAAGGCGAATGACCCTTACCTGCTGGGCCGAGGGTTCGGAGTCGGGAGTGGGGAAGTCCACCGGAATCTCCCGTGCCTTGATGAGGCTGGTGGACAGCATGAAGAACAGCAGCAGGATGAAAACAACATCGATCAGCGGAACCATGCTGATGGCGCGCTTGCGTCGGCGAATCAGGTGGTCAAGGCGCATGTGGATCGGATGGAGATGAGCCGGCCTGGTCCTGTGAGCTCCCGCGGTTGTAATGCGTAAATATCTGGGTTACGGCGTCGTTTATTTGTTCCGACACACGCTGGGACTTGCGGTCCATCCAGTTGTAGGCGGCCATTGCGGGGATCGCGATCGCCAGGCCCATGGCGGTGGTCAGCAAGGCCTGCCAGATGCCGCCGGACAAGACCGATGGGTCGACCTGGCTTCCGGCGATTTCCATGGCCCGGAAAGCGGCGATCATGCCCAGCACCGTTCCCAGCAGTCCGAGAAGGGGTGTGAGCGTGCCGATCACTTCCAGCACCGGCAGTTGTGCGCGCAAGGCGTTCAGTTTGGCAAGGGAGACACGCTCCAGTTCTTCTCTGAGGGTGGCCTGATCGGCGCCTCCCTCCGCCAGCCCGCGCATCGCCAGCGCAACGATTTCGGAGCTGAAACGCTCGGTCTTGAGCATTCGCCAGGCCTGTTCGTGCTTACCCTCGCGCCAGGCCGACAGCGCCTGGGGCAGTTCCTCGTTGTGCTCGGGACGCAGACTGAAGAACTGCCAGAGCTTCAGCAGCACCACGCTCAGCGCGGCAATGGAAATGGCCAGCAAGAGCCAGACCACCGGCCCACCGGCACCCAGGAAGGCAGCGACCTGGCCGAGACTGCTATCCGCGCCGTTCACGGCGTGCGGGGGCGAGGACATCCTGTCCTCCCGGCATTGAGGGCGGGAAGCCTTCGTTCCCAGCCGTTCTCCATCACGTTAACTCCGGCGTAACGGCTAGAAGTAGCGCATCCCCACTTCCATCCAGAAGCGCCGGCCCTTGGTGTTCCTTTGGCGTGTGGAATTCCGAATTGTTTGCGTGTCAATGACCCGATCAAGCAGGTTATGGATTTCGAATCGGGCATAAACTTCCGAGCCGTCAGTAAGCATGCGGCTCCATTGAATGCGCGAATTGATCGTGAACAGGCTGCCGAATTCGTGGTCCTCGTAGATGTTGTAGCGCACTCCCGTATCCGGGCTCTCGTAGTCCTCTGTAGAATCGCGGGCAACGGTTCCGCCCTTGCGAATAACGTAAAAATTCGACCACGACAGCCCCCAATTCGGAATTGCCGTGACGGAACTCAGCCGAAAGCCCAGAGGCACGTTGTAGTCCCAGGCGGGAAGCTCTTCGGGCCGAATCAGTCCGCCCTTGTAGTAGATCAGGTCCGTCTCCAGCGCCTCATCGTAACTCTCGTCGTCGTAGCGATTACTTTCCGTATCACGGTAACTCAGGCCCATAGTGAAGCGCGTCTCCGTCGGGCCGAACACCAGCGGTGTGAAATTGGTCAATTCCAGCGTGGCGCTTTGCGTCGAACTGCGACCTTCATTGTTGTAGTAGAGCAGCCCATCGTCTTCCCGTCGGCGGGAAACGCCCTTGCGGCTCTCGCGGGTCAGCATTTGTAGCTTACCTTCAAACGCGCCGATCCTCTGGCGCCATTCCAGCGCAATCTCGTCGGAATAAGGCGTGTCCAGCTCGGAGGCGCCGCTGCGGTTTTCGAAAGTCCGATGTGTGCATTGGGGGAATTCAGGTCTGGAGCACGGCATTTCCTGACCGGGGCGCGCGGAAAATCTTGTTAGATAGAGGTAAATTTCTCTCCAGCCGTAGATCGCATCGTTCAATTGGTAGCGGAAGAAACTCCGCCCGTAATATCGACTGGCGCCGACCGTCAGTTCCCCGCTGCCATCCTCAAAAGGCGACCATGCCACCTTGACGCGCGGCGACACATCGAAGTTCTCCAGGAAGCTGCCTCGATCGCCGCGCAGCCCAAGGTTGATTTGCCAGCTGCCAAGGTCTATTTCGTCCTCCGCATACACCGAAAACTCGTTATAGGTCAGGTCGACTTTACCCGCGTACCAGTACGAGAGTCCGCCAAACCTTTCATCTCCTGCACTGCTGCCCCCACTGCCGTCCTGATCCTGGCAGCCTTCACGACCCATGTCGCGGATGCAGTCGTACCTTTCAAAGACGATGTCTTCAGGGCGTTCGTAGTAAGAGCGCGTGTTTCGGTACTCGCCGCCTATCGTGATCGTGTGTTCGCGCCCGGCCAGATTCAGGGGGTCAAGACTCCATTCCGGCTTTAGGGAGATACGTGTCTGTTGTTGTTTCATATCCCCAAATGCGCCTTCGAAGCGAGACTCGCCACTACCTTCCAGGTACTCGTGAAACGTGAAAAGATTGGACTCGCTGTCCAATGAGTCGGACAGGCGGTCGAAGGTGAGGTCCAGGTCCAGAAAGCCCGTGGCGAGGGGTCTGCCCAGATCCAAGGTAAATCCGTAACCTTCGTGTTCTTTCTTGAATGAGCCGGTGTAATTGCTCGAGGTAACACCGTCATGCTCGCGAGTCGAATAGCGAAAGGAAAGTCCCGCGTCCATATTGCCCACCTTGGTGTCCAGCCGGCCCACCAGGTTGTTGATGTAGTCCTCGTACTCGACCATCTGGATGGTGTCTGTGTCGTCCTCGTATTCCTGGCCGAAACGGGACTGGTGTCGGGTCAGACCCAGCGTAAGCCCAAGATCGTCCCCGAGCCCCTGCTGCAGGCTGATCCCGAAATTGGTCTTTTGATAGTCGGGCGTATACACCCCATTGAACCTGTCGTTCGAGGTGATGTCTTCCTCGGTCACATGGAACTCTTCCCATTCGTCGCGCTGCATGCCGAAATTCCAGGAAAAGGTGTCTTCACCCTGATATTTCTTGATTTGAGCGGACACCACGCCACCGGTGAATCCGCCGTATTTCACCGGTATGTTGCTGTCGTATACCTCCACCTTGTCGAGTAGATCAACGTCCAGATAGTAGCCTTGCGGCGAACTGCCTCCTATCGGTTCAACCAGGCTGGGTACGCTGAAGACGTCGCCCCTGCCGTTAAGGCGTGAGATTCGGGCTGGAACCGCTGGATCGATATCGCTCGTCGTGTCCGCTCCATCAATCAGGAACAGATTCTGGTAATACAGTTGACCGTGGATGGAAATCTCGGCCGGCCTCAATGTTCCTGCACCAGAGGAAAGGTCGTCATTGCGGGAGAACTCCACCGAGGGGTTCATCCTCAGGAGGTCGGCGAGATTGCCTTGTCCGGTAGGCATGTTCTCAATGAACTCCGCGTTGTATTCGCTGCGCCCCTGCTGCACGCGCAACTCCGGCGCTTCCACCTCAATGGGCACTACAAGCGCTTCTTCCTCTTCCTCATCGTTCTCGGTATCCTGAGCGAGAACCGGCTGCGCGGCGATGCAGAGGCAGGCCAGGCAAAGGGTCGATCGTTTCAGCATGTCCATGGTGTGTCCCCTCAAGGCCACGGGTGTCAGTGAGTCCCCGTGGATAGAAATTCCGAAGTGGCGCCGGAATCGGATTCGGTCAGGCCGGGCAGAACCGGCGGCTCCACGAATGGCGGGCGCCGGCCTATGGTGTCGAGAAATGCTTCGAGCGCCGCGATTTCGCGGTCATTCAGCCCCAGGGGCCGGATCAGCGGCGACAGTACGGGTGCGCCCGGCTTCGACCGCGCGGCAAACGTGATGCCGTGGTTATACATGCGCAGGATGCCTGTGAAATCGTCGAACAATCCGTTATGCATCCACGGCCCGGTATGCCGGACGTTGCGCAGCGTGGGAGTGCGGAACTTGCCGCGGTCTTGGGCTTTTCCGGTTACGTGAAACCTTCCCAGATCCTCGAATCGTCTTCCATAGTAACTCAAGCCCGTGTGGTGGAACTGCCCATCGGAGAAGAGCGGGCCGCTGTGACAGTTCATGCAGCGGGCGCGGGTGCGGAACAAATGCAGGCCTTCGATTTCCTCATCAGTCAGTCGTTCGTAGTCTCCCTGCGCAAAGCGGTCGAAGCGGCTGCGTGACGACACGAGTGAGCGAACGAAGGAAGCAATTGATTGCGCAATTCGCTCCGCGGACACTACGGGTGAGCCGAAAGCACTTTCGAATCTCATGTGGTACCCGGCCGTGTTCGCCAGCCGTTCAACGACCACTTCCAGTTCGGCATTCATCTCCAATGGGCTCTGGATCGGCTGAAGGGCCTGGTCCAGCAGGCCTTGGGCGCGCCCGTCCCAGAACAGGTGGTCAAAATACGCTGCGTTGAGAAGTGTCATCGCATTCCGTTGACCGGCTCGGCGATCATGGCCGGCGGATACTCTCCGCCCGTCACCCCAGCCGAGCTGTGAGTCATGGCAGCTGGCACACGCCAGTTGCCCGGAGCCGGACAAGCGCGGATCAAAGAACAGCAGTTTGCCGAGCTCCTCGCTTTCGGGCGTATGCCAGGAAACCGACGGCAAAGAAGGTAAAGGACCGATTTCCTCAGCTTGAACGCCCTCGTCAACGATAAAGGCAGGCCACTCGGAGGGCGTGCGCCAGTACTGTTCCGCCAGGCTAGCCCCGTCCTTTGCCTGCACGCCATTCAGCGCTACAAGGCACAAGATCAGGAGCCTCACCCGCATCGCCCGTTCATCCTAACTGATGCTCCGGTGACCACAGTTGGCGGCGGGAGTGCAGGACGCGCAGAAGAAAGGGAGAACAAATCGCTTCCAGATGCGCCCCAATGTAAGGCTTGCGTAAGCCTGTTGATGGACAATAGCGACCAGGGTTGGCTCCTGGAGAGACGTGACATGCGAAGAAATATGCTCCTTTTGATTGGAACCCTTTTGGTGGCTGGCGCGGCAAACGCGGACGAGATGAGTTTCCCGGCGTTGAAGCCGGCTGATATTCCGGGCGCGCCAACGCTTGGCGAACCGTTCCTGGTAATGGCCGGCGACAAGCCGGTGCTCACGGAGAAACACGGCCTGGCTGCGCCGGCGTTGTGGGACTGGAACGGAGACGGCAAGCAGGACCTGCTGGTTGGCGAGTTTGAGACCAATGCCGGAGACTTATTTCCGATGGGAGCGGACGGATCAACGATTCGTGTCTACCTGAACGTGGGAACCGACTCCGAGCCGAAATTCACGGGGGAGTTTGAGTGGGCGCGGGATACCGAAGGCACCATCATGGAAGTTCCTCAGTGGTGCTGCATCGGGTTTACGCCCATGTTCTACGACCTGAACGACGACGGTTACCTTGACATGATCACCGGCCAGTACCATCCCGGCGAGGTCACCTGGTTTCAGGGCGGTCCTGACGGCTTTCTGCCAGGGCAGAACCTGCCGCAGGAGGGCAATCCGGCTTCGAGCGCGCTCCCTCAGTACGACGCCGAAACAATAGAGTATGACCCCGATTTCGTCCCCTATGAGGGAGTGCCCGGTGATATAGGAACTTTCGACTACTGGGTGTATACCTCCGCCACGTTCGGCGATCTGGACAATGACGGCGACTTTGATCTCATAGTGGGTGGCAGCGGAGGCTTGCGCGTCAGCGAAAACGTAGGCGGGAGAACAGATCCCAGCTTCGGCGTTCGCAAGCTGTTGCTGGACATTCATGGTCGGCCACTGCAGACCCGCTCGTATACGGAAAGCGAAGTGGAATACATGCAGACGGGCATGCCAATGGCGCCGTCGGGAGACGGCAAGCCCAACCCGCTCGCCGTGGACTGGGATCGGGACGGGGTACTGGATCTCCTGGTGACCGACTCATATCGCGCCGCCAACAGTCGCGCCGTATCGTTCTTCCGTGGCGTAAAAACACCGGATGGCCATCGTTTCGAGCCGGGAGTCGACCTGCTGCCGGCTGAGAACGGCGCCAAGGCGATACCGGGCAGCGGACAACGTGTGTATGTGGACGACTGGAACCTCGATGGGGTCAACGACCTGATCATCGGCGCCAGCGTTGCGACGGTCAACGGTGGCGAGTTTAGCGACGAGTTGTCCTGGGAGTGGGAAGACGTCAACGAGGTGATGAGCGCCGGAAAGGATCCGGGGCTGTACCCGCCACGGCCACGGCCTACGAGAGAATCAATGGCCGAATACTGGAATGCGGACGCCTTCACGGACGAGGAATTTGAGCAACATGTCCAAATGAACATTCAATACTGGGACGACAGCATTGGTCGCCTCTACCGTGGGGACAAGGCTCACTGGCTGACCATGCGCCATCAAGGCAGGGTGTACGTGATGCTGGGAAGCAACAAAGATGGATCAGGCCCGGTAATGGCCGACCGTGGCGCTGATGCGGCGCCGGCAGGGACAGTGGATTCAGACGATTGACTGAATTCGAACGAAAAAAAATTCAAACTCAGGAGGCAAGAGATGCGTAGCAAATATTTGGTTGGAATAGCGGCCGTCTTCGTTGTTGGCGCGGCAAACGCGGATGAGATGAGTTTCCCGGTGCTGACGCCGGCGGACATTCCGGGCGCGCCCATGCTCAGCGAGCCGATCCTGGTAATGGCCGGCGACGGGCCGGTATTGACCGAAAAGCACGGGCTGGCGGCGCCGGCGCTGTGGGACTGGAACGGCGACGGCAGGCGGGACCTGCTGGTTGGCGAGTTCGAGACTAATTCCGGTGACTTGTTCCCGATGGGCGCCGACGGTTCCACGATTCGCGTTTACCTCAATGTCGGCACCGATTCGGACCCGCAATTCACCGAGGAATTCGAGTGGGCGCGCGATACCGAAGGCACCATCATGGAAGTTCCTCAATGGTGCTGCATCGGCTTTACGCCCATGTTCTACGACCTGAATGACGACGGTTACCTGGACATGATCACCGGCCAGTATCACCCCGGCGAAGTTACCTGGTTTCGGGGCAGCGCCGAGGGGTTTCTGCCGGGCCAGTCGCTACCCCAACAGGGCGATCCGGCTTCCAATGGCAATCCTGATTTCGGCAATTACGATGGCGAACCCGGCGACATCGGCACGTTTGACTACTGGGTGTACACGTCGGCCACCTTCGGGGACCTGGATGACGACGGCGACTATGACCTGATCGTGGGCGGCAGTGGCGGACTGCGGGTCAGCGAGAACATCGGCGGACCCGGGAACCCGAGTTTCGGCGTACGCGAGCTGTTGCTGGACATCAATGGCGAGCCTCTGCAGACGCGTTCATACACGGAGAGCGAGTTGCAATACATGCAAACCGGTCTTCGCGTGGCGCCTTCGGGCGACGGCAAGCCCAATCCGCTCGCCGTGGACTGGGACCAGGACGGCGTGCTGGACCTGCTGGTCACCGACTCCTACCGAGCACCGAACAGCCGCGCGGTCTCGTTCTTCCGCGGCGTAAAGACGCCCCACGGCCATCGCTTCGAACCGGGCATTGACCTGCTGCCGGCCGAGAACGGCGCCAAGGCGATCCCCGGCAGCGGGCAACGAGTGTATGTGGACGACTGGAATGCCGATGGCGTCAACGACCTGATCATCGGCGCCAGCGTGGCGACGATCAACGGCGGCGAGTTCAGCGCCGAGTTGTCCTGGGAGTGGGAGGATGTCAACAAGGTCGAGAGCGCCGGGAAGGACCCGGGCTTGTACCCGCCGCGCCCGCGCCCGACGCTGGAAACGCAGCGCGCCATGTTTCAGGAAATCTCCGCTGACCGTGCGGCGGAAGGCGAGACGTTTCAGGTTCCAAGCGACGAGGAAATTTTGGAACGACTGTCGTTTCAGCAGGAATGGTGGGACAAGGACATCGGAAGGCTGTATGACATGGGCAAGGAGTATTGGCTCACCATGCGTCATCAGGGCCGGGTTTACGTGATGCTGGGCAGCAAGGATGCGCAGCCCGCGCCGATGATCGCCGCCAATGCTGAAGCTGCCCCGGACGCCGCAGGTGTTACTGAAGCCAACTCTGCATCGACTAACGCTCCGGATCCGTCTTTCTCGCCGGTCTCGGTCCGGGTGGACCCGATGGTCGTGCTGGAAATGGGTCGCACCGCGGATGTCAATGTTCAGCTCGATATGCAGGACGGTTGGTACATCTACGCATCGACCGGCCGCAACGTTGGGCAGGGCATGAAGGAAACCAGCGTGAGCTTTAGCGTGCCCGCTGGAATTGAGGCTGCCGGCGCGGTCAAGAGTCCGCCATTTCGGTTCAAGGGCTCATACGACGTTCACATGGGCAAGGGAGTGACCTGGGGCCAGCCGATCGAGGCTGCGGCCGGCACCCTGCCGGGTTTGTACGAGGTAAGCGCCGAGGTTACCTACCAGACCTGCAAGGACGACCTGTGCCTGCTGCCTCAAACGGAGACGGTTGTAGCGCGCGTGCTGGTGCAGTAGGAGAGGCTGGGAAAGAGGGCTTGAAGCCCTCGCCCGCAGGGCGGAGGGCAAGATGCCTTCTCTTCCGGATTAGAACTGAAGCGCGAAACTCGCGCCGCCATCTTGCAGATTGGCGGCGTCAACACTTCCACCGTGCAGGGCCATGATGGAACGGGTTATGGCCAGACCCAGTCCGTGCCCCGGGCGGTTGGGCGGGTTCTTGGCGAACGGCCGAAAGATGTTGTCCAGTTCCTTCTGCGGAATGCCCGGGCCCTCGTCCCGGACCGTGATGTTCCTGTCCGGGCTTACCTGCACAATGAGCCGCCGGCCCGGATCACTGAACGATAGAGCGTTGTCTACAAGGTTGGCCAGGGCCACTTTGAGCAGCCTTTCGTCGCCGCGCACCTCCACCGGCTGACCGTCTGCATCCAGGTCGATCTCCACACCCTTGTCGATGATCAGGGGCGCGCGCTCCGCTACAACACTCTTCGCGATGGAAACCAGGTCGACGGTTTCCGACGGCTTGCCCTTGTTTCGCACGCTCATCAGGCGCAACAACTGATCGACAAGGCGCGACATGCGGCGGAGATCGTTCTTGAGTTCCTCCTTGTCGGGCCCCTCGGGAAGATTCTCGAGGCGCGTGCGGACTATGGCGAGTGGCGTGCGCAACTCGTGAGCAGCCGCCGCGAGGAAAAACGCCTGCTCTTCGTTGGCTTCGTCAATTCGCCGAATCATGCGGTTGATGGCTCGCACCATCGGTTTTATTTCCGTAGGCAGACCCTTCTCGGGCAATTCGTGGCTGGGATCCTGTGGATCCAGGGTCCGCGCTACATCCGCAAGCCGGCGAAGAGAGCGCCGCAAGATCACCAGCAGCATCAGAACGCCGGCAAATATGGCTCCTCCCGCAATAAGCATGTTGCGGGATTGCCACCAGAAAACAATGGGGCTCATGCCGCCGAGCCACGTTTCCGCTTTGGCTATCGGTTTCTGGATGCCGCCGATCTCGTGGTAGACCTGCTCCCCTTCGAATAGCTGATAGGAAACGCTGGCCTCGCCGTCGCTCTCGCTCAGCCTGAAGAACACCAGGGAACGGGCGGGATTGACGCTGCTCGGTGCCGCACCTGGATCAGTCATAACAAACTGAGAGTAATCGGCGACATCCGCCCATCTGGGTGGCGCCCCAATCTGCAATTCCTCATCGCCACGAGTCACATAGAGCCTGAAATGCTCGTTGGCCTCCGCAGCGGCCAGCACGTCCTCCGCTTCGCGAATATCGCTCAGCGGCCCATCAGAATCAGCCATGACTTCAAAAACCGCACCTCCCAAAAGTGAGATGGTGCGTGCCAATGGCTCCGGGGGGTCCCTGGTAAGGATTGGAAAGAAAACGAAGTAGGCCAGCGCCAGCAGCAGCAGCGCAAGCGACAGCAAGGTCACCTGGCCTACCAGTGAACGGAGGACTGGCATGACGCGGCGGGGCTTGCTCATGACTCTTCCCTCAGCATATAGCCTACACCGCGCACCGTGTGGATTCTGACGCCGCAGCCGCGGGAGGCGATGGCCTTGCGCAGGCGCGACATATGCGATTCGAGCGTATTGGACTCGAACTGCTCGTCGTATCCGTACATGGCCTTTTCGAGCACGTCGCGGCCCACCACCCGGTTGGCGCCCTGCATGAGTTGCTCCAGGATCACCATTTCGCGCCGGGGAAGGATGAACGCGTCGCCATCGGAGAAGAAGTTTCTCGTGTCGCAATCCAGACGCAGGGCTCCCAGTCGAAGCACCCGCCCGACCTCCGGTACAGGCCGCCGTTCCGCGGCGCGTATCCGGGCAAGCAGTTCTTCCGGCTCGAAGGGCTTGACCATGTAGTCATCCGCCCCGAGGTCGAGACCTTCCACCCGCTCCTGCAGCTCCCCAAGCGCGGAGAGAACCAGGAACTTGCACGAGAGCTTGTGGTCTTGCGCGAAGTGAATCAGGTCCACGCCGTCACCGTCGGGCAAACGGCGGTCCAGCAGGACGATTTCGTACTGGGAACTGAGCAGGGCGGACCGCGCGACGCCCAGGTCTTCCGCCACGTCCACTATGTAGTTATGGCGGCGCAACAGGCGCTGGGTGGCGCTGGCCAGGTCCGGTTCGTCTTCAACGAGCAGTATTTTCATGATGCAGGCGCCTCACCTGTGAATATCGCGCGAAATGGTTATCGCAACCTTACGCGCTGCCCGCCGGGAGGTCGCCGATGTCTGTCTGGAGCAGACCGAATCATGGACGCCCGGCAGTACAATCCCTCCCGGTCCAATCTCATGTCGAACGATGAAGAAAGTACTGGTAATCCGCAACGTAAGCTACGAAACCGAGGGCATGCTCGAACCTCTGCTGCGCAACGAAGGTCTTACGCTCAACATCGTTGACTTCCAGCGGGACGCTTCGGCGCAGCCAAGCCTTGACGGGCATGCCGGCCTGGTCGTTATGGGGGGGCCGATGGGCGCCAACGACACGGATCGGTTCCCGCACCTGGTTCATGTCGAGCGGCTCTGTGCCGAGGCGTTCGAGAAATCGGTTCCGTCGGTGGGTGTGTGCCTCGGCGCTCAGGTCATGGCCAAGATTCTCGGAAGCGACGTCTATGAGAATCCCGTGCGCGAGGTCGGTTGGTATGACCTCACCACGACGACGGATGCCGATAACGACCCCTTGTTCTCCCGGTTACAGGACCGCGAGGTGGTCCTGCAGTGGCACGGCGATACCTTTGACCTGCCGGACGGCGCCGTGTTGCTGGCTTCCTCGCCGGATTGCGTCAACCAGGCCTTCCGCTATGGCGAGGCCGGCTACGCGATCCAGTTTCACCTGGAAATCCTTCAACCCATGATCGAGGAATGGGTCCGGCGGGATGCGGCACGAGGATGGCTTGCCGAGGACGGGCGGATCAGCGCCAGGAGGATACTTGCCGATACGCGGGCCCACATGAACCGCTCCATGGAGCTGGGCCGGCGCGTGTTCAGGCGTTTTGCCGGCCTGATCGCTGCCTGAGGTCAGGCATCCCCCCTTCATGCACGTAATCGTCGTCGGTTGTGGCGTCATCGGCGTCAGCACGGCATGGTTTCTGACCCGCGCCGGCGCCGACGTAACAGTATTGGAACGGCGCGAGGGTCCGGCGCTTGAGACCAGCTTCGCCAATGCCAGCATGCTGACGCCCAGCCTGTCGGCGCCCTGGAATTCTCCCGGCGTCTGGCTGAAGCTGATCAAGTTCCTGGGGCGCAAGGAAGCGGCGCTCCTGGTCCGGCCAGCGGCCTTTCCGGCGCTTTTGTACTGGGGCTACCGCTTTCTCCGCAACAGCCAGCCTGTCCGTCACGAAATCAATCTAAGAAAAAACCTCAAATTATGTAATTATTCTATTGATAAAATGAAAGAATTGAGGTCAGATACCGCCGTTGAGTACGAGGCTGACCTTTCGGGCGTAATGGAAGTTTGCCGCGACCAAGCCGATATGAAGAGAGGTCGGGAGCACATCCGCTTTCTGGGCGCCGATCAGGTGCCTGCAGAGGAGCTGACCCCCGCCGGCATCGTGGAGCTGGAACCGGCGCTGGAGCCGATACGAAGGGAACTGGCGGGGGGCTTCTATTTTCCCGCCGATGAGGTAGGCGATGCTCACAAGTTCAGTCGCAGCCTGCAACGGCATGCAGAACGACATGGGGCCCGATTTCGATTTGGAGCATCGGTGCAGGAAATACTCGGGCAGCAGGGAAGCGTCCAGGGTGTACGCTTGGGAAATGGCGAAGAAATCGAGGCGAACGAAGTTGTCGTGGCCGCGGGCAGCTACACGCCCCGTCTCGTGAAGGCTCTGGGCGTTCGAGTGCCGGTTTGCCCGGCCAAGGGCTACTCGCTGACCACGCCCATGCCGGAAGAATTACCCCGACTCGGGCACGCGGTGCTCGATGACGGCTACAAGGCCGGTGTCGTGCCGCTGGGCGCAAGCCGTATACGGGTGGGCGGAACGGTAGAGTTCACCGGATTCAATCTCGACCTTTCACCGGAACGGGTTGCCAATTTAAGGAACCTGCTCGCCGGCGTGTTGCCCCGGCACGCCGAGCAAATCGATGTAAAGGACATGCAGGCCTGGTGCGGCCTGCGGCCCGCGTCGCCCGACGGCGTGCCGATCATCGGGCCGACGCAAGTTCAAGGCCTGTCCCTGGCCACCGGCCACGGACATCTGGGCTGGTCGATGGCCGCAGGGACGGGGAAAGCGCTGGCACAGCAGATCATCGGTGAGGGACAGGAGTTTCCGCTGGAGGGCTACGCGCTGGCGAGGTTCGACTGATGGCGTCGAAGAAAAAGCTCGACCGCTGCTATAACCTGGAGGACCTGCGCAAGCTGGCGCGCAAGCGGCTGCCCGCGCCGATGTATCACTACATGCGGGGCGGGGCCGATGACGAATGGTCGCTGCATAACAACACGGCGGCATTCGAGAACTACGAACTGCTGCCGCGCTACCTGGTCAATGTCGAGAAGATAGACGCCGGCGTCACGGTACTGGGTCAGGAGCTCGAATGGCCGCTGTTCCTTTCGCCCACCGGGATGTCGCGGATCTTTCACCACGACGGCGAGGTCGGCGCGGTACGGGCGGCGCACAGGTCGGGCACGATGTATTCGCTGTCCACGCTGGGTTCCACCAGCATCGAGGACGTGGCGGCGGCCAGCGAAGGTCCGCGGATGTTCCAGATCTACGTGCTGAGGGACCCGGGGCTGAACCGCGAATTCATCGAACGCTGCAAGGAGGCCAACTATTCCGCACTGTGTCTTACGGTGGACGTGCCGGTGGGCGGTAACCGCGAGCGCGACTTCCATACCGGCATGACCGTGCCGCCCAAGCTGACCTTCATGAGCAAGCTGGACGTGGCCCGGCATGTGAGTTGGGCGTATCGCTACCTCACTTCGGGAGCCGCGGAGATGGCCAATTTCGCCCACCGCCTGCGCGACTCGGAAGACACCAACCTCATGGGCTATGTCGGGCGCCAGTTTGATATGACGGTCAACTGGGACGATGCCGCCCGCATGATCGAGCAATGGGGCGGGCCATTTGCGATCAAGGGCGTCATGTGCGCGGAAGACGCGCGCCGCTCGGTGGAGGCCGGCGCCAGCGCGGTCATGTTATCGAATCATGGGGGACGGCAACTGGACGGCGCGCCCGCCCCGGTCGATCTCGTGCGCGAGGTCCGGGACGCCATAGGCGACTCCGCCGAGGTCATCGTTGACGGCGGGGTGCGGCGCGGCACGCATGTGCTGAAGGCCCTGGCGCTGGGCGCCACCGCCTGTTCCACCGGCCGCGGCTACCTGTACGGCTTCGGGGCCGGCGGCGAGGCTGGTGTGGACCGCGCGCTGAAGATTCTGCGCGACGAGGTAGAGAGAGATCTTGCCCTGTTGGGCTGTGTGCGCGCCCGCGATCTGGACGAGCGCTATGTAAGGGAGGTCAGTCGTAAAGGAGCAAAACAATGACTGTTCATGAACCCCCTTCACTCAGCGAGATACGCGCCTACAGGGAAGTGGTCAAAGATCGTATCGTGCGCACCCCGGTGCATGACTGGCGCGGCACGCAGATCAGCAAGCGCGCGCCGGACCTGCGCATATCGGTCAAGTTCGAACTGTTGCAGATGACCGGAACCTTCAAGGCCAGGGGCGCGCTTGCCTGGATGCTCTCCCTGCCCGAGGAAAAAGCAAAAAGGGGCGTGACTGCAGTCAGCGCCGGCAATCACGCCGTAGCCGTGTCTTGGGCGGCGCATGTCATGGGCGCACCGGCCCATGTCGTGATCATTTCTCCGGCCAACCCTGCGCGAATTCAGCAGGCGAGGGCCTGGGGCGCGAAAGTGGAATTGAGCGACAACGCGGAGGCCGCCTTTCAACGGGTCCTGAACATCGAGAAACAGGACGGGAAGACCCTCGTCCACCCCTTCGAGGGACGTTCGATTGCCATCGGCACCGGCGCCCTCGGCATGGAGTGGCTGGAGCAGGCGCCCGACCTGGACGCGCTGGTGATCCCGGTAGGAGGCGGAGGGCTGATCGCCGGGATCGGCGCGGCGGCCAAGCAGATTCGTCCTGAAATCAGTGTGTACGGGGCGGAGCCTTTTGGCGCCGACTCAATGTTCCAGAGCTTGGCCGGCAACGAGCCTGTTCAGGCCAGCCGTGTCGATTCGATCGCCGACAGCCTGCGGGCCCCCAATGCCCGGGATTACAGCTTTGCGCTGGCCAGCCGCCACATGGACGGTCTCGGCCGGGTCGAAGACGATGAGATTCGCCAGGCGATGCGGCTGATCCTGCAGGAATTGAAGATGATGGTGGAACCGGCATGCGCGACCGCTACCGCCGCCGCCATCGGCCCGTTGCGCGAGCGGCTCGAGGGCAAGCACGTGGGCGTGCTGCTGTGCGGGTCCAACATCGATATGGCAACCTTCAGTCGCCTTTTGAGCTGACAGGAGCGAGGGCTCCCGCCCTCACCCCGGGAGTGGGGGCACTGGCCCCACGGCGTCCCACTCTGAGAGCTTGATCGCTCTCAGTAGTGCAAGACAAGCGTTCGCGGCTGCCCGAACGAGGGCAGGCTGATCAGGTGCATTCTTCCCGGTCCGAATTCCGCCAGGCTGAGCGCGGCGGCGTCCCACTCGGCCAGCAGCGCCGAAGCCAGGTTGTTGCCGGTCACGATAATCACGATCTTTCCGCGGTGCTGTCTGGCCAGCCCGCGCGCGAAGGCGCCCGGGTCTTCGATCAGCACGTCCGTAATGGACTTGCCCAGGCGTTCGGAAAGCATGCGAACCGTCTCGCGCTCGGGTTCGCCGCCGGCGCTGAAGATACCGGCCAGCAGATCGCGGGCGGCGAGGTTGCCCGCGAGCCGGCCGAGCGCTTCTGCGCGGGCGCGACCGGCTTCACTGAGTGAAGCGGAGCCACCGTCCTGACGTTCGGCGGATGTCAGCAGCAACACCGTCGTGGTGGCTTCGCTCCCCTGCAGTTGCCAGACAAGGACCAGCACGCCCGCCAGGAAAACGGCCACCAGCAGGTTCCGGTAGCGGGGGCGCATCAGTTCGAGACGGCAAGCGACATGGTCTCGATATTACTACTGCGATCTGCGTAAAATAAAGGCCGTTGCAGGTACTTTCTTGCGCATGCGAGGCGAGTGATTCGTGGATTTGTTCAGCTTTTTCTTCGACAACGTGGGCGCGCTGCTGGCGCTCGCCTTTGTGCTGTTCAATCTGGCCGCCTGGGTGATGAGGCGAGTTCGGCAGAAGCGCGAACAGGAACGTTACGGGCACTATCCGCCCGCGGTGCGCTCGGGCCGGCTGAATTACGAAGATTACAGAAAGCGACGCGAGGGCTGATTGGCGCATCCAATGCCTAAAGGGCGCGGTAACATGCCGGTGGTATGCTAGCTTGAAATGTAAAGGTCGACCAACCGCAATGAAAGGCACAGTGCGTATTTCAGGCTTTTGTGTGGCGCTCTGCGCAGTGCTGGTCCTGGCCAATTGCCAGACTACTGGAGGCATGTCTTCGCCGTCCGGCGGCCCACCGGTTTCCATGCCTCAACCCAGCGGCAGTTCGGGTTCCTCCGGCGGTCCGCAGGGCTCGATGGGCGGTTCGCAAGGTTCGATGGGCGGTTCGCAGGGTTCGATGGGTGGTTCGCAGGGCTCGATGGGCGGCTCGCAAGGTTCGATGGGCGGTTCGCAGGGTTCGATGGGTGGTTCGCAAGGCTCGATGGGCGGTTCGCAAGGTTCGATGGGCGGTTCGCAAGGCTCGATGGGCGGCTCGCAGGGCCCGATGGGTGGCTCGCAAGGCTCGATGGGCGGCTCGCAAGGCTCAATGGGCGGTTCGCAGGGCTCGATGGGTGGCTCGCAAGGCTCGATGGGCGGTTCGCAGGGCTCGATGGGTGGCTCGCAGGGCTCAATGGGTGGCTCGCAAGGCTCGATGGGCGGTTCGCAGGGCTCGATGGGTTCGGCCGGCGGGCAGTCAGGCCAACAGGGCAATGCCGGCGGTCAGCAGGCCGGTTCCATGGGAGCCGGCGGTGGTTTCGGAGGCGGACAAGGCAGCGAGCCGGGCGGTACGGGAGGTACAGCCGGTACACAAGGCGCGGGCGGCACGGGAGGCGCAGGCGGCATACCAGGCGCAGGCGATCTTGAAGGAATACTCCGTGAATCCATGGAAGGCTACGACCGTGAAATAGCTCGCGAGCGTGGCGCCATGGCATCCGCGGGACAAGGTTCCGCCGCCGGGTCCGGCGGCGCGGGCGGAATGATCGGCGAGGCCGGCGGTTCCGGCGGGGCAATGGTCACCATTCCCAACGCGTCCGGAGGAGGCATTGGCGGTGACGGCCAGGGCTCGGGCAGTGAGTCTGACGGTAACAGCGCGGGTGGCGGCGGCGCAGGCGGCGGTGGCCAGGGAGGACCGCTTGCAGACGGCAACGCAGGTGAACCCGGCGAACAGCCGGAGACAAAGATAGAGATTCCGGAGGACATTGCCGAGGCGGCGGGCAGCGAAGACCAGGTGGCGCGCCAGATCCGCGAAGCGGCGGAGCAGGAAGAAGATCCGCGCATCCGCGAGGCATTGTGGGACGAATATCGCAAGCACATGGGGTTGAATAGAAAGTGAACCGGTCGATCAGGACACTTGGCCTGGCTGCCTGCGTCGTCGTGCTGGGCGCCTGCACGTCCGCGCGCGAGGTCCAGTACACTCAAGTGGGGCTGCAGCGGGCGGAGGCCGAAATTGCTACGGAAGCCCTGCTGAACGTCGGCATCCTGGTCTTCGATACGGGACTGCCCGAAGACGCCAGCGAACAGAAACTCAACGACAGTTTCGTCTTTCCGGAGATCCGCCGCGCCGAGGCGCGCTACATGCCGTACCACCTCAAGAGCACCCTTGAGACCACCGGCTACTGGGGGGCGGTAAGCGTCCTGCCGGAATTCAGCCCGGTCGCGGACATCGTAGTTTCGGGGCGGATAGACCAGTCCGACGGCTACAGTGCGCAGTTGCGCGTCGGCGCGTGGGATTCTTCAGGCCGGCGGTGGTTCGAGAAGAAGTATGCAATGCTGGTCGCGGAGCAGGCGTACATTCGCAACGCCGGTCCCGGCCAGGATCCCTATCAGAATATCTACAACCAGATCGCAAATGATCTGCTTGAGGCCCGCGCGCAGCTCAGCGCCGGCGAGCTGCAGCGCATTCGCGAGATCAGCGATTTGCGCTACGGGCTGAGCGTAGTGCCGCAGGCCTTTGGTGGCTACCTGGAAGAGACGGGCAACGGTCAATACGAGGTCCGGCGCTTGCCGGCAGCGGACGAGCCCATGGTCAGTCGCATGCGCGAGGTGCGGGAGCGGGAATACGCCCTGATCGATGCCGTCAACGAGCACTACGCCAACCTCTACTACGGCCTGGACCGGCCCTACACGGACTGGCGGCGGATGGCGCGCGAAGGCCGGCTGAGTTACGAGGAAATGCGCAGGTCGGCGAATACGCGCATGCTGCTGGGAGTGCTCGGGATACTGGGCGCCATCGCGTACGAATCCAGCGGCGGCGACAACATGGGCGTCACCAGCACCATGATTCAGGGCGGCTTCATGGGTATACAAAGCAGCCTGAGCCGGCGCGAGGAAGCCAAAATGCACGCCGAGGCCCTGCGTGAGGTGGGCGAATCCTTTGACGCCGAGGCGGAACCCATGGTCGTGGAACTCGAAGGCCAGACCCGTCGTTTGACCGGGTCTGCGGAAGAACGGTTTCGTGAGTGGCGCCGCCTGTTGCGGGAAATCTACGCCCGGGAAACCGGCGTTCTTGAAGTGCCGGGTGCGCAAGACCCTGAGGGTACGTCCCTGCAGCGCCCCTGAACGGGAGCGAGCGCGTCCCGCACTGACCGCGCCACAAACACGCCCGTGCCTGGCGATTCAATGAACGACCGAAAACAAGGCGAAGTGCTGGCATCCCGGTTCCGCCTCGTGCGCCCGCTGGGCGCCGGGGGACTCGGCCAGGTCTGGCTTGCCGAAGATGTACGGGAAAAGCGGGAAGTCGCCCTCAAGCTGCTCCGGGACAGGCACGCAATGGACGCAGCCCGGATCGACCGCTTCCGGCGCGAATTCTCCGTTGCCCAGTCCCTGGTTCATCCGGCCATCGTGCGCCCGCAGGAATTGGTCTCCGACGGCGGGAGCCATTTCTTCACCATGCCTGTCCTGCCGGGCGGACACATTGGTGAGCGGTCCGGCGAACCCTGGAGCGACACGGCAAGGCGTCTGCTGCCGGTCTGCGACGCCCTTGCCTATGCCCACCGCAAAGGCGTGGTGCACGGCGATATCAAGCCGCACAACATTCTGCTGGACGAGTCGGGCGCCGCCTGCCTGAGCGATTTCGGCGCCGCCGTGCTGCCCGATGCGGCCGATGAGCGGAGAGTCCGGCGATCGGGGGGTTCCCTGGCCTATATGAGCCCTCGGCAACTGGACGGCGCCCCGGCAGGGACCAGCGACGACATGTATGGGCTGGGTTGCGTGATCTACGAGTTGTTGTGCGGCTTTCCGCCGTTCGCGCCGGACATCAGCGAGGAAGCCATTCGCTCCGGCGAACTGGCGCCGCCCGCGGCTCCTGAAGGGCAGCCGAAACTTCCCGGCGACCTGGCCGAACTGGTTACCGCGATGCTCGCGCGCGACGAGGCGACGAGGCCGGTGACGATGCAGGCCGTGCGGTCTGCCCTGGAAGAGATCCTGGCGGAATCCAACAGCGCCGGCGGCCCCTCCGAGGCTGCCGCCATTGTGGCCCGCGCTCGTGCCGGCGCCACTGCCGGCGAGCGCGACGGTTCGCCCACCCCGGCGCTCCCGCGCAGTTCCGGCGTGCCCCTTTGGGTGGCTTACGCGGCGGGCGGTTTCCTGCTGCTGGCGGCAGCGGCGCTGTTCATTTTCCTGCCCCGCCTTGCCGAGGAGCGCGCGAGCCGCCGTCCGCCGCCCGAGCGAATTGGTCAGGAGGCAGAGGCGTCCCGCCAGGACATGCAGCTTCTGAGAACGCAGCGCGAGGCTGCCGACGAAGCCATGGGCGAAATGCTGCAGGACCGGCGGTACCTGGCAGCGCTGCAGCCCTCCCTGTGGTCGGGCGGCGCCTGGCAGCAGGCCATGGCCGAGGAGGAGAAGGGAGACGGCTTCTACCGGCGGCGGGAATATCCGGACGCGCAGAACGCGTACGCAAGCGCAGGCGAGATGCTGCATGAACTGCGCAAACACGCGCCGGATATTGGCCGCCGATCCCTTGACGAGGCACTGCAGGCGATCGAATCGGGCGACCAGGCCGCCGCCCTGGCGGCACTGGAAAAGGCCGGAATACTTCTTGGAACCACCGATCCGGACGTGCAATTGGCGGCGCGGCGTGCGGACCGGCTGCCCGATACCATGCAGGCGGTGGCCGAGGCGCGGGCCAGTATGCGTGACGGCAGCCTCGAAGAGCAGCGTGCCGCGTGGCAGGCGGTACTCCGGATTGACCCCGATCGGCAGGAGGCGCGCGGTGAACTGTCCGCGGTCAAAGCCCGAATCGATCAGCGGCTGTTCAACGGGCGTATGTCGAGGGGACATGCGGCGCTTGGAGAAGGCGATGTCGCAGCGGCGCGCGCAGCGTTCGAAGCGGCTCAGCAACAGCGTCCGAACGATCCCGATCCGGTCGAGGCCCTCGCCGCGCTGGAACTGGAGGAACGTGGGCAGCGGCTGGCGAAACTGCAGGCAGCCGCAATGTCAGGCAGGTTCGCGGAAGACTGGCGCAAGGCGGCCGACAATTACCGCGGCATGCTTGAGATCGACTCGAACATCGTGTCCGCGCAACGCGCACTGGCGGAAGCCGAGCGGCGAGTGCGGCTGGACGACGCATTGGAAGAAACCATTGCCAATACCCAGTTGCTGAACCGGGACGAGGCCTGGCAACGGGGCAGGCGCCTGCTGGACGAAGCTGCGGCGATTCCCGATCCGGGCTCGCGCCTGGGCGGACAGATTGAACGGCTTGAGCGTATCCTGGCCGTGGCTGCCACGCCCGCGCCCGTGCGGCTGCGTTCCGACGGCCTTACCGAAGTGACCATATTTCACGTCGGCCGCCTGGGAAGTTTCGACGACCGCATGCTGCAACTTCGTCCAGGCGCCTACACGGCCGTCGGGACCCGGGACGGCTATCGCGACGTGCGCCGCGAGTTCATCGTTGCGCCGGAAGGATTGCCGGAACCGCTGGTGCTGGTCTGCACGGAACCAATCTGACACGGGAGGCGTGAGCGATGGCGCGTGAGGTGATTCTCGTGCTGCCCGAAGGGGAGCGCAGCCTGGCGGCGAACGAACTGCCTGTCCTGCTGGGCAGCGGCGCGGGCGCGCACATCCGCCTTCCGGGTCCCGCCGGCGCGCCGCCGGCGGCCAGCATCACTCTTCTCGACGACCGCGCTCTGGTGCAGTGCTATGCGGGAATTTCCGGCCTCCTGCTGAACGGCGAGGCGATCAGCGGCGCCCAGTGGCTCAGGGAAGGCGACCGCCTCGCCATCGCCGGGGTAGAGGTGGCGCTGGGTTCGGTTTCCGCGGAGGCGATGCGCCTGGACGTGAGCTACCTGGCGAGGGCATGGGACACGAGGCCGCCCGAAATGGCGGACGATGAAGGCGCCCGGGCCGAAATAACGGCTCGCAGGCCCGCCGGGGAGCCACGGTCCGTGCAGGCGAAGAAGGGTCGGCTCTGGCTGCGCCTGATAGCAATCGTGCTGCTGGCGTCGCTGGCTGCCAGCGCCGGCTTCGTGTTTACCGCCGAAGGCGTATTGATTGAAGTCGAGCCCGCGGAAGTTGCCGTTGAGGTTGAAGCCCTGCTGCCCACTCCGCACGTCGGGACCCGCTATCTTCTCTGGAAGGGCACGTACCGGGTACGGGCGGAACTGGACGGCTACCATCGGCTGGACGAAGAGATCGAGGTGCGGGCCGGGGAAGGGCAGGAATTTCGCTTCGCCATGCGGCTGTTGCCCGGACGGGTGGTCGTGGAGACCGTAGCCGAAGCGGAGATCCGTATTGAGGACATCGAGGGCGTGTTTTCGCCCGGAGAGGAGATTTCGCTGGAACCTGGCGCCTATGCCCTCTCCGTAAGCGCACCCCGCTACAAGGACCTCGACGCGCCGCTGGTCGTAAAGGGCGGCGGGGGGCTGGAACCGTTTACGGCGGAACTTGAGCCGGATTGGGCGGAGATAACAGCCAGCAGCGATCCGCCCGGGGCTGAATTGCGCTCGGAAGGGCAGCTCCTGGGGACGACGCCGGCGACCGTGGAATTGCTCTCGGGCGAGCGCGTGCTTTCCTATTCCAGGCCGGGGTTTGCGACCCACCGCGAACGGCTGACCGTGGTTGCGGGTTCGCCGCAAGCGCTGCCCACCATCCGCCTGCAACCCGCCGCCGGCGTGCTTCGCGTGCAGACGGACCCGCCCGGCGCCAGTATTACCGTGGATGGGGACTTCCGCGGAGGCTCGCCTGCAACCGTGGAGGTAAGCCCGGACCGGGCGCACCGGGTGGTGGTGTCCCGGGCGGGCTATGAATCGCAGGAACGCACGGTGACGCTGGGGCGGGGCGCCGAGCAGTCCCTGAACATCCGCCTTGAGCCGCGCCTGGGAACGGTTCGTGTATTGAGCCGCCCGGCAGGCGCGCAGGTGAGCGTCAACGGGCAGCCTGTGGGACGCACTCCGCTCGACCTGCAATTGCCGTCAACCGGGCAGCAGCTTGAAATCAGCCTGGAAGGCTACGTGGCCCAGTCGCGCGAGGTGGTCCCGCAGCCGGCTTATCCGCAGCAGGTGGAGGTCGAACTCCTGACGCCGCAGCAGCACATGCTGGCCGCTCAGCCCACCGAAATCGAGACCTCGCAGGACGCAAGAATGGTCATGCTTTTCCCGGGCGAGTTCGAGATGGGTTCGCAGCGCGGCTCGCAGGGATGGCGCAGCAACGAGGTCCGCCGCAGGGTGAGGATCACGAAACGCTATTACCTGGGCGTGAAGGAAGTCACAAACCATGAATTCCGCGCTTTCATTCCCACCCACACCTCGGGGTCGGAGCGGTTCCGGTCATTGACGTCCGCCAGCAGCCCCGCGGTGAACGTCGAGTGGCAGGCCGCCGCCGCTTTCTGCAACTGGCTGAGTTCGCAGGAAGGCCTGCCCCTTCAGTATCAGCCCCGCTCGGGCCGGCTCATTCCGGTGGCTGAGGCGGGAACCGGCTATCGCCTGCCGACCGAAGCGGAGTGGGTCTGGGCGGCCCGCTACCGGGGCGGCGCGGGGAATTCGCGCTATCCCTGGGGCGAGCGCATGCCCCCTCCGCCGCGCTCGGGCAATTACGCGGACCAGTCGGCCGGCAGCCTGGTTACCAACGTGCTGACCGCCTATAACGACTTCTTTCCCTTCACGGCCCCGGTCGGCTCGTTTCCGGCCAATCCGCTGGGTTTCTATGACCTGGGAGGCAACGTGGCCGAGTGGATGGGCGATTACTACGGCACCGAAACGCTTTATCCCAACCTCGAAACGGACCCGCGCGGCGCCCAGGAAGGGCGATTTCACGTGATCCGCGGCTCAAGCTGGCTGCATGGCACGCTGCGCGAACTCCGCTGGGCCTTCCGCGATTTTGGCGATGAGGCGCGGCTGGATGTAGGATTCCGTCTGGCCCGCAACGCTGAATTGCAGGAACCGGAATGAGGAAGGCAATCGGAGTCATCGCGATTATCGGCCTGGCCGTGGGCCTGACCTGGGCCGCCGACCAGGTAGGCGGCTGGCTGGGATTCGCCCAGCAGGACACCGCAGCCGAAGTTCAGGACGAACCACCCGGTAACGAGGGCGCCCCTGGGAGCGACGGCGTCCGGCCCTCGGAAGACGCTGCTACCGATACTCAAGCCCGGAGCGAAGCGGATATTCCTTCCCAACCGGAACTCTCCGAACAGGTTGCCTCCATCGAAGAGGACCTCGCCCGCATCGAAGAAGCGCTGGAAAGCGAAGACGTGCTGGAGGAATTCACCCCGTCCGAGCCGTTGTCGGCGGATAACCCCGTCACCTGGCCCACGGACATTTGAGCACTCGTTTATGGAACGGAGCGTGCCGCTTGATTCGCGGCACCCCCCGTCACCTGGGGCAAACAAATCAGCCGGGAATTATTCCGTGCCGCCAAGTTCCCAGTTCAGTTCCACGAAAAGCACTTGCCCTCTCCCGTTCCAACGCGCCGGATCGTAGGGCAGCAAATGATTGCTTGAAACCGTTTCCGGAGCATCGGCGTCAAGTATGTTCCGCCCGCCTGCACGCAACTTGAGCCCGTTTCCGAAGACATATGTGGCTGTCACGTCCAAAGTCGTACTCGAACCTACGTCAATCGGAACGGTATCGCCAAAGTTCTGGCAGCGGCCGATCCCGATAAGGTCGCCGTAACAGGTAACCGCATTCTCATTCACATAGCTGGGCTTGTAGTAGACAAACATATCCAGGCCGAACCTCCCGCGCTGCCAGGTCAAGGAGGCGTTGATCCTGTATTTGTCGCTGCCCGCCTGGGTTCCGACGCGATTCACAGGTTCTGACTCGGGCGTAACGCGGAAAAACTCGTCGAGCACGCGGTAGTAGTTGATGCGCGGAGTGAAATAGCCCCAGGCAGTGTCGAAAGAGTACTCCAGGTAAAAGTCCAGTGTCTCGCTGATCTTCTCCGCGATATTGATACTCGTGTTATACACCGCTATCGCTCTCCCGGTCTCATCGCGTTCTACCAGCTCCGGCAGAGTGAACGCGATGTCAGCATGGTTGTAGAGCAGCGTGCTTCCGTACTCGATCTTGTTGATGAAATCCGTGCGCTTCCAGTCCGCAATGACGCGCAGGCCGGGAATTGAGACAGAGGACCAATCCAGGCCAAGCGAATATTTGTCAGCGTGTTCAGCATTGATATCGAGATTATTGGAGCGAAATTGCGTCGGTATCGGGCCAAAACTCGGACCGCCCGGCGCGTAGGGGTCCAAGTAAAACGAATTGAACTCCCGGGCATTTCGGGTACTGAACGTGTCACTGAAGACCGGCGCCTTGAATGAGCGCGACCAGGCGGCACGTACAAGCACGCTGCGAGTGGGCCGGTACGCAATACCCAACCGTGGACTCGTACGGCTCAGTTTCGTCTTGACGATGTTCGGCTCTCCGACGTCCATCCCGACAAACCCCGGGACGCTGATCCAGCCCTCCCCCGGGATAAATTGACGCGTCAGGCCAAAGCCTCCAACGAAATCCACGCCGCCGTTCGCACCTTCCGCTTCGTAGCTGTCGTAACGGGCCTGAGCGGTGAGTGTCAGCATGTTGATCCCGGGCCTTGCATTCCGGTCACCGACGATGGGGAACGCCAACTCGGCAAAATAAGCGCGTAGCTCCTGTGTGGGCTCCTCAATCCCGATGAACTCTTCTTGCCCACTTTCCTCGATGCCCCCTTCAACGTAGTTCTGATACTTGTCGTAAATGACGGTCCTGCGATACTCGGCTCCGATTGCATACTTGATCGTGCCGCCCCACATCTGAAGGACTTCGCCGCGCAGCAGTGGGTCAACCGTTGTTTTTTCCGTGAATCCAAGGGACGGCCCCAGTGCGTTTGTGAACAGTTCGGCAAATCCCTGCGACTGCGCGGTTCCGTTGCCGAAGACGTTTAGCGCCACGTTGGGATCCGGGCTTGCAATGGCCGCATAGAACTTCTCCTGCGTCGGGTCGAATTCGCGGCGCCTGTAATCCGGCCTGATCTGGTATGCGGTGCTCTCGGAATCCGAGCGGGTTATGTTGAGCTGCAATTGATGTACGTCCGCGATCGTCCAAAGGAAACCCACATTGTGATTCCGCTGTTTCTTTTCCGATTCAGTGTATGACCGCGGAATCAGGCCTGACTCTACCTCGGCGTTTGGCCAGTACCCCACAACCATGGTCCTGCCGAAGGGGTTGTAGGCATTGCTGGCGGGGATCAGGTAGCCCGTCATGTTCGTCTGGAATTCCTGGTAGGAATCCAGGTCGGAATACAGAATATCGACATAGACCCGGAAGTCGTCGGTGAAATACTGCTCGAAGGTCATATTGAGGGCATTTCCGGTCCGCTCCGATCCGTTCTGTGGAGGCACATAATCAACGGGCACAACCTGATTGACCAGAAAATCATCTACCGTAGCGCCCACCCCACTGTGGTCAGGCGGCAATTGATAGATCGTCGGGTCAAAGAAAGAGCAACCCGGGAACCGGTACGATCCATTGAATTCGCAGACGAGTCCGGGTTGGCCGTAAAACGTTCGCCGCAAGTCAAACTCGGGCCCGAAACGGTCGCGGTAGTCGCTTGACGTCCAGCCAGCCTTTCTGACATTGATGGGCTCATCCCCTGAGCGTGAAATGGTGCCGGAGATGTTTCCGGTTGCCCAGGTGTAGCCGGCCTGAATACTGGCCTTTTGATGGTCCGCGTCGGTAGAACTCCATTCGTTGCGTATCGTTGCCCCAATTCCTGAGTAGTTCTTCTTGGTGACGAAATTGACGACTCCGCCGATGGCGTCAGCGCCATACACGGCCGACGCGCCATCCAACTGAATATCGACGCGTTCGATGGCTGACAGGGGCACGGTAAGAATATTCGCAAAGTCGTCCTCATCACCCGGGTTGCCTGCTATGCGTCTTCCGTTGACCAGAACCAGCTTGTTCGCCGAACCAAGCGATTGCAGGTTGACTGTTGAGGTTCCCAGGCCCAGCGCGCCCAGGTTCTTGTCCGTATCAGACGCTCCTGCCCCGAAAATCATGTCGGTTTGCGTAGTAATCGACGCGAAAGAGTAAGGCAGAGTGCGGAACAGATCTTCCAGACTGGACAAGCCACGCACAGCAATGTCCTCCGCAGAGAAACTGTAGACACGTGCCGATGGGTCGCCACCGACCATCCGCGAACCCGTGACCCGCCGAGCCTCCAGTTCCAGTGGTTTCTCTTCGGTTGCGGCAGCGGTTTCTTCGGCCTCGTTTGCGTCTTGGGCGAGGCCCATGGCGGGCGCTGCAAGAACGAGCAGAAATGCCGCGAGCCCGCGGTTTACGAAAACGTCACGCATACTGATGTCCCCTCAAAAAAATTGCAGAATCAAGCGGGAGCGATGCCGTTTGACCCCCAAGGCATCCGCAAGCCCCTGTAAAGGGGCAAATCTATCATCAATTGCTTGAGAAAACCTTACGGGATAACAGGGCTATGGAGCTCGATTCCGTATCCCAGGTCAAGGCTCTCAGCCAGCGATTTGAGGCGGCGCTGCACGGTATTCCCGACCAGGATATGTGCGTCTTCAGGGCCCGCCAGCACGAGCCGCTTCGATTTTCGCTTCAGACGAAACTGCTCAAGCACGCTGACTGCGCCGCCGGAGATCGTGTATGCGAGACGCATGGCCAAACCGATTCTCGTTGCCTGCCGTCGTTCGGATTTCTTCAGCAAGCCATTCAGTTTAAGCCGTTTCAATGTAGTCCGCATGGCGGAGTGGCGGGAGGCAACGGCCAGGCCTAGCATGAGTCGTTCGCGGTGATTTGCGCCGGTTAACGGCATCCGCAGAATTCGCAGGAACACCTGCTCGGCCCGATAGTCCGGGTGTTCCGACCAGCCGATGTCGGAAAGTTGGCAGGCGGCCAGCTTGAGCTTTTCGGGTGCCTCTCCATCGATTGCCGGTGCGATCCAGCCAGCCAGAATTTCGCCGTCGGAAACTCCCCGGCCCATGCGCCGGGCGGCGTTCCCGCAGTGGGCAAGCAGCGGGTCGATTCCGCGCTCAAGGGGCGTCAGGGATTCGAACAGGCATCCTTCGCGCAAGCCGTTGGCGGAAAACACCGCATCGGCGGCGCCCGAGGTTTCGAGCAGGCAGTCCAGAACGATGGCCGCGAACGGAAGGGTCTCGAGCCGGTCGGCGCGCAAGCCCTTGGCGGACTCAAGCCGTTCACGCGACCAGCCGGCCAGCTTCGTGCAGAATTCCGAAGCGCTGCGGGAGTCCAGCGAATAGTGGTGTATGACATGCACCGGGTAGGCGGTCTCGTCCATGTGAATGCGCGCCAGCGCACGCCACGATCCTCCGATCAGAAAGAGCGATTTTCCGCGCGCCTGCCGCAGCCAGTCCATGCCGCCGAGTCGATCCCTGACCGTTTGCCTGGCGTCCTCAAGCGACTCGTCGCCGTTCCCGCGAACCGTCCCGAACGGCAAAGACTTGCGTTCCATCAAGTGGCCCGCGCTCAACCGCGTCAGTTCCAGGCTGGCGCCGCCCAGGTCGGCCGCCACGCCGCTCGCCTGGGGAATTGCGCTTACCAGGCCCCCGGCCGACAGCTCCGCCTCCTGATCGCCCGAAAGCAAGCGCACGTCGAGGCCGCATTCCTTGCGCACCGTTTCCAGAAATTCCGGGCCGTTGCTCGCTTCCCGGACGGCCGCGGTGGCTACGGCTTGCACGTCGCGCACTCCCATCTGCGGGCAGAGCAACGCAAACCGGCGCAGGCTCTCCAGGGCCCTGGCGACTCCCTTGTCCGGCATCCTGCCGGTGCGGTCGAGCCCGCGCCCCAGCCCGCACAATACCTTCTCGTTGAAGATCGGCAGCGGCGCCCGGCCGCCGTTCTCATAGACGACCAGGCGCACCGAGTTCGAGCCGATGTCGATCACGGCTACCGGCGCCTCGCTTGCGATGGCGGGGCTGGTTCGCAGTACGCCCGGCACGAGCGGCTAAACGGCGGTCTTGACCAGGGTGGGTCGGGGTTGGCCTTCCGTGGAGTCGGATTCGTCGGATTCCGGGAACAACTCGCCCGGCATCGCCGGCCGCGACTTCCGCAGGGCGCTGCCCCGGCCGGACAGGCTCGGATTGGTCATGAACCAGGTGTGGGCGCTGAAATCGCCCGGCTTATGGTTGAGGCGGCGGTAAGCGCCGTCCGGGCCGAGTTGCCAGCTTTGCATTACGTCGAAGCGGTTCGCCATCAAGACCTGTTCCACGAGCTGCCGCTTGACGGTCTCATTCTCGATCGGCACCAGCGTTTCCACGCGATGGTGCAGATTGCGGGGCATCCAGTCGGCCGACGACAGGAAAACCTTGCTCTCGGTGGACGGCAACTGGTGCCCGGCGCCGAAACACATGACCCGGGAGTGCTCCAGAAATCTTCCGACCATGCTGCGCACCTGGATGTTCTCCGACATGCCGGGCACTCCCGGGCGCAGGCAGCAGATGCCTCGAACGTAGAGTTCGATCCGCACGCCTGCCTGGCTCGCCCGGTAGAGGCAGTCGATAATTTCGGGGTCCACCAGCGAATTGAGTTTGGCCCAGATTTCCGCGGGACGGCCGGCGCGGGCGTGAGCGGCTTCGTCCTCGATCAGCTCCACCAGGGTGTTCTTGAGCTGCGCGGGCGCGTAAACGAGCTTTTCCATGTCTTCCGGCGTCGCGTAGCCGGTCATGTAGTTGAACAGGCGCGCGGTGTCCCGCCCCAGTGCCGCATCGCAGGTGAAGAAGCTCAGGTCGGAATAAACGCGCGCGTTGACCGGGTGGTAGTTGCCGGTGCCGAAGTGGGTGTAGGTCCGCAGCTCTCCCGCCTCGCGCCGCACGACCAGAGAGACCTTCGCGTGGGTCTTGAGTTCCATGAAGCCGTATACCACCTGCACGCCGGCGCGCTCCATTTCTCGCGCCCAGTGGATGTTTGCCGCTTCATCGAAGCGCGCCCGAAGTTCGACCATCGCGGTCACGAGCTTTCCGGCCTCGGCCGCGGCGATCAGCGCCTCCACGATCGGCGAATCCTCGGAAGTGCGGTAAAGGGCCTGCTTGATGGCGACAACCGCCGGATCGTCGGTGGCGCGGCGCAGGAACTGCACCACAACGTCGAAGCTCTCGTAAGGGTGCTGAACCACGAAATCCTTGGCCCGGATGGCCGCCAGGATGTCGCCGCCGTATTCGCGCACCCGTTCGGGGTAGCGCACGTTCAGCGTTTCATGCTGCAGGTCGCGGCGCTGGTCGGTGATGATCTGCTTGATGTCCGCCAGCCCCAGAATTCCCTCAATGTTGAACACATGCGCATGCGAGGCATTGAAGGCCTTGAGCACGAACCGGCGGAAATTCTTCGGCATGCCTGCCGCTACCTCCACCCGGATGACATTGCCCCTGCGCCGCCGCAGAAGGGCGGTCTCGAAGGTTCGCACCAGGTCCTCGGCTTCCTCGTCGATCTCCAGGTCGCTGTCGCGGCTGATCCTGAAGATGCCGTGGCCCAGGATCTTCATTCCGGGGAACAGGCGCCTCAAGTTACGGGCGATGATTTCTTCCACGGCAATAAAGCGCAGGGTCCTGCCGGGAACCCGCACGAATCGTTCGATCTGGGGCGGAACCAGCACCAGGCCGTTGATCTCATGCTCGTCCGCCGGCCGTTTCAGGCGCAGCACATAAACGAGGCAGCCCGATTGAATGAACGGAAAGGGGTGCGCGGGGTCCACGGCCTGGGGAGTGAGCACCGGAAACAGCTGGTGTTCGAACCAGTTCGACAGCCATTCCCGGGCTCGCTTGCCCAGCTCCTCGGGCGTTACCACCGAAACGCCGGCTTCGCGGCACTCGTCCAGCAAGCGGGCGCTGCACCTGGATTGGGCCTTGAGGAGTTTCTTTACCTGCTGGCGTATCGCCTCGAGCTGTTCGTCCGGTGTCAGGCCGTCGTCGCTGGTTTTAGTGACGCCGGCCGCGACCTGGGCCATGAGGCCGGCCGCGCGCACCATGTAGAACTCATCGAGGTTGCTGGCGGAGATGGACAGAAACCGCACGCGCTCCAGCACCGGGTGGTTTTCGTTGCCGGCTTCCTCCAGCACCCTGGTGTTGAATTCCAGCCACGACAGTTCGCGGTTGATCAGGCGCCCGGCGGCGCGTTCCGCCTCGCTCAGCGCTCGCGGCTTGCCCGGCGCGGCCGTCATTCGGGTGTTCCCGTATAGCGTGGAATATGCCCCATGATCGGAGTAGCATACAGGAGTCATGAGCAATTTCCGGGAGCGAGAGCGGGGCGTATGAAGCGCCTGTGGCTGCTGCGGCATGCCAAGGCCGGACCTTATTCCGCCGACGATTTCGGCCGGGCGCTGGCCCTTCGAGGGCGGAAGAACGCGCCGGCGATGGGAGAGAAACTGGCAGCCGTGGGATGCGCGCCCAAAACAATCCTGTGTTCCGCCGGGCGCCGGGCGGTGGAGACGCTGTGCGGTGTCCTGCCCAGCCTGCCCGCCGATCTCAGCATAAGCGTGATGCACAGGCTGTACACCTTCAGTCCGGGCACAGTGCTGCAGTGTTTGCGCACACAGCCGGAGGGCACCGGCGACATCATGGTGGTGGGTCATAATCCAGCCCTGCAGGAACTGGCCCTGTACCTGGCCGGCAGGGGCGAAGAGGAGGCTTTCGCAGCGCTAAACGGCAAGTTTCCCACCTGCGCGGTGGCTGAGCTGGAGTTTCCCGAGTCGCCGCACACGACGGATTGGGATGAGGGCAGCGCCTATCTTCGGCGCGTCCTGACGCCCCGGCCCCCGAGGCACGAGTGAGCAATCGATGAGAAGACAGTTACCGGTCGAATTCGTATTTCAGCTTTTCTCGCTGTTTCTTTCCGTGATCCTGGTGCACGCCATGTATGTCGCCTGGATCCGGCCGCAGGCCAACGCGGTGCTGGAGGAACAGCAGATTCGGCTGGAGCAGGAAGCTGACTACGTTCCCGAGCGTTCCCTTTATGTGATCGTGCGGGATTTCGAACAGGAAGCCTGCCTGATCCTGGCGCTGTGGGCCCTGGCGATCATGGGTTACAAGGCTCGCGGGGCGCTGCGCGAGCGCTCGCTGCTGCAGCGCGACCTGTTGCCGCTGGCCGAGGGGGTGCGAATCCTTCCCGAGGACACGCGCGAGCATGCGCGTCAGTTGCGCGCCCTGCCGGAATCGCAGCAGCGCCTGCTTTTGCCTCGCGTATTGCTGAGTGCGCTGCAACGCTTCGGCGCAACCGGCAACGTGCAGGACGTATCTTCGGCCACCCAGACGCTGGTCAATGCCGAGGCCGAGCGGCTGGAATCGGAACTGTCCATGATCCGGTATATCGCGTGGGCCATTCCCTCGATCGGCTTTATCGGCACCGTGCGGGGAATCGGCCAGGCGTTGACGCTCGCCTACCGGGCCGTTGAAGGCGACATCAGCGGCGTGACCGAGAGCCTGGGCGTGGCCTTCAATTCCACCTTCTTCGCCTTGCTGGTCAGCATATTCATCATGTTCCTGGTCCACCAGCTTCAGTTGTTGCAGGAGCGACTGGTCTTCGAGACCTCGGATTACTGCGACGAACGGCTGATCCGACGCCTGCAGGGCGATTGAGCCACCGAAAGCCGGCATGGCGCTGGTCGCCCTGGAAGTCAACGGAGCGGCGCTGGTAGGCGCAACCGCCGGCGGCGTTCTGTTCAAGGAGCCCGGCGTGGCGCTGGTGCACAAGCGCAGCGTGGCGTTCGGGAGCGAGGTGGCCGACGAGGCGAGGCGAAACCCCGCACGCAGCTACCGGGGCTACTGGGAAATGCTGTCGGACGAGCCCCTGCCCAGGCCGGCAAAGGGGTTTCGCAGCTACGCCGACCTGGCCCACGGGCAATTGCGGGCGCTGTGGATGCGCTTCGGGCAAAGCGTTGACGATATTGACGGCGTGATCCTGGTCATTCCGGCTGGCGCCGGAGAAGACCGCCTTGCGTTGCTGCTCGGGATCGCCGAAGAGGCCGGTTTGCCGGTGGCCGCGCTGGTCGAAAGCGGCGTGGCCGCGGTTCGGGGTGCTGCCGCGGACCGCTCCTGCCTGCACATTGAGGCAACCGACGAACGGCTGGCTGTTTCCCGGCTCATGCAGGGCGACGGGCGCATCCGTTGCGCGGAAATCCTGTTCGACGGCCGGCCGGGCCTGCGCCACCTCAGAGCGTCCATGACCGGCTACGTTGCCGGCCGTTTCGTCGCGGCTTCCCGCTTTGATCCGCTTGACCTGCCTGCAACCGAGCAGGAACTGGCCGGGCAACTGGACTCCTGGCTTCAGGCGGTCCTGGCCGGCGGCGAACTCGCGGTCGAACTTGAAGCGGCGCCGGTGACTGCCAAGGCGGTTCTGAGTCGCGATGACTTCCTTGCCGCGATCGAGCGACTGCTGGGGGCGCTGGGAAATCGCCTGCGATCCTGGTGCACGGGTTCCAAGGCTGCGGACGTCTACCTGTCGGGAACGCTGGCGGAAACCCCCGGTTGCGCCGAGGCTTTTGCCCGCATGCTCGCCAGCGGGATCCACGTCCTGCCCACGGGCGCCGCGGCGCTGGGTGCGCTTGAGCGGTTCCGGTCCGTGGCCGCAACGGGAGATCGATACGTGCTGCTTAAGTCACTGCCGGCCGTTGATTCGCCGGGCGGCCCGGACACGGGCCGAATTGCCCGGCCGGATGCCGGCCTGCCGATGGCCGGATCGGACGGCGAGACGGGCGAACGTCCGCCGACTCACGTAGTGCTCGGTGGGCGGGCCTGGCGCATCGGTGCGCAAGGCCTGCGCCTCGGCTCGTCTCCGCAAAGCGGGGGCTCGTCCATCGTGCTCTCGCCGGAAGCGGGGATATCGCGGGATCACTGCACCGTGGTGCTCGAGAACGGACAGGCCGTTCTGCATGACCACAGCCGCTACGGAACCCGCCTGAACGGTGCGCCGGTTGCGGATTCGGCGCCGTTGCGAGGAGGCGACGTGGTGGGCGTGGGACCGGTGGAGTTCCTGATCACGCGAGAGGTGGGCGGCGATGGCTCGTAGGCGTTTCCACGTCTTCAGCATGTCGTTTCTGGACATCATTTCCTGCGGTTTCGGCGCGGTCGTGCTGTTCTTCGTGATCATCAACGCCCAGGTGCGTTTGCGGGCCGATGCCGAGCGCATCGATCTGCTCAGCGAATCGACGCGCCTGGAACAGGAGGTGCTGGAGGGCCGCAAGGATCTGCTGCAGTTGCGCGGGGAGCGCGAAACGCTGGACGAGCGCCGCGCGACGGCGATAGAGGAGTTGCGCAAGCTGCGCGAACGGCTTGCCGCGTTACTGGCGGAGCTGGCGGAATACGAGCGCCTGGGGACTCAGAGCGAGGAATCTGTCGAGAAGTTGCGGGCCGATGTGGATCGCCTCAGGGAAATGCAGGAAGAGCTGGAGTCGCGGGTCGCTGAAGCTGAGGAGGGAACGGGGCAGCGTGTGCGCGGGTTCGAGGGCGAGGGTGCGCGGCAATATCTCACGGGAATGCAGATGGGCGGCGACCGCGTGCTGATCCTGGTGGATGCGTCCGCCAGCATGCTTGGGCGCACCTATATCGACGTGTTGCGTTTTCGCCTGATGGACGAGGAACTCAAGCCGCGCTCACCCAAATGGGTCCAGGTGGCGAATTCGGTCGACTGGATCACCACGCGGCTGCAACCGCAGCAGAGATTTCAGGTTTACATCTTTGGAGTGGAACACCGGAGCATCCTTGAGGGCACGGACGGCGAGTGGCTCAGCGTGGCGGACGGGGCGCGCGTCAACGAGGCGGTCGAGGCCCTGCGCAAGTTTGCGCCCAGGGGCGGGACCAGCCTGCATGCGGCGATACGCGCCATACGCGCCATGCAGCCCCTGCCGGACAACGTGTACCTGTTGACCGACGGACTTCCGACCCAGGGCGCCAGCCCGCCTTCGCGCGTCGGATGGGTGGATTCGCGGGCGCGCGAACGCTTCTTTACCCGCGCAGTGCGCGATCTGCCCTCGGGAATTCCGGTCAATGTGCTGTTCTATCCCATGGACGGGGACCCGGCCGCTACCGGCTATTTCTGGTTGATGGCTTCACAGTCCCGGGGTTCCTTCGTCAGCGTTTCGCGGGACTGGCCCTGACGCGTATAGTATCGCTAGTGGTATCATTCTAACGTGCAAGGAGGCACCAATGGATCTTGATTCCCTTCGACGAAACCCAAGGGGAGTTTCCTACGGCGATCTGTGTAAAGTCTGTGATGCCTACTTCGGCAAGCCCCGGCAGGGCAGTACGAGTCACCGGGTTTACGCAACTCCCTGGCGGGGAAATCCCAGGGTAAACATTCAGAACCACCGCGGGATGGCTAAGGCTTACCAGGTTCGGCAAGTAATCAAGGCTATAGAGCGGCTGGAGAAAGAAAATGATTGACCATTACACATATCGCCTTACCTGGTCCCCCGAGGACAAGGAACATATCGCCCTGTGTGTTGAATTTCCGTCCCTTAGTTGGCTTTCCGAATCGCCCCACGAAGCCCTGGCGGGAATTCGCGAATTGGTGAGCGAAGTGCTCAGTGATATGGAGGCCTCAGGCGAGGAGCCGCCGGAGCCGCTCGCGGATCGGGCGTATAGCGGAAGATTCCTGGTCCGAATCCCGCCTGACATGCATCGAGAACTTTCGATTAAGGCTGCAGAGCAGGGAGTCAGCCTCAATCGGCTCGTTAGTTCCCGGCTGGCGCGCTGACTCTAAAACTGCGGGATAATGCGCGCGCCGGGAGTACGGCGGTATGAAACTGCAGTTGAAGGGCAAAGTTGCGCTGATTACGGGAGCCACAGGTGGCCTCGGCACGGCTTGCGCGCGCGAGTTGGCCGACGAGGGCGCATCCCTGTTCCTCACCGCGCGCACGGAAACCAGTCTTGCTGAACTTACCGATCGCTTGCAGGCGAGGGGCCGAGGGGATGTGAATTGCTTGCCGGCCGATCTGACCATGCCCGACTCCGCCAGTTCTGTGGTTGACGCTGCGACCGCGGCGGGCGGGCGACTGGATATCCTGGTGAATTGCGCCGGCGCGTCTGCCGGAGGCCTGTTCTGGGAGTTGCCCGACTCGGCCTGGGAGGACAGCATGGCGCTCAAGTTCATGGCCACCGTCCGGATGATCCGCGCGGTCCTGCCCGGCATGATCGAGCGGCGCTATGGCCGGATCGTGACGCTGGTGGGCAATACGGGGCGCGAACCGGACCCCCGCATGCTGCCGGGCGCCGCGGCCAACGCGGGTTTGCTGGCGGTAACCGCGGGCCTGGCGCGGGAAGTGGCCGGGCAAGGCGTGGTGATCAATGCCGTTAATCCCGGTCCGACGAGGACGGACCGCTGGGAAGGCATGATGGAATCGTTCGCCGCCCGCAGCGGGAAGACGCCCGAGGAGGAGGAACAGAGGTTCCTGAGTGCAATTCCCCAGAAGAGGCTGGGAACGACCGGCGAAATCGCCCGGCTGGTTGCATTCCTCGCGAGCGATGCCGCCCCGCATGTTACCGGGCGTTCCATAACGGCCGACGGCGGGGCTGCCCGCGCAATACTCTGAAAAGGGAAAGGATTTGCGCTCATGTATAAGGAACAACTCACGGACATTCGCCGGGCGGTGCAGGCAGTGTGCGCCGACTTTCCGGGGGAGTACTGGCGCGATCTGGATCGCGAGCGCGCGTACCCGACCGAGTTCACTCGCGCCATGACCGATAGCGGTTTCTTGGGCGCGCTGATCCCGGAGGAGTACGGCGGCAGCGGCCTGGGCCTGGTGGCGGCCACCGCGATTCTGGAGGAAATACACCGCTCGGGCTGCAACGCGGGAGCCTGCCACGCGCAGATGTACACCATGGGCACGGTGCTGCGTCACGGCAGCGAGGAGCAGAAGAAGCGCTGGCTGCCGGGCATAGCCTCCGGCGATCTGCGCCTGCAGGCATTCGGCGTCACCGAACCGGGCAGCGGCACCGACACGCTGGCCTTGCGCACGACCGCCCGGGTTGAGAACGGCGAGTACGTCGTGAACGGCCAGAAGATCTGGACTTCGCGGGCGGAACACTCCGACCTGATGATCCTGCTGGCCCGGACCACTCCGCGTGAAGAGGTCAAGCGCCGAACGGAAGGGCTTTCCGTCCTGATGGTCGATATGCGTGAGGCGCCGGGCCTGAGCATCACCCCCATCCGCACCATGATGAACCACGCCACGACCCAGGTGTTTCTGGATGACGTGCGAGTGCCCGCGGAGAACCTGATCGGCAAGGAGGGGCAGGGTTTTCGCTACATCCTCGACGGCATGAACGCCGAGCGCACGCTGATCGCCGGCGAATGCATCGGGGACGGGCGCTGGTTTATTGACAAGGCGGCCGACTATGCCGGCGAACGGGAGGTATTCGGCCGTCCGATCGGGAGAAACCAGGGCGTGCAGTTCCCGATCGCGCGGGCCTATGCCTCTGTCGAAGCGGCGGCCCTCATGGTGAAGGACGCGGCGGAGAAATTCGACCGGGGACTGTCAACAGGGAAGGAGGCCAACATGGCCAAGCTGCTGGCCTCGGAAGCCGCGTGGGAAGCGGCCGAGGCCTGCGTGCAGACATTCGGTGGCTTCGGTTTCGCGGAAGAATACGATGTGGAACGCAAGTTCCGCGAGACCCGCCTCTACCAGGTCGCGCCCGTGTCCACCAACATGATCCTGAGCTATATCGGCCAGCACGTGCTGGGCATGCCGCGCTCCTACTGACCGGGGAGAGGGCGTCCCGCCCTCAAGAAAATGAACGCTCAGGTCTTGCCGATCGTGAAATCGACAAACCACAGAACGACCCCCAACAGCGCAACGAACAGGGCCATCATGCTCATGGTCTGAATCCATAATGCGCGAAAAAGATCCTTTCTGGTCAACATGTTTGTTTCAACGTGCAACTTGAAACTCGACAGGTCCTTTCGCAAAACCTTCATGTCCGTCTTCAACTGCGCGACGTCCACCTTCAACTGGGCGACGTCAACCTTCAACCGTGCGACATCCACCTTCAATTGCGCGACATCCACCTTCAACTGGGCGACGTCCACCTTCAACTGCTCGACGTCCACCTTCAACTGCGCGACATCCGTGTTGGCCTTCTGCAGTTCGGATTGGGACGCCGTGTTGGCGCCCTGATGTTTGAGGAACGCCAGGTCCTCAAGGATTTGCATGTTAGTGCGCGTTGCTTCGGCCACCGTCTCCACTACTGCCTCCGCCAAACTGTCCGAAGCGCCTGCCTGAACAAGCCTCCGTGCCGCTGCGTGGGTGTCAAAAGAAACCTGATCCATGTTTCCTACCTCCTTGTAACCAGACCAACCGGCCAACCCTCGCAAAGCCGGTCTCAGGAGTCTATCACGTGCCTGATTCCGGGAGGTCCGCGAGAAAGAGCGGCGATCCGGCTCTCACGGCGCCGGACAGGCCGAATTGCCGAGGCGCTGGTCGAGCACGATGAATTGATTGGCGGCGATGTCGGCGCAGACGAGTTCGGCGCCGCCGGGCCAGGTTACGCGCACGCTGTCGGCCGTCGCCGCCTCGCCCAGGCCGAAATGCAGGTCCGGCGGGTTCTGGCTGTTGAAGTTGCTGTTCGCCTCGCTCAGCCTGAGTTGGGTCTGCGTGCCGAAACCCTGGCCGACGTCGGCCGTGACGGTCACCCGCGCGCCGATGGCGTCGGTGTTCGGCGCGGCGCCCACCAGGCGGATGTTCAGAAAGGCCCGCCCCGCCGCGCTGCCGGACTGGTTTTCGAAGAACTGCAGGCCGGTGGAATGATCAAGGAGCACTATGTCGATATCGCCGTCGCGGTCATGGTCGAAGCAGGCGATACCACGCCCCTCGGACGGGTCGGCGATACTCCAGTCTCGCGCCGCCTCGGTGAACGTCCCGTCGCCTTCGTTGATGAACAGCCGCGAGGGTTTGGCCTGGAAGTTATCCTTGGTCCGTTCGTCGAATTCGGCTTTCGTGTCGCCGTCAAACGGCATATAGCCGAATCCATTGACGTGGAAGATGTCCGTAAAAGCGTCGTTGTTGAAATCCGCCGCGCAGGCGCCCCAGCCCCACAGGCCGTCGTGCAGCCCGGCGGCGCCGGTGATGTCCTCGAACGCGATCCGCTCTTCCGTGCTCGCGTTGCGGTAAAGGCGATTGCCGGTCGTGCCCCAGAGCCCGCGGGGAATGGTCGAATCGTAAATCGAGGTCACGAACCATTCGAGATTTCCGTCGTTGTCGATATCGAGCAGCGTGCTGCCCATTCCGTTCTCATCCGTGATCACGTCGCGGTCGGTCTCATCGATGAAACGCGGACCGTCCGAGGGTGAGCCGGTATTGCGCAGGGTCACGCTGGTCTCGAAATCCGAGGCGATCACGAGATCGGCAAGCCCGTCGCCGCTGAAATCGGCGAAGGCCGGCGTAAAGTTGAACCGTTGATCCACGGCGCTCGACGTGGTGCCCGCTTCGCCATCCCAGGGATAAAGCGCCGCGCCGTCGTTCTTCCACAGCGCGGGCGCTGTTCCCGCAGTCCCCAGGCCGGACCAGTGACCAAGGAAGAAGTAGGGGAAGCCGCCCGCGTCAAGCGGGGCGAACGATATGCCGAAAGTCGGGCGCGTCATGGGGAGATCGGCGATCGGTTTGTAGCGGCCCCATTGGCCCTGGGCAAATACGGGGACCGAAGTGTCGAAGAGGTTTCCGAACAGGATCTCGCGGCGGTAGTCGCCATTGAGATCAACGCTGGCGGCGCCGGTGTAACTCTTCTCGACGAGGCCGTCGAGCCATTCGACGGGCTCGAACCATGTGCCCGCCATATTCCGATAGGTCCGCACGCCTGTCTGTTCGTCGCCGCCGGCGAAGACGATGTCCGCCCAGCAATCGCCGTCGAGATAGATTGCGGAGACGCCGCCGGCAATCATTGCAACCTCTGCGTGTTCCAGATCGCTGGTCCAGGTCTCAAACCGGTAACCGTGGCTGTCGGTCAGTCCGAAGCCGGGCTCGCTTCTGCGCCGAAACGCCAGGTTGCCGGTGTTGCGGGCGCTCGCAATCCCGTTCGCGCAGTCCTCGACGTCGGCGAAGGTCTCGAGCGTTGTCGTCGGCGGGAAACTGAGCGGGACTTTCTTTGGATAGTCCTCCGGGCTGCTCGGGTTGAAGTGGATCGGCGCGGCGGAGGAACGGTCGCGCACGAACAGGTGGCCGTCCGGATCTTCGTCCGCGGACGGAGTCCAGGCATCGATGCACTCCTCGTCCGTGACGCAATCGTCGCTCAGCGCTTCAAGAAAGGCGACCAATTGATCGACCTCCCCGCCCGGCAAGGTCTGCGCCGGAATGAGCGCTTCGCTCGCGGCAAAGCTGGACGCGGCGAGCGCGGCGCGTGTCTGCGTTTCCGCGTGATCGTATTCCATCTGGAGCCGTCGGAACTGGTCGAGCTGAAGCAGGCTGAAGTCGAATCTGTCGACGGCCGCGCGGGGGTCGGCATGGTAGGCGATCAGGTCAGCTAGCGTCGCAAAGCTGCCGGCGTGGCCATAGGGCGCGGTTTCCGCCACGTTGAGCAGGCTGGGCGTTCGGAAGGCGTAGCGGTCGGACTCCGCCAGGGTTTCCAGCCAGCGGCCGAGGTCGGACCGGTCGGCCCGCACGAAACCCCGGCCGAGTTGTGGAAACCCGACGTTGTGAAACTCCTCGTCGGTAAAGCGGTCGCCAGCGTGGCATCGCGCGCAGCCGAGTCCGCCGTCGTCCGGATTGCGCAAGAACAACAGGGCGCCGCGCTTGGCGTCGTCCGGGATGGCCCCGTCATCACCGTCCAGGAAGCGCCGCCACGGCGTTTCGACAAAGATCTGCGAACTCATGTAGGCGCCGAGCGCGCGCTGCGCGTTGGGCATGGTGATAACCTCGCCGGCCGTGGCCTCGGGCGTGTCGAAGGCGCGCCGGAACCGGGAAAGCCAGTTCGCGGGGCCGTCCGGGTCCGGATTGAGCGCCGTATCGACTTCGCCGCGCAGCCGGCGGATCACGTGGGCCCGGTACTCGTCCGCCGTGTTGTATTCGGTGTAGCGGAATCCGCGCATCTCGTTGTTGTTGTTGAGCGGCAGCTTGGCCGAAAACTCGAGCAGCCCGGACACCGGGCTTGTATCGCTGCGCTGCCGGGATTCCGGAGTCTGGATGAGCTGGCCGCGTCCGCCCGGCTCGGTGGCGTCGTCGAGCACCGCAATTCCGCCGTCGAAGGTCAGCACCCGGTCGAACAGCGCGGCGTTGAAGGTCGTTGTCGAGTTCCGGTGCACGTTGGGGCCGCCGTCGGCGCGGGGGTCAAGGTCCCGGGTCGGCTCGACCTCGCGGCCGGGGCCAAGTATGGCGCTGTTTTCCGCCGCCACGCCCACCGCCAGCGACAACCCGTCGCCGCCGGCGAAGTCGGGATGGTGGCAACTGCCGCAGGACACGTCGTACTCCGCCGAGAGTGTCTGCGAGAAGAACAGGAGCTGCCCCAGTTTCACGAGCGGGTCGCTGTTGGGGGCGGTGCGTTTCGCGCCGCGAGGAGTCGCCGGATCTCCGCTGAGTCCCAGGCTGGTTACGGCGGTGGCGCGAACGTCGTCGTTCAGGCTGTTGTCCGGCGGAGGGGCCGGCTGGGGGTTTCCGCCGCCGCCCGGCGGTGTCGCTGGGTTCGGCGGCGTGGTTGGCTGCGGACTTCCGCCTCCACCGCCCCCGCAGGCCGCCAGTACCATGGCCAGGACTAACGCGAGCGCCATGCCAGCCGCCGTCCGTTCTCCTACTCCCTTTGCTTGCCGCACGCGAACCTCCAATAACCTGTGCGGCAAGTTTAACCACAACCTCCAACAGCGATCTGCGCAGACGGCGCCGCGCATCATTGCCCCCGGCAGGCGGCCCTTGAGGTCAGGAATGTCCGGCCTGGCCCGGGAAATCCTGGTTCCGCGCCGCGGACTTTTCTAGCCCGAAGTAGCCGAAGCTGGCGCTTGCTCGCTGTCTGGTTGATCGGAGGACGAGGGAGCGCCATCGATCAGTTCGGCCAGCTTTTCGTCCAGTTTTTCGCCCCGCAGGTTCTTGGCCACGATGACGCCTTGGGCGTCGATCAGGAAGTTCATGGGTATGGCGGTGACGCCGAACTGCGCGGGGATGGGGCTGTCATAGGCCTTGAGGTCGCTGGTGTTGATCCAGGGGATCCCGTCTTCCTCGCTGGCTTCAGCCCAGTCATCGTGGTCGTCGTCCAACGAATAGGCAAACACCTCGAATCCTCTGGGGCCGTAATGCTCGCGAGTGGCTATGAGATTCGGGTTTTCCGCCCGGCAGGGACCGCACCATGAGGCCCAGAATTCCACCAGCGTGAAATCGTTCGCGGCCCGCGTGTCCTGCAGGTGATACTTGAGTTCGTCCAGGCCAACGCTCGAAAAGTCCTGTACCTGTGTGCCTTCCTGCATGGATGCGTAGGCGGCCCGCAATTCGATCCCCTTGTTGATTCGGCTGCGCAGGGCCACCAGGGCAGGGTGCGCGCCCAATTGCGTCTCCAGAGCGTCCAGTCGTGTAAGCGCATCCTGGCCACCGAGTCCTCCCAGCTGCACCGCATACAGGCTGGCCAGCGGGTCTTCCGGCGATTCCGCAATCAAACGCAGGGCATCGAAGCGAATCTTGTTCAAGGCGCGATAGCGGTCCCAGGATTCCTCCTGAAGCTCTTTATAGCCCTCGTCGCCTTCCTCCAGTCCCTTGCGTCGATCCATGACGTCGCGGTAGGTATTCAGGGCCTGGTCGTATTCCTCGCTGTCCTGCCAACTGGAAACAAGCTTCTGCTGATACGGCCCGCCCTGCGCTCTCAACCCGGCCACCTCGCCGGCATACACAATCGTGATATCGACAGGCTCAAGAATGAACTGGACTGATCCCTTGGATTCCTCGTCGGTGTTCATGATCGCCAGCCGGACCGCGCCGCCCTGGCCGAATTCGCCCTGCAGCCGGAACTCCCCGCCATTGATTTCCGCGCGGCCGATTTCCTCGGAACCACCCAGCACCGCGGTGCCGCGACTGAGGATGGCGTGGCCCTCTTCGAGGAAGTCCATCACATTGCCGGAGATGGAGTATTGCGGGGTTGTATCGGCGCGCGCTGGCGGTTCCTGTGAATTACCGCAGCCCCCGATTGTCAGCACTGAGCAAGCGGCAAGCATGATCAAAGGAAATAGCCTTTGCGGGAGAGGATGTCGAGGGTGATTTCGTTTCATTTGCGTTCTCCTGCCGGAGAGTTGCCTCCGAGACACGGCGCCCGGCGCCGCCGAAAAAGGGCAGCGCCGGGCGCGAGTTTTCTCAAGAGTTTCTGGTTCTCAAGTGATCAACCTAATTCCTCGCGTCAGAACGACTTGTGGACGTTGAGGCGGTAGGAGCGCCCCTGGGTCCACTCCGTGAGGGGATTGATCTGGTTCGTGACGCGTTCGCCGCTCGATTCGGTTATCCGCGTGTACTCGGGAAAGGCGTTGGTCAGGTTGTTGACCGTAAAGGTAAGCTCGACGCCCCTCAGCCAATCCGGCGTTGCGAACAACTCGTTGTCGTCGAATCCGTAACCGAGCACCAGGTCGTAAAGCGTTGCCGGCTCGTCCACGTAGCTGAAGAAGCTGCCAATGCGCGAGGTCTGGTCGGCGCCCTCAACGTCGAGACTCAGGAACAGGGTTCCCCTCGACCAGGTGAACTGGGCGGTGGTCTTGTGTTTGGGAACCGGCGGGAGGACGGTGTCTTCCGGCCCCGAATCGTCGCGGCTCGAAACGAGGTTGTGAACAATTCCGCTGGCGGGGTCCACCTGCACGCGGTGCTTGTTGGTATAAGTGCGCCGAATGGTGATTTTGTAATCACTTAGGCCCATATGCCATTCGTAACCCAACTCATAGTCCATTCCGCTGCGCTCTATTGCCGAAACGTTGATCCAGCGGTCGTCGATTATGTAGATGTCTTCGGACTCATTGAAGATGACGTTGGACGGCAGGTCGTCAAGATAAATTATGGGCACGGGCAGCTTGTAAATCCGGTCCTTGAACTCGGTATCGCTCCACGCGGCCTTCAAGAACACGCCGGGCAGAAAGTCGGGAGAAAATTCCGCTGAAAAGCTCAGTGTGTCCGCCGTTTCCGACTTGAGTTGCTCGTTGCCCCCGCTGAAGCCGAACACGCTGCTCCCCGGAAGCGTGGTGATGGCGCCACTGCCACCGGGCAAGTAATACCACAACGAGCGCGGATTGCCTTCGTACAAGGACTTGCGAAGCAACTGGTTCAACTGCGGCGCAACAAACGACGTTGAGAGGTTGCCCTTGAACAGCGCCGTGTTCGTGGGCCGATACACGATTCCGGCGGACCAGGTGAATTCGCTTCCCGGGTCCTTGGCCTCGACGCTTTCGGCCGCCGTCGATTCGGTTTGCCGGTAATCGACCTCCACGTTCGAGTACGAGTCGTAGCGCCCGGAGAATGTCAGGTTGAGCCTCTGAACGCCAGTCATGACGTTGTCGGACCCTACCAGCGGAACCAGGCCTTCAATGAAGGCGGCATGGTTGTCGCGGCTGATGCGCGTGTTGAAGTTCGCATTGCCGGTGGGCGTGGCGCTGTCCAGGAAGTTCGCCAGTTCATTGAAGGAATCGAGCGTGTCCTGCCGGTAGTCGTAGCCCAGCACCAGCGCAATGGCGCCGCCGGGAGCGTGGAACAGTTCGCCGCGCGCCAGGGCCTCGAACTGCAGCTGCTCGTTCTTATCTCCGGAGTTCACGTCGGGGAGGATGTACGGCGAGATATCACCGAACGGGTTGATGGGATCGGGCGGGGCGCCGTAAACGGTGCAGTTGCCGCCGAAGAACGAGCTATAGCTATAGCGCGTGCCGCCCAGCTCCGCTACCTTTTCGGCGCAGGCCGGTTCCAGGATGCCACTGAAGCGGCCGATGACGGCTTCGCTTACCCCGTCGGAATTAATCCCGAGGCCATATGCCGGATCCCGCACGTTCAGGCGCTGCGTGTCCGTTTCGGAGCTCGAGCTGCTGAAATCCGCCTGCCAGGACCAGCTTCCGAGCGTTCCTTCGATACCCAGGCCCACAAACAACTCGTCCCTCGTCGAGTCGTACGTGGTGGGCGGATAATCGGGAGTTGTGCCGGTCAGGGAAACCTGGGTGCCGAAGGGATTGTAGGGGCTGTTGGCGTGCAGTGTTCCGCCAACCTGAATGAGGCCGTCTTGCGACTCGGCGTCCTTGCGCGTGGCTCGGATGTTGCCGTGCAGTACAAGCGAGCCGGTCAAGTCCTGGTCAACCCCGAGAAAAATCGAATGGCGCTGGCGTTCCGGTCGCAGGCTGCGGCCGAGTTCGGCTGCCTCGCCCCAGTGCGGCTCGCCGACGATGTCGAGGGAACTCAGGCTGTCGGTGTGCTGGAAGCCGGCCGGCAGTGTGAAGTCGTTGACGCAGGTGGCCATCGCTTGCTGGTCGGCATCGAGAGCGGCATATTCATCCCGGGAGATGACTTGGCCACCAAGCTCGTAGATGACTGCGCGCCGCCGATCCCAGATGGGAGCGTCCGAATTGCAACCATCGTCGAAGAAGTTGGTCCAAACGCGAATCTGCGGGCCTGCCGCGGTGTTCTTTTGATTGGTTGTCAGCAGGGTGCTACGGTTGCTTACTACAATCGATTCCCGGTCGGAAGCGTCCAGGCCGGAATCGCGGAAGTACTCGTAGCCGGCGTTCAGGCGCCCCCCCCCCCAGGCAAAGCCGCCGCCGATATTGGCCTGCGACTCGCTGTAGCCGCTTTTGTGGGGACGGCCGTAGTTCATATCCAACTCCAGGCCGGAATAATCCCGGCGAGTAATGATGTTCACCACGCCGCCCACGGCGTCTGATCCATAAACCGCCGAAGCGCCGTCGAGAAGAATTTCAATTCGATCCACCATCGATAACGGAATCGTGGATACATCGGTCACTCCACCCAGAATGCCGCTGTAACCGACCCGCCTGCCGTCGATGAGAATCAGCGTGGACTCGCTGCCCAGGCCGCGCAGGTTCACGGTGGATGCGCCGGTGACGTTGTCCGCCCCGTTGAGTTTTGAGCCGTACGTTTCGTTGGTGGCGTTGACGTTTTGCGGAAGCTGTCGAAGAACCCGCGCCAGAGTCAGTTCGCCGGATGCTCGAATTGCCTCGCGGTCCAGCACGACAAGGTTGCCGGAAAGCTCCGAAGGCGGGCGGTTCAAGCGGCTGCCGGTCACCCGCACGTCCTGCAGCTCCAGCGCCTCTTCGTCTTCCGCCTCGTCGGCCTCTTCCTGGGCCAGTGCGATATTGATGCTGAGGGCCAGTCCTGCAATCATCGCCAATGCCCAGGCCCAGTTCTTTTCCCGTTTGACCAATTTGCCAGGGTAGGGTTTCTCAAAGTGCTTCATGTGCTTTGTCCCCGTTCATTCAGCGAGTGGCTGGATTAGTTTAACCAGAATAGGCGCCCACTATACACTTTCGGAAACCGTTGCGTGCCGCCTTTCTCGCGGCTCGCTTCTCCAGTTTTCAGTCGTCTCCCGGTCCTAGAACGACTTGTGAATCGCCAGTCGATAGGAACGTCCCTGCGTCCACTCGAAGAACGGATTGATCACATTCTCCTGAACGTCGCCCGTTTCGGGATTGACCTGAGTGTTTTCGGCAAATGCGTTGGTCAGGTTGTTGATGGTCAACGTGGTGCTGAATCCGTTCAGCCAGGCGGGCGCATCAAAGAATGAGTCATTTCCGAACTCATAGCCCAGGACCATGTCGTAAATCGTGGCTGGTTCAGTCACGCTCTCAAACGTTGACGAAACCAGCGTGGATACTTTTGCCGCCCCTTGCACATCAATGCTCATAAACAGCCCTCCGTTCGACCAGGTGAACTGCATGCTCGTCTGATGCTTGGGGACTGGCGCGACGTAACGGGGTTGTTGATGGCCGGTATCATCACGCCTTGTGACCAGGTTATGGAGTTCATCGGAGGTCGGATCAAGGCGCACGTCGTACCGGTTGGTGTACGAGCGGCGTACGAGTATCGAAAAATCGTTCAATCCCATCTGCCAGTCGTAGCGCAACTCGTAGTCCATGCCGGTACGGAAAAGGTTCGATACGTTGATCCAACGCTTCTCGACCAGGTAAATATCTTCCTCCGGAATATAGATGATGTCGCTCGGGAGATTGTTGGGATCGACACCAAAGGGCGACGTGTTCAGGAAGAAGATCCGGTCCCTGTATTCCGTGTCGCTCCAGACTGCGCGGAGGAAGATTCCCGGCAGGAAGGGAGGCGAGGCTTCCGCCGTCAGGCTCAGGTTTTCGGCGGTCTCCGGGGTGAGTTTTTCGTTTCTGCCCACGAGAAGGACCGTGTTGTTGGCGAAACTGCAGCTCGGCCCTCCGTTTATCAGCAGACAGAGACTCTCGCCGAAGCCCGGCCGCGCTCTCTCGTTGGTGCGCTGGATCAGTTGATTCAACTGGGGAGCCACGAAGGAAGTCTGCCGGTCGGCCTTGAATCGCACGCTGTCGTTGACCTGGTACACGATTCCGGTGCTGTAGGTGAACTCACTTCCTGGGTCGGCGGGATTGTCTGTGCCGGCGGCGCCCGATTGTGTTTCCCTGTATTCCACTTCGACGTTGGAGTAGGAGTCGTGGCGTCCGGAAAAAGTCAGGTTCAGGCGCTGCACTCCGGGCATTTGGTTGTCGGCCCCGATGAGCGGAATCAGTCCTTCAAAAAACCCGGCTTGCGCGGTACGGCTGATGGATGTACTGAACGCCGCGGAGCCGGCAGGGCTGCCGCCTCTCACCGAAGGGCAGCTGATCGGCGAGCAGGTGCGGCCGAATTGATTGGCGTGGTGCTCGGAAAAAGAGTCCAGTACATCTTTCCGATAGTCAAATCCCACGACCAGGGCGATCCGGCCTCCCGGCGCTTCGAACAGTTCGCCGCGGGCCAGGGCCTCGAACTGAGTCTGCTCATTTTCCGATCCGGCGTTAAGGCCCGGCGCCACATAGGAAGAGAGGTCGCTGAAGGGATCGATGGGCGTCGGCGGGGCCGCGTAAACCCGGCATTGTCCCCCGAAGAATCCCGACCAACTGATGCGGGAGCCACCGAGTTCCATCCGCCTTTGCTCGCAGGTGTCCAGGTCGATTCCGCCGAAGTAGGCAATCTGCACGTCGGTAACCCCGTCGCTGTTGAATCCGGCATTGACCGTAGTGCCGTCCAGCACGTTGAGTTGCTGCGAGGCGATTTCCTGCTCCGAGCGGCTGAGCTCGGCCTGCCACGTCCAGCTGGCGCCGAAAGAGCCTTCAAGTCCCAGGCGGGTAAACAGTTCGTCCTGTTCGGAATCAAAAAGATTGGGAGGAACGTTCAGGATCTGGCCGGCCGCTCGCAGGATCCTCACGCCGAACGGATTGTGCGGATTGTTCTGATGCACCGTGGTATTGAACGAGCTCAAGCCGCGATTCGAGGTTGTCTTCTTGTTGCCCAGGCGAATGGTAGCGTGTGCCGTAATCGAGTCGCTGATATCCTGATCAAGGGCCAGATTCATCACGTTGTAGTCCTGCTCGGGGCGCAGGCTGTAGCCCAGTTCCGCCTCGTCTCCCCAGTTGGGCGATCCGAACATGTTTATTCCGTTGAGGTCATCGCCTGACATGAAGCCAGGCGGAAGAGTTATATCGTTGTGACAGGTCGCCATCGCCTGGCGGTCCGCGTCCAGCGCTGCGTATTCGTCACGCGAAAGAATGTTGCCGTCCAGTTCCCACACGAGGGCCCCGGCGGCGTTGCACTCGCTCGTAGTCAGCAGATTGGTCAGTAGCCGGATCTGCGGCCCGGGCCGCCCGGTTCTCTGGATCCCCGAGTCGTCGCGGTTCGCAATTATGATCGAGTCGCGGTCCGAGGCGTCCAGCCCCGAGTCGCGGAAATACTCATAGCCGATGTTGGCGCGCCCACCGTCCCAGCCGAAGCCGCCGGAAACGCTCACACGGGTCTCGTCGTAGCCGCTCTTGTGCGGCCGCCCGTAATTCAGATCCAGTTCGATGCCGGAATAGTCCTTTCGGGTAATGATATTGACCACGCCGCCGACTGCGTCGGAGCCATAAATCGCGGATGCGCCATCCAGCAGGATCTCGATGCGTTCCACCATGGACAGCGGGATCGTGGAAATGTCGGTGACTCCGCCGAAGATGCCGCTGTATCCGATTCTCCTGCCGTCAACCAGGATCAGCGTATATTCGCTGCCCAGGCCGCGAAGGTTCACGGTGGAAGCCGCACTGACGTTGGTCCCGAGGTTCAGGTCGGAGCCGAAAGTCTCGCTTGTCCCGTTGACGTTTTGTGGAAGCTGACGAAGTACGCGTGCCAGCGTCAGTTCGCCGGATGCTCGAATTGCTTCCCGATCCAGGACGATAAGGTTGCCGGAAAGCTCCGAAGGCGGGCGGTTCAGGCGGCTGCCGGTCACCCGAACATCTTGCAGCTCAAGCGCCTCTTCGTCTTCCGTTTCATTGGCCTCTTCCTGAGCCAGCGCGACATTGATGCTGAGGGCCAATCCTGCGATCATCGACAGAATCCAGGAATAAGCTAGGCCGGATGCTCGCAACCTAAGGTCAGAATATTCGTTTGGTTTGCTCATGTGCGTTCTCCCGCATACCTGGGAAGGTGTAAGAGGCACCTTCTATTAGATGAACTATACACCTTGGAAAGGCGCGAATGGGCACGTGCGCGGATTTGTGAAACGGCATCAAAATAGGGTGGCGGGCTTCGATGCAAACATGCCTTCGATGGTAGAATTGTTACTGTAGAAACCGCTATGCGCCGCCTTGCCGCGGCGCATTTTGTAAATGGCCGGGACCGCCCCCGAAATCGTACCGGTAAAGCTCGAAGAAGAGATGCGCCGGTCCTACCTGGACTACGCGATGTCCGTCATCGTGGGCCGGGCCCTTCCTGACGTTCGCGACGGCCTCAAACCGGTCCATCGGCGCATTCTCCACGCCATGCGGGAGTTGGGGAACCTGCATGACCGGCCCTACAAGAAATCGGCCCGGATTGTCGGCGACGTCATAGGCCGCTATCACCCGCACGGCGATACGGCCGTGTATGACGCAATCGTTCGCATGGCGCAGGATTTCTCGCTGCGTTACCCGCTGGTGGACGGCCAGGGCAACTTCGGGTCCATGGACGGCGACGCGCCCGCGGCGATGCGTTATACCGAAATCCGGATGGCGCCCATCGCCGCGCATATGCTCATTGACATCGACCGCGATACGGTGGACTTCGTCGACAACTACGACGGGGCGGAGCGGGAACCGACGGTACTGCCGGCCCGGCTGCCGAACCTGTTGGTCAATGGCGCTTCCGGGATCGCGGTGGGCATGGCCACCAATATTCCGCCGCACAACCTGCGCGAAGTCATTGATGCGGCGCTGGCCCTGAGCCACGATCCGGATATCGGCATTGTCGATTTGATGGAACATCTGCCGGGGCCGGATTTTCCGACCGCCGCCCAGATCGTGGGCGAAGCCGGCATGGCCGAGGCCTACCGGACCGGCCGCGGGACGATACGGCTCAGGGCCCGCGCGGGAATTGAGGAAGGCAAGGCGCGCGACTCGATTGTGTTCACGGAACTTCCCTATCGCGTGAACAAGGCCCGCTGCGTGGAAAAGATCGCGGAACTGGCCCGCAAGAAGGTACTTGCCGGCATCCAGGAAGTCCGCGACGAATCCGACAAGGACGGCACCCGGGTCGTGGTGGACCTGCGCCGCGACGTGAGCGCCGAGATCGTCCTCAATAATCTTTATCGCCGCACGCCCCTGGAATCGAGTTTCGGGATCAACATGGTGGCGCTGTGTGGTGGGCGGCCACGTCTTTTGAGCCTGAAGGAGATGCTCGAGCATTTCCTCGAACACCGGCGCGACGTCGTCACGCGGCGCAGCGTCCACGATCTGCGCCGGGCCAAGGCCCGGGCGCATGTCCTGGAAGGCCTGACAGTGGCGCTGGCCAACATTGACGAAGTCGTGGCGCTGATCAGGGCCTCGCGTAATGCGCAGGAAGCGCGCGAGGCGCTCACCGCGCGAATCTGGCCGCCGGGGGCGGTGTGGGGAATGCTGCAAAGGGCGCAGGCCGCGTTGACCGAGCTCCCCAACCTGAGCGACAGGGGCTACCGCCTCAGCGAGCGGCAGGCGCGCGCGATACTGGAACTGCGCCTTCAGCGTCTGACCGGACTTGAGCAGGAGGCAATCCTCAAGGAATACGCCGAACTGTTGAAAACGATGGAAGAGTTGACGGAAATCCTGCGCGATCCGGACCGGCTGCTCGAAGTGGTGCGCAACGAACTGATCGAGTTGCGCGACGAATACGGCGACGAGCGCCGCACCGAGATCATTGCCGATTACACGCGTACGGCCGACGAGGACCTGATTCCCCGCCGCGAGGTGCTGGTCACGCTTTCCTGGCGCGGCTACGTGAAGACGCAGGAACTCGAGACCTTCCGCACGCAGGGCCGGGGCGGGCGCGGCAAGCGCGGCGCCTCGGTCGGGCAGGAGGACTTTATCGACCAGCTGCTGGTCACCAATTCCCACTCGACCCTGCTCTGCTTTACCGACCGGGCGCGCGTGTTCCAGCTTCGGCCCTTCGAGATACCCACGCAAAGCCGCGCAACGCGGGGACTGCCGATCGCCAACCTGTTGCCGGGACTGGAAGAGGGCGAACGGGTCAATTCCGTTCTGCCGGTGGATTCCTTCGACCACGGGCGCTTCGTGTTCATGGCCACGCACCGGGGGAGGGTCAAGAAGACCCGGCTGGACGCGTTTGCGAAAATTCGCCGCACCGGAATTTACGCCCTTAGTCTCAAGAAGAAGGACAGCCTTGTGGAAGCGGCGATCACCGATGGCGACAGCGACGTTATCCTGCTGGCGAGCAATGGCCGCGCCGCCCGCTTCTCCGAGGCCGCCGTGCGGCCGATGGGCCGGACCGCGGCGGGCGTGATCGGACAGCGGCTCAAGAAGAAGCACCACGTAGTAGCGGCCCTGATCGTGAACGGCGAGGCTGATGATGCGTGGGTCCTGCAGGCCACCACCAAGGGGTTCGGCAAGCGAACTCTTGTGAACGAATTCCCGCGCAAGGGCAGGGCGACGCAGGGCGTGATTTCGATCCGAACCGAGGGCCGCAACGGCAAGTTGATCGGCGCCGCGCTGGTTCGCGAAGGCGACGAGGCAATGCTCATGACGGCCGGCGGGACCCTGCTTCGCACTGCGGTCGGCGACGTTTCCATACAGGGACGCTATTCGCATGGCGTCAGACTGATGCGCCCGGACAAGGGCGATCACGTCGCCGGATTCTGCACCCTGGCGGGGGATCAGGACGAAGGCGAAGACGACGAATCCGTCTCTTCCGAATAACCATGAACCGGATATTCAACTTCAGCGCCGGGCCGGCGAACCTTCCGCTTGCCGTGCTGGAGCAGGCCCGCGACGAATTGACCAGCTGGCAGGGACGCGGCCTTTCGGTCATGGAGGACAGCCACCGGGGCCCCCATTTCATGGAGCTTGCCGAGCAATCCGAGGAGGACCTGCGTGACCTGCTCGCCATTCCGGACCGGTACGCCGTCCTGTTCATGCAGGGCGGCGCCACGCTGCAATTCGCAACGATTCCGATGAACCTGGCGCGCGAAGGGCAGGGCGTCGACTATCTGGTAACCGGCCACTGGGGACGAAAGGCCTCGGCCGAGGCAGCCAAGCTGCGTCCCCTGCAGATTGTTGCCGATGGCGAAGAGTTGCAATACCGCTCGGTGCCGGCGCGAAACCGGTGGGTGGAGGGAAAAGACGCGGCCTATTTCCATTACACCGCGAACGAAACGCTTCACGGCCTTGAAATCGACCCACCGCCGGACGTGGATTATGTGCCCCTTGTGTGCGACATGTCCTCCACGCTGCTTTCGCGGCCGATTCCGGTCGAGCGCTTCGGGCTGATCTACGCCTGCGCGCAAAAGAACCTGGGGCCTGCGGGCGTGACCGTGGTCATCGTTCGCCGGGACCTCCTGGAGCGCGTTCCCGCGGACACGCCGCTGGCCCTGAATTACCGGAAGATCGCCGATGCCGGGTCCATGCTCAACACGCCGGCAACATTTCCCTGGTATATGGCCTCGCTGGTGTTTCGCTGGGTTGCCGCGCAAGGTGGAGCGACCGGCATGGCGGAACGCAACCGGCGCAAGGCAAACCTCTTGTACGACTACATCGATGCGTCCGATTTCTACGCCAATCACGTTGATCCGAACTGGCGCTCGTGGATGAACGTGCCGTTTACGCTCGCCGATCCGGAGTTGAACGCGTCCTTTCTGGAGGATTCCGAGGCGGAGGGCCTGTATGGCCTGAAGGGTCATCGAGCGGTCGGAGGCATGCGCGCCTCGATCTACAACGCCATGCCGGAAAAAGGCGTCAAGGCGCTGGTCGGCTTCATGGAGGAATTCGAACGGAGGGCCTGAGGCACCCTTCGTGCTGGAAACAAGCGATGTTCAATATCCGCGTTTACAACAATATCGCCAACGAGGGGCTCGCGCGCCTGCCTTCGGAGCGATTCGAGGCGCCGTCAGACGACGATTCTCCCGACGGGATCCTGCTGCGTTCACATGACCTGCACTCGGAAACGATCCCCGACAGTGTCGAGGTCGTGGCGCGCGCCGGCGCCGGCGTGAACAATATCCCGGTGGACGCACTGGCGAAGCGGGGCGTGCCGGTGCTGAACGCCCCCGGCGCCAACGCGAATGCCGTCAAAGAACTGGTCGTGGCCGGTATGGTGATGGCCGCCCGTAATCTCTTGCCGGCCTGGGACCAGCTGCGGGAACTGGACCTGCCGGCCGAAAAGCTGCGCAAAGCCGTAGAGGCGAACAAGAAGCGGTTCGCGGGCCACGAACTGTCCGGCAGGGTCATGGGCGTGGTGGGTCTGGGCGCGATAGGCGTGAAGGTGGCCAACGCCGCCATCGGGCTGGATATGAGAGTGTTCGGCTACGATCCGGCCCTCGCGCTGGACCGGGCCTGGGAATTGTCCGCGCAGGTCGGCAAGGGCCGCAGCCTGAAACACGTGTTCGCCGGTGCGGACTTCGTCAGTGTGCATGTTCCGCTCACGGAGGACACCCGGGGACTGGTGGGCGAAAAACTGATCAGCAGCATGCGCAAGGGCGGAGTGCTGCTCAATTTTGCCCGTGGCGGCATCGTGGATAGCGAGGCCGTGCTGGAAGCCCTGAATTCGGGTTGGCTGTCGTCTTACGTCTGCGATTTTCCCGAACCGGAGTTGATGGGCCATCCCGGCGCCATCCTGCTCCCGCACCTGGGCGCGTCCACTTCCGAGGCCGAGGTGAATTGCGCCGTGATCGCCGCGGAAAACCTGCGGGCCTACCTGGAAGACGGCAACGTGCGCGGTTCGGTGAATTTCCCGGTGATCGATCAGCCTCGGGGTGACGGCTTCCGGCTGACGATCGCCAACGACAATGTGCCGTGGATCGTGGCCAGGGTCTCCCATCTGCTGGCGCAAGAGAATCTCAATATCGAGTCCATGATGAACATGTCGCGCGGCCGGCTTGCCTACACCGTGCTGGACCTCAACGACCACGCCCCAGACGCCGCGCTCAAGCGTCTGCGCAGCATGGAGGGAATCCTGCGGGTCCGGGACCTTGGGTTGAGGGAGTGAAAGGAGTGCGCTTCTGAGAACCTGGCGCGTCAGCCGCATTCCGGCGCCGCCATCGCCCGCGCCGTTAACGGTACCGGGCGACAAGTCCATCTCCCACCGGGCCGTGATGCTCTCGGCGCTGGCGGAGGGCGAGAGCGAGATTGTCAATTTCCTGCCGGGACACGACTGCGTCGCCACGGCGAAGGCGCTGGAAGCGCTGGGTGTTCCCATTTCCTGGCTGGCGCCGGACCGCTTGCTGGTGCGCGGCGGAACCGCGCTAAGGCCGCCGCGGGGCGTACTGGATTGCGGCAACTCCGGGACTTCCATGCGGCTGCTTGCCGGCCTGCTGGCCGGTCAGGGGGTGGCTGCGGAGTTGCACGGCGATGCCTCCCTGAGCCGCCGGCCGATGCGCCGGATCATCGACCCCCTGGCTTTGATGGGCGCGCGGATTGAGGCCCTGGGCGAGGAAGGACGTCCGCCCCTGCGAATTGAGGACAGTTCCGGGATAAAGGGCATTTCCTACAGGGTCCCGGTGGCCAGCGCGCAGGTGAAGTCCTCGATCCTGCTCGCCGGCCTGGGCGCCCGTGGCGAGACCTGCGTTAGCGAGCCGGTCCCGACCCGCGACCACACCGAGCGGATGCTTCCGAGCTTTGGGGTGTCGATCGAGCGCAGCAACGGCCGGGCCTGCCTCACGGGACGGCAGCCCCTCAGGGCCACCCGCATCGATGTTCCGGGCGATTTTTCTTCCGCGACGTTTCTGCTTCTGGCGGGATTGATCGGACCACGGGAGATCCGGGTCGATTCGGTGGGCGTCAACTCGGCGCGCACGGGCTTTCTGCGATTGATGTACGTGATGGGTGGCACGCTGCAAATCGCCGCGCAGCGCACTTCGGGCTCGGAGCCGGTGGCCGACGTCATGGCCAGTCCCAGCATGCTGCAGGGGGCGCTGCTTCCCGCTTCATTCGTGCCGTCGGCGATCGACGAAATGCCGGCGGTGTTTGCCGCGGCGGCCTGCGCCATGGGCGAAACCGTGATCCAGGGCGCCGAGGAATTGCGGGTCAAGGAAAGTGATCGTATTGCGGCCATGGTGTCCGGGCTGAAAACATTGGGGGTGGTATGCGAGGAGACACCGGATGGCGCCCGGATCCGAGGCGGTGGTGTTCGAGGTGGGGAAATCGACTGCAAGGGAGATCATCGCGTGGCGATGGCTTTTGCGGTCCTCGCCCTGGCGGCACAGGCGCCGATCGTCGTACGCGACGTGGATTGCGTCGATACCTCCTTTCCGGGATTCGCGGAGATCGCACTGCAACTGGGTCTGAATCTTGAACCGATCGAGTAGCTCCCGGTTGTCGCCGGTCATCGCAATTGACGGACCCGGGGCGGCGGGAAAGGGAGTAATTGCTCGGTATCTTGCGGAAAGGCTGGGTTGGCGAAGACTGGACAGTGGCGCCCTTTACCGGGCGGTATCGCTCTCGCTGCTGCGTGCGGACCTGGTCCACGCCGGGGAGACCAGGATCGCCGCGCAGCTGGCTCGGCACCCGCCTGAATTGGGGTCGGCGCCCGACGGTGAGGCCATCTACCTGGACGGCGAGGACGTGAGCGCGGCGATCCGCAGCGAGGAAGTGGGGGTGGCGGCCTCGGTCGTTGCTCCGCTGGCTGCGGTGCGGGACTTTCTTCTCCCCACGCAGCGCTCCTTTCGAAAAGCGCCGGGGCTGGTCGCCGAGGGGCGGGACATGGCCTCTGTGGTTTTCCCGGATGCGCTGCTTGGCATTTACCTCACCGCGTCACCGGAAGAACGCGCCCGGCGTCGTCATAAACAATTGAAGCAAAAGGGAATCAATGCTAATATGCGCGACCTGATTCGTGATCTGAGCGATCGCGATCAGCGCGACTCGGCCCGCAGCCTGGCGCCGCTGAAGGTAGTGCCTCATGCGGTGGTGCTGGACACCACGAAGCTGGATATCCGGCAAACCAGGAGAAAGGCGTGGCGTCTTGTAACGAAAGTTTGTCCGGAGAAAGCGGCCCGATAGCGGAATTTGCACCGGCCAGGATGGCGGGTGCGTGGAATGGCAACCGCGAGCGTAGCTGGATTGCACGCCCGCACGACACTGAGGCCCTTAATGGCAGAGAGTTTTGCAGAGTTGGTGGAAGCCAATCTCGCTGACAAGAACTACCGGCCGGGAGAAATTCTCTCGGCGCAAGTAATTGATATATCGCCGGAGATCGTAACCGTAAGCGCCGGACTCAAGTCCGAAGCGCTGATCCCTGCCAGCCAGTTCATGGACGAGACCGGCGAATTGGAAGTAGACATAGGAGACCAGGTCGAAGTTGCCCTGGATTCCATGGAGGACGGGTTCGGCGAGACCCGCCTGTCGCGGGAGCGCGCCAAGCGTACGCGTGTGTGGGAGCACCTGGAGTCGGCATTCGAGGAGGAAGAGATCGTTCAGGGCGCCATAAGCGGGCGCGTCAAGGGCGGATTCACGGTCGATGTGTCCAGTGTTCGGGCGTTCCTGCCCGGTTCGCTGGTCGACATGCATCCGATCCGCGACACCACCTACCTGGAAGGCCGCAAGCTGGACTTCAAGGTCATCAAGCTGGACCGCCGGCGCAACAACGTGGTGGTGTCCCGCCGCGCGGTTATCGAGGAGTTGCACAGCGCCGAACGCGCAGCGCTACTGGCCAGCCTGGAGGAGGGTCAGGTGGTCAAGGGTGTGGTCAAGAACCTCACCGAATACGGCGCTTTTGTCGATCTCGGAGGCATTGACGGACTGCTGCACGTCACCGACATGGCCTGGCGGCGGGTCAAGCATCCGTCGGAAGTGGTCCGCGTGGGCGAGGAACTGGAAGTCAAGATCCTCCGCTTCGACAGCGAACGCAATCGCGTTTCGCTGGGGCTGAAGCAGCTGGGCGACGATCCCTGGGTGGACATCGGGCGGCGCTATCCTCCGCACACGCGGTTGTTCGGCAAGGTGACCAACGTGGCGGACTACGGCTGCTTCGTGCAGATCGAGGAAGGCGTTGAGGGTCTGGTTCACGTATCCGAAATGGACTGGACCAGCAAGAACGTGAACCCGGGCAAGATCGTCCACGTCGGCCAGGAAGTCGAAGTAATGGTGCTCGACATCAATGAAGAACGGCGCCGCGTTTCTCTTGGGCTCAAGCAATGCCTGGAGAATCCCTGGCAGGACTTCGCCAACAACTACAAGAAGGACGACCGGGTTACCGGCAAGGTCCGTTCGATGACGGATTTCGGAATATTCATCGGGCTGGAAGGCAATATCGATGGCCTGGTGCACTTGTCCGACCTTTCCTGGGACCTGCCCGGCGAAGAGGCGGTGCGCAATTACAGCAAGGGCCAGGAAGTCGAAGCCGTGGTGCTTTCGGTGGACGCGGACAGGGAGCGGATATCCCTGGGCATCCGGCAATTGCAGGACGATCCCCTGGCCAATTTCCTCAAGGAACACCCCAAGGGCAGTGTCGCGACCGCCGTGGTTACCAACGTCGAGCAGCGCATGATTGAACTGGAGGTCGGCGAGGGAGTGAAGGGACGCATGCGGGCCGCGGAACTGTCGCGCGAGCATGTCGACGACGCGCGCATGCGGGTCAAGGCCGGACAGACCATCGAGGCGCGCATCGTGGGCGTGGACCGCAAGTCCAGGATGGTTTCATTGTCCGTGCGGGCGATGGAGGAGCAGGCCGAGGCGCAAGCCTTGCGGGACTATGAGGCGGAGGTCGGCGACCGGATCAAGGGCGCCACCCTCGGCGAACTCCTGCGCAGCCAGCAGCAAAAGGACGCCGAAGAAACGGAGGAGTAGGAAATGCGGGAGGAGGCCAGACTCGGTCCGGGTAGTTGTCCGGGATTTGTTCGAGGAGCGGTGCGTTGAGCGTTTCCGCCGCCCGCAAGGCAATAACGCGCTCCGAACTGGTGCGCATCGTCACGCGTCGCTTGCTTGAGGATGAGCGCTTCAGTTATTTCTCGTCTTCCGACCTGGAAGCGTCCGTCAAGCACGTCATTGACCTCATGGGCCAGACCCTGGCTTCGGGAGGAGGCATCGAGATTCGCGGATTCGGCAGTTTCGGGCTCAGTTACCGCCGGGCCCGCATCGGACGCAACCCCCGAACCGGGGAAGCGGTGGCGCTGCCGAGCAAGTACGTGCCCAAGTTCCGTCCGGGCAAGCGGCTTCGCGAACGAGTCAACGCCGCCGGGAAAGCCAGCGGGTCTATGGGATCGTCTTGACCGGCTGGCTGAAACGCGGCATATACATTCTGCTGCTGGCCGGAGTCGTATCACTGGCCGGTATTCTCGCCCTGCTTAACCGGGGTACGGTGGAGCTGGATCTCGCTTTTGCCGAGGTCAGCGTGTCCAAACCTCTTGCGCTTACCGTTGCTTTCGGCCTGGGTTGGCTGTTCGGTTTGCTATGCGCCGGCGGCGCCTTGCTCAAGCGGCGCGCCGCTAAGAAGAAATCGCGCCAGGACGCCAAAGGAACCGCCCCGGCCGAAACCTGAATTCCGCCATGCCTCCCGATTTTCTTGTGTCGATGGCGGGCGGTCTGATACTTGCAGCCGCCTTCGGTTACTGGTTTGCGCGCTCCGGCGAGTCAGGGCGTGGGCTGCATAGGCGCTTCAGGGAATATGCGCAGCGGCTTCCACGACGCTCGGAAAAGGCGGTAAGCGCCTACCTTGAGCAGGCGGAAGAGGAGAGCAGCGAACCCGGTGCGGCGTTCGAACTGGCCGCCTATTTCCGCTCTGGAGGCGACTGGCGGCGTGCGTTGCAGATTCATGAATCGCTCGCGGCCCGCGAAGATCTGGACGCCGCTACCCGGGCACACGCCGGATTGGAAATCGGCGACGACTATCGGGCGGCCGGAATGCTGGACCGGGCGGAAGAGGCCTATGTGCGCACCGCGGAATATCTCCCCTTGCGCCTGAACGCCCTGGAGCGCCAGCTTGGAGTCTGCGAGCAACTTTCCGACTGGGAAAGGGCCGTGCGCATAGCCGAACAGGTGCGGCGCGAAGACCGTTCCCTGGGATCGAGATTGCGTTGCCATTACCTGTGTGAACTGGCGGCACAGGCAGCGGGCGAGGGGGAGTTGCGCCGGGCGCGCAGTTATTGGCGCAAGGCGGCACGGGGGGCAAACGGCAGTGCGAGGCTATTGGTTGATCCGGCGGTTTTGGATGCGGGCGATCCGAACCGGGCTCTTGCGCATACAGGCTCCAATTCCCTGGCGGCAGTTCTGGTCCTGCTGGGCCTGGCAGGGCGGGACGGAATTTCCGGTAAAGAACTGGATGAACTGATCGAAGATCAGGTCTCGGACAATCCGGCGCTCGGTCCCGCCGTCGCCTGCGCGCTTTTAATGGCGCCCGAACTGCTTTGCCCCGCTTCAGCGCGGTGCCTGTTCGCTTCACTGGAAGAGAGGCTTTCCTCGTTCGCGCGCATGTATGGCTCCGGAAGGCCCGAGGAGTTTACCGGGGAAGCGCTGGAAGCCCTGGTTTGCGAATTCGAGACTGCAACCGGCGGGCCGCCGCTCTGGCGCTGCACCATCTGCGGACACCAGGACGAAGCGCACCATTGGCGATGCAGTGAGTGCGGAGCGTGGGAATCCGCAAGGCTAATCTCGGTCCTTTCGCCCTCTACATCGGAGTAAGGCCTAATTCCATAAACGCAATCCATTAACCGCTTTTGTTGCGGTCCGGCGGGAAACAAAATCCTGCGCCGTCTTCGTTCCCCGGTGGAGCGGAGCCTGGCACAAGAGGAGACGCAAGCATGAAGAGATGGATCGTAATGGTCATTGCGGCCCTGGCGCCGATCTGGGTTTTGGCCGGACCGGTTAACGTCAACACGGCTGACGCCGAGACGATCGCCCGCGAATTGCAGGGCGTTGGCCCGGCCAAGGCCCGGGCCATCGTCACCTACCGCGAGGAAAACGGCCCTTTCGAAACCGTAGATGACCTTATGAAAGTGCAAGGTATCGGACCTAAGGTATTGGAAGATAACAGGAAAAATATACTTCTGGAAGACCGTGTCGAGCCGGAATCCAGTGATTCCTCCTGATTGCCCAATGATTCGGGCCTGACGGTATCCCCCCCTCCCTGATAAAGGGCTTGCGGCAGGTTGATCCTGCCGCTTTTTTTTGGCTACGAAAGCTCGCCGCTCTTGATGTGCAGATCGCGCTGCGGATAGGGAATCTTTATCTCGTGCTCCTGGTACAGCCGCCAGACCTCCAGAATGACGGCGCTCTTGATGTTCGACACGCCGCTGTCGGCGTCCTGGATCCAGAACCGGATTTCCAGATCAATCGCTGAATCGCCGAAGCCCTTGACCAGGCAGCGCGGCGCCGGGTCGTTGAGCACCCGCGGCTGGCTCTGGGCTGCCTCCACGCCCAGGCGCGTCGCAAGTTCCAGGTCGGTACTGTAGTGCACGCCGACCGGTATCCGCAGGCGCGTATTGGCGTCCGAATGGGTCCAATTGGACACCGGCTCGGTGATCATCGTTTCATTTGGAATCAAGTGCTCGATGCCGTCGCGGGTAATGATGGAAACATAGCGGGCGCCCAGCTTGTTGACCCATCCATAGGTGTTTTCCACGGTAATCACGTCGCCGGGTTTGATCGACTTGTCCATCAGCAGGATCAGGCCGCTGATCAGGTTGGAGAAGACCTTCTGCAGCCCGAAACCGATTCCGAAGCCCACTGCGCCACCGATTACCGCCAGCGCCGTGAGATCGATTCCTACCGAGCCGATGGTGATCAGGATGGCGAATACGAACAGAGCGATGCGAAGCGTCTTGTTGAGCAGGACGCGGCCCGCCGGCGTCACCCAGTCGGCGTCCCGCAAACGCCGCTCCGTAAGCCGGGAGGTGAATGCCGCAAGGCTCAGCAGTACTGCCAGCAGCAGCGCGGTAGCCAGCACCTGGTAGACGCTCAGGCTGAACTCCCCCAGCGTGAGCGTGAAATTCGGGCCGTCCAGGATTTGGATGGTGGGACCGAGCAGGTCCCAGATGCTGAGCACGGCCATTCCGTACGCGACGACCGCGGTGATGCGGGACAGCATGGGATTGCGGATCGCCCTGGATACCAGGCGCACCACGACCCACGCAACCAGCAGGCTGGTGGCCACTTCCAACAGCCAGGCATCCTGCTGTGTCGCGACGTACAGGCCCAGCAGCAGGCTCAGGAACACCAGCCAGGTCAGCGGCCAGATCAGTGGCTCCAGTATGCGCCGCGCGCTTTCCCAGCGCGGACGGGTTTCGCACCAACCCACGATTGCGGGATGCATGCGCCGGCCGATCAGCCACGCGCCCAGGCACAGCACGGCCGCCAGCGCAAGCTGCAGCAGGCTTTCCTGCAGCGTTACGCCGGCCGGGACAACCGACAACACGGTGTCCAGGGCGGTTTGCAGGAATCCCTTGAGTTCTTCCACGGAATAGAGCGCTTGCGGGGCGAGTGCCGCTATCCTAGCGCGAAACGAGCTCCTTCACGCAAGCTCCCGCGATATCCGGCATGAGGCCGATTCACCGGAAAAGGAGGGGGCCGAGCAAGAACGCCTAAACAGCGTCAGGAAATTGAGCGACACCCTTCTGCAAGGATGTGCCATTCTGCCGAGACTTGAAGGAGGACAGATCGATGCTCCCTCTCCAGCTCGTCGCGGGAGCCGTACCCCCAAAGCACTCCCGCAGACGCAAGCCCACTGGCATGCGCGGCAGCCCATGAAGGAGTTTCCGCCCTATCGGCGGCGGTCGGCGCTTAGGACACTTGCCGAGCGGTGGTCGCTCAATAGGGCGAGCCAAAACCGGTGGCAGGAACTGTTTTCTCTGCTTGACAAGTGTTCTCGGGCGTTCCGGCGCGCGGCAACATCTCCACGGTCTCGCATAGCAATAACTCGTCTTCACCGCGCAGTTCGTTCACTCGACCGTAGAGCGTTGCGCCGAGAGCTATGCTCGCTTTCCGTGCGATAAATTCATCGGCTTCGAGCCGGAAAAATCCTGATTGCCTGGCGCGGAACGTGATGCCCGCGCGAGCCAAGATGCCCCCGAAGGGGCGGACGCCTTCGAAAAACTCTGGACGCAACAGCGCCGGGAAGGCGTCCAACACGATGCGAATGGCGGCCAGTTCCACCACCTGGCGCTCTCCGTCCTCCCCGGTGTACAGCCCGACGAAGCGGTAGAGCGAGCGTTCGTCAACGATCAGGTCATCCGCTATGAGGTCTACAGCCAGCGGTTGGCCCCAGTGCGCCTCAAGCGTGGCCGTCATGCCCTCGTTGTGGACCAAGAGCTTGTGGTAGCTGCCGGGCACTTGCTCCGGAGGCTCGACATGGATTGCCGGCACTTCCATCGACAGGTAGCCCCAAAGCTTGCGGACTACCGCTTCTACCTGATCGCACTCGGCTCTTCCCCAATCGACCATGGTTCCTCCTTGATTCTCCAAGTACGAAAAAACCGACGTGGGCTACCTGGGACTGCACTCACCTCAGCGTGAGCATCCGCTGCAGCAAGCCTTCCGCCGTCTCATCGGCCGAGAACGAGTGCAAGCTTTTCTCCAATACGAAGCCCCCCTCGCACGCATAGCCTATGAGATAACGTAAATTATTTTTCGCACAGTTTTGAGAGGTGGTGGTCTCGGTCTGGCAAAAATATTGTATGACAGCAACCACCGGACCATGAGGAGACCACCATGGAGCAAGATAGCACGAAGGCATTGGGTAAGGTAATTCGGATTGACGAGGGCGAGGTCCGCAAAATGTTCACGGGTGTTGATCTCGACCTTGAGGCGCAGGCGCATTGCCGGCACATCCTCGGACCAGAAACGGTAGCCGAACGTCACGCGGCCTCGTGACTGCTTCCACTGTGCTTGGCCCAGCCAGGGATCGAGTGCGCTTCGCAAGCGGTCCATCAATGGACCGGCGGGCCCGGGTTCCACTTGTACCAGGTCAATATCCTCGGAGTAGCGGGCGGGCGGCGTCAGGTAGAGTTTGTAGAGTGCGGTCCCGCCCCGGAAGGCCAGCGATTCTGCGAGCACCGGATCGGAAAATATCTTCACCATCGCACGGCTGATAACCCGATCCTGCTCGACCTGGAAGTCCTCGTTCCACGGCGCGCGCTCCCGCCATTCGTTGATGTAGTCCCGCGGGATCACGCTTCGATCTCGATGTTTGCGTTCGCGAACAGCCGCCAGTCCTTCGACCTGGGCGCGCCCTCGGTATCGCAGCCGGGCAGGAGCCTCGTGAAGTTCCGTGCGCGCCGCCCGACATGTTCCTTGAGAAGCACGGCCTTGTCTCCGGACCCCACATGCTCGAGGAGGTAGCCTAGGCGTTGCGCCCAGAGGACAGACGCGGACTTCGAGGCCTCGACCAGACGCCCCGGATCAATAGCGTCTCCGAGTTCCGAGAGCACGCCCGCCACCCGGTCCACGCCGCCGGCGCGACGCATGTAGCCGACGAGATCGACCACCGTCGCTTCCAAGCTTGAAACCCTGATCGTTCCGCGCGGATTATTGAAGCGCTCCACCGGAACCGCAGCAAGATTCTTGCGGGAAACGAAGACCACCTTGACCGAACCGCACACGATCGCCGGCCGATTCTGCTCGAGGACGACCTGGAACTCCTGCGGGCGATGGTGGGCCGCGCCGTAATACTGCGCGGCGGAAAGTAACCCGACGTAGTACGGGATGCCCCGACGCTCCATCAGTGCCGATATAAACTGGTCCGCCGGCAGGCAGCCGAGTCGCCTGTACTCGGGTGGCACAACGACGTAGAACCCACGCGCGGGGCTTGCAATCTCCCCTTTGGCCGCCAGGCGACTCAGCGTCTGTCGCGCCGCCGCCTCGGAGACGCCAAGCGCAGAGCGAAGTTCGGACGAGGTAAAGTGGTACCGGCCGCGAGCGGCCATATCCACGATGATGTCACGCGCGCGCGGTGCGGCAGATTCAGACATGACAAAAATAAAGTCACGGTATGCGTCACATTATTCTATCGAAATAGTAACCGGCCTGCCCACCGATCCGTGCTTCCGCCTTGCAGTTCCGGGTCCCGGTCGCTGATACTCGGTTTCTTCACATTGTCCTTTCCGCGCCTTGACACAAACGCAATTTGAATTATCCCAAAGATCAGAGCTCCAAATCGACCCTGCAGCGCTGGTTCGGGATCATCACCCAGCAAGCCATTCGCCGAGGCTCGTTCTCCAACGTCAAGGAACTATCCCGCAAAACCAACGAATTCGTGGAAGACTTCAATGCCCATGCCAGCCCCTTCGCCTGGGTCGCCACCGCCGACTCCATCCTCAACAAAATCGAACGACTTTGCTTACGTATTTCCGGGACACGACACTAGGACAGGTATTTCCGAAACGTCTCACGGACCCTCCGCCACATCATCTCCGACAAGACGTGGCCGGCGCCGGGTTCGATGAAATAAGTGAAGCGGCCGGCGACATTGGCACGCTCGTAGGTTGCGGCAATGCGCTTTACACCGCGCCGCACCTCCTGGATCGGCGAACTGGCGTCGTTCTCGCCAAAGTTCAGATGCAGTGCCCTGGGGGTAATCAGCCCGGCGATATCGGGCGTATCCCCGTGTCGGTGAAAGCCGGGGATAAAGTTGGGGAAGCACTGGAGCAACTTGTTGCGATGAAGCCCCCGGTAGGTCGGCAGGCAACAGTTCCCGACCAGACACTTCAAACGAGGCTCCCAGGGACCCACCAGCCAGGTGTGGGTCGACCCCATCGAATGGCCGTAACATCCCAAGCGCAGTGGATCGACTTCCGGACGGGAACTCAGGTAGTCAACGGCCCGCCGCATATCCAGAATGTTCTTCCAGGCCATGCAGCGCCCCTGGACGACCTGACGCAAGAACTCGAACCGTTCATAGTCGGCGCCTTTCAACCTGCCGTCGGGATCCTGTCGCTCTTCGAAGCAAAGAGCGTCCGGGCAGAGCACAACGTATCCCAACCGGGCCAAGGCTACTCCGCTGTGATGTATCGGATCACCGGCCAGACCTGCAGGCTCGGTTTTGCCTAAATGCCACTTTCCGGCATGCTGATGCCAGACCGCCACACCGGGCGCCGGCGATGCAGGCGTGGCTCCGTCCGGGATCAACAGGATGGCCGGCACCCGATCACCTGGTTCAACCGCATAATCGACCCAAAGTAAGCTATAACCGTCCCGCTGCTCTTCTCGCCTTACCTTGGGTTCCAGCTCACAGGGCTCGGGCCAGTCTCCGCCCAGGCACTGGAGAAGATGGGCCCTCAGCGCCGCCGCGGCAGGGAGCTCCGCGGTGGATTCCACTCCAGCCGCTATTCGGCCAGAGGGCACCGCAGAAGCTCCATCAGGAGGGGTACCGATGCCGCGAAGATCACGCACACGTGTTTGTGGGTGCGTCGAAACAAATCCGCAACCTCCGCTGACGTGTTTACGCGAATGGTTCTATGTATGTTCCTACCTGCCTTCTCCACGGATTGTGACACGAAATCAGTTTGGCGGATCGAGACCTGCTGCGCGCCTCCCACGTTGTGATGTGTCGGTGCCTGTCTTCCTTCCCTACGGTCATACATGGTCTGCTACGCACAGGGCGGTAGGGCGAGCAACTCTGACATCACGATTCATGCCGTCTCGCGGCCGATCCATCGCCGACAGCGCATTGGCCGACAGGCCGAGTTCATTGAGCGCGTAGCGCAGCATTCCGCCGGGCTGGATGAATTTAAGCATTTGGGGTTTCCAATACGTCTCAAATTCTAATACCGAGGCAGTCTGCCGACTGCCGCATGATGGCAGGGCGGTGTTCGAACAGGTCTCTTCCCCGACGTGCGCCGAATGTTCGCGGGATCACGCTTCGCTCGCGATCCTGAATCGGAAGCAACTACTCGACGGCAACCGCGGCGAGGAACTCGACACTCCGGTTGCCGTAGAGGCCCGGCTGGTTGATTGTAGTGTGGCTCCCCGGGCCGGACTCGAACCAGCGACAAATTGGTTAACAGCCAACCGCTCTACCAACTGAGCTACCGGGGAAGCGCGCGGCAATTTTAGCCGTAACGGAAGTTTCAGGCGAGAAATTTCCGCAGACGGCGGACGGCTTCCTCAAGATCGTCAATGCCGCAGGCGAACGAGAAGCGCAGGTGTCCTTCGGCGCCGAAGGCCGCTCCGGGTACCAGCGCCACCTCGGCTTCGGAAAGGATCAACTCCGCCATCTCGGTGTCGTTGTCCAGCCCCTTGGCCCGGATCGCCTCCCGGGCGTCGGCAAACACGTAGAAGGCGCCCTGGGCCGGAGCGCAGCGCATGCCCGGCAGGGCGTTGACGGCCCCATACATGTATTCGTACCGCTCATGAAAGGCATCGCGCATGGTGGCGAGGATGGATTGATCTCCTTCGAGCGCGGCTGCCGCGGCGGCCTGCGAAATGCTGCAGGGGTTGGAGGTGCTCTGGCTGCAAAGCTTGCGCATGGCGTTGACCAGTTCGACGTGGGCGCCGGCGTAGCCGATCCGCCATCCGGTCATGGCATAGGCCTTGGACACGCCGTTTACGGTGATGATCCGGTCGCGCATGTCCGTCCATACCTGGGCGGGCGTCAACCAGGGGTCGTCGCCCCAGTAGATATGCTCGTAGATGTCGTCGGAAACCGCCAGGATGCGCTCATGGGGGCTGAGAACTTCGCCCAGCGCCTCAAGTTCGGACCGGCTGAAGCTCACGCCGGTCGGGTTGTTCGGCGTATTGAAAAAGATCAGCCGGGTCCTTTCAGTGATCGCTGCCTCCACTTGATCGGGCGTGACCTTGTAGCCTGCCTCCAGTCCGGCCGAAACCACCACCGGCGTTCCGTCGCACAGCTTGACGATGTCGGGATAGGACACCCAATAGGGCGCCAGCACGATGGCTTCGTCGCCGGGGTTCAGCACCGCCGCGCAGATGTTGTACAGGACCTGCTTGGCGCCGGCGCCCACGGTTATCCGGGCCGGTTCGTAGTCAAGGCCGTTCTCGCGCGCGAATTTCCTGGAAATGGCCTGCTTCAGCGCCGGGGTACCGTCAGCCGCCGTGTAGCGCGTGTCGCCGGATTCCATCGCTTCCACGGCTGCGGCGCGAACGTGCTCCGGGGTATTGAAATCGGGTTCCCCCGCACTCAGGCTGAGCACATCACGCCCCGCCGCCCGCATTTCGCGGGCCAGCGAGGATACGGCAATGGTGGCTGATGGCTTGACTCGCTGAACCCGTTCGGAAAGCTGGATGGTGGTCATGATGAGGCTCACTTGCGTGTGTGTTCAGCCCCTATTTTATCGGCCGGGGCTGCGCGAAATGCTACAGTGCCGCAATGAAGAGCGACCGCTTCGAACTGCAGGCCGATTTCGAGTTGGCCGGCGACCAACCCGAGGCCGTGGAGGCCCTGTGCGACGGGCTGGATGCCGGCCTGGCTCGTCAGACCCTGCTCGGCGTAACCGGCTCCGGCAAGACCTATACGCTGGCCAGCGTCCTGGCGCGACAGCAGCGGCCGGCACTGGTGCTGGCGCCCAACAAGACTCTGGCTGCGCAGCTCTACGGCGAGTTCCGGGACTTCTTCCCGGGCAACCGGGTCGAGTACTTCGTGTCGTACTACGACTACTACCAGCCGGAAGCCTACGTTCCTTCCACGGACACCTATATCGAGAAGGACGCCTCAATCAACCAGCACATCGAGCAGATGCGGCTGTCGGCGACCAAGGCGCTGATGGAACGCAAGGACACCATCGTCGTCGCCACTGTTTCCGCCATATATGGCCTGGGCGATCCGGATACGTATTTCCAGATGATCCTCCACCTGGTGCGCGGGGATCGCGTCAATCAGCGCGACCTGCTCAGGCGCCTGGCCGACCTCCAGTACACCCGCAACGAGGCGGAACTGCGGCAGGGAACCTTCCGGGTGCGCGGCGACGTTCTCGACATATTTCCGGCGGAATCCGAGCGTGAAGCGGTCCGGGTGCAGCTCTTTGACGACGAAGTCGAGGACATCCGCTTTTTCGACCCGCTGACGGGCGAAATGGGTCGGCGCGTGCCGCGTGTCACGATTTATCCCAAGACGCACTACGTCACGCCGCGCGAGACGCTGGAAGGGGCGGTGGACAAGATCAGGAGGGAGCTCAGGGAGCACCTCTCGATCCTGCGCTCGGAGCAGCAGCTGGTTGAGGCGCAACGGCTGGAGCAGCGGACGCTGTTCGACATTGAGATGATGCTCGAGGTGGGTTACTGCACAGGGATCGAGAACTACAGCCGTTACCTGTCCGGACGGGAACCGGGCGAACCGCCGCCCTGCCTGTTCGACTACGTGCCGGCCAATGCGCTGTTGTTCGTGGACGAGAGCCACGTGACCCTGCCGCAACTGGGCGGCATGTTCCGTGGCGACCGGTCCCGCAAGGAAACACTGGTGCAATACGGCTTCCGCCTGCCGTCGGCACTGGATAACCGTCCCCTGCGGTTCAGGGAATTCGAACGGATTTCACCGCAAACCATCTATGTATCGGCCACCCCGGGGCCGTTCGAGCACGAGCACTCGGACGCGCTGGTGGAGCAGGTCGTGCGTCCCACCGGGCTGATCGATCCGCGCGTGGAGGTGCGTCCCGCCTCCCGCCAGGTTGACGATGTGCTGTCGGAGATCGGCCTGCGCGTGGAGAGCAAGGAACGGGTCCTGATCACGACGCTGACCAAGCGCATGGCCGAAGACCTGACCGAGTTCCTCGAGGAGCACGGCGTCAGGGTTCGCTACCTGCACTCGGACATCGACACGGTGGAACGGGTCGAGATCATTCGCGATCTGCGCCTGGGCGTATTCGACGTGCTGGTAGGCATCAACCTCCTGCGCGAAGGTCTGGACATGCCCGAGGTGTCGCTGGTAGCGATCTTCGATGCCGACAAGGAAGGGTTTCTGCGTTCCGAACGCTCGCTGATCCAGACTATCGGACGGGCCGCGCGCAATCTCAACGGCATGGCCATCCTGTACGCGGACAAGCGCACCGGTGCGATCCGCGCGGCGCTGGAGGAAACCAACCGCCGGCGCGGCAAGCAGCTTGAATTCAACCGGGAGCGCGGCATTGAACCGCGCGGCATTCAGAAGGACGTGCCGGACATCATGGAGGGTGCGGTGGTCAGAGGGCGGAGCCGCCGCAGGCCGGCGCGCAGGGTGGCGGAGCGGGTGTCCGAATACCGCGCGCTGAACCCCGAGCAGGTGATGAAGAAGATCAAGCAGCTCGAAAAGCGCATGTACCGGCACGCCCAGGACCTGGAATTCGAGGAGGCCGCCGCCCTGCGGGACGAAATCCTGCTGTTGCGGCGCGACGGCCTGGGCCTGCCGGACTCGGACCAGGCGCTGGCGTCCTGATCCCCAGCGCCACCTATAATTGGGTGCAAGCTCCAACGGCAAAGGTCAGGTATGAAATCCTTGCGGCTGATTGCACCTGCGCTATTTCTTCTGGCTCCGCTTGCACTTCATTCCGACGATGGCGCAGCTACGGAAGCCGATATAGCCAGGCTGAAGGAAAAATACGCAAATGCGGACGACGTGCGGGTTACCCCGATCGAGGGCCTGTATGAATTACGTTTCGGATATCGGCTGGCCTACGTTGATGCCGAAGGCCGTTTCGGTTTCCTCGGATCCGGGGACCTGGAGGACGTGTCAACCGGAGAGAACCTGTCCGAGCAGCGGCGCGCCGGCGTACGCCGCGATCTCATGGCAAGTCTGGACGAGTGGGACACACTCGATTTCCTGCCGGACGAAACCGCCCATCAACTGCTGGTATTCACCGACGTGGATTGCGGATATTGCCGCCGCCTGCATCAGCAGATGGCGGAATATCATCGCCTGGGCATCGGCGTGCGCTACCTGGCCTTCCCGCGCTCGGGTCCGGACACGGATTCCTGGACGACCATGCAATCCATCTGGTGCGCGGACGACCGCCCGGAGGCGCTGACCCGGGCGAAAGCCGGCGGTTTCGTTACGCAGCGCCAATGCGACTCGATGTCGGTGCAACGCCACTTTGAGCTGGGCCGGCAGATTGGACTCACGGGCACGCCAGCGCTGGTCACCCCGGACGGACAGCTTATTCCCGGCTATGTCCCGCCGGCGCGCCTCGCGGCGATCCTGAGCGAAACCAGCGACTGAGGCAGGGGCGAAACGCCCCGGCGGCGCGAAAGGCGCGCCTTTCTGAGACCGTCAAGGGGAAAGTTTGGAGGCCGATGTCTCCGGCGCTTGCCTCACCAGTAACGCCTGGCGTAGCGAATCACCCCTCTCGTCGGAGGCAATCAGGTAATGCGCCTGCGAGTTCGCGCTGGCGAAGACGAAACTCGCCAACCAGCGCCGCTCACCGACCGTATCCGCCAGCGGCAGATCGAAATGTTCGACCGGCTGGCCGAATTCGATATCGTACGTCTGAACGTAATCGGCGCCTCGCCCGTCGCTATTCTCCACCACGTACCAGACACCGCCGTCGTCGCTCGACGCCGCGTGGCGAATTTGATCGCTCAACCCGTCGAGCCGCATGACGATATGCATGTCCGTGGCGCGATCATCGGTTGCGCGCACGACCACGCCGCAGGGCGAGAGAATGATCTTGCCGTCCGGGCCGAACCAGACATTGCCGCAGAACGGGTAATCTCCATGATAGGGCGAATCGTAATCAACATGGATTGCGCCGCCGGCGATCGAATAGCGTTCGAGGTCGCTCGGGGAAAGGTCGGTGTCGGCGCCGTAGATTTTGCCGCCGGACGGATGCAGCCTTGCCCGCATCCGATGGCGCACGGAGCCTTGTCCGCTTCGGCTGATGGCGCCGGACGCCAGATCCACGCTGTATATCGAGACCCACTGGCCGGTGTCGGGGAAGACGTGCGCGTATCCGTGTCCGTCGATAACGATGTCGCCCAGGCTGGCCGGCACGCTGTGCGTGGCCAGCAGGCGCATTTCGTTCAGGTCCACATGGGATACCCACCAATCGTGTCCCACAGCGGCATATGCTCCGTCCGGCGAAATCGACACCGCCTTGGCCCGCGTCGGCAGCTCGACCGCGGCCTGATCGCCGTCCGGACGGATCGTGAAGAGCTTTTCTGCGGCCAGGGCGACAATCCGTACACCGACTGGATCGAACTCCGCGTCGATGATCGGTTCGCTCAAGTCAATGACGGCGTAGGCCGTGACATCAAAGGATTCGAGCGTCAGGAACGTGGACTCGTACCCATCGTCGACTTCCAGTTCGAATGTGTACTTGCCTTGCCTGTCAAAGCGAATCGTCTGCACCGGACCCTGGTATATGGTCTGTATGTCGGAATCCGGCGGCAGCTCGACGACCCGCCAGGTGAAACTCAGTTCGTGGCCATCCGGGTCGCTGGATCCCTGCGCATCGAGAGAGATGTCGGCGCCGATCACGGCAATTCGGTCCACGCCGGCGACATCCACGGAGGGTGGTTCGTTGGTGAGGGTGACCGTAACGGTATCCGTGCTTGAGAGCCCCGCCGGGTCGCTCACCTGAAGTTCGAACACGTATTCACCGGGTTCCGTAGCGACGAAGGCCGGTTGCGCGCTTGCAGGATCATCGAGTTCGGTCTCGGCCGAGACGGGCTGCGCGCTTGTCTCCCACCGGAACGTCAGTCTGTCGCCGTCCGGATCGTTGCTGCCGGTGGCGTCCAGAGTAACCGGGGAAGACTGGATGCTTTGCGTGATGTCATTGCCGGCGTCGGCGACCGGCGCGCGGTTGCTAGGCGCGGATGAGGAAGAGCCGCCGCAACCGGACAGCAGCAGCAAACCGGCCACTACGGAGATCCATGTGATCGGGACGAAAACAGCCGGACTGCCTGGGTGAAGGGGCATGGCGCGTGGAGCCTGCACGATGCCCGATGACCTGGTCGAAGGAATCGGACGCATCAGCGTTCGAGGTACTGGAGCTTTTCTTCGACTTCGCGCCAGTCGTCGGCGTCGGGGGGCGGCTCGCCGGCCTCGGTGATTACCGGCCAATCCTGCGACAACTCGGCGTTCAGTTCCAGGAATTGTTCCTGGCCGTGGGGAATCTCGTCTTCGGAAACGATCGCATCAACCGGGCATTCGGGCTCGCACAGCGTGCAATCGATACATTCCTCGGGATCGATCACGAGCATGTTGGGGCCCTCGTGGAAGCAATCCACGGGGCAGACTTCCACGCAGTCCATCAATTTGCACTTGATGCAGCTTTCCAGTACCAGAAAGGTCATTGCCGTTGTATTCGAGAAGTTTCCAGGGCCAACTGCGAATGATAATCAATCCGGCGCGTCGGGACGAACCGCATCCAGCGTCAATCCCGCATCGGGGCCGGCCAGGTAGCGGCGCAGGGCGATTATGCCGCTTCGAAAGGCGATGCCGTCAAACGGAATCGCACCGGGCTCGAACAGGCGGGTTTCCAGCGATTCGATGCCGGGCTCGAATTTGCCGTTGACGACTTCGGCGCGAAAGAAGAAGTGCACCTGTCCCGCCCGCGGCACGTCCACTATGGAAAAGAGTTCGCCCAGGCGGACCTCGGCGCAGGCTTCCTCGCGGGTTTCGCGCACCGCGGCCTCCTCCAGCGTTTCATTGAGTTCCATGAAGCCGGCCGGCACTGTCCAGTAGCCATGCCGCGGATCGATGGCGCGGCGGCACAGCAGAATGCGCCCTTCGTATTCCGGCACGCAGCCCACGACCGGGATGGGGTTGCGGTAGTGAATGAACTGGCAGACGGGGCAAACCTCGCGCTCGCGGTCCTCACCCTCCGGGACGCGGCGCGTCACCGGAGCGCCGCACTGGCCGCAGAACTTGTTGGGAGGCGCCGGCACGGGTAGTTCGAGTGAGCTTGGTTGGATTGCAGTGATGGCGCTGATATCTGGCGGTGCCGGGAGCGAGACTCGAACTCGCACGGGTTTCACCCCGCCGGATTTTGAGTCCGGTGCGTCTACCAATTCCGCCATCCCGGCGCCGGAACGGAAGGATACACTAGTGCGTTGCAACCATCCGCAAGGGAATCGCATCTATCGGAACATGTCGGGCTTTGCCAACAAGACGATCGATCCGGCATTCGTGCGCGCCGCTCAGCGCGGCGATATGAAGGCGCATGAAATTATCTACCGCCAGTTCGCGGACCCGGTCTACACGCTCGCGTTGCGCATGACCGGCTCGCCCGCGGTGGCGGACGACATACTTCAGGAGAGTTTCGTGGAAGTGCTGCGGGGCATAGCAAAATTCAGGGGAGAGGCCGCCCTGGCCACGTGGATTCGGCGCATCGCCGTTTCGCGCTGCCTGATGCACATGCGCGCCGCGTGGAACCGCCGCCGCCTGCTTTTCTCGGAAATTGTAGGTGAGGAAGGGACCTACGAGATTGCAGCCAACGAAGAAACGCCGGAACTGGCGATGGACCTGGAGGCGGCCCTCGACGGCCTGACGCCGACGGCTCGCGCAGTGGTATGGCTGCACGACGTGGAGGGATACACGCACAAGGAAATCGCCGAAATGATGAATCGCACCAGCAGTTTTTCCAAATCGCAACTGGCGCGCGCCCACAAGCGCCTGCGGAAGCGTCTCGCTCCCGCCGCCGAAACGTCCGCTGCGCCGGTGCGTCAGGCGATGATTGCCTGAAGGAGATCCGATGAACCGCAATCGAATTGAAAGCAGTCCTGCCGACGGCAGCGGCATTTCAGCAGCCCTGAGGGCCATGCCCGGGAAGAGGGCGCCCGAAGGCGGCTGGAAGCGCGTGCTTGAGCGTTATAACGCCCAGCGGCGGCTTGAGTCCCGCCGCAGTCGCTATTGGGGCGGCGGCCTGGCGGTTGCGGCCGGCATCGCGGTCGCCGTAGTCGGCCTGCAAATGGGCGCAGGCATTTTCTCCGGCGATCCGGCGAGCAACGTTTCCGGAAATCCGGGCCCGGAGGCAACCGCGGCCCTGCAGACTGCGTCGATAGCTGACACGGGCGGTCGATCCGCTGCAGATCTCGGGCGGCAACTGGAGCAAATGGACATGGACGCCCTGGTCGCCTTGTCGCAGTTCCAGGAGGAGCGTTTGAGAGCGTTGCCGCCGTTCGATCCGGCGGGCCCCGGCCAGGTCGTGGAGGTGGGTTCGTTCGGGCTCACCACCGAGCTTGAAGACCAGATTGCGCTGTTGGATGAAGGATTGATTCCGGCTTCGCTACATGCCGCCGACCGGGCGGTTCCCCGCCGGCTGTTGCAGGAGCGGGCCCTTCTTATGGAGGACTTGTTTGATCTGCGTCGCGCCGAGGCGGCGCAGGCCGGGTTTATTTATGCCGATTTCTAGCGCGCCCGACAGAGAAGACAGGAGAAGCGATTGATGAAGATTCTTGCACTAACGCCAGTGTTGACTTTGATGCTTGCCCCAATGTGGCTGCAGGCCCACCCTCACGACGGTGATCTGCCTGAAGAGCAGTTCGCCGACATGGTGCGCCAGGAAGTCATGGCCCTGCAGGAGCGTGCGCAGGGCGCGCGCCTGGGCATAAGCCTGGGCAATTGGGCCGACGGCCCGGTCGAGGGACTGAACGTCTTGTCGGTGTCGCCCGGAGGCCCGGCCGAACAGGCCGGATTGCGGGCGGAAGACTTGCTGATCTCGATCAATGAAGAATCGCTCGCCGGCCCAAGCGGTCAGCAGGCCTACGAAAAACTTCGCGACATGCTGGCCGATACCGAACCGGGAACCGAAGTCGCAATCGGCTACCGGCGGGACGGCAGTGATCTTGTGACGCCGGTCAAGACGGATGCCTGGGCACAGTTGGTAAGCGCCAGAAGGCTGGAAGTGCCGGGGCGCTTCATCGAGCGGGGCGAGAATTGGGCCCGGAGGCTGGCGAACAGTTTCAGCGGCGGCGATGTGGACGTGGAGGTCGACGTGGATGACGACGGCGGTCCGACGCGCAGGGTCGTGCGGGTGCGTGGGGGAACCGGCGGACCCCTCTACTTCTCCGACATGGCCTGGCGTCTGGACGGACTGCAGATCACGGAACTGACGCCCGCCATGGGCGAGTACTTCGGGGTTGAAGACGGTCTGCTGGTTGTTCGTGCGCCCGAGAACGAGGACATCGGGCTTGAGGATGGAGACGTGATCCGCAAGATCGGCGGACGGACGTTCAGGGACGCGCGCCAAGCCACGCGCATTCTCCGCTCGTATGAGCCGGGCGAGGAAGTGGAACTGGAAGTCGTGCGGCACAAGCGAAGCCGTAAGGTCCGGTTCGAGTTGCCGGAGCGCTCCGGCAGGATCACCCGGGGCAATCTGCTTCGCCCGCGGCCCCCTGCCGTTCCCGAAGCTCCGCCGGCGCCCGGGCACGACACGACGTAGCTTCCCTACAATGCGCGCGTGGCGGCTGAAGATTTTTCCTACCACGCGCCCGAGGAACTGATTGCGCAACGGCCTCTCGAGAGCAGGGGGGACAGCCGCCTGTTGTGCCTTCCGGCCGCCGGCGAACTGCGCGATCTGCAGTTCGCGGACCTTTCCCTCTTGCTGGAGCCCGGGGACCTTCTGGTCGTGAACGATACCGCCGTCGTTCCGGCACGCCTGTTCGGCGCCAGGAAAAGCGGCGGCAAAGTGGAGATGCTGCTGGAACGGTTTCTCGGCGGAGATCGCGCGCTGGTCCAATTGCGCGCCAGCCGATCGCCGCGCGCCGGACAGGAACTGGTCTTCGAAGGCGGCGCCACGGCCAGGGTCGCGGGTCGCGAGGATGCCTTCTTCGTCCTTGAATTCGACCGTGACCTCGACGCCCACCTGCGTCGGCAGGGGCATGTGCCGCTTCCACCGTATATCCGCCGCCCCGACGGGTCTGCGGACCGCAAGGACTACCAGACAGTCTTTGCCCGGAAAGCCGGGGCCGTTGCCGCTCCCACGGCGGGTCTGCACTTCGATGATTCCCTGCTCGGCGCCTTGGGCGAGCGTGGCGTGGACCTGGCGCGAATCACCCTGCACGTCGGCGCGGGTACCTTCAAACCGGTCACGACCAGGCAGATTCAGGATAGGGAGCTGCATTCCGAACGCATGCAGGTGGGCGATGACGCATGTCGGCGGATCCGGGCCTGCCGCCGGCGCGGCGGGCGCGTATGCGCGGTCGGCACGACCGTGACGCGGGCCCTGGAGACAGCGGCGAGCGTCGGCGAAATCGAGCCGTTTGACGGTGAGACCCGGCTGTTTATCATGCCCGGTTTCGAATTTCGGATAGTGGACCTGCTCGTTACAAACTTTCATTTGCCCGGGTCCTCGCTGCTGATGCTGGTGTGCGCTTTTGCAGGGCGGCAACGCGTGCTCGACGCGTACCGGCACGCCGTTGCCAAGCGTTACCGGCTTTTCAGCTACGGAGACGCAATGCTCCTTGAGAAAGCGGGGCAGGGCGCGTGAAGTTCTCGGTGACGGCGACCTGCGGGCACGCGCGGCGAGGCCGGCTGGAACTGGCCCGCGGCGCGGTGCGGACTCCTGCTTTCATGCCGGTCGGGACCTACGGCGCGGTGCGCGCGGTGTCGGTGGAGGACCTGGGCGAACTGGACGCGGAGATCATCCTGGCAAACGCCTTGCACCTGATGCTGCGGCCAGGGGCGGAACTGGTCGAACGGCTTGGCGGTCTGCATGGATTTGGCCGCTGGCAGGGGCCGATACTGACCGATTCGGGCGGCTTTCAGGCGTTCAGCCTGGCCGGCGGCAAGGGCATCAACGAGGAGGGCCTGAAGCTGCGCTCGCCGATCGACGGTGCGGAGGTGCACCTGGATCCCGAGAGCTGCATGCGGGTACAGGCGCAACTCGGCAGCGATATTCAAATGGTCCTGGACGAGTGCACCGCGTTTCCCGCGGACCATGATCAGGCGCGCGCGTCCATGCTGCGTTCGATGCGTTGGGCGGCGCGGTCCCAAGCGGCATTCGACAGCGGCAGCGGCGCGGCCGTATTCGGAATCGTGCAGGGCGGCATGCACCACGATCTCCGCAGGGAATCCCTTGAGCGCCTTGAAGAGCTGGACTTTCCGGGTCTCGCCATCGGCGGCCTGTCCGTGGGAGAAAGCGCCGAGCTTCGCAACGCCGTACTCGCCGGACTGGCCGGGCACATCCCCGAAGCCAAGCCGCGCTACCTGATGGGCGTTGGCAAGCCCGAAGACATCGTCGAGTCCGTGCGGCTGGGCGTGGACATGTTCGATTGCGTCATGCCGACGCGCAATGCGCGAAACGGCCAGCTATTCACGCGCAAGGGACCGATACGTATCCGCAACCGGCAATACCGCAACGATTCGCGGCCGATCGATCCAGGATGCGAGTGCCTTACCTGCAGCAACTACAGCCGCGCCTATCTGCGCCACCTGGACGCCTGCGGCGAGACGCTGGGCCTGCGACTCAACTCGCTGCACAACCTGCATTTCTACCTTGACCTCATGCGCCGCCTTCGCGACGCGATCGAGGCAGGCAACCTCGACGCCTTCTCCGCCTACGACTCGTGATGCGGAACCCTGTGGTGTGCGATAATTTCAGGTCAGTAACTAGCTACATACGGACCCAACAGTCATGCCCCTCGACATACTGATTTCTCCCGCCTGGGCGCAGCAGGGCGGCGAAAGCCCCAGCATGCTGCCGATGATTTTCACCATGGTGCTGATCTTCGCGGTCATGTATTTCATGGTCATACGCCCGCAGAGCAAGCGCACCAAGGCGCACCGGGCGCTGGTGGCCGCGTTGGCCGAGGGCGACGAAGTGCTGGCTTCCGGAGGCATGGTCGGGCGCATTACCGGCGTTGCCGACCAGTTCGTGACGGTGGAAGTGGCCAAAGACGTGCAGGTCAAGGTGCAACGGCAAAGCGTGAGCGCGGTATTGCCCAAGGGAACGATCAAGGGCATCTGAACCGTATGCCCGGCGCCCCGACGCCGCTGCGCGCATGAATCGCTATCCTCTCTGGAAGAACCTGCTGGTACTGATCGCCGTTGTCGGCGGCGGGCTGATTGCGCTTCCCAACATCTACGGGGACGACCCGGCGGTACTCATATCGCGTGAGGATCAGGGTGAACTCGGCGAGATGGAGGCCGATTCCGCCCGCCGGGCGCTTGCCGTGGCCGGATATGAAATCCTCGGCGCGCGGCGGCGAGGAGGCTCCCTGCTGATCCGGTTCGATTCGGTGGAAGACCAGCTCAGCGCAAGGGACCTGCTGGACGAGCAACTCGGCCCGGATTACAGCCTGGCGCTGGACCTCGTGCCGCGAACGCCCGACTGGGTTGCCGCGCTCGGATTGAGACCCATGAGCCTGGGGCTGGACCTGCGGGGGGGCGTCCATTTCCTGTTCGAGGTGGACACCGATTCCGTAGTGACCAAGCGGGTCGAGGGATACGCCGACGACTTCAGCCGGCGCCTGCGCGAAGAGGGTATCCGGCGCACGGTGCAGCCGCTGGATGGCGCGGTGCGGGTCGAGCTTCGCCGCCGGGAGGACCTGGAACGTTCGGAAGAGCTGCTGACCGAGATCGAGCCCGATCTTGAATACGACTCGGGCATTGACGGCGAATCCGCCTGGATCACGGCGACCCTGGGCGAGGCGCGCCTGAGGGAACTGCGCGACAATGCCGTCAGCAAGAACATCACGATACTGCGCAACCGCGTGAACGAACTGGGAGTGGCGGAGCCCCTGGTACAGCGCCAGGGCCTGGGACGAATTGTCGTTCAGCTGCCGGGAGTGCAGGACCCGGCGCTGGCCGCGCGGATTCTTGGTTCCACCGCCACCGTGGAGTTTCGGATCACCTGCTACGAAGAGAACGCCCTGGAAGCCGATCGCCTGGGACGGGCCCCGCTTGGCTGCGAGTTGCAGTATCACACGGACGGCCGGCCGATCCTCCTGAGGCGCGCCGTGATCGCCGACGGCGGTCAGCTTGTGGATGCCCGGCAGGGATTCGACGAGAACGGTCAGCCGGCCGTGCACGTCAACCTGGCGGCGCGCGGGGCGGACGCGATGCTGGAAGCCACCCAGGAAAATCTGAACCGGCCGATGGGCGTGTTGTTCATCGAGACCAAGCGCGAACTGGATGAGCGCGGCGAGTTCGTAACACGGGAAGAGAAAACGGTGATCAGCGACGCCACTATTCGCGGCGTGTTCTCCAGCCGCTTCCAGATCACCGGCCTGAACGTCGTGGAGGCGCGCGACCTGGCGCTGCTGTTGCGGGCCGGAGCTCTGGAAGCGCCCATCTTCAAGGTCGAGGAGCGGACCGTAGGGCCGTCACTCGGACAGGACAACATCAACCAGGGCATGCGCGCCATCCTGGCCGGCCTGCTGCTGGTAGTGCTGTTCATCAGCATCTATTACCGGGTGTTCGGCATGATCGCCACACTGGCGCTGGCCGCGAACCTGGTCCTGATCGTGGCGCTGCTGTCGCTGCTGCAGGCGTCGCTGACGCTGCCTGGAATCGCGGGCATCGTGCTGACGGTCGGCATGGCGGTGGACGCCAACGTGCTGATCTTCGAGCGCATCCGCGAGGAATTGCGCAACGGCAATTCGCCGCAGGCCAGCATCCGGGCCGGCTATGAGAAGGCCCTGGTGACGATTGCCGACGCCAACATCACCACGCTCATCGCGGCAATCGTGCTGTTTACCTTCGGCACCGGTCCGATAAAGGGTTTCGCTATCACGCTGTCGCTGGGCATACTGATGTCGATGTTTACCGCCATCGTCGGGACCAGGGCGGTGGTCAATCTCGTTTACGGAAAGCGGCGCCTCAGCCGGCTGGCGGTGTAACCATGGAATTGCTGCGACTGCGCCGCGAAATAGACTTCTTCGGCCAACGCCGGATCGCCACCATTCTTTCGGTGGTGCTGGTGCTGGCGTCCCTGGGCTCCCTGGTTACGCGCCAGCTCAATCTGGGCATCGATTTCACCGGCGGTGTCCTGCTGGAGGCCGGTTACCAGGCGGACGCCGATCTCGCGGGCATCCGATCGAACCTGGAGATGGCCGGCTACGCCGATGCCCGGGTGCAGAATTTCGGCGCGGCGCGTGACGTGCTGATCCGGATTCCGCCGCGCCAGGACGTCGACGCCGAGGGAGTGGGCGAGAAGTTGCTGAGCGTGCTTCGCGCCGGCGGCCAACAGGTCGACCTGCGCCGCGTTGAGTTCGTGGGGCCGCAGGTGGGCCAGGAACTGACGGAGCGGGGCGGTCTGGCGGTGTTGTTCGCCTTGCTGATGATCCTGCTTTACGTCATGTTCCGATTCCAGTGGAAATTCGCCGTAGGGTCGGTGGCGGCGCTGGCGCATGACGTGATCATCATCCTCGGCATCTTCTCGGTGTTCCAGCTGCCCTTCGACCTCACCATACTGGCGGCAGCGCTGGCCGTAATCGGCTATTCGCTCAACGACACCATCGTGGTGTTCGACCGCATACGCGAGAATTTCAGGAGGATCCGTACCAGCAATGCGCAGGCGGTCATGAACACCTCTGTCAACCAGATGCTGGGCCGCACCGTAATTACCAGCCTGACCACGCTGCTGGTACTCGTTGCACTGTTCCTTTTCGGCGGGGAAGCGCTCAAGGGTTTCTCCTCCGCCCTGATCATTGGTGTCGTGGTGGGAACCTACTCCTCCATATACGTCGCAGGGAATACCGCGCTGGCGCTCAATGTGAGTACGGTGGATCTAATGCCGCCGAAAAAGGAAACCGCAAATGACGGAGCCGTAACTTGATAAATAACAGTAAATTATTTCTTTTTTCTCAATATTACATCAAATAGAATCTTGAGTTCGGAATAGACTTTGGGCGTGCCCGCCAGCACATGCCCGGTTTCCATGCAATCGGTGTCCGGCTCCAGTCCGGAAATCCAGCCTCCCGCTTCCTCGATCAGCAGGGCCCCGGCAGCAATGTCCCAGGGCTTGAGGCCAAATTCCCAAAAGCCGTCCAGGCGTCCGGCCGCGACGTAGGCCAGGTCCAGCGCGGCGGCGCCCGGCCTGCGCACACCGGAAGTGTGGCGCATCACCTGGCGGAGCATGCGCATGTAAATGTCCACCCATTGAAGGTTACGGCGGTAGGGGAAACCAGTCCCGATCAGGCTGCCGGCAAGGGTCGCCTGACGGCTGACGCGAATGCGCCTCTCGTTCATTCGCGCTCCCCCTCCGCGCGTGCAGGTGAACAATTCCTGCCGCTGTGGGTCGTATATGACGCCGAGCTGCAGCTCGCCCCGGCGCCGCAGCGCCAGCGACACGCAGAATACCGGGAAGCGATGGATGTAGTTAGTCGTCCCGTCCAGCGGGTCGATGATCCATTCGTACTCGCTCGACCCGCTGGCGCCGCCTTCCTCGCCGAGAAAGGCGTGGTCCGGGTAACCGGTGCGAATGTGCTCCACGATAATCCGCTCGGCTGCCTCGTCGACCTCCGTCACGAGTTCGTTCGGACTCTTGCTGCGCACCGTCAATTGCTCGATACGATCGGCATAGCGCAAGGCCATGTCTCCGGCCCGCCGGGCGGCGGCGGTCGCGGTGTTGAGCAGGGGCATCATCGTGCGGGTCCGTGAATTGAAACGCGCGGGTTGCCGACGCCGGATGCAGTAGGGCGCCGGCCGGGGCCGGCGTTGCAGCGAATCGGCGGTCCGGGAACGCTAGGCGGCAACCTGCGCACCGGTGAGGGGAGCGCTCGAGTCGCGGGAGGCAATAACCGACAATTCCTCGTAGCGGCCAAGCTCCATGGGGAATTCCTCCAGCGTATGCGGGTGCCAGATTCTGCGCGGAAGATAATCCAGATCGCCGCCATACACGTGCAATGCGATTGCCGGCTGATCGGTGGCGCATTCAGCCACATGGATCGTATCCACGTCCATCCGGAGGATCGAACCGGGCTGGAGCAGGACTTCTTCCGTCCTGTCCAGCCCATGCCGATCGCATCGGCGGTAGAAGACGTTGCGTTCGCTGCCGCTTAGCATCAGTATCGCCGCCCAGGTCGCATGATCATGCGGCGGAGTGCGGAGACCCGGGCAGAAACAGACGCGCATCATCAGCAGGTTGGGGGAACGGTAGAAGATCTGGCGGTCGGGAACGTCCTTTTCATCGCCGCAGCTGCAGAACTCCAGCGCTTCGTGGACATCATCCAGGCGGTTGCGCAAGTCGTTCAGCATGCCGTGCATGGCGGAACTTGGATTGGGTTCGTTTGCGGCCCTGGCCCCCTGTTCTACGAGATCGAATACCTGCAAGCTGATTCTCCGCGTGTTGCGCCGCCCCAAGGTCATATTCTAATGTGATCCTGTTGGTATCCTAGTGCCGTTTCAAACAGCTACCTGCAAACGGTTCAATTGATGCCGCCCGACGCGCCGATTTACATGGACTACGCCGCTTCCACACCGGTGGATCCGCGCGTGAGCGAGCGCATGAGCGAAGTGCTCCGGGCCGGGCCTCACGCAAATCCCTCGGCGCAACACGCTGCGGGCCTGGAGGCCAGGAAATTGATTGGCGAAGCAGCGGAGGCGGTGGGCGCGCTGGTGGGCCTGTCGGCCGGGGAGGTGGTTTTCACGTCCGGCGCGACCGAATCCATTGGGCTGGCGGTGATCGGCGCCGCACGCTACCGCTCTGGCCACGGTCGACACGTCATAACCGGTTTGAACGAGCATCCGGCGGGGCTCAACTCCTGCCTGGCGCTGAAGCGTGAAGGGTTCGAGGTGACCTGCCTGGAGTCCGACTCGCAGGGCGTGGTCACGGTGGATGCCTTGAAGTCGGCGCTAAGGCGCGACACGGTGCTGGTGTCGCTGATGCACGTGAACAACGAGATCGGTGTCGTTCAGGATGTTGCCGAATTCGGGAAGCTCTGTACGGCGCATGGCGCCTGGCTGCATGTCGACGCGGCGCAGGGCGCCGGCAAGATTTCGCTCAATATGCCGCGGCAGCGAATCGATCTGCTGTCGCTTACGGCGCACAAGTTGTACGGACCCAAGGGCGTGGGGGCGCTGTGCATCAATCGCCAACGCGTACCGCGCATTGAGCCGCTGCTGCACGGGGGCGGGCAGCAGCGCTCCCTGCGGCCCGGCACCTTGCCGACCCACCAGATCGTGGGACTGGGCGCGGCCTGCACGATCGCAATGGAAGAAATGGATGAGGAAAGCCGGCGGGTCGCGGCGCTTCGCGAGCGGCTTTGGCGGGGCCTTCGGGCCGCCGGCGGCGTTTACCACAACGGCGCCGGGACGGAGTTGGCTCCGGGCATTCTCAGCGTCAGCGTGGACGGTGTCGAAGGCACCAGTCTGGTCGAAGCGCTGGAAGGCGTGACATTTTCCCTGGGTTCGGCCTGCGCCAGCGTGCAGGACGAGCCCTCCGCAGTGCTGCGGTGCCTGGGCCGCACGCCGCTTCTGGCAGGCAGCACAATCCGATTCAGCCTGGGCCGGGGGACAACGGAGGAGGAGATCGACCAGGTTATCGAGACATTTGGAAGTGCAGTTGCCTTTTTGCGTGCTCTGTCAGACGATGGACTGGCTTTGAAGCCCGGCCTTGGATACGTAAGCCGTGGTGAAGCCGGGCGGCGCAGGGCTGGCGACTGGGTGCGCCTGGAGGCACGCTGGGACCAGGACAAAGTGGTCGAGACCGCCGTTCGCGTGCTGGGCCCGCCCATACTGGCGGCGGCCGCGCATAGCGGCGCCAGGGCGCTGATGTCGTCCGGACGCCAGTTGGTGGTCGACGAGTGGGCCGGAGGATTGAGCGAGGCGCTCAATGCGCCCCCGGAGGCGCGCTTCCTGCTGCTTTGCGCCCGCGACGCCTTGCAAGGCTGCCTGCAGGGCGAGGATAATTGACCGGTTGGATTGACTGTGAGGTAGACCCATGAGTTTGCGCCTTACGCCCCGAGCTGAAGCCAGGGTGCTGGAACACCTGCGTCGCCGCGGCGGCGTGGGCCTGCGGGTCGCCGTTACGGAGACGGGGTGCTCCGGGTATTCGTATGTCCTGGACTATGCCGATGAGGTAGGGAAGAACGACGTGGTCATGCGCCAGAACGATTTGAGTATCGTCGTTGCGCGCGAGAGCCTGCCGCTGCTGGAAGGCACCGAGGTGGACTTTGTGCAGAAGGACCTCAACGAGCTATTTGTTTTTACCAATCCGAACGCGACGGGCGAGTGCGGCTGCGGTGAGAGCTTTACGGTATGAGCCAGCGCACCCTCTCGATCATCAAGCCGGACGGTGTTGCGCGGCGACTGATCGGCGAGATTTACAGGCGATTCGAGGCTGCGGGCCTCACGATCATAGGCGCCCGCATGCTGCATCTGGACGAGCAGCAGGCCCGGGATTTCTACCGGGTGCATAGCGAACGCCCGTTCTACGAGGACCTTGTCGCCTACATGACCTCCGGCCCGATCATGGTTCAGGTGCTGGAGGGGGAAAACGCGATCGACCGCAATCGTGAACTGATGGGGGCCACGAATCCCGGCGATGCGGCCGAAGGCACGGTGCGCGCCGACTATGGCGAGAGCGTTGAGCGCAATGTCGTTCACGGATCCGACGGTCCGGGGACGGCCAGGGAAGAAATCGACTTTTTCTTCCGGCGCGCCGACCTGCACCCGCACTGACACGGCCCTGGTGAACAGGGCAGCGGGCGCCGCCTCATTGCTGGGTTTGCCGCGCGGCGAGCTGGAAGAGTGGTTCGTGTCGCGGGGCGAGGCGGCATTCCGCGCCCGCCAGCTCATGCGGTGGCTCTATCACCGCGGCGAACTGGAGCCGCGCAGGATGACGGACATGACGTTGTCATTGCGCGAGTCGCTGGCGCTGACCGCCGGGCTGGACCTGCCGGAAGTGCTGCGGCACGAACGCTCGGGGGACGGCACGCGAAAGTGGCTGCTGGAGGTTGGGGGCGGACAGGTCGTCGAAACCGTCTTCATTCCCGAGAGCGGCCGGGGCACCCTGTGTGTATCCTCTCAGGTCGGCTGCGCGGTGAACTGCCCGTTCTGCGCAACCGGCCAGATGGGTTTCAGCCGCAATCTGAGCGCCGCGGAGATCGTGGCCCAGACCCTGATCGCCCGGCGGGAACTCGAGCCGGAGGGCAGGGCAATCACCAATATCGTGTTCATGGGGATGGGTGAGCCCCTGGCGAATTTCCGCGAGGTGGTGCGTGCCGCGTCGGTGTTCGTCGATCACCTGGGGCTGGGGCTCTCACGGCGGCGGGTCACCTTGAGCACCAGCGGCATCACGCCGCGCATCCGCAAACTCGCGGCGGTATCGCGCGTCGCCCTGGCGCTTTCGCTGCACGCACCGGAAGATGCACTGCGCAATTTCCTGGTTCCGCTGAACAAGCGCTATCCCCTGGGGCCCTTGCTGGAGGCCTGCTGGGACTATGCCCGCGAGACAGAGAGCCGCGAAATAACCTTCGAGTACGTCATGCTCGACGGCGTAAACGACCAGCCGCACCAGGCAAGGGCGTTGGCAGGGCTGCTCAGGGATCGCCCGGCCAAGCTCAATCTCATACCCTACAACCGCGTGGACGGGGCTCCGTTCAAGTGTTCGCCGCGCGACGTGATCGACCGCTTTCGCCAGGTATTGCTCGATGCCGGCGTTATGACCATAACGCGCAAGACCCGTGGCGAGGACATCGATGCCGCCTGCGGCCAGTTGCGGGGAACGGTGCTGAACGGCATGAGCGTCCCGACCGGAATGAGCGCCCGCGCATGAGGGTTCTTTGGGCTGTTGCGGCCGCATTGCTCGCGGCCGGCTGCCAGGCGGGCCTGAACGCCAATCCGCGTGCCTCGGTATTGAACCTGGAACTGGGCGCCGCGTACCTGGCCCAGGGCCGACTGGAATTGGCCCGCGACAAGCTGATTCGGGCCACGCAGCAAGATGCTGCTTCCCCGGAGGCCCATCGCCTGCTGGGCATGGCCTACGAGCGCCTCAAGGCCGCCGACGGCGCCGAGCGGCATTACCGGCGCGCGGTTCGGCTGGCGCCGCGCGATGTCGAGGCGCTAAACAGTCTTGGCGTTTTCCTGTGCCGGAGGGACGGAGGGCGGCGCGAGGGCATGAAACTGCTTGAGCGGGCGGCGGGCGCAGCGACGCAGACTCGACGGGCAGCCGTTTACGCGAACCGCGGCGTTTGCGAACTGCCCCTGGACAGGAACAGCGCGGCGCAGTGGTTTCGACGCGCACTGGCACACGATCCCTTCCATGTCGAGGCACAATTGCTGCTGGAGCGACTCTCAGCGCAGAATTGACCAGGAGAACTCTTGCGATGGCAGAAAAGACCCAGGATTCGGCCGGTTCTTACGGCGAACGGCTGCAATCGGCCCGGCGGGCCCAGATGATTAGTGTGGAGGATGTGGCTCAGGAACTCCGCCTCTCAACGGACGCCGTCAATGCGCTGGAGGCGGGGCAGATTGAAATGTTCGGCGCCCACGCCCACGTTGTGGGTCACCTGCGCTGTTACTGCAAGCTTCTCAAGATCAGCGCGGAAGAGTTGATAACCGACTACCGTCGCAAATATCCGGACTGGGACCGGCTTCCCGCGAAAGTCGGCCTGGTGCCGTCCCGGGTCCAGCGTTGGGGGCGCCTCAAGTTGATCACGTGGATACTGGTCGCTACGGCCCTGTGCCTGATCGCCTACCAGTTCTGGGGCGACATGGTGCTCGGCTGGTTCTCGGACTGATTGCAGACAAGCCCTGAGGCCAGGCTGGAGGCGGCGCGTGCCCGGAAAATCCGTTCAATCGGTTCGAGGCGTTCGCGATCTTCTTCCGGAGGACGCCGCCCTTTGGCGCAGCGCCGAGGGCATCGTCATCCGCACGCTGGAAGAACACGGTTACCGCGAGTTTCGGGTGCCGGTGCTGGAGCACGCCGACCTATACCTTCACTCCGTGGGTGAAGACACCGACATCGTGCAGAAAGAAATGTATACGACCCAGGGAAGCAAGGGCCGGATTATTGCCCTGCGCCCGGAAGCGACTGCGGGCATCGTCCGGGGTGCGCTGGAACATGGCCTGCACCGCGGCCGCCATCGCGTCTGGTGCGCCGGGCCGATGTTTCGCCGGGAGCGGCCGCAGCGCGGTCGCCTTCGGCAGTTCCATCAGTTCGACGTGGAAGCCATCGGTTTCGCGGGGCCGGATATCGACGCGGAACTGATCGCGCTGGCCGCGCGCGTCTTCGCGCGGCTGGGAGTGGAAGGTCTTGCGCTGGAGCTCAACAGCCTCGGCGGTCCCACCTGCCGTGCGGCGTACAGGGATCGCCTGCGGGAATACTTCAACGACCACGTCAAGTCGCTGGACGCCGACAGCCGCAGCCGGCTGGAAAGGAACCCGCTTCGCATACTCGACAGCCGCAACCCGGAAATGGCCGGTTTGATCGGCGGCGCCCCGGACGTGTCCGAGTTTCTTGAGCCCGAGTCCGCCGAGCACTTTGCCGAACTCAGGGCCCTGTTAGACGCTATCGGACTGGAGTTTCGCGTCAATCCCCGCCTGGTCCGGGGCCTGGACTACTACAGCAGGACCGTGTTCGAGTTCTTGACCGACAGACTGGGAGCGCAGAATGCGGTGTGCGCCGGAGGGCGCTATGACGGGCTCGTTGAACAGCTTGGGGGACCGCCCACGCCCGCGATCGGATGGGCAATGGGGGTTGAGCGTCTGCTGGAACTCGCCCGCCTTCCGGAATTGGCCGTAGCGGAAGGTGCCTACCTGGTCCTGCTGGGCGACAGCGCCGTGCTTCAGGCCGGGCTCAAGCTGGCCGAGAAACTGAGGAGCGAATGTCCGGGACTGCCTGTGCTGATGCATTGCGGCGGGGGCGGCGCGCGGGCGCAGATGCGCCACGCAGGCCGTTCCGGAGCGCGCTACGCGCTCGTTATGGGGGAACGGGAGCTGGACGCGGGAACCGTCGGCCTGAAGGATCTGCGCGGGGAGAGCGAGCAAACGGAAATCCCGATCCAGGAGCTTTCGCGCGTGCTGCGCGGGCGCTCGGACCGTACAATTCCGGACCATGGATGAATTCCTTACCGATCGACAGCAGGCGGCGCGTGTCCGGTCCTGGGTGCGGGAATACGCCCCGGCCGCGCTCGTGGCTGTCGCGGTAGGGATCGGCGGCTACTTCGGCTATGACCAATGGCAGGCGCGGCAGGCCAGCCAGGCTGCCAAAGCATCCGACCTCTACGAGGATTTCCGGGCCGCGATCGAATCCAACGACCAGGACTCCGCCGGGACCTTGCTGCAAAGCCTGGTCTCGGCCTACGAGGGCGGCGGCTACGCGGATCATGCCCGCCTGCTCATGGCCAGGGCATACGTCGATACGACCCAACCGTCTTTGGCAGCGCAGGAGTTGCAGAACGTAATCGCAACAACTTCAGACGGGGACCTGCGGCAATTGGCGCGACTGCGGCTGGCCCGGGTCTACCTCTACATGGATCGTCCCGGGGACGGCCTGGCAACACTTGACTCAGACATTTTTTCGCCGGCCTGGCAGCAGTTGGCGGAGGATATGCGCGGCGACCTCCACCAGGCCCTGGGACAGACAGACGAGGCGGTTGCTGCCTATCAGGCGGCGCTGGAATACAGCGGTCAGATCGACGCGGCCTGGATTCGCCTGAAGCTCGACCACCTCGCCGCGGATGGCGCTGGCGGGACCGGCGCGTCCGAGGGCGACGACAAGGCACCGCAGGCGGAGCAGGACGACGGGACTACGTCGACAGGGGAGGCTCAGAAATGAAGATGTTCTCCCGCCTTTGCCCTAGCAGCCCGTGGCAGAATCCCGCGTCGCGCCGAGACCGGCGAGACGCCCGCCTGGCAAGGCGCGAGGAGCGCGCATATCGGGCATATGCAAGCGACGAGCAACGCAGTCCAGGCGGGATGGATCGCCGGTCGAACGCAGTGGGACTTCTGCCACGGGCTGCTAGTGTGCTGTCCCGGAAATACGTAAGCAAAGTCGTTCGACTTTGGCGAGGATGGAGTCGGCGGTGGCGACCCAAGTGAAGGGGCTGGCATGGGCATTGTAGTGTTCCACGAAGTCGTTGATTTTGCGGGTCAGTTCCTTGACGTTGGAGAACGAGCCTCGGCGGATGGCTTGCTGGGTGATGAGCCCGAACCAGCGCTCGACCTGATTGATCCAGGAGGCATAAGTGGGGGTGTAATGCAGGGTGTATCGGGGCCGTCGCGCCAGCCATGCCTTGACCTTGGGATGCTTGTGAGTGGCGTAGTTGTCGACGATGAGATGGACATCGAGTGTCTTGGGCACGCTGGCATCGATATGGCGCAAGAAGGCGAGGAACTCCTGGTGCCGATGACGTCGTTTGCACTGTGTGAGCACTTCGCCAGTGGCCACGTCCAGGGCGGCGAACAGGGTGGTGGTGCCGTGGCGCACGTAATCGTGCGTGACGCCTTCGACGTAGCCGAGTCCCATCGGCAACAGGGGCTGGGTGCGCTGAAGCGCCTGGATTTGGGTTTTTTCGTCCACGCACAGCACCACGGCATGATCGGGCGGGTTCAGATACAACCCGACGATGTCGCGGACTTTTTCGATGAAGAAGGGGTCGTTGGAGAGTTTGAAGTGGCGTTGGCGGTGCGGTTGGACGCCGAACAGATCAAACCAGCGTTGCACGGTGGATTTGGAGATGCCCGTATATTCGGCCATGGCGCGCACGCTCCAGTGCGTGGCGCTGGGCGGTTGGGTTTGCAGGGCGGTGTTGATCACTTCGGCGACGCGTTCGTCCTTGAGCGTGCGGGGCCGTCCGGGACGCAATTCGTCGTGCAAGCCTTGAAGGCCGAGTTCGAGGTAGCGTCGGCGCCATTTGCCGACGGTCATTTTGTTCAGGCCCATGCGCTGAGCGACATGGGAGTTGGGCTGGCCATCGGCGCAGGCCAGCACGATCTGGGCGCGTTGCACGACGGCGTGAGACAGCGAGCGGGAATGGGCGATGCGGAGCAGTTGCTGATTCTCCTCATCGCTGAGGGCAATCGGGGGCGCAGGTCGGCCACGGGGCATGAGCGTTCTCCTTGAATGGGACACGCTCATTATTATATTACTTATTTATGGGACAGCACACTAGAGGTTTGATGGCTTTGGCGCTCGCCGCAGGTTCCCTGGGGGCCGGGGGCTGCGGCATATTCGGCGGTGACGAGGAAAGCGAGGCGCGCCAGCCACGCGAACTCATGGAATTCAGCGAGCAGTTCCGGATTCGGCGTGTCTGGTCCGCCAAGGTTGGCGGCGGCGGCGATGAACTGCGGCTGGCGTTGCGCCTGGACGGCGACGGGGCCAGGATCTACGCGGCCAACGCCGACGGCATGGTTCACGCCTTCGACGCCGGGAACGGCCGCCAGCGCTGGCGCCGCGACACGGACCTCAGCCTGTCCGCCGGTCCCGTTGTCGGAGACGGCGTGGTCGCCGTGGGTTCCTCCGGGGGCTGGGTCGTCGTGCTCGACGCGGACAGCGGCAACGAGGAGTGGCGCGCCTACGTCAAGGGCGAGGTGCTGGCGGCGCCGGCCATCGGCGGCGGGCGCCTGTTCGTGCGCACCGTGCATGGTTACCTTTTCGCCTTCAGCCTGGCTACCGGCCAGGAACTCTGGTCGGTTTCCCAGAGCATGCCCCGGCTCAGCCTGCGTGGCACGTCCGCGCCGGTCGTGCAGGCGCAAATGGTCATCTGCGGGTTCGACAACGGGCGGCTGACCGCATATCAGCAGTCCGACGGCGCCAAGGCGTGGGACGTGCCGCTTGCCGCGCCCGCCGGCCGCAATGAGCTGGAACGCCTGGTGGATCTCAATGGCGACGTGCAGGTTGTGGGCAACGACGTGTACGTTGCCGGCTACAACGGCCTGCTGACCTCGGTGGCGGCGGAATCGGGCGAATTGCTGTGGTCGCGCGAGTTCTCCGGCTACAACGGCCTGGTGGTCGATGCGAACAATGTCTATTCGGTCAGCGAAGACGGAAATATCAGCGCCCACGCCCGCACTGGCGGCACTCCTCTTTGGAATTCCGACTCGCTGGGCTATCGCGACCTCTCGCGGCCAGCACTTTTCGCCGCGCACGTCATGGTCGGTGACCTGGAAGGGTATCTGCACGGATTCAACGTGTTCACGGGCAGACTGGAAGCGCGGGCACGCGCGGGCAACAGCCGCATTGGCTCACAACCGCTGGTGATGGGCGACAAAATGTTCGCGCTTACGGTATCCGGCGAACTGACCGCCTGGCGCTCCGCCGCCGAGGCCGGTTCCTGACCCTGGTGTGCGTGCGGGACAGCACGCCAGGACATGAAGGATTGGCGTCATGTTACCGGTCGTGGCCCTTACCGGTCGCCCCAACGTAGGGAAATCGACGCTCTTCAACCGGCTTGCCGGTAAACGCGAAGCGCTGGTAGCCGACTATCCCGGACTGACCCGCGACCGCCGCCACTGCCTGGCCAGCCTCGGCGATCAACGCGTAATCCTGGTCGATACACCCGGCGTGGGCGAGGGCGGCGAATGGGACCAGGCGCTTCGCGGGCAGTTCGAACGGGCGCTGGAGGAGAGCGATATTGCCGTTCTGCTTACCGACGCGCGCCAGGGGCTTTGCCCGGCGGACGAAGTGGCGGCGGGATGGATGCGTGAAGCGGGCGCCGCCGTGATCCTCGCGGTCAACAAGAGCGAGGGCCAGCCCGCGGAAATCAGCATGGCGGAATTTCATTCGCTGGGCATCCCCGACCCGCATGCCATTTCGGCTCTCCGTGGCGACGGAGTGGCGGGGCTGGTGGAAGCCCTGTCGCGCGCCCTGCCGGTCGGCACGGCAACTATGGAGGCGGACCGGGGACGTACCCGGATCGCGATCATAGGCCGTCCGAACGTGGGCAAATCGACCCTCGTAAACCGCTACCTGGGCGAGGAGCGCATGCTGGTGCAGGACCAGGCCGGCACCACTCGTGACAGCGTGCCGCTGGACTTCGATTACGGTGATGAACCCTGCACTCTGGTGGATACCGCCGGCATAAGGCGACGTCCACGGGTCGATCCCGGCCCCGAGCGCCTGTCGGTGACGCAAGCCTTGCAGGCTATCGAGCAGGCCGACGCCGTCATTGTCCTGCTCGATGCCCGCGAAGGCGCCACGGAGCAGGACCTCAGGCTGATCGCCCTGGCGCTGGATCGAGGCCGGGCGCTGGTTATCGGCGCCAATCAATGGGACCGGGTCGCGGCCTCCGAACGGACCCGCTTGAACGACGAATTGGCGCGGCAATTGAAATTCCTGGATTTCATCGACCTGCACCGGGTATCGGCACTGCGCGGTTGGCGGGTGAGGAAGCTGCTCGACAGCGCCCTCTCCGGCGTCGAGGCAGCAAGCCGCGACCTGCCTACCGGGCAACTCAATGCAGTGCTGCGCAGGGCCGTGGAAGAGCACGCGACGCCGAGGCGCGGCGGACGCAGGATTCGCCTCAACTACGCGCATCAGGGCGGCAAGCGGCCGCCGCTGATCGTTATTCACGGGCGGCAGACGAAACATCTGCCGGCCAGTTTCCGCCGTTACCTGGCGCGCCGTGTGCGAACCCGATTCGGCCTGTGGGGGACCCCGATACGCATTGAATTACGCACCGGCGCAAACCCCTACACGGAACCGTCAGTCTGAACCTGCCGTCCTTCGTACCCGGGCATGCAGGGTTCCGCGGGCCAGTTGCGCCCGGATTTCACTGCCGGCAGCCACCCCGGCCGCGTCGGTGAGCACCTGGCCTTGCGGGCCGGTTACGATGGCGTAGCCGCGATTCAGCGTATTCTCGGGGCCCAGCCCGCGCAGCGCCGAGTGGGCTACGTCCAGGCGCCGGTTTGAGGCTGTAACCAGGTTGTGCGCAGCCGTGCCGAGGCGCGGCGCCAGCCACTTGAGCCGCGCCCGGTGGCTGCGGGCCGCATTCATCGGCGAGCCGGCCAACAGCCGGGCGCGCAGCTGAGTCATTGATTGCGCGCCGGGAACCGGCAGCCTAAGGGCCGCGCCGCGCAATCGTTGGTGGAGCTCGTCAAGGCGCTGACCGCACTGCAGCAGCCTCGCCGGCGGCCCGGCCCGGGTCAGCCTTCCCAGCAGTTGATTCAGCGATCGGGCCTGCCCCGACAGCAGTGACGCGGTTGCCTGCTCGATGCTGTTCCCGGCCCGCTCCACGCGCCGGAGCCAGTCGGCTGCATCCGGCGTGACGAGTTCGGCCGCCTGCGATGGGGTTGCCGCTCTTCGGTCGGCGACGAAATCGGCGATCGTGTAATCCGTTTCGTGACCGACCCCGCTGATCAACGGTATCGGAAAGGCCGCGATGAATCGTGCCAGGTGTTCGTCATTGAATGTGGCCAGGTCCTCAAGGTCGCCGCCCCCTCGCGCCAGGATTACCAGGTCGCAGGCATTGTGTTCGGCGACCGCGCGCAGTGCGGAGACGACCTGTTCGGCGGCGGCGCCCTGCACCTGGGTGTGATAGAGCACTACGGGCAGGGCCGGGAAACGGTTGCGCAGCACCGTGACGACGTCCCGCGCCGCCGCGCTCTCCCGTGAACTGACCAGCCCGACGCGGCTCGGCAGCAGGGGAAGCGGGCGCTTGCGCTCCTCGTCGAAGAGTCCCTCTTCCTTGAGCTTGCGTTTGAGCGCCTCGAATTGCTGCAGGAGCTTGCCGACGCCGGTCTCGCGCATGTCCGAGACGATCAGCTGGTAGCTGCTGCGCGGCGTGTATGCCTGCACCTGCCCCGTGGCGATGACACGCTGGCCGTCGGCCGGCTTGAAATTGAGGCGGCGATTGGCGGCGGAGAACATGGCGCACTGAATCAGCGCGTCCTCGTCCTTCAGCTTGAAATACATGTGCCGTCCGCGGTAATGGCTGAAATCGGCGATTTCGCCCTCTACCCTGACTGCCGCAAACTCGTCCCTGAGGCGGGCCGCGATGAGCTGGACCAATTGCCCCACTTGCAGCAATGGCGCGTTTTCGGTCCGTTCTCCTGCACCGAGGTTTACCACTTCGCCACGCATTTGTAAGATGATAGCTTGTTGCGCAATGGGTTCGGTCCATGCGAATCATTCAGGAAGCCCTGACCTTCGATGATGTTCTTCTGGCGCCCGCCTACTCGGAGGTCCTGCCCAGGGAGGTGAGCCTGGCAACAGCCGCGGCGCGCGGCATCGAGCTCAATATCCCCGTGATGTCGGCGGCGATGGACACGGTGACGGAGTCGGCGCTTGCGATCACCCTGGCCCAGGAAGGGGGACTGGGCGTGATTCACAAGAACATGGCCCCGGAACTCCAGGCGCGGCACGTGGCGGCGGTCAAGAAATACGCATCGGGCATCGTTTCCGATCCGATCACCGTCAATCCCGACGAGAGTGTTCGCGAGGTGCTGGAAATCACTCGCAGGAACAATATTTCGGGCCTGCCGGTGGAGGACAACGGCCGCCTGACAGGCATCGTCACGAACCGCGACCTGCGCTTCGAGACCCGTCTGGACCGCCCGGTTCGCGAGGTGATGACCCCTGAGGAGCGCCTGGTCACGGTCAAGGAGAATCCCGACGAGGACGAAGTGCTCTCGCTGCTGCACAAGCACCGCATCGAGAAGGTGCTGGTGGTGGACGAAAATTTTCAGCTCAAGGGGCTGATTACCGCCAAGGATTTCCAGAAGGCGAGCGATTTCCCGCGGGCCTGCAAGGACGATCGGGGCGCCCTTCGGGTGGCTGCGGCAGTGGGCGCCGGGGCCGATACCGAGGAACGCGCGGCGCTGTTGAGCGAAGCAGGCGTTGACGTCCTGGTTGTGGATACCGCGCACGGACACAGCCGCGGCGTTATCGAGCGGGTCATGTGGTTGCGGGCCAATTACCCGGACATGCGCCTGATCGCCGGCAACGTGATCAGCGGCGAAGGGGCCCAGGCGCTGATCAAGGCCGGCGTGGACGGGGTCAAGGCCGGTGTCGGCCCCGGGTCCATCTGCACCACTCGCATCGTTGCCGGCGTGGGCGTGCCCCAGATCACGGCGGTTGCCGAGGTATCGGCCACTGCCGCCAGGCATGACGTTCCCGTGATCGCCGACGGCGGCGTTCGCTATTCAGGGGACATCGCCAAGGCGCTTGCGGCCGGCGCGCATTGCGCCATGATCGGCAGCCTGTTCGCCGGAACGGAAGAGGCCCCGGGCGAAGTGGAGCTCTATCAGGGCAGGTCCTACAAGTCCTACAGGGGTATGGGTTCGCTGGGCGCGATGTCGCAGCAGCACGGGTCGTCCGACCGCTACCAGCAGGATTCGACCGAGCAGCTCGAAAAACTGGTTCCCGAGGGGATCGAGGGCAGGGTGCCGTACAAGGGCAGCCTGGTGACCATCGTGCAGCAATTGACCGGGGGGCTGCGTGCGGCCATGGGCTACACCGGCTGCGCATCGATCGACGAATTGCGCTCGAAGGCGCAGTTCGTGAGAATCACCGGGGCCGGCATGAGGGAAAGCCACGTGCACGACGTCGCCATAACCAAGGAGGCCCCCAACTATCGGGGTCGCGCGTGACACAGGGACGTATCCTGATCCTTGACTTCGGATCGCAAACCACGCAACTGATTGCCCGCCGGATCCGCGAGGCGGGAGTCTATTCCGAGATCATGCCCTGGGACGCGGGCGACGAGGCCGTGCGCAAGTTCGCACCGGCGGGCGTCGTCCTTTCCGGCGGACCCCTTTCGGTTACCGGCGGCCGCACGCCAAGGGTTCCGCAGAGCGTCTTCGACCTGGGAAAGCCGGTGCTGGGTATCTGCTACGGAATGCAGACCATCGCCCATCAACTCGGCGGCAGCGTGGAATTCGCCGACAAGTCCGAGTTCGGCCCCGCCGAAGTGCGTGTGACGGCGCAAAACGACTTGCTTTCCGGACTGTCTGAAGAACCGCTGGATGTGTGGATGAGCCACGGCGACCACGTAAACGGGCTTCCGGAAGGTTTTGAGTGCATCGCCGAGAGTGACAACGCGCCGCTGGCCGCGATTGCCGACCGGAGCAGACGTATGTTCGGAGTGCAGTTCCACCCCGAGGTCACCCATACCCGGCACGGCCAGCAGATGATCGAACGCTTCGTGCATGAGATCTGTGGCCTGGGCAGCGACTGGGCGCCCGCCGCGATAGCCCAGAGCGCCATAGAGGAAATTCGCCGGACGGCGAGGCAGGGGAACGTCCTGCTGGCCCTGTCCGGGGGCGTCGATTCTTCCGTACTCTCGGTGCTGCTGCAGAAAGCCGTGGCCGAGCGCTTGCATTGCGTTCTCGTGGATCACGGCCTGTTGCGCCTGAACGAGGCTGAGCAGGTGGTGGACAGCCTGGGGCGGCTGGGCGTGTGCGTAACGGTGGTGGATGCGCGCAAGCGCATGTTTGCGGCGCTTGAGGGATTGAGCGATCCCGAGGACAAGCGCAAGGCCATCGGGCGCTGCTTCATCGAAGTGTTCGAACAGAAGGCGGCCGAAATTCCGGGCGTCGAGTGGCTGGCGCAGGGCACGATTTATCCGGACGTCATCGAATCCGCCGCCGCGCACACCGGCAAGGCACATCTGATCAAGTCGCACCATAACGTCGGTGGCCTGCCGGAGAGGATGAAACTCAAGCTCCTGGAGCCGTTGCGGCTCCTGTTCAAGGACGAAGTGCGCAGGGTGGGCCTGGACCTGGGCCTGCCTAAGGCACTGATCGGCCGGCATCCGTTTCCGGGCCCGGGGCTCGCCGTGCGGGTGCTGGGGGAGGTGCAGGCAGAAGCGGTTGAGAAGCTGAGGCTCGCCGACGACATATACATTTCCGAGCTGCGCAGCGCCGGCTGGTACGACCGCGTTGCCCAGGCGTTCGCCGTGTTCATCCCATCGCGCAGTGTTGCGGTAAAGGGCGACGGGCGTCGCTATGAGCCGGTCATTGCCCTGCGCTGCGTGAACACGTCCGATTTCATGACCGCGAGTCCCAGCCGGCTGCCCATGGAATTGCTTGAGCGGGTGGCGGGCCGCATCGTCAACGAGGTGTCCGGCATTTCCCGCGTGACCTACGACATATCCTCCAAGCCGCCGGCGACTATCGAATGGGAATGATTGCTACGCTGAAGTCACATTCGAGAACCAGTGATTCAGAGCGGATGAGTCGAGGGATTCCGCGTGTGTGCTAGAGTCGTATGACGTTTTTCTGATCGATGGTGAACACTATGCAGCAGGTTAAGGTATCCCCCAAATTCCAGGTGGTCATTCCCAAGCCGGTGCGCGAATCCCTCGGAATCCGGCCGGGGCAACGCCTCCAGGTCATGCCGTACGGTGACCGCATCGAGTTCGTGCCCGTGAGGCACATCGGCGAGATGCGCGGCTTTCTCGCGGGCATGGCTCCGCAGTTCGAGCGCGAGCCCGATCGTGAGCTTTGAATGTGGTCGAAAATCTCCTCAACCTTGTCGATTCCTCCGGCTGGATCGAATACTTCGCTGAGGGGCCCAACGCCGGGATTTACGCCGAACCTCTGTCCGATGCGGGCCGCGTGGTCGTTCCCACCATTTGTGTCTATGAAGTCTTTCGCGTGGTGCTGCACCGTCGCGGCGAGGACGACGCGCTGCGCGCAGCCGCTCTGATGAATCAGGGACGGGAGGTTCCGCTCACCTCCGCGCTTGCGCTTGAAGCCGCGCGGCTCGCACACGAACTCGGCCTCGCGATGTCCGATGGCATCATCCTGGCCACCGCCCGGCTCACGGGCGCAACGCTGTGGACCCAGGACATCGATTTCGCAGGCATTCCCCGCGTGCGCTACTTCCCGAAAACGCCAGCGTAACAAGACAACGGGTTATTAATGTTTGGCGTTGTAGGGAAAAAGGCGCATTAATATGCGGGCCGAGCTGCGGCTTGCGGGCGAGGACGAGCGTTACATCCGGCGGGCGCTGAAGCTTGCCGGGCAGGCGGGCGACGCGGGCGAGGTGCCGGTGGGCGCCGTGCTGGTGCAGGACGGTCGTGTCGTCGGCGAGGGCAGGAATCGCATGATCGAGTCCGCGGACCCCACCGCCCACGCGGAAATCGAGGCGCTGCGCGCCGCCTGCGGCTCGGCCGGCAACTACCGCCTCCCGGGGGCCGAACTGTTCGTCACGCTGGAACCCTGCGCAATGTGCGCGGGCGCCCTCGTCCTGGCGCGCGTGGCGCGCGTGGTCTTTTCGGCGCACGACCCCCGCTCGGGCGCCGCCGGCAGCATGTTCAACGTCCTGCACAACAAATCCCTCAATCACCGCTGCGAAGTGCAGTCCGGCCTCCTGGAAGAAGAGTCAGCCGAATTGCTGCGTGCCTTCTTCCAGTCGCGCCGCTAACCCGGAACCGAGGGCGTCCCCTGGGCGAGGGCGTCCCGCCCTCAGTACTCACTTGGCTATCATTGACTTCCAATAGCCATCCCCATCCACAGTGCTCCCCGAACCACCCCACACAGCGCTACGCAAGCCAGCGTCCGCCGGGCTGATTGTCTGCACCCTGCTCGCTGCGGCCTGCACGAACGACCCGTCGCCGCTGCCGCTGGTCGGCACGCTGGAGCGCGACCGGGTCGAACTGGTCGCGGAGTTTCAGGAACCCATCGTGGAGATGAAAGTGGTGGAAGGCCAGCGCGTTGAGGTGGGTGATCTGCTGATGCGCCAGGACCGGGCGCGAGTGAAACAGGACCTCAAGGCGGCAGAGGCAGCGGTCGCCAGGGTCCGGCAGCGTTTGGCTGAACTTATGCGTGGACCGCGTGAGGAGGCTATACGCGCTGCCCGGGCACGCTTCGACGGGGCCCGGGAGATCCTCCAAGTGAGCACCCGGGAGCATCTGCGTCTCAAGGACCTCGCCGAGCAGAACATTACAAGTCAGAACGATGTGGACCGGGCTCTGAGGTCCGTGGAAGTGGCACGGACCGATGTGGAGGCGCTGGGGGCGGTGCTGGAGGATCTGCTGGACGGGGCCACCGTGGAGGAACTGGGCCAGGCGGAGGCTGCAGTGGCGGAAGCCAATGCCAGGCTGGAAAGGTTGCGCATCAGCGCCGGCCACCTTGAGATCCTGGCGCCCAGAAAAGGTGTTGTCGAGGCGCTTCCGTATGAACTGGGGGAGCGGCCGCCTGCGGGTGCCACAGTCGCTGTGATACTGGCCGCCGATACCCTGCATGCGCGGGTCTATGTGCCCGAGCCGCTGCGCGCCCGGGTGCAAACGGGTTTGCCGGCGACGCTTAAGGTGGACGGTGTAACTGAAGAGGTCAGAGGCACAGTGTCGTTCGTTTCTTCGGATGCGGCGTTCACACCCTATTTTTCGCTTACCCAGCGGGACCGCGCACGTCTGGTCTATCTGGCCGAGGTGAAGGTCGATGAACAAAAATACAGGGAGCTGCCCGCCGGTTTGCCGGTGGAGGTGGATTTTCCGTCACTCGATTGAATCGCTTAAGTGAGCTACTTCCGTGAGCTGCATTTGAGTGAACCGCTTAAATGAACGGGAACGACTACGCTATTTCGTGCTGCGGCCTGACGCGGCGGTTCGGAGCGGTGACCGCCGTTGATGATCTGAACCTGGACGTGCCGCGTGGGCGCATCTTCGGTTTTCTCGGTCCCAACGGTTCCGGCAAGTCCACCACGATGCGGCTGTTGTGCGGATTGCTTGCGCCCTCCGCGGGCCACGCCACCGTACTCGGCTGCCGCGTGCCCGAGGAAGCCGAGAAGCTGCGCCTGAGGATGGGATACATGACCCAGAAGTTCTCGCTGTATCAGGACCTGACCGTGATTGAGAATCTGCGCTTCGTGGCGCGCGCATTCAGCCTTGGGCAACGGCGCATGAAGGAGCGTATCGCCGCCAACAGCGCGCTGTACCAACTGGAGAGCCTGCATTCCCGACTGGCGGGAACCCTAAGCGGTGGGCAGCGGCAGCGGCTGGCGCTCGCGGCCGTGACCCTGCACGAGCCTCAGTTGCTGCTGCTGGACGAGCCCACCAGCGCCGTCGATCCACAGAGCCGCCGCGACTTCTGGGATCGTCTCTTCGAGCTTGCTGAGCAGGGCGCCACGATACTGGTTTCCACGCACTTCATGGACGAGGCGGAACGCTGTCACCGGCTGACTTTTCTGGACCGTGGAGCTATGGTGCGCGAGGGCGCGCCACGCGATCTGATGAATCGACTGGAAGCGCTCACTGTGGAAATCGACACAGAGGCGCCGCGCCGGACCCGTGCGCTGCTGGGCACCCAGGACTGGGTGCGCGCCGTAACCCAGCTCGGCAACCGGCTGCGGGTCATGCTGATGCCGGACATGGAGGAACCTGCCGAAAAGGTCCGGGAACTGCTGGGCGAAGCGGACCTGCAAGCCGTGGTGCGCAGAACACCGGCGACGCTCGAAGATGTATTTGTTGCTGCTACCGGATTCGGGGGCAGCCAGCGTGCCTGATCGTCCGGTGGCTCGGAACCCGACCGTTGTTGCGGGTGTCTGGCGGTCGCTGCGCCGGACCTCGGCCATTGTCACCAAGGAGATTCAGCAGCTTTTCCGCGAACGCATGACCCTGGGAATGATCCTGGGACTGCCGCTGCTTCAGATTGTCCTGTTCGGATACGCTATCAACATCGATGTGCGTCATGCGCCCTCGGGTTTGGTGGACCACGCAAATACCTCAATGTCGCGGCAACTGGCGAGCGCTCTGGAAGCCACCCAGGTGGTGGATTTCGTGCGCAGGTCCGGGAACGTGTCCGAACTGCTGGACGAGATGCGCAGCGGGGCCATTCGCACTGTCCTGTACATTCCTCCCGATTTCGAGCGCCGGCTTAGCGATGCCGGCCGGCCCGTGGCCCAGTTGATGGTGGACGCCAGTGACCCGTCCCGGATCACTGCCACCGAACGAATCGCGCAGTACCTGCCTTCGGTTCGAGGAGAAGCTGGTCAGTTCCAGATGACGCTTGCAATTCGCAACTACTACAACCCGGAGCGGCGTTCGTCCGTTCAGATTGTCCCGGCCCTGGTGGGCGTGATCCTCAACTTCACAATGATCGTCTTCACCTCGGTGGCGGTGGTGCGCGAACGCGAACGCGGCAACCTGGAGTTCCTGATTACCACGCCGGTGCGCAACCACGAACTGATGCTCGGCAAGATCGCGCCCTACATCCTGATCGGGCTGGCCCAGGTCACCATCGTGTATTTTGCCGGGAGCTGGCTGTTCCGCGTGCCTACGGCGGGATCGCTTCTGGATCTGTACCTGGCCAGCCTGGTGTTCGTGGCCGCCACGCTTGGGATCGGCCTTTCCATCTCCACGTTCGCCCGCACCCAGTTCCAGGCGATCCAGGGCGCGATCATGTTCATGCTGCCCATGCTGCTTTTATCCGGCTTCATGTTTCCCTTCGAGGGCATGCCGAAGGTCGTGCAGTGGATTGCGTACCTGTTCCCCCTTACCCACTTTGTGGAGGTGGCCCGCGGAATCATTCTCCGTGGCGCAACCCTGGGCGACATGGCGTTTCGCATGTACGCCATCTCGGGCCTTTTCCTTGTGGCGATGCTCGTCCCGGTGCTCCGCTTCAGCAAACGCCTGGATTAGCTTTGCAGCAAGAGATCAGGGCAAATCGGCCCTGATCCGGCACATATAATCCGCCCCCGGAGGGATGCCGGAGAGGCCTAACGGCGCTGATTCGAAATCAGATGGGGGCGATCCGCCCCACGTGGGTTCGAATCCCACTCCCTCCGTAACCGCCGGTTCGGACACTGTTGCGGTTACGATCAATCTTACGGACGTCGACGAGGCGCCACCCTTGCGGACGTGCCCGCGGAGCATCACGGGGAGACCGTGTTCACCTTCGAGGTGCTTTCTAGCGAGTCGTTCCCGATCAGCTACCTGACGATGCGCGACGATGTGTTGACGGTGACGAACGGCGAGGTGACCGGGGCGCGGCGGCTCGACAATCCCCATCACGAGTCCCAGGGCATGCAGCCCAACCGGGAGTGGGAGATCACGGTCGCACCGGATTCGGATTCGGATGACGTGACGATCACGTTGCCGGAGACCACCGACTTGAAGGCAGCAACCTTGCACGTAGTAGTCTTGGGGGCAAGGGCTCTGCTGGGCCCGGTGCTGCCGAACCTGGTACTGCCGGGCGCTACCCCGCTGCGGAGGGGGGCGCAGCGCGCTGTTGAACGCACTTGGACTGCCGTCCGGCGCACTCCGTTATGTTCTCATGGGCAGTTCGTTCTTCTGCTCACGGCCCCTTGAGGATGACGGGCCCCAACATCGCAATGGGTCTTGAATTCGGGCGGCGCGAGAACGGGCAGGAGTTGCCCGAGCACGCCATCCAACTCAACGGTGCGGTGCGGTTTTGAGCCGGCCCCGCCCGGGGCGATGACCGGTTCGCACTCGATGTGGCAACGCCCTCTATACTGAACGGTAGTTTCAGGCTCAATTAGGGTCCCGGGGGTTCCAGGCGCGCGCCCGCAATGGCTTGGTGCCCTGCTGGATCTCCAGAGTGCGATCCCGGCTCGCTTCAACCCAAGGGGAGTGCCAGATGAACCCGCGTGCCACCGTGCCATCGAAGATGCGTGCCTGGGCCCTGACCGGCACCGGGAGTCAGGACAGGCTCGAATTCCGTACCGACTGGCCGACTCCGACTCCCGGCGCCGACGAGGTGCTGGTGAGGGTCCAGGCCTGCGGCCTGAACAATACGGACGTTAACGTGCGCAGGGGATGGTACTCGCGCGGCGAACCGCAGCCCGTGGCGTGGGACGGCAGCGAACTCGAGTTTCCGCGGGTTCAGGGCGCCGACGTTGCCGGAACGGTGCTCGAAGTGGGCCGGCGCGTCGAAAACCTGCGGCCCGGGCAGCGTGTCCTGATCGACCCGTGGCTGCGCGACAGGGACGACCCGCACAATCCGGGCAAGTGCCGATATCTGGGTTCCGAATGCGACGGCGGATTCGCGGACTGTGTCGTGGCGGACGGGCGCAACGTGCATGCCATTGAATCGGACTTGTCCGCGAAGGAACTGGCTACGTTCGCCACTTCGTACGGTACGGCGGAAAACATGCTCGATCACGCCCGGGTGACCGGTGCCGATACGGTGTTGATCACCGGCGCATCGGGCGGTGTGGGCTCGGCGCTGATTCAGCTCGCCAGGCGCCGCAAGGCCCGGATCGTGGCGCTGTGCGGCGCGGACAAGCGCGACCAAGTCGCCGCGATCGGTGCGCATGCGGTCCTGCCGCGCGATCCCGGTGACCTGGGCAGGGCGCTACGCGAATCCATGGGCAGTGAACGCGTGGATGTCGTCGCCGACGTCGTGGGCGGCCCCGGCTGGCCGCGTTTGATCAGGTCGCTCGCCCGGGGTGGGCGCTATACCTGCGCCGGAGCGATCGCGGGCCCGCGCGTTGAACTGGATTTGCGAAATTTGTACCTTCACGACCTGACGTTCACCGGCGCGACCGTCACGCCTCCCGGCTTGTTCGCACGCCTCGTCCGCTACATCGAGGCCGGCGAAATACGACCGTTGCTCGCGGCTTCATATCAGCTTGAGCAGCTTCGCGAGGCACAGCGAGCGTTCATCGAAAAACGCCACGTCGGAAATATCGTCGTTACCACAAAATCCGATACATGATCGGGGTACTGTCACGTCAGCTGGGCAGGACGAACGGCCGGGAATCGCTACGCCTGGCCGAAAATGAAAAGCGGGTCACCAATCAATTCCCGGGCTCTATTGACTTGGGTTGACGGCCCTTGTGCCATGGCGTCAACCCAAGTACATAAGCCCCAATATGAGAACGTTGGTGATCTTCCCCCCGGAATCGGTCCACCTGAGCTGAGTAAAAAAACAGTATGTTGACCCCCAGGAGGTCCCCCGATGAAGCGGAAGCGGTATACGCACGAACAGATCATTTCGATCCTCAAGGAGCACGAGGCTGGCCAGCCGGTTGGCGAGTTGGCGCACAGGTATGGCGTCGTCGAGAACATGATCTATCGCTGGAAGTCGAAGTGCGGCGGCATGGAGATATCCGACGCCAAGCGGCTGCGTGATCTCGAGCACGAGGACCCCAGGCTGAAGAGGCTGCTGGCCGAGCGCTATCCCCGCTACGGCTATCTGACGCTGCACGAGATGCTCAAGCAGGAAGGGCGCGTCAACCCTCCCACCTGAACTTGATATCCGCCAGGTCTTCCCGGTCGGTGGCCCAGGGGTTCCCGTCGAAGCCGGCGAAGCCCCGCCCCACCTCCTTGAATCCCCTGCGTTCGTAGAAGCTGCGCGCGGACCGGTTTCGCTGGAAGACGAACAACTCGATGCCGGCGGGGGACTGCAGCTTGGCCAGATTCAGCAGGGCGGTGCCAAGCCCCATCCCCTGGTAGCCCACGCGAACGTAGATGTGGTCCAATTCGCCGTCCGAAAGAACCATGAAGCCGAGGACCGCGCTGGAGCCGGGGTCCAGGGCGATGTGGATGCTCGCGGGATCCATGTTAGAGAGGAAATCGAGCTGCCGACTCACTTCGCCGAAGCGATTCTGTTCCTCCAGCCCCATCGCGCGCTGGAACGACCGCCGCCACATCTTGACCACTTCCAGCGCGTACTCCGGTCGAAACGGAACGACCTCGAACTGCAGCTCGCTCAGGATGGAGCCCTCGGCGTTCATGATGTTTCTCCCGGTAGCACCTGCAACTATAGGTCTGCTTCAGTGCGACGTGCTTGAATCTTGCTTCTTCGATAAGCCGAATTGTCCCATAGGCAACTTCATGCAGAAGGTCGATACTCAAATACGGGAGCGCCCCGTTCTCATTGCTTTCAATCAGGTAATAGCGCCAGTCAAACGAAGCGCTGCCAGCTTTGCCATCTAACTCCTTCAGAAACTCATTTATCTTCAAAAGATTCCCTCCTTTTAATCTCTTATGGAGCGCGTACAAAAACAGGCGGACCGGTCAGAAGTGATACTTCATGCTGAGGCTGATGCCCCAGAACTGAATGTCATCCGTCTTGACATAGTAGGTAACGGGGACCGGCGGGTTACCGGCCACCGACGCATGATCGCGGAGAGAGTCATATGCCGACTCGTCATCGAATTCGCCGAAACTCGCCCATCGGAACTTGAGCCCGATGGTGACCGGATCGCTGAGTTGATAATCCAGCCCCGCCACCGCTTGGTAGCCGAGCAGGCGATCCGACAATTTCGCTCTGTCCGCGGTGATCGTGCCGGCAATTTCCCGGTTTAATGCCTGGGCCTTCGCCAACTCGTCACCGGTCACCCCCTCAGTATCGAAAACCGCGATGTTCTCGGGGTCATTCGTCCGGCGCCAGAAGGTCCGGTAGGCAAGCGAGACTTTCGTAAAGCCGACTCCAATCCCCAGATAGGGCGTAAACGTCGAATCAGAGCGAAAGTCGTAGTACAAGTTGGCAAAAACGTTGTGTGACAACACGTCATCGACTCCATCCATGACGTTCTGGAATCCCGGGTCCGCGCCGGGGTCATAATTTGTTGCGGAATCATAGGGGACATCCGTGCTGTCATGGGTTGCGCTGCGATAGAAATATTCGCCCTCGACCCTGAAGTTTCCCCTGCGATATCCCAAGGCCAGCCCAGCCAGAATCCCCCTGCCGCCATCGAACGACTCGTCCATGGGGCCCCAAGCTGAAGGGGCATTGCCGCACGCTCCTTCTTCTACCTGAAAGCCGTCCGGGTTTATGGTCCTGTCACATCGGATCGCTGAATGCGCCGCATCCGCGCTCGATACCCAATCATCCAACCCCCCGGTCTTTACGTCCATTCCCGGCGCCACCGCAACCCCTAGTTCCATCCCCATATACCAGCCGTCCTGGGCCAAAACCGGGCCGGAAGAGATCACCAGAGCGCTCACCATGAGCACGAGCAAGAGTTTTTTCATGATGCACCCCTCTTTAGGGTCGCCCGTTCCACTATCACGTGCAACACTACTTGAGTGCCGTTGTCGATTAAGGGACAGTCGGTTCTGTTGTCTGGAGTTGAGAAGCGGCCAAGTGACGGCGATACACTCCGAGGTGAAACACAGGAGGGTATCGGATGGCCAAGGGTTACCATCACCTGACCTACGGGTCACGATGCCAGATTTACGCGCTGAAGAAAAGCGGTGTGTCGATCTGAGGGGTGGCGCGTGCGCTTGAGGTGTCGGCCTCGACGGTCAGCCGCGAGTTGCGTCGCAACCTTGGGCGGCGGGGCTACCTGATGAAGCAGACGCAGCGCCGCTCGTTCCGCACCCCGTGCTGGCGATCATTTCCTGCCGGGCCTGAACACCGTCGCGACGATGCCGTCGAGCTGGTTGCAGCGGTCCAGCCAGGCGCGAACGTGGGGAAAGGGCTCGTAATCGATTGCCTGTCCGTGCCGGCCGAGCAGATAGGGGGAGATGGCGAAATCGACGAGAGACAGGTCGCCTAGTACGAATTCCCGCCCTTCCAGCTGGCCGTTCAGGACGCCGATGTTGAGATCGATGTCCTTTTCGGCAGTCTTGCTCTTGGCGCGCTTGGCGATGATCGTGTTGATCAGGTGGAATGCCTGCCAGTAGAGCCAGCGGTCACAATCCGCCCGGCCCTGAGGGTCGGTGGGCAACATGCCTGTTTCCGGGTGCAGCGTTGCCAGGTAGCACAGAATCGCATTCGATTCCCAAAGGTGGAAATCGCCGTCGACCAGCAGCGGAGCCTTGCCCATCGGGTTCATGCGCCGATAGGCTTCCGTCCTGTTCTCCTGCTCGCGGAACCCCATCGAGTGAATCTCGACGGGCAGGTCGAAGTGCTTGATGAAGGCTTCGACCTTGCGATTGTTGGGCGTCGGCGAGAACGAATAGAGTTTCATGACGGGCATTGTATAGAATTGCCTGTAAGTGTCCGATTGGCCTGTAGAACAACCTGGTGGCTCTGCACCTCTTCGGCAGTCAGCGGCGCTGAGAAGGAGAGACTGATGTTACGACCTCGACCGATCATGTTGGCCATGCTGGTGGCTATTGCAGTGGGATTCCGGCTGATGCCGTATCTGCTGCATACGCTTGGTGTTCAGATTGACCCGGAAAACACCGTTTACCCCTGGAATTTCTCGCCCATACTTCCGCTGTGCATTTTCGGCGCCGCCTGTTTCGCGAAGCGAACCGTCGCATACCTGGCGCCGATGGCGATCTACCTGGCAGGCGACCTCGGCATCTGGGCGATTACCGGACGGCCCGACTGGGCCTTTTACGCCGATCAGCCGGTGACCTATCTTTCCGTGGTTCTGGTCGTCAGTTGCGGATTCATCGCCCGCTCACAGCGCTCCTGGGGGAGGATCGCAATGGCCGGACTGGGTTCGGCAGTCCTGTTCTTCATCGTTTCGAACTTCGGCACCTGGGCGCTCGGCGCCACCTACGCGAAAACCTGGGCCGGGCTGGTCGAGTGCTACGTGATGGCGATTCCGTTCTTCCGCAACACGCTCATCAGCATGGGAGTTTTCCTGCCGCTGCTATTCAGCAGACTGGCGCTGCGTAGTCCCGTGCCGGCAGCGGCTGTCCGCGCCGCATAAGCACACAACACCCGATGGGCGAACAACGGATCGTTTCGCTTATCGCCAGCGCCACGGAGATCGTCTCCGCGCTTGGTTTCGAGAAGCAACTGGTCGGACGCTCTCACGAGTGCGATTTTCCGCCGGCCATCGCGGACATTCCGGTCTGCTCGGCGTCGAAGATCGACGCCCGGGCATCCAGCCGGCGTATCGACGCCCAGGTTCGGGCGCTGGTTGACCAGGCGCTGTCCGTCTACCGGGTGGACGCGGAGTTTCTGGATAGCCTTGCGCCCGACCTGATCATCACGCAGTCGCAGTGTGAGGTGTGCGCCGTCAGCCTCGCCGACGTGCAGCAGGCGGTGGGCAAACTGGTGTCATCGAAGCCGGCGGTCGTGTCGCTGGAACCGATGGATCTTGACGACGTCTGGAGCGACATCCGCCGCGTGGCCGAGGCGCTTGAGGACGCCGGCGGCGGCGAGGAGCTGGTGGGAAGCCTGACCGCAAGGCTGAGCGACCTTGGCAGGCGGACCAGGCAGCAGCAGGCGCGGCCGAGCATTGCCTGTATCGAGTGGATAGACCCGCTCATGTTTGCTGCGAACTGGGTGCCTTCTCTTGTGGAGATTGCCGGCGGCCGGATCATGATGGGGGAGGCCGGCCGGCATTCCGGCTACTTCGATTTCGGCGAGCTGGCGGCCCGCGACCCCGATGTCGTGGCCATCATGCCCTGCGGTTTCGACATCGCGCAGTCGGTAAAGGAGATGCCGGCGCTCACCGGACATCCGGAATGGGCGCAACTCTCAGCGGTGCGTAATGATCGGGTGTTCGTGACCGACGGAAACCAGTATTTCAATCGTCCCGGCCCCCGGCTGGTTGAATCGGCCGAGATCCTGGCGGAGCTGCTCCATCCCGGCGCCTTCGATTTCGGTCACGAGGGGACCGGCTGGGTACGCTGGTCGGGCTCCGGCGCCTGAAGCAAGCGCTGTTGCCCCGGGAGCCAGTGTCGTGACAGGAATCTAGTTCGGGGAGCGAACGTCCAGGAGCTCGATCTCGAAGATCAGTGTCGCGCCGGGTCCGATGACCCCGCCGGCTCCGCGATCTCCGTAAGCCAGCTCCGACGGGATGTAGAGCATCCACTTGTCGCCGACCTGCATGAGCTGCAGGGCTTCGACCCAGCCCGCGATCAAACGGTTTGCCGGAAATTCCGCCGGCTGACCGCGCTGCACGGAACTGTCGAAGACGGTCCCGTCAGTCAGGGTTCCGGTGTAGTGCACCGTTACCAGGTCGGTGGGGTCCGGGCTCGCGCCGTCGCCGGATACGAGAACTTCGTATTGCAGCCCTGAATTGGTGGTGATTACTTCTTCACGCGCACCGTTGCGGTCCAGAAAGGCCTGTCCTTGTTCGGTCATTGCAGCTTTTTCCTCGCTTTGCGGCGTAGTTTCGGACGCCTGCGCCCCGGTAGGCGTCTCCCGCGGCGCCTCGCAGCCGCAGCACAGGAGGACCCCGGACAGGCACAAGACTTGCGCCAGAGGCGCGGGCATCTTACTCATTCGGAGTCTTCAGGTATTGACTTGCGAGAACAGGTAGAGCATTTCCCGGCTGATTTGCCGGCAGCGCTTGTCATACCCGGCGGCTTCCAGGTCGGTGCCGTCAAAAACTTTGGGATCGTCGTAGGGTATCGCCACGCGATACGCGGCTCCGCGCACGATCGGACAACTCTCGTCGGCCTGCGAGCAGGTCATGACCGCGCAGAAATCCTCCTGCGGGTTGGATTCATGGAAATAGACCTTTGAGAAAGCCGTCATGGGCGCCTGCGACGGGCCGTTCCTGACCTGGTACAGGGGATTCTCGCCCTCGCCGGATTTCTCCACGGTGAAGCCGGCCCGTTGCATGGCTGCAACCGCCCGGGGATTGAAGGCGGTGGCCTCCGTTCCACCGGAATAGGTGTTCACGCCGAGGATTCCGAAATGTTCGGCCGCCGTCTGGGCCCACAGTTGCGACATGTGGCTGCGGCGCGAGTTGTGCGTGCAGATGAAGTTGAGTTGCGCATCCCGCCCGGACTCCACCTGTTCGCGCACGTATCCGGCCACTTTCCGCAGCGCTTTCCTTCGATCTTCGGAAATCCGGTCGAATTCCGCAAGGGACGCCTCGATGTAACGATTCACTTGAGGATAAAAGTCCGCCGCCAACGCGGAGGAACTTACCATTGCACAGGCAACGAGAAGAGCAATACGAGCCATACTGAAGGCCTACCTGGTTGTCCGGCGGCGCATACCTGGGTTGTCAGGCAACCACCGAAGCGGAAGGCTAGCACACCGGCATGACGGCTTCGTGAATGGGCGTGCCGGTCGACAGTTTCACGGTGGACGCCTTCCCTCCCGGGCTAGCGCCTCCGGCTGATCTCGTCCACCTTGACGCTGGCTTCGCCGGTCCGCTTGATGCGCCGGCGGGCGCGGAGCCGCCGGAACACGACGGCGCCAACGATCACCACCACAATCGCCAGCGCGACAATTTCCTGGAACCCTATAGTCATGCCGCCAGCTGGTAGGTGAGCATGCCGGCCAGCCATGCAAAGCCGGACATGTAGACCCAGGCCCCCGCGGCCCATCGCCAGCTGTTGGTTTCCCTGCCGATCACGGCAACGGTGGAAACGCACTGCAGTGCAAACGCATAGAAGACCAACAGGCCCAGGGCCATGGCAAGGGTAAACACGGGACGTCCATCCGGCCAGCGGGAAGCTTGCAGCCGTTCCCTGAGGCCGGCGTTGCCTTCGGCCTCGGAGCCGAGCGCATAGACGGTTCCCATCACGCCTATTACGACTTCGCGCGCGGGAAATCCCGCTACCACGGAAGCCGATACCCGCCAATCCCACCCGAGCGGCCTGAAGACAGGTTCGATGGCCTTGCCGACGCGGCCAAGGAGGCTGAATTCCAGTTGCGCGGCCCGTTCTTCGGCATTGAGCCGGCGCAGCCGGTAATCCGACCCGTCCGGGCCCTCGGCTGCCAGTTCCACGGTTGCGCGGCGTTCGGCGAAATCGGCCGCGATGACGTCCGAGCGCGGGAAATAACCCAGCGCCCAGATGATAACGCAGGCAGCGGCGATGACGGTTCCGGCCCGGGTGAGAAACACCCGTACCTTCGCCGTCAACTTGAGGCTCAGAACCCGAGGATTCGGCCACCTGAACGGCGGCATTTCCATGAAGAACGAAGCGCCCGCGCCGCGCAAGGCAATGCGCCGGGTCAGGAACGCGCTCACGGCGCCGCCCGCTATTCCAAGCACGTACAAGCCAAGCAGGATCAGGCCGTGGAGATTGATCCATCCATTCAGGAAATAGGCGGGAGGCACGAAACCGGATATGAGCAGCGCGTATACGGGCAGGCGCGCGGAACAGGTCATCAGGGGAATCGCCACGATGGTGGCCAGCCGTGCGCGGCGGTCTCCAACTACCCGGGTGGCCATGATGGCCGGAACCGCACAGGCGAAGCCGGAAAGCAGCGGAATGAAGGATTGGCCCGACAGCCCGCAGATTCTCAGCAGCCGGTCCATCAGGAACGATGCGCGAGCCATGTAGCCGCAGTCCTCCAGGAACAGCACCAGGGCAAACAGGAATATGATCTGCGGGACGAAAACCACGACCGCGCCCACGCCGGACCACAATCCATCGATCAGAAGGCTGGACAGGGCGCCGTCGGGAAGCCTTACGAGCGCCCAGGCGCCGACCTCTTCGAAGAAGGTGCTGATGGCATCCATCAGTGGCGCGGCCCAGGCGCCGACCGCCTGAAACACCGCGCTCATCACGGCAAGAAACACGACAGGACCGGAAACGGGATGGCTAACCAGCCGTTCCAGCCAACCGGTCCGGGCCGCAAACGACTGCGGGCCGGCCGCTCCGGATTGCCCCAGCCATTGATCTACCTGGCGGTATCGGCGCCGAGCTTCGCGGCTTTGAAGGCTTTCATCACCCATTTGCCGCCGCAAGCGGCGACGAATGTTCTCAAGCGTGCCCCGGGCTTTCTGGCCGCCCGCTCCGACCAGGCGCCGCTCAAACTCGCCTCCGGTATCGATGATTGCACGCTCCACGCAGGCAAGCTCGGGCGCCGGGCCCACCAGATCGGCCTGCAAGTCCACCGCCGCCTCGCGCACCTCGGGCATGACCGGCACCGCGGAAACACCCTCCTCGGCAAGCAGCCGCTCAAGAATCGAACGAAGGCCCTGAACTCCCTTGCCCCGGTTCGCCGTCATCGGCGCGACGGGGGCGGAAACCTGTTGCGCAAGTACCCTGACATCCAGCCTTTCTCCCTGGCGCTCGGCGACGTCCTGCATGTTCAGTGCAACCGCGACCGGCAATCCGAGCTCCCGCGTCTGGGAAAAGAGATAAAGGCTTCGCCGCAGATTGGTGGCGTCGGCTACGAGCAGCACTACATCCGGCCGCGGCAGTCCCTCGGCCATTCCGAGCACGACATCCAGGGTGATTCCGGATTCCGGCCCGTCCGCGGCCAGGGAATAGGTGCCGGGAAGATCCACCAGGTCCACCTCGCGGTTTCCGAGGCGCGCGACACCCGTGATCTTCTCGACGGTTACGCCGGGATAATTTCCGGTCCGTTGCCTGAGACCGGTGAGCCGGTTGAAGACAGTACTCTTGCCTGTGTTGGGGCAACCCAGTACCGCGATCAGCGGTCGGCGGGGCATGGCGGGGCTCAAGTCTCTTCTATGGGCGCCAGAACGCGAATCATGCGCGTTTGATCCCGCCGCAGGCACAGTGGATGGCCTCCGGCGGCAATTTCAAGGGGGTCGCCACCTATACCGCGGCGCAATACCTGGACGTGAACTCCCGGAACCAGTCCCAGGGTCAGGAGTTCGCGCGAGACCTGGCCATCGCCCGTTACGGCGCGAATTTCGCTGCCGTGGCCGGTGGGCAGTTCGTCGAGACCGATTTCTCTTGTCAAGGTGAGGCTTACGCTGGCAAAAGCGGATTGCGAGTCTAACATAAATGAGAATCATTGTTATTCGTCTTGTATTTCCATCTTCAATCTGCGGTACGCGAACCGGTATAATTCGCTATCATCATGGCGGCCAAGCCCCTCTATCGAATCAGCTTCCTGAACCAGGGAAAGGTGTACGAGATGTACGCGCGTGGGGTATCCCAGGGCGGCATGTTCGGGTTCGTCGAAGTGGATGGAATGGAGTTCGGGAAACGGACATCGCTGGTGGTGGACCCGGGCGAGGAAAAGATCAAATCCGAGTTCTCCGGTGTGCGCCGCACGTACATTCCCCTGCATTGCGTTCTGCGCATCGACGAAGTGGAGAAGCGCGGCGTGAGCAAGATTTCGACGGCCGAGGAAGGAAACGTTACCCAGTTTCCGGCGCCCGTTTATGCTCCTGGCGGGGCGGGTTCCGATTAGGCCATAAGGGATGCTGGCGCTTCCAGGTTCCGGCGCACTATCCCCGTTCCGACGCAAGCAACTCCTGAGCCGTTTGCAGGCCCGGGACCCCGGCGTCCGCGACGTAGGCGCGAGGTACCTGCACCTTGTCAGCATCGAACCGCAGCCGGAGGGCACCGAACTCGACCGTTTGCGCGAACTGCTGAACTATGGACCGGACTGGCCGCAGCCGGAGTTCGACGGCAGCGAGGAAGTGCTCCTGGCGCTGCCCCGCCGAGGCAGCATCTCGCCATGGTCCACCAAGGCAAGCGAGATCGCGCGCCTTTGCGGTTTCCCCAATACGCATCGAATCGAACGCGGCCTGCGCTATCAGATCGCGGGTTCGGGTCCCCTTGCCCCGGAATCGCGTGCCGAACTGTTCGACCGCATGACGCAGGACCTGTTTCCCGAGGAGGTCCCGCTGGGGGAGATCTTTGCCCCGGAGAGCCCCCGGCCGGCGCAAGCCGTGCCCTTGCTGTCGGAGGGCCGCAAGGCCTTGGAACGGGCCAATCGGGAAATGGCGCTAGCCTTGTCGCCGGAGGAAATTGGTTACCTGGAAGCGGGTTTCAGGAAGCTGGGACGGGACCCCACCGACACCGAACTCATGATGTTCGCGCAGGTCAACTCGGAGCATTGCCGACACAAGATCTTCAACGCCCGATGGTGGAATGGAGAAGATCAGCTTCAACACTCGCTCTTTGACCTGATCCGCCAGACCTCGGCAAGCAGCCCCGAGGGTCTGCTGTCGGCTTACGTCGACAATGCCGCGGTCATTTCGGGCGGACCGGCCAGGCGGCTTTACCTGACCGGAAACGAGCACGAATACACCGTCGTGGAGGAGCCTGCGCATACCTGTATCAAGGTCGAGACTCACAACCACCCGACCGCGATTTCGCCCTTTCCCGGCGCCGCGACGGGATCCGGCGGTGAAATCCGTGACGGCGCCGCCACCGGGCGCGGCGCCCGCCCCAAGGCTGGCCTGACCGGGTTTACGGTTTCTGATCTCAGGATCCCCGGCGCCCCCCGCCCCTGGGAGAATGAACGCCCAAGGCCGGGCAGGCTTGCTTCTCCGCTGCAGATCATGCTCGAGGCGCCGATCGGCGCGGCGTCCTTCAACAACGAATTCGGCCGCCCGGCGGTAGCGGGATACTTCCGTTGCTTCGAACAGGATGGAACGGACCACTGGGGTTACCACAAGCCGATCATGGTCGCCGGCGGCGTCAGCGCAGTACGCGATCCCGATGTGCACAAGCTCAAGGCGCCTCCGGGCGCGCTGGTGGTGGTCCTGGGCGGACCCGCCATGCGGATCGGCGTCGGCGGCGGGTCCGCATCCTCAAGGGGCAGCGGCGCGGACCACGAGGAACTCGACTACGCATCGGTGCAACGCGGCAACGCCGAGATGCAAAGGCGCGCGCAGGAGGTCATTGACCGCTGCTGCGAGCTGGGCCTGTCCAACGGCGGCGGTAACCCGATCCTCGCCATCCATGACGTCGGCGCCGGCGGCCTTTCGAACGCGATCCCGGAATTGCTGCACGACAGCCGGCGGGGCGCGGATCTTGCCTATGCCGCCATTCCGAGCGCGGATCCGGGGATGTCGCCGCTGGAAACCTGGTGCAACGAGGCGCAGGAGCGCTACATGCTGGCGGTGGATGGGGCGCGGCTGGAGGAATTCGAGGCCCTGTGCCGGCGCGAGCGTTGTCCGTGGTCGCTGCTCGGCCGGATGGACGACAAGGGCCGGATCAGGCTGCTGCGGGAGTCTGCACCTCCACCCGTGGACATGCCGCTTGATTTGCTGTTCGGAGGCGCTTCCGGCGTGACCATGCACTTCTCGGAACGTGGACCGAAGGCGCACGCGCTGGATCTGGACGGCATCGATGCTCAGGAAGCCGCGAGGCGCGTCCTTGCCATGCCCGCGGTGGCCGACAAGTCCTTCCTGATCCACATCGGCGACCGGACTGTGGGCGGACTGGTCGCACGCGATCAATTGATCGGTCCCTGGCAGGTCCCGGTGAGCGATGTGGCCGTCACGGCACGGGACTTCTTCGGCCATGCCGGGGAAGCGATGGCAATGGGTGAGCGCACGCCGATTGCGGTCATCGATCCGGCCGCCGCCAGCCGCCTCGCGCTGGCCGAGGCATTGACGAATATCGCGGCCGCGGACATCGGACGGGCATCCCGCGTTCGGATATCGGCCAACTGGATGGCGGCTCCAGTTGAACCGGGCCAGGCGTCGTCGCTGCGCATGGCTGTTGAGTCCCTTTCGGCCTGCTGCCGGGAGCTGAAGGTTGCGGCGCCTGTGGGCAAGGATTCGCTTTCGATGCGGACCTCCTGGCACGACGAGGACGGGCGCGAACGCAGGGTTACGGCGCCGGTTTCGCTGGTGGTGACCGCGTTCGCGCCCGTGGCGGACCTGCGGCGCACGCTGACGCCTGAATTGGCGGACCGTCCCGGGACCCGTCTCTTGCTATTCGATCTGTCGCTCGGCCGAAACCGGCTGGGAGGGAGTTGCCTGGCCCAGGCCTTCGACCGTCCCGGGGGCGAACCTGCCGATCTGGACGAGCCGCGCCTGCTGGGCGCGCTGGTCGAAACGCTGCGCAAGCTGGCCGAAGAAGACATTGCCCTGGCGTGGCACGACCGGTCCGACGGAGGTCTATTCGTGACGCTCTGCGAAATGGCCTTTGCCGCGCGACTGGGCATTTGGCTGAGGCTGCGGGGCGCCGGGGGCGAGGCGCTCCTGGGACGCCTGTTTGCGGAGGAGCCGGGCGGCGTGCTGCAGGTGCGCGAGGAGCACGTGGAGAGAGTCCGCTCCCTGTGCCGTGAAAATGACCTGGATGAATGCCTGCAGGATCTGGGCGAAGTCACGGCCTCGCAGGAAGGATTGCCCCGTCCCCGCGAAATCAGGATTCGGCACCGGAGCGGCAGCATCAGGTTCGACCGCGTGGAATTGCACCGGCGCTGGTCGGAGTTGAGTTTCCGCATGCAGTCGCTGCGGGACAATCCCGAGACGGCCCGGGAACAATATCAAAGCGTGCTGGACGAGAACGATCCCGGATTGGCGGCCGTTGCCGGCCACCCTCCGCGTCTATCCGGCGAGGCACCCGGAGGCGGCGCCAGACCCCGGGTGGCGATACTGCGCGAGCAGGGCGTAAACGGGCAGGCGGAAATGGCCGCCGCCTTCACGCAAGCCGGCTTTCAGGCCGTGGACGTGCATATGTCGGACATCCTCGGTGGCGCGGAGGATTTGCGCGGGTTCCAGGGCCTCGCGGCCTGCGGCGGATTCTCTTACGGCGACGTACTCGGAGCGGGCGGCGGCTGGGCGCGGTCCATCCTGATGAACGGGCGGGCGCGCGAAGTCTTTGCGCGGTATTTCGAAATGCCTGACCGGTTCACGCTGGGCGTATGCAATGGCTGCCAGATGCTGAGCCTGGTTTCCGAGCTGATCCCGGGATGCGAGCACTGGCCGCACTTTACGCGCAACCGCTCGGAGCAATTCGAGGCGCGGCTCAGCATCGTCCGGGTCGAGCCCAGTCCTTCCCTGCTGCTTGCGGGCATGGAGGATTCCCTGTTGATGATTGCGACCTCGCACGGCGAGGGACGGGCCGAATTCGCCACGCCCGCACAGCGCAGGCAGTGTGAGGAGGATCAACTGGCCGCTTGCCGGTTCGTGGATGGGCAAGGGGAAGCCACGGAAGCGTACCCGGCCAATCCGAACGGCTCGCCCGGGGGACTGGCCGGGCTGACGTCGAAGGACGGGCGGGTGACCGCCCTGATGCCGCATCCGGAACGGCTGTTCAGGACCGTGCAGCACTCCTGGCGCCCCGCGGGCTGGGGCGAGCATGGGCCGTGGATGCAGATGTTTGTCAATGCCCGTTCCGCCGTCGACTGATCCGTATTGCATGCTTCCGACGCTGGTCATGGGCGGCAGCCAATTGTCCGGCTACGGATGGCCCGGCGGCCATCCATTCGGGCTGGACCGGCACGGAGCATTCGAGCAGGCGATGTCGAGGCTGGATTTCGGTGACGCCGTGCAATGCGAGTCGGCGCCGCCGGCGGCTCTGGAAGAACTGGAGCGGTTTCACAGCCGGGAATACCTCGAGTTCGCCGAGCGACGCTGCGAGGAGGACCGGGGTTTCCTCGACGGCGGCGACACTCCGGCCCGAAAGGGCTTGTTTGAGGCTGCCCGGAATGTCGTCGGCGCCGCGCTCCACGCCACCGAAGCAATCATGCAGGAAAGGGTCGGCAATGCCTTCCTGCCGATAGGCGGGTTGCACCATGCCGGCCGGGGGCACGCCGCGGGCTTCTGCGTGCTCAACGACATCGGCGTCGTGATCGAGACCCTGCGTTCCGTTCACGCGGTGCAACGCGTCGCGTACGTGGATATCGACGTGCATCACGGCGACGGCGTCTACTATGCCTACGAAGAGGATCCGCAGTTGTTCTTCGCGGACATTCACGAGGATGGACGCTGGCAGTACCCGGGAACGGGCGGCGAGAACGAGCGGGGGAGGGGGCCGGGACGGGGCAGCAAGATCAATCTTTGCCTTCAACCGGGAGACGGCGATGAGCAGTTTCTGGCGGCATTCGAAAGGGTCGAGGCGCACCTCAGCGAAAGCGCGCCGGAATTCATACTGCTGCAATGCGGCGCCGACGGATTGCGGGGTGATCCGCTGGGCGGGCTGAACTACAGCGCCACGGCCCACGCGCATGCAACGCAGCGCCTGTGCGCATTGGCGCGCTCCGCCTGCGACGGCCGGGTCCTGGCGATGGGCGGGGGTGGCTACTCGCGCGAGAACCTGGCCGGCGCCTGGACCGAGGTGGTCAGGAACCTGGTGCGGGGACGATAGGCGGGACGCCTTCGGGACGTCTTCGGGTGTTCCATGGCGGCCGTTGCCGGTACACTTGCCTGAAACCCGAACCGCCCGCATTTCACTAAACCGGGAAGTCCCCAGAACTGCCGTACACGAGAGACAGCCATGGCCACCGAATACCCCGAAATCGCCCGATTCGATCCCCGGCTCGCCGAGGCCCTGCAGGCCGAGGTGACCCGCCAGGAGGATTTTGTCGAACTCATCGCTTCGGAAAACTATGCCAGCCGCCGCGTCATGGAGGCGCAGGGCTCGGTTCTCACCAACAAGTATGCCGAGGGCTACCCGGGACGCCGCTATTACGGCGGCTGCGAGCATGTGGACGTCGCCGAATCGCTGGCCATCGAACGCGCGTCGCACCTGTTCGGGGCGGACTACGTCAACGTTCAGCCGCACTCGGGAACGCAGGCCAATACCGCGGCCTACCTGGCTCTCCTGAAGCCGGGCGACAGGATTCTGGGCATGGACCTGAGCCACGGCGGGCATCTCACGCACGGCTCGCCGGTAAATATTTCCGGGAAGCTGTTTGAGGTCTCGAGTTACGGGCTCGCCCCCGGGACGGAGCTGATCGACTACGACCAGCTGCGCGATCAGGCCTTGAAACACCGGCCGCACATGATCGTGGGCGGGTTCTCGGCGTATTCGCGCGTCGCCGACTGGAAGATATTCCGCGAGGTCGCCGACGAGGTCGGCGCCTATCTGATGGTGGACATGGCGCACGTGGCGGGGCTGGTTGCGGTGGACGAATACCCCAACCCGACTCCGCTGGCGGACGTGGTGACCAGCACGACGCACAAGACGTTGCGGGGGCCGCGCGGCGGGCTGATACTGGCGCGCGACAACCCGGAAATCACCAAACGTCTGCGCTCGCTGGTCTTCCCCGGTACCCAGGGAGGACCGCTCATGCATGCCATCGCGGCCAAGGCCGTGGCCTTCCAAGAGGCCCTGCAGCCGGAATTCCGCGACTATCAGCGCCAGGTAAAGAGCAATGCCGCCGCGCTTGCCGAGGGCCTGAGCGAGAGAGGATTGCGCATCGTTTCCGGCAAGACCGAGAATCACCTGTTTCTCGTCGACCTGAGACAAGCGGGAGTGACCGGCGCCGAAGCGGAAGAGGCTCTGGACCGCGCGAACATCACGGTCAACAAGAATGCCGTTCCCAACGATCCCCGCCCGCCCATGGTGACGAGCGGCTTGCGCCTCGGTACGCCTGCCTGCACGACCCGCGGTTTCGGCGGGGCGGAAATGGCATTGCTGGCGGATTCGATTGCCTCGGTGGTGGAAAGCCCCGATGATGAAGCCCTGATTGCGCGCGTGCGGGAACGGGTGCTGGAGACCTGCCGGCGTTTTCCGGTTTACTCCTAGTTGTCGTGTCACCTCCGGCGCAAAGTGCCATATCCGGCCAGGCTGCCGATCCACGCGTGGATCGGCGCTGGATGATGGTGGCGCTGGAGCTGGCCGGCAGGGGACTGAACACCGCCGATCCCAATCCACGCGTCGGCTGCGTCCTGGTAAGGGACGGCCAACTTGTCGGCAGCGGATGGCATCGGCGAACAGGCGAAGACCACGCCGAAATTATTGCGCTGAAGGAGGCCGGTACGGCGGCGAAGGGCGCTACCTGCTACGTATCCCTGGAGCCTTGCGCGCACACTGGCCGTACCGGTCCCTGCGCGGATGCCCTGGTGGCCGCCGGAATATCTCGCGTGTTGTTCGCTGTGACCGACCCGAACACCAGCGTCCGGGGGGCAGGCGCGCTGCGGCTGCGGGAGGCCGGCATCGAGGTCCGGACGGGATTGCTGGAAGCGGAAGCGCGGGAGCTGAACCCCGGTTACTTCTCGCGCTGGGAACGGGGCCGGCCCTGGGTGCGGGCCAAGCTGGCCGCCAGTCTTGATGGCCGCACCGCACTGCCAAACCGAGTTAGCCAGTGGATTACCTCTCCCGAGGCGCGTCACGACGGACACGGCTGGCGGGCCCGCAGTTCGGCGGTGCTCACCGGTATCGGGACCTTGCTGGCCGATGATCCGCGCCTGGATGCGCGGCGCGAGGACCTTGGCGAAATCTGCCCCCCCGCACGCGTGGTAGTGGATTCGAAATTGCAGACGCCGCCCGGTGCCCGGCTGTTCACGCGACCCGGCGACATCCACCTGTTGCATTGCGCGCCGGATGATGAGGCCCTGCGGCGCAAAGCCGCGGACCTGTCGAAGGCGGGCGCTGATGTGCGCAGATTGGCTGCGGGCAGCAATGGCCGGGTATCGCTTCCGACAGTAATGGAACTGCTCGCGGACATGGAAATGAACGAAATCCACGTGGAGGCGGGCGCGATTCTTTGCGGCGCGCTTCTGGAAGAGAAACTCATCGACGAGGTAGTCCTGTATACGGCGCCGGTACTGCTCGGTGACGGCGGTGCCGGGCTGTTCCGGCTGGCGCCTTTTGAGGACATGAGCCAGCGCCCGTCATTCCGGGTGCTGGAAGCGGGCAGGGTGGGGCCGGACGTGCGGCTGATACTCGCGCCCGCGGGGGACTGAAATGTTCACGGGCATTGTTCAGACTATCGGCAGCGTCCGGGAGGTGGAGACCTTCGAAAGCGGCGACCGGCGTCTGCGCATAGACGCGCAGGGAATTGCCGCGCCGGCGCTGGAAATCGGCGCCAGTCTTTGCGTCAGCGGCATCTGCCTGACAATCGTGGGATCCGCTGACGGCATCGTGGACGTGGACGTGTCGGCGCGAACGCTGGCCGACACGGCGCTCGGCGAATGGCTTGCCGGACACAGGGTCAACCTGGAGCCGGCCCTCGCGGCCGGAGACGCGCTGGGAGGGCACTTTGTGATGGGTCACGTGGACGGCGCCGCGGATGTCGTTCGACGTCGCGAGGACGGGCGCTCCGTCGAACTGGCCCTGTCTGTCGCCGCGGAGCTGAGAAAATTCGTCGCACCCAAGGGGTCGGTTGCGCTGGACGGTGTGAGCCTGACCATCAATGATGTCCTGAAAAACTCGTTTACGGTCAACCTGGTGCCGCACACGCTCGAGGAAACCACGCTGTCCGATTGCCGCGTCGGGAGCCGGCTCAACCTCGAAGTCGATATCATTGCGCGTTACGCGGCGCGATTGCTAGAGTCGTGACACGCTCCCGGAGCGCCGAACCCACCATGTTCTCCAGCATCGAAGAAATCATTGCAGAAATAAGCGCGGGCCGCATGGTCATCATCGTCGATGACGAGGACCGCGAGAACGAGGGCGATCTGGTGATGGCCGCGTCAAGTGTCACCGCCCCGGACATCAACTACATGAGCCTGCACGGCCGCGGCCTGATCTGCCTGACGCTCACACCCGAGCATTGCCGTCAGCTGCGCCTGCCGCTGATGGTGGCGGACACCAACGTGCAGCGCAGCACCAATTTCACGGTTTCAATCGAGGCGGCGGAGGGTGTTACAACGGGAATTTCCGCGCATGATCGGGCGCATACCATCCGGGTGGCTGCCGCACCGGGCGCGCGTGCGGAGGACCTTCGCCAGCCCGGACACGTCTTCCCGGTCATGGCGCAGCCCGGCGGCGTGCTCAGCCGCGCCGGCCACACCGAGGCGGGCTGCGACCTGGCGCGCCTCGCCGGAATGCCGCCCTCCGCGGCAATTGTGGAGATCCTCAATGCTGACGGCAGCATGGCGCGGCGCCCCCAGCTGGAGAAATTCGCCACCAAAAGAGGACTGAAGATCGGCAGCATCGCGGACCTGATCCGCTACCGTCTCGAAAAGGACAAGTTTGTCGAACGCCTGGAAGAACGGAATGCCCGTACGCGCTTTGGACCCTGCAGGCTGATTGCCTACGAGGACCAGGTCGCGCGGACGGTCCACCTCGCGCTGGTGCATGGCGATCTCCGCAAGACCGACGCACCGCTGGTTCGGGTGCACGTTCATAACACGCTGCGCGATTCGGCGGGCGTGCAGGCAGACCTGGGCTGGCCGTTCGACGCGGCGCTTAGCCAGATTTTTGCATCTCCCGCGGGTGTGGCCGTCCTCTTGTGCTATGAGGAATCACCTCGAAGCATGATGGCCGCCATGTCGTCGCTGAATGGCCCGTCCAGGTCCGGCGGCGATGGAGGCAGCGACTTGCGAACCATTGGGGCCGGCGCGCAGATTCTTCGCGACCTCGGGTTGACGCGAATGCGGGTTCTGGGAGCTCCCCGGAATATACATGCGCTTTCGGGGTTCGATCTGGAAATCGTCAAGTTCGTCGACGCGGGGGACTAGTGACATGTCACCGGAAGCCGCGGCCCCAAAGACATCCAGTCTGAAGGTCCTGATCGTTACGGCGGACTTCTACGAAGACCTTGGCGAGCGACTGGAAAAGGGCGCCCTACGCCGCTTTCTGGAGGCCGGAGTGCCCAGCGAGCGAATCCTGCTCCGGAGAGTGCCGGGCTGCTGGGAACTCCCGCTGGCGGTGCAACGACTGATACGGCGTCATGCGCCGGACGCCGTGGCCGCTCTGGGCGTGCTCATTCGGGGCGAAACCGACCACTACGATCATATCGCGCGGGAGAGCTGTGCCGGGCTGATGCGGGTAGGCCTTGAAGAGGAAGTCCATGTCGCCCTGGGCGTACTGACCTGCCGGGACCGCGCACAGGCCGAAGAGCGCTGCGGCGTGCGGAGCCCGGAGCACAACAAGGGACGCGAGGCCGCCAACGCGATCCTTCGCATGCTGCCCACGGAAGCCTCCTGACCCGTGCGTTGGGAGCGCCGCCGCCGGGCCCGCCGGCTACTGGTTCAGGCGCTGTACCAGCAACAGCTCGCCGGTTCCGATGCGGACGAAATACTGGCTCAGTTTCGCCTGCGCGAGGACTACCGCCAAGCGGATACGGAGTTCTTCAGGGATCTCCTTCGCGCCGCAACGGCGGGACTCGAAGAGCTGGACCGGCAGATCTCGACCGCCAGCGATATCCCCACCGAGCGAATCGACCCGGTTGAGCGGGCAGTTCTCTGGAGCGCCCTGGCAGAAATGCAGGGCAGCGATACGCGCCGGGCAGTAGTCATCAACGAGGCGATCGAACTGGCCCGTGAATTCGGCGCCGACCAGGGTTACCGTTTCGTCAACGCAGTGCTGGATCGCTGGGCCAGGGCCAATCCCGAAAGCCAACGCGGTGCGGAATCCGATCATGCCGGCTGAGAAGGAAGATCGGCTGATCGAGACCGTGTTTGCCCGTCATTCGGCGGATGGCGAACAGGTATTGATCGGACCGGGAGACGACGCCGCCATGCTCCGCTGTCCCCCTGGGGAGCAGTTGCTGATCACCACGGACACGTTGAACGAGGGGGTGCATTTTCCCGCCGGGACACCCGCTCATGCCATAGGTCACCGGGCATTGGCCGTCAGCCTCAGCGACCTGGCGGCAATGGCCGCGCGGCCGCTTTGGGCCGTCGTAACGCTATCCGTTCCTGCCGTGGACGCGGAATGGCTGCGCGATTTCTCCGACGGACTTTATTCGCTGGCCGACGAGATTGGCGTGCGGATTGTGGGCGGGGACTTCGTGCGCGGCCCGCTCAGCATCACCGTGACCGCGCATGGTTCCACTCGGAAAGCAGCGGTGTTGCGCCGGGGAGGGGGCAGCGAGGGTGACGGCATCTGGGTATCCGGCTTCCTTGGTGATGCAGCCGCCGGCCTGGAGGTGATCAAGCATCGCCTGGAAGGAAGGGAGGTCCCGGGAGCGACGCGCAGTTCCGCTGAGGAAGCCCTGGTTCGCCGCTTCTGCTACCCGCAACCGCGTATAGAACTGGGCGCGCATCTCAGCGGAATCGCAAGCGCCTGCATGGACCTGTCCGATGGCCTGATGATGGATCTGCCGCGTCTGCTGCGACACAGCCAGGTGCAAGGGCGCATTGCGGCGGAGATCCTCCCGGTCTCAGGCGCGCTGCGCGAATTCGCCGACCGGGACGATGCATACCGGTTGGCGCTGGCGGGCGGGGACGACTACGAGCTTTGCTTTACCGTCCCTCCCGACAACGAGCATCGATTGAAATCCTTGCCTGGTGAGCCTGAGCTTACCCGTATTGGCGAGCTGCACCGGGGAGAAGGACTTGTCCTGACGCGCGGGGGGAAGGCCTGGGAACCGGCGGATTCCGGTTTTCGCCATTTTTGGTGAAAGGGCGGCTCATTCAACTTGCGGGCTCAGGGCTGGGGCTCGGCCGCTTGCCCGTGGCGCCGGGCACCTGGGGCTCGCTTGGGGGCCTGCTGATCTGGTGGCTTACGCTGCCGATGGGCCGAGGCTTGCAGGCGCTATTGCTGATCGGCGCCGCAGTGCCCGCCGCCTTCATCTGTGGCGCCTGCGCCCGCAGGGCCGGCCGGGAAGACCCTTCCTTTATCGTCCTTGACGAAGTGCTGGGCATGTACCTGGCACTGTTGTTCCTGACTCCGTCGTTGCCGTGGGTCCTGGCGGCCTTCGTACTGTTCCGGTTGCTCGATATCCTCAAGCCCTGGCCGGTAAGCCTGATGGAGAAGAGATTTACCGGGGGAGCCGCCATCCTTCTGGATGATCTCGTGGCGGGGGCATTGGCAGCATTAGTAATCATCATATTACAGACGCTTATAACAATAGCCTGATGGTAAGAATCAATAACGGACGTATCGGGGCGATCATTGTTATCGTTACCGTGATTCATGCCCTCAGCCCTCTCGCCATGCAGATATTCGTGCCGGCGCTGCCGAGTATCCGGGCCAGCTTTTCCGCCACGGTGGCCGACACGCAATGGGTGATTTCCGGTTTTTCCGCGGCACTCGCTTTCGCCATGCTCGCCTATGGCCCAATCTCCGACCGTTATGGGCGAAGGCGGGTCGTCCTGTTGGGGCTGACGGTGTTCTGTATCGGCTCCGCCATCAGTTACTGGGCCGATTCACTGGCCATGCTGGTACTGGGACGGGTGGTGCAGGCGGTGGGCGTGGCGGCGGGATCCACAATGGCTCGCGCGGTGGCGGCGGACGTGATTCCGCCGGAGAAACTGGCGCGCGCAGTGAGTTTCATGACCATGGCGCTGGTCATGGGCCCCATGGTGGCGCCGGTCATCGCCGGCTATCTCGTTACCGCGGCGGGTTGGCGGAGCATTGCGCTGTTGCTTGGCGCGGTTTCCGCTCTGCTGCTGCTCATGGCCATCAAGTGGATGCCGGAAACCCACAGGCTCGAGCGTGGAAAGCCGGTTTCAGCGGTTGGGAACGACAAATCGTCGAGCGGAAAATCGCCTTTCCTTACCCCGGCGTTTATCGGCCATCTGACGGTCCTGATCGCCGTCCAGGTGGGGGTGTACGGCTATCTGTCCGCCTCCCCGTATCTGGTCATCGATCGGCTTGGTTATGAGCCGTTTGAATTCGGCTACGTGTTCATCTACCTGACAGGCGGATATCTGCTGGGCACCGCATTCTCCGGCTGGGGCGTCGTGTCCAGTCGCGCGCTGTTGGCCTGCGGAATCCTGTCGTACGCAATCGGAGGCGGCCTGATGCTGGGTCTGGCGGCAAATGGCGTTGTCAACCTGTACTCGCTCGTTGGCCCGGCCATCATGCTCAGTTTCGCCAACGGCATTTCCCAGCCGCAGTGCATGGCGGCTGCGCTTTCGGTAGCGCCCCAGCGCCGGGGAGCCGCTTCCAGCATCGTCGGCTTTTCGCAGATCATGGCGGGCGGCGTGGGCTTTCAGCTCATGGGCTGGCTGCCGAGCGGCTCTCCGACTCCGATGACCATGCTCATTTGTGCCTGCGCGGTGACCGGCGGCATCGGCCTGCTGATGATCTACCTGCGGCCTCTGGCCGCTTCCCCGGCTTGATCGGCGGGCGGCAAGGCCGCGGCGTCCGGGCAAAGAACGGGCCTATTCGCCCACGACAGGATTCACCAGGCTGCCGATACCCTGGATCCGCACTTCGACCGTATCGCCCTGCATGACGTCGGACAGGCCGCGCGGAGTCCCGGTGGAAATGATGGCTCCCGGCGCCAGAGTCATGAACTCGGAGAACCACTCGATCAGCGACGGAATGTTGAAAATCAGGTCGCGCGTGTTGCCGTCCTGGCGCAATTCACCGTTCACGCGTGTCTGAATCGACATCTCGTGCGGGTTGGAAATGTCGGCCGCATCGACGATCCAGGGACCTACCGGGCCGAAGGTATCGAAGCCCTTGGCCTTGATGGGCGGGCGATAGAAGTTCCCGACGAAGTCACGCACCGTGAAGTCGTTGCAGATGGTGTAGCCGGATACGTGGGCCATCGCGTCATCACGGCTGACGCGGCGGGCCTCGCGTCCTATGACGACGCCCAGTTCACCCTCGTAGTGCATGTACCGCACTCCGGCGGGCCGAACCACCTCGGCCAGGTGGCCTGTGACGGAGGACGGGTTCTTGATGAAGGGTATGGGTTCCGTGGGGAGTTCCGCGAATTTCAGTTCGCGGGCGTGATCGGCGAAATTCAGGGCCAGACCGTATATGACCGTGTGCGCCGGCGGAAGCCAGCGCCAGGCCCCGGGCTCATACGGTTCTCCGCCGGGCAGCCGGAAACCGCCGTCCTCGGCCACCGTTACGTCCCGGGCCTGCCCGTCCACTTCGATACGTGCCCTCTTCATGCCAACTCGTTTTCCAGTCGAGCGAAAAAATCGAGGCATTCGGGGTTCGCCAGTGCCTTGCGGTTAGCTGCTTCGCGGCCGTGCATGACTTCCCGAACAGCCAGTTCGCTGATTTTTCCGCTGACTGTTCGCGGGAGATCGGGGGCAATTATGATTCTTGACGGCACGTGGCGCGGACTGGCGTCGATACGCAGCGCTTCCCGCACCCGCTCCTTCAGTAATTCCTGGTCAGCCGCTTCATCGCGCAGCCGCAGAAAAAGAACGATGCGCACATCGCCGTCGTGTTCCTGCCCGACGGCCAAAGCCTCGGCCACTTCGTCAAGCGCCTCCACCACGCGATAGATTTCCGCGGTGCCGATCCGGATACCGCGGGGATTGAGCACCGCGTCCGACCGGCCGTAAATCACCATGCCGCCGGTTTCGGTGATGGCGGCATAGTCGCCGTGCGCCCATACTCCCGGATATTTCGCAAAATAGGCCTGGTGATACTTCCTGCCGCCGGGATCGTCCAGGAAACCCAGAGGCATTGACGGAAAGGGACGGGTGCAGACCAGTTCACCCGGCTGCCCGCGAACCGGCCGACCCCCGGAATCAAAAACGTCGACCGCCATGCCCAGCGCCCGGCACTGCATTTCCCCCCGGTAGACGCTGAGCGTCGGATTTCCCGCTATAAAGCAGCCGAGCAAGTCGGTCCCGCCCGCGATGGATGCCAGCAGGAGGTCGCTCTTGACCTCCCGGTATACGTAATCGAAGCTACGGGACGTGAGCGGCGAACCTGTCGAAAGGACCGCCCGCAGACGGGACAGATCGGAATCGGCGCCCGGGCGCACAGCTGCGTTCTCCATTGCCTTGAGATAGGCTGCGCTGGCGCCGAACACGCTTACCCCTTCTTCGTCGGCGATCTTCCACAGCGCGCCATGAGACGGGTGCAGCGGTGAGCCCTCGTACAGGAGAATGGTGCATCCGGAAGCCAGTCCGCTGACCAGCCAGTTCCACATCATCCAGCCGCAACTGGTCAGGTAGAACAGCGTATCGTCGGAACTGAGATCGGCATGCAGGCGATGCTCCTTGACGTGTTGCAGCAACGCGCCGCCGGCGCGATGCACGATGCACTTGGGCGCGCCGGTCGTGCCGGAGGAGAACACCACGTACAGCGGATGGTCGAAAGGAAGCTGTTCGTACGACGGGGCTTCAGCCTCGCCCAGATCGCCGTAAAGGACCGCCTTCGAATCCCTGGCAAAAGCCTCGGCGCCGAAGAGGTTGGGCACCATTACCGTCGTTTGCAGTCCCGGCAGCCCCCTGCGAATTTCCCTCAGTTCCGCACGGCGGTCGAGGGGGCGCCCGCGCCAGCGGTAGCCGTCCGCGGCAAGCAGCACGCCGGGACCCAAAGGGCCGAATCGCTCAAGCACGGCAGGAACCCCGAATTCCTGCGAACAGGAGCTGAACACGGCGCCGATGCTCGCCGCCGCCAGCATGAATACGATTGTTTCCGGCACGTGGGGCATCCAGGCCGCGATGCTGTGCCCGCGACGCACGCCCAGGCTGCGCAGCCCGGCAGCGACCCGGCCGACCTCTTCGCGCAATTGCCCGTAGCTCATTTTCCGCCGCCGTCCGGCTTCATCGCGGTAGATCAGGGCCAGCCTGTCGTCCTCCTGCCACAGCAGGTTTTCGGCGAAATTCAGGCGGGCGCCGGCAAACCATTCGGCGTCCTGCATCCGCTTGCCTTCAGCAAGAACCGCCTTGCAGTTCCTGCTGCTGCGGATTTCGCAGAAACGCCACAGTGCGGTCCAGAACGCTTTGGGGTCCTCAATCGACCAGCGGTGCAGGGCAGGGTAGTCCGCGAAACCGGCCTGGCCCATGAACCGCGCCATGGCGCTGGCGCGCGCACTTTCCGGCGAGGGGGTCCAAAGGGGCGTGCTCACGGCGCAATTATCGTCTAAACCCGCCGGAAACCATCCGCTCGCAATGACAGCCAGGCGAGGGTTTCCGCCCCCGCTTGCGTGGATTCAGGCGCCGGAAATACCGGGAGGGTTAAACCCTCCCGGTACCGGGAATCAGAAGCTCCAGTCCACCTGTATGCCGGCAGAACGCAGGTCCTGTGGCGCGACCATTAGGCCGTGGATATTGAATCGGAAGCCGGTGAACTGCGTGAAATTCGTGTTCCTGACGGCAGCGACCCAGGTGTCCTGCTCCAGAACATTGTTGACGAAGAACTCCACGCGCAGGTTGTCCCGCTCGACTCCGGCTCGCAGGTTCGTCAGCCAATAGGCGTCCAGCCTGGCCAGGTTGCCGCCGCTGCCTGCCCAGGTCTTGCCGTAGTACATGAAGTCGCCGCGGGCGAAGAAGTCCCAATCGGCCGTCAGCGTGTCCGTATAGGTCAGGCTGGCGTTACCCATCAATTCCGGATAGCGTCCCGATTGATTGCCGGCAAGGTTGCGGCTGCCGGTGATGTCCTGCACGAAGGTTGCGGCGAACGTGGTGTATTCGTTGTCCTGCCACGCGGCATTGGCGCCGATCATCCAGTTATCCGTAAGCGCCCAGGAACTCTCCACTTCAATTCCCCAGAGCTCCGAGTCCCCCGGGAAGTTGAATTCCAGCGTGCGGGGTTGCTGCTGCGGACCGGCAATCCCATCGCGATTGGCGGGATCCGGGTCGTCCTGGTAATAAACCACGAAGTTGGTGAACAACTGTGCTACCCATTCGTAGTAGTAGGCTGCCGCGCTGATCTGGCCACGTCCGTCCATCAGGGACGCCTTGATACCGATCTCGATTGCATCCAGTTCCTGCGTCGGGGTGGACTCGCCGGCCTCGGGTGCCTTGCGCCGGATCTGGTCATACTCCGACTCCGTGCTGGGCATTCCGGTATCGCGATCCACGTACGGCTCCACGAATGTATCCCGCGACGCCAGGATCAGGTTGGTATTCAGCACGCCGGGCAGGACCCCGCGCGAGTAACTGGCATAAATATTGGTGTTGTCATTGGGTTGCCAGCGTAGAATGACGCGGGGAACAATTTCGTTGTAATCTGCACCGATACCACCGGTAACTCGCTGGTCCGCCATGTAGCGGGCTTCTACGTCAATTGCGAACTGGTCTCCAAGGGGAATGGTCGTGGCGGCAAAGATGCCCCTCGTCTTCGCCGTCTCGCCCTGGGTCGGGGGCAGCGATACGAACAGCGGCCCGAAGCAACCGATGGCCTCGGGGAAAAAGCATGCCACGACAACATCGCCGCCGACGCCGGACAGGGCGATTTCCTGTTCGTTGTAGCTCGCACCCACCATCCAGCTGATCCGGCTGTCCGGCGAGGAGGTCAGGCGTAACTGAACGCCCTTGTCCTCGTTCCTCTGCGGGTCGGAAGTCCAGAACGACTCGAAATCGGTCATGTCGAAGTCACGTATCCAGTTCACGCCATGGTCGTTATAGGAAGCCTTGAACGACAGGTCCATGCCGTTGGCGAACCCGTAGTCCAGCTCAAGGCTGGAGCGGAATACCTCCCGGCTCATGCCCATGGTGGTGCGACTGGGCACCCCGTCCAGCGTCGTGTTGTTCACGAGGTTTTGCACCAGCCAGTTAGAGCAGTCTCCGCCCGGGCAATTGGGGCTGGTTATTCGCGTAAAAATCTCCGGAAAAAGCGTTGTATTCACCGAGATCGACGGTGCTCCCGGCTCACCCGGCAAGGGAACCCGGCCGCAAATGTATTGGGTGGGACTTAGCGTTGTGATGTTGCCGTCATTGTCCGGGCGTCTGATGGTTGTTCCGGTGCAGGTGTCGTAGTCGGACCCGGGCAGGTAGGCGACCGCAGGCGGTCCATCGTCATCTTCATGATAGAAAAGGCGAACGCGCGCGGTGAAATTTTCGCTCGGCGCGGCAAGGATCGTCAGACTCATGGAATCGGAGGATTCATTGCCCAGCTCGCCGCCGTCATTGGCGGTGTACATGGAACCCTTGTTGTAGTCGCTCACACCGATCTGGAAGGCCAGTTTGTCCCGGATGATCGGTCCGCCGTAACTGGCGGAAATGTTGTACTGGCTGTATTGCCCTGCGGTAGCCCGCACCTTGCCTTCAAATTCCGTAAGGCTCGGATTGCGGGTGACGTAATTGATGGCGCCCGAAAACGTGTTGCGTCCGAAGAATGCGGACTGCGGGCCCTTGATGACCTCCACGCGCTCCACATCAAGCATGGGAATGGACTGCGAGCCGCCCGTCACGAATACGCCATCCACGAACAGGCCGGCGAGTTGCTGGTGGGGCGATCCTCTGGGTGGAGACATTCCGCGAAAGCGAATAACCGTGTTCTGCCGTCCGGGCCGATTGCTGGCGATGTTGTCCTGGAATGAAAGCCCGGTGGTTTGCAGGGCAATATCTCCCAGGGTTTCCAGACCCGCCCGGCTCAGATCCTCGGCCGAGAACACGGTGATCGAAAGCGGCGCCTCCAGCAGTGACTCGTCGCGCTTACGGGCGGTAACTATGATTTCCTCGAGTTCCTGTGCGGCGGCTCCCAACGGGATGCTCAGAGCGATCACGGGAATTGCCGCGCCAAGCAGGCGCCAATGGAAAATGCGGGTCATAACATCCCCTCCGGTTTGCATCGGATGACCGGGCGCGATATTAGCACGCGCCGGGAAATCTTGCCCTAATGCGCACCCACGGCGCCCCGCCGTGTACACTCCCGGCGCAATGAACGCGCGCGAGAGCATGGAGTTTGACGTCATCATCGTCGGAGCGGGGCCCTGCGGTCTCGCGGCTTCGATTCGCCTCGCTCAGCTTGGGCAGAAAAGCGGCCGCGAGCTGAGCATCTGCCTGCTGGAAAAAGGCGCCGAAATCGGGGCGCACATCGTTTCCGGCGCTGTCCTCGAAACCCGGGCCCTGGATGAGCTTTTGCCCGGCTGGCGTGATCAGGGCGCGCCGCCCGCCACGCCCGTGGAAACGGACGATTTTCATTTCCTGCTTTCTCCCCGCCGGTCCCTGCGCCTGCCCGGAGCATTCATTCCGCATCCCATGCGCAACCACGGCAACTGCATCGTCAGCCTTGGCGCGCTTTGCCAGTGGATGGGGACGCAGGCCGAGAACCTGGGAGTCAACGTGTTTCCCGGGTATCCCGCTTCCGATGTTCTGTACGAGAACGGCCGGGTTGCGGGGGTCGTGACCGGCGAGATGGGACGCTCGCGGGACGGCGGCGAAAAGGCCGGCTATGATCCAGGCATTGAATTGCGCGCCCCGTACACCATTTTTGCGGAGGGCTGTCGCGGGCATCTCGGCAAGGAATTGATGCAGCGCTTTGATCTGCGCAGGGACAGCGACCCGCAGCATTACGGCATCGGGATCAAGGAAGTCTGGCGGGCGCCGGAGAACCGGCATCGCCCCGGGACCGTCGTGCACACGCTCGGCTGGCCGCTTGGACAGACCACCGAAGGCGGTGGGTTCCTTTATCACGCTCACGACGGGCTCGTTTACCTGGGCTTCATCGTGGCGTTGAACTATCGCAACCCCTACCTCGATCCTTACGAGGAGTTTCAGCGCTGGAAGCACCACCCGCGCATCCGCGAGGTCATAGAGGAAGGCGAACGGATTTCCTGGGGCGCGCGGGCGGTAAACAAGGGGGGGCTGCAGTCTCTCCCAAGACTGGCCTTCCCGGGAGGCGTGCTGGCGGGATGCGATGCGGGGTTCTTGAACGGGGCGAAGATCAAGGGGAACCATACCGCGATGAAGACCGGCATGCTGGCCGCCGAAGCGCTGTTTGACGCGCTTTCGGGCGATTCTCCGCCGGCGGTCCCGGGGGACTACGAAGACCGGATACGCGGGTCGTGGGTTCACGAAGAGCTTTTCCAGGCGCGGAATTTCGGTCCGGCCCAGCACCGGTTCGGGCTGCTCGCCGGTTCGGCGTTCACCTGGCTGGACCTGAACATTTTTCGCGGACGCCTGCCGTTTACGCTGCGTAACCGAAAGCCGGACCACGATGAATTGCTGCCGGCATCCAGGGCCCGGCGGATCGACTATCCCAAGCCCGACGGCAAGATCAGCTTCGACCGACTTTCCTCGGTGTACCTGTCAGCGACCAATCACGATGAGGATCAACCCTGCCACCTGGTCCTCGAGGATCCGGAGTTGCCGGTACGGGACAATCTGCCAGTCTTTGCGGAGCCCGCGCAGCGCTACTGCCCGGCGGCCGTGTACGAAGTGGCCTGGGAAGGCGAATCGCCGCGCTTCGTCATCAACGCGCCGAACTGCATCCACTGCAAGACCTGCGACATCAAGGATCCGGCGCAGAACATCAACTGGGTTACTCCGGAGGGTGGCGGAGGACCGAATTACGCCGGTATGTAGGCGGGCTCGGGAAGGCGAGACGCCTTCCGTCCCAGGCTGAGGGCAGGTCGCCCTCGCTGCCGGGCTAGGGGACTTCGATGGCGACGGCGACCGCCTCGCCGCCGCCGATGCACAGAGACGCGATGCCGCGGCCTCCGCCGCGGTCGCGCAGCGCGTGGATCAGCGTGGCCAGTATGCGGGCTCCGCTGGCGCCGATCGGGTGGCCCAGTGCGCAGGCGCCGCCGCGCACATTCACCTTCTCATGCGGCAGCCCCAGGTCGCGCATGGCCGCCAAGGTGACGCAGGCGAAAGCCTCGTTGATCTCGAAAAGATCAACGTCGCCGACGGCCCACCCCGCTCTTGCCAGCACTTTCTCGATTGCCGGGCCGGGCGCGGTGGTAAACCACTCAGGCTCCTGCGCGTGGGAAGCATGACCGGCCAACAGGGCCAGGGGCTCAAGGCCTATCTCCCGCGCGCGGTTCTCGCCGAGCAGGACGAGGGCTGCCGCACCGTCGGAGATCGACGAGCTGGAGGCTGCCGTGACGGTGCCGTCCCTGGAGAAAGCCGGCCGCATGGTGGGTATCTTCTCCAGATCGCATCGACCCGGCTCCTCGTCCTCGCTCACCGCCCGCGCCTTGCCGCGGTAGATGTATTGCATTTCAATCATTTCGGCCCCAAAGGCCTCGCGCGACGCCAGCGCGCGCTGCACCGACTCCACGGCGAATTCGTCCTGCTCCCGGCGGCTGAATTCGTAGCGCCGGGCGGTCTGCTCGGCGAAGAAGCCCATCATCCGGCCATCATATGGGTTCTGCAGACCGTCAAGGAACATGTGATCGCGCAGTTCCTTGTGACCCATCCGCAGGCCGTCCCGCGCTTTCTCGACCAGGTAGGGCGCATTGGACATGGATTCCATGCCTCCGGCCAGAACGACCATGCCCGGGTCGGCGAGAATCCGGTCGTGCGCCAGCATTACCGAGAACATTCCGGACCCGCAGACCTTGCTGATGGTGGCGCAGGGGGTGGCGTTCCCGAGTCCGGCGCCCAGTGCGGCCTGGCGCGCCGGCGCCTGGCCGAGTCCGGCGGACAGCACACAGCCCATCAAAACCTCGTCGATCTCCTCCGGCGGGATACCGCTGTCGCGGAGGGAGGCGCGGATAGCGGCCGATCCCAGGTCGGTCGCCGACATGCGCGAAAGCGCGCCCAGCATGGCGCCGATGGGGGTTCGCCGAGCTGCAGCGATAACGGCCCTTTCTATACTCATACTCGATCAGCCAGCATACTGGCGCTAATGTCCGGAACACTTATGTTATTTTGGCTGTCCCTAAAAGGGTAGGTGGGGAGCAAATGAATCATTCCGTTTACATGACAGTAAGCGCTGTCCGATTCTCAATTCTTGCGTGGGGCCTTTGCCTGATTGCCGGCCCGGCGGCAGGTGACCAGCGCGTGAACGAGATGCTGGCGCTGCAGCAGAGCGCCACGGCTGCCGAGCGGCAGGCGCAGGCCGAGGTGAACACCCTGGCCGACGAGACCCAGGAGGCCGTCAGCGAATATCGCGTGCGGCTGCAGGAGTTGGACCGCATTCGCCGGTATAACGACAATCTGCAGCGCACTATCGACGATCAGGAGAGCGAAAAGGCTTCTCTGACCAGGCAGATCAACGAATTCGGCGATCTTGAACAGGGAATCGTTCCGCTGCTCATGGACATGGTCGAGGACCTCGACCGGTTCATTTCGCTGGACGTTCCGTTTCTGATGGATATGCGCCGCGACATGCTCACGGATCTGCGCGACCTGATGGACCGCTCCGATGTCAGCATTGCCGAAAAATACCGCCGTGTGATGGGCGCATACCAGACGGAGGCGGCAATTGGCCGCAACATGGAGTCCTATCCCGGTGAACTGGAAATCGGCGGAGTCAGCCGCAAAGTGGACTTTCTGCGCGTTGGTCGCGTGCTGTTGGCCTACCAGACGCCCGATCGCGAGGAAACCGGCTACTGGGATACCAGAGCGCGGGAGTGGCGGTCGCTGGATAACAGCTACCGCAGCCCCATAACGGCGGGAATACGCATGGCGGGCCGACTGGCGCCGCCTGACATTCTGACCCTTCCGATCGCTGCGCCGGAAGGGGACCAGTCATGAACCGTTTGCTTGGATTAACCGGCCTGGCGATCATCCTGGCGGGGCCCGCCGCCGGCCAGGAAGAGCCGCAGCAGGCAGCGCCCGCGGAACAGGCCGATTCCGTGCTTGAGCTACTCGAACTGGTTCGCCTGGAAGCCCGGGAGGGTTCCCGCCTCAACCGCGAACGGGTGGAACGTTTTCGCCGGGCGCTCGACGAACGCCAGCGCATGCTGGAAGAGGTTTCGCGCGACCTTGCCGCGGAAGAGCGGCGAAGCACCACGCTGAACAATCGCTACGAACAGAACGAGTCCGATCTTGCGGAACTGGAAGAGCGGTTGCAGATTCGCGTCGGAAACTTCGGCGAGCTGTTCGGCGTCGTTCGCGACGTGGCCGGCGATACCGTCAGCCAGGTCGTGACGTCGCTGGTGTCGGCGCAGTATCCGGACCGGCTCGACCTTGTCCGAGAGATGGCCGAGGCGAAGGAACTGCCCAGCCTGGAGGACCTGCGGGGCCTGCAGTTGATGCTGCTGGAAGAAATGGCGCAATCCGGGCAGGTCGTTCGCTTCGACGCGGAAATCACCGACCCGTCGGGACAGACCAGCGCAGGCAACGTGATACGCGTTGGCGCCTTCAACCTGGTGCATGACGGCAAGTTCCTGACCCGGGACGACGGCACCGGCGCGCTGCAGATCCTTCCGCGCCAGCCTGCGGGTCGCTATCTCAGCATGGCCGAGGACCTGGGTGAAGCAACGTCGGGCCCGGTGGAAATGGCGGTTGATCCCACGCGCGGGCAGCTTCTGGGAATGTTGATTCAGGCTCCCGATCTCGGCGAGCGTCTGCAGCAGGGCGGATACGTGGGTTACACGATCGTCGGCATGGGCTTTATCGGGCTGCTGATCGCGCTGTGGAGGCTGGTTGTACTGCAGGGCGCCGGGCGGCGTATCAGGGCCCAGCTCAAGAGTTCCAGCGCAAACAGGAACAATGCCCTGGGCCGGATTCTGGCTGTCTACGAAGAACACCAGACGGGCAACCTCGACGCCCTGGCGCTCAAGCTTGATGAAGCGATCATGCGGGAAGCGCCGATACTCGAACGCTATCAGGGCATTCTCAAGGTGTTTGCGGCCGTCGCCCCGCTGCTGGGACTGCTGGGCACCGTCGTCGGAATGATCATCACCTTCCAGCAGTTGACGCTGTTCGGCACCGGCGATCCGAAACTTATGGCCGGGGGCATTTCACAGGCCCTGATTACGACCGTTCTGGGTCTGATTGTCGCCATCCCGCTGGTGCTGCTGCACAGCGTTGTCTCCAGCTCCAGCCAGGGGCTGGTGGAGATTCTGGAAGAGCAGAGCGCCGGGCTGATTGCACGCAGGGCCGAAGGAGAATCAGGCGTAGCTGACGCTTGAAGAGACGGAGACGGGGCGATGACTTTCCTGTTCGAAGCGTGGGCATCCATCCGCGGCTTCTTCGAGCTGGGCGGGCCGGTGCTTTACGGCATCCTGGTTGTCACCATGCTGATGTGGACGCTGATCGTGGAGCGGCTCTGGTATTTCTTCGGCGTTCTGCCCGCGGAAATGCGCAGCGCCCGGCAATTGTGGGAGAGCGGGCGCCGCGACGGCTCCTGGTTCGCCACCAATCTCAGGCGCCTCATTCTTTCCGAAGTCGGATTGAGCGCCCGGCACAATCTGGGGCTGATTCAGACGCTCATGCAGATTTTGCCGCTTCTGGGCTTGCTTGGCACGGTCTGGGGCATGGTCCAGGTTTTCGAGATCATGACGGTGTTCGGCACGGGTAACGCGCGACTGATGGCCGGGGGCGTCTCGCAGGCCACAATCCCCACCATGTCCGGCCTGGTGGCTGCACTCTCCGGGCTGTATCTCTCGGCCTGGCTGAAGCAGCGGGCCAAGCTCAAGATGGAGGAACTGGAGGACGCGCTGGAAATGCAGTTCGAGGAGTCCGGGGAGGTAGCCGCGTGATTGAGCGCAAACACCGCAAGCGGTCGCAGGAAGAGGCCGAGATCAACATCACGCCGATGCTCGACATCGTATTCATCATGCTGATCTTCTTCATCGTGACCACTTCCTTCGTGAAGGAACTGGGCGTGGACCTGGACCGGCCATCGAACGCGCCGGTAAAGGAACAGAAGCGATCCGAGGTGATCCCGGTGCGCATTGACGCCAACGGACAGGTATTCGTCGAAGACCGTCTTGTGCACGTGGGCGCGATCCGGGCCAACATCGTCTCGGGGCTGGCCGGCAAGCCGGACGCCACCGTGGTGGTGATCGCGGACCGGAACGCGGATTCGGGCTTCATCGTGACCGTCGTGGACCAGGCGCGGGTCGCGGGCGCCGGGAAAGTTTCGCTGGCCGCCGCACCAAGGTAGACGAGGAAAGCACGATGCCGCAGATACGAAGACGAAAGCCGGAAGAAGAAGGCGAGATCAACATCACGCCCATGCTGGATATCGTGTTCATCATGCTGATCTTCTTCATCGTGACTACGTCCTTCGTAAAGGAACCCGGCATCAGCCCGTCTCGTCCCTTCGCGCAGACGGCGGCCACCAAGGAGCGGGGCAACATCATGATCGCGGTTTCGCGCGACGATCAGATCTGGATGAACAAGAATCGGGTGGAGTTGACCGGAGTCCGACAGCTGGTCGAAGCGGCGCGCGCGGAGAACCCGGAAAGCAGCGTTATCATCGTGGCAGACCAATCCGCGTCCACCGGCATGGTGATCGACCTGATGGACCAGGTTCGCGTTGCAGGCGTGACCAGCATTGCATTGGCCGCGGAAGGCGAGGAATAGCGATGAACCAGACAAGATGGCGTACGGTTGGATCGATAGGCGGCGGCATATTCGTAGCGCTGGTGCTCTTTCTGTTCATGAACACCCTGATAACGGGCGGGCGCGGCCAGCAGGGCGCAGCCACGGCCGGGCAGATAGTGGACCTGATTCGCGTTCAGGAGGATGAAATCGTCCAGACCAAGAAACGAGTCAGGCCGAAGAAGCCGCCTCCGCCCAAGGATCCTCCGCCGCCGCCGAAACTAAAGGTGTCCAGCGAAGCCAAGCCGCAAAAGAATCCCATGCGCCTCGATTTGCCCAAGATCGATGTCTCGGGGGCTGCCGGCGGCGGTCCCTTTATCGGCAAATGGGACCCGGGCGACCCGGCGGCCGAGGGCGAGGCGGTACCGATCGTGCGCATCGACCCGCAGTGGCCCCGTGAGGCCCTGATGGACGGCACCGAGGGCTACGTCAGGTGCGAGGTGCTGATCGGTCCCGACGGCAGCGTGCTGGACGTCAAGGTCCTGGAGGCCGCTCCGGGCCGCCTCTTCGTGCGAAACGCGGTGCGGGCCGTGCGGCGCTGGAAATTCAAGCCGCGGATAGTCGACGGCGTCGCCGTGGAACGATGGGCCACTACGAGCATCATTTTCGAACTGGGTGATTAGGGGCCTTTAGCGCAATGGGCAAGCGCCTGGTGCGGGCTTGTAGGTTAGATGCGGCACTGGTGCTGTTCGCATTGCTGACGCTGGCGCCGCTGGCGGCTGCGCAGGAAGACTCAGGCAATCTGCCGCAATGGCACCCGCTGCGGCCCGACCGGGTAGCGGAAGAGCGCGAAGAGCCCTCCGCATCCATGAGCGAGAGCTTTTATCGGCGACTGTCCCGCACCCATGAACTCCTCGATGAAGACAATCTGATCGAAGCGCTGGACCTGATGGACCGAATCCGCCCCGACCGGCTCAGCGACTACGAGGCGGCCCAGCTTTATCAGACCTACGGCTTCGTGTATTCGCAGCTTGAAAGGGAAGACGAGGCTTTCGAGGCGTTTGAGAAATGCCTGGAACTCGATGCCTTGCCCACCTTCGTGCAGCAGGGCATCGTGTACTCGGTCGCGAGCTACTACGCGGGTCAGGAGCGCTTCGAGGAATCCAACAGCACCATGTTGCGCTGGTTTCGCCACGAAGCGGAACCGCGGGCCGAGGCCTACATCCTCATGGGCGCCAATTTCGCCCAGCGCGAGATGATGCGGGAGGGTCTGCCCTACGTGGTGCGCGCCAATCAGCTGGCCGAGCCTCCCAACGAGAGCTGGCGCAACCTGCAACTGGCCATCCACGTTGAATTGGGGCAGGTGCCCGAAGCCATAGACCTTCTGAAGGAGAACATCGGAATCTGGCCGGACAGATTGCGCTTCTACCAGGTGTTGTCCAGCCTGTACATAGAAGCCAACAACGATGAAGCCGCACTCTCCGCACTCCTCATTCCCTGGTATCGCGGCATGCTGGATGCCGAACCGGACATCCTGAACCTGACCCGGCTCAACCTCTTTCTGGAAAACCCGGCCCGCGCCGGAGAAATTCTCAGTGAAGCGATGCAGCGTGGCTACGTGGAGGAGAACTCCGAGAACCTCCGCCTGCTGCTGAGTTCGTGGACCATGGCGCGCGAAATAGACCGCGCCGTGGACACCATAGACAAGCTGGCCGAACTGGCCGAGGACGGCGAGTTCTACCATCGCAAGGCCATGCTCCTGAACGAGACCGGCGACTGGTCCGGTGTTGTGGATTCCTGCCGCCGCGCGCTGGAGAAGGGGAGCCTTGAGAATCCGGGTGAGGTATGGATACTGCAAGGCGTCGCCCTGGCGGAATTGCAACGCTTCGATGAGGCCATAGACGCTTTCGAAAGCGCGAAACGCGAGGGGACCGACAATATTCGCCGCAACGCCAATGCCTGGATCGGCTACGTCAGGGACCGCACCGGAGATACCTCTTCGTGAACTAGTGTGCTGTCCCGTAAATAAGTAATATAATAATGGGCGTGTCCATTTTCGGAGTCCGCCCATGCCGCGTGGCCGCCCTATTGCTCCTGTCACCTTGAACCGTGACGAGAAGAACCAACTGCTGAGCATCGCCCGCTCCCGCTCGCTGCCTCACGGCATCGTGCGGAGAGCCCAGATCGTGCTGGCCTGCGCCGATGGGGAACCCAACGCCTCCATCGCCAAGCGCATGAAACTCAACCCCATGACCGTCGGCAAATGGCGCCGCCGCTATCTGCAACAGGGCCTGGAAGGCTTGCACGACCAACTGCGCCCCGGACGGTCGCGCGCCCACGAAGACGAGCGGGTCGCGGAGGTCATCAATACCGCCCTTCAATCCCAGCCCCCCAACGCCACGCACTGGAGCGTGCGCGCCACGGCCGAGCACACCGGCATCTCCAAATCCACCGTGCAACGCTGGTTCGACCTGTTCGGCGTACAACCGCACCGCCAACGCCACTTCAAACTCTCCAACGACCCCTTCTTCATCGAGAAAGTGCGCGATATCGTCGGCTTGTATCTGAACCCGCCTGATCACGCCGTGGTGCTGTGCGTGGACGAAAAAAGCCAAATCCAGGCCCTTCAGCGCACCCAGCCCATGCTGCCCATGGGACTCGGCTACGTCGAAGGCGTCACTCACGACTATGTCCGTCATGGCACCACCACCCTGTTCGCCGCCCTCGACGTGGCCACCGGAGAAGTGCTCACACAGTGCAAACGGCGCCACCGCCACCAGGAGTTCCTCGCCTTCCTGCGCCATATCGACGCCAGCGTGCCCAAAAACCTCGATGTCCATCTCATCGTCGACAACTACGCCACCCACAAGCATCCCAAGGTCAAGGCGTGGCTGGCCCGCCGCCCCCGATACACCCTGCATTACACGCCCACCTACGCCTCGTGGATCAACCAGGTCGAACGCTGGTTCGGCCTCATTACACAACAGGCCATCCGCCGCGGCTCATTCTCCTCCGTCAAGGAACTCACCCGTAAAACCAACGCCTTCGTAGACCAATACAATGCCCATGCCAGCCCCTTCGCTTGGGTCGCCACCGCCGATTCCATCCTCGCTAAAATCGAACGACTTTGCTTATGTATTTCCGGGACACGACACTAGTGTGCTGTCCTTAACAGAACAGTGATTAAGAAGCATTGGCCAGTGCGGCCCGGCCACGTTCGACCTTCGCCATGATCTCGCCGAGCGATTTCGTCCACACGAGCGGCTGTGGATTCGTGTTGTGACGCTTCAGATACTCCCGCAGGCACTTCTCGAGATGGGGCACCGAGGTGAAGACGCCGCGCCGGAGCTGCTTTTCCGTCAACGTCGCGAAGAACCGCTCGACCAGGTTGGCCCACGAGGCGCTGGTCGGGGTGAAGTGCAGGAAGATGCGCTTCTTCCGCTCGATCCAGTCCAGCACCTTCTCGTGCTTGTGGGTCGCGTAGTTATCGAGCACGATGTGGATCTCCTGGCCCGCGGGCACCGCCTTGTCGACCTCGCGCAGGAACCTCAGCACTTCCTGGTGGCGGTGCTTGCGATAGGTCCTGCCGATCACCTTGCCGCTGGCCACCTCCAGCGCGGCGAACAGCGTGGTCGTGCCGTGCCGCTTGTAGTCGTGCGTCATCGTCCCGCCCCGGCCCTTCTTCATCGGCAGGCCCGGCTGCGTCCGGTCCAGCGCCTGGATCTGGCTTTTCTCGTCGAAGCTGAACACCGCCGCGTTGTCCGGCGGGTCGAGATACAGACCCACCACGTCCCGCAGCTTCTCCTCGAAGCGCGGGTCGTTGCTCAGCTTGAAGGTCCGGATCAAGTGCGGCTTGAGACCGTGCGAGCGCCACACCCGGTTGACGAAACTGTGTGTCGTGCCCAGATGCCGCGCCATCGACCGGCACGACCAGTGCGTGGCGTCATCCGGCGCCGTCTGCGTCGTCGCCTCGATCACTTGTGCGCGCAACGCCGCCTGCGCCCGGGTGTCCTTGCCGCCATGGTTGGCGCCGCGCGGACGCTCCTTCTCGATCCCCGGCGCTCCTTCCTTCGCGTAGCGCGCCCGCCAGCGCCCCACCTTGTTCGCATCCATGCCCAGTTCGACCGCAATGTCCTTGTTCGTCATCCCCTCGGCCGCCATCAGGACGATCCGCGAACGCTCCCGCAGGCGCACCGGCGCGCTACGCGACGATGCCCATTTGTCCAACTTCCGCCGGTCCTTGCTCGACAGCGTGATCCGTGCCGCAACCCGCATCGAAAAACTCCAAAACCCAATGCGGGAAGCATAAGCCGCCAACAACATATAAACAATACTCTGTTCAGGACACTACACTAGTGCCTGTTCACACTATGCGATGCCGCTCTGTCGGGGCTGTCCCGGCGAATTTTTCGCGCCGCCCCGCATCAGTCCTGCGCCAGCGCTGCCTTCATGGCCGCGCGGCATTCCCGCGAAAGTCGCTCGGCCTGTTGCGAACGCGATCCGTGCTCCGCGGCCCGTATCGGTTCCAGGAAACACACCTCGATGCGTGACGGCGTGAACAGCCAGGAACCCGATGGCAGCAGGCGGCGGCAGCCGCGAATGGCCACGGGAACCACCGGCAGGCCGGCAGCGGCGGCGGCGGCAAAGGCGCCGGAACGGAAGGGCAGCAGGCCGGGTTCGGGCCGGAACGTTCCTTCCGGAAAGATGGCCAGCGATTGCCCCGAGCGGGCGGCCCTGAGAATTGTGCGGACATCCGCGAAGCGATCCTTGCCTTGCTCGCGATCCACGAACACGGCGCCAATCCGGCTGAGCATGCGGCCGGCCAGCAGCACAGTCCGCATTTCGCGCTTGATGACGAGCCGAAAACGGGTTGGCAGCAGTGCGCAGAGCAGGATCCCGTCGGCGAAGCTCGCATGATTGGCGGCAACCACACACGGCTCGGCCGGCAGGTTCTCCAGCCCACTCACCATTGGCCAGGCGCCGCCGAGGCGGAAGATGATTCGCGAAGCCTTGCGCGCGAAGCCGCTGCATCGCTCCTCGCCGGGAATGACCAGGATCAGCAGGGAAGCGGTCACCGCGATCGTGCCTACCAGTGTCCAACCCCAAAGCGTGTAAGGGATTTTCCGAAGCCACGTCATAATTGGAGATTCTATGGCCAGCCCGGAACTCCTTGATCGCTTCATTGACGCGATGTGGTCGGAACAGGGACTCGCCCGCAACACACTGGCTGCATACGGCGCCGACCTCCGGCTGCTGGACAAATGGCTTGCCGAACGCGGCAAGGGATTAACCGAGGCCGGCAAGACGGATCTGCTGGCTTTTGTCAGTGAGAGGATAGCGGGCGGGGTCCACCCGCGCACGCTGTCACGGCAGCTCTCCACCGCCCGCCGCTTCTACGGCTACCTGGTGCGGGAGGGACTGGTGGAACGCGACCCTACGGCTCAGATCGAGAGCCCTCGTATTGGGCGTCCGCTGCCGCACGGCCTGACCGAGCGCGAAGTGGAAAACCTGCTGGCCGCTCCGTCGCTGTCGGACCCGCTCGGCGTGCGCGACCGGTGCATGCTCGAAGTGCTCTATGCAACCGGGCTGCGTGTCAGCGAACTTGTCAACCTTTCGCTGGGGCAATTGAGTCTCGCCAACGGAGTACTCCGCATAGAGGGCAAGGGTTCGAAGGAGAGACTGACGCCGCTGGGCGAGGAGGCCGCCGATTGGGTACGGAGATTCCTGGATGGCGCCCGCCGTGAAATCCTGGGGGAGAAGGTGAGTGAAGCCCTTTTCCCCACTCGGAGGGGCAAGGCCATGACCCGGCAGGCGTTCTGGCAACGGCTGCGCAAGCACGGCGCGGCTGCGGGCATCACCCAAGGCCTGTCGCCGCACAGCCTGCGGCACGCCTTCGCGACGCACTTGCTGGACCACGGCGCCGATCTAAGGGTCGTGCAGTTGTTGCTTGGGCACAGCAGCCTGTCGACGACGCAGATCTATACGCAGGTGGCGCGCAAGCGGCTGCGCGACCTGCATCGCCGCCACCATCCCAGAGCGTAGCAGGGAGGGGGCGTGAAAACCCCGCCTTAGGTTCCCGAATCGCTCCGAGTCAATCGATTGTCAGCACCAGTTTGCCGCGAGTCAGGTTGGCCTCCATAAGGGCATGCGCCTTCTCAGCCTGTTCCAGCGGAAATGAGCGTTGCACGACAGGGCGAAGTTCGCCCGATTCCAGCAGCGGCCACAGGCGCTCACGCACCGCGCCGGCAATTTCCGCCTTCTCCTCGTTTGATCTCGGCCGCAGCGTAGAACCGGTTATCCACAAGCGCGACATCATCACCCGCCGGACATCAAGCTCCGTCTTCGGTCCGCCCAGCGCCGCGATGAGCACGAGCCGTCCCCCGGGCCTGAGGCTGCGGAGATTGTCGCGAAGATAGGGCGCGCCCACCATGCACAGAATGACGTCAACGCCCTTGCCCGCCGTTGCGCTCTTCAGGACTGTGGGCCAATCTTCGGTTCGATAGCAGGCGCCGCCCCAGGCGCCCAGCTCCCGGCAGAACTCCACTTTTTCTTCGGTGCCGGCCGTCACGAAGACGCGCGCGCCAAGTGCATTTCCGATGCCAATGGCAGCGGTACCGATTCCGCTGGCGCCACCATGGACAAGAACGGTGTCATTCGCCTGCAACCGGCCGGCGTGCACCAGGTTGGTCCAGACGGTGAACCAGGTTTCCGGAATGGCCGCAGCCTCCGTCATGGAGACGCCATTCGGAATCGGAAGGCAGAGCGACGATGGAGCTACGCAATATTCGGCGTACCCCCCGCCCGGAACCAGTGCGCAAACGGCCTGGCCCACGGCCGCATTCCTCACCCCGTCGCCAACCGTCTCGATATGGCCCGCCACTTCCAGTCCCGGCCATTCCGGCGCGCCGGCAGGCGGCGGATAGATGCCCTGGCGCTGCATGCAATCCGGCCGGTTGACGCCGGCGGCCGCTACCCGGATCAGTACTTGCCCCGGACCGGGGACCGGCCGGGGCCGTTGTTCGACAACCAGGACCTCGGGGCCACCCGGCCTGGAAATGGCAACTACGCGCATATCTCCTCCTGCGCAGGGCCGCGATAGCGGCTGGCAGTATATCCCGCTTGCTCAGCGAGCGTGAATCACCGAAGATTAGCGCATGCAGACACCTTCCGGGAGCGATACCGGCATCGTTGAATTGCGTTCGGGCGTGCGCGACACGCTGGGGCGGCCCTTGCGGGACTTGCGCATTTCCGTAATGGACAGGTGCAACTTCCGTTGTCCCTACTGCATGCCGGAAGACATCTACGATCGCAATTTCCGTTTCCTGTCCAGCCGGGAACGGCTGTCATTTTCCGAGATTGTGCGGCTTACGCGGCTGTTCGCCCGAATGGGCGCCTGCAAGTTACGCATTACCGGAGGCGAGCCGCTGTTGCGCGCAAGCCTTGCCGACCTGATCGGTGACCTCTCCCGGCTTGAGGGCGTGGAGGACATCGCGCTGACCACTAACGGGGTCCTGCTCGCGCAGCATGCGGCGGCGCTTACGGCCGCCGGGCTGGACCGCGTTACGGTAAGCCTGGATGCCGTGGACGAGGAACTATTCCGGCGAATGAGTGGGGGCAGGGGGCGCCTGCAGGCAGTGCTGGACGGTATCTCCGAGGCCCGCACCGCCGGATTGAATCCGGTGAAGATCAACGCCGTTATCCAGCGTGGCGTCAACGACGGCCATGTGCTTGAACTGGTGGAATTCTTTAGGGGAACCGGGATGATCCTCCGGCTTATCGAGTACATGGACGTGGGCACCATCAACAACTGGAGCGCATCGCAGACCGTGCCAGCCGCGGAGATCGTGGAAATGATTCACGGCCGCTGGCCTTTGCGGGCGCTGGAAGCCAACTACCACGGTGAAGTGGCGCGTCGCTACGAATTCGTGGACGGTCAGGGCGAGCTTGGCTTTATTACCTCAGTCTCCCAGCCTTTTTGCGGCAGCTGCAATCGGGCTCGCCTCTCGTCCGACGGACGACTCTATACCTGCCTGTTCGCCTCGGAGGGCCTCGATTTGCGCGGACCCATGCGCGACGGCGCCACCGATGACGCTTTGCTGGACTTGATGAGGGGCCGCTGGTCCCGTCGCGCGGACCGCTACAGTGAATTGCGGAACCCACGCCGCCCAAGCGTCGCGGGCGGGAAGAAGGTGGAAATGTATTACATCGGAGGCTAGTGTTCGTGCGACAACTGAATTGAGTTCGGCTATCATTCACGCGTCCGCGCTATAGGGGGAGGGAACGAAACATGGCGCCAAGAAGGCAAATTCGTTACGCGACCGTTCTGGTCGCATTTTTTGGCGTATCGGGCACGGTGGTCGGGCAGGAGGAAGCGTCTGTTTCCGTGAATCTGGCTGTTACCACCGACTATGTGTTCCGGGGCTATACGCAAACGGGCGAGGATGCTGCCGTGCAGGGTGGCCTGGACTGGGCGGATTCCAGCGGCTGGTATGTGGGCGCCTGGGCATCCAATATCGATTTCGGTCCGGGCGATGACGCTTCCATCGAAGTGGACATTTACGGCGGATATGCCTGGGAAGCGAACGATGTGAGCTACGACGTCGGTTTGCTTTACTACGCATACCCGGGCGCGGACAGCAGTTCCGGCTACGACTTCTTCGAGGCGTACGCCAGCCTGGGATACGATCTGGACGCCGTCTCGCTGTCCGGAGCGGTGCATTTCACACCGGACAATTTCGGCGAGACCGGCACCGGCTGGTATTTGACCGGAGGCCTTTCGGGTGGACTGACGGACGCGCTGAGCCTGGATGCGAACGTGGGCTTCTCTCAGGTGACGGAAGACTTCGGAGAGGACTACCTGGATTGGAACGTCGGGCTGAGCTATTCGTTTTCCCAGCTTGCGCTCGATCTCAGGTACCACGATACGGACGCGCCCGACTGCGCCGGATCGTGCGATGCGCGCGTAGTGCTCAGCCTGTCGGCGGGGTTCTGACAGCAGATTAGAGCAATTCCATGAACAGGAACAAACGGGCTCGGCCAGACAAGTGGATACTGGCCGGAATGGTCGGGACAGCGGCGCTGATTGTCCTCGCGCCCATAGCACGCGCGGACGCCGCATCGCAGATGGACTTCGTCCTGAATACGTTCGCATTCCTGGTCTGGGGCGCGTTGATCATGTGGATGTGCGCCGGTTTCACGATGCTGGAAGCCGGCTCGGTGCGAACCAAGAACGCGTCGGTCATCTGCCTCAAGAACATCGGCCTTTATTCCATCGCCGGGCTGACTTTCTACCTGGTGGGATATAACCTGATGTACCTGGACGTGGGCAGCGTCATCGGCACGCTGAGTTTCGGCTACGGGCCATCTGCCGAAGAACTGGCGCTGCTCGAGGCCGTCGGCGCGGAAGCCGCAGCGCCGGAAATCGCCGCGGCTGCGGAGGCAGCTGCGGCGAACCAGTATTCCGTCATGTCGGACTGGTTCTTCCAGATGGTCTTTGTGGCGACTACGGCATCGATCGTTTCCGGCACCCTGGCGGAACGCGTGAAGCTGTGGTCCTTCTTTGTCTTTACGGCAATCCTGACCGCGATTATTTACCCCATCGTCGGGGCCTGGACCTGGGGTGGCGGCTGGCTGAGCAACATGGGCTTCAGCGACTTCGCAGGCTCCACCATCGTTCACTCGACGGGTGGCTGGGCCGCGCTGGCAGGCGCCCTTGTCGTGGGTCCGCGTCTCGGCAAGTTTCGCTCCGATGGCGGCGTGAAGCCGACTCCGCCTTCCAACGTGCCGGCAGTCACGCTGGGCGTCTTCATACTCTGGCTGGGCTGGTTCGGATTCAATGGCGGGTCCCAGCTGGCGCTTGGCGGAGTCCAGAACGCGGTCGCGATGAGCATCGTGCTCGTGAACACCAATCTGGCGGCTGCGGGAGGCGTGATCGCCGCCCTCATCGTATCGCGCCCCCTTCTCAAGCGGGTGGACCTGCTGGCGGTACTGAACGGCGCTATCGCGGGGCTTGTTTCGATAACTGCCGGCCCCGACGTATTGCCGCATTGGCTGGCCATCGTGATCGGCGCCATGGGAGGCGTTGTCTGCACGGCCGGAATCATGCTGCTGGAACGCTTGCGTGTGGACGACGTGGTCGGGGCGGTTCCCGCCCACCTGTTCGCCGGAATATGGGGCACGATGGCGGTCTGCATTGCCGGAGACTACAGCTTCGGAGTACAATTGTTGGGCGTCGTGACCGTCGGAGTTTTCGTTTTCGGTGCTTCGTGGGTCACATGGACGCTAATTGCCAAGACCATGGGAGCTCGGGTTTCGGAGACGGTGGAGGAATTGGGCCAGGATGTCGCAGAACTTGGCATCGAGGCCTACCCAGAATTCGTTCTGATGCCCGATAGTGATTGATTGAACTGCTGTGCTACGATCCAAACGGTTCCGTCGCAGTTAGTGCGACCAGATATCAGGAGCAAGAATGGACATCCCAATTGAGCGCAATAACGGAACGCTGATTGCCGCGCCATCAGGGCGCATTGACGGCTTTAACGCCCAGGATTTTCACCAGACCCTGACAGGAGCCATCAGCGGTGACGACACGGCGGTCCTGGTCGATATGAGTGGACTGAACTACATCAGCAGCGCGGGGCTGCGCGCCGTCCTGATGATCGCCAAGGCGCTCTGGCAGCGCAAGGCAAAATTCATGCTGTGCTCCCTGTCGGGTTCCATCGGCGAAGTGTTCACGATGAGCGGTTTCGACAAGATCATCGAAATCCACGACAGCAAGGACGACGCGCTGGCGCAACTGGGATAGGGCCGCAACGCGCTGGGCGAAGTCGTCTCGCCTTCGTGGAGGGCGGGACGCGCTCCCTCCAAAGTACGTGGGCGGCGATACGCCGTCCCTCCAAACGCGTGTCGCGGTCAGGAGTCTGCCTGAACCTCCAGCGAAAGGGGCAGCTTCACGACCATGCTGGTGGACTCGCCCGGTTCGGTATCGACCGCAATCTCGCCGCCGTGCTGGCGCACGATGTCATTGGACAGCGCCAGGCCCAGGCCGGTGCCCTGGTCGGTCGGCTTGGTCGTGAAGAAGGGGTTGAAGATCTTTCCCAGGATCTCGTCCGGGATGCCGCCGCCGTTGTCATGAATGGCGATCTCGACGGCGTTCGGCGTTCGGCGGGTTGACAGCTTGAGACGTGGCTCGTAGCTGCCGTTGCCGCCTCCGGCAATTTCCCGGACCCGGCGATCGTGGGTAGCGTGGCAGGCGTTGGTCACCATATTCAGAAAGACCCGCCCCAGGTCCTGCGGCACCACGTTGAGTTCCTTCATTTCCGGACTGTAGTTTTCCTCTATGGTGAGGTTGAAGTCGGTGTCGGAGGCGCGGGCGCTGTGGTAGGCAAGCCTCGCGTGTTCCTCCAGCAGGGCATTAATATCGGTCGGCTGGGCATCGCCGGATCCACGGCCCATCTTGAGCATGTCACGCACGATCCGGTTGGCGCGCAGGCCGTGATGGGTGATCCGGTCCAGGTTGGAGCCCAGGTCGCCGCAGATTTCATCGACCAGGCCCCTGTCGTCCTCGCTCAGCCCGCCTTCGCCTTCCTTGAAAACCTCCTGAAGTTCCTCCACGAGTTCCGACGAGACTTCGGAAAAGTTCTTTACGAAATTCAGCGGATTCTGGATTTCGTGCGCCACCCCGGCCGTCAACTCTCCCAGCTCCGCAAGCTTTTCGCGCATGACGATCTGATTCTGTGCCCGTTTCAGGTCCTCGAGGACCTGCTCCAGTTCCTCGTTCTTGTCGCGCAGCTCCTGCGCCATGCGCTCGACCAGGTCCAGCCTCTGCGCCTTTAGAGAAGCTTCGCGGAAAACTTCCAGCGCCGCGGCCATGTCCGCCACTTCGTCCCGTCCGCTGACGTCCACTTTGGTCTTGAGGTCGCCTGCAGCCATGCGGCGCATGCGGCTGGACAGTCCTTCCAGCCGGCGCAACAGGCTCCCTATGAAGAGGGAGCCCATCAGCAGCGCGGCGACGATTGCCACCCCAGTTACGCTCAGCAACAAGACTTGGCCGGTGTCTATGGCCTCGTTGGCAATGTCGGTTGATTGGCGGGCGCTGTCGCGAGCGCCGCTCACCATTCTTTCGGCCTCGGCGCCCAGTTCCATTTCCAGGGCGCGGTTGTCCGCCAACAGGCGCCTTTCGCGGGCCGCCAGGTCAAGCTCCCGGCGGCGCAGGGCAAATACTGCTTCCTCACCGCTGCCCAACTCATGCAGCCGCTCGGTCGCGGCCAATAGCTCCATCGGCTCGGGGGGATCGCGCAGGGCCGCCAGGTTTCTGGTAATGGCCTCAGATGCCGATTCAAAGCTCTCAAGCAGGGGTTCGAGCAATTGCGGGTCGCCGACGATAAAGGCCCGGTCGAGCAATTGCACCGCGTTATCCACATTGACCTTGAGATCGGCAAGTCGCCGGTAGCGGGCCAGTTCATCCTCGGAAATATGCTGCTCCCGGGGCGCCGGGAGGGATTCCAGATCCCGGTAGCCGGTTACGGTAAAGAAATACTGGTCGTCGATCGCTGGGCCCAGAATTCGCTGCAGTTGCTCATGCAGCAAGGGGATTTCCTGCTGCAATTTGCCTGCTTGGCCGGCGATGAGAAACCGTTCCTCCACCGACCGGTCCAGGTCCTCGATATTGGCCAGCAGGGCCCCGGCCCGGTCGCGCATGCGCTGAATAACGGGATCGTCACTGGCCTGCGCCTCAAGCACGTCAATCCGGGCTTCGAAAATCTCCCGGTTCGCAGTCACCGAATCCCGGACATCTTCCAGCTCCTCCAGAGTGCCGGCCGCCGCGAGACGCGGAGCCGCCGCCACCAGCGTACGGCTTTGCTCGGCTACCGCAAAAGCGCCAGTGATCTGGGGAAGACTGCGATCGACTACGCCCCGCTGCGCGTCGGCGACGGTATTGAACGCAAACCAGCTATTGACGCTCGCAAGTACGAAAAGCAACAGCGCCGCGCTGATCCCCATGTACATGCGGACTGAAATCTTGTGGCGCTTCTCGATAATTCGCGCAAGACGGGAATTGAGGCTGCCATTGCCGTTGTCCTCCTTGGCATTCATTGCCGCGTCCCTGGCGTATCCACCGGCACATACTCGCCATCCGGGCTGACGACAGTCAGGTACACAGCGTCGGACCCCTGGTAATCGTCCGCCCCGAACTCCAGCGAGAAGCCCCCGAGGTCAATGCGTCCCGCATCGCGCAACATCGGAAGCACCCGGTCGCGGCGCGGATCAGGGCCGCATTGCTCCATGGCCACGACCGCCATTCGCCCGGCCAGATATCCCTCCAGCGATACGAATCCGGGTTCCGCGTCAGGAGCAGTCTGCTTTAGCGCCGAGAGATATTCCTGCACGACGGGAAGAGCATCGCCGATCAACGGCGGAACCACCTGAGTCATCAGCAATCCGGCAGAGTCCAGGCTTTCATTGCTCAGGTTGCGGATCAATGCATTACCGCCGGCAAAGGACGTCGTCAAAAAAACCATGTCGAGCCTGAGCTTTCTGCCCCAATTCAGAAAGGCCGCCACGGGTGCTGGAGCGCCCACGATGATGACTGCTTCCGGTTCACCTTCCATGACGTCCAGCAATGTCGTTTTTACCGCGATCGTGTTGCGCGGATAGACGGCGGTGGCCGCGGGCCTGAGTCCCCTCCGCTCCATGGCCAGCTGGGCGCCGCGGAAGCCCGCCCGTCCGAACGAATCATCCTGGTAGGCGACAGCCACGCGCGTCAGACCCTGGCGGTCGAGAAATTGCATCATCGCCTCCGTTTCCTGGTAATAGGAGGCGCGCAGATTGATTACGTTCTGCCATTGTCCGTCGCGCAGGAAGGGGGCGCCGGTGAACGGCGCGATATAGGGAACACCCGCAGCAGCGGCGACCGGCACCGATGATCGCGCGGTGGGGGTGCCGACGGCGCCGATGAGCGCGAATACCTGGTGCTCGTTGATCAGGGTCCGCGTGTTCTCGATCGCGGCTTCCGGCTCATAGCCGTCGTCGAGGGAAACCAGTTCCAGCCGCCGGCCATGCACGCCGCCGTTCCGGTTGGCTTCGGCAAAGGCAGCCGCGATTCCGGAACGCATCGCCTGGCCCAGCCCGCTGGCCGGCCCGCTCAGCGCTGCCGATTGCCCGAACAGGATACGCTCCGCGTCGATCCCGGGCTCGGCCGCTGCGCCGGCACAGGCCGCCAGCGCGACAATCAGGACCAGCCTGCGCATACCCCCCCGTAACACAGCGCTAGGGACAAGACATGTCACTAGATCCGGGCTACCAGCGTAAGCCGGTTGCGGTTGCCCTCCCGAGCGTATTTGACTTCATCCATCATCTCCCGCACCAGATACACGCCCAGGCCGCCGATCTGCCGTTCCTCGATACCGGCCTCGGTATTCGGGAGCGGCGTTTCCGTCAGGGGATCGAAGGCCCTGGCCTCATCGATGAATTCGATCGTTACGCTGTCGTCCCCGGCGATCAGTCGGAATTCCAGTTCCTGGGACTCATCGTTGCCGTACCCGTGGTCGATGATGTTCAACCCGAGCTCTTCCACCACCAGCTTGACCTTGAATACCAGTTTGTCGGGCCACTGTTCCAGTTGGGCCATTTCGTCAATGGCTTTCTCCACCAGCTCCAGCTGCCCGTGGCTGGCATGGATCCGAAGGCGGATTTCTCCACTCATGACTACGATTCGGCCCTCAGCAGCACAAGGCAGGTAATGTCGTCCGACTGCGAGCGGTCCCTTGCAAATTCCCTGACCGCAGCGAACACGGCGTTGTTCGCTGCGCGCGCGCTCTCCAGCTGCGCGCCCGCGAACACGTCAAGCAGGCGATCCATGCCGAACTCTTCGTTATCCTGGTCTTCCGCCTCGGAAACGCCGTCCGTGTACATGACCAGCGCCTCGCCCGGCTCCAGCCGGCAATGATCCGTGCTGAACTGAAACTGCGAGGCGATCCCCAGGGCCAATCCGCCGGTAAGCGGAAGGATGGTCGAGGATCCGTCCTTATGAACGATCAGAGGCGGATTGTGTCCGCCGTTGGCGAAGCGCACCATTCCGGTTTCGGGATCGAACACTGCGTAGAACAGGGTCACGAACATATTCGCCTCGTTGCCATCCTGGAGCTGGTCGTTGACCACGGTAACCACAGTGCCCGGATCCTCACAGCCCAGCGCCGCGCCCTTCAGCAGGGTACGGCTGGACATCATGAACAGTGCCGCAGGTATTCCCTTGTCGGACACGTCCGCAATGGCCATTCCAACGCGCCCTTGCTCCAGTCGGATGATGTCGAAGAAATCGCCGCCCACGTTGCGTGCCGGCGCCATGCTGCCGTAAAGTTCGTATTGATCGTTCTTGGGGAAGTGCTTGGGCAAAATCGACTGTTGCATGCTGTTGGCCACGTCCAGTTCGCTTTGCAGCGTCAGCAGCTTGTCCTTCGAGGCTTCGGCTTCGCGCCACATCTCCAGTTGACGCAAACCGCGATCTATCGTGACTCTCAGGTCATCGAAGTCGATCGGTTTGGTCACGAAATCGAAAGCGCCGCGGTTCATCGCGGCGCGAATGTTCTTCATGTCGCCGTAGGCTGAGATGACGACCGACCGAAGATCGGTATCCACTTCCGGGATTTTCTCCAGCAAGGTCAGTCCATCCATGCGCGGCATGTTGATGTCCGAGAGCACCAGGTCGATGTCTTTGTGTTCGCCGAGGGCTTCCAGCGCCTCAACGCCGTCTCCGGCAAAGAGGAAGGAATAACGCCCCGAGCGGATTTCGCGCCGCATTCTTTGCCGGACCAGGCGCTCCAGGTCCGACTCGTCGTCCACCATCAAAATCTTGTATTGCGCTTGCATCGCAAGTCAGTCCACTTGTACCGACAAAATGATGCCCATTGTATATGGGCGATGCGGCAGGTCCCTGCCGTTCAGGCCTGCAGCATACGCTCCACGGCCAGACGCGCGCGGGCCGAAATTTCCGCGGAAACTTGGACCCGCGGTTCGAGGGTTTCCAGCGTTTGCAGGATTTTCGGAAGCGTGATGCGCTTCATGTGTGGACAGAGATTGCAGGGGCGCACGAACTGCACATCGGGATGTTCCACGGCGACGTTATCGCTCATTGAGCACTCGGTAACCATGACTACCCGGCTGGGCTTGTTTGCACCGACGTAGCGGATCATTGCCGAGGTAGAACCCACAAAATCAGCCTCCGCCAGAACGTCCGGCGGGCACTCCGGATGGGCGATAACCTGAATGCCGGAGTGCGAGTTGCGATAGGCGCGGATTTCATCCGCCGTGAACCGCTCGTGGACCTCACAACTTCCTTCCCAGAGAATGATTTCCACATCGGTTTTGCTGGCGACATAGCGTCCGAGGTAGCCGTCGGGCAGAAAGATTACGCGGTCCACACCCAGCGACTCCACAATTTTCACGGCATTCGCGGAGGTGCAACAGATGTCCGATTCGGCCTTTACCTCCGCCGAGGTATTGACGTAAGTGACCACGGGGACGCCGGGGTATTTCTGCTTCAGCAGGCGTACGTCCTCGCCGGTAATCGCCTCCGCCAGCGAGCAGCCAGCCTTGAGATCGGGAATAAGCACTGTTTTCTCGGGCGCCAGGATCTTGGATGTTTCCGCCATGAAGTGAACGCCGCACATCAGGATCACACCGGCGCTGGAGTTGGCGCCGAGCCGGGCAAGTTCCAGCGAATCGCCCGAATAGTCCGCCACGCCGTGAAAGATCTCCGGGGTCTGGTAGTTGTGCACCAGGATTACAACGTCCCGCTCCTTCTTCAGTTCGTTGATGCGGGCGATATAGGGCGCATGCGCGGGCCATTCCACGTCGGGTATGACGTCCGTCAGGCGCGCGCGGATTGGCGCCGTTTGTTCCTGCACCCTGGCGGTGTATTCCAATGCTTCTGTAGCTTGAGGGGGCATTGATCGGCTCCGTTGGCGGGGATGTAATGCTACAAATGAGCATAAGTCTTGTCAAATGAACGAGCCGAATTGAACGAGCCGAATTGGCGCCAGGCAACCTCGCACAAGCTTGCCCGTCTACAATGAAAGCGTGACCGAACCGATCAGCGTTGAGCTCAGCGCGGTGGTGCTGACCGTCGTGGATGACGAGCCGCGGGTTTTGGTCCTGTCGGACAGCTCATCGGCCCGCCTGCCATCCGACCGGCTGCGCGGCACCCGCGACCAGACGCTGGAATTTGGAGCCCGCCGGCTGCTCAGGAGGCAGGTGGGGCTGGAACCGGCCTGGCTGGAGCAGCTCTATACTTTCGGTGACCGGCGCCGGGATTTCTGGCCGCGCAGCCCGGACCGAACCATAACGGTGGCCTACCTGGCGCTGATTCGCCATGATCTGTGTGCTACCGGAGGCCAGTGGCGCGCCTGCTACGAATTCTTTCCCTGGGAAGACCAGCGCACCGAGCGGCATTCGGCAGCGCCGCTGGGTCAGGCCTTGCGGAAATGGAGGAACCGGGCCAGGGCCGACACTACCCGAAGGGAGCGCAGCGAGCGGATCGAGCGCTGTCTGGGCCAGGGCGAGGCCGGATGGACACCGGATCTTGTGCTGGAACGCTACGAACTTGTCTACGAGGCGGCCCTTGTGGCCGAATCCTGGCACGATCGGGGCGCCTCGGCGCCTCCGGGAAGGATTCTTGACGGGTCTTGCATGGCGCTGGATCACCGGCGCATACTCGCCACCGCCCTGGGCAGGATGCGGGGAAAACTCCGCTACCGCCCGGTCGTGTTCGAACTCATGCCGCCGGAATTCACGCTGTTCGAACTGCAGCGTGTGATAGAGGCGATCATCGGCCGCAGTCTTCACAAGCAGAATTTCCGTCGCCTGGTCGCAAACCAGAAACTCGTGGAGGCTACCGGCGTGCGCAAGCCCGACACCGGCGGACGACCTGCGCGCCTCTACCGCTTCCGGCCTGAAGCGATGGCGGAACGCCGGGTCGCCGGAGTGCTGTCCTGAGGCGGGACAGAACACCAGGCCGGGAAGGAGGTCGTCCCGAGCCGCGCGAAGGCGAGACGCCGTCGCTCCCGGAGAGACCGCTCCTTCGTGTATATTCACGCGATCGTTTTCGTAGGCGCGTAGCTCAGGGGTTAGAGCACTTGCTTGACATGCAAGGGGTCGGTGGTTCAATTCCACTCGCGCCTACCACTCTTCATCCGGGTCCCGGCTGACATGAGCACCGGGACAGGCCGCAGTAATACTCCATCCGCACTGGACGGCCTTCATGAGGTGGTTCGCGAGTGGTTTGAAGAGGCATTTCAGCGGCCCACGGCGGTGCAGGAGGGCGCCTGGCCGGCCATCGCCGAGGGCCGGCATGCACTGCTTGCGGCCCCCACGGGGTCCGGCAAGACCCTCGCAGGGTTTCTTGCCGTCATCGATGAAATGTTGCGCCGCAGCCTGCGGGGAGATTTGCCGCAGCGAACGGAGGTCGTTTACGTTTCGCCTTTGCGGGCCCTTTCAAACGACGTTCGCCGGAACCTGAGCGAGCCGCTTTCGGGGATCGACCGGTGTCTCGAGGCCAGGGGCCTGCCGGCTTCGGGCATTACCGCCGGTCTGCGCACCGGGGATAGTTCCGCAGCCGACCGCCGCCGGTTGCTGAAGAAGCCTCCGCACATCCTGGTGACCACGCCGGAGTCGCTGTACCTGCTGCTCACGTCGGATGGCGGCAGAGGGCTGCTTTCGCAGGCAAGGACTGTGATTCTGGACGAATTGCACTCGCTGGCGGGAGGCAAGCGGGGGGCCCATCTCACGCTCAGCCTTCAGCGGCTGGAAATGCTTACCGGCCGGCCCCTGCGGCGAATCGGCATGTCGGCCACCCAGCGTCCACTGGAGCGCATGGCGCGATTCCTCCTGGGAGCGCGACAGAGCGATTGCGCGATTGTGGATGCCGGCGCCGCGCGCGAGCGGGACCTGGCGCTGGAATTGCCGGGCTCGCCGTTGCAGGCAGTCATGCCGCTGGAAGTCTGGTCGGAGCTCTATGACCGGCTGGCGGAACTGGTGCGGAGTCATGACTCGACCCTGGTCTTCGTCAATACCCGGCGGCTGTGCGAGCGGGCCGCGCGTCAATTAAGCGAAAGACTGGGCCAGGACGCTGTCGCGTCCCACCACGGCAGCATGTCCAAGAAGCACCGCGGCGATGCCGAGCAGCGTCTCAAGAGCGGAAGCCTCAAGGTCCTTGTCGCTACGGCCTCGCTGGAACTGGGCATCGACATCGGGTCGGTGGACCTGGTCTGCCAATTGGGCTCTCCGCGCGGCATCTCGCGTTTTCTGCAACGCGTCGGGCGTTCGGGCCACGCCGTCGGCGAGGTCCCCCGCGGGCGCCTGTTCCCGCTGTCCCGCGGCGAACTCGTGGAGAGCCTTGCGCTGCTGAAGGCCGCGGCCGTGAACGAAATCGAGGAGATCCGCATTCCGGACGGCGCCATGGATGTGCTGGCGCAACAAATCGTGGCGGAAGGGGCCTGCGGCGAGAAAGGCATCGACGAACTGCACGAGGCCTACTCTCTGGCCTGGCCGTACCGAAAGCTGGATCGCAAGCGGTTTGGCCGGGTGGCGCAGATGCTGGCGGACGGTTACTCCACTCGGCGAGGCCGCTCCGGCGCCTACCTCCATCTGGACAGTGTCAGGCAGCTCCTGAAGCCGCGGCGCTCGGCCCGCATCACTGCCCTCACCAACGGCGGAACCATACCGGACCAGTTCGATTACGACGTGCTGCTGATACCGTCGGAAACCCGCATCGGCACGCTGAACGAGGATTTTGCCTTCGAGAGCCTGCCCGGCGACATCTTCCAGCTGGGCAATACCTCCTACCGCATCCAGCGCGTCGCCTCCGGCAAGGTGTATGTGGAGGACGCGCGGGGAGCGCCGCCCACCATCCCTTTCTGGTTCGGTGAGGCGCCCGGACGCAGCAGGGAACTCTCGGCTCGCGTAGCCGACCTCCTGGACGGCGTGGAGGCTCGGCTCGCCGAAGGCGCGGATGCGGCTGCCTGGCTGAGTGGAATCCCCGGCGGGTCGCCCGAGGCCGCCCGCCAGGCGGTGGAGTACCTGGAGGCCGCGCGCGCCACGCTCGGCTCTCTGCCGGGCGCGGGACGATTCGTGATCGAGCGCTTCCTCGACGAACTGGGCGACATGCACGTCGTCATCCATTCGCCGCTGGGCTCACGCCTCAATCGCGCCTGGGGCCTGGCGCTGCGAAAGCGTATTTGCCGAAAGTTCAATATCGAACCGCAGGCGGCGGCGCTGGACGACAGCATCGTGATATCGCTTGGCCCGGGTCACAGCTTTCCGCTGAAGGAAATCACCGCCTGGCTGAATTCCTCTACCGCGCATGAGCTCCTGGTGCAGGCCGTGCTCGACTCACCCATGTTTCCCACGCGCTGGCGATGGACCGCCTCCACGGCGCTGGCCATACTCCGCAACTGGAAGGGCGAACGGCGCCCGGCGCAGTTTCAGCGAGGCGATGCGGAGGACCTCATGGTTGCGCTGTTCCCCGACCTGGTCGCCTGCGCCGAGAACCTGACGGGCGACCGCGCCGTCCCCGATCATCCGCTGGTCGACCAGACCCTGGACGATTGCCTGCACGACCTGATGGACGCCGACGGCCTGCTGGACCTGCTGCGCTCCTTTGAGCGGGGCGCGGCCGACGTGCACTTTGCCGAGCCTGCCTCGCCGTCGGTCCTGGCTCAGGAAGTCATCACCGCCAAGCCCTATGCGTTCCTCGACGATGCGCCGGCCGAGGAACGCCGCACCCAGGCGATTCGAACCCGTCATCTGATGGACATCGAAGACGCCGCAACGCTGGCGAGGCCCGACGCCGGCGCGATCGCCGAAGTGTGCGCGGAAGCCTGGCCGAGGCCGCGCGATGCGGACGAATTGCACGACGCCTTGAACCTGGCGGGTTTCCTGACCGAAGCCGAACTGGCGGAACACGCGGATGCTCTTGCGGAGCTGGCCGCGCAGGGCAGGGCGCTCGGCCTTGCGGTGGGCGATGGCAGGGAGGTCTGGGCTTGCGTGGAACGCCGGGAGGAATTGGCCGCGGTCTGCGCGCAACCGCAGGACGCCGCAGCCGAGGTCCGTGAACTGCTGCGCAGCCGGCTTGAAATTCTGGGGCCGGTAACCGCCGCGGAACTGACGCAGCCGCTGGGGCTGGAGGCGGCAGCCGGCGCCGAAGCACTGGTGGCGCTGGAAGGAGAAGGTTTCGTGGTTCGCGGCCGGTTTCGGGCCGGCGCCGAAGCGGACGGCCCGGACGAGTGGTGTGAACGCGGCCTGCTCGCCCGCATACACCGGCGCACGCTGAAATCGCTGCGGCAACAAATCAAGCCGGTAAGCGCCGCGGAATTCACCACCTTTCTGCTGCATTGGCAGGGCGTCGGAGCGGAGCGGCCCAGGGGCCCGGAGAGCCTTCGTCTCGCGCTGGAAAGGCTGGAAGGCTGCGCCGCGCCGGCGGCCGCCTGGGAAAGCACTGTGCTGCCGGCCAGGATAGGCGATTTTTCCCCGGCCATGCTGGACCAGGTGCTCGCTTCGGGCGAATGGCTGTGGAAGCGCGCCGAACCGTTCGCCGGGCGAGGGGGAGGGCGGCTGGCCGCCAACACGCCGATATGCCTTCTCAAGCGGGAATGCTGGGACTACTGGCCGTTGGCGCCGGGGCGCATGGACGGTCTCTCCTTCGGTGCGCGCAAGGTCCTTGAAGTGCTCCGCAACGGTGGCGCGGACTTTTTCGTCAGCCTGGTGCGAAATACCGGCATGCTGCGCAGCCAGGTGGAGATGGCGCTGGGCGAACTGGCCGCGGCCGGGCTGGTGACATCGGACAGTTTCACCGGATTGCGCGCGCTGATTACGCGCGCCGGGAAGCGTCCCCGCTTCGGCGGGCTGCGGGCCCGGATGAGCGGCGTGCAGGCCGGCGGCCGATGGTCCGCCTTGCCGACGCCCGCCGCCGCTGATGTCAACGAGGACGACCGGGTTCAGTACCTGGCCGAAGCGATGGTCCGCCGTTACGGCATCGTGTTCCGCGCCCTGCTGGCGCGTGACCGCGGGCTTCCGCCCTGGCGCGCATGGCTGCGGGTCTATCGCCGAATGGAGGCCCGGGGCGAACTGCGTGGCGGGCGCTTCGCAGGCGGATTCAGCGGCGAGCAGTTTGCCGCTCCCGCCGCGGTAGAGGAGCTGCGCGCCATGCGCCGCAGGAAGGACTTTGCTTCGATCATGCGCATCTCCAGCGTAGATCCGGCGAACCTGACCGGCGTGTTGTCGTCTCGGCGCATCCCCTCGCAACCCGCGCGCCGGATTCGTTACGAGAGCGGCGAGCCCCGTTTGGAGGCGGAGCCGGATACCGCAGCAGGCGCGCGCGTTTGATCGAATAGAATCTCGCTTCTTGCCCGGTCCCGTATACATTTGCGTCCCAGGCCTGAGCCGGGGGCGCGGGCAATGGCAGATGCGGGGCGAGGGCCATGGACCGGAGGGGAAAATGAGCCAAGAGATTCTTCAGGAACTTTCCAGCCTGCTGGGCAACGATCACGTGATCACGGACGATGCCGAGCGCCGCTATTTCACGACCGACGTCTACAACTCCCGGGAAATGCCGCTGGCGGTTATTCGGCCGGGGACGGTGGACGAGCTGCAGGAAGCGGCGCGGATCGCACTCAGGAACAACATCGCTCTTGTGCCCCGGGGAGGCGGCGCTTCCTACACCGACGGCTACCTGCCGGTGACGTCGCAGTCCCTGCTGGTGGAAACGTCGCGCCTGAACCGCATCGTGGAAATCAACGACACGGACATGTACGTAACTGTCGAACCCGCGGTGACCTGGGAACGGCTAGACGCTGCGTTGGCGAAGAAAAAGCTGCGCACCCCGTTCTGGGGGCCGTTCTCCGGCCTGAAAGCCACCGTCGGGGGATCGACTTCGCAGAATTCCGCGAGCATGGGCACGGGCAATTACGGCCTGTCCGCGGAATCGGTGCTGTCCTTCGACGTGGTGCTGGGCAATGGCGAGCTGTTGCGCACCGGGTCGGCTTCGATCAGTACTTCCACGCCTTTCTTCCGCTGGTACGGACCGGACCTGACCGGCCTCTTCACCGGAGACACGGGCGCCATGGGCATCAAGGCGCGCATTACGCTGCGGCTGATTCAGCGCCCGCCCAAGACCGGCACCGCCTCTTTCGGCTTCGATTCCTTCGAAGGCATGTCGGGCGGCATGTCGGCCGTGGCCCGCCTGGGCGTGGTGGCGGACAACTACGGCCTGGACCCCAAGCTGCAGCAGGGGCAGCTCACCAAGACCAACACGGCCGACGCGACGCGCGCGGTGTGGAACGTGGCTCGTGGTTCGTCGAACCCGCTGGAAGCGGCAAGCCGGCTGACCCGGATGGCGCTGGCCGGCAAGCGGTTCTTCGGCGGTTTCAGTCACTCCGCTCACTATGTGGTGGAAGGGCACAGCTCCGCGGAAGTTAAAACCAAGCTGAAGCTGGTGCGTGAAACCATGCGCCCGCATGGCGCCGAAATAGCCAATACCGTGCCCACGGTGCTGCGGTCGATGCCGTTTATTCCGATGTACTCCGTTTTGGGGGTGAAGGGCGAGCGCTGGGTGCCGTTGCACGGGATCATGCCTTTTTCCCGGGTAGGGGAGTTTCGCCGCCAGCTCATGAATATGTATGAAGAAAACGCCGGACGCATGAAGGAACTTCGCGTCGACAAGGGTGCGATGTTCATGACCGTGAGCTCCAATGCCTTCCTGTACGAGCCGGTGTTCTACTGGGAGGACAGCCGGACGGTGTTTCACAAGCGCTTCATGCCGCAGGACTACCTGAAGACCCTGCCGGAGCACGACGAGAACCCGGAGGGCAGGGCGCTGGTTGCCGAGTTGCGCCAGAAAATCCTGGACATTTTCTGGCAGGTGGGCGCGATCCATCTGCAGGTGGGCAAGACCTATCCGTATTTGCGCGGCAGGCAGCCGGAAGCGGAAAGGCTGCTGCGGGAGTTCAAGGGTGGCGTGGATCCCAACAACCTCATGAATCCCGGCGCCCTGGGGCTGGGCCAATCCTAAGGTCGTCAGGTATGCGGTTCGTGCATCGGTTTCTCCGTCCCTCGCTTCCGGGAACCGCCGGCAAGCACATCCTTGTGGGCTCGGCTTCGGTGTGGGCGCCGGGTCATCGACGCCCACTGCCTCAGACGTTCCCGGAAGCAAGGGGCGAAGAAACCTTGATAACGAAGTCTGTTCGACGTCGGGGACTCGCATTGTTTGCCTGTTGGGTGGGGCTGGTGTCGTGCTGGAGTCTTGAGGCGCGGGCGGAGGCAGGCGAACGGGTTGTTGGCGTTTTGTTTGTGATTCACGGCGGGTCGGAGGACTGGACCGACCGCGGCGCTTTCGACACCGCGGCTCAGCTTTTTTCCTACGATCACAACAGCCCCGTGTATCAGCGTTTTCTCTGGGACCCGCGTGTCTGGCCGCGCTTCATGCAGTTCGGCAACGGCCCCAAGGAAGGCCTGAAGTATCGGTTTGAGTACGAGCGAATCGGCGGGCCGAGTCCTTTCTACCGCGTGACTTATTCGCAGTTGCGAGGGCTTGAGAAGGCGCTTGAGGCGCGCTCGAAAGCAGTCGGCGTGCGCTTCGTGGTGGATCTCGCGTCGTGGATGGCGGCCGACCCGAAACACCACCCCTGGCCGCGTCTGGTGTACGGCCCTGGTTCCGCCGAGGGACAGCCGCTCACGTATTGCGGGCCGTCCGATGACCCGTGGCCCGATTGCGATCCCGAGCGCCACAACGTGGATGGGCCCATTCCCCGGCTGCTGGCGCAGGGCGTAACGGAGATTCTGGCGATCGACATGACCGTGGGCGGCGCCCGTTTTTCGAAGACGCACGACGTGGTGAGGACACTCAGGCGCCGTCTGGCCGCTGAAGCGGGGGAGGGCGGTGATCCGGTGCCGCTGCGCTGGCTCAACGATCCCAAGGACCTGATGCGCGATTCCTATCCCGTGCAGCCTGAAGGCTGGACCCGCTCCCTGGGACCGCCGGCAGAGGACGCCAGCGTGAGCATTGAACAAGCGCCCAATCCCGTGGTTGCTTCGCCGCAACTGGCCTTGCTGCACGCCGAGGGCATCGCCCACAGATTCAACCCCGATGTAGCCGAGGCGGACACCGGGATCGTACTTCTCGGACACGCCTTGCGCCGCTACGACGAGTATTTTGATCCGAAAATCAACGATACGCTTACGCTGCACCGGATGATTGAGCGGGAACTGCTGCGGCTGTATCCGGAACTCAAGCAGCGCCGGATCGTGGGTGCCTGGGCGGGCGACATGGTGATCAACGACGCCATGCCTGAATCGCCAGCCGGGCGCTACGAGCGCAGCCGGCCGATGCGCGGCGAGAACCTGGGGTACGCGGCGCTGTACGAGCAGCCGGGCGTGCATCCCGCGGGCAAGTGGGGCCATCGCTACTGGGAGGCGCTCGATTACCTGCGTTCCGACGGCGTCCAGCATATCGTGGTGGCCTTTCCGCAGATCGTGGCCGAATCCGTCCTCAACATGGTTGAGGTGCCCAACCAGATCGGCAAGGAAATCGGGTATCGCACCTGGTTGTTCTACGAGGATGGGGATCATGATCGCTATCCGGGCGTCGGGCACCCCTTTGCCGACTACTGGGGCATCTGGGTCGAGACCGAATGCAGGGCAGGGGACGCAAGGGTCGCCTGCTGCCTCGAACTGGGTGGTTGCGCGGATGGACGCCCCTATCCCGCGGAACGGCAAACGCCCCGCGACCGGCGGCGTAATGACATGGACCCGTCGCTGGGCTATGACGTGCCGGCGTACGGCCACATCGGATACGACCCGGCGCTGGGCAGGCCGTCGGCGGACCAGCCGGTACAGCAGCAGTATGGCGGCACCTGGGCAATGTGGAGGCCTCCCAACGACGACCCGCGAATGGCCGCGCTGATGGCGGAGTTCATTGCTGATGCCCTGCAGGAGTCGCAGTAACTGCTGACTCCAGCGGCGCTCCATGAAACAAGCAAGCTCCATGGATGGATTCTTGACCCCGCGGGCCAAGCTTCAAGTAGTCATGCATTTCCCGGAAGGGCCGGGTAACGAAACCAGCGTTCCAGCAGGCCTGAGCCGCCGCGAACTGCTGGCGGGCGCCGGGGGGATGGCTGTTCTCGGCGCGCCCTTGTCGTCACTGGCGGCACCCGGGCCGGGCGGGACGATTGACCTGTCGACGCCGCGCGACAACCTGCTGGCGCTGATCCGGATTCAGGCCAGCCTGCGCGAAGAGGATGTGCCCTGGTGGTACAGCGGCGTCATTTACGGTGCCGAAGAGGGCAAGGCGCCGCGGCTTCTGTTTGGCTTCGAAGGCATGGAGATGTACTGGATGCGCCATCTTGACGCAGGCGAGTTCGAACTGATCGGGCACACGGTGTCGTTCCTCAAGGATGCGGAAAGCGGCGAGTGGCTCAAGCAATGGCGCAATCCCTACACCGGCGAAACACTGGAAGTTCCGGCCGCCGTGCAGGGCGGCGGCGCAGGACGCGGCTTCAATTATTCAGAGAAAGGCATCCGTCCAACGCCGTTCATCGACCGGATGCCTGAACGGCCGCCCGCATACCGGATTCTGTCAGGGGGCGGCCGGGTGTGGCTCAGCAAGGAAACCGAATACCCGCCCGGCATGGCCCAGCCACGCCTGCAGCGCCAGACGATGAATTGCGCGCTGGAGGAATTCGCCGATCCAGGCGTTACAAGACTCAAGACCCAGTTCGCCTCCACCGTGTTCATGCCCTGGCGGGCGTGGATGAACATGGGCGAACACCCCGGCCACCTCATCTGGCACGCCGCGGGCCTCAAGCTGCCCTCAGTGGAATCGCTGCCGGCGCCCTACCGCAAACGCCTCGAAACCGAACACCCCGACAAGCTCTCCGCCCGCCCTGCGTAACCACGCCGTCAGGCTGCCGCAAAGCGTCACGAACACGGACGCCATCACGTTTCTACGGTGGGATTTATAAGTTTGAGGTCTGGAAAGCGTGCGAAATCGCGGTCCGTTGTGGCGATACTTGCGCCATGCTCAAGAGCCAGCGCAGCGAGGTGAGCGTCCATCACCATCGCGCCTTTCGCCTGTCCCTCGCCGCAGAGCCGACTCAAGAGATTCCAGGTGCGGGCACCCGGCTGAAGAAGCTGCGTATTGGGCTGTGCGAGCCAATCCTCGACAAGCGCACATGCTCTTCGCGGCGATAACGGATGAGCAAATACACGGCGGTCCGAAGCGATACGCACAAACGCCAACAGCGTGATCAGGGCGAACCGAAGCGGCTGGCCGCTGGAAAACTGAACTTCGAGCCATCGCTTTGAAGCATCGTGATGTGGGCTGTCGAGGTCATAAGCGTACAGCAGCAAGTTCGCGTCAACTAGGATCATCACCTGGCTGGGCCGTCGAGAAAGTCCAGCAGTCCGGCGATATCGTCCATGTCCATACCTGCCTTCAACCCCATGGATCGTGCTTGAACTGTGAAGGGTCGCGCAATCTCCTCCGCTTTTGGGGCCTCCAGCCCGCGGCGAAGAAGCGCATTCACGACAACTTTCATTCCGGCGCCCGTGCGGGCCATCTCATGGCGCAGCCGGACCGCCACGTCCTCGTCAAGTGTCAAAGTAGTACGCATGAGTCATGATGCTATGTATAAAGCATCATGATGTCAATTAGTAAGGAATGCGCCGGTTCGCGCCTACTGCGGCCAGCCGTCAACGGGGGCGCCTGTCTGCAGGGTGCGAACTTCCTCCAGGTCGGCAGGAGGCCGCAGCCACATGGGCATCTCCTCCCTGGCCCACTCCAGCAATGCCGGCGGAAATTCGTCCTGGCTCTCGACCCGCCAGGAAAGCAGGTGATAGATGGCGTTTCCTTCCCCGACGAACGGCGGGAGCGCCCCATAACGCTGCCAGCTTAACTGGTGGGGCTCGTCCAACTTGTCGGGGGAATGGAGAAAAAAGTCATAGTTTTCCCAGGCCTGGTAGCGACTGCCCGCGCCCATGGGAAAATCAAGGAAGACCGATGCGGTTACCGCCAGCGTGCCCTGGCCCAGCCTGCGTATCCGCATTCCGTTTCGGGATTGGATTTTCCGGACCTGATCGCCGACTCCCTGCTCGACGGCCCCGAAGATCCTGCCGTCCTTCATGCGGTAGGTGATGAGCTGGTAGGGATAGGCGATCGGCTCCACCGCCTGGCCGTCGTACTCGCTCAGGATTTCCCCGCTGACGGGATCGGTATACGTAAACGTCTTTCGGGTCAGGTGTATGACCTCGCCGTCGGGAGTCTCGGGCCAGAGCACGGTGGAGCTATCAAATCCGATCATCCCCAGCAGCTTCTCGCCGGAAGGGTAGGAATAAACGCCGCCCTCCGCCAGCCAGTAAACGGGGGCGCCGGTTCCGGCCCGCGCATCGACCCAGATCCGCAGCTCTTCCGGCGCCGAATCGCGCGACGCCGGCGATTCCGAACCCGTACCCGCAGGCGCGTATACGGCTATGCCGATAGACAAGAGGAATGAAGCTAGTGTACGCATGTTTGCCCCCAATTCGATCATGTTCATGCGGATGTAAGCATAAGTCAATATCGGCACGTTACCGAGCCCTTAAACCGGCGGGTTTTTTCGAGCGCGGGTAGAATAGGCCGCCGCCAAGCGCGTGCTCGCGGAGACCCTATGTCCGAGTATCGGCCCCCTGTCGACGAAATGCTGTATGTCCTGGACTCGATTGCCGGGTTCGAGCGCGTTGCCCGGCTTCCAGGCTGGGAAGAGGTGTCGAGAGACCTCGCGCGCGCCGTGATGGACGAGGCCGGCGAACTTGCCTCCAACGTGCTTGCGCCGCTCAATGTAACGGGCGACCAGACCGGAGCCGCCGTGCACAATGGACAGGTTCAGGTGCCGGACAGCTTTCGGGAAGCGTATCAGGCCTTCGTTGAAGGTGGCTGGGGAGGGATTTCGGCGCCGGAAACGTACGGCGGCCAGGATTTGCCGCAACTCATCTCGATGCCGGTTCAGGAGATGTGGCAATCCGCCAATCTCGCCTGGTCGCTGTGTCCGCTGTTGAGCCAGGGCGCATTGCATGCCCTGGAACTGTACGCCAGCGAGGAACTCCGCCGCCAATTCCTGCCGCGCCTGGTCAGTGGCGAGTGGACCGGGACGATGAATCTTACCGAGCCGCAGGCCGGTTCCGACCTTGGACTGGTGCGCTGTCAGGCGAAGCCCGAGAACGGACACTACGTCATCAACGGGCAAAAGATATTCATCACCTTCGGCGATCATGACATGGCCGGCAACATCCTCCACCTGGTGCTGGCGCGCCTGCCCGATGCGCCGCAAGGCACCCGAGGGCTTTCGCTGTTCCTGGTGCCCAAGCTGATTCCGGACGAAAACGGCGATCCCGATCGGCCCAACAACGTGCGGGCCGTGTCGGTGGAGCACAAGCTGGGGTTGCACGCCAGCCCAACCTGCGTCATGAGCTATGAGGATGCCGTGGGCTACCTGGTCGGCCAGGAAAACCAGGGGCTGCCGCACATGTTCGCGATGATGAACGATGCGCGTGTATCGGTCGGACTGCAGGGTGTGGCAATCGCCGAGCGGTCGTATCAGCAGGCTGTGGAATACGCCCGCAACCGCATGCAAGGCAAGGCCCCGGGAAGCGCCGGCACGGTTTCCATCCTGCGCCACCCGGACGTGCGGCGCATGCTCATGGAGATGAAGTCGCAGATTTTCGCGATGCGGTCCCTCTGTTACATGGCTGCCCTGCACACTGACTTAGCGCGCCGGCACCCGGACGAAGAGCGCAGGGCCTATCACCAGCGGCGCCTGGATCTGCTTACGCCCATCGTCAAAGGCTGGATTTGCGAGGTGGCGATCGAATTGACTTCGATCGGAATTCAGGTGCACGGCGGCATGGGCTACGTGGAAGAGACCGGCGCCGCGCAGCATTACCGCGACGCCCGCATCATTACCATCTACGAGGGCACCTCCGGCATCCAGGCCGGTGACCTGGTGGGCCGCAAGATCATCCGCGACAAGGGAAGGGCGCTGGGCGAACTGCTGGAAGACATCGGGGAAACGGCGTCGCTCGCGAAGCTCCTGCCAGCCGGGGACCGGGTTGTCGGGGAGGCACTCGGCGAAGGATTGAACGAAGCGGCGTCAACCCTGGAGTGGTTCCGCAAGGAACTGGGCGCCGACGCCGACCTGCCCGGATCGGTCGCCTTCAACCTGATGATGATGCTGGGCTACCTCTGCGGAGGCTGGCTGCACGCCCGATCCGCGCTGGCCGCGGCCGGCGGCGCGGAGCCGCAGGCGAATCAGCCCCGCCGCGTTTGTGCGCGGTTTTATGCCGAGCACTTCATGCCGCAGGTAGCCGCCCGCGCCCGGCGTGTGCGCGCTGGCGCCGCCAATACGATGGCATTGAGTGACGAGCAGTTCTGACGTGCGCTTTTCCACCAAACAGATTCACGCGGGAACGGAGCCGGACCCCGTGACGGGATCGGTGCTGCCGCCGATTTACCAGTCCACGACCTTTGCCCAGCCCTCCGTCGACGAGTACCTTTCAAAGGGTTATTCCTATTCGCGCAGCGGCAATCCCACGGTGCGTGCCCTGGAAAAGCGCCTTGCCGGGCTTGAGAACGGCGAGGACTGTACCTGCTATTCCACCGGAATGGCGGCCGTCAGCGCCGTGCTGCATGCCTTCCTGAACGCGGGCGACCACGGGCTCGTATCGCAGGTCGCTTACGGTGGAACCTACCGCGTATGCACCCAGGTCTTCGCGCGCTTCGGCGCGCGCTTTACTTTTGTTGATACGTCGGACCCGAAGGCAGTCGAGGCGGCGATCACGCCCGAGACACGGCTGTTGCTGACCGAGACACCGGCGAATCCCACACTGGCGCTCGGCGACATCGCCGCCTTGTCGGAAATTGCCCAGGCCAACAAGCTGGTCCACGTGGTCGACAACACTTTTCTCACCCCGTATTACCAGCAGCCGCTTGCCCTTGGCGCGGACGTGTCCCTGCACAGCACCACCAAATACTTCGACGGACACAACGCCACGGTAGGAGGCGCCAATGTGGCGGCCACTGCCGAACTGGACGAGAAACTGCGTTTCGTGCAGAACGCCACCGGCAGCATCATGTCGCCGATGGTCGCCTGGCTGACCCTGCAGGGTGTGAAGACGCTGTCGGTGCGGATGGACCGGCAGTCCGCCAGTGCGATGGCGATCGCACAGTACCTCAGCGGACATCCGGCCGTCGGCGAGGTCTGCTACCCGGGACTTGAATCCTTCGCCCAGCACGAACTGGCAAGCCGCCAGGCAACGGGTTTCGGCGCCATGCTCTGGTGCGAACTCAAGGGCGGCCTCGAGGCCGGCAAACGCCTGATGGACAGCATCGAACTGTGGACGCTGGCGGAAAACCTGGGCGCGGTCGAATCGCTGATTACGCATCCCGTCACCATGACGCATGCGGACGTCGAGCCCGAAGAACGCCGCCGCGTGGGCCTGCGCGACGGCCTCGTGCGTCTTTCCGTCGGCCTGGAGGATTGCGAGGACCTGATCGAGGCGCTGGACGCCGCCCTCGCCAGACTCTGAGACATCGGACGCCTATCAGGAAGGCGTAGCGGGGCGAGCATGGGCCCGCAGAAATAGTCCTGCCGATTCGTCTACTTGAGTTGGCAGATATCGAGAACGTTCATGTCCGTGTAGTCGAGATTCTCGCCGCCCATCGCCCAAATGAAGGAATAGTTGGAGTTTCCACTGCCCATATGAATCGACCAGGGCGGAGAAATTACCGCTTCTGAATCGCCGACAACGATATGGCGCATCGAGTCGGGCTCACCCATGAAGTGGAACACCTTCTCATCGTCACCCAGTTCGAAGTAGAAGTAGATTTCCGATCGTCGATCGTGCAGGTGCGGCGGCATTGTGTTCCAGACACTACCTGGATTGAGAATCGTCAACCCCAGCAGCAACTGTGCCGATCGGCAGGTCTCGGGCACGATGTACTTGTAAATCGTGCGCTCGTTTGAGGTCTCAAGTGAACCCAGTTCAAGAGGAACAGCATCGTCGATAGAAATCCTGACAAGATCGAATCGCGCGTGTGCAGGCGTTGAGGCGAGATAGTAGCGAGCAGGATTGTCCTTGCTGTCACTCTCGAAAGAGACCTCTTTCGATCCCATGGGTATGTACAAACCATCGCGAGGCTTCATGGTAAATGTCTTGCCATCGACGGTTATTTCCCCTCTACCGCCACCCACGTTGACCACACCCAATTCACGCCTCTCAAGAAATGGCGCTCCCGCTACAGGGTCGGTCTGATCCGGCAATACAACAGCGTCCGATACGGGCGCGGCGCCGCCGACAATCATGCGTTCATTGTGGGAATAGTTCAGGTTGATTTCGTCGGCAACGAACATGCCGGTAACGAGATAAAGATCGCGCAGTGCTTCGTTACTGACTCCCTCCATCATGTCCGGATGCGTTGCCTGGTAGGTTTTTGAATACACGTTGTGACTCCCTGTTGTTTACGATCTATCCAGCTCTCGAGTTGACTCCCGGACAACCAGTTCAGGAACGGTCTGGTTCGGCCCCAGTGGAGCTTCTTCATCGTCAAATGCAAGGAGACGTTGAGCCGCGAGCTGGCCAATCCTGCGGGCCGGAGTATGGACCGTCGTCAGACGGGGCCATATTCGAGTTGCCGTCTCGAAATCATCGAAACCGACAACCGAAAGATCTTCCGGCGCCTTCAGGCCTGCAACATGCAGTGCCTGCAAGGCGCCGGCGGCCATTTCATCATTGGCCGCGAAAACAGCGGTAGGCGGGGGATCAAGATCGAGTATCTCGGCGCCCCTGGCCAAACCCGACTCGAACGTATAGTCGCCCTGCAAAACATAGTCCGTCGGCAGGCGAATGCCAAACTCCGTCAGTCCGTCCTCAAAACCGGATCGACGCTCGTGCGCGGAGCGAAAACTCCTGCGGCCGGCGATCAATGCAATCCGGGTGTGCCCCAGCTTCGCCAGGTGCCGAGCAGCCTCACGAGCGCCCACCCGATCGTTGGTAACAATCATTCGTCGCTCCATGTCCAGTGCGACGGAGGCGATGCGAATATAGGCGCAACCGATTTCGCGTAACGCTTCTGCGAGGCGCTCGTCCTCGGATACGGACGGCGTCAGGACAACGCCGTAGAGTTTCTGCATTTCGATGAACTTTCGTGCGTCCTCAATAAAGGTGTCGCTATTGCGATCGCAGGGATGAACCACCAGTTCGAAGTCGGTGCCCTTCAGAACATCAAGAAGACCCAGTTGCACATTGACGACGTACTGCGGCGTCGGATTGTCGGAGATCATGCCAACAAGATAGGAACGCCGAAAAGCGAAGCCACGCGCTTGTGGGTCCGGCTTGTAGCCAATGTCATCTATGAGCTCCTTGATCCCCGCGCGCGTCGCATCGTTTACCAGCGGTGAATCATTAATGACCCGGGATACTGTTTTTTTGGAGACGCCGGCAAGCCGGGCCACATCGTCCATTGTCGGCTTTCGGCCGTCGCGATTATTCTCCAGCCAGCCGCGGGCGGCAGCCTTGAAATCGGTGTCTGCTTTGCGGCTTTTTCTTCCCACGGAATTCTCAAACCAGGGCTTGGGTCAATTTGGCATGCTACTGCTCTGGCGTTTGGAACTGAACCTCACATCGAACCAGCCAAACGAGCCGAAATCAACACGCGCCGCAGAGGATACCAACACATCATGAATGCCGGTAGCCGCACCGGTCGAAATCAAGGTTCCTTCAGGAAGTTCAATATTTCGAGTCGCGGCAAGACCCAGTAGAAATCGCAACGCCGCCAGCGGACCGCCCGGAATGGCATTTGCCGTCGCATTACCAACAACGGCGCCGTCGATCATGACTTTCGCAGTCATTGAATCCAGGTCTCTGGAATTCCAATCCGCTACGGCAGGCCCCAGGAGCAGTCCGGCGTTGTTACCGAAGTCGCAAACAACACAGGTCGGACCCAGTTCGTTGATTGCAGACATGGGACTGCTGGCGATCTCCACCCCTACGTACAGCGAAGAAACCAGGTCGGTCAGATGTGCGTCAGAGTATTCCGTTTCCGATGGTTGGACGGTGCGGCCAAGCTCCAGTACAAACTCCGCCTCTACCGCCGCGAATCCGCCTTCGTAGATCGACATGGTCCTGGTGGCGCCAGGCTCTATGCGGACAATGGAAGACTTGAATATTGGGCCGGCCAGACGCTCGTCACCCACTCGTAACCGATGGCCGGCCGGGATCATCCCGATCTTCCAACCGGCAACTGTATCCGCCCAACGCGCTATTGACGCTGCCTGAATTGCGTACGCCTCGTCCAGTGAGTCCGGAAGGGCTCCCGGAAAACCCGACAATGCCTCGGCAGCCACTCGTGCAGCCACCAGGCGCCTGGAAATCGCGTCACATTCTCGGGATAACCCGTCGATATCCGCCTTAGCGCCCAACGGGGGACTCAAGGCAAACCCCGGAAATGATACGGGGTTTGCCTGCGAAGTGAGATGTCGTCATCGATGTCCCTTCGTCAGAAGCGGTAGATTGCACCGAAAACGATACGTCTGTCGGGGAGTCCGACGAAACACAGCGGTCCGGTTGCGCTGACACAGTGTTGATCAATACGCTCTTCGGTGAGGTTTACAACTTCAAGGCCAACATCAAGATGGTCGTTGACCGCGTAGTTGACGCTGGCATTCAGCTGACCTCTGTCAAGTGTGTGGACCGGGAAGCTGAACGTGCTGCTGCCGCTGGTGTTGGCCCCGCCACCGAAGTCCTGGGTGCGGAACGATTCACGCCACGTGTAACGCGCTCTTGCGGACAGACCGTACTTCTCGTAGTACAGCGTGATGTTGTACGCATCTTCGGAGAAGTCCAGCAGTCCTCGAGGAATGCAGATACCGGAACCGAGAACCTGCGCGCCACGGCCCGACGTGCAATCCTCGATTGAACCACCGCTGAAATCCTGGTTGGTGTAGTTGAAGATGACGCCGAAACCGGACGCCCAACCCAGACGATTTTCGAAACCGGAAAGGTCGTATTGGAGGGCAAACTCGAATCCGGACTGGGTGGTCGTTGTCGGGTCATTGGTCCAGGTCTGGTAGTCAACACACAATCCCAGGACATTTGGGTCGCCCAATACATTCGGTATGACCGTCGGGTTCCAGATACCACCGCCCGGGCAGCTTGGATCCGTTTCACGGGCAAGACCACTGGTAGAAGTTGGATCGTTAACCAGCAGTGCGCCCTCGAAGACTTGCCCAATGATGTCCGAGCGGTCTTTTGTGAAGTAACCGAGGCTGAGCAGCGCCGACTCGGCAAAGTACCACTCGACTGCGAAATCCAGGGAATCAACTTCCTCGGGCTTGAGGTTGGGGTTGCCCTGGTCAATCGCGGAGTTTTCCTGATTGTCGGCCGCAAATGCGGTGCTTATCCTGTTGAATCCCGGACGCCTGATGTCCGAGCCATAGCCAAAACGAACAAGTACGTCTTCGGTTGCCTCGGCGACCACATTCAATCGCGGCAGCAGGAAGTCATACTTGCCCTTTGTTGAAACCAGCGATCTGTTTCCTGCCTCGTCCTCAAAGCCATACGCCACTGAATCCACTTCCGTCTCGACATAGCGCACGCCTACGTTGCCGCGGAAGATACCGGCCTCGAAATTCGCTTGTGCATACAAAGCCGTGGTCTCTTCAGTTACGTCATAGAACTGGTTCCGATCGGATACAAGGTTCAGGATATCCGGGCTGGCCGTATCGTGTGCGATAACCGCGTCTTGCAGAATTGCCAGCGTACCGTCCGGGTCGGAAAAGGCACGATCCGGATCGACGAGCAGGAAATCCCGAATGAACAACGATCTGCCGTCGCCCTTATCAAAGTTATCGGGACCGGGCACAAGCAGCTGTGAGAACAGGGCGCCGTTCGGGCTGTCCACCATCCGGCTGAAGCCCCCAATCCGGTCTTCAATATCATTGAAACGACTTGAGGACTCACCGTAGCGGAAACCAAAGTCGAGTGTGGTAAAGCCGCCCCAATCCGTGTCCCACGCAAAGTCCATGCGGAATGCGTCTTCTTCGTTTTCGGTTGTATTGCGGCCAACAATCACCTGGTCCAGAACAACATTGGCCGGGTTCAACAGATCAGCCGGCGCCGGTGCAAAGGGTGAATCGAAATTGACGCCCCACGCCAACGTTCCGCCGGACAGATCATAGATGAACGGCACGCAGTTATCGTTGCTGCTCGCATCGAGAGGACAGTTCGGGTTGATGAAGTTCAGCGTCGTGCTCAGGTTGGGGTTGGACGTATCCGACGCTGTCGTCGCGTACTCGGCGCTTACGGACCATTTTTCGCCGTACCAGTCACCACCGAGCGCAATGACCTGACTGTCGGTGACACGAGAACCGGTATCGCTTGAGAAACGCAGGTTGGGATCGTCATCATCGTTGGCCAGGTCCGGCTCGAGTGTGCCCTGAAGTGCCGCCGGGAACCTGCCGGGACCGACACCGAAATCAACCGTTTCATAGGCGGTAGGGACGCTGATGTTTCTCAGCGTGCTGACGCCGGATGCCTGAAGCCGGTAACTGTCCTGGCTTCGCTCCTGATCATTGACAATGACATCGAGATGAAAATTCAGGCTGTCACTGGGCGCCCACTCGAAGGTTGACGCGAGATTGACGGTCTCGTAGTCGTAATTTTCCTGCTCCTGAACCAGGAACTGGATACCGAGAAATTCAGCCGGATCGACGGCGCCCGCCGGCGAAACACGGTTGTCGCGGTCGGTACGAGGACGAAATGACACCGATTCCTGCTCGGTAAAGCTGCCGCTGATCACAAAACCGATTTCGCCCGCATCCGTCGACCATGAGTCACCAAATGCGCCGGAGAATCTTGGCGTCATGCTTTCGGAGCTCAGGCTGCTGTCCTCGTACTGGACCCTTACCGCGGCCAATGTCTCCCGCAGATCAAGCGGGCGTATCGTTTTCAGGTTGATGGTGCCGCCAACAGAGCCTTCGATGGTCCTGGCATCAGGCGACTTGGTTACTTCGACCGCCGAGATAATCGCCGGATTGACATCTTCGAAATTGATGCCGCTCCGGCCGGAACCCGAATTCACGGTGGAAACACCATTGAATTCGACCCGGTTTGAATTGGTGCCGCGGATCTGAACGCCGGTGCCGACGCCGGCCGTCCGGGTAATCTGGACACCGGTAATATTTTCAAGAACTTCCGCGAGGTTTTGATCGGGCAGCTTGCCGATATCCTCCGCAATAACGACTTCGACCAGTTGGTCCGAGTCTCGTTTTTGATCCACGGCAGCAGCCAGGGACCCGCGGATACCCGTGACGACAATCTCCTCCAGAGGTTCGTCGTCCTGCGCGATGGCCGCAGACGAAAAGACCAGCGCCATCGCGGCTGGCGCGAGCGCAAGAATACTATGTTGATATTTCACTGGATTGCTCCCCGGTAAGCATTTTCATCCCGTAACGGATGATCTGATTCGGTCGATGTAGGGTACACAATTTTCTACCGGTGTCAATAGGGTCCATATTCACGGCTTGTTTATTTGTAAACAATTGATGTTTGCCACACGGATTCCGTCTTGGTAATATTGTCCCGGTGCAGGCACCAACAACGCCCCCAAGCAATATTACGGTATTAACTAGATGATATATAGGAGCTTATTGTCAACGCTGGGTTTGATAATCCTGTTTTCCTGTCCGCCGGTCCTTGTTGCGGGTCAATCGAGGGGCAAGCTTCCCGCCTTATTGTCCCAGGAGACAATTGGCCGGGACAATTACCTGCCGGATTTTTCTTTTGCGGGCTACGGGAATGGCCTGCCCGCGATACCGGAGGCATCGGGTACCCTGGTCAGGGTTGATGATTTCGGTGCCGCCGCCAACGACGGAATAGACGACACAAAAGCGGTTCTGGCTGCGATATCACATGCTCATGACATAGCCGGTCCCGTGATCGTCCGGTTCTCGGCAGGACGATACATCGTCTCGGAAATACTGAGAATAGAACGGTCGGATTTTGTCCTGCAGGGCGCGGGCTCAGGCTCGGGCGGTACCCTCCTTCACTTCCCGCGACCCCTGAACCAGGTCGACAGAAGTACGTCACTGGATGAACTCAGACGATACCTGGTGCAGCTCGACAAACGCCAGGTAGAGCCGGACAGGAACCTTGACGACTATTTCTCCGAGTATTCATGGAGCGGTGGATTCATCTGGATTCAGAAGCCGGGCGTTAGGCCGGCTCCCTACCTGGTTGAATATGACCCGGAGATTGAAAAACTGGCGGACATTGAGGCTGGAGCAAGAGGCGCCCGAACGATCGTGCTTTCCTCGACAGCCGATATTGACGCCGGCGACATCATCCAGTTGCAGTGGATCAACCGCACGGGACCGGAGGCCGGAATCATCAAATCACTCTACGAGACAGAATATGAAAGCGCGGGCTCTCATCATTGGTCGTTTCCGGAGCGGCCCCTTGTTCGCCAGACATCCCGGGTGCTATCTGTCGACGGCCGCAACGTGCAGCTGGCCGACCCGCTGCTGCATGATGCGCATGAAACGATTCCTGCACAGATTGCCGCCTGGGATGGCTTGCAGCAGATTGGGATCGAAGACCTCTGGCTCGAGTTTCCCGATTCTCCGTTCTTCGGCCACCACATGGAGCGCGGCTATAACGGTATCTACTTCACAAGCTCGTTCGATTCCTGGGCGAGAAACATTCGCATTACCAACGCCGATAGCGGCATCCTGAGCTACAACAGCGCCAACCTGACGTTCAAGGACGTGATTACCGATGGCGTCCGGCGCGCTCACTACTCCGTACATATGGGCAACGTTCATAACGTTCTGGCGGACAACATTGCGGTCATGAATCCGGTTCTGCATTCGTTGTCCTTTAACACCCAATCAACGAAATGCGTCTTCAGGAACGCCGAGGTTTTCGTCGACCCGACACTCGACCAGCATGCCGGCGCGAATCATCAAAACCTGTTCGACAACGTAACCCTGCACATGCAGGCAGTCCCAGGCAGCGAGGGACCGGTCGTTCCGGTGTTTGACGGAAGCGGCGCCGGCTACTGGCAGCCCGGTCATGGCGGATTCAATACCACCTGGAATCTGCGCGTGCTGGTTACGGGTGGCGCATACGCAGATGAAGTCGTAACGGTGCAGGGCCTCGATGAAGGACCGATGGCCCGAATAGTCGGCCTGCACGGCAACCGGGAATTCAAACTGGACTACCGGCCCACGCCGTATGTCGAAATGCTCAACGAACGGCTTGAATCGATCCCCTCACTCTATGAGTACCAAAGACATCAGCGCCTGAACGACGATTAGCTGATGCCCACGAAAAGGCTCGCCAGGGCCCTCGCATTATTTCTGCCCGGAATCTTCCTTCTGGGATTCAACATCGGCACGGGCAGTGTTACCGCCATGGCCAAGGCGGGGGCGGAATATGGCATGACGCTTCTGTGGACCATTGTTGCGTCCTGCCTGTGCACCTTCTTCATGATCAATCTTTATGGCCGCTATACACTGGTTTCCGGCGAGACCGCCCTTGAAGCCTTTCGGAAACACATCCATCCGCTGGTCGGCGTTTTCTTTATTGTCGCCCTGACTGCCGGCGTCTGCGGCAGCGTGATGGGGGTGATGGGCATTGTCGCGGATATCTGCCATGAGTGGTCGAAGTCCGTGGTCGCAGGCGGTCTTCCGCCAATCTACTTTGCGGCCACCTTTATCGCCCTGGTCTACTTCATATTCTGGAACGGCAAGACGCGGTTCTTTGAACGGAGCCTGGCCGTGATCGTTGCCGTCATGTCCGCCTGTTTCCTGCTCAATTTCTTCATCATGATGCCCCCGCCCGTTAACATCATGAAAGGGTTGATTCCAAACATTCCTCAGGCAGCCATCGAATCGGGACAGGGTCCGCTCCTGGTGATTGCATCGATGGTGGGGACCACCGTGTTTTCCGGACTGTTCATCATTCGCACTACGCTGGTCAAGGAAGCGGGCTGGTCGCTGAAGGACTACAGAAAACAGAGAAATGATGCCGCCGTTTCGGTGACACTGATGTTTGTCATCAGCGCAGCCATCATGGCGGCGGCCGCCGGCGCCTTGCATGCGGAGGGAGTGGTGCTGTCTCAGGCCTCTCAAATGATCGAACTGCTGGAGCCACTTGCAGGACCCTTGGCCGTTTCGATATTCGTGCTGGGTCTCGTTGCGGCAGGGGTATCGTCCCAGTTCCCCAACGTGCTGATGCTGCCCTGGTTGTTGTGTGACTATACGGGCACGGAGCGCGACATGACTCTGGGCAAGTATCGGGTAATGGTGTTCCTGATTTCCCTGCTGGGTCTGACAGTACCTCTTTTCGAAGCCAGGCCGGTGTTCGTGATGATTGTTTCGCAGGCCTTCAATGCCGTCATCCTGCCCATTACGGTCGCCTGTATCTTTTATCTCGGCAACCGAAGGGACCTGATGGGAGTGCACCGGAACACCTGGATCGCCAACGGCGTTCTTGGAGCGATTTTTCTGTTCTCCGTCTTCACGTCCGTTGTCGGCATCAGGGGCGCCTTGCAATTGATATGACAGGCCGGGCAATCAATCGCTGCGGCGTATCGCTGCAGCCGGCGAACGCCCTATAATCGGGAAACCGTCGGGGAAATAGCGCTTTGCTGCAAGCTACCAATCTTACGAAGAGCTACGGCGACATCGAAGCCCTCAAGGGTCTGGACATGACCGTGGAAGGCGGCGACATCTATTGCCTGCTCGGCGCCAACGGCGCGGGCAAGACCACCACCATCAGCCTCTTCCTCAACTTCATCGAGCCCGACGGCGGAACCGCTTCCGTGTGCGGCCTGGACGTGACCCGGGAGCCGCTGGAAACCAAGAAATTGCTCGCCTACATTCCCGAGCAGGTGATGCTGTACGGCAATCTGACCGCGTTGGAAAACCTGCGTTATTTCGCGCAACTGGGCGGACATGACTATTCTCAGGAGGAATATCGCGAGTTTCTGCACCGGGTCGGGCTGCAATCCGAAGCGATGGATCGGCGAGTGAAGACTTATTCGAAGGGCATGCGCCAGAAAGTAGGCGTGGCGATCGCCCTTGCCAAGCAGGCCAGGGCGCTGCTCCTGGACGAACCGACCGCGGGACTGGATCCCAAGGCCAGCAACGAGTTCTCCGAATTGTTGCTGAAGCTCAAGGCCGATGGCGCCGCAATCCTGATGGCCACGCATGACCTGTTCCGCGCCAAGGAAACAGGGACACGTATCGGAATCATGAGAGAGGGACGTCTGGTCGATGAACTGAGCACCGACGAGGTTTCTCACGCCGACGTTGAGAAAATCTATCTCCAGCACATGCACGCCGGCGGACATTATGCGCAGGAGGGCGCCGGTTCGGCCTAGGGCCTGCAAAAAAGAGGAAAAGCTTATGATCGCTTCCATTGCACGCAAGGAATTCTCCGAAATCGTGCGCGACGGGCGGTTCAAATGGACCGCCGGGATCATGGCGCTGCTGCTGCTGACGGCGTTGGCCGCCGGTTACCAGAAATACAGCGCCCATATGGACATCCAGCGGCTCTCGCAGGACCAGACCAACGCCCAGTGGCTCAATCAGGGCGACAAGAATCCGCATTCCGGCGCGCACTACGGAAACTACGCCTTCAAACCGGCCGGGCCGCTGGCGTTCTTCGACAACGGCATCAACAACTACGCCGGCACCGCGCTGTTCATGGAGGCGCACAAGCAGAACTTCGCGGTCGGCCGCCCGGCAACGGACCAGAGTTCCATCGGGCGCTTCGGCGACCTGAGCGGGGCCATGATTCTGCAGCTGCTGATGCCGCTGCTGATCATCTTTCTCGGGTTCACCGCTTTTTCCGGCGAGCGCGAGAGCGGAACGCTACGCCAGGTAATGAGCATGGGCGTAAGCAATCGCCAGCTCCTCTGGGGCAAGGCTCTGGGAATCGGCGTTGCGGTCCTGCTGGTTGTCGGAATTTGCGCGCTGGCCGGCGGCGTGGCGCTATCCCTGGCCGACCTGTCGGCCGACAACGAATCGCTGGGCGCGCGGGTCGCGCTTTTGTCGGCATCCTATTTGCTCTACGGGGCCGTATTCCTGTTCCTCACGCTGGCGGTGTCGGCCTGGGCGAAGACCGCCCGCACGGCCCTGATGGTCCTTGTAGGATTCTGGGCGTTCGCGGGATTTCTGGCGCCGAAGGCCGCGGTGGAGATCTCCAAGGCGGTTCATCCGACCCCGGCCTTCGGAAAGTGGATGGCGGACATGCGCTCGCACCAGATGCGCGGGTTCGACGGCGTGCCCCCCTTCGTCCGCTTCGAGCAGGAAGCGGCGGACATCTTCGCCCAATACGGGGCGTCCTCGGTGGCCGAGCTTCCGGTGTATGTCGGCGCGCTGCGCCTGCAGAAATTCGAGGAATACGATTTCCCCGTCTTTGAGGAGCATTACGGCCGGCTGCGCGACTCCTATATGAACCAGCGAAGGCTGCAGGACCGGGTCGGCATCGCAGCCCCGACCCTCCCGCTGCGGTCGCTGTCGATGGCCCTGTCCGGCACCGATCTGATCCGGCACATCAACTTCGCCGATGCGGCCGAGGCCTACCGTCGGGACATGGTGCTCAAGGTCAACAATTACCTCGCTACGGCAGCGTCAAGCTTCAACACGCCCGGGAGCGGTACGTTCGTTGCGGATGAGGCGGTATTCGCAATGGTGCCCCCGTTCGAATTCAAGTCGCAGGGACTTGGCGCGACCCTTTCCGAACATGCCGGCAACTTCATTGCCCTGCTGCTCTGGCTGTGTCTTTCCTTGGCGCTCGCCTTGTGGGCCGTCCGCCGCCTGAGCGTGGAGGAAGACTGATGAAACGAATCATTATTTCGCACGAGACTCGGCAGCTCTTCCGTTCAGGGGCATTCCGCTCGCTGCTTGTCCTGATTGCGGGAGCGATCGCGTTCGCCGCCTGGTCCGGCCAGCGTTCCATCGACCGTCAGGTCGAAGGCGCCAACGCGGCGATTGCGTTCGAGGACAGCCGCCGAGGCAGGATGCGCGCGGACACGGAAAGATACGAGGCGCAGGTCCTGGCGGAGGGCGGGGAATACCAGTTCGCCTCCGCGCGGCACGCTCCGGGCGCCGGGCCCCCACAGGGCACCAACGCCGGCGCCGTCGGCGCCGAAACGTCCAAGTACCTCACGATGCCTGCCACCGGTCTGGCCTCGTTTTCGATCGGCCAGAGCGACATCCAGCTCAACTACGTTCCGGTGTCGATGAATCCGACGATGAACATCACCAGGAACAACGAGCTGGAAAACCCGGTCAATCTCATGACCGGGGCCTTCGACATCGCGTTCGTGGTGATCTTTCTGCTGCCCATATTCGTTCTGGCGATCAGCTACGATCTGCTGTCCAGCGAGAAGGAAAGGGGAACGCTGGCGATGATCCTGGCGCACCCGATCTCGCTCAGGGAACTGATGGCGTCCAAGATCATTGCGCGCGCCGGCGTTTTGCTTGCGGGCGTTCTGTTGCTGGGGCTGCTGGCGCTGTTCGCCGTGGGTGCGAACCTGGGCTCGACCGATACCTGGGCGCGTTTTGGACTGTGGATGTCGGCGACGCTGGTGTACACGCTCTTCTGGTTCGCCATGTCGGTGCTGGTGAATGTGTACGGCAAGAACTCGGCAGCCAACGGCATCGCGCTGGCCGGAACGTGGCTGGCCCTCGTGGTGGTCGTGCCCACGCTGGTAAGCCTGCTGGCCACCACCATCTATCCGGCGCCGTCGCGCATGGAACTGACCACGGCGGCACGGGAAGCGCAGACTGCAGCCGAGAAGAACTACATGGCCCGGCTGGACGAGTACTACTACGACCATCTCGAATTCGTGCCGGAGGGCGATGAGAGGGCAATGGATTTCCTTACCGTGGCGATGTCCAACCGCAATGCGATCGACAAGGCGGTGCGGCCGCTTTACGACGAGTTCCAGGCGCAATTGAACCGTCAGGAGAGCCTGGTGCAGCGATTCCAGTTCATCTCGCCCGCGATCATGATGCAATTGGCGCTGAATGAAATCTCCGGAACAAGCGCGGACCGGTATGAGCACTTCCTCGGCCAGGTCTACGCTTTCCATGAAGAATGGGGCGAATATTTCACCGTGAGGTTCCTACAGCGCTATCCGCTCAAGCCCGCGGACTATGACCAGTTTCCGGCGTTTGAGTACCGGGAGGAGCCGTTCGGCACGGTGCTGATGCGCCTGCTTCCGTCACTATTGGGGATGCTGGTGCTGCTGTTCGGTGCGATCCTCATTCCGTTCCTGACGCTGCGCCGCTACCAGGTCGCCACTTCGTAACCCGGGGAATAGGACTCCCTCCCTGGGAGTGGGGGCATGACCCCACAGCGTCCCGCCCTACGGGAAGGCGAGACGCCTTCCCTCCCAGCGAGAGTGACATGCCTTTGCCCCCTGGAATAACACCGCGGGTCGCATGACCAACAATCAGGACACCACACGCCTGCCCCTGTTTCTCAAGGCGAGCTGGGGCATCGGGGGTCTGGGCGGCACCTCGATGCTCTACCTCATCAATATGTTCGTGGTCTACTTCCTCGTCCGACACGTGGGGATATCGGCCGCGATCGCCGGTGTGTTGTTTGCGATCACACGCATCTACGACGCCGTGATCGACCCGTTGATCGGCAATCTGAGCGATCGATCCGACAGTCGCTGGGGACGGCGCAGGCCCTGGATGCTGGCGGGGGCTGTTTTGGCCTCGGCGGCATGCGTTGCCGTGTTTCATCCGCCAGAGTCCGAACCGGGGCCGCTTCTGTACGGATACATCCTGCTGGCCCTGTTTGCCTACACGACCGGCTACTCGCTGTTCGCGATCCCCTACATGGCGCAGGGAGCGGAGATGACCGACAACTATCAGGAACGGGCATCGCTGATGGCGTGGCGGACCTTTTTCGTGTATGGGTCCGGCATGTTGACGGTCTCCGGTGCCGCCTGGCTGGTCGCAAGGCTAGGCAGCGACAGGGCGGCCTACGGAGAGATGTCGCTGGTTGCCGCGGCGGTCATAGCCGTGACCATGCTCTGGGTAGTTGCGTTCACTGGGCGAGCGGCAACTGCAATGGGCGCAGCCGGGAAACCTCCCCTTATTTCCTCGCTGTTGGGCACGCTGCGCAACAAGCCTTTCCTGATCATGCTCGGCACCAAGATCCTGGGACAGCTAGGAACTGCCTTTTCCGGCGCGTCCATGCTCTTTTACATCACCTATGTGATGCACCGGGACGAAACGGCCATCGCGGTGCTCAGTCTGACCGCCAACCTCGTCGGGATTTGTTCCGTTCCGCTTTGGAACCGGCTGCTCAGGAACATTGAGCGGCGGACCTTGCTGCTCGTACTCTTGACGGCCAGCGTATTCGTACACCTGTCCTGGATGCTTGGCGGACCGGACGAAAGCCAGCTCGTCTTTGTGGGTCGGGCTTTCGTGCTCGGCGCGCTGGGCAGCGGCTCGGTCCTGCTCGCCATGGCCATGCTGGCGGACACCATCGAGCTGGACCGCATCAGAAGCGGCGAGAAGCGCGAGGGGGCGTTTGTCGGCACTTTCGAACTCATGCAGACCACAGCTTTCATCGTTGCCCCTCTGATTGCCGGGTTCGCCTTTTCCCTGGCAGGTCTTGAGTCCGGTGAGGTTGGCAGAGCCGATCAGCCCGAATCGGCCGTCATGATGATTCGCCTGTTAATGAGTGTTGCGCCGGCCGTGTGCGTCGGGCTGGGCGCCGCGTTGCTGACCTTCTATCGGCTGGACGCGGCCAGACTCACTGAGTTGCGGTCGCAGGCCGCCGCTGCTTCAGGCTAACAGCGAAATAGACTCAGGGCGTTGGCTGAAACCAGTTTGTCCTGGGTTGAAGCGTCCAGGTCCCCGCGCTTAGCCAGGGCTTCCCGATACATGATCGTGTCCCCGATGTCGCCGGGGTGACCGTAGTCGCTGGAGGCCATAAGGCGATCGTTCCCGAGGTAACGCATGATGTGCGGCAGGTCCTCGTGAACTTCGCACGTGATATGGAAATTGTGCTGTTCGAGCTTTTCCTGTACAAATTCCATCAGCTTCTCCGGCTGCAATCGAACGTGCAGCGCGGTTTGCACCGCGGCGGCAACCCAGGTGCAGCCTGACTCGAAGAAACCAAAGCGCAGGTTCGGAAACTTGGCGGGCAGTTTGCTGTTTAGGAGTACCGAGAAGGCGAGGTAGTTGGGAGAATCCGAGATAAATCGATTGAAAGCGGCGCCGTCGCGGCCCTGGATTGATTCAAACGCCGGGCTGCCGTGACCAATGTGCACGCAGATGGGCAGGTCCAGCTCGTCGGCAGCCGCATAGACGGGATCGAAATCCGAATGATCCAGAAACTTGTCGCCTTCCAGCCCCCGAAACAGGACACCGACAGCCCCCTGCTCCTTAAACGTGCGCATGTCCCTGACTGTTTCTTCGGGGTTCTTGAGTGAAGGCACGAAGACCCACCGCAGCCGCCCATCAGATTCGCCGCAGCGATCCGCCATCCACCGGTTGTAGGCCCGCGTCAGCGCGAGCTCGGCACGTGGCCGGGCGCAGCGAATGTTGAGAAACAGGCTGGAAAAAACTACCTGGGAATCCACTTGTTGACGGTCCATGTCCTTGAGCCGGGAAGGGACGTCATCGAGTGTTATGGCGTTTGAGGAAAATTCGCCGTTTGAATGCTCGGCTATGAATTCAGGATCGTGCTTTCCATAGAGGAAGTTATCGATCACCCAGAATTCCCGGGTCTTAACGCCTGCAAAATGGGCATTGACGGGGGCGCCCACTTCCTTGCGCAGGATCGAGGGTCGGAACTCCTCATCGCTGGAAGACAGGAAATCCCAGACGGAGGAAGGCTCCACAACATGGGTGTCGGCATCTATGATTTTCATGAGCGCCTCCTGCTTTCTATTGGCACAACGGGTCAAGTTTCCCCCGAAAGGGCATATAGATCAATGCACGGAAAGGGCAGGCCGTGATCCAATTTCAAGCTCGCCGAGAAATTGTCTGGTGAGCTGGGCAACTTCTTCAGGCGCCTCCAGGGGAGGGTAATGATTGACGTCATCGAGTTTGTCCACCCGGACGGTCGTGGAAGTGAGCCGCGCAGCAAGCAGTTCCAGCGTGGCTGGCGGCAGCACGGGATCGAGCATTCCCCAAATGAGTTGCGTGGGCGCCTTCACGGCGCCGAGGAAACCTCGCACCTCGGCGTCATCGCGCATGATCGCCGTCATACTGGTGAATTCATAGGCGCCCGGGCGCCGGTTGAGGTCATAGTATTCCGTGACGAGGGCCTCCGTAACACGCTGTCGCCGTTCAAAATACGAGAATAAGAAATCACGCCAGCAGGTTCGGGAAAACGGCCTCGCCTTGACGCAAGTACCCATCGACCATCGTAGTTTCAACGGCAGGCGTGCCCGCGCTCCTGCATTGTCGACCGGGGCCGACGGGGGGATGTTCGACAATATGACCGCGCGAACGCGCTCCGGATACGTGGCCGCGAACCGGTAGGCGATGATTCCCCCGCTTGAGGTTCCGAGCAGCGCGACCGAACCGACACCCAGGCGGTCAAGGAATTCACGAAGGAAGGCTTCGGAAGTGAGAGAGAATTCGGGTGGAACTGCCCCTGACAGTCCCGAGGGCGGCTGGTCGTAGCGAATGGTCCGAAAGCCGTCGCCGAGTTCATGCACCATGTCGTCGAACATCCGCAGGCTGCCGAATGAGCCATGCAGAAGCACGAGTGCGGGTCCATTGCCCTCATCACGATAGTTGACGTTTACGCCGGCAACCTCGATTTGGCGCGAACCGTCGCTGTACTTTGCCTGTACCTCGGCGAAGCTGACCGGAGGCGCACTGCGCCGCGCAACGAAAAACTGCCCGGTCACCACGAGCGCAACGGCCACCGCGCCCACCGCAAATGCCCAAAGGAACCTCTTTTTCAAGAGCCCCCTCACACCGATTGTCAGAACCGGAAGGTCCCGCGAACGCCGAAGGCGCGCTTGAACGGAAGTCCGGCCACAAAGGCGCGCGCGAAGTTGTCCAGGTCGGTGTTGATCGCCACGTAGTTGTAGGTATCGTCGTCGAACAGGTTCGTGGCATAGGCCTCCACGCGGTAGCTTTCGGCCTCAACGCCCACACGCAGGTGCATGAGGTTACGGGCGCCGGTTTCGAACACGTTTGCCTCGGTGGCGTACTTGGTGGACTCATACAGGAATTCGCCACGAACAAATCCGTCCATGCGCCCCCCGAACACCGGCCTCGTGTAGGTGGCCGTGGCCGAACCGGTATATTCCGGCGTCCAGTTCACCTGATTGCCCAGGTGGTCCGTGTTGGTCGCCAGGGCTCCATTGCTTACGCATAGGTTGCATATGCCTTCCACGTACTCGGTGTAGTTGCGGGCAAACGCAGCGGTGAGCAGCCATTCCTCGGTGAGCTGGAAGCGGGCCTCCAGTTCCATCCCGTTCATGTCGAGCAGGCCAACATTGGTGGTAATGCCGACAGGATTCTCAAGTCCATCCTCGTCGTCGACAAAATAGCCGATCTGCTGAACCTGCTGCTCGGAAATCTCCCCCCAATAGCCGACCAGCGAGGCCTGCATCCGCCCGTCCAGAAGCGTGCCTTTCACACCAATCTCGTATTGGTCGAGCGTTTCCGGCTCGACTGCAAGTTGCGCGCCGGAGTTGCGCTCCAGGCTGGCGGCTTCAGCGGCGGAGAGGGTAACGATGATGGAGTTGAACGTGCCGGGGCGGAAGCCGCGCGCGTAGTTGGCGAACAGCATGAGGTCGTTATCGGTCCGGTACTGAATCGTGACCCGGCCGCCCACGTCGTTGAACTCTGCATCAAGGTCCCCGGATGGCACGCTCACCTCGTCGTTCTGATACCGTACTTCAGCGCTTACCGTGAGCTTTTCCGTGAAATCGTAATAGACGCCTCCGAAAATGCCCCGCGTAGACACTTCCAGAATCGGCCGGCAGGTGAAACCGCGGGGTCCAAAAAACGACCCTGCCACGCACGAGGGCACGCCTTCGCTCTTGATAAGGTTGGCGCCTCCCGTCCAGCGGAACTGCCCCTCGCCCCCGGAAGACAGCCGCGCCTCGTGCGAGTAATTCTTGGCGTAACGCTCCACAATGAACGTATCAGCGATCGCGGAAGTGGCTGCCCTGGGAAGCGTGTTCTCGTCGCTGACCATAATCGTCTTCGTCTCGTTGAAGCCGCTGATCCAGTCCAGAGTCATGCTGGCGGGCAATTCCGCCGTAACCGAGAAAGTCGCGCCCTGCACGCGCTTGGCCAGTCCCATCCCTTTGATGAATATGCCTTCGTCATCGATCTGCCTTGGAGAGGAATCGGAGTAAAGCGAGTAGGCCGCGATAACATCCGTGTAGTAGTTGTAGCCGCTTGCATAGTCTGGAGAAAACGCATCGTTGTGGCCGACCATGGACTCGGCAACGCTCAAATCGGGCGCGATTCCGCAGCGGTACGTGGCGCTTCCATTGCCATTGGAATCGCAGTTCGCGAAAGTGCTCGGGAAGCGGAACGAGGGCTGGGGCCCATCGTCAATCTCGATGTCCTCAAGCCTGAGTTTAAGCCGCAGCGAGTCCGTGGGCGTGGCCAGAAATGTCGCTACAAGTGACTGGGTTTCCTCGTCGCCGATCACGCGTTCACCGTTTCGGTTGTTCTTGTAGTGCCCCCCCTTCTTGTTGTTCCGGGCGGTAAAGCGAGCGCTCAAACGGTCCGCGATAATCGGCCCCTCGACGGATACTGACAAGTCCGCAGTGCCGAACCGGTCGACGTCCAGACCGACCGAGCCGCCGAATTCCTCGCCGGGATCCTTGGTGACCATGTTGACGGCGCCGGAAAGGGTGTTGCGTCCGAAGTAGGCTGTCTGGGGACCCCGCAGCACTTCCACTCGAACGACGTCGACAAAGCTGCCGACTTCGCCGCCGAATACGGGCGCGCCGTCGATGAAAAACAGCGCCGGCGCCGACGAACTCGAGACGCCCAGGATGTTCAGTCCGCGGATGATGATGTTCGGCACGCCGCGGTCCGCGCGGTTGGCGGAAGCGTTCTGATAGGTCAGCCCGGGAGTGAACAGCGACATATCCACAAAGTTCTTCAGGTTGGATATGTCCAGATCCTCCTCGGAGAAAGCCGATACGGCAAACGGGATGTCCACCAGGGCCTCTTCGCGTTTTCGCGCCGTGACCACGATTTCCTCAAGGGCCACGCCCTGGGCGAGGGCCCTGGATTCGGGCAACAGCAGACTCGAAATTACAATTGCACATAGCACCAATAGCCCGATGCGATTGCGTGATGTGAACATGGTGACCTCCCAGTAAGTTCTCATCCCAAGTGTTCCAGTATTGCACGTTTCCGGCAAACCGATACCTGGAGAATAATCAATGTTTCCCGAAAATGCCATATTTCGAATCATGTCCGTCGCTCTCTTGCGGCGGACCGCAAGCTCTCCAGCTGATGCTCGCCAAGGCCGTAGCGGGATATGGCGGCTATGCTGATCGCCTGCAATGCAAGCGGCAGGACTCCGATGCAAATATACAGTCCGAGCAACGCGCTTTCGGACTGCTCGATCCTTTGCCCCTCTGTCGCTTCGATATATCCCATGGCGCCGAGGAAAACGCCGATAAACGCGACACCGAGAGCGCCGGACAGTTTTTCGACAAGAACATAGAGCCCCGTAAATGACCCCTCGCGTCGAAGGCCTGTTCGCAGATAGTCATATTCCAGGGCGTCGGGCAGCATCGCCTGCGTCAGCAGAAAGGTTCCGCCGCCGGCAATGCCAATGAAGAGCCCGCGCAAGATGACCAGGCTGATGGGTTCACCGGGTCCGGCAAACCACCAGGAAAAATGGGCAACGCCATAGAGCGCCGCGGCGATGATGTAGCCGTTCCTCTTCCCCCATCGGCGTGCGACGCCCAGCCAGAGGGGTTGAGAGAGGATGAGCACCACGCTCTGGAAACCCAGGAAAAGACCGAGAAACTCGTCCGAAACCTGCAGTACGTGTTTCGTGAAGTAGGCGAGGGTGGAAACGGAGAGCGCCAGCGCCAGGAAGTACACCATTTTCGCCGTCAACAGCCACAGGAAAGGAACGTTCTCAAGCGCCGAACGCAGTTGCTGCCTGAGCGGCGGCTGTTGCAGTTGTTGATGTGTCCTTGGGGCTTTGCGAAGCGACCATATGCAGACCATCAGCGACACGACCGCGAAACCCGCCAGGACCCAGGACATCCTGGCGTGGCCTGCCCGGGTCGCGCCCCACCAGGCCAGCAAGGCGGGGCCCAGGCTCAAGCCGATCAGCGATCCGAAAGAGGAAAATACGACCCGGAATGACATAAGCTGGGTGCGCTCGTGGTAGCTGGGCGTCAATTCCACCGCCATCGCGATGTAGGGGATATTGAACATCGTGTACGCCGTGGCAAAAACCAGCAGCATGGCCGACAGGTAAATGAGCAGTGGCGTCCCGCTCAAATCGGGGGTCGTATATAACGCCACAACCGCGCCTACGCAAAGCAGACCGCCCAATGCCAACCAGGGCAGCCGGCGGCCCCACGGTGTGGAAATACGATCTGAAAATGCGCCCATCAGCGGGTCGCTCACCGCATCCCAGACCTTCGCGCCGGCAAAGATCAGCCCTGCGACAGATGCTGCAATGCCGAGCGAGTCCGTCATGTAACGCAGCAACAGGACATTGGACGACAGATTCAGGATGGTGATGGGCATGGAGCCAAGTCCCCATCCCAGTCTTGTCTGCAGCGGGAGCGTCGCCCCGGCTGACCCTGCGGCAGTCCCGCCGTGGCCTGTCCTGGTCTTCAACGTATTCGCTGTCTGGATCGATTCGAAAGTCAGGCGGCGAAGTTCGCGGCGCCGAACAGTTCGAGGGCATTGTGGCTGAGGATGCGCATTTTCTGATCTTCCGTGACGTCCTCCCGCGCCCTCAGTTTGTGCTGGACGAATATGGACTCATCCACGTCGCCGGGATGGCCGAAGTCGCTCCCGATAACGAGATTGTCGTCACCGGCAAACTGCAGGATGTGTGGCAGGTCTTCATGCTCCTCGCACGTGACGAAAAGTCTTCTGTCTCGCATGACAGAGGCGGTGAAGGCCCGACGGTCGCGCTTGTCCCGGACCTTGTATGCCTGAACGACTATGTAGGGCAGCCATGCCGAGCCGACCTCGAAGAAACCGAAGCGCAGTCGCGGGAAGCGGGTGGCGATTTCGCTGGTCGCAATCGCCGTAAACGACATGAGCGTCGGCACGGACATGTGAAACCGTGACGGGCGTTCGTCACTGTTGCGGCTGATGCCTCTGAACGCGGGACTGGCGTTGCCGATGTGGACGCAAATCGGAATGTCCAACTCCTGTGCCGCTTCGAAAACAGGGAAAAAATCCGGGTGTTCGATTGGCCGATCGCCCTCCAGGCCGCGCATGTGCACGCCGATGGCGCCATGCTCTCTCGCCCAGGCAATGTCCTTCAGGGTTTCATTCATGTTCTTGAGCGAGGGCTGCATCACCCACCGAAGCCGGCCTCCACCGGAACCGCATTGCTCGGCAAGGAAACGGTTATAGGCGCGGCTCAAGGCCAGTTCGGCGCGGGCGGACGCCGGCGACAGGGCAAGGAAAAGGCTCGGAAAAATGACGTGAACATCGACGCCTTGCCGGTCCATTGCGCGCAGGCGTTCGTCCGGGTCGGTCATCGCCAGCGCCCCGGGCTTGACCTGCCCTTCAGATGCTTCTTCGATGATCTCAAGTTGGGTGCGAGCGTAGATCTGGCCGTCAATGATCCAGACGGATTTCATTGGCGTAACGATCGGGGGCACGATCACGGCCTGGTCGAGTTCCACGGCTTGCGGACGATGCACGCTCTCGCTGGCGGTCAGGTGCTCCCAGATCGCGGCAGTCTCGATCAGGTGCGTATCGGCGTCGATAATTGTTGCTGTCATCCGGAATCCAGTGAGTTGAGGAACTTCTCCAGATCGGCGCTAAACAGGTCGGGATCCTCCCACATGGGGAAATGGCCGAATTGAGGATAGTTGATAACCGTCAACGGCGCTTGACTGAATCTCTCGATGGTGGCGTCGAGGGTCTGGTAAATGACCGTATCCTGCTCGCACCATTGCAACAGCACGGGCACCGTCACCTCTTCTGCGACCGCCCCCATGTCAGTGGTGCGAAACAATTCGACATTGGAGGCGATGTATTCCCTCTGACGTTGCGCCGCGCCCGGAAGATTGTTGGCGTCGTACGTCATGTCGACCATTTCGTCGGGTGGCGAGAAACCGGCTGGCGTGGTGTCTTCGAAGATGAGGCGCCACCAGTACTTCGAGTGATAATCCGGCAGGAAGCGGCTGTGGAACCAACCCATGGCCCGGATGCGCCAGTCGACCTTCCGGGTCTGGCTCGGTCGCTCGAGCGGCAGGACCGAAAGCGCCATGGCCCGCACCCGGTCGGGGTAACGTGCGTAAAAGTCAAGCGCGACATTTACGCCGTTTGAAGTTGCGAGGATCGTAAAGGGCCCCAGGTCCAGGTGCTCCACCAGCCCGGCAACGATGTCGGCAGCCCGGGCCGTCGTCAGGATTCCCTTGGGATCGGGCTCCGTAAAACCGTATGGAGGCCAGTCCAGCCGGACGACCCGAAAGCGGTCCTTCAGCCGGTCCGCCACCGGGCTCCATTCATGCATGTTCAGGATGCTGCCATGGAGCATCAGAACGACGGGCCCGCTGCCTTCGCTTCGCACGTGCACGTTGACGCCGTCGATACTCACGAAGGTCGAGGGGGCCGCAGCCCACCGTGCCTGAACGGTCTCGTAGTCCGTGTCCCACCAGCCGATGCGCATGGACCCGACGAGCGCGACCACGACGACTGCTGTCACGACAACAACGGCGATTGTTCGCCGCAACAGGTTCATACCGTCCGCTTGTAACAGGACACTGGCATATTATGACGACGTTCCGGACCGGAGACCAAGGTGAGCGACATTGAACGCCAGTTTGTCGCACTGAGCGAGGGACAGTTGCATCTGCGGCGTCTCGAGGCGCCCGCCGTTGATGCGAATTTCAATGTGCCGGCCGCCTTGCTGCTCCACCCCTCGCCATCGTCGTCGTGGTTCATGCAGGGCCTGATGACCGAATTGCGAAAGGCCGGCTGCAACGCAACGCTTTTTGCACCCGACACCCTGGGCAATGGCGACTCGGCGCCACCTGGTATCGAGCACCCCGACATTGCCTATTTCGCCGACAGTATGCGCCGCTTGATCGACGAGCTTGCGCTTGATCGAGTGGATTTGTACGGATCCCATACGGGGGCGCGGATCGCCTGCGAGTTCGCTGCAGCCTGTCCGGATCGGGTTCGGCGGGTCGTGCTCGACGGCATCATCGAGTACGACGACGACATGCGCAAGACGATCATCGAGAATTACGCGCCACGCATCGAGCCGGATGAATTCGGGCGGCAATTCGTCTGGGCGTTCAATTTCGTTCGCGACCAGGCGCTGCATTTCCCCTGGTTCATGCGCGACCCGGAGCACCGCCTCAAGGGGCCCGTGCCGCCCGCAGCGGTCCTTCACCGGGCGGCGCTCGACGTGCTGAAGGCGTTGGACACCTACGCCGACCCTTACATCGCGGCCTTCGAGTACCGGGCCTATGAGCGCATGCCACTCATAGAAGCGCCCGTACTGCTCCTGAAGTCGGACAGCGAGTTGCCGGTGCTGAAAGCCGCTGTCGCGAAGGCGGCGAGTCTTTTGCGCGATGGCCATGTCGCAACGGTAACTGGTGGCAACGCAGCCAAGGCCAGGGCGATAGCCGAGTTCCTGGCTTCCGAACAATGAGTGCCGACACGGACTTCCAATGACACGCGCCAAGTGGATTGCGCTGTTTCTTGTCGCGATCGCGGTGACTTTCATTGGGGTCGCGCGAATAGGGCTGCTTGAGGCGGACCATGAAGACGCGCTGCTTCGCTACGGGTCCCCGCCCTCGCAGTTCACGGAAATTGATGGAACACGGCTTCACTACAGGGACGAAGGCGAAGGCCCGGCCCTGGTTCTGTTGCATGGCTCGCGAGCCAATCTTCAGCAGTGGGACGGGTGGGTCGCTGCGCTCGGCGCCGAGTTCCGCATCATTCGCGTGGACGCCTTGGGACATGGTCTGTCCGGAGCCGATGGACGAGACGATTACAGTGCCGGGCGGGGCATCTTCCTGCTGCGCGAATTGCTGGCCTCGCTCAGGGTGGAGCGATTCATTCTGGGAGGAACGTCGGGCGGCGCCACCCAGGCCGTCCGCTACGCCGCGATGTATCCGCAGCAGGTGGAAGCGCTGCTGCTTTCGACAGTGCCGTTGAGACTGCCGTCCACGTCCAGGACCCGTCCGCTAGACCGCATGGTTTTCTGGATACATGACGAGGTGCTTGGCACGAAAGGAACGAATCTGTACTGGAGTGCGTTTCTGCGCAGCATTTATGGTGATCCAGGAAAGGTCACGAAAGATCTCGTCGAAAGGTATCGGACGCTCAATACGCTGCCGGGCCAGGAGCAGCGCTTTCGGAAGCGTATCGACGTGTGGTACGCCGGCGGGGGGCCGGAACGCGATTACGCAACGGCCGGGAAGGTTTTGGCGCCGACGTTCATTCAATGGGGCGCCTCTGGTCCGGTGCTGCCGGCCGAGTTGTTCTGCGAGATTGCAGCCGCATTTTCATCGACTTCGCCCCGGATGATTCAGTATTCCGACCTGGGCCACAAGCTGGTCATGGAGGATCCCGTGCGCACAGCCCGCGACGCTCTTGCCTTCGTCAGGACCGGCGCAGCCGGGGAAGCGTGCGCCGAGGAATAGTCACATTTTGCTTGACACACTGCGCAATTCCTGAGACAGTCCCGGTGAGACAGTCTCGGTATGAGAATCAGGCACAAGGCGTTACGGAGATTCGCCGCCACGGGCGACCCGCGAGGGCTGCCGACCGCGAGCGTAGCGAAGCTGGCCCGAATTCTCCACGTGCTGGACGATGCGCGGATGCCGGAAGAGGCGCGCCTTCCAGGATTCCGGCTGCGCTCTCTGACCGGCGGGCGGCTGGCCGGAATGTGGAGCATCCGGGTGACGGCGAATTGGCGAATTGTGTGCCGGTTCGAGGGCGGCGAAGCCGTCGATATCGACCTGGTGGACTACCACTGATGGAGGGTGGAGAGATGAGCAAGAAGAACGACGACGCCGAGCGCGTCGAACTGCATGACTCCCTGCGGAGGCATCCGGGGGAATTCTTGCGCTATGAGTGCATTCGGGCGGCGGGCCTGACAGTGAAGGAAACGGCGGAGCGCCTGGGAATTTCCCGCGCCGGCCTGAATCGCATCCTGGCCGGCGAAGGCCGAATTACGCCGCGCCTGGCGCTGAGCCTGGAAAACGATTTCGGCTGGAGCACGGCGGAAATGTGGCTGCGGATGCAAGTTGCCTATGACTTGGCCCAGGAGCGCATCCGACAAGCCGCATAGCTTGCAGGCGGCGAGGGCAGCTATTGCCGGCCGCGATCAGTACGCCCAGAAGGAAGCACCACGGGCGGGCATTCTCAAGGGGTCGCGTTCGGCGTAGCGCCCTCGATGTATGCAGCGACGATCTTCGCAAACCGTATCGGAGATTCCAGGGGAGGGTAGTGGCCCACGTCCGGCATGAACACGGTCGAGACCTGCGTATTCTCAAGGTAGCTGGCCAGCGTACCGGCCGCCGCCGGTATCAACAGTGCGTCGCGACCACCCCAGATCAAAAGCGCCGGTGCGCGTACGCTGGCCATCGCCTTCCTGGTTTCTTGGTGATCGGCAACCAGCCCGATCATTGCGACCGGATTGGGCTCCTTCACCCGCCGGTTGAAGTCAAAGTACTCGCGGCGCGTCTGCTCCGAAATCCGCCGGGGATCCCCATTGTAGAAGTCCAGGAACAGGTTGATGAAATTCTCCGATTCGAATCCCGTTTCCACGAATTCCTCCAGGGCCGCCTTGAATTCGGGGGGATGGTTAACGTGGTCGGTTGTTACCGGGTCCGATGGGGAGTTTGACATGATCAGCCGGTTCACCCGATCCGGGTAGGTGGCTGCGAGGTACATGCAGGTCGTGCCTCCACTGGACACGCCAACACAGGTCACCTGGCCGGCCCCCACGTGATCCAGCAGCCCGGCGGCCAGGCCCGCGGGTTCCATGCGGTCAACGGCTTCGTCGGACACCGGTCCGGACAGTCCGTTAGGCGGCAGATCGTATCGGATTACCCGGTAGCGATCCAGGAATTCGGGCGCTACTCGATCCCAGGTGCGCAGCGTGCTGCGCGAACCGTGGATCATGAGGATGGCCGGACCCTCGCCCTGGTCCTTGTAATAGACCTCAACGCCTCCGATCTCTGCGATCCGCCCATCCGGATCGCCATACTTCTGCCGCAGCGACTCATGAGTGAGACGCTGATCGGCGAATTCGTCCGCAAAGCCGGGCTGGGGAAGCGGGAGCAAGAGCAGCAGTGCTGTAGCGAAAAAGAGGTTTCGGTTCATTGTGGTGTAGCAGCCTCAAGATATGCAGTAAGGATATGCGCAAACCTTAACGGGGATTTCAGGAGGGTAGTGGCCCACGTCCGGGTTGCCGGATACTTGCCGGGCGATTTATGCAAGAATCCTCTACCCCATGAACAACGTCGACAATGCCCGGATCGCGCACTCTGTGTTGCATCCCGACTGGATTGCAGAGGAAGCGGCACGCCGTTATCCCTTGATCGGCAAGGTTGACGCCTATCTCCTGTACAGAGGCATGAACGACGTCTACCTGATCCGGGACCGGGATTCCCGCTATGCCATGCGCGTGTGGCGCAAGAGCTGGCGCGACGTCGACATCGTGAAGGTGGAACTTGAGTTCCTGGATTATCTGCGGCAGCGACATTTCCCGGCGTCCACACCGTTGCGCACGCGCAACGGTGAACTGTATTTCAAGGTCGACTCCCCGGAAGGCGCACGCGCGGTCGCAATGTATACCTGGGCGCCGGGTCGCAAATTCGCCGAAGCACTGGACGAGCGCACCGCCGAGCGCATCGGAGCGTTGTTCGCGGATATGCACCTGCTGGGCCTCGAGTACCTTGGCGGGAAGCAACCGTCAACCGATGATGTGGTGAATTTCATGGTCAACCTGCCGCCACTGCTCGACTTCCTTCACGACCGGCCCGAGGATGCCCGCTTCTACGAGAGGCTGGCTCCCCTGCTCGTCGAGCGCCTGGAGCGAGCTGCGCTGGAGCCCGTTCCGCTTGGACTGTGTCATCGGGACTTTCATCCAAGCAATGTTCACGTGGATGACAAGGGCCGGATAACCTTGCTGGATTTTGACGCCACGGGGCAGGACTTCCTCATGCAGGACGTGAAGAATTTCACTTTCGGCAACCTGTTCTATGATTTCCCGCCCGCTTACGGCGAGGCGTTCGAGCGAGGTTATGCGTCGGTGCGTCCGTTCACAGCCGCGGAGCTTGAGCATGCGGAATTGTTCCTGCTGGCAAAGGCTTTTCGGCTCGTCGCGGGCATGGCGCACGCCTCCAGCGCCGTCGGTCGGGGAACCCTGCGGTTTCGCAATCTGGACTGGTTCGGTGCGTACATCCGTGACCGTGCCCGTAACGTGGGACTATAAGGGAACCTGATTGGAAGAAATGGCATGAGCAGCAATTCGAATTCCGGGCCGTGGGACATGATCGTGGTCGGCGCCGGAACGACGGGCCTCCCGGCGGCAACCATGGCGGCGCAACGGGGCGGGCGGGTGTTGCTTGTCGAAGTGGCGGAGAAGATCGGCGGAACGCTGCTGGTGAGCTTCGGACAGATGAGCGCGGCGGGCACCCGCCTGCAGGCGGAGAAAGGCATCGAGGATTCGCCCGAGAAGCACCTGGAGGAGGTGATGCGCATCAGCCGCGGCACGATCGATCCGGTGCTCGCAAGGCTGAGCATCTTCAACGCCGCGGACGCTTTCGACTGGATGATGGAACTCGGTTTCGACGTCCAGGACCAATGCCCGTCCATCGAAAGCGCGCATGAACGTTACGAGGTGGCGCGCTACTACTGGGGAAACGACTTCGGCAAGTCGGTGCTGGATGTGTTGGAGCCGGCAATGCGCGAGCAGGAAGCCCTTGGCTGTATCAAGGTCCTCACCGGCACGAGGGTGACGGGCCTGATGCAGGATCGCGACGGGATTGTGAACGGCGTCGAACTCATTGATGGGGAGGGCAGGGAATCGTCGGCCGCGGGAAAAAACGTCGTGCTGACAAGCGGCGGATACGCAGCCAACCCCGTGATGTTCCGGCGCCTGTGCGGTTACAAGCTTTACCTGAACGGCGCGTATGAATTTGCCCAGGGCGACGGCTACGATCTGGCGGTTGCGGCGGGCGGGTACCTGCGCGGGCGTGACAAGTACCTCTCGAACTTCGGCTGGCTGCTGGAGGACGGACCGTACCCCAAGTCCATGCTCGGACGGGCCAATACCTATCCCGAGGCGCGGCTGCCCTGGGAAATCTACGTGAATGCCCACGGCCAGCGCTTCGTGAGGGAAGATGAGCCCAGCATCGATGTCCGCGAGCACGCGCTGCTGGACCAGCCGGAGTTGCGCTACTGGATCGTTTTCGACGATTCCATTTTCCGCCAGGCGCCGCCGATCGTTTATGACTGGTCTCGAGAGCAGATGGCGGAGGCGTTCAACACCTGCGAGGTTTTCCGCAGGGCCGACAGCCTGGAATCGCTCGCGGAAGATATCGGCGTGCCCGGCGGAGCTCTCGCGAAGACGGTCGCGGAATTCAACGCCGGAGTCGCACAGGGCAGGGATGCGCTGGGCAGGTCCCATATGCCCGTATCTATCGATACGCCCCCGTTTTACGCCATCCGCCAGCAGGGAGGGTCCGTATCCTCCACCGTCGGCGTTGCGGTCAACGAGAGTTTGCAGGTCGTCCGCCCGGACGGGGCCGCAATCCCGGGCTTGTATGCCGCGGGTGAAATCCTGGGTTCCGGGCAGCTTCAGGGCAATGCATTCGTGGGCGGGATGATGGTCATGCCGTGTATCGTTTTCGGCCGTCTGCTGGGCCAGCGGCTAGTTGAGTTTTGATGCGTCGCAGAACGGTCATCGGGGGCCTCATCGGCGGCGCGGTGGCCGGGCGCGGGCAACGGATAAGCGCGGCAATGGCGCAAGGAGAGACAACAGTGAGTACCGGCAAGGCCCGTTACGCGGGCGTGGGAGACAAATGGACGGGCGCTTCGGCCCTGGCGGGCGGGAAGGGCTATGCGCAGTGCCGGCTGGGGGCCTTGCATTACCGCCGTTTGCCCGGGGAGGCCGGGGCCGAGCGAAAGACGCGAGTGCTGTTACTGCATCAAACGCCCTTCGGCCTGGCGGAATGGGTTGACATACAACCGCTCCTGGCGGATATGGGTTTTGACACGATCGCGCCGGATAATCCGGGTTACGGGATGTCGGACCCTCCGCCGGACTCGGTAACGATCGCCGACCTTGCCGACAATCTTGTCGATCTTCTTGATGGCCTGAACGTGGAGCGGGTCGCGGTGGCCGGGCATCACACGGGCGCCGCGATCGGCGCATCGTTCGCGGCCCGCCATCCCGACCGCACCGCTTCCGTCGTGCTGCACGGTTGTCCGGTGTACAGCGCGGCGGAGCGGGAGTCCAGGCTTGCGCAAGCCGCGCCGCAGGTTCAGTTGCGGGGGGACGGTTCGCACATGTCGGAAACATTTGCCGCAATACACAGTCGCGCGCCCATTCCTCGCGGGCTGTCGACGGCCAACTGGGGGACGCTGGGCGCCTGGTGGGCCGGCTTCGACACGCCCACCTACCGGGCTGTTTTCTCCAACGACATGGCGGCTGATCTGGACAGTGTTCGCGCACCCACGCGTATCCTCACGGACAGCGGCGACAGCCTTCACAGGCAGGACAGGCAGGTGGCCGGGCGGCGGGCCGACTTCAGCCTGGAGGTATTTTCCGAGGGCGGTTCCTTCTCGTTGATGCTGGATCCGCAGAGGTGGGCCGAGCGGGTTGCGGAATTCGTCTCCGAGGCATCCGCCTGATCGCTTGATCTGCCTGGTCATTGCCTCAGGAAGCGCTCAATCTCCTCGACGAGGTAGTCGCGGCGAATAGTAAGAACACCGTGGGAGAAGCCCGGGATGTCGATACGCCGTCCGTTCCTGAAAAGGTGCGAGGTCTGGTGGGTCACGGCCCACAGGTCGTCCTCGGGATTGAGAACGAGCACCGGTTGGCTGACTTCCGCCATGGCGCCCAGGAAATCATAGCGATAGACTGCGATATAGCCCCACGGGAGCCTCTTTCCCAGACGCAGGGCGTCGGCCATGCCGATATGAAGTTCTTCGGCCGATATTCCGGGGTCCGCCAGCTCGCCAATGAGCGACCAGAGTTTCTCGACATGATGAAGCGTCCGGTCCGGCGGCGGGAAACGTTCGCTCAGTCGGTCGAGTCGCTCGGCTCGAATGTCATCCGGGTAGGCCGCCAGGCCAAACAAAGCGCAACGCCGAACCCGCTGGCTGTCCCGGCGCGCCATCTCCGTGGCGGTGATTGAGCCCGTGTGATAACCCATCACGTCGAAAGGACCCGGCGCAACGATCCCGCGGCTTGAAAGGTGCTCCATGAAGCTGAACATCGCATCGGCGTAGTCCCCGATTTCCAGCGGTTCGGGCGGCGGATCGCTCATGCCGTAACCCGGCGTGTCGGCAGCGACGACCACCCGGTCCTTTGCCAGGAACGGCTGTATGGGTTCCCACTGACGACTGTTGCTTGGCGTCTGGTGCAGACACAGCAACGGCGGCTGCGAAGCCGCTTCGGGAGTCACAATCCGATAGTGCAACTGGCCGAAGCGGCCGGGTGCATAGGCTTTTGTAGGTCGCATCAGGCGATATTCTCCATGCTGCAGGTCAACAGGCAGGCACTAGTCAGTGCGATCGGTTTCGATGAAATCGCCCAGCATCCGCGCCAATGCGGCAGGTTCCTCCTGCATTGCGAATGCGCCGGAATTCGCGATTTCGAGGAACATTGCGTCCGGCAGCGCGGCTTCGGCGCCGGCGCGATACTTTCCGTAGGCCCGGTCCTTTTCTCCATACGCGATGAGCGTCGGAGCTGTTACCCGGGCGAGCGTTCCGACGATATCGGTGATGGCGACGCCCCTTTCCGATGGCTGGATCCACAGCCCGGCCGCTTCTCGGCTGGCGAGGCTCTCCACATAGATATCGTGGGTATCGACAATGCCGAACGTCTCGCTCAGCATGCTTTCCCGGAAGGTGATCGGCAGACCGTTCTCATCAAACAGATCGGCTTGCACTTCGTCAATCAGGGCGCGGATCTGATCGAGAGACCGGCGTGGCGCCAACGCTGACGATACGATCGCCAGCTTGTTGATTCGTTCCGGCCAGAGCGCCGCCAGGATCACGCTCACGCATCCGCCCAGCGACGTCCCGATCAGATCCACCGTGTCAATTTCCAATTCATCGAATGCCCCGACCAGCAGGGAGGCCGATTCGCCGAGAGTCTGGATGTACGGGGGGCGCCCCTGCCACTGGGATCCCCCGTGACCTGGCAGGTCGAACGCAATGACGCGCCGCTCCCGGCCAAGAATTGCGGCCACGTGCCGCCAATCGGACAACCAGCCGCCCAGCCGGTGCAGCAGGATGACAGGCGGCCTGTCCGTGTCGTCCGGTCCCGTTGCTGCGTAATGCAGAACCCCTCCCGCACGGCGCAACTCTCCCCAGGATTCCCAGGGGCCCTCCGGGGCGGTCGCGTAGGACACGGGATTTACGGCGCCAGGTGCAGGTGGCGCAAGAGCCGTAGCGCTTATGCCGGCAGCCAAGACGAATTCGCGCCGGTTGATCATCAGTTGTCCAGACCTCATTGAATTGCTGATCGCCACAATACATGTTACGCCGGGGGCCGGCTTCCTGCCGCTACGGCCCTTCACCACCACAAATGTCAGGCCAATTGTGCTTCGTTCGGCCACATGTTCGATAAACAGCTTGTCATCTGTTCATTATTGTGCCTTTTCTTATACCTTTTATTTGCTCTTTATTTCCTCTATAAATTACCTGTTACAGCTTGCAATCGGGGATCGCCAAGGCTATGGTTTCTACATTCTCCATAACGCCGGCGCCATGACCGCAAACTACCTCAATAGAATCGTTGACACGGAGCTCGCCGAATTGCTGCGTGCGTCCGGCGCCGTCGTTATTGAAGGCGCCAGGGCTTCGGGCAAGACCGTAACCGCTCTCCGAACGGCCAAAAGCAGCGTAATGCTGGACGTGGACCCCAACGCCCGCCAGATGATCGGGGTGGAGCCGGCAATGGTGCTTGAAGGGGACACGCCCCGCCTTATCGACGAATGGCAGCTTGAGCCGTCGATCTGGAACCAGGTCAGGCGAGTGGTGGACCGGCGCTCGCTGGCAGGCCAGTTCATCCTGACAGGTTCCGCCGTACCCGCCGACGACGCTTCGCGACACACCGGCGCCGGCCGCTTTACGCGCCTCCGCATGCGCCCGCTGTCGCTCTACGAGGCCGGTCATTCCTCGGGCGAGATTTCCTTGCGGGGCCTGCTGGAAGGGCACGGCCAGAAATCCAAACGTTCTGAACTCTCAATAGCCTCGGCAGCGGAATTCATCTGCGCCGGGGGTTGGCCGGGCAACATCGAAAAGTCCCCCGCGGCGACCTTGCGAGTCAACCGTGGATACGTTGACGAGATATGCCGCGCCGACCTGTCAAGAGTTAGCGGGAAAAGAAGGGATCCGGTCAAGGTGGAACGCCTGATCCGTTCGCTGGCCCGCAATATTGCAACTCCGGTGGCTGTCTCCAGGCTCGCAGCCGATGTTGGCGGCAGCGGCAACGGGTTGAATCGGGACACCGCCGCCGAGTACCTTGAAGACCTGGAACGGCTCATGGTGGTGGAAAACCAACCCGCATGGGCCGCGCATCTGCGATCTCGGACAACTCTCCGTACTTCGCCGGTCAGGCATTTCGTGGATCCGTCAGTCGCAGTTGCCGCTCTTCGAGCCACACCGGAACGGTTGCTGCGTGATCTTGAGTTCCTGGGTTTCCTGTTCGAATCCATGATCATCCGCGACCTCCGCATCTATGCTCAGGCCGCCGACGCGCGCGTCTATCACTACCGCGAGCAGGACGGGCTGGAGGTAGATGCGATTGTGGAAGCTGCAGATGGGCGCTGGGCAGCTTTCGAGATCAAGCTCGGGGAGCGGCGGGTGGCGGAAGGAACAAAGAGCCTCAAGAGGCTGGCCAAACGAGTGACAGGAAGCGACCGGGAGCCGCCATCGGCATTGGCAGTCATTACTCTGAAGGGCTATGGTTTCGCTGGCGGCGCCGATGACGTGGGTGAGATCCCTGCCGGCGCACTGGGCCCCTGAATGAACTGTCACCAGCAACCGCAACCAGGCTTCAAGAAGGAAATCACCTATGCTGCTTAACCGGGAACGCGCCGACGAACTCATCGATCGCGAGCAGGTCGAGGCGCTGGTCGTCTCAACCCCGATCAATACCTATTACGTCCCGCATCCGGGCGGCGGAATTCACGATTTCGAGCTGGTGGATGGAATGGTGATCATCTGCGATCTGCCCTGGTTCCAGCCCGAAATCGGCAAGTTCCACTTCGAGGACCTGATTTACATGAAGGAGGGGGAAGTGGAAGTCGTGAACGACGCCGACGGGCGCCTGTTTTCCTGTGTCGGCGGCCGGACCTACCGCGTCGAATGAGCGTTCCCCACCCGGGCATTCGCCGGACCTGAAGGAGACCGCATGGCGGACCCGCATCAGCTAATTCTGGCAGCTTTCATTCACAACAGCGGTTCTCACCCAGGAGGCTGGCGCTACCCCAGGGAAGGCCCGCTCGATCAGCATGACTTCGGCAATTTCGCCCGGCTCCAAAGAAAGCAGAGCAGGGAAAGCTGCACATCTATTTTTCGGGCGATTCCATGGGTTACCCCAATATCAAGGGCAAGGGGGCCTTCGCCGCCACCGATTACGCCGGAAAGCTCGAGCCCAGCACGCTGCTGGGGGCGCTTGCCGCGGTCACTCAACACATCGGCCTGGTCGCGACGATGTCCACCACGTTCAACGAACCCTACGCGGTCGCCCGTCGATTCGCGTCTCTCGACCACATTTCGAATGGCCGTGCGGGATGGAACGTCGTCACGTCCACGAGTTCGATCGAGGCGCGCAACTTCGGCTTCGAGAAGATCATGGACCATGACCGGCGCTACGAGCGCGCCGAGGAATTCGTCGATGTCGTACGCAGGCTTTGGGACAGCTGGGAAGACGACGCAATCATCCGGGACGCGGCGGCAGGACGGTACTTCTCGCCCGAGAAGGTCCATCAACTGGACCACGAAGGCGAGTTCTTCCGCGTTGCCGGACCGCTGAATATCGGGCGCCCGCCCCAGGGCCACCCGGTCATCGTGCAGGCGGGCGGTTCCCCGCCGGGAAGGGCGCTGGCGGCCAGGACCGCGGATCTGATCTTCACCGCGCAGAACAACCTGGAAGATGCGCGCGCTTTCCATGACGACATGAAGAAGCGCGCGGCCGGTTTCGGGCGCGATCCCGCAAAGCTCAAGGTAATTCCCTCGGTGCAGTTCATCGTGGGAGGCACGGAAGAAGAGGCAAAACGCAAACAGCAGGAACTGATCGACCTGATTCCGGACGCGCTCGCCCTGCAGATCCTGCAATTGCAGATTGGCGCGGACCTTTCGCATTGTTCACCCGACGACACGCTGCCGGAAATCGCGACAACGGAGGGTGGGCAATGGGTCCAGGAACAGATCGTCAAGATGGCGCGCGAGGAAAAACTCACGATGCGCGAGCTGGCAAGACGCGTCGTGGTCTCGCGCGCCAGCCTGGTTCGGGCCGGAACGCCGGAGCAGATCGCCGACTTCTGCGAGGAATGGTTTCGCGCCGGCGCCGCCGACGGCTTCTCGATTACACCCAATTACCTGCCGGAGAACCTGGACGAGTTCGTCGGTGAAGTCGTGCCGGTGCTTCAGCGACGCGGGCTTTTTCGAACGGATTACGAAGACGGCACGCTGCGCGACAACCTTGGACTGGAACGGCCCGCCAACAGCTATTCCCTAGACCCGTCACTTGGCGCCGAACCCAGGATCTGGTCCTGAACGGTCTGCCGCCTGCCCGCGGCGGCTACGTGATAGACCGCTGGCCCAGGAAGTCCTGCCGGTAGCCCCTGCAGGCCACCTGCAGCGGAGGATTAACGCCCGAAAATCGTGCCGATTACCCGTTGGGGTGTCATCCCGTGGGTCGCGGTCCTGCACATCCATAGGGCTGTTGCTGCGCAGCGCTGTTGCTGCGCAGCGCTTGACATCGCGATTGCGGGTCGGCTAAAAAGCCGGAGAAGGATCGACCGCAGTGGTTTGTCCAGGGAGTCTTCAAGGAGGATGACAATGGCTGAAGTTGCTTTTGACACGCATGCAGAAATACGGAAATTGGAGCGGGCGGGCTGTCCGGCGAAACAGGCGGAGGCAATGGTGGATCTGGTGAGCAGGACGCCGCTCAACATCCAGATGGTCAGGGTCCTGGAGCGTTTGTCGTTTCAGGTGGAGACAAATATGGCGACCAAGGCGGACCTCGAGGAATTTCGCGCCGACATGTTTCGTGCGCTGTGGATACAGGGCGCCGCGCTGGCAGGGCTCATCCTCGCTCTCGCAGGACTGATGCTGACCATCAACGCTTTCTTTCTGCCTGGCAGTTAGCGCATTCTGTTTCTGGGGATGTGGAGCTTTCGCTCCCCATTTCCCGCTTACATGATCGACGGCTCGTCCACGTGCGGCTGCAGACAGCCCCTGAACGCTTCTTCCGGCGGAAGTTTCTCGTCCCAATAGCGTGCGATCACCCTTTCGCCGGTCATCCCGTTGGTTGCGTCCGTGCACATCCACACGGCCGGCGGCACGATGATGTCGCCGGGCAGGAGCCGGCCACCGGCCCGCTCGCCAACGACGCCGGGCACCATGGCCGGCGTAATCAACTCGGTATCCGACGGACCGCCGGGTAGGAGGATATTCACGTCAACGCCGGTGTCCTTCAGTTCGCCCGCCCAGCACCGGTGCGCGGTTTCCAGCGCCGCCTTTGAAGACCCGTAAACGGAATTCCCCGGCCGGACCATGTTGAGCAGGCTGGTGGAGATGGAAATAACCTTGCCGAATTTGCGTTTCAGCATGTGCGGAATAACGGCCTGGGTCATGAAGAAGACGCCGAACAGGTTGGTCTCGACAATCGCGCGCAATTGGGGTTCCGTGACGTCGTGGAAACGCGTGATCTTCGAAAGCCTGTCCCCGAATTCTCCGTATGATCGCCCGGCGTTGTTGATCAGGACATCGATGCGCCCGAATTTACCAACGGTTTCTTCCACGGTGCGGGCGCAATCTTCCGGCCGGGTTACATCTCCGGCGACCGCAAGGCAGCGGCCCTCACCGACGATGCTGTTCGCCTCGTCAAGGACAGGGGCCAGCGTATCGCTGCTGCGCCCGGTCAATGTCACTCGCGCGCCGGCGCGCAGCAATTCCCGCGCCATGAACCATCCGAAGCCCCGGCTGCCGCCGGTGATGATGACGACGCGGTCCTTGAGGGAAGGATGGTGCAAGGCGTTCAAGGCACTATCAGTCCAGGTTCCGCTCGTCCGGCTCAAAATTTGGGCGCCTTGCCGAGGGTTGCGATGCCCAGAACGCCAAGACCCAGGGCACCAATCGCAACACTGAGCGCAGAATCGTAGTTCCCGTAGAGGTCGAACACGCGACCAAACGCGGGTGGCGCAATTCCGACACCCACATAGAAAAAAATGAATACCCAGCCGTATAGCCTGCCGTAGGATTTCAGTCCGAAGTACCGTGCTGTCAGATACGGCAACAGATCAACTTCGGAACCGGCGGCCAGGCCAATGAAAATGGCTGCCGTCACGGCGAGCCAGAGCGCCGGCACGTCTGTTCCCAACAGCAGGCAGCCGATGATCGGCATGCTGAGGAACACGGCGGCTACATACGGCGGGTGGAAACGGTCCACCAGAAAGCCCGTGGTGACGCGGCCAAGAATCACGGCGGCTCCCATTGCGCCGATCATGCGCACTGCCATCGCTCGCGGCATGTTGGCGTCGGTCAGCATAGGCACCAGATGTATGGCCAGGGCCGAGATAATCCCGCCGATGAGCATGAAGGCGAAGGCGAATTGCCAGAACCGAAAGGTCCGAAACGCTTCCTTCACCGTAAGGCCGGCCTCCAATGCCGGTGAAGCGGGCCTGCGTGCGGAGTTTGCGGCCTTTTCGTCCTGCCGGCCCTGCTCAAAGAACCAGAAGTACGCGGGCAGGACGGCGAGAGCCGCCGCGGCCGCCATCGCCATGTAGCCCGCCTGCCAGCCATAGCGTTCAATGAGCCCGCCCAGGACCAGCGGCGCCAGGATACCGGCAATTCCCGTGCCGGCCAGAGTCACTCCCAGGGCAAGTCCCCGCCTCTTCTCGAACCACGTCGCGACGGCGCGGGTCCACACGAGGGGCGTCGTACAGCATCCCACCAGGGAGAGCCCAAAGATGGACGCATAGAAAATCAGGATGCTGCCGTTCATCCGGGTCATGCCCACCAGGGCGAGTGACAGCAGGATCAGCGAGATCAGCGCGATTTTCCGGACCCCGAATTTGTCGGCAATGTATCCGACAAAAGGCGCCGTCACGGCGAAACCCAGGGTGAGGAATGTCTTGGCGGCCGATATCTCGGCGCGGCTCCAGCCGAACGCGTCGGCGAGCGGGTTAAGCATGATGCCCAGGCTGTACACCATGGCCCCGGTAACGCCGACGCCAACACCGATCGCCGCCGAAACCACGACGGGCCAGTGCGCGCGAAATTCAGCGTAGTCCTGAGGCACCAACTATTGCTCCCGGAGCGTAAGGCGATTGGAGTATACAGAAGCACGTGCATATGAATTCAATGATGCACAAAGCAAATTTTGCGTTTACCGATTTTCCGGTTTGCTGATGCTTCCGAGAATTCAAATAATGGGATTATCGGCCGAATGCAAGCCGACCGGTTGGTCTTGTTGGCTCGGTACTGGCAAGCTGGAACTCGTGGATACCTGCTTCCTGAAATTGGGAGCTGTGCGAACTTACAAGTAGTTCCGATTTGGAGGAACATGTCATGGACAGATATACACACTGGCCTGCGTGCCTGATGAACGGCATGGCAATCTCTATGCTTCTGGTCTCCCTCGACGCAGTCGCGCAAGAGATTGCATTAGAGGAAATCATCGTTACGGCGGAGCGGCGCGAGGCGGACATTCAGGATACGCCGGTCACCGTTACCGCCCTGACGGCTGCTACACTCGACAACCTGCAGGTGGCCAACACCATTGAGCTGGACCGCACGGTTCCCAACCTTTCCGTTCGGGAGCTAACGGCGAATCCTTCCACTTTCAATATCTCCCTCAGGGGCAACACGGAGTCCGTGGGCGGCTTGTCGGTTTCGGAATCGAATGTGGGAGTCTATGTCGACGACGTCTACCGGGGCCGTCTTGCGGGCGCCAATCTGACTTTCAATGACATCGAACGGATTGAAGTGCTGCGTGGGCCTCAGGGCACCCTGTACGGACGCAACACGATTGCCGGCGCAATCAAGATTGTGAGCCGGAAGCCCGTTGACGAGTCCTGGGTTGATGTGAGCGCCGGCTACGGCGATTGGGACCACACGGAATTCAAGGGTTCTATCGGGGGACCGATCGTTGACGACACCTGGGCCGCATCGTTTTCCATGATTTACATGGAAAACGGAGGCTACAAGTTCAACCGCGCCATCGGCGAAGACGTGGGGGCGATGGAGAATGTCGCCAGCCGTGTGATCCTGAACTATCTGGGCTCCGATACGCTGGATATGACGTTAACGGCGTTCGTTGCATCCGATGACAACGACGGATATATACCCACCCCGGCCACGTACGGCGGCTCGCCGCCCACCACTTCACAGGCAATGTTTGCCACGGGAAATATCTACACCAGTCAATCCACGACGCCGAGTCGAGGCAAGACCGACCAGTGGAGCATCACCCTGAATATCTCCTACGACGCCGGCGCATTCGAATTTCGATCCATTACGGGTTACATGGATCTCGAGGACCTGTTCCGCGCGGATTTCACGGGTGGGCGCGAATTCGCTCCCGGAGTGTACGGCGCGGGATTTGACCGAACAGCCCTCGCCAATCACGACCAGTTCACGCAGGAATTCCAGCTGCTGGGAACCACTGCCGGGGAACGTCTCGACTGGTTGGCCGGCCTCTTTTACTTCACGGAGGCGGGGGATCAGGTCATAAATGACAAGTTCGGAACTTTTCCTCTGCTGCCCACCACTTTCGACCTCAAGACAGACAGTTATGCCGTATTCGGCCAACTCAGCTACGAGTGGAACAGCAGGGTCAGCATTATCGGCGGTCTGCGCTACACCCAGGACAGCAAGTCGATGGACGCGACGATCCAGGACGGATTGTTCGTTTTTCCGGTTACTTTGGCAGCAGTCAGCCTCGACGAGGACTTTTCGTCTATTTCGCCCAAGCTCGGAGTCGATGTCCAATGGAACGACGACACGCTGGTTTACGCCTATGTTGCGCACGGCTTCAAGGGTGGCGGCTTTAACGGTCTGGCTGTCGGGAATCCCCTGATTCTCGCCTCGCCCTACAACGAAGAAACGGTGTGGACGCTTGAGGGAGGCGTCAAGACCGACCTGCTGGACAATCGGCTCAGGATAAACGCCGCGGTCTTCTATAACCGCTACGACGACATTCAGATGACGGCCATCATCGACGTCGCATCCTTCTCTTTCGCGGAGCAGAACGTGGGCAAGGCCACCGTCCTCGGACTGGAAATCGAGGCAAGTGCCCGTCTGAGCGAGGGCCTGACGGTTTTCGGAAACGCCGGGTTCATGACCGACCGGTACGACCGGCTGGATCCGCTGAGCAGCGCGGCACAGAACAATGCTGCCGATCTACCATCGACGCCGGCGGCTATGGGTATGGTGGGATTCTCATACGAGCAACCCATTGCAGCGTCCGGAGCGGACCTCAAACTGCAGTTCGGCGCCGACGTCGGATACGTGGGTGACCACTTCGGGGAGGTAACGAACAGTGTCCTGGTCGAATCCTATGCCCAAATCAATGCATACGTCGCAATTGGAAGCAACGATGATCGATGGCAGCTGCGCCTGGCCGGCAAGAACGTGAGTGATGAGCAGGATCTCGTATTCGGTTCGACAGCCTCGACCGGTTCGACGGCGGGACCACCACGGTTCTGGCTCCTGAGCGCCCGGCTGAGGTATTAGCCACTCGACGCAAAGCGCCTCTTTCGCAGAAATCGTCTTGCCGTCCGAAAACAGCATGCGAGTCATGAGTCAGCTTCGCCCTGTTGGCGACTTTTGAGGAACCACAATGTTCGCAGGAATGCAGGAAATCGTTATCAGTGTCTGGAATCTGGAGCGACTGCGCTCCACACTGATGGATATCGGCCGGTGGAGTGCCCATCCTCTGCCCGACGCGCCGGTCGAACAGCTCACGGCCTGGCATGTCCCCGAGGGCTGCACCCGAATCGAGCAATTGCTGCTGATGCCCGAGAGCGATAGCCGCGGCTTTATCAGGCTCGTGCGATTTCACGGCGTGTATGCAGAGCCCATGCGGCCGTCACAGCATACCTGGGACTCGGGCGGGATCTTCGACATCAATGTCTATGTGAAGGACGCGCAGGCCATCTACACCAATCTGCAACGCGCGGGCTGGACAGCACTCGGTCCTCCGACGGACTACCACCTGGCGGATTTCAGCATCCGTCAGGCAGTAATGGTGGGCCCGGACGGAGTGTTCATGGTATTGCTCCAGTCATACGGAAAAGTCCTGATCGAACTTCCGCAATACTCGGGCATGTCGCGCACTTTCAATGCCCTGCAGATCGTTCGCGACTACGACGTCAGCTTCGACTTCTTCGTGAACAGGCTCGGCTGGAAACCGCTCGTGGAGACCGTGGTTGAGGATAAAGAGGAGCCGGGCCGAAACATGCTGGGCATTCCCGCCAATATTGCCCGCGGGCTTCGGCGCCGGGTCAGCATATTGCACCCGGAAGGCACCAATGATGGTTCCGTTCAGATTCTTGAGATCAAGGAGCTGGACGGGAGCGATTTTGCAAGCCGTTGCGTCGCTCCAAATGTCGGCTACCTTTGCGGCCGTTTCCCCGTAGCCGACGCGGCGGCCTACGCCGATGAACTGCGGGCGCGGGATGTCGTTCCATACACGGAACCACTGTCACTCTTCGTGGCGCCCTATGGAATCGTCACGCTGTTCTCCGTGAGAACGCCGGACGGGGCCATTCTCGAGTTTTACACTCCGTCCGATTCGGACTGAACCGGCCTAGTGCCGTGTCACACTTGTGTCGTCGCATCAGCGCTTCTCCCCAGGCTCGTGGCAAGGCGCGTCCCGCCGGGAATGGCGTCTCCCATTGCCCAGGGGCGCAACGCGGCCACGGGCCTGGGGAGAAGCGCCCTTCGGGAGCGCGTGTAGCGCGCTCCTGCGGCGTTGCAGCCGTTCGCAATACGGCGAGTATTCCGTGCCGGCTGCGCCTTGCAGGAACACGCTACACGCGCTCTGATGCGACGACACAAGCGTGACACGGCACTAGGCAATTGAAGGGCGCGATGCAAGGTTGCGGCGTAATCATTGTGGGCGCCGGGTTCGGCGGACTGGTCACCACGCTCGGCCTGCAGCGCTTCGGCTTGAGCTGCCGCGTCTTTGAAAAGGCCCCCGCTTTGGAAGAGGTCGGCGCAGGCATCTCCCTGAGTCCGAATTCGACGCGCGTACTCATTGCTCTGGGGCTGCGGCGGCAACTCGATCAGATCTGCAACAGCCCGGAAGCGCTTTGCACGAAGCATTTCGAGACCGGTGAAGTCCGTGCTCTGAATGAATCCGTCAACTACGAAAAACAGTACGGGGCGCCCTACTATCAGGTTCACCGTGCGGATCTTCACGCCCTGTTGACCGAAACGGTACTGGGCAACGATCCCGACGCGATTCACCTGAACAGGGACTTCGTCGGTTTTGAGAGCCGCGGCAACTCGGTAGAAGCCCGATTTGCCGACGGGTCCAGCGCCAGTGGTGAAGTGCTCATCGGTTGCGACGGCATCAAGTCCGTGATGCGCGACCTGTTGTGGCGCCCCGGCAAGCCCCATTACCTGGGATATGTGGCCTATCGCGGCCTGACTCCCGTTGACCGTCTGCCCGACGGCCTGATTGCTCCTCCATCCGCCACCTTCAGCGGGCCGGGCCGGCATTTCACGCGCTACCTGATACGCGGCAAGGAGCTGGTCAACTACGTGGCTTTTGCCCAGCGGGCTGAATGGACGGACGAAGGCTGGTTTGTGGGCGCCGGGATTGACGAAGTATTGGAAAACTTTGTGGGGTGGGCTCCAGAGGTTCTCCACATCATCAAGAACACGCGGGGTGGACATTGCCACAAGTGGGGACTGTTCGGCCGCAGCCCGCTCTCACGATGGACCCGGGAACGCGCGACACTGCTCGGCGATGCGGCCCACCCCATGCTGCCTTTCCTGGGGCAGGGGTCGTCCATAGCGATTGAAGACGGCTTTGTGCTTGCGCGGGCGCTCGCCGAATACGATGACCCCGCAACCGCGCTGGCAAAGTATGAGGCGGCCCGCCTGCCGCGCGCCAACGAAACCGTCCAGCAGTCGGCGGCCCAAGGGGAACGAAAACATCGCAGGCCCGAACCTGGCGATACCATGCGCGAATTGCTGCAGACGCAGCTATTCGCCTACGACGCGACAAGCGTCGCTATCTGAAATGCCCGAGCGGGCTCCTGACGCTCCGGACGTAAAGCCGGCTTATGCCTGGTTCGTCGTGGTGACGATCTCCCTGCTGCAGATCGGAAGCTTCATCGACAGGATGGTAATCAACCTCCTCGTAGAGCCCATGCGGCAGTCGTTCGGACTCAGTGATACGAAAGTGAGCCTGCTTCTTGGTTTTGCCTTCGCAATGCTGTACGCGTGCATGGCCATTCCCGCTGGAAGGCTGGCGGACCGTTACAGTCGGGTGAGACTCATTGTCATCAGCGTGATTGCCTGGACACTGGCTACTCTCGGGTGCATGGTCGCCGATGGATACTGGACGCTTTTTCTTGCCCGAATGCTCGTGGGATTCGGTGAGGCAGCACTCATTCCGGCCGGTTTCTCCCTTCTCGGCGACTACTTCAGGCCCGGAAAACTCGCCCTGGCGACCAGCATTGTCACGGCCTCGAGCTTCGTTGGTTCGGGACTCGCGCTGGCGCTGGGCGGCCTCGTGATCAGTGGTTTGCCGACGACGGAGTTCTTCTCCCTGCCGTTAGTCGGGAAGGTCCGGTCGTGGCAGCTTGCGTTTGGCTTCGCCAGTATTCCGAGCGTGCTTTTTCTGGGCCTTTTCTTTTTCGTGCGGGAGCCGGTACGGCGTGGTGTGCTGAAACAGCAGGGCGAGAGCATTTCGCTCTTCAGCGCGCTGGCGCATTTGCGCCGGGATAAAGCAATGTGGATTTCCGTCTTCCTGGGTATGTCGTTGATCAATGCCTTCCAATACGGTTTGACGGCCTGGGTCCCCACCTTCTTCATCCGGACCTATGGATGGACGGCCGGCGAAATCGGTCAGTTGTATGGCGCCTCTTTTCTGATTTGCGCGACTGCGGGCACGGTCTCGGGCGGCTGGTTGTGCGACAGGCTTTTCGTCCGATTCGGACCCCGGACCTTCATTATCACGCCGTTGATTTCCGCCGCCATAACAATTCCCCTGGTACTTGGCTTCGCGCTCGCCGGCTCAAGCCTGGGGAGCGCTATCCTGGTTGTGCCCCTGACCTATTTCGGAACGATGTCATTTGGTGCGGCCATAGCGGCGATTCCGAGCCTGGCGCCCAATCAGATCAGGGCTCAACTGGTGGCGGCGTACATGCTCCTTGGCACGATGGTCGGCCTGGGAGGCGGTCCCTGGCTCATTGCTGTCTTCACGGACTATGTCCTGGCTGATCCAATGATGATCAGCCGCTCCATAGCTGTGGTCAGCACTTCCCTCATGACAGTAGCGGGATTAATTTTGTGGGCGGGACTGCGTTCCATGCCGCGAGCGGGCGATACCGGGGCTTACGCTGATGCGACAAGACAGGCGTGAAATGAAATCCGAGTCCCCTGCCGAAGAGTTTCTGCAGCGCCTGGACCGGATTGTCGGAGGTGATCATCTGATCGTCGACGACAGGCGGGAATTTTTCGCCACGGACGTTTACCGGCGTCTCGAAATCCCGATTGCCGTCGTTCGCCCGGGCTCGATCGAGGAAGCGCGGAAAGTAATCGCCTGTGCCTACGCCAACGACGTTGCCATTGTGCCGCGGGGCGGCGGGGCGTCGTACACGGCGGGCTATCTTCCGACCACCGCGCGAGCAATCCTGGTCGATGCCGGACGGCTGGACCGCATTGTCGAGATCAACGAGCAGGACATGTTCGTGACGGTCGAGCCGGGCGTGACCTGGGCCGAACTGGATAAGGCACTCGGAGCACGCGGATTACGCACTCCTTTTCGGGGCCCCTTCTCCGGGCTTGCGGCTACCGTTGGCGGTTCAATCAGTCAGAACGCCCTGGGACTGGGTACGAACACCTGGGGCGTGTCCTGTGAAAGTGTGCTGGCCATGGAGGTCATCACGGCCGATGGGCGGATCATCAGGACCGGGCAGGCCGGGTCAAAGGCCGGGGTTCCTTTCTTCCGCCATTACGGTCCGGACCTGACTGCGGTATTCACGGGCGACTGCGGCGCGCTGGGTTTCAAGGCGCGGATCACCTTGAAAGTAATGAAAGCGCGGCCCAGGTCCGGTTGCCTTTCCTTCGGATTCGGGACATTCGAAGGAGCGATACAGGCGATGTCAGGCATTGCCGGGCATGTGGTCGAAGAAAAGTGTTTTGCCCTCGACAGCGCCCTGCAGCAGGGACAGATCGGAAAGAGCGGCGATGTGTCGACGCGGCTTGAGATGGCCAGATCCGTCATGGCCGCGTCGCACAGCCCGGTGCGCGGGCTCCTGCAGGTCATACGCATGGGTCTGTCGGGCAGCAGGGCGCTATCGGCCGCACCTTATGCGGCGCACTACATATTTGAAGGACAGTCCACCGGGGATATCCGCAGTAAAGTGCGGCTTGTGCGCCGGCTGGCACTTCAGAACGGTTGGGAGATTCCCAATTCGGTGCCATTAGTCGTATACGCGACGCCTTTCGCGCCACTGCACAATGTTCTCGGGCCGGCGGGCGAACGATGGGTGCCGGTGCACGGGATACTGCCGACCTCGTCGGTTTTGGCGTTCCACCGCGAGTTCAGGCAGTACCTCGCAAGCCGGCGGCAGGACATGACCGAACACGGCGTTCACACAGGGCTGATTTTCTCTTCGCTGGGCGCTGGATCCTTTCTGTACGAGCCGGCCTTCTACTGGAAGGACGAGCAGAGCGTATATCACCGCACGGTCCTCGATCAGGCTTACAGAAGCTCGATTCCATCGTACCCGCCCAATCCGGCCGGCGCCGAGCTGGTTCAGGCCATGCGTCAGGCGGCGATTGAGCAGTATCACCGCTATGGCGCAGGCCACTTGCAGGTGGGAAAGCAGTATCCGCTGCTGCGCGACCGCGATCCTGCCGCAACGGAGTTGTTACGGGCGATCAAGAAGGCGGTCGATGGGAAGAACCTGTTCAATCCCGGCGCGCTTGGGCTGTAGAGGTCCGGCGCCGCGGCTGCAAGCCGAGGACCGCGGGCTATCATTTTTGCCTGGCCTCTTTTCCAGGTATTCAGGATGTCCCGCAAAATTGCTCCGGCCCCAAAGGATTCAGCAGTGCCGACGCCGGCTGAGCTGGCTTCTGCCGCCGAGGCGCTGGCTCCGCTTGTTCGCGAGAATGCCGTCCTCTCCGAGCAGCTGCGCGATCCCGTTCCGGAGGTCGTCAAGGCGCTGAGGGCGGCCGGGTTTCACAAGCTGTACCGGCCTCGCCGCTACGGGGGCTACGGGCTCGATTGGGGGCCTCATTTCACCGTGAGCGAGCGGCTCGCGCGGGAGTGTGGATCGACGGGGTGGCTGGTGTCACTGGTCTTTTCCCACGTGATGTTCGTGGCTCGGTTCCTGCCGGAGGCCCAGGAGGAGTTCTTCGCAAGCGCCGGCGACGACGCCGTGCTGGCGACCGGCTCCGCCGGCGGGGGCGCCATTCACCGCGACGGCTCCGGCTGGGAGCTGACGGGGCGATGGGCGTTCGTCAGCGGCATAAACGTTGCAAGCGGGGTGATGGTCACCGCCCGCGAAGACCCCGAAGGAGGAATTTCACACTTCGCGCTGCTGCTCCCGGGCGAGTATCACGTGCATGACACCTGGCATGTCGAGGGCCTTCGCGGTACCGGCAGTCACGACGTTTCGGCTGATCAGGTGCTCTTGCCGGCGCGGCGCGTCGTGACCATCGAAGAGTTCGCCAGCATGGACCCGCCGGGCGCCGCGATTGCGGAAAGCTACGTGCACCGCGTTCGCACTTTTCCCTATCAGGGAAGCTGGTTCCAGGGGCCGCTCCTCGGCGCGGCGCGGGGTGCGCTGGAGTCCTATTGTGCGCAAACCCGGACTCGTACGGGAAAGCTGTTCAGGGAATCGATCGTGTCGCAAGCGCCGGTACAGGTTCGCGTCGGTGAGGCCTGCGTGCAACTCGACGCCGCGGAATTGGTGTTCCAGGAAGTGATCCGGGACCTACACGCCGCCGGCGCGGCAGGCGAGGAGATTGTCGGCGAGCGACTACTGCGCATGCGACGGCTGGTGACATTCGGGGCACGGCTGTGCGCGTCCACGACGGACTCACTGGCCGCCATGATGGGCGTTACGGGGCAAAAGGCCTCCAACCCCGTGCAGCGGCTGTACCGTGATTGCCGGGCCATATCAACGCACATCGAGCTCAACTGGGAACAATCCATGGCGCCGACCGGCAAGATTCGGCTGGGCGTGCCGACCGGAGACCCGTTGATCGACGGCGAGGCGACCCCTGCGGACGCCGAACCCGTCCTCGGCAAGCAGATCTGATGCCCCTCTCCCTGCCGCGGGTCGCGCTCGGCTGCATGGGTTTCGGGTCGAGCCGCTGGCGGCCCTGGGTATTGGACGAGCGGGAGTCCCTGGAAATACTCGCCCGGGCGCTCGAGCTTGGCATCACCTTTTTCGATACCGCCAACGTGTATTCCACCGGGCGCGGCGAGCGCGTGCTCGGGCGCATGCTGCGCGAGGCCGCGGCGCGCGAGCGCGTCATCGTCGCAACAAAGCTCTATTTCCCGGTCGGCGACGGCGAGTGGGGACTTTCCGCGGGCAACGTGCGTGCGTCCTGCGAGGCATCGCTCAAGCGCCTGGGTGTCGAAGCCATCGACCTGCTGCAGATACACCTGTATGACGAGAAAACCCCCGTCGAAGAAACGATGGAAGCACTCGGCGGGCTGGTGCAAGACGGCAAGGTACGCCACCTGGGCGCTTGTAATCTTCGCGCCTGGCAGCTGGCCAAGATGAATTTCACCGCCCGGGCCAACGGCTGGCCCGAATTCGAAGCCGTGCAGGTCCACTACAACCTGCTGTATCGCGAGGAAGAACGCGACCTGCTCCCGTTTTGCATTGACCAGGGAATCGCCGCATTGCCCTGGAGCCCGCTCGCGCGCGGCCGGCTTGCCCGTCCGCGTGATCCCTTGTCCACTCCCCGGGCAAGGGCGGACGATGTCGCGGACCAGATGTACGGCGAGCCGCGCGACAAGGTACTCGACGTGCTGGCGGAGGTATGCGACGAGTACGATATCAAGCCCGCGCACGCCGCCGTGGCCTGGCTGTGGACCCGGCCGGGCGTGACAACTCCGCTTGTCGGAGCAACCCGCATCGAACATATCGAGGATGCACTGGCCGCGGCCGAGATTACGCTCCCCGACGCGCTGCTACGCCGGCTGGATGACGCCTACAGCACTCGACCGTATATGGGCCTTCCGGAAACGGCAGCCAACCAGACCGTACTGGAACCAATCGACTGACAACCGGAACCACGCATGCTCATCAACGTACTCCTCGTAATGCACATCGCAGTGCTCGGCTACTGGCTGGGCGCCGAGTTCGTCATCAACAGCGAATTCCGCTTTGTCTGCCGGGCGGTATCGATGCCTTTCGAGGAGCGCAAGCGCCTGATGGAGCATGTCATGGACGTGGATCAGCATGTGCGGTATGCGCTGATCCTGCAAGTGGGCCTCGGCACCGTCCTTTCTGCGTTGCTGGGCTACTTTCCCGGCGGTGCGGCGCTGGCATGGACAGCGGGCGTTGCCACTTTGGCCTGGCTGGCCTTCGTCGAGGTCGTTCACCGCTTTAGGCACGGTGCCGCAGGAAAGCAACTCGCGTTGCTGGATCGCCTTATACGCTACGTGTTGATGGCTGTGCTGGTCGTGGCCGGCCTGGCCGCGGGATTCGGGTCGCTACCTCTTCAGGGATGGCTGGCGGGGAAGCTCGTTCTTTTCGGCGCCGTCATCGCCTGCGGCATAGGCATCCGCTACTACATCATCCAGTTCTTCGGCATCTGGCGGCAAATCGAAGCGGCAGGCTCCAGCTCCGCGCGCGAGAGCGCAATCCGCAGGAACTACGCGAGCGGGACCACGCTGCTGGGACTGCTGTGGCTGTGCATAGCCGCAATCGCCGTCCTGTCGGTGGTCAAACCGTAGCGTTGACGCCCCGCGCCGGAGCACAGACTAACCCAATATTGAATGAGTAAACAGGTTGAGTTATTTCCGAGACTTTTCTGGAACTTTGGGGTGAGCGGTTTTCCCATTGTCCACTTGCTGAGACGCTAGGCGCTTCAAGCTCTTGGTCAATTCCTTTAACTCCTTGCTGGAAGGCCAAACACGCGTGCTCCCGTCGCAAAGAGATACAATGCCCTCGGCATCCGCAAAGAAGACATATTCTGATCCATCGTGGATGCCTAAACCGCAGGATGCTCCATATCGATTGGTGTAAACCGCATTGAGAAGTTGCGGCGATCCTTTGTACGTCTCCAGCAACTCGAAGCGTGCCTGAACCACCCGGCTCTTTGGGTTACTGCCCGTAGGCAAGGGCCAGCTAACGTCTTTAATGTGTTTCGGAACGGGCACGATATCTACGGATTCAATACGGGCTCGAAACACATTGCTGGCCTGAGAGTAACTTTCAGTGGTCGTAATGCCCTTACAGGAGCAGGCGAGAGCAGAATGCCAGCAAACGAGGGTAGCGATCAGGATGATGAGTTGTTTCATGAATACGTTTCCGCGTGGGTCCGAATAGAGAATAACGGCAATACAGAGCCTAATGGTGGTGCAACTCCAGGATGTCGCCGTCGTGGATAAGGTGGCGGGGGCTGACCTGCTGACCGTCATAGACCTTCTCGCCCCAGATGCGCGCGAACTTCAGGCTGCCGGCAATATCCTTGTGCACCAGCGAGGCCAGTTCGCTCACCGTGGCGCCATGCCGCAAGGTAAAGGGGCGTCCCAGATCCGGTGGCTTGCCGGGCGTCTTGGTGTAGGCGCGCACCACGCCCAGGCCCCGGAAAAGAAACTCGGGTATGGCGTCCAGGTTCTCCCCCGTCTCGGCCGATACGGCAAGCGCCGGAAAACCGAGCTTCCTGCTTAGACCGTCCAGCCGGTCCCGGTATTCGCCCAGGTCGATCTTGTTGGCCACCAGCAGGGCAGGGAGGCGGATGCGGAACAGGTCCTCGAAGGTCTCCTGCTTGCGGGCCTTCCGCTTCTTTCGGCGGCGTTTGCGCGGATCCGGAAGCCCCGGCCATTCGGCAACGAAAATCACGCGCTTTTCGGCCATCTTGTCCTGCACGATTCCGATTTCCTCCGCGCAGGCCGGCGAAGCGATGTCGACCACCAGCAGCGCGCCGTCGGCCGGCTGCAACGCGGTCGCCAGCCAGGGCTGGGTGCGCTCAAGCGCCACCGGTGGCAGGTCCACCAGCTGAAAATGAATGTCGTGATACGGGGCCATGCCGGGTATCGGCGTATCGGTAGTGTGCGGCCAGGCGCCGACAGTGGACTGCGAACCCGTAAGGGCCGAGTGCAGTTGCGATTTGCCGGCGTTGGGCGCGCCCAGCAGCGCCACCTGGGCCGCTCCCTCGCGGCGCACGGCGTGCGCGGGCCCGGAGCGTGCGCCGCCCTTGCGGGGCCGGGACAGTTCGGTGGTGAGCTGCTTGATCCGGGTCTTGATGTCCGCCTGAACGTGTTCGGTGCCCTTGTGCTTGGGGATAAGCCGCAACATCTCGCGCAGGCAGCGCAAGCGATCCTGCGGTTCCCTGGCCTCGCGAAACGCCTGCTCGGCCTTCTTGTATTCCTGCGTGACGTTGGTGGGCATGGCGGCGAAAAGTTTACCCTTCGCGGCGCCGTTAAAGGATAATGGCGGCGTGATGGCGAGTAGCGGGTTGTTTCACGTTGTCGATACCCGGCAGTTCGACCGGCCGATGCTCGACCGTTTGTGCCGCCTGGCGACCCACGTCCGGGTACTGGCGAAGACGAAAGCCGGCGCGCAAGGGTTACAGGCGCTGGCGCCCGACCGCCGCGCGATGCTGTATTTCACGCAGCCTTCCACACGGACCTTCCTGTCCTTCAACAGCGCCTGCCATATCCTCGGCATGCAGACCAGCGAAATTCGCAGTCCGTCCATATCGTCGGAGGTTAAGGGGGAGACCTTCGAAGACAGTATCCGTACCTTCAGTTCCTACGCGGACGTCATCATCATGCGCACCCCGGAAGGCGGAAAGGCCGCAAGGGCCGCGGAGCTCATGGACTCCATTCCGCGCCCGGTCCCGGTAATCAACGCGGGCAGCGGCCCGGATCAGCACCCCACCCAGGCTCTGCTGGATATCTATACGCTGGAGCGCAGCTTCGAACGGCGTGGCGGCATCGACGGCAAGACCATCGCCATGATGGGCGACCTGCGCCGCGGCAGGACAGTTCGCTCGCTCAGCTACCTGATGAAAAACTACAGCCAGGTCCGCCTGCGTTTCGTTGCGCCGCCCGGTTACGAGATCAGGCGGGACATCCTCGACCATCTCGAAGTGCACGGCGTGGCCTACCAATCGACCAGCCGGCTGGAGGACGTAATCGGGGAACTGGACGCGCTTTACGTCACCCGCCTGCAGTCGGAATACGACGATTCCGACCAACCCGGAAAGGCCGATTACGCCGCATACAGCATCGGGCCCGAGCAGCTGAAGAATTTTCCCGCCGATGCGATCGTCATGCATCCGCTGCCGCGCGGGCCCGAACTGGACCCGGCGATCGACAATGATCCGCGGGTCATGTACTGGCGCCAGGAACGCAACGGCATGTGGATGCGGGTTGCCCTGTTGGCGGCGATCTTTGAACTGGACGGCAGCCTGAATGTGAACTGAAAGTGATAAAGAAATTAACTATTTCATTTATCACTCTGATATCAATATTCTTTCTGATATCTTTAGTGGCGTTTCTGGTATTGCGTTCCGGCAACATTCCTACTCGAGCGGGGACTGCAGACAAGCCGCTCCGCCTGGGCTTGCTCGACGCGCCCGTTACGGTCAAGCGGGACCGCTACGGGATTCCGTACATCTACGCGGAATCGGTGGCGGACGCGATCCGTGCGCAGGCGTTCGTAACGGCGCAGGACCGGCTGGCCCAGATGCTCCTGACCCGCGAAGCGGTCAATGGAAGACTGGCCGAAGTAGTTGGCCGCCGCGGGGAAAGCAACGACATCAGCGTCCGGGTGCTGGGAATCAGGCAACTGGCGCGCCGCTTTGCCGCCGGCCTGGAATCGCCCAGCCGGGAACTGCACGAGTGGTACCTGGAAGGCGTCAATGCCTATATCGCCACGCAGGAGCATGAGTTTCCGCTTGCCGTGCGCGTTTCGGGCGTTTCGCCCGCGCCTTATACGCTGGAGGACATTTGCGCGCACTACCTTCTGCAGGCCTACGACCTTACCGAGAACTGGCGGTCCGAATGGCTGGCCCAGCAGCTTGTGGACCGGCTGGGCCGCGAAAAGGCCGCGCAGATTTCTCTGGTCAGCGTAAACCCGGATGACGGCAGCCGCTGGGCCTCGAACTACGCACTGGCTCCACGGGAGCCGCTGTTGACGATGCACGAGCCGATGCAGGTCCGGGCGAGCCCGGTGGGAGGCTCCAACAGCTGGGCAACCTCCCCCCGGCGCTCAGAGAGGGGAGCGCCGATACTGGCAAGCGACCCGCACCTCGACGCCCGCCGGCTGCCCGGCATCTGGCATCCCATAGGACTCATTACGCCCGAATGGCGGGCCGTGGGCGTGACTGCGGCGGGCTGGCCCGCCCTGGCTGTGGGAAGGTCCAATTTCATTGCCTGGGGCGTCACCAATTCGGCTGCCGACACCGCGGACCTGTTCATCGAGCTGGACGATCCCGAAAACGAAGGACACTACCTGGAAGGCGAGCAGTCCTTGCCCTATGAACTGGTGAGCGAAACGGTGCGAGTCCGGGACCCGGATTCTCCCGGCGGTATACGCGAGCGAACATTCAATGTCCGGCGCAGCCGGCGCGGACCGGTGGTTTCCGACTCGCTGATCATGGATGCGCACGGCCGCTCCCTCTCGCTTCGCTGGAGCGTGGCCGAGAACGTCGTCAGCCAGGTGGGCCTCGATCGATTGATGCTGGCGAAGGATGTCACCGAAGCCGGCCAAGCAATCCGCGAAATCGTGGGCGCCCTCAACTACAACGTGGCCGACATCCAGGGAAATATCGCGCACTTCACGTCCGGTCGTATTCCCGTTCGGCGCAAGGGAGACGGGGCAATACCCCTGCCGGTAACGGACGGTGAGGACAACTGGACGGGCTTTGTTCCCTTTGAGCAAGCGCCGTCTTCGATGAATCCGCAAAGGGGCTGGGTAGGCAATGCCAATCACAGGACGGTAAGCGGGTCCTTCGACGGCATGTGGAGCAGCTACTCGGCCCCTTCCTGGCGCTACCGCCGCATGCTGGAACTGTTTGACAATGAACGTGTCTTCTCCGCCGAGGACCACTGGGCAGCGATCACCGATACGAAGAACACGCTGGCCCGCGACCTGGTTCCGCTGTTGCTGCCGGCGCTTCTGGCCATACCCGAAACGCGGGCAGCCGCAAACATGCTCGGTGGCTGGGATTACCGCGACGATCCCGGCCAGGCCGCTCCCGCGCTGTTCCAGCTGATGATGCGCGCGCTCGTCAACCGGATCTTCGCCGACGAACTGGACACCCTGGTCCACAGCTACGAGGGTTCCCCCTATTTCTGGCAGGAGCGCGTTTATTCGATGCTGAGGGCAGGCGAATCGGACTGGTTCGACAACGGCAATACACCGCAAACGGAGAGCCGGGACGACCTGATCCGAGCTGCGGCGGTCGACGCCTGGTTGCGTCTGGAAGCAAGGCTGGGCGCGAACCCCGACGAGTGGCGCTGGGGCGATCTCAGCCGCCTGAGAATTTCCAGCCCCCTGCCGACCGGAAACGGGCTGGTGAACCGGCTCCTCGGCGGAGGCGATTTTCCGCGCACCGGGTCGCCGGAGACCCTGTGGGGATCGTACGGCAGCCCGTCCTACGGTGCCTGGGGAATCGACTCCCTGCGCTTCGTGGCCGATCTCGGCGATCCGGACAAGGTGCTGGCGGTCATACCCGGCGGCGTCAGCGGACGGCTGTTCGATCCGCACCTCAACGACCAGCTGCCGCTTTGGCTGTCCGGCGACATCAACTACTGGTGGTTTTCCGACAAGGCCATCAGCGCCAATGCCCACGCGGAATTTGTCCTGGCGCCGTGAATCTGCGGCCGACCACTCGCCCCTGCCGACGATTGCGCGCGTGGCGCAGGTGACACGCTGACAACACTCAAGGGATTCGGAATGCTGAAAAAGATCGGAATCGCCATCATCGGCCTGCTGTTGCTGCTGGTTTTGGCCGTGGCCGCGGTTTTCACATGGTTCAAGGAAAGCAACATCCCTGATCGCGACCGGGACATCGGCGACTCCACGGTGCTCGCGATGCTGGATGACGAAGTCCGCGTGAGAAGGGACCGGCAGGGTATCCCGTACATCTTCGCGGAAACCCTGGCCGACGCGTTGCGCATACAGGGATTCGTCACGGCCCAGGACCGCCTGTCGCAGATGCTACTGACCCGCGAACTCATTCACGGTCGCCTGTCCGAACAGATCGGGCCAGCCGGCCTGCGCAGCGATACGCTGATTCGCGTCATGGGCTTAAGCCGGATGGGGCCCGTGTGGGCAGCGCAACTCGAATCGCCCAGCCGCGAGCTGCATGAATGGTTTCTTGAGGGGGTCAACGCCTACATTGCAACGCAGGAAGACGAGTTTCCGCTGGCCGTGCGGCTGTCCGGCAAGCCGCCGGCGCCCTTCACGCTGGAGGACATGACGACCCAGTACCTGTTCCTGGCGTTCAACAGTACGGGAAACTGGCGCGCGGAGATACTCAGCCAGGCGCTGGTCGATCACCTCGGCCCGGAGAAGGCCGCGGAAATCTCGATGCTCACGGTCAACCCCGACGACGAGAGCGAATGGGCGTCGGACTACAGCCTGGCGGAGAACAGCATGCCGGAGGGTGGTACCGCAAGTTTCCCCGAGCTTCCCGAGCCCGCGGACGGCTCCAACAGCTGGGCCACTTCAGCCGGGCGCTCGGCGGGAGGCGCGCCGATCGTGGCCAACGACCCGCACATCGACGCGCGCCGCCTGCCCGGCATCTGGCATCCCGTGGGGCTGATCACGCCCGAATGGCGCGCGGTGGGCGCCGCCGGCGCGGGACTGCCGGGACTGGGGGCAGGGCGCTCCAGCCATATTGCCTGGGGAGTCACCAACGCCTATTCCGATGTCGCCGACCTTTACATCGAACGGGAGGATCAGGGCCGACCGGGTCACTACCTGGAGGGCGAGCGGTCCGTTCCGTACCGCATCGTGGAGGAGATCATCCGCATACGCGACCGCGATGCCCCGGGCGGCTATTGTGAGCAGCCGCTGACGGTGCGCTATACGACGCGCGGGCCGGTCATATCCGATCACGGGCTGACCAGCGACGACGGCCGCGTGTATTCGCTACGCTGGAGCGTAGCCGAGAAAATCGGGACGCAGGTGGGAATCGAGAGAGTGATGCTGGCGCGCGATGCGTTTGAAGCCGGCGAGATCATCAGCCGGATCAACGCCCCGTACAACTACACGGTGGGTGATACCAAGGGCAATATTGCCCACTACACGGCCGGCCATGTGCCGGTGCGGCGCCGGGGCGACGGGGCGCTGCCGCTCCCCGTTGTGGACGCCGAAGAGGACTGGCCCGCATTCGTACCCTTTGCCCGGGCGCCTACCTCCATAAACCCGCCGCGCGGATGGGTCGGCAACGCCAACCACCGCACCGTAAGCGGCGATTTTGGAGGGCACTGGACCAGCTACGTCGCGGCGTCCTGGCGTTACCGGCGCATGCAGGAGCTGTTTGACGGCGACGGGGCCCTTTCCGGGGCCGACCATTGGGCGGCGATCACCGATACGCTCAACCCGATGGCCCGGGGCCTGGTGCCGGTCATGGTTCGGGCATTGGAAGCGGACCCCGATACTCGCGCCGCGGCCGCGATTCTCGGCGACTGGAACTTTTTCGACGAACCGGAACTGGCAGCGCCCGCTCTGTTCCAGGCAATGATGGCGCGCCTGGTGCGGGGCATTTTCGAGGACGAGCTGGGCGAAGGTCTGGCCCGGCAATATGCGCGGGACATCTACTACTGGCAGGAGCGGGTCTACCGGATGCTGCTGGCAGGTAGGTGGGAGTGGTTCGACGACGTACGCACGGAAGCCATTGAAACCCGCGACGACCTGCTTCGCGCGGCCGCCGGCGACGCCTGGTCCGAGTTGCAATTGCGGCTGGGCCCAGATCCGTCGGAATGGCGCTGGGGCGACCTGAGCCGGTTCCGGTTCAGCAATCCCTGGGTGCCCGGCGAACTCGCGGACCGGCTGCTCGGCGGCGGCGACTATCCCGGGCGCGGCTCCGGAGAAACCCTCGGGCGAGCGCGCTTTCCGGGGCAGGGCGACTACGACCCGCGGGTGATCGATTCGCTCAGGTTCGTCGCCGACCTGGCGGACCCCGACAAGGTCCTGGCGGTCATCCCCGGCGGCGTCAGTTCGCGCCTGTTCGATCCGCACCTGAACGACCAGCTTCCCGTGTGGCTGGCCGGCGACATCGGCTACTGGTGGTTTTCCGATGAGGCCATTGCCGCCGATACTGAAAAGGAAATGAACTTCAAGCCATGAGAAAAGCGTTCAGGAATGCCGCAGGCCTGGCGGCGCTTACGGTCGCGGCCGCGGCCCAAGGTCAGGAAGCAGACGCCGCGCCGCTGTGCGACACGGGCCTTTACGAGATACGCGCCGATTATGACGGTGCGCGCGCCAGCGCCTGCCGCGTATTCGACGAGCGGGGGGTGACTCTGACCATCGAACCGGAGGATGCGCCGCCGATCAATCCCAGCCCCTGGTACGGATTCCACGTGCGTCCCAAAAACCCGGACGAGAAGGGATCCATCGTGGTCACGCTGCGCTACTCCTACGCCAGGCACCGCTACCGGCCGAAGATCAGCGGCGACGGCGCCGAATGGAAGCTTCTGTCGGCAGGGAATTGGCTGGCGCATGAAGACGGCAGGGCGATCCTGGAACTGCAACCCGGCACGGAGGGCCTTTTCGTTTCCGCCCAGGAAAACCTGGGGCTGGCCTTCTACCGGGACTGGCGCAAGGAAATGGCGGAGCGCTTTGAAGGACTTGAGTGGCGCAGCATCGGGGAATCGGAGGGTGGCCGGGAAATTCTGGCTGTCCAGACCGAGCCGGAGGCCCCCCGATACCTGCTCCTCATCGGCCGTCAGCATCCGCCGGAAGTGCCCGGCGCGGTGATGTTCACGGCGTTTGCCGAAAGAATGCTGCTCCGCCGCGCGCGCGCCTGCGCGGCCCCCGCCCCGGCGCAGTGCAACTTTTTCCGCCAGCACAACCTGGTGCTGATTCCCAACCTCAATCCGGACGGCGTCGCGCTCGGACACTGGCGGCACAACCTGAACGGCGCCGACCTGAACCGCGATTGGGGCTCGTTTAGGGAGAAGGAAACCCGCACCGTAAAAGTACTGGTGGACGAGCTTGAGAAGAACGGCAGGGAAATCGCGGTCATGCTGGATTTTCACGGCACCTGGCGCAATGTGTTCTACGTGCCGACGCTGAAGGACGCGACCCGACCCCCGGCCCTCGCGTCCCGCTGGCTGCGACTGGTGCGCTCCAGCGGCTCCGCCTACGAATTCGAGCGGGCGCCCCGGTCCTCCGAACCAACGGAAATCGCCAAGAACTACTTCTATCGCCGCTTCGGCGTGCCTTCGATCACGGTGGAGACCGGCGACGACACGAGGCAACGGGAGATCAGATCAACCGCCCATGTGCTCGCCGATTCGCTGCTTACCGTTCTGGGAGGCGGGGAGGGGCCCCTTGCAAGCCGGCGAGGCGCGCAATGCCCGGATTTCTTCTGTTACCTCATGGAAGCCAACAAGGCCTCGCTGGTGATGCTGCGCGAAGAGGGGCTGATCGGGCGCCGGCAGGCGGAGAAGATCGCCGCCGCAATGTTGCAGTTGCAGGCCGAGCAGGAGGCCCGGGGCGCGGCGAGGACACCCAACTACGTTCCCTTCGAGGAACGCCTGATCGAACTGGCGGATGAGAGCGTCAGCGACCTGCACCTGGGACGATCGCGCCAGGACCTCCACGGCGCAACCCGAAGGATGCTGGTGCGCGACCGGTGGCTGATCCTGGCGGACGGCGCGCTGCGCGCCCGCGAGGCACTGCTGAAGCTTGCCGGCCAGGAAGCGGACACCCCGATTCCGGCTTATACCCATGGCGTACAGGCGCAGCCGACTTCCCTGGGCCACTACCTGCTCGCGTTCTCGGCCAATCTAGAACGCGACATTCAGCGGTATCGCGAAGGCTATGCGCGCATGAACCAGAGCCCTCTGGGCGCCGCCGCGCTCGGCACGTCAGGTTTCGCCCTGAACCGCGTTCGCCTTGCAAACCTCCTGGGCTTTGCCGAACCGGTGGACAACAGCTACGACGCCAACCTGGTGTCGTCCGGCGACCTGCGGCGGGAACTCGCCGGAATCCTGGCGCTGTCCGCCATTGCGATCGGGCAGTTGGTGGAGAACCTGCACACCCAGTACCACAATCCCCGGCCATGGATCCTGCTGGACGATTCAGCGGTGGGAATCAGCACGATCATGCCGCAGAAGCGCAATCCCAGGCCCCTGGACCGCGTGCGCAGCCAGGCCAGCATCGTGCTGGGCGGCGCCCAGACACAGCAACTGCTGGCGCACAACACCAACACCGGCATGCACGACTACCGCGAGGCGACCCCGATCCTGGCGCTGGCGGACGGCGGCGAGCTGATGTACCGGCGTTACGCGGAACTGATCGGCCTGCTGCGCGTGGACCGGGACCGGGCTATGGAAGAGTTGCTGCGCGGCTTCTCGACCATGACCGAAGTCGCCGACATGCTGGTCCGTGAAGCGGAACTGCCGTTTCGCGCCGCCCATCGATACGCTTCCGCCCTGACCGATTTCGCGCGCTCCAGGCAACGGCGTGCAGATTCACTGACGGACAACGAACTGCGATACATCTACTGCGAAGTCCTGGGCAAACCGCTGCCGGTTCCGATCGAGACCTTGCGCCGGGCAATGGATCCCGCCCTGATGCTCGCGGACCGCAAGGGCCGCGGCGGGCCGCAACCGGAGGAAGTGTCCCGGATGCTTCGCGATCACCTTGAATCCCTGGCGGCGGACCAAGCGTGGCTGGACAACGCCAACGAAGAACTGCTCAAGGCCTCATTGGAATTACATGCGGCCTTCGCCGAACTGGCGCCTGCCAACCGGTGATACTTTCATGGACAGCGGCTTCAGTGGGGCCTTCGGTATCTGCCGGATGAGCCGGTGATTGAGGCGCTCAAGGTGCGCCGGGGCCGGGGCTGCGACGACTATCCCATCGAGGCGATGTGGCGGGCTTTGATTGCGGGGGTGGTGTTTCAGCATTCCTCCATCGCTTAGCTGGTGCGCGAGTTGCGGCGCAATCCGGCGCTGCTTCAGGTGTGCGGTTTCGCCGCTTTGCCGCGCCAGGGGCGGACGGTTCGGACGCTTCAGCGGGATGCGCAGACCGGACAAGCGAAGATCAAGGCGCGGATGGGGCTGGCCGTGTGCGTGATGATGGCGCTGGCGCTGGGCGCGGCGCTTGAGAATCGTCCCGGCCGGATGCGCTCGCTGTGCGCTCGCTGGTGAAACCGCCCTTTGACGACGCCGGATAGCGGCTTCCCCGGGCGGGGAACGCCAGCAAAGTCTCATCCGCCGGTCCGGCGGCGAGCAGTTCTCGCCTGACCGCCGCGTCGGCCCGTGCAAGAACCATTCCGGCGCCTTTTTTGCCGGGCCAAGGACCGGGCGGACCTCGGCAAAGCCCCTATCCGCGCCCAACCAAGGGACGGTCCGCCTTCAATCCGCAGGCGGAGGACCCCCGCGCCAGACCAATGCTCCCGAAAAACCCCACAGCGCAAGCGCCTCACAAGGCTTTCTTTTGCTTTCGGAGCATTTTGCCAGTAAGGTGGGTTGCCATTGCCAACTAGGATGAAATGGTCACAGCCACTCAAACGCCATACGGTCGGGTGCAGCCGGTGGCCGTTCGTTCTTCCCGGCCGCTCCGGCCGTAGGCGTCGATTGCCACTCACTGCGGGCACAATAGGGTCGTGTGGCGTGTGCGTTCTGTAGAGCATCAGGGCCGCCTCGTCCGCTTGTTGGCCGCGCGCACCGGTCGTGCCGCGGCGGGATTCCTCATCGCCGGCGTCGTATTGCTAGCTGCGCCGATACCGGCGGTGGCCGCCACACTATCGGTGTCGTCGACCACGATGGCGGAAGATGGAGGATCCGTTACCGCGACGTTGGATGATCCTAACTTGAATTTATGCTCTATCACTATTGGCGGTACGGCGACAGAGGACACCGACTATTCCGTCAGCAGCGATGTGCTATTTGGGTGTCCGGTCACGGTCACAATCACCGGCTTGGACGATTCGGAGGTTGATCCGGACGAAACAATTTCGATCTCAGGCTACATTTTGAACCCCGGCGGCCAGGATATTAGTTTGGGCCCAATCACTGTCACAATCACCGACGACGATGTTCGCGGGGTGACGGTGTCACCGGCGTCGCTGGATATTGACGAGGGCGACAGCGAAAGCTACACGGTGGAGCTGGACACCCAGCCGACCGGTACCGTGACGGTGGCGGTGACGTCGGATCACACCGACGTGTCGGTGTCGCCGGCGTCGCTGACGTTCACGGCAACGAACTGGGACACGGCGCAGACGGTGACGGTGGAAACCGAGGAGGATGACGATGCGGCGGATGAGACGGCGGAGCTGACCAACAACCCCAGCGGAGCGGACTATGGCGCGGTGGCGTCGGCCACGGTGGATGTGACAGTGGACGACGGCGATGTTCGCGGGGTGACGGTGTCGCCGGCGTCGCTGGATATTGACGAGGGCGAGAGCGATGACTACACGGTGAAGCTGGACAGCCAGCCGACCGGTACCGTGACGGTGACGGTGTCGTCGGATCACACCGACGTGTCGGTGTCGCCGGCGTCGCTGACGTTCACGGCAACGAACTGGGACACGGCGCAGACGGTGACGGTCAGCGGCGTCGAGGATGCGGGGTGTGCGGACGAGTCTGCGACGGTGAGCAACACGCCCAGCGGAGCGGACTATGACGAGGTCACGGCGGCAACGGTGTCGGTGACGGTCACGGATGACGACATCTGCGACCCGGTGTTCAGTTCGGCCAGCGTGGCGGTGGAGGAAGGCGACACGGCGACGTATAACGTGAAGTTGTCGACGCAGCCGACCGGGAACGTGACGGTGGCGGTGGCGAGTTCGGACACCGATGCAGCGGGCGTATCGCCTTCGAGCTTGACGTTCACGACATCGAACTGGAGCACGTGGAAGACGGTGACGGTCAGCGGCGTCGAGGATGCGGCCTGTGCGGACGAGTCGGCGACGCTCGAGCACAGCGCTTCCGGCGGCGGCTACGGGGGTGCGGACGGCGACGTGGAGGTGACGGTCACGGATGACGACAACTGCGAGCTGGTATTTGATCCCTCCAGTGTCTCGGTGGAGGAAGACGACACGGCGACGTATAACGTGAAGTTGTCGACGCAGCCGACCGGGAACGTGACGGTGGACGTGGAGAGTTCGGACACCGATGCAGCGGGCGTATCGCCTTCGAGCTTGACGTTCACGACATCGAACTGGAGCACGTGGAAGACGGTGACGGTCAGCGGCGTCGAGGATGCGGCCTGTGCGGACGAGTCGGCGACGCTCGAGCACAGCGCTTCCGGCGGCGGCTACGGGGGTGCGGACGGCGACGTGGAGGTGACGGTCACGGATGACGACAACTGCGAGCTGGTATTTGATCCCTCCAGTGTCTCGGTGGAGGAAGACGACACGGCGACGTATAACGTGAAGTTGTCGACGCAGCCGACCGGGAACGTGACGGTGGACGTGGAGAGTTCGGACACCGGTGCGGCGGGCGTATCGCCTTCGAGCTTGACGTTCACGGCAACGAACTGGAGCACGTGGAAGACGGTGACGGTCAGCGGCGTCGAGGATGCGGCCTGTGCGGACGAGTCGGCGACGCTCGAGCACAGCGCTTCCGGCGGCGGCTACGGGGGTGCGGACGGCGACGTGGAGGTGACGGTCACGGATGACGACAACTGCGAGCTGGTATTTGATCCCTCCAGTGTCTCGGTGGAGGAAGGCGACACGGCGACGTATAACGTGAAGTTGTCGACGCAGCCGACCGGGAACGTGACGGTGGCGGTGGCGAGTTCGGACACCGATGCAGCGGGCGTATCGCCTTCGAGCTTGACGTTCACGGCAACGAACTGGAGCACGTGGAAGACGGTGACGGTCAGCGGCGTCGAGGATGCGGCCTGTGCGGACGAGTCGGCGACGCTCGAGCACAGCGCTTCCGGCGGCGGCTACGGGGGTGCGGACGGCGACGTGGCGGTCTCGGTCACGGATGACGACGAATGCCCAGTGGTGTTCAGTTCGACCAACGTCTCGGTGGAGGAAGGAGACACGGCGACGTATTCGGTGAGGTTGCCGACGCAGCCGACCGGGAACGTGACGGTGGACGTGGAGAGTTCGGACACCGATGCAGCGGGCGTATCGCCTTCGAGCTTGACGTTCACGACATCGAACTGGAGCACGTGGAAGACGGTGACGGTCAGCGGCGTCGAGGATGCGGCCTGTGCGGACGAGTCGGCGACGCTCGAGCACAGCGCTTCCGGCGGCGGCTACGGGGGTGCGGACGGCGACGTGGAGGTGACGGTCACGGATGACGACAACTGCGAGCTGGTATTTGATCCCTCCAGTGTCTCGGTGGAGGAAGACGACACGGCGACGTATAACGTGAAGTTGTCGACGCAGCCGACCGGGAACGTGACGGTGGACGTGGAGAGTTCGGACACCGGTGCGGCGGGCGTATCGCCTTCGAGCTTGACGTTCACGGCAACGAACTGGAGCACGTGGAAGACGGTGACGGTCAGCGGCGTCGAGGATGCGGCCTGTGCGGACGAGTCGGCGACGCTCGAGCACAGCGCTTCCGGCGGCGGCTACGGGGGTGCGGACGGCGACGTGGAGGTGACGGTCACGGATGACGACAACTGCGAGCTGGTATTTGATCCCTCCAGTGTCTCGGTGGAGGAAGGCGACACGGCGACGTATAACGTGAAGTTGTCGACGCAGCCGACCGGGAACGTGACGGTGGCGGTGGCGAGTTCGGACACCGATGCAGCGGGCGTATCGCCTTCGAGCTTGACGTTCACGGCAACGAACTGGAGCACGTGGAAGACGGTGACGGTCAGCGGCGTCGAGGATGCGGCCTGTGCGGACGAGTCGGCGACGCTCGAGCACAGCGCTTCCGGCGGCGGCTACGGGGGTGCGGACGGCGACGTGGCGGTCTCGGTCACGGATGACGACGAATGCCCAGTGGTGTTCAGTTCGACCAACGTCTCGGTGGAGGAAGGAGACACGGCGACGTATTCGGTGAGGTTGCCGACGGAGCCGACCGGGAACGTGACGGTGGCGGTGGCGAGTTCGGACACCGGTGCGGCGGGCGTATCGCCTTCGAGCTTGACGTTCACGGCAACGAACTGGAGCACGTGGAAGACGGTGACGGTCAGCGGCGTCGAGGATGCGGCCTGTGCGGACGAGTCGGCGACGCTCGAGCACAGCGCTTCCGGCGGCGGCTACGGGGGTGCGGACGGCGACGTGGAGGTGACGGTCACGGATGACGACAACTGCGAGCTGGTATTTGATCCCTCCAGTGTCTCGGTGGAGGAAGGCGACACGGCGACGTATAACGTGAAGTTGTCGACGCAGCCGACCGGGAACGTGACGGTGGCGGTGGCGAGTTCGGACACCGATGCAGCGGGCGTATCGCCTTCGAGCTTGACGTTCACGGCAACGAACTGGAGCACGTGGAAGACGGTGACGGTCAGCGGCGTCGAGGATGCGGCCTGTGCGGACGAGTCGGCGACGCTCGAGCACAGCGCTTCCGGCGGCGGCTACGGGGGTGCGGACGGCGACGTGGCGGTCTCGGTCACGGATGACGACGAATGCCCAGTGGTGTTCAGTTCGACCAACGTCTCGGTGGAGGAAGGAGACACGGCGACGTATTCGGTGAGGTTGCCGACGGAGCCGACCGGGAACGTGACGGTGGCGGTGGCGAGTTCGGACACCGATGCAGCGGGCGTATCGCCTTCGAGCTTGACGTTCACGACATCGAACTGGAGCACGTGGAAGACGGTGACGGTCAGCGGCGTCGAGGATGCGGCCTGTGCGGACGAGTCGGCGACGCTCGAGCACAGCGCTTCCGGCGGCGGCTACGGGGGTGCGGACGGCGACGTGGAGGTGACGGTCACGGATGACGACAACTGCGAGCTGGTATTTGATCCCTCCAGTGTCTCGGTGGAGGAAGACGACACGGCGACGTATAACGTGAAGTTGTCGACGCAGCCGACCGGGACCGTGACGGTGGACGTGGAGAGTTCGGACACCGGTGCGGCGGGCGTATCGCCTTCGAGCTTGACGTTCACGGCAACGAACTGGAGCACGTGGAAGACGGTGACGGTCAGCGGCGTCGAGGATGCGGCCTGTGCGGACGAGTCGGCGACGCTCGAGCACAGCGCTTCCGGCGGCGGCTACGGGGGTGCGGACGGCGACGTGGCGGTCTCGGTCACGGATGACGACGAATGCCCAGTGGTGTTCAGTTCGACCAACGTCTCGGTGGAGGAAGGAGACACGGCGACGTATTCGGTGAGGTTGCCGACGGAGCCGACCGGGAACGTGACGGTGGCGGTGGCGAGTTCGGACACCGATGCAGCGGGCGTATCGCCTTCGAGCTTGACGTTCACGACATCGAACTGGAGCACGTGGAAGACGGTGACGGTCAGCGGCGTCGAGGATGCGGCCTGTGCGGACGAGTCGGCGACGCTCGAGCACAGCGCTTCCGGCGGCGGCTACGGGGGTGCGGACGGCGACGTGGAGGTGACGGTCACGGATGACGACAACTGCGAGCTGGTATTTGATCCCTCCAGTGTCTCGGTGGAGGAAGACGACACGGCGACGTATAACGTGAAGTTGTCGACGCAGCCGACCGGGAACGTGACGGTGGACGTGGCGAGTTCGGACACCGATGCAGCGGGCGTATCGCCTTCGAGCTTGACGTTCACGACATCGAACTGGAGCACGTGGAAGACGGTGACGGTCAGCGGCGTCGAAGATGCGGGGTGTGTGGATGAGTCGCTCGCGATCAATCACACGGCTGCGGGTGGGGGCTACGACGGCGTGACCGGCGCGGTGTCGGTGACGGTGATTGATGACGATACGTGCGCGTTGGTATTTGATCCCTCCAGTGTCTCGGTGGATGAAGACGGCACGGTGACGTACAAGGCGAAGTTGTCGACGCAGCCGACCGGGACCGTGACGGTGGGCGTGGCGAGTTCGGACACCGGTGCGGCGGGCGTATCGCCTTCGAGCTTGACGTTCACGACATCGAACTGGAGCACGTGGCGGACGGTGACGGTCAGCGGCGTCGAAGATGCGGGGTGTGTGGATGAGTCGCTCGCGATCAATCACACGGCTGCGGGTGGGGGCTACGACGGCGTGACCGGCGCGGTGTCGGTGACGGTGATTGATGACGATACGTGCGCGTTGGTATTTGATCCCTCCAGTGTCTCGGTGGATGAAGACGGCACGGTGACGTACAAGGCGAAGTTGTCGACGCAGCCGACCGGGACCGTGACGGTGGGCGTGGCGAGTTCGGACACCGGTGCGGCGGGCGTATCGACTTCGAGCCTGGCGTTCACGACATCGAACTGGAACACGCCGCAGACGGTGACGGTCAGCGGCGTCGAAGATGCGGGGTGTGTGGATGAGTCGCTCGCGATCAATCACACGGCTGCGGGTGGGGGCTACGACGGCGTGACCGGCGCGGTGTCGGTGACGGTGATTGATGACGATACGTGCGCGTTGGTATTTGATCCCTCCAGTGTCTCGGTGGATGAAGACGGCACGGTGACGTACAAGGCGAAGTTGTCGACGCAGCCGACCGGGACCGTGACGGTGGGCGTGGCGAGTTCGGACACCGGTGCGGCGGGCGTATCGACTTCGAGCCTGGCGTTCACGACATCGAACTGGAACACGCCGCAGACGGTGACGGTCAGCGGCGTCGAAGATGCGGGGTGTGTGGATGAGTCGCTCGCGATCAATCACACGGCTTCCGGCGGTGGCTTCGGGGGTGCGGACGGCGACGTGGACGTGACGGTCACGGATGACGACGACTGCGAGCTGGTGTTCAGTTCGACCGACGTGGACGTGGAGGAAGGAGACACGGCGACGTATAACGTGAAGTTGTCGACGCAGCCGACCGGGACCGTGACGGTGGGCGTGGCGAGTTCGGACACCGGTGCGGCGGGCGTATCGCCTTCGAGCTTGACGTTCACGACGGATAACTGGAACACGTGGCAGACGGTGACGGTCAGCGGCGTCGAGGATGCGGATGGTTTGGACGAGAGTGTGACGCTGAGTCACAGCGCTACCGGCGGCGGCTTCGGGGGTGCGAGCGGTACGGTGACGGTAGCCGTGAGCGATGACGTGCTGGTGGTCAGCATCGAGGCGGACTTAAGTGCCGTGGAAGAGGGCGCCGACGCGACGTTTACGCTGTCACGCACCGGGAGCACGGCGCAAGACCTGACGGTGAATGTGTCGGTAAAAGAGACTGGCGACATGTTCGAAGGCACGCCGCCGTCGACCGTGACCATTCCCCAGGATGAGAGCACGGCGACGCTGACGGTGGCGACGGACAATGACAGCCTGGATGAGTTCGACAGCACGATTACCGCCGCGATCGTTCCGGCCAGCGCGTATGAGGTGGGTTCGTCCGGTTCGGCCACGATCACGGGCAACGACAACGACCCGGAGGTGACGGTATCGCTGTCGTCTTCATCCGCTGCGGTGGGGGAAGAGGCGGGCACGGCCGAGTTGACCGTGCATTTGAGCACCGCCAGCGGCAAGGCGGTGACGGTGGAGTACGCCACGACGGACGGCACGGCGTCATCGGCGTCGGATGCGGATTACACGGCGGTGGCGTCGGGAACGCTGACCTTTGCCGAGGGTGACACGGAGAAGACGATTGAGGTCACGATCACCGAGGATGCCATCGACGAAGACAACGAGACCTTTACGGTGACGTTGAGCAATCCGGAGAACGCCACGCTGGGCAGTACCGACGAGGCGACGGTGACGATCACCGACGACGATACGCGCGGGGTGACGGTCTCACCGACGTCACTGACGATCGACGAGGGCGGCAGCGGCAGCTATACGGTGGTGCTGACCTCGGCGCCGGCGAACGGCGGGACGGTAACGGTGGCGCCGGTGGCGACGTTCACATCGTCGAACTGGAACATCCCGCAGACGGTGACGGTCTACGCCCGACAGGACGACGATGCGGCGGACGAGACAGCGACGCTCAGCCATACGGTCAGTGGAGCGGATTATGACGGGGTGGCGGCGGATTCGGTGGCGCTGACGATCATCGACGACGACATCCGCGGGGTGACGGTGGCGCCGACATCGCTGGCGATTGACGAGGGCGGCAGCGGCAGCTATACGGTGGTGCTGGACACCGCGCCTACGGACGGCGGGACGGTGTCGTTGACGGTGTCGTCGGATCACACCGACGTGCCGGCGGCGTTGACGTTAACGGATTTGAGCTGGGACCCGGCGCAGACGGACGGCGGAACGGTGACGGTATCGGTGACGTCGGATCACACCGGCGTGACGGTGTCGCCGGCGACACTGACGTTCACGGCGTCGAACTGGGACGATGCGCAGACGGTGACGGTGAGCGCCGAGGAGGACGACGACGCGGACGACGACACGGCGACACTGAGCCACGCGGTCAGCGGCGCGGACTATGGGTCCAATGAAGTCACGGCGGACTCGGTGGCGGTGACGGTCACCGACGACGATACGCGCGGGGTCACGGTGTTGCCGACATCGCTGAAGATTGACGAGGGCGCCAGCGGCCGCTACACGATGGTGCTGGACACCCAGCCGACCGGTGACGTGACGGTGAGCGTGACGTCGGATCACACCGGCGTGACGGTGTCGTCGGCGACACTGACGTTCAGTACATCGAACTGGGACACGGCGCAGACGGTGACGGTGAGCGCTGCGCAGGACGACGACGCAGAGGATGCCACAGCGACGGTGAGTCATACGGTCAGCGGCGCGGACTATGACGGAGTGGCGGCGGATGCGGTGGCGGTGACGGTGGACGACGACGAGACCCCGTCCACGACAGTGACGCTTGCCGTGTCGCCGGCGGCGGTGGACGAGTCGGCCGGCGCGACCACGGTGACGGTGACGGGGACGCTGGATGCGGCGCCGTTCACGCAGGATACGGTGGTCTCGGTGACGGAGAGTCCCGGCACGGCGACGCCGGGTTCGGACTACCGGCCCGGCGCGGCAACGCTGACGATCGCAGCGGGCGATACGAGCGGCACGGCGACGTTGACGTTCAAGCCGGTGGACGACGCGGTGGACGAGTCCGACGAGACGGTGATCGTCAAGGGTGAGACTTCCGGTTTGCCGGTAACACCGGCGACACTGACGATCACCGACGACGATACGCGCGGGGTCACGGTGACGCCGGTGACGCTGACGATCGACGAGGGCGGCAGCGGCCGCTACACGGTGGTGCTGGACTCGGCGCCGGCGGACGGCCGGACGGTGCCGGTGACGGTGACGGTGGCATCGGATCACACCGGCGTGACGGCGTCACCGGCGACGCTGACGTTCACCACATCGAACTGGGACACGGCGCAGACGGTGACGGTCAGCGCGGCGCAGGACGACGACGCGGACGACGACACGGCGACACTGAGCCACGCGGTCAGCGGCGCGGACTATGGGGCCAGCGAAGTCACGGCGGACCCCGTGGCGGTGACGGTCACCGACGACGATACGCGCGGGGTCACGGTGTTGCCGACATCGCTGACGATCGACGAGGGCGGCAGCGGCCGCTACACGATGGTGCTGGACACCCGGCCGACCGATGACGTGACGGTGACCGTGACGTCGGATCACACCGGCGTGACGGCGTCGGCATCGACGCTGACGTTCACGGCATCGAACTGGGACACGGCGCAGACGGTGACGGTCAGCGCTGCGCAGGACGACGACGCAGAGGATGCCACAGCGACGGTGAGTCATACGGTCAGTGGCGCGGACTATGACGACGTGGCGGCGGATTCGGTGGCGGTGACGGTGGACGACGACGAGACCCCGTCCACGACAGTGACGCTTGCCGTGTCGCCGGCGGCGGTGGACGAGTCGGCCGGCGCGACCACGGTGACGGTGACGGGGACGCTGGATGCGGCGCCGTTCACGCAGGATACGGTGGTCTCGGTGACGGAGAGTCCCGGCACGGCGACGCCGGGTTCGGACTACCGGCCCGGCGCGGCAACGCTGACGATCGCAGCGGGCGATACGAGCGGCACGGCGACGTTGACGTTCAAGCCGGTGGACGACGCGGTGGACGAGTCCGACGAGACGGTGATCGTCAAGGGTGAGACTTCCGGTTTGCCGGTAACACCGGCGACACTGACGATCACCGACGACGATACGCGCGGGGTCACGGTGACGCCGGTGACGCTGACGATCGACGAGGGCGGCAGCGGCCGCTACACGGTGGTGCTGGACTCGGCGCCGGCGGACGGCCGGACGGTGCCGGTGACGGTGACGGTGGCATCGGATCACACCGGCGTGACGGCGTCACCGGCGACGCTGACGTTCACCACATCGAACTGGGACACGGCGCAGACGGTGACGGTCAGCGCGGCGCAGGACGACGACGCGGACGACGACACGGCGACACTGAGCCACGCGGTCAGCGGCGCGGACTATGGGGCCAGCGAAGTCACGGCGGACCCCGTGGCGGTGACGGTCACCGACGACGATACGCGCGGGGTCACGGTGTTGCCGACATCGCTGACGATCGACGAGGGCGGCAGCGGCCGCTACACGATGGTGCTGGACACCCGGCCGACCGATGACGTGACGGTGACCGTGACGTCGGATCACACCGGCGTGACGGCGTCGGCATCGACGCTGACGTTCACGGCATCGAACTGGGACACGGCGCAGACGGTGACGGTCAGCGCTGCGCAGGACGACGACGCAGAGGATGCCACAGCGACGGTGAGTCATACGGTCAGTGGCGCGGACTATGACGACGTGGCGGCGGATTCGGTGGCGGTGACGGTGGACGACGACGAGACCCCGTCCACGACAGTGACGCTTGCCGTGTCGCCGGCGGCGGTGGACGAGTCGGCCGGCGCGACCACGGTGACGGTGACGGGGACGCTGGATGCGGCGCCGTTCACGCAGGATACGGTGGTCTCGGTGACGGAGAGTCCCGGCACGGCGACGCCGGGTTCGGACTACCGGCCCGGCGCGGCAACGCTGACGATCGCAGCGGGCGATACGAGCGGCACGGCGACGTTGACGTTCAAGCCGGTGGACGACGCGGTGGACGAGTCCGACGAGACGGTGATCGTCAAGGGTGAGACTTCCGGTTTGCCGGTAACACCGGCGACACTGACGATCACCGACGACGATACGCGCGGGGTCACGGTGACGCCGGTGACGCTGACGATCGACGAGGGCGGCAGCGGCCGCTACACGGTGGTGCTGGACTCGGCGCCGGCGGACGGCCGGACGGTGCCGGTGACGGTGACGGTGGCATCGGATCACACCGGCGTGACGGCGTCACCGGCGACGCTGACGTTCACCACATCGAACTGGGACACGGCGCAGGCGGTGACGGTCAGCGCTGCGCAGGATGACGACGCGGACGACGGCACGGCGACGCTGAGCCACGCGGTCAGCGGCGCGGACTATGGGTCCAACGAAGTCACGGCGGATTCGGTGGCGGTGACGGTCACCGACGACGATACGCGCGGGGTGACGGTGACGCCGACGTCGCTGACGATCGACGAAGGCGCCAGCGGCAGTTACACGGTGGTGCTGAACACCCAGCCGACCGGTGATGTGACGGTGAGCGCGACGGTCGAGCCCGCCGCGATGCTCCCGATGCTGACGATTACGACGCTGACGTTCACGGCATCGAACTGGGACACGGCGCAGACGGTGACGCTGAGCGGCGGGCAGGACACGGACGCGGTCGACGAGACGGCGACGGTGAGCCACGCGGTCAGCGGCGCGGACTACGGGGCCAATGCAGTCACGGCGGATTCGGTGGCGGTGACCGTCATCGACGACGACGTCCGTGCGGTGACGGTGTCGCCGACGTCGCTGGCGATCGACGAGGGCGCCAGCGACGACTACACGGTGGTGCTGGACACCCAGCCGACCGGTGACGTGACGGTGACCGTGACGTCGGATCACACCAACGTGACGGGGTTGCCGGCGACGCTGACGTTCACCGATATGAATTGGAGCGCAGCGCAGACGGTGACGGTCAGCGCGGCGCAGGATGACGATGTCGACGACGGCACGGCGACACTGAGCCACGCGGTCAGCGGCGCGGACTATGGGGCCAACGAAGTCACGGCGGATTCGGTGGCGGTGACGGTCACCGACGACGACGTGCGCGGGGTCACGGTGACGCCGACGTCGCTGACGATCCCCGAGGGCGGCAGCGGCAGCTACACGGTGGTGCTGGATACCCGGCCGACCGGTGACGTGACGGTGAGCGCGACGGTCGAGCCCGCCGCGATGCTCCCGATGCTGACGATTACGACGCTGACGTTCACGGCATCGAACTGGGACACGGCGCAGACGGTGACGCTGAGCGGCGGGCAGGACACGGACGCGGACGACGAGACGGCGACGCTGAGCCACGCGGTCAGCGGCGCGGACTATGACGAAGTCACGGCGGATTCGGTGTCGGTGACGGTCATCGACGACGATACGCGCGGGGTCACGGTGACGCCGGCGACGCTGGCGATCGACGAGGGCGCCAGCGGCGACTACACGGTGGTGCTGGACACGCAGCCGACCGGTGACGTGACAGTGGCGTTGACGTCGGATCACACCGGCGTGACGGGGTCGCCGGCGACGCTGACGTTCACCGAGATGAATTGGAGCGTAGCGCAGACGGTGACGGTCAGCGCGGCGCAGGACGACGACGCGGACGACGAGACGGCGACGCTGAGCCACGCGGTCAGTGGCGCGGACTATGGGTCGAACGATGTCACGGCGGAATCGGTGGCGGTGACGGTCACCGATGTGCCATTAGTATCGCTGTCGTCGTCGCCGGTATCGGTCGACGAGGACGCGGGCACAGTCGCCCTGACGGCGAATCTAAGCCGGGCCAGCAGCGAGGCGGTAACCGTGTCCTATGCGACGGCCGACGGCACGGCGACGGCCGGTTCGGACTACCCGGTGTCGACGGGGACGCTGACGATTGCGGCCGGCGATACCTCGGGGACGATTTCGGTTTCGATCACCGAGGATGACGTGGACGAAGACGATGAGACGTTCACGGTGAGTTTGAGCAATCCGGAGAACGCCACGCTGGGCAGCCCGGCATCGTCGACGGTGACGATCATCGACGACGATACGCACGGGGTGACGGTGACGCCGGTGACGCTGACGATCGACGAGGGCGGCAGCGGCAGCTACACGGTGGTGCTGGACACCCAGCCGACCGGTGACGTGACGGTGACGGTGACGTCGGATCACACCGACGTGACCACGGCGGCATCAACGCTGACATTCACCACATCGAACTGGGACACGGCGCAGACGGTGACGGTCAGCGCGGCGCAGGACGACGATGCGGTCAACGACACGGCGACACTGAGCCACGCAGTCAGTGGCGCGGACTATGACGAAGTCACGGCGGATTCGGTTGCGGTGACGGTCACCGACAATGACGACCCGTCGGTCTCGCTGTCCTCGGTGGCGGTGGCGGTGAGCGAGGACGCGGGCTCGGTCGCCCTGACGGCGAGTCTAAGCCAGTCCAGCAGCGAGGCGGTAACCGTGTCCTATGCGACGGCCAACGACACGGCGACGGCCGGCACGGACTACACGGCAGCGTCGGGGACGCTGACGATTGCGGCGGGCGATACCTCGGGGACGATTTCGGTTTCGATCACCGAGGATGGCGTGGACGAAGACGATGAGACGTTCACGGTGAGTTTGAGCAATCCGGAGAACGCCACGCTGGGCAGCCCGGCATCGTCGACGGTGACGATCACCGACGACGATACGCGCGGGGTGACGGTGTCGCCGACGTCGCTGACAATCGACGAGGGCGGCAGCGGCAGCTACACGGTGGTGCTGGACAGCCAGCCGACCGGTGATGTTACGGTGAGCGCGACGGTCGAGCCCGCCGCGATGCTCTCGATGCTGACGGTTGCGACGCTGACGTTCACGGCATCGAACTGGGACACGGCGCAGACGGTGACGCTGAGCGGCGGGCAGGACACGGACGCGGACGACGAGACGGCGACGCTGAGCCACGCGGTCAGTGGCGCGGACTACGGGTCCAATGCAGTCACGGCGGATTCGGTGTCGGTGACGGTCATCGACGACGATACGCGCGGGGTCACGGTGACGCCGGCGACGCTGGCGATCGACGAGGGCGCCAGCGGCGACTACACGGTGGTGCTGGACACGCAGCCGACCGATGACGTGACGGTGGCGTTGACATCGGATCACACCGGCGTGACGGGGTCGCCGGCGACGCTGACGTTTACCGAGATGAATTGGAGCGTAGCGCAGACGGTGACGGTCAGCGCGGCGCAGGACGACGATGCGGACGACGAGACGGCGACACTGAGCCACGCGGTCAGTGGCGCGGACTACGGGTCCAATGCAGTCACGGCGGATTCGGTGGCGGTGACGGTCACCGACGACGACCCGTCCATCGTTGCGGTGTGCGACCGCACGGCAGAAGTGCGGGACGCCATTGTGGCGGCATCGCCCGTGAGCGCATGCGGGGACGTGACCGCGACGCATTTGGCCGCGATCACGAGCCTTTCGTTGAGAAACGACGGCATCTCGGCGTTGCAAGTGGGCGATTTCAGCGGTTTGACCGGGCTGAGCACGCTCGAGTTGCAACGCAATGAGCTGACGACGCTGCCGGCGGAGGTGTTCGATGAGTTGAGTGCGCTGACCACGCTGGAGTTGCATCAGAATGACTTGAGCAGCCTGCCGGCGGGGGTGTTCGATGGCCTGAGCGCGCTGACCACGCTGGTGTTGCGACGCAATGAGTTGACGACGCTGCCGGCGGGGGTGTTCGATGAGTTGAGTGCGCTGACCACGCTGGAGCTGCATCAGAATGACTTGAGCAGTTTGCCGGCGGGCGTGTTCGATGGCCTGAGCGCGCTGACCACGCTGGTGTTGCGACGCAATGAGTTGACGACGCTGCCGGCGGGGGTGTTCGATGAGTTGAGTGCGCTGACCACGCTGGAGCTGCATCAGAATGACTTGAGCAGTTTGCCGGCGGGCGTGTTCGATGGCCTGAGCGCGCTGAGCGAGCTGCAGTTGCATCACAACGACTTGAGCAGTTTGCCGGCGGGCCTATTTTCCGGTTTGGCGGCCTTGGCGGAGTTGGCGCTGCATAGCAACGCGACCAATCCGCTGGACCTTACGGTATCGCTGGAGAAGGTGGGCGACGATCAGTTCAAGGCGGTGGCGCCGGCCGGCGCGCCGTTTGAGTTGGTGCTGCCGGTAAGTGTTTCAGGGCCCGGTTCGATTGATGGCGGTGCGACGACCGTGACGATTGCGGCCGGCGCGCTGGAGAGCAGCACGCTGACCGTGTCCCGCAACACGGGCACGACGGCGGACGTGACGGCGGACCTGGGCACGCTGCCGGGTCTGCCGACGAACCATGGCGGCTATGCGCTGGTGAAGTCGGCTGATTTGCCGCTGGAGGTGCTGGCCGAGGTGGAGCCCGGGATCTCGGTGGACGATGCGCAAGCGGAGGAAGGCAGCGACGCGACGATCGACTTTACGGTGAACCTGAGTCATGCCGCCAGCGCGGCGGTGACGGTGGCGTATGCCACGGCCGACGGCAGTGCGCAGGCGGGCGAGGACTACACGTCGGCCAGCGGCACGCTGACGTTCAGCGCCGGTGAGACCGAAAAGACCGTTTCGGTGACGGTGCTGGACGATGCCGTGGACGAGGGCGAGGAGACCTTCACGCTGGATCTGTCGAACGCCACCGGCGCGACGATTACGGATGCGCAGGCCACCGGGACGATCTCCAACTCCGATCCGCTGCCGCAGGCGTGGCTGACGCGATTTGGGCGCACGGTGGCGGGTCACGTGACGGAGGCCTTGAGTGAGCGGCTGACGGAAAGCGAGCGCGCGGGTTCGCAGGTCACGCTGGGTGGGGTGCGATTGCCGCTGGGCGAGGACGCCCGGCCTTCGACCCGCGAACCGGGTTTCGGCACGGACCCCGGCGCGGGGCTGCGGCCGTTGACCCGATCGGGACGTTTCGGCGGTCCTGCGCCGCACGCGGCGCCCTGGGACTCGGAGCAGCCGGCCGCGCATGCGGGCGCTTCCGGGGAACGCACGTTGCGCGATTGGCTGTTGGGCAGTTCCTTCCGGGTGGCGCTGAAGCGCAACGAGGACGATCCGGCAAGTTCCCGCTGGACGGCCTGGGGCAACGGGATGGCGTCACGTTTCGACGGCAACGCGGACGGCCTGGATGTCGATGGCGAGGTCACGACCTTCACGCTGGGCGCGGATCGCGCCTGGGATCGTTGGCTGGCGGGCGTTGCGGTGGCGCGCAGCAGCGGCTCGGGCGGTTTTGCCGATCGCGCGCCGGGCGCGGGTTCCTCGGGCCGGGGTTCGGGCGATCTGGACAGCACGCTGACCAGCGTTCATCCGTATGTGCGCTTTGCGCTCAGCGAGCGTCTGTCGGCCTGGGGTCTTCTGGGCTATGGACGCGGTAAGTTAACCCTGGACCGGGAACATTCGGGGACCTGGCGAACGGATACGGCGATGCGGATGGCGGCGGCCGGCGGGCGCGGCGTGTTGGCGCCGGCGGCGTTCACCGGCGGTTTCGAGTGGGCAGTGCGCAGCGACGTGCTGTTCACGCAGATGACATCGCAGGCGGTGGAGACGGCAGCCGGCCGCCTGGCGGGATCGGAGGGCGGCACAAGCCGGCTGCGCTTGATTCTGGAAGGCGCGCGCACCTGGACCTTGCAGCGCAGCCGCACGCTGACGCCGAGCGTGGAGTTGGGTTTGAAGCATGACGGAGGCGATGCGGAGACCGGGATGGGCGTTGAAATAGGCGGCGGGCTGCGCTTCGTGGACCCGGGAATGGGCTTGAGCGTCGAGGTCAAGGCGCGCGGCTTGCTCGCGCACCAGGACGCCGACTACCGGGAATGGGGCGCAAGCGCCGCGATACAGCTGGATCCGGGTGCGTCGGGCCGGGGATTGGTGCTGGCGCTAACCCCGTCCTGGGGAGTGCATGCAAGTGGAGTGGAACAGCTGTGGTCGCTGCGCAACGCGCAATCCTTGACGGGCAACGGCGATTTTGCGCCCGCGGGCCGCCTGGAAGCGGAGTTGGGCTACATGCTGGACGGACCGCGAAGCCGCGGAGTCCAGACGCCGTATGCGGCGTGGTCGCTTGGGGATGCGGGCGATCGCACGCTAAGGGTGGGCTGGCGCCTGGCAATGGGTCCGGACTCCACTCTCCGGCTGGAGGGAATGAAACGCCAGCCGGCCAACGGCAACCCCGCCGAACACGGCGTCCTGTTGAGGGGATCCATGCGCTGGTGACGAGCGGCAGCTGCGTAGTTCTAAGCGCCTCTGATAGCAAAAGTTTGCGAGCGACGGGTACTTTCTTTGCCCCGCGCCACGTAAGCGCTCCCGAACAATTCCACGGCGCCACCGGCTCATGCGAAAGAACACTGTCCTTGCCCTTAGCCGAAGGGTAGAATTCGCCTCCTCAGTCGAGGACGGACTCATGTTCAAACGCAAGATTTTCGCTGCCTGGGCGGCAGCCTACTTTATTCTTTTCGGTGGCACCCAGGCTTTCGCACAGGAGGTGGGAGACGGCGAAGCCACGGAGCAGGAGATGGAGGAGATCGTCGTTACGGGCAGCCACATCAAGGGCGCCAACATCACCGGCGCACTGCCCGTGTCCGTGATCGGCGCGGAAGAAATCGAGGCAACGGGCGTGGAGTCCGGTGACGACCTGATGCAATTCATCCCCGAGCAGGGTCAGAACTTCTTCAACGAAGCCGAGAACATCAGCGGCGGCGTGAATTCGGCCCGCGGCGACATCGGGGCTTTCAACCTGCGCAGCCTCGGCACCGGGAATACGCTGGTGCTGTTCAACGGCCGCCGGGTCGTAAACGCCGCCAGCTTTCAGACCGAGGAAGTGGGGGGCAGTTTCGTTCCCGTAAACACTGCCAATACGCAGACAATCCCGATTTACGGGATGGACCGGCTGGAAATCCTCAAGGACGGGGCATCCGCGCTATATGGCGCGGATGCGGTTGCCGGCGTGGTCAACTACGTGGTGAGGGACGACATCGACCATCTTCGGGTCTATGTGCGGTATGGATGGTACGACCACGTGGGCCGGAACACGGAACGCGTTGGGCTGGAGTGGGGCGAATCCTTCAACGGAGAACGAACTCGCGTCGGTGTTCTCGCGAATTACTACGCTCGCGACCGCATCAGCGCGCATGAAGATGAGCGTTGGGCCGATGCGGACTTCCGCCGGCGGGTGCCGGATGACTCCCCCTGGGCAGGCGATACGCGTTTCCGCAACAACAGCATCAACTCTTTCTACGGCCAGTTCGACGTGCTGGCGAGTGCGCGCAGCACCGGATTGCGCAACGTGCTCACCGACACCAACGGCGAATTCCAGGTATATCCCCTGGGTCATGAGGACTGCGACTGGGACCTCGGGTACGGAAACTGCGGCGCGATCGATGGCGATCCGATCTCCCGGCACAACCTCAACGAGACCCGCGATCTTTCTTCCGACCTCAAGCGGGGAAACGTGTTCTTGTTTCTCAACCATGAGTTCGAGAACGGCATGGAGAGCTTTTCGGAACTGTTGTATTACATGTCGGACACGCACCTTTTCCGGCATGCTTCGGCGCCTTTCAGCACGGTGAAGCTGCGGGTTTCGGCCGACAACTATTACAACCCCTTCGGCCCTTGCGGATCGCCCAATCGCTTGCCCAATCTGCCGAGCCAGGTACCCTGTGAAGGCCTGGAGTTGGAGATCGACAACCTCAGGTTCCTCGAGTTTCCCCGAATCGTGGAAAACGACGGCAATGTTGTGCGCCTGCTGACGGGTTTGAGGGGCTCGGCGAGCAAGTGGGACTGGGAAGGCGCAGCCGTGTGGTCCCGTGCCGAGAAGGATGACCTGACAAGAAACCGCGTTTCCAATCTGTTGATGGTGGAAGCGCTCTCGGATCCGACTCCGGCGGCTTACAACCCCTTCAGCGCCGGCGTGGACAGCAACATCGAGCGCGCCCTGGTGGACGTTTACCGGAACAACGAAACCACGCTTGCAATGGCGGATTTTCGGGTGTCCACGCCGGAGTTGTTCGACCTTCCCTGGGGCCCGGCCGGAGGTGTGGCCGGAGTGGAGTTTCGCCGCGAAACCTTCGAGGATGATCGCGACCCGCGCCTGGACGGGACCTTTGTTTTCACGGATTTCCAGGACGACACCTTCCCTTACGTGTCGGACGTAGTCAACTCCAGCCCCACGCCGGACAACTCCGGCAGCCGCAACGTCACGTCCGTGTTCACGGAACTGCAGTTGCCGCTGATGAGCAACATCAACGTTCAACTGGCGGCGCGATATGAGGACTTCTCCGATGTGGGCAGCACCGTGGTACCCAAATTCGCCATCGGCTGGCAAGTATTGCCGTCCGTGCTGCTGCGCGGGTCCTGGTCGGAAGCGTTGCGCGCCCCGAACCTGATCACGATCAACGAGGTGATCGTGGCGCGTCAGAACACCCGGAACGATTACGCCTGCGTGTTTGCCGCGAACACCGGGGGCGATCCCGATCAGGATATTGTGGACTGCAGGAACAGCACCCAGCGCATTGCGCAGGGCAGCAAGCTGCTGGAGCCGGAGCGCTCCGACAACTATTCTTTCGGTATCGTCGTGCAACCGCTGGAAACGTTGACCCTGACGCTGGACTGGTGGTCAATCAAGAAGGAAGATACGATTGGACTGCTGGGCGAGGAAAACCACACGGTGCTTGACCTGCTGGCGCGCCTGGAACACGGTCCCGGAAACTGCGGGAGCCTCAGCGCCAACCCGGCAGTCGTGCGTGAGGCGGCGGGCACGCTCAGCGACGATGAGGTGGCGGTCTACCAGGCCGCGGGGATTTGTCCTGCCGGCCTGATACGCTACATCGACGACAACTACGTCAACCTCGATACGCGCACGCTCAAGGGCTGGGACGCCAGCCTGCGTTATTCGCTGGAAACGGGCGTCGGCGATTTCAGCCTGACCTACCTCGCCTCGTTCCTGACCAAGTTCGACCAAGTTCCCGGCGGCAGGGCGGCCGAACTGGTCGCCGCAACGGAAGCGGGCACCATTCCTGCCAGCATTCCCGTGTCGGGGTTCGCCGACATCCTGCAGAAGGACGGCAACCAGAAGGTCCGGCAGACACTGTTCCTCTCATGGCGCCGCAACCCGTTCAGAGTCGGGCTGTCGGCGCGAAACCTGGGAGATTTCTACCAGAACTCGCTGACGCTTGACGACGGCAGCCTCTACTGGATCCCCTCGGTAACGACCTGGAACGCCACCTTCGATTACAACTGGGACATGATGGACCGGGACTGGCGGCTGCGCCTGGGAGTGAACAACATGTTCGACAAGCGGGCGCCGCTGGCGGACCGCTACTTCGGCTTCTTCGCCGACGCCCACCAGGGCATCGAGTACGGGCGCAACTATTACCTCCAGGTTCGGGTAACCCAGGACAACGATTAGTCTCCGGGAACCAGGGCTTCCCCCGGGAACGCGGGCGTCCCGCCCTCAACACGTGAACAAACGCTCGCGGCGTTCGGTGACCGGCGGCTAAACGCCGCCGGCGCGAATAGCGTCCGCCACCAGATCCACGAAGTCCGCTTCAGTCTGAACGTCCTGTGCCTCCCGGGCGGACACTGTGTAGCCGTGCTCCCTGGCCAGAGCGGCATACAGGGGCCGGCGGTGGGCGATCAATCGCGGGAAGGCCCATAAGGCGAAATCGTCCGGAGCCGCATCATCCATGCTGTCGAGCCGGCGTTCTTCCAGGTACTCCGGCAAATGCCGCCGCAGGAACTCCGGCGAGTAATACATGGGCTTGGGTTCCCTCCGGGCGCGTTCCACCAGCTTTTCCTCATCGTGCGACGAAGCTTCAAGATAGAGGATCACGGTGTGTTCGATCAGCGTCTTGAGCGCGCCGGGGTCCCCGAGTTCGCAGATGCTTCCGCCGGCATCATTCACAAAGTGCTTGTAACCGTAAATCCGCTCGGCTTTCTCGATAAACGAAGCCACGTCGCGCATCGCCCTGACTTCCGCGTCGCGATGCAGCTCCTGTCGGCGCCGGAATTCCTTCAGCGGCAGCCCTCCGCGGTCGGGGTCGCCGGGCTTGCCCAGGAAGGTGGAGATGGGCCGCAAGTTTTGCACGGTGATGTTGCTCTCAATATAGATCGAATCGCTGCGGAGCAGGTCGCGAAGAAACGGGACTTCCATGGCGCGCAGCTTGATATTGTCCAGAATCGGTTCGCGCAAGTACTGCGTGCCGATCCGGTAGTCGCCGGAGTAAATGAACCAGCGCGTGGCGGGCAGACGGTTCGCCAGCACGGTTTTGCCAACGCCGGACATGCCCATCAGCGTCACGGACTTTCTCCGCGCCTTGCGAAACTCATCGGCCGTCAATCGCATGGCGCGATTGTATGCCCTAGCCTGTGCAGGGGACGCGGCCGGCCTGTCTGTCGATTGGGCTTCTGCCCTGAACTAAAATGTCGCCCTTTCCATTGGTCCGGGAGGACAACCATGAGTATTGAGAAAGGCCAGGCTATGCCGGAAGGTGCGTTCGGCATAATGACCGGAAAGGGTCCCGGACGCATATCCACCAGCGAATTATTTGCCGGAAAGAAAGTTGTGCTGTTTTCGGTCCCCGGCGCATTCACGCCCACCTGCTCCAACGAGCATCTGCCCGGATACGTCAACAACGCCGGCGCATTGCGGGGCAAGGGAGTGGACCAGATCGCCTGCATGGCGGTCAACGACGTATTCGTAATGGACGCCTGGGGACGTTCCGCAGGCGCAGGCGACACGGTCATGATGCTGGCCGACGGCAATGGCGATTACACGCGGGCCCTGGGCCTGGAGCTGGATGCTTCCGGGTTCGGAATGGGAATGCGCAGCCAGCGGTTCTCGATAGTGGTGGATGACGGAGTCGTGACCGAGCTGAATGTCGAGGAAGGCGGGGGCCTGAGCTGTTCCTCGGCCGAAGCCGCACTAGAACAGCTTTGAGCCGGACCATCCCGGAAACGCAGCGGCAGGTACAGCTACGCCGCTACCCGGAAGGCGTACCCGAGACTTCCGACTTCGAACTGGCCGAAGGGCCGGTGCCGCAACCCGCGGACGGGGAATTCCTCTCGCGCACGCTCTACCTTTCGCTGGATCCGTACCTGCGTGGGGTTATTTCGGGGCGCCACCTCTATGCCGAGAAGGTCAGCACGGGCGATGTCATGCCGGGCCGCACGGTGGCGCAGGTGGTCGATTCCCGCCACCCGGACTTCGCTCCCGGCGACACCGCGGTCTGCTCCAACGGCTGGCAGGAATACGGGCTCAGCACCGGCGCCATCGACCTGCGGAAACTGGACCCGGAAGCCGCGCCCGTCAGTACGGGAATAGGAATACTGGGCATGCCCGGATTGACGGCCTGGGCTGGACTCCTGCACCTGGGCGAACCGATGCCGGGCGAGACCGTGCTCGTGTCGGCGGCATGCGGCCCCGTCGGCAGCATGGTGGGGCAACTGGCGCGCATTGCCGGCTGCCAGGCGGTAGGCATCGCCGGCGGGCCGGAGAAGTGCGCTATCGTGAAGGACGAATTCCGTTTTGCCGAGTGCATCGACTACAAGACCGGCGACCTGGGCGATAAACTGAAGGCCGCGTGCCCGGAGGGCATCGATATCTATTTCGACAATGTCGGCGGCGATGTCCTGACCGCGGCAATGGCCAATCTTGCCCAGGGCGCGAGGGTCGTGCTGTGCGGCATGATGAGCGGCTACAACAATACCGGGCCACCGCCGCCGGGCCCCAGCCTGATCCCGCTGGTCATGGCCCGCGCGACCGTGCGGGGGCTGGTGGTCTATGACCACGAAGACAAGCAGCAGGACTTTCTCCGCGCCTGCACCCGCTGGCTTCAGGAGGGACGGATCCGCTATCGCGAGGACATTGCCGAAGGCATCGAAGAGGCGCCCGATGCGTTCTGCCGGCTGATGCGCGGCAAGAACGTGGGCAAGGCGCTGGTGCAATTCGCCTAAGGCTGCGCTTGCCGTGTCCCGCAGGCCAGGCCTCAGGCAGGAGCTGCTCAGGTTCTGGTTCGAGGATTCCGGCCCGGAACTATGGTTTGCCAGGAGCGACGATTTCGACCAGGCGATCCGCGAGCGCTTTCTCGCCGACTACGAGGCCGCCGCACGCGGCGACTACGACGACTGGCAGGGCAGCGGTAGCGGCTGCGTGACCCTCTGCCTTCTGCTGGATCAGTTTCCGCGCAACCTGTTTCGCAATGATGCGCGAGCGTTCGCAACCGACGCCAAGGCGCGTGAAATAGCCCACCATGCCATCGACGCAGGGCACGACATGGAGGAGGACGTGAGCAGGGACATGCGAAAGTTCCTCTATCTTCCTTTCGAACACAGCGAAGACCTCGACGACCAGCGACTCTGCATGGAGCTGATGGCCGAGCGCCTGGATCCCGTTGGAGAGGACCTGGACTGGGCGCGCAAGCACTTCGTCATCATCGAGCGCTTCGGCCGGTTCCCGCACCGCAATGAAGCGCTGGGACGCGAATCCACCCCCGAAGAACTGAAATTCCTGAAGGGCCCCGACTCCAGCTTCTAGCTGCCTCTTACGCGGGAAAGGGGCAGGAGTCCTCTTTCTCCACAAGGTCGAAGGTAAACAGCATCTTGGCCATGCCGGTCAGCACCGCCATGACCATGCCCAGCTCCATGATTTCCGCCGGACTGAAATGCCGCTTAAGGCGCTCGTGCAGCGCCTCATCCAGCGAGCCGGAAGGATTGGTGAGCACCATCTGGTCGGCCAGGGCGAGAGCGGCTCGCTCACGCTCGGAAAACGGGCCGCTTTCGTATTTGTCCAGTTGATTGATCTGTTCCTGGGTCACTCCCGCTGCCAGCGCGTCGGGACGATTGCCCTGGTTGCAGAAACGGCAGCCGTGCGTGGTCGACAGGCGCAAGCGGGCCAATTCCTTGATAACCCGCTCCACGCGCCCACCGTGGAACAGGCGTTCGTAGAACTCGCCGTACCAGTCGTACAGCTCCGGCGCATGCGCCATGATCTCAAACCACGTGGCGTCCCCGCGCAGCGCCATGGATCGCTCCCATCCCTGCCGGATGTGCTCCGGCATGTCGCCCGGAGCGATGCGCGGCAATTGAGGTTGCGGCATTGATTACCCGAACAGGGGAGCGGCAATCCCCTGAATGGCATTCATGAGGTTGCCCACGGTCTCCGGCGCGCCCGGCTTGAAGATTCCGAGGAAGGCTTCCGCTATCAGACCACCCCATATCATAAACACCCACGGGCGCACCCGATGGATGCTGCGCTTCATTGCGTCGTCCTGCTCCCCGGTAATCGAGCCTTGGCCAAGCGCTCTGACGCCGGCAATGAACCCGGGAATAAAGAGCCGAATCATGACGCCGCACAGGACCATAAACGCAAAGATGATCAGCTTGGGCGCAAGCCAGGGCGCGTCATCCAGCCGTCCGGTCGAAACGGACCACCACACGGAGACCACGATGGCGAAAATCAGGAACCAGCGGAACCACAGGTCCAGCTTGGTCAGCGTCGGCATGAAGCTGGCATTGTGCTTGAAATGCATGATCAGCAGCACGGTAAACCAGACCGGACCCAGCACGACGATCATTGCGTATTGCCAGGGCGGATGCGATACGCCCACGTATTCCGAGAGGATCCCCCCTACGGTCAGCATCATGCTCAGGCACAGCCGCGGCAACAGGTCGATCCACAGCATGATGCGCGACGCCATGAATCTTTGGTCGGGCGTGTTCGAGCGGTTGAGAATCATTCGCGTGGAATAAAACACGCCGATGTCGCCACCCAGCCAGTAAGCAAACAGCACCAGGTGAAGAATCAGCCAGATCGTGTGGCCGAGATCGCCTTCAGCTCCATTCATGAGCATTCCCCTCCTATAGTCCGGCGCATAGTCTAACGTCCAATTACGCGAGTACCTAGCTAGTGCCAAACGCCGCGGGCGGGGTAGAATTCGCCGTTCCGTAACAGCTACAGAGTTTCCGCGGAAGAATGCGCAAGATACTGGTTACGCTCAAGCGTGTCGTCGACTCCAACGTTCGCGTGCGCGTAAAGCCCGACGGCAGCGGCATGGCTGTCGAGGGCCTGAAGATGAGCGTCAATCCCTTCGACGAGATCGCGCTCGAAGAGGCACTGCGCATGCGCGAGCGCGGCGAGGCCGGTGAGGTCCTCGCGGTAACGATCGGCGGCGACGAATGCCAGCAACAGCTTCGCACCGGGCTCGCCATGGGCGCCGACCGGGCCCTGCTGGTCCGGTGCGAAGGCGAAGTCCAGCCGCTGGCGGCCGCCGGCATCCTGCTGGAAGTAATCCGGCGCGAGGAACCGGACATCGTCATCATGGGCAAGCAGGCCATCGACGACGACTGCAACCAGACCGGCCAGATGGTGGCGACGCTTTGGGGGCGCCCGCAGGCCACCTTCGCATCCGAGGTAAAGCTGAACGGCGATACGGCCCGGGTGATCCGCGAGGTGGACGCCGGCCTGGAGACCCTGGAGGTCCAGTTGCCGGCGGTGATCACCACCGACCTGCGCCTGAACGAGCCCCGCTACATCAAACTGCCGGACATCATGAAGGCCCGTAGCAAGCCGCTGGAAACGCTTTCGGCCGATGACCTTGTGCCGGCCGCGCCACCGGCGCTGACCGCACTGTCATATGAACCGCCCGCGCAGCGGCAGAAAGGCGTTGTGGTGGATGACGTGCCGGCCCTGATGGGAATGCTGCGGGAACGCGGCCTGGTGAGTTGAGGTGACGGCGTGAGCGCGGTACTGGTAGTTGCCGAGCACGACGGTCAGACGCTGCACGCGGGCGTTGCAAGAGCCGTAAGCTGCGGCCTGGCGATCGAAGCGGACCGGCTGGACGTGGCGGTGCTCGGACAGGATTGCGGCGGCGTGGCCCGGCAGGCCGCGCGGATTGAAGGTGTCACCCGCGTCCTCTGCCTGGACCGGAGCGAGAATGCAAAGCCGGTGGCCGCGATTCGGGCCCCGCAACTTGCGGCACTGGCCGCCGACGGATACAGCCATGTGCTGGGCCCGTCCACAACCTTCGGCAAGGACCTGATGCCGCGCGTGGCCGCCCTGCTGGGCGTTCCGCAGGTCAGCGACATCATGAGCGTGGAAGGCGATCGGCGGTTCAAGCGCCCGATCTACGCGGGCAACGCCGTGCTTACCGTGGAGACGCCCGCCGAACATATCGTGGTGGGTACCGCGCGACTGGCTTCATGGCCGGTCGCCGGGGAAGACGGTGAGGCCGCGATTGAGCAGGCGCAAACGGATGTCGAGCTGCCCGAACATACAAGCTGGCTGGAACTGAAGTCGGCCGAAACCGAGCGGCCGGACCTGCAAAGCGCCAGCGTCGTCGTTTCCGGCGGTCGCGCTCTGGGCAGCGGCGAAAATTTTTCCCTGCTCTACGATCTGGCGGACCGGCTGGGGGCCGCGGTCGGCGCATCCCGCGCGGCGGTGGATGCAGGTTACGTTTCCAACGACATGCAGGTGGGGCAGACGGGCAAGATCATCGCCCCCGATCTGTATTTCGCCATCGGCATATCCGGCGCCATACAGCATCTGACCGGGATCAAGGACGCAGGCGTGATCGTGGCAATCAACAAGGACCCGGAGGCCCCGATCTTCGAGGTCGCCGACATCGGCCTGGTCGGCGACCTGTTTGCAATCGTCCCGGAGATTCAGGCCGCGGTGGAGGATTCCTGAGTGGCCGCGCTGCTGCTGACCCCCGCAGAGCTGCATTCCGCCATCGAGGCGGGTGAGGCCCGCGCGGTGGACTGCCGCTTCGACCTGATGAACCCCGCGGGAGGTCGGGCGCTCTGGACCAGGGGCCATATCCCCGGGGCGCCCTATGCGGATCTCGACCACGATCTCGCCGGCCAAGCGGCCGGGGAGGGCGGCCGTCATCCGCTGCCCCATCCCGCGGAATTTGCGACCACGCTGGGGCGCTGGGGCATCAAACCAAATACTTTGGTAGTGGCATACGACAACATGGGCTGCGCGATCGCCGGCCGGCTCTGGTGGATGATGAACTGGATGGGACATGAGCGCGCCGGGCTATTGGATGGCGGAATTCAGGCCTGGGAAGCGGAAGGCCTTCCACTGGAACGTGATGAACCTGTCATCGGGCCAACGGACTACCCGGTCGGGGGCCACTGCCGGCCGGTCGTGGGGCTGAACGAAGTGGAGCGCGCGGCGCTTGACGGCGACATGCGCATGCTTGACGCACGTGACGGCGCCCGCTACCAGGGGCTCTCGGAACCTCTGGATTCGCAGGCGGGACACGTTCCCGGCGCCATCAATGCCTTCTTCCGCGAGAACCTGGACGCCAACGGGCGGTTCCGGCCGCCTGACGAATTGCGCGAGCACTACCGGGAGCTCCTGGCAGGCGCGGATCCGTCCACGGCCTGCGTCATGTGCGGATCAGGCGTCACCGCCTGTCACGACCTCTTCGCCATGGAACTGGCTGGTCTTGGCGGCGCTGCGCTGTATCCCGGTTCGTGGAGCGAATGGTCGCAATCCGAAACACGTCCCGTAGCGCGCGGCCCGGAGCCCGGAGGACCCGCCTCATGACGTTCCACCCCGCAACCCGGGCGCGAGGGCGTCCCCCCTGGGTGAGAGGGCGTCCCGCCCTCATACTGGCCATGGCGGCACTCGCAGCCGCCTTGATCCTCACCTCCTGCGCCACCGCGGACGGTGAAGGGTCCCAGGCTTCACGTCCCGGAAGGATGGCCCGTTTCCCGCACAGCATGGGGAATGCCGATTGCTTCTTCCAGAATCGCATCGACAACTTCGAGGTGCTCAACGAGACCAATCTGCTGGTCTTCGACGGTCGCAGGCGCGTGTACCACGTGGAAGTTTCGCCGCCGTCCATGGACCTTCGCCATGCGTACGGCATTCAGTTCTCTTCATCGACCGGCCGGGTCTGCGGCAATCCGGGCGAGCGCCTGCAGGTCAGCAACGGTTCCATCGGGCGCTTTCCGGTTTCTGTAACCGGCGTTTACCGGCTGGATGCAGTCACCCAGGCAGCCGTGCGGGCGCACTTCGGCCAGGCCACGGCCCTGCCTCCGCCGCCGGAAGATGAGGACGCCGGCGCCATCGAGGAACTGGTAACGGACCTCGAAGAAGAAAATGCGGTGGGCGGGGAATCTCAACCCGAACCCTTCGGTGAGGATCAGGAGAACTGAGTATGGATAGCGTCATCGTGCTGTTTAACCTGAAGGAGGGCGCCGACCCGGCCGAATATCAGGCCTGGGCGCGCAGCCGCGACCTGGTGGAAGTGAACCGGCTGCCGTCAGTGGACCGCTTCCGGGTCCTGCGCTGCGTCGGCCTGCTGGGCGGGACGGATGCACCCCCGTATCAGTACGCGGAGGTCATCGACCTCAACAGCATGGAGAAGTTCGGCGAGGACATACAGTCGGAAACGGTCGGCCAGCTGGCCGCGGAATTCGGGCAGTTCGCCGAAAACCCCGTCTTCATCCACTGTCAGGACCTCTAAGCCCGGAAGTGGCCGAGGAAAGCCCCGAAGAGGGCCGCGTGGTGCGGCGCCCCGGCGGACGCTACTACGAGGAGTTCCGCGAGGGAGACGTGTACGAGCATTCCCCGGCGCGGACGCTGACCGAGACCGACAACACCTGGTTCACGCTGCTCACCATGAACACGCACCCGCTTCACTTCGACAAGGAGTACGCGGGAAAGACCGAGTTCGGCCGGCGGCTGATCGTCAGCACGCTGACGCTTTCGGTGCTGGTGGGCATGAGCGTATCGGACGTTAGCGAGAAGGCCATCGCCAACCTGGGCTGGGGGGACATCCGCCTGCCCAATCCGCTTTTCATCGGCGATACCCTGTACGGATCATCCGAAGTCATCGCCAGGAGGCCATCCAAATCACGTCCCAATGCCGGAATCGTGACGGTGCGCACCACCGGACGTAACCAGCACGGCGACGTGGTCTGTATTTTCGACCGAACCGTGCTCGTGCCCACGCGCGGCCACGGCATTATGGACTAGCGTCGTATCTGGCGGCGCCAGGAGTTTCAACCAGACCGGGAGGGGTCCCAATGAGTGACATTCTGCAAGTTGACCACGTGAACTATCACGGCCGCATTGCCTACCTGAGCAAGAAACCGGACCGCATGGACCAGGAACGCGGCCGCGAACGGTTCACCATCACCGTTCATTCCGACGGCCACCGCACCTGCATGGCGCAAAGCGAGATCGACGACCGCCCCAGCGTCATGCGCAACGTGGCGCTGACGCTGGACGAGAACTGGCATCCGCTGGACTGCTTCGTGCGCATATCGGTGGGCGACCGGTTCATGGGCAGCGGCTGGTTCCGGTTCAGCGAGGACGAGGCCGAGTGCGAGACATATACGGCCATAGAGGGCCGAGTCTCGCAGAAAATGAGCCTGATCGAGCGCCCGCGGGCCTTTGTCGACCACGCCATCATCTGCGATTCCTGGGTGTTGAGCATGTTCGATCTCAGCAAGGGCCCGGGCGTGCAGAAGTTCCCGCAATTGCTGATGTCGTCGCCCGACCATCGCGGCGCCACCGGCCCGTTGCTGGTCAGCATTTCCCCCGCGATCGAATACGTGGGCGAGGAGAAGATCACGGTGGGGGCGGGCGAGTTCGACGCCCTGCATTTCCGGTTTGGCGAGAACGTCGGACTGCCTAACGAACACCCCAAGTACGATGTCTGGTGCACCGCCGACGGACACTACATCTTCCTTCGCGGCGCCGTCTACGGCTACATGATGACCTACTACGAACTCATGGACCTGGAGATCGAACATGGATAACCCGTTAGGGAGGGTGTTCGCCCTAAGCATGCTTGCGCTGGCAGGCCCGCTGGGGTTGCTGGGCGCAGGGCCGGCTCTGGCGCAGGGCGAGGACTCCACGCCCACGGAACGCAATACCATGGTCCTGGCCGAGCTTCTGGCGCGCGTTTACGACAACTACAACCAGGTGTATTTCGACCGTCGCATCGGCTACCCGGAAAACGAGCGCCACGATCGTATCGAGATTCGCGTCGAACGCGTCGGCGGCCCGGATTCCATGCTTATGGCTTTCCGGGAGTTCGCCGGCGGGGACTATTCCATGCTGACGCGTGCGGGGGCGCTGACCCTTTCGCCGGACAACCAGCGGGAGGCGACGCGCATGGAGGTCTGGGACCGCCCGGTTGAGGACCTGGAGCCGATGGCCGAGGGCGCCGGCGTTACGGCGCGACCGGAGGGGCCGCCGGATTGCGTCGTGTACTGGACCCGCGAGGCCGCGCAATTCCGCGGCCAGGCGGACGGCGAGTGCGCGGCATGGGCAAATGAATCGCTCCTGGGCGAGCAGCAGATGTGGCTGGACTCGCCGGGCGGCCGGGACCATCCCGGGGGGACCTACGAGCTGCACGCGGCGCGCATGATGAGCTGCTACATCGACATTCCCGGCGTGAGCGGCGGGCGTGACGAGGAATACAGGCGCTACGACAACCTCCAGGTCCACGACCGCGGCGGCGGAGCGCGCATCACCCATTCGGACGGCCGGGAGATCGGCATCCGGCTATCGAACGTCGATTGGCCGCTCAACAACTACAGCGACGTCTTCACCCGCGACGTGCTGGTGCTGTACGTGCTGGAGTACATCGGCGACGAGATCAAGTCCCACGGCTATGTCTTCACGGAACCCACGACCGAACGCATCGGCATCAATCTCTACTGGATGCTGTCCTACTGCTACATGGAGTCCAACAAAGTGGTCCGTCCGTTCATGTAGACCGAAATCGATTGCAAGAAAGCAATAGACTGGGGGATGGTGCACTATAGGGCAGGCGCTAGCGAATCGATAATCGAAGTGGCCGAAAAGAGAGTATTGATTATCGCAGGCCCAAATGGCGCCGGAAAGACGACCTTTGCCGCAGAATTCCTGCCTAACGAGGCCGATCGCCCGTATTTCGTCAATGCTGATCTCATTGCCGCTGGTCTGAGTCCGTTCGACCAAGCTGTCGCAGCCGCTAAAGCGGGCAAGCTGATGGTTCAACAAATTAGGGAGCACGCCCAGGAGGGCCGCAACTTCGCTTTTGAGACAACATTGAGCGGTCACCGCTACAAGCGTCTAGTCCCGCAATGGCAAAAGCAAGGATACAGAGTAAAGCTGTTCTTCTTGCGATTATCGACACCGGAGGCTGCGATTGAGCGTGTTGCACAGCGGGTTGCAGAGGGAGGGCACGACGTGCCAGAGAGCGTAATTCGCCGACGCTTCCACTCCGGGTGGCAAAACTTTCATGAGATATACAAGAATGTCGTCAATGACTGGGCTTTATACGATAATTACGGTGACAAACCCATACTAGTTGAACAGGAGATCAGAATGTGATTTCGCGCAATAATCCAACGAGAGAAGAAGTTCGGGATCATGACTTTGCTGGGGCAGAGGTGGCTATGCAAAGGGCAGCGCGCCGCGCGCGCCAGCGGGCCAATATAGCGGCAACTGTCGGAGAACAAAATAATCGCAATGTCGAAAACCTAAGCTTTTCTCAGGCGCAGGGATACGAAGAAGTTCCTGAGACGCTGAAGTTGGAAGAATTAAATAAGAGAGCACGGACGCAGATTTGGAATTTGCTCTTTTCCCACATGGAGCAATCCACAGAAGTCGGAATGCACAACCGATATATTTCTGGCACTTGGCGAGACATTCTCAAGAGTACACATGCACTCTATGACAATCGTGCTCTCGACGATTGGAACGAAAGGTTTAGTGCGATTTGCAGCAATCTTCGAAATCACATTGAAAACGATCCGTTCAACCTTGTCTTTGATCGTCTTCAGTTCATTTTGCGCGTTAAGAATTGTCCTATGCAATTTATCCGCGGCCTTAAGAGAGTCTTTGCGGCGTGTGGTTTGGCCTACACCATAGATGAGTCGAGCCCGCCAACAATATTTCCGGTGGCGACTCCCGAAGAGGGGATGGCACTGCTTGAGTCCATGCAAATTCTGTGCCAAGCGGGGCTGGCAGGCAGTTCATCTCATCTGCGAAATGCAGCGAACAATATCAATCAACAGGATTGGGCCGGAGGTGTCCGCGAGAGCATTCATGCCGTAGAGTCTGTGGCGCGAAAAATTGATCCTAAGGCGTCCCGCGCCCTTAAGCCGGCGCTAAAGTCGATCGAGATCCAGGGCGCGCTTCATCCTGCTCTTAAGGAAGCATTCACTAGTTTGTATGGGTACACGTCTGACCAGCAAGGAATTCGGCATGCGCTGCTAGACAGCCCACAAGCCAAGGTCGGCGCGGACGAGGCAGTGTTCATGCTTGGTGCGTGCGCGTCCTTTGCCAGCTACCTGTGGCGAAAAAGGGTTGGCGGCGGAAAACCATAACGAACGTGTTTTAGGTCACTACGGTTTTAGTCAATTGCCAGTGTAATAGGGCCGTCACCAAGACACCATCTTGAAATAGGGCAAACGCTCCCTGTTTATCTTCTTAATACACAAGAGGAAGTTCCTATTAGAGTGGGAAGCTGTGTTTGCGGCAAGTCAAAGCCCTCGGCCGAGGGCGTGACCGTCGGCGGTGGCGGCAAGCAACGTGCGCGGCATGTCGCAATCGCCCACGCACAGTACCTCCAGTCCTTCGGAACGAAGCGGCGCGGCCAGTTCGTCGTTGGGCGCGCGGCTGCCGGACCAGGTCAGCAGGGCCAGGTCATTGATATCGGTGAGGGAGCCGTTAAGCACGTTGCGGCAGGTTACGCGGCCTTCATCCAGCGCCGAGCGGGCGTGGATTTCCGAAAGCAGAATGATCTCTACATTCGGCATGCCATATAGCCGGCGGTAAATTCCCTGCCGCGTCACCAGGCCCACGTCGCTGGCCAGGCGTTCCCGGGGAGTCACGATCACCAGACGGGAAAAACGCTGCGCCAGCAGTTCGGCGGCTGCGTACGTCGCCAGCGTATGGTCCTGGTCCCATAACACCGCCGTTCCGTCTATCCTTTCTTCCGGCCGATCCAGCATTTCCCGGCTGGCATCGCGCACATCGAATACGAAATCGCGCCATTCCCCGGGCCAGCCGGACGGCCACAGCATTGAGGCGCCGCACGCCAGGACCACCACGTCCGGCTCGCATTGCCGCACGTCGTCCACAGCTGCACGGAATCCCAGATGCACCGTTGCTCCCGCCTTGGCTGCAGCCATCTCCTGGTAGTCGTAGACGCTGCTGACGTTCTCGCCGCCGGGCAGTTGGGCATGGAGGAACGCCTTGCCCCCGGGACGCTCGGATGAACCGAATACCGTCACCTCGTGGCCGCGCGCGGCCGCCACCCAGGCCGCTTCCAGACCCGCCGGGCCGGCGCCGACCACCACGACGCGCCGTCGGCTGCTGGCGGGACCCGGCCAGTAGTCCACCTCATCAGGCTGAGAGAGCCGGGGATTGTTGTCGCAAAGGATGGGTTTGCGCTCGACGATCGTCGCCCAGCAGGTGTTGCAGGACACGCAGTAGCGAATCTCGGACTGCCGGCCCTCCGCGGATTTCTTCACCCAGGCCGCGTCGGTCACCAGCGGCCGTCCCAGCGCCACCATCTGCGCCTTGCCGGCCGACAGGATGCCCTCCGCCTCAGCCGGATCCGTGATCAACCCGAGGGCCATGAGCGGAACACCCGGCGCATTGGCCGCGATCTCCGCGTGCCCGTCGACATAAGGGGCGCGCGGATAACTCATGTCGGGAATATGGGTTTCCAGCGTATTGGAGTGCGAACCGTCGCAATAGACCAGGTAGTGAAAACCGCCGGCCTCCGCCAGCCGGGCGGTAATACGCGCGGACTCGGGATGATCAATGCCTCCTGGTATGCCGTCGGTCCCCGGGAGTTTGAGACCTATTATGAAATCCTTCTTACAATTACTTGTTATTATTTGTATTAGATCCCTGAGAAATCGGGTCCTTCCTTCCAGGTCACCGCCGTACTCGTCGTCCCTTATGTTGGCAGCCGGCGACAGGAACTGATGAAACAGGTGGCCATGCCCGACGGACAACTCCACTCCGCTGAAACCGGCCTTCTCAAGGCGCCGCGCACCCTTGCCGAAGTGTTCGATCGCTTCGTGGATGCGATGCCGGGGCATCTCCCTGGGCATGGTCCAGCTCAGATCATCGGGCAACGCCGAGGGTGCCCACGCCTGCTGCGATCGACCCGCCTCCCGGTGACCGCGCCCTGAATCCTGAAACTGCCCCAGCAATCGGGCGCCCCGGCTCTCAACGGCGTCGGCCCAGCGGGCCAGGTCATCGCGGGCGTTCGGCTCGAACAGGGCAGGGCGGTGCGAGCGGTCGTGCCACGGAAGCACGTTCAGCGGCTCGGTCACGATCATGCCCACTCCGCCCGCGGCGCGATTGGCATGGTAGCGCACCAGGCGCGCATTGATCTCCTGGTTCTGTGTATAACGCGTGCTCATCGACGCGTGAACCACGCGGTTGCGAACGGTTCGACCGGCCAGCGTTATCGGTTCAAGCAGAAGCGGATATTCCATGCACCCGGGGTGGATTGGCAATTGAGCGTGCGTAGCTTAACCTTTAGGCTCCGGGAACGAAGGCGTCCCGTTTTCGACGAGGGCAGGATGCGCTCTTCCCGGAGTGTCCATTTGGCATCTTCGCCAAGAGAAACAGCAATTAGCCCACCCGTGCTGAAGGTTTGAACAAATCCTCGTACCAGCAGGTCCTCGAAAGGGACCTGTTCCCGCAGCTTCGCGAGGGGGCTTCGGCAGTTACCGGCACCGCAAGACTGGCCCGGCGGCTGTGTTTTCGCTACGGCCAGTGGCGGCGGGCTTCCAACGCTACGGTCTGGCGGCGCCCGCAAGTGATCTCCTGGCAGGAGTGGATGCGCCGCCTCTGGGAGGACTCCCTGCTGCGTGGAGGCCATGCCGGCGGGTTCTCGCTGTTGTCGCCGCACGGATCGCTGATGCTTTGGGAGCAGGCCCTGAGGCCGGAGGCGGTCGAAGGCTTCGACCTGGAGCAGAACGCCAGCCTGGCCCGAAAGAGCTGGAACCTGGCGCTTGAGTACGGATTGAACCTTGAGCGCTTACGCGCCGAGGTCGAGGGAGAGGATGAACGGCGTTTCGCCCGCTGGACCGGGCGCTTTGAGGAATCGCGGACTGCAGGCAAATGGCTGGAACCGGCGGCGCTTCCGCAGTTGCTGGCGCAGGACCTGCAGACCGGCGCGATCACGGTGCGCAAGCCTCTGTTCCTGCTCGGATTCGGCGCGGCCCTTACGCCGCCGCAGGCCGCGTTGGTCGATTCCCTGCGGGCGAACGGAGGGTCGATTTCCGAAGGCCCGCCGGTCCCGAAGGCGGCAAGCGTATGCCAGGTTTCGTATGAGACCGGGGACGAGGAGCTTCAGGCGGCGGCGCGCTGGGCTGGTTCCGGCAACGCTGGAATCGTGCTTTTCGATTTTTCCGATCGTGCCCAGCGGGCCCGCAGGATTTTGCTCGATCGCATGCAGCCGGCCTGGCAGGTGCGCGGGTTTCCGCAGAACGCACCGCTGAACAGCGCCGAAGCACCGTCCCTGGCCGAATACGGCCCTGCGGAAATGGCGCTGGACGCACTCCACCTGCTGGGCAGGTCATTCGATTTCGAGACCGTAAGCCGGTTCCTGAGGGGCGCTTATCTGGAAGGGTCGCGGAGAGAATCCGGAGCGCGTGCGAACCTTGAGCGCAGCCTGCGCGGCAAACTGGTGGGCGGGGACATCACGCGACCACAGCTCATGGCCCGGGCAGGGCGCGGAAGTCCCCGGCTCGCGGATCTACTTCAGAATGGCTGGCAGGCCTCGCGACAGGCCCGCGGAAAGGGCAAGGCGCACTCCTACCGGACCTGGGCCGCGGTATTCACATCGTTTCTGCGCACACTGGGTTGGCCGGGCCGGCGGGGACTGGTCAGCAGCGAGCAACAGGCGGTGGAGGCATGGACCCGCCTGCTGGGGGAGTTCGGCGGCTGCGATGCCGTTGCAAGCGGCACCGTGACGCTTCCGGCGGCGCTCGCCCGGCTGAACACCATGGCGCACCAGCAGAAGTTCCAGCCCCAGGGTCCGGACGATGCCGTGGAACTGCTTCCCGTCGATGAAGCCGGGGGCCTGCGTTTCGACCGCTTGTGGGTTGCCGGCGCAAGCGCCAGCCTGTGGCCCAGGGCGGTGCGCCCAGTGCCCCTGCTTCCCCTGGGACTGCAAAGGCGCCTGAAGATGCCCCATGCCACCCCGCAGATCGCACTGGAGCGGGCAAGGGCGCAAACCGCGGCGCTGCTCTCCAGTGCCGACGAGGTGGTTTTCAGTTGGACCGAAGTCGCTGAAGAGGGCGTCGCCACGACCTGCAGTCCATTGATTGCTTCGGTTCCCCTGCGAGAGCGTTCGCAGCTGCTCGGCGGCGAACACCCGGATCTCTTCGTCGAAGACCTGCGTTCGAGCGCATCGCTTGTGCAGCTCCACGACGACCCGGCGCCCGGGCAGGCGGAGGGCGAGGAGTTCAGTGGCGGAACCCACCTGATGGATTGCCAGTTGAACTCCCCGTTTCGAGCATTCGCGGAGTACCGCCTGCACGCGAGGGAATATCCGAGGCCCTGGGAAGGCCTGAGCCCGCTGGATCGCGGCAGCATCGTGCACAAGCTCCTGCACGACCTGTACGCCGAGTACGGAGACGCTGAATCGCTGAAAGCGAACTTCGACGAACTGCGCCCCCGGCTTGAAGAATGGGCGTCCGGGATTCCCAGGGACGAACCGCTGGGCGCCCGCGCCCTGGTGCTGGGGCTCTTGCGGCTGGAGCGTGAGCGGGCGGTGCAACTGGCTCTGGACTGGGCCCGGCTGGACCTGGCAAGAGAAGAGTTTCGCGTGACCGGGCTGGAAGACCGGGTACAGCTTGAGCTGGGTGACATCACCCTGTCCATGCGCCTGGACCGGGTGGACCAAGCCGGCGAGGAATCGGGCGCGCTGGTGCTGGACTACAAGACCGGCAGAAAACTTTCACTTTCAAGGCTCAACCCTGATTGGCTTCGCTCCAGCCAGCTTCCGGCCTACGCGCTCGCGACCGAGGGTGTTTCGGCTGTCGCCTACGTTTACCTGACCGGCAGGGAAACTGCCGTCGTGGGCATCTGCGATTCCGAAGCCAGCATCCCCGGCAGTAAGGCAATGCCCAAACTGGTACCCATCTCGAAACACTGGGACTTTAAGAAACACCAGAATTGGGAGAGTCTCCTGGCGGCCTGGCGCCAGGCCCTCGAAAGGGCCGCGAGCGAACTCAGCGCCGGCGATGCCCGGTTGCAGATCTTCTCCTACGACGATAGCGCGCGCGGACAGTACCAGGTACTCAGCCGCATCCAGGAACTGGAGCAATCGTGACGGCTCCGGCCGACCAGGGAATTCGCGAACGGGCGCTCGACCCGAAGCGCTCGTTCATCGTCCAGGCCCCCGCAGGTTCGGGCAAGACCGAATTGCTGGTCCAGCGCTACCTGCGGCTGCTGGGACGCGAGCAGGAACCCGACGCCGTGCTGGCCATTACGTTTACCCGCAAGGCGGCCGCTGAAATGCGCGAGCGCGTATCGAGGAGCCTGAGAGAGGCGGCATCCGAGCACCCCCACGCGCCTCCGCACCGCCAGCTGAGCCTGCGCTTGGCACGGCGCGTGCTCGAGCAGTCCCGCAAGCGCGGATGGGACCTTCCGGATAACCCCGCCCGCCTGCGCATCATCACCATCGACGCCCTGGGATCCTGGCTGGCGGTGAGTTCACCTGTTTCCAGCGGCGGCGGGGCGCTCGGCAGCCTTCGAGCCGACGCCAAACCCTTGTACGAACTGACCGCGAAAACCCTATTGCGCGAGGGCATCCGGCAGGGTGACCGCGACGTCGAAACTCTGCTGCGGCACCTGGATGGTCAAGCGCAGCAGTTCACCGAACTGATCGCGGGGATGCTGGCAAGGCGCGAGCAGTGGCTGCCGCTGCTCGGCGCCGAAGACAATGCCGGCGCGCTCAAGGCGGCGCTGCGCGGCCTGGTGCGGCGCGAGACCGGCCGAATACTGGACAGCCTTGGACAGCACCGCAGCGCATTTGAATCCGCCTTTGCCCGGCTTTGGGCGAGCGAAGGAGAATTGCAAGATCCCGCCCGATCCGAAGCGCTCGTGGGCTGGGGCCGCGCCGCCGCCGACCTTCTGACAAAGAAGAACGACTGGTATGTCAGGTTCAGGAAGGAACTCGATCCGGAACTGGAAGAGGCCATTCGCAATTCCCGCGAGTTTCGCGAGCGCCTTTCGCGTCTGCGCATCCTGGAATCGCCTGCGTACGAAGATGAACGCCTGAAACTGGTGCATTGCGTCATGCGGGTCCTGAGAAACGCCTTTGCGCATCTGAAGGTCCTTTTCGCCCAACGGCGGGAAACCGACTACACCGAGGTCAGCCAGGCGGCCCTCAGGGCACTGGGGCAGGCCGATCGGCCATCTTTCCTCGCCGAACGCCTGGATGCGCGGCTGCGCCACATCCTGGTGGACGAGTTTCAGGATACCTCCCGCACCCAGCTGGACCTGCTGCAGCAAATGATCCGCGAGTGGCAGGACGGGGACGGACGCACGGTATTCATGGTGGGAGATCCCATGCAATCCATCTACGGGTTCCGCGAAGCCGACGTACGCGGTTACCTGCGGGTTTGCGAGCTGGGGCTGGAACGGTTGCGGCCGGAACTGCTGAAATTGACTGTCAACTTCCGTTCGACACCCGTGCTTGTCGGCTGGTTCAACGAGATATTCCCGCAGGTCTTTCCGGCCCGCGGCGATACGCATATGGGCACGGTGCCCTATACGGCCTGCGAACCGGCCCCGGGCGCGGCCTCGGAAGACTCCGGGGTCGCACTCCACCATTTCCGCAAGGGCGACCATGAATCGGAGGTTGCAATCGTCGAGCGGATCGTGCGAAAGACCCTGAAAGAACGCCCGAACGACACCATCGGAATTCTCGTTCGCAGCCGCACGCATGGCGAGGAGATCAGCCATGCCCTGAGCAGGACCGAAATCAAGGTCAGCCGCACCGAGTTCGATCGCCGCAGGCGCTACAGCGTGGTGCAGGACCTCGCCGCCGTCGCGCGTGCACTGGCGCAGCCCGCCGACCGGATTGCGTGGCTGGCCCTGTTGAGGGCGCCGTGGTGCGGCCTGACTCTTGAAGACCTGCACCGGCTTTGTCATGACGACCCGGGAAAGACAATCCACGAGTTGCTTTCGGACGCCGAACGATTGGAGACGCTGAGCGAGGACGGGCAGGCTCGCCTGGCCCGCGTCATCCCGGTGCTTGAGAACGCACTTGAATTGAAGGGACAGCTGGATTTCCGCAGCTGGGTGGAAGGAACCTGGCTGGCGCTGGGAGGACCAGCAGGCAACACCGACGCGAATGCCGTGCGTCACGCCGGCGAGTTCCTGGACAGCCTCGCCGAAGCCAGCACAGGCAGCCTGATCGATGACGCGGTTGCCCGCACGCTGCAACTCGCCGACGAATTCGTGACCAACCCGGAGACCGGCGCCCAGGTACAGATCCTGACCATGCACAAGGCCAAGGGCCTTGAGTTCGATACCGTCATCCTGCCGGGGCTCGGGCGCAACATAACGGGCGGAAGGGCGCCTGTCCTGCGGTGGTGGCAGCCGCCGCCCGGCGAAGACGGCCCGGGCGGGAGGGCGGGAAGCGCGACCCTCTTGGCCGTTCCGCCGTCAAGCCGCGGCAATGACGACGATGCCGTGTTTGCCTACCTCGATGCGCTGGCGAAGGCGCGCGAAGACGCCGAGCGCAAGCGCCTGCTCTATGTGGCGAGCACCCGTGCTCGCAGCCGGCTTCACCTGCTGGTGGGTCTCGTCCGGGACGAAGAGACGCAGGGTCCGGGAGAGTTCAGGCCCACGGCAAGAACCATGGCGGCCGACCTGCAGGAAGCCCTGGAACGCCTGTTCGACGAGAAGCCTCCGGCGCCGTTGCCGGCCAAGGGGCGCAGCGCAAGAAGGCGGCGTTTAGCGGACCCCGTCATCCATCGCGTGCCAACGGACTGGCAACCGCCGAAGCCTCCCGAGCCCATGGTTGCTCCCGCCCCCGAGGAGGTTCAGTCGCCTTCGTACGTCTGGGCCGGCGAGCGCGCCCGGGTCCTCGGCCTCACGGTGCACCGCTGGCTGCAGGAATTTGCCGAGCGGGGTACGGATGCGTTCCTGCCCGGGCATCTCGATAGCCTGCGCCCCAGGACCCGCCGCATCCTGCAGTCTTACGGCGTTCCGTCGCACGAACTGGAGTCACTGACAGCCGACGTGGAGACCGCGCTACGCAATACGCTGGATGACGAAAAGGGCCGCTGGACGCTGGAGCGCCACGAGGAAGCGGCCAGCGAACTGCCGCTTTCATTGCAGGAAGACGGCCGCACTCGCAGCCTGATTCTGGACCGCAGCTTCGTCCATGAGGGAGAGCGCTGGATCGTCGACTACAAGACCTCCCGCCACGAAGGCGCCGACCTGGATAGTTTCCTGGATGAAGAGGAGCGGCGTTACGCGCCGCAACTCGAGCGGTACCGTTCAGCCATGCGGGCGCGGGAGAACCGCCCAATCCGAACCGCGCTCTACTTTCCCCTGCACCGCGCCTTTCGCGAAGTCTCTCCCTAGTGGGCTGTACCGGAAGCTGCGCTTAAGCGGCCTTTGCGTTTGCCTCTATCTCGTCCAGTTCCCGCTTCAATCGCCTCTCCGCGTGCCACAGGTCATAGTTCTGCTGCAGTCGCAACCAAAGCTCCGGCCCGTTGCCGGCGAACTTGCCTATTCTCAGAGCCATTTCCGTCGTGATGGGGTGGGTGCAAGCCAGAACTCGATGAAGCTGTTGGCGCGACACGCCAAGCCGCCGGGCCGTTTCACTAACAGACAGGCCAATTGCCGGCAACACGTCCTCACGCATGATCTCACCGGGATGCACCGGCTTACGCAGCACGGGGCGCTTAACTTGATACTCAGCCATACTTACCTCAGTGATACTGCTCCAAATCAACCCGAACCGCCTCTCCGTCTTCCCATTCAAACGTAATGCGCCACGGGCCATTTACATGCAGACCGTAACGTTCAGGTCTGCCGCGCAGCGGATGTAAACCAAAACCGGGCAGGTTCAAGTTACGCAACGCCTCAACCTGATCCAAAGCCTCTAACCGCCTGAGGCATCGCGCATGCAGATCGGCACGAACCCGCCGACTTCGTCCGCGCTCAAACAGCTCGGCCAATCCCTTGTGCCGGAAGCTTCGGATCATTAGGGGAAGTGTAACACGATATGCTACGCTCGGTGGCCACAAGGGGGCAGCGTGTGTTTAGCCAAATGACGGATACGCGCAGGTCGCGTTTTGGCTATGCTCGCTCCCACACTGTTTCCTGGAGTTCGGCGAATATGTCCTTTGCCCGATCGATTGCCTTGCTGCTGACTTGCCTCGCGCTTGCGTGGAACCCCAGGTATGCGCAAAGCGCTGCGACTAACGATGGCGCCGTTGAATGGGTTGTCCCGGCCGTTCCCTCTGCAGCGCTTAGAAGCGAGGAGGAAAAAGCGCAGGGTGTCGAACTGGGAAGGACAGAGCCACGCCCCGAACTGTTACAACCTGCGCTGGATGAAGCGCTTCCCGACTATCGGCCCGTTGACTCGGCGAGCATCTCCGGACGTTACAGGGCGGCGGCATCCGACATTCTGCCAAGGTTGATCAACGCCTGGACAGCCGCTTTCCAGGCGATCTACCCGAACGTCGAGATCGTTCTCTCGCCTCCCTACGCGGGCAGTCTGGGCGCCCTGGAACTTATTGCGGGCAACGTGGATTTCGTTTTCGTTTCCCGTGAGCTGAAGCCTACGGACATCGCCGGCTTCGAGGCGAAATATGCTTATCCGCCGCTCAGCATCCCCATTGTTGCCGGCTCGTATCGCCATTACGGTTTTCTTGATGCGCTGGCGGTGTTCGTCCACAGCAGCAACCCGCTGGAGGAAATATCGCTCAAGCAACTGGATGCCGCCTTCTCATCCACGCGACACCGGGGCGGCTCCGCAATCGAAACCTGGGGCGACCTGGGTCTGGGAGGAGACTGGGCGGAAAGACCAGTCAGGCGCTTCGGCGTCGAGCCCTGGAACGGCTTTGAGGAGTTCTTCCGCCAGCGCGTGCTCAATGTGGGGGAACGCCGCGGAGAATGGCGCAGCGACGTGCATTTCGACAAGGTCGTATTTCCTGTCGCCGCCCGGGTCGCGGAGGCCCCTAATGCCATCGGCTACACCGGCCTCGCCTACCTGGACGCGCCCGTAAGGGTATTGCCGATACGATTGGAAACGGCGGGGCCACCTGTGCCGCCAAGTTACGAGAATGTCGCGACGGCCCTATACCCGCTGAGCCGCCTGATTTACCTCAACGCGAATCGACCGCCGGGACGAGAGCTGCCCGGCGCGATCACGGAATTGTTGAGGTTCATCCTGAGCCGCCAGGGTCAGAATATCGTGCGCGAACACGGCATTTTTCTACCATTGCGCGCGCATCAGGCCGAAGAGAGCCTGAAACAATTGGACTAGGGGCCTGTTACAGGCCCTAGTGTGCTGTCCCGGAAATACGTAAGCAAAGTCGTTCGACTTTGGCGAGGATGGAGTCGGCGGTGGCGACCCAAGTGAAGGGGCTGGCATGGGCATTGTAGTGTTCCACGAAGTCGTTGATTTTGCGGGTCAGTTCCTTGACGTTGGAGAACGAGCCTCGGCGGATGGCTTGCTGGGTGATGAGCCCGAACCAGCGCTCGACCTGATTGATCCAGGAGGCATAAGTGGGGGTGTAATGCAGGGTGTATCGGGGCCGTCGCGCCAGCCATGCCTTGACCTTGGGATGCTTGTGAGTGGCGTAGTTGTCGACGATGAGATGGACATCGAGTGTCTTGGGCACGCTGGCATCGATATGGCGCAAGAAGGCGAGGAACTCCTGGTGCCGATGACGTCGTTTGCACTGTGTGAGCACTTCGCCAGTGGCCACGTCCAGGGCGGCGAACAGGGTGGTGGTGCCGTGGCGCACGTAATCGTGCGTGACGCCTTCGACGTAGCCGAGTCCCATCGGCAACAGGGGCTGGGTGCGCTGAAGCGCCTGGATTTGGGTTTTTTCGTCCACGCACAGCACCACGGCATGATCGGGCGGGTTCAGATACAACCCGACGATGTCGCGGACTTTTTCGATGAAGAAGGGGTCGTTGGAGAGTTTGAAGTGGCGTTGGCGGTGCGGTTGGACGCCGAACAGATCAAACCAGCGTTGCACGGTGGATTTGGAGATGCCCGTATATTCGGCCATGGCGCGCACGCTCCAGTGCGTGGCGCTGGGCGGTTGGGTTTGCAGGGCGGTGTTGATCACTTCGGCGACGCGTTCGTCCTTGAGCGTGCGGGGCCGTCCGGGACGCAATTCGTCGTGCAAGCCTTGAAGGCCGAGTTCGAGGTAGCGTCGGCGCCATTTGCCGACGGTCATTTTGTTCAGGCCCATGCGCTGAGCGACATGGGAGTTGGGCTGGCCATCGGCGCAGGCCAGCACGATCTGGGCGCGTTGCACGACGGCGTGAGACAGCGAGCGGGAATGGGCGATGCGGAGCAGTTGCTGATTCTCCTCATCGCTGAGGGCAATCGGGGGCGCAGGTCGGCCACGGGGCATGAGCGTTCTCCTTGAATGGGACACGCTCATTATTATATTACTTATTTATGGGACAGCACACTAGTGTAGTGTCCTGAACAGAGCATTGTTTATTTGTTGTTGGCGGCTTATGCTTCCCTCATTGGGTTTCGGAGTTTTTCGATGCGGGTTGCGGCACGGGTCACGCTGTCGAGCGAGGACCGGCGGAAGTTGGACAAATGGGCGTCGTCGCGCAGCGCGCCGGTGCGCCTGCGGGAGCGTTCGCGGATCGTCCTGATGGCGGCCGAGGGGATGGCGAACAAGGACATCGCGGTCGAGTTGGGCATCGATGCGAACAAGGTGGGGCGCTGGCGGACGCGCTACGCGAAGGAGGGAGCGCCGGCGATCGAGAAGGAGCGCCCGCGCGGCGCCAACCATGGCGGGAAGGACACCCGGGCGCAGGCGGCGTTGCGCGCGCGGGTGATCGAAGCGACGACGCAGACGGCTCCGGATGACGCCACGCACTGGTCGTGCCGGTCGATGGCACGGCACCTGGGCACGACACACAGCTTCGTCCACCGGGTGTGGCGCTCGCACGGTCTCAAGCCACACCTGATCCGGACCTTCAAGCTGAGCAACGACCCGCGCTTTGAAGAGAAGCTGCGGGACGTGGTGGGGCTGTATCTCGACCCGCCGGACAACGCGGCGGTGTTCAGCTTCGACGAGAAAAGCCAGATCCAGGCGCTGGACCGGACGCAGCCGGGCCTGCCGATGAAGAAGGGCCGGGGCGGGACGATGACGCACGACTACAAGCGGCACGGCACGACCACGCTGTTCGCCGCACTGGAGGTGGCCAGCGGCAAGGTGATCGGCAGGACGTATCGCAAGCACCGCCACCAGGAAGTGCTGAGGTTCCTGCGCGAGATCGACAAGGCGGTGCCTGCGGGCCAGGAGATCCACATCGTGCTCGATAACTACGCGACCCACAAGCACGAGAAGGTGCTGAACTGGATCGAGCGGAAGAAGCGCATCTTCCTGCACTTCACCCCGACCAGCGCCTCTTGGGCGAATCTGGTCGAGCGGTTCTTCGCGACGCTGACGGACAAGCAGCTTCGGCGCGGCGTCTTCACTTCGGTGCCGCATCTCGAGAAGTGCCTGCGGGAGTATCTGAAGCGTCACAACACGAATCCACAGCCGCTGGTGTGGACGAAATCGCTCGGCGAGATCATAACGAAGGTCGAACGCGGCCGGACCGCACTGGCCGATGCTTCTTAATCACTGTTCTGTTAAGGACATTACACTAGCAGCCCGTGGCAGAAGTCCCACTGCGTTCGACTGGCGATCCATCCCGCCTGGACTGCGTTGCTCGTCGCTTGCAAATGCCCGATATGCGCGCTCCTCGCGCCTTGCCAGGCGGGCATCTCGCCGTTCTCGGCGCGACGCGGGATTCTGCCACGGGCTGCTAGCTCTCACCAGCCTCCTTGTCGTTGATCGGGTTGATGAAGTCTTCAATGAAATACGCCGCAAGATCGGTGCGGCTGTCCAGGCCCGACTTCCGGTATATCGACTGGGCCTGCTGGCGCACGGTCCGCTCGCTGGTTGCGCGAATGTCGGCAATTTCCTGGAGTCGCAATCCCTTGAGCAGCAGCAGGGCGATTTCCTTTTCGGCCGGGCTCAAGCCCCACTTGTCGAAATCTTCCTGAATGTGCTGCATCCTTCCCTGCAGAGCTTCGTGCAATCGTTCGGCCTGGGTTTCGGCGGCACCCTCCGCCTGCTTGAGCGCGACCGACAGATCGACAACCTGGCGCCTCGAACGGTAGCGTTGCCAGAAGGCCACGGCGGCAAAAACCATCAGCAGCGCCAGCAGAATGACCAGCCAAGCATAGCGCTTCCAGATAACACGCAACAGGTAGTCCCTTTCCACGCGTGCCGGCTGCACGGCCAGTTCCGGCAGCAGGCGCGCCATGTTGTATTGCGACCGCACAAACAACTCGAACTGGTCCCCGGGCAAGTAGGCGTTGGTCCAGTGGTAGCGACGCAGGCTTGCTTTCCAATAAGGACTCTCGGCCATTTCATCGAACATTGCGATTAGCCGCTGTTCCTGCTCGACGCTGATGTCGGGCGGGGCAAACACCGCGCGCCAGTTGCCCAGGGAAATATCGATTCCGGTCTCCTTCAACGTGGGGACCGGCAGGTTGCGCAGGCGAGTTTCCGCGGATAGAACCAGCGCGCGCAAGTGGCCCGCATCGATCAGTTGCTCCAGCTCGCTGTAGTCGCTGATGCCCACATTGGCACTTCCTGAAACGAGTGACGCTCCCACTTCGGATCCGCCCGGATAGGGCTGGTAGTGAATCTGGACCGGATCGACACCCAGCGCACTTGCCAGGCTGCGCAGCAGCATCTGGTCCGGCCCGCCGAGAGAGCCGCCCGCCCAGATCAGCGTATCGGGACGGGACTCGAACCATATGGCCAGGTCATCAAAATCCATGACGGAAGACGATGACGGTACGGCTATGACGGCCCCCGTCTCCGTGAGCCGGGCAATCGGCGTAGCGTCGAGCAGGGAAACGCTCGCACGATTGGGCATCTCCGCCCCTACCGTAAAGAGGCCACCGATCAGAAGGGTTGCGCCATCGCCACGGCGGCCTTCGATAAATTGTGCCAGCCCGATAAGCCCGCCGGCTCCCGGGCTGTGCGAAATGCGGATACTGCGTACCAGCCCTTCTTCTTCGAGGGTATCCCTTACTGCCTGGGCCGTCAGATCCCAGCCTCCGCCGGGCACTGCCGGCACGACGATTTCGAGCGTCTCGAAGTAGGGTTCGGACTGACCGGCTACGCTCTCCCAGCCGGCAAGGACAAGGAGGCCAAGAACTATGGCCGCGGCCCGGGGGCGAGTCCGGGGGAGCCTGCCAGCTTCGCGGGCGCCAACCATTGCCCGCCTATTGAACCACAACGCAACGCCTGACGGTGCCGCCGGCGGCGCCATCGATGTATGACCTTGGCCCCGCAGGCAAGCGGGGCCAAGGTCATACTGCAGTTCGGAATCTGTTGGTCAGTTGCCGAAATTCTTCGACAGGGAAAACACGAATCCCCGCGGAGCGCCCGGCACAATCCGGCGGTCGTTGCTTCCGCTCTCGTAATACGTCTCGTCGAATACATTGCCGATCTTCAGCGTTCCATAGGCGAGCGGATGGTCGTAGTAGACAACGAAATCGGTAACAAAATAGTCGGGTAGCACAACCCGGCTGCCGGTTCTCGGCAGCTCGCCCCAACGCGTATCGGCATACGTGATCCCGAGGCCGAATCCCAGGCGGTCCGTCACCTGCACGCGATTCCAGATGCTGGCGGTGTTCTCCGGAGCGTTACGCAAACGCATGCCGATGAGAGCAGCGTTCCTGGACTCATCCACGGTTGCGTCGATGTAGGCGAATCCCGCGATCAGTTGCCAGTTGTCGGTGACGTTGGCATTTACCTCCAGCTCAAAGCCCTGGCTCTTTTCCCGACCAGTCAATTGATACACGCTTCCACTGACACGATTCAGCACGTTTTCCTTTTCGATGTTGAACACGGAGAGGGTCGCGGTCGCGCGTCCGTCCATCAGGTTCGCCTTGACGCCGGCTTCCAGCTGGCGGCCCTGTTCCGGCGGAAAGTCGCGATTACCGTCCTCATCGGTGCGGTCGGGCCGCGGCGGATTGAAGGATTCCGACCAGCTGACGTAATACGACCAGTTGTCGTTTGGCTGATAGATCAGCCCCGCCATCGGAACTACGTCATCGCCGGACGTTGCCTGGTCAGCCGCGACTCCGCGCTTGTCTTCCTCGACCGCCTCGAAGTCCTCGAAGCGAACACCCACTACCGCCTTCCAGTTCTCCGTCAACGTTATCTGGTCCTGGACGTAGAACCCCAGGGCGTCAAAGGTCGTAAAGCGGTGAGAACTGGGAACCGCGGGCCGGGCCACGCCGACTCCGTAGACGGGGTCAAATATATCGATATCCAGGGTTGCGTTGCCGCCGTCGAAGTTCTTGCGTTCAAAGTTGCTGGTTTCGCGGCCGCCGTTGAAGCCGATCATCAAATTGTGGTCCAAACCGCCGAGGGAAGGCGTCCAGGACAGGCTGGTATCGATAAAGGTGTATTCGCGGATATTCAGCTGGTTGCGGTCCCTGCGTCGCAGTGTTGTTGGATTGCGGAAACTGAGGTTTTCCCAGCCCAAGGCCGAATCCTCATGGTCCACGTAGCGGAAATTGGTCCGCCAGGACAAATCCTCGCTGATGTCGTGATCGATGGTCAGGGCTACGGAGTAACCCGTCTCCGGCTGAATGTCGTCCGGCTCCTGGTAGCGCGTGGTGATATCGGCCACCAGGTTGATGTCGCGGCCGGGCGCAACGAGGAAATTGTCCAGCGCATGGTCTTCGTCGCGGTACTCGAGCGCCAGCGTCACGGTTGTCTGGTTGCTCGGCAACCAGGTCAGGGAGCCGACCGCGTAGGTGCTCTCGGAGAACCCGTTATCGCGGAAGCCCTGCGTATCCTCCAGTTCTCCCACGAAGCGATAGAGGACGGTGCCGGTTTCGTTCACCGGTCCGGTGGAGTCAATCGAAGCGGTGACGCCCAGGGTATCTCCGATGTCGACATCGTAGGCATCCGCGCGCAGCTTGAATTGATGATTCGCCTCGGGCTGCGGTTTCTTGGTCACGATGTTGATAAAGCCGCCAGGCTGTATTCGGCCATAAAGCACCGACATGGGGCCCTTGACGACCTCGATCCTCTCGGTATTCACAGTGGGTGGCGAACCGAACCGCACGGCCAGTCCGGGCAGCCCGTCGGTTTGCAGCGAATTGCGATCTGCGCCGCCCGAGGAGAAACCCCGAATGGAAATGTCGTAGCCGGTGTTTCCGGCGCGTTGAACGCCGGCCATGTAGTTGTACAGGTCTGCAATGCGGATGGTTTCGATGCCCTCCATGAACGCCTGGGTATAGGAGGAAATGGTGATGGGCACGTCCCGCAACGGCACATTGCTCTTCAGACCGCTGTATCCGTCTGCCGCAATAAACCGCCCCGTCACCACGATCTCTTCGATTTCCTCATCGGACTGAGCCAGGAGGCCGGCAGAACAAAGCAGCATTACAACCCCAAGGACTCCCGTTTGAAATATGGCCCGGTTACCCATCTTGATACCCTCCCGGTTGTAACGACAATGGCTGGCAAACGGGATCCAATATGATCCCCCACCCTATGGTGGCCAGGGGCGCTGCCTTCCGCATCCTCCAAATATCCTATAGGTATACGTCATCCGTTCTATGCACGAGCGCTCGCAGGGCCCAGACTTTGGCCTGATGACGGATTCCGCTCGCGACGTTCCTGGCGTAGCCTCGGTTCCCCATGAAGAGAGAACATCAGATACCGCTCTTGCTGCTGGGCGCATTGATGGCGGCTCCAGGAATGCCGTCCCCACTTGAGACTCCTGAAGACCAGCCGGTCTCGCCCGCGGATTTCGTGCTCGGCGCAACACCCGACAGCGCACCGCCGGGTTCGGCTGCGGAGCGTCGTATTCGCCTGGCGGATCGAGCCATGCAACGGTACGCATATCGCTTCGACCTGAGCGGCCTGCCCCGATATGAGCCGAAACGGACCATTTCGGGCGTCATCCGCCTTTGGGGAAACAACTACATCGGCGATTCCGGCCTGGCCGAGCAGTGGTGCGCCGGGTTCCGCGAGTTCCACCCAAATGCGAATTGCGAACTTGTGTTGCCTACTGCTGCGGTCGCCGCACCGTCCCTCTATTTCGGACTTGCGGACCTGGCCATGAATCATGAACTCACGTTCTATGACTACCTTTCCCACGTGCGTATTCTCGGCTACGAACCCACCGGTTTTTCCATCGTCACCGGTTCCTATGACGTTCGTGGCTGGCAGAACTCGATTGCCGTTATTGTCCACAAGGACAACCCAATTTCGAAGATATCGCTCAGGGAGCTTGACGGAGTGTTCGGTTCCGAGCGCGCGGGCGGTTGGGTCGGGGCAAGCTGGGAACCGGCGTTTGCGCGTGGCCCGGACGACAACATCCGCACCTGGAGGCAGCTGGGTCTGAAGGGGAACTGGGCGGAGAAGGTGATCAATACCTACGGCTACAGCCTGCGGTATGCAACGGCGCTGGAATTCTCAAACAGGGTTCTCAGTTCCAGCGACAAGTGGAACGAGAACCTGCTCGCATACGGCAACCATGTGGCGCCGGACGGCACCCGCACGGGGCAGGCCGATCGCATCGTGCATCACATGGAAACGGATCTGCAAGGCATCGGCTACGTTCGATGGCATCCTGCTTTCCTAGGCAGGGTAAAGGTGCTGCAGATTTCCGAAGAGCCCGGCGGAGAATATTTCGAATTTACCGTGGAAAACGTTCAGGCGCGGCGCTATCCGCTGTGGGGCGACCAGTCCTTTTGGGTAAGCGTGGCTCCCGGATCGACGATCAAGCCGAAGGCGGCCGAATTTATTCGCTACGTGCTCAGCCGGGAAGGGCAGGAGCGGATCATGGAGGACGGCAAATACCTCCCTCTTCCGGTTGAAGCGGTGAAGAAGCAGTTGGACAAACTGGCGGGACTGGAACAGTGAGAAATCGAGGCCGGACCGCGGTCCTCATGGTTGCTTGGATGCTCGCAGTGAACGGCTTGCAACCCGCGCTGGCCGACCTTTCTGTCAACCCTGCGCCAAGCTATCCTGAAGCCGACGAGCAGGCATCGTCCCCGCTGCCGGACGTGAATTCACTTGCGCCATACCACCCTCCGGCAGAACTCAAGGGCAGCCTGCGAATACTGGGTAGTGAACTCAAGGGCGCGGTAGAACTTCTGACGGCGCGATTCATTCAATTTCACCCGGAAGTCAAAGTGGCCACGAGCCATATTCCCAGCAGTGAAGGCGGGATTGCCGGCCTGTACCTGGGCGTGTCCGACCTTGCGCCCATGGGTGATGACGCAAAGATCACGGACCTCATGCCCTTCTACAACACCTTCGGTTACCTGCCCACCGAAATCTCGGTGGCTACCGGAGGATACGAAAAGAGGGGATCGCTGTTTGCCTGGGCGATCGTCGTAAATGCCGGCAATCCGCTTGAGAGCATTTCGGTCGACGAAATCAAACGTGTATTCGGCGGGCAGCGCACCGGTGGGTGGGAAATTGTTGACGACAATTACCGTTTCACGGCCAAATACGCTCGCAAGTCGGCCGAATTGATTCGTTACTGGGGGCAGCTTGGCCTGGAGGGCGATTACCGGGACCGCGACATCGAAACATTCGGGTACGCCTCTCCCGGCTTTGCCACGTCAATTCAGCGACACCTGTTGCACTGGTCCAGGAACTGGAATCCCAATTTCCGCGAATTCGTGGAATCCAAGCAAGTTGCGCCGGGCCCCGAAGGGCACGCGGTCGCCAGCGAGCGTCCATTGGAGGATCTCGAATCCAACCCCTATGCGATGGGAATAGCAGCGATCATGCATGCGAAGAACTATCCGAACGTGAAAGTGCTGGCCGTGTCGTGGACTGATCGGAGCGAAGCGGTCGCCCTGACCCCGGAAAACGTCGCCAGCCGCCGTTACCCGCTGATTCGTGACGCGTATTTCTATGCCAACAAGCCGCCCGGGGGTTCGCTTCCGCCCATCGCGCATGCCTTCCTGGAGTTCTGCCTCAGCCGCGAGGGCCAGCAGATCATTGCGAAGGCCGGGTACTACTACCCACTACCCAGGGCCTACCTGGAAACTCAGCTCGAAAAGCTGGACTGAATCCTTGGCGAGTCGCCGCAGATCCCCTGTAACGCCCGACGCGGCTCCGACCGCAGAGGCATGCGCGCGGTGGATCGGCTTGCGGGCGCGAGCGTGTGCGCTTCTGGCCTGGATCTCGCTGGGTATTGCCGTGACGTCCGGCTCAGCGGGCTTCGCCAGTGTCGCGCAGGGTGCAGACGCCCAAGCCGCTGCTCAAGCGCTTGAACCGAACCCGGGCGGCTACCCCGACAAGGCGATCACTCTGCTGGTCGGGGCCAATCCCGGCGGAGGCTGGGATCAACTGGCCCGGCTGATTCAGCAGATCATGATGACCGAAGGCATCTCGCCGGTGCCTGTGGAAGTCATCAATCGAGGCGGGGCCGGCGGGACCATCGGATTGACGGAACTGGTCACCCGGCATCGCCGCGACCCCTACATGCTCATGATCGGCGGCAGCACCCTGGCAAGCGCGTCCATTTCACACGGCAGCCGCTTTACGATGCTCGATTCCGTCCCGCTTGCGCGCATCGTGAGCGAGTATGACGTGGTTGCCGTGCCGACTGATTCGCCCTTTCAGTCCATGGAGGCCCTGACCGCCCGCTTGCGGTCCGACCCCGAATCCGTTGTATGGGGCGGCGGGTCCGCTGCCAGCATCGATCACATACTGGTTGGGCTGATCGCCCAGGCAGCCGGCGTGGACCCGCGGAGAATCACTTACGTTGCGTTCGCAGGGGGCGGTGAGGCCTCGGCCGCGGTGATGGGCGGGCAGGTTACGGCGGGTGTCTCCGGTCTCGCGGAATGGAAGAGCCTGGCCGAAGCCGGTCGAATGCGTCTGCTCGCCATTTCTTCCGCACAGCGGCTCGACGGCATCGACGTTCCCACGCTGCGCGAAGCAGGACTTGACGTCGTTGTGGAGAACTGGCGTTCCCTGATGCTGCCCCCCGGGGTGCGCAATTCGGAGAAGGAATGGCTGCTTTCCGCAATCGAATCCCTGAGAGCCAGCGAGGACTGGACGGAAGTACTGGAGCGCTTCAGCTGGACCGATCGCTTCCTCGCCGGGCCCGAGTTTGAATCGTTTCTGCGCGAGGAAATGATCGATACGGCGAAGATCCTGCAGGACCTGGGACTGGGACTGGGAGGCAAGATGCACACCAGCGTAGGGCCGTATGTTTTTCCGACGGTCGCCCTCGGGGGCGTCTTTTGTTTCGGTAGCGTCATGGGCTGGCAGGCTTTCCGAAGGCGCCGACTGCAGGTTGCCGCCGGACCCGAAGAGGGCCCAAACGAAGTTGATTCCACGACCGTATCCTGGAAGCGTTTCAGCGCGGCCGCGTCGGCCAGCCTGGCGTACATCCTGCTTATGCCCGTCATCGGCTTCATCTTCGTGACGCCCGTATTCCTTGTCGTTCAGTCAAGAATCATCGGCAGTCGCAAGCCGGTGCGGGACGGTTGCGTGGGTATCCTGCTGACCCTTGCGGCCGCTGCGATCTTCACCTACGTACTGAACGTCGAATTGCCTTAGGGGCTGTCTCGATGGGTAGCGAACTTTCGACACTTGGTGGGCTCGGCGCGGGTTTCGCGTCTGCGCTGACCCCGACCAACCTGTTGTATGGCCTTTTCGGAGTGGTCCTGGGAACGGCCACCGGCGTATTGCCCGGCATGGGGCCGGCCGTTGCCATTTCGCTGCTCCTGCCGCTGACCTTCGGGCTTGACCCCATCGCCGCCTTCATCATGTTCGGAGGAATCTACTACGGCGCCATGTATGGAGGCGCCACCACCGCGATCCTGGTCAACACTCCGGGCAGTTCGGCGTCGGTGGTCTCGACCTTCGACGGGCATCCTCTGGCGCGAAGCGGCCGAGGCGGCACCGCTTTGGCCACGGCCGCAATGAGCTCCTTCTTCGGCGGCACCTTTGCAACATTCATGCTGATGATGCTCGCTCCTCTGCTGGTTGATTTCGCCCTCAAGTTCGGACCGGCGGACTATTTTTCCCTAATGCTGATGGCGCTGACCATGGTGGCGGCGATCGCCGGCAGGTCCGCCATCAAGGCCGCCTTCGCCACATGCCTGGGCCTGAGCATTTCCAGCATCGGGATCGATCTTCAGACCGGGGCTTCAAGGCTGACCTTCGGCATCGAACCACTCTACAACGGGATCGAGATCGTGGTTGGAGGCATCGGACTTTTCGCTATCGGCGAGGCGCTCTGGGTGGCCGCCGGAGGCAGAAAACCGCCGGTTGTCAATCGGCCCCTAGGGAGCGGTGTCTGGCTGCGGGCAAAAGAGTTTCGGCGCCTGAGCTTCTCGTGGTTCCGCGGCACCGTCATCGGCTTCTTTACCGGTGTCCTGCCCGGCTCCGGAGGCACGCTCGCCACATTCATGGCTTACGGCGTGGAAAAGCGGTTTGCGCGCGAACCGGACCGTTTCGGTAAAGGCGCCCTGGAGGGCGTGGCGGCCCCCGAATCGGCCAACAACGCGGCTGCCGGCGGCAGCATGGTGCCCCTGTTGGCACTGGGTATTCCCGGTTCCGCAACGACCGCTGTGATTCTCGCCGCGTTTCAGCTCTACGGCCTGCAGCCGGGGCCGCTGCTCTTTACCCACAATGCCGACCTGGTCTGGGCGCTCATCGCCAGCCTGTACGTCGCAAATGTATTGCTGGTAGTGCTGAATCTCCCCCTGGTGGGCGTATGGGCGCGGCTCCTGCGAGTCCCTCCGGGCCTTCTTTACGGGGCCGTGGTTGTATTCTCCGCTCTGGGCGCCTTTTCTCTCAAGGGTAGTTTGACCGACGTGATCATTGTTTGGGTGCTTGGCGTTCTGGCTTTCGTGCTGCGCCGCTTCGGAATACCGGTTGCCCCCGTACTGCTGTCTCTGGTGCTGGGGCCGCTTCTTGAACAGGAATTTCGCCGCGCCCTCACCGTATCCGGCGGCGACCTCGGTATTTTCGTAACCCGGCCCATTTCCGCGACGCTGCTTGCGATCGCCCTGATGTCCCTGACCGGGTCCTTCCTGATCGGCCGGCGGAACAGGACAGGGCGCCGCCTTGTTTCGGTCGATTAATGAACCTACGAAGCCGCGAGCAAGTGAAGAGAGTTGCGGTCGTCATTGCCGGAATCGCCGCACTGTTGATGCTCCGTTCGCCTTTCGCGGAAACGGACTTGCCGGTTGAACGGGTACTGGAGTCGGGACAGCCGGAAAGAATCGACCTGATGCTCATGGCACCCGCATCCGGGCGCCTGGTGCTCGTACAGAAGACTACGGCAACGATTCTTGCCGCCTCCGATGGGCGCCCGACGGGAACCTTGAGCTTAAGCAGTCAACCGACGGCGCTTGCCTTCGACGCGTATTCAGGCAGGGCGCTCATTGCCCTCGGCCATGAGAACCTGCTCGTCATTGCGGATCTTGAAACAATCCAATCGAAGGCCGAGCTCGCGTCCGCAGTTGACTTCCCTTCGCTGGCGGCATTTGACCGGGCATCCGGAGGATTCATCGTAGCCTCCCGACACAATCCCGGACTCGGCATGGTGTCTACAGCCGGGAACCTGGAAATTGCAGCAAGCACCGAGGAACCGCTCGCGGCCCTTTCGACTAGCGGGCGCGGCTGGCTGTTCGCTGCCGCCGCCGGCAGTCCGGTCATTTACGTTTTCGACTCGCTGTCCCTGAAAGACCTGGGCATCATGCCGGCGCCCGGGTGTGAGACACCGTCCGATATGGCGCTGGACGACATGGAGCGCAGACTCTATCTCAGCTGCACGAACGGGCTGTTCCTGGTGCTGGATTCGGATACAGGCGTGGTCCTCAGCCGACAGCGCCTGCCCGCTGCCGGAACATCCCGGCTGGCGTTGCGGACACTCAGGGAACGCACCGTCCAGGCCATCCTGCTCGCGGAAGGCGGATACCTTGCGGTCATTGAGGGCCGCATAATGGCAACCGGAATCCGGAGTGTTCACCGCGGCCCGGTCGACGCACACGGGCTGCAGGCGGAGCAGGGCGGCGGCCGGGTTTTTCTGGCAAGCGGTTCAGGGATTTCCGTTCTCGACCTCAAGTGACGAATTACGCTTCCCGCAGCCTCCCGAGAATCCCCGGGCTTCTGGTTCTCGCAGCAGCTGCGCCGCTTTGGGGCGGGACTGCCGGTGCCGAGCTGCCGGAACTCTCGACCCTGCAAAACCGAAACGTGTTGCTGGTGACCGGTGCGAACGGCGATTCGCACCAATCCGATGACTCTGCAATTGCCGAATATTTGGAATCGCTGGGCCTCAACGTTCAGGTTGCCGCGGACAGCGAAGTGCATTCGCTGCCCCCTGAGGCCGACCTCGTGCTCATTTCCTCGACCGCGAACGCTAGGGAACTTCCGGGGGTTTTCCGGGAGGCAGAAGTGCCGATACTCACCTGGAACGCCTACATGTACCCGCAACTCGCAATGACGGGACCTGTTCTGCATGAGGACTTCTCGGTGGTGCGGGAATCGGTGACCCACAATCTGAACCACGCGAGCTTTTATTCCTGGTGCACCAACAGCAGGCACCCCATAGCGCAGGCAGCCGGGCTGCGAGACGGTATGTTTCTGGTGCTCATGTTCGCCGGCGAAACCGACATGAACTGGGGCCGGCCCACGCCCGGTGCGGATGTGATTGCGATTTCGGTGGGCGATCCCGACCACGCAGCCGCCTTTGTCTACGAACAGGGCGCCGTGATGTACGGGGATGTTGCCGCGCCGGCCCGCCGGGCCGGCCTGTTTCTCGGCGACGACAGTTTCAGGCTGCTTTCATACACGCAAGGCCCCGCAGCCTCCGACCCGAAACAGAAAGCCTGGTTCGGCGGCCGGCCCTTGTTCGAAGCAACCCTGCGGTGGGTCCTGGACACACCAGTGAAGCGGGAACTGACAACGGCCGAATTGCGGGATACCCTGGCCGCCCGGGCGATGAACAAACGGGTTCTGCTTTTGCGGCGGGAGAACCTGCCCTGGCCGGAGGGTGAGCGATCCGACGGGGCACATCTCAATTTTCTCCGCGCTCAGGGATTTTCTGTCGACGCGATAGACCAGACAGCTCCGGAACGGGATATCGGCGCCTACGACCTGATCATCATCTCGGCTACCACCAACAAGTACAAATTCGGCAGGAAGTATGCGGAAGCGGAGATCCCCATCATCCTCCTGGAAGGCAAGAGTGTGGACACCATGAACATGGCGGGACCGCGCCGATGGACCGACTACGGGACCAACGACAGCAAGAACAGCCTCTATCCTCCCGAAGCCTACGTAAAGGTGGTGCGTCCCTTTCATACCATGGCGGCAGGATTCGACGCCGGCCTGGTCAGGATGTATGAACAGCCCGGACTCGTCACCTGGAGTATTCCGGCTCCGGGCGCGACCATCGTGGCGACGATTCCGAACCAGCCCAGGAGCGCGGCGATATACGGGTACGAAAAGGGCGTTGCGATGGCCAACAGCGCCGTTGCTCCGGCCAGGCGGGCGATGTTTCCGGTCGATTACGACCGTTTCCACCAATTGAGCACGGACGGGCTGGTCCTGTACCGCGGCGTGCTGCTATGGGCTCTTGCCGAGTAGAAGTTGCCACACCGGCGCAGGCTCGCCGGTTGCCGAACCGGCGGGCGTCAGTCGCTGCGTTCCAGTATCAGGCTGACCTGGGTGACGCCGGGCGACGAGCCACGCTCGATGTCGGCGCTAACGGTTTGGATGCCTTCCTGGACCGCCAGGCCGGCCAGCCAGGCGCTGATCTGCGGAAACGGGGCGTCGAACAGGCGCAGGCGGACGCGGGACTCGCCATCGGCGGCGCCTTCCTCAAGAAAGCCTCCCAGGCCGGCGTCGCGGATTGAACGGTTGACCAGAAGCAGCAGCGAGGCGTCCGATCGCGGGCGCGGCGCGGGCAGGGCCGGCACCCGGCTGCCCAGTCGTTCCACCCGTTCAAGCATCGCGGTCTCCGCTGCGCGCCTCTGCTTGTTGATTTCGGCCCGCTCCAGCAGCGGGCCGACCGCGGCGAAATACCAGATCGCGCCGAGCGCCAACAGCGCCAGCGCCCCGAGCAGCACCTGCTCGCGCGAGGATCTCTCGCGCCAGAGCTCAGCGATCCGGGTCATCACGAATACTCAGTTCACCCACGACCGATCCGTTGGACTCCGGCACGGCAGTCTGGATCAGAACTGAATAGCCGCTGGCGATCAGGCTTCGACGGGCCTGTTCCAGGTTTTCCATGTCCGCGGCCGCCAGGCGCACGCTGGCTGATCCGCTGCCGTAGTTCAGTCCCAGCACGCTGGTCCGGTCGCTGCCGTCAAACTCCAGAGATTGCAGCAGCCGCAGGAACCCGTCGCTGTTGGCGGCCGCGGACAGATCAGCCGAGGCGATGCGGCGCCTGAACTCGCCCCTGAGTTCCGCTGCTGCTCCAACCTCCGGCATCAGTTGCCGCAGCCGCGCTTCCACAGCTTCCGCAATTGACCGGTATTCCCGGTGCGCACGCCAACCGTCCATGGCGAGGTACCCGGGCAACAGCAGGGCCACGGCAAGCAGGCCGACAGCGATTTCGCGGAGCCCGCGGCTACGGTTATTGCGGGGCCGGAATTCACCCTGCAACAGGTTTACGGCCTCGCCGGACATCGACTCCGCGGCCAGTTGCGGCATGACGCCCTGGTCCAGCAGCCTGAGTTCCACCTCCCGTCCGTCCAGGTGAGTCATCGCTTCCCGTGCCGCATCCTCGATACCGGGCTCGCAATAGATCACCAGCCGGAACGGCACGGCCTCTTCGCCGGCGTGCTCGGCGCAGGCGACTTCGACGAGCCCCGCGAGCTCCGCAGGGTCGGCGAATACCACTTGCCCGCTGCCGTCCCTCAGCAGGAGGCTGTCCGCCTCCAGCAGCGCCGCGGCGGTGTTGGGAAGGTCGGGAAGGGCGTCGCCTTCACCATGAACCGCGACCGGCCGCAATCCCGCCTCTATCGCCCTTTCCAGGAGGGCGGCCAGCCATTTCCGGTCCACGGCCGCCACGTCCAGTTCATCGCCGTCAGCAGCGCCTACCGCAAAATGCAGGTCCTCCACGTCGCCCGCAATTCGGTCTTCCAGCGCGTACTTCGCGCCCCGAACCGCCGAACGGCGTCCACGCGCCGGCAGGCCCAGGCGCGCCCGAAATACTTCGCGCGCCGGGATCAGGAAGACGACCTTGCACCCCTGGGACAGTTTCGCGGCCTGATCCAGGTTCCCTTCGCCGCTCTCGGCCAGCGGTGCGCCGTGGGCGTCCACGGCCTGCCAGCAGGCGCTCCCTTCGAGGTCTCTGATCCGGATTACCAGGTATTTCATCGCTTAGCGCCCTGAGCCGATCTTAGCCTTCGACCGGCGCCAGCCAGGCTTCCGGCGGCAATCCCTGGCGGCGCCAGCGAGCCTGGACCTGGCCGCGGCTGCGGTCCAGCAAACTGGTCAGATAAAAGCGCGTACCGTCGCCGTTGACGGCCAGGCGAAGTGCAAACCAGTTGCTGGACAGCGAAACCCGGCCGGCCATTTGGGAGGGCAGTGCGGACTGCACCTCGCCGAGGTCCGTCATGCCGCCGGAAAGTTGCCGCTCGCGCCAGCGCTGCGCCCGGGCGGGGTCCGGGTATTCCGCGAGCGACTGCAGTACTTCCACGGTCGCGGTGTTGACGTTGACGGCAATCGGCGTTCCGGTCACCGGCAGCGCCGTTACGTGCGGCGAAAGCGCGCGCCAGGTTTCGGCATCCACGCCCTCCACCGCCAGGAGCTCCGATACGTCTTCCATCGGACGGTTGGGGGCCTGGTAGGGTGGCGCCAGCCGCGTATAGGCTTCGTCTTCCGCGCCCACCGAAGGCTGCGGAAGGTTGTCGGCGTCCATCCAGTCCAGCGCCCTGTAGGCGAGCGTTTCGTCGAGTTGCAATACGCGCAGCAGGCGCCGAAACTGGTCGACCGCGATCATGTCCGGCGTGCCCTGAGGGGTCACGAGGTTGTTCAGGTTAAAACGCCCCTGCATGTCTTCCATTGTCCCCTGAATCCGCATTGGCCCCACGTTCATGTCGCCAAGGCCGCGGAACCAGGGTTCGCCGTAGTGGTCCGTGTCGCTGCTGAGCGCATCTTCGGCCAGGATTTCAGCCGCCAGCTCCTCGATACCCAGGGCCAGCAGGCGCGCCTGCGCGCTGCCGATCAACGCCCTGGAGGCCTGTGTTTCAAGCTGCAGGGCAAACATCCGCGCCGCACCCAGAACTCCGGCCAGGCTGACGATGAGCAGCGCGGAAATCAGCGCCAGGCCCCGCTGTGAGCGATCAATGCTCAAGGTTCACCTCGATCAGTCGCGCGACCGTTCCCACGCCCGAAACTGCGAGCGTAATCCGCACGCCGGCAGGCAGGGTCTCGGCGGAGAAATCGCCGGGCGGCGGCCAGAACGCGGTCCACGTGGCCGACCCCGCTCCAGCCGCAGGCAGAAATTCCACCCGGAAATCTTCCATTTCCGCAAGCAGCACCTCTCCGCCTGCCTCGGTTGCCCCGATCCGGTCCAGCACCGGCCAGTACTCCCTGAGCAGGCGGCCGTCGACGAATCGGTAACGCACCCGCTGCAATTCGGCCCGCGGCAGCAATCCCGGGTTCAGCCAACCCCCCCGGGTAAAGATCAGATCGCCCGCACCGGACGCTTCCACCGCCGGCTCGTAGTCCTGGCCCAGGATGCTGCGCACCGGGCGGGAGCGCAACTGGGCAAGATCGTTTTCCATCAGGCGCACGGCCCGCTGCAGGGACTGCCAGCGCTGTTGCTGCCGGTCCAGCCGTTCCGACTGTATGACCGCTTCGCCGATTCCGCCGAAGGCCAGCGTCGCCATCACGGCAAAAATGGCCAGGGCCACCAGCAATTCGATCAGGGTAAAGCCGCTCAGCCGGGAACGGATCTTCATTCCTCGTCCCCCGGTTCGCTCCGGATGCGCACCATGCCCCTGGCGCCCGCCAGAACCGGGGCGCCACGCTCGGCGCCAATCAGCACTTCCACGTCGCGCAGGGTCTCGGCGCCGGAGTCGCGGACCCGGTACTCCACCCACCAGACCCGCCCGGAAATGTCTTCCTCCCGTCGCGATTGCCCACGGGGAACTTCACCGGCCAGGCGCAAGGCCGTCAGCGCGTCCGCGGCCGCCCACTGAGCCAGGGTGCGGACCCGCAATTGTTCGGCGCTGCGGGCCGCCTGACCGGTCGCGGCAAATGCGGCGCTGAGGCCCAGGGCGACGATCGCCAGCGCCACCAGCACTTCGAGCAGGGTGAATCCTCGTTTCACGTACCTTCAAGCTCGAATTGCCCGGAAGAACTGAAGCGCATGGTCGCGCCCGCATCCCGGGTGCCCACCAGCCGCAGCGAAAACGGCGTGAATTCGCCCTCGGGCAGAAGCACGATTTGCGGCGCGGAAGCTGCGGCCGCGAACGCCGGCGTCACCATACGGCCGTCGATCCTCAACTCGAACCGCATGGCCTGCGGCCAGGACCGGGGCGCCAGTGCTCCCCGCCCGGGCAGGGCCTGCCAGAGGAAATCGGGGCCGGCCCCCGGCTCCGTCTCTCCGGAAACCAGTTCAAGCCAGGAATATCCGTCGTAACGGAAGCTCAGCCCCAGAACCCTTCCCTGCAGACGGCTCTCGTCGGTGGCCAGCTTGAGGGTGGCGGCCAGCCTGCGCGCCTCGCGCGTTACCGGGCTGCCCGCAGCGCCCGCCGACAGGGCAGCCAAGCCCGTCAGTACCGCGATCAGCGCCAGGACAACCAGTACTTCGATCAGCGTAAAACCACGCCTCGCGCGCGCGGTCTTGCGGGATGCCATCACGGCTGCCGGTCGAGATTCCAGTTGCCGATGTCCCGATCCTGCCCCTCGCCGCCTTCCTCACCGTCGCGTCCCAGCGTAAAGACATCCACTTCGCCCCTGCGGCCCGGGCTGGCATAGCCATAGGCGCGATTCCAGGGATCCATCGGCAGCCGTCGCATATAACCGCCCTCGGGCCAGCGGATATTGGGATCGTTGGGCCGTTCCACCAGCGCCTCCAGGCCCTCCGCAGTGGTCGGGTAGCGGAAATTGTCCAGCCGGAATATATCCAGCGCCGCCTCTATGGTCTGGATGTCCGCCCGGGCCCGGGTAATCCGCGCATCATCGACGCGGCTGACGTAAACGCCCGTCGCAATCGCGGCCAGGATGCCGATGATGGCCAGCACCACCAGCAGTTCCATAAGCGTAAAACCGCGGGATCGCTGCGCCGGACTCCGCCTGCGAGGTTCTTCGCGCGTCATGCGCCAATCATGCCAGAGCGCCGTTAAAGACGCTATCGCCTATACTTTTTGCGTGTCTGACGATACCCATCTCTTTTCCCTCAGCGGGGAGATCGCGCTGGTCACGGGCGCCACGCGCGGCATCGGCGCCGAGATCGCTGGGCAGTTCCGGGCAGCCGGAGCCGATGTGATCGGTACCGCGACAACGCCGGCGGGCGCATCGGCAATTGCCGAACGCCTTGGCGGGGACGATGCGGGAAAGGTGCTCGACGTGGCCTCCGACGAGAGCGTAAAGGCTCTCATGGCGGACCTGGGCGGGCGCCTTCCGACCATCCTGGTGAACAACGCCGGAATTGTCCGCGACAAGCTGCTGCTGAGGATGAAGCCGGATGACTGGCAGGATGTCGTCAACACCAATCTCAACTCGGCCTACCGGCTGTGCAAGGCCTGTCTGCGCGGCATGCTGAAGGCGAGGCGAGGGCGCATCATCAACCTGTCCTCGGTGGTGGGCGTTGCCGGCGCGGCGGGGCAGGGCAACTACGCGGCGGCCAAGGCCGGATTGCTGGGTTTCACCCGCGCGCTGGCTCAGGAAGTGGCCGGACGCGGGATAACCGTGAACGCGATCGCGCCGGGCTACATCGAGACCGGCATGACGGCGGACCTTCCGGCGGAGCGAAAGGACGCGATGATCGCCCAGATTCCCGCCGGACGTGTCGGGACGCCGCTGGACGTGGCCGGCGCGGCCGTCTACCTGGCTTCCCCCGCGGCATCCTACGTCACCGGAACCGTGCTTCACGTGAACGGCGGAATGTGGATGGGCTGAACGTCGGCGGGACTGTTCTCGACTTCAAGCGCTAACTCCCGGAAGCGCGGGTATTCCGTTAAAATACGCGCTTTCGGCATCCATGCCGGTTCCCCCCGGCGCCTAGAGGAACTGGATCTATGAGCAATGTAGAACAACAGATCAAAGCGATCATCGCCGAGCAGCTTGGCGTGTCCGAATCAAGCATTACGAACGAATCTTCGTTTGTCGATGACCTGGGCGCGGACTCGCTGGACACCGTGGAATTGGTGATGGCGCTTGAGGAAGAGTTCGAAACCGAGATCCCCGACGAGAACGCCGAGCAGATAACCACCGTTCAGGAAGCAATCGACTTCATTTCCGCCCGCGTGGAGGAATAGCCGGACCGGCGTGGCCGGAATCCGGCGTGATTTCCGGCACACCCAGTGCACTAGCCGCCCGGAGCAACTCTCATGAAAGGACGTCGCGTAGTCGTGACGGGTACGGGAGCGATTACCCCGGTCGGCAACGACCCCGAGACCGCGTGGCAATCGGTGCTTGAGGGCAAGAGCGGCATTACGGCGCACGAGGAATTGCCCGACATCGGGCTTTTCCCTTCAAGAATTGCAGGTCTGATCCGCGATTTCGATCCCACCGAGTACATGGAACCTCGCGAGGTTCGGCGTTTCGATGCTTTCAACCACTACGGCGTGGCGGCCGGAACTCAGGCGGTGCGCTCTTCGGGACTGGCGATCGATGAATCGAACGCGAACCGCGTAAGCGTGTACGTGGGCTCCGGTATAGGCGGCATCCGCACCATCGAGGCCAGCAATGAGCGCTTCCGCGAGAAGAACAATCCGCGGCGCATTTCACCCTTCCTGGTTCCCGGCATCATCGTCAACATGCCGGCCGGCCTGATCTCGATTCAGACCGGCGCCCGCGGTCCCAACATCGCCACGGCCACCGCCTGCTCCACGTCCACGCATTCGATTGGACTGGGAGCCAGGGCCATCGCCTACGGGGAGACCGATGCCTGCATCGCCGGCGGTACCGAGCACTGCATCGCTTATCTCGGCATCGGCGGCTTCTCGTCGGCCCGCGCCCTGTCGCTGCGCAATGACGAACCGGAAAAGGCCAGCCGGCCCTGGGACCGGGACCGCGACGGTTTCGTGCTCGCCAGCGGCGGCGTATGCCTGATGCTGGAGGAATTCGAGCATGCCCGTGCGCGCAACGCGGAGATCCTTGCCGAAATCATCGGCTTCGGCATGAGCAGCGACGCATATCACATCACAGCCCCTTCCGAGGACGGGGCGGGCGGGGCCGCCTGCATGCGCGCGGCGCTTGAGGATGCGGGCATCGATCCCGAAGAGGTGGACTATATCAACGCCCACGCCACTTCCACGCCGCTCGGCGACTTGGTCGAAACCATCGCCATCAAGGACGTTTTCGGCGACCATGCCGGGCGTGTGGCGGTCAGTTCGACCAAGTCGATGACCGGTCACCTGCTCGGCGCAGCCGGCGCGCTGGAGGCGCTGTATTCGGTCCTGGCGATACGCGACGGAGCGGTTCCGCCGACTATCAATCTCGACAACCCCGGCGAAGGCTGCGACCTTGACTTCGTGCCCGGGACGGCGCGCGAAATGTCTGTGCGCGTCAGCATGAGCAATTCCTTCGGCTTCGGCGGCACCAACGGCTGCCTGATCTTCCGCGGGGTCTGATGACCCGCAAGGGCAGGGGCGTGGTTGCCGCGGTTGCCGCGGCGGCCCTCCTCACGCTTGCCGTCCTGTATGTCGCGCGCCTGGCGCTGGAAAACCCCCTGGCTGCAGGATCCGCCGACAGGACCGTGGTTGTCGAGCCGGGCGACTCCCTGAATGCAGTGGTCGCACGGCTTGAAGAAAGCGAGATGCTGCAGCGGCCCTGGCTGTTCAAGCTGGCGGCCTACATTACGGGAACCGCAGCGAGCATACAGGCGGGCGAATACCGCGTCAGGGCGAGCGACACCCATCACCTGCTCATTGACCGCATGGTGCGCGGCGATGTCGTTCAGCACTACTTCACCATCATCGAAGGCTGGACCGTGAACGAATTGATGCAGGCGCTGCCGGCCGCCGAGCCGCTCGTATCCACCCTTAAAGCGCAGGATCCGGAAGGCCTGGCCAGGGAACTGGAGCTGGCGCATTCGCACGCCGAGGGATGGTTCTTCCCGGATACCTACGCCTACACGCACGGCGAAACCGACGCCGATCTGCTTCTGCGGGCCCACGGGCTGATGCAGGACCGATTGCAAGCGGCGTGGGCGGAGCGCGCGCCCGGATTGCCCCTGGACGATCCCTACGAGGCCTTGATCCTGGCGTCCGTAATCGAGCGCGAGACCGGGATCGACGCCGAGCGCCCCGTCATTGCCGGCGTGCTCGCCCGGCGCCTTGAGCGTCGGATGCGGCTTCAGGTCGACCCCACGGTGATATACGGACTCGGCCGGGAGTACGCCGGCGACATCACCCGGGCCCACCTGCGGGAGGACACGCCGTACAACACCTATACGCGCTACGGACTTCCGCCTACGCCCATTTCGCTACCGGGCGAGCCGTCCCTTCGCGCGGCGGTGCAGCCGGTGCCGGGCAACTATCTGTACTACGTCGCATCGGCGGACCTCGACGGCAGCCACGTATTCAACGAAACACTGGACGGACACAACGCCGCGGTTGCGATGCTGGTTCAAAGCCAGCGCGCACGCAACGGCCGCACGGCGGCGGCTGAATAATGCCGGACCCGGCGCGGCTCGGCAGGCTATGCTTTAGCTGATATGGGCCGCGGACGATTCGTAGTTCTGGAGGGCATAGAAGGCGCGGGTAAGTCGACCCACTCCGCCTTCCTGGCCGGCTGGCTCAGGGAGAAGGGCATCGCTGTGGTCGCGGCCCGGGAGCCGGGCGGCACGGCGCTAGGAGAACGGCTGAGAGAAATACTGCTGGATCCCGAAGTGACCGGCATGCCGCCGCTGGCGGAACTGCTGCTGATGTTCGCCGCGCGCAGCGCTTCCCTGAATGAAGTTATCCGTCCTGCGCTCGAAGCGGGTTCATGGGTCATCTGCGACCGCTTTGTGGACTCGAGTTACGCCTATCAGTCCCGCGGGCGGGGAATTCCCCCGGAATACGTGCAGGCGCTGGAACAGCAGGTCCTGGACGGCCTGCGCCCGGACCTGACGATTCTCCTGGACGCTCCGGTCAGCGTCGGGCTCTCGCGAAAGGACAATCCGCAGGGCGGCGACCGGTTTGAACGCGAGAGCCGGGAATTCTTCGAGAGGGTGCGCGCCGGATACCTGGACCGGGCGGCGGTGGGCGGCGACAGCTACTGCGTTGTGGATGCGTCCAGATCCCTGGAGGCTGTGCAAACGGACCTGAAGGATGCAGTCGGTGAGCTTGCCGGTCTCTGATGGCGTGAACCGGACGCGGCTTCCCTGGCTGGAACCTGCCGCGGCCGAGCTTGCGGTCCAGATCGATACGGGCCAGCTGGCCCATGCCCTGCTGATACACGGCCAGCGCGGCATCGGCAAACGGCGCCTGGCCGCATGGCTGGCGCAAGCGCTGCTGGGTTCCGATCGTCCCGTATGGCCGGCGGAATCCGCGCCGGAGACCACGCTGCATGCGAACCTGCACCCGGCCGCGCCGGAAACGGGCAAGTTGCTCCCGGTGGAGCGCATCCGCGAGTTGATCGTATTCATGCAGCTCAGCACCTACGGCTCGGGCGCCCGCGTGGCCGCGATCTGCCCGGCGGAGTCGATGACGCGATCCGCGGCCAACAGCCTGCTCAAGATCCTTGAGGAGCCGCAGCCGGACAGCTACATACTGCTGGTTGCCGACGACCCGGCTCAGCTGCCCGCAACGATCATCAGCCGCTGCCGCCTTCTGCGTTCACCGGCCGTGCCCCGGGAGACGGCCCTTGCCTGGCTGTCGGAGCAGGAATCGGGCGTGAACTGGGAAAACGCGCTGCGGCTGGCCGGAGGGGGCCCTCTCACGGCGCGGCAATTGCATGGCGAAGGCCTGGACGAACGCGCGAGGGCGATGAGCAGCCAGTTGGCCAGGCTGGAACGGCGGGCCACAACACCGCTGGAGGTTGCGCGCAGCTGGAAGGACCTGCCGATGCGCTTTTGCTGCGATTTCCTGTTTCGCTGCGCGTTTCGACGTATCCAGGACTGGACCGCAAGCGGAAAAAATGCCTACAAACAGAGATTTTCGGTCTTGCCCGCGGATACCCGGGAGAAAATGATCAGGCAGGGCTTCGTTCATTTGGACACCGTCATGGATTGCCGCCGCATCGAACGTTTCAACCCGAACACGGAATTGGCCGTGACAGTGCTGCTCAAGGACTGGTACGGCGGCTTCAGCGCACGGCGATGAGCGTCCCGGGCTTCTATTCACTGGTGCTGGATACCGCCGAGTCCCTTTCCGCAGCCTGGCTGCCGTTCCTGACCCCGGGCGGACTGTTCGTTGCGACTCGCCGGAACCATTTCCTGGGCGAAGAAGTCGTGCTCCTGCTGCAACTGCCGGACGGTGCAAAGCACAGCGTCTCCGGCAGCATTGCCTGGATCGGCGCGAACGAGTTTTCCGGGGGCCGCCGGCCGGGCGCAGGTGTTGCGCTCGATGGGGAGGACGGACAGGCGTTGTCGGAGACGATCAGACAGCTTGTCGGCGGCGATTCTTCTCCGGCCGAGGCTCTCCTGGCGCGCTGCTGACCGAACTCTAGCAGCCCGTGGCAGAATCCCGCGTCGCGCCGAGAACGGCGAGACGCCCGCCTGGCAAGGAGCAAGGAGCGCGCATATCGGGCATATGCAAGCGACGAGCAACGCAGTCCAGGCGGGATGGATCGCCGGTCGAACGCAGCGGGACTTCTGCCACGGGCTGCTAGGCTGACGAGTCCGAGGTCAGCGCCAGCCGGGGAAAGAAACGACGCGCTGCGGGGCAGTGCCAACACGGCATTCCGGGCGCAGCATCTCGGGACCGAGCAGGTACCAGTAGCGGCGATGGGCATACCCCAAGGGGATGCCCGACTCGCCCGTGAAACACCAGCTTCGATACTCTTCCGGAGCCAGGAGCATCCTGTCGGGTGCTTCGCTCAGCCACGCCGAAGCGTCCAGGATTTCCTGGCGGCGGTCGGCGCGCCGGCGCCCGAAGTGGGTGACCGGCCGGTCCATGTGCAGGACCTGCTGGGCCCGCCAGTCGGCCAGGCCCAACTCCGTGCCTTGGGGAAGCGCCTCGAGGGCGGCTATGGTTATGGTTCTGCCGGAGCGTCCTTCGTTGAGCAGGGAGAACGAGCCCCAGCCCAGCAGCATCCAGAACAGAACGATGATGCATCCCGTGACCGCAGGAACCCTGCGGCTGCCGGCGGCCAGCAGGCCCGCCAGTCCCGCGGCGCTGGCCACGATCACCAGCGGAACGACCACGGGATGAACCGAGTTGATTTCCAGTAGCAGTGCCAGCCGCCCGGGGTTCAGGAGGTTGAACCAGAAGGGCGAACCGTCGGAAAGGGAAGTTACCGCCGGATCGTCGGCCGGTGTCACGCCGTACACGCTGAGCATGGAGAACAGCAGCACCAGCAGCAAGGCCATCATTCCGAACCAGAGCGCAAGTCGGCAGTTCCTGCGTTGCAGGGCGCCCGCGAGATGCGGACCGCAGGCAATCGCCAAGGCCGGAATGACCGGCAGAAAATCGGCTGCCCGCTTCGCCTGGCTGACGGATATCAGCAGCAGGACGGCCCCCGCCCATACGATGAAGCAGAGCAGGGCGGGGTCGCGTGCGCGCAGACCGTCCCCCCAGCCGTAACGCACCCAGGGCAGGGCCAGGACCAGCGGGAAACAGGCCCAGGGTGCGACTTGCAGGACGTAGTACCAGAATGGGTAGAGGTCGCTCCAGGACGCGGGACCGTGCCCCAATGGCCAAGCGTCCGGCAGCGCCAACCTGTACGCGGCCACGGTTTCGTTGCCGGAGCTCCAAATCAGGGTCAGCCACGCGGCGGGCACCGCCAACAGCACCGCCAGACCGCCCAGCAGCCTGAGGTTCCACCGGGGCGGCCGCAAAAGCCAGCCGCGACGCGCCGCCCAGAACCACGGCGCCAGCAGCAACAGCGGCAGCAATCCGGAAACGTTGATCAGCAGCCCCAGGGCACAGGCCAGGCAGCCCAGAACGAAATGCCCCCACACAGGACCCAGCAACAGGTGCCTGGACAGCCCGTAAAGTCCCGCGACGATGAAGAAGCACTGCACCACGTCGCCCCCGGCGCCGTGCGCCTGCAGCGCAAAATGCACGCAACCCAGCATTGCGGCGCCGGTCCAGAAACCGGCGGCATCGTCCCAAAGCCTGCGGGCCAGGTCGCAGGTCATCCAGAACATGCCGGCGGCGGCAAGCAGGGACGGCAGCAGGAATCCGATCCTCATGCCGAATAACCATTGGAAAACCGCCAGAATCCAGAGATATAGCGGTCCCTCCTTGACGAACAATTCGCCTGCGAGCGTCGGCGCAAGCCATTCGCCGGACTTGAGCATTTCCGCGGCGGCCAGCACGTTTTCCGGTTCATTGGGCGGCCATGGGTCGCGCAGCCCGAAACCCGCTGTCAGAATCAGCAATGCGGCACCGAACAGGATCAGCCAGCGGGCCCGGTCTCTCATACCGCAAGTGTATCGCCGCGCAGGCGACACTTATAATCCCGCTCGCGACTACCCCCGGCCTGCACCGGCGCCTGGAAGCCTATGACCATACGAACCGATGCACTGATCGTTGGCGCCGGTCCCTGCGGGCTGTTCCAGGTTTTCGAACTGGGGCTGCTGGGCATCAGCGCGCACGTGGTCGATGCGTTGCGGGAGCCCGGCGGGCAATGCGCCGAACTCTATCCGGACAAGCCGATCTACGACATTCCGGCCATTCCGGTGCTCAACGCCCAGGAACTGGTCGATGCCCTTATGGAACAGATCGCACCCTTCAAGCCGACCTTTCACCTGGGCGAGGAGGTGACGGTGGTCCGGCCACTGAGGGAAGGGGAGGGCTTTCACGTCGAAACCGGGGCGGGAATGCGGTTTCAGGCACAGACCCTGTTCCTCGCAGGCGGCGTGGGCTCGTTTCAGCCCCGCAAGCTGCGCCTGGACGGCGCGGAGACCATAGAAGGGCGGCAGCTGCATTACCGGGTGAAAGATTCTTCGCGTTTCAGCGGCAGGCGGCTGCTGATTCTCGGCGGTGGCGATTCCGCGCTGGACTGGGCGCTGGAGCTGAGCGGTATCGCCGAATCCGTGACGCTGGCGCACCGGCGAGACGAGTACCGCGCGGCGCCGGCGTCGGTGGCCCAGTTCAGGGAGCTGGTTGCCCGGGGCAGGGCACAACTGTACGAGAAAGCCCGTGCAACCCGCCTGCACCTGGCCGGGGATGAGCTTTCCGCAGTCACACTCAGCATTGAGGACGTTGAGAAGATTCCTCTGGAAATTGATGATTTATTGGTCTTTTTTGGTCTTGCCCCGAAGCTCGGTCCGATTGCCGGCTGGGGCCTGGACCTGAACCGCAAGACCGTGAACGTGGACCCCGAGAAGTTCCAGACCAACGTTCCCGGGATTTTCGCAATCGGTGACATCTGCCACTACCCGGGCAAGAAGAAGCTGATCCTTAGCGGGTTTCACGAAGCCGCCCTGGCGGCTTTCGCGGCCAAGGCGATACTCACTCCCGGCAAGAAAGTCCACCTGCAATATACGACCACCAGCCCGATAATGCACAAGCGGCTGGGGCTTGCCGAATAAGGCTTGTCAACAGGCGGCCAGGGCCTGCCGGCGATCCTGGTTCCTAACGATCAGTTGCCTTGGCGGCTTCCGTCACCCGCATGGCCGACCGGACGGCCTCTTCGAACTGCTCCTCGCTGTGTCCTCCCAGCAGCGTCTTCACAACGGCGCCGTCCGGGCCGATCACGTAATTTGCCGGCATGACGCCCGGCCAGAAGGGATCCAGCTCTTCCACCAGCAGATAGTCCTCGAATTCCCCGTTGAGGTAGCTGCGCCACTCGGGAAACCGCGTCTCGATGAATTCCGGGACCAGCCAGGCCGCATCGGCCTGATCGTCCAGCGAGATCGCCACCAGGGCGAAGCGGGACGGATCCAACTTCTCACGCAGCCGGATCAGCGCAGGAATCTCGTGTATGCAGGGGCCGCACCAGGTGGCCCAGAAATTGACCAGCACCACCTTGCCGCGGTGGCTTTCGAGCAGCGGCAGAAGATCGTCCGCCCGAACCCACTCACGGGCGGGTTCATCGCTGCCCGCTTGGGCCGCCGCCTGATCGTCCGCAGGCGATCCAACAGGGGAAAACAGTGCCAGGCAGGCCGCGGGCACCATAAGGGAAGCCCGATAAACGGGTGTATGATTTGCGGTTGATCGAATAGGGCTCACGGGAGCATGCCGTATGTTGAAAAGAGCATACCTTAGCGCACTGGCGCTGTTGACCGCATTTCTGTTTCTGCCGTCCATGGTCTGGGCGCAAGCGGAGATTCTCTACCAGAACGAGTTGGGGTTGCCTGACAGGGCCGCCTTCAGCCCCGAGATCGCGGTATCCGGCAGCGGCGAACTGTACGTCGTGTGGCTGGACCGGCCCGATCCGACTGCGCCGCCTCCGAAGCGCAAACACGGCGAACACAGCCATCGCTCCTCGGTGGATCTGTGGATTGCGCGTTCCGACGATGGCGGGTCCAGCTTTCAGGCGCCGGCCATGGTCAACCATGAGCACGGCGTGATCTGGGGTTTCCAGGTCAGCAAGCCGCGGGTCAGCATCGACAACCACGGCGCCGTGCATATTTTCTATCCGGCCAACGCGCAATCCACCGAGACGCGGCTGGATGTCATCGCCTCGCAATACACGCGTTCGACCGACAGGGGCGCCACGTTTTCCGAGGCCGTCACGCTGAATTCGCACGTCAACAAGGACGGACGAGGGCTCCTGGGCGAGGAGCTGGGTGCGGCGCACGCCTTCGGCACCATGGGGGTGGCGCCGGACGGCACCGTCCACACTGTCTGGCTGGACACGCGTTACATGGGCGGTCCGAGTCAGGGGGCCACGCTGTTTACCGCCTCATCGAAGGACGGCGGAGCGACATTCGGCGCCGAGATTGAATTTGCGCGCGACGTGGTCTGCCCCTGCTGCCAGCTGGTGGTGGATTTCGTGGGCGACGAGGCGGTCCTGGTTTCCTACCGGCACGTGTTCGACGACGGCTCCCGCGACAGCGTCGTGCTGCGTTCCACCGATGACGGGCAAACCTGGCCCGAGCTGGCCCGGTTGCCGATCGACCCCTGGTATATCGGCGGCTGCCCGCTCAAGCCCACCGACATGGCCGTGAACGAGAACTTCGTCTATTCCGTTTCGTTCTCCGACGGCCCCGAGCAGCGGGGAGTCTGGTTCACCCGTTCCCGAAACGGCGCCCTGGACTTCGAGGAAGCGATCCACATGCACCCGGCCTCCAAGTACAGCGACGCGCCGGTCATCACGGTCACGCCCAGCGGGGTCGTGCGGGTGGTGTGGCATTCGCGCGAGGGCCGAGGGAGCCCGTACCGCCTGTACATGTCGGAGTCGTACGACCACGGCGAGACCTTTTCGGTCCCGTGGGAGCTGCCCACGCCTGAAGGCGAATCGCGCTTTCCGGTGATCGCCACCGACGCTGCCGGAAATTCTCACGTCGCCTGGGAGCAGGGCGTGAGGATCGGCGAGATCGTGACGACCGAAGTGCATGTGATGGGCATCGCCGCCCCAAGCACGGGCCCCACCACGGTCATCGCCAGCCTCAAGCAGACCGCCGAATAGAAACAGCCGCCTTCGCGGTCAGGCTTGCGACTTCTGCCGCGCCCTGTGCTGGCGGGCGCGGGGCCGTATTGCGTCGCCGGTCGCCTAGAACGGTTTGGCGAGGCCGAGGAAGGCCAGCGCCAGGGAGGTGCCCCAGAACAGGTAAACCACCTTTTTGGAGCGCCCGAGCATCGTTGTGAATATGGCCTCCACTTCAGGCGTGGAACCCTCGGAGGCCAGACGCTGAAATCCCGTGGCCAGATCCGCCACATAGGAACGCAGCCACAAGCCAAGGTACACCAGCACGCCGAACAGCATCACCTTAAGCCCCAGCCAGTTGTTGCCGAAGCCGATGTCCATCAACAGCGACACTCCGCCGGCAATCACAAGTGCGGGGGCAACTACCCAGCGTAAGCGGTTGTCAATGATGCGAAAAGTGCTTCCCGCGGCCGGGCCCTTGTTCAGGTAGACCGCCCAGGACAGCAGCAGCCAGGCCAGGAACGCGGCCCATACAAGCCATAGCCAGATTCCCGTGATGGGGCTCATGCCCAATCCGTGCGCAAGCGAAAGTCCAACCGGGAACATCAGTATGAGACAGGAACGCGGCACCAGGTCGATCCACAGCATCGCGGTGAGGAAGCGGCGCCGCTCCTCGATCGGGAGTTCCGGCTTGCAGATGTAGTGGGTAGTCACGTAGACGCCCCAATCGGGCCCCAGCCAATAGACGAAAAGCACCAGGTGCGCGTACAGGACGATAGTGTGAAAATCCATACTACTTTACATAATATACATTATGCCCATTTTGTCCGGGCGAAGAGTGGCCCGTCCTTAACCCCGGGAACAAGGGCGTCTCGCCCTCCTGGGAAAAGAAACGCGCGACGGTCGCGTCCCTGCCTTCATCAGCTTGCGTCAGGTTTGGCGAACAGCATCTGCGCGTCCCCTACGGTGCGCTCCGCGAATCCGGCTTCGCAGTAGCGGAAATAGAACTCGTACATGCGCAGGAACTCTTCGGAATATCCAAGCTCGCGAGCCGCTTGCCACTTCTGCCGTAACGCCTCCGCCCACAGCCTGAGCGTGCGCACATAGTGGCTGCCGATATCCTCCATGCGCACCAGGCGGAAATCGGTCCGGCGGCGCACCGCGCCCATGATCGCCTCTACGGACGGCAAAAACCCGCCCGGAAAGATGTAGCGCTTGATGAAGTCCACCCGCCTGACGGCCTCCCGGTAGGCCTGGTCGGTGATCGTGATGGCCTGCAGCGCCATCAGGCCGTCGGGCTTCAGCAAGTCGCTGCAGCGATTGAGGAACAGGTCCAGGTACTGGGCCCCTACCGCTTCAATCATTTCTATGGATATCAGCCGGTCGAATTGCCCGGGGACGTCACGGTAATCCTGCTTCCGAATCTCAACGCGGTCCTCAAGACCCGCGGCCTCGACCCGCCGCACCGCCTCGGCGTGCTGGCGCTCGGAAATCGTGATGCTCACCACGTTGCAGCCGTATTTCCGGGCCATGTGGATGGCGCAGGCGCCCCAGCCGCTTCCGATTTCCAGGACGCGCAGGCCGGGCTTGAGCCTCAGCATGGCGCACAAGCGGTCCAGCTTGGCGATCGACGCTTCTTCCAGGCTTGCGTCTTCGGACGAAAAATAGGCGCAGGAATAGAGCATGGTGGGATCGAGAAACAACTGGAAGAAGTCGTTTCCCACGTCGTAGTGCGCCGATATGTTGCGGCTGGCGCCCGAGCGCGTATTGCGGCGCAGGGCGTGCCCTATCCAACGCGAGATCGCGCCAAGGAACGAAAAAGGTCCTCCCAGGCCTTCCAGCACCTCCTGATCACGCAGCATCATCCGTAACAGGCCCGCCAGGTCGGGAGAGCGCCACCGGCCGTCCATGAAAGCTTCCGCTGCGCCCAGCGCACCGCCCGTCGCGACCGCCTTCCAGCAGTTGCTGTCCAGGACTTCAAACGTCGCTTCGGGCAGATCGCCTGAGTTCCCCTGTCCGCCCAGAATACTTCTCCGGCCTGCCTCCAATACCACCAGCCGGCCGTTCTTCAGTTGAGCGAGCCGCTGCTGCACCGGGCGCCGCCAGATGGAGGCGGGCAATTTGGCCTTGACCTGCGCGTTCACGATCCGGGATGCGCCAGCGGCTTGACGCCCTTCAACCAGAGGCGGAGCGCGTTGAGATGGATACGAGCAGTCACGTTGGCAGTCATCAAGGGGTAGCGCAGCAGGCTACGGGCCAGTACCCCGCCCGTGACCGGACGGCGGCTCAACGCCAGGCTGGTCTGAAGGGTGGCCTCCTCCTCCTGAAGCACTTCGATGCTCAGCGACAGGCGCTCACCCGGTTCGCGTACCCAGCAACGATAGGACATGTCCATGGGAATAAAGGGAGAAACGTGCATTTCCTTATTGAAATCAAATAACTGCCCCCTACCTCCAGATTTTGCCTCAGTAGCGGGCAGCACGTAGCATACGCGCTCCTTCCAGGGCGTATTGCTGACCTCCAGCACATAGCAGCGCGGCTCGGGACTGGTCTTGTCAAAACAGTAATAGACCGAGATCGGGTTGAATATGTAGCCGAAATACCGCAGATGCGTCAGCAGCCGCACGGGGCCGTCAAGGCGCAGGCCGCTGCGTGCGCGGACCAACTCCCGCACGCCGTCCGCCAGGTTGGCGCAGTTGCCGTCCAGGTGGTCGCTGGCCAGGAAGCGCGCTATGGCGGGGCGCCGTGTCGACCACAACCACCTGCCTGCAAATACCTGGTCCAGCTCGTCCAGATCCACGTACGCCATGAACAGGCGATATTGAAACGCGTGCCTAGCCGGCCTGTGCCGGATATGCCTGACCCAGCCCTCGTAGATCGCGCTGTGCATATGCGGATTTTGCCTGAATCTCCGGTCTGGCCGCCCACTCGCGCACGCAACTGGCTGCCTTGAGTCCGCTGTCCAGACCATCTTCATGGAAACCCCAACCGGCCCAGGCGCCGCAGAAGAATAGATTTCCGCTCGCGTTCATCTCTGCCAACCTGCCCTGCGCGGCGAAAGCCTCGGCGCTGAAGACGGGATGCGCGAAGCTGAGCCTCCTGATGACCTTTTCGCGGCTCAGGGGCCGCAGCGGATTGAGCGTGACGCAAATCGGTTCCGGAGACTCGAGATGCTGCAGCATGTTGAGGTTGTAGGTGACGGAAGCCACGCGACCGCTGCCGGGCGCCCGATAGTAGTTCCAGGATGCCCAGGCCAGGCGCCGCCGGGGAAGAACGCTGCAGTCCGTATGCACGACCGCGTCGTTGCGCTGATAAGGGATTGCGCCCAACACCTGCCGCTCGAGCGGAGTCGGGCCCTTGATCATTGCCAGCGCCTGGTCGCTGTGTACCGCCAGCACGGCGGCGTCGAAGACCTCCTCGCCGCGATGGGTTCGAACGTGAACTTCGCCGTCGCGGGATTCTACCGAGCGCACCGGCGAATTCACGCTCAGACGGCCGCCGAAGCCGTTCAGCACGGCGTTCACGTAACGCTCGGCGCCGCCGGGAATCATGCGCCACTGGCGGTGCCCCCTGGCGCCCAGGAGCATGTGGTTTGCCATGAAACGCAGCAGGTGGAGGCTCGGGTAGCGCTCGATGGATTGCGCGGAGCACGACCAGATGGCGGCCGTCATCGGCAGCAGGTAGTCGTTGATCAGTTCCGGGCCGTAAGCGCCCCGGCCGAGGAAATCCGCCACGCTCATTGCGGCCAGCTCCCCTTCCCTCTCCGCCAGCGCCCGGTTGGCGTCGCGATTGAATCGCAGAATGTCCCGCAGCATCCGGTAGTGCCTGGGACGAAAGAGGTTGCGCCGTTGCGCGAAGAGCTGGTTCATGGTGCTGCCGTGGTATTCCAGGCCGCTCTGGTCGCAGCGCAGGCTGAAGCTCATCTGTGTGTCCGACGCGGGAATCTTCAGTTCTTGCAGAAGCCGGGTGAATTGCGGGTAATTGGCCTCGTTGAAGACCATGAAGCCGAGGTCCGCACGGTATTCCCGGCCAAAGCGCTCGAATTCGAGCGTGCGCGTATGTCCGCCCGGGCGGTTGCGCGCCTCGAACACGGTCACGTCATGGTCGCCATCCAGTTCCCTTGCGGCGGAAAGCCCGGATATTCCTGCACCTATTACGGCGATCCGCAGGCGGTTCCCCGGCCTGAGGCGGGTCACTTCAACGTCCATCCGGCTATAATTCGGAGTTCTCGCGCGCACCGGATTCAGGTGCCGGCAGCAAGGAGCCCGGGAGGATCAATTGGCAACAACTGCGACGCGAAAGGCGCAACATAAGGCTCGGGCAGTAATCATAGGCATGATTGCCTTTCACCTGGCTTGCCTGGGCGCCATTTACACCGGCGTGAGCAAGGCGGCCGGGATAGTCGCAGGCGTGCTCTACTTCCTGAGGGCTTTCGGCGTCACCGCGGGTTTTCACCGCCTGCTCGCCCACTCCTCCTACAGCGCATCGCGTCCCGTGCGCTTCCTGCTTACTTTCCTCGGAAGCTGCGCCACCCAGGGCGGTCCATTGTGGTGGGCGTCGCATCATCGCCGCCACCATCGCTATTCCGAACGCGAAGGCGACGTGCATTCGCCTGTTCAGCGTGGCTTCTGGTATGCGCATATCGGATGGATGTGGGATGCGGTGTGCTTCGGGGGCAATTACGCAAACATCAAGGACTTGCACCGTTATCCGGAAATCCGGATTCTACAGAAAGGCTACGTTTTCCTGATCCTGGCCCAGGCCGCTGCCCTGTTCGGCCTGGGCGCGCTGCTGAACTGGCTCAACCCGGGCCTGGGAACCAGCGGACTGCAGATGCTCGTGTGGGGATTCTTCATCAGCACCGTCGCCCTGTGGCACGCCACGTTCATGGTGAATTCGGTCTGCCACCTGTGGGGTACCCGGCCCAACCCGGCCGGAGACGGCAGCCGCAACAACTTCCTGGTGGCCCTGCTGACACTCGGCGAGGGCTGGCACAACAACCACCACCGCTGGGCCTATTCGGCGCGCCACGGCCTGCGCTGGTGGCAGCTCGACATCACCTGGCTGGGCCTGCTGCTGATGAAGCAACTCCGACTGGTGCGCGATCTGCGCTTGCCCGCAAGAAGGGTCGCAGCCGCGCAAGCCTGATCGGCCTCCCCGTTCGAGGCCGGGCCACGCAATCCCGGCAACCGCACAACCCACTTCACTGGTCCGGTGGCTGCAGGTAGCCCTGGTACCGAATGACAAAGCCTGCCAATGGAAGACGGACCTCTACATCAAACCAGAATCGATTGTCTTTCTCGAATTCGTAAGAATCTCCGCGGGGCGCCAAACCCCGCGGCAGCGGTATTCCGAAGAAGCTCCATCTGCGCATCACCAGGTTCATCCGGCCGCCTTCCGGAATCAGGGCCATTCCGAACACCAGGGGACCGAACCGCTCGCACAACAAGTGCTCGAAGCGCCCGGATCCCGCCGTGAAGGCGCTGGAGAAGACCTGGCCTCCGAAATCGCGCGTCCACTTATCGTAATTCCCGAAGCGCTCGAACGTCACCGATACAGGCACGTCCTTTCCGGCAGCAGGAAACCGCATGATCCATGCCAGCATTCGCGCCAGCACTCTCCTGCCCCGCGTGATGGAAGCCGTGCCGCTGATCGTCAGCTTAGGCCCTGCCCCGTGCACGTCCCTCAGAACGGCGGAAACTGACTGCCAGGCTGTCCCAAGAATCCGCGCATGCAGGCATCGACCGTCGGATTGCGCGTAATGTCGTGTGCCAAGGAAGACAGGCCGGTTCGCGAATACGCGCCTGTAGTCGGACAGCTCCAGTTCCGCCGTCGCAGACCGGGCGCCAGCGTCGGGCGGGCGGCCATCCAGCCAATTACGGACGATCGCCTCCACCGCCATCGAGGGAATGTAGAGTCCGTGATGGCCTTCCGCCAGGAGGTGCCCCGAGCGGAGGACGCTGGCTCCGTCCGCATCCGTGCCGTTCACCTCAACGAACATGCCGCCTCGATGTTCGCCCCAACGGACGCTGTTGGCCGTGGCGTGAATGAGCCGCGCCAGCGGCGCCAGAGAAGGAACCAGTCCCATTTCCACGAGCCGCGCAAAACCGCGCAGCAAGAAATGTAGAATCGCGGGCTCCGGGGCTGCGCCCATCCAGACGTTCCGCACTTCGGGCCACTCATCGGCCAGCAATTGAAGGTCCGGCACGTTGACCAGAGAGAACTTGCGCGGAAACAGCGCCACTTTGCCCGGCGGTGCAATGGTGAACCGCCTTGTTTCCCGCAAGGCGCGCGCGCTTTGCTCGCGGCCTTGCCGCCGTAGCGGGATTCCCTTGCCCGCGTAACCTGCAATGGCACGGATCACGTTGTACCCGACGCCGGCGTAGGGCGATGGCGCAATCCCTCCCGTAATCGAATCAATGCGCCGGAAATCGGTTGTGAGATCGCGAACCATGGCGGCCGACAGCACGGGAAAGCTGCTGACGCCCGACAATACCACCAGCCCCCTTGCTTTCGCCGCCGCATCAAACTGCCGGACTCCCCGAACGAACTCGGGGCTGTCCGCGAGATCCAGATAGTGTGTGCGCGTGGCCAGCGCGGCCTTGACCACGCGATAGGGATCCTCGCCGTATGCCTGAAACGGTCCGGACGCATCCACAACGATATGCGGATTGACCTTCTCGACTTGCCGGGCCACGTCCCGATCGCGGTCCACAGCCAGTGCTTCACGAGCGGCTCCGGGTGGAAGCGCGTGGCAGAGAGCCAGCGCGGCGGACTTGGAGCGGCCGGCGATTACAAGACCGATTCGCTGTTCGCGACAAAGCAATTCGACCAGTCGGCCGCCAAATGTGCCGTAACCCCCGATGATGAGCAAGCGGAGGTGCTGGTTCTTCACGTTACTTTTCTGGATGAGGGCGGGGACGCCCTCTCTCCGGGGGCGCTAGGGCTGATAAACGAGTTGGAGCTCCAGGGGGCCCTGCCCCGCCTGCCAGGCGCCCTGCGCCTCGTAGTCGCCGGCGCCGCGCGTGGTCTGGCCGCTGGCGGACAGGCGGGCGGTTATCGCCAGTTCCGGCTGATCGGAGATCTTTGCCCCGGGGAGCATGGCGTCGGCGTCGCTCAGCCCGACATCCAGCGGAAAACCGGGGCCGTCAACTCGCTGCGCAGCCAGCGGAGGGCCAGCCTGGCCAGGTATGCGTGCGACGACGAACAGGACCGCGCCCGGCGGGGGAGACGCCGGAGGGCCCAGGCTCAGGCGAAGCGTCACATTGCCTGCCTCGGCCGAGGCTTCAGCGGCTCCCGCTCTGGCTCCAAGGCGATTCAGTTCGCCCTCGACGATGGCCCGCACCTCGGGCGTGACCGGGCCTTCCAGCATCGCCGTCCATCGCTGCACGGCAATTATGTCCTGGCCCGTCGCGCTGGCCCGCAGGCCGCCGTACCAAAGCCCCTTGGGGTTCGACGGATCCGCGGCAAGCACCTGCTCGACCATGTCGCCCGCGTCCTCCAGCAGGCGCTGTGGATTGCCCAGTATCATCGCCTCGGCCTTGCCCATGAGTGCGTCGATGTCCTGTCCGCCGGTCAGGTCCAGCACCCGGTCGAAAGCCTGCACGGCCTCGGGATAACGCTCAACCTGGGCATAGGAGGCACCGAGCAGCATCCAGCCCCTCGGGTCCTCCGGCGACGCTTCCAGCCTTGCGCGCAAGGGCCCGATCAGCTCTTCCACCGTCGCAGGCGAACCGTCCTCGCCGGTTTCAAGGCCCGCATGCCCCCACTCGTAATTGCTGGACTGCAGGTAAATCAGCGCGGCCAGGACCGGAATCAGCAGGCAGGATGCGGTCAAGGCCGCGGTGCTGGCAGGTTTGCCGCGGTCGCGCCACAGAGCCGGCGCAACGCAGGCCAGCGCCGCTACGGCCAAAACCACGCAGACTACGGCGAAACCGGCTACCACGACTCAGCTTCCAGCCCTATTCCTCATCGGGAATAGGCATTTGCATACGGCGCCGAATGACCAGCGCTATTGCGCCCAGCGCCAGCAGCACGATCACGCCCGGGCCGATCCACAGCAGCAGCGTATTGGGCGCCAGCCGGGGCCGGTAAAGGGCGAAGTCGCCATACCGGTCCAGCAGAAACTGTTTTACATCCCCCTCGCTTGCGCCCTCTTCCACCATGCGGCGCAGTTCGCGGCGCATGTCCCTGGCGAGCGGCGCATCGGAATCGGCCAGGTTCTGGTTCTGGCAGACCATGCAGCGCACTTCCTCCAGCAGCTTGCGGTAGAGGCTCTGCTGTTCCGCGGTCTCAAGCGGCGCTTCCGTGTCCACGGCGGTGGCGGTCGCCGCCACCAGCACAAGCAGAACTGCAGCCAGTTTTCTCATGGCGTATTGCCCTCAAGCACCGGCAGGAACACCTCCGCGAATACGGCGCCGTCGAGCGGGCCCACGTGCCGATACAGCACGATGCCGTCGGCGTCGATCAGAAAGGTTTCCGGCGCCCCGTAGACACCCCAGTCGATTCCCGCGCGGCCGTCGGCATCCACGGCGATGATCCGGTAGGGATTGCCGCGCAGTTGCAGCCATTCCAGGGCGTCGGAGTAGCCGTCCTTCCAGTTCAGTCCGTACAGCGGAGCGCCGGCGCGCCCCAGCGCCATGAGGAACTCGTGTTCGACCAGACAGCCGGAACACCAGCTTGCCCAAACGTTCAGCATCCAGGGACCTTCCTCTACGTCCTGCAACGCAAAGGTGGCGTTCGGGTCCAGCAGCTCCGGCAGCGAGAACTCCGGCGCCGGACGCCCGACAAGCGGCGACGGCACCAGGCTGGGGTCGCGCCCCAGGCTGACGGCGAAGAAATACACCATCACCAGCAGGACCGCGCATGGCAGCAGCAGAAGCCAGCGTATCCGCTTGCGTTCCCCGCTCACGGCTCATCTCTCCCGGGTGCGGCCGGCCGGTAGCGCCGATCCGAGATCGCCAGCAGTCCGCCCAGACCCATGATCAGGGCCCCAAGCCAGATAAACCGCACCAGCGGCTTGACCTGCACGCGAACGCTCCAGGCCCCCTCGCCGATCGGCTCACCGAGCGCGACAAACAGGTCATGGCGCCATCCCGCGTCGATTCCCGCTTCGGTCATCGGGCTCTGCTGCACTTCATACACGCGTTTTTGCGGATAGAGCGTGGTGACCGGCCGGCCATCGCGCGAAACTCGTACGATGCCCTGCGCGGCCCGGTAGTTAGGGCCCTGGACGTCCTCGATCCGATCAAGCTGGAATTCGTATCCGGACACTTCAAGGCTTTCGCCCAGGGCCAGGCTACGGTCGGTCTCCACTCCCCAGGCGGAAACCACGACGATGCCCAGCGTCGTAACGCCCAGCCCGCAATGCGCCACCTGCATGCCCCAGGTCGAACGCCGTGGCATTGGACCGCGCCTGAGCAGCCAGGCAACCGGGTCGCGCAGCGCCGAGGCAATGACCCATACGGCGATGAGTATCCCGATGCCTGTCAGTATTCCCGCAAATCCGTAAGCCGCGACCGTGAGGACGATTCCTGCAAGAACCGCAACGGCGGCGGGTACCCTTAGCTTGCGCCCCCAGGCGGCGGTATCGGTCGCCTTCCAGGAAGCGTGCATGCCCGCGCCCACCACCAGCAACAGCGGCAGCATGGGGAGAATGAAGACCAGGTTGAAATACGGCGGTCCCACCGAGATCTTGCCCATGTCCAGCGCGTCCAGCGCCAGCGGGTAGAGCGTGCCGAACAGCACCAGTACCGTGGCGGCGCTGAGCAGGACCGTGTTGACCAGCAGCGCGGACTCGCGTGAAACCAGCTTGAACCCGGTCTGCGGATTGGTGGCTGCGTTCCTGAACGCGTACAGCAGCAGCGCGCCACCCATCACGATCGCCAGGAACACCAGAATGAAAAGCCCGCGCGCCGGGTCGCTGGCGAAGGCATGCACCGACACGAGCACGCCGGAGCGGACCAGGAAGGTGCCGAGCAGGCTCAGACCGAAGGCGGCGATCGCCAGCAGCAGCGTCGTGTTGCCGAAAAGTCCGCGGCGCTCGGTTACCGCCAGCGTATGTATCAGCGCTGTCCCGGCCAGCCACGGCATGAACGAGGCATTCTCCACCGGGTCCCAAAACCACCATCCGCCCCAGCCAAGCTCGTAATACGCCCACCAGCTCCCCAGGGCGATGCCTACCGTGAGGAACATCCAGGCCGCTGTGGTCCACGGGCGCGTCCAGCGCGCCCAGCGCCGATCCAGCCGCCCGCTCAGCAGTGCGGCAATCGCGAAAGCGAAGGGCACGGCAAGCCCCACGTAGCCCATGTACAGCAACGGGGGGTGTATCGCCAGGGCCGGATCCTGCAGCAGCGGGTTGAGGTCGGCGCCGTCTGCCGCCGCCGGAAAGAGCCTCATGAACGGGTTGGAAGTAAGCAGGATAAACAGCAGAAAGCCGATGCTTACCAGCCCCAGCACGCCGAGGACCCGTGCTCTCAGCACCTGCGGCAGCGTGCGGCTCGCCAACGCCACGGCCGCCGTCCAGGCACTCAGGATGAGTTGCCAGAGGACCAGCGAACCTTCGTGGGCGCCCCATATCGCCGCGAAGCGGTACATGGCCGGCAGCTTCAGGTTCGAGTGCAGGGCCACGTATTGGACGCTGAAGTCGTGACGGAAGAAGCTGACCGCCAGCATGGCGAACGCCAGGGCGGTAAACGCAAGCATCCCCAGGGCGCAGGGCCGGGCCACGTCCATCCAGCGGGCGTTGCCCGCATGCGCCCCGGCCAGCGGGAACACGGCCAGCGCTATCGCCAGGCACAAGGCGAGCGCCAGGCTGATCTGGCCGATTTCAGGAACCATGGGCACAGCCTTTCCGGGGAGCGCCTATGCGCTGGCGAGCCGGGCATCTTGCCGGCTCCTTCCGGGAGTTTGTGAGCCAGGGATGGCGGAACAAAGCTCCATGGATGGATTCATGCGGCTCCCGGAAGGAGCCGGCAAGATGCCCGGCGAACATCGTAAGTTGTGTTCTATGCAAGGGAGGGCGTCAGGGGAGGGAAGCGTCCGGGGGGTGTCCCCGTTCTTCCAGCATCTCCGCGACTTCCGGCGGCATGTAGTTCTCGTCGTGGCGGGCGAGGACTTCGTCGGCCTGGAACAGGCCGTCCGCGCCCACCGCACCGTGGGCCACCACGCCCTGCCCTTCGCGGAACAGGTCCGGCAGGACGCCGGCGTAGGCCACGGTAATGGTGCGATCCAGGTCGGTCACGTCGAAACGCACTTCCAGCGAACCGGGCGTGCGACGCACGCTGCCGCGCTCAACCAGGCCGCCAACGCGCAGGCGCCTGCCTTCAGGCGCCTCGCCCGCGGCAATCTGGGTTGGCGTATAAAAATAAAGCATGTTCTGCTCGAAAGCGGTCAGCACAAGCGCCGTCGCCGCCACCAGGCAAACAAGCCCGCTGGTCATCGCCACCATCCGCCGCCGGCGCGGAGTCATGCGCGCGACTCCCGGGCGCGTGACACGCGCAACTCCCAGGCGCCCTCTTCCGGCGCGACATTCCGGTGCCGAATCTGACGATGCACGCCGTGCAAGCGCCGGCGCGCGGTCAGCATCAATCCCGCCAGGATCGCAAACGAAAGCCCCACGCAGGGCCAGACAAACGCGCCGTATCCGCCCATGGCCAGAAATTCGCTCATGCGCCCACCGCCACCACGTCGCGCACCCAGCGGGCGCCCCGCTCGCGCAACAGCACTTCCGCCCGTGCCCGGGTCAACATAACCGCAAGGGAAAACAGCACCGCACCCACTATCATGACCAGCAGGGGCCAAAGCATATCCCAGGTAATCGCCGGCGCCGCAAGGCGGGAAATGGTCGGTCCCTGGTGCAGGCTGCTCCACCATTCCACCGAGAACTTGATGATGGGCAGGTTCACTACGCCCACCACGGCGAGAATGCCGGCCGCGCGGTCCGCGGTCGAACGCTCCTCCAGCGAGGCGTGCAGCAGCATGTAACCCAGGTAGAGGAAGAACATCACCAGGACCGAGGTCAGCCGCGCGTCGCCCCAGCTCCAATACGCGCCCCACATGGGCTTGCCCCACAGCATGCCGGTCGCCAGAGCAAGCCCCGTAAACGCCAGGCCCACCGGCGCGGCGGCCGCGGCGATGGCATAGGCGAGCTTCATTCGCCACACCAGTCCGATCGCCGAGCCGATGGCCATCAGGGCGTATAGCTGCATCGCCAGATAGGCGGCCGGGACGTGGAAGTAGATGATGCGGTAGGCATCGCCCTGCTGGTAGTCCGGCGGCGCAAGCAGCAACCCCCCGAAAGTCCCGACGGCGATGGCCGCAAGACCCGCCCCAAGCATCCAGGGCTCGATGCGCGCCGCAATCCGGTAGAAATGGGGCGGCGAGGCAAGCTTGTGAAGCCAGTTGGGAAGTCGCATCTTGGGCAGCCGGATGGGATGAGGACCAGGCGAAGTTCAGCCCCCTATTTTAGCTTGTGAGTTGGGCGGGAGGGCGTCCCAGCCTTGTCCAATGAGACATGAGCCTGAACGAGTGACGTAGATCCAACGAGAGATGAGCCTGTAGGCGTGCGTTTGGGATCATCGGAGGATGATCGTGACGCTACACACCGAACGGGTTCGGACTTTGGAAGAGGTTCGCGCCTTTGTTGAGGGCAGCGAGGCGGTGGACTTTGCCGTCTCCGACCGCGAGGGGATCTACCGCTTGATTCGTCGCACGCTGGTGCGGCTGGATTATCCCTGTTTGGGCAAGGCGGACAAGGGGCTGGTGAAGCGCTACCTGGGCAAGGTGACGGGGCTGTCGCGGGCGCAGTTGACGCGCCTGATCGCCCAGCACCGGGTGACCGGCCGGATCGAGGACCGCCGCGGCGGGGCGCCGGCGAAGCCGTTTGCGCGCCGGTACACGCGCGCCGACATCCGGCGCCTGGCGGAGGTCGACGCCGCCCTGGGCCAGATGTCCGGCGCCGCCACGCGTTGTGTGCTGCGCCGCCAATGGGAGATGTTCGGCGACCGGCGCTTTGAGCGCCTGTCAAAACTGTCCAATGGGCACCTGTATAACCTGCGCAAGTCGTTGACCTACCGCAACGTGCGCCAGGTCTTCGAGCGCACCCGCCCCAGTGCGGTGGCCATCGGGGTGCGGCGGCGGCCCGAGCCCAGGGGCCGGCCGGGGTTCTTGCGCGTAGACACCGTGCACCAGGGCGATCAGGACGGCGTCAAGGGGATCTATCACATCAACGTGGTGGATGAGATCACGCAATACCAGCATGTGGGCAGTATGGCGGCGATCTCGGAGGCCTTCCTGATCCCGGCGCTTGAAGACCTCATCGAGGCCTTTCCCTTTGACGTTATGGGGTTCCACGCCGACAACGGCTCCGAGTACATCAACCACCAGGTCGCGGCGCTTTTGGAGAAGCTGCACATCGGCGACTTCACCAAGTCCCGGGCCCGCCAATCCCACGACAACGCCCTGGTCGAGAGCAAGAACGCCTCGGTGATCCGCAAGTGGCTCGGCTACAGCCATATCCCGATACGCTTCGTTGAAGCGGTAAACGCCTTCAACCGGGACTCACTGTCGCCGTTTCTCAACCACCACCGCCCGTGCCTGTTCCCCATCGAGGTCATCGACGCCAAAGGCCGGGTGCGCAAGCGCTACCGCGACGATAACGTAATGACGCCCTACCAGAAGCTGAAGTCGCTGGACAACGCCGAACAGCACCTGCGCCCCGGCGTCACCTTCGAACAGCTCGACGCCGTGGCCCTCAAGATCAGCGACTTCGAAGCCGCGCAAGCCGTGACCCGCGCACGCAATCACCTGTTCCAGCAGATCGGCAAGGCCATCGCCACCGCGGCCTGAGCGCCTTTCCTTTAAAGCCCGTCCTGTGGAGTTGTGGACGAGTCCTGCGGAACGGCCCGCGCCCTTACGGGACGTGGGGTCAGCCCGTGGATAATGCGACCGCGTTACCCACCGCCTGACCCCACTCGCGAGCCTCTCGACCACAACTCCACAGGACCCGCCACCAATGATCTTGGATCAGGAAGAAAAAACCCGGCGCACAACCCTTGAACACCCATCGCACAGACCTCAAGATACAGACCCTTTCAACAATAATCCCAAACACGCCGACCGCTTACAACCAACACAACGCTTCAGGCTCATGTCCGTATTGGATTGCGCTGTCCCGCCCTCCTTTCAGTCCGCCGTAGCGCGGAGCGCAGCGCCCGCAGCCCAGGGCAGCAGCCCCAGAGCCAGCAGAAGAAAAGCCCCGAGCATCATCAGCGGCGCGCCGACCGGCAGGCCGTCAACCGCCAATTCCGTCCCCCTGACCCCAAAAAGCAGTACCGGCAATGACAGCGGCAAAACCAGCAGCGCCAGCAATCCCACGCCGCGGCGCAATCCCGCGGTCAGCGCCGCGGCCACGGTCGCCAGCAGGATCAGCGCCGGCGTCCCCAGCGCCAGGGTGGCCGGAAGGACCAGCAGTGCAAGTCCTTCCATCCCGTAGCTGGCGGCAAGCAGCGGCGAGAGCAGCACCAGGGGAAGCCCGAATACGCACCAGTTGGCGCCCGCCTTGGCCAGCGCAAGCCAGGCCGGATCCACCGGGCTCAGGAGCATCAGGTCAAGCGTCCCGTCCTCCCGGTCGGGTTGAAACAACAGCGGCATGGCGATCAGCATCGAAAGGAACGCCACCACCCAGATCACCCCTGCACCCCACCGTGCGAGCAGCTCAGGCTCCAGTCCCGCAACGATCGAAAAAAGGGACGTGGAGATAAGAAAAAATACAATATTAATAATAATATGTATCCACTTCTTAAAGTAGATCAAGAATTCCTGCTGCAATACTGACAGCCAGATTCTCATCCCCGCACACCAAGAAACAATTCAGAAACCTGTACCTGGAATTGCCAATCCATCCGATGTCCCGCCAACACCGCGCACCCGCCTGCGCCGAGATGCGAATCCAGTTCCTGCTGCAGCCACTCCCTGCCCTGTGCGTCGAGGTTCGCATCCGGTTCGTCCAACAACCACAACGGGGGGCCGGAACCAATCAGGCCGGCCAGCGCCAGGCGCCGGCGTTGTCCGTACGACAATTGCGAGGCGGTTCGCTCCTCAAGTCCGCCCAGGCCCGCCTTCTCCAGCAACTCGCCTTCCCTTCCGCCTGAGCCTGCCAGCCGCAGCGCAAACGCCAGGTTGCGGCGCACGCTCAGTTCGCCCTTGACGCCATCCTTGTGGCCCAGCCACCCCAGGCAACGCAGATAGCGTGCCGGGTCGCTGCGGAAGCCCACACCATTCAGTTCAACCGTTCCGGTTTCCAGCGGCAGCAGTCCTGCCAGCGCCCGCAACAGGGAAGTCTTGCCGGAACCGTTCGGCCCCTTCAGCAGCAGCAGGGAACCCGGCGCCAGGCTGAAGGACAGTTCATGGAAAAGGCGCCGTTCCCCGCGCCAGAGACTCAGCCCTTGCGCCGCAAGCATGGTGGTTTCCAGTGCTGGTGCCGGGGCACGACGCTAGTCGATTCTCACCAACAGCTTGCCGAAATGCTCGCCCCGGGTTATCGAACCGATGGCCTCAGGGCCTTCAGACAAGGCGTACTCGCGGTCTATAACGGCGGAAATCCCATGCATGATCAGGTGTGCGCTCAACGCCCGGTGGTCGTCGCGGGCGCCCACCGTAATTCCATGGATGCCGGCGCATTTTCCGATCAGGCCCATGGCGTTCAACTCGGCGCTCACGCCGCCCAGCGCACCCAGGACCCCGATGGACCCGCCGAGACCCAGGGCCTGCAGCGACTGACCCAGCGTGCCCATTCCGCCGGTCTCCACCACAACATCCACGCCGCCCCCGGCGCGCTGGAAGGCCTCCGCCCCCCACTCCGGCGTCTGCTTGTAGTTGATCGTCTCGTCCGCGCCCAGTTCCCTGGCGCGCTCCAGCTTCTCGTCGCTGGAAGAGGTGATGACCGCAGTCGCCCCGAAGGATTTTGCGAGTTGCAGACCAAAGATGGACACGCCGCCGGTGCCCAGCAGCAGCACCCTGGAGTCCGGCCCAACGGGACCGCCACAATGCAGCGCGGTCCAGGCGGTCACGCCCGCGCAGGCCAGCGAGGCTGCCGTTTCCGTGCTCATTCCGGCCGGCACGGGCAACAATGCCGATTCCGGGAATACCCCCAATTCGGTGAGAGCCCCCGGCGCCTCGCATCCCGTGGTGCGGGTTCGCACGCCAGGTCGCACCGGCTGCGATTCCCAGTCCTGCCAGAACACCGTCATGACGCGGTCGCCCGGCTGAAACTGCGTGACCTCCGCGCCTACCGATTCCACCTCCCCTGCCCCGTCGGACAACGGTATCAGCGGGTAGTCCTTGCCGCCGCCGTAGATGCCGGCGCAGATCATGAAATCCCGGTAGTTGATCGCGGCCGCCTGCATCCGCACACGCACCTCGCCCTGCCCGGGCTCCGGCGCTGCGCCTGAAAAGACTTGAAGGTTTTCAAGGCCGGACGCCGTCAACTGCACGCACTGCATAAGTTTCTCCCTTGCAAGGTTCCAGATGAATTGGAGCTAGAGGGCGGATTGTGCCCTATTCCCCCCTGGAAAGGCGTTCAATTCGCTGACGCTTCCTCCACTAGCCAAGATCGCCGATTCTGTATAGCCTTAGGGTGACAGGGTATTCACACATTGACCGGGGACCGGGACCATGCAGAAACCGACACTGAAGGACGTTTACCGCCCTACCCATGACGAGGCGGCAAGGCACGCATTTGTAGGTGCGTTGAAGGGTTACGTGAATGGCCCGCTGGAGGCGCGTCTTGCAGACCATTACGAGGAACGCGTCAAACCTGCCTTCGTGGAAACCCACGGGCGCGCACCGGAGAACCGCCTGGACGGAACCAAAGCTTTTCGCGGGGACCACCTGTATCAGCTCTGGGGCAGCTCGGTGTTTACCTCCCAGGACCTCATGTGGGAGACGGTGGGCGAGACCTGCGATCGTCTGCTGCCTGCATTTGAAGCGCGCCGGCAGGCACTGGCGGAAAAGGAACCGCTGGGGCGTCTCGAAATCGAGGAAGACTTCGTGCCGCCGGATCCCATTCGCCGCGTGGAGATACATCGCCAGCCCGGCGGCTATTTCGGGCAATCCGGCGATACAAGCCTGCGTCTGGGCATGGACTACATGGGAACGGGCGAGCTTTATCGTGCCGCCAAGGGCCTGTCCGAAGGCGACGAGGTCGGGGACCCCGGAATGGGGAAATACCTCCTCGGCGCTCTTGGACGCCGGTTTCCCGATGTCAATCCGGCCTCCGTGCTCGACCTGGGCTGCGGCGTCGGCGTCCACACCGTGGCCTACAAGCAGGCATTTCCGGATGCGGAGGTGTGGGGCGTGGACCTGTCCGCGCCTTTCCTGCGGTTCGCCCATGTGTGGGCCGAAGACAAGGGCCTGGCGATCAACTACCGGCAGGCGTGCGCGAGCAAGACCGGCTTCGCCGACGGCCACTTCGACCTGATCGTCTCGCACATCATGTTCCATGAAACCTGGCATGACGTGCTGCCCGGCATCATGGCCGAAGCCCATCGCCTGCTCGCGCCCGGCGGGATCTTTCTGAACGCCGATGTGCCGTATCAGCCCGAACGCCTGTCGATGACCAAGCAGGTCACCAACCACTGGCAAGTCGTTAACAACGGTGAACCGTTCTGGACCGGCTTTGCCGATACCGATGTCCGCGAGTCCCTGATCGATGGCGGCTTCGACGCGCAAGACGTGTTCGCGGAGTACGACCCCCTGGGTTCGGGCGAGTACTTCATCTTCGGCGGGGTCAAGGCTTGATGGCGGCAGGCAACGACGAGAGCAGCCGGCCCTTCAAGCTGGCGCGGCCGCACCAGCTGAAGGAGCTCGGGCCCGATCAACTGGTTGCCGTCATATGGCGCCTCGCAATGGAAATCTGCGTGCTGCGCGACCGCCTCGGCACGCATGAAAGTCTGTTTGCCGAGAAGAACCTGCTTTCGCGGGACGACATCGAAGCCTATTCCCCCTCAAAGGACGAATCTGCCGCTCGCCTGAAGGCCCGCACCGAACTGATCGAGAACATCATCAACGACCTGAGTTAGCCCGAAACGCGCGCTACCCGCATGGCCGTTGACGTGCAAGGTACCGCACAGCGGGACGCGTTTCCGCGACTCGTTGCCTGCCGATTCACTGCCGGCGCCTCCACGTCGGACACGCTGCTCATCATCGGCAACCTGCTTCGGAGCGCCGACGGTGCACAGTAAGAAGGCGCCATGCTGATTTCCGATAGCAGGAATACCAAATCCAGAGATAGACTCACCGAGTTGTCGTGTGACAGGCGACGGCTTACAGTCATGCTATGATCACGTCGTTTCGCCATCGCGGTCTGAAAGCTCTCCATGAGGGAAGAACAGCGCGACGGGTAGGCCCGGCGCATGTCCAGAAGCTGCGGGACATCCTTGCGGCGCTTGATGCCAGCCGGGGGCCGGAAGGCATGAACCTGCCCGGATTTCGCCTGCACGAACTGAAGGGGACGCTGAAAGGACACTACGCGGTCTCGGTTTCGGGCAATTGGCGCGTGACGTTTCGGTTCGCGGACGGCATGGCGGTCGATGTGGACTACGTGGACTATCACTGAGGAGACCCGTCATGGGCATGCACAATCCACCGCATCCAGGAGGCATCTTGAAGCGGCAGTGTCTCGAACCATTGGGGCTTACCGTGACACGTGCTGCCCAAGGGCTAGGCGTCACGCGCCAGGCACTGTCGGAGTTGATCAACGAGCGCGCTGGGGTCTCAGTGGAGATGGCGATCCGATTGGCGAAGGCATTCGGCTCTACGCCCGAGACCTGGCTAGCAATGCAGATGGCCTATGACCTTTGGCAAGCGCAGAAACGCGCTCAAGACATCTCGGTGGAACAATTCGCGACCGCGTAAATCACGAGGCAATGAGGAACCAGCCATGTGCGACGACCGAACATTCAGGGAATCCGACGAGTATCTGAAGAACCGGAACGACCTGACGCGGCGCAAATTCAACGCGCTATCGGCGGGGGCCGGGCTTTCAATGCTCCTGCCGCGGGGCGCCGGTGCCGAGGAGGTCACGGAGCAGGACGTGGAAGTCACCACGCCCGATGGCGTGGCGGACTGCTACTTCGTGCATCCCGCGTCCGGGCGCCATCCCGGCGTCCTGGTGTGGCCGGACATTCTGGGCCTGCGGCCCTCATACCGGCAGATAGGCCGGCGCCTCGCCGAGTCGGGCTACTCGGTTCTCGTCGTCAATCCCTTCTACCGCTCGGCCCGCTCACCGGTCGTGCCCGAAGGCGCGACTTTTCAGGACGAGTCGGTCAGGAACAAGGTTTTTCCTCTCGCCCGCCAACTTAATGCCGAAACCCATGTCACCGACGCGCGGGCTTTTGTCGACTTCCTCGACTCACAGGCGGCAATTGATCCGGCTCGCAAGATGGGCACCACCGGATACTGCATGGGAGGTCCGATCACCATGCGCACCGCGTGGGCGCGCGCGGACCGTATCGGCGCCGGCGCCTCATTCCACGGCGGCGGACTCGTGACCGACCGGCCGGACAGTCCCCATTTACTCGTCTCGGAAATGGACGCGCACTACCTGTTCGCCATCGCCGAGAACGACGACGACAACGAACCTGAAGTGAAGAAAGTGCTGCGCGAGACCTTCGCGGCCGCGGAACTTCCCGCTGAAATCGAGGTCTACGAGGGGGCGCTGCACGGCTGGTGTTCGCTGGATTCGTCCGTCTACAACGAGGCGCTGGCCGAACGGGCCTGGAGCCGCCTGCTCGTTTTGTTCGAAACGGCGCTTGCCTGACGCGAGCCCAGGCAATCACCATCTCGGGATCAGTTTTCAACGCGCTGAAGGATAAAGAACGTATATCCCGCCTCATCAGAGTAACGCCGTGAGATGTCGATTTCCTCCTGAATACTCTCAAGGACTTTCAGGACGCCGGCGTCACGATGTCCCGCAAGTTCCGCTAAGCGTGCTTCAAGCGGAACGTAGTAGGCGTCGTGTCCTTCCCTGGGCACACGGAAGCTGCTGACCACCCGATATCCAATAGCCTCGGCACAAGAGCGAATCGAATTTTCGTTCGCCATTTCCGGGTATTCGGTCGCCCAGAATCGGCTCGGTGTCTCCGAAGGATCGTCTGTCCACCAGGTGAAGTCGCTGAATGCGACGCAGCCAGCCGGGCGAAGCCAGCGACGCCACGTGGCCAGCGCACACTGGATGCCTATGACATAGATGGAACCTTCGGCCCAGATGAGATCCATGCTTTTTTCGGCGACCTCGATGGCGGCCATGTCCCCCAGCAATGGATAGATGCGGTTTGCTACGCCAGTAATGCGCGCGTCTCTGGCCAGATTCTCAAGAAACGGGGCATGAATATCCACAGCCGTAACATGCGCATCCTGAAGCGTTTCCGCCAGAATCAGGGTCGTGCGACCGTGCCCTACTCCCAAGTCAAGAACCTGTAGAACAGAATCGCAGCACGGAACCGCGTCAAGTGCACGCAGTGTTGAAGCGTCATTGCCCGGGGCGCCTTGCGACAGGGGGCTAAAGATCTCGTATATGAGGTCGTCGGTACTCATCCGCCTCCAGGTCCGTTTTTTTTCGCACAACCTACCCTTCTAGAGGTTTGAAACGAAATGGCCGATTCGATCCATGCCCTCCTCAATACGCGATTGATCAAGCGCAAATGAAATCCTGACAAATCCCTCCCCTGCATTGCCGAAACTGTTCCCGGCTATCAGAGCAACTCCTGTTTCCGTCAGAAGGCGATCCTGAAAGATGCGCCCCGACAATCCCGTATTCGTGATATTCGGAAAAACATAGAACGCGCCGCCGGGCGCCTGGCACGAAAACCAGGAAAGCCCATTCAGCCGGTCAACCAGCTGCGTTCGGCGCGACGCAAATTCCGACACCATTGCGGATACAGTGTCCTGCGGCCCCTCCAGCGCTGCCAGACCGCCCATCTGAGCGGCGGTATTCACGCAGGAATGACTGTTGATGGCGAGCCGCGAGACTACATCCATGAGTTGCCGGGGCCATACCGAGTATCCCAGGCGCCATCCCGTCATCGCGTAGGTCTTGCTCCAACCGTTGAGCACGATCAACCGGTCGCGAATATCCGGGTACTCAAGAAGGCTCACAGGGCGGGATTCATCAAAATAGATCTGGTCGTAGATCTCGTCGGACAGAATGGCGACCTGGGGATGGTCCAATAGTCCCTCGACCAGTCGGTCCATGTCCTGCCCGGCAGTTACGCCGCCGGTCGGATTGGCGGGTGAATTCAGGATGATGAGGCGCGTGCGCTCCGTGACCTGCGACAGAACAGACTCGGGATCGAGAGAAAAACCACGCGATTCCTCCAGGCGATAGGGGATCGCCCCCGCTCCGGAAAAATCAATCATTGAGCGATAGATCGGAAACCCGGGATCCGGGTAAAGGATTTCCGCCTCGGACTCGCCGAACATGAGCATCGCGAAGAACATGACCGGTTTGGCGCCGGGAGTGACCAAGATCAGGTCGGGCGCGACATCGATTCCGAGCCGCCGGTGCAAATTGGCTGCAACCGCTTCGCGAAGGGCCGGCAGACCCGGCGGATCGGTATAGCCGTGATGAGCGTCCCGCAGCGCTTTGCGGGCCGCCTCAATCGCCGTCTCCGGCGGTTGAGCGTCAGGCTGTCCTATACCCAGGTTGATGACGTCGCAGCCATCCGCCGCCATTCGGTTCGCACGCATGAGGACGTCAAATGCGCTTTCGGTTCCCAGGCGACTCATTCGCGCGGCAAGCGTCAATTCGTTCATTTCGCGCGCCTCCCCGGGTCCAGTTCAACGTTGCGACGATTCCTCTCAGCGTACCAGAGTATTGTGCGGAACTCCTTGTGATCCTGGCAGTGCGTTGAGGCGGGCCCTGGAGAGTAAGATTGCGCCCGGGCGCTTCGTGACCGGAGCGGTCGAGGCACGCTCGCGTGTCGGCGCGCCCCAAATTCCAGAGAGGCACGAATGAAAACATTCGCAGGGACAAGCGGCCCACTGACCCGCCAGTCGATGGCTTTCGTACTCGCCGGAGGGCGGGGAAGGCGCCTGGAGGAGCTGACGGACAGGCGGGCGAAACCGGCGGTCTTCTTTGGCGGCAAGAGCCGCATCATCGACTTCGCCTTGTCCAATGCCGTCAATTCGGGCATTCGCCGCATCGGCGTGGCCACGCAGTACAAGGCCCACAGCCTGATTCGTCATCTGCAACGCGGCTGGAACTTCTTTCAGGCCGAACGCAACGAGATGCTCGACGTGCTGCCCGCTTCCCAGCGGGTCGACGAGGGACGTTGGTATCTCGGCACGGTTGATGCCGTCACGCAGAACATCGACATCATCGAGAGCTACGGGGTGCGCTACATCGTTGTCCTCGCCGGCGACCACGTCTACAAGATGGACTACGGCGTCATGCTGGCGCAGCATGTCAACTCCGGCGCCGACGTAACGGTCGGATGCATCGAGGTGCCGCGCGCGGAGGCGACGGGCTTTGGCGTGATGGACGTGGACGAGAGCAGCCGCATCGTCCGTTTCGTCGAAAAGCCGGCCGACCCTCCCGGCATTCCCGGCGACCCGGAGAAAGCTCTCGCGTCCATGGGAATATACGCCTTCGAGACTCGCTTTCTGATCGAGCAGTTACACCGGGACGCGGCAGATCCGGAGTCGGACCACGACTTCGGCGGCGACCTCATTCCCTACCTGGTGGAAAACGGCAAGGCGGTGGTCCACCGCTTCTCCGACTCTTGCGTCATGACGGGTTCCGAACCGCGCCCCTACTGGCGCGATGTCGGCACTGTCGATTCCTTCTGGCTCGCCAACATCGACCTGACCGAGTTTGAGCCGGAACTCGACATCTATTCCCGCAACTGGCCCATCTGGACCTACGCCGAAGTGACGCCGCCGGCCAAGTTCATTCATGATGAAAAGGACCGGCGCGGCTCCGCGGTCTCCTCCATGGTCTCCGGCGGCTGCATCGTCTCGGGTTCCAATGTCCATCAGAGCCTGCTTTTCACTGGTGTTCATTGCCGCTCCGGCAGCCAGCTCAAGGGAGTAGTGGCCCTGCCCAACAGCGTCATCAACCGCAATGCGCGCCTGACCCGGGTGGTCCTGGACCGGGGCGTGAACATTCCCGAAGGCCTGGTGGCGGGCGAAGACCCGGAAGAAGACGCGAAACGATTCCGGGTCACCCATGGGGGCACCACGCTCATAACGCAGCCGATGATCGACGCGCTTGGCGGCTGATCGCCCCGGGCAGGGACGGAACAGGAACCCGCTTCTTATGAAGGTGCTGTCGGTCGCTTCCGAGTGTGGGCCCTTCGTCAAGACGGGTGGCCTCGCGGACGTGGTCGGCGCCCTGCCGGCCGCGCTGGCCCCGCTCGGCGTCGAGATGCGGGTCCTGGCGCCGGGCTATCCCGCCATGATCGCGGCGCTTCCGGATGACGCCGAGGTGCATGAACTCGCCCGCCTGCCCGGAGGGAGAGCGCGGCTTTTGACAGGACAGGCCGCGGGGATCGAGGCCATGGTTCTGGATTCTCCCCGACTCTTCGACCGGCCCGGCAATCCTTATCTTGGTCCCGACGGCAGGGACTGGCACGACAACCACCTGCGCTTCGGCGCCTTGGGCCGCCTCACCGCGCGCATCGCCACCGAGGGCGTCGGCGGCTGGAAGCCGGACGTGGTGCACCTGCACGACTGGCAGGCGGGCCTCGCCGCAGTCTGGCTCAGATTCGGCCGCCGGCGGGCTCCGCCCAGCCTGCTGACGATCCACAACATCGCTTTTCAGGGCCTCTTTCCTGCGGAAACAATCGTAACCCTGAGGCTGCCGAAGGCCGGGTTCCACCCCGAGGGTTTCGAATTCTTCGGACAGCTCGGCTTCCTCAAGGCCGGCCTAGTTTATGCGGACCGAATCTCGACGGTGAGCCCGACCTATGCCCGGGAACTCACGGACCCCGAGTTCGGCATGGGGCTCGAAGGGGTCATCGAAGCGCGGCGCGCGGAGATGCACGGCATCCTCAACGGCATCGACCGGGAGGCCTGGAATCCCGAAAGCGACCTCCATATCGCGTCGCGCTATTCCGCCGCGAGTCCGGCCGGAAAGGACGCAAATCGCGTTGCCCTGGCCCGGCGGTTCGGGCTCCATGCCGCCCCCGAGGCCCCTCTATTCTGCGTCGTAAGCCGCCTCACCCGGCAGAAGGGGCTGGACCTGCTGCTGGAGGCGCTGCCCCGATTGCTGGCGCGCGGCGCAAGCCTGGCCCTGCTCGGCTCGGGCGACCCGAACCTGGAAAGCGCGTTCCGGGAGGCGGCCGATCAGAATCCCGAACGGATCGGGGTGGTCATCGGCTGGGACGAGCCCCTGGCGCACCTGATGCAGGCCGGCGCCGACGTCATCTTGGTCCCGTCACGCTTCGAACCCTGCGGCCTCACCCAGCTCTGCGGTCTGCGCTACGGGGCCCTGCCGGTGGTCGCAAGAACCGGCGGCCTGGCGGACACGGTGATCGATGCCAACGATGCGGCGCTTCGGGAAGGAGTGGCCACCGGCTTCCAGTTCCCCGCAGGGTCCTCCGCAGCGCTCGCCGAAGCCATCGACCGGGCCTGCGACGCCTTCGCCAACGGGAAGGTCTGGTCGGCCATGGTAGGCCACGCCATGCGCCATCCGGTGGGTTGGGAAGAATCCGCCCACGCCTACGCCAGGCTCTACGCGGAGATGACGGAGAGCGCGCCGTGACGCCGCAAGCGGGGAGCAGGCTGCAGGCGGGGAGGCCGGATCCCCTGGGCGTGCACTGGGACGGCGAAGGCGCGAACGTGGCCGTGTTCTCGGAGCACGCAACCTGTATGGAACTCTGCCTGTTCTCGGAAGACGGCCGACGGGAGACCGAGCGCCTGGTCCTTCCGGAACGAAGCGGACCCGTCTGGCACGCCTACGTGCCGGACCTCGCGCCGGGCGCGCTGTACGGGCTGCGCGCCCACGGGCCCTATGCGCCCAATGAGGGGCATCGCTTCAATCCCAACAAGCTGCTGCTCGACCCCTACGCCCGGGCCCTGCATGGACACTTTGCCGCCGGCGACGAGTGCCTCGGCTACGATCCCGCGTCGCCGGAGGGAGACCTCTCCTTCTCGCGCACAGACAGTGCGCCGGCCATGCCGAAGTGCGTGGTGACGGCGCCCGCCCCGCCGGTGCCGGCCGGAGAGCGGCCGGACACGCCCTGGTCGGAAACCGTGATCTACGAAGCCCACCCCAAGGGGCTCACCCGTCTGTGGACCTCGCTGCCCGAGGAGCTGCGCGGCACCTACGAGGGCCTTGCGGCAGAGCCGGTGCTGGAATATCTCGTCTCGCTGGGCGTCACCGCGCTGGAACTGCTGCCCGTGCACGCCTTCCTGGACGATCGCTGGCTGCTCGAGAAAGGGCTGTTGAACTACTGGGGCTACAACAGTATCGCTTTCTTCGCCCTCGAGCCGCGCTATTTAGGGCCGGCGGGACCGTCCGGCTTTCGCGAGGCAGTGCGCAAACTCCACGCCGCCGGGCTCGAGGTGATCCTGGACGTGGTCTACAACCACAGCGCCGAAGGCGATCAAACGGGGCCTACCCTCTCGTTCCGCGGTCTGGACAATGCCGCCTACTATCGCCTGCGCGAAGGCCAGGAGCGCTACTACTGCAACGACAGCGGCTGCGGCAACACGCTCGATGTCTCCCACCCCTACGTGCTGCGCCTGGTGCTGGACAGCCTGCGCTGGTGGGTGGAGGCCATGGGGGTCGACGGTTTCCGGTTCGATCTGGCCACGACCCTGGGCCGGGAAGCCCATGGCTTCGACCCTCGTGGCGGCTTCCTCGACGCCCTGCGCCAGGATCCGGTGCTGAACCGAGCGAAGCTGATCGTGGAGCCCTGGGACCTGGGACCCGGCGGCTACCGGCTGGGCGAGTTTCCGCCCGTGTTCGCCGAGTGGAACGACGCCTTTCGCGACGGGATGCGGCGCTTCTGGCGCGGCGATGCGCACGGCGCCCAGCACATGGCCGAGCGGCTGCTTGGATCGGCCGGCACCTTCGACCGCGACGGACGCAGGAGCTGGTCCTCGGTGAACTTCATCGCCTGCCACGATGGCTTTACCCTGGCCGATGTCACCGCATACGGCGAAAAATGCAATGAGGCGAACGGCGAGGACAACCGGGACGGCCACCAGGAGAACCTGAGCGATAACTGCGGCGTGGAAGGCGCGAGCGGGGATTCGGAAATCCGCAGGCGCCGGGACCGGCGGCGGCGCAACCTGCTCGCCAGCGTCTTCCTGGCGCAGGGCACGCCCATGCTGCGTGCCGGAGACGAGGTGGCCGACAGCCAGAGGGGCAACAACAACGCCTGGTGCCAGGACAACGAGGTCGGCTGGATCGACTGGGCAGCTTCCGACACGAATCTGCTTCGATTCACCCGCCGGCTGATCGCCCTGCGCCGGACTCACTCCTGCCTGCGGCAGAGCCGCTTCCTGCGTGGACGGGAACGCGCCGAGGACGGGATGCCTGATGTCCAGTGGTTCGGTCTTGGGGGCGGTCCGATCGACTGGGGAGATCCAGGACTTGACGGCTTCTGCGTGCTGCTCAGGGAGTCCGCCGAGACGCCAGCCTTTGCTGTCAACGGCGAGTGCATGGCGCTCGCCTTCAATCGATCGTCCGCGGAGGTCTCGACCCGGCTGCCCGCGCTCGCCTACGGCTGCGTGTGGCTGCGCGTTCTCGACACAGCCCGTCCGGAGGCCCCCCAGACACCTTGCAGCGACCTTCTGCAACCGGTATCGCCGGAGTCGATCGTCGCCTTTGAAGCCGGAGCCGGGCCGTGAGCGCTGTGTCCCCCTCCGGCGACGCCCTCGCGAACCTGGCTGCGGCCATGGGTATCCTGCCGCGCTGGCGCAGCGTTGCAGGGGAGGAGCAGACCACAGATCCCGACACGCAGCGGGCCCTGCTCCAAGCCATGCGAGTGCCGGCGGCAACCGATGCCGAGATCCGGGAATCGCTTGAGGAAGTGCGGGCGCGGCGCGCCGCCCGGCGCATCCCCGAGGAGATCGTCGTGAGCGCGGGCAAGGAAATCCGGTTTCCTCTTGGATTCGTTGCGGACTGGCGACTCGAACTCGAGTCCGGCGGCACGCTCGAAGGACGCGGCGACGAAGAGATTGCGCTTACTCTGCCGGCCGGACTTCACCGCCTGAGCACCGGAAACGAGACTTGTCTCGTGATCGCTGCGCCGGAACGGGCACCGGTGGTCGGCGACGTCGCGGGGCGCGACAGGGCCTGGGGTATCTCCGCGTCCCTCTACGGACTGTGTTCGGGGCGAAACCTTGGGGTCGGCGACTATCGTGACCTGGCCGACGCAGCCAGGCAGATGGCCCGGCTCGGCGCCGACTTCATCAGCATAAACCCGGTCCACGCCTGCGGCGCAGCCAGCGAAGGATTCAGCCCCTACTCCCCGTCCTGCCGCAGCGCCCTGGAACCGCGCCACATCGCACCGGACGCAGTGCCCGGAGTCGAACGCTGCACCGCCGCGCGCCAGTTTCTGAAGGAACGTGCTGCCGACCGGAAAGCAGCGAACGGTGGCGGACTCCTGGACTACGCGGCGCACGCGCGGCCGCAGCGGGAGATCCTCGAGGCCCTGTTTCGTTCGACGATGGAAGCCCAGGGGCCTGCCGCGGCCGACTTCGCCGTGTGGCGAAATGGCCCCGGCCGGGAGCTGGAGTGGTATGCGCTGTTCGAGGCGATCGCCGGGGTCCACGGCCCGGACTGGCGCGCGTGGCCCGAGGCGCTCCAGGAAATCCACAGCCCGGACGTGCTGCGGTTTGCGTCGCAGAACGAGCAGTCGGTGTGCCGGCATGCCTGGCAGCAGTGGCTCGCCAACCGGCAGCTTGCCGAGGCACAGGCCGCCGCCAGGGACGCGGGCATGGCCTTCGGCCTCTATCTCGATGTGGCTGTGGGCGTTTGTCCCGGCGGCGCGGACGTGTGGTCGGCGCCGGCCTGCTACGCCCGGCGCGTGTCGCTCGGCGCACCGCCCGACGCGTTCAGCTCTCACGGTCAGACCTGGAATCTGTCGCCCTTTAACCCCCCTGCCCTGCGCGCGGCCGCCTACCGCCCCTTCATCCGGATGCTGCGCTTTGCCATGAGCCATGCTGGAATGGTGAGGATCGACCATGTCCTGGGGCTGCAGCGCAGCTTCTGGGTTCCGGAGTCCGGTGCTGCCGGCGGCTACGTCAGCTACCCGCTGGAGTCCCTGCTTGCGCTGGTACGCATCGAGGCGGGGCGAGCCGCGTGCATCGTCGTCGGCGAGGACCTGGGTTCGGTCCCGGGGGGCTTGCGCCGGCGTCTCGCCGAGACGCAACTGCTGGGCTCGGCGGTCATGCAATTCGAGAAGGACGCCAATGGATTCCGGCCGCCCCGGCTCTATCGCTACGCCAGCATTGCTTCAACCGGCACGCATGACACGCCCACCCTGAAGGGCTGGTGGGCTGGCCGGGACATCGAGTTGCGACACTCGCTCGGCCAGACCTCGCCGCAGGAGCGCGATGCGGCGCTCGCTGCGCGCGCCACGGAGCGAGTCGAGCTGTGCCGCCTGCTGGTGGAGGAAGGGCACGCGCCACCAGGCCTAGATCCCGCCGAACCGCCAATGGACGCCGACCCGATCCTGGTTCCGATTCATGCCCTGCTCGCCGGCGCCGCGTCCTCATTGCTCGCCGTCCGGCTCGATGACGCCCTGGGCATGGTCGAGCAGCAGAACCTGCCGGGCACGGTGGATGAACACCCCAACTGGCGGCGCCGCTACCCGGTAGCCGTGAAGGCTCTGGACTGCCACCCGGGCCTCGCCGCCATTGCGAGCGTTGTGGCTTCGATGCGGGGCGGAGCCCCCATCGGCGAACCTGTCGGCGAGGAGGTCACGAATTGCGCGTGAAGAGCGTTTCGACAAACCCCATCGCGGGACAAGAGCCCGGCACTTCGGGCCTTCGCAGGAAAACCGCGGTGTTCATGGAGCCGGGCTACCTGGAGAACTTCGTGCAGTCGGTATTCGACGCCGTGGGCGGGCTTGCCGGAAAGACGCTGACCGCAGGCGGCGATGGACGCTACTTCAACGACCGCGCGATCCAGATCATTCTCAGAATGGCCGCCGCGAACGGCGCCGCCCGGGTGCTGGTAGGCCGGGACGGCCTGCTCTCGACCCCTGCCGCCTCGGCGGTGATCCGCACGCGGGGGACCGACGGCGGCCTCATTCTCTCGGCCAGCCACAACCCGGCGGGCGAGCACGGTGACTTCGGCATCAAGTACAACATTCCCTCCGGCGGCCCGGCGCCGGAATCGGTCACCGACGCCATCTACCGGCGCAGTCTGGAAATCGACCGGTACCAGATCCTGGACGCCGCGGACGTCGACCTCTCCACGACCGGCATACGGACCCTGGGCGCGATGAGCGTGGAGGTCATCGATCCGGTGGACATCCACGCCGGGATCATGCAGAGCCTTTTCGACTTTGACGCCATCCGCGCCCTCTTCGCCTCAGGCTTCACCATGCGCTTTGACGCCATGCACGCGGTGACGGGGCCCTACGCCAAGGCGGTTCTGGAGGACGAGCTCGGCGCACCTTCCGGCACGGTCTTGAACGGCGAGCCCATGGCCGATTTCGGCGCCGGCTATCCCGACCCCAACCCGGTCCATGCCCGGACGCTCGTGGAGCTGATGACGGGGCCGGACGCACCGGATTTCGCCGCGGCTTCGGACGGCGACGGAGACCGCAACATGATCCTCGGCCGCGACATCATCGTCACTCCGTCCGACAGCCTGGCGGTGCTGGCCGCCAACGCTCACCTCGCGCCGGGCTACAGCGGCGGCCTCCGGGGCATTGCGCGATCGATGCCCACGAGCCGCGCCGCCGACCGGGTCGCTGCCAAGCTGGGCATCGGCGCTTTCGAGACGCCCACGGGCTGGAAGTTTTTCGGCACTTTGCTGGACGCGGGCCTGGCGACCATCTGCGGCGAGGAGAGCGCGGGCACGGGCTCGAACCACGTGCGCGAGAAGGACGGTCTGTGGGCGGTGCTGCTCTGGCTCAACATCCTCGCCCGGCGCCGCGAGTCCGTACGTGAAATCCTCAATGCCCACTGGTCCGAATTCGGCCGCGACTACTACACCCGCCACGACTACGAGGGCGTGGACAAGGCGGCGGCGGAAGCGCTGATGGCGGACTTGCGCAGACGGCCAGCGGACCTTCCCGGCCGGCGCTGCGGCGCCTTGCGCATCGCGGCTGCGGACGATTTCTCATACCGTGATCCGGTCGACGGCTCCAGCGCCAATGGCCAGGGCGTGCGCATCTTCTTCGAGGAGGACGCCCGGGCCGTGTTCCGGCTTTCCGGAACCGGAACCGCCGGTGCGACCCTGCGCGTCTACCAGGAGCGCTTCGAGCCGGGATCAGGCGAGCTCGGCCTCGACCCGCAGCAAACCCTGGCCCCCGTCATCGCCGCAGCGTCGGACATCGCCGAAATCCATGCCCGGCTGGGCCGCCTCGCCCCGGACGTTCGCACTTGATTCCGCGCGAACATCCCCTGCCCCCCGACGCAGCGGCGCTGCGCCGCTCCATCGGGTACCACCTGCGCTACAGCACCGGGAAGTTGCCGGCCGCCGCGACGCTCACGGACTGGCGGCTGGCGGTCTCACGGGCGATCCGCGACCTCGTGATTGCTCCCTGGTTCGAGACCAGGCAGCGCGTCCACGCCGAGGATCGCAAGCGGGTCTACTACCTGTCGATTGAGTACCTCATCGGCCGGCTGCTCAAGGATGCGGTCACCAACCTGGGACTCGACGAAGAGCTGCGGGGCATCGTCGAGGGCTTCGGTGTCGACTACGGCGCAATGCTGGCTGACGAGCCCGATGCCGCGCTCGGAAGCGGCGGTCTGGGCCGCCTCGCCGCCTGCTTCCTCGACTCCATGTCGACCGTGGGGCTGCCCGCCTATGGCTACGGTATCCGCTACGCGCACGGGCTGTTCCGGCAGTCCTTCGAGAGCGGCTGGCAGGCCGAGGACGCCGAGGACTGGCTGCGCCAGGTGCATCCCTGGGAGTTCGAGAGGTCGGCGGCCGGCTTTCCGGTCCACTTCGGCGGATCAGTACGCAGAAACGGAGCCCGCAAGACCTGGGCGCCTGAGGAAAGCGTGCTGGCCGTCGCTTACGACACGCCGATTCCCGGCTGGCGCGGGCGCTGGTCCAACACGCTGCGCCTGTGGTCCGCCAAGCCGGTGCGGGAATTCGATCTCGAACCGTTCAGCCGAGGCGACTACATGGCCGCCGCCGCCCCCTCGGTCCTGGCGGAGAACATCAGCCGGGTGCTCTACCCCGATGACACCACCGAGCCGGGACGGGAGCTGAGGCTGAAGCAACAGTATTTCTTCACCGCCGCCTCGATCGCCGACATCCTGCGCCGGTTTCTCGCGCGTCATGACGATGTCGCGAGACTGCCCCGGGCGGTTGCGATTCAGCTCAACGACACCCACCCGGCCATCGCCTTCCCGGAGTTGATCCGGCTGCTGGTTGACACTCACGGGCAGCGCTTCGCCGACGCCTACGAGATCGCCTGCGCCTGTCTCCACTACACCAACCACACCCTGCTGCCGGAGGCGCTGGAACGCTGGCCGGTCGAAATGATGGGCCGAATCCTGCCCCGGCACATGGAGCTCATCGAACGCATCGACGCGCATCATCGCCGCGCGCTACGGCGTGCCGACGCCGTCAGGGTGGTCGCCGACGGCGAAGTACGCATGGGGGAACTGGCCTTCATCGGCGCGCGCCGCGTGAACGGCGTCTCGGCGCTTCACACCGAATTGATGAAGCGGCAAGTCTTCCGAAAGTTGCACGCGCTGCACCCCGAACGTATCGTCAACCAGACCAACGGGGTCACGCCCCGGCGCTGGCTCTACGGCTGCAATCACCCGCTGCGGGACCTCCTGACCGAGGCCATCGGCGAGGGGTGGGTGAGCGACCTGGAGCGCCTGCGGGATCTCGAGCCGCTGGCCGACGACCCGACCTTCCGCGGGAGGTTTGCAGAGGCCAAACACCGCAACAAGCACCGGCTGACCGAGTGGCTGGAGCGCAGCGCCGGCGTCTGCGTGGACCCCGAAGCCATGTTCGACGTCCAGATCAAGCGGTTCCACGAGTACAAGCGGCAGCTCATGAACATTCTTCATGCCGCCGCGCTGCGCAACGAGATCCGCCGTGACCCGGATGCGAAGCGGGCGCCGCGGGTCAAGATATTCGGCGGCAAGGCGGCGCCGGGCTATGCGATGGCCAAGCTTGTGATCAAGCTGGTCAACGACATCGGCGCCACCATCAACGCGGACCCGCTCATGTCCGGGCGTCTGCAGGTCGTATTTCCGCCGAACTACAACGTATCCATGGCGGAGAGGCTGGTCCCCGCCGCCGATCTCTCCGAGCAGATATCCACAGCCGGGATGGAAGCCTCCGGCACCGGCAACATGAAGCTGGCCATGAACGGCGCCCTGACCGTCGGCACGGCCGACGGCGCCAACATCGAGATCGCCGAAGCCGTGGGGGCGGAGAACATCTTCATCTTCGGCCATGACGCGGAGGAAGTGAGCACCCTGCGCGCGGCGGGCCATCGGCCCGAGCGCTGCATCGCCGCCGATTCCCGGCTCGCCGAGGTGCTGGAGCAGGTCGCTTCGGGCCTCTTCTCCCCCGACGACCCGCATCGCTACGTGGCCCTGGTCGACAACCTGCGCCATCACGACTGGTTCATGGTGTGTGCCGACTTTGCCGCTTACTGGGAGATCCAGGAGCGGATCGATGGCGTCTGGCTAAAGCCCGCGGACTGGACCTCTCGGGCGGTGCGCAATACCGCCCGGATGGGGTGGTTCTCCTCCGACCGTACCATTCGCGGCTACGCCCGTGACATCTGGGACGCCACTCCGGCGTTCTGAGCAGGCCCCGGCACATGGTCCGGCCCCTCAACGACCCCGCCCAAAGCGCGGCCCTTGCCCGCGGGGAGCATGACGATCCCTTCGCCTACCTGGGACCCCACCGCCTGGGCGAGGGGGCCTGGGCGCTGCGGGTCTTCCGGCCCGGCGTGGAGACGGTGACCATGCTGCCCGGCCGCGAGGCCGAGGACCGCGGTCCGGTGGTGCTTGAACCCTTCGAGCAGGAGGGACTGTTCGCCGCCAGGCTCCGGAGCGACCCGGGCGCGTATCGCCTGAGAATACGCAGCGGAGACATCACCTGGGAGGAGGAAGATCCCTTCCGCTTCGGCCCGGTGCTTGGGGAGATCGACGAGCATCTGCTGAGCGAAGGCTCTCACCTGGATCTCTGGAAGGTGCTTGGCGCCCACCCCCTTTCCAAAGACGGTGTCGCCGGCGTGCACTTCGCGGTCTGGGCGCCCAATGGGCGGCGTGTTTCCGTCGTCGGTGATTTCAATCACTGGGACGGGCGCCGCCACCCGATGCGCCGGCGCGGATCGACCGGGGTGTGGGAGATCTTTCTGCCCGGCGTCTCCGAGGGCGACCGCTACAAGTTCGCATTGAGGGGCGTGGATGGCGCCATGCTGCCGCTCAAGGCCGATCCGATGGGCTTCGGGGCCGAGCACCCGCCGGCCACCGCGTCCATCGTGCGAGAACTCGGTGGGAAGGAGTGGCGCGATGCCGGCTGGATAGACAAGCGGGGAGAAGCGATCCGGCACGACCGGCCCATCGCCATCTACGAGGCGCACCTCGGCTCCTGGAAACGGGCGGACCAGGGAACGGGGCCGCTCAGCTACCGCGAGCTGGCCGGGGAGCTGGTGCCCTACGTGCGCGACATGGGGTTCACCCACATCGAGGTGACGCCGGTTTCAGAGCATCCTTACGACGGCTCCTGGGGCTATCAGCCCATAGGACTCTACGCACCGACCATACGTCACGGCACCCTCGGAGATTTCCGCGACTTTGTGGAGGCCTGCCATGCCGCGGAGCTCGGCCTGATCCTCGACTGGGTGCCCGCTCACTTCCCCTCCGACCTGCATGGACTGGGGCGCTTCGACGGCACCTCGCTCTATGAGTACGCCGATCCACGCGAGGGTCATCATCAGGACTGGAAAACGCTGATCTACAACTACGCCCGACACGAAGTCCGCAACTACCTGGTCGCCAATGCCCTCTACTGGCTTGAGGAGTATCACGTCGACGGCCTGCGGGTGGATGCCGTTTCCTCCATGCTCTACCGCGACTACTCGCGCGCGGAGGGCGAGTGGAAGCCGAACGTCCACGGCGGGCGCGAGAACCTGGAAGCCATCGCCTTCCTGAAGCGCATGAACGAGGTGGTTTACGACCACTGCGAGGGCATCGCCACCTTCGCCGAGGAATCGACCTCCTTTCCGGGGATCTCCCGGCCCACCAGCGCGGGCGGGCTCGGCTTCGGCTACAAGTGGAACATGGGCTGGATGAACGACACCCTCGACTACATGGGTCGCGATCCGGTCCACCGAAAGCATCACCATCACCAGATGACCTTCGGCATTCATTACGCGTTCTCGGAGAACTTCGTGCTGCCGCTCAGCCACGACGAGGTGGTGCACGGCAAGGGCTCGCTGCTGGCGAGGATGCCGGGCGACGAAGAACAGCGCTTCGCCAACCTGCGCGCCTACTTCGCATTCATGTGGGGGCATCCCGGCAAGAAGCTCCTCTTCATGGGCCAGGAATTCGCGCAATCGCACGAATGGAACCATGACGCGAGCCTTGACTGGCATCTGCTCGGGGAGCCGCGCCACGCCGGCGTGCAGAGGCTGGTCCGCGACCTGAACCACCTCTACCGGAGCACTCCAGCACTCCACGAACTGGACTGCGACAAGACGGGCTTCGAGTGGATCGAGGCCGAAGCTGCCGAGGAGTCCCTCTACGCCTGGCTGCGCCGGGGCCGGGGCAACGCCGCGCCGGTCGTCGTCGTGTGCAACTTCACTCCGGTGGAGCGGGCGCCGCAGCGGCTCGGTGTGCCGGCGGCCGGCCGCTGGATAGAACGCATCAATACCGACGCCGCCGAGTACGGCGGCCAGGGCCGGGGCAACTTCGGCGGCGTACCGAGCGAAGCCGTCGAATACCAGCGCCGTTCAGACTCCATCGAGATCCGACTGCCGCCGCTCTCGACGCTGATCTTCGAGCTCGAACGTTAGGCGCCCCCAAACCGGACAGTTTATTTGTTCTAAAACCGGACATTTCTATTTATTGCCAACACGCGACCCCGATCGTTGTTGACTGAGGCAATTAATCTGCTTAGCATCAAAGTTAATCTGCTGGCATGATCGTCGGTCTGTGCATAAGCAGAATATTTAACATAAGTAGAGGATTATTGACATGCAATGCCGATATCTGTTCTGGTGCCTTATTGGCCTCTTGTTCTCAGCCGAATACGCAGCAGCCCAAAGTGTGACGCTCGAGGAAATTGTCGTTACGTCACAGAAGCGGGAAGAGTCATTGCAATCGGTACCTATTCCCGTGTCGGCCCTGGGCGTCGAACAGTTACAGGACCGGCAAATAGTCGAAGGTCAGGACCTCGAGCGCTACGTTCCAAGCCTGAAGATGACTTACAACATAACGCAGCCCACAAACCTGTCAGCCTCCCTGCGCGGTTCTCTGGTCCAGGATGCATCGCTGGCCGTGGCGGAATCGCCCTTCGGCATTTACGTGGACGACGTTTATATAGGCCGGTTGAACGGCAACAATGTACGTCTTGCCGATGTGGAACGGATCGAAGTGCTGCGCGGACCTCAGGGCACCCTTTACGGCCGGAACACTTTAGCCGGCGCCATTCGTTTTATCAGCCGTGACCCAGGTGAAGAAACCTGGCTGAAAGCGTCCGCCGGGTTCGGGAATTACGATCAATATGAAGCTTCGGCCAGCGCCGGCGGTCCTCTTGGGGACGAGTTCGCCGGTTCTCTCGCTCTGCAATTCAACGGGCATAGCGGATACGGGACAAACCTGGCTACAAATTCCAACATCGGTGAACAGAAGAATTGGGCGGCACGGGCCAAACTGCGCTACATGGGCGGCGAGAACTTTGATGCCACCGTCAACGTGTCGTATGCCGACAGCCAGAATGACGCCGTCACGATGGTCGGCGCCACCACACCCGATGTGCCGCTCAATCGACAGCATACGGCGAGCGACCTCGTCCCCACCTTTGGGGGCCTCTATGATGTCTCCATTCCCGACCGGGACTACAGTGGCGGCGGCCGGACGGACATCACCAACCAACCCCGGGGCGATACGGAACAGCTCGTCACGTCTCTCACAATGTCCTATGACTTTGAGGACACGACATTGAAGTCCATTACGGGGTACGTTGACACGTCTGATTTCTGGGCCAACGATTTTTCGGGCAGCGGCGCTATTCTGGCTTCAATTGGTACCGACTCCGGACAATTCAGCCAGGAATTACAGCTACAGGGTAGTGCTATTGACGACAGGCTGAACTACATATTGGGCGCATTTTATTTTGAGGAAGACTCCACTCAGGACATTGGCTGGTTTTTCGCGTCCGTTGGCGGCACCGTGTCCAGGAGCTCTATCGATGTCAGTACGGAATCCTATGCGGTCTTCGGTCAGGCTGACTACGCCATCACCGACAGGCTGAACATTACCGGCGGCATCCGCTGGATCAGCGATGAAAAAGACTGGCAATTCGACTTTCAGCTGCTGTTTATCCCACTGCCGCCGGAAGTCATCGTAGAAGCTCTGGAATTTGATGCGTGGACGCCCAAGATCGGCCTTGATTATGAGGTGGACACCTCGGGACCCGTCGATAGCCTCCTGCTCTACACGTCGGCTGCCAAGGGATTCAAGTCAGGCGGATTCAACGGCATCAACATCTTCAACACGAGTGTCGCTCAATCCAGTTACGGGCCGGAAACCAACTGGACCTATGAAATCGGCTTCAAGATGGAAATGTTTGATAATCGGTTCCGTCTGAATTCCAACTACTTCATCAATCGGGGCACCGATATAACACTCAACGCAAACGTTATCGTCAATGGCAATCCGACCTTTCCTGTCCAAAACGCCGGAAATGTGACCATCAAGGGGCTTGAGCTGGAGAGTACTGCAATTTTGTTTGAAGGCTTTACCGCTTTCGTCACAGGAACATTTCTGGATGGCAAGTTCCGTGAAATTGATCCAACCACCGCGCCGGCAAACTCGTTAGCGGCCTTTGGCGTAGAAGCGGAACCACCCCAGACTGCGGACTTCGCGTTCACTGTCGGCTTTGATTACATCCATGATTTCGACCTGGCCGGCCGGGCGGCAGCGATCAAACTGGGCCTGGATTACTACCATACCGATGAGTATGTCCTCGTTGCTACGCAAGAGTTTTTGATAGACCCTTATAACCGCATCAATGCTTATGTTGGCCTGGAGTTCAATGAACGATGGGAAGCGCGCCTTGCCATACAGAACCTTGAGGATGACCGCAGCTTCATCACCGGGTCACGAGGCCTTGGCGGCTCTATCGCCCTACCGCCACGCACATACAAACTCACGCTGAACTACAGCATGTGAATTACCGGTCGCAATTGGCCATTTGACCCGGCAGTCGATGGCTTACGTACTCGCCGGAGAGCGGGGAAGGCGCCTGGAGGAGCTGACGGACAAGCGGGCGAAACCGGCGGTCTTCTCTCACCGGCGTCCGTCGCGGATTGGTCAGCCCTCTTCTTCGGTCCTGGGCAGTACGTTTGCCTGAGACCCTGCATCCGGGGGCAGCGCAAGGTTGCCCTCTATTCTTGCAACCCTTTCGCGCAGACTCACAAGGTCCCCGCTGATATTCTCTAGTCGGATGTTGACCTCTGCGAAGCGGCCATTGACTTCCGCAAAGCCACTGCGAAGCTCGGCCCTGACATCCGCCATATCGCTGCGCTGCTGGGCCTGTCCCTGGAAAACCGCGCCCAGCAGAAGAGCTACCGCAGCGATCGCCGCGGAAACCTTTCCGGCGTTGATCCATGCGCTCCTGCTCACTGGACTACCCTCATGATGGACAATACGCTCGACAATATCACAGCCGGGCCACAAGGTCGCGCTGAAATGCTCATCAAATCATCGAAGAAAGGCGCTTGATGCGGAACCCGCCCCAACTGGGCGAACTGCCCCGCGAGAGCATAAGCATTCGCGCACTGTAACAAAGCCCAACCAATCCCCAAGCTCCCAATGTCGTTGATTGATGGCGCTATTGGGCGAGAACCAGCATGACCGAAATCGTAGTGACGCACGTCGAGCCCGGAGAAACGCTTTCCGAGATTGCGGGCCGCTATGGCGTCAGCGTGGACGCATTGCAGCAATGGAACGGAATCGAGAATCCTGACTTGGTGCTGGTTGGCCAGAGGCTCGTTGTTTACACGGCGGCGGAAGCGACCGAGTCTTTCGCCTCCGAAGATGCTATGTCCCAGGCAGCACCTGGTCTCGACGTGGCGCTTGGCTCTTGGGGTGTTTGGATGGGGGGCCTCATCGTTCTGGCGCTTCTGCTGTTTATGGTCCACCGCAAACGAAGCGCACGACTTGGCCGGCAGCGACGGGAGCAGGCCGCACAAGCCGCACGACTCGGCTGGTGGCGCGCGGAGTTGGCCGCACAAGCCGAGAGGCTCCATTCTGTGCATGAGCGCCTCGCTCAGCTCGCGGACCCTCCCCGATACATGGCGCGCAGCCTCTTTTCCCGCTTGGAACGCGACGCCCGGAACGTGGCTGCCTCACTGTCGTCGCGTTGGCCCGAGCAATTGTCCGGAACCACAGAAATCCGAATGTTGGACGGAATACGCCGCTTCTTGAGGGACCCTACAGGTCACAGAATCACGGCCAACAACACCTTCATAACAAATGAGTTGGTCCACTCACGGAAGTTCTTCGACCGGGTCGAGGCACATCCCCTTACGAAAGAACAACGAAAAGCGGTCGTCGTTGACGAAGACCATAACCTGGTTGTCGCCGCTGCGGGCAGCGGCAAGACATCGGTAATCGTGGCCAAGTCCGGTTGGCTTTTGCGGAAGAGGTACCGGCACCCATCGGAACTCTTGCTGCTCGCCTTCGCGAAGGATGCCCAGAGGGAGATGAAGGCGAGAGTCCACCGATGCCTCGGCGCCAAGGCAACATCCAGCCTCACGGTGCGAACCTTCCACAGCCTGGGTTTGTCGATCATCGGTGAGGTCGAAGGGAAACGCCCGTCGCTGGCCAAGGTAGCCGAGGACGACATGGCGATGTACGAATTGCTTAGGCGCATCATCGCCGACCTGCTCGTAAATCCCAAATTCGCGGCGGTCATGTTGACATGGTTCCAGGATCACTTTGGCCCTTATGAGAGCGAGCACGAGTTCCAAAACCGGGGTGAATATTGGAACTATGTCCGAGCGATCGAGCTACGTTCGTTGAAGGGCGAGTTGGTCAAGAGCTATGAGGAGTGCGAGATCGCAAATTTTCTCTACCTCAACGGCGTCACCTACGAATATGAGCGCCCCTATGAGCACAACACCGCTACATCGGAGAAACAACAATATCGACCCGACTTCTACCTCCCTGACGCTGGAATCTATATAGAACACTTTGCACTCAATGCGTCGGGAGACACCCCTCCGTTTATCGACCGAGAAGAGTATCTCCGATCGATGAGCTGGAAGCGCCAACTCCACGACCAACACGATACCGTCCTGGTCGAGACCTTCAGCCACGAAAAATCCGCCGGTAAATTGATTGAAAATCTGATCGCGAAGCTTGCCCAGCACGGCGCAGACTTTTCACCGATTCCTCCAGACGATGTCTTCAACGTCCTTGAGGAGCAAGGCCGGATCGATCCGTTTACGCGCTTGGTCGCCACTTTCCTTAACCACTACAAGGGCTCCCAGCTGTCTCCCGGTGAACTGGCCGAGCGGGCCGCGGTATCCCCCGACCGACCGCGTGCCCAGGCTTTTGTTGCGCTGTTCAGGGCGGTCTTCGAGCGTTACCAGGATTCGCTGACTCGCCTCCGGCAGATCGATTTTCACGACATGATCAACAGAGCAACGGAGCACGTGGAGAGCGGACGATATCGCAGCACCTTCGATTACATTCTCGTCGACGAGTTCCAGGACATTTCTCCAGGTCGAGCGCGGCTTCTGAAAGCACTGCTGGACCAGTCACCCACCGCGCAACTGTTCGCCGTCGGCGACGATTGGCAGGCGATCTATCGATTTGCCGGCTCAGACATCGCCATCATGCGCGAAATCAAGGAGCGCTTCGGCGAGACCGAGCGTATCGACCTGACGACAACTTTCCGGTGTGCGGATCGTATCGCCGAGGTCGCCGCCGAATTCGTGCTGCGCAATCCGGCACAGATTCACAAGAGCGTTACCTCGGTGCGCCATGCGGACGGACCGTGTGTGCATATCGGTCTCCCCGGGGAGCAATCGACCGATCTGCTTACAGCAACGCTAAGGATGATTGCCGCCGATGCAGCTACGCGGCGTGAGGCACTGACTGTCCTGTTGCTCGGCCGCTACAGGCACACGAAACCGGAAAACATGGCCCAACTTTCGAGGGAACACCCCGAACTAAGCCTTTCCTACAAGACCGTGCACGGCTCTAAGGGGCTTGAGACGGATTACGTCGTGGTGCTCGACATGTGCGCCGGCAAGCATGGTTTTCCTACCGGGAACGCCGATGACCCGCTGCTCAATCTGGTCCTTGCTGCGCCGGAGACGTTTCCGCATTCAGAGGAGCGGCGCCTACTTTATGTCGCTATCACCCGCGCCAAGCGGGCTGCCTACCTATTGGCCGATGGCGTATCGCCGTCCCCATTCGTCACAGAACTGGCAAACGACGGATATGACGTTACCGTCTATGGTCGGCTCCAGAAGAGCGATGCTGCCTGCCCAGGGTGCGTTGCTGGACGTCTCGTGCGCCGCGAAAACAAGCAGAACGGGAGCGTGTTCTATGGCTGCTCGCACTACCCGTACTGCACGCACATGCAACCCGCGTGTCCCCATTGCAGAATCGGATTGCCAGTAAAGGCCGCTGACACGTTCCGTTGCCGCGACTGCGGAAAAACCGTCGAGGCATGCCCGACCTGCAACGGATGGCTGCGCACTATCAAAGGAGAATACGGACCGTTTCTCGGTTGCTCGAATTATCCGAACTGCGATTACACGAGAAAATTAATGTGAAACATGTGCCACTGCGATGGTGGCAGCCGAGCATTACGCCTTGATTGCATTGCAATCATCGCGTAAATTTGGATTGCTGCACTGTCGGAGGACAAGACCATAGCGAGCATCACGATCCGAAATCTAGACGACGAGGTGAAGACCCAGTTGCGCGTGCGGGCGGCGGGCAACGGCCGTTCCATGGAAGAGGAAGCGCGATTGATCCTGCGCGATGCCGTCGGGCGTAAGCCGAGTTCCAGAAACCTCGCGAGTATCGCCCGCTCGTACTTTGGCCCGACGAACGGCGTGGATTTGGAACTGCCGCCGCGCGGTCCGATGCGCCTGCCGCCGTCCTTCGATTGAGCGTCACTCGTGTCTGTGCTGTTGGACACGAACGTCGTGTCCCAGTTGATTCGCAAATCGCCCCACCCTGCCGTCGATGCGTGGGCCGCCGGCCATCCCCTCGAAGATCTGTTTTTCTCGGCGGTCGGCGAAGCGGAGCTGCGCTACGGCGCGGCGATTCTGACCGCCGGACGGCGCCGGGAAACGCTGATTGTGAAAATCGAGCGGATGCTGCGCGACGCCTTCGAGGGCCGAGTGCTGCCGTTCGACAGCGATGCAGCGCGTGATTATGCGCAGATTGCCGCCGCGCGCCGGTCGGCCGGGCGCCCCATAGCGCCGGCAGACTGTCAGATTGCGGCGATAGCCCGCTCTCGCGGCATGGTCGTGGCGACGCGCGACGTCAGGGACTTCGAGGACCTCGACATCGAGATCGTGGATCCCTGGTCAGTCTCATGATCGACGCGAACTGATGCGCCTTTCCTGGAACGAGGTCCAGGTTCGCGCGGCCACCTTCGCCGAGGAATGGAGCAAAGCGGTTCGCGAGACGAGCGAGACGCACAGTTTCTACAACGCTTTCTTCCGCGTGTTCGGCGTGGAGCGCCGCTCGGTAGCGCGCTATGAGGAGCACGTAGCCAAACTGGACGACAGTTCAGGCTTCATCGACCTGTTCTGGCCCGGCGTCCTTATCGTCGAGCAGAAAAGCGCCGGCCGCGATCTCCAGAAAGCCTACGGTCAGGCCGGCGAATATTTCGACGCACTCAAGGAACGCGACCGGCTCCGCGCGGTTTCAGTAGTGGCGACCTCGACTTGTCAAAGTTGGACAATCTCGCGCAGGCCGTCCTGGACGCCCGCGTCGAATGGTCTGACTCCTCTCTGGCTAATCTCTACGACCCTGAGTTGATGCCTCCCAACCTGCGCCGCGCCCACCAAGCCCTGGATCGCGCCGTGGACCGCCTCTACCAGCATGGCGGCTTCTCTTCCGAACGCGAGCGCGTCGAACATCTGTTCGCGCTCTACGAGAAAATGCGCGCTCCGTTGACAATGAGCGCGAATCACAAAGTGCGACGAGAGCAATGAAGCATCTCAGGCAGCCCTGAAAGTCTTGATCATGCGGAGGTCCAGCACCTTTGCGGCCTCTTCCAGATCGTAACTTGCCTGAAGGTTCAGCCAGAATTCTGGCGAAGTTCCGAAGAACTTGGCCAGGCGCAAGGCCGAATTCGCGGTAATCGAACGTTTGCCGTGAACGATTTCATTTACGGCACGGGGTGACATGCCGATTTCCCTGCCAAGCCGATTCTGGCTAATGCCCAGCTCTAACAGGAACTCCTCAAGAAGTACCTCTCCCGGATGTATATTCTTCAACATCGTGCGCCTCTAGTGATAATCGACGATTTGCACCGCGGTTGCGGAACTGTCCCGCCATTCGAAGCAGATCCGCCACCGGTCATTCACGCGGATGCTATATTGCCCGCGCCGGTTTCCGCGGAGCTTTTCCAGACGGTTGGACCGTGGCGCTCGCAAGTCTTCGAGAACATCGGCGGCGTCAAGCATTCGCAGTTTCCGGCGTGCGCGCTGTTGGATTTCCGCTGGCAAATCCTTTGCGCGTTGACCGTTGAATATGGATTCGGCGCGCTTGTCCTTAAACGACCCGATCACTAACCCAAAGTATAACGTGATGCGTTATAGTATGCAACATACATTCACATCACGGACAGTTCTATTTGTCCGCAACACATACATTCACATCACACGGGAGCGGCCATGAGGCACTGAATGGGGGGACTCCAGCGCACAACTGTGCTGCCCGGGGCCGGACTCGAACCGACACGGGGTTTCCCCCGGGGGATTTTCTTACCCTCTACGGCTTTCGCCGCGGGAGGCACACGGCGTGCCTCCCTTTGGGGTCTGGACTTTCCCTCTGCCGTATCGCCTTTCGGCGACGTAGGCCGGAGCCGTCAAGTCTCTACACTTTCCCCTTGTTTCAAAGGGCTTAGCTCGGGATTGCCACCACCTTGCGTGCTGAGGTTTCCCCGAATTTGACTCCTGGTACATCGGACGGTTTCCCGGCCGGCGCTCAATATCAAGTCCCCTGCGTATACCTGTTTCGCCACCCGGGCGTAGGCTAGCAGTTTAGCAAAGCTGGGAGAGAGGCCGAGACGCCCTCTTCCCCAGGTCAGCGCAGCAAGCTCCAATGCACGACGAATATCAGGAAGGGGGCTAGGGAGATGCGCTAAACATCCCTACGCCGATGTCCGGCGAGAAGAGCGCCTGTCCCAGCGCCATCAGGACGCCGTAGGCCATCTTGTAGACGTGGTGGCCAGCGAGGACAACGATGTAGCGCGCACCCTGTAGCTCTCTATGATGTTTCCATTCCCGACCAGGTTTTCCAAACCGGATCAGTTTCTTACGACACTCCCTGCCCGACTACTTCCCAATCCCGACTGAGTCGGCAGATCGCTGAGCCAAACTACATTGAACTACCTGTTTTTCACGAAATACGTGAATTTCTGTAGTTTTTATGTATCATCTGCCTCATGGCCTCAAAGCTCTCCCAAGCACGCCAACGCCTGAGTTTCGTACTCAGAAACACCGGCCCGACTTTCACCGTTGCCGATGTCACCGATCTCCTGGGTCTGGAGCGCGTCGAGGCGTCGAAAATACTCTCGCGCTGGGCGGCTCAAGGGTGGGTGGTTCGTCTCCGCCGCGGGCTGTACGCTGCCGTGCCCCTGAAGTCTTCCAGCGGCGAAGTGGTCCTGGAGAATCCCTGGCTGATTGTCCCCGCCCTGTTCCACGAGGCGTATGTCGGAGGTTGGTCCGCGGCCGAGCATTGGGACCTGACCGAGCAAGTCTTTTCGAGTGTCTGCGTGCTGACCGCCGATAAGATCCGCAGCAAGGACCAGACTATCGGCGGCATCCGATTCGTTCTGACCTCCATGCGCAAAGACAGGCACTTTGGCACACGATTCGAGTGGGTCGGGAACCAGCGGATCGTGGTCTCCGATCCTGAGAAGACCATCGTCGATATGTTTTACAAGCCAAGCCTTGGCGGCGGCATACAGCACGCGACCGAGTGCTTTCGGAATCTGATCCGCGGCTCACAAGGCAATACGGCAAAGCTGGCCGAATACGCCGAGCGCTTCAGCAGTGGCGCGGTGAACAAGCGGCTCGGGCTCATGGCCGAAGCGGCGGGCTTGGATGAGTTTGCCGAAAAGCTCTATGCAGGTAAGTCGGCCGGTAATGTTCAACTTGATCCAAGAAATCCCGGCGACAAACTGGTAACTCGATGGGGCGTGTGGGTTCCAGCACATTGGGAGCGGTGGGCCCGCGAATGATCGACGAGAGCGAAATCCACGAGGTAGCCAACGAAACCGGCCTCAGCCCGTACGTAATCGAGAAGGACTACGTGATCGGCTGGGTATTGGCCGGCATCTACAACCATCCCGACATTCGAGAAGCCTGGGTCTTCAAGGGCGGGACGTGCCTGAAGAAGTGCTTCTTCGAAACCCATCGGTTCTCGGAAGATCTTGACTTCACGTTGCGTGACCCGGCGCATCTCGACGAGGTTTTCTTGGCCCAGGTTCTTGCCGAAGTCGCGGATTGGGTGTACCAGAATGCCAGATTGAACAAGCACAAGAACAAGACAGGATGGGACTGTCCGGGAAGAATCGGGTGGCTAGCCAGAGCTAACTGGTAGGCTAGCCGCATCGGCGAAAAGCTCCGGCTATTCAGTCGAACGAATTGAATGTCTGTCCAAAGTGCTAGCTGCAATATCTCACCGACAATTGGAAAGGGCCCTCGCCTTCAGGCAAGAACATCGCGCAGCAGCCCCCAAAGGACGACCAGTATCAGGAAGGGCGCCACCCACAGCAGCGCGCGCCATACTCGAAGGAGCGATCCGTCCAGGGCCGTTTCGCTGTGTGCCGAGGCAATCGACCAGAAATAGCCGAGGAACACGGCCAGTAGCAGGGCGTTGACCGGAAGCAGAAGGTTGGCCACAAGGAAGTCGACGATCTGGAACAGGCCCATCTCGCTGAGCACGCCGCCGAACGGCTTCACGTCGGCCCATACGTTGAACGAGAGCACGAAGACGAGGCCGACCGCCCAGGTCAGAAGGCCCATGAAAAGGGTGGCAAGCGGCCGTGAGAGGCGCGTATCGCGCGACAGCCACGCCACCGCCGGCTCGATCATGCCGAATCCCGTCGTGATTGCGGCCAGGCTCAGCATCACGAAGAACAGGGTCCCCAGCACCACTCCGCCGGGCATGCCCGCGAATGCTACCGGCAGGGTTTCAAAGATCAGCCCGGGCCCGCTGTTGGCTTCAAGGCCCACGGCGAAAACGATCGGGAAGATCGCCATACCCGCGAGCAGGGCCACCATCGAGTCGGCTCCCGCGATGATGGCTCCCGCTCGTGGCAGCGAAACTCGCTGCGGCACGTAAGCCCCGTAGGTGATGAGCATGCCCACGCCGATGGCCAGCGAGAAGAGCGCCTGTCCGAGCGCCATCAGGACGCCGTCGAGCGTCAAAGCGGAAAAGTCGGCGCTGAACAGGAACGCCATTCCCCTGCCGAAGTCGCCCGCGATCGCGGCCCAGGCCACCAGCACGAGCAGCAGGGCGAGAAGGCCGGGCATCATCAGCTTGCTGGCCCGCTCCAGGCCCTTGCGGACGCCGCCGGCGATGACCGTCACCACGATGGCGATGAACAGACCATGCCAGAACATGAGGCGCAGGGGATTGCTCAAAAGCGCCCCGAACAGTTCCTGCGATCCTTCGGCGCTGATGCCCCGGAACGTGCCCTGCGCCGCCAGCAGCGTGTAGTTGAGCGACCAGCCGGCGACAATGCTGTAGTAGGTGATGCCCACCAGCGGTACGAGGATCGACAGCCAGCCGATGGCCACCCATGCGCCGCTACGCCCCTCGCGCGACGCCACTTCGCGCATCGTGTAGACGGCATTTCGGCCACCGCGACGGCCCAGGGCCAGTTCGCCGATCACCAGCGGCAGGCCCAGCAGCAACACCCAGCCGACGTAGACCAGCACGAAAGCGCTGCCGCCGTTGCTGCCGGCAATGTAGGGGAAGCGCCACAGGTTGCCCAAACCTACGGCGGCGCCCACCGAGGCCATCAGGAAGCCCCGCGTGGAGGACCAGGTTTCGGTCTTCATGGCAAGAGAATGCCACTCCCCCGCAGACCGGGGGAGTGGCAAGAGGTTCCCCTCCTCTTAAAGGGGATGAATTGGTTTAGCCGCCGAACGCCTGCGTTACCGCAAGGCCGATGGTGCGGGGACGGCTCGTAACCTTGTAGGTCGGCTGTCCGCCACCAACGCCGATTGCGATGTCCGGCTGCTCGTCGGCGATGTTCTCAAGGAACAGCTGCAGGTCCAGCCCACGATCCTGGTTGCTGAATCCCAGGCGGGCGTTGAAGAGCTGGAAGGAGTCCTTGAAGCGGTTGTTGCCCGCGTCGGGCCGCAGTTGCGTCCAGGAACTGCCCTTGTGGCTGCCTTCCACGCGCACGAAGGCGTCCCAGCCGGCGATGGGCGGTGTGAAGTTGTACTGCGCCATGAAGCTTGCGGTCATCTCGGGAATCTCCGGAATCAGGTCGCCGGCCTTGCCCGGTGCGACTACCGACTCGGACACCTGGTCCTCCGAGAGCTCTCGCTTGCCGAGATAGGTCACCGCCGCGGTGAGGTCCAGGTTGCCGATGCGCCCGATGATCTCGGTCTCAATCCCGTTCACCTCGGCCTCACCGGCGTTACCGATAAAGCCGAATGCGCCGGTCGGGTCCTGGCCGGCCACCTGCAGGTTCTCCCAGATCATGAAGAACGCCGCATTGTTCCATTGCAAGGCGCCGCCCATCCACTGCGACTTCACGCCGATTTCGTAGCTGGTGACCTGGTCGGCCTCGAACAGAGGCGGTACACCGGCCTCCGCCGACGCAGGGTTGTTGATGATGCCGGGATTGTTGGTGCCGCCCAGCCGGTAGCCCTCGGACCGCGTCCCGTAAACCGTCAGCTCCTCGTTGGGCTGCCAGCGCAGAACGACCCGGGTGGTGATCTCGTCGTCATCGATTTCAAGTTCGTCCGTGCGGCCGTCCGGCGGGTTCGGCGCGAAAGCCGCAAAATTGAAGACCGTGTCGCCGATCTCGAACTGCTCCACCTTGAACCAGCGTATGCCTACGCCCAGTTCCCACTGGTCGTTGAACTGGTAGCTGGCGTCGGCGAACACCGCGCTCTCCGTGATGTCCTTGTCGGCGAAGCGGGCGAAAACGCAGGGGTGGCATCCGGGAATGCCGGCGCCTGGTTCGCTGGTCGGCGGGATGGTGTACGGCGTGCCCGGATCGTAGGTCATGCCCATGGTGTTGATGACCGGAACGAAGCTTTGGAAAACGGTATTCCGCTCGCGCGTGAAAACGCCGCCTACCCACTGCAGCGCGCTATCCCCGGCCGACGTCAGCCGCACTTCGAACGCATCCTGTTCCAGGCTCTGCCGCTGGTCCGTCAATGCGTAAATCAGGTCGGCCCGCTCGGTGAAGAAGTTGAACGATTCGCTGCTGTTGTTCTGGTAGAGGAAGGTAATGATCCAGGTGGAGTCGAATTTGTACTCGAAATCACGCTCATACCGCGAAGCGCTGGCCGTCAGCGTGGCGAAGCCCAGGTCCAGGTCGCCAGTGACGCTGAAGATGTTCTGCTCGTCGGGCTTGAAGGTCTGCGCGTAGTCTCCCACCAGGAACTCGCCGGTGTGGAAGTGCGTGAACGCTGCGACAGCGTCCTTGTCGCCGTTGTCGCTTACGCCCCGCTCGCCGTACGTGTCGTACGGGTGATAGCGGTTATCGCCCGCAAGGTAGCGGTCCTGCCACCAGTACTGGGCGTTCAGCGTAAACGTATCGCTGGGCCGCCAGAGGAAATTGGCCCGCAACCCGCGCGTATCGACGTAGTTGAAGTCCTCGAGGTTGAGGCAGGCAAGTTCCACGCCCGGATCGCGGGGGTCTTCCGCCGCGTTCACCGGACGGCAACGGTTGTTCTCCAGCCAGCCGGCATCCTCGACGTTGTAGGCCACCAGGCGCATTCCGATTGTTTCGGACAGGGGCAGATTGACCACGCCGTGGCCGCTCCAGTTGTAGTCATTGGAGTGCGACGTCTGACCGAGCTGACCGCCCACCGTGGCGCTGAATGCTTCCAGGTCCGGCTTGGCGGTGATGAAACGCATGGTGCCGCTTTGCGAATTGGCGCCGAAAGTCGTGCCCTGCGGTCCGCGCAGCGCCTCGATCCGTTCCATGTCGAACAGCTTCAGGTCGGTAGTCTGCGAACCGCTGTTGGAACTGGCGCTCTGGATGCCGGGCAACGGCACCTCGTCGTAATACACGGCGACCTGCTGCTGGCCGGCGGACTGGATGCCGCGCATGACGTAGCGGCGCTGACCGGGGCCGGTGTCGAGGAAAGTCAGGCCCGGCACCTGGTAGGCAAAGTCCTCGAAATCAAGCACCTGCATGGCCTGCAGGGTATCCGCGGTGAATGCGGTGACGGTGATAGGCACATCCTGAAGGCGTTCCGCGCCAAACTTACGGGCGGTGACCACGATCTCCTCGATCGCTCCTTCTGAATCCTGCGCGTATCCGGGGACGCCAATCAGCAACATTGCCGCGGCTCCCAACAAAGTAATACGAAGCCTCATGGCGATGTCCCTCCAAAAACTGGGTCTTGGATTCTAGCACGCGGCCAAAAGTGCCGTAATATCGAAAATCAACAGTGTTGCAAAGCCTTTCCCGGCTTTTCGGTCGGGGCGCAGGAAGCCTGATACACTGCCGGAAGAGTCTTGAGGAGGGCCATCATGTCACGCACCCTACGCCTCCTTTTCGCCGTTGGTTTTCTGTCGCTTGCCGTTCCCGCTTCCGCGGCCGACTACAACCGCCCTCCAGATTACCGGCCGTTTTCCGGCTACACGCTGATCCATGCCGGCACCCTGCTGCCGGTGCCGGGCGAAGCGCCGGCAGACCGGCAGACCGTGATCGTGCGCGAAGGACATGTGATTGCGATCGAAGACGGCTGGATTGAGCAATGGTCCGGCGACGCTGAGGCGCCCGTCAGGGTGGTCGATCTGAGCGACAAGTTCGTGATGCCTGGCTTTATCGACCTGCACGTTCACCTGCTGTCGCAATCAGGCGGTGACCGCAAGGGCGAGTTTGTCGAGCGGTCCGACTCCTATTTCGCCCTGCAGGGGTCGCAGTTCGCGCGCTGGACACTGGAGGCCGGGTTTACCACCGTGCGCGACCTCGGCGCCCGCGGCCAGGCCATCTTCGCATTGCGAGACGGCGTGCGCGACGGGCTGGTTCCCGGCCCCCGGATCCTGGCGGCCGGACAGGCCATTACGCCCAGCGGCGGTCACGGCGACATTCACGGCTATCGCACCGAAATCCTTCAGGCTCTGCCGGCCCTGGGCACCTGCGACGGTTCGGACGATTGCCGCAGGGCCGTGCGCCAGATGGTCAAGCGGGGCGCCGACGTGATCAAGGTGACGGCGACCGGCGGCGTATTGAGCGAAACCGCGACCGGAACCGGCCAGCAGTTCACTCAGGAAGAATTGAACGCAATTGCGGAAACCGCGCATTTGCTGGGCCGCAAGGTCACCGCGCATGCTCACGCCAAGGAAGGCATAGAGGCGGCCTTGCGGGCGGGCTTTGATTCGATCGAGCATTCCATGTGGGCCGACGAGGGAACGATGGAACTGTTCCTGGAAACCGGCGCGTGGATGGTGCCCACCGTTTATCCCATTACCGCGGTCGGCGACACGCCCGAGAAGATGAAGGCGGGTCCTTTCGGCAACCTGCCGCCCCCGGTCATGGAGAAACTGCTGCAGCTCGGTCGCCAGCCCAAGGACATGGTTGCGCTGGCGCACAGCATGGGCGTGAAGGTTGCCCTGGGCACCGACTCCGCTGTGTCGCCGCACGGTGAGAACGCCAACGAATTCATCGAATACGTCAACGCCGGCATGACGCCCATGCAGGCCCTGATGTCGGGCACGGTTCACGCCGCGGAAGCCACCGGCATCGCCGATCAGACGGGCGACCTGCAGCCGGGCAAGGCCGCCGACCTGGTCGGGCTGGCGGCCAACCCGCTTGAAGACATCAGCGCGGTGCTGGACGTGCGCTTCGTAATGCGCGACGGCATCGTATTCAAACACCTGGAGAACCAAGAATGACTTGCATGAACCCGCCCGGGAGAGAGGGCACTGCCCTCTCGGCGGTCCCGCCCTCCACGATGGCGAGACGCCTTCGCTCCCGTGTCTACGCCACACTGCTCTTTGCATTTGCAGCGGCTTCCACGGCCGGCGCGCAAGACCTCCTGATCGAAAACGTGACGCTGCTGGACGGCACAGGTGCGCCGGCCGTTTCCGGCGCTTGGATAGCGGTGGAGGGCGGGCGCATCAGCGCAATAGACGACGCCCCGCTGGAGGCCCCGGACGGCGCCAACGTGCTGAATGGCGAGGGCCGCTACCTGATGCCGGGCATGGTGGACATGCACATTCACTTGCGCGGCGGCGTGCGCACCCCGCCGGAAGGGCTGCAGGAACCGCCCTCCCCGGATTTCGAAGCCGGCCTGCAGGCGCTGCACGGCTACTTGTACAGCGGCTTCACCCTGCTCTACGACGCCGGGAATGACCCGGATTTCATCCTGGAACTGAGGAGGCAGGAACGCGCGGGAGAAATCGAAAGCCCCCGTATTTTCGCAACCGGCGGAATCGTGACCTATCCGGGCAGCCATGGCAGTTCCGCCGGCGCCACGCTGGTCGATGACTGGCCCGAGGCCAAGCCGCTGCTGGACGCGCACATCGCGCGCCAACCCGACGTGCTCAAGCTCACCTACGAGGAGCGCGGCTGGGGCTCGCGGCCCACCATCCCGCGCCTGCCCGTGGACCTGATGCAGAGCATCGTGGAGTACTACAACGAGCGCGGCATCCGCACCACCGTGCACACCTCCAGCGAACTGCGTGCCCGCCAGGCCATTTTCGCCGGCGTGGATACGCTGGCGCACCCCATCATCCAGGGCCCGGTTACCGAGGAATTCGCCCGCCTGATGGCCGCCAAGCGCGTTCCCATGGTTACCACGCTCACCATCGGCGAGAACTATGCGCGGCTGGTCGAACAGCCCGAGTACCTGGATCAGCCGCTCTATCAGGCCACGATCGACCCTGACGAAATCGAGACACTCAAGACCGAGACGCGCGCGGAATACGAAGCCCGCCCCTGGACCTGGTGGATGAAGGTCATGACCGAAATCGCCCAGGAAAACGTGCGCATGGTCCACGCCGCGGGCGGCGTGCTGGTGGCGGGATCGGACCAGACCACCGGACCTGCGGCGCACCGCGAACTCGAACTGCTGCAGGACGCCGGAATCGCCCCCTCCGACATCATCCCGATCGCCACGCTGAACGGTGCAGTTTTCCTGGGGCGCGAGAAGGACCTGGGCTCAATCGAAGTGGGCAAACTGGCCGACATGGTCCTGCTTTCCGCCAACCCGGCCGAGGACATCAACAACGCCAAGGCCATCGTGGAAGTCATCAAGGGCGGCCGCGTCATCGACCGCTCCGCCCTGAGCCTCCCCGTCAACCGCTAACACGGGTAGGCGCACCAGGCAGGTTACCTCTAGTCGGCAGGTGTAGCGGCGCTGCGTATTCTTTGCCGGTAACGGGCTTCGATGAAATCGAGCCGCTCCCGGGCGATGCCCCGGCGCACTTCGTCTCTAATGCCGAACACAAGCCAGCGGTCGTCGTCCTCCCGGTATTCGGGCCATTGCAGGCGCGCCTTCCGGTTGGGATTGCCGTTTCGCGCAAAGTCGAGCCAATAGCCGAGCAGGCGGCCCGCCAAGGCCCGCTGCCCGGCATCGGGTAAATCCGCTCCGGAGAAAAGCAGCCTGCGGTCGTAGCCGTGCGGCGCGCCCGGCGAGTCGTACGGGGGGCCGAAGACGGGCAGATCCAGATAGTAAAGCCATGCCGGCGAGCTCTTGCGCGCCATTCCCAGCGCTAGCGTCCGGGCGGCAAGCAGATAGCGATTGTCGCCAAACAGGCGCTTGACGCCGATTTCCGGGGACTTGTCGAAGTCGTCCCGGTAGAGCGTCCGCGCGGCTGGATAATCCACGTCCCAGATGCGCACGTACTCCTCCACCGATATCCCCGAAACCGGCATGATCATTCCTTCGAAGCTGTTTCCGCCGGTCATTACGGGGACGTCATGCTGTTCGCCCGCCAGGAACAGAATACCGGGTTCTTCACGCAGCGTCGCGCCATCGACCAGCGGCAGGTGGAAACCCTCCACCGCTCTCATCAGCGCCAGGGCGTCCAGGGCCCGCAATTCTTCGGCCGTTTCCGCATCGGGAGAAACGCGGTCAATCAGTTGCCGCGCCAGTAACTCCGCGCTTTGCGCAGGATTCAGGTACATGTCCAGCGGAGCCGGCGCGGGAGCGTTGACGGTGCGCGGCAGGGCCCAGGTGCCATAGCCGCTCTGCGCGATCGCGCCGTGGAACAAGCCTTGCGCCGCGTCGTTCGCCAGCAGCATGCTCACCGCCATCCCACCCGCGGACACGCCGAAGACAGTGACCCTGCCCGGATCGCCCCCAAAGGCGGAAATGTTGTCCCGCACCCATTCCAGCGCCGTGACCATGTCCAACAGCCCAAAGTTGGCTACCGGGCCCTCAAGCGCCGGATGCCCGAAAAATCCGAGCGGTCCCAGCCGGTAGTTGATCGAAACGAAGACAACGCCCCGGGCCGCGAACAGTTCGCCCTGCACATCGCCGGAGCCCGCGACGAATCCGCCGCCGTGAATCCAGACCATGACGGGACGGGCGTTGTCGTCAACTGCGGGCGTCCAGACATTGAGCGTCAGGCAGTCTTCGTTCGCCGGCCTGGCGCCCCTTGACTGCGGACAAGGCGGCCCGAAATCCAGCGCCTGCCGCACGCCTTCATGCTTCGGCGCCGCCCGCGGCGGACGCCACCGCCAATCGCCCGCCGGCGACAGACCATAGGGGATGCCGCGAAAGGCATGAGCGCCGTTCTCAAGGGTTCCTTCATACGCGCCCCGCGGCGCCAGAACAACGTTCTCGGCAGGTTCCGCACCTGCCTCGAGGGCGGGAAGCAAAAACGCGCAAAGCAGAAGGCGGGCGCCCGCCTTGCGGCTACGCGGAACATGCATTCTCACGCCGGGGCCGTCAATGCGGTTCTATTCCCCGTGTGCCGCGAAGAAGGCGTGCATGCGGCTCATCGCTTCCTCAAGCCGCTCATAGGGCTCGGCACCGAAACACACGCGCAGGTGCCCCGCCCCTGCCTGCCCGTAGAAAGACCCTTCCTCCACGCAGACGCTGGTCTCCTTCAGCAGTTCCCGGGCCAGGGCGGCGTCATCCCAGCCGGTCTCCGAGATGTCCGGGAAGGCGTAGATACTGCCTTCCGGCGCCGGACAGCGCACGCCCGGCATCGCGTTCATTCTTTCCACCACCAGGTCGCGGCGGCGGCAGTCCTCCCGGACCATCTCCGCCACCGCCTCCTGCGAACCCGACACGGCCGCCCGGCCACCCTCCTGGATGAACACGTTCACATGCGCGATGTCGTTCTTCGATATCTTCAGCATCGCGTCGATGAACCTCTTCGGCGCTGCGGCGTAGCCCATTCGCCAGCCGTCCATGGCGTAGGCCTTGGTGAAGGCAAAGTGGGTAATCGTTCGCTCCCACATACCCGGCAGCGAAGCGATGCTGACATGCCGCGCGCCGCCGAATACGATCTGCTCGTAGACCTCGTCGGACATCACCAGCAGGTCGTGTTCGATCGCGATGTCCGCCAGTTCCTGCAGTTCTGCTCGCGTATAGACCCGTCCGGTGGGGTTTGCCGGGTTGACCAGGATGATCATCCGCGTGCGCGGACCCAGGCGTTCGCGGATTGCAGCCCCGTCAATCGCAAAGTCCCGCGACCGATCCAGCGGCGCCGTAACAACCACGCCGCCCGCCAGCTCGATCTTGTTGACGTGCTGCGGGTAATACGGAGACAGCAGCATGACCTCGTCGCCCGGATCCAGGGCGGCCATGCAGGTGATGTACGCGCCGTGCGTCAGTCCGCTGGTCACCAGGATCTCGTTCGGAGCCGCCTCGATGCCGTTCCGCGAGGCCAGCTTTTCCGCGAGCGCCCGCCGAAAAGGCTCGTTGCCCAGGAAGTCCCCGTAATGCACCATCCCGCCGTCCAGCGCCGCCTTGCAGGCTTCCTTGATGTGCGCGGGCGTATCGAAGTTGGGCATGCCGACCTCCAGGTGGATGACATCGACCCCCCGCGCCATCAGCGGGAGGGCCTCTTCGTACATGCCGAAGCTCTTCTCCGAGCTCTGCACGATTCGATCGGCAGGCCATTTCATACGCAAGTCCGTGGTTTCGTTGTCAGTGATTATGCGTTGCGGGACGCGACGGCGAAATACGCTGCGCCTCAACGGTCCCGGAAAACCGCGTCCGGGTGCTCGACAAAAGGTTCGCGCCAGCCGGGAAACCGGTCGCTGAAAATTTCGTTTCGGCCGTAGTGACGGCCGAGCAGAATCGCCTTGGCCGATCCCCCATTCCAGAGGTCGTATTTCGGCGCCGAATACCGCGCGAAGAATTCCGTCAGACGCCGATCCAGTTCCGCCACCATGTCCGCGTGCGCCGGATCGTCGATGAGATTGTGCTTCTCTTCGGGATCCGCAACCAGGTCAAACAGCGTGTGAGGCTCGGCGGTATCGAACCTTTTCATATATTTCCAGCGCCCGGCGCGCACAACACGAACAGTAACGAACTCGAAGAAGGCGGCATTGTCCCATTCCGGATCCGCGCCTTCGAGCATGGTGGCAAAGCTCCGGCCCGCGGAGTCCCGAATCTCAAGCTCCCCGAGCCCCAGGTACTCCAGCAGAGTCGGAAACATATCCACCTGGTTGATGAACTCCTCGCGGACCATTCCCTCCGGCACGCGTCCGGGCTGAGAGAACATCAGCGGCACCTCCATGTTGACGCCGTGCACGGTGAACGGAAAGCTCCATGACGTATTGCCCCAGAGGCCGCCGTGCCCGAAGCGCGAACCCTGGTCGGACGTGTAGATCACCAGCGTGTTCTCGCGCAGCCCCTGTTCGAAAAGGGAATCCAGCAGTCTCCCCACGCCGTCGTCCACCATCGTGGTTTCCGCCGCGGTATTGATCATTGCAACGGGGTTGTTGATCGCGTTGATCGCCCGCCAGGCCGTGGTCCCTTCGCGCACCATTTCACCGGTCGGGCTGCGGCCGCGGGCCCAGGCTTCGAGATACGGATGAATGGGCTCGTGCGGCATCGAAGGGGTTGCCTGGCGGTAGCGCTCCGCGTGCCGGTTGCGCGGCGGCAAAAGCACCGTCGGAGGCAGCATGTACGGGCCGTTGTACGAGAGGTACAGGAAGAAGGGTTCATCCGCGCCCTGGCGCTGCTCGATGAACTCGATCGCCTTGTCCGTCCAGAAATCCGTCAGGTGCTGCTCGACGCGATAGCGCCGGCCGTTGTCGATGACTTCCTGGTCGTAAAAGGTGGTGGTATGGCCCGACGGGAAGGTCACCCACGAGGAGAAGCCGAGCTGCGGACGTTCGTGCCGTCCCAGGTGGTACTTGCCGACCAGGCCGGTGACATAGCCCGCGTCCGCCAGCGTTTGCGGCAGGTTGCGGAACTCCTCAATCGCCGACCAGCCTTCCAGTTCCGGCTGGCCGGGCAAGGCCACGTGTATCCCCGTCTGCGAAGGCATCAGGCCTGTAAGCAGAGCGGCGCGCGTGGGCGAACATACGCCGCTGGCCGCGAAGGCGTTGCGGAACAGGACGCCCGAACGGGCCAGCGCGTCGATGTTGGGCGTGGCGATCTCGCGGTTGCCGTAGGCTCCCAGCAGGCGCGCCGGCTGGTTGTCGGCAATGATGACGATGACATTCGGACGCTGTGCCGGGGTCGTTTCGGCGGCGGCCATACCCGGCAACTGGACGGCAATAAAGAGTGCGAGACCGGCGAACGATCCGGCGGCTTTGACAGTGGTCGGCATACGCCGGGAGAATACCCGCTTGCAATTGGTGGGTGCAAAGGGGGCGCGGTCGCTTTCAAGGAGGGCAGTATTCCTCATCTGGCACCGCCTGAAATTCTACTCAGGTAAGTCTTTTCCAAGGTGCATATTGTGTACATAATTCTCCAACCCAAAGCATTAGAATGGCTTTGTGATCCGTCGCATCCAAGCTTTGAATTTTCGGTGCCTGCGGCACGTAGACGTAGCTCTAGACCGCTTTCAGGTACTTGTTGGACCTAATGCAAGTGGGAAGAGCACGCTTTTTGATGTTGTTTCATTCCTCGCAGACTTGGTTCGAGACGGACTTGAAAGTGCGATAGAAAGGCGCACAAGCAACTTCCAAGACCTTGTCTGGGGTCGCCCAAACGAGCAACTCGGGTTTGAAATGGCACTTGAATTTGACGTGCCAGATGACCTAAAGAACAGCCTACCGCCAGACAAATCATTCGAGATTTTTCGATATGAAGTTGCGATAGAGGAGAACAAGAAGGGTGTAGCTATTCGCTCTGAGCGCGGACTGCTTCTTCCCAAGAGGGAAGTCGCTAGGCCACAAAAGGAGATTTTCCCATTACCCCTAAGCCCAGTTACCACGATACTTCTGGGCGGTCGGCAGCGCGGTGGCAGATCAATAGTCAGCAAGTCAAGCGAGGGCAAGGACAACTACAACATCGAGGTTTCTCCAAAGTCTGGTAAGGGTTGGACAGTTAGTATCTCCTTTGGTCCACACCGCTCTGCACTGGGTAATCTGCCCGAGTCACCCGAAAGGTTTCCTGTTGCAACAAGAGTCAAGCGACTGCTTGAAACCAAGGTAAAACGGCTTTTCCTGGACAGCGCAAAGATGCGGTCGTCAAGTCCGCCTGAACTAAGACGAAATGGCCTGTCCTTTGACGGCGGCAACCTTCCTTGGGCAATAGAAGAGTTAAGGCAAAGCAATTGTGAGAGCTTTTCTGAGTGGCTCGCGCATGTCCAAACAACATTGGACGACATAAGGGACATTCGAGTAATCGATCGCGAAGACAACCGGCATGCTCATCTTGCACTTCAATACGGCGCAGGGGTCGAAATTCCTTCTTGGACGGCTTCCGACGGAACCCTCCGATTCTTGGCATTGACAGTAATTCCATATCTTGAAGAAACTGGAAACATTTACCTTCTTGAAGAGCCGGAAAATGGGATTCATCCCTTGGCACTTCAGGCTGTATACGACTCTCTTGCCTCAGCGTACGATTCCCAAGCCCTGATTGCTACACATTCGCCGGTTTTCTTGAGCTTGGCTAGGCCTAGTGAGATTCTGTGTTTCGCAAAAGACGAACAAGGCGCTACGGACATTATTCGGGGCGATGATCACCCGATGTTGCGGGATTGGCAGGAAACACAAGATTTGAGCCTGCTGTTTGCAACGGGTGTCATAGGCTAAGGGTGTGGACAGGGATTTAGTCGTTCTAGTAGCAGACCGCCACATGGAGCGAGCATTCAAAGGCCTCTTAAGCCAGCAGGAGAAGCTTGCCATTCGGAACATTGACTATCAAATATTGACACATCCCGGACATGACCCTGGGTGTCGAACACAAGCGGTCGAGTTGTTGAGGCCATTCTTGAGTAGCAGCAATTACGCAATCGTAGCCTTTGACTATCATGGTTGCGGTTCCAGTTTGATGCCTGCAGAAGTCCAAAGCAAAGTAGAAAGGCTACTATTCGTGAATGGATGGGAAAAACGCTCCCATGTGGTTGTCATTGATCCTGAACTGGAGGAATGGGTATGGGCGCCAAGTCCCCATGTATCAAGAGCGCTTGGTTGGGGAGATAACTTTGGCAACCTCAGGCGGTGGCTTCATGATCGGGGCCTATGGCCTTCAGGACGATCCAAGCCTATTGATCCAAAACGAGCTATGGAAACAGCGATGCGCAATGCACCAGGCGATAAGCGTCCGCGGCGCTCGTCAACAATATTCGAACGCATTGCCAAGTCTTCAGACCCAATGAACTGTTGTGATTCTGCTCTCTCGCAGCTACGAGAAACACTGCAGGCCTGGTTCCCGCGAGGAGACTAGAAGGCAATCAATAGCCGTAATCTTGAGAGTCCTATGAGCGACACGATCCAGGAACCCGTCATCGCCAGGTACAAGCCGTACTACGCTGAGCTTGAGAAGGGCAAGCGGTACTTCTGGTGCGCCTGCGGGCGGTCGAAGAGCCAGCCCTGGTGCGACGGCTCGCACAAGGGCACGGGCATCGCTCCCCTTCCCTACCAGGCGCAGGAAGACGGCGAGGAAGTCCTGTTCTGCGGTTGCAAGCGCACTTCCGACGTCCCCTTCTGCGACGGCAGCCACAACAACCTCCGCGAAAGATACGAAACCGACGACCCCTTGAGCCCGGAGAACCAGGCAGTTCCTCTGGCCGAAGAAGCGTCGCCCGGACGCGTGGTGCTGGATGGAAGCTGCCGGGTCCACCGGGTCGGACGACTGCCCGACGAAGGCGCGGGCACCGTGGAGGTGCGCAAGCTGATCAGCCCGGAGGACGGCGCCGTGCATCAGTCGCAATTTCACCTGACGCTCCCGCCCGGCTATTCGCAGGCCATGGAGTTTCCGCGGCGCCAGGTGCTCCTGTTCGTGACCAGCGACTCGGGCGAACTCGCCATCGGGTCCCGCAAGTTTGCGCTCGATCCCTGCACCGGCGCATTCGTACGACCCGGGGAAGCCTTTGCGCTGACCGCCCCGCCCGACCGGCCGATGGGCGTCTATGCAAGCGTTTTTCCGCATGCTGACGGGCCACAGTGGCGGCGCGGCCTTGCCGACTACTTCGATTCCCACTATCCGGACCGCACCATCGCCACGGACAGGGACAAGGCCACTCCGATGGCCGACCGGTTCTTCCAGGTATTGATCGACAAGACCCAGGGATTCGAGAACGGCGCTCAGTTCATCGGCGAGATTCCGCTGTCGAAGGCCGTCGCCCACCGGCACCTCTACGAGGAAACGCTGATCGTGGTTTCCGGCGAGGGGTGTTTATGGACGGAGAACGTCAAGACGTCCGTAGGCACGGGCGACGTGATCTTTCTGCCGCCGAAGCAGCGGCACTCGCTGGAGTGCACCGGCAAGGACGGCATGCTGGTCGCCGGGGTGATCTTTCCTGGCGACAATCCTTCAATCAACTACTGACACAGAGAGAAAGGCTTCCAGCACTCGGCGAGGGGCGGGACGCCCTCGTTCCCGGGGCAAGGAAAAACGTCAGCCGGTTGGTTTCACGAACAGAAGCGTGAAGCGGTCACTTTCCCCGATCGCCAGACTCTTTATCCGCTGGGCATCGTCCACCTCGGGCCAGCCTTCCAGCGCCAGGTAGCGAAGCGTGGGCGGCAGGCGCCAGACACGCTTGTCATAGTCCTTGTCGTCCATCGGGTTGTTGTTGATGTCACTGGTCGAGACCAGCTGCCATCCGGCCTCTTCGGCGAGCCTGATGGTATAGCCCTCATTGACGTAACCGGAAACGGCCTTGGGGTCTTGCCGGATCAATGGGTTTCCGCGGTGTTCCACGATCCCCAGGTGGCCGCCGGGCCTGGCCGACACGTACATCATTTCCAGCATGTCGTGAATGCTGCCGCTGGTCATCCAGTTATGAATGTTTCTGAAGGTCAACACGAGATCGGCTGATCCTGGCTCAATGGGCCTGAAATTCTCCCCGCTGATGCCAACGACCTCGGCGTCGCCGAACAGATCCCTGTCGGTTTCGATCAATTCCGCGAGATCGTCGTAAGCGCCCTTCGCCCACTCGCTGGTACTGGGGTCCCACATCGTGGCGTAGTACTTGCCCGTATTGGCAACAACCGGCGCAATGATTTCCGTATACCATCCCCCCGTCGCATTGATTTCCAGCACGGTCATGTCTTCCTTGAGACCAAAGAAAGTCAGCGTTTCGTACGGGTTGCGATAGGCGTCCCTTGATCTTTTTTCTGCCGATCGATGTTCACCGGTGATGGCGGCCCGCAGGCGCGCGTCCGTGGCGTCCCCACCATGGCTGTCGGCGAGCGCAAAAGAACCGGAAAACGCCGTGGCAAGTGCAATGGCAAACACCAGGGGTTGTCGTATGAGTTTCATTTGCAGTTCCTTCCCGAATGCGGCCGTTGCCGGCGATTGGAGGCCAGGGCCGGAATTGAACCGGCGTCCACGGATTTGCAGTCCGCTGCATCGCCACTCTGCCACCTGGCCCGGCTGTTCGGCAAAAGACGCCGGACGGCGCTGGTTATTGCCGAAAAAATGGAGCGGGAAACGGGACTTGAACCCGCGACCCCAACCTTGGCAAGGTTGTGCTCTACCACTGAGCTATTCCCGCTCTGAGCGGCGCCGAGTCTAGCAGTAACGCCGCTTCCGGTTCAATAGATGCACCATACGGCCGCGCGCTGGCGCTGACGCACAGGCCTTCCGGGAGTTTGTGAGCCAGTGGGCGCCGATGACCCGGCGCTCACAGCGGAACAAAGCTCCATGGATGGATTCATGCGTCTCCCGGAAGGCCGGTGCGTCAGCGCCAGCGGAGTTTACTGGCTTGTTGCATCGGCGAATCAGGAGAAAAAGGTGCCGCCGTTGATGTCCACGCTCGCGCCGGTAATGAAACTGGCCCCGGGCGACGCCAGATAGGCCACCAGCTCCGCTACCTCTTCCGGGGTTCCCTCGCGCCGCAATGGCGTGCCCGCGGCGACATTCGCGCGCACGGCGTCCTTGGTAAAGGTATCGTGAAAGGTCGTGTCGATCATTCCCGGGCATACGCAATTTACCCGAATGCCCGCGGGTCCCAGTTCCTTGGCCATCGCCCGCGTAAGCGACATGACCGCACCCTTGGCTGTCGAGTAGGCCGCCGCACCCGGACCGCCCCCATCCCGGCCTGCCTGCGAGGCAAGATTGACGATGGATCCTCCTTCCGCCATGTGGGGAAGAACGCATTGCGTGGTCAGGAACGTGCTGGTGACATTAAGCCGAAGGACGTGTTCCAGGAACTCCTCGTCCATGTCCGGCAGCGCCTTGCGCGCTACGAGTCCGCCGACGACATTCACCAGCACATCAATGGAATCGCCATAGGCGCGGCGGGTCTCGGCCACCAGGTTCTCGACCGACTTCCGCTCGGTCATGTCGCCCGCGACGGCGATCGCGGCGCCCCCTGCCTGACTGATGCTTTCGACGGTTTCCTCACCGGCTGCGGCATTGTTGTAGTAGTTGACGGCCACCCTGGCGCCGGCCCCGGCCAGGGCCAGCGACACGGCCCTGCCGATATCCCTGGATCCGCCGGCGACGATTGCTACCTTGCCTTCCATATTTATTTCCCCCTTCACTGATCTGAATTCTTCGAGGCCAGCAGACCGTTCTCGTCGAACAAGCCGAAGTAGCCCTTCCACACGAACTCGCGTCCGGCGATGCGGACGCTATGTTCCAGGTTCCCGTCCGGATTGTAGGAAAGCGCCAGGAATCGCTCCTCACGCTGCCTGTTGACAAGCCGGATCACATCGCGGCGGCCGTCGCTGTAGCGTTCGATCGAATCGATCGATCCGTCACTGCCGATGGTGAATTCTTCCGTCGAGTTGTACTCGCCGTGCACTTCCAGCGTGGACAGGAAGGTGTTCCTGCTGCCATCCCTCAATCGAAGGATTACCGCCTGCTCCCGGCGCAGGTTCAGCTGCGGATCATTGGCGCCGAGTTCCGCCAGAACGACCTCAAGCGGTTCCTCGGCACTGGCGGACCAGGTATAGAAACGATCGCCTGCCAGCCAGGTCAGTGAGAACAACTGACCCGCGGCCACTCCTGTCTCCGCCAGGCGCCACAGGTGTTGATAACCATTGGCCCCTCCAAGCGGTTGCAGGCTCTTCGTTTGCGCCTCAAGCGGCGGATCGCTGGTGATGAACTGGCCGTTGAAATGAAGCGGCAGATCGTATTTTCGTTGCCCGGAACCGAAGACATTGAGCACGTCCACCACCACCGGTCCGCCGGCGACAATTCCGTCCAGCAACGCAAGGGTTCGATTGAACGCTACGTCCTCATAGGCATTTTCCATCGACGCCGCGGCAAGGTGAATCTCTCCGTCGCTGTGAAAAAACAGCATCTCCGGATGGAAACGCTCGGCAGTCGGCAGTCGGGCGCCGAAATGACTCTCTTCATCCACGACCAGCGTGTTGTGGGCCACCGTCTGCTTGGCCCAGGTCTCGTTTTCGGGCAGATAGCGCCCGCCGTCCTTGGGCTCGATATTGAGAAAGCGCGCGGCGCCGTAGTCCGCCACGATCTCGCGGCCGTTATCGTAGAAGATCCAGTTGAGCTTGTCGAAATGGCCGTGCCCCATGCCCTGGGCCGTGGCTTTCAGCACCAGCGCCTGGTGCCCGGTCCCGGCGCCGTTGCGAAGAACCGCCAGGCCACCCTGCGTCCCGGACGGGCCGTCCCGGAAAAGCATCGAGCGATGCTCGTACGGCTGCGCCTCGCCGCGGTCCGCCGCCCGCGCCGCCGCGAAGCCATCGCCGGTAAGCACGTAGGCGCCTTGCCGCAGGGCCACGGAGAGCAACCGCGGATCACCGGTCAGCGCGTAGGCGAGGGGAACGCCGTAACGCAATTCCACGGTATCCAGTCCCTTTTCCCTGATCGCGTCATTGATCGGAAAGAACAGTCCGCCGTAGGAAAGCTCGATGCATGCGTAGATCGCCTTGAGCAGCAGGCCGTCGCGATACTCGAAGATCTTCAGTTCCGGATCGTTGTTCTGGATGCTCCGGGCGAAAACGACCAGCGGCATCAGTGCGTAGCGCTGGTAGTACGGTCCCTCGGCGTAGTAGCCGTCCGGCGAGAGCAGCAGATCGAGCTGCCTGAGGAAACCGGCGCTGCCATCGCGATTGAGCCCGTAGAGCGAGGTCTCCACGTAAGAGCGGTCATCAAGCGTGTATCCCGTCATTCCGACGGCCGCCACCGCCCAGGTTCCGTGGTTGTGAATCCGGTCGAAAGTCTGCGGCGATTCCACCGACAGGAAATCGGCCATAGGCCGCAGCACTCCTCCTTCTATGATGGACCTGTCGTCATCGGAAAGCGTCTCGACAATCGCGTCATAGCCCTGGATGGCATGCACCAGCCACACCGATTCGTTCAGGCTCTGCCAGAACAGCCGGCCAGGCGTCTGCTCTTTCTTCCGGGGATGCTCGCCCAACTCCGGATACATTGCGGCGTAGGCCAACAACAACGATCGGGCATGTTCGGCGTAGCGCGCGGCGCCGGTCAGTTGATAGACGACACCGGCCTCGCGGATCGCGACTGCGTTGCTCTTGTGCTGCTCATGCGAGTAGCCGCCGCCGGCATCGGTGGGCGCGGGGACATCGGGCGGGGAAGCGAAATAACGGTCGACGCGTGCCCGTGTCCGGTCCAGAGAGCGCATGAAGCTCGGCGATTCGCCCATCGTGCCGGTAATACTCGCGACATCCCCGGCGGTCAGCAGCAGGCGGGGATGAGATGCCCCGCCTTCCTGTGGCCAGCCGCCAATCACGAAGGCCGCGAGGGCCAAAACGGCAAAGGTATTCCGCTTCAAGGGGCGCTGATCTCGCCGACAATCGGCTCCGGCGTGCCGGCAAACCGATTGCCTCCGATTCGCGTTACCGGATCGCCGACCGTGTGCGTTACGCGGATCGGCCGGCTGTCGATGAATTCATTATCGTGAATGTCGGCCATTTGCACGCCCAGCAGCCGAATTGACGCGGCCGTCTTGTTGCGCGCGTTGTGGCCCACCGAATCCAGCACGCTGGAACGGATTTCCAGCCGGGGGCCGAAGGTGCTCTCATCCGTTCCGCCGCGGTAAATGTCAACCACGGCGCCGCCGATATTGCTGAACCGGCTGTCGACTACTGAGATTACCTCGCCGTTATAGCGGCCCAGGTCATCGATTTCCCTGCTCATCGAAAGCACGCTGCCGCTGATGTCGCTGAATTCGGAGCGCGTGATGCGAATCGCATCCGCGAAGGTGTTCTTGGCCACCAACAGGAAATTGAAGGTGTAATTGACGTCCAGGTCGCTTACGGAGCAGTCCTCGACCGTCAGGGCGTAGTTGCTCGTCATCGAGTAGCGGCTGGTGCGTATCACCGAGTTGCCCGACATGTCGGGAGAAGCCGCGCCTGAAATTTCAAGGCCCGAAAGTTCGAGGCGCGCGCCATCGTCCAGCTCGAACAGCGCCGGGCGCTCGAACTCCAGCTTCACCGTTCCGCGGCCCTGCGCCGCGCGAATGCCCAGCGGCCGGTCGATCACGATCGTCTTCCTGACCCGGTAAGAGCCGGGGGCCACTTCCAGGATCGAACCGGCCTGGGCGCGACTGGCGGCATTGAACAGGGCATCCTCGCCCGGGCTGACGACAATTGTTGCTGAGGGCGCCTGGGAGGGTGCCGGCTTCGGGTACCAGGCCACCCCGGTATCGTCCTTGTCCAGCACCTGGAGGTCGGCGCGAACGCCAACGGAAGCAAGTTCGTCGCCGGCCGGATACATCAGCCCGTTCTCGGCCATATGCATCTCGATCGGGGAGTTCGCAAAACCCTGCCCTATGGGCATTTTCCCGACCGCGTTGGACGCATTGCCCTCAAAGGAAATTCCACTGATGTCGTCATGCACGCGGATGACGTTCTCCCCGTCGCGGTTGAACACCAGGTTGGCGCGGAACATGCTGTCGATCGGCGTCGCCGAGCGCTCGTCGTCGCTGCCCCCGGCCATTTCGATGTAGTCGCACTCGATAATCGAGTTGTTCTCCATCAGCACGTCCTCGACCTGGTGATAGCGGTTGAGCGGCGAATCCGGAACGCCGTTCATGACCGTGAAGGCGGCCCCGAAGCGGTAGCCGGTAAGCCCGTGCAGGTAGTTGTTGCGGACCACATGCCCCTTGTTGATGACCCGTATGCCGCCGGTATTGGGAACGCCGTTGCCGAGAAAGACGTTGTCCTCGATCACGGCGTTGTTGCCGTGACGCATCGTTAGCGTGCCGCGCGATTCCAGGAACAGGTTTCCGCGGTAGGTATTGCCGCCTGACTTGTTGGAAATGATCTCCAGCTCGCCGTCGCAGCGATCGAATACGTTGTTCTCCACGACGGTCAGCGAATCGGTGAGCGAGTAGTGGCTGGTGCCGATTCGCAGCGTTTCGCCGCCATTGGAACCGAGAATCGGGCGCGGGCCGAAGTAATTGTGGTCGATGCGGTGGTGGTTTCGCTGATTCTCCTCGCCGTCCAGCCGCACGGCCATGGTCACGCCGAGATTACCCTTGCCCTCGAGGTGGTTGTGGTCGAAGCGATTGTGGCGCCCGAACATCAGCACCCAGAAATCAATCTCGTGCCGCTCCAGCTTGTTGAACCGGTCTATGACCGTCCCAGTCACCCTCGAGTAGTTGGCAGGCTCCCCCTTCGTGCGCCGAAACGAGATTACGGTATTGGTGGGCGAGTAGCCGTCCCTGAACACCAGCCCCGACACGACCAGGTGCTCGCCCGCCAGGCGCAGATTGGACTGCCCGCTGATCACGACCTCGCCTTTGGTCTCGGCTGTCAGCGTGATCGGCTGTTCCGGCAACCCGGTTCCGGTGAACAGAATCTCGAAATCGCGCCAGACGCCGTTGGCGAGCACGATGACGTCACCTGGATTCGCGCGCTTGACCGCATCACGGTACTCGTCCTGATTCCTGACCAGCGTCTCGGTTGCGGATAAGCCTCCCGCCGCGAGAATGGCGAGCGCGGAAGCTACCAGAAATTTCCGGCACCGGCACATAAGAGGACTCCTGACTTCGTGGGGCCTGTCAGCTAAATCCGCGCGCTCTTCAGGAAACGCTCCCGGCTCTCGCTGGCCTTCCTGCGGACATCCTTCAGCGCATTCTGCTCGGTCACGTCGAGCATCGATTCCAGCAGTCGCGTAAAGTGCTTTCTCATCGCCAGCCGCGCCTGCGCGGGATTGCGGCTGTGCAGCGCATCGAGGATTTCGCGGTGTTCTCCTCCGCGTGCCGTCGCGTCTTCCGAGCACACGGAGTCATAGACCTTCTTGACCGGCGCCAGCTCCATGCGCATCCGCCAGAGCTTTTCGACAATGTAATAGAGCACGGAATTCCCGGCGGCGGCGGCAATGGTCAGGTGGAAGTCCCGGTCGGCGAGTTCCGCCTCATCGGGGTTGTCGTGGTCGTCGCTGCTCATTTCCTCGATGAGGTGCTCAAGCTCAGCCAGCGTTGCGTCGCTGATATCGGGCGCCGCCAGCGCCGCCACTTCGGACTCGAACAGCGACCGCGCCTCGGTCAGTTCGAGCGCGCTTGCCTTGGGAAGCACGTCTACTTGAGAGACTGCGGCGTCCAGCACGTGCGCGCCGGATCCGGCCCGCACCTCGAGCCGCCCGAGAGCCTGCAGTGAAATCAACGCCTGGCGGATCGTAACCCGGCTGACGTTGAATTGTTCTGCAAGTTCCCGTTCGCCTGGCAAGCGGGTGCCGGGCGGATACACGCCCTTTTCCAACCGACGCGCAATCCTTTGCGCAACGGACTCATACAGCTTCTGCCCCTTCATCGCCCCGGCGAATCAATTGAACTTGGCCCGGACGCCTACGAACAAGCGCGGGCCGTACTCCAGGGTTTGAACCACCTGACCTTCCAATCCACGAAAATCGATACGAGGCTCGCCAAGCACGTTAATGCCTTCCACCGACAGTTGAATACTGTCGGTGATGTCGTATCTCAAGCGAACGTCAACCGTCTTGTAGTCATCCACGTAGCGAATGCGGGCGCCCGTATCGCGACCGTATCCCTGGAAGTATCCGGAGCGCGCCTTGAAAATCGCCTGCACATTGAAGCGATCATTTTGCCAGTAAATCTGCGTTGCGCTGGTATGACGCGACAGCCCCCACAACCCGGCGGGCGGCAACAGGCCCAGGAGTGGAGTCGCATTACCATCGGCATCAAAGGCAATACCGTCGCCGCCGTGTCCATCTTCGAATTCAAAGTCGGAGTCCGCATAGTTGTAGCTGATCTTCCCGCCGAAGCCGCCCAAAAATCCGGGCAGATAGTCGAACGAATGCGTCGCGGTGACTTCAAGTCCAGTGAGGTCGCTCTCCTTATCGGAAACCTGCGTGGTTCTCACTGAGCCGGTCACGACGTTTCCGTCAATCAGGAAGTCTTCCGGCTGGTAGGCGTTCTCGAAAGCGCCCTGAAAGCGTTTCCAATAGACGCCGGCCGCCAGCAACGTATCTTCGTTGGCATACCATTCCAGACCAACATCGACATTCCAGGATGGCAGGGCCTGCAATTTCGGGTTGCCCGACGAGCTGATGCCATACACCGCCTCTTCCAGACTGCCGTAGCCGGAGTCCACATCATCCGAGCTGTTGGTATTGATGCTGCGGCTATTGCTGTAGGAGTGCGGATCCGGACGCGACATGCCCCTGAATACTCCGGCTCGAAATACCCAATCGGCATTGAGATCCATGATGAAGGTCAGACTGGGCAAGACCTCCGTATAGCTGTTGGTTTGCAACACACTTTCGTACTGCGCGTCCGTGTCCGCCGGCTCGACAAAATACAAGCCGTCTTCCTGTATGACCGTTAGTGGAGTGCGGTAGCCGATTGAATCGACGTCCGTTCGAACCACGCGCACACCGAAATTGCCTCGAACCGGCCTGCCGGACATCGATGACTCGAAATTTGCCTGCAAGTACAAAGCCGTCACGTCTTCGGTCAAATCGACACTGCTGGTTTCGATTCCATTCTCCAGTTGAAGTGCGGACCTGCCACCGTAGTTCGCGAGCAGTTCATCGAGCAAACAGTCAAAATCGAATGTCGCCCATCCGGTGCCGGTGCCAATGCCGTGCGCGAACGTTATGAGATCGCGACCGCCTCTGGACTCCGACAGGAAATCGGGCTCCGGAAAGCTGGGCTGTCCGCAGTTGTTGGCGGCATTGAAGATGACAGTGCGGGCTTCAAGCGTGCTGTTGCTTCCGTGGGGGACGCCGTCAAGATCCTCATCGTCAAACAGATTGATGCCGGCTCGGGCGCGATTACCGCCAAAGGTGCGATACTCAAGAGAGGAAGAGCGCACTCCTGCCTGCAAGTTGTTGACAAAGCCCAGGGACTCGGTGTCCCAGGAAAAGTCCAGCCTGAAAGCATCGATCGTGTGCTCACGAATCTGCTGCCTGCCGCGAACCTGCGCACGATCTCTACCGGTAAAGTAGCGGGGATCGTTAATGTCAAAATCCAGGAGCGAAGCAGGATCGCGCGAACTGCTGCCGTCCGTGCTGAGGACCGTTGGCAATGCCAGCCCATCCGTGCCGGGCACATCCACGTCGAATCGGATCCAGAAGTCTTCTCTACTCTGAACGTCTGAAGGATCCGTTCTCAAGACCTCGTCCGCGCCCAGCGTAGCCTCAATATCCGTCTCAACACGCCTGGTATCCGCAAACGCCGCATCGAATGAAACTTCCAGGGCATCCGTGGCTTGCCAGGCAATGTTCAGGCCGGCGCCTTCATATTCCTCAAAGCGTACGAAGTCCGTAGTCTTGGATCGGATACCGGTATCTACGACGAAACTTTCCAAAAGTCCGGTACGCGGGTTGGAAACGAGGTCCCGCACGGCATTCTGGGTATTTCCGAACAGAAGATCCCGCCGCAGTTCCTTCTGATCCCGCTCGGACTGCTGGAAATCGAGCATGACATCCACATTGTCATTCGGCTGCCACTGTATCGCTCCGAAAATGGCGTGACGGTCATCATCCGTCGTATTCTGGCGGAATTGGCGACTGCGCGGAATATAGGCAAACGGAATATCGGCGACGCTGTTGTAATCGGGGTTGGAATCGATGAGGTCTTGCAGTTGGTCATTGCTCAAGGCCGAGTCGCCACCGCTTCCGGATGCGTTGTTCTCACATCGCGAGCTTAAGTCAAACGGTTGTGCCATGGGGTCGAATGATTCCAGCAGACAAACTTCAAGCCGCCCGCCTCCCGTGCTGTGAGTCGATTCTGCCTCGGGGTTCGAATCGTCGCGTAGCTGCCCGCCGAGGGTTATGCCAATAGTGCCCAGGCCGTCAAGATCCCATGAGTTGATATAGCTGGCGGTGGCGCGGTATCCATTCTCATCCTGGCCAATGATGTCGCTGTCGTCAGGATGCGCGGAGCCCTTGAGACTGAATTGCGCGAGCTGCTCGCCGTACTCGATGGGTCGCCTGGTCGTCAGCTGAACCTGACCGCTGACGGCACCTTCAATGTAGCTCGCGGACTGTGTTTTGTGAATGGCGACGGAATTGAACAATTCAGAAGGGAAGATGCTGAAGTTGACCGCGCGGTTGCCGCTCCCGTTCGTGGACTCCCTGACATTGACGGTGGTGGTGCCGAGATAAGGTCCCAATCCACGGACGGCGACTTCGGTCGCGCCGCCGTTCTCGCGATGAGTGGCCGCGCCTGTGATGATTTCCAGCGCCTCGCCGATAGACAAGGCCGGCAGCGAGCCGATCTCGTCGGCATTCAGCCCGTCCACGATCTCGACGGAATTCCGCTTGAGCTGGATGGAATTCTGAATATCGAGCCGCACGCCGGTAACGACGATCTCTTCGATAATGGACTCATCGACTTCGATCGGCACTTCGGAATCTTCTTCCTCCTGGGCGTAAACGAGCGAACCCGTCAGCGCCATTGCCAGAGTTGCACACAGTGAGATCAGTGTCCGGCGGCCTGCGCGGACAGTACTTTCTATTTCCCGCATTGTCCTCTCCCAAGAGGTGGTTATGCAGGAAGTATATACCTATTCCAAGCGATCAGTAGGACCGTTTTGCTATTCCGACAAGAGAAAGTGGTATTACCATTTTTCCAGGTGCCGCCGGCTAATCCGCCTGGGGCCACCTGGCCTCGATTTCTTTCTGAAGCATCCCGATGAGCATGGTCTGATAGTAGTCGCCCGTAGATTCGGCAGCGGCAGCAAGAAAATCGCGCATTTGGTCCGCTTCGACCAGGCCTTCACACTCGTCGAAACCGCCGTCGAGTGCATAGCGCACAAAGCCGATCCGCCCTGCAAGTCGCCCGTATTCCGCCGAGCGCCGAACCAGGCGGCCGGCCGTGCAGGCGTCCCTCTCTACGGGAGAGAGACCGAGATGCTGCATATAGCCGCTCACAAACAGCGCCTGGGGGTACTCGGCGGCCACGGCTACTTCCATGTGCGGCCAGCCCAGCTCGGTTTTTCCGCTATAGGTGTAGACCCTGGCGAGCTGATACTGCAGCCTGGGATTTTCCGGATCCGCGGCGACCGCCGCCTCGCAGGCCGCCGTCGCACTGGGAAAGTTCATTTCTTCCTGCGACACGCCCGGCGCCACCCTGTTGGGGTCCAGGGGGTGCGTTGCGGCCAGGTCGCAGGGCGTTATTTCCTGAGAATACTTCGATGGATCCCATTCAAGCGATTCGGCGGAGGCCCCGGCAAAGGCAAGCAGTCCGCAAACTGCGATCAGTTTCTTCATGTGTTCTCCCCTTCCATAAGTTTGAGTTCAGGCCAGTTCGCATTGACTTCCTTCTTCAGCATCCCGATGAGCATGCTCTCGTAGTAGCCGCTGTTCGAATCCTCCGCCTCCCGGAGAAATTCCATGAGTTCCAGCGGATCGATGGCCACGTCGCAACCTTCGAAGGCGCCGTCCAATGCGTAGCGCGTAAATCCCATTTGTCCCGCAAGCCGGCCGTACTGGGCGGAACGCCTAAAAAGGCTCCCGGCCCTGCAAATGTCCTTCCTGGCCTTGTTGATTCCCAAAAAATGCAGGTAACCGTTCACGAACAGGGCCTGCGGATAGTCCGCTGCGATTGCCGCCTCGCGGTGCGGATAGGCCTTCTCGCCCTGCCCACTGTAGCCGTAGACCCGCGCCAGTTGATACCTCAGGCGCGGATTGCCGGGATCCGCCGCTACCGCCGCCTCGCAGGCCGCAAGGGCCCGGTCGTAGTCCATCTCCTGCTGCGAAACGCCAGGCGCCACGGAATACGGATCGTCGCCGTGCGAGGCCTCGATATCGCACGGCGTGACTTGCTGGGAGTACGTCGAAGTGTCCCACTCGAGGGTTTCGGCCCGACCGCCTCCGGCGAGAAGCAGTCCGCATGCGGCGACGCATATTGCTTTCATTTCTCCTCCCCGGACCGACTTCGGGTCCGCTAGTGCACAGGCATGAGCCGGCCGCGCGCGATCACGCGGTTGATGGTACGGGTATTGGCGATGTCGGCCAGCGGGTTCGCGTCCAGCAGCACCAGGTCGGCGCGCATTCCCGGGGCGATCGCGCCCATTTCGTCCTCAAGCGAGAAGAACTTCGCCGGCTGCACGGTCGCGGCGCCCAGCGCCTCCAGCGGCGTCAGGCCGGCGGCGACCAGCACTTCCAGTTCGCTGTGCAGACTGTAGCCAGGGATCGCCAGCGCAATCGGCGTGTCCGTGCCCGCGCCGATCGGCACGCCGGCTTCATGCATGCGAGCGATCATGTCCAGCGTGTATTGCGCATAACTCGTGTCCCGCTGTACCGCGGCGGGAATACCCGAAGGCGAAGGACCACTCCATTGTTCGCGCAAGGCCTGGGGAATGCCTGCAACTGCAGCAGCCCAATCATTACGCTGGAAAACCGGAAACATCGACAGCGCATTCAGGCGCGCGGTCGGGACCTGGATAGTGTTGCGGAGTGTCGCCAGAACCCCGGCGCAGCGCTCTTCATCCAGGGCCGCAACCGCATTCATCCTCTGCAGGTTGTGCAATGCCGTGCGCAGCATCATTCCCGAACTGTCTCGTCTCGCCGCCAATTCCTCAAGCCGCGTCTGCAGCAGTGTTTCCGCGTTTCCGGCGCAGTCCAGTTCCACGTTGCGCAGGTGCTCCATGGAGTTCACATGCGGCCCGGCCGTGGAAGCGCGCATCGACAGGGGCACATGGGCTGCTATGGGAAGGTCATGGGCAGCGGCGGCTTCAACCAGGGCCGCAAAGACCTCGGGATTCACCATTTCGTAAATCTTGATGAAATCCACGCCCTGCGCCTTGAGTTCCGTCACGCGCGCCCGGGCAGCCAAGGCATCCAGGGTGGGAACGCCTATTTCCGGAGCGTCGATCCCGTCGTATACCACCGGGACCCCGTCGAGCAGCGGTCCGCTGAAGAATACGCGCGGCGCGATCGCGCCTTGCGCGCGCATGCGCTCCACCACCGGGGCCACCTTCGCCATCAAGCCGCCCGTATCACGCACGCTGGTAATCCCGTAACGGATGAACATCTCCGGCATCGTCGGCGTGAAACGCTCGTCGAACGTAAGGTGAACGTGCATGTCCCACAATCCCGGAATCAGAAACTTTCCGGTGCCGTCAATCTGTTCGGTTACGCCGAAAAAGATCTCATCGGAAGGACCCACGAGCTGAATCCGGTCGCCTTCAATGAGCACGGTTTGGCCGGGACGCTCGCCCGACAATGCGTCAATAACGGTCACATTGCTTATCGCAATTCCGGATTGAGGCGCCTCGGGGGCAGGCGCGCAGGCTCCGGCGGCCAGCAAAAGCGGAAGGCAGGCCGCAGCCAGCCGCGATCGTCCGCCAGTTGGCGCAGAGACTGACAGACAAAACCGCATCTCCATTTGTCTAGCGCTCGGCCTGATATGCCGACGTACCGCGCATCGCCGCCCTGGCCCGCAGCATGTACAAGGCGCCGGTCAGCAGCGTCAGGCCCGCCGACAGCAGCAGCAGGACGTAACCGATTTCGTATAGCGGCAGGAACAACAGCGGCTTTTCATAGAGCATGAAGGCCAGCGCCACCATCTGCCCGATGGACTTGTACTTGGCCAGCCGGATAACGTTGACCCGGCCCCGCTGACCGAGCGCCGCCATCCACTCGCGCAGCGCCGAGACGGCCACCTCGCGGCCGATGATCACGATCGCGACCAGCGCCAGCACCATCCCCGGGTTGGCCTGCACCAACAGCAGAAGGGCCGCGGTGACCAGCAGCTTGTCCGCGACCGGGTCCAGGAATGCGCCGAAACGCGATCCCTGGTTGAAGCGCCTCGCCACCCAGCCGTCCGCCCAGTCGGTGAGCGCAGCCGCTCCGAATACGAGGCCGGCCACGGGATGCGCCCACGAATATGGAAGGTAAAACAGGGCCACGATGCTGGGCATGGCGGCGACCCGGAACCACGTCAGGATGATCGCGAGGTTCATGCCGCCACTATAGCGAATCGTCGACCTTTTGTTATCGGCTAGTGGAGGGCGCCGTAGATGCGTTGCGCGAGTTCCGGGCCGATGCCGGGGAGCTTTCGAAGGTCCTCTACGGGCGCCGCCTCGACCCCGCGCAATCCGCCGAAATGGCGCAGCAACTGGCGCCGGCGCTTGGGTCCCAGGCCCGGCACCTCCTCCAGCACCGAAGACTTGCGCGCGCCCAGCCGGCGCCGGCGGTGGCCTTCCAGCGCGAAGCGGTGGGCTTCGTCGCGTATTCGCGCGACCAGCTTCAGCGCCGCGGAGCCGGACCCGGGGACCAGTGGCCGGGCAAGGTCCGGCAGGTAGATGCGCTCGCGCCCTTCGCGGCGCCCGAATCCCTTGGCTACCGCGGCCACCGGCAGGCTGGACAGCCCGAGGCTCTCAAGCTCGGAACGCGCCGCGTTCAGTTGTCCCCTTCCGCCGTCAATCAGCAACAGTTCCGGCAGGGTCGCGTCCTCCCGGACCAGCCGGCCATAGCGCCGGCGCACGGCCTCGGCGATGGCGCCGTAGTCGTCGCCGCTTTCCGCATCGCGGATGTTGAATCGCCGGTATTCGGAACGGCTGGCGCCTTCCGGCGAGAAGACCACACAGGAAGCCACAGGCGACTCGCCGCCGGTATGGCTGATGTCGAAGCACTCGATGCGCTCGGGCGGACGCATGAGGCGCAGTTCCTTCGCCAGCGCCTTCAATTGCGTCGCAAGGCCGCGTGCGCCCGCCGCCTGCTGCAGCGCCCCGGCATCCGCGTTCCTGCGCGCCAGTTCGACCCAGCGACGGCGCCAGCCGCGGACCTTCCAGCGGACCGCCACGCGGTGGCCGCTCTGCATGCCCAGCGCGCTCTCGAGCAGGTCCCGCCGGCTGACCGGGCCGGCGGTGATGATTTCCCGCGGCGCACCGCGCTCGAAGTAATGCTGCGAGATGAAGGCGCTCAGCACCTCGCCGGACTCCACACCAGGCACCACCCTGGGAAAGAAAAGCCGGCTGCCGGTCAGCGCGCCGCGCCGAATCCACAGCACGGCCACGCAAAAGACGCCGCCGCTTTCAGCCACGGCGACCACGTCCAGGTCCCTCGCCGCGCCGCCCGCCACCGACTGGCTGGCCTGAATTCGCTGAAGCGCGGCCACCCGGTCGCGAAGCAGCGCCGCGCGTTCGTAGTCCAGCTCCGCCGCCGCCCCCTCCATGCGCCCCAGCAGGTCCTCCAGCACGGCCTCGTTCTTTCCTTCCAGGAACATCAGCGCCTGGCCGGCGTCCGCCGTATATTCCTCTTCGCTCACCAGTCCCACGCAGGGCGCCGTGCAGCGGTTCAGCTGGTATTGCAGGCAGGGCCGCCTGCGGTGCCGGAAATAGGAGTCTTCGCACAGCCGGATCCGGAACAGCTTCTGCGCCTGGCTCAGCGCGCCGCGCACGGCCGCGGCGTTCGAAAACGGTCCCAGGTAACGCCCCTTGCCGCGCCGGGCGCCGCGATGGAAGGCAAAGCGAGGAAAGGGATCGCGCGTGGTGGCGTAGATGTATGGATAGCTCTTGTCGTCGCGCAGATACACGTTGAACCGCGGCTTGTGGCGCTTGATCAGGTTGCACTCCAGCAGCAGCGCTTCCTGCTCGGTCTCCGTGACGGTCACTTCCACCCGCCGGGTGCGGTTCATCAGCTTCTGAATGCGCGGCTGATGGCTGCGCGACCCGAAGTACGACGCCACCCGGCGCCTTAAGTTCTTGGCCTTGCCCACGTACAGGATGACGCCCTTGCCGTCCAGCATGCGGTAGACGCCGCAGTTGCGGGTCAGGCTTTCGAGGAACTTCCCCGGATTGAAGTCTTCTCTGCTTTCGGCGCTCATCGGCGCCGATATTACGCGGCTGCCTGTTGCGTGATCAGCATGGCCAGTTCCATAGCCTGCTCGTAATTCAGGCGCGGATCGACCTGGGTGCGATAGCTCCTGTCGAGATCAGCCTCGTCCAGTCCGCGCGCGCCGCCGACGCACTCGGTCACGTTCTCGCCGGTCAGTTCCAGGTGCACCCCGCCGAGGCGGGTACCGGCGCGCGCATGCAGTTCGAAAGCCTGCCTCAGCTCCTCTTCGATATTGCCCAGCCTGCGCGTCTTGCGGCCGTTGGAGGCCGTCTCGGTATTGCCGTGCATGGGATCGCACATCCACAGGACCATAGCGTCGGCGCGCTGCACCGCATCGATCAGGGGCGGCAGTACCTCGCTGACATCGCCGGCGCCCATGCGGTGAATCAGCGTGATGCGTCCCGGCCGGTTTTCCGGGTTCAGCGTCCGGAGCAGTTCCAGCAGCCACTCGGGCGTCATGCCCGGGCCGATCTTGATCCCCATGGGGTTGGCCACCCCGCGGAAGAACTCCACATGCCCGCCGTCGGGCTGCGCGGTGCGCATACCGATCCAGGGGAAATGCGCGGTCAGGTCGTACCACAGCCCACGGTGATCCAGAAAACGGGTCTGGGCCTGCTCGTAGTGCAGCAGCAAGCCTTCGTGCGACGTGTAGAAGTCGGTGCGGCGCAAGCGGCTGATATCGCGCCCGGTGGAGTGCTCGATGAAGTCCAGCGAGCGCTTGATCAGGTCCACGATTTTCTCGTAGCCCTGCGATTGCGGGGAGTGACTCACCCAATCCAGGTCCCAGTTCTCGGGGTGATGCAGGTCGGCAAAGCCTCCGTCCACCAGCGAGCGAATGAAATTCAGCGTGAGCGCGGCGCGCTCATACCCGCGCAGCAGGAGCTGCGGGTCCGGCTCCCGGTCGCCGGTGGTAAACGACTCCCGGTTGACCAGGTCGCCGCGGAAACTCGGAAGCGACACCTCCTCGCGCGACTCCAGCGGCGCCGAGCGCGGCTTGGCGTACTGCCCGGCCATGCGTCCGATCCGTACGATCGGCTTGCGCAGGCCGTAGCTGAGTACCAGGCTCATTTGCAACAGCACCTTCAGCCGGCTGACGATGATGTCGGAGGTGCATTCCTCGAAGGTTTCGGCACAGTCGCCGCCCTGCAGCACGAAGCTCTCGCCCCGCTGCGCCTCCGCTATGGACTCGCGCAGCGCTTCGACCTCCCAGCTGGTCACGATGGGCGGCAGCGCGGCCAGGTCCTTGAGCGCCCCGTCCAGCGCTTCGCTGTCGCGGTATTCCGGCTGTTGCGTGGTTTCCCGGCTGAGCCAGCCGTCCGGACTCCACTGGTCCCTTGCCTGCTTGTCGGTCAGCGAGAAAGCCATATTCAGCCTCCGCTCAGGCCCGCGACGATTGCCCGGGTGAATCCCTGGCCGTCGATGAACCCGCTGCTCCAGCGCTCGTCGAGGTCCGCCAGCGGCGCGGCCGCGACGATCTCTCCGGGCGTCTTGCCTTCGTCGAGCAACGCCTGCACCCGGCTGCGGGCCTCGACCAGCATGTCGTGGAATTCCTGAATCTCGGCGCGATTGGACAGGTGCCCGTGGCCCGGCATGATTTTCGTTTCGTCGTCGGCCCATTCCAGCACCTGCCGGGCGCCATTGATGAGGCCGTCGATGTGTCCGCCGTGCTCGCCGTCAATAAACGGATAGCCCAGCGTGATGTAAACGTCGCCCGTGTGCACTGCATTGGCGTTCTCGAAATAAAGGATCACGTCGCCGTCCGTATGCGCGTTGGGCACGTGTCGGGCGTGCACGGTATCGCCGTTGATGTGAAACGTCATGTGCTCGCCGAAGGTGATCACCGGCAGGGCGACTTTCGGCGCCGCCGGCAGGTCCATGCCGAACATCGAGAGCGTCTGCGGCTCGCTCATCAGCGCCCGCACGTTGTCGTGCGCGAAGATTTGCGCCCCGGCCTCGCCGAAGGGCTCGTTGCCTCCGGTGTGATCGAAGTGCCAGTGGGTATTGACAAGCATGTCCACGGTTCCGCCGGTGAGTTCCTCCACCGCGGCCGAAATCTTCGGCGAGATTTCGGCGAACTGGTCGTCGATCATGAACACGCCGTCCTCGCCCGCGAATAGGCCGATGTTGCCCCCGGCGCCGACCAGCATGTGCAGGCCTTCGGCAACCGGGACCGGCTCGATCGTCACGCTTTCCATGTCCTGCTGCGCGCCCGCGGACAGTGCCATGAGCAGGCCGGCGAACATCAGTACTCGCTTCATTTCTCACCCCCCCGTGCGGTTTTTCCGGGCGAACCCTGAATTCTAACGGCGAACACCCTTGCGTGCTATGGCAAACGCCCTTGCGTGCTATGATGCTACGCCCTTTATGCAAGCACTTTCCAAAGCGCGCAGGTTCCTGTTTCCGTCCGCTCTGCTGGTCCTTGCGGGTGTATTTCTATGGCGCGCCGGACCGGCGCAGGATGCTTCCGAAGAACCAGTCGAAGAGGAGTCTCCGGGCCTGGCTCTGGTGCTCACAATTGACGACGCCATCAGCGTGGCAACCGCAGAATTTTTCATCACCAGCCTCAAGACCGCGCAGGAGCGCAATGCCAGGATCCTGGTCCTTGAACTCGACACGCCCGGCGGGCTGATGATCGCAATGGAAGACATGATCAAGGCGATCCTGGCTTCCGACGTGCCCGTAGCCGTGCACGTAACGCCAAGCGGAGCAAAGGCCGCCAGCGCCGGCACCTACATCCTCTATGCCAGTCATGTAGCCGCCATGGCCCGCACGACGACCCTGGGCGCCGCGACCCCGGTGAGCATGGGTCAAACGGGAGGCGCGGGTGCTTCGATCGGCGTGGTGCTGCTCGACGAACATGAAGCGGCCGCCGAGGATGAAACATCTTCCGGCGAAAGCGATGAAACCGCAACTCCCGAAGGAGAATCGGATTCCGGGGAAGGCTCAGGCGGCGGGGACGGCGATTCGACCGAAGACGGCGACGATTCTCCGGGCAAGACCGCGGAGGAGATCGACGCCGAGGCCATGAAGCGCAAGGTCGTCAACGACGCCGTGTCAAGGATACGTTCGCTGGCCAATCTGCGGGGCCGCAACGCCGACTGGGCCGAGCAGGCGGTGCGCGAAGGCGTGACGCTGGAGGCCGAGGAAGCCGTTGAAATGAACGTGGCGGACTTTATCGCCAACGACCTGGAGGAGGTCCTGGAGAAGGCCGACGGCCGCGAGGTGGACGTCAACGGCGAAAATACCCGCCTGCAGACGGCCGGCATACAGGTTGAACGGCTGGAGCCCGATTGGCGCACCCGCTTCCTTTCTATCCTGACCAATCCGAACGTGGCCTACCTGCTGCTGATTGTCGGCCTTTACGGGCTGCTGCTGGAGGGGTATAACCCCGGCACCTGGATACCGGGCGTCATCGGCGTCATCTGCCTGCTCCTGGCGGCGTATGCCCTGAGCATACTGCCGGTAAATTACGCCGGACTGGCGCTCATGGCCCTGGGGGTGGGACTTATCGTGGCGGAATCCGTTACCCCCAGCTTCGGGGTATTGGGAACTGGAGGGGTTGTGGCATTCGTTGTGGGATCGATCATTCTGTTTGACACCGGCATTCCCGGTTTCGAGGCGCCGTTGCGCGTAATCGGAGGCGTCGGCCTGGCCGCGGGGCTGCTTATGCTCGGCCTGGTGGTGGTGCTGGCGCGCAGCCGGCGCAGGCCGGTGGTGAGCGGACGGGAAGGCCTGGCAGGCCGCAGGGCCACGGTGCTGGAAGACTTCGAGGGCGCCGGCCCGGTGCTTGTCCAGGGCGAGCGCTGGCATGCCACGAGCCAGGCGCCGGTCAGGAAAGGACAGCAACTGTACGTGCAGTCGGTAGACGGACTGCAGCTGGAAGTCGGAGATTCACCGCCCGCGCCAGCGGCGCGTCCAAACTTATTCTCTTTGTTGAAGAAAACGGGTTAAGGAGTTAAAAATGTTAACTTATCTTATTGCAGGAATAATCATTCTTGTGCTCATAATCGCCTCGGTGCGAATCCTTTCGGAGTACGAGCGAGGGGTGATTTTCCTGCTTGGCCGGTTCTGGAAGGTCAAGGGTCCGGGACTGATCATCGTGATCCCGCTGATCCAGAGGATGGTGCGGGTGGATCTTCGCGTCATCGTCATGGACGTGCCCACCCAGGACGTGATTTCGCGCGACAACGTATCCGTCAAGGTCAACGCGGTGGTGTACTTCCGTATCGTGGACCCGGAGCGGGCCATCATCCAGGTGGCCAACGTATTCGAGGCCACCAGCCAGCTCGCCCAGACCACCCTGCGCTCGGTGCTCGGTCAGCACGATCTCGACGAGATGCTGTCCGAGCGTGACAAGCTGAACCAGGACATCCAGGTGATTCTCGACCAGCACACCGACGCCTGGGGCATCAAGGTCTCCAATGTCGAAATCAAGCATGTGGACCTGGACGAGAGCATGATCCGTGCGATCGCCGCCCAGGCCGAGGCCGAGCGGTCCCGGCGCGCCAAGGTCATTCACGCGAAGGGCGAACGGCAGGCAGCCACGCAATTGGCGGAAGCAGCGGCCACGCTAGGCACGGAGGGGCAGGCGCTGCAACTGCGTTACCTGCAGACGCTCACCGAGGTCGCCAACGAGGGCAGTACCACCATCGTGTTCCCGCTCCCCATCGACCTTATCCAGCCGCTGCTGAAGATGGCCGGAGACAAGTCATGAGCAAGGAATACGACATCATCGTGGTCGGCGCCGGCTCGGCCGGCATGCCGGCCGCCATATTCGCAGCCCAGGGCGGCGCCCGGGTGCTGCAGATCGACGCCGACACGCGCGTGGGCGGCACGCTCTACTGGTCATCGGGCCAGATCAGCGCCGCGGGCACGCGCCAGCAAGCCGCGCTGGGTATTGAGGACAGTGCCGAGGAACACTACCGGGACGCCCAGCGCATCGCCTACGGAGGCATAGACCCGGTCCTCGGGCCGCTTGCAATTGGCGGCGCCGCGGATACCCTGCACTGGCTCATGGACCTGGGGCTTGAGCTGGCGCCGGAAACGCCGGTCGCCGGGATGGTGCACGAACCCTACACGACGCGCCGCTACGTCTGGGGCCACGAGCAGGCCATTTCTATTCTCAAGGTGATCGAGCCGGTGCACCGGGAACTGGTGGCGTCGGGCGCGATCGAACTGCGGCTGCAGACCCGCATGACCGGCCTGCTTACTTCCGCTTCAGGGGCTGTTATCGGCGTCAGAGCCGAAAGCGCGGGCGAGGAACTCGAATTCCGGGCGCCGAATGTGGCGCTGACCACCGGCGGTTACGCCGCCAATCCGGAGCTATGGAACGAGGTCACTCCCTACCCCCTGCATTCCCATTGCAACCCGTTTTCCCGAGGCGAAGGGATCATCGCGGCCCGTGACATCGGCGCAAAGATCGATCGCACCGACCAGTTTCTGGCCACCTTCGCGGGCTTCCTGCAGGACCCGGACGACCCCTTGAGCGCCTGGTTCTTCCAACTGGCCCCGGCCTACCGGGCGCCCTGGGAAATATACGTGGACGGCCAGGGCAAGCGGTTCCTGCGCGAAGATCACCCAAGCATTCATTACAGCGAGACCTCGCTGTTGAAGCAGCCCGGAATGCGCATGGTCATCGTATTCGACGAAGGCATTCGCCAGAACGCAACGCCCATGACCGTTCTGGACAAGCAGGGTCGCGACCTGCGTCCCGAATTCAATACGCACCCGGCGTTCCAGAAAGCCGACTCCATCGAGGAACTGGCCGGCCGCTTCGATATCCCCCCGGACAACCTCGCGGAAACGGTCACGCGCTACAACGAAGCCGTCGACAACCACGAGGACCCCGACTTCGATCGCCTTTTTCTGCCGCGCCGCATCGAGCGCGCTCCGTTCTACGGAATCGAAGCGGTGGGCGTAACCGTGATCAGTCCCGGTGGCGTCAAGGTCAACGGGAATCTGCAGGTGGTGGACCAGTCCGAAAAGCCGATAGGCGGCCTCTACGCCGCCGGCGAGATTCTCGGCTTCACGCGCCTGTCAGGCGCAGCCTTCGTCGGCGGCATGTCGCTGATGCCGGCCATGACCTTCGGCCGCATGATCGGTGAGCAGACCGCCGCGCAACTGCAGGCACGCGCCGCCTGACGGAGGGAGGGCGTCTCGCCCTCCAGACAGTCACACCACACTAGTAGCCGATGTGCTGCTGGACCGGGTCCTGCGGCGGCGTGAATTGGATCGACTCCTGTGCCCTTGCCGCCCGCGCTGAAGCGGGCGCCTCGCAACTGCCTGTCTCGATGTAGCGTATCGCCGCGGCGATACGCCCCTCTTCCGCCGTGCCAAGCTGACTGACCAGGTCATCGGGAACCTCGCACTCGACAGCCAGGCCGTCATAGTAGTCCTCGAACCCGTCCGCGTTGACGGTTGCGAAAGAAACGGGCCACATAACGCCCTTTCCAGATCCACGAACGCTGGGGCAAAAGTCGAACCCGTATTGACCCACGGGCTTGCCGTATGTTCGCTCTCCGATCAATGTCACGTTTTCGTGGGGCTGCATCGCGGTAGCGACCAACTCGCTGGCGGATGCGGAGCTTCGGCTCGTGATGAACACGACGTTTTCCAGGTCCCGCAGCGACGATTCATTCTCGCACTTGGCGACCAGCGCCTGCGAACCATAGACTCCGCAGCCGAAATAAGCAGTTTCGTTCCAGCCGTAACTCTCCAGCAGGTCGTTGTGAATTCGTCTTGACAGCACGGTCTGGCGACCGCCTTCAAAGAGTTCAGGTCCCCCGATCAATGTAGCCAGACCGTAAGCTATGGGGACGCTGCCTCCACCGTTGTAGCGCAAGTCCACGATCAGGTGCCGGATGCCCTGCCGGTTGAACTCGGCAAACTCCTCAAGCAGCCGTTCGTTGGCGTCGCCGAAAAACGTCCGGAAATGAACATACCCCGCTTTGCCTGCGTCGGTATCGAATACGGTCGCGTGTTCATCCGGCACCGTCGGAATCGAAACCAGGCGCTTGGAGACATCCAGGGTTGAGCGTTCACCCGTCACTTTTTCCAGTTCGAACGTCACTTCGTGCCCATCCTCGTTGGGACCGAACTCGGCGCCGATCTGATCGATGCTCAGGCTTTCGATCGCCTTGCCGTTGAGCGAGAGAATCTTGTCGCCACGCTGGAAGCCCGCGTCTCCGGCAGGGGAACCCTGGTACACGTCTAGGATCTCAAGGTGCACCGGATTCATGAATTGATCGACGATGAAAATGATTCGAAAACCGAACACGTAGGCCTCTCCGGCAAATATCATGTCCGACCGGACTCTGGTCAGCCAGTAACTGAAGCCCCGGTCATGAGTCTCCGGCTTCCAGCGGAGTTCGTCCAGCATGGCGTCGAGGGTATTGTGGTCTTCCAGCACAAGGTTCCCATACCTGGCTGCCTGCTCGCTCTCGTCATTGAAGTAATAGACTTCCTCCATGAGATCGAATATTTCCCTGCGAGCCTCCGGGTAGGTACAAGCGCCGGCGCCAAACCAGTCCTGGCTCAGGGCCAGGGACTGCGGCGAATTCGAAGCGGCGGACGCCGTCACGGTGACTTCAAGCTCCCTGTCCACGCCGCCATTCAGGCCATACTGAACAACGATTTCTCCGGAGTCCGTGCCGGACTCGCCGCTCTCGATATAGGCCCAGTCCACGTCTTCCGGCAGGCTCGCGGTCCAGTCCATCGTGCCGTATCCGGCATTTCTGACCTGCACGGTTATGCTGCCACCATCCCCCTCGAGATCGGTGCTGCCCACGGAAAGATCAAGGACCGGAGGCGCTTCCGCCTGGCGGATGGTCACGGTGCGTGAGGCGGATTCGGTTGCCGAGACGGTCAGTTCAAACTCTCTTGCAGCGCCGTCGTTCGCATCCACCTCGATTTGAACGGTCCCCGCATTGGTCCCGCTGGAACCGCTGGAAATACGCGCCCAGTCAACGCTGGAGGGAATCGACGCCGTCCAGTTGAGCGACCCGCCGCCGCTGTTGGACACGCTTACGGAAACGTTTTCGCCGCCGGCGTCCGCGTCAATGCTGGTAACGGAAACACTGAGACTGGGGGGCGGGCCATCGTCTCCGGAACCTCCGCAGGCCGCCACCAAGATGCCTGCCGCAATCGAAACTATGGTAAGTCTTAAAGGCATAACAGCTTCTCAGGGATAGCCGCAGCTTAACTTATGCGGGCTTGTGGCAGTGCCAGGTCTTCACCACCAGGAACTGGCGCGGGCCGGGCGTGATTTCAAAGCCCGCGGACTTCAGCAGGCCGTCGAAGTCGCTTTCCATCAGGTCGATCGACCAGGGCTCGCCGTTGTCGCGGTGATCCAGTTCGAACATGTAGCGCGATTCCGGAGTCATCGGATCGCCGACCGGGAAATCGTAGATGTTGAACACGCCGCCGGGACGCAGGATCCGGTACATCTCATGCACCACTTTCTCGGTGGCGCTGAACGGAATCTCGTGAAACAGGATGTAACTGTTGACGAGGTCGAAATGGCCGTCGGCGAAACCGGTGGCCTCGCCCCTCGCCTGCTTGAAACGCACCGGCATTTCCATGCCCTTCGCTCGCTTGTGCGCGTATCGCAGCAGCGGCTCGGACGGATCCAGGCCCCAGACCTCGGCATCGGAATAGCGCTGCTTGAGCGCCGTGGCGCACTGGCCTATTCCCGTGGCCAGGTCGAGCGCGCGCGCCACGCCGCCGTTCAGGGGCTCCTGCCCGCAGTCCACCAGGCCGTTGTGTATCATGTCGCCCGCGTTGAAGCCCATGTAGAACGCGTTGGTTCCATGGTGATAGATCTCGCCCGCCAGCGAGTCGCCGACATAGCCGCCCGGCTGCAGGTGAAAGTCGAACTTGATGTAGTCCGGCATTTCGAGGTCGGGATCGAGCACCAGCAGGGAGTCGTCCGAATCGGCCAGCAACTCCTGCTCCATTCGTTCGCGGTCCGCGTCGATGGCGCTGAAGGCCGAGTCCCAGGTCATTTCCTGGAGGCTGCGCAGCATCCGGTTGCGAATCTGCGTGTCCGGGATGCGGTCCATTACGCGGCATATCGCATCCACGTCATGCACCTGTATGCCGGCTTCCTTCAAGGCCTCGGCGCCGGCCGCGCGGGACTTGGCGCTGACGCCGCCCGCTGTGATCATCGCACGCAGGCTCAGGGCAAAGCCGAGGCGCTGCTCGGCGTCCAGTGATGGAAGGCGGTTTTGCCCTCCGAGTTGTCCTCTATCCATTTCTTTCTCCCTGGTGTGCTGTCCAGCAACTACGGTTCCGGCGGGGCCTCCTGAACTTCCCCGCCGCGGGCGAATCCGGCGTACACACGCCGGACAAACTCGTCACGCCGCGCAGCCTCTTCCTTAAGTTCTTCCGCGGATGGCAGGTAAAGCTCCACGGCGTCTTCGGGCAAGGTTCCGGCATCGGCCAGCGCCTTCTCGAGTACCTCGAGTCGCCGCCTGGTGGTCCACAATTCACTGCCGAGCTGCATGACCGTCTCTACCAGGTGGTCCAGTACCGGATGGTCAAAATATTGCGGATCGCTCATTTGCGCCTCGCTCGGGTTCTTGCGGGTCGAGCGCGGCATTTTAGCGTTGCGCGCGCTCACTCGAAGCAGATGATATTCTAGTGCCGTGTCCCGCTCTGATGCGACAATATGAGCAGGACGCGGCACTAGTATTGCTTCGCTGGTGATCATTCAAACGGGAGGAACACCATGAGCGACAAAGTCGACAAGGGGCGCACCAAGGCAGCGCCATTCATTCCGGCGGATACTGATGCCGCCGTATTCCTGGGCAACCCGCACATCGACAACCTGATGTCGGTGGTGATCGCGCTGGGGGCGGAGATCTGGGCCGACCGCCAGCGCATGAAGGTGGTCGAGCGCCTGCTGGAGACCGAAGGCAAGGCCACCACCGCCATGATCGAGGCCTATGTGCCGACCGACGCCGAGAAAGCGGCGTGGGAAGCGGAACGCGTGGCGATGGTCGAGCGGGTCTACAGCGTTCTGTCGCGCGACACGTCGGGTGCACGTCCGTTCGGCGAAGAACGCCAGTTTTAGGAGGTAGCAAGAGATGATCAACAGACGATCCGTGATGGGTTTGTTCGCCGGAATGGCATCGCTGGCGGCGGCGCCGTTCGCGAGCCGCTCCGCCCGCGCCGATCTGCCGCCTCCGCCGAAGACGCCCGGAAACGTACCGGGCACCCTGGCGCCGCGCGGCCGCAACGGGCGCATGGAGCGCCTTCCCGAAATCGACCTGGAAAGCAGGATGGACTTCCTGATGTCGGTGCGCACCTTTGCCAACCAGACATTGAGCAATGCCGCCGGCAAGCGCGCGGACGACATTCTGGCCAGCAAGGGCATTGCGCCGGACACGGAGGTATCGATGCAGGACGCGATCGCGCTATTGCAGGACGATCCTGTAGTCAGCGCCAGAACCCGAACATGGATGTCGGTGCAGCAGTTGTCGTGGAACAACATTAAGACCGAGTGCGAGAACAACGCCGACACCTACCTGAGCGAAATGGAAGCGGTGGACAACCGCGGGCCGGGAACGCTGGAACTGAATCCGGACCTCGAGATGCCCGACTACACCCGCCACGAGATCCACATCCAGCCGGGCGGCTACGTGGGCAACGACTTCGCGGGGCACATGTACGACTACGGCACCAACGGCTTCTATACCGGCCGCAACGACCAGGACGCGCTGCACATGACGGCGGCCTTCGGGCTGCCGATACCGGCGGACGGCAAGGTCAAGCGCATCCTGGACATCGGCACCGGCATCGGCCAGCTGGCCATGGCGCTGAAAGAGCGCTTCCCCGACGCGGAAGTGTGGGGCATCGACGTGGGTGGGCCAATGGTGCGTTACGGCCATCTGCGCGCCGTGGAACGGGGGCTGGACGTGAACTTCGCCCAGCGCTTGGCCGAAGACACCCGCTTCCCCGACAACTACTTCGACCTGGTGACCAGCTACATCATGTTGCATGAAGTCTCGCCGCAGGGCACGAAGGACATCGTCAACGAGGCCTACCGCATAACGCGCCCCGGGGGAATTTTCTACCCCATTGACTTCAACCTGAAGAACCCGCGCCCGCGCACGGCATACGGCCAGTACCGCCGCTGGTGGGACCACCGCTGGAACAACGAGGTGTGGACGATCAAGTACCGCAGCAACGGGCTGCAGGACCTCGTCCGCGCCGCCGGGTTCGATCTTAACGAGGAGGGTCCGGTCGCACTGCCGCGCTTCGGCGTGATGAACGCCACCAAGCCCGCATAGCGGCGTGCGTGACAAGAACGCGAAACTGACCCGCCGGCAAACGCTCGCGGGGGCAGGCGCCGCGCTCGTAGCTTCCGCGGCAGGGTCCACGGCGAAGGCTGAGGAGGAATCGAAGACCTTCATCCTCGTGCACGGCACCTGGCTGGGCGGCTGGAGCTGGCAGTTCGTGCGCCACATCCTGGAGCGAGCCGGACACGACGTTTATGCGCCTTCACTGACCGGCTGCGGCGACCGCATCCACATGACCAGCCCGGACGTGGGTCTCGACACCCACATTCAGGACATCGTCAACATCATCGACTTCGAGAACCTCGATGACGTCATCCTCGTGGGGCATTCCTTCGCCGGCATGGTCATCACCGGCGTGGCGGACCAAAGGCGCGACCGGATACGCCGCATCGTCTTCTTCGATGCGCTGGTTCCGACAGAAGGCCGCATGAGCGGCGTGAGCCGTACGCCTGCGGGGGAGCTCTCCGAGTACTTCATCAAGCGCATGGAGAAATTCGTCGACGGCTACCAGATGGACTATTTCGACTCGTACCCGCTCAAGATGGTGGTGCCGGATTCCGAACCCGAGCTTCAGGCGCTTCTGGAGGAAAAGATCACGCTGCACCCCATGCGCGCCTGGTCGGACGAACTGGAGCTCGAGAACGGCGGCTGGGAGGGCCTGCCGCGCACCTATATCCACTGCGTGGGCCAGGAATACTCCATGACCAGCGATTTCATGGTCGGCCCGGCGCGGGGGCCCGGATGGCAATTCATCGAACTGGACACCCCGCGCGGGGGCATGCTGACCCACCCGGAGATGGTCGCCGATATTTTCGCGCAACTGACCTGATGCGCCGTGCACTGGTCCTGGGGGCGGCCTTTGCCTGGGCCGCCGCTGCACACGGGCAGGTGTCGCCGGAAATTCGCGCGCTCCATGATCGCGTGTTCACCCTCGACGCCCACGTGGACATTTCGCTGTCCTTTGCGACCGAGGAAACGGATCCGGGCGTGGACGGCTTCGAACCGGTGGACCTGCCGAAGATGGAGCGGGGCGGGCTCGACGCCGCCGCATTTGCCGTATTTGCGTCGCATGGCCCCCTGGACGAGACCGGCTACGCCCAGGCGCTTGAACAGGCCCGCACCAAGGCCGCCGCCATCCGCCGCATGACCCTTGATATGTACCCGCAACGCATCGGCCTGGCGTTGACGGCGGACGACCTGCGCAATCATGCGGCCGAAGGGCGGCGCAGCGCTCTCATGTCCATGCTGAACGCCTACAGCCTGGGCGCCGCGGGCGAACACGTCGATGAGTTTTTCGCTGCCGGCGTGCGCATGGTCGGATTCACCCACCTCGGGCATAACCAGTTCGCCGATTCAGCGCGCCCCAGCCCCGCCCTGGGCGACGGGCCGGCGCTTCACGGGGGCCTGTCGGACGCGGGTCGGAACCTGGTAGCCAGGCTGAACGACCTGGGCGCAATCATCGACGTCTCGCAGATCACGGAGGACGCCCTGCTGCAGACCGTCGCCCTGAGCCGCGCGCCGGTCGTGGCTTCGCACGTGAGGGTAAAGGCGCTGGTGGATCATCCGCGCAACCTGAGCGACCGGGCCCTTGAGGCGGTCGGCTCGTCCGGCGGCGTCGTGCACATCGTGGCCTTCGACGGCTACCTCAAGGAACCCTGCCCCGAACGTTCGAATGCCATTCTGGATCTGTTGAGCCGCAACCGCCGCGAGACGGTAGAGCAGCGGGAGGCCTACTTCAGGGAAACGCGCGAGATCAACGAGCGCCTGCCCGGCGCGTCCGTCTCCGACCTGGTGGACCAGGTGGACTACGTGGTCGGGCTATTGGGGATCGATCACGTGGGGCTGGCCACGGATTTCAACCACGGCGGCGGCATCGCCGGCTGGAGGGACGAGGGCGACGTGCCCAACGTCACGGCGGAACTGGTCCGCCGCGGCTACTCCGAACAGGAAATCGCCAGGATCTGGGGCGGCAACTTCCTGCGCGTGTTCGACGAGGTAACCGCACTGGCGCGCGCCAACCCTGAATGAGGCGCCGGCCGAGCGCTATGTGCGCTGGATTCGATATACGAATGCCGGGGGTACATTTAGGGCCGCGACTCCGAGACATGATGCCCTGAGTCCGAGGCCGTCGAGCATGCGCGTGGCGACGGGACAGACGCCACCATAGGTGAACTGATGAAAGGCTCCACCCTCGCCGAGCAGCCTGAAGGCCGAAGCCAACAGCCGGCGCTTTCTGGCATCCGAAAACAGAAGCAGCGGCAAGCCGCTGATGATGAAATCGACCTGGCCCATCAGATCCTCCAGATGCTCGCCGAGCGATGTAGCGTCACCTTGCACGATGCGCGCGCCGGGGAAGCGCTCCTGGAGGGTTGCGACGAACCTCTCGTCACTCTCCACCAGGCAGAGGTCCCTTTCGGATACGCCCTTATTGAGGATCGCCGTGGTCAGCGCGCCCGTTCCCGCGCCCACCTCGACAACGCGCGCGCCCCCCTCGCAGCCGCGAGCCATGAGCCGGCCCAGTGATGGACCACTCGGCACAACGGCGCCCACGGCGCGCGGATCGCTGAACAGGCTGCGGAAGAATCCGCCAAGCTGACCGTTCCCGTACGGTTGGAATTCGTCTCTGGCCATGGCAACCGTTACTGAGGCGCCATCCGGTCATCAATATCTTCAAATCCCGCGCGTAAACCAAAGGTCTGGCCGACCTTAAACTTGATCGGGCGGTGCATTGCATCCACCCAGAGATTCGAGTGCGTTTCGTATTCCTCACCGACGCCGTCCAGCGAACCTTTTTCGCCAAACACGAAATGACGAACGGTTATCTCAGATCCATCGGCGCGGGCAAGCGTGAAATCCCGCACATGAGCAAAGCTGACGACTACGTCGAATGATCTCATGTCCTGGTTCAGCACGAAGGCCATCCAGCGAAAGTCCTGCACTCCTCCCCCGTCGGCGTCATAGCGCCGCCCGGAGACGGCAGATACAAGCGAGGATCCACGATATCGCCACGCGCGCTTGCCGTCGCCAGAACAGTAACCGCGAGAAGTCCGGACAGCTCTTTCATTCTTGTACCTCTTGAGACGCTACAGCGAGAGTAATTTGACCCTGTACGTTGGGCGCGTCGGCATGGGCTGCACAGCTGACGGTAACGTGGGTCGTGCAGGAATCGAACCTGCGACCTACTGGTTAAAAGCCAGCTGCTCTACCAACTGAGCTAACGACCCGTGGGCGGCAATTGTAGCCGTGAAGATTCGAGGACTACGTAGGGTCTTGCTGCAGGTATGGCAAGGCTTCGCGCCAGGCCCCGACCTCGGGGGTGACGACATTGATGACGGTGAAGGTCTTGTTGATCGCGTTTTCTCCAACGGCGCACTCGGCCAGGACCGAGGCGCTGTCCTCACGACAGACCATGTAGGGCCCGCCAGGCGGGATGGGATCCATTTGCAGGAGCAGGATGCCGTACTCGCCCCCTGGCCGATCCGAGAGACCGGGTGTGCGCGAGATGGTGTAGTGAATTCCGGATGCGCGCAGCGCAGCCTCGCCTTTCGCCTTGGCGTCCATCGAGGGACGGAGGCGTTCGGGAAATTCGCCGTCGAGCAGACGGCCGGCGGACGAGAGCAGGACGAAGCGTTTTACGCCTGCCTGCCGGGCCACAGCCGCCGTATCGGCAACACCCGTGTGATACACGTCGTAGAGGGCGCCGACTTCGACTCGAGTGTAGGTCACGCCCACCGCGTACACCAGCGCATCCACGTCCTCGAGCGCCGGGCGTAGCGTTTCCGGTTTGCGCACATCGGCGCTGATCCAGGTCGCGCCGTCTCGCGGGGGCTGCTGGCCGGCGCTCCTGGAAATACCGCGCACCGAATGCCCGCGCGCAAGGAGATCTTCGACAACAAACCTGCCGGTGCGACCGGTCGCGCCCAATACCGCAATAGTGAGCGGGTTCTCGTCCGCGGCGCGCGCCAGGTCGGCCCCGCTGGAGAATCGGGCGCCCAGGAATCCGGACGTACCCAAGGCGAGGCCGTTCATGATGAGAGTCCGGCGTGTGGTCATGGCAGTCGCGCTTGAGGTGTTACCGGGAGCGGGCTTCAATCTGGGCCAGGCGGATGGTCGCGAGGTTCGCGGCGTCGGCGCCGGCGAAGTCCTGGCGGACGCGCTGCAACGTTCCGGTGGCAGCCTCCTTATCGCCCAGTTCATCCTGCGTGTATCCCAGCTTGAGCAGCGCGTCCGGGAGCTTGTTGGAATCGGGGTGGTCGGAAACGACCTGGGCGAACTCCGCGCCCGCTTCCTGGTACTGGCCTTGCACGTAGTAGGTCTCGCCCAGCCAGTAGCGGGCGTTGGCCGCCAGTCCCCCGCCGGGGTTAGCCTCCAGATAGCGCAGGAATTCGGCCCCGGCCGCCTGGTATTGGCCCTGGCTGAGCAGTTCGCGGGCCTGCTCGTAGTTCTCTTGACTTCCGGCTTCAATTGCAGACTCTCCGCCTTCGCCCGGCTGCGCGCCGGGAATCGGGCCCTGGGATGCGTCTGCAGCATCCGCTGTTCCCGGGGCCTGTCCCGCCGCATCCTCTGGTCCCGCCGGTGCGGGGGTGAATCCGCCGGCTTCAAGCACGGCCAGGCGCTCCTCCAGCACCGCAAACTGGCTGCGCCGCAACTCGGCGTTGCGCCGCAGGTCCTCATCGAGGCGCTCGACCGCATCGCGCAGCGCCTGGATCTCGCGCCTAAGTTCATCCTGTGCGTTGATCAGCGCCACGACGTTGTCGGCCCGGATCTGCTGCTCCAGCACGCCTACGCGGATCTCCAGTTCCTCAAGAACCTCGCGGTCGCGGCGGCGTTGCGCATCGGCCGGCGCCGCCAGCACGGCGGCAAGCGCCAGCGCTACCGCCATGACCGGCCAGCTAGTTCGTTTCATATACCAACTCCACGCGGCGATTCTTCGACCATGCTATCTCGTCGGCTCCCTCCGCGGCAGGGCGTTCCTCGCCGAAACTCACCGCGTTCAATTGTGCACTGCCCGCGCCCAGTGCGGTCAGCGCCTGGGCCACCGCGTCTGCCCGGCGCGATCCCAGCGCCAGGTTGTATTCGGGCGTTCCGCGTTCGTCGGCGTGACCCTGGAGCAATACGGCCTGGCCCTGGTTGGCCGCCAGCCAGGCGCCATGAGCCTGGAGTATCTCGCCGTATTCCGCGCGGATCGAGCTGCGGTCATAGTCGAAATAGATCACCAGCGTGCCCTCGGGCCCGCCGATCCAGTCGCCGGTCGCGCTCCGCCCCGGTTCAACTGCAGCCTGGGGACCCTCGCGGTTGATCATCGTGCCGCTGGCGGTGGCGCCGGATCCCGTTCCGGCCGCGGTGGCCCCGCCGGCGGCTGTTCCGGCAGCGACGCCCGCTGGGTCCGCGCCCGGCTCAGGCCGCGCCGCGGTGCCGGAGGTCTCGCAGGCGGCCAGCGCGACGGCCATCAGGATGGGGAGACAGGCTTTGGTGTTTCTCAGGAGTTTCATGGCGTTGGTCCTTGCAGATTTGGTTGTGTTTCATGCGGGCCCCAGGCGGGCTCGCGCAGGATTCCCTCAGGCGCTCGCAGCAGGCGCAGAATGCCGCTGTCGATGAAATAAACGCCCAGTCCCCTGCCGGCGGCCGTGCCCGCGCCGAATATCAGGGCGCGGCCGTTTGGGGCGAAGCTGGGCGATTCGTCCAGCGGGCCGTCGGTGAGCAGGCGCAGCGACTCGTCGCGCAGATCCAGAAGGCCGATCCGGAAACGGCCGTCCTGCTGGTGCACGATCGCCATCTGGTTACCCTCCGGCTGCAGCCGCGGCCGGGCGTTGTAGGACCCGGTAAAGCTAACCCTTTGCGCCCTGCCCCCCTGAACCGGCACGCCATATACCTGCGGGCCGATCCCGCGGTCCGAGGTGAAGTACACCCGGTCGCCGTCAGCGGAGAACTCCGGTTCGGTCTCGGTGGCCGGATGGCGCGTCAGGCGCCGCGGCGAGCCTCCGTCAACCGAATAGACGTAGATGTCGCTGTTGCTGTCGACGTTGCGCGCTACCGCCAGCAGCTTGCCGTCCGGCGACCAGGCCGGGGCGCTGCTCGTGGCCCGCTCCGGCGACAGCGGCCGGCGACTGCCGGTCACCACCTCCTGCACGAAGACTTCGGCATAGCCGGCTTCGAACGACACGTAGGCGAGGTAGGCGCCGTCCGGCGACCAGCTCGGCGACATGATGGGCTCCGCCGAGCGCAGCACGACAATCGGGTTCTGACCGTCGGCGTCCGCCACGATCAGCCGGAACTCCTCGCGGCCCGGCGTCACCTGCACATAGGCCAGACGGGTGGAGAACATGCCCCGGGCGCCGGTCAGTTGCTCGTAAACCAGGTCCGCGATCCGGTGGGCCGTGGCCCGGAAGGCGTCGCGGGTGCTCTGCAGGCGATACACAAGAAGGGACTTGCCCGCGTAGACGTCCACCAGCTCGAACTCAATGGCCGGGTTCGCTTCGCTGCCGGACACATGGCCCACGAGCACGGCCTCCACATCCATGATGCGCCAGTTGTCGAGCCGCATTTCGCTGAAACGGGTCGGCCGGGTGATCATCGTCTCGCGGCCCATGGGCGCAAACTGCCCGGTGCGCTCGAGATCCGCCTCGACGATCCGGGCAAAGTCATACGGCAGACCCAGCGTGACGCGCCACTCGAAGGGCACGACAGCGATGGGTATTGCCCGCTGGGTGGATCGGGTGATGACGATGTCAAGCTGGGCGGAAGCTGCCAGCGGGAGGAGCGCGAGGACGGCGAGGCAAAGCGCCCGGGAGCGAGGACGTCTCGTCCTCGCGGAGGGCGGGTACACCCTACTTCCCAGCGACGCCATTTCCCCCGGGAGTTTGAAGAGTTTCATCAGCCGGCCTCCGGAGGCGGGTAGCGCAGCCGCAATTGCCGCTCGAACAGTTCCGGCACCGGTGGAGCCGGCAAGGGTGAGGACCTGCGAATTGCGGTTTCGATCGAGCGCTGATCAATGACCGTGCCGTTGAATTGCTCGAATCTGATTTCGGCAACCTCGTTGCCGGGCAGAATGTCCAGCAAGACCACCCACATCAGGTCATCCCCGCTGCCGGCCGGCCGCTGCCAGTTGCTCTCGATCCTCTGCCGGATGCGGGCCTTGTACTCGTCGAGCAGACCGGATTCGATCGCTTCGCGCCGCCGCTCTTCCTCCATTTCCTGGCGCATGCGTTCCGCCAGCTCGGCCTCGCGCTTCCTGCGCTCGGTCTCTTCCAACTGGCGCTGCGCCGCCTGGGCCTCCTCGGCCAGCCTGCGGGTCTCTTCCTCGGCCCGCAGCCGTTCGGCTTCCGCCCGTTGCCGCTCAGCCGCGGCCGCCCTGGCCCTTTCCTCTTCTTCCTGGCGCTCCCGCTCAATCCGTTCAAGACGCTCGGCCTCTTCCTGTTGCCGCTGCTGCATTTCGCTGAGCTGGCGGCTGGCCCGGGTCTGCTGCTCGCTCAAGTCGCGCCGGGCCTGTTCGGTCTGCGAACTCAGGGCGCTCAGTTCCTGTTCCTGGCGGACCTGGCGCTGCTCCTGCTCCTCGATCTGCCTGCGAAGGCGCTCGACTTCCTGTTCACGCTCGATGACCGCCGCCCGCTCCAGTTCGTCCAAACGCCGAATCTCTTCCTGGACGGCCTCGTCGTCCAGCACGATGCCGTCGATGGCAATGGTGCCGAAGGCCGGCTCGCCCGGCTCGATGCGCCCGGCAAAACCGATCAGCATGAACGCCACCACCGCAACATGCCCCACGACCGAATACGTGCAGGGCCGCAGCATGGGCAGCGGGGGCGCGTTCGGGTTGGCGCCGGGCGTGCGCGCAACGGGGCCCGTTCGCAGGTACTCGATCGCACGCTCAATCGGCGCCTTGAGGCGGTCCATCATTCCTCCGCGGGCAGGGGCCTCGTTACCATGCCCACCTTGTCCGCGCCGGCACGAACCAGAAGGCCCATCACCGTGACTACGTCCCCGTAAGGCAACTGCTCGCTGGCGCGAACCAGGACCGGGGTTTCCGGCTTGCGCTGCAGCACCGCGGCGGCACGCGCCACCACCACCGCGGATGTCAGCGCTTCCTCCGGGTCCTCGCCGATATTCAGGTACATACTGCCCTGGGCGTCCACGGTGAGCACCAGCGGCCTGTTGTCGCGGATCAGGTCCTGGGGAAGCGGCTCGGCGGCCAGCCGCGGCAGGTCGACGCGGATGCCCTGGGTCAGCAGGGGTGCGGTGATCATGAAGATCACCAGCAGCACCAGCATGACGTCGATGTAGGGCACGACGTTGATTTCGTTGACGAGGCGGCGGCGCACAAGATCCGTCCTATTCCACCAGCTCGAGATCGGAGTGGGCGTGCTCGCTCAACAGCGTCACGCACTCTTCCCGGTAGGCCTGGTAGCGGATTTCCAGGTTTCCGACGCGGTAGGCATAGCGGTTGTACGCGATGACCGCGGGAATCGCGGCGAACAGGCCCATGGCGGTTGCGATCAGCGCCTCGGCGATGCCCGGCGCCACCAGCGAGAGCGTAGCCGAATCGACGTTGCCCAGCGCCCGGAAGGAATTCATGATCCCCCACACGGTCCCGAACAGCCCTACGTACGGGCTGACCGAACCGATCGTGGCCAGCCAGGGAAGGCCGCGCTCCAGGCGTTCGAGTTCGTTCATTTGCGCCAGGCGCATCTCCCGGCGGCCGACTTCAACCAGGCGCTCGGGGTCGGATTTGCCGCGCGCGGCCTGGCGATGGAACTCGCGCATTCCGGCCTCGAACACCCAGGCCATGCCGGTGGTGCTGCGGCTCTTGTTGCGCGACAGCGCGACGAACAGGGATTCCAGGCTGTCGCGTTGCTTGAACGCCTGCTCGAAATCGCCCAGGTCGCGCTCGGCCCCTCCTAGGATCACCCGCCGTTGCAGGATGATGACCCAGGACAGTATGGACGCTGCAAGCAGCAGGGCCATGATCATTTGCACCAGCAGCGTGGCCTGGCTGATCAGGTCCCAGAAACCCATGTCAACGCTTACTTCACCCACATTCGCGCCTCGCCTGTTGCATCACCTGCTCCTCAAATATCCAATCCTTCCAGCGGCGGATTATCGCCCTGTTTTCCGGGCCTCCTGAGACCCAGGGCCGAGTAGGCGGCGGGGCCCGCCACACGGCCGCGCGGTGTGCGCAGAACATAGCCGGCGCGCACCAGGAACGGCTCGTAGACGTCCTCGATCGTACCCCGGTCCTCCCCGATTCCCGCGGCCAGCGCCTCGACGCCGGCGGGCCCCCCGTCGAAGCGCTCGATCAGCACGCCCAGAAGCCGCCGATCCATACGGTCGAGGCCATTGGCATGCACGTTGTACAGCTCCATGGCCGCGGCGGCGGTCTTGCCGCTTACCTTGCCGTCGGCGCGCACCTCCGCGTAATCGCGGGCCCGCCTCAGCAAGCGGTTGGCCACCCGGGGCGTACCCCGCGCGCGGCCGGCGATCTCCGACGCTCCCCTGGGCGTGCAGGGGATGTCCATGATTCCCGCCGACCGCTGCACGATGCGTTGCAGCTCGTCCCTGGAGTAAAGCTCCAGCCGCTCCTGTATGCCGAAGCGGTCGCGCAGCGGCGATGACAGCAGGCCAGCCCGTGTAGTCGCTCCCACAAGAGTAAAGGGCTTGAGTTTCAGCCGCATGGTATGCGCGGCGGGCCCCTCGCCGATCACGATGTCGAGACGGAAATCCTCCATGGCCGGATACAGCAGCTCCTGCACCACCGGGTTCAGCCGATGGACCTCGTCCACAAACAGCACGTCCCGGGCCTTGAGGTTGGTGAGCAGCGCGGCGAGGTCGCCCGGGCGTTCCAGGACCGGTCCCGAGGTATGCCGCAGACCCACGCCCAGTTCGCGCGCGATCACCTGCGCCAGGGTGGTCTTGCCGAGGCCCGGCGGACCATACAGCAACGTGTGGTCCATGGCCTCGCCACGCTTGCCTGCCGCTGTCACGCTGATCTCGACGCGTTCCTTGACTTGGCGCTGGCCAAGAAACTCGGACATCTGCCGTGGACGGACCGAATTTTCCACCTCGCGCTCGTCCGACCGAAGCTCCCCCGAAAGGATGCGCTCGTCCTTAGTGCGGTCGTCCTTTTCGTTCACGACGCGCCGACGCCTCCCGAAAGCGCCTCGCGCACCAGTTCCTCAACGTCGCGACCGCCGGGATCACCGACCTGCTTGAGCATGCGCCCGGCTTCCACGGGCGAATAGCCCAACCCCGTAAGGGCCTTGAGCGCCAGGCTGGCGGCGCTGGACTCGCCATGCACCGGAACCGTTTCCAGCCGGCCCCGCATCTCGACGATGAGGCGGCTGGCGGTCTTGGGACCGATGCCCGGCAGGCGCGTCAGGGCCTTGACGTCGCCGGCCTGGATCTGTTCCGCGAATTCGGCCACGCCGCTTTGCGACACGATATTTAGCGCCAGCTTGGGGCCGATGCCCGGAACGCGGATGAGTTCGCGGAACCAGGCGCGGTCGGCCGGCTTCCGGAAGCCGTACAGGCTGAGTTCGTCTTCCCGCTGCACAAGTTGAGTCGAGACCTTGAGGTCCTGCCCCACCGCCGGTAAATCCGACAAATCGCTGAGCGGCAATTGCAGTTCGAAGCCCACGCCGTGCACGTCCAGAAGGATCATCGGCGGCTCCACCGCCAATAGCCTGCCTCTGAGGGCCCCGATCATGAAACGGCCTCTTCTTCCTGGCTCAGGGCAAGCTTCGCCGCCTGCGCCATGCGCCGATGGTGCGCATGGCAGATGCCGAGCGCCAGTCCGTCGGCCTCGTCCTCGGTAAATTCCCCGTCGTGGTCCAGGAGCCGCGCCACCATCGCGCTCACCTGGTCCTTGCCGGCGGCGCCGTACCCGCACACGGCCTGCTTCACGCGCCGTGGCGAATACTCGGCCGGTTCGCTCACTCCCGCCATGATCAGCGCGCACAGCGCCGCGCCACGCGCCTGGCCGAGCTTGAGCGCGCTTTGTGCGTTCTTGTTCATGAACACGGTTTCGATCGCGGCTTCATCGATCCTCTCATTGCGGGCGATATCGCCCAGCTCCGTGAATATCTGCGCCAGCCGTTCCGCCATCGGCTTGCCGCGCGCCAGGGCGATGCAGCCGCTATCAACGTAGCGGCATTCCATGCCGTCGCTTTCGATGACTCCCCAGCCGGTGAATCGGGAACCGGGATCCACACCCAGGATCCTCACCAGAGCCTGCACCGCTCAGTCCCCCTCCAGGGGCTGCAGTTCGGCGTTGGTCCACACGTCCTGCACGTCATCCAGGTCCTGCAGGTACTCCAGAAGTTTCAGGGCCTGCTCCGAGCGCTTGTTGTCCAGCGGCGCGTCCATCGACGCGCGCATCGTGACTTCGGCGTTTTCCGGAGGCAGTTCCGCGGCGCGCAGCGCTTCCAGCACGCCGGTGAAGTCGCGCGGGTCGGCCAGCACCTCGATCGTCCCGTCGTCGTCGCTGACCACATCCTCGGCGCCGCCCTCAATCGCCGCGTCAATGATCGCCGCCTCGTTGGAGCCCGGCGAATAGGTGAACACCGCGACCTCGCTGAACAGGTAGGCGACGGCCCCGTCGGCGCCCAGGTTGCCGCCGTGCCGGCTGAAGCCGTGGCGGACCTCGGCGACAGTGCGGTTGCGGTTGTCGGTCAGGCAGCGCAGCAGGATCGCGGCGCCGCCGGCGCTGTAGCCTTCGTAGGTGACCTCCTCAAGGTCGGCGCCTTCGCCACCGCTGGCGCCGCGGCTGATCGCCCGATTGATGTTGTCCTTGGGCATGCTCTGGGCCCGCGCCTTCTCGATGGCGAGCCGGAGCTGGGCGTTATTAACGGGGTCCGGTCCGCCCATGCGCGCGGCTACGGTGATTTCGCGCGCCAGGCGTGTAAAGAGTCGACCGCGTTTGGCGTCCTGCCGGCTCTTGCGGTGCTGGATGTTGGCCCACTTTGAGTGCCCCGCCATGGGACCCCCATGATACCAGCCCGGGGGTGAAGGCGGGACGGTCCCGGTCCCGGCTCTTGAGGGCGGGACGCCCTCGGTCCCGGCTTAGCGGTTTATTGCGTGGATGGCGCGCTTGTCGACGGAGAGGGCCGCTTCGTGCAGAGCCTCGCAAAGTGTCGGATGCCCATGCACGGTGCGCTGCAGGTCCTCGGTGCTGGCCTCGAACTCCATGGCCAGCACGGCTTCCTGTATCAGTTCGCCGGCCATGGGGCCGACGATGTGCACGCCCAGGATCGCGTCGCTGTCGGGGTCCGACAGAAATTTCGCCAGACCCGCGTCCTGCGCCATGGCCTTGGCCCGGCCGTTGGCCGCCATGTTGAATGCCCCCACCTTGTAGGCCTGTCCGGATTGCTGCAATTCTTCCTCGGTCTGCCCCACCCAGGCGATTTCCGGAGAGGTGTAGATCACCGAAGGAATCGCGCCGTAATTCACCTCGGCGGAACGCCCGGCAATCATCTCCGCCACCATCATGCCTTCCTCGGACCCCTTGTGCGCCAGCATCGGCCCGCGCACCAGGTCGCCGATCGCCCAAACGCCGTCGGCGCTGCTGCGGCAGTTCTCGTCCACCTGCACGTGGCCCCTTTCGGTCAGGACGATCCCGGCGCTTTCGTCGATCAGGCCTTCGGTCGCCGGCGCCCTGCCTACCGCCACCACCAGTCTGTCCACGGTGATGTGATGATCGCCCTCGCGGTCGCTGAACCGCACCTCCACGTGATCGTCCATGCGCCGGGCGTTTTCGACCTTTGCGCCCAGGCGCGTGTCCAGCCCCTGGCGCTTGAACTGGCGCTGCGCCTCGCGGGCAACCTGGCTGTCGGCCATGAACAAAAAGCGGTCCATCGCCTCCAGGATCGTGACTTCGGAGCCCAGCCGATTCCAGACGCTGCCAAGCTCCAGGCCGATGACGCCGCCGCCGATTACGCCCAGGCGTTGCGGCGGCCGGTCGAACTCCAGGGCGCCTTCAGAATCCACGATGTATTCGCCGTCGAACCGCGCGATCGGCAACTCCACCGGCCGCGAGCCGGCGGCCAGGACGACGTGCCCGGCATGCAGCAGGTGAGGATCGCCGTCGTGCGAAGCGACTTCCACCTGCCGACCGGCCAGCAGTTTGCCGCGGCCGCTCACGGGCGTCACCCCGTTGGCGCGAAACAATGCGTTGATTCCCGTGGTCAGCTGGCGGACGATGCGGTTCTTGCGGCCCTGCATGGCCGTGAGGTCCAGCTTCACTTCCGGGATCATGATGCCGTGGCCTGCAAACTCTTCGCGGGTCCGGTGATACAGCTCCGACGACTCCAGGAGGACCTTGGAAGGAATACAGCCGGCATTGAGACAGGTGCCGCCCAGCGCCGGCTTGCCCTTGTCGTCGCGCCAGTCATCCACGCAGGCCACGGACATGCCCAGCTGCGCGGCACGAATCGCTCCGACGTAGCCGGCGGGCCCACCACCGACTACAACTACATCATATTTATCAGACATATAAAAAGACTTTCTAACTTATATACTAAGAATTATGCGAGCCGGATCTTCAATCGATTTCTTGATTTCCGAAAGAAACAGCACGGCTTCGCGGCCATCCACGATGCGGTGGTCGTAACTGAGTGCGAGATGCATCATCGGCCGGGCGACGACCTCGCCGTCCACGACCACGGCCCGCTGTTCGATCCGATGCATGCCGAGGATTCCGCTCTGCGGCGGGTTCAGTATCGGCGTGGACATCAGCGAGCCGAATACGCCGCCGTTGGTGATCGTAAAGGTGCCGCCGGTCAGCTCGTCCAGCCCGATGGTTCCTTCCCGCGCCCGCGAAGCGAATGTGCCTATGGTCTGCTCGACGTCGGCGAAACTCAGCCGGTCGGCGTCACGCAGCACGGGAACCAAAAGCCCGCGCTCGGTGGATACGGCAACGCCGACATCGTAGTAATCGTGGTAGACGATCTCATCGCCCTCGACGCTGGCGTTGACTACCGGATAGCGCTTCAGGGCCGCGACGCTCGCGGCCACGAAGAAGCTCATGAAGCCCATGCGCACGCCGTGCCGGGCCTCGAAGGCTTCGCCGTGGCGGCGGCGCAGATCAAGCACGGCGCTCATGTCCGCGTCGTTGAAGGTGGTCAGCATGGCCGCTTCGCGCTGCGATTCCACCATGCGCTGGGCGATGCGGGCCCGCAGGCGGCTCATGGTCTCGCGCCGCTCGCGCCGGGCCGGCTGCGCTGCGGGAACGGCCGGCTCTTCGACCGTTTCACCGGCATCCGCTTTCGCAGTGTCCGGTTCCTCGACCCGGGCCGCGGTGGCCGCGCCGGCCGCGCTGCTCAGCACCGCCAGCACGTCGCGCTTGAGGACCCTGCCCCGCTTGCCGCTGCCCTTGATCGAGGAAATGTCGAGATCGTGTTCTTCCAGCAGGCGCCGGACCGCCGGCGACATCGCAACGGTGCCGTTTCCGCCGGCCGCCTGCTGCGTTTCCGCCTGCGCTTCCCTGCCTGTGGGGGCCGCGTCCTCCACGTCATCAGCCGAGGCGCCGGCGTCCGCTGCCGCGCCCAGCACGGCCAGGGGCGTCCCCGCATTCACGACCGCTCCGGTCTCGGCCAGGATTTTTTCCAGCACGCCGTCCGCCGGGGCCGGCACTTCAAGCACCACCTTGTCCGTCTCCAGGTCGGCGAGGTTCTCGTCCCGCACGACGGACTCGCCCGCCGACTTGTGCCAGGCCAGGACCTTGGCGTCGGCCACCGATTCGGGAAGCTCCGGCGTTCGAATCTGGATTGAATTGCTCATAGCCAATGTCCTGTCCTGCTGCCGTGTCAAACAAGCAGTTTTCTGTCGCGATCCAGAACCTGTTCGACAATCGCGTATTGCTGCAGCCTGTGCAGTTGCATGGAGCCGGGCGCCGGTGAAGCCGCGCCGGCGCGGCCCATATAGCGCAATCGCTGGCCCTTGACCAGCCAGCGTTCCAGGCGCGCGCGCAACCGGTACCAGGCGCCCTGGTTCTTCGGTTCCTCCTGCGCCCAGACAATGTCCTCGACGTCCGCGTAGCGCTTGAAGAGCTCCTCGCAGAGATCGTGCGGAAACGGGTAGAGCTGCTCTATGCGTACGATGGCCACGTCCCCGACGTCGCCTTCGCGGCGGGCTTCCAGCAGGTCGAAATACAGCTTGCCGCTGCACAGCACCAGGCGCCGGACGTCATCGAGCTCGTCCGTCTCGTCGATGATCCGCTCGAACCGCCCCTCGCTGAGGGCTTCGATCGGCGTGAACGACAGCTTGTTGCGCAGCAGGCTCTTGGGCGTCAGCACCACCAGCGGCAGACGCGCCCGGTTGTGCATCTGGCGCCTGAGTAAATGAAACATCTGGCCCGGCGTGGACGGCACGCACACCCGCATGTTTCCCCCCGCGCAAAGCTGCAGGAACCGTTCCAGGCGGGCCGAGGAATGCTCGGGCCCCGCCCCTTCCTGGCCGTGGGGCAGGAACAGCGTGAGCCCCGACATGCGCCCCCATTTGGTTTCTCCCGAGGCGATGAACTGGTCGATCACCACCTGGGCGCCGTTGCAGAAGTCGCCGAACTGCCCTTCCCAGATCGTCAGGCAGTCCGGATCGGTGGTGGAATAGCCGTACTCGAAGCCCATCACGGCCTCCTCGCTGAGCAGCGAATCGGTGATCGTGAAGGCGCCCCGCTTGGGCGCGACGTCATCCAGCGGCGAATAGGCGCGTCCGCTGTGCTGGTCGATCAGGCTGGCGTGGCGGTGAAAGAACGTTCCGCGGCGGCTGTCCTGTCCCGTCAGGCGCACCCGGTAGCCGTCGCGAAGCAGGCTGCCGTAGGCCATCAGTTCGCCGAAGCCCCAATCCATGTCGATTTCGCCGCGCGCCATTTGCAGCCGGTCCGCGACGACCTTCTCCACCCGCGGATTCAGGCGGACGCCCTCCGGCACGGTGCCGAGCCGTTCAGCAAGATCCGCTGCGGCGTCCGCCGTGATCGCCGTATCGACTTCCCGGGCGGCATCCGCCTGCCGGTAGTTGTCCCAGTCCACGGTGAACTCGTTACCGACCATGCCCACGGCCGCTTCCGGCAGCGGGTCGCCCGCCTCCAGCCGACTGCGGTATTCGGCCTTGTCCGCTTCCAGTTGTTGTCTCGTAACCACCCCCTGTTCGCACAAGCGGTCGGCGTACATCTGCAGGGTTGTGGGATGGCTGCGGATGCGGTCATACATGAGCGGCTGCGTGGCTGCCGGTTCGTCGGCCTCGTTGTGTCCATGGCGCCGGTAGCAGACGAGATCCACGAACACGTCCTTGTGAAACGCCTGGCGGTATTCCAGCGCCAGGCGGGTCGCAAAAACGCAGGCTTCCGGGGAATCGCCATTCACATGGATTACCGGCGCCTCGATCATCTTGGCGACATCGCTGCAGTACGGCGTGGAACGCGCGTCCTGCGGATCGCTGGTTGTGAAGCCGATCTGGTTGTTGACGATCAGGTGCACCGTCCCGCCGGTGGCAAACGAGCGCGCCTGAGAGAGCTGCAGGGTTTCGGTCACCACGCCCTGCCCCGCCACCGCCGCATCGCCGTGGATCAGCACCGGCAGGATCTCGTCACCCTCGCTGTCGCGCCGCCGGTCCATGCGTGCGCGCACGGAGCCTAAAACGACCGGATTGACGATTTCGAGGTGTGAAGGATTGAAAGCCAATACGACATGCACAAGGCCTCCGGGCGTGGTCACGTCCGAAGAAAAACCCATGTGGTACTTGACGTCGCCGTACTTGCCGGATAGCGGCTCCGCTTCGCCGGCGAATTCCGCGTACAGGTCCTGCGGCGCCTTTCCCAGCACGTTCACCAGCACGTTGATCCTTCCGCGGTGGGCCATGCCGATCACGATTTCCTGCAGGCCCTTGGCGCCGGCCTGCTGGATCAGGTCGTAGAGCATGGGAATCAGGCTGTCCCCGCCTTCCAGCGAAAAGCGCTTCTGGCCCACGTAGCGCGTGTGCAGGTAACGCTCAAGGCCCTCCGCGGCGATCAGTTCCCGCAGAATTGCGCGCTTTACCGGATCCGGTGGGCGCCCGGCCAGCTTCGCCGCTTCCACCCGGTCGCGCAGCCACAGGCGCTCGCGGGCCCGGGACACATGCGCCATCTCGACGCCGACGTCGCCGCAGTAAATCTGCTCGAGTTGCTCGACGATGGTTCGCAGCGGCAACTGGCGGCTCTCGGTGCCGCCGAAACGCCCGGTGTCGAACACGGCATCAAGGTCCGCCTCGCTCAGGCCCGAGTACTCCAGCTTGGGCGCCTGGCTGCGCAGGTTGGGATTCAGTTGCAGCGGATCGACGCGCGCGGCGCGATAACCCCGCAGCCGGTAAAGCTGTATGAGCCGCACCACCGCCCCCTGCCGCGACGCCCCCGAACGCACCGCGGGTGCTGCCCGTCCGTTGCTCCCCAACGGTGCTCCCCCGCCGTTCGGGAGACGGGTCGGCAACGGACGCCCGGCCTCGATGCTTTCAAAAAGATCGCGCCAGTGCGCGGCTACATCCTCGGGATTGTTCCGCCAGGCGGAGTACAGCTCTAACACGTAAGGAGCGTTACTCGCAAAAAGCGGAGATTCGCGGTAGGCGCGTTCGATACGGCCGGTCATGGCACAAGGAATTGTATAGCGCCGACAATAACTGTAGAGGACAATACGCAGCCGATGAACGAACCGGGAATCAGCATCGTGGCGCCGGCCCACGAGGAGGCGGACAACCTGCCCGGGCTGGTGCGCGGCGTGGCCGACGCCTTTCTTGGTCTGGACGCCTGGGAGCTGATCGTGGTCGATGACGGAAGCCGGGACAACAGTGCCGGTGTGCTGGCGGGCCTGCAAGGCGAGCACGCCACGCTGAGAGTGGTTCGGCACCTGAACCGGAGGGGCCAGAGCGCCGCCATGTGCACCGGTGCGGACGCCGCTCGATTTGCCTGGCTGGGCTTTCTCGACGCCGACGGGCAGAACGATCCAGCCGACCTGGCCCGGCTATATTCCGAAATGCTCCGGAAAGGCGATGCGGCGCCCGGCATGATCATGGGCCACCGGCAAGAGCGCAAGGACGGCTGGCTGACGCAGGTTTCTTCGCGCGTTGCCAACACAGTGCGCGCCGCCTTGCTAAGGGACCGAACGCCGGATACGGGCTGCAGCCTGAAAGTCCTGGCCCGGGACGACTTCCTGGCGCTGCCTCGGTTCGATCACATGCACCGTTTTCTGCCGGCGCTCCTGCTGCGGCAGGGCCTGCAAACCGTTTCCCGCCCGGTGGCGCACTATCCCCGCCGCGCCGGGCGCTCAAAATACGGCTTGGGTAACCGGCTCTGGGCCGGTATTGCCGACCTGCCGGGAGTCTGGTGGCTCGGCAGACGGCGCTTCCGTCCCGGAACATCCGAGGAGATACGACACGATGAATGAGTTGATTCAGCAATGGCTGGCGCTGCCCACCGCCGACCTGGTCTGGCTGGCGGTAGGGTTCGGAGGGCAGGCCATATTCGCGTCGCGCTTCCTCTACCAATGGATCGTGAGCGAACGCGCGGGCCGCAGCCATATTCCGCGGGCCTTCTGGTACCTGAGCCTGGCCGGCGGACTCACGCTGCTCAGCTACGCCATTCATCGCGGCGACCCCGTGTTCATCCTGGGCCAGACCACCGGCGCCGTGATCTATATCCGCAACCTGGCCCTCCTGCACCGCCGCGGCCAGCTTGAGTCCACCTGACGTTTGCAAATAAGAAAGAACGAAATCTGGCTCGCAGCGGCCGCCGTGATGATGATCGCCGCGGGCCTGGGCCTGCGCGATCCCTGGGCGCCCGACGAGCCCCGCTACGCGCTGATCGCCGCGGAAATGCTCCAATCGGGCGACTGGTCGGTGACCCGGCTCGGCGGAGTGATCTACGCGGAAAAGCCGCCGGTCTATTTCTGGCTGCTGGCCGCGGCCCAGTGGCTGGCCGGTCTCCGCCCCGGGTTCCAGTTGCCGTCTCTGATGGCCGGCATGGGAAGTCTTGTGCTCGTCTGGGACCTTGCCCGGAGGCTGTGGTCGCGCGAGACAGGCTGGTGGGCGGCCCTGGGGCTGCTTGCCTGTTTGCAATTCGCGATGCAGGCCCGCAGCGCGCAGATCGACGCGGTCCTGTGCTTCTTCACCACGCTGAGCCTGTACGGTCTGCTACGCCACCTCCTGAAGGGGCCGGACTGGCGCTGGTTTTGCCTCGGCTGCCTTGCCGCGGGAGTGGGTGTAATGACCAAGGGCGTGGGCTTTCTGCCGCTGCTTGTGCTCCTGCCGTGGGCCGGATTGCGTTGGGCCGGCTGGAGCCTTCCGCGGATTGGAGGCGGCCTGCGCTGGCTGCTGGGACCGGTGGCGTTTTTCGTGCCCCTGGCGCTCTGGCTGGTCCCGCTAATGCTCAGGGCCCAGGGCGATCCTGAAATCGCCGGTTACCTCGACAACCTGCTGTTCCGTCAGACCATTACCCGCTACGCCGACCCCTGGCACCACCTCCAGCCGTTCTGGTACTTCTTCGTGGAAGTCATTCCATGGGCCTGGTTCCCGCTCGTCCTCCTGTCGCCCTGGCTTGCCGTGCGCTGGGCGCGCCGCTGGCGCGACCGCGACGCGAGCCTCGTACTGCTTGGCGGCTGGATCGCACTGGTCCTTGTGTTCTTTTCGATCAGTTCCGCCAAGCGCGACGTCTACCTGCTGCCGGCGGCGCCCGCACTGGCGCTGCTTTCTGCACCTTATCTCTCCGAGCTCGCGACCCGCTTGTCCTGCCGCCGTGTCCTGCGCGCCACGGCGCTGCTGCTGTCGCTGATCCTGGCTGCCGGTTCCGCATGGCTGCTTTTCGTGGACCTGGAGCGGCTGTCCGAATTGTCGGCCAGGTACGAGACCGGAGTCGCACCTCTCTGGACGCTGTTCTTCGCGGCGCTGACCGGCGCCGTGCTTGCGCTGGCTGTGCCGTCGAGCCGCGCTGCGGCAATGTTCGCGACGTTCATGCTTCTCGGTTGCCAAGTCTGGGGCTGGGCGCTGCAACCCCAGATCAATGACGCCCGCTCGGGAGGCCCCATCGCGGCCCGCGCCCTGAACGCCATGCCCGCCGGCGCCTCATTGGGGTTGGCCCACTGGCGTGCCCAGCAGGTACTGCATCTTGACCGGCCCGTCGTGCATTTCCAGGCCGGCGGGCTTTCAGGACAGGCAGAAATGGAACAGGCCGCCGCGTGGCTCGCGATGGACGGGGAGCGCCGGCTGCTGGTGCCGTCCGAACACCGTCAGCCGTGCTTCAGAGCGGAGAGCGGATTGCGCCTGGGACACGCCCATCGGCGCGACTGGGTGCTGTTGTCGTCCGAGGACGCGAGCGGCGCCTGCGCCGCGAATGCCGATCCCGCGAGCTGGATCCACCTTCCGGCGCTGCGACCCTAGCGCCGTGTCAGGCAGGCAATGGCAGGCTGAACCGCAGAATTCACCCGCAATACTCCCGGAACCAGCGGGCGAACTCGCGCAATCCTTGCTTCAGCTCCGTTCCCGGCTCGAATCCGAGGTCCCGGCGCATGGCGGAAATGTCCGGCAGCGTCGCCCGCATCTCGCCGGGCGGCTCCGGATGAAACTCGATCTCGTACTCGCAGCGCATTTCCCTGGCGAGAATCCGGATGAATTCCAGCAGTTCCACGTCCTGATCGGAACCGAGATTGTAGAGCGCTGCCGCAGGCTGCCGGGCAGGCGCTCCGCGCTCAAGTATGGCCAGCGTTCCCATAACGGCATCGTCGATATACGTGAACGCCCGCCGTTGCCGCCCGTCGCCGAATACCTTAAGCGGCCGTTCCGCCCGCAAATCCTCGGCAAAGGTCATCGCCGCCATGTCCGGGCGTCCCCAGGGACCGTACACCGTAAAGTAGCGAATGCCGGTGCTGGGCAGCCCATGTATACAGGCATGGGAATAGGCCAGCAGCTCCCCAGCGCGCTTGGTGGCCGCATACAGGCTCCTGGGTCGATCGGCAGCGTCTTTTTCGGAAAAGGGCGTCTCTTCCGTGTCGCCATACACCGACGAGGACGAGGCATAAAGCAGATGCCGCACGCCGTTTTGGACGCAGCACTCCAGCAGCGTGCAAAAGCCGGCGATGTTGCTTGATATGTATTGCTGCGGCGCATCGATCGAATAGCGCACGCCGGCCTGCGCCGCCAGATGCACGACCTGCCGGAAACGGTGCTTCGCGAACAAGGCTTGCATCCCATGCTGGTCCGTCAGGTCCAGCCTGTGAAACGAAAAACCGTCATGCTGCCGCAACCGGGCGAGTCGGGCGTGCTTCAGCGCCGGATCATAGTACGCATTCAGGTTGTCCAGCCCGACAACCTCCCCGCCATCGGACAATAGCGCCTCCGCGACTGCGTGACCGATAAAACCGGCCGCGCCAGTAATCAGAATCGGCGCGCTAATCGGCGTATCGGACCGTTACAAATGCTACTGGATGGCCGCTTCGGAAGTCTCGCGCGAAGAAATCAGGATTCCTTCCATACGCGCCACGCGTTGGGCAACCTCGCTAATGCTGGACGCAAAGCTGTCGAACCGGGCTTCAATCCGGTCCATGCGGGCTTCAATCCGGTCCATGCGGGCTTCGAGCGCATCCAGGCGGGCTTCAATAGCATCCATCCGGCCTTCCAGCATGCCCACCCGAGCGTCCAGATCGCTGAGCCGGGACTCGATGCGATCCAGGCGGGCAACGGTTCGCAACTGCAGCGGAAGGACAACGGCAAGCACCGCGCCCGCCGTCCCGATAATGGTGATGAACTGCTCAATCATGGGGCTTTCCCTGCTCCCGCTTCCTGCACGCGATTCTGTACGCTGCCAGGAAAAAAGACAATACAGAAACCGCAGGCTGAACGCACAATTTACGTCGAGGTGCGGACCTCCTTCGCGGACATGCCCGGTGCACGCACCAGCACGAACAGCGCAACCAGGACGACAAGGAAATTGATGACGCCCATCATCGCAAACGGCGCGCCCCTGCCGATCTTGTCGAACACGATTCCGCCAATGAAGCTCGTGCACAGGATCGAAAATGCCCCCACGAGCCCGAACACGCCCACCACCGCGCCCCGCCGCTCCCTGGGCGCTTCCTGGCCCAACAGGGCGCCGCCCGATAACAGCGCGGCAATCTCACCGATGCCCACGGCAACACTGGCCAGAAGGGCGCCGGTAACAAAGGGGTCCTTGGCCAGGTACATGGCGAAATAGGCGACTCCGGCCATGCTGAAACCGAGGCACACGGTCACCACCCGGTTCAGGCGGTCGGCGATGAATCCCATGATGGGAGACCAAAGGACGCTGGTCCCGAAAACGAGGGCGAACATGATGCCCGCTCTTTGCATGCCCTCGGCACTGGTCAGCCCCACGTCATTGCTGTGCTGGACCACCCACAGCGGAAGGAAAATGCCCACGGCCACCAGGTCGCCCCTGGAAGCGAAGGATGTCATGTAGGCCAGGGCGATCCGGGGATTTCTCGCGGCCTCGGAAAACCCCTTGCCGACGTTTTTCCAGAGGGGCTCGCGTGGCTTGCTCTGCGCAACCCGTCCCGAACGCCAGGCCAGGCGGATCACCAGCGCGACGAACAGCGCAAACCCGACCATCAGCCAGCACGTGTAGATCCCCGCGTCCGCCGGGCTGATTCCGTATTCCTGCAGGTAACCGGGCAGATTGCCGATATTCCGCGACATCACCGCCATGCCCACAGCAGTGCAAATGCTGCCGAGTCCGAGGAGCATTCCGCGCGAACGGTTGGCGGGCAGGTCCTGCAGCGACGCCCCGTACATTACCGGGGCAATCGCGGCGCCTATGGCGAACACCGCGCGGTAGGCGAAAATCTGGAATTCACTCTGCGCCAGCGGGTAGATCAGCAGGCCCAGGGCCACGAAGCCCAGGCCGATGACCATGATCACGCGGCGGCCGAAATTGTCCGAGGCCGCGCCCACAATGCCCATCAGCAGCAGGACCACGATCTCCTGCATGGACGCCAGTTGTCCGGTCAGTTGCCCCTGGTTCTCGGTGATGCCAAAGACTTCCGTCAGGAGATACGGCTGGATGAAACCGATGAAGCCAAGAAGCGGAATGACGGTGAGTCCGGCAAACATGACGCCTCCGGCATTCAGCCAGGTATACCCGACCGTCAGGGTCAGCGGACCGATTCGCCGGGGTTCGCTCATTTCATTATTCCTGGTGTCGTGTCATGCCTGTAGTCAGGTCGAGTTGCGAACGTCCTGCGCCGACATGCCCGGTGCGCGGAAAAATACATAGAGGGCAACCACCGCAACGATGAGGTTGACGATGCCCATCATGAAAAACGGCGCCGTACGGCTTATTGCGTCGAAAACAATGCCGCCAAAATAGCTGGTGCAGAGGATCGAGGACGCCCCGATAAGACCGAACACGCCGACAACCGCACCGCGCCGGGCTTTCGGTGCTTCCTGGCCGAGAAGGACATTGCCCGTGATGATTACGGAGATTTCGCCGATGCCCACGAATACGCACGCGACAAGCGCAATGTTCACGTACGGGTCCTCTATCATCGACATGCCCAGATATGCGGCGCCGGCAACCGTAAACGCAATGCACACTGCCAGAACGCGATTCATGCGGTCGACAAACCTCCCGATAAACACGGACACCAAGAGCCCAATTCCCTGAATCGCCGCAATCATGACGCCCGCCCGCTTCAGTCCTTCGGCGGTACTCAGGCCAGCGTCCCTGCCGTCCTGCACGACCCAGAGCGAAAGGAAGGTAAGAATCACGACCAGGTCGCCCCTGGAAGCGAAAGACGTCAGGTAGGCGAGAGTCATCCGCGGATTCCGGACGGCTTCGGAGAACCCCTGCCCCACGTTTTTCCAGACGGGCTCGCGCGGTTCGCTTGCGGCGACGCGGCCGGCGCGCCAGGACAGGCGCACCATCACCGCAACCACAGCAGCGAAACCGACCATGCACCAGCAGGTATAGATGCCGGCATCCTGCGGCGTTACGCCTTGCGCCACCAGGTACTCGGGCAGCCTGCCGACGGTCAGCGACATCACCAGGATGCCCAGCCCCGTGGCAATGGCGCCGAATCCTATGAACAGGCCGCGGGAACGATTTGCCGGCGTGTCCTGCACGGAAGTCCCGTACATGATGGGGGCCGTCGCCGCACCGAGCGCGAACACCGCCCGGTATCCGTACATCTGCAATTCGTTGTCGGCCAGCGGATACAGCAACAGGCCAAAGCCCACCAGGCATAGCCCCAGGACCATGATCACGCGCCGTCCGAAATTGTCGGATGCTGCTCCTACCACGCCCATCAGCAGAAGCACGATAACTTCCTGCAGGACCGCCAGCTGCCCCGTCAGCCGCCCCTGGATCGCGGGGTCGATCCGAAAAACCTCCTCGAGAAGGAACGGCATGATCAGGCCCATGAACCCGAGCAGGGGGATGATCGAGAATCCCCCAAGCAGCACGCCGAACGCGTTCAGCCGCGTGTAGCCGTCCGCAAGGACGATCGGCCCGAATTTTCTCGTCTCGCTCATGAGCTACGCACCAGGGAAAGAGAGCGCCCCGCCCTCACGCAGCCGCTTGCCGGAATCAACCGCCGCGCCGCTTTGCCTGCACGGCATCCAGTATCGAGATATTTGCTTCTGTACTTCCCTGCTTCTGTGCCTCGGCGATGACCGCGCTGATCGCCGCCCCGCGGAACATGCGGGGAATCTTCTCAAGCCGTGCCGCCGCTCCCGCCGTGAACGCAATCCCGTGCCTGTTGCCATTCAGCTTCTCCAGGAACTTCCGGTCAACCTCGGCGGCGTACTCGTCTTCCGGATCCGCTGCGCCATTGCCCGATTCGGTAGCCGCGCCGTTTCCTTGCGCCGGCTCCTCGCCGTCAACGTGGTAAGTCAATTCAGGCTTGTTGACGAACAGGTCCTCCACGCGGATGAAGTCGGCGTTCCTGTCGTATGGAAGGCGCGGCTCATTGTCCGGATCCAGCGACGGGCGCCGGTCGTCAACGATGGCGATGCGGTGCATCAGCCGGAACGCCGGCGTGAAATCGTTGATCCCGCGGTGCTGCGTGCAGCGGTTATCCCAGATCGCCACCGAGTTGTCGCGCCAGAAGAAACGGCACTCGTGCTCCGGCTGGTAGCTGTGTTCCAGCAACATTTCCAGCAATGCGTCGCTTTCCTCCTTGTTCAGTTCCAGGAAGCGCGAGGTCAACATCTCATTCACGTACAAGCACTTCCTGCCCGTTTCGGGATGCGTGCGAATCACGGGATGAACGACCGGCGGGTTGCGCTTCATCATGTCCTCGTAAGCCTTCGCTCCGCCGCCCTCGAGTATTCCCTGCCCGAAGTTCTTGGAGAGCGTGTGCTCCGCGGTCAATCCCTCCAGGAAAGTCTTCATGGGCCCGGACAGGCTCGCGTATGCCTTTTCCATGTCGCACCAGATCGTGTTCCCGCCGCCGATCGGCATCGTCAGCCCGCGCAGGATGGACATGCGCGAGGGATAGTCGCGGTAGGAATCATCCGAGTGGTAGTTCACGTCGCCGCCGATGGTCTGGTACTCGTCCATGCGCTGCAGGCGGATCATCGGGTAACCCTCCACCTGCGGAATCGAGCCCGGCCCTTGCGGCATGCCGAACTTGCGGGCCAGCCGCAGGTGCTGTTCGTCGGTCATCTCCTGATCACGCAGGAACAGGACCTTGAATTCCAGGAGGGCCGCGTAGATTTCGTTGATGACGTCCCGGGAAAGGTCATCAGCCAGGTCGACGCCGCTGATCATCGCGCCCAGCGCCCCCGACAGCGGCTCCGCTTCAAGGTGCCTGTAACTCGGCAGTTCGCGTTGCGAGGTAAAAAGATATGACATAGGAACTCCCCCAATGCCCGCGCTTCCGACATACTTTAACCTGCCCCCCTCCCCCGGGAAAGATGGCGTACCGCCCTCCAAAGGCAATCCCATTCGAAACCATCATGCTATCGTCGCGGTATGCCCCAGACCGGCAAAAGGCGCCTGTTCCTTGCACTGTGGCCCGACGACCAACTGCTCACCCGCATTGTCCGCGCTACCCGCGCCGAGGTGAGGGGGACGGGAGGCAAGCCGACGCCCCCGGAAAACCTGCACATGACGCTGCACTTCTTCGGGGCGACTCCCGACGAACTCATTGCGCCCCTGATCGAGCGGGTTGCAGCATTGCCGTTGGATCCGTTTGAGCTGACCCTTGACCAGTACGGCTACTGGCAGCGCGCAAGGACCTTGTGGCTGGGGGTGCATGAAACGCCTCCCGCGCTGGCGGAACTTGCCCGCGACCTCAGCCAGATTTCGCACGAACTGGGACTGCCTCGTAACCGGCGCGTCTTCATCCCGCACATGACCCTGGCGCGCAAGGTCAGCCGCCTCACGCCCAGGGAACCGCCCCCACCCATGCATTGGCCGGTAAACGAGTTCGTGCTGGTGGATTCGACGCTGGGAGGCCTCCACTCCCGCTACACCATCCTGGAGCACTTCGGCTGACCTGCCTTGCCGCCCCTTTCCCTTGCCCCAGGATTTTCTATTAGCTATGATAGATGAATGTATGACATTGCTTATAGCAAGTCAGCAACCAACTTCCTCAAGAAGGTCCCAACAAAGGAGCAAAGGCGAATTCGCACAGCAATTACCGGCTACGCGAAGCGGCCAAAGGTTCACTCGCACCAGGTCAGGAAGCTGAAAAGCCGCAACGGCCATCGGCTGCGAGTCGGAAGGTGGCGGGCGATTTTCGATCTGGACGGCAAGACAATGCGGATACTCGATATTGGCCCGCGAGGGAGCATTTATTCCTAGGAGATAACTGTTATGACCGATCCGCAAATCATTAGCACACCGGCCGGCGAACAGATGGCGGTCTTACCATTGGAGGAATACCGTCACCTTCTTCGAAGCGCCGAAGAACTGACGGATATCCGTGCGTATGACAAGGCTATAGAACGACTTGCCAGAGGGCAGGACGAGATGATTCCTTCAACTTTCGCTGACCGTATTCTTGATGGCGAAAGCGCCGTTCGGGTCTGGCGTGAGTATCGCAATTTGAGCGTTAAGGAATTAGCCCGCAGAGCAAATATCAGTGCTTCCTATCTCTCGCAGATCGAGGGCGGCAGCCGGGCTGGCTCCCTGCCCACTATGAAGGCCTTGGCGCAGGCGCTGAATCTGGAACTTACAGACCTGACCTGAAAAAACCTCGGACAGGGTGCGCATTGACTCTCCGAAGCGCGCAGCCCGAAAGCCTAGGCCACGGTCGTCCCTCTAGTTCTCGAACGGAGTCAGGTCCACGGTGAGCAGCTCCGGATTGTCCCGCTGGATGCGGGTGTGGTACTCGGCCGGCAACTGATGCACGCCATCGAGCTTCTTGCCGCTCCAGATGGCGAACATGTGCCCCGGGATTTCGCCCATCTCCAGCCAGCGGGGGTACGGAAAGACGTAGCCGCCGGCGGTTCCCATGGGCAACCGTGTGATCGACAGGTCCTCGAACAGGGACTGCGCCGTCCAGTTGTGCGACGTTTCGATGAACGGCGTCAGCCAGTTGTCCGGCGGCACGCGGATCTGTTCCGCCTTCACGATGTCGTCTTCGATGCGGAAGACCGTGTTGGTGGGCGTGTAGGAGTCGCCTTCCCGGTCCAGCGGATGCTTGCCTTCGGGCGAATACAGCATGCCCGGGTCGTCGGTGAGGATTGTTGGATCCACCCTGACGGTCTTGCCGGTTACGGGATTGTGAACACGTTCAATGAACTCACCCGTCACCGGGTGGCGCGGATACGAGGTGTTGTGGCCGTGCACGCGGTAAACGTGCGTGTCGATCCTCTTATGGCGTGAATACTCTATGCCTTCGTACCGAACCACCGGCTCGACGCGCCGGCCCTCGGCGACGATGAACATGGTGAAGTGATACCAGAGCAGCACATCCGCTTCGTCGGCGAGATCGCGGTAAATGCGAAACTCGGCGGTCATCTTGTCCAGCGGGTCGTCAAAGGTGAAGAATTCCGATCGCACCCTCCCTTCCGAGGGCGGCAAATGCGTGGTTTCCGGGTGGGCGGCCGCGTTTGCCGAGCAAAACGGCGTGAACGCCGATGCGGCCGCCGCGGCGACCGGCAGCACAAGCGCGTCGCGCCGCGAAACCGACAGCGCCTCGCCGCCGCCAAAAGCCCGTTTCATGATGTCGAGCATGTCCCCTCCCGTTAGTCCTCAGGCGCGATGTGAAACAGAATTCGCCGGCGACTAGCGCCGGAACCAGAAGTAGGCAATAGAGATTTCCGGACCGACACCCCTGCAGAACTCGCCCCTGTTGTCACAGGTTTCGCCCTTGCAGGTACGGCACACACGCGATTCCTTGCGCTCGAACCGCTCAACCGACGAAAACTCCGGCGCCAGGAAGGCGATCAACTGTTCCTTGCTGGAACGCCTGGGTCCCTTGAAAAGCCGGTCGTGGTCGCCGCGGCTTTCCCAGTGGACCAGTATGAAATCACCGTCCTCCTTAAGCCAGCGAAGAACACGGCTCTTGTATTCCAGCAGATTCTCCCTGGGCAGGTTGTGCATGAGGCCGGAATCCACCACCAGATCGAACTGCTGGCCGGGTTCCCACTCCAGCACGTCGGTGAGTATGTATTCCACGGCCACGGCTTCCTGTTCGGCCAGTGCAGTGGACATGGCGATCGCCTTCTCCATGAAGTCGATGCCCTTGACCGTCCAGCCAAGCTTCGCCAGGGCCACGGTATCGACGCCGGAACCGCTCCCCAGATCGACGGCGGCGCCGGGCTCCTTGCGCGACTCATGGACCAGAGGAATGAAACGCGTGGGTTCGGCATGGTGCCAGGCCAGCCCCTCCCTGCCCTTCGCCTCCTTGTAGTAGCCCTCAAACCTGGCTTTCTGGTTCATGGCATGCGCTCCCAAGACCTGGTTGACAACAGCTTGTACCGCGCCCCGACCAAGATCAGAAATGCGAGCATAAGTGCCTATTAAATGGCACTTTCCCCACGACCGAACTTCCTTATTCCAACAATTTATCCAACGCCACCCACAATGCGTGAAGTTGGTTCATAGCCGAGACATAGAACTCAGTATAAGGGGCTTTGCTCTGGTCGAGCGCAGCATCCTTTCCGAGGTTCCGGGCGAGCAGGACCTGGGCGACCGCGTGGCGCAGCCATCGGCAGCCGCTACCGGACAGGTTCTCGGTGCTGAGTACCTCCTGCAGGTCGTTATCACCGACTACGAGACAGGCACCAAAGAGGCGGGAGGCGGCGCCATTGGCGCGCTGCTCAAAGTCCCTCTGATCGGCGGAGTGGGCATCAAGAAGGAAGGAAGCCAAAAGCAAGTGGTGCGGTCGCCCGCTCCCAAGGAAAGCGGATGAAGAAGACTCACCATCGCGGGCGACCGCACCGGAGGCATTCAGTCCATCAAGATCACAATCCTGGACACATGGCCCGGCACATAATCGCGCATTAGTTCGTCATCCTGAAATCTGAATTTTTCGGGACAAGTGTGTCCCCTACCAAGGGGTTGCCGGTGCAATCAGCATATGGAAAATTTGCGATTGGCTTGAAGCGGCGGGAGTGGTTGCGACGTTTTGCATTCTGCGCGGCGAGCTTCCTTCCAGACGAGCACGGTCTGATGTTAGCGGCTCCAGAGGCGAACGGCTATACTCACCGTTTTCCAGTTAACGAAACGATGGAACGCCGTGTGAATCCCCAGTCGAATGAAGTGGAGGCGACGCCCGGACCCCAGTTCCCCTCCGCTCTCCCCGAACCCAATCTGCGCGAGGTTCTTCGCCTGCTTTGGCGGCGCAAGATGCTGATTGCATCGACGATCCTTCTGACCATGCTTGTCTCCGCCCTGATCGTATTTCAGCTCACCCCGCTGTACACCGCCGAGACGCAGATTCTCATCGGAACCCGCGCATCTAACGTGGTGGACATCGAGAGCGTGCTCGAAGCATTGCGGCCGGATCGCACGACACTCCAGAGCGAGGCGGAGGTGCTCGCCTCCAGGTCGCTGGCGGAACAGGTTGTGGACAAGCTCGAACTGATAGACAACCCCGAGTTCAACCGGCTCCTGCGCCCGCCTTCGTTGCGCAACCCGCTCCAGTGGCTTCCCCCATCGCTGCGCTCGGCGCTTTTCGGCGCCGACCCGGCGGCCCCCACCACCCCGCAAGAAGCGGAACGCCGGACCCGTAACGATGTCGTCACCGCATTGCAGGAGGCCATCGCCGTGGATCTGGTCAGGATATCCCGGGTCGCCGCCGTTGCCGTGACATCCGAGGATCCCCATCTTGCCGCGGCGATCGCAAACACACTGGCCGAAGTCTATTTGCAGGAACAAATCCGGCAAAAACTCGACGCAGGCGACCAGGCGGCCGTCTATCTGACCGAACGGGTGGAGACGATTCGAAACCAGGTCGAACAGTCGGACAGGGCGGTCGAGGACTATCGCCAGCAACAGGGCCTGACCGAAGCAAGGGACACCACCCTGATCGAGCAGCAGATATCGGAGGTCAATACGCTGTTGATCGCCGCGCAGGCGCGGACTGCCGAAGCGGACGCCTCGTTGCGGCAGGCCCGTGCGCAGATGCGGGCAGAGGGGGACATTTACGCCGTTCCCGAAGTGCTGGCCGCGCCGCTGATTCAGAATCTCAGAATGCAGGAGGCCGGACTGGCCGGCGAAGCCGCGCAAATGGCGTCCGAATACGGCCCGCGGCATCCGCAGCTAATCAACGTCACGGCGGAACTGGCGGATATCCGGAGCAAGATCTCCGTGGAGGTGGACCGCATCGTGCTGGGCCTGCAGAACAGCCTTGAGGTCGCGCAGACGCGGGAGCGCGCGCTGGTGCAGAGTCTGGACGACCTCAAGGCGGAGGCCGCGCAGCTTACCGCCTCGCAGGCCCGGCTGCGGATACTGGAACGCGAGGCGGAAGCGAACCGGACCCTGTTCGACGTGTTTCTCTCGCGATACAACGAAACGGGACAGCGGGAGGAGCTCCAGAGCGCGGACGCGCGGGTGATTTCGCGGGCCACGGTGCCAGGCGAGCCCTCCTGGCCGAACTTCCGGGCTGCGTTGGGGATCGCGTTGGTGGTTTCCCTTCTGCTGTCGCTATTACTGGTATTCCTGATCGAGCAGGTGTTCGACCGCGGATTTCGGCATACCGAGCAGATCGAGAACCTGTTGAACGCCGGAACGCTTGGCGTCGTTCCGATGCTGACCGAATCCGAAGAGTCGCTGCCCAACTACGTGCTGGACAAGCCCGTCTCCGCCTTCGCCGAATCCCTGCGCATGCTCCACACCGGTCTGCTGCTGACCGATACCGAAGACACCCCGCCGGTCTCCGTCCTGATCACGTCCTCGGTTCCGGAGGAGGGCAAGACGTTCATAGCGCTTGCCTGGGCGCGACAGGTCGCCCGCAGCGGCCGAAAGGTTCTGCTTGTCGATGCGGACCTGCGCCACGGCCAGATCGGCAAACGACTTGGAATGTCCGACAAGCGCGGGCTCCTCCAGCTGCTGACCGGGCATATTGAGTCGGCTGAAGAAGCCATTCAGCACGATGAACGATCAGGTCTGGACGTACTGACGGCGGGCCGCACGGTCGAGGTGCCCACGGACATTCTCCGCTCGCGCTCAATGTCGGAACTGATGGCCACGCTCAAGTCCTCCTACGAACTGATCATCGTCGATTCGCCACCGTCGCTGCTGGTGTCCGACTCGCGGACACTGGCCAGGTTGCTGGACAAGACGGTGTTCGTCGTGCGTTGGGCGGACACGGTGCGCAAGGTTGCTGCGAACGCATACAAGCAGCTTCTGGAGTCCGAGGCGCAAATGGCCGGCGTCGTGCTGAGCATGGCGCTGGTCAAGCGGCGCGGGAAGTACGGATACGGATACGGATACGGATACGGGTACGGGTACGGATACGGCAGATTGTCGTCCAAGTACGAGCGGTATTACACCCGGTAGCCGTGTTCCGATTCATCCCGACCGCCCGGCTGTCGTTGCGCGTGCTGATCGGCATGGCGGCGGGGGGGGTTGGCGCGGGCATGTCCGTCGCCGCGTTGCCGCTCGCGGTGGCGAGCCTGATTGAAGCCTCCGGCAATTCGGTCCTGAGGCAGATCCAGGACCAGGGCGCGGTGGAGGCGCCCGCCCTGCGCGAATTCATCCGCTCGCGCGAGGCCGCCGCGCAGTGGCGCCGCTCCGCCCGCGCCTATACCGACCTAGCCCTGGGCCGCGTGCTGCTCACCGAATACGAAGACGCCTCGCGCCGCCGGGAGAATCTGGCGCTCGCGGAAAAAGCGCTGGCCAGGGGGCTCGGTCTGGCGCCCATGGACCCGTACGGCTGGATGCGCCTCGTGCAGGTACGCACCATGCGCGGCGCGAGCGCGGCGGAGATCGCTCCGCCGCTCCGGCTGGCGTTGCGCAGCGGGCCGCACGAGGACCGGCGCGACGCCATGCTGCTGCTGACTCTCGAGGCCGGCCTGCGGGCATGGGGCGATCTGGACGGCTCCCAGCGCCGGCTGATCGCGGACAAGGCGCGGGAAGCCTGGCGTCGCAATGCGCGCGCCGCCGCGGCGGCGGCCGTCCGGGCGGGGGAGACGGAACGGCTGGCCAGCCTGCTCGGCTTCTGACTTGAAGGTGCTCTTCCTGCAGCCCGCCGCGCATGTCGCCGCGATGGGAGTGGACATCAATCGGTTACGCCATACCGCCCGTTTCGGCGTCGTGAACCTTGCATCGCTGCCGCGCAAGCTCCGCGCCACCGGCGCCGTGGTCAACTGCATCGACACCAGCGCCACCGCGCGGCGGATCCTTGAATTGGCCGCCGGCCATGGCGTCCCGCGCATCTATCTGTTCGACGGTATCTACGACGTGGCCAACGCCTACTACAATCCCGCGCACCGCGGGCTGGGCCAGATGGACCCCCTGCTCTATACGCACGTCGCGTGCGTGGACCGATGGTCCCACAGGGCGTTTGCCGCGCTGGGCGCGCACACTCACGCCTGGCTTCCGCCCCACGCCGAGCCGGATGACGGTCCGGACCCCGCGCACGGCGCCGAGGCGGCCTTCCTCGTGGCAACCGCCCGAAGTCCCGCGTTTGACGCCGGGGAACGCGGAAGGCTGAGGAAGCTGCTCGCGCTGACGATCGCCGCCCTCGACCGCCTCGGCGCCGAATACCGCTTTCGGACCGGCGACACGGACCTGCTGACCTCGCTCGGAGTGCCCGCGCGCCGCAACGACGCGCGCGATTCCTTCGCCCGCTGCATCCGCCGCTACAAGTGTCTGATCACGACCCCTTCCACCGTTGCAACGACGGCAATGCTGACCGGGAAACCGACCGCCATCCTAGACTACCGGGACGGCCCGCTGACGCAGCAGGCGGGGTGGCGCATTCACCGCTCCACGGATATCGACGCCACTCTGGCGTCCATGCTTGAGCCATCTCCGGAGCGGATGACGTTTCAGGCGCGCGAAGTCGCTCATCTGACCGGCCGCACGCCGGTCGAGGATTTCATCCTGCGCGCCGCCACTGGACCGCCGCCAGGCCAGCCGCCTGCGGACCCGCCTGCAAAGGGACGGCGCATCAGTATCGAGTACCCCTTGCGATGGATTTACGTGAACTGGCTGAAGCCGTTCAGGAAGGGGTTTTAGGACGATGCTTCCAACCTTGGCGTTGGCGACGATGATTGCCGGCTTTGCGGCCTGGCACTATGCCCGCCAGCGGCACGTGCTCACGTTGAGCTTCTACTTCAATATCTGCGCCATGGTCTACATGGTTTTCGGCATGGCCATCGCCCGCAACAACATCAACGTACAATTCGAGGGCGATCTGGATCTCATCGGCTGGATGTCCGTCGCGGCGGTCGCCGGATTCAACGTCGCTTACCTCATTGCGAACCTGCGCAGCACCCCGGTTTACAAGAACCGGTCCGGCTACCTTCCAACCCACATGTCGATGCTCGTTGTGGTGAGCGTCGGCTTCGCCTTCGAGGCCGCCTGCCTTCTACTGGTCGGCCCCCTGGAATTCCTGTTCGCCGATCGCGTTGCGCGTTTCGGCAAGTTGCAGACCATGACTGCGTTGCTCTACATGGCCAACCTGATAAATGTCTGCCTGCCGATTGTCTTCATGCGTTATCTGGAGTATCGGCAGCGGCGCGACTACCGGTTACTCCTGGTCCTGGTGGCCCACGGCCTCTTTCTGGGGCTCGCGACCATTTCCAGGTACGACCTGATGATCGTGCTGCTTGTCGCAGGTTACTTCCTGGAGAAGTACTACGGAATTCGCCCGGTTCCTCTTCTGTGCATTATGGCCGCGGCGATTGCATCGACACTGGTGTACAAGCCCGTGCTCTACGGCGTCCTGCTTGAAAGCGCATACCCATCCACCATCGACATGGGCGAGTACACCAACTGGATCAGGCATACGTTCCTGCTGCTCCAGCGTCCGGAAGTGGAATTACCCCACGACGGTTACGCTCTGGCGCTCATGTCGCTGTTCGTCATCCGGCCGGAGAAGGATTCTCTGTCCGAGTGGTTTTTCGAGGAGTTCTTTCTGGATCGCACGCTCCTGTTTCCGGGAGTCAGTTACGGCTTTACCGGCGTATGGGAGGGGTATTCGGCGAACGGCCTGATCGGCGTGGCGATGCATTTTGCCTTTTTCGGGGCCTTTTTCGGATGGCTGGAACGATCGCAGACCCCCATGCGGCGCATCCTGATCGTGTTCGCCATGATCCTGACCTATCGGCTCTTCCGTTCCGAGGCGTACAACTTCGTCAAGACATACGCGTGGTATTTCGCCTATCCGACAGCCGCCATCGTGCTCGCCGACAGATTTCTGACCTGGGCGTCCGGGGTCCGTGGCGCCGTTTCCGATTGAGTTTCGCCGTACTGCTCACCGCGCCAGCCAGCCGAACTCCCGCCGGCGCCGCAGCAACGCCAGCGTGAACAGGCAAGCCAACGCCTGCGGCAGGGCGAAACCAACCAGCGCCGCCGCCATGCCGAATCGCGGAATCAACAGCAGGTACGCCACCTGCTGGAGCGCCAGCACCGCGCCGGCCGCCTTGAGGTGGTCAATGGCCCGGCCCGACATCTCCGCCAGATGACCGATCGGCATCAGCGCTACGCGCACCGCCATAAGCGCCGCGGCGACCCGGAGAATGCCGGCGGAATCGGAGTAGGGCGGGCCGAGACGGTCCAGAACGTACGGCCCAACCAACGCAATCGCCGCCACAGCGAGCACCGCAAACACGGCTGACGCCGCGCACGCCCGAACAAATTCCATGCGCAGAGCGCTCACCTGCGCCCGCCCGTGATGCCGCGCGAATCGCGGCGCCGCGATGGAATTGACGGCGTGGCCGATGAAGGTAATGCCGCCGGCGAGCCTTGTACAGATCGCATAGACCGCAACGGCCTTAGCGTCGATCCACCACCCAAGCCACAGCGTATCCGACCAGCGGATGAGCACATTGCAAACGGACAGGGCGGCAAGCGGCGCCACTTCCCGAATCTGCGCTGCGGCCGGCGCGGCGCGGCTGGGCGTGGACGGCTCCCAACTGAAGGTCAGGCGCTTGGCGGCGGTCAGGAACAAGCTGAACACCAACGCCGAACCGGCCGCGAAGCAGGTCGCGACGAGGAGCAGCGAGTCGCTGCCGGCGTAGCGCATCAGAATCGCGCAGATGCACATCGCGCTCTGCCACCCGCCGGTCTCCAGGAACACCGCGGCGGCGGGATAATCCCTGGCCTTCAGCAATCCCGCCAGCACGTAGCACATGGCCAGGAACGGGATCGCCACATGCAACACGCCGAACGTCAGGGCTGAGGCGGGACGAACCTCCGAACCGACCATGGCGCTGCCGATCCAGAAAAGCGCGCCAACGACGCCCGCCACCGCCAGACAGCGCGAGGCAACGCGCCAGGCGACTTCCGGGCGTTCCGCGGCGCGGCGCAACGTATAAACATCCAGCCCGCATTTTGCGAACGTGGCGGCGATCAGCGCCACCGAAACCGCGAGTACGAATTCACCCATGTCGGCCGGCGCGAGCACGTCGGCCAGCAGCAGCCCGTAAACCAGGCTGGCCGCAGCGCCCACACAGCGCATGAGAAACGCCCTCGATACGGAAGCGACCCAGCTCAAGGCCGCAGGCGCGCCAGTCATTGGCGTCGCGCCGCCTTCACTCGCCGGCCTGCGCCTGCCGGTAGATGCGCGCCAGGTCCGCGGCGAAACGCGCCTGGGAGAATCGTTCCCCCGCGGCTGTCCGTGCGGCCTCGGCGGTTTCCCGGCGCCACGCCGAATCCGCCGACAACAGCGTCTGCACGGCAGACCGTGCGTTATCGAACAGACGCCCGGTCACCCCGTCCCGCACGATCGCCTCGCTCCACTCGGCGCGCCGGCACAGGACAGGCACCTTCAGCATCATCGCTTCCAGCACGGACACGGGCATCCCTTCCCAACGGCTCGTGGAGAGATACACACAGCTCTCGGCAACGTGGCGAAGCGCATCTTCGCGGGCCATCCAGCCGGTCACGAGCACGCCGGCGCGCTCCAGCATCCGGCGTTGCCGCCGATCGCCGTCTCCGATCCACATGAACTCAATCTCCGGGCGCTCATCCCGAACTATCCTGCAGATGTCCGCGAACAACGCCGGATCCTTCTGCTCCGCAACGCGCGCACAGGTCACAACCCGCCGCACCTCCAGGCGTGGCGCGCTTCGGCGCCCGCGCGCAGCGTCAAGATCCTCTTCAAGCGCGTTTTCCAGTAGGAGCGCCGGCACCCCGATTTCCCGGGCGATGACCGCCCGCTCGGGTTCGCTGCAAGCAACATAGACCGCCGGACAAACCGTGTTCGCAAACCGCTCCAGCGCTCGGTACAGAACGTGCTCGGCTGCGGACAAGTTCGTACGCATCGGCCAGAAGCCGTGCGTGCTTTGGAACGCGCGGCGCGCAAAGCGCCGCCCCGCCACCAGCCTCCCCATGAAGCCTGCCCTGGACCCGTGAAAATGCAGCACGTCCGGATTCCAGCGACGCAACAGCGACGCGAAGCGCCAGCACCAGGCCGCAAGATGCAGCGCCAGCGGCCTCATCCTTAAATGCGCGAGTTGGATCCCCGGATTCACCAGGGCGCGCAGGTCGGCGGGCGCTCCGGGGCGCCGAGAATAGACGATCAGCACCTCGTCGCCCATCCCGCGCTGGATTTCGGCCGTGATCAGCACCATCTGCAGCGCGCCGGTCGCACCGGACTCGATGACATGGCATACCCGCATGGAATTCGCGCCCTTCAGCGTTTAGCCGCGACCATGGCGCGGGCGAGCCGATCCTGCCGGTCCAGCGGCACTTCAACGGCATCCAGAACGCGCCCTCCGTCGATCGCCTCGACCATCTCGTGAACGGTAACGACGGCAACGGACTCGCCCGCGAGCAGTTGCCAGAACACGGGCATCATACCCCGATAGGCGGGCAGGCGTCCCGAGTGGACATTCAGGCACCCCAACCGCGGCATCGACAGCAACGCCGTTTTGAATATCTCCGGCGCCGCCACGGACACGATCACGTCCGGCGCCAGTTCCGCGACGCGGCCCAGGTAGTCATCGCTGTTCACCGAGCGCGTTTCGATCCGAGCAAGGCCCGCTTTCTCCGTGAGCCGCGAGACGCTGCGCCGGCAAACACGGGCGAGCGCATAGCGCAGACACAATCGCGCGAAATCCATCGGACCGTAGAGGCCGAGAACGCGCCTGGCGGTATGGAAGAGGGGTTCGTGGAATGCCGGCAGCAAGGTGACGCCCACGACCTGGATTGTGCCGGGAAGGGCGGGGATCAGCGCCTCGAAAAAGAACGGCACGTATATGGGGTTGTCCGCCGTGACGACAAGCACGCGAATAGACTCGCCGATTGCCTGATTCCGCCCGCTATTCGGCCGGGGTTTTCCGTGCGGCGCCGGGCCTGTCATTCCGGGAAACCGTTCGGGTGCGAGGACAGGAAGCGCCACTGGTCCGCGCAGATGCGGTCCAGCCCCCGCGTCGCGGTCCAGCCGAGTTCGGCCCGAGCGCGGGCCGGGTCCGCGCGGCTGATGGGTGCATCCCCCGCGCGGCGCGTCACGATACGGAACGGAACGGTTCGCCCGCTGGCGCGCTCGAACGCGCGTATGAGCTCCAGCACGCTGTGGCCGCGGCCCGTTCCGAGATTGTGAACCGCCAGGCGCGGTTCGGGGCGAAGGAACTCCAGGGCCGCGATGTGCGCGTTCGCAAGATCCATGACGTGCAGATAGTCACGCACGCAGGTGCCGTCCGGCGTCGGATTGTCATCCCCGAACACCTCCAGCCGCTCGCGCAGGCCCAGGGCGACCTGGCCGATGCGCGGCAGAAGGTTCGTCGAAGTCCGCGTGGGGTCTTCCCCAATCAGCCCGCTCGGGTGCGCGCCGACGGCATTGAAGTAGCGCAGAATCGAGATGCGCCATTCGGGGTCCGCCGCATGGACGTCCCGCAGGATTTCCTCCTCGAAGAGCTTGACGCGCCCGTAGGGACTGGACGGCTCCGTCGGAAGCGTCTCCGTTAACAGTTCAGGGGAGTCGCGGTAAACGGTGGCGGACGAACTGAAGATCAGCGTCCTGACTCCGTGCGCCGCCATGCGCTGCAGCAGGGAGACGGTGCCGGCCATGTTGTTGGCGTAGTAGCGCAACGGATTCTCTACCGACTCGTCGACCGACTTGAGGGCGGCCAGGTGCATGACCGCGTCGAAGCCGCCACCTTCGAACACGCCGTCGAGGAAACGGCTGTCGCGGACGTCGCCCTTCAAGAACGGCGCCGTCCGTCCGGCCAGTCCGGCGAGCGCGGACGTCGCCCCCGGCGATGCGTTCGAAAGATTGTCGAGCAGCACCGCCTCGTGGCCATTCTCCAGCAGCGCCGCAGCGGCATGCAGCCCGATATAACCCGCTCCGCCGGTGACGAGGACCTTCAAGGCTCACCCTCCCCCCCGCTGTTCGGGTTCGGGAGAATCCCTATCGAAATCAAAAAGCACGCCGCAAGGAGCTTCAGGTCCAGCAGCGGGCTCATCTTCGCGATGTAGAGATTGTCGTAGTGATGCTTCTGCCGCGCGGATGCGTAGTGAGATCGGCGGGCCTGAGCCAGCCCCGCGATTCCCGGACGGACGCGCAGGCGTCGAGCGAATTCGGGCTGCTGCCGTTCGATCAGGCTTGCCAGCTCCGGCCGTTCCGGGCGGGGCCCCACCAGGCTCATGTCTCCCTTCAGCACGTTCAGGATCTGGGGAATCTCGTCGAGATGGAGCGGCCGCAGAATCCTGCCCACCCGGGTGATCCGCGAATCGTTTTCCTCCGCCCAGACCGGGCCGGTCGATTTCTCCGCTTCCTCCACCATAGTACGGAATTTGAACATCTCGAAACGGCGTCCAGCCCGACCCAGCCGGGTCTGAATGTGAAACACGCGGCCGCGATCCTCAAGCCGGATCGCCACCGGGATCGCGACGCAGAGAAATAACCACAGGGGCGCGAGCAGAACGCCCGAGAGGACGATCACGGCCATGTCGAAGGGACGTTTGTAGCGTGCGCGAATGCTTGCGGGCTCCTGCCCGAACCCATGCGAACTCCCGGATTTCATCCGTGGCGTCATGAATGCAGGCTTGTCAACCGCGGTCGGAGCGCCGGGCCTGTGCGACCGACACCCCCAGCACGAGCGCAAAAGTGGCGGCCACGGCCGGTATCTGCAGGCTGAAGTCAACGAGCGCGTGTGCGCCCACCAGGGTGCAGGCTGCGATGCCCACGGCAGGAAGCACTGCGTCGCGGCGCCCCCTCCCCCGGACGCCCAGCGCGCAGCCCAGGGCCAGCACCATGATCGAGAACACGAACAGAACGGCTGCGGGAATGCCGAGTTCCAGCGCCAGCTCCAGGTAGTCGTTGTGCGCCATGTTCACGCCGGGTCTGATCTCCTCGCTGCGGTGACTTCGATATACCGGCCCGAACGTGCCAAGTCCGGTGCCGAGCAGGGGGGACTCCTCGATGGCGCTCAGTGTCTGGGCGTATATCTCAGAGCGCCTTTGCCAGTCGGTGCCGGTATCCAATACCCGCCGCTCCAGGCCCTCCCCGATCAGCAGAAACAAGGCTGCGCCGGCCAACGCCGGCCCGATCGAACTCAATACTATTTTACGCAATCGAACGCCCCGCCCTAAGGCCAGCACCCAGAAGAAGACCAGCAGCGACAGGGCCGTTGCCGCCGCGCCCGCGCGCGAGAGGCTCAGCAGCAACGCGCCGGCCAGCACCAGCCACATTGCGAGAAACAAGGCGTTGCGGGGCATGAATTCCGCGAAAAGATAATTCAGCCGCAGCCTGAGACCGGCCGCGCCCGGAGCCCCGCGCTCGAATCGGTACCGGAGCACGGCCGTGGCGCACAACAGGCCTATCCCGGCGTAAGTCGCGAAAGAGTTCGGGTTCACGAACGTGGCGGTCACTGCATCGTGATACACCGTCTTTTCGAACCACAGGGTGCGTTTGAGGCCCAAGAACGATACGCCCAGGCCGTAGAGCGCATAGCAGGCCGAGCCTGCGGCCAGGGCGCGCAAGGCGTACCGGGCGCGCCCCGAATCGCTGCCGTACTGCAACGCCAGCCAGAATATCCCCGCGTACGACAAGACGCGCAGGATGCTCTCCCGGCTTGCCGAAGGATCCAGCGATATCGCTCCGCGGTATGGCATGCCCAGCGCCTGGGCGGCGTCCCGCCACACGGGGTGATGCCAGCCCTCCGGCATGAACCCCGCGGTCTGAAGCGCCGCCCACAGCATGGCCAGCGCCAGCGCCGACGCCGACCACCACACGAAGGGCGCCGGCGGTACCGCTGCCGCGCGCACGGTGAGCGTCGACACGGCTCGGCAAATGACCAGCGCGCCGCAGATGGCAGCCATGCTCGCCCATGCCCAGTCGGCGTAAGCCCCCAAGGGCAACGGAGCGGCCAGCGTCAGCGCAACAAGCGCATGAAACACCGGCGCGCGACGCTCGCCGGCGGGCGCTTCCCTCATGTGGACAGGAATCGCCTCGCCGTGCCCTCCAGAACGAGGCAGGTCAGGCGGCCGGTGACGTAGGCGCCGGTGTCGATGCCGATCCGGTTGCGAGCGACGACGGGCTCGGGAGCAAACGCATGGCCATGGACGATGATCTTGCCGTGATTGCCGGGGTCCTCCATGAACCCGTCCACGCCCCATAGCAGATCCTCTTCCCGTTGCGCCGCCAGCGGCGTTCCGGGCCGCACGCCTGCATGCACGAACGCGTAGCCCCCTTCGACGTGCAGCGTCGCAAGCCCGTTCAGGAAGTCCCTGTGGGCGTCGGGCAGCGCCTCGGCGAACGACACCCTCACCGCCTCCAGGCAATCGGCGTTGCGCGGCCCGGGCGGCAGCGATACCCCGTAGCTGAGCAAGGTACCCTGGCCCCCCGCGGCCAGCCACTGCCGGGCGACCCCGGCGTCATCGAGAAACGCGAGCACCCAAGCCTCATGATTGCCCTTGAGGAACACCGTCTCGAATCCCGGCGCGGGATCGCCCAGCAGGAACTCGATCACCTCGCGCGACTGCAGGCCGCGGTCGACATAGTCGCCCAGGAAGACCAGCACGCGCCGCTCAGCGCGCGAGGTATCTCGGCGAACCATTGCCACCAGTCTGGCCAGCGGCCCGAGTTCGCCGTGAATATCGCCGATGGCGTAGACGCAAGTATCGTGCGGAACGGAGTATGTCTTTCGCGTCGACATCGGGGCGTTCACGGTCCGCCGCTCAGGGATTGCAGTCTTCGCCGCGCGGGTTTTCCCCGAACTGCGTTCGATATCGCGATCGAAGCGACCTCGCCGCCTGCGCCGCCGATGCGCGCAGTTTCTGCCATCCCCCGTCGAGATACCAGGTCAGCATCAGCGAGTTTCTCGGCGACTCCCCCCCCCGGAATCCGGTCCACCCCGTGCCAGCTGCTCGGCGTGACCCCGAACGCATACCCGGTATTTGGCAAGAATGGCAGCCTCACGAGCCTCTCCAGTTCTCCGACACCGTTGCGGCGGTACAAGGAGGTACCCAAATGGATTTGGCTCAGGTCCGCTGGCAGATAGAACTGCACCGTGATGAGCTTTGGGGGATGTCCTGATGCGGTCGGATGCGGTAGCCGGGCAGATCGCGCAAAAGTGAGATGCGCAAGTTGGTCCTTGCATCCGCAGGGATGGATCTGCTGGCGATAGAGGCGGCAAGTTTCTTCGCAAAGGCATGCTTCACCAGCGGATGCCGCAAAGCGTCCGCGACCGCCTTCCAGAAACGGCGACGGGTTCCCTCCAGCGTCCGCAGACTCTCCTCTGTCAACGGGAACTCGAGCCGAGCGCAGCTTCCGTCCGCCAAAATCGCATCTTTGTGGCGCAGTTCGGCGTAATGGGTGGCGCGCGGCAGTAGACCGATCAGTTGCCTGTAGCTTTCCTCCGCAAAGAGGCGCTTCAACACGACGTAGTTGAATGGGCGGGGATTCAGAGGCGCGGCTTGGATGGCCTGCACGATTCGCTCGGTTTCAATCATCGCGTCACGGTCCAGGCCGCGAACCGAGTCCGCCTGTCCGGTTCCCCGCTATTCGACCGTTAATTCGAATTTCCATAATGCCGCACTCGCCAAAGGATGGATTCTTATACCTTGAACGTCCAGGCAGATCAAGCAGTTTCGCCTTGCCCAGATCGGTGGGCCTGCGCTATGGTTGTTTCGCAAACCCTGAAGGGCTGCAACCCACAGACTCGAAGGAAATTCAATGAAACACCGCACCAGCGAACCGAAGCACTCTCCCGCGCGCCCGGCGGGAGACGCCGTGGCGCCGCACAACTCACCCCCGCCCCCGAATTTCAAACCAAGCTGGGCACGTCCGACAATCCGGGTCCTGCCGGTAGTCACGCACACGGCGTCCGGTACGCAGCCGTACACGGGCCCCAATCTCGAGGATCAATCAGGGCACTACGTGACCACCTCCTGATGCTCCTCCGCGGCGCCGGCTCTAACGCGCGTACGTTAACGAGACATTCAACGGCTGCTCAAGCCAGCAGTATTTGCGCGCCGGCCCGCAAGAATCGGTCCGCTGCGCTTTCGCATATCCCGCTGGCTTAAAATGACGCCCGAAGGCACAACCGCCCACAACGAGGTAGCATCGGCATGCAGGTTGAACCGGAAATGCGCGTCGCGCGCAACGACGACATCATCTTCACCGCACTCGACGATACGGTAGTCATGATGGACGTCGACAAAGGACGCTACTACGAACTCGACCCAACGGCCGCCTCCGTCTGGGCGTTGCTGGAGCGCGAATCCCTTGTGGCCAGCCTGTGCGACGCCTTGCTGGAGCGCTACGACGTCTCCGCGGAAACCTGCCGCCGCGACTTACAGGCGTTTCTGGGCGAGCTCGCCGACCTCGGCGTCGTGCAAATCCGGGCGTGAACACGACACGTAGGAGGTAAAGATGAATGAGGCCGGGACCCACCGCCTCACGCAAGGATGTGAATCTATGCGCCGGGCACCAGGAATTCGTATCCGAAATACTCGAAGTTGTCCCGGTGGCGCCGGAACACGCGGTTGAAGGTGTCAATCTCGGCAGCGCCGAGGCGCCCGATCTGGCGATCGTTCATGTTGGTGAGCATTTCGTTGTACCGACCCTCCTTCACCCATAGGCGCTGGCGCAGTACAAGGTCGTCGAGTTCCGGCGCCAACGCGCGGATTTTCTCTTCTACCCTTGCCGGTTCATCGCACATCTCCTCGTAGGTGAAGAACACCCCGCGTTCGCCGTGGCGCTCCAGGTTGCGGCGCTGATAGGAGAAACAGTTCGATACGTGCGTCGCCGCCAACGTGGGCAGGTCCTCGCGGTTCCCCAGGGAAGAGCCCCGCAGATTGCGGCAGATGCCCTCGCACACCGCGTACGGGTTGCGCACCATGAACAGGAACTTCGCGTTGGGAAAGTGCCGGACCAGCTCGCCGACGTAGAGCAGAAAGGGCGGGGCCTTCGTATAAAAGACCGACGCCCGGGAGTTGCGCGCGAATGCCTGGAAATACCACGCCTTGCGCGTGCGCGGCCAATCGTAGGCGCCGGGGTCGGTCAGCCGGGCAAGCCAGTCCGGCTGCGCGCTCCAGATGAGGGGGACTCTCCCCCGATTGACCGGCCCGACAAAGCCGAGCATCCTCTGACCTTCGTGCACAAGGTTCCAGGTCCCCCGGCACGTCGCCAGCGCTTCCTTGAGGAAGCTCGAACCGCTGTTGTTCGCCGCGATGCCGAATAGGTGCGTCCCCACGGCGCCCTCGACATCATGCTGGGCTCCGTATATCCGGCTCATTCGGCTTCCCCCGGTTGCGGCGCCGCCCCTCCCGCGCCCCTTCCGGCCACCCGCGCCACGGCCCGCAGGTGGCCGCTGGCCAGACACTCCAGCCACGCCTCGTACCACAGCCCGAAAAAACGACTCGGAGGGAAACGCCCGTCTCCCATCAATTGCCACATCATCCGGTCCGGCATCCAGGGCTTGACCGCACCGGTGAAGTGCAGCACCTTCGCCTCTTCCGCACGAATACCCTCGCGCGCCCGGATGGCGTCGACGAGGTGCGTTCGATAGTTGTAGGTTGAGCTGACCAGCGTCTGCTGGCCGGCGAAGCGCCGGTTCAGGAGAAACTGATCGGAGTGCACCGTATCGGCGCCATGCCACGACTCCGTCGTCACCAGCTCCGCCAGTTCCGAGTACGCGCGTTCGCCCGTCAAGCGCCCGTCGATGAGCAGCACACCGCAGCTGAAAGTCCGTTCGAGCGCGCCTCCGGGACCGGCGCGCGACGGACTCTCGATTGGCCGATACGTGTCCGCATCGTGGCACCAACCCCTCATGAACTCGGTGTCTCCGCAGCACAGCAACGACTCAGCGGAGTCGAAAAGCTCGTCGACCGGCCCGCGAAACAGGAGGTCGCAGTCACAGTAGAAAACTTTCCGGAAGCCCTCCATCCGGAAAGCCTCGAGGGAATAGAAATCCGGCAGCTTCGAGCGCATGGCCGGACGGGCCTCGCCGAGGCGGATGAGCCGCTGCTCAAGGGCGGCGCCCACCCGCTCGAAACGCAGCGGCGGAAACGCCGATTCGAGCGATTCGCGCAGTTGCCCGGGCAATCCATCATGGCAGAACACGATGTCCCCGCCGAATCGCGGATGCTGTTTCAGGAAGGAGCCGATGCTAACAACGGCTCCCGGCAGGAAATTCTCCGTTGCCGCGAAAACGAGGCAGACATCACTCCATCGTGCGCTCATCGCGAATTCCCCCCTGCGTTGCGCCCGGCCGATCCATCCGCAAGAAACGCTTTCGCCTCGCCGAGGTAGCCGAAGCGTTCCATGATCGGACCGTTCGCATCGATGACCGCCCGTACCTGATCCCGCGTAAGCTCGTCGCGCCATGCCCCCGCCCCGCCCGACCGGAAGAACAGGCGCGCCGTCGGCGGCTTCTCGAAGAACCCGGAACGCTTCTCCTGGGCGCGCAGGCGCTCGAAGCGGGCGCGCTCCACCGCCCGCGAAAGGCGCCCTGCCTCCGGCTCAAGGCCCGCAAAACGCAGCACCTCCTCAAAGGCGGCCGCCGGGTTCGCCAGCAGATTCTCGTAACGGGCAACGTGAACCGGCAGCTCCCCCTGGTCCAGCCAGCTCGCTACGTGGCCGCTCCAGGTGAGCAGGGGCTGCGGGAGCACATGGTGGATGCCCCCGACCGGCTGCGACAGAGCGGCGTCGGGACGACATAGTTCCGCCACGCTACGGGCGATGGACCAGTTCCAGAAGTGCGCGTTGGAAACCGCCACGTCGAGCGGGTTGCGAACGAGGTAAACCGCCCCGCAGGTCACGGACGAAGGGAAGAGAAGGCTCCCGCCCGCGGTGCGCAGGCAGGCGTCGTGGACCTTGACGAAGGTTGGGCGCCGCAACTCGGCGGCCAGCAGTTCGTGAAGCCGCGGCCGCGCTCGCAGGATCTCGTCCGCGGTCAGGTCGGATGAGGGCAGCCCCAGCTGATCGTCGAAAACCTCGCGCTGTTGGAAGTCAAGCCTGCCCACGAGCGCGTCGATGGAAGCCGGTCCGTCGCCGTCCTCCAGGTAGTTTGTCAGCAGCGCCCGCAGCCAGGTGTTGCCGGACCGGGGATAGGAAGCAAGCCAGACGATGGGCCCTGCATTCCCCTCACGCAAGGCAACATGCTCCGCAACCTTCAGCCGCGGGCGGCTCTTGCCCGTCCGCCACGGCGATGCGTTCGCACCATCGATGAGCCTTGGCCACCCGTCGCGCAGACAAGCTTCGACCTCGTCCGCCAGCGCATAGATAGGGCTGCGCCACACGGGTTGCACCAACCGGGCGACCGGCGCCCGACCCACCAGCGCCACGAGCGCCCGAAACTGGGCGCGCCCCTGTCCGAGCCCGTGCGCGTACCGCTTGCGGTAGATTCGCCCGAGCAGTTGCTCGAACGCCGCGCCGCGCGAAGGCGCATCGATCCTGAAGCCGTCCTTGTTGTGGTGCATGAGCGTGAAGACTCCGCGCACCGTGATCGGCGCCTCCCGGAAACGCGGGGCGGGCGCCAGGTACTTCTCCATTCCTTCCCGCACCCGCCCCTGCACCCGGCTATTCCATCCCAGCGACTCCACCGCATCGGCCCACAGCCGAAGCCGTGGGTAGGCGGGCAGGGCCACGGGATGACCGCCTCCGTTCGGCACGATGCCCACCACGTCGTCGCAGAGCATCTCGTGCCCGCGGTCGAGCAGCGCCGCGAGCAGCGTGGATTTGCCGCTCCCGGAGTGGCCCGCAAACAGTACCGCGCCGGAGTCGGTGGCGATCGCACTCGCGTGCAGGGTGAGGACGCCGCGCTGCTTCAGGCACGCGGCCAGCACCGATCCGAGCAGGAAGGCGCTTACCGATGCGTCCCCGTCCCGGGCGGGTTGGACCGTGATCTCCCGCCCATCGCGGACCAGGTAGCGGGCCACCGCGTCCACCACCATCAGGAAAACCCCGGGCGCAGCCTCCCAGGCACCGCGCCGCACCCGGGGTTTGGGCAGCGTATCCGGCACCGCGCCAATGCGGATGTCCACCTCCGTATCTGCCGTCGGGGAGGCGAGAGGAAGAGGAAGAGGAATCTCGGAGCGTATGACGAGCCCGTAGGCCGCGTAGTGGCGGGCGCCATGATCCATGGCGCTTTCCAGCGCCCGCACATTGTCCAGCCCGGTCAAGAGTCAGGCAGATGCCAAGGGCTATCAGAAGAAAGGAAAATAGGTCGGGACGTGGTGCTCACCGCTTGGGTTCACATTTGAATCGCCACTTTCGGTGTGCTGCATTCCCATGATCCGAACGGCGGGACGGGTCCAGTGTGATTTGCGCTGGATCGAGCGTCGTGGCGAGTTGTCAGCATACCCCCTCCCCCGCGTTTTCAGAGGAATGCGCTGCATCCGAAAACGGCACGGCCTTTATGCTCGGTCGATTGTCAGACATTTCATTCACCTTGTTCCAGCAGGAAGACGCACCGTGCCAATACTACCACTCTCGCGGCTTTTCCGGCGCGGACCGCAATGCTACACTCCGGCGCGTGGAGACGCACGAAGGACGTTCCGCTGCCCCGCCGGCGGCCGAACCCAGCGGGATCGCCCGCGTCCGGAAGCCGACCCGATTTCGTGCCCTCGGTTCGGTTGACGTGCAGGCGTTGCGGCGCCAGGTCGGGCGCCTCTCGGAGCGGGTCTGGAGGCAGGAAGACGCGATAAAGGAGAACGCCTATCGCTGCTTTGACCATACTCAGCACATCGTTTTTCGGTTCATCGAGGGCAACCGCGACCCGCGGCGGTTCTACTCGCAGCCGAGCTGGGCAGTCTGGAGTCCGATGCTGCTCGCGGTAATGGAGCCGGCCGCGGCGCCGTACCGGTTTCAGGAGCCAGCCTTCCCCAAGGTGATGCTTGCCCGGCTCAAGCCGGGTCACGTGATCGAACGGCACGACGATGGCGAGACCGACTGCTCGCACCCGTTCGTGCACAAAATCCATGTGCCGCTGGAGACGAATCTCGGAGCCCTGGTGCACGTGGACGGCGAAGACCTCCACCTGGAGGTGGGACAGGCATGGGAGATCAATAACCTCGCGCGGCACGGAGCCGTGAACCGGGGACGAACGGATCGCATCCACCTTGTTTTCGAGGTCTTCGAAGGGGCGCAGGTGACGATGCCGGAAGATCGTCAACGCACAGCCGCCCGCACTTGACGGACCGCCCGATGCCGCCCGCAGGCACGGCTGGCGTCCGATTTCGGCATCCGCAGGACACAAACACACCATGAGCACGATCTGCGGCATCCAGGATCCTTCCGTCGCCGCCGCCCCCCAACTGGACGGCATGCTGGACGCACTGCCGGGCCGGGAGACCGACGCGCGCGCCGCGTGGGCGGGGACCTCGGCGGTCCTCGGCTGGCGGGGCCGGCCCGATGTCGGGGCCGGCGAGGCGCAGGGCGTGCCCCACTTCGACGCCGAGAGCGGACTGACGATCACCGCAAGCGTGCGCCTCGACGGGCGGAACACGCTGTGCGAGGCACTCGGCGTGCCCGGCGCGCAGCGGCACACGATCGCCGACAGCGTGCTCGTCCTCAAGGCCTACCAGCACTGGGGCCTGGAGTGTCCTCGGCATCTGCTTGGCGACTTCGCGTTCGCGCTGTGGGATGAAAAGCGCCGGAGGCTGTTCTGCGCACGCGACCATGTGGGCGCGCGCGCCTTTTGCTATGCGTTCGCGGGGGAGCGCTTCATTTTCGCGAGCGACATCGACACGGTATTGGCCGCGCCCGGGGTCTGCGAGGAATTCGACGAGACCGTGGTCGCGACCCGCCTGACATACGGCGCCCGTCCCCTTGGGGACCGCACCTGCTACCGGTCCATCCGCCGGCTGCTCCCCGGTCATGCTCTCGTCGTCGAGCGCGGCGCGCGGCGCTTCAAGCGCTGGTGGCGTCCCGAGGAGTTGCCTGAAGTCCGGAACGCCTCCGACGACGCCATAGCGGAGGAGTGCCTGGCGATTCTGAGCGAAGCGGTGCGGGACCGCCTGCGGGGACGCAGGCCCGTTGGCGTGCACCTGAGCGGAGGCCTGGACTCGTCCAGCATCGCCGTCCTCGCGGCTCGCGAACTCGCGCGCCAGGGGAGCGCGCCCCCGGTCGCCTTCGGTTGGCATCCGCCGCCCGGCCGCGGGCCGCGGGACGCCGCGGCGGACGCCGAGTACGGACCCATCGAGGCGGTGTGCCGTCAGGAGGGCATCAACATCGTCTACCAATCTCCGCAGGCCCGCGACGTGGTCGATTTCCTGCGCCGCGACGGCACCCGCCGCGCGGACGAGGGCTCGCTGATCCACGAACAGATCGTGCAGCGGGCCGCGGCCGCGCGGGGCGTCGGCCTGCTCCTGTCCGGGTGGGGAGGCGACGAAGGCATCTCCTTCAACGGCCGGGGCTACTACCCGCTGCTGCTGCGAACCGGCCGGCTGGGCAAGCTGTGGCGGGAACTGCGGGAGTGCAGCTCCCGCCCTCTCGCCATGCTTCTGGAGCACGCGGCGCTGCCGCTGCTCGCTCCCGGCGCGGCGCGCGCGTCAAGGCGGTTGCGCCTTGGAGAGTCGGCCTTGCGGAAAAACATCACGTTCATTCACCCGGAATTTGCGCGTCGGGCCACGCTGCTGCCCGCAAAATCCCGGCCCTCTCCGGGAGGGCGGGGCGAGCAACTGCATGTGCTCCAGCTCGGCCACCTGAGCCGGCGCATGGAGGGGTGGGCCGCCAGCGGCGCAAGCCTCGGGCTTGAGTACGCCTATCCCCTGCTGGACCGGCGGGTGCTGGAATTCGCCCTCGGCCTGCCGCCGGATCAGTACCGGCGCGGACGCTGGAGCCGTTGGCTGATACGTCACGCGCTCGGCTCGGTCCTTCCGCCCGCGGTTCGGTGGAACCGGCAAAAACGAGATCCCGCGCGCTACGAGCCGGCACTCGACGCCCTCGCGGAGGCGCTGCCGGTGGTGCGCGGGATGATCGCGGAACGACCGCCGCCACGGGGCCGCTACCTGGACCTGCCGCGCCTGTTGGAGCAGATGGAACCGAAACGCTGGCGCGACGGCGGAAGGTATGGGCCGGTCCTGAACGCCTTGCGTTTCCTGGATTTTTAATCTTGTATGACCGCTGCTGCCCTTGCCTCAAGCCTCTTGTATACTTCCCTTGGACCGACGGTAGTTGCAGCAAGTCAGAGGCGATTGGAATGAACGACACTCCACATAACGCAGGGAAGGCGGTGCCTTCCGGTACTGCGAAGTACCCCAGATTGGGGGGGCAAGACTCACCCGGCCGTAAAGAGCACCGAGGCGACAGGCTACCGTGGTCTCGCCCCGCGGTGCGCGTAATGACAGGAGTCCGATCAACCAAGAGCGGACCAGAGGCTAACAATCCATCTGTGGAGAACGAATTTTATCGACCAACATCTTGACCCTGCACAGACGACATAAGCACATAACACGGCAGAACAGGCTCTCTTGAACGCGCGCCATCGTCCAGGGCATTGCTATAGGGCGTGATTCAATTCTCCCTGTTCGCCTCGGCATTGCCATCGCGCCAGCGCATTGTTACGGTAGCCGCAGGTTCCCTGCCTGATTTCCGCGAGGCAATTGACACCGATTCAGATTTTGCCTGCCTCCGCGCCGGTGTCACGCACCACTGAAACCCGGACCCGGCTGGCGCCATGACGGCGCAACCCACGCCCCAGAACCCCACAATGCCCCGCTCGGCCGAAGGCGCGTTTCGCGGCGCCGGCGCCCTCGTCGCCGAACTGCTCGCCCGAGCGCCCGGCCTTTCCGCGCTTGCGCTCGCGCTGCTCCTGACCGCGGCCGTGACAGAGGCGTTCGGCCTTGCGTTGATCGTTCCCCTGCTGTACGTCACGGGTCTTGCCGAATCCTCCGGCAACCGTCCCCCCGTAGTGGACGCCGTCGCCGCCGCCGCCGAACGCATCGGCCTGGAACTCACGCTGCCGTCGGTTCTCGCCATCTTTCTGGCGCTGGCTGCCGTGCGTGTCGCCGCCGCATGGCAGCGGCAGCAGGTCCTGGCCCGCCTCGCGCACGGATTCGAGGACCGGCTTCGCGGCGATCTATACGCCGCGACGGCTTCGGCGAAGTGGTCCCACCTGATCCGCTGGCGCCGCTCCGACATCCACCATGCGCTGACTCGGGAAATTCGCCGCGCCGGGAGCAGCGTCAACCTGCTCTGTCAGCTCGCCGCAGGCTCAGTGCTTGCACTGGCCCAGTTTGCCGTCGCCGTCGCGATCGACCCGCTGGTCTCGCTCGGCGCGTTGGTCGCCGGCGCCGCACTGGCGTTCCTGACGGTCCCGCTGGCTTCGCGCTCCTCGCGCCGCGGCACGCAGTTGACGCGGCGCAACGAGGCGCTGCACGCCCTGGTGTCGGACTTCCTGGCCGGTCTCAGGCTCGTCAAGAGCCACAACGCCGAAGGGCGCCACCTCGGGGACTTCACGGCCGCGGCGCGCGCGACCCGGCAAAGCGAGCTGGCGTCCCGGGCCACGCTCGCCGCCGCGCGCGCCGTCATGGACCTGGGCGCGGCATGTACGCTGGCCGCCCTGGCCTACGCGGCGATCATCTTTTCCGGCCTGGCTCTGCCCGAACTGCTCGTTCTGGTGCTGGTCTTCGCCCGCCTGATACCGTCCCTCTCGCGCCTGCAGCAGTTCGCCCAGCAGCTGGCCCAGCAATTGCCGGCCTACGCGCACGCCACCGGCATGATCCGCCGGTTGCGCCGGGGCGCCGAGCCGATCCCGAAGGAAAGCCGCTTCCCGCTGCGCCTGCGCGACGCCCTGAACGTGTCCGGCCTTTCGTTCGCTTACCCATCCTCGCCCGAAACCCCGGTCCTGACGGACGTGAACCTGTGCGTTCCGACCGGCCGATTCGTCGCCGTCATGGGTCCGTCGGGCGTCGGCAAAAGCACGTTCGCAGACCTTCTTTTCGGCCTCCTGGAGCCCTGCCGCGGCGAGATCGCGATCGACGGCGCGCCGTTGACGCCTGCCAACGCGCGGCGCTGGCGCGATTCGGCCGCCTACGTCCCCCAGGAGCCCTACCTGTTTCACGAATCCATCCGCGCCAACATGCTCAGAGCCAACCCGAAGGCTTCCGGCGCCGAACTTGAACGGTCGCTCTCCCTCGCCGACGCCCGCCGCTTCGTCGATGCCCTGCCCCGGGGACTCGACACGGTGGTCGGTGATCGCGGCGCCCGCCTTTCGAGCGGCGAGCGCCAGCGCATCGCGATCGCTCAGGCGTTGCTCCGGAACCCGGCGCTGCTACTGCTCGACGAACCCACCGCAAATCTGGACGCCGCCTCGGAGCGCCGGATCGTGGCGACGCTGGCCTCCCTGTGCCCACGCGTCACGGTCGTGACCATGACCCACCGGCCGGAGCCCGCCAAGCACGCGGACAACATCGTCCTGCTACGATCCGGCCGCGTTGCCGCCACCGGACGCTGGAGTGAACTCGAAGCCGCGCTCGAGGGTCCGCTAGATGCCAAGGGCGATCAGGAGTAAGGAAAATAGGTGGGGACGTGGTGCTCACCGCTTGGGTTCACGTCCGGATCGCCACTTTCAGTGCGCTCCATTGCCATGACCCGGACCGTGGGGCGAGTCCAGTGTGATTTGCGCGGGGCTGCGCGTCGTAGCGAGTTGTCAGCAATCCCCCCCCCCCCCCAATTTCCAGGGAATGCGCTGGTGGATGCGCCACACCGAAGGACACCGTAAAGAGCACCCAGGCGACAGGCTACCGTGGTCCCGCCCCGCCGTGCGTTTTTTGGAAGGAGTCCGATCAACCGCGACCGGACCAGAATTCTATAGGGTAGAGAATACGCCTCACTATGGACCTACTGCGTCTTAGCCCGATGCGGCTCGCGTAAATGCCGAGGAGCCAAGGCTCATGGGCGTACTGGGCATTTCGGCTTCTCTTTCGCATCCCCCGCAACCTGCAGACGTCCCGTACCGCCCCGGCGCGTTGTAGCTTGGCCGGAGCGTTTCCTGTTGCGCTCCAGCCTGCTGGCCAGCCACAGGATCGGGCGCAGCGGCAGGTAGAGGAAGAACAGCCGATCAGGCAAATCCACCCTCCCCAAATCGTACGGCGCTACGCAAAGCCGGGCCAACTCGTGCGCCGCGCTGCGCCAGGACGGGTTCATCGCCTGACCGAGCCACAATTCGTCCATCCGTCGATCGAGGCCCTCAAGCCCTTTGCCGCCGTGCGGCCGGTTCCAGAGACGGCGAGTCGAGCGCATTGCGCGGCCGGCCCAGGCGCCCGGCGGCGGAAAAGCCGCAGGCGGGTCCACATGGAACATTTCCGAACACAGGAGAAGAGCCGCTCCGAACGCGGGCTCCAGCCGCAGTCCCTCGCGCCTGCACCGCTCGACGGCCGCAACGAGGTGGTCCTCGTCCATGGAAGCGAGCAGCGCAGCCATGTCGCAAAGCCACTTCAGCCGGCTCCAGCGATGAAGCTGGCCGTGGATGGCCAGGTAGACCATCAGGTCGCCGTCGCCCAGGGAGGCGAAGGCTTGGCCGCCGATCTCGACGCTGACCGTGCTGGCGCTCAGCGTTTCAAAGGACGCGCGCAACAGGAACGGGTTGTTGACCAGGCGATGGTGCAGTTCCAGCTTGCCGTGGGGGCCGATAAAGAGGCGGTCCTTGACAAACCGGTCGTAGTGGCGGATGCGGGCCGGAGTCGGGTGAAATGACGGCTTGACAAGGCGCCAGCCACCCGACGCCAGAGCTTGGGCAGCCTCCGCGGCCTGCTCCCGCGGGACCAGCAGGTCAATGTCGATACAGTCCCTTGCAAGCGGCGTGCCGAACAACCGCATGCTCAGCGGCAGGCCCTTGAGCACCAGCGACGGAATACCGCTTGCGGCCAGACGATCCGTAGCCTCACGCAGGTCCGCGAGCTGCCGCAACCCTCGTCTCATCCTGTGCTGTCGGAAGGGCTCCAGTGCAGCTTGCGCGTCGGGACTCGGGTCCGCGACGGCGCTCACGCCGCGGAGCAACAGCGAACCGACCCGGTGGCGCCTGGCGAGAGCGGCTACGGCGTTCCAGTCGGCGACGCCGTCGAGCGCCGCGGTATCCGCCTCCCGTGTGCCGACGCCCATGCCAAGGCGCAGCCCGGCAAGAAGGCCCGCGAACGGCGGCGTTCGAGCGCTGCGTGCGTTCCGCCGCTGCGCCGCCGCCGATGTTCCCATCAGGCCTTTCGGCATCATGGCGATCTGGTCGACGAACGTCCCGGTTCGTCACCGTTGGGATACAGTGGCGACAGTGGAACGTAGGTGTCAAGTTCCCCGCCCCCGATGACGCACTGCCCGGCGACCATCAGCCAGGCGTGGTACTCGAGAGTCCGCTCCGGCGTTCGGCCTCGCCGCGCGCCGAAGACAAGACGGCTCGGGATACTCCGCCGGCGCAGCATCCATTGCGCCGCCATGGCCTGCGGCAGACAAAGCGCCTGGAACGGCAGGCGGCGGGCCACCTTGCGGACGACGCGCGCCATCTTTCGGGGGATACGCAGTCTCGCTGCCGCGCGCCGCTCTTCGTCGGCGCGTTCAGCCGGCCGCTCATCCGCGCCCGGGAGCATAGTGGAGCGCCGTTGCCTGGGCGATTCGGCGCGTTCGGGACAGGGCGAAGACTCCGGCACCATATCAAGACGACGGCGCCAGAACCGCATCGGCACATGCGCGACAAGCAGTCGCGCCAGCAGCAGGGTGAACGCCGCTTCCAGCGCCAGCGCCTGCGTTGCGGCCGGCAGGCGCAGAAAACTGCGAAGTCCGTTGACGGACGACGAAGCCCCGCGCTTTGCTGCGGCAAGCCGGCCCGCCCGCCGTCCCTGTTTCTTCATTTCGTCCTCGCCCACCACCTGCGCCAATTACGGTAAGGTACCGACCTGTGGTGTGCAAGTCGGCCGCGCGGGGCGCAGGTTAAACGAAGAGTGAGCGATATACGGACACGCGCCGGCTGTCCGCTGGTGTTGAGCGGCTACCTGCCCGAGGCAGAGGCGTTTCTCGCAGCGCGTGGGGCGCTGGGACCGTGATCGTAGCGCCGCCGGCGTGCGCTGGGGCGAACTCGAACCGGAAGAAGTCTTACAAGAATCGCTCGGTGACCCTTACGACGTCGCCCGGCAGCACCTCATCGGTAACCGGTATAGGGCGTTCCGCGCGCGTGTCGTCGGTTGCGCGAATAATCATTACGCGGTTTGTGCGGGCCCGGTAGGTAAAGCCGCCGCCCAGCGCCACCGCTTCCCTAACGGTCATGCCGCTGACGTAGGGGTAGGGGCCGGGGTTGTTCACCTCGCCGATGATGTAGAAGGGCCGGTACTCCAGCACCTCGACGCTGACCCTGGGATTCAGCAGGTAGTCGGGCTTGAGCGCCTCCACGACCATTTCCTGCGCTTCGCTGACTGTTGCTCCGCTAAAATCCAGCACGCCAACCAGGGGCATGGCGATGGTACCGTTTTCACTGACCAGGAACTCTCCGCTCAGATCCTCGTGGCCAAAAACCGTGACGCGGATTCGGTCGCCGTGACCGAGCACGTATTCTGATGCGGGCGCCTCGGAGGGCGTCTGATCCGTAGCGATCGCTTCGAACGAGTACGCCATTGCGATGCAAATAACTGCGGCGATGCTGAAACAACGCCGGTTTGCGGGAGTGCTGGTGGAGGGGCACGTCCGCGGCAAGCTCATAGGCTGAGCCGGACGTCCAAGAAAACGTAGTTCTTGGCGTAGTCGTCCCGCCGAACCGTTGAGTCCCTGCGCTGCCCCCGATAGCCGAAATTGGCGCTAACGGTCCTGTTGAACTTCCACGTTACCCAAATCGTGCTGGTCACGATGTCGTCTTCGCGCTCGATTCCCTCGTAGCTGTTGGTGGTCACGCTCATATCGGCGCCAATCAGCACGTTGCGGCGCAATTCATGGTCCAGTCCGATCTCCCAGGTTGACGAAAGATAGCCGGAAGCCTGCCGCAGCGCGGATTCGTTCACCGTGCGGCTCACCGCGCCCCGCACGGTGGTCAGCGGCGTAACGTTCCATGTCAGCACGCCACCGTATCCCAGCCCGTCCACGTCAGGAAGCCTTTCGTCCCGATCGTAAGACTGGCTGCGGTAACCGGCGAACACTTCGACCGCCAGCACCGCGCCGAGCTCCAGCCGTGAGCCAAGCACCGCTTCCGTGCCGTCGGAATCCCTCAGGTACCTATCCTCGCCCTGCGGGCGGTCGTACCGGCGGCTGTACCGTGTCGCGCGCAGGTACATCTCACTGGCGGACGCCACCTTCCAGCCCAGCCGCGCCGAAACCTCGCGCTCCGCCCGGTCACGGTCGTTCTGTACAAGCGGCCGGCCCGTGACGCTATCGACCGTATCATCGAACGCCACGTCCGTATAGCTGCCCTCCAGACCCACTGTCAGGCGGTTCATGCGCCGGAAGGCCTCCACCTGAACGCCCGACATCCGCCTCGACACGGGCCGCAGCGCAGTGGCGGGGGACTCCGGGTCGCCGCGTTCCTCGTGCAGTTCGCGCATGTTCACTTGGGCGCGCACCCAGGTATCGCGCCCAATATCGAACCTTCCCCCGGCGCCCAGGAACCAGTTCCTGACATCTTCATCGTCCGCTTCCTCGAAGGAACTCGCGTCAAGCCCTGCATCCAGCTCGATTTCGTGGCGGCTCCACCGCGAAACGCCGAAGATTCGCGGACGCGCGGCGCGCACGATGTCGCGCGTCGGCGCCTCGCGCAGCCTGTAGATGTTGTCGTCGTTGGCAAGGCCGAGTTCCACGGACGGAAACACCAGGAAGCCGCCAACGCCGATTCCGGCGGCATCCCAGTCCGGCCTGGGCCGGTTCGCGACAGTCATTTGCGATGCGCCGCCGTCCTCTTGCGCCATTGCGACCGGCGCCGGCAGGGCAGCGAGGATCAGCATTGCCCAGACCAGCCGCCTAAAGCTGCACAATGGATTCAGGATTATGCTCCGCCGGTGCTGCGCAAGGTGTACGGGTAAAGTCATTTCGCCCCCGCACACAAAAAAATTCATGTGTGAATTGGTCCGAGTCATTCCGACCCTATAGCCTACTGAACAGGACTCATCTGGGAAGGGTTCTCCACAGTGGCCTGCAATTGCGCGAGCTGCCGCCGGGCGGCTTCCTGGGCGTTCACCTCGGCCCTGAGCGTCGGCATGACCGCGAGTATCGCCCCAGCCCGCACATCGGGGTTCGCAACCGTCGCTCCCTGCACGATGGCGGCAATGGACGCGGAACCGGTCCTTGCGTGGTAGATGGCGAGCGCGGCGATCGCCGTTGCGAGCCCAGTGTCATCGGAACCGGCGGCATTCTCCGCAATAGTGGCCCGGATTGCCTCCTTCAGCGCCTCTGGATCGTCGCTGTGCTCGCCAACCGCCGCAGCCACGGCTGCGGCAATCGAAGCAGAAACGACGAACTGTTCCCCTTCCACGCTGACCGCCACACTGCCGTCCCCCTGCTCGGAAAAGGCCTCCTGAGCCTTAGCCTGCACACCCGCCAAGAGTAGCGCGATAACCGCTATCGCGGCCAAGCTTCCAACACGTAAATTCTTCATTGCCCGGCACCCGGAAAATTTTGGACACGCAGATTCTAAACTACTTCTCTTGAAAGATTCCATTCTCCGTACCAGATCATTACGGAAACCTTGAAAAGTATTTTTCTCGCTTCAAACGGCCAGGAAGGCGGTAGGGGATAGCGCCCCGACCAGGATTCGAACCTGGGACCTTCCGCTTAGGAGGCGGACGCTCTATCCAGCTGAGCTACCAGGGCGTTGCGCCGCCAGCATAAGCGACAGCGCCGGCGTGCGTAAAGACACACGCCGGCGCTGGAGTAGTTTGCGACTGCCTAGAACGTATAGCTTGCGCGCACGCCGAACTCACGCGGGTCGGGGTAGTACAGCGTCAGCGCATTCGGGAACAGCAGCGTGAAGAAGAAGCGTCCCGGAGGCGGTACCCGAGGGGGCGGAACAAATCCGGAAACGATGCCGATTGCAGCGAAGTCGGGCGCTGAAGTCCCGCTGCGCAGGGTGTCGTCGTCGAACAGGTTTTCGACATACGCCATGACCGTCCACGAATCCCGCGAAAGGCCTATCCGAAAGTCCGCCAGCATGTAGCTCTCGAATTCCACGATGTTCCATTCGTCCATCCAGCGGGAACCCTGGTACTGGACATCGAAATCAATCATCAGCTCCGCGCCGTTGGCCAGCCCCGAGCGCCACGACAGGCCGGCGAACAACTGGTGCCGGGGAACGTCCTCGACTTCGTTGCCGGTCAGGTCGACCAGGCAGGTTGTGTTGCCTCCCAGCGTTACGAGCTCGCAGGTGCCGCCGCGCACGACGTCGTTGAGCGAACTGCTCAGCTTGTCGTATGCGTCGTACTCGGTCGAAAGCAGCGTATAGCCCCATTGCATCGTGAGGTTGTCCGTAAGCACCGCCGACACGTCCACCTCTATTCCCTTGATCAGGGCCGCCGAAGCGTTCTCGGGGCGGGTACTCAGGATGCCGCTCGGTGGCAGCCATTGCGAGGTGAGCTGCTTGTCGGTGAAGTCCTGATAGAAAACCGCCCCGTTGAAACGCAGGCTATTGTCCATCCAGCTCGTCTTCCAGCCGAACTCGTAGACCCTCATCTTCTCGGCCTCGAAACGCAACACGTCCGGATTGAATCCCTCCGGTCCCACCAGCGTGCTGATTCCGGCAGGTTTGATGGCCTGCGAGACGGAGCCGTAATAGGTATGTTCGTCCGAAGGCCGGTAACGCAAAACCATCTTGGGCGCCAGGTAGCTGTCGTCTTCCTCGGCGGGAATCGCATGCGGCTCCGCCGGGAACTGAGTGAACGGACCGAAGGCGTTGCCGATCAGGGTGCCGCCGGAGGGGCCCGTCATATCCAGGTCCTCGCTCACATAGCGGGCCTCAAGGCCGATGTCCCAGGCTTCCGAGAATTGCCAGTCCACCAGGCCGTACGCGGAAGTGTGGGCAACTTCCCGGGTCCAGGGAAGGGCATGCCTGGGCACTTCGCTGCCGATGCGGGCCACCCAGTAGCCGCAATCAATCCGCAGGCGGAAGTTCGGGACGCCCATGGAAAAGAAGGGTGGCATGAAGCCGTAATTTATGCAGGTTGTGGAGTACTCGTCGTGCTGGTATTCCTCGCTCCAGTACAGCCCTCCAAGCACCCAGGATAAAGGGCCTTCACCCGTTGAAGTCAGTCGAAATTCCTGGCTGAACAGATCCGTTTCGGTAACGAAATTGACTTCGCCGGACACACTGATGCCGAAGGGCGGAACCGGGGCGGAAATATCGCCGTCGCGCTGAGAGTCGTGGAATTGCTGGGCATCAACGGAACCAACGTGGGTAATAGAGGTCAGCATCGCGCCGGCAAAGTCGAACTCGGCGCGCAGATTGCCGCGCAGCACCTCGCGCGTCGTGCCCTGGTATTCCTCGCCGGTACGGGGATCGGGGCTATGCCTTATCGGCACGTCATCCATACCGGGAATGGGTCCGAACGGCTGATCGACCGAGGTCGCGTTGGGATGAAAAAGAACCCCCAGCGTGTGCGCCGGCGTATAAAGCGGAATGCGAATGGCGGACGATGCGGCCGCCGCGGGCTCGAACTCGTCGTCCGTGTACTCGAGACGCGCCGTGAACCGTGCGCGCTCCCCAACGTCAAGCGCCCCCGCCAGGGTAAAGCCCACACCCTGCTGCCCTCCGACGTTGGCGCCGGTCACGGTGTTCTGGTAATAGCCGTCCTCGTTCCAGGCGGCAAAGTTGAACCCGACGAAGAAGTTGTCGCTCAAGGGGCCGCTGGCCGAACCCATGATCTCCTTCTTGCCTTCGGCGGAAACGTCAACCGACAACTGTCCGCGACGCTCCGCGCCGGGCCGGCGGGTCACATAGTGGATCGCGCCGCCGAAAGCGCTGCGTCCGTAGAGCGCGGACTGCGGTCCGCGCACGATTTCGATGCGTTCAATATCGATCAGGCGTGGATTTACCGTGAGCGAACTTCCGGAGGTCCGTATCGCCTCGCTCGACACGTCCACGTCGTCGAGCAGCACCGCCACGTTGGGGCGTCCCCGCGTGGGCGACAAACCGCGCATAACGACGCGGGTGTCCTGCGGCGAGAACCCCTTGTCGAAGATGATGCCCGCCGACTGCCGGGCGATATCTTCGAGGCTGTCGATGCCTTGTACCCTCAGGTCTTCCGCGTTGAAGGTGGAGATGCTGATCGGCACCTCCTGCAGCGATTCCTCGCGCTTTCGCGCCACCACCACGATTTCCTCGAGTTCCTGGGCGTAGACCGGGATCGTGAGACTCGCGGCGCAAATTGCCAGAATGGATGCGCGCACATGCGCGAATTGGAGTGATTTCATATGATTCCTCCCAATACCGCTGCGAATTCTGCGTGAATCTTCCGCAAAGCGCAACAGGCCGCTTCCGTATAATTGCACGCGCTTTGAAAGGGTCCCGCATACCCGGCTTCTACCGCCTTACACCGCGCGAGCGGGTGCAGACCGCGCTCGAGCATGGCCTGGTGAACGAGGCGGACTTCAAGGACCTGGCCCGGGGCCGCGCCAGTCTGGATGCCGACCGCGCCGACCGGATGATCGAAAACGTCATCGGCGTTCTGGGGCTGCCGGTGGGGCTTGGCCTGAATTTCCTGATCAACGGCCGCGACTATGTGGCGCCCATGGCTGTGGAGGAACCCTCGGTGGTTGCCGCCCTGAGCTCCGCCGCCAAGCTGCTGCGCAAAGCGGGCGGCGTCACCGCGGAAGCGGACGACCCGGTACTGATCGGGCAGATCCAGGTGCTGAACGTGCCCGATCCGGCCCACGCGGCCGCCGACCTGCTGTCGAGGCGGGAAGAGATCATCCGCCTGGCCAACAGCATTCACCCGCGCATGGTGGCCAGAGGCGGCGGCGTGGTGGACGTGGAGGTGCACCGGCGCGCCATGCCCGGCGGCGAGGGCGAAATGCTGGTGCTGCACCTGCTGGTTGATACCCGCGACGCCATGGGCGCCAATCTCGTCAACAGCATGTGCGAGGGCGTTTCGGCTTTGGTGGAAAGCATGAGCGGAGGCCGGGTGTTCATGCGCATTCTCTCGAACCTGAGTGACCGCGCCCTGGCCCGGGCCGAAGTGGCGATACCGGTCGAATTGCTGGACGGCAAGGGGCAAAGCGGCGAGGATGTGCGCGACGGCATCGCCATGGCGGCCGAACTGGCCGCGGTCGATCCCTACCGCGCGGCTACGCACAACAAGGGCATCATGAACGGCATCGACGCGGTGGCCCTGGCCACGGGTAACGACTGGCGGGCTCTTGAGGCCGGCGCGCACGCCTGGGCGGCGCGCCACGGCAACTACACGGCGCTTTCGAAGTGGTGGCGCGGCGAGGACGGGGCGCTGTGCGGGCGGCTGGAGATGCCGATCAAGGTGGGCATAGTCGGCGGCTCGCTGGAGGCCAACCCATCCACTCAGTTGTTCCTGCGGATGATGCGGGTGGAGTCGGCCCAGGAGCTCGCGCAGGTCATGGCCGCGGTCGGGCTGGCGCAAAACTTCTCCGCGTTGCGGGCGCTGGTCACCGAAGGCATACAGGCCGGGCACATGACCCTGCATGCGCGCACCGTCGTGAAGGCTGCCGGCACGCCGCCGGAACTGTTCGACCAGGTCCTCGAGCGCCTGATCGGCGAAGGGGACGTCAAAGTCTGGCGCGCGCGCGAAGTGCTGGGCGAACTGGAAAGAAAACGCAACCTGCCGGCCCTGGACGACGCGGCGATGGCCCGGCTGGGCGTGGCCAGCGGCAAACTGATCCTGCTGGGCGAGCATGCGGCCGTGTTCGGCCAGCCGGCGCTGGCCTGCCCGGTTCCGCTCCATGTGCGGGCCCAGATCAGCGACAGCGAGGACGGCATCCAGCTGGCGGTTCCGGGCTGGGGGCTAGAGTACCGCCTGTCCCACACGCGCAGGCGCCGGCCGTGGGAACGTTCGGCCTTGCAGATTCTCGAGGAGCTGGGGCTTGCCGGCAAGTCGATGCGCATTTCCGTCTTCTCCGATCTGCCCCGCGGCGTCGGCCTCGGGTCGTCCGCGGCCATGGCCGTCGCGATCATCCGGGCCCTGAGTCAGCGCTTCGAACTGGACCTGAGCGTCGAGCGGATCAACGAGATCGCCTGGGCCTGCGAACAGTTCGCGCACGGCCGCGCGAGCGGAGTGGATAACGCCGTGTCCGCATATGAAACGACGCTGCTTTACCGCAAGGACACGCCGCCGGAAATACAACCGGTCGTGGCGGGAACGGACACTTTTTTCGTCGTCGGCATCAGCAGCGAGGAAAGCCTCACCGCAGTCACCGTCGAAAACGTCCGGGCGGCGCGCGACCGCAACCCGGGAATTTACGACCGGATATTTGACGAGATCGGCGAACTCGTGGTCGCGGCGCGAACATGCCTCGAAGGCGGGCAACTGGAAGAACTCGGCGACCTGATGAACATCAACCATGGACTTCTCAACGGCCTGCAGCTCGCCACTCCGGAACTGGAACAGCTGATCGACGCCGCGCGCATGGGCGGCGCGCTGGGGGCCAAGCTGACCGGCGCGGGCGGCGGCGGCGCCATGCTGGCGCTGTGCGCCGAAAGCTGCCGGACGGTGCAGGAGTCGATCGAAAAAACCGGCGCAAGAACCATCGCATTGAAGCTCCCCGCCGGCGGAGGACAGGTGGAACTGGTCCAGTGACTGCGCCCGTCAACCTGATACTCGTCGATGCCGAGGACCGTGAAATTGGCCTGGCGGAAAAACTGCAATGCCACGTCGGAGACGGCCTCCTGCACCGCGCTTTTTCGGTATTCGTCTACGCCGCCGACGGACGGTTGCTGCTCCAGCAGCGCAGCGCCGCCAAACCGCTGTGGCCGATGTACTGGTCGAATTCCTGTTGCGGCCATCCGCTGCCCGGCGAGGAGGTTCCTGCGGCCGCCGAACGCCGCACGCACGAGGAACTGGGCATCGCCTGCGAAGCCCGGTTCCTGTACAAGTTCATCTACCGGGCCCGTTATTCCGCCGGCTACTCGGAAAACGAGCTATGCCACGTGTTCGAAAGCAGTTTCGACGGCGAGCTTGCTCCCGACCCGGCCGAGATCGCCGCCTGGCGCTGGATCGCGCCGGACGAACTGACGCAGGAGATCGAACGCCACCCCGAGCGCTTCACCCCCTGGCTGAAGCTCGAATGGGCCGAAATCCGCCGTTATTCGGAGTGAATGCCGCCCCTGGTCAGGGCGACCGGGTTCAGGATAGCCTTCAGCTGCTCTTCGGAAAGATCGGTTTCCTCGGCCGCCACGTCCAGTATCGGCCTCCCTTCCGCGTAGGCGCGCTTGGCGATGGCCGCGGCCTTGTCGTAGCCGATCACCGGGTTCAGCGCCGTCACCAGTACCGGGTTGCGCTCCAGCAGCGCCGCCAGGCGCTCCCTGTTGACCGAAAGACCCGCGATCGCCTGGTCGGCCAGCATCCGGCAGGCGGCCGAAAGGATGACAATGCTCTCCAGCGTGTTGCGCGCAATCATCGGCAGCATGACGTTCAACTGGAAGTTGCCCGACTGTGCGCCCACCGTTATCGCCGTGTCGTTGCCGATCACCTGGGCCGCCACCTGCATGGCGGTCTCGCAGGCCACCGGGTTGACCTTGCCCGGCATGATGCTTGAGCCGGGCTGCAGTGCCGGCAGAGTGACTTCACCCAGCCCTCCCAGCGGCCCGGAGTTCATCCACCGCAGGTCGTTGGCGAGCTTCATTACCGCGACTGCCGCCACCTTGAGTTGGCCGGACAATTCCACCACCGTCTCCTGACCCGCCAGCGCCGCAAACCGATTGCCGGCCGGAGTAACGCTAAAGCCTGTCTTTTCGCTGATCCAGCGGCAGGCCAATCCCGCCATCACCGGGTGGGCGTTGATTCCCGTGCCGACCGCCGTTCCGCCCAGCGCCAGCTTGTTGAGCCTGGAGCCCAGCACCTGCTGCAATCGAGCCGAACAGTCGCGCAACTGGGCCGCCCAGGCTCCGAATTCCTGGCCCAGCGACAGGGGCATCGCGTCCATCAGGTGCGTGCGGCCGGTCTTGACCACGTCCCCGTATTCGGAGGCGCGCTTCTCGATCGTTTCGGCGAGGTGGTCCAGGGCCGGCAGCAACCGCTCGCTCACCTCCAGGCCCGCGGAAAGATGCAGCGCCGACGGGATGACGTCATTGCTGCTCTGCCCCATGTTCACGTGATCGTTGGGATGCACCTTGACCCTGGAGGAGCTGGCGGCCTTGGCAATCACTTCGTTCGCATTCATGTTGCTGCTGGTGCCCGATCCGGTCTGAAAGACGTCCACGGGGAAGTGCTCGTCGTGGATGCTGTGGGCAACGTGGTCGGCCGCCTTCATGATGGCGTTTGCTCTGGCCGAGTCCAGCAGGCCCAGGGTGCGATTGGCCGAGGCGCAGGCCCCCTTGATCAGGCCCAGTGCGCGTATGAACGCGCGCGGCATCCTCTTGCCGCTGATCTGGAAGTTTTCCACGGCCCGCTGCGTGCTGGCGCCCCAAAGCGCGTCGGAGGGAACCTTGAGCGCTCCCATGCTGTCGCGTTCGGTTCTGAACTTTCGCACGAACAACCCCTGTTGCAGTATGATGCGCGCCTCGCAGTATAGCCGCCCTTCACCATGTCCCGGTATTCGAGCCCCGTGATTCTTTTAAGCGCGCTGGGGCCGCTGGACGGGCGCTACGCCGAAGCGGTCCGGCCGCTCGCGGAGCTGTTCTCGGAGCAGGGCCTGATCAGGCAGCGGCTAAAGGTGGAACTCGCCTGGCTGCGGGCGCTGTGCGCGGAAGAAGCATTCGAGCCGGCCCCTCCCCTGAGCGCCGGCGAAGCGGCATTTCTGAACAATCTCGAAGGCGACCTGGGTCCGGCGGCAGCCGAGCGGGTGAAGGAGCTGGAGCAGCAGACCCGCCACGATGTCAAGGCAATCGAACTGTACCTGGCCGAACGTCTCCGCGAGCACGGCTCGCTTGTCGGCCGCATTCCGATGCTGCATTTCGCCTGCACGAGCTGGGACATCAACAGCAGCGCATACGGCATCATGCTGTCCAGGGCTCGGACGGACATTCTGGCTCCGGTGCTTGAAGCCCTGATCGGGCAGCTTCAATGCATGGCCCGCGAGCACGCCGGCCTGCCCATGCTGGCCCGCACCCATGGCCAGCCGGCCAGCCCCACCACGCTGGGCAAGGAACTGGCGGTATTCGTGCACCGGCTGAAGCGCCAGCTTGCCGTCTTCGGCAAAGTTCCGGCCATGGCCAAGTGCAGCGGCGCCACCGGCAACTACAACGCGCATTACGCCGCTTGTCCCGACGTGGACTGGCCGGATTTCAGCCGTCGCTTTCTGTCCGGGCTGGGCCTTGAGCAGAGCCCGGTAACGACCCAGATCGAGCCATACGACTGGGTGGCGGAGTATTGCGATGCGCTCGCGCGAATTAACCGCATTCTCATCGATTTCAGCAGGGACGCCTGGAGCTATATCTCGATGGGTTACTTCCGGCAAAAGGCCGTCCGCGGTGAAACGGGTTCGTCCACCATGCCGCACAAGGTCAATCCCATCAACCTGGAAAACGCGGAGGGCAACCTGGGGGTTTCCAATGCCCTGCTGAGGCATTTTTCGGAGAAGCTGACCGTATCCCGCCTGCAACGCGACCTGAGCGACTCCACGGTCTTGCGCAACCTGGGCGTCGCATTGGGTCACGCGCTCATGGCCTGGACGGAACTGCAGAAAGGCGTGGACAAGATTTCGCCTGACAAGCAGAGAATGGCCGCGGACCTCGATGCCGCCTGGGAAACACTGGCCGAGGCGGTGCAGACGGTCATGCGCGCTCACGGTTTCGAAGACGCCTACGATCAGCTAAAGGATTTCTCCCGTAATCAAATAATTACAAGAGACACCTTACATTCCTTCTTAATGGAAGTGGAGTTGCCCGACGCCGCGCGTAAGGCGCTGCTCGCCCTGACACCCGCGACTTATACGGGCATCGCGGAGAAGCTGGCAGAGTAAGGTTCTTCCGTGTCCGGCACGGTAATGGTGGCGCTTTCCGGGGGTGTGGATTCCGCGGTGGCCGCGTTGCGCCTGATCGACGCCGGACATCATGTGGAAGCCTTGCACATGACCAATTGGGAGGAACCCGATAGCGCCTGTCCCGCCGCCGAGGATCTGCAGGCTGCCACTGCTGCGGCAGGCGAACTCGGCATACCCCTGCACCATCTGAACTTCTCCCAGGAGTACCGGCAGGAAGTCTTCGACGAAATGCTGCTCGAATGCCGGGCCGGGCGAACGCCCAACCCGGACGTAGGATGCAACCGGCGCATCAAATTCGGGGCCTGTCTGAAGCAGGCGCGCAGGCTGGGCGCGGAGCGATTGGCGACCGGGCATCACGCGCGGCTGGAGCACTCGAGGTCCACCATCCGGCTGTTGCGGGGCAAGGACCGGGCCAAGGACCAGACGTATTTCCTGCACGCCGTAAGTGGAAGCGCGCTTAGTGATTGTCTTTTCCCCGTGGGTGAACTGGACAAGGAGGAAGTGCGCGAGATGGCGCATCGGCGGGGATTGCCGAACTACGCGCGCCCGGACAGCACCGGGATCTGCTTCGTCGGGGAGCGGTCATTCCCCGATTTCATCTCGCGACACCTCACAATGCGGCCCGGTCCCATTATTGCGCTGGGCGGGAACCAGGTAGGCGAACACCGCGGACTGGCCGCCTACACCATTGGCCAGCGGCGGGGCCTGGGTCTGGGCGGAATGAAGGGTTGCAGCCCGGAACCCTGGCACGTTGTGCGCAAGGACGTAAGCGCCAACGCACTGGTGGTCGCGCAGGGCCGCGGTCATCCGCTCCTGTTCAGCCGCGTTGTGACCGTGCAGGGCCTGCGGTGGATACACGGCATGCCGGAGGCCTTTTCCAAAGGCCTGCACTTGAGCGCGAAGATCCGTTACCGGCAGCAGGACGCCGCCTGCGCCGCCCGGCCGCTCAGCCGGGACCGCTGCCTGGTGCGTTTCGACAAACCCCAGTGGGCGGTGACGCCAGGGCAGTACCTGGTGTTCTACGATGGCGAGGAATGCCTGGGCGGCGGCGCAATAGAACGCGCCGAAGCCTGATCCAAAGCAAGAGTTCTTGAGTTCCGGCCTTGTGATTCTTGCCGCGCAATCGCCGGCGCGAAGCAATCCCCGGAATTGCTACTGGCCGGCGCCCAAATTGATCAGGAACAATGACATGGCTGCTTCCTCACCATTTTCGTACCGATAAATGGCGAACCCCGCATACGTAGGAAGCCCTTCCGCCTGGTCAGTTTCAGCGGAAACCGAAAGCGTGTAGCGCCGGCTTCCCGAGGGCGCCAACTGTTCCGCCCATCCTTCTTCAGGAAACACGGATCGCTTCAAGAGCAGGTCGCCGGACTCATGGACTTCTACGAGGAATGGGATTCCTCTTCGATTTGCAACCCACAGGTGGACAACGGAATCGCTGGCCACGTCATTCCCGTCAATACGAATACATCCTGCCGGTCTCTCGACTGTAAGGTTCAGTACGCCCCCGGTCATCCCGAGATTGGAACTCCCTGGTGACCATCGAACCAACGGCGGCGCCAAGCAACCGCTGCCGCATTCGGGACAATCCGCAGGAAATTCCGAAATCAGTTTCTCATCACCCTCGAATACCGGCGTGATATGCATCAGTGTCCCATGGTCCGATTTCTGTAACTTCAGAAGGTATTTGGCATCGTCCGTTTCCATGTAACGGATCTCTTGTTCATCGGTAGCAAAAGCCGCGAAGGGCGGCGTGGAGAGAAACGCTGCCGTCAATATGCCGGTTAGTGCCTTCATCGAATACCGCTCGGTTTCGTGATGAGTCCTACCGTTCAATGATAGAGGCTGGACTTAAACACAGCTCACATCGCAACACTGAGTTCCGGGCGAACTGTTAGCATTTGCCGCAAGGAATGATCGGGAGGCGGAGCAGCGATCCATGAAGGCGATCCTTGGCGTAGTGGCCGCTAGCGGCCTCCTGGTTGTCCCCGCAGAGGCCGCGGCGGCCGAGGAGGCTACGATGAATGAACACGTCAATCCCCTGGCCGAACTGGGGCGGGAACGCCGCCGGCAGGTGCAGGTACGCCAGTCGCTGAAGGGCGCGCTGGAGTCGGTCAGGCCGGGAGACGACAGTCTCGCCGCCCTGTTCGAAGCCTGCGCCGACTACCTGGTCAACTCCATGCACCGGCTGGACCTCACCGACATGAACATCCACGGCCTCTTGAAGCAGCGCGTCCCAGAGGACAATTCCGAAGTGCATGAGGCACTGCAAACACTTGAAAAACGGCAGGACACGGCGCGCGCGGAGAACGCGCTGCTTGCAGAAGCGCTCGCAGCCTACCGGCAGTCCGGCCGTTCAGATTTCGCCGCCTTTGACCAGGCGTTGAGAAGTTACCACCGGACCGTGTCGGAATTGATGACGCCGCGCAAGAACCCTTTCAGTGACTACACCGACGAGTTGTTCACCACGGATGACTGGACGAATATCGCCGAGGTCAGCGCCGAGACCATTGCCACCGAAGACCGCCTTTTCGACGGTGTGACGGCGGCGGCGCCGAACGCTCTCAAACCGGACTCGTTCTCCGGCACGCACGGCATGCAGCGGCCGCCTGTATCCGACAGGTGATTCCCTGGACTCCACTCTCGCGCTAGAATATACGTTCCTATCCGCAATTCTTGCGGGTCTATGGGCATCCTGCCCATTTGCGCGTAGGCATTCATTAACTCTTTAGAAGGAATCATGGGAAGAAAATTGTACGTAGGCAATCTGCCTTATTCGGCAACGGAAAGTTCCGTTACGGAGAAGTTCGCCGGGTCCGGGACTGTCGAGTCCTGCAAGCTGATCAGCGATCGTGACACGGGCCGCAGCAAGGGCTTCGGCTTTGTGGAAATGGCCACCGATGCCGAGGCCCAGGCGGCCATCGAGAATCTTGACGGCACCGACTATGACGGTCGCCCCATGAGGGTGAACGAAGCTCGGCCGCAGCAAAAGAGGTCTGGCGGCGGCGGCCGCGACCGCGGTGGTTTCGGCGGCGGTTACGGCGGCGGTGGCGGCGGAGGCCGTGGAGGCTACGGCGGCGACAGAAATCGCCGCTGACCTTTCCTCAAACCGCTAGCTCTCCCGTATCCGGGCGAGTTCGCGGCGGAAGTTGCGCAGCGTCACCGGCGCCAGCGCGAGAACGATCGAGCCGTAAATCAACGGCACGGCGGCAAATGCGAGCGCCAGACTATTGGCGCCGGTCACGCCCGGCATCACCGATTCCAGGAAAGCATCGAAACCCGCAAACCCGGTGCCCTCGTTGAACCAGTCGGACAGCCAGCCGACGGTGGAAGGCCCCAGCGTCATGCCGGTAATGCTGATCGCCATGTAATAGATCGCGCTGATCTGCCCCCGGAACTGCGCCGGCGTGATCATCAGCAGCGCCGTCAATCCTGTTGAGGTGGTGGTGGCGATACCCACCAGGCTCATGCCCAAAACGATAAACGCCGGTGTCGTTTCCGGCATCAGGGCGATCAGAAAGCCCGTAGGCACAAAGATGAAGGTGCCTACGACGGCAATCACCAAGGGGGCGTTGTCCCGCCCCCGCCGCACCAGGTAGTCCGACAGGGCGCCGGCAGCGAACACGGTGGCGGGCGCGCAGACCAGTGTCACGATCGCCTTGGTCTTGGCAAATTCCGGAATGTCCATGCCCCAGGTACGCGCAAACACCTCGGGCATCCAGTAATGCGTGTACGCAACCGTGGTCATCAGGCAGAACGGCAGCAGGAATGGGACGTAGGTCTTCCAGCGCGAGAAAAAATACCGGAACATGGGCCACGGTGCAGTGGAAGCGCCTTCCTTCACGTCCCGCCGCACGGGTTCTCTCACCGTCAGCATGGCCAGCGACAGAAGCAGTCCGGGAACTCCCACGATAATGAACACCGCCTGCCAGGGCCTGATGGCGCCCACCAGCGGCCAAACCAGAACATCCACGCCGCGCAATGCCTCAAGCAGCGCGCCGATCGCGTAATAGGCCGTGGCGGTGCCCAGGGAGAGCGCCATGGAATAGACCGCTATCGGCTTGCCGCGCTTCTCCTTGGGGAAGCTGTCGGCAACCATCGACATCGTGCAGGGACTCAGAGCCGCCTCGCCCACCCCGACGCTCATGCGCAACAGGAACAACTGCATATAGCTGCTTGCCAGCCCGCACAAGGCAGTTGCGCCCGACCAGAGCGCGATCGCGCAAGTGACGATGCCTGTGCGGCGGGTGCGATCCGCCAGCCAACCCAGCGGAAGCCCCATGGTGGCATAGAAGATCCCGAAGGCCAGGCCCATCAACAGACCCATCTGGCTGTCGCTGACCCCCAGGTCCGCCTGGATCGGTCCCACGAGCAAACCGATCACCGTGCGGTCGATGTAGGAAATGAAGTACGCCAGCGTGAGCAGCGCCACCATGTACCAGCGGCGCGCAGGGCGCGGATAGGGGGCGGCCATTGCGATGTTCATGCGTCTCTTGTCTCCGGTTCTCCCCGTACGCTGCAGCACTGCACGCCTACGTTGCGCCCATCGTACAGCCTCGCCAGTGCGTCAGGCATGTTCTCGAAGCCCTCCACGACGTCCTGGATGGGCTTGAGCTTACCGGCCTTTATCCACGCCGCCAATCCGTCGAACGCGTCGCCGAAGCGGTCCTGGTAGTTGTAGACGAAGAATCCGCTCATGCTGCCGTTCACCCGGCGCAGGTTCAGGTAGTTGGACAGCGCGAAGCGGTCCTCCCTCAGGTATTCCGAGATCGAACCGCAAAGCACGATGCGCGCGCCGAGCGCGAGGTTGTCGAGACAGGCCGCGAGCAAATCGCCGCCCACGTTGTCGAAGTAGAGGTCCATTCCGTCGAGGCACAGCTCCCCTACCCGTGCGCAGGCGTTCTCGTTCTTGTAATCGATGGCCATCTCGCAGCCGAGTTCCCGTATGAAGCGGCATTTCTCCGGCCCGCCGGCAATGCCGATCACGCGGCAGCCGTGGATCTTCAGCATCTGGACCACGATCGACCCTACCCCGCCGGCCGCGCCGGACACGACCGCCAGGTCGCCGGATTTGGGCCGCCCGCAATCCATAAGCCCCCAATAGGCGCTCACTCCGGTCATCCCGAGCACGCCGGCGCCCAGCGAAAAAGGCAGGCCGTAGTCCCTGCACTTGAAGAACCGCTCCTTGGGCGTCGCGGCCGTCACCTTCCACGTCTGCCAGCCAAGCTGGCCCTGCACGATGTCCCCGGTCTGATAGTCCGGGTGCTTGGACTCCACCACTTCGCCGACTCCGCGTCCGTGAATCACGTCGCCTATGTCCAGCGGAGTCTCTCCCGAGGGATTCAGGCCCTGCATGTACATGCGCATCACCGGGGCCAGCCCCAGGTAGCGCGTTTTCACCAGCATTTCGCCGGATCCGGGCACGGGAATCGGCCGTTCCGCCAGCTCGAAGTCGCTGGGGCGCACGTTGCCTTCCGGCCGCGCCGCAATTCGCCATTGCAGATTGACGTCTTCTCTCACGCCCGGGCGCTCACTCCTACTCCCAAGGCGGCACAATATACTGCACCCTGCGCACGGCAGGAGCAGCGCAGGGGCCCGCCGGGAATATCGCTAATGACCCTGCTCGATCATTTCATAGATCTCGACCATGTGGCCCGTGGGAGCGCGCAGCAGAATGGTCATGGAGCGGCCGGTGCGGGACGGTCCGTAGGGTTTGACGATGTCGACGCCATGCGCGACGGCGCGGTCGTAAACGTCGCCGATGTTCCTGCCCATATGCACCAGCACTATGCCGCCATAGGCCGTCCCTGATTCCGGAAGGTCAAGCGCAGGAAATTCCGGGGTGTCCTCCACCATCAGCAGGGCAAACATGGCCCCGTCTTTCGACGTGAAGGTGGTGAAGTACGTGGTGGAGTCTTCGTTCCAGCCCAGAGGATGGGCAAAGCCCGTGCGGGGTTCCGGGTCGCCGGCGTAGTCGAAGCCCATTACGTCCCGCCAGAACGTGATGGAGGGCTGCAGGTCCGCCAAGCGGGCGAGCACCGTGGTGCGTATGAGGGTAGCGTAGCCCGAGCCGGGCTCGTGGCTGTCCGCCTGGAGGCCGGTGAGCATCAGAACGCCGGCAAGCGATACAAGAAATCTGCGCATGGGTGTACTCCCTGTCTTGGCTCGGCGACAGTATAGGCGGGCCGCGACGGCGCTCGAGGAAATAGCTGGCCGATGCAAACGAAGCGGAGCTGCGCCGGAAGCTGTACAAACGCAGGAGCGGACCGCGGGGGCGTTATCCCGCTAAACTCAAACTCGGCAGCGGCTGATTCTGAACTGCAAAATGGGGAGATGGAAATGAGCAGGAAACGTCTGGCGGCGCCGGCCGCTCTGATGATCGCCTGCGCATCTGTCCTGTGCGGATGCGGGGGAGGCGGCGGAACGAACGAGCCTCCACCGCCACCCCCTCAGGCGCCGCCACCGCCACCCCCGGTCGTCACGCTGCCGCCGGAACCGGCGGGACTCGATACGGGCCCGGAGAACTGCACCAACGGAAGCGCCGGAGATTTTGCGTGCATGGGCCTTTCGCTGGAAAGCCGGGTTGCGCTGGACGCCATGGGCGGTACGGGGGGCAATGACCTCTGGGGATGGTCGGACGCTCAGACAGGCAAGGAGTACGCGCTTATGGGAATGACCAACGGCACGGCCTTCGTCGACATTTCCGACCCGCAGAACCCGGTTTTGCTGGGCAGGCTTCCGACGGAAACCCGAAATTCCGCCTGGCGCGACATCAAGGTCTATCGGGACCATGCGTACATCGTCGCGGACAATGCCGGCGCCCACGGCATGCAGGTATTCAACCTGACTCGCCTGCGAGGCATGTCGGGGCCTTCAACGTGGTCCACCGATGCGCTCTACGACGGTTTCGGACCTTCGCACAACCTGGCGATCAACGAGGCGACGGGATTCGCCTTTGCTGTATCCACCGACACCTGCGGAGCCGGTTTGCACATGATCGACATTCGCACGCCGAACAACCCGCTCTTTGCCGGGTGTCACGACACGTCGCGGACGCATGATACGCAGTGCGTCGTTTATCAGGGGCCAGACGCGGAGCATCGTGGCAAGGAAATCTGTTTCAGCTCCAACGAGAACCATGTCGAGCTGGTCGATGTCACCGACAAGTCCTCCCCCCTGTCCCTTTCCTCCTCAAACTACCCACAGCGGGCTTACGTGCACCAGGGATGGGTCACGGAAGATCACCGGTACTTCCTGCTTGGCGATGAACTGGACGAGACCAATTTCAATCTGACTACACGCACGCATGTGTTCGACGTATCGGACCTTGATTCGCCGGACCACCTCTATGCTCATGACCTGGGCACGCAGGCGACGGATCACAACCTCTACGTGCAGGGAAATCGCGTGTTCGAAGCCAACTACGCCTCCGGTTTGCGAGTTCTCGAATTCGGCGACCTGGCGACGAGAGACATCAGGGAGATTGCATTTTTCGACACCCTTCCAAGCGGTAATGCGCGAAGCCTGCAGGGAGCCTGGAGCGTGTACCCGTATCTGCCCTCCGGAACGCTGATTGTCAGCGATATTCGGAACGGGTTGTTTGTTCTCTCGATGCAGTGACTACCACCGACTTCGCGCTAAACTAGAGACGGGGTTCCGGAGGCATCCAATCATGATCCACATCAATCAAAGAGGTCGGGCCGGCCTGCAGTTTCTCGGGTCGTTGCAACATTACTCTTCCAGCCACATTCGCGACGTTGCGCGCGAGCAGTTCGCCGCCAGCGAGAAGGGGCGGAAGCTTCTCGAGGCCGAGGTCGAACCGGAGCCGCGCGCCCAGTTGAAGCGTGCGCGGGAAGCCCGCAAGGCGGCGCTGGAATGTCCGGCGTATCAGCACGAAAGACTGTATCAGCGCTACGTAGCCGAAGAGAATTTCGTGCGGGCCATTCCCGCGGTGGAGGAAAAGCGCGAGGAATGCATAGAGGTATTGAGCCGCGAGCCCGAATACCAGGGCGGTTCGCTGGAACTCGACGACAGCGTTCCGATACCCAGGTACTACGAGGGCGTGGAGTGGCACCTCGAACCCGGAGGGTGGGACGGATACGACCTGGCCACACCGATGTTCATGGCCGGCGTGGCCCCGCATGTGTTCTCCCGCGGCGGCTATGCGGCCGTGGAAGTGGACCAGGACATCCGCCGGCAGCGCGTGGACGTGGTAAGCCTGCTGCCGAAAGACCATTACGAACGCATCTACGAGCCCGGATGCGGCGGGTTGGGAGCGCTGGCAGCCTGCGCCAGGGTATATCCCGACGCCGAACTGACCGGCAGCGACATCTCGACGTCGCTGCTCAAGGGCGGGCACAAGGCCGCGCGCAACATGAGAATACCCATTCACCTGAAACAGCGCGACGCACGCGACACAGGCGAGCCGGACGAGTCGTACGATGCCGTGCTCATGTACGCCCTGCTGCACGAAATGCCGGTGAAGGTGAGCATCGACACCATCCGCGAGGCCTACCGGATCCTCAAGCCCGGCGGCGACATCGTGATCAACGACCCGCCACCGTTCTGCCGGGTCGACGCGTTTCAGGCCGCGATCCTGGACTGGGAGAGCGAGTACCGCGGCGAACCCTTCTTCAGCGCCGCCTGCTCAATGGACTGGTCCACGGTGCTCGAAGAGGTCGGCTTCAAGGTGCTTGAGGCGCGCGCCCTGGATTCACGGGGCTATCCCTGGGTCAACGTGGCGACCAAGCCTTGAGCGCTTCGCTTCCGGCATGACTAAGCCACCGGTCCGCCCGCTTACCGGCGACGGGAACCTGGATCGCCTGCTGCGCATGAATACGGAGCTTCTGTCGGAGCTCTGGATCCTGCGCGACCGGGTGATGGTCCTTGAGAAAATCCTGGCGGAGAAAGGGCTGTTGGACGCCAATGCGATAGATGATTACGCGCCTTCGCAGGAATTCGGCGAGGTTCTGCAGGACGAGCGCGACCAGCTGGTGCGGCGCGTGGCCGGCGCACCCTGGACCGAAGAATTTACCTGGCAGTCACTCGTCGAGCGGCGCGGCCGGTAGTTTTCGGCCTACCCAGGCGTAGTACACGGCGGGAATCACGAGCAGCGCAAGCACCGTCGTCGAAACCATGCCGCCCAGCATGGGCAGCGCGATGCGCCGCATAACGTCCGAGCCGAGGCCGCTGGTCAGGAATATCGGCATCAGGCCAACGAGCACGGTAATCACGGTCATCAGGATGGGCCGCAGCCGCAGTGCAGCGCCCACGCCGATGGACAGCATGATCGCCTCCCTGTTTGCGGGCTTGTACTCTCGCAGGTGGTTGTCCATGTACATCACCATGACCACGGCGGTTTCAGCCGCAACTCCACCGAGCGCAATAAACCCCACTGCCACGGCTACGGACAGGTTGTAACCGGCAATCCAGACCGCCCACAACCCCCCGATCAGGGCGAACGGCAGCGACAGCATGATGATGGCGGTCCGATCCAGACGCCCGAAGTGCAGCATCAGCAAGAGGAATATCAGCGTGATGGCCGAGGGGATGGCGATCCTCAGGCGTTGCCCTGCCGCCTCGATCTGTTCGTACTGACCGGACCACTCGATCGCATAGCCGGGCGGGAGCCTCACGGCACTGTCTACAACGCGCCGGGCCTCCACCACGTATCCTCCCAGGTCCCGCCCCTCGATGTCCACAAAGACCCAGCCGGTAAGACGAGCGTTCTCGGAGCGGATCATGGGTGGCCCCTCGGTATACGACACGGCTGCGAGTTCACCCAGCGGAATATGCGCCCCCGTGGGCGTCGGGACCAGGATGTTCTCGAGATCGTCGCTGGTCTCCCGAAATGCCCGTTCGTAGCGCAGCATGATGTCGTAGCGTTCGCGTCCTTCAACGCTCTCGGCGAGCTTCATGCCTCCAAGGGCGGTCTGGATTACCGATTGGAATACACCCATGTCGATATTCCGGCGTGCCAGCTCGGAGCGATTCGGCAGGATTTCCAGATAATTGCCGCCCAGCACCCGGTCGGCAAGCGCCGCGCGGGTCCCGGGGACCCTGCTGACGGCCGATTCCACCTCGCGGGCGATACGCTCCAGCTCGCCGAGATTGTCACCCGTGATCTTGACACCGACAGGTGTTCGAACCCCGGTCGAAACCATGTCCATGCGTATATTGATCGGGTAGCCCCAGGAATTGACCAGGCCCGGCATCTGCAGCCGCCCGTTCAGGTCGTCGATGAGTTTTTCCGGAGTCATATCGTCCCGCCATTCCGATTCCGGTTTCAGCCGAATCCAGGTCTCGATCATCGTCAGCGGCGCAGGGTCGGTCGCAGTGTCCGCCCGGCCAGCCTTGCCGAAGACGCTCTCAACCTCCGGCACGGCCACGATCACCCGGTTGGTCTGGCCCAGGACCTCGCGGATTTTGGTGGAGGACACGCCGGGCAGCGTGGTCGGCATATAGAGCAACTCGCCTTCGTACAAGGGCGGCATGAATTCCGAACCCAGGCGGGAGAGCGGGATCACCGCGCTTCCGATCAACACTACGGCCGCCGTCACCGTGACCCACTTGAACCGCAAGGCCGCGCGCAGGCAGGGTGCGTAAAGTCGCGCGGCGAACTCGCTGACCGGGTTTCGCACCCGCAGACGCCCTTTGAGAAGCAGAAGGATCAGCACCGGCACCAGCGTGACGGAGAGTAAGGCCGCGAAGCCCATCGCATAGGTCTTGGTGTAGGCAAGCGGGGCGAACAGGCGGTGACTCTCACCGGTCAATGCGAACACCGGGAGAAAGGAAACAGTGATGATGAGCAGCGAGAAAAAAACGCCGGGTCCGACTTCCCGCACCGCCCGGATGACGGCTCGCCGGCGGGCTTCGCGATCCGCCCCGGCGCCCAGGTCCGCCAGCCTCCGGTTCGCGTTCTCCACCATTACGATGGACGCATCCACCATAGTCCCGATAGCGATCGCGATACCGCCCAGCGACATGATGTTGGCCGTAATGCCCTGCGCGGACATGACCACGAATGCCCCGAGCACGCCCAGAGGCAGCGTGATCAGCGCTACGAAGGCGGAACGTATATGCAGCAGGAAGATGAAGATCACCAGCGCCACCGCGATCCCTTCTTCAATCAGCTTGCGATTGAGATACGAGACCGCCCCTTCGATGAGTGGCGCGCGGTCATAGGTCGTGACAATGCGGACCCCATCGGGCAGCCCGCGCTGCAACTCCGCAAGTTTCGCCTTTACGCGGCGAATCACGTCCAGCGCGTTTTCGCCGTCGCGCATTACGACGATGCCGGCCACGGTTTCGCCCGTGCCGTTGAGGTCCACGATGCCGCGCCGCAACGCCGGGCCCTCCACGATCCGGGACACGTCGGCGAGGGTCACGGGCGTGCCGTCTTCCGCGTACACCACTACCTGTTCCAGATCGTGTCGGTTCCCCACGTAACCGGATGACCGGATCACGAACTCGCTTTCGCCCTGCTCCAGTACGCGCCCGCCCACCTCGCTTGACGCGGCTCCTACCGCCTCGGAAATGCGCCGGATCGACACGTCATACGCGCGCAGCTTGTTGGGATCGATGAGCACCTGGTACTCGCGCACGAAACCGCCCACGGATGCAACCTCCGCCACTCCGTCGACGCCGGCCAGTTCGAAACGAAGGAACCAGTCCTGCAGCGAGCGCAATTGGGCGAGGTCCGTGCGTCCGGTCTCGTCCACCAGGGCGTACTGGTATACCCAGCCCACCCCGGTCGCGTCCGGACCGATCTGCGGCGTTGCGCCTTCGGGCAATTCCGCGCTCAGGCGTGAAAGGGCCTCGACGACCCGAGAGCGCGCCCAATACAGGTCCACGTTGTCTTCGAAAATAACGTAGACAAAGCTGGTGCCGAACATGGACGAGCCCCGCACGTCCTTGGTCTTCGGCAGGCCAAGCAGGTTCGCAGAGAGCGGATAGGTCACCAGGTCCTCCACGATCTGGGGCGATTGACCGGGGAATTCCGTGCGGATGATGACCTGGGTGTCGGTCAGGTCCGGGATGGCGTCCAGCGGCGTCCTTTCCAGCGCAAGCCAGCCGGCCAACATGAGCCCGGCAGCCAACGTCAGAACAATGATTGGATTGCCCGCCGACCAGGCAATCAGCCGGGCAATCGCCGAAGTCGACGGGTCCCGGCCGGCCAGTGGGTCCATTGAAGCCTCTGCCATGGCTAGTGCCTGTGCATCGAATGCTGGTCGTTTTCGTCGCCCGGCCGCGATTCGAGCTTCGCCAGCCCCTCGCGCAGGTTGGACTCGGAGTCGAGCATGAACTGCCCACTCACGACGACGCTCTCGCCCCTTTCCAGGCCCTCGAGGATTTCTGTCCGTTGGCCGTCCGAAACGCCCGTCCTGACCGACCGGCCGGCAAATCTGCCGTCACCCAGCGACACGATCACGTGCTGCCCACGGCTGTCCCGCAGGAGCGCCTCGGACGGGACAAACAGGTGCGCTTCGCCCGAGTCCAGGCGGAACTGAATGTCGGCATAGGCGCCGGGGCGCAGCACGCCGTTGGGATTGTCCACTTCGATGCGTACGTCGGCGGTGCGGGTCATTGGGTCGATCGTCGGATAGACATAGTCCACCGTTCCCTCGTTCGGCGCCCCGGGCGCACTCGGAAACTGAAGGGCAACTCGCTGCCCGGACTCGACCAGGGCGAGGTCGGCCTCGGCAATCGAGGCAATTATCCAGACTCTTGCGTACGACTGAAGGCGCATGATCGCAGTCCCCGGTTTGATGTAATCACCCTCCCGAACGGAAAGGGCTGCTACCGTCCCCGAGGCTTCCGCGTACACAGGTACTTGCTCGATCACTTCGCGGTTCTCGACAAGCTGATCGATTGCGCTGGTCTGCAGGCCGTCGGATATCAACCGCTGACGACCCGAGTCGATGCGCTCACGGCGGCCTGTTTCCAGCGCGGCCAGAAAATCCTTCTGAGAGGCAATCAATGCCGGGCTGTAGACGCGGTACAGCAGTTCGCCACGCACAACCTCGTCGCCCTCTGCGCGAACCGCCAGATCTTCGATCCAGCCTTCGAGGCGGGAAACCGAAACGGCTTCGAGCCGTTCGTTGCTTTCGACATTTCCGAATGCGCGCACCGTCTGTTCAAAAAAGGCGGTATCCACTCGGGCGGTTCGCACGCCCATGGTCTGGATCATCTCCGGCGCAACTTCCACCGCCGGCTTTGCGCCTCTTGCGCCGGGCAACCCATTCGAGACGGGCACCAGGTCCATCCCGCAAATGGGGCAAGGGACATCGGGATTCTGCGACACGAATTGCGGATGCATCGGACAGGTGAAATTGTGCTCCACCCCTGTTTCGACCCCGGCTTGTTCCGCCAAAGGCTCCGTGCCGGCGTTGTTTCCACCGCAGGCCGCAATTGCGAAGGCGGCCAACAGAGAAAGGATGAAATACCGATTACGGCGCCGGTAGGGAAGGCGTCCCGCCCTCCACGAAGACGGGACGCCTTCGTTTCCGGGGGGTTTATGCAAGATTGTGAAACGATTCATGACGTCACCAGTAAGGAGTTGAGTTGCGCTACGGCGCGGTCCCGCCGCGCCTGTTCGTCGGCTATCCGGGCCATGAGGATCAACTCGGCCAATCGGCCGTCGATGACCGGCGAGTAGTCCCCTATTCCCGACTCGTACCGGGTCCGTTGCGCCTGGACCTGCTCACGGATGGCTGAGATCTTCTGCCTGAGCGCCGCCACGGCCGCCTCCGCGGCCCGCCGCGTCGCGTCCAGGGCCGAGTACTGCGCCGCGGCGCCTCTCGCGGCAGCCATATGGCGGTTACTGGCGCTTTCCCGCTCAGCCTGTGCCGCGCGCAAGGCTGGGGCCTGAGAACGGCTGCCCCACAACGGAATGCTGAACGTTACGGCGGCCGAAACCCAGTCATCTCCCGGAAATCGCATATCCGAGCCGCCCGAATCACGTTGCTGCCAGGTCAGCTGCAGTCCCCAATCCGGTTTCCATGCGGCCCGCGCCTCGGATACGCCTGCATCGGCCACGGTTATGCCCTCCCGGGCTACCTGCACCGCGTGAAAGGCATCCGCATTTCCGGACCAGGCCTTCGGATTCAGTTGCGGCGGAGGAACGTCACCGGTTTCGCCGACGAGGTTCCGAAGATGCGCATCGACCTCTGCTTTCTCTCCTTCCAGATCGGCCAGTGAACGGTCGACATCCGACCGCTGCAGGTCAATCTCGGCAAGGCGGAACAGGACCGGCCGGCCCGCGGCAATCTCGCCCTGCACGATGTGCTCCAGTTCGCCGTAAAGAGAGTCCTGTCGTCTCAATAAAGAAACCTGCTCGGCGATACGGCGCCTTTCGACCAATGCAACGATCAGTTCCGCGCGCATCCGCGCAAACTGCAGGGCTTCCGCTGTGTCATTGCGTGCGGCACGGCGCTGCGCGCGCTCCGAGCGGGCCTCACGTTCGGACCCGTTGGGAATCTGCTGGCTTATGCCAAGCGCCTTGTTGGTAGGCAGGTAAGCGCGGAATGAAGGGTCAAGCAACGGAAAGTTGTTGACGCCCAGGGAAACCACAGGGTCAGGCCACGCCAACGCGGCAACGGCGTCTTCACGATAGGCCTGCGTCTGAAGGCGGAGTGCCTCCAATGCCGGATGGTCCTTCAGGCGTGCCTCAAGCTCCTGGAAACTCTGCGCGAACAGCGGCGGAGCGCCCAGCGCAAATCCGAGCGTGCAGGCAAGAATTGGGAATAGTTTTCGACTCTTTCTAGCCATCTTGATCTCCCTTTGAGGGAAATGAGCGAGTACGGAAGCGCACCGGGCATTTGCCCGGTGCGAGCGATTCGCTCGCTGGCTAGATCAGGAGTCGTTGCTTGAGAAGAACTGGAGTTTGCGCGGACCTTGGAACGGTGGGCGGCGGACCGATAATCCGCACGCTTTGCGGGCGAACCGATACGACGGAATGGTTTGCAATCGCCGGCGGCAGTTTGAATCCCGGCTGGTTCTTGGACACAATCGCCTTGGCAACGCTCCCCGACGGCGCCGACTCCAATTCGGCGCACTCGGAGCAATCCGGCGGACAGCCGTGCCGTTCATCGACTTGCCCATAGTCCGGACAGTCCTCGCATAAGGGAACTTCGGTGACCGGCTCTTGCGCGAGGGCCATCGGATCGAGCAGGCAACAGCAGGCAATGGCCTGCTGCACCCCAAACAGGGCAGCTGACAGAACCAGCAATTTATGCGCAATTCCCTTCATCAGGATTCCAAGTATACGCTTTCGGCGTTCTTTCCATTTGATGCGCAATCCGGCATTCGGGTTTCAGGCCTGGGCCGATTCCCCCTTGTCCCGCCTCAGCAGCAACAGCAGCGCCGGTCCAATCACAAGCAGCACCATGGCCAGCACCAGCACCTGAAGATACGAACCCTGAAGGTCGAAGGTGAGCCCGAATATAGGGGGGCTGGCTGCGGTCACGAAAGCCTGACAGATCATGATCAGCGAGTACACGCGCCCGTAGGATGCAAGGTCGAATTCGTGCGCAATCATAAATGGCAAGGCGGCGAATTTGGCGCCCGCGGACACTCCCAGGCAAAACGCCGCGCACACCACCGTCCACACCGGAGGTTCCGGAAAGGTCAGCAATCCGCAGGCGGCCGCCCCAATGGCGAGGGCCACAAAAACCAGGCCCGGCGCCCACAGGTGATCGAGAAGATATCCGGCGCCCACTCTTCCCACCACGATAAAAAGCCCGATCAGGCCGGTCAGCGCCGCTGCCTGCGGTCTCGCATAACCGGCGTCTTCGAGGATGGGGGCGAAGCTCGAAATCAGCCCCGAGAAACCGAAAGTCGCGCCGCAGAATGCGATCGCCATGATCCAGAAGGTACGGGACCGAACCGCCAGCCCGAATCCGGACCTGGGCTTGAGCTGACCCGCCACGGCAGGCGCTTCGTTCTTATTGGACGGGCGCTCAGGCTGCCTGCCCGGTTCATCCTTGAAACCCAGGACGAGGACAGGAACCCCCACCAGGAGAATGAGCGCCGAGATTCCGAAATAACCCGCGCGCCAATCGAAGCTCTCGATCAGGGTTGCGACAAAGGGCGGGAGTATCAGGGCCGCCAGTCCGCTTCCCGAAAGCAATATGCCGAGGGCCAGGCCACGCTTGCGTTCGAACCATCCGGCCACGAACCGTGTGAGCGCGATTGAGGAGGCGCCCATGCCAAGGATGGTTGCGAACGACCAGGAAGCGTAAAAGCGAGGCAGCCAGTCGCTGCTCGTGCCGATGATCGCCATGCCCAGGCCATAGCCCACCGTGCCCCAGATCACCAGGGACCGGGCGCCGTACCGATCACAAAGCCATCCGACGAGCGGCGCCAGGCTCGCGGCGGTCATCGTGGCAATCGTATAGCTCAGCGCCACCTCGACGCGCGACCAGCCGAAGGCTTCCCCCAGCGGGATGGTAAACACGCCCACAAGGTAAATCGGGATGGTGCCGAAACTGAACACCTTGCCGACCAGGGCCGCACCCAGCGGCCGCCAGCCGCGGCGAAACTCGCTCCAGGGACTGTTCGGGCCCATCCGGGCTGTGTCAGTGCCCCGCGACGGGACCGCGGCCCTTCTTAAGGAAAAGAAGCAACGCCGGGCCCAGCACCATCAGAACCATGGACAACAGAAGCACCTGGCGATACGAGCCCTGCGTATCAAAGGTGTAACCGAAGATCGGCGGGCTGATCGCGGTAATGACGGCCACGCTGATGACCAGCAGCGAGTACACGCGCCCGTAGGACTTGAGATCGAACTCGCGCGCGGTCAGGTATGACAACGCGTCCCATTCCCCGCCCGCGGACATGCCCAGGCAAAAGGCGGCGAAGACCACGATCCACAGGGGAAGTACAGGCAGCGTCAGCAAACCGCAGGTGATGCCTCCGGCGGCCATGGCCACAAAGGCCAGCCCGGGCGCCCACAGGCGATCGAGCAGATAGCCGACGATCAGCCTTCCCGCCATGACGAACAGGCCGATCAGCCCGGCCAGGGCCGCTGCTTCCTCCGCACCGTAGCCCCTGTCCTGGAGTATGGGTGCAAAACTGGAAATCAGGCCGGCGAGTCCGAACGTGGCGCAACAGAACGCAATCGACATCAGCCAGAAGGCGCGCGATTCCACCGCCAGCCTGAACCCGCTGCTGCGCCCGCCGTCCCCCTGCGTGGCGGGCGCATCGCCCTCATTCGCGGATCGCTGGAATTTCTGGCTGGGCGATTCCTTGAACCCGAAATAGATTACCGGCACGCCCACCAGGAAGATCGCCGCAGCCATCCCCAGATAGCCGGCCCGCCAGCTGAAGTTCTCAATCAGCGCGGCCACGAAAGGCGGCGCGGCGAAGGCAGTGAGCCCGCTACCCATCAGCATGATGCCGAGGGCCATGCCGCGCTTACGCTCGAACCAGCCGGCCACGAACCGGGTCAGCACGATCGCCGAGGCGCCTACACCCAGCATGGTTGCCAGCGACCAGGATGCGTAATAGCGCAGCAGCCAGTCGCTGCTGGTCGCGATGATCGCCATGCCGAGTCCGTACCCGATAGTCCCCAACAGAACCAGCGTACGGGAACCGAAGCGGTCACACACCCAGCCCACGAGCGGCGACAGGCTGGCAGAGGTGAAGGTAGCGACCGTGAAGCTGAAGGTCACCTCAGCGCGCGACCACCCGAAGGTCTCTCCCAGCGGAACCGTGAAAACGCCCACCACGTAGATCGGAATGGTGCCGAAGCTGAACGCTTTGCCGATGACGGCGGCCCCCAACGGCTTCCAGCCGTGGCGGAACTCGCTCCAGGGACTGATCGAATTCATTCGCGCAACATAAGCGCTTCGCCCTGCCGAGCGCAAGCGCCCCGGGGAGCATGGGCTTTCGTGCGGTACACGGTTTGGCCCGTAGAATAGCGCGCTCATGCCCCACCCCGCGTCCAGTGAATCACAGCCTTGAACCAGAACACCGCACCTGAGGTCAGGGTCCCGCTACTCCAGAGAATCACGTGGGGCTTCGGCTCTTTGGGGACGATTACGTACCTCAACGTGTTCACCGCGCTGGCCATGTACTACATGACCTTTGTGCTCAAGGTGGATGAGGCCCTGGCCGGCACGATGATTACCGCCGCTCGCCTGATCGATGCCTTCAGCGACCCATTGATGGGCTGGGTAACCGATCACACGCGCAGCCGCTGGGGCCGTCGCCGGCCCTATCTGCTGCTGGGGGCCGTGATCTGCGCCGCTTCGCTTCCCGCTGTCTTTTCCCTCCACGGCCTGTCGGACGCACTGCCGCCCGCCACCGTCCTGGTGATGGCGGTACTGATCTCCTATTCCCTTGGGTTCACGATCTTCAACGTTCCGTATCTCACGATTCCCGTCGAAATGACCACGGATCGGATGCAACGACTGAGCCTGATGAGCTACCGCTCGGTGTTCATGATGGTCGGCGCCGCGCTCGGCGCATCGGTCGCGCCGGCCATGCTTGAGTTCTTCGGCGGCGATACGAGCGCATCGGCCTTTCAGATCATGGCGCTGACACTCGGCGCCGTGGTTCTGGTAGCGATGGTGACGACCTTTCTGGGTACTCGCGGAGCCTATTCCGCCCCGGTGCAAAAACAGCCGAAACTGTCCGTATTGCAACAAATCCGGACGGTTCGCGAGAACACGCCCTTTCTGCTGCTGATCGGCGCCAAGTGCACGCAATTCGTAGCGCTGGCGGTTACGGGCGGCACCGTGGTTTATATGTTCACGGTGGTGCTCAAACAGTCGCTCACCCTTCTCCCCTGGCTGGCCGTCTCGACAAGCGTGACCATCCTTGCCGCGATTCCGTTCTGGAAATGGTGCGGCCGATCGATCACCAAGCGTCGCGGCGTCCTGATCGGGGCGGGCGCGGAGGTCTTCGCCCACCTGGGCTGGCTGCTGGTGAGCCCGGACTGGAGCGAGGGGGCGATGATTGCCTTCCTCGTCGCCCGTGGAATGTTCTCGGGGTTCTTTGCCGGAGCTATCCTGCTCTATTCCCAGGCCATGTGGCTCGACACGATCGATTACGATCAAGAGCGTACCGGGTTGCGCCGCGAAGGCCTCTACACGTCGGTCTACGTGTTCGTGGAAAGACTGGGCTACTCAATCGGCCCGATCCTGCTGGGGTTCATCCTGAAGGCAGGGGGGCTGGACATCAACCTGGACCCCGCGGACCAGCCGGCCAGCGCGGCGGCGGCAATCCTCTTCTGCATGGTCGCGATCCCGGCGATGGCGCAAGTGTGTATGATGCTGTTCGTCTGGCTCTATAGGTTGCCAGAAATAATCAAAGGAATATCAAAGATATAATCTTCTTATATCGAATAAGGATTAAATAATATGACCGGCTCGATACTCGGCGGCCTTGAAGTCAACGGTCGCCATTATCGCTATCACGACATAGCGGCGCTGGGCGCCGAGATAGTGGCAAAGCTGCCCTACTGCCGCAAGATCCTGCTGGAGAACCTGCTGCGCAATGCGGGCGGGAAGGTTTCCGGCGAGAGCCTCCTGTCCTCATTGAGCGGCAACAGGGAACTTGAATTCCGCCCGGCGCGGGTGATCCTGCAGGACTTCACCGGCGTGCCGGCGGTCGTGGACCTGGCCGCAATGCGCGACGCCATGCAGTCACTGGGAGGCGATCCCGACGCAATCAATCCCCTGGCGCCGGCCGAACTGGTGGTGGACCACTCGGTGCAGGTCGATCACTACGCCAGTCCCGACGCATTGGCCCGCAACAACGAGCTGGAGTTCGAGCGCAATCGCGAACGCTATTCCTTCCTCCACTGGGGCCAGCAGGCCTTCCGCGAACTCAAGGTCGTCCCTCCCAATACAGGGATCGTTCACCAGGTCAACCTGGAACGGCTGGCGCGCGTAGTCTTCAGCGCCGAACACGACGGAGAGACTCTGGTTTACCCGGATACGCTGGTCGGCACGGATTCTCATACGACCATGGTCAACGGGCTCGGCGTGCTGGGCTGGGGTGTCGGCGGGATAGAAGCCGAGGCGGCGCTGCTCGGTCAGCCCATCACCATGCTTCCCCCGCCGGTGCTGGGCGTGCGCCTGCACGGCAGCCTGCGCCCCGCCTCCACCGCCACGGACCTGGTGCTGACGGTTACCGAGGCGCTGCGCGAGAAGGGTGTCGTGAGCTGGTTCGTGGAGTTCTTCGGGGAAGGCCTGAATGGGCTTTCGCTGGCGGATCGGGCGACACTGGCCAATATGTCGCCGGAATTCGGAAGTACATGTGCCATATTTCCTGTTGACAGCGAAACAATTCGCTATCTTGAACTGACGGGACGTGATCGGCGGCACGTGGCCCTGGTGGAAGCCTACGCCCACGCGCAGGGCCTTTGGCGTGACATCGGCAGCCCTGAACCCGAGTTCGACGACACGCTGGATATCGACCTGGACGCCGTCGTGCCGTCCATTGCCGGTCCCCGGCGCCCGCAGGACCGGATCCCGCTCACGCAGAGCAAACAGGCCTTCGCCTCGGAGCTGAAGGAACGTGGCGGGACCTCCGTTCCGTTCACGGAAGAGCAACCCGGAGACGGCGCAGTGCTGATCGCGGCCATAACGAGTTGCACAAACACTTCCAACCCCTCGGTAATGATGGCTGCCGGCATGCTTGCGCGCGCTGCCCGCAAGCGCGGGCTCAAGCCGCCGGACTGGGTCAAGACCAGCCTGGCGCCGGGTTCCCGGGTGGTCACCCGTTATCTTGAGTCCGCGGGCGTCCTGGACGACCTGGCGGCGCTGGGCTTCGAGATCGTGGGCTACGGATGCACGACCTGCATCGGCAACTCGGGCCCATTGCGCGAGGACATCGCCCGTCATGTGGAGGAATCCGGCCTGGGCGGCTGCAGCGTGCTGTCCGGCAACCGCAATTTCGAAGGGCGGATTCATCCTCTGGTGTATTTCAACTACCTGGCCTCCCCTCCCCTGGTGGTGGCCTGGGCGCTCGCCGGACGCATGGACGTGGACCTCGAGAACGACCCCCTGGGAGTGGATTCCGGCGGTCAACCGGTCTATCTGAGCGATATCTGGCCGGACGCCGCCGAAGTGCAGGCTGAAGTGGCGAAGCATGTGCGCGCGGCGCAGTTCGAGGCGGGTTATGCCGGCGTATTCGACGGCGACGAACGCTGGAATGCGCTGGACAGTCCGGCAAGCAGCCGCTATCCATGGAATGAGGACTCGACCTACGTTCGCCGCCCGCCGTTCTTCGACGGCATGCCGGCGCGGCCCGAAGAACCGCAGGCGGTAACCGCCGCCCGGGTCCTGGCGCTGCTCGGCGACTCGGTCACCACCGACCACATTTCACCGGCCGGGGCGATCCCGGCGCGCTCGCCGGCTGGTCAATGGCTGAGCGAACAGGGCGTTGGCCCCCGTGAATTCAATTCGTACGGCTCGCGGCGCGGCAACCACGAAGTGATGCTGCGCGGCACCTTCGCAAACATCCGGCTGCGCAATCGCCTGGCCGGCGGCGTGGACGGCGGATGGACGCGGCTGCAGCCCGACGGCGAGGTAATGAGCATCTACGACGCCGCGGTGCGCTACCGCGAGAAACAAACGCCTCTGGTGGTGCTGGCCGGCAAGGAATACGGTTCAGGCTCCTCGCGCGACTGGGCGGCCAAGGGCACGGCGCTATTGGGCGTGCGCGCGGTGATCGCCACCAGCTTTGAGCGCATCCACCGCTCCAACCTGGTTGGCATGGGCGTGCATCCGCTCGAGTTTCCGCAAGGGAAGGATGCTGCGGGCCTTGGGCTGGACGGCAGCGAAGCGTTCGACATCTCCGTGCCGAACGGCGCAAACGTGATGGTGCGCGCCACGCGCACCGACGGCTCCACGGTCAAATTCGCCGCGCGCTCGCGAATCGACACGCCGAAGGAGCACGAATATTTCCGGCATGGAGGCATTCTTCCCTACGTGTTGCGCCGCCTGGCGGACTGAGGTCCACGCGTGACGGGCCCGCCCATCCTCGCGGTGCGTGAGCTGGTCAAGAACTATGGACCGGTCCGCGCGGTTCGCGGGATCTCGTTCGACGTGCCGCGCAACTGCTGTTTCGGCCTGCTCGGACCCAACGGCGCCGGCAAGACCACCACCGTTGAAATCATCGAAGGCGTAACGCCCGCCACCTCCGGCCAGGTGCTGTACGAGGGCGAGAAGGCAGGGGCCGCATTTCGCCAGGATTCCGGCGTGCAATTTCAGACGGCCGCGCTGCAGGACTTCATCACCGTGCGCGAGACCCTGGAAATGTTCCACCGTCTGTACCGGCGCCGCGCCGATATCGACCAGGTGATCGCCGACTGCGCGCTGGAAAAACTCGAAAAGCGCGACAACCGGAAACTGTCCGGCGGACAGCGCCAGCGATTGCTGCTGGCCATCGCGCTGGTGAACGATCCGAAGATCCTCTTCCTCGACGAACCCACGACCGGCATGGACCCGCAGGCGCGGCGCAATTTCTGGGAGCTGGTGGAGCGCATCCGCGCGCGCAGCAAGACCATTGTGCTGACCACGCACTACATGGAGGAAGCGCAGGCACTGTGCGACGAAATCGTGATCATGAACGAAGGCGTGATCATCACGCAGGGCGCCCCGGACACGCTGCTGAAAGCGCATTACAAGGAAATCATCCTGGAACTGCCCGAGTCCGACCTTGAGGAACTGCCGCCGGAGTTCCCCTTCCATACGTACCGACGCAACGGACTGGTGGAAATCCACACCGATGACGCCAACGAGGCGATTACCCGCTTGAGCCGCGCGGGGGCGCCGCTCGGCCGCCTGAATATCCGTCCCTTCCGCCTGGAGGACCTGTTCCTGGACCTGACAGGAAAGGAGCTCAGATCATGATTCAGCGAATTCTCGCCATACTCCACGCTCGCAACCTGGAATTCCTGCGCGACAAGGCCACGCTCGGCTGGAACGTGGCCATGCCGCTGCTCCTGGTGGCGGGCATGGCGGCGATCTTCTCCGGCGGCGACCGCGCCGCTTACAAGGTCGGGCTGGTGCAGGCCGAACAGGAGATCAACACGGCCGCGCACCCCTTCCTTGAGACCCGCTATTTCGACTTCATCGCCATGGACCAGGAGCAGGCGATCGAACAGGTCGCCAACCATCAGCTCGACCTGGCCCTGAACATGGACTCCGGAACCTACTGGATCAACCCGGAGTCGCCCGGCGGATACTTCGCCGAGCGCATGCTTGAAGCTTCATCGCGGGAAAGCGAATGGCTGCGCCAGCCGGCCAGCGGCGATCCGATCACCTATGTCGACTGGCTGGTTCCGGGAATCCTCGGCATGAACATCATGTTCAGCTGCCTGTTCGGCGTCGGCTATGTGGTGGTGCGCTATCGAAAGAACGGGTTCTTGAAGCGACTGAAGGCCACCCCGCTGCGGCCGGTGGAATTCCTATCCGCGCAAATCATCTCACGCCTGATGCTGGCGATCTTCGTCACCCTGCTGCTCTACGGCGCGACGCGTCTGCTGCTGGACATCCGCATGGAGGGCAGCGGAGTGGCGCTGTTCCTGGTGGCGGTGCTGGCTTCGATCAGCCTGGTGTCGATCGGGCTGGCCATGGCGGCGCGCGTGACAAGCGAGGAACTGGCGGGCGGCCTGCTGAACATGGTGACCTGGCCAATGATGCTGCTGTCGGGCGTATGGTTTTCGCTGGCGGGAGCCCCGCAGTGGGTGCAACAGCTCTCCAACATCTTTCCGCTGACGCACGCGCTCACGGCGGCGCGCGAAATCATGCTGTACGGAGCGGGATTGAGCGACGTGCTACCGCAACTGCTGCTCCTTGCGGGCATAACGGCGGTCTTCCTCACGCTGGGCGCCGCCATGTTCCGCTGGCGCGGCGCCTGATCCCCTCATCACATGCAGTTTGTCGACATCGGCGCAAACCTCGCGGACGCATCCTTCGACGGGGACCGGCAAGCGGTGATCGAGCGCTCGACCCTGGTGGGCGTAAGACACATGATTGTGACCGGGGCGGGCTTGAGCGAGTCCGAAGCAGCCTTGGCGCTCGCGCGGGACGATACCGAAGCCTTTCGCTGCACGGCCGGCATTCATCCGCACTTGGCGACACAGTGGACCGAGGCACCTGGAGAAGCTAGGGACAGGCTTGCAAGAGTCCTTGACAGCGACCTTGCAGTAGCAGCGGGAGAATGCGGATTGGACTATTTTAGAAACTTGTCGCCACCCGAAGCTCAGCGCGCCGCCTTCGCGGGTCAGCTCGACCTGGCAGCAGAGCATGGAAAACCCCTGTTTCTCCACCAGCGCGACGCTCACAAGGACTTCCTGGCGATTCTCAAGGATCACCGGGCCACCGACATAGGCGGAGTGGCGCATTGCTTCACCGGGGGGCCCAGGGAGGCGGAAAGCTACCTGGAACTGGGTCTGCACATCGGGATTACGGGTTGGATCTGCGATGAGCGGCGCAACCAGGACCTCTTGAAAGCCATTCCCCTTCTGCCGATGGACCGCGTGCTGCTGGAAACGGACAGCCCTTATCTGCTCCCTCGCCATCCAGATGCAACGCCGAAAAAGAAACGCCGGAACGAACCTGAATTCCTGCCCATTGTCGCCCGAGTCGTGGCGCGCCATATGAACGTCGACCCGGAAGAACTCGCGGTCGCCGCACTTCGCAACACGCAAGACCTATTCGGCTGGCCACTGTAGGCCACAATCGTTGCGTGAGTAGAACACGACCGGACTATGGACTTCGGTGACGATTTAACGCCGCTTACAACAGTAATTTGTTAACTATGCATATTAAAATCATATGAAGAGATATATAGAGGCCATATCAGCAAGATTCTGTTAATATTCGCATATGATTTACAAAATCACAATTTCTAATTTTGGTTCCATCCGAGACACGGTGGAGTTGGATTTCAGGGTCCCGGGCACTACGCCGCGTCTTCCGAATTTCCGAGAGAGCACCGACATTCCCGGGATACGAATTCCTGCCGTGATTGCGATTTTGGGGGCCAATGGCGCCGGAAAGACGACTGTCCTGAATGCAATCAACCACACCCTCCGCTTTGTCTTGCATTCGCATGATCACGCTGCATCCGCAATCCTTCATCCATTTTTCTCCAAATCGGGCTTGGAGCGGCCCACCCGTATTGAAGTCAGCTTTGCTGCTGCACATTTCCTGGATGGTGACGATGATCAAACCGCGCTGTACCGCTACGAATTGGAATTGACGAGGAATTCAGCAAACCCGTTGTCTACTCATGTTGCGTACGAAGCGCTGTTGGATTTTCCCAACGGACGCCGCAGACGCATCTTTGAGCGTAAGAATAATGAGTCGGTCCATATCGCACGAGAAGCAGGCATTACCAGTCGAGACCGCGCCGTACAGGCCACACGCCCGGAAGTCTCGTTAATTGCAACCCTGGCGGCGTCCTTTGTGCCCATGTTCGTATCCATTCGTAACAACCTCTCAAGAATTTATTCTCCCCCGGAATCCTGGCGACCGGATGAAGAGATGACAACCAATAACTACACTGGAAACGCGGCTCTTGTTACGGCGGTTTCGAAACAGCTTCAACGTATTGACCTGGGTATTGAATCAATGGACGTTGCAGAATTCGCTGGGAATAGACGGGAGTTGGTATTTGTTCATCGCGGACTTGATGGACCGCTCATGATGCCGCAGGAATCGGCCGGCACACGCAATTTCCTTAGCCACTTCCCGTTCCTGAGCGATGCATTGAGCGCCGGGCAAGTCTTTCTCCTGGACGCGCTAGATACCGAGTTTCACGCTGATCTGGCGGCTGAAGTCATCCACTGGTTCCAGTCGCAAGAGACGAACCCGCATGGGGCGCAACTCATATGCACGCTCCACAACCTGGCGGTGCTGGAGAATCTTGAGAAAGAAGAAGTGGTAATCGTCAAAAAGAACCGTGAAGGTGTAACCAGTGCCTACGGGCTCTGGCAGGTGAAGGGATTACGGCGAAGCGCAAATCTTTACCGTGAGTATCGCGGTGGAGACTTGGGAGGCGTGCCAGTAATCGGCTGAGACCGCACGGATGCCAGGGAAGGTTAGACAAAAGCGGCGACGCATCCTGATTGCTGGTGAAGGACAGAGTGAGCAGGCGCTGGTAGCGTGGCTACAGAAGCTATGCGATCAGCGGGATCGATATGTCCATTTGCAGTTCGTTAGCTCCGGCGGCGGAGACAGCCTGGAAGTGGTTCAAGCTTCCATAAGACGGAAGAGCAGACAGCCTACAACCCGGCGACGCCCGATCAATCGCATAGCGCTGCTGGACTTCGATCGCTTGGGTGCGGACAAGAGAATCGGAAGAGACGCTCTGGCAGAGGCAGCACGCCACGCAATTCAAGCAATTCAGGTTCATCCGAATCTGGAGGGCTTGCTATTGCGGCTGCATATGGATCAGGAAACGCGCAAGATCCCGGCAAGTATTGCACTTGGGCAATTGAGAAAGCTATGGCCCGAATACGACAAGCCGGCGACCGCTATGCAGCTGGAAAACAGATTTGCGCTGGATGATTTGAAGCGAGTTGCTCAGCAAGACAACCATATTTCGCGGCTGCTGAGCCTTATTGGGCTTGCGTAGCATTGAGGATTAGGCTGACAGCCAGCGTGTGCGATAGCGCCAGTCGCAGATAGGCAGGTCCGCAATAGAATCTGCATAGCCTTTCAACGGGGAGTTCCTCATGAGCGATGAACTGATCTTTTACACGAACCCCATGTCGCGCGGACAGATCGCGCGCTGGATGCTGGAGGAAGTCGGCGTCGAATACCGCACCGAGGTGCTGCAGTACGGTCCGGAGATGAAATCGGAGAGCTTCCTGGCCATCAATCCCATGGGCAAGGTCCCGACGATCCGGCACCGGGGCGTCGTGGTTACGGAGGCCGCTGCAATCTGCGCCTATCTGGCCGACGCGTTTCCCGAAGCCGGACTGGCGCCTCCGCCGAGGGAGCGCGGCGCCTACTACCGGTGGATGTTCTTCGCCGCCGGACCCCTTGAATCGGCAACCATCAACAACGCTTTCAAGTTCGAGGTGCCCCCGGAGCGCGAATCCATGATCGGCTACGGAAACTTCGAGGCGGTCCTCGACACGCTCGAAGCCGCGGTAAGCGCAAGCGAATTCATTGCGGGAGCAAGATTCAGCGCAGCCGACGTTTACGTGGGATCGCATCTCGGCTTCGGCTTCCAGTTCGGTTCGCTGGAGAAGCGCCCGGCCTTCGTGGACTACTGGTCCCGGCTCGAGAACCGCCCGGCCCGGCTACGCGCCATCGCAATCGACGAAGAGCTAATGCCGCAGTCTAGCCAAGAAAGGGAGTAAGTGCGGCGAGCTCGGCCGGGATCTCCTCGTGGCTGGAACGGCGCGAGAGCAACTCTTCAAGTTGCGGGGGCGGCGCCACGGTAGTCCCGATCAGCGGTTCGACCACAGTTTCGAACTTGGCGGGATGGGCGGTGGCGGCGATGACCCAGTCGCCGTCCGGCGCGCCGGCGTCGGCGAGCCAATCACGGCAGGCGTCCACCCCGGCGGCGGTATGAGGGCATAGCACCGCACCGGAGTCCTCGTGTTCCCGGCGGATCCGGCGGCGAATCCGCTCATCGTCAACGCTTGCGGCGCTGACGGCGGCGCGGATGCGCTCGACATCGCCGTCGAAGTGGTGGCGAAGCCGTTCCATGTTGCTGGGATCGCCAACGTCCATGGCGTTGGCCAGCGTGCCTATGCTTTCGCGGCCGCGGTATTCGCCGCTGGAAAGGTAGTCGCCGATCGTGCGGTTGGCGTTGGTCGTCAGCAGGATACGGCCGATGCCCGCGCCCATCTCGCGCGCCCAAAGGCAGGCCACGCCGTTGCCCATGTTTCCGGTGGGAACGACGAAATGGCTCCCTTCGCCCGCCTTGATCGCGGCCCAGGCGTGATAGGCGCTTTGCGGGAGCAGCCGCCCGAGATTGATGCTGTTGGCGGAGCCCAGCCGTACCCGCTTGCGCAGCCGGGAATCAGCGAAAGCCTGCTTGACGAGACGCTGACAGTCGTCGAACGCTCCGTGTACGGCGAGTGCCTGGACATTCCCGTCCCAGCAGCCCAGGTGGTGCTCCTGGCGCGGCGAAATCCGGCCCTTGGGAAAGAGCACAACCACGCGGATCTTGTCCCGGCCGGAAAACGCCGAGGCCACGGCCGCGCCGGTATCGCCCGAGGTGGCGACCAGGATGGTCAGCGGCTGTGAGGATGCGGGCTCTTCGGCGAGGATGCGCTCCAGACAAGCCGACAGGAACCGCGCTCCGTAGTCCTTGAACGCCGCCGTCGGCCCGTGAAACAGCTCCAGCAATTGCAGGCGCGCACCGTTGGAGGCCGGCGACAAGTCCGCCAGAGGAAGCGGATAGGCGAAGGCGTCGGCGCAGATTTCCGGCAAGGCGGCGGCCAGAAACGACCCCTCGAAATAGGGAGCCAGCATGCGCTGGGCCAGCTCCGCCGGAGTGCCGGATTCCGCCAGCGCTCCGCGTTCGAAGGCCGCCAGGCGCTCTGGTACAAAAAGGCCGCCGTCCGGCGCGGTGCCGGTCTGCAGCACGGCTTCGAGCCCGGCGGGACCGCTGCCGCGGGTGCTGTAGAACGCTGTCATTGCAATTGCCGCTAGCGCGGCGCGCCCAGCATCCGCGCCAGGCGCAGCAGGTCCGCAAAAATGCCGCCGGCAGTCACCTCCGGCCCCGCTCCGGGCCCCTGAACTACCAGCGGACTGTCGCTGTAGCGGGCGGTGCGGAACAGGAACATGTTGCTGGTGAGATGCAGGCGGGCAAAGAGATGGTCCCTGGGCAGCGTCTCCAGCCGCACGGACGCCCGGCCTTCACTGTCCAGCCTTCCGACGTAACGAAGAACACAGCCCTCTTCCTCGGCCTGCTCAAGGCGCCGCCGCATGTCGCCGTCATAACGACCCAGCCCGTCGAGAAACTCCTCGACCGTGGCTTCCGACAGCTCTTCCGGGGCCAGGCTCTCCACTTCCACATCGGCCAGGTCCATGCGCAGGTTCAGTTCCCGGGCCAGGATCAGCAGCTTGCGCGCCACGTCCATGCCGCTCAGGTCTTCCCTGGGGTCAGGCTCCGTATAACCCGCGTCGCGGGCCTCGCGCACAACCTGCGAAAAATCCGAGTCGGCGTCCAGCGCGTTGAACAGATAGGCCAGTGTCCCGGAGAAAATGCCTTCCACGCTGAGCACCTCGTCGCCAGTGGCGATCAGGTCGCGGAGCGTTTCGATTACCGGCAGCCCGGCGCCCACATTGGTCTCGTACAGAAGGTGCACGCCGTTGGCGCGGCGCAGTTCGTGAAGGCTTTCGTAGGCCTGGTGCGGCGCGCTCTGCGCACGCTTGTTGGGCGTCACCACGTGGATCCCTGCGCGGAAGAAATCGGCGTAGCGGTCGCTGATCGACTCGCTGGCGGTGCAGTCCACGACTACCGCATGCGGCAGGTGATCGGGGTTCACATGCGCGCTGAAACGCTCGAGGTCCATTGTTTCGCCGTCGTCGGCCAGTGCTTTGCGCCAGTTGCCCGGATCAAGGCTGCGCGAGGCCAGGTGCATGCGGCGCGAGTTGGCGATTGCCCGCACCCGGAAGTCCAGGTTGAAATTCTCCCGTAACTGATCCGCGGCCCGGGCAATCTGGTCCAGCAATTCGGCGCCGACGTTGCCCACGCCGATCACCCCCAGCGAAAGCGTGGTATGCGAAAGGTAAAACCCGCCATGCGCGGCGCGCAGCGCCCGGGTCGCGCTGTCGCCGGTCACCACGGCGGATATGTTGCGTTCCGATGATCCCTGGGAAATCGCGATCACGTTGACTCCGGCGCGTCCCAGGACGCTGAAGAACCGGCCGGCCACCCCGGGAATGCCGACCATGCCGTCGCCCACCAGCGCCAGCACGTTCACGCCGTCATCCCTCGTCACCCTGCTGACCTGCCCCAGGCCCATTTCCTGGGCGAAGGCGTCGCGGGTGACCTTCTCGGCCCGGTCCGCGTGCGCCTCGGGAATCGCAAACGTAATCGAATGCTCCGAGCTGGCCTGGGTAATCAACAGCACCGAAACCTGGGCCTTGCTCAGCGCGTTGAACAGCCGGTCGGCAGTCCCCGGCACGCCGATCATGCCGGAGCCCTCCAGGCTCAGCATCGTGGCGTTCTCGATCATCGTGATGCCCTTCACCGGCTCGTTTCGATCGCCCTCGGCGGAAATCAGCGAGCCCCGCAGTTCCGGCCTGAAGCTTGAGCGAATCCACACCGGGATCTTCTTGCTCACGACCGGACCCATGGTCTGCGGATGAATCACCCGGGCGCCGAAATAGGCCAGCTCCATCGCCTCGTTGTAGGACAGTTCGCGGATCACGTGCGCCTCCGGAACTCGCGCGGGATCGGCGCTCATCACGCCTTCCACGTCGGTCCAGATGGTGAGCGATTCGGCGTCCAGCAGCGCGCTGAATATCGACGCCGAGAAATCACTGCCGTTGCGGCCCAGGGTCATCTGCAATCCGCGTCCGTCACGGGCGATATAGCCAGTGACCACGCGCACAGGAGTGGGATCGTCCTTGAGAAGACGCTTCAGGTGTTGCCCGGAGGCTTCCCAGTCCACAACCACGCCCAGCTCGCCGGGCTCCACGCGCAACACGTCACGCGCGTCCAGCCACCCGGCGTGACGGCCGGCCTCCGCCCCGTGCTCGCTGATCCGCGCCGCCAGCAAGCGCGCCGACCACAGTTCCCCGCATCCCGATACGAGCGCCTCCATTCGCGGCCCCGCCGATCGGATCAGCACGGCCGAATGTAGAATATCCGCCACGTCGCGGCACTCCGCGGCCTGCGCGTCGAGCAGCACACCGCGCCGTTCAGGATCCGAAATCAGTTCTTTCGCGACCGCCGAATACTGTTCCTGCAGGGTATCCAGGGCGCCCTGCCACTCGTCGTCGCCGGAAATCGCGCGATCCAGCAGCGCAAACAAGGCGTTGGTCACGCCCTGCATGGCCGACACGACCACGGCCACCTGCGGCGCCGGATCGCCGAGCACGATTCCCGCCGCGCGTTCGAAACCGCGCGCGTCGGCCAGGCTGCTGCCGCCGAATTTATGAACAGTCCAGGTCATGGATTTGGGTCCGGAATGCGCTTCCCCCGAGCGTATGACTAATGTCAAGCCGGCAATTATTACCGCATTAACCCAAATATGCCCGTAACACGCCTGAACATGGCCGCAACATTCCCAAAGCTAGCTGAAAAACCCCGGCGCGGACTGCTCTTCATCGCTGGACGCATGAGATTGGACTGGCGCGCGCACAGTCGGTGCTAAACGGAACAATCGGACATGGCCCCGTACGGTGTCCACAATCGCATCCCTCGTGTGAGCAGGCATGCCGGCGCGCTCGGCCGCAACGGTCGCATCCTGCAATGCGCCATCGGAGGCTTTCTCCAGGTCATCGAACAGGATTTCTACGTCGGCCTTCGCGATGCCGGCGGCCTGGGCAGTCTGATAGAAGTGCCTGGGCAGGATTGTGTGGACGCGGTAATGCCGGTTGTTTCCCAGGGCCATCGCCAGCTTGATCTTCTGCGCGGCCAGCTTCGGATGGTAGGGCGCGGCGCTCATCAAGTCGTAGATCGGAGTCAGCGAGAACCCGTCGGGCCGAAGAAAGATCGAGAAGTTCTTCGCGTGGCCGTCCGGAGCGGACAGCAGCCAATAGACGATCTGCGATTTCAGAAAAGCCAGCCGGTCGGCGTGCGGCGTGCTGGCCTGGTGGAGTAAATCCAGAATGTATCGAATGCCCGGGCCGCCATGCGATTCGTATTTTCTCGCGGGGGCCACGCCGAGCGCCTGGCAGAGGTCTTCCTGCGGCAGGCGATAGAGAACCCCGTCCCGCCATTGACGATCAAACCGCTTGACGACCAACACGGGCTTGCCGTCGTAATGCTCGATCTCCGCTCTGGCGCTCGCCAGACCAAAACCCGCGCACAGTTTCAGGCAGAACCATTCGTTCCAGGGCGAATCCGCAAGGCTGATCCCGTCACGGAGGATCCCCATGGCCGGTTTGAAGATATGCGACGTGGGCGTGCTTCCCAGGGGAAGGCGCCAGGCGTTATCGATGCGCAACAGCGCAGTCTTGTCCTGAGCGCCGCCCAGGGAGATGCGAAACTCCTCGCCTTCCGAAACCCCGGTGGCCACGCCCAACGGACGCTGAATCAGGCCAGCAATGCGCTGCGCGATATCCGCTTCGCTCAAAGGGCGTGAACGCATCGCCATTGGACTCTCGGCCTCTTCGCCCGTGTGGAGGAAGCGCAAGGCACCCACACAGTCGCGCCCGAGTTCGGCAAGGAGATCGAAGACACCGTCGCTTTCCGCGCCGGTGCGAGCCGCGAGAGCCTCGCGAATATCCGAGTTGTCCGGCAGCAAGCCGTCAAACACACGTTCGACAACCAACCCGGTCCGTTCGCGCGAGGATAAAGGCAGCGACAGTGAAATGGGAAATGCCAACTCGGAATTCAGCCACGAATCGTGATACCGGAAAACCGTTGCCCCGTCGGCCTTGCGAGCGTAAATACCTACCAGTTTGCTGCCGAGATAGACGTTCAAGGATGCGCTTCGCGCCATATCAATACACCGACGGATCAAATGGCCTGGCCTGCCGGGGGGCGACCTTGAGATCCAGGTCCAGGGCGGCGAGCACCTTCACCATGGTGTCGAGCCTGGGGATGCGAATACCGTTCTCCAAATCGGAGATCAATTGCTGACGCACCGATGCGCGCCGGGCCAGATCAGACTGCCGCCAACCCATCTTCTTGCGGGCGGCGTATACTGCGGCCCCCAGCGTTCGGGCGCTGCGGATAGGGGTTTGCCGCACCACGTCTATATACCTCTCTTAGAAGGTATATAGATTATACCTTTTTTATAAGGTAAATTATTTTTACCTTATTCAGGATGTATACCGCTTGGCGTTTGGAGACCAGCAGGACTGTTCTTTCAACAATTATTGCAGCAGAAACAGCGACAGGACAGGCCAGAACGAGACCGTGACGAGGGCAATCAGCATTAGCGCAAGAAACGGCAGCACCGCCCGGCATATCTCCCCGAACGACTCGTTGAACGCGGTCATGGCCACAATGATGTTCAATCCCATGGGCGGTGTGAGGTAGCCCATCTCCAGATTCACCACCATGACCACGCCAAAATGCACCGCGTCCATGCCCTGGGCGACCGCGATGGGCTGAAGCAGCGGAGACAGGATCAGAATCGCCGAGCCGATGTCCATAAAGCATCCGACAAGCAGCAGGAAGGCGTTCATCAGCAGAATGAAACCGGGAAGCGAGTCGATGCGCGCCGTAAGCCATTCCACGGCCATGTCCGGAACCTGCTCGTAGGTCAGGAAGACGTTGAGCGCCAGCGCCATCATAAGGACCGGAAACAGCGACCCCATCAGGCGCGTGGTGCTGGTAAAGACCTCGATGACATCCTTGAAACGCATTTCGCGGTGAATCACGATTTCCACGAAGAAGCCGTAAACCACGGCGATGGACGCGGACTCCGTCGCGGTGAAAAAGCCGCTGTAGATGCCCCCCAGAATGATGACCGGCATCAGCAGTGACCAGATCCCCTCCTTGAACGCAGCTGCGATGTCAGGAAAGTGCCATCCGCCCAGCCGGAAGCGCCAGTTGCGGACGATCGCGTAGGCGCTCATGAAGCCGGTCAACAAGAGGGCGGGCCCTATGCCGGCAATGAACAACTCGGAAATCGAAGTCTGTGTCATGACGCCGTACAGAATGAGCGGAATGCTGGGCGGCACGACGATGCCCAGAGTGCCGGCGGCGCACAGGGCGCCAAGGGCAAAGCGTTTGCTGTAGCCGGCTTCCAGCAACGCCGGATACATCACCGCGCCAATGGCCAACAGGGCTACGGTCCCTGAACCGGTCACGGCGGCGAACATGGCGCATGACAGGACCGTGGCGATCGCAAGGCCGCCGGGGATCGGCGCCGAAAGCGCCCGCGCCAGGCGGATCAGTCGGCTTGCGATGGCGCCTCTGGCCATGACCGCGCCCGCCAGCAGGTACATGGGGATCGACAGCAGCACGTCGCGATTGAGACCGTCCCAGCCGTCGTTGATGATGTTCTGTATCTGCCCGTCGCCCCAGAACCCATAGGCCAGCCCGGCGGCGACGCCCAGCACGACCAGCAGGTTCTGCCGCAGCCCCAGCAGCACCAGCGCCGCGGCCGCGATGCTCAACGCGCCGATCACGATTTCAGCTCCGATTGCGTGTCCGCCAGCGCGCCCTGCTCCGGCGGCTTGAGGTCCGGCCATCGCGCATACAGCCCGTGGCGCAGCGTGGCGAGCGCAAAGACCAGCGGAATTACGCCCTGAATCGGCCACACGATGATGCGCAGCACCACGGAACGCACGTCCAGCAGGTAGGTCTCCCGCACCAGGTCGAACGCAACCACGGTGAACACCAGGCAGAAAAGCGTCATCAGGACTTCGCTGAAATGATCGAGAAACGGCCCCCAGGACTTTGGAAGCCAGCCATCGGCAAACCGCGGCCTTAGATGCGAGTTCGCGGCGGAAGCCAGACCGATGCCGAACATCACCTTGATGATGTTTGCGTACACCCCGATCTGTCGCGCCCAGTACAGGCCGGAACCGCTGATCACGCGGATCGCCACGTCGCTGAAGATCACCACCACGAGCAGGGCGAAAGCGGCGCAGGCAATGGCCCGCTCCACCTGGTACAGGACAGCAAGAAAGCGCCGTGCGTCGTCCTTCACCGCAGATTCCTCCTGCTCACTATCAACACGCGGACCACTTAATCAGATCAGGATCGCGAAGGACAGAAATCCGGGGCGCAAACCCACGCGCACCCTCAGCGGCCACGAATGGCGCGTGTTTCCTCAAGCTCGGGCTCCGCTACCCGTCGCAGATGAAACTCGAAGGTATCTTGCTTGCGGTCGGCAAAATGAGGAACGCGGTAGAGTGCCGACATGCCTTCGAGAATTCGCGAAATGCGGATGGGCCCCACGTCCATGGTCTCGAAGCCAAGATCGCCGGCCAGGTCCATGACCCAATGCTTGGATGCCTCATCGTTACCGGCGACCATTACCGTAACCGGGCCGTGGGCGCGCGCCGGGTCAAGCACGATGTGGAAACCCACCGTATTGAACGCCTTCACGACCCGGGCGTCCGGCACCGCGGCCTGCACCATTTCGCCCGAGGAGGTCCCGGCGACGGGCTGAGGCAAGCCCTCCGGGCCCTCCTGCACCGCATTGCCGGCATCGATGACCAGCTTGCCGGACATGTGCGGGGCAAGCCGCGCCACTACATCTTCCGCGGCAAACCAGGGAACCGCCAGGAATACGATCTCGCCGTCTGCGGCGGCTTCCTCCTGCGTCTTGGCACTGGGTTTCCCCTGCGTGCGGTCCAGCAGGTTCCGTATCCGCTCACTGCCCGGATCGCGCGTGCCGTAGACGATGGTGTGTCCGTGTTCCGCCATCCGGGGCCCAATGGACCCGCCCATCATGCCGGTGCCGATAACGGCAATGGTTTCCGCATGAACCGCCGGAGCGGCCGTCATCAGCGCGAAAATTACTGCCGGAAGAGTCAGTTTCTTCATTGCAAGCCTCTTGCGATTCCATCCAGTTTCCGATTCAGGTCCCGGCCCGCGTGGACCGGCCCCAACGCTGCGCCATCTTAACGCCTGCGAATTCTGACGGGACAACGCGAAAGTCGGCTGTTTCGCCGCCCGCGACGCAAATGCCCCGTGGCGCCGCGTGGGTACAATTGCCCTCTTTTCCCGGAGGGAGACCCCCTGATGTCAAATACCATGCGCGCCATCGTCGCCGAAGCGCCCGGCGGCCCCGAATCCCTGCAAATGAAGGAACTGCCCATTCCCTCGCCCGGCGAAGGCCAGGTACGGATACAGGTAGCCTTCGCGCCGCTCAATCCGCTGGACACGCATGCAAGGGCCGACCGGATCAAGTGGATGCACCCGGGGTTTCCGTTCGTGCCCGGATACGAGTACTCGGGAAGGGTCGTGGAAACCGGCGATGGCGTTGACGCCTCGCTCAAGGGCAAGCGCGTGGCCGTCAACGGTCAATGGAACGGCAACGGCGAATTTGCCATTGCCCGCGCTGCCGGCCTGGTGCCCATCCCGGACCGCTTCAACTACCAGTTGGGATCGACCTTCTCAACCTGCGCGCCCACTTCCTGGCACCTGGTGCACTCGGCGGGACGGGTCCAGCCGGGTCAGACCGTGGTCGTGCATTCCGCGGCCGGCGCGGTAGGCATCATGACGACGCAGATCGCCAAGGAGGCCGGAGCCACGGTGATCGGGCTGGTCGGCGGCGGGAAAAAGGGCGAATGGGCCGGGCAGTTCGGCGCCGATCACATGCTCGACTACCGCTCCGCGGAATGGCCCGCGCAGGTCAAGGAACTGACCGGGGGCCGCGGCGCCGACGTCATCATCGACGGCGTGCAGGGCCCCGATGCGCCCCGCAACTATGATGCCTGCGCGCCGCTGGGCAACGTGATCTATATCGGTGCGATGGGCGGCCTGGCCCCTCCGGCCGACCTTTCCCTGCTGATCGGCAAGAGCATCAGCGTTACCGGTTTTGTGCAGTTCTTCCACCAGGCCCGCACCCGTCAGGCGGAAGATGCCGAAATCGAGGAAAAGCTTGCCTCCGGCCAATGGCGAATTCCGATCGAGCGGGTTGCCGGCCTGGACGAAACGCCAGCCATGCATGCTGCCTTCGAGAACCGCGAGTTGTACGGCCGGACCCTGATCGAGGTCGGCGGAGAGGACGTCTGACAATCCTCGGCCGAATCACCGCCCTATCGCGGCCTTTCCGGCGACGGGAAGGCTTATTGCTGGCGGCGCTGCTGGTAGCGGCCTGCGGGGGCGATTCCGGCCCGCAGGAGGACGACGGCAGGCTGGTGGTGGTGATCGGCGCTTCCGGCGCCATCGACACGCCCTGGCATGACGGCTGGAGGCGCTTCGAACGCCGCGTCTACGAAGCCGAATACCCGGGGCTGGAACTGCAGATGTCGGTGAACGGCCAGCTCGGGACCGAGGAAACCATACTCGCCCAGGCCCGGCGCGGACGGATCCAGTATGCGGGAACCTCTCTGCACGGCATGTCCAGCGTAGTGCCCGAGCTGAGCGTGATTCTGGCTCCGTATCTGTTCGACAGCTACGAGGAAGTTGACTTCGTAACGGACAACTACCTGACCCCGGTCTTCACCGAAATGCTGGCGGAACGTGGACTGACCTTCATACAGTGGAGCGAGGTGGGCTGGAACCACATCTACTGCCGCGAGCCCAGGGTGGAGCCCGGGGAATTCCGTGGAGTGAAGATGCGCGCATCCACCGCGATCGCTCCCCAGGTGTTTACCGGCGCAATCGGCGCCGACAACATCCCCCTGCCCTTTGACGAGACCCTGCCGGCCCTTCAGACCGGCCTGATCGAGTGCGGCCAGAGCGGCGCCGGCCAGTATCTGCTCTCCGGCATTGCCGGCGAAGCGCCGCACTACACGCTGACCGGGCACGCCTACGACTCCGGCGTGCAGTTCGCCAATTCGCAATGGTATGACTCCCTGCCGGAGGAAGTGCGCCAGGTGCTGGCTAACGCCCTGGACGGCCAGCAGGAGAACCGCGACATCGTGCGGGAAGTCATCGCCGGCCAGGAACGCGAATGGCAGGAAGCCGGCCGGGTCACCTTTTACGGCCTGACCGCGGAACAGAAGGCCCGGTGGCGCGAAGCCGCGCAAGGCTCGCACCAGAAGCTGATCGATCGAATCGGCGGCCGTGCGCAGGAGATTTACGACCTGATCCAGGCCGGCAAGGCCGATTTTGCGGCCCGCGGGGAGAACGCGACATGAGCATTCGCAACGAGGTCATGGCCCTGGACATCCCGCCGCTGCCGCGGGAGGAACTTGCGGAAGACATGCGTGATTATTTCGCGCTGTGCGAGGAAAAGCTGGGCTTCGTGCCCAACGTGCTCACCGCCCATTCCTTCAGCAGCGAAAAGCTCCGCGTCTTCCGCGATATCTACGACGAGCTGATGCTGGCCGACTCGGGGTTGAGCAAGCTGGAGCGGGAAATGATCGCCGTGGTGGTGTCCTCGGCCAATCATTGCCTGTATTGCCTGGTCGCCCACGGCGCGGCCGTGCGCAAACTGTCGGGGGACCCGCTGCTGGGCGAGGTGCTGGTGATGAACTACCGCGAGGCGGAGATTACGCCGCGCCAGCGGGCCATGCTGGACTTTGCCTGGAAAGCCACCGCCAGCCCGCAGGAGACCGGCGCGGAAGACCGCGCGCGGCTGCGCGAGGCCGGATTCACCGAACGGGACATCTGGGACATCGCCAATGTCACCGGCTTTTTCAATTTCAGCAACCGCGCGGCGATGGCCACCGGCATGACACCCAATCCCCAATACCACCAATTGGCGCGCGAACCCGGCGAAGACCGCTCATAGTGTCGTGTCACGCACATATTGCCGCATCAGAGCGAGCGTAGCGTGTCCCTGCAAGGCGCAGCCGGCCCGGAATACTTGCCGTATTGCGAACGGCTGCAACGCCGCCGGGGCGCGCTACGCCCGCTCCCGAAGGGCGCGTCTCCCCTGGTCCGTGGCGGCGTTGCGCCCCTGGGCAATGGGAGGCGCCATTCCCGGCGGGACGCGCCTTGCCACGAACCAGGGGAGACGCGCTGATGCGGCAATATGTGCGTGACACGACACTGGGGAGAAAACTCGAATGAAACTGAGATTACTGGGCGCAAGCAGCTTGCGCGTTTCCGAATTGTGCCTGGGCACCATGACCTTCGGCGGAACCGCCCACCTGTATGCCGACGAGGAGGACTGCCGCGCCGTATACGACGCCTACCTCGCGGCGGGAGGAAACTTCATCGACACGGCCGACATGTACGGCATGGGCGCCAGCGAGAGCATGCTGGGCCGCTTCATGGGCGAGGACCGCAGGCGGATCATCCTGGCCAGCAAGTATTCGATGAATACCGATTCGGACGACCCCAATGCCGGCGGCAACCACCGCGCCAACCTGGTCCGCTCGCTCGAAGGCAGCCTCAAGCGGCTCAGGACCGACTATCTTGACCTCTACTGGGTGCACGCCGCCGACGGGATGACCCCGCCCATGGAAATCATGCGCGCGCTGGACGACCAGGTGCGGCTCGGCAAGATCCTCCACATAGGCATCTCCAATGCTCCGGCCTGGTGGGTCGCCGCGATGAACGCGGCGGCCGAGCAGCGCGGATGGACGCAATTCACCGCCTTCCAGCTGCAGTACAACCTGGCCGAGCGCACCATCGAGAACGCGTTCTTCCCGCTGGCGAAGTTTCAGAACATGGCGATTACTGCCTGGAGCCCCCTGCTCTTCGGCGCGCTGACCGGCAAGTACACCGTCTCGAAGGACGGCTCGGTCGAGGGAGAAGGACGCCTGGGCGGACCCATGGGTTCGCGCATGCTGACTCCGCACAACCTCAAGGTGGCTCAGGGCCTGCAGAAGGTGGCGGACCGCCTGGACGCCGCGCCTGCGACCGTCGCGCTGGCCTGGCTGCTGCAGCGTCCCGCGCCGGTCATTCCGATCCTCGGCGCACGCAACCTGAAGCAGTTCGGGCAGAACCTGAGCTGCGTGGACCTGGAGCTGGACGCGGAGACTCTGGCGGAACTGGACGCCCTTTCGCCGCCCGCCCCGACCTTCCCCGAATCGCTTCTGGCGATGCCTCCGCTGCGGACCATGGTCCACGGCTCGGCGCTGGTCGACCGGCTCGTGCCCTGGACCCCGCACTGAGCACCCGAACTGCCGTGGCGCCTCCGGCGCCATGATCTCCCAGCGCATACGCGTGTGCTGGGGAACCGGCGCGCTGGGCGTAGCACTGCTGATGAACGCAATCGGCGTTCTGGCGCTGTTCTACATGGTCAACGTACTGGGCATCGCCCCGGCGCTGGCTGGATCGCTGATCTTCCTTACCAAGCTGCTGGACGTAATCAGCGACCCCGTAGTGGGCAGCTGGAGCGACCGTATCAAATCTCCCAGAGGCCGCCGGCGTCCGTTCCTGTTGGCCGGCGCCTTTGTATCGACCTGCTCCTTCATACTCATTTTCACCACGCCGATCTTTGCACAGCAATGGCTGACCGCAGCCTATATATTCGCCGCGCTGGCCGTGTATACCTTCGGCTACACGCTGTTCAACGTTCCCTACATGGCCATGCCGGCGGAAATGACCGAAAGCTATCACGAACGCTCGGCAATTCACGGTTACCGCATGGTGTTCATCGCCAGCGGCATTTTTCTTGCCACCTCCGTGCCGCCCCTGTTGCAGGAACGGCTTGGACCCTACAACTGGATCACCTACTCGATCGTGGGCGCAGGCGGTGGAGCAATCATTCTCGCCTCAATGCTGACGACCTACTTCGGCACCGCAGGGGCGCGGTTCACCGACGCCGGCGTCGAGCGAATCAACGTGTTCAGGCAGTTCAGCCCCATCCGCAGGAATCCGCATTTCCTGTTGCTCATCGCGGTCAAGGCAGCGCAACTGGTCGGGATCGCGGCTTCGCAGGCGACGATCCTGTTCTTTGTCCAGCACTACCTGCAGATGCCGCTTGCCATCCTTTTCTGGTACGGAGTCGTTTTCACCGCCATGTCGATCGTCGGCACTCCGATCCTGGTCGCGATATCGAAACGCATCGGAAAGCGTGAGACCTACTTCCTGGCCGCTCTTTGCTACGTAATCGCCGTGTCGAGCTGGATGCTGGCCGGACCCGGGGAACCCTTGCCGGCGATCCTGGCGCGGGCGGCGATCATCGCGATCGCCGGCAGCGGCAACATCGTAATGGCCATGTCAATGCTGACGGATACCATCGAGTACGATGCGCGCAGGACGGGAATACGGCGCGAAGGAGTTTACACTGCCGTCTACAGCTTCGTGGAGAAATTCACTTTTGCCCTGGGCCCGCTCATTATCGGCCTGGCCCTGCAGTTCGCGGGTTTTGACCGGGACCTTCCGGATGACGCGCTGCAAACGCCCGAAGTCGGCGGGGCGCTGCTCTTGGGAATGTCCTACATACCCACTGCGATGGGCCTGACCGCAATGTTCATTCTGAGCCGTTATCGCCTCACCAGGGCACAACTCGAACAAATGGAGCACGCAAAGTCATGAAAAACACCCTGCAACCGAAGCTCCGCCAGCGTGGGCGCGCCTCCGTCGATTTCCTGGCCCATATGTTTCACGGCACGACGCGGGTGCGCCAGGGCGTCCAGGAAGAACTGAACAGCCGTTTCGGTGAAGGCGCCGACCTGCCGGACGACCTGGACGAGCGCCACAAGGCCGTTACCGGCGTCCTGTCCGGGGAACCCGGCTACAGGGTGCAGCAAACCATCGGCGAATGGCATTCGCGCCAGCATGGCCTGATCGCGATGGACGCCTTCGAGGAACTGAAGCCGGACGTGACCGAATTGCTGGCCCGCTACGACGAAGGGCCCTCGCGCCTTGTTGCCGAGGAGGGTTTCGAGGTCCCGGACTATTTCGACGGCGTTGAGATTCACCGTACCCGCGGCGGATGGGACGGGCACCCCTACATGGGTTTCGTTCACGGGGAAATCGTCCACAAGCACATCGTGGACGCAACCTATCCGGGCGGTATCTTCACGCAGCGAAGCATGGTGGCCGGGCTGGCGCCGAAGGACAGCTACGACCGGATTCTCGAGATGGGTTGCTCCACCGGCCACTTCACCCACGCGCTGGCCGAGACCTATCCGGATGCGGAAATCATCGGGGTGGACGTTTCGATCCGCACGCTGGAGCACGCGCTGCGCACCGGAAACGCATGCGGTTACCGCTGGCAACTGTATCTGCGCGCCGCCGAGGACACCGGCTTCGACGACGAGTCCTTCGACCTGGTCACGTCCTACATCCTGCTGCACGAATTGCCCGCCGACGCCATCCGGGCGTCCTTCGCCGAGGCCTACCGGCTGCTGAGGCCCGGCGGCGACCTGCTGATGAGCGACGTCGCGCGCTACGCGCACCTGAACAAGGTCCAGGAATGGCAGGCGGACCAGCTCGCGCGCTATGGCGGCGAGCCCTTCTGGCGCGAATCCGCCAGCCTGGACCTGGTGGCCGCGCTAAAGAACGCCGGTTTCGAAGAGGTCGAAGGCCGGGCATTGGGCAATCAGGGCTATCCCTATCCCTACGTCGTGACGGCGCGCAAGCCGGCATGAACGACGACCCCAGATCCTTCAACAGCCCGGACCGCCCGACGCTGACGGCGGACGACATGCCGGGCGTCGGCCAGGCCGTGATGACCCTCACGCACGAGCTCTACGTCCTGATCGACCGCATCGCCGCACTGGAAGCGGTTCTGGAGCGCCACGGCCTGAACGTGAGCGATGAAATCGAGGCCTACAAGCCGAACGAAGAACAGCAGGAGCGGCTCAATCAACGCGGCCGCGCCCTCGTGGCCCGCGTCACCAACGCCCTGGCCGGAGAACTCGACCCGCTCCCCTGATTTTCCTCAATCCGGCAAAAGGCAAGGCACGCCGCCGGCCGGACGTTCTTGATCAGGTAGCCGAAATGCCGTGCTACACTTTTTCCTGTTCACGGTTCCGATATTCATGGAGAAGAAGATCATGGCCAAAGGCAAGGAAGGCGCAACGGACTTGCTACCTGAAAGAAGCACGCCGGCCACGTATCAGGATGTGCTTGACGCGCCACCGAACATGGTCGCCGAAGTCATTGGCGGCTCGTTGTACACGCATCCACGGCCGGCCATGCCGCACGCGCGAGCCGGTTCCGGGCTCGGCGCCCTGATAGGGGGCCCTTTTGACTATGGCCGCGGCGGCCCAGGCGGCTGGTGGATCGTGGATGAACCCGAACTTCACCTGGGAGACGACATTGTGGTGCCCGATCTTGCGGGCTGGCGGCGCGAACGCATGCGGGAGTTTCCGGACACGGCGTACTGCGAACTGGCACCGGATTGGGCGTGCGAAGTGCTGTCCCCTTCCACCCGGGCACTCGACCGGGGAGCCAAGCAAAGAATCTACGCCCGCGAGGGCGTCAGCCATCTCTGGTTTGTCGATCCCGACGCGCAAACGCTCGAAGCCTTCGAGTTGCGCGAAAACCGCTGGGTTCTGCTCAAAACACTTGCCGGTGACACGCCCGTATCCCTACCGCCGTTCGATTCAATCAGTTTCCCTCTCGGAGACCTTTGGACTCACCCAGCAGCTATTCGAGCCCCAAAAAGTTAGCATTGTCTTCAGTGAATCGAAGCGACTGCGAGCGAAGCCTCGGCTGTTCCAAATGGAGCTTAAGCACATTCTCAAGAAACATTGACTCGTAAATTGCCTTTCCCATCAGATTGAATCGACCGGGCTCCTTTTGAAGAAACCTCGTGAACGCACGTGGATAGCGCTCGGATCAATCCATGCCGCCAGAGAACTCGACCCGCTGCCCTGATTTTCCTCAATCCGGAAATAGATGGGGCACACCGAGAGCCCAATCCTCTTGATCAGGTAGCGCAAATGCCGCGCTACACTTTTTCCTGTTCACGGTTTCGATATTCACGGAGAAGAAGATCATGGCCAAAGGCAAGGACGGCGCAACGGACTTGCTGTCTGAACGAAGCACGCCGGCGACTTATCAGGATGTGCTTGACGCGCCACCGAACATGGTCGCCGAAGTCATTGGCGGCGCGCTCTACACGCATCCACGACCTGCCATGCCGCATGCGTGGGCCAGTTCCGGGCTCGGTTCGAAGCTTGGAGAGCCATTCAATTTCGGTCGCGGCGGACCAGGTGGCTGGTGGATCGTGGATGAACCCGAACTTCACCTGGGCGAGGACATTGTGGTACCCGACATGGCGGGCTGGCGGCGAACGCGCATGCCGGAGTTTCCGGATGCCGCCTACTGCGAACTGGCGCCGGACTGGGCATGCGAAGTGCTGTCCCCTTCCACCCGGGCGCTCGACCGGGGAGCCAAGCAAAGAATCTATGCCCGCGAGCGCGTTAGCCATCTCTGGTTTGTCGATCCCGACGCGCAAACGCTCGAAGCCTTCGAGTTGCGCGATAACCGCTGGGTTCTGCTCAATAAACTTGCCGGCGACACGCTCGTATCCCTGCCGCCTTTCGATTCGATCAGCTTCCCTCTCGGAGACCTTTGGACCCGTTCAGCAGTTCAGAGCGCTTCGGTTGCCGGATCGTAGAGCGAAAGTCCCATCGTTTCCTCGGTGACCACCGGCTTCCGGGCCAGTTCGTCGGGGTCCTGCTGCATCAGGCGCTTACCGCCGGACAGGGACGCCTGGTGGATAACGTTCACACGCCCGCGGCGGGCGTTCTCATAACGTCGCAGGGCGTCGTCGGCGTCATCGAATTCGATCAGCGCGCGGCACAAGATCACCGCGTCCTCGATCGCGGTCGCCGCTCCCTGGCCCAACCAGGGCAGCATGGGGTGGGCGGCATCGCCGAGCACGGTAGCCCGCCCCCTCACCCAGCGAGGCAAAGGCTGACGCGAAAAAAGCCCCCACTTGTGGCACTGCTCGCCGGAGAAAGCGCGCAGAACGACGCGCGCATCATCGTGAAAGTCGGCAAAGACATCGCGCACGGTGCTGATGTAACCGGTCTGCGACCAGCCTTCGGCGGTCCAGCCATCGACCCGCGAAAAAGCCACGAAATTCTGCAGCGCTCCCTGGCGCACGGGATAGCGAACGAACATGCGTCCCGGCGCCACGAAGACCATGGAGCCGGGGCGTGACTGCTCGGCGCCCAGTTCGTCGCGGGTTACCAGCCCCCGCCAGGCCACGAAGCCGGAGAATTCCGGTTCCGGTTCGGAAAACACCTCGCGGCGTACGGTGGACTTGAGTCCGTCGGCGCCTACCAGCAAATCGGCGCCCGCCTGCGAACCGTCGGCAAAACCCAGCACATATGTGCCCGCCGCATCATCCGAAACGGCCGTCAGTTCCTTGTCCAGAACCAGGGCATCCGGCTGCAGCGAGGCCAGCCCGTCGCGCAGAAGATCATGCAGGTCGGCGCGATGGGCCTGCAGGTACGGCGCGCCCAATTGCTCGCGGGTCCTTTTGCGGATGAAGTTCACCAGCACCCTGCCGTTTGCGTAGTGGCGCGTGACCTGGGTCGGCGGCTCGTCGGCCAGCGCCTCCAGGCGCTCGCCCAGGCCCAGGTATCGAAGCCCCTTTACGGCGTTCGGCGAAAGCGAAACCCCCGCGCCGATCTCCTTGAGCTGCGGCGCCTGCTCGTACACGCGAAGGTTTCTGCCGGCCCGGGCCAAACCCAGCGCAAGCGCCAGCCCGCCGATTCCGGCGCCGACAATCGCAATCTCGTCCGCGGCAGGCAACTAGATGCCGAGGGCGCCGGGATTGATCAGCCCCTTGGGGTCGACCTGCCGCTTTACGGTTCGCAATAGCTCCAGGGCGCCGGGATCCCGGTCCCTCGCGTACGGGTACGCGCGGCCGATCTGCAGATGCGCAGCGCCGTGGCGGTACATCAGCTCGATCAGATCCACGCGCATCCGCTCCACCAGCTCCCGGCCCCCGGGGTTCGCCTGGCCTTCGCTGACAACTCCCTGCACCTCATCGGGCAGGTAGCGGCGATGGAAGGCCAGCCACTCGTCGTCCCAGTAAATCACGACCTCCCAGAGAAACGCGGCCTTGCCGCTGACGCTGTACACCACGTATGCGTCCACCTGCTTCTCCTCGCACTCCTCGCGCATGTCCTCCAGGTATTGCAGGTATTCCTCGTGCAGGCCCACCGCGCGCGAAAACGGCACGATCGCGTGCAGCGGCAGCAGCCGCCGGCCGGAGTGCCCCACGATCATCGGGTCCGGAAACGGCGCCGCACGCGCATACTCGGCCATGGTGTTGGCCACTTCCACGCCCCGGCCGCCGACCGCCCTGCGTATCCGCCGAAGAATCATGCGCAGTTCGCCGGCATCCGCTCCCTCGGCGAGGAAGTGCACCAGGTATTTCGCGGTGTTCAGAAACCGGCGCCCGCCCAGCGCCACCCGCAGCCCCGTGCGCAGGGCCTGGACCGGCCCGGACGCGCCGCGCATGATGGCCAGAAGCTTGCCGGCGTCCTGTTTCAACGCCGCGCGCCCCGCGGCCAGGCGCATCAGCGCCGTTTCCGCGCCGAACACCTCCGTTACCAGGCCGAAGCGTGAAACGGCCTCGATCGCCCCGACCAGTTCCGTAAACTCGTCAAAGGCAAAACTCAATCCTTCGCCGGCGCCCGGCCGCGGCTCCAGCCGCAGCGTCACGGCCGTCTTGACGCCAAGCGCGCCCGCGTCCGCGCAAAAGAGCCCGGTCAGGTCCGGGCCGTACTCGCGAAGAAAGGCGCTGTGCTCCGGCTGACCGCCGGTACCGGTTATGACCAGGCTTCCGTCGGCCTGCACGACCTCAAGGCCCAGTGCGGCGTTCACCGAAGGCCCGTGGCGCCCGGAACCGAAGGTTACCGCCCCCTGCGCCATGGCGCCGCCCACGGTAGCCAGGCGGCCGGACATCGGCCCCCAGAAGACCGACCGCAGGCCGTATTCCGAAAGCACCTCATCCAGGACGGCCCAGGTGCAGCCGGCCTCCACCGTGGCGTACAGGTCGCGCGCGTTGATCTCACGCACGGCGGTCAGCCGCGAAGTATCCAGAATGATCGACTGCTTGCGGTCGGGAAGGTAGGCGTCCGTGTACGACATGCCCCCGCCGCGAACGAAAGTCGCCGTGTTGTGCCGCATGCACGCCCTGAGGACAGCCTGCACTTCGCTCGTGGAGCCGGGGCTTACGACAGCCAGCGGCAGTTCGCCGCTGCGGTAAACGTCCTGCGAGGCGACTTCCCTCGCATCGGTGGACGTTGTGGTGTGGTCCAGCCCGACCGCTTCGATCAGCGCGTCGATCAGCGCCGCGTTTTCAGCGGCCGGACCATTGCCGCCCATGGTTCAGAGGGGTTTTACGGCGAACGTGTTGTAAAGAAACGAGTCCGAGGAACCCTTTTCGACATCCTCAAAGCCGGCTTTCGCGAGAAGTCCGGTGAAATCGGCTGCACCGAACGCCGGCGAAAAAGGCTCGCAGTTGTATTGCGCATCGTACGCGGCCCACATCCGGTTCGGCGGGGGAAGGCGGTCGGCATTGGGCGCGTCGATCACCGTAAAGGTACCGCCCGGGCGCAGCACGCGGAACGCTTCGCGAACGATCGGCTCGAAAGTGTGCTTCGGAACTTCATGAAAAAGGATGTAGGCGAATACCGTGTCGAACGTCCCGTCGGAGAACTCCAGATCCTCCGCCAGGCCCTGGTGGAAATGCACATCCACGTTCATGTCGGTCGCGCGCATGTGTGCATAGCGCAGCATAGGCAGCGCCACGTCCAGGCCGCGGACTTCGGCATCGGGATGCCGCTCCTTGAGAGCCGTGGTGCACTGCCCGATAGAGCAGCCCAGATCGAGGACCCGGCGCACTTGCCCGTCGGCCGGCAGCTTCATGACGTCCGCGCAGGAATCGTGGATCTCATCGAAGTCGTTGTCGCCCTGGTAGAAGACCCGCGTGCCGTGATAGAAGACATAGCCCGCCAGGTTGTCGCCGCAATAGCCGCCGGGCTGCAGGTGAATGTCCTGGCAGGCGGACTCCGGCGCCACGAAATCCGGATCGTAGTGCAAGCGGCCCCGATTGCGCTCTTCCGCCTCCGTCAGCTGCCCCTCCCAGTACTCGCGGTCTGCGGCGTAGGAATCCTGCAGCTTTTGCCAGGCCAGCTGCTGCTGGCTGCGCATGAGCCGCTTCCATCCCTGCACCGCCGGGATCTGATCGACTTGAGGCGCGAGCTGGGCAAATTCATCTCGCGTGATGGCCGGCGGCAAACCGGCCGCCGCGGCAATGCTGCTGACGTCCCCGGCAATCCGGGGGAACCACGACCGAATCGCGAAGTTGCGAACCTCGGTCATGTATTCCATGTGGCTGGCGTCCTCCCTTCTCGGAGGCTCGGGGTGCTTGCCTGCATTTCGCTGTTCCATATTGGTTTTCCTGATCGGTTGAGCGGACCGGGAGCCCGCAGATTATGTTGCCGCAGTCCCTGATTCGGACTGCATGGTGCGGAGCGGATCCAGCAGGCGGTTCACCAGGGCCGACAGTTCCTGCTTCCTCTCCTCGGTATCCGCCTCCGAGTGGTTCTCGATTTCTTCCGGCGCCACGATCCCTTTTGAATGAAGCAAACTCTCCAGGGCCCTGCGCCGATCCCGCTCGATCCACAACTCCCCGCCAAGCACAATGACCGCCTCAAACAGGCGATCCATCAGCGGATGGGGAAGAAAGTGCGGCTCCTCGCCCGGGCCCGGCAAGCCGATGCTTTCCACCTGCGCCCGGGACAGTTCATCGTGTTTGGTATTCATGCTTCGCCTCCCCGGACTTGCCCGTGCATGTTCCGTCAGCCCGCCTTTTGCGCTTCCATCGCGCGCTTGAACGCTTCGTATTCGTTGATGTCGGTGCGCCGCTCACGGCTCCAACTGGTGGCGAAGCCGGTAGGGAAATCGGCATCGCCGTCCCGGTAGCCGTCCTGCGACCAAAGGACCGGGAAAAGCGGTCCTCCCGGCGGCTCCCCCTCGATCATTTCATCGAAGCTGACGCCGGCCAGGTTTACGCAGTCCGGTCTCGGATGCCAGCGGATATCGTCCCCGAAGACCCGTATCGACAGTGCGATCCGCCAGTCGTCCGCATTATTGCCGTGCGAATAATGCAGCGTCCATGGATGCACAATCAGGATGTCGCCGGGGTCCATCGCCCATTTCAGGAAGCGGTTGGCGGGATCGGCGCGGAGTTTGTCCTCATCCGGATGGGGCTCCCGGTCGGCCGGCCTCTGCATCTGCCGGGCGTTGGGCGAGAACAGCCAGTAGCGCACGTCCTGGCTCTGCGAACCCGCAATGCACTCCAGCGAATTCTCTTCGGCGATCGGCGTCAGCGGCACCCATATCGAGGGCACCATCTTGCCGACCGTGGGCCAGCCCATCCGGTCGCAGTGCCATATGGTTTTCTTGCTGGAGCGCGGAGGCTTGACGAAGAACTCGTCAAAGAAAAAGCGCACCATGCCCGACCTCATCACCCGGGCGGCCGCCTCGGCCACCGGCGACTCGAACACGAACTTCCGGAATTCCGGCACCTTGCGCGACATGTAGCGGCCCGGGTAGGTGGGCAAGAGGCCGAAATCCTCGTTGTCTATGGCAATCCGCCTGGCGGCCGGAATCAGCGAATCGATCCAGCGCCGCCCCACTATGCTCCGCAGGCAAACGACGCCGTCGCGCTCGTAGGTCTCCATTTCTTCGGTGGTAATGGGGCGGCACGGTTCGGGCAATGTGGTCATGGTCAGTCAGGCCGTCGCAGCGGTTATCCGGCAAATGTACACGAGACCTGTCCCAAACCGCCAATAGAAAACGCGTTGCCCTGCCATAAATGCGATGAATGGCGACTTTACGGTGTCAGCCGCGCTGCATAGAATCAGCAATCCTTGTCAGGAGGGGCATCGCCATAGAAACGTCAACCCACACGAGCGGGCGGCTGAACCGGCCGCAGGCTCATTTCATCAACGGCGAACGGGTGGCCAGCGGGCCATTGCGCGCCGTACTGGACCCGGGGACCGGGAACACAATCTCTCAATTGCACCTTGGCGGACAGGAAGAGGTCGACGCCGCGGTAGCGGCCGCACGCGCGGCGCTGCCGGCCTGGTCCGCGCTGGCGCCGGACGAGCGCGCCAGGCTAATGCTCAGGTTCGCGGAGCTGATGGAAGGCAACGCGGAGCAGATTTCCGAGCTTTCGGTCCTGGACGGCGGATTGCCGCGCATGATCGCGGAAGGCGCTTCACCGTTTGCATCCCTTTTTCTGCGCTATTACGCGGGATGGACCAGCAAGATTACCGGCAAGACCATGCCGTCCGCGGCCCTGGGCAAGTCACCCAGGGACCTGCTCGCCTACACGCTAAGGGAACCGATCGGCGTGGTGGGCGCGATTACGCCCTGGAATTACCCGTTCGGAATGGAAATGCTCAAGATCGCTCCGGTACTGGCGTCCGGCTGCACGCTGGTGCTGAAACCGGCCGAAGACGCTCCCGTAGCGGGGTTGCTGATGGCCGAGCTGGCCCACGAGGCTGGCTTCCCGGAAGGTGTGTTCAACGTCGTCAACGGGCTGGGTGAAGAAGCCGGCGCCGCGCTGTCCGCGCACGATGACGTCGACAAGATCGCCTTCACCGGTTCGACCGAGGTCGGGCGGATCATCGTCAAGGCCGCCGCGGGCAACCTGAAAAAGGTCTCGCTCGAACTGGGAGGGAAGTCCCCGGTGTTCGTTTTCCCGGATGCGGACCTGGCGGCCGCCGTCCCCGGAGTGGCCATGGCCGGATTTCTGCTGTCGGGCCAGAACTGCGTTTGCGGCAGCCGCCTGTTCGTCCATGAGAAGATCGCCGACGACCTGGCGGCGGGAATCGCCGCGTTCGCAGGCAACATGCAGATCGGTCCGGGCACGGACCCGGCCAACATGATCGGGCCGCTGATTTCGGAACGTCAGTGCGAGCGGGTCGAGGGAATGATTGCCCGCGCCGAGAAGGAAGGCGCGCGGCGAGTCTCCGGCGGCAATCGCGTGCACCGCGACGGCTGGTTCATCGAGCCGACGCTGTTTGCGGAGTGCGGGCCGGACATGCAGATTGTCCGCGAGGAAGTCTTCGGCCCGGTAATCTCGATGCAGACTTTTTCCGACGACGAGGATTTCGAGTCGCTGGCGGCCCGCGGGAATGACACGACCTACGGGCTGTCCGGCAGCGTCTGGACGCGGGACCTGGAGACCGCGATGCGCATGACCCGGCTGATCGATGCCGGCCAGGTGGGGGTCAACTGCCATGCGGCCATGGATCCGACGATGCCGTTCGGGGGCAACAAGCAGTCCGGCTGGGGGCGCGAGTTCGGCGAGGCGGCGCTGGATCTCTACACGAAGACCAAGGCGGTAACGCTGTCCTGGTCGTAAAGCGGCCCGGGAGAGAGGGCCTCCCGCCCTCCAATGCCCACACGAGGCAAATTCTCCCACGCGGCAATAATCTGGCGGCAAAAACGGTATGCCACTGATTTCCGTTGGGGCGGCGGAGCTTTTCGTCGAGGAGCAAGGCGAGGGGGAGGTCTTGCTGCTGGTGGCGGGTCTGGGCGGATCGGGGACGTTCTGGCGCAAGCAGGCGGCCTATTTTTCGCAGCGCTACCGGGTCATCACCTACGATCATCGCGGCGTGGGGCGCAGCCCCGAGACGTCGCTGCACAGCAGCGTCGGCGAAATGGCGGACGATGCGCTGGCGCTGATGGACGCGCTTGGTATCGATGCGGCGCACCTGGTCGGTCATTCCACCGGCGGGGCGATCGGGCAGCACCTGGCGCTGCGGGCGCCGGACCGGATTCGGTCGCTGGTTCTCAGTTCAAGCTGGGCCGGGCCTACGCCGCTGTTCGTCGAACTGTTCCAGCTCCGGCGGAAAATCCTGCTGGACGCTGGCGCCGAGAGTTACCTGTTCTCGGGTACCCTGCTGGTCACACCGGCCTGGGCGATCGAGGACTCATACCCCGGGAGAGAGAAGATCGTCGCGGAGCGTCTCAAGGTGTTTCCGGGGGTCGAGGCGGAACTGGGGCGGCTGAATGCCGTCATGACGCACGACCTCAGAGAGGAAATCCACGGAATCCGCGTCCCGACCGGCGTCATTTCGGCAAAAGACGACGTCCTCACGCCCCCCGGCATGGCGCGGGAACTTGCCGAGCGGATTCCAGGTGCGCGCCGGGTGCTGCTGCCGGAAGGCGGGCACTTCTGCACGGTGACCGTGGCGGAACAGTACAACAGCGAACTGTCCCGCCTTTTGCGAGCGATCAACTCCTGAAATACGACACTAGGCCGAAGCTTCGGCCAGCTGCGCGCGCAGCGGCCGCCAGCCGGCCAATGTAAACATGCTTCCGACGGCCAGGAGCAGCGGCACTGCGATCATCAGCGACCATCCCACGGCGGCTTCATCGGCGAATACGCGGTCGGTGAACTGGGCGACCAGCCAGGGGCCGCCGGCCTGGCCCAGAATGTTCGCAACCAGCAGGTAAATCGCCACGAGCTGGGCGCGGAACTGCGGCGGCGAGACCATCGGAAGCGCCGCCACGCCGCCGCCGAAGGGCATGGCGCCGAACAGCACCGCCGGCGCCAGGCATGCGACCGCAACCATCGGATCGGACGCAAGAGGTATCGCAACGGCAAAAGGCATTGCCAGCAGCGCGCCGAAAGTGGAGGTCTTTAGATTGGCGTCGCGATGGCCGCGGGCCTGCAGGGCGTCCGTCAGCCAACCGCCGCCGACCACGCCTATCGTGGCGCAGACCAGGAAAACAAAGCCCTGGGCGTAGCCGATGTCTCCTGCCGACCAGCCATGGGTGCGAATGAAAAACGCCGGGATCCAGGCCCCCAAAGCAAACTGCGCCGCGGCCAGGAACGAAATACCCACATAAATCGACAGGAACAGGCGGCGGTTGTTGCCGATATATCGCATGGCCTCCAGAAAGCCGCGCCGGTATGCATTTGAGCTTTGCAGGCTGGCAGGCGCCTTGCGTCTGGGCGGCTCCCGCACCGACAGGAAAAACCACACGGCGGCCGGAATGCCCGGCAAGGCGCCGAGGATGAACACGGCCTGCCACAGGTGCAACGGTCCCAAAAACGGCAGCGAAATTCCGTCGGCGGCCTGCAGTGCGTTGACGATGTATCCGCCCACCATCAGGGCGATGCCCGAACCGAAGAAACTGGAGGCGGTAAAAACGCTGATCGGCCGGGCCAGCCGCCTGGGCTTGAACAAGTCGGCCAGCAGGGAGAAACCCGCGGGCGTAAGCACCGCCTCGCCGACGCCCACCATCATCCGGGCGAAGAATAGCTGGGCATAGGTCTGCGCCAGACCACAGCAGATCGCAGCAACCGTCCAGGCGCAGATCCCGGCGGTAATCAGCAGGCGCCGGTTGGCGCTGTCCGCGATTCGCCCCAGCGGGATTGCAACCAGCGCGTAGAAGACCGCGAAGGCAAAACCCTGCAGGAGGCTGATCTGCGTGTCGCTGACCAGCAGGTCGGCCTTGATGTCCTCCACCAGCAGGTTGATGATCTGCCGGTCGATGAACGCCACGACGCCGCACACGCACAGCACGAAGACCACGTACCAGCCGTAGCCTTCACCGGAAAGGCCGCCCTGGCGCGCCCTCGTGGAGTTTCCATCTGTTTCGGCGCCGCGGCGCCCGTCAGGGCCGGCGTTCATTCGGCGCGAATCCCGGCGCTTGTGAGCTTCGCTTCGACTTCTCCCAGGATCGTCGGGTCGTCGATCGTGGCGGGAAACGCATACTCAAGGCCGTCGGCGATTTTCGCCAGCACGCCGCGCAGGACCTTGCCGGAGCGCGTCTTGGGCAATCGATCCACCACCAGTGCCTTGCGGAAAGCGGCCACCGGGCCGATGTGCTCGCGGATCAGGGCGATGCACTCTTTCACTACCGCATCCTCTTCCCGCGAGATCCCGGACTTCAGACACAGAAATCCCAGCGGCACCTGCCCTTTCAGGGCGTCGGCGATACCGGTGACCGCGCACTCGGCCACGTCCGGGTGCATGGCGAGCACTTCCTCCAGCGCGCCGGTCGAAAGACGATGCCCGGCCACGTTGATGACATCGTCTGTCCGGGTCATGACGTAGAGATAGCCCTCGGCGTCCATGTAGCCGGCATCTCCGGTCGTATAGCAGCCGTCGAAGTCGCTCAGGTAGGTTTCTCGGAACCGTTCGTCGGCCTGCCAGAGCGTCGGCAGGGCCCCGGGCGGCAAGGGAAGCCGGCACACGATGGCGCCGGTCTCGCCCGCCGGAACTTCGGCGCCCGAATTATCGACCACCCGCACGTCCCAGCCCGGCAGCGCCTTGCCGGCCGAGCCCGCCCGCACGGGGAACAGGCCTTCGCCCAGCAGGTTCCCGGCAACCGCCCAGCCGGTCTCGGTCTGCCACCAGTGGTCGATTACCGGCACGCCGAGCACCTTCCCCGACCACTCCAGCGTATCCGGGTCGCATCGTTCGCCGGCCAGGAACAGCGCTCGAAGGCCGCTCAGGTCGTGCTGCCCGGCGTGGGCCAACTCGGGATCGTCCCTCTTGATCGCGCGAATCGCAGTCGGCGCGGTAAACAGCGCATTGACGCCATGCTGGCTGACGACCCGCCAGAAGGCGCCCGCGTCCGGCGTACCCACCGGCTTTCCTTCGTACAGCACGGAAGTGGCGCCGGCCAGCAGCGGCGCATAGACGATGTACGAATGTCCGACCACCCAGCCGATATCGGAGGCCGCCCAGAACACGTCGCCGGCAGCTATGCCGTACAGCGCCTTCATCGACCAGTGCAGCGCCACGGCGTGCCCGCCGTTGTCGCGCACGATGCCTTTGGGCTGTCCGGTCGTGCCGGACGTATAAAGGATGTAGAGAGGGTCGGTCGCCTTCACGGGGACGCAATCGGCAGGCTCGGCCGCTTGCACGAAGTCCGTCCATTCCACGTCGCCATCGGCTTTCAGTTCCGCTGCGAGCTCCGGACGCTGCAGGAGGACGACAAGCTCCGGGCGATGCGCAGTCTGGGTCAGTGCATCGTCCAGCAGAGGCTTGTATTCCACAACGCGATTGGGTTCCAGGCCGCAACTGGCCGTGAGGATCAGCTTCGGGCGGGCCTGCGTTATCCGGGTCGCCAGTTCGCGTGCGGCAAAGCCACCGAAGACCACCGAGTGAATCACTCCAAGCCGGGCGCAGGCCAGCATGGCCATGACCGCCTCGGGAATCATCGGCATGTAGATCAGCGCCCGGTCGCCACGAGAAAGGCCGGCCGCCTGAATCGCCCCTGCCAGTTGCGCCACCTGATCGCGAAGCTCTGCATAGGTAAAGCGGCGGATGGCGCCGGTCATGGCGCTGTCGTAAATCAGCGCCGTACGGTCCGCCGCCCCGGAATCCGCGTGCCGATCCAGCGCGTTGTAGCAGGTGTTCAGTTCCGCGCCGGGGAACCACCTGCCCGACGGCGAACCACGGTCGAGGACCCTGCCCCAACGTCTTGTCCAGTCAATGCCTTCCGCCGCTTCGGCCCAGAAGGACTCCGGGTCATCCAGCCATCGATTCCGGACGCTGTCGTAGGACATTAGCGTTTGCGCTCCCAAGCTTCTGATCCCGCCGGTTTTTCCGACCAACAGGCCGGGCGCATATTATCCTGCGTCCGCTGCCGCATATACTCGTCGTTGATGAATTCGCCTGTGCGACTACTCGCCCTTTCCCTCTGCGCAAGCCTCTTTCTTCTTGCGGGCCGGCCGCCTGCAGCTCTGTCGCAGAACCTCGCGGCTGCTGAAGGTCCGGCCTACGACGAGGCGGACGAGGCCTTGTACCGACAGCGGTTCGAGAGACTGGCCGATCCCGCCTCCGGCATAGGGCTGCCTTTCTATGACACTCTGCAGGACGTTGCGGGGGCGAACCCGCCGCAAGCGCTGGTGATGGCCAAGATGCCCAGGGTATCTCCCGATGCCCTGGAAGAAGCGATGGAGTATGCGGCAAAGACGAACTCGACCGCGTTGCTGATCTGGCAGGACGGGCTGATCCAGGCAGCCCGGTATTTCGGAGACGCCACGGCCGTGACAGCGCTCGTGTCCCAGTCGCTGGCCAAGCCGCTGTCGGTCATCGCCGTGGGACGTGCGATTCAGGAAGGCCATTTTGCGTCCCTGGATGAGTCCGCCGCGAATTACTTCCACGAATGGCGGGACACGCCAAAGGCCGCCATCAGAGTCCGGCATTTTCTTGACATGCGCTCCGGACTGCTGCGTCAGGCGCCGGGCACCGGGATCGACGACGTTCTCAACCGCGTATACCTGCATCCCCGGCATGACGAAATCCTCATCAACGAATACCCTCTTGTGGGGAAGCCGGGCAGCCGCTACGACTATGCCAACGCCAATTCGGAACTGGTGGCGCCGCTGATCGAACGGGCGACCGGCGAGCAGTATGAGGACTGGGTCGCCGAGGAAGTGCTCAAGCCGCTGGGCGCGGCGGGCGGACAGGTCTGGATGAACCGTGAAGGCGGGACGGCGCATGCCGGCTGCTGCTGGCTCCTCCCGGCCGAAACGTGGCTCAGGCTGGCCATCCTTTTGATCAATGACGGCATGGCGGGCGGGCGGCGGCTGCTTCCGGAAGGTTTTGTGCGGGAAATGAGCACCGCAACGCCGCAGAATCCGCACGCGGGCATGGGCGTTTACGTCGCGGGCGACTACATCAGGGGCCGCGGAGCCGCGAATCCCGAATTACCGGTAGGCAGGACCCTTCACGGCGAACCGTACCTGGCTGACGACCTGTTCCTCTTCGACGGCAACTCCAACCAGGTGATCTACATTGTCCCTTCAGCGGGCCTGGTCGTTGCACGGCTGGGCAACCGGCCTCCCGCCGGTACCGAATGGGACAACGCCTACCTGATCAATACGCTGCTGCGCGGACTCGACGACGAGATCCGGTCCGGTCTGCGCCCGCAGCCGCTTCCCGCGCAGGACTGACTCAGAGCTTGGGCCGCCCCATGGAACTGAGCAGGCTCCACTGCCCGTTTTCGTAGACCCACACATGGATGTTCTCGAATCGCTGGTCGACCGCCTCACCGGTGGGCATGCGGGTCCGATGCGTGCTGAAGAAACTGATCGCGGTGTTCCCTGAAAAGCTGATGCCGTCAAGCTCCAGCGTCAGTTGCTCCTGGTCCCGGCCGCGCATCTGCTCCGCGCCGGACCGTAACTGATCGGTCCCCGAGGGCGTGGTCCAGCCCGGCGGCCATCCCAGATACTGTTCCGAAGCGTTGTCAACGTAGAACTGCATATCGCCTTTGCTGCGCCCGGCAAAGATGGCCTGCTCCTTCGCCCAGATATCCTCCTTCGCCATTTCCGGGTCGTAGCCCGGCGAGGCGGAGCGACCGAGCGCACCGAGCAATTTCCACTCGCCCTCTTCCCGCACCCAGTTGTGGGCGATATGGAACCGCTGATTTACCTCTTCGCCAGTGGGCAGGCGGGTCCGGTGGGTGGTGTAGTAGATGACCGCCGCGTCGCCGGAAACGGCGATGCCGCCGAATTCCAGCGTGAGTTCCTCGTGAACCTGCCCTTCTACCCGGGACACACCCGCCCGCAGCCGATCCAGCCCCTCGGGGGCATCCCAGCCCGGCGGCCAGCCCACGTATTGCTCCGAAGCGTTATCGATATAGAACTGGGGGTCGGCTCGTCTGCGCGCGGCATATACCGCCTGCTCCTTCGCCCAGATCGCCTCTTTCGCGGCCTCCTTTGCTGCCTCGGCATCAGCCTGCGGGGATTCACCCGCGCAAGCGCCGAGCGCCAACGCGAAGGCCAGAGCCGTGAGTCGTGTGCTCAGTATGGACACGTTCATGTCATTTCTCCGAATCAGCGGGCCGTTTGGCGGGCGGCACGAACCGCATCCATTCCATCAACTCCTCGACGCCCTCGGGACGCGGGAAGGCGTCGGGCATCGGTTCTCCGCGGCGGCGCTTTCTGCCGATACCGCGAAACCAGTGCTCCAGACCGGGTGGCAGAAAGACCCAGAACAACTCCATGTCCTCATCACCGGTGTTCTCGACGATATGGCGCGCGTAGCGGCCGAAAAGCACGGTCGAACCCACCGTGAGCGGGTACTCATTCCCCTCGATTTCGACCCGGCCGCTGCCCTTGTGGACGAAAATCAACTCGTGGTTTCGCCGATGGCCGTGTTCACGAATGTGACAGCCCGGAGGAAGCAGCTGCGTGCCCGAGGTAAAGCCGTCATAGGGCGTATTCTCCGGTGTGAGCTTGAGGTCGACGTAGCCGCGAGAGGGAAGCGGCTGCCAAAGGGACTCGCCCTCGCCAGGGCCGATCACCGCCCACCAGGGCTCGTTGTGCCGGTCGTTCATGAATCACCCTCCTTTGCAAAGCGGGACGCTCATAATACTTCCGGCCGTCCGGCCGGGGGCGCGAGCAAATGGAAGGGGAAGCAGGAACCCGGTGGACGCAATCCCCTGCCTATTGCACCTTTGTTCGGCCCAGCGCACCGAGCAGCCGCCACTCGCCCTCTTCCCGGACCCACACGTGGGCGATATCGAACCGCTGATCCACACTCTCGCCGGTGGGCATGCGGGTGCGGTGCGTGCTGTAGTAGATCACTGCCGCGTTGCCGGAAAACGTGATGTCGCCGAACTCCATAGCGAGTTCCTCCTGATCCACTCCGCGCATCTGCTCCACGCCCGCCCGTAACTGGTCGATACCCGATGGAGTGGGCCAGCCCGGCGGCCATCCCATGTAATGCTCGGAGGCATTGTCCACGTAGTACTGCAGGTCCCCTTCGCCGCGCGCAGCATAAATGGCCTGTTCCTTCTCCCAGATCTCATCCCGGGCTGTCTGCCTGTCGTACCCGGTGTTCTCCGAACCCTGTTCGATGCAGGCCGTGAAAACCATCGCAATCGCGACGCTTGCCGCGCACATTCGCACTAGTTTCATAACCGGCTATTCCCCTCTTGCCTCCGGAACCCATCATTCTGCCTGAATAGTGACATGTGACAGAATGGCGCAGCGGCACAGAATTAGAGATCTCAAATGAAAGGTACTATTGCCCGGCGCAACTTTCTGTTCAGCATAATTGGTCTGACCCTGGCGACTCCGGTGCTTTCTCAAGAAAATCAGACAGTCCTCGTGGTGGGAGCCTCGGGCGGAACGGGCCGTTTCATCATCACCATGCTGCAGGAGCGGGGGTACGAGGTGGTGCCGACCAGCCGCAATCCCGAACGGGCTGCAGCGACGGTGGGGGGCAGCTTCAACTGGCGGCGTATGGACCTGACGTCCAGGGAAAGCGTGGATGGCGCGGTCAGGGACGTCGACTTCGTGATTACCGCCCACGGTGCAACGGAAGCGCAAGGGCGGAACGACCCGGAACAGGTGGACTGGATCGGCACCCGTTATCTCATCGATGTGGCGAAGAGCATCGGCGTAAAGCACTACGTGATGATTTCGGCGGCGAGCGCCGGCAATCCGGATTCGCCGCTCAACGAGCGGTTCGGCAATGTCCTGATATGGAAAGGACGCGCCGAGGACCACCTCCGCAGTTCCGGCCTTCCCTATACGATCGTGCGCGGTCCGGGCCTGCGTGACAATCCGGGCGGGCAAAAGCCCATCGTTCTCGAACAGGGCGGATCAGGCCGCCGCTTGCTGGAACGCGAAGACCTGGCGACCGTCACGGTTGCCGTATTGAACAACGAGGCCGCGATGGGAAAGACCTTCGTCGCCCGGAACGCCGACGACGGCGCAAGCATCGAGCTCCAGGAGCAACTGCAGGGCCTGCTGCCGGACTGATACGTGCGGCGCAGTTGTTACGGGCACAAAGACCACACGGGATGGAGTTGCGAGGGCTATAGTTGCCGGGCGCCTTCCAGTCGCGCCAATGCCTTATCGAACGTGCCTAACGGGACATGCCCGGCTTTTCGCGCCGCCTCCAAGATAAGGCAATCGGAAAAGTCGGCGGCGGTCTCCCGCTTGAACGCTGCTTGCGCACGCCGGACGGCACCTTCGTCCTGAAGCGTTATCCGTTCGTGTTCCAAAAGCATGCCGACGACGGTGGCGATCCGCCTGCGTCCCAGTCCGTAAACGGACTCCAACACCCACGCGGTCTCCGCCAGCACCAGTAGCGAAACCCACGCCCCGGGCGCTACGAAATCTTCGGCGGCGGCAACTTGTCCCGGGTCGTCTCTTACAATCAGCCGAACGAGAACATTCGTATCAACGGCGCGCATGTTTGCGCTGGATTTGCGAGCGAATTCCGGCATCCATGCCGGCAGTATCAACGGGATCGGGCGGCGTGGGGAAAACAGCATCGTGGATGTCCCTTGAAGAGTACTTCGAGGCCTTCCGCACTACGATTTCCGCGTCTTTCTCGCGCCATTCGATTCTGGAACCGGGAGCCAGTCCCAACTTCTGGCGCACGAGAGCAGGCACGGACACTTGTCCCTGGGACGTAATCTTGGATTCAACGGGTTCCATCTCTTCACACCTCCGCTTCGGATACCGATTATCTTACCATTACCCCGGTAAGGAACCCCAATTCAGCGCTCACCCTGATGTACAACTGGAATTATTCTTCTGATACTTGACTGCATAATATGCATGCATAGACTGCATATACTTGCATCTACTGGAGGAACAGGCATGAAGACCATGACGATTCGCGGGGTCCCGGCTGAACTGGCCGCGGCGCTCGAAAGCGAAAAGCGGAGGCGCGGAACATCCTTGAACCGCACCGTGCTGGAGCTGATACGCGAAGCTCTGGGGCTGTCTGATGCCGGCGTGCGCAGTAACGGCTTGCGCCAGCTTTCTGGGTCCTGGAGCGAAGACCAGTACCAGGAATTCAAGCGCGCCACCGCCAACTTCAACCGGATTGACGAAGAACTCTGGCGATGAACCGGATCTGTCTGGATGCCTCCGCCTACAGCAATTTCCAAAGGGGACAGCGTGGCGCCGTCGATCTGATCGACATGGCGGATTGGATTGGGATGCCCAGCGTCACCCTGGGTGAATTGTGGGCCGGTTTCCTCTCGGGAGGCCGCATGGAGTCGAATGTTGCCCAGCTACGGGAGTTTCTGGCTCACCCTTTCGTTGAGATCGTGAGTGTGGACGATGACGTGGCCCGCATCTATGGAGAAATCGTAACGGACCTCCGCACCCGGGGCGAACCGCTGCCGACCAATGACATCTGGATTGCAGCGACCGCCGCACGATCCGGCGCAACAGTACTGACCTTCGACGCACACTTCCGAAAAATCGCCCGCGTGGCCGCCGCAGTGCTCTCGCCCCAGTAGAGCCTCTCCGACATCCTCATTCCGTCTTCGGGAGTTAGTTACTCTTCCCATTTGAACGAGGCAAGCTGCGTTTAGTGTACACTTAGAAGTGTTAACTACAGGATATCCACCATGGAAATGACTGCCAAAAGCTTGAGAAGCCGCATCGCGGAAGCGCTGGCCTGCGCGGAGCGTGGCGATTCGGTCACGATTACCTATCGCGGCAAACCCAGGGCGCGGCTCGTGGGAATCCGGCAGCGTCACGAAGGGGCCCCCAACGGTCAAGGACTTGCCGGGTTTGGCATGTGGAATGACCACGAAAACATGCAGGATGTTGACGCCTACGTTCGGGAGCTGCGCAATCCCCGGCATGCTGGCTGATACCGATGTCCTGATCTGGTTTTTTCGCGGGAAACAATCTGCGCGAACGGTACTTGAAGAATGTCAGACCGTTGAACTCTCGGCAGTTACCTACATGGAGCTCGTTCAGGGGGCTCGCAACAAGAACGAACTCAAGCTTTTGCGCCAATCGATAAGCGCAAACAGCTGGCATATCCTCCCAATCACCGAGAGTGTGAGCTATCGTGCGACGACATACATCGAGAGTTATGCGTTATCCCATGGGATGCGGCTGGCCGATGCCCTGATAGCAGCCACGTCCATCGATCTCGGCCTTACGCTGATCACTGCCAATGTCCGGCACTACGATTTCCTTAGCGGCATTTCTCTAAGTCGCTACCGGCCTTACAACGCAATGGAGACCAGTTCCGCGAATCGGGCCGCATGGAATACGTAGCCGGCAACAAGCGCAACCGCTATCGCCTTTCTCTTGCATCAGCGGACGTTCCCTCACACGCCACGCTCATCCAGGAACTCGCTACACTAGCCTTGGATCGCCGCGCCAAGAAACAGGCACAGTTTCTTGACAGTGTGTAACTGAACTACCGGTTAACCGCCATGCCGCCCACGCCGTAATCGTGAACTGGCGGCTCAAGAAATGCTTGAGGAACACACTGCAATTAATCAAGGGCTCTTACGGGACTGTGCTACGATGCTTTCTCACACGCGGCATGCAGGAGGCAGCGCCATGACCAATGAATTGATCGCCATTCTCGCGACAGGTGTCGCGCTTCTCGGAAGCATTGGGGCCGTGTGGTTCAGTATGCAGAGAGAAATCGGCGGCGTGCGCTCCGAAGTCAGTGACGTGCGCTCGGAGATGGCCGGGCTCAACAGCCGCGTGGGCCGGATTGAGGGCATATTGTCCGTAGTCGTGGCGAGCCGCACCCCTCTTGCGGAGAATCCCGCAAGCGAAACCGGATAAGCTGGCCGAACGAACACATTCGCATAAGCGGCGCGCATGTTTGCGCTCAATTTGCACGCGAATTCCTGCATCCGCTGCGGATACCGGTTTTCTCGCCACTACCGCGATAAAGGGCCCGGCAAGCACGCTCCTCCAATCCTGCACCCGAGCAGGGAGGAAGAAACAACACCTGGTTTCATGTATGACTCAGCTATTGTGGTCGGCATGCTCGAAGAGCAAGGGAACGGGGTTTGCCCACCAGCCGGAATCCCGAGCGGGCCGCCGCGACGGGCCGCCGTGGCGGCTTGACGGCGTATCTACATCGGATACACTACAGGCGGTCATTTGCGGAGCACGAATATGCAGGTTCGCACCGAAATCAAGAAATGGGGTAACAGTCTGGCCCTGAGGGTTTCGGGACTAATGGCGACAGTGCCCAATTTCAGCGCCGGCGACCCGGTGACCGTGGACGTGAGCGAGCGCGGACTGGTAGTCAAACCCGTGAACCGGCGCAGAGAGACACTCATTTACACCGAGAGCGAGTTGCTCGCCGGCCTGACTCCTGAAACGGCACACGCTGATGAACTGGCTCGTCTCACGGATCTTGAATTCGGCGACTAGCGAACCGTGCAATGGTCGCCCAATCGTACTTGCCTGACCGGCGCGACATAGTCTGGCTGGATTTTGAACCGGCAAAAGGACGGGAAATAGGGAAATACCGTCCGGCCATTGTTCTCAGCAGCAAGGACTACAATCAACAAACCGGTCTACTGATCTGCTGCCCAATCAGCACCAGCATCCGAGGCGGCGCTACGGAGGTTGCCTTGCCGGGACTGGAGCAACCATCCGTCGTTGTAGCCAGCCTGGTGCAGACTCTTTCGTGGAGGGATCGGAAGGTCAGGAAGATATTGCGCGCCCCAATAAACACGTACCGCGAAGTCCTGCTTCGGCTGTTACCCCTTATCGGAGCGTCGGAAGTTCTACAAAGCACCTGACCGCTACATCCAGCCGTGACCAGCATAATTCGCCGATGCACTGATAGCAGCCACGTCCATCGATCTCGGCCTTACGCTGATCACCGCCAATGTCCGGCACTACGATTTCCTTAGCTGCATTTCTCTAAGTCACTACCGGCCCTGAGGAAGAATTCTTGTAATCTCAAAGAGACTACCCGAGCGCCTTTTCCTTGAGATAGCGGTTGATGGTCAGGCCTCGCGAGGCGGACCTTGCAGCCAGCAGTTTGTGTTCTTCCGGGCTGACGCGCAAGGTAATCCGGCCGGAGTACTCCCTGGTCGAGACTTCCGGCACATCCTTCACCCAGTCGGGATCGTCCAGCAGATCCTCGATGATCGCCTCCAATTTGCCCGCGACTTCCGCTCGCGTTTCGCCGTGGCAGCATTGTCCAACCAGGGGATAGGCACTGCCTATATAGCAACCATCCCCGTCACTCCACTCAATCAAGGCGCTGTAATGCTTCGTGTCCATGAGTGAACCTCTTATCGCTATAACTGTTTCATGACCTGCTTTTCCTGATAGGGTTTGGCGTCATCGCCATCCTTGCCCGACATGACAAGTTGCAACTCCTTCCTCCGGTCGAGGCAGCGCAACGCAAAACTGTTAGGTGGTCTCAAGTTTGACGAGGAGAAATGATTGCCGCAATTTCCGCCGTATCAACATCTTCAAATCGTTTCTCGATCATTGAGATTGAGCCCTTGTTCTTCCATTCATCCCAATGCTTGATTATTGCGCCGCGCGCACTAGCCACGAGGTCGTCTGGATCATGGTGAATGATTACAAACCTTCGCCCTTCCCTGCCGAAACACCAGTCAATTATCTCGCTGTTGATACCCTTGTCTCCGAATCCGTAGCCGCAAATGATCATTGTGCTGGCTTCGCGAAGAGTGGACCGAAAGCGATGGTGAAGTTCACGAAATAGCCCCGAACTGTAGTCCGAAATCTTGTTGAACGTGCCGATCAACATCAGCGGCCCTTCTTCCGCATACTGTGCGCTGCCACCCAAAACTAGACGCTGCGGATAACAATCCAAAGGAACACGCCTGATCTTGTCGTCAAGATAGCGATACCAGTTCACAGAGCCATGGAGCTTCAGGAATGGGATCGTTTCACTTCCAGAAAACTCGTCGTTCCATTGCGGAATTTCTTCGTGCTCCAAGAATCCGTCGGCGAGCTTCACACCTTTAGTCTTGAGAAAGGTTTCGACGTGAGTGTCATGACAAAGCGTAGAAACGCTGGTGATGTTGACCAACTTGCAGACATACTGAATGATCCCTAACTGACGTGTGGAGCCTTCCGCCGGGCTGTGAGATAAGAGGCTTTGCGAGACTATGTCTTGAATGTACTTACATGTTTCTCGAAGTAGCTTGCCGACATCGTCTGGAATGTCCGGTTCGTTAGCTTCCTTGACATCCTGGTTTCTTTCATTCGCTGCGCTGATCAACGGCGAAATGTCCGCTTGCAACTCGTTTACGAACACGCGAATGGCCGGATTGTCTACTTCGCCCAATAACTCATCCGACGCTTGACGAGCCAAGTAGTAAATGTCCTCGTAGTTGGATGATCTCCCGGCGTGCGCCGAGAAGTAGCGCTCCGACTCAGCATATAGTCGTCTCACCATGCTTCTGGCAAGCAGCACTACCCCGGAGAGCGGTTCAACGCCATCAGAGAAATAGTAAGAACCATTGGTGTGTTTCGTAATTTCCCGACCGGACAAGATCCTATCTGTAATCTCTTTTGTAGATGGAAAGCCGGCCGCTACGGACGAACCAGCTCCCAACAAAACCGCGACTCCGGCACGGTCCTCTGAAGAACATTTTGAAACCGGTCGCGCTACGACTCTTCCCCTTCTTGCTCTTGCCGCCCGCTAAGTTTCCTGGGGCGCGGCAGGATGCTATTCGCAGGCATTCTCATTTACACGCAGATACTCGGCAAGGAACTCATCCATGTACCCTCGCGCATGGCCCAAAATGGATTCTCCGAGCGACTTTGCCGAAGAGGATTTCCCCATATTCGCCCTTCCCCAAGTCGATGCAAACCTAAGAGCGCAAAGTAGAATGGGAACAGTACTCGTCATGGTGTTCTCAAGGGCTTGGATATTCTTACCGGTCCCTCGACCGAAAGAATTTCTCCGATTTCAGTCCATTAGCGGGTACCGGTAAGCTGCCTGCGCGAAGAGTAACAAGCAACCCTCAGCTTGCAACGAAGGCCGGGATGCCCTCGTGCGCTCAGTGGAGGGCGGGACGCCCTCGCTCCCAGGGTTACGCGGCGGAGCTGAACCAGGTCGGGAATTCGGGCGCTGCAGGCGCCGGAAGTCCGGTCTCGTCCTCGCAGCGAGCCTTGAGTTCCTCGGTGGTGCCTCCGAAGTCGAACAGCAGCGTGTCGCCACGCTCTGCGGCCATCTCACTGCGCAGCTTCTCGGTCGCTGCCTCGTCCACTTCGCCTTCCTCGTTGCTCACTACGCCGTAGCGGCGCGCGCCGTCAACCGTTACCAGTCCGGCGGCAACATCGAAGCCCACCTGCTCGGCCGGCCGCTTGAGCGGGTCGCCCCAGCCGCCTCCGCCCCAGGTGTCGAAGTACAGGAGGTCGCCCGGTTCCACCTTGATCCGGTCGCACTTCGACTGCAGCAGTTCCTCGCTGCCATCGGTGCGATGCAGAATCTTCTGGCTGCGTTGTCCGGGAAGGCCGCCGTTAACGCCCCAGGGATAGGTGAGCCAGCGGTCATCGTGGATCGAGATCTCGCCCGGCTCCAGGAAGCGGTAGCCCACGCGCAGGGCGTTGCCACCCCGATGCTGGCCGGGGCCGCCACTGTCCGGCAGCGTCTCGTATATGTCGATCCGCAGCGGGAAGTAGCTCTCCAGGAACTCGTTGGGCACGTTGGTAAAGCTCGGCCACAGCGAATGGCCGTCTGGGCCGTCGCCGAAGGGCTTGCCGGGGATCCCGCCGAAGCCGATCTGGTAGAGCTGGTACCACTCGCCGTCGTCGCGCCGGTAACCCGAATACATGAAGTGCGGGCTGTCGGAGAAGCCCGCTGCGCACAGGAAGTCCGGATTGCCCTGCCCCAGCAGTCCGCCCAGCACGTCAAAGATGCGCCCCAGCGCATGGGTGCGGCATGACAGCGCCGCCGGGAACCTTGGCTTGAGCAAGGTGCCCTCGGGGATACGAACTTCCATGAGGTCATAGAACCCGTCGTTGAACATGATCTGCGGATCGAAGACCATGATCATGTACACGCCGGCGAACATCTTGAACATTTCCTCGTTCAGGTAGAAGTTCACCGAGCCGATGGATTGCGGATCGGTGCCCTCGAAGTCGAAGATCACCTTCTCGCCTTCACGCCACATCGCGCACTTGATCTTGTACGGCCCCATGCCGAGCCCGTCGTCGCAGATGAAGTCCTCGAAATACTGCTTCGTTTCCGGCACCGTCATGTTGATCAACGTGCCCATGGCGCGCTTGTTGCGATCCAGCAGTTCTTCCAGCGCGGAGTAATAGACGTCGTCGCCGAAACGCTCCGCCATCTCCAGCACACGCTTCTCCGCGGTGCGGATGGCGGCCACGATGGCGTTGAAGTCGCTGCGGTTCCAGTGCGGCAGCCGGCAGTTGTGAAGAATCAGCCGCAGCACGTCTTCCTGAAGCTCGTCGTCCTTGTAAATCTTGACCGGGGGCACGCGAACGCCCTCCTCGAAGATCTCCCGGGCGTCGGTCGGCAGGCTGCCGGGCACCTTGCCGCCGATGTCGGTCATGTGGCCGAACATCGAGGCGTAGGCGATCAGGCGCCCGTCCTTGTAGATCGGCCGCAGCAGCAGCCAGTCGTTGGCATGACTTACGGCCCCGTTGCAGGCATAGGGGTCCGTGGTGAGGAACATGTCGCCTTCCTCAATGGTCCCGTCGTAGGCCTCCTTGAAGCCGTGAATGAAACTGCCGAACTGTCCCACGACCATCTTGCCGTCGAGGTTGGCGATCATGGGAAACTCGTCGTGCTGCTCACGGATTCCGGGCGACATGGCGGTGCGGAACAGCACCGCGTCCATCTCCCAGCGCGCGTTGAGCATCGCGTTTTCGATAATATCCAGCGTAATGGGGTCCAGTTCCACGCGGTTGTAGGGGCGTGGACGGCTTTCTATGATTTGTGCAGGCATTGGGTAGCTCCCGTTCAGGAATTCGATGGCGTGATAAGGATGTTGCCGTAGTCGTCCACCTGCCCCACGTGACCGGGGAGAATCAGGGTGGTCGAATCCATCTCCAGCACGATGGCCGGGCCGGTAACAACGTTTCCGGCTTTCAGCTTGGAGCGGTCATACAGCATTGCTTCCTGCATTCCGCCATCCACGTAGATTTCATGCGAGACCATCTCGGCGGCCGCCGGACTGGCATCCCCCCCGGCAACCTTCAGAGCGCGCACCATGGTGGGCTTGCCCTCGGCCACGGCGCGCAGGTTGACGAGTTCCTTGTCTTCCGGCAGCGCAAAGGTGAACAACTGCTCGTGCATCCGGTCGAACTGATCGCCGATGGCGGCCAGCCCCTGAGCACGCAGATCGTCCAGCTCGAAATCGACGGTCAGCAGCAGACCCTGGCCGTGATAGCGGATGTCCGCCTGGTAGCTCAATGTCTGATCGGCGCTGGGGATGCCTTCCTGGTCCAGGGCCTCCGAAGCCTGATTTGCCAGGTCGGCAAAGATCTCCACCGCTTCTTCAGCCTTGGTGCGACCGAAGCGCTTGATGAAGGTGCGGGACGATTCGTTGCGTACCCGCGTGGTGGCGTCGCCGTAGGCGCACAGCACGCCGGGTCCCGGCGGAATGATCACCGGCCAGGAACTCATCAGTTTGCCCAGCGCGTTGGCATGCAAAGGCCCGGCTCCGCCGAAGGCGATCAGCGCGAATTCGCGCGGGTCGTGGCCCTGTTCCACGGACACCAGGCGCAACGCGCCGTACATGTTCTCGTTGACCAGGCTGACGATGCCGGAGGCCGCTTCCATGAGCGATAGGCCCAGGGCATCGGCAATGGTCTGCACGGCGGCTTCGGCCTTGGCTCGTTCCAGTTTCATGTCGCCGCCCAGACGTACCTCCGAAGGCAGGTAGCCGAGCACCACGTTGGCGTCGGTCACGGTCGGCGCTTCGCCGCCCTTGCCGTATGCGGCAGGCCCCGGGTCGGCGCCGGCGCTTTGCGGGCCGACGCGCAGCGCGCCGGTCAGTTCCGGGACGTGGGCAATGGAGCCGCCCCCGGCTCCGACGGTACGCACGTCCACCGAGGACGCTCGAACGGTTACGTCGCCGACAGTGGTCTCGCGGCGTAATTGCGCCTGACCGTTCTGCACCAGCGCCACATCCGTGGATGTGCCGCCCATGTCGAAGGTGAGCAGGTTGTTGTGGTCGGCCTGTCCTGCAATCCAGATTGCGCCGGACACGCCGCCCGCCGGGCCGCTCATCAGAAGGTTGACCGGGTAGGCCTCCGCCGCTTCCGCCGAGGCCAGACCGCCGTCGGAACGCAGCACGTGCAGCTGCACGCCGCCCATGGTGTCGTTGAGTTGCTGCTCCAGGTTGCGCACGTAGGTGGCTACCTTGGGCCGCACATAGGAATTCGCAACGGTCGTGATGGTGCGCTCGTATTCCTGCATTTCCGGAACCACGTCCGAAGACAGGGACACCGGCACACCCGGCAGCATCCGCTCGGCAACCTCACGGACCTGCTGCTCGTGCGCCGTATTGGCGAAGGAATTGATCAGCGAAACGGTCAGCGCTTCTACGCCTCGTCCGGCCAGCTTCCGCAGTTCCCCCTCCAGGGCTTCCTCGTTGAGCTCATGCACCACCGAACCGTCGGCGCCCACGCGCTCGTCCGCCTCGATGGTCAGCGCCAGCGGTGCAATCGGCAGGCTCTTGTTGTAGATCACCCATCCGCCCAGGCCGCCCGGAACGAAGGAACGGGCGATCTGCAACACCTGCCGGTAACCTTTGGTAGTTACCAGGCCGACTCGCGCACCGGAGCCGGTCAGAATGGTGTTGGTGGCAACTGTCGTTCCGTGCATGACATGAGTAATGTCGCCCGGATCGACCCCCGCGTCGCCACAGACCCGGCTGATGCCGTTGGACACGCCGATCGACGAGTCCTCCGGCGTGCTGGGCACTTTCGCGGTGTAGGTCTCCCCCGACTGCTCGTTTACCAGGAGCAGGTCGGTAAACGTACCGCCCACATCCACGCCTAAGCGAAAGCTCATGCTATTTCTCCGTTGTATACGTCAGATCAGGCCTGCGCGCCCAATGCCACGTCGGGAAAAATCCCTGCGCGCGGCAACATGGCAGGCAAATCGCCGTGGCCGAGCTGCTCGCGCAGCCAGCCACTGGTTTCGATGATTTTCTTCAGCGACACTCCGGTCTCCACTCCCGAGCGCGAAAGCAGGTACAGGAGATCGTCGGTGGGGATATTGCCGGTTGCGAGCGGCGCAAACGGGCAGCCGCCGATCCCGCCGATGCTGGCGTCAATGGAAGCCGCGCCGGCATCCAGAGCCGCCTGCGCGTTGGCCAGCCCGGTATTGCGCGTGTTGTGCAGATGCACGCGGATCGGCAGGCCGGGCAGCCGCTCCGAAATCCTGCCCAGCACGTCGGTGATCTGCGCGGGCACCGCCACGCCGATGGAATCGGCGATCCCCAGCTCCACGGGGTCGCCTTCGGCTACGCGTTCGGCATATTCCACCACCCGTTCCGGGGGCACCTCACCCTCGAAGGGACATCCGAACGCCGATGACACCATGCAGTTGGCCCGCATCCCCGCGCTCTTCGCCTGCTTTGCGATCTTCAGCCAGGCCTCGATGGATTCCAGGCTGGAAACGCCCTGGTTGCGCCGGTTGTAGGTGTCGCTGGACACTACCACCATGCCCACTTCATCGATGCCGCAATCCCGGGCGCGTTCGAAGCCCCTCTGGTTCAGGACCAGGCCGATAAAGATGAGGTCGTCGCCCTTGGGCAGGCCGCGCACCACGGCTTCGGCGTCGGCCATCTGCGGCACCCGCTTGGGGTGGACGAAGCTCACCGCTTCGACCTTGCGTATTCCCGCCTCGACGGCACGTCGAATGAAATCCAGCTTGACTTCGGTGGACAGCACCTTTTCGGCCTGCAGGCCGTCCCGTGGGCCCACTTCCACAATCGAAACGCGGCGCGCGCTGGCTGTCATCGAAACGCAGTCCCCCTCAAACCAAGGCAGCGTATTCTATACAATGTATGTTCAAACTTCATCTCGACCCGGCGTAGGAAACAAGGCAGCGCCAAGTTTCTCGAACCAACAGGGGAAACTGCAACATGACGGACAAGGCCGGCCCACTGGCCGATCTAAGGCTGATTGAACTCGGGGCGCTGCTGGCGGGCCCGTTTTGCGGACAACTCATGGCCGATTTCGGCGCCGAAGTAATCAAGGTTGAGGCGCCGGACCGGCCGGATCCGATGCGCGACTGGGGCCAGGAAAAGGCCCATGGGATGTCGCTGTGGTGGCCGGTGATTTCCCGCAACAAGAAGGCGATCACGCTGAATCTGCGGGAAAAGGAGGGTCAGGATGTCCTCAAGGAGTTGATCGCAAAGGCCGATTTCCTGCTGGAGAATTTCCGGCCCGGGACGCTGGAGCGCTGGAACCTCTCCTGGGAAGAACTGCACGACATCAATCCCGCGCTGATACTCATCCGCGTTTCGGGTTACGGGCAGACCGGCCCCTATTCCGCGCGGGCCGGATACGGAGCCATTGGCGAAGCGATGGGCGGCCTGCGCTACGTTGCGGGCGATCCCTCCAGCCCGCCGAGCCGCGTAGGCATCAGCATAGGCGACCAGCTTGCGGCCACCTTTGCCTGTATCGGCGCGCTGTCCGCCCTGCATCACAGGGAGCGCACCGGCGAGGGCCAGATCGTGGATTCCGCGATCTACGAGGCGGTGCTCAACATGATGGAATCGCTCGTCACCGAATACCAGCAGGCCGGGTATGTCCGCGAGCGCACCGGCTCGATCCTGCCGCGGGTGGCGCCTTCGAACATCTATCCCACGCAGGACGGTACCTACATTCTGATCGCAGCCAACCAGGACAGCGTGTTCCGGCGGTTAAGCACAGCCATGGGGCGGCCGGAACTGGCCGACGATCCACGCTA